>NZ_AVBI01000039.1 GCF_000498475.1 Flavobacterium cauense R2A-7 | reverse complement strand
GCGGGACGTTAGCAAACATTTAAAAAAAACGAGATGTACATATTTCGAAGAATATTTTTTTTAATAATATTTATTCCTCTAATATCATTTGGACAGTCTAAATATTCATTCAATCCAAAATACAAATCAATTATCTCACTCGAAAAAGGAAATATATTGCTTAACCAATGTTCAAGATCAACACCTGAAAATATTGAAAATTACTTTAATTTGAGTAAAAGTGATATTATTGTATTGCAAGAAAATTTTAAAAAAATATACAAATTAAAATCCTCTGGATGTTGTTTAAGAAAACATAAAATTGACGATTTAAATCAATTTGCATTTCAATTTATTGGCGTAATAATTAAAGGTGAAAAACATATTTATATCAATGCGTTTTATTCAGATGAAGAAGGAAATTTAATTGATATAAATTCTGAAGAATGGAAAACTAAGCCAATAATTGTTTGTGATGGTGGCACATATTATTGGGGTGCTTTATTTAATTTGGAAAGAAAAAAATTTACTCAACTTTCATTTAATGGAGTTGGATAAAAAATAATAAACGTTTGCTAACAGCG
>NZ_AVBI01000038.1 GCF_000498475.1 Flavobacterium cauense R2A-7 | reverse complement strand
GAAGACGGCATACGAGATGGGTTTGAGGCGCGGTCCTGAAAGCTATCGAAATACTTTAACTTTTAAATGCAATTGGTTATCAATGTGAAATTGCATCGGACAGACAAAACCGGCCGCTAATAACTTAATCGGTTCTTTTTCCATTGCTCTTTCGACATTTCAAATTTCACTTCGTTACCGCCATGCATGCCGTTTTGTGTCCACCCCGATTTTCGGTAGAATGCTTCAGCTCTGGTTCCGGGAGCGGTGCCGAGCCAAACACTTTCTTTTCCGGTGGAGAAATACCAGTCCAACATGATTTGCTGAAGTTTTGTGCCGATGCCTTTGCCCTCGAATTCGGGTTGTAAGAACAGCGCCCAGATATTGTTTTCTTTAAGGTCGGCAATCGCAAATCCAACAATCTGATTGTTAACCTCGCAAACCCAGCCTTTGCCGCGTTGGGTTAGGAATTCCTCGCAATCGGAATCCGTAACCAAAGCGGGATTGGATAAGGTATTTTCTTTTACCGAATTTCTTACGACCTGAATCTGTTTGATGTCTTCAATTGTTGCTTCGCGGAATGTCATGTTTGGTAGTGGTTTAAAAAGTGGTGGCAATGCATGTTGTTGTTATTAGTGGTAGCGGTTTTTCAAGGAAGGATTCCATTGTTTAGCGCTTTCTGCTTTCCGCCAATTTCATGGCTTCAAAGGCATTAACGATGCCGCCACTTTTAGATAGTTTGCCGAAAGTCACCTGTTCCCTGTTGTCTTTTTTTAATTCCGGTATAAGAACCTTTTGATTTTTCAGATTGGTGGAAGAATCAAGCAATATGCTAATC
>NZ_AVBI01000037.1 GCF_000498475.1 Flavobacterium cauense R2A-7 | reverse complement strand
AACGTCCCGCCGGCTTTGTGGAGTTGGGGATTTTTGTTCCCAAACCATTCCATTAGGACTGAAGCCAAATGTACGAAAAGATCGTCCCATTAAACACTAAAACCCCAATTTCACAAAACCGCTGTTATAAGCCGTTTGTGTATTTGTCTATAATCACATCTTTTAATTCAAAATTATAGATTTTTACAGCATCCTTTTTTTCTAGAATGAATTCTAATTTGCTCTTTTCGTTAGGGATTTTAAGCAAATTGATCACTACTAATTTACCTCTTTTAAAATTATTGACTCCAAAAACACCGTTGTAACAATTCGAGAACTCATCTAAAACATTGATTTTTAAAATATTTTCATTTTCATCTTCGCAATAAAAGACAAACATTTTTTTATAATCAGCTTCTGGAAATGAATTTTCTTTGTAAAATACTTTTAGTGCTTTATTTATCGAATTTTGAGGTATATTATATTTTTTTTCAATTTTGTGAACCTCTGATTTATATTTAAGACTGTCAGTTGATAATTTTTTAAATTCTTCTACATTCAATAATATTGCTTTTGCCAGACTGTTTCGATTAGTTAAGATATTGGAATTAAACTTTTCTTTAGGTTTATTAATAACAACAATTGAATTATTCTGAATGGTTGGTGTGAAATATTTGAATCGTCCTTCAATCTTTGTAAATGTTTTGAACTCACTTTTTGTTGGTTCAGTCGGAATATCTAGAAGATTGTTCTGTCTAGAATAGTAATCATCAATGTACCATAAATCTGCATTATGTATGATTCCATTTTCATCGGTGCATTTTGCGTTTAGTAATTTGATTAAATTATTTGAATCTATGTTTAAGTTTTTTATATTTAAATGAAGATTATAATAGACTTCTTTAGTTTCTGTAGAGTCTTTATAAATATTCACGATTTCTACGTCAGCTTTTTGACCGAAAAGTGAGAAAGTAAAAAGGATAAAGAATATTAAAATATTTACGTTTTTCATTTATCGTTCTGTTTTTATCAAATGGCTTATAACGTCCCG
>NZ_AVBI01000036.1 GCF_000498475.1 Flavobacterium cauense R2A-7 | reverse complement strand
TCAGTGAGTGCATTTCTTCTTAAAAAAGAAGTTTTTTCTTAACTACTTTTCGGTATATTTGTAAACGTCAGTAAAAAAAAACCGCCACTGACAGAAAGCCGGCGGGACGTTAGCAGCAATACCATAAAAACGCAACGCTTATAAATGAATTCCATTATTAATTTATATCTAATAATCGGTCTTTTTCTAATTGTAACTTTAGTAGTTATGGGATTTGTAATACCTCATACTCTAAAATTTTTTAGGAACCGAAAAATCTACAATCAATCATTAATATTGAATATTTGCTTATTGGTAATTGGAATCGGATTACAATATGTAGAAAATCAAAACTGTGATGATAAGCGTTTAATGTTTTACCCTTTATGTCCTATAATATTTCTTTTACTTTATAAATTATCTGACAATATTGCTTTAAAAAAATTAAATAGGCATATGTTTTACTTAACTATGTGGCAATTTAGAGATGAAGAATCCGCTAAATCAACAATAATAGAAAATGTTGCTCAATATTTAATCTTTTTTCTCTCTATTTATATTCCAGCATATATTGGTTTTTGGGTTGTAAATAATTGGTACAGCTGCTAACAGCGGTTTTCTGCAATGGCGGGTTTGGGGATTTTTGGAATGGTTAGTGAGTGTATTTCTTCTT
>NZ_AVBI01000035.1 GCF_000498475.1 Flavobacterium cauense R2A-7 | reverse complement strand
CAAATGGCTTATAACGTCCCGCCGGCTTTATGTCAGTGGCGGATTTATTATTACTGACGTTTACAAATATACCGAAAAGAGTGAAAGAAAAACATGAATTTTAATACAAAAAGTGCGAGCAAAAACTTCTCCAAAAAATCCCAAGCCCCGCCATTGCATAAAACCGCTGTTAGCAGAAGTTTTTAATTGTTGAATTTTGGGTATTGAGATAAATCTAAGAATTTAATTTTTCCACCATTCTTTTTAAAATTTTCAAAATCTTTTAAAACTATTAAGGCTTGGTCTAAATTATTTTTTTCATCATGGTTTGGAAATATTTGATTAAAATCGAGTAATCGTTTTTTTGAAATATTGTCACCATTTAGCGCTGCTCCTAAAAGATAATCAACTATGTAATCGCTACTAGGATCTTTTTTCTTTTTTTCAAAATGATTATTAACATCTCGTAATGCTTTTGAATCGTATTTTGCAGGTGTTAAAATAAATTCTTTTGCCTTTTTTATTTTTCCATTTTCTGCATAAATTCTTTCTTTATACACATCAATTGCAATTCGATCTAACTTGTTTTTGATTGTATCATAAACCCAAAATTCTTTTTTGGAATAAATAATTAAAGATTTAGTTTCATATGAAAATGAGTTGTCTCGAGAGAATTCACCTTTTATCGATTCGTTTGTTTGACAATTAAAAATTGTAAAATCCGTATAGAATTTATTTTTCTCAAGAAAATCAGCCCAATTCACTCCGTTCACTTTATTTTTCTTGCAAATAATTATACTATCATTTATAGCAGAAACCGGAAAAATGTTTTCCATTTCTTCGTCTGTCAAATTACAGTCACATTCTGTCTTAGGTTTAGCAGTTACATTATTTTCTTTTTTACTAGAACAATTATTTATGGTAAGTAATGTTAATAATGCAATAATTATAAATGTAGTTTTATGTCTAATATTCATGATGTTGGTTTAAAATTTCTGCTAACGTCCCGCCGGCTTTCTGTCAGTGGCGATTTTTTATTACAGACGTTTACAAATATACCGAAAAGTAGTTAAGAAAAAACTTCTTTTTAAAGAAGAAATACACTCACTAACCATTCCAAAAATCCCCAAACCCGCCAT
>NZ_AVBI01000034.1 GCF_000498475.1 Flavobacterium cauense R2A-7 | reverse complement strand
GGCGGGACGTTGGCAGCAATATTTCAAAACAGAAGTCTTGACATGAAATCAATTATTTCCTTGTTATTAATTTTATTCTCATTTTTGGCTAAAGCTCAAGAAATTGAAACTAGTGAAGAAAGTATTCTACAAAAAGCTGAGCTTTATAATAACGCTTGGCAAAACTTAGATGCATCATCTTTACCCAAAGAAGAGAGAATTAAAATTGAACATGAAGAAATTAGTATCGAATATTGCGCAGAAAGAGCAAATTATTACTATACAGAGTTAGTAAATAACTTTCCAAGTTCAAAAAATTACCTTTCATATCTATTTAATAAAGGTTCTTTAGCTGCTGATATACGAAAATCAGATGATGCAATAAAAAGCTTAACTAAAGTTATTGAGATAGTCGAATCAGAAAAATTAAATAAATTCAATACTATACCAGTAACCGATTTATGCTATTATCAGAAACTTTCATTCTATTATCTAGTTAGAGTCTATGAAAGTGATGGTAATTGTTTGAATGCCAAATATTACGTTGCAAAATTAGAAAAATTGAAATCAGACAAGCTAAATGAATATGAAAATTGGGATATAAATGAAACTATTAAAAGAATCAACAGAAATTGCTCAAATTAATACTGCTGCCAACAGCGGTTTTAAGAAATTGGGGGCTTTAGTGTATAATGGAATGGTCTTTTTGTATATTTGGCTTTAGTCTTAATGGAATGGTTCGGGAACAAAAATCCCCAACTTCTTAAAGCCGGCGGGACGTT
>NZ_AVBI01000033.1 GCF_000498475.1 Flavobacterium cauense R2A-7 | reverse complement strand
TGTTAAACTGCCTTGGGTAATGCCGTAAGGTCCGACATTTTCTCCTGCAACGCGGGACAAACTTCCGCTGAAAGCATCACTGAACGCTAAACTGCCTTGGGTAATCTGATAGGTGAAAGTTGGATCAGCATCGCCATAGGTTTTGGATTTGGCATCCGCCGTTACTTCAATCGCACGTTGACCAATGGTTAAATCGGCACCAACAAACGATAAATCGTAATTCGCACCCAATGTTAAACTGCCTTGCGTAATACCGTAAGGTCCGACATTTTCGCCTGAAACGCGGGACAAACTTCCGCTGAAAGCATCACTGAACGCCAAACTGCCTTGGGTAATCTGATAGGTGAAAGTTGGATCAGCATCGCCATAGGTTTTGGATTTGGCATCCGCCGTTACTTCAATCGCACGTTGACCAATGGTTAAATCGGCACCAACAAACGATAAATCGTAATTCGCACCCAATGTTAAATCACCTTGAGTAATGTCGTAAGAACCGACATTTTCGCCAGAAACCCGGGACAGACTTCCACTAAAAGCATCACTGAACGCCAAACTGCCTTGGGTAATTTGGTAGGTGAACGCCGGATCGGAAGCGCCATACGTTTTTGATTTTGCATCCGCGGTTACTTCAACAGAACGTTGACCGATAGTTAAATCGGCACCGACAAACGATAAATCGTAATTGGAACCCAATGTTAAATCACCTTGGGTAATATCGTAAGAACCGACATTTTCGCCAGAAACCCGGGACAGACTTCCGCT
>NZ_AVBI01000032.1 GCF_000498475.1 Flavobacterium cauense R2A-7 | reverse complement strand
TTCAGAAGTGTTCGGTGAAGCGCCTTAAGGCTTATTTGCGGGCTGCAAAGATAGTTGCTTTATTCTTTACAATCCAAATCTTTTTTTAACTTTTTTCAAAATCTTTAAAGACCCGATTTGTTTCAAAATGTCAGTAGAACTATGCCGTTATTGCGGGTGCAAAAGTAGCACCTTTTTCCACTATCGCAAATTAATTACAACCTTTTTTACTTCTTTTTTTACCCTTTTTCCTTAACTCACTGATAACCATTTTATAACATCAGAAAGTTTTTTGAAGAAAAAGTAACTGAGTTGCTGAGTGACTTAGTACCTGAGTGGGTTTGAAGGCGTGTATACTATATAATAGGTGGAAAAGTTTTTGAATAGTTATTGAGTAGACCCTAAAAATAGGTCTCAGGCACTGACAAGCTAAGGCACTAAGAAAAAACCACTATTACTTATAATATATATAGGTAGAAAGCCCGAGTGAATAATTTCTTTACCCTACTATATATAGGTAGCTGAATTATGAGATTCCTCCTAACGTCGGAATGACAACAAACCGGAATACAGCCAATTCAGTAGGACCACACATTTAAAAACACCACAAAAAAGCGACAACCTCGCTCCCCTAGCCCCGATTGAAGTGGAAATCCCGGAGCAAAGCGGAGGAATTGGAACGGAAAGCGGGAAATGCGACCGCAAAAAAGCCCGAAACTTTCGC
>NZ_AVBI01000031.1 GCF_000498475.1 Flavobacterium cauense R2A-7 | reverse complement strand
AAAATTGCCGTTAACGTCCCGCCGGCTTTGTGACAGGCGGGGATTTTTGTTACTGATGTTTACAAATATACCGAAAAGTCTCAAAGAAAAAAGCTGAAAAATAGGAGAGAAGTGCAAACACTGTCCATTACAAATACACACCCAAAACCCCGCTTGCACAAAACCGCTGTTGGCAGTAGTTTTTATTTTTTATTTATTATTATAATTAAATCAAATAATAATTTGTCTAATTCTGTAGATAATCTTCGTGCTATAATAAGGTCATTTGCAATATTATAATTTTGTTGATTGACGGTTGGAGTATATGTTATTTTTTCCCAAATATTCCTCATTTTACTTTCAGCATTTTGTTTCAAAATACTGTTTGCAGGTAAAATTTCTCTATCAACCAAAAGAGTGAGATTCATATTTAATTTTTGTCTTAGATATTTGAATTGACTATTAACAAAATGACTATTGTTATTATGTTGCGAATTTAAAATTTGATCAATTGATTCTAAAATAATTAAATCTTTATCTTTTCGAAAATCTTCTAAATATCTTGTTAAGATATCTTTTTCACTTTTTTTAAAATCATTTTTATTTCCAAAAATTACAGTTAAGTAATAAGCAATTAAAATATTTATTAAAATTGAAAATATTTCAATAGGATTCATTTCTATAGCAATATCATTTTGAATATTGAAATTGCTTACTTTATTCAATAGAATTGCTAAAAATATTCCTGCAACAATACCTAAAGTGAAAATTATTATTTGACTGGTTCTAATTTTAGGCATTCTTAATGTATTCTTTTATGTCATCAATTAAATATGGTTCTTCATTTGATATTAAATGAATTTTACTATAAACTAAATCATTACCATATTTTCTTGCTAGTCCACCGAAAACTTCTTCTAACCAAGATGTTCCATATCCAATTGTACCATCCAAGTTTACTATTATGATTGAACTATCGTTATCTTTATCTTCAAATAAAGGTTCTAAAAAAACTTCTCTGAATTCCTGTCCTGAATGAGCTTTTTCCCCCTCATCTCTATATCTAGAGCCAGGAGTTATTGAAAACTCTTTTACATTTACTATTATCTCTTTCATAGTTAAAGTATCCATTGTAGATTATTATTATTTGAATTTATTTCCCACGATACAAATGTACCACTAAATTCGTTATTAAGTTTAGTATATATGTTGTTACTTACATTTGAAAAGACATCATTTGAAACAATTTTTAATTCACTTATGTCATTTCTTTGCATAGCTTGTCTAATTCCTGGTAAACCTTTTCCTCGGTATGGTTTGCCGGTTACGGTCATATGTATTTCGCCTTCAAGCAAAAGTTTTAAAAGAGTTGAGTTGTCATCTTTATTTACTAAACTTGAAATGTAACTTTTTAATTTTTCCCATTTTCCTTCTTCAGGCTTGTTTTTTAAACTTTCAAAAATCCCTATTCCATAATCCAAAAAAATAAAAGAAACTTTTTTATTTTCCTTATCATGATTAACAGATAACCACCAGTGCTTTTCTCCTTTTCTATTTAAAACAGCATGATTATTGGTATTATGCATTAACTCTAATAAAACTCTTTGTAATCCTTTTAATGTTCTTTTTTCTCCAAATACAGTTTCTGAAGTTTCAATCATTACAGGCAATCCTAACTCAGAGTTTACCTCTTTGTTTGCTCTTGTGAAAATTTGATTTTCTTTTCCGATTTTGTATTCTAAAGTTTTATCAATTTTTGTTTTTAAACAGTCAAAAAAGCCTGAATCAATGAGCTTTTTTTTGTATTCCAATTTATTAGGAAAATTACCGTTGAATTTAATATTTCTTTCTTTAAATGAAAATACTACAGATAAAAGCATCGTGACTGCAGAATAATCCATGTATTCAACATGTTTCATGTTTACAAACACTTCTTTTTCTTGTAGATACCGATCTTCTAATTGATTTATGAAGTTTATTGTTTCTGTTGGATTAGTTATTAATGAGAAATTTTTAGGTGTATCAATTTTCTCAAATAATCTATCTCTGTTATATAGTATTAGTTCTTCGCGACTTCTGTATTTATCCTTTTTTTTTGATTTTGGCTTAAATGTGTCTATTTTTTCTTTGAAAATATTTTTACCGTAGAACTTTGTGCTCATAATAATGTGTTGTTAAGGCGGAAAAATAAGAAAATTTCTATAATTTATGCGTTGATATTCTATAATTTATCTCAATTAGAATAAGCTTAATGTTTTTAACATTACTATTCTCTAAAATTACTGCCAACGTCCCGCCGGCTTT
>NZ_AVBI01000030.1 GCF_000498475.1 Flavobacterium cauense R2A-7 | reverse complement strand
CCACTACAACAATGACCATTACGGTAAATCCGAATGTGACACCAACCTTTACAGCAGTAGCGCCAATTTGTTCGGGAGCTGCATTATCGGCTTTACCCACAACATCCAATAATGGTATTACTGGAACCTGGTCACCGGCTTTAAACAATACGGCTACTACGGTTTACACGTTTACCCCAACAGCGGGCCAGTGTGCTACCACTACAACAATGATCATTACGGTAAATCCATTGCCGGCAAATCCGACAGCATCAGTAACTTTTCAGCCGACATGTGTTATTTCAACAGGGACAATAGTTGTTACTGCTCCAACAGGTGCCACATTGGAGTATAGTGTGAACGGGGTGTCTTATCAGTCAAGTACTACTTTTGCTGGTTTGGCTCCTGGTACATACAATGTGACAGTTCATAATACGGCTACTAACTGTTTTTCCGGAGCAACGGTTTTAATTGTTAATCCTGCGCCTGGAGCACCTGCAACACCAACGGCAAGTGTTACAGTTCAGCCAACATGTACAACACCAACAGGGACGATAGTTGTTACTGCTCCAACAGGTGCTACATTAGAATATAGTATTAATGGAGTAACGTTCCAATCAGGAACTACTTTTACAGGTGTTGCGCCCGGAACATATACTGTTATGGTACGTGATACAGGATCAGGGTGTTCTTCTGCTACTTCGGTAACGGTTAACCCAATCCCTGGAAATCCTACAGCTCCAACAGCAAGTGTTACGGTTCAGCCTACCTGTACAACTCCAACAGGAACAATCGTTATTACTGCTCCAACAGGTGCTACATTAGAATACAGCGTGAACGGAGTAACGTATCAGGTGGGCACTTCGTTTGCTGGTTTGGCTTCAGGTGTTTATAACGTAACGGTTCGTGATGCAGCTACAGGTTGTGTTTCCGCCGCCACTTCGGTAACGGTAAATCCAATTCCGGTAAATCCGGCAGCACCAACAGCAAGTGTTACAGTTCAGCCTACTTGTACAACGCCAACAGGAACGATAGTTATTACTGCTCCAACAGGTGCTACATTAGAATATAGTATAAATGGAGTAACGTATCAGGCGGGTACTTCGTTTGCAGGCTTGGCTTCAGGTACTTATAACGTAACGGTTCGTGATACGGCTACGGGTTGTGTTTCCGCTGCTACTTCGGTAACGGTTAACCCAATCCCTGCAAATCCGGCAGCTCCAACAGCAAGTGTTACAGTTCAACCAACATGTACGACTCCAACTGGAACGATAGTTATTACTGCTCCAACAGGTGCTACATTAGAATATAGTATAAATGGAGTAACGTATCAGGCGGGTACTTCGTTTGCTGGTTTGGCTTCAGGTGCTTATAATGTAACGGTTCGTGATACGGCTACGGGTTGTGTTTCCGCTGCTACTTCGGTAACGGTTAACCCAATCCCTGCAAATCCTGCAGCTCCAACAGCAAGTGTTACAGTTCAACCAACATGTACGACTCCAACTGGAACGATAGTAATTACCGCTCCAACAGGTGCTACATTGGAATATAGTATAAATGGAGTAACGTATCAGGCGGGTACTTCGTTTGTAGGCTTGGCTTCAGGCTCTTATAATGTAACGGTTCGTGATACGGCTACAGGTTGTGTTTCCGCCGCCACTTCGGTAACGGTTAACCCAATCCCTGCAACTCCGACCGCTCCAATATCCACAGTTGTTTCGCCATCCACTTGTGCGATAACAACAGGAAGTATAACAATAACAGCTCCAACAGGCGCTACTTTGGAATACAGTGTTAATGGAGTAACCTATCAGGCTGGAACTTCTTTTGCAGGCTTGGCTTCAGGTACTTATAACGTAACGGTTCGTGACACGGCAACAGGATGTGTCTCTTCCGCAGCAACAGAAACGATTAATCCAGCTCCTGGAGCTCCAACAACACCAACAGCAAGTGTTACGGTTCAGCCTACGTGTACGACTCCAACTGGAACGATAGTTATTACCGCTCCAACAGGTGTTACATTAGAATATAGTATAAATGGAGTAACGTATCAGGCGGGTACTTCGTTTGCTGGTTTGGCTTCGGGTACTTATAGTGTAACGGTTCGTGATATGGTTACGGGTTGTGTTTCTTCAGCTACTTCGGTAACAGTGAATCCAATTCCGGCCAATCCTGCCACTCCAACGGCTAGTGTTACGGTTCAGCCAACCTGTGCAACTCCAACAGGAACAATAGTAATTACCGCTCCAACAGGTGCCACTTTAGAATATAGTGTAGATGGCGTTACGTATCAGTCCGGAACTTCTTTTGCAGGCTTGGCTTCGGGTACTTATAATGTAACGGTTCGTGATACGACAACAGGATGTGTTTCTTCCAGTACTTCGGTAACGGTGAATCCGATACCTGCCAATCCCGTTGCTCCAACCTCCACAGTTGTTTCACCATCCACTTGTGCGATAACAACAGGAAGTATAACGGTAACGGCTCCAATAGGTGCTACTTTGGAATACAGTATTGATGGAGTAATTTATCAATCTGGTACTTCTTTTTCAGGCTTGGCTTCGGGTACGTATAACGTAACGGTTCGTGATACGGCTACGGGTTGTATTTCTTCCGCAGCGACGGAAACGATTAACCCAGCTCCTGGGGCTCCGGCAGCTCCAACAGCTACCGCTACTGTGCAGCCAACATGTGCGTCACCATCAGGAACTATTGTAATTACCGCTCCAATCGGTGCTACTTTAGAATATAGTGTAGGCGGAATTACTTATCAGTCCGGAACTTCTTTTGCAGGGTTGACGCCAGGCGTTTATAGTGTAACGGTTCGTGATACGGTTACGGGTTGTGTTTCTTCTGCTGTTTCGGTGACGGTTAATCCGATTCCAACGGCGCCAGCTGTACCAACTGCAAGTGTAACATTACAACCAACATGTGCTGTACCTACCGGTACTATTGATATAACAACTCCCATAGGCGCTACCTTAGAATACAGTATTGATGGTGTTGTATATCAAACAAGTACTTCCTTTGCAGGTCTTGCTCCTGGTAATTATACCGTTTCAGTAAGAGATATGGTTACGGGTTGTGTTTCTTCAAATGTGGCAATTCTTATTGTGGATACTGTTCCAGTCCCTGTTTCGGTTTCGATAACAGGAGGGTGTATTGATGGGAATTATACGCTAACGGCAACTCCTATGGATGACACTGCGTATTCTTATGAATGGTTTGATTCTACTGGCGCTTCTGTCGGATCGGTTAATCCGATTACTGTGACGGTTGCCGGAATATATACTGTTGAGGTTACTGCATTAGACAATGGTTGTGTATCCCAAGATGTTTTAACAGTTGCAAGTGCTTTCTGTGATATTCCTCGCGGAATCTCCCCTAATGGTGATGGTAAAAACGACGCGTTTGATATTACCGGGTTGAATGCGAAAAGTGTAAAAATTTTCAACCGTTACGGTGTT
>NZ_AVBI01000029.1 GCF_000498475.1 Flavobacterium cauense R2A-7 | reverse complement strand
CGGGACGTTAGCAGTAAGCTTAAAAAAACGAAAACTTAGAATTACAATAAATTAAAAACCAATCATTTTCTATCAAAAAAATATGAAACCAAAAACCATGTGCCTAATCGGATTGTTCTTTTTTGTTGTGAGTTATATTATGTTTTCACAAGGTTCAAAATTAGCTTATTTTCAAAAACCTATAGATTTCGCACATTGGTTCAACTTAATTGGCGCAGTATTTCTCATTTCATTTAATAAAGTATTTCCAAAAAACAATCTTAATATTGTAGCTTCTTTTTTGACAACTTTGGGTGTTATTGCCCACATAGGTCTTTGTACTATTGACTTTATAATGTGGAGTTTTGGAAATGATGATATTGCTAAAGCGCAATTAAGCGAACAAATAAGCAATACTCCATCTATTTTGTTGCCGTTTATTATTATTGGCCCATCATTACTTTTTGTAGGATTAGCTGTGCACGCATCAAATTTTATTAAAACCAATCCGATAAGTTCATTAATGGTTATAATTGGAGCTCCAGCTGTAGGCTTTTCATTTTTTATATTGAAAAATGGAATGCTTATGGTACTAAGTTGTTTACTTTTTTCTCTGGGACTGTTTTTACTTCTTTATCGTGAGGAAAAACAGAAAGTATTAACTGAATAAAAGCCTACTGCTAACAGTGGTTTTGCGAAATTTGGGCTTAGGTGTTTAATGGTACGAGCTTTTTGTATATTTGCTTTAGTCCTAATGGAAAGGTTTGGGAACATATAAACCCAAACTTCGCAAAGCCACGGGACGTTATGTGAAAGAATAAAACGGCACCTCCAAAAAAGAAAGTACCGTTTCGAAATCAAATTTACATTATTCTCAATCCACTATTTCTGAAACAGTTGATTTTTCTATTAGGAAAATCCCATCAAAAGAATCTACTATTTCAGTTTTTAGATGTATAGAATCAAAACGAATCTTACTACAATTTTTTAATTCCTTACTTTTATTGATTATTAAACAGCATTCTTTTCCTGATAATTCCTGCATAAAAAATTCAACAGAATCCGACTCTGGAGAATCAAGTGGAAATTTATCAACCCTAAAACCAAATTGATAATCATTATCAGGATACAATGCGGCAGTTTCTCCACGTAGATTAGTTATTGCAAATGCTTTGTATTTTTCTCCAAAAGTCATCGAAAGTCTTTGCCCCATTGGATAACAACTAATAAATCCGTCAAAATCGACCGGAGTTTTTTGAATGTGAGCATTGTGGGCAACTAAAATAATCTTTTTACCAAGTGAATTTTTCAAAAACCAATCAATACTTTCTGCCATATACTGGTCTTTTGCTCCCATATCTCCCTCAATTCCCTTTTCAGTAATGAAGCTTTCCATAGCATCAGCATTATAATTCATATAAATCAAGCCTTTAACTAGATGAAGTATCGATTGAAACTCTAAACTTTCCAGTTTTGGTTGAAGAGTGACCAAACGAATGTAAACTTTTAATAGCAATGCTTTTAATTCATTATGTTCTGCTTCGTCAAAAAGCGATAAATTTAACGCAAGCTGAGAAGTCGAATAGAAATCAAATTTTTCAGCAAGATTTAAAATCTTCTGTAAGACATCAGAAGAAACGATTGAAAGTCTTTGTAAATAATCAGACACAATGTGAAAGTTTGGAAAATAAGAACCTCCATTTTTAGGAATATCAACACCCAAAAAGGTAATTTGATTATTATTGTCTTGATTATACCGACGAAGCCATAGCAAAGTATCTTTAAACTCATTTGGATAATAAAAGTGTGACAGTAACTTATCCAAATCGTCGAATGGAATTTGTGATTTTATCCACTTATCAACTTCTAATCCTTCAGAAAAACCAAACTCAAATGCCAAGGTGTCAAAATCACATTCAGTTACTAAAAACTCAATAACTTGATGTCTGAATTTAAAAAACTCTTTTATAAAATGTGAGTTTTCGCCTAAACCAACAATTGTAGAAGAATCAAAATATTCTCGAAATTGAAAAAGACTTTGCTTTATAGATGTATTATTTTCCGAATTAAACGGAAAAGTTAAAGGTTTTATATTTTTCATTATTACCTTATTTTAAATTAAAAATTAACGTACTAAAAAGTAATCATCTCAAAAAAGACGATTTAATCATTTACTTTAATTTTTAATTACCAAGGCTTGCTGAAATACATAAAATGTGAATTATTTGAATACAAAGATACTAAAAATTCCTTCACATAACAGGCGTTTGGCAAGATTTGGGTTTTAGGCTTAATTTGAAGTTGGTTTTGTACTTGCAAAGTTCCGTTTTTAACCGAAAATTTAGGCATCCTTAATCCCAAACCTCGCCAAGCGCCGGGACGTTAGCAGTAAGCTTAAAAAACGAAAACTTTAGAATTACAATAAATTAAAAAACAATCATTTTCAATCAAAAAAATATGAAACCAAAAATCATTTGCCTAATCGGATTGTTCTTTTTTGTTGTGAGTTATATTATGTTTTCTCAAGGTTCAAAATTATCTTATTTTCAAAAACCTATAGATTTTGCACACTGGTTTAACTTAATTGGTGCAGTTTTACTCATTTCATTCAACAAAGTATTTCCAAAAAACAATCTTAATACATTAGCTTCTTTATTGACAATTTTAGGTGCTATTGCCCACATAGGTCTTTGTACTATTGATTTTATAATGTGGAGTTTTGGAGATGATGATATTGCTAAAGCACAATTAAGTGAACATATAAGCAATACTCCATCTATTTTGTTGCCGTTTATTATTATTGGCCCATCATTACTCTTTGTAGGATTAGCAGTGCATGCATCAAATTTTATCAAAACCAATCCTATAAGTTCATTAATGGTTATTATTGGCGCTCCAGCTGTCGGTTTTTCGTTTTTTGTATTGAAAAATGGAATGTTTATGGTGCTAAGTTGTTTACTTTTTGCTCTAGGATTGGTTTTACTACTTTATCGTGAGGAAAAACAGAAGATATTAACTGAATAAAAGCCTACTGCTAACAGCGGTTTTCTGCAATGGCGGGTTTGGGGATTTTTTGGAATGGTTAGTGAGTGTATTTCTTCTTTTCATTCAGCTTTTTTCTTTCAGACTTTTCGGTATATTTGTAAACGTCAGTAAAAAAAAACCGCCACTGACAGAAAGCCGGCGGGACGTTGGCAGAAAATTTTGAAAACCGTACTAAACAGACAAATCACTTGAAGATACAACAGATTTCATTCAAGAAAATGTGAAAAGTTATTAACCGTAGAAATGATTAAACAAATAAATCAATAAATGCAATCTGCACTTTTATTGTTAAATTTGGCTTTAGTATAATTTGTTATTATAAGTTTTTTATTATAAGTTTGTGTGATTAATTTAACTAAATTATATTTTTTATTATGAGAAAAATTTTATTTCTGGGAGTACTATTTACCTTATTATCATGTGATAATGACAATCTTGAATCAATTAATTCTGATGCCAAAACTAATCAAATTTTAGAATTGAAAAGTGAAAATGAACAAAAATTAGCTTACTCATTATTAAATCCAGAAGAAAAAGCTATTATTTGGACCAAACACTTAAATTCAATGAAATTATTGAATAGTTACAATGAAGAACAAATCAATTTTATTAATGAAATTCAGAAATCTTTTACAGCAATCTATTTTAGTAATAAAACAAAATCAAAAGATTCTTTCAATAAAAAAGTTATTTCAAAAGGATTAAAAATATTTTCAAAAAAAGAATTATATTATTTAGTTGCCAGTCTTTCAACATATTCAAAATTACCTGGGCAAAAAGGACCACCACCTATTTCAACTTGTGGTTGCAGTACATCTAGCGATTGGTGTTTTAGCGGAAATTGTAATGGAACAGCATACTGTTTAAGGGATTCTGATAATTGTGGTACAGGCTGGAGCTATACTTGTAATGGTGATTGTGCATAATTTTTAGGTTTATGAAAAAAACATTTAAAATAATTGGTTTATTATTTATTCTAATTCTTTCACTTTTATTCTATTTTAAGTGGAAGGAACTAAAATATATTTTAAGATTTGGAAATTCTAAATCTCAAATAGTAGAAAAAAATATAAATATTGGTAAGATTTCCTTAGGAGACAGTACTATTGTTCAGTTCAAAATTGTAAATATAGGAAACAATGAACTTAAAATTGAAAATACAATGTCTAATTGCGAATGTGCAGTTTTACAAATAAAAGATTCAATTGTCAAAGAAAAAGACACTTTACACGTTAATGTTTTATTTAAACCAGCTAAAAAAGGAAAATTTGATCAAGAAGTTGCCGTACTTTTAAATACAGCACCTCCTTTTCACTTTTTACACATTACAGGAGAAGTTATAGAATAAACTTTTATAGTGACCAGTACTAAATAATCGATACAAATTTACATAAAAAACGTGGCTGTCCCAAAAGGGCAGCCTCGTTTAATTTATTAACGACAAATATTAGGAAATACAATAACCTTTGTCCAAATCGAAAAAGGCATTGGCTCAATCGAATAAGACTTATGCAAATGTAAATGAAGCAACTACTAAAGTAAAATAAACAACCACTCCAATAAAATAGAATCTTAACAAAAATTGAAAACAAATATAAGCGTGAAAATTGGAACGGAAAATTTAAATCTTCTGCCAACAGCGGTTTTAAGAAATTGGGGTTTTGGTCTTGACTTTAAAGATTGTTTTGTACTTTTGTGGTAAGTGATTAATCGAAAGTTCGGGCATATTTATTCCCCAACTTCTTAAAGCCACGAAACGTTGTATGCAACCCGAAAAAACGAGACGTGTGAAGTTAAGAACTGAAATATTAAAAGATAAGAAAGGGAAAATAATTTCCATTGAAGAATTTGTTTACAATAGTTATGACAAGCTTATCAGACAAAACTTCAAAGACAATTCTCAAAATCTTAAATATTACACAACTTTTGAGTATAACGAAAAAGGTAATTGTATTAAAACAATAAATTTTTCAAAAGAAAATGAATTTCAAGGAAGCTTTGAATATACATATAATTCAAGTAACAATATAGTCAAGACAATTGAAAGAACAATTGATAGTTCTATTTACAATTGGTATGAAGAAATTGAGCAACCCGAAAGCAATTTAAAAATCTGGCTATCTAAAGATAAAAACGGTGCTATTATTCACAAAACAGTAGAAAATTTATTTGACCATGTAGAAAAAAGGTACTATAATCAAGAAGATCTTTACGAAATTCATCATAAGAAATTTGACAATTTAAACAGGCTTTTAGAAAGACTGGTAACAGATGAAAAAGGAAATGAAAAAGAAAAACACTTATATTTCTACGAAAATCAAAAAGAAACTTGGAAGTATATCCTAAATGGTTCCACAATCAAAACAGAGGAAAGAATTTTCGACGAAAATAGAAACGAGATTTATTATATCAGAAAAGACAAAAATGGTAAATCTTTGGGTTGGCACAGTTTCGAATTTGATAAATTTGGGAATCGAACAAAATACATTTGGGGAAAAGACGAGGGAAAAGAAATTGGATTTAAAACTATTGAAATAATCTACAAAGAAATTGATAACTAAAGGGCTGCATACAACAGCGGTTTTGTGCAAGTGGGGTTTTAGGCAAAATTTAAAGGTTTTTTTATATATTTGACTTCAGTCTTAACGGAATGGTTTGGGGACAAAAATCCCCACCAGCACAAAGCCGGCGGGACGTTGGCAGCAAT
>NZ_AVBI01000028.1 GCF_000498475.1 Flavobacterium cauense R2A-7 | reverse complement strand
ATTTTCAACCGTTACGGTGTTGCGACGTATACTTATGGTTCGGGTTATACGAATCAATGGCATGGTCAGTCGAATTCGGGTCAGGAGTTACCGGACGGTACGTATTATTATGTAATTGATACGACAGATGGTCAGACCAGAACGGGTTGGGTATATATAAACAGAGAGCGATAAGATAAAAATAGGGTGATCTGCTCCTTTTTACAGCTAAGAAGGAGCGGTATTATCCATAAGTTAAACAAGACAAGCATGAAGAAAATTTATTTGACCGTTTTGGTAGCCTTTATGGGGTTATTGGAAGTTCAAGCACAACAAGATCCTCATTACACGCAGTACATGTACAACATGAGTGTTATGAACCCGGCATATGCAGGATCGAAAGATGCCCTTTCGTTGGGATTGTTATACCGCAAGCAGTGGGTTGAGATTGAGGATGCGCCAACTACGGCTACCTTTTTCGGTCACAGTCCAGTTGGGAAGAATGTGGGATTGGGCTTATCGGTTATATCGGATAAGATTGGTCCTGTTGAGGAGAACAATGTTTATGGTGATTTCTCTTACACGTTAAAGTTAGGGGAAGAGCATAAGTTGGCCTTTGGTATGAAAGCGGGAGCAACGTTCCACAAAGTAGGATTGTTCAGTGAGGTATTCAGCAATGTTCCGGATGCGGATGACCCGGCTTTTGCAGAGAACACGAGCAATACGTTTTTGAACATCGGAGCGGGATTGTTTTATTATACGAACAAGTATTACATCGGAGCTTCGGTTCCGAACATGCTTAAGTCGAAACACCTTGATTTCAATGGTCGTAAATTCGGTTCGGAGGCTTCTCACTATTTTGTAACGGGAGGTTATGTTTTCGATATCAATGAGAACATGAAATTAAAACCGTTTGCGATGGTAAAATCGGCCTTCAATGCACCGGTATCGGTTGATGCGTCGTTAAACACGTTGTTGTATAATAAGTTCGAAGCGGGTATTACCTACCGTTTGGAGGATTCCTTCGGTGCGATGGTAAACTTCAACATTACTCCGGCTTTGCGTATTGGTTATGCTTACGATTATATCGTATCGGATCTATCGGCTAAAACCAAATCTTCGCATGAGTTTATGTTGTTGTATGATATCAATTTCTACAAGAAAGCATCTACTTCACCACGATTTTTCTAATTTAACCGCGATATTAAGACATGAAGAAGACCTATATTACTCTAAGTTTTGTATTCGCTGGTTTAACCCTATCAGCGCAGAACAAACACACACAAACGGCGGACAAACTGTATAATCGTTACGAATATATTGATGCCGCTGAAGAATATTTAAAATTAGTCAGCAACAATAAAGCCGATAACTATGTTTACCGTCAATTGGCCGACAGTTATTACAATGTTTTCAATACCGTAGAAGCAGCCAAATGGTATGCCAAGGCTACCGAGGAGAAACAGGATGCCGAGTTGTACTACCGCTATGCGCAAATGCTAAAAGCCAATGCGCAGTATGAAGCTTCCAACCAACAAATGGAGAAGTTTGCTGCTTTGGCACCCAGCGATCAAAGAGCAATTGCCTTTAAAAAAGAGCCGAACTATATTCCGCGCCTTACCGACCAACAGAAAATGTTTGATTTCAAAACCCTGGACATCAACAGTGACAAATCGGATTTCGGAGCGGTATTAACCAACGACAATACCTTGTATTTTGCCTCGGCCCGAAACACCTCACGCAAGAGCTACGGCTGGAATGACGAGCCTTACCTGGATTTGTACAAAACCACGCGTAATGCCGATGGTACTTTCAGTAAGCCAACCGAGGCGGAAGGAATGAACAGCAAATGGCATGATGGTCCTGCCGCGGTAAGTGCCGATGGGAACACCATGTATTTTTCCAGTGAAACCTTCAGAGACAAGATTTTTGATAAAGACAAGGAGAAAAAAGTAAAATTCGGTAACGTTGGTTTGTTTAGAGCCACTAAAACCGATGGCAAGTGGGGCAACATCCAAGCCTTGCCGTTTAACAATAAGGATTACAATGTAGGAAACCCGAGTTTGTCCAAAGACGGCAAAACGTTGTATTTCTCATCCAACATGCCGGGCACCCTTGGGGGATCGGATATCTGGAAAGTGGAAATCACGGGCGATAATACCTACGGTACTCCGCAGAACTTAGGCAACACCATCAACACTGAAGGAAGAGAGAACTTCCCGTTCCTTAGTGATGACAACAAGCTGTACTTTTCATCGGATTCCAGACAGGGATTTGGAGGATTGGATGTTTTTGTGGTGGATCTTGAAAAAGGAACCGAAGTGAAGAATGTTGGAAAACCGGTAAACTCGGAAAAAGATGATTTCGCTTTCACGTTCCACAAAGACCAGAACATCGGGTTTTTCTCGAGTAACCGCGGCGGACAAGACGATATTTATGCTGCCATTCCGGTATGTGGGGTACAGTTGAACACTACGGTTAAGAATGCCAAGACCGGTGAAATCCTATCGGGAGCAGCGGTGGCTATTTTGGATGACCGCAACAACGTAATCGAAACCAAAACCACAGCCATGGACGGTAAGGCCACTTATGCAACGGAATGCGACAAGGCCTATACGCTTCAGGTGTCGAAAGACGGCTTTGTGAGCAAAACTATTGCGGTGGAGAAGTCCAAGGGTGGTGAAGTGCCGATCGTGGCGGAATTGGATCCTATCGATGTGATTGTAACGGAAACAGAAGTAATCTTAAACGATATTTTCTTCGAATTCAACAAAAGCAACATTACCAAAGAAGGTGCCTTTGAGTTAGACAAACTGGTTCAGGTGATGAAAAACAACGCCAACATGGTGATTATGGTAAAATCGCACACGGACAACCGTGGATCGGACAGCTTCAATATGAATTTATCCGACCGTCGTGCCAAAGCAACGGTGCAGTA
>NZ_AVBI01000027.1 GCF_000498475.1 Flavobacterium cauense R2A-7 | reverse complement strand
AAAAGTATATTGCACTCCGTCAATCCAAACTATACCACCTGTTCTTGTAATGGTTATAGTGTTTGTTGCAATACCAGTAACTAATGTTACTTGCTGTAACACATCATTAGGTCCCGCATTAAATGTAGTACTAGCAGTACCATCAGAAATTGTAACAACACCAGCATTTGTATCTCTTGCAATACTTACAATTATAGATGTTCCCGCAGGCACAGTATGCTGTAATGTGATTGTTAAAGTTGTGTTGGTTCCGTCAACAGAAGCACAGTTAGCCGCTGATGCGGCAGCACCTAATGCTGAAATAGCACCTGTTGCGTTTGCAGGAACATTACCCCCTATAGCAGAAAGACCATTCCCAACTACTGGAGCTCCAGATGTGGCAATTGATGTTCCATTAAAAGTAGTATTAACAACTACAGCAGGAACAGTAATTGTTGAAGTACCGGCTCCACTTAAAGTCGTTGTTATAGATGCTCCACCATTGATATTATATGTTACAATAGCATTAGGAGTTCCTGTCAAATTGAAAACCGCATTATTTCCGGAACAAACAGGAGAAGTTGATGTAACCGCCAAAGTTGGTGGTGCAGCAATAGTTACAGAAGTTGTTGCCGTAGTTATTGGACAACCACCACCTGCTGGAATTGTATATGTTACCGTATAAGTACCAGGGGTGCTTGTGCTTGGTGTAATTCCCGTAGCAGCATTAATCGTCAAACCAACTGTAGAACTGTAGGTTCCACCTGTGAAAACTCCAGTTCCTGTAAGGGTTACTGCTTGTGAACCAGCTGAAGTACAAAATGGTGAGCCGGTATAACTAATTGAAGCAGTAGGACAAACACAAGTTGCATTAACAGTTACATTTCTTCTGTATTGACATCCGAATTCATCGGTTACCGTAAATGAATACACGTATGACCCAGCGGTTGGAAAAGGTCCTATCGTCACATTATTAGTCAACTGATTTCCTACACATGGACCTGGTGGCGGGCAAGATGGTCCTGGGTTATTAACAACTGTACTTGTAGTTGTTTGAGCCGGTACTGCTGGCCCTGAACCAGAAGTTGTCCAAGTAGCGGTAGCTAAATCCGGTGTAATTGTTTGAAGACTTGCATAACAAGAAGAAGGAAATGTTAACGACCAATTCGATAATACTCCGTCATCGGAACTGATATTATCAACAACTTTCAATGTCCATACTCCATTCATTGCCGCTCCGTTTAAAGCAGTAAAAGGATTCGTTGAAGTATATGTTTGAGGAATATAGTAAGATCCACCTGTCTCACAAACTCCAGTATAGGCACATAAACCGTTGGTTGTTGGAGGAGCTGCAGTTGTACTGGCAACATTTGTCCAAGATGCACCTCCTGAGTTTACAACAGAATAAGTTGCTGTACATCCCGGAACACCATCTGTAGCACCATCAGAACAAGCACCAAAATGCCCCGGACTGCTTGGTGCGTGCTGATCAAAAAGAATTACCGACTCACCGGTTGGCGCAATCAAAATAATATCTAAATCTCCGGTATAGGAATGCTCTATATCAAAGGTAACTGTTGGATAACATCCTGCAGAAATTGTAGCTCCCGGCGTAAATAACCCTGAAAAGTCAAGGGTTGAATTATAGCTTGAACCGGAACCATCGGGTAAATTAATTGGCCCCGAAATCACAGAAGGTGTCGACTGAATTATTGTTTGAGAGACGGCTGCTCCATTTAACGTAACAGAATTACCACAATTGACCGTTACTGGAGATGCCGAAGTCCCCGTAAAAAGAGGTTCAGGCATTACACGAATTGTCCTTGTAACTGAATTTGCACTGAGACACCCTAAAGGATCGGTACTGAAATTATTATTTCTTACTCTTAACCTTACAACATACAATCCCCCTGTTGTTGGAAACGTATGGGTTGTATTAGGTGTAGCCGTTATATTGTTTGTTCCATCTCCCCAATCCCATTCGTAACGAACTAAACTTCCTGAAGATGTGGTTGAATTAGACGCATTAAAAGCTACAGTTGATGAACCGGGAGTTAATGATGTCGAAGGACAAATATTCACCGGAGACGAATCAACCAAAGCAGCTACCGGTGGCGTACATGGTGTCACACAGGAAATCGTTGCCGACCATCCAGCATATTGAAAACTACCATCTGAAATAAAGCGAAAAGACAAACAACCGTCTGGACTAGTAGAAGTGATACTAAAAGGTACAGTTGGAAGTCCCATAAATCGATCTGCTGCAGTACCAGGTGCCCCCGCTGCATTTGCATGCCAAACATCCAGGTAATCATAGCCTGACTCGGTATCAAATGCGGTAAATGTTATTCTGACTTTATCACCCGGAGTCGATGGGCAAAATGTAATGGTACTATTTTGACTGGCAGCGTAATCACTATTATTCCCACCATCTCTAAATGTACCTGAACAAGTAGAAACTGTAGGATTGGCACCATTCGCCATTGTATAAGTCTGACCTAATACAACACTACTAATCAATAAAAAAAGTAGCGTTAAAAAGTAGTTATTCTTCATAAGTACTTATTTTATAATTGTTAGTTTGGTTTTCAGTTTTTGATCAAAAGCATATATGTACCATAATTCTGCATCAGTGTAAACAGACTTGACTTTTGGAGAAAGTGAACTAATAAAAGCTCTTCCGGTAATATAGTATTGATAATATTCCGGCGTTATTGTTTTGTACTTTTCAATTTCACTTTCCGGAATGTTCTTTAAGAACCTTAAATCTTCTTGCGTGTAGGGTTCAGTCGACTGTTTACCATTTAACTTGTGTGACAAATCAAAAATTTTCATTTTGACAGGCATTTGATACCCCGGAGGCAAATTATATTTCTCCTGATTTCCCTTACTTGAATTATTTTGTGCCAAAGCAGCATCAGAAAAGAACATTAAAACTAAAGCGAATAAAAAATACAGATGTTTCATAACAACTTTTTTAAATATTTATGGACAGTTAAAACAAAATGAAATATTTCTAAATGATCGAAAACCAAACCTATTGAGTATTATGATGTGTTTAAAACCAAAGTCTTTAAAATGCTCCTATTCTGCATAAACTTTGAAAAACAAAAATTAAAGTATTTTCCCATTATATTAAAGAAATATTAAAGTTTTGTTAATTAACAAATATGCAAAAGTTTAGTAATAAAAAAAAGTATTGTTAACAAAAAAACAAAAAACAGTTAATTATCCCTAAATCACTGATGTTTTCAAACGTATCATATTAACATTTCCACTCTTTTTTTAAGTTATTTTCGATTTAAAAGGTTTTAAAAACAATTCTTTGTTTCGTTACAATACAAAAAAAGCCGCCCAAAGGCAGCTTTTTTTTGTTATTAAATTATAAATATTAACGTTTCATAGAGAAGTGCGCTTTGAAGATACGCTCCTCTTTATTCACTCCGTCTTTAAACTTAACCGTAAACCAGTAATCTGTTGAAGGTAATGGTTCTCCGTTATACGTCCCGTTCCAGCCTTCTCCTACA
>NZ_AVBI01000026.1 GCF_000498475.1 Flavobacterium cauense R2A-7 | reverse complement strand
GTTATTGCAGATAACGTCCCGTGGCTTTATGAAGTGGTGGTTTCTCTCTCACGGAACATTACAAATATACCGAAAAGAATGAACCAAAAAAGTGAATTTTTAAGCAAGAAGTGCGAGCACAAACTTTTCCAAAAAATCACCAAGCCCCGCCATTTCATAAAACCACTGTTAGCGGTAGTTTTTATTAATTAACAATCTTCTGGATATATAATTGTTGGTTTACTAGTTAAAGTTATTTTAGTGTGAATTTCTTTGAAAGTATTCGGAATACAAAAAGTTAGTAACAGCAATAAAAGGCAAATTCCAGATAAAATTTGTTCTGTTAAATTTTTTTTTATTGGATTTTTAATATAGAATGGAATGACTATGCAACACAATATTATTCCCAAAAAACTACCTCTAATCCAATTACCATTCATTGGTAAAGCACCGTCACAATCTAAAGCAGGAATTGTTGGTTGAAATATTAGATCGATAATAAAATTCCCTAAGGATGTAATTAAGATGAGTCCAAAAAAAAAGATCAAAATAAAATTAGTAAAAAACGATTTCTTTCCAATGGCCACCAACAATAAAGCGATGGATAACAATGCAATAAAATAATTCACAATTTGTTCTTTAACTTCGAATTTAAGAAATACGCTATAAGTTAAAACTCCATAGAATATATATGGTAGTATTTTGAAGCTTAATCCTAGTAATTGTGATTTTTTCATTTGTTGCATTAAGTTATTGAATTCTCCGATTCGTTTGCAAAATTACCGCTAACGTCCCGCCGGCTTTGAGCAGGTGGGGATTTTTATTACTGATGTTTACAAATATACCTAAAAGATTGAAAGAAAAAACCTCACTTCGGAGAAGAAAGTGCAAACACTGGTTCTTCCCGATATGCACCAAAACCCCACTTGCTCAAAACCGCTGTTAGCCGCAGTTTATTATTCGTAAATTTTATCAATAATCAAACTTCTGGCAGAATCATTTACAATTAAATTTCCTTCGATAGGAGATAGGTTCTTTCCTTTGATTAAATATTTATTGAAAAAAATATTATCAGTTTGTGTACCGATATCTTTTCTAAGCAATTCTAAAGTATCTTTATTTATTTTATAATCTCCTTTATAATAACACGACATGTGGTGTCCCTGTATTTTGATTAAAAAGGAATTGTTTTCCTTTATTGACAAAGTACTTCCCATAAATTCATTTCCTGCGGTAAACTTTTTTGGACTGTCAAGCCATTCGAAATTAAATGCCAAAGTGAGAACTAATATGGTTACGATTGTAATTATTAGAGGGATAAAATTAATTGCTTGTTTGTTTTTGAAATAACTGTAAATAGAAATGCTAATTGAAATTATAAATGTTACTAAGTATAAAACGCTCAATAAAATAAATAATAAACCATGACCTATACCATAACAATAATCACCAAAATGAAATTGCATTTTAATAATTATAAAAGCCAAAAAAAGAAGTGTAATTGAAATGTAGTGTTTCTTGTTAATGTTCATGCATTCATGTAGTTATGTCTAAATTGTGGCTAACGTCCCGCCGGCTTTATGAAGTGGCGGATTTTTATTACTGATGCTTACAAATATACCGAAAAGACTGAAAGAAAAAAGCCTCTTTCGGAGAAAGAAAAATATTCACTGACCATTACCGATTAAGACTGAACTTAGCCATTTCATAAAACCGCTGTTAACTGCTGGTGCAATAACTTATTTTGAAAGTTCTTTTTTAAATAATTTTCTTAACGGTTTAATTCCATTTCCTAGTATTTTTGTTTTCTCCATAAGTTTTATTAGCTCAAGCATATCAAAATGAAATCTTCGTTGTGAATCTTCGTTGTGAAAATAAACTTCCCAAACAGCACCAGAACCTCCCCACATATTTATACTATTTATTTCCTCAATAAATTTTAGATAGTCGTTATTTAATAAATTCTCAGCAATGCTTTTGATTACATTAGCTTGACCATATAGTTCTCCAGCCGTAAGATTAGATTCAATATTATTTAAAACTATTAAGTATTCCGTTCTTGCATTTTCTATAAGTTTAAAGACTTCTGTTTTATCAGTTTCAACTCCTAGTAGTTTGTAGATTCGTTGGAAAATATTCATAGTGAATTAATTGTTGTGTGTTTTTTTTGCGCAATCTTGGGAGCACTTGCAGTTAACGTCCCGCCGGCTTTGTGCAGGTGGGGATTTTTGTTACCGTTGCTTACAAATATACCGAAAAGTTTGGAAGAAAATTTTCAAAAAAAAACAAAGACTTTTTGAGCCAGCTCGTTCCATTATACACTGAAACCCCACTTGCACAAAACCGCTGTTACCGGCAGTATTAATTTTTAGACAAGCCAATTTTACATTTTTCTTCAATATATTTCATTTGGTTTTCTTCAGTTTGATATTCATTTCCACAAAAAAACTTTGGGGTTAGTTTCTTTCTTTGTTCAATATATTTCAACGCATCAGAATATTTTTTTTCTTCTAAGGCAATAAAAGCTAAATAAATTAAGGACTTTCCTTTCTGTGGATTATTTAATATAACTTTCTCAAAAGTTGCTTTTGCTTCTTTATTTAATCCTAAGTTATATTGCGCTTCAGCTTTGTTGTAAAGTGCATCAAGTAATAGTTCGGATTTTGGAAACTCCTGAATAATTTTATCATATTCATTAATAGCTAACTTTTGAAATTGATCGAATATTTTATTCGCAATATTTGCTTCAATTGTATCACCACTAAGCATCATTTGCATTAAATCGGTTTCATAATGAACAAATTGAAGAGTCTTTGCACGTTCATAAATAATTTTATCATTATCGTTTTGAGAAAATGATAATAAAGGAATGAATGTAGTTAATATTATGAGTATTTTTTTCATCGCTTGCGTTTGGAAATATTGCCGGTAACGTCCCGCCGGCTTTATGCTGTAGCGGATTTTTTATTACTGATGTTTACAAATATACCTAAAAGTGGAAAGAAAAAACTTCTTTTTAAAGAAGAAAAGCAAGCACTGACCAATCCGAAAAATCCCAAGCCCCGCTATAGCATAAAACCGCTGTTATCTCTATAATAATTCTGCAAGTACCCTTTTGCACTTAAAGTACTGTATTTATTGACTTTATAAAAAATACTAAAGCAAATTTAAGCATAAAAAAGCATCAAAATACTTGATTTGTTGTACCAATTGTTGTACCTTAGTACTCCGTTGCACTAGAATGAAACACTAGTAAAATCAATACTTTCACTCGTTTGCACCGCTTTACAAATATAGTACAACATTTCTAATATTCTATAATTATGGCATCTATTAAATTAATACTACGCACCAACCAGAAAGATCAAACAGGTAAAAGCCCTTTGTACATTAGAATTATAAAAGATAGAAAAACGAAATTTATCACTGCCGGACTCAAGCTTAAAGAAAGTGATTGGGATGAAGCAAAGCAGAGAGTTAAGAAAAGCTATCCTAATAGCGCGCGAATGAATGCTGCACTTGCTCAAAAAATTGCCGATGCTGAAGGACAAATTGCCGACATGGAACGTAAAGTAAAAACCGTTTCCATTAAAAAACTAAAGGAAGCCATAAAAGGAAAAGAAGTACCAAATTTCTTCGAGTACTCACGAAAACATTGTGAACGAATCAAAAACAACGTTTCCATTTCAACTTATAAAAATTACCATGCCTATTTAGATAAGTTCGAAAAATGGGTAGGAACCAAGGAAGTTTATTTTGACGACATTACAGTTTCATTGTTGATGGATTACATGAGTTATCTAAGCAACGAACTAAAAAACGGAAATACAACACAACGATATTCCATTATGATTTTGGCAATTATGTTCAAAGAAGCCATCAAAGAAGATTTAATTCCTGAGTACATGTATCCGTTTAGTAAGTTGAAATTAAAGAAAGACCCAAGCAGAAGACAGTTTTTAAAGAAAGAGCAATTCGAAGCGATTATCAATTATAAACTAGATGAAAAATCAAAAGCGAGTGTATATCGCGATATGTTTATCTGTTCAATTTTCGCTGGAGGATTACGATTCAGTGATGTATTAGAATTTCAAGTAAAACACTTCAATGAAGAAGAAAGAAGAATACAAAAAGTAATTCGCAAAACAGGAAGAATGCATCAGTTTAAAATAGGTCAGTTAGCATTGGACATCATCAACAAATACAAAAAGGAAGATGCAGAACAAGACGACTTTATATTCCCTGTAATCACAAATAAAGAGCTGTATTTAAAGAATGATGAATACCGTTATACTTTTATAGAAAGTGCCAATAAAGCAGCTAATTTTCAATTACAGCGCATAGCAAAGAAATTAGAAATTCCAGTAAAAGTAACATTTCACATAAGCCGCCACACTTTTGCAACAAATGCTTTAAACAACGGAATGCGAATAGAGCACGTTTCAAAACTAATGGACCACCGCGATATTAGCACAACCCAGGTATATGCTAAAATCATTTCAGAAGAATTAGACAAAGCGGTTGACAACTACATCTACTAAAACAGAACGAGAGTAATTTTTATAAAAAACTACTCTCGTTTTCTTTTTCGAAGGTAAATTTTACTCTTTTTTACTTTCGAAATCCAAAACCCTAGCAAATACAAGCCTTCGCAATTTTGTTAAAAACTTGTACGAAAAACAACGCAAACAGGTACTGAATTTGTTCTAATTTTAGGCATCCCAAATAGTAAAAAACTTCCAAAATCATATTGAAATTTACTTGAAGTAAACCTGAACTTCAAGCAACTATACCATTTCAAGTAGTGACATTGGAAAAAGTGTAACCAAATAACAAATAATGAACAAATTTAACACCGGCAAAAAACGTGAACTTGAAAGGGCAAAACATCAAAAAATCATTATTCTCAGAATGGAGAACCATCGACACAGCACAAAGTGCAGCTTCTATTTTTGACATTACGCACGACCAGGAACCCACACTGGAAAACTATTGTATTGCTTTACTAGAAAAAGTATTTACAATCCCACAATCCCAACTACCTGAATTCATTAACTACCAACTCCAACTTGCCCAAGACGGAAACACCTGGTTAAACAAATTCGAAAAATTATTAGCCAACAATGAAGAACTATTCTTTAGCCAAAAGGCATTGAGTAGATTCAATAAATTGTACAACATCATCGAGAAAAAACGAACAGAGCTGCAATCTTCGAGCGTAAAAGAAACCAAACAAATAACTCCGAAAAGGTTAATCAATGCCGAATCGGAAGATCGTTATTTTTCATTTTTTGAAATCAAACATCAGGTTGAAAAAATGGAATCGTTCAATGATCAAATCTTGTTTTTAAACGAAGAAATTTTCGAATACAAACAAGCCGACATCATTTCAATCAACAACAAGCTGCAAGCTTATGACCAGCAATGCGTTCAATTCATCGAAAAATTACAAACGCTTCGCAAAATGCGTTCCGAAATTGAGAAGGAAAAAGAACTAGAACTAGAGAAAAAACTAATAACTAAAAAGCTAAAATTCAACGGAAATCTAAACCAATTAGTAGATATATTCTACCAACTAAGTCGCGAACTATTTGTTGATGGAAAATCTTTTATAGATGCTTCCAATGGTGACATAGTAAATATGATCGTCAATAACTTTATCGACAAAGACAACAACGAAATAAGTCCCCAAACAGTCGAAACCATCCTCAAACCATCAAGAGGCGATAAACGACCAAAGACCCACAAACGAATAGACCTCGATAACTTACTCTAAAAAATAATAGTCCCTTGGGACCCGATTGGGACTAAGGGACTTTTTTTTACTTCACAATTTTGCTCCATAAACTTTTAAAAACTACGAAAATGGAAGCAATTATTTTAACAAAAGACCAGTACAACGACTTAATGGCAAAATTAGACGCAATTCAAAGCCAACTAAACGCCAAGCCAGACCCAAAGAAAGAAACCTTCTTAGACAATCAAGAATTCATTATGCTGATGAAAGTCTCAAAACGCACAGCACAAACCTGGAGAGATGAAGGCAAAATCTCATTCAGTCAAGTAGGAAGTAAAATCTACTACAAACTTTCTGATGTTGAAAAACTACTACAAGAACACTACAACAAATCATTCAAAGGAAAATAGTATGAAACAGTGCAACGGAACCTGTGAAGTTTGCGAATGCAAACTTTTAGACGAAACAAAACTGAACACTAATAACTGACCACTGAACACTATCAATATGGTAACAATCTTCAAAAACTTCAACGAAGTAATAGAACACAAAACAATTCCCGAAATCCTGCACGAAATCAAAACAGGAAAGTACCGACCAGGGATAACCTATTTGCGTAAATCATTAGCCGAAAACAAACTAGAAGCCTATGAAAAAGCCAAAAAATCATTGCCTGCATTCACACCTTCAGGAAAATTTGTGGGTGGAAGAAAAATGGAATTTCTGGAAGCATACTCCAATTTCATAATCCTAGACATCGATAAATTAAGTCAAACCGATTTACAAAACGCAAAACATAAAGCCAACCAATCTGAATACACCTATGCAAGTTTCATAAGTCCATCAGGCAATGGATTAAAGATTTTAGTAAAAGTAAACACTACAAAAGAAGACCACAAAGAAACCTTTTTAGCCATCCAAAAACACTATGAAACCCTATTAAACCATGAAATAGACAAATCCGGAAAAGACATAACCCGACTATGTTTCTACTCATTCGATGATAACCTTTATCAAAACGAAGCTGCAAAGACATTTGTCACATCGAGCGAAGTCGAGATGTATTTGAATAATAATAATTCAAATCAATCTTGTCATGCTGAACTCGTTTCAGCATCTAAACTGCCAACTGCGACTGCGACTGCGACTAACAGCGAAGCCATCTACAACCACTGCGTTCGTTTCACCGAAAAAAAAGTGCAATACGCGACAGGTAGCCGAAACGTATTCGTACACCAACTCGCGTGCAACCTAAACCGAAAAGGCATTTCATTAAACGAAGCACTAAGCTTCATACTAACAGACTTTGGCTATGATGAAAAAGAAGTAACACAAACCGTTCACAGCGCCTACGGAAACATTCACGAATTTGGTAAAGATGAAAACTTTGAAACAAACAAAAACAATAAAAACAACACAAAAAAATCAGACAATCAAAACCTGTCACCTCGAGCGGAGTCGAGAGGCGACTACTATGACGAAGACGACGAAGACAAACCAAAACCAACTCAAATCGACCGATTAGAACTATTCCTTTCAACAAGATATGTATTTCGGCACAACATGGTTTCTGGAAAGTTAGAGTTTCAGTATTTCGGCAAAAAGAAATGGCATGTAATGAATGACTTTATAGAAAACTCAATGCTTCGCGAATGTTTAAAAGGAAGAATCAAAACAAACCTTTCTTCATTGAGAAACCTATTGTATTCCGATTTCTGTGAATTATACAATCCGTTCGAAGATTACTTTTACAATCTGCCATCGTATGATGAAAAAACAGACTATATTTTAGAATTGGCAAATACGATAACCACCACAAAACAAGAACTTTGGCAAGAGTGTTTTAAAAAATGGATAGTGGCAATGGTGGGTTGTGTTCTAGATGACAAAGTTATCAATCACACGGTAATTGTATTTAGTGGAAAACAAGGATTAGGAAAAACCACTTGGGTAGAAAAACTAGTACCTAGAAAATTAAAAGAGTATTTGTTCTCTGGAACCATAAACCCGAACAACAAAGACACTTTAGTGCAGCTTTCAGAATGTATGTTAATCAACCTGGACGAATTAGAAAACCTAAACCGTTCCGAAATTGGAAGTTTAAAAGAAATCATCACAAAAACACAAATCAGAATGAGAAAAGCCTATGGACACAATAACGAAACCATGCCAAGACGCGCATCATTTGCCGGAAGTGTCAACACAGCGCAATTCTTAAACGACAGTACAGGTAGCAGACGATTCCTTTGTTTTGAAGTGGAAAACATCCAATACCAACACGAAATCAATATTGACAATGTATTATCCCAAGCCTTGTATTTATTTAAATCTGGATTCAGACATTGGTTCGACCAAGAAGAAATCAAAAACATCACCGAAAACAATGAACAATACCAATTACACAGCCCAGAAGAAGAACTATTGTTAACGTGGTTTTCGCCTTGCGAAAAGGAAAAGGCAAATATCTTTCTCAATGCTTCTCAAATAGCTGCAAAACTAGCCGAAAAAGCTAAAATAAATATAACTGATGGCACTATAAATAAGTTAGGAAAAGCACTCAAAAAACATAATTTCATTAGACTTAAAAAAAACGGAATCGCAGTTTATGCATTAATAGAAAACACTTGGGAAGACGTAGATAACAGTAATAAATTACTTGAAGAATAAAGAACAAAAAATCATCAATTTTATAGTGGAAAACTAGTGTTTCCACTTTTTTTGTATTTTCTTCTTTGTGTTACTTTATTTTACATTATTTTTACAAGGCAGGCAGGGTAACCAAAAAACACAAAAAACATTTTTCGTTTTTTTTCTTCTCAAACAATTGGGAAACATAAGATAATATCAACGCAAATTAATAAAGTATTCGTTCCTCTTTGCACTCAAACGGCCATATAAATCCGATTTATATTTTAAGAAAATATAAAATATCTTTTACTCTGAATTTGGTTACCCTACTTGCCCTAAATTTGTTTTTACTCTTTTGCTTTTGATTGCTTTTTAACTATATTTGTTGATTATACCTTCACTTAAAATCAAATGCTATGTCTAATCAAAATGTATATTTCATCCGCAAAGTCGGCAAAGGTGATTTTCAAATATATCACCTTATAAATATTGAAACATTCAGTATGTTGGATATCTTCTTTGAAACAGAAGACGAAGCAATTTTATATGCAAAGAAGAATAATCTAATGATAACAACATATTCAGAAAAACTGGTAGAGAATGCAAATGGAAAATAAAAATGCAAAACCTTTTTTAAAGTGGGCTGGTGGTAAAACACAATTGATAGGAGATATAGAAAATGTATTGCCAAAGAAATTTATTGCTAATAAATTCACTTATATTGAACCATTTGTTGGCAGTGGTGCCATTTTATTTTGGATGTTAAATAACTTTCCGAAAATAGAAAAGGCAGTTATCAATGATATCAATTCAGACTTAACAAACACCTATAGAGTTATTGCTTCAAAACCAAATGAGCTTATATCTTTATTGAAAGAATTCCAAACAGAATATCACAACATTGATACTGATACTGAACTCAAAAGAGAATATTATACAGCTAAAAGAACATTATTCAATACACGTTCAACAGATAAAGAAACACAAGCTGCATTATTTATCTTCTTAAATAGAACTTGTTTCAACGGATTGTTCAGAGTAAATAAAAGCAATGCGTTTAATGTTCCAATAGGAAGTTATAAAAAACCTATGATTTGCGATGCGGATAATTTATTAGCCGTTAGCGAAGCACTTCAAAAAGTAGAAATTCTTACAGGAGATTATCAACAAACACTTTCACATGCTGAAAAACCAGCATTGTTTTATTTCGATCCACCATACAAACCATTAAATAAAACCTCTAGTTTTAATTCTTATGCCAAGGATGAATTTGATGATAATGAACAAATTCGTTTAAGAGATTTTTGCAAAACCTTGAATAACTTAGGACACAATTGGATTTTAAGTAATTCCGATGTAAAAGGCAAAGATTTAGAAGATAATTTCTTTGATGATATCTATGAAGATTTCAATATTAACAGAGTTTTTGCAAGAAGAAGTATCAATGCTAATGCTGAGAAAAGAGGAAAATTAACCGAACTATTAATTACCAACTACTAAAATGAATAAACTTTGCCAATTACTCAATATAGAAAATGAAGATTTACTTTTTGAGCAAATAACAACCTCATTTAAAGATAAAGGAATATTACTTTGGGATTACTTTGTGAACTGGGAAAAGGTTTACAAAAACATCAAGCCCATAGAAAAAGAATTAAATCTTTTAAATGTTTTGATTGGTAAAGAAAACATTGAACAAGAAGTTTTTGAATTAATTAAAGAATATCCTCAGGTAATCAAGGCATTCCCTTTTTTAATTGCCTATAGAGATACTCAAGTTTCTATGCTTACCGATGTAACAGAATTTTTATACAAGGATTACGATTTTAAAAGCCGACAATTATCAAATGAAGATTGTCAAGATTTAGCAACATTTTTCATAAAATCTGGTTTAGGTGATTTAGTAAAAGATAAAAAAGTTAAAAATCTAGTTGATTATGTTACGGGGGTAGAAGTTGGTTTAGACAGTAACGGTAGAAAAAATCGTGGTGGAACCATGATGGAAAGCATCGTAGAAACATTTGTAAAAAAAACTTGTGATGAGTTAGGTTTACAATACATGAGCCAAGCCAATGCTAAAAAAATAAAAAGTCAATGGGGTATTGAAATCCAAGTAGATAAATCATCCCGTAATTTAGATTTTGCTATCAATAAAAATGGGGAATTGTATTTTATTGAATGTAACTTCTATGGCGGTGGTGGATCAAAACTAAAATCAACAGCCACTGAGTACGTAAAAATGAATGAATATTGGAATGCTCAAAACATCACTTTTATTTGGGTGACAGATGGAGCAGGTTGGAAAACAGCAATAAAACCGTTGAGAGAATATTTTGATAAAGCTGATTATTTGTTGAATTTAGAGATGTTAAAAAATAATAAGCTTATCCATATTCTGAAATGTTTATAAAAGAAATTAATATTAGAAACTTTAAATGTTTTGAAGATAGTAAAATTAGTTTTGATCCTAATTTCAATCTTATAATTGGTGAAAACAATAGTGGTAAATCAACCCTTTTTGAAGCTTTAAGATTATGGCAATTATCAATTCAACAATTTTATACAGCAAGAACAAGAAAGTTAGAAGACAATATTGGTTTTTATAAAAGATATTCATACAAAGCATTAGAATTAAAAGATCTTTCTTTTCTAAGAATACAAGATATTAATGATGTTTTCTGTAAAAAAGATAAGCCTTTTGTTATTGAATTGTGTTTTTCAAATAATATTAGTGATGCAAATATTTCAATAAGTTTTAAAAGAACCAGTAGAGATTCCCTTAACTGTAAATTAGGCTTTGATATTTCTGGTACAGATAAAATATCTGAAAAGGATTTATTAAAAATGTCTAATGACCTTTTTGAAGTAATGGGCATTGCAAACAATGATACTTTTAGAAATAGAATTAGGTTAGCTTATATACCTCCAAAATTTAATTTACCTAACAAAGAAATTTTATTGTCTGAAAAAAATGAATATATAACTGAGAATTTAATATTAGGTAATTCACATTTAGTTCTCCGTAATATTCTACATTCATGGTGTGAACTAAACTATAGAAGAGATACAAAAAAAGCCAAAATCTCTGAACTAAAAAATAAATTAACAAACTTAATTGATGAGTCAAATTTTAAAAGTAATTATTCAAATGTAATTAGACCTTACATTGAAAATGTGCTACTGGATAAAATTATATCTAATCAAAATGTTAAGAAAAAATCTTTAGAAAAAGTTGAAAAAGGTTTAAATAAAATTTTACATCAAAAATTTGATTTCAAAAGTTATTTAGATCCAACTAAGTTTTCAACATTAGCAATTAAAAATCACGAAGATAATATTGAAATATCACAACTTGGTAGTGGTACAATAAATGTATTGAATATTTTAAGTGTTCTTGAATATAATAATCAAACAATAGATAAAGCAGCAACAAAGTGCAATTTATTGTTGCTTGATGAACCAGATTCACATCTACATTCAAACTTACAGTCTGAGTTATTCAATCATTTAGAAAATGAATCAAAAGATAAAAACACTCAAATATTTATTATTACACATAATTCAAATTTGATTTCGCAATTTGAAAAAGTATTATTCATTAATAATAAAAAAGAAATTAATCCAATTCCACTTAGTAATTATCTAGAGAATCACCTAAAAGACATCGATGTTGTTCAGTATAATGTAATAAAAGAATTAAATGATGCTAAATTTGAAAAAGATAAGCTTCATTTACAATTAGAAGAGATTAAAAACATTAATAAACCTTTATTATATACAGAAGGTCCCTCTGATATGATAATTATTGAGAATGCATTTAAAAAACTATATTCATTAGAAACTTTACCATTTCATTTAATAAATGGATTTAGTTGTACTCAATTAAAAAACACTTTTGAAAACCCTAAAACATTTGCAAAGAATAGTTTATTTCCTCAAATAGCTTTGTTTGACTTTGATATTGCTTATGCTCAATGGAATGGTCTGTGGGGAAATAAAAATAATTATACAAAAAACATAGCTAATCCTTATATTCCTTTTGAAAAAAAGCATAATGATTTTTTAGGATTTGCTTTGTTATTACCTGTACCTAAAATTGAAAAAATAATAAAGCAAGTTGTAATAAAAGGAAATGAAACTTTTAATGAAAAATCACTATTATCTATTGAACATATGTTTTTTGATGTTAATAATTTAAAAGAGTTTTTTTTAGAGGAAGTAGCTCCTGGTGGTAATAGTGTAATTAAATTCATAAGTGATTCGAAAAAAATGAACTTTGCTGAAAAATCTAAAAATTTTACAAAAGAAGATTTTAAACATTTTATTCCTCTTTTTGAAAAAATAGCAGAAATAATTAATTACGAATTACCTAAAACAAATGCTTAAACCATATTTCAAATCCGAAGACAAAAACTTTTACCTTTTAAAAGGTGATTGCAAAGAGCTTTTGCCTCAATTTGAACATAAATTTGATATGGTTTTTGCAGATCCGCCTTACTTTTTATCCAACAATGGTTTATCAATTCATAGCGGTGAAATTGTTTCAGTAAATAAAGGAGCTTGGGACAAATCGGAAGGGTTTGATTTTATCAATGATTTTAATCGTACTTGGTTAAAATTGGTAAGAGAAAAACTAAAAGATAATGGTACTATCTGGATAAGTGGAACTTATCATAACATTTTCTCAATAGGACAATTATTGCAAGAGTTAGATTTTAAAATCTTAAATGTAATTACATGGGAAAAGAACAATCCACCACCTAATTTTTCATGCAGATTTTTTACGCATTCAGCTGAATTGATTATTTGGGCGCGTAAAAAAGAAAAGGTGCCACATTACTACAATTATGAATTAATGAAGCAACTAAACGGAAACAAACAAATGAAGGATGTTTGGAAATTACCTGCTATTGCTAAATGGGAAAAATCATGTGGTAAACATCCAACCCAAAAACCGTTATCAGTATTAACGCGTATCATTTTGGCCTCAACTAAACCAGGGGCATGGATTTTAGATCCATTTGCAGGCAGTTCAACAACCGGAATAGCAGCTAATTTGGCTAACAGAAGATTTCTAGGTATAGATATGGAAACAGAGTTTCTAGAAATAAGTAAAAATAGAAAATTGGAAATTGAAAATCCTAAAATAGCTTTAGAATACAAACAAAAAATAAGTGGTTTTGAAACTAAAAATCAATTACAAATGTATTTAGAAGAAGAAACACAAGAATCTTATTCAAAGGATTTGGAATTGTAATTGATGAAGTGTTTTAAGAAATACTTTTAAACTCAATATCCCACAATTCCATTTGATGAGTATTTACCATTGACATACAATCTTCAATAGCTTTTTCCTTAGATTCTTCATCCACAACCCATTCAACTGACAGTTTATTTAAACCTAAAAATTTAGAACTGTAATCAGAAATTCCACAACTTAAAAACATTTCTAAGTTTTTTTGTTCTCCGCTAAATTTTGCTGTTATTGTTCTCATTTTTAATAGGAAATTAAATAAAGTATAAAGATAATTTAAAAATTCTTTTAGTGCAAATAAGTGCAAAACTATAATAAATAAAATTACCTCATTCAGCTGCACAAAAATCGCTCCTAGTCCAAGTATTCCTAGCATCAATTCTTTGTTTGCTTCATTTCGTTAATTTTTGCGTTGCTAATAACTTCTTTAGTAACTTTGTATAAAATAGATTTTGCTATGGATACTTTTGAAAACACATATAAAGAACCAGTTCTAATAGTTAGAAACAACTTTGATATTCAGGAAGATAATAATAGTCTTGAACTAATAGCTAATAAACTAAATCAAAATCTAAAAGTATTCAGAAACAATAATTTACTAAAGGAAATAGAAGTAAATAATAATTCTGAAGCTATCGAATTCAACTTTCACAATTATGAAGAAAGCAACATTGAACATAAAATATTGGTTCATGGTGACGAAGCTTTCTTATTTCATGAGGAACACATTTATATTCATTTACCTTTTGAATTAGATTATGATTCATTGTTAGAAATGCACAATACCAATAAGCTAGTAGAAGACACATACTTTAAGTTACTATTTCAAAAAGTAAAAGACTTAGGTTCTGATGAAATTCATATCACAGTTTTTGATCCAGGGAATATGGAAGTCTTGACTGATAAAAATTGGTCAGAAATTGAACAAGTGTTACAAACAAAAGAAGAGTATTTTAAAATTGTATTCTAAGAAATATGAAACTAAAGAATTTACATACTACTAAAGTGTTTGACTTTTACACGCCTGATTTCTCAACAGAATTGGAACTACCATATGTTGATGTAGGTATTAGTGCCGGTTTCCCTTCTCCTGCAGATGACTTTATCGAATTAACAATCGACTTAAATAGAGAATTAATAAAACATAAAGACAGTACTTTTTTTGCCAAAGTAAAAGGCAATTCCATGAAAAACGCAGGTATTTTCGATGGAGATTTATTAATCATTGATAAAAGCTTGGCACCACAAGATGGTAAAATTGCTATTTGTCAAATAGATGGAGATTTTACAGTAAAAAGAATCAAAAAAGAAAATGACGTAGTTTGGTTAATTGCCGAAAATGAAGACTACAAACCCATAAAAGTTACAGAAGAAAACGAACTAATGATTTGGGGAATAGTAATCCATAGCATTAAAACATTTTAACCGTAATTTGTCATACTGAGCTTGCCAAAGTATCTCCTACAAAGTAGGCTATCCTTTTGAACAAAGTTCAAATAATACTGAACACTAGTAACTGAACACTGAACACTATATAAAAATGTTTGCCTTAGTAGATTGCAATAACTTTTACGCCTCTTGTCAAAGAGTATTCGAACCACATTTAATTGGAAAACCAGTAGTAATACTTTCCAATAATGATGGTTGTGTTATTGCGCGTTCTAACGAAGCTAAAGCATTAGGCATTCCAATGGGTGCTCCAGCATTTGAATTCAAAAAACTATTCGAAGACAACAATGTATTTGTTTATTCTTCAAACTATGCCTTGTATGGTGATATGAGCAGCAGAGTCATGAACATACTTTCAACTTTTACACCCGATATTGAAGTATATAGTATTGATGAAGCTTTTCTAAAATTTGAAGGATTTAAATTCTTTAACCTGGAAGAGTACGGAATTAAAATTCAAAGAACCGTAACTAAAAATACAGGTATTCCCATAAGTGTTGGGTTTGCACCAACAAAAGCACTAGCTAAAGTAGCCAATAAAATTGCAAAGAAGTTCCCAGAACGTACCAAAAGTGTCTATGTGATAGATACTGAAGAAAAGAGAATAAAAGCCCTTAAATGGACTAAAATTGAAGATGTTTGGGGTATTGGAAGAAAACACGCAAAACGCTTACAGGCAGTTAATGTTTTCAATGCTTATCAATTCACACAATTACACGATGATTGGGTTAGAAAAGAAATGGCAGTTGTAGGGTTGAGATTAAAACACGAATTAGAAGGAAAACCAACATTGGATTTAGAAACTCCAAAAAGTAAAAAAATGATTGCTACAACAAGATCATTTGAAAAACCAATGACAAAATTGGAAGATATTTCAGAACGTATAGCAACGTTCACAACTTCCTGTTCCGAAAAACTAAGAAGACAAAATAGCCATTGCAACATGATAATGGTTTTTCTGCACACCAATTATTTCAGAAAGGACCAACCACAGTATTCAAGAAACATAGTAATCAATACCGATTTCCCAACAAACTCAACAATCGAGTTAAACAAGTACGCTCAAATTGGATTAAAAGCAATTTTCAAAGAAGGCTACAATTACAAAAAAGCAGGAGTAATAGTAATGGGATTAACACCAAACGACCAAACCCAATTATCACTATTCAACACCTCAAATCCAAAACACCAACCCCTAATGTCAGTAGTTGATAAACTTAATAGAGCTTATGGCAAAAACAAAATCAAGTTCGCCAATCAATCACTTGGGAGACAATGGAAAATGAAACAAGAAAAATTATCCAAATCATATACAACTAGAATTGATGAAATAATTACAATTAAGATTTAAAAAAAGTTGTATATATTTGATGAAATTTACTAGTTATGTGTTATGCTTCTGCGAGTCTACAAAAAAAATGTTAGAAAATTTTAAACGTACGTTTGATAAATTTTATTACATTTGCAAAAATTCTTTGCAGAATGGTGAGCCAAGAAAAAAAAGAAATTATCAAACAAACTGCTTTTAATCTGTTTTCTAAGAATGGATTTGAAGCAACTTCTGTGCGAGAAATTGCCAAACAAGCAAACGTGAATTTGGCTATGATTTCGTATTACTTCAACTCAAAAGAACAGTTGTTGGAAGACATTATAGAAGAAAAATTAAATGATATTAAAATCTATGATACAGAAATTACAAATTCAAAAAATGTAGAAGAATCTTTGGCTCAAATTATAGAAATTCTGCTTAAAAAAATCTTGAAGAATCAGGCGTTTTTCAACCTTTTACATTCTGAATTATCTTTAAAACAAAGAGTAGTTTCAAGTGATGTATATTACAGGGTAAAAAAACATAACGACACTATTTTACAAACCATAATCAAGCAAGGAATCCAAGAAAAAGTTTTTTTTGAAAACAAACTGTTAGACACTTTATCAATCTACATCCTTGGCCCTTACATCAATTTTATTTTAAATAAAAAGTATTATTCTGAAAAGCTGCAATTAAACTCCGAAAAACTACTTGAAAACTATATAAACACAATCCTCATCAAAAACATTACAACATCAGCAATTAATTTATTAAAAATTGAAAATGACAACAAATAATACATTTGAAATTCCCAAAAGAGATGGTGAAAGACCACAGACAACATCACGCAATCCACACATCCAACTAAATCAGCAACCCGAAGACCGCAAGATCATTGAAGATATTATGAATTGGGCGTTTTCACTTCCCGAAATTAAAAAGGAACATAGTAAAATATCTATGCCTGGTGCTGAAGCAATGTGTCTTTCAGAAGACAAAATGTGCAACGATTGCAGTGCTTTTATGATTGAAAACGAATTTGCTCATTTTCATCCTTCACCCGATAGTAGTATGCACTTAGGATTACCAATTATGGATGCAAATTACGTTATAGAACAAGGTTGGGGAGAGTTACATCCTGTTGCAAAAATGGGATATCTAACCCATAATTTTATTATGGTATATGCACCAAGAAACGAAGCAGAAAAAGAAATAGTAAAAAAAATTATTGCTCGTTCATATGCGTTTGCTAAAGGAGAATTAACAAATGAATAAAACAAATTTATGCAAGACCACTTTTTTGAATTGATAAAAAATGCCATTGAAAATTATATGCCAGCTAATAAAATTTTTGGCTTAAAAATTATGGAAATAAAACCTGGTTTTACATATATCCACGTGCCTTTTAAAGAATATTTCGTTGGGGATTTTTTGCAAAAGCGATGGCATGGTGGTATTTTAGCCTCTATCGCAGACACTACTGGAGGTGTGGCGGGTGTTACTTGTTTACAATCTCCTAAAGATAAGCTCAATACCATTGACATGCGAATAGATTATTTACATGCAGCAATTGCTCATGAGGATATCTACGCAAAAGCTAAAGTAATAAAAAATGGAAAAACTATTATCAAGGTAGATATTCAACTATTTCAAGATCAAAATTCAGAGCCTATTGCAGTCGCTAGATGTGTATATAGTGTCCTACGAACAAAAAATGAAGAAAAAAATATTATAGACAATTAAAAACTGTTTTTATTATTACATAGTACCTTTTCTTATAATACAGAAATTAAAAAAATAAATGAAAATTAAACTCATACATATTTCCTTTATATTCTCTTTGTTACTGTATCAAACAGCAATATCTCAAGAAACAAAAAACATATCTATAAACCAAGCCATAGAATTAGCCTTACAAAACCATCCGCAACTTGCTGTTTCTAAAACTTCAGTAGAAATAAATCAGCAACAAGCCAAAGTAGCAGCACTTCAGAGAATTCCTACCCTGAATTTTTCGGCTACGGCTTCGTACTTAGGAGATGTTTTTTTGTTGGATAAAAACTTTGGCAATAAAGTAGATGTTGACATTCCTAATTTTGGAAACACCTTTGGCTTACAAGCGGTGCAGCTTTTGTATAAAGGCGGATTGATAAATAAAAGTATAGAAGCCGCAAATTTAAAAACACAACTTTCCGAACTCGATTTGGAAAAAGACAAACAAAATATCAAGTTTTTGGTCATTTCTAATTATTTAGATTTAATAAGAATAGAAAATCAGTTGCGGGTTTTAGAAAACAATAAAAAACTTGCCGAAGAACGATTGAAAAATGTACAAAAGTTTTATGAGCAACAAATGATAACTCGTAATGAAGTGATACGTGCTCAGCTTGCCATTCAAAATTTAAACCAAATCATACTTACCGCAACTAATAATAGAAGTATTGTCAATTACCAACTCAACATTGCATTAGGATTTCAAGAAGGTACTATCATAAAACCTTTGCATCAAAATTCATTATTGCAACAAGAAAACTCTTTAGATTATTATTATCTATTGTCTTCGAACAACAATCCACTTTACAAATCGGGTTTAAAAAATATAGAGATAGCAGAAAAAAACATCGAAATAATCAAAACCGATAGATTTCCAAGTTTGTCTGCCTTTGGTGGCTACAATATGCAAAGACCACTGATGAATTCTTTCCCTGCCCGAGATGTTTACCTGAATGCTTGGCAAGTAGGATTGTCGCTAAATTATAGTCTTGATAATATCTACAAAACCAAAGCAAAACTCAAAAGTGGAAAGCTGCTAAAAAATCAAGCCAGTGAAGTGTTACACCTCACCGAACAAAATTTAAAAACGGCTATCAATGCAGCTTATGTAAAGTATAATGAAGCTATTGCTCAAGAAAAAATAGCCTTAGAGTCCAAGCGATTAGCTGATGAAAATTACAAAATTACTGAAGCCAAATACTTAAATCAATTAGCCGTTCAGGCTGAAATGATTGATGCACAAAATCAAAAAATTCAAGCCGATATTGACTACGAAAACGCTTTAATCAATATCGAATTTCAATATTATAATTTAATAAAAGCAACAGGAACTTTATAAAATTTATTTCTACATGAGCTCAAAAAAAGACATCAAGGACAATGTTCCATTACCCGAAGCAGAAAACCAGCCACCCGTAGCGGAGCAAAAACCCGTAAATCCACGAGCTGGAATGAAAATAGAAACGGCGAGAAACAAAGAAAACAATGATATTAAGAAAAATAAGTTTAGGGCTTATCTCTCTAATATGGTTGTTATCTTAGTGTTAGCGGGTATTACGTATTATATTGTACGAAATTATCTTCACATTGGCGAAAACGACTACACCGAAAACGCGCAAGTAGAAGAGTTTATCAACCCAATAAACACAAGAGTTTCTGCTTATATCAAAGAAATTAAGTTTATAGAACATCAACAAGTAAAAAAAGGCGATACCCTTATTCTTTTAGATAACCGAGAAATTTTAACGCAGCTGGGGCAAGCCGAAGCCGCTTATGCCAATGCTTTGGCTCAAAAAAACACCACAGGTTCTGCTGTAAATACCGTATCCAACAATATCAGCGTGCTGGAAGCGAATATAGCAGGAGCAAAAGCAAGATTATGGAATGCCGAACAAAACCTAAAACGATATGAAAATCTTTTGAACTCTGAAGCAGTTACAAGGCAACAATACGACCAAATAAAAACAGAATACGATGCCCAAAAAGCCGCTTACGATGCCTTATTAAAGCAAAAACAAACCGCTTCTTTTTCAACCTCCGAAGTAAAATCGCGTTTACAAATAAACGATGCCGAAATACAAAGAACCAAAGCTGCTTTGGATATGGCAAAACTCAATTTATCATATTGTGCCATTACCGCACCAAATGATGGTATAATGGGCAGAAGAATGATAAACGAAGGGCAACTTTTACAACCCGGACAGCAAGTAGCCACCATAGTAGCCGGACCCAAATGGGTAACTGCCAATTTATTAGAAAAACAAATGCCTTACATCACTATCGGAACACTTATTACCATGAAAGCCGATGCGCTGGGCGGTAAAAAATTTGAAGGAAAAGTAACCGCCATATCAGGTGCTACTGGAGCTCGATATTCTAATATTCCTACAGATAATGCTTCGGGTAATTTTATTAAAGTGCAACAACGAATACCCGTAAGAATAGAATTTACTGAAAAAAATAATAAAGAAGACATAGACAAACTCAGAGCAGGAATGAATATGATTGTTCAGATAGAAAATAAATAAAAAATAAAACTTTTTAAATATGAAATCACTTAAATTCATAATTACACTTTGTGTTGCATTGTCTGTTATCTCGTGCAAAACAAACTCAAGCGCAACGAATAACGAAAACAGCACGCATTCAATTGTTGAAGAAAATATAACGTATCAAGATGGAGATACACCGTTGAAAGGAGTTATTTATTATGATAATTCTATTGAAAACAATCGTCCTGCTATAATGGTAGTTCACGAATGGTGGGGAAACAATGACTATGCAAAACGCAGAGCAAAAATGCTGGCAGAGCTGGGCTATGTGGCTATGGCAATAGATATGTATGGCAATGGTTTGGTAGTAGATAATCCAAAAGATGCGCAAGAAAATGCTGGGAAATATTACGCCAATCCTGCTTTACTGAAAAGTAGAGTACAAGCCGCTTATGATGTTTTAAGCAAACATGCTAAAGTTAATAAATCCCAAATTTCTTCTATGGGATATTGCTTTGGAGGCACAGTATCATTGAGCGCGGCAAGCATGGGTATTCCTTTAAAAACAGTAGTAAGTGTTCATGGTGGCTTATCGGGTTTTCAGGCAAGTCCTGCAATGAAAGATACCAAAATTCTTATTTGCCATGGTGGAAATGACAAATTTGTGCCTCAAAAGGATGTTGATAATTTTAATAATGAAATGAAAAAAAATGGAAATACTTACGAGTTTAAAATTTATCCTGAAGCTACACACGCTTTTTCCAATGTAGAATCTACCGAAGCAGGTAAAAAATTTAATTTACCCATTGCCTACAACGAAGCTGCCGATAAACAATCTTGGCAAGATATGTTGGAGTTTTTTAAGAAATATAATCCCATCCAGTAATCACAAAAACTAAAAATATCATCAAGCGGTAATTTTTTTAATAGTGCGATGATTGATGATTTTTTTATTGTTACTTTAATACGATATTTTTAGAAACAATTTTCTTTAATGCAAAATAACAGATACAACAAAGGACTTTTTGAAGATTGGGTGCCAAAACCTGTGCAACTTTTGCTCATATTAGCATTCATTATCTTGCTTTTTCCTATGAGTTCTATCTATGTAGGCAATTTGTCTTATATGGTAGGCGAAACAGGGCAAATGGCAGAATATTTTATGTGGGCAAACTTTGCCGGAACCGTAGGTATGGGAGCAGCCATGCCTATTGCTTTTAGGGTAAAACTCGCTTTCAAAATTCGCGATAAAGTAGTTTTTATATTGCTATTGCTGGCGTTATTTAATTACATCATGGCTACTGCCGAACATCCTATCATCATTGTTTTAATCTCCGTTTTGATGAATTTTTTCAAAATGTTGGCATTGATTGAATTTATGCTTCCTATAATGATGATTTTAAATCCTGATGGCAATCGAGGAAAATTCTATGCTATGTTTTATCCGTTTATTTTAGGCATTGCGCAAATAGGTGGTTACCTTGTTACCAAAGAAGCCAACTATAAAGGCTGGGAATATGTGTATTTTCAAAGTACAGTTATTTGCTTGGTGCTGGCTATAGTGGCTTTGATTTTTATGCACAAAAAATATTTTGACAAGCCGCTTCCGTTGTATTATATAGATTGGATAAGTGGATTGTTATTTATAATAAGCTTTTCGCTTTTAGCCTATGTGCTTTCGTTTGGAAAACAGCAAGATTGGTTTACTTCTGAAAAAATACTGGTAGCCAGCATTTTGAGTGTAGTTACTTTTTTAATCCTTTTCATCAGGCAAAAAACCTTAAAATATCCTTTTTTATCATTTGAAATTTTTAGCAGAAGTAATGTAAAACACGGTATGCTTATGCTTTTAATGCTAGGTATGTTTATGGCATTAAGCTCAGTTCAAAACATATACACGGTAGGTATTCAAAATTATGATCCTATCCATAACGGAAATCTCAACATGATGATGCTTCCAGGATTTATCGTGGCAGGTATTTTTGCTTACAAATGGTTTAATGCGCACAAACCTATCAAATACTATATTTTTGCAGGCTTCGCTTCTATGATGCTTTATAGCTTGCTCATGTATTTTTATATGGTGCCCGAACTCAACTATGAACGTTGGTATTTGCCTATGTTTTTCAAAGGATTTGGTATGTGTTCGCTATTTATATCTGCATGGTTTTACACCTTAGATAATTTAGAAATAGGTGAAATGCTTGCTGCTATTGGTATTGTGATGGTTTGGAGAACATTTATTGCCATTGGTATTTTTTCAGCAATTTTTTCTTGGTTTCAATACCAATTTCAAATTGAAAGTTTAGGAAATCTTGCCATATATTATGATGGGATGAACCTTTCTCAACAAAATGTAATGACCAATCTTAAAAGCATACAGTTCAATGCAATTTTAGCCGCCAATAAAAGGTTAATAGGTTATGTTTTAATTGCTGGAATTGGTGTGCTTTTTTATGTGATTACGCATCATTACGGCAAAGACCGATACGTTTTAGTAAAACTTCGTGAACTTACCGATGCCACTAAACGAGAGTTTCGTAAAGAGAAAAAAGAAGATTAATAGCACAACACATAACAGCGGTTTGGCAAAATGGCGGGTTCAGTGCTAAATTCAACGGCATTTCATCGATTGAATTTTTGTGCAAAACTGAACATTTGTGCTTCGATTTCCGCCACTTCGCCAAGCCGCAAAACGTTAAAAATCAAAACATGTGCTTCCATTCAAAACAAACAAAACTAGCTTTAGAAGTCGAAAACAGATTTAAAGCAAAAATAGAAAAGAAAGAACTTTTCAAACCTGCTATGGATATAAATGGTTTTGATTTTGGAATAAATCCAGTAATAACAGATGAAAACCCCAATACTATTAAACATTTCAATTGGGGATTAATTCCTTCCTGGTCTAAAGACGAAGACATAAAAAAACTAACACTAAACGCACGAATAGAAACAATAGAAGAAAAACCATCATTCAAAAATTCTATCAACAAGAGATGTTTAGTAATTGCCAATGGTTTCTATGAATGGCAATGGCAAGACAGTAAAGGCAAAAATAAAGTCAAGTACGAAATAGGTATTGGTAATGAAGATTTATTTGCCTTTGCAGGAATCTATTCCCAATGGGTAAATCAAATCACTGGAGAAATTAAAGACACCTATTCCATAGTTACCACACAAGCAAATCAACTAATGGCAGAAATCCACAACACCAAGAAAAGAATGCCAATCATTCTAAAACCAGAAGACGAATCCAAATGGTTACAACACGAACCAATCAATAAATTTGCTTATCCCTATGAAGTAAATCTAATAGCAACCAAATTAGATAATACTCCACAAGGTCTTTTGTTCTAGTATTCATATACAGAATATTATGAAGCGAATGGCTCGGGCATTCTTGGTTTCCATTTACCCGCTGTCCGTTAAACACGGTATCACTCCCATCGGGGCTAAATAGTAAGCAAATGGCTTTCTTGGATTCTTTTTCTAATAGGAACGCTTCGCTAAGTTATTTGCGCCCACCCAGTCCAACGCTCCCCACCGCACTAGTGGTATTTTGTGTGTTTTTAGCACTTGTTTTACCCACAGTAAGTCAATAAAAAAAGGCTCCCTGTTTTCCCAACCCCTCGCGCACAGTCCGCCTTTTTTTATCCACTTACACCCAATCCAAAAAACAAACGCTAAAAACACACAAAAACCACTCCCAAGCTATTATTACATAATAAACCTTATAATTCATTCCCAACACCCCACGCAGTCCCCCTGAAAGTTATAAGGGTTATTATGTAAAATATCCGCTCCCAGCCGCACCCACCCGAAGAATAATAGGAACGCTACCGCTAACGTAATTTGCATTGTTTTTTGAAGATGCTTCCCATTTCCATCAGACTTTAACTGCTAACTGAAAACCGCGACTGCTAACTGAACTATCAAGCATCCTCAAAAATCATACTACCACAAGAGTGTGTTTTTCTTTTTTCTCATCTTCACAAAGAAACATTGTCAAACCAAGCGTAGTCGAGGTCGTCTATCTAAAAAAAGAAAACCACACCCTTGTTTACCAGTCCCGATTAAACACCCCTAAAACCCCATTTCATAAGAACATTTGGGGTAAACATTTTTACAAAAAAAAGGATAAAAAAGAAGCCAAAGGTTTGTTCCGGGTATTCAAAAAAGCAAGTTCAAGCCTTCGGTTCCGGATAAAATCTCCACCCATACATTTTCAATACCACCACATCCTCTTACCGTTTCCCCAGACGCATATGGGTAGTATTTTATCCGTAAAACTTGCTTTTTTGAAACCCTCCACAAGGCAAGACGGCTTTCTTTTTTTTCCTTTTTTCTTTTGCAAAAATGTGTGTGGGGCATCTCGGTTTTCATTCACATTTCGGGCAATCACGAAGGAAAGACGAAGGAAGTTAACCTTTTAAATCCTTGTATTATGGACACAATTTTTATTAAAACCCACCAACCTGGGGCGCACTATGCCAAACCGCACTTTTTCGTATTATCAAAAGGACTAAATAGCGGAAAACCAAGCAATGAACCTTTTACAAACAGCTTTGTACTAGTCTTCCAAACTGAAGCTCAAAAAGAGGACATTTTTTGGATAGCCATGAGCCTATGGAAATCTAAATTCTGGATGCCTTTTCTTCGCGGTTCCGTTATTCCGTTCTTATCTCTCTATGAATTCAAAAAAGAGTTCAATCCAAAAGCCACCCGATTAATGCGTGAACACGAGCTGCACCACAAAAACATCCAAGCACTCAAGTTGTTGCAAGAACAAGAAGCACACCACGCAAAAAACATTCACTTAATCAACGAAATCCGTAACGCCATCTTACTCCGTTACAGAAACAAATAACACAAACCTGGCCCCGATGGGCTAGGTTTTTTCATTTCATCAAATTTCCAAAAACAATCCCTATCCCGAAGCAAAACAATACATAACCGCAATATGAACGCACCAATTAAATAAAATTGGAAAAAGCGAAGCAATTGGGTATAAAACAAAAAAAAGCCCCTGAAATAGGAGCTTTTGATTGCAATTTTTAAGCAATTTTAGTTTTATTGAACCCTGTCTTCCTGTGGAACTCTCGGTTCGTCGTCATCTTGTACAGCGGTTTGCGATACTGCCGACAATACACCACCGCCCAAAACCAAATAACCTGCAGCTGCAACTAATCCAGCCGGCAATGCAATTGGTGAAGCGATGATAGTTCCTCCAACGGTTGCCAAGGCTAAACCAATTGTTCTCAATACTTTGAAAAACTTTGGTGTTGGAGCTTTCACTCTTTGAACGATATTCATTTCATTACTTTTCATGTTCGTGATTTTTAAAGATGGATAATTCTAATTTTTGTATTCGGTGTTCTAAATAATCTACTTTTTGGTTCAGTAAATCACTGCTACTTTTAAACTCGGTTTTAATTAATAATGCCATGGTTTTTACTTCAACAAGGTCTTTTTCCATTCTTTTGAAATCTGTGTGCAATTGTTTGATAAAATAGGCTACAACCGATAATAATAAGCTTATTAAACTTCCAAAAAGTACCATTAATTGTGGAGCTTGTTCCATGGCATTACAAGTTTAAAATTGGAAATTGTTTTCGATACTAATCTTGTTTGCTTTGTTCTTTGCTAATGCAACTAGCTTAGGATAAATCATTTGGTAAGCCATAACACTTTGCGTAACTCGGTAATCGCCCTGGATAAGTTGGAACCCAAATCCACAAAGCGGACATCCTGCGGTATCTTCAATCGTATTTCCTGTATGGATATACACATAACTGAAATTTGGTAAACCTGTAATCTCAATCATACCTTCATGAACTTTTCCAAATGCTTTTTTGTAGTTGACATTTTTTGCACCCCAAGTATTAAGCTGCAGTGAATAGGTTCCAGTAGGTATGGCAGTATGTTCCTTTATTTTTTCTGTTCGTATTTTATCCTCAAGTAAATAGCATTGAAATACTCCGTTGATATATAATTGGCTTAATGTACTTTGTTTGCCCTGTGCTACGCGAATGATTTTTGTTTCCATAGGAATTGAATTAGTAAGTTAAAACAAAAAATCCCTCAGAGTTCCTGAGGGATTTGTAAGTAGGATTCTTAAAATGCGTCCTCAATTTTCAAGCAGTTACCTGTTGCAAATAAGTAATAGTTTGAACCTACTTTTTGGTAGAACTCAATTCCAATACCTTGAAGAACGGTAACATCAGTTGATGGTGTAATACCATTTGGCAAAGTTGCTGTAATGGTAGTTGCAGTTGCAGGAGCATACAAATCCAAGAAAGTGCTGAATTGAACATCACTCACTTCATTTTGTGCTGTGTCAATAGGATCATAACTATTCGTTACAGCATTGTAAGCAAAGTCACTCACAACAGAAAGTGTGTGAATTAATCTAAAGTGAGTAGCACCAGCAGGAGCATTAATCAAATTCGCTGGATTAAACGCAGGAATTACAAAATCAGCAGTGTTTCTTGCTGGGTCATGCGTAACACTGTAAGGAGCATTGAAAATACCATTTAAGGAAGTGTTTTTGTCAAACTCAAAACCTACCAAGTAATTTCTTTGAGTGGTAATCTCAATTTTGCGATACCCTCTGGCTTCGGTTTGGTCTTCTAAATTGATTTTCTTCATGATAGCGGTTAAACGCCCTGCTACTTGCGTATCAGACATTTGCTTCACGATTTGTGATAAACCAGTTCTAACGGATTTTCCTGCTTTAGCACAAGCACCAAACTCGTTCATGTTCTCACGAGTTCTTTCAAATTCTGGAGCTGATAAAACTTGCTCCCCTGAAGGTCCACCTACCATTCCGGCAAAGTACCCTTCTTGTCCTTTAATTTTAAAGTGGCGAACATCTCCAAGAGTTCCCACATACTTTAAAACGCCTTTCTGTCTAGCCATTTTGTAAAGATTTTAGAAGTTAATATTTAAGTGAAATTTTATACTCAAATATCATTCATTATCTTTGATTTACAATAACTTAAAATACTGAAAATCAATGCAATACAATGCAAAAGCACCCTATTTAGTGGAAACCCATTGGCAAATAGATGAAGTCTTAGATGGAGACAGCATAATCATTAGCAACCTTTTCACTCGTTTGCGAAAAGAGATACGACTTTATGGTTTAGATGCACCAGAAGTAAAGTACAATAGAAAGATGAAAGAGGACGAACAGAAAACACGTTTAGCAGCCCAATTTTTAATCCAATTAGGATTGGAAGCCTTGCATTATGTTTTGGAAGTAGCACCGCCTAAAACGGTTGTAACGATAATTACAGAACAGGATAACTTCTACGATTATTGGAACCGACAATTAGGATATGTAATCTTGCCAGGAGGGGAGTGCTTAAATGATTTGCTTTTGATCAATGGATTTGCAAAAGCAACAGACGAATATTATTGTGGACGATTAGCAGAATTTCAAAAAATAAATCGCAAAGCACAACTTAAAAAAAGAGGTATTTATAAGCATGTAAAAAAGTTCTGATTTGTTGTACTTATGTTGTACTAATGGATGTTTGAAAACTAAAAAAATCAATAAATATAGTGCTTTACAGGCGTAATGGAGCTAAACCGCTGTTATGCGACGTTTATCTTTCGGAAACTATAAATTTAATTTTTAATTCGTCTGGAGTTAGTTTAATAATTTTAATGACTGAATGAGCATCTCCGCCCCAATATTTATGTTTTACATCAACTGTTGAATCAGAAATAAATTTCCATCTTCCTGTTTCAATTGTATAATGAATAGGAGGTGTTCCGCAATCACTTGCATTTTGTTTACTTATAAAAACTCCATTTTTTTTAAAAATTGTACCGCCTTTATTTTTCTCAAAGTTAGGTTGACTTTTATATGTTACTATTCTATTTTCATAAGAATGTTCGACCCAAACCTGATTTAAATCTTCATGATTAATTTTTTTACAGCTAGTTAAAAAACATAAAAGTAACGTCGCAGCAAAAAAAATGTAAAATATGCTCTGTTTCATTTTAGGTTTCTATTTATTAAAAGAAGTTAGCGTTCTAGTTTTTTTTAAATGTCGCATAACGTCCCGCCGGCTT
>NZ_AVBI01000025.1 GCF_000498475.1 Flavobacterium cauense R2A-7 | reverse complement strand
TATTGCTGCCAACGTCCCGCCAGCTTGCTGCAGGTGGGGGATTGGTTACCCAAAAGTATAAATTTAAGAGTAAGTTTACAAACACAAAACCAACATTATTTTTGCCCTAAAGCCCCACTTGCAGCAAACTGCTGTTAGGCGACGTATTTATTATTCAGTTATTATTTTAATAACGATGTCTTGTCTTTTACTCCAATCCAAAGCCTTTATATTATTTTCTTTGCAGTGTTCTTCTAATCTTCTTTCTAACTCATTAGTTAGTTTTTTCAAGTTAAATAGAGCCTTTGTTAAATCCGTTTCTATTAGTTCAGCTTTTTTATTGACAGTATGTAATAAAATTGAATTTATCTCTTCATTACTATTTTTCAAATCGGGAACTGTTTGTTTTGCGTTAGGTCCGACAACTAGATTTCCGCTAATTAGCTGGTAAAGATTAAATTTTTGATTTGTTAAATCTTTAAAAACCCATGAAATTACGCCATAAAATGGGCTTTCGGTTTTAAGTAGTGATTCTCGAATTCTTTCATCTAAGTGTTGATATGTATTTCTAAAGTTTTTTAAATAATGTAAATGACCCAATATTTCATTTTCGTTTTCCCAAGGTAGTTGTTTGCAAATATTAGCAATTCTAACGGAATTATCTATTATTGACCAACCATAACCAAATATTGCGGGAACATTTCTGTCTGGTTCACCTTTTGATATTTTTAATAGACTTTCAATAAGCTTATCATAAGAATGATCAATCATTTCTAATGTAAACCTTAACGAATCGAAAATGAGGATTTCATCTCGACTTATTTCGAGTGGTAAATTTTTAAGAATAGATGTTTTATCAATTATTTTCATATGTGAATTAGATTAAAAAAGGCTACGAATTCGTAGCCTTTTAATTTGCAGCAGACCGAGGAGTCGAACCTCTTACCAACCCCTTGGATTTATAAATGTTGGAACTTTACAAGAAATTTCAGTTTGGACAAGTCTGCTGGATGGGATGGTCTGCCCACCAAAAAGAAATACCACGTTAATAATGATTGAAATTATTGTGAAGGAAGAACCTCCGGCGATTTTATTGAATAGTTTACCCATATGTTTTATTTTTTTAATTATATAATCACACACAAGACCAACAATAACTTCTTGTATTAAGTTATTAATCCAACTCTCTACTACTCCAAGATTTTAAAGAACTTTATTCTATTTACTTCGTTTTTCTAATATGTCGCCTAACGTCCCGCCAGCTTTATGTCAGTGGCGGAATTTTATTACTGTTGCTTACAAATATACCGAAAAGAATGAAAGAAAAAAGTGAATTTTTGTGCAAGAAGTGCGAGCACAAACTTCCCCAAAAAATCCCAAGCGCCGCCATTGCATAAAACTGCCTGTTAGCTGAAGTTGCTTTAGATTTATGGACAAAGGTTTTCACGCAACGTAAACACAAGAAACTCGACAAAGTAACACGCAATACTTAGACAAAAAAAGTAACTGGATTTATGTTATGAAATACTGCTGTATATGCTTAAAAATAAACGGTCTGAGCAATTTTAGCTAACGTCCCGCCGGCTTTATGTCAGTGGCGGCTTTTTTATTACTGATGTTTACAAATATACCGAAAAGAGTGAAAGAAAAACGTGAATTTTAATACAAAAAGTGCGAGCAAAAACTTTCCCGAAAAATCCCAAGCGCCGCCATTGCATAAAACCGTTGTTAACTGCAGCCGTTCTTGACTTTTTAAATTTAATTTCCCGAAGTAGATTTATTTTTGCCATAAAAAAAACTATCATTGCCATAAAGAAAACTATCATCGCCATAAAGAAAACTATTATTGCCATAAAGAAAACTATTATCGCCATTAAGAGTTTTATTCTTGCAGTTACGAAAACTATATTTGCCGTTTAAAGTTTACTATTTGCCATTAGAAAATATATACTTGCCGTTACGAGTTTTATTCTTGCCGTTAGGAAATATACATTCTCCATTAAGAATTCTATCTTAACCGGAACAATTACACAAAGTTTTTTCGCAAAATGATTAAATCGCAACGTTTACACGCTCGTTATGCGACGGTTGCAGTTAACGTCCCGCCGGCTTTGTGCTGGTGGGGATTTTTATTACTGACGATTACAAATATACCGAAAAGTAATTAAGAAAAAACTTCTTTTTAAAGAAGAAATGCACTCACTGACCATTCCAAAAAATCCCCAAAACCCCACTTGCACAAAACCGCTGTTATAAGCAGCCTTTATTTTAGATAAGAATCAAGACGCTTTTGTATTTCATCATCAAGTTTCCATTGTCCATACCTATTTTTATTTGGACCTAAGCGTTTGAAATTTTTATTACTTAATTTAAAAGGAAGTTCTTTATTTAACTTACCAATTAATTCATAAGCTCTTTCATCTTCAATAGGATAAGGCAAAATTAAATGTAGTCTAATAAATAGCTTTCCGGATTCAATGGAGCACATTATATAGCCATTAGCTGTTTTATTGTCACCATAATTGTAGAACTGTGATATTGAAAACTGATTTAACGGTAATAAGGCTTCGTCCTCATATGTGTTTAAATAGGTTAATAAGTCAAAAATATTTTTTTTATCATTTTCCCATGACATTGAATCTTTTAGATGTTCATATCCTGTATTTTCCCACTGTCTAATAGATAACCCTAAGAATTCTTCTAATTTTGATATTGTATTTTTTGCAAGAATGAATTCTTCTTCATTTGCCTTATCATAGTAAAGATCTAATTCCAATTTATCAGATTGCATCTCACCAAAATTTTCAGTAAAAACATCGATTACTTTTTTTAATCCTCGGAGGATGTTTTTATCTCTCACACCATGTCCATGAGAATTTGATTTTGGAGGTTGATAAACAAAATAAGATAAGTTTCTGTCCATTTTGAAAGCGTTTAATTTTTAGTCAACCAATTTTAGGACGTCACGTTTTTCCAAGGTTGCTTATAACGTCCCGCCGGCTTTAAGAAGTGGCGGAATTTTGTTACTGATGTTTACAAATATACCTAAAAGTTTGAAAGAAAAAAGCTCAAAAGTAGGAGAGAAGTGCAAGCACTGGCTCCTCCAATTACACACTGTCCCCGCCATTTCTTAAAACCGCTGTTATGCACAGTGCATGGCTATTGTTTCTTTAAATAAATTTTAAAATTATTACGCAAATGTTTACGTATTAAAACTAAACTGTCATTTGACTTTTTTAAAATTTCGTAAGTGAAAACCATATCATATTCCTTAATATCAATTTCGTTTTCAAAAATTCTATATGTTTGATCTTTATTGCATTTTTGATTTTCAGAGTTATATATATTTATTTCTCCATCATTTTTAAATTCGAAAACTGAATTCAAATTTAACTCGTCACAAAATGAAGGATGCGAAAAAGGGAGTAAATCTGAATTGTAAATAACCCATTTACCATAAACCCAAGAATCTGTATTTTGTTTACTAAGATTCGTCTCTAAGGATTCCTTTTCAATTTTCTTTGTTTCATTACAACCAAAAAAAAGAATAGAAAAAGTTATAAGTAAGATTTTAACATTCAGTTTCATAATAATGGTTTTTTACGTCGCGTTGAGATTGCATTGTGCATAACGTCCCGCCGGCTTTGAGAAGGTGGGGGATTGTTCTCCCAAAAGTATAAATTAAAGATTTAGTTTACAAATACAAAACCAACTTTAAATTTTGCCCTAAAGCCCCACTTGCTCAAAACCGCTGTTAACGGCTGTTTTTTACTTTTTGCACTTTGATGTAACCGCCTGTAAATTGAAATAAAGAGAAAATAATTGGGAATATAAACTTTTGGAATAAATCAAGTTTTAGAGAATAATGATCAGAATTTAAGACTAAAGATGATTTTGGTAAGATATAAAGTTCATATAAAAACCAAATACCAGCATTATTGTTTTCTTTGTAATTTGTATTTCCTGAAGATACTGAAGCACAAATTATCCAAAACAAAATGCCAATAATTGCTACAGAAAAATACTTGTACCAATTAGTTCTTTCTTTTGTGTAATAATAGCCACTATAGAAATATAAAAATAGAAGAAACATAAAAACAACAAAAAGAATTACTGAGTTTGTTTCTTGGAATTCAGTTATCAAAAAAAGTATGTAACACGTTACAATACTTATTAAAACATGACCGCCTAACATTTCAAGAAAAATTCGCATTCATTTAAGTTTAGTTATTTCAAAATTGCCGTTAACGTCCC
>NZ_AVBI01000024.1 GCF_000498475.1 Flavobacterium cauense R2A-7 | reverse complement strand
AAAAGCCCGAAACTTTCGCTCCGGGCTTTAAATTTTATTTTTCTTCTTCCAATGCTTTTTCTTTCGCAGCTTTTTCTTCGCGCGCTTTACGGGATTTATTCAGTCTTTCTTTCCAGGTGGCGGAAAGTTCCGCCAAATCAATTGGCTTGGCAGGATCCTGACGTTGCAGTTTTCCTTCTTTGAAAGCTTTTATCAGCATCCCTTCAATATAAAAATCGTCCAATTCATTCATTGGGTCGTATTCTTCTTTTAAATTAATATCGAATAATCGAGCCGTATTATTGGACCAAAAGGCTTTCCAACCACTTTTCAAATCTTTAACCAGCTTAAATGTGGTTTCTCCGGTTTGACGATGAATTAACTTTACCAAAACCTGACCTTCTTTGCGGGAAAACTTTTTGAGGCGGTCTTCAAATTCGTTTTCCAGATAATTTTCTACAATTTTGAAGTATTTCTTTTTCTCCCGTTCTGTTTTAAGCTTAGCCATATTGGCATTAAGAATTTTCAGGTTCTCGGCCGCCAACTTTGCATAAGGATACACTTTAAACACTCTGCGTTGTATTTTTTTAATGCGCTCCATTTCTTCCATGTAGGCCTTATCTTTTCCGATAAACATTTCTTCCATTTGGGTTTTAAAAACCACAGAAGTATCCTGAACCTGAGTTCCGATAGTATCATTGGTAACCTGACTATATATATAGGAGTAAAAAAACAGAAAAATGCTCAAAAAAAGGTATCGCTTCATAGACTTAATTATTATATCAAAAATATACATTATACTAACAACTCTAATGCCAATTTATTATTTTAGCAAAAAAATATTTTATGGCAACGAAATCAATACTATCCAAATCATCCCTAACCTTCTTAGAGAATTATCTGAATAATGCTTCGCCAACAGGTTATGAGGAAAGCGGACAAAAACTTTGGATGGACTATTTAAAACCTTACGTGGATACATTTATCACGGATACCTATGGAAGTGCTGTGGGAGTTATCAATCCGGATGCGAAATATAAAGTAGTTATTGAAGGGCATGCCGATGAAATTTCATGGTATGTAAATTACATCACCGATGACGGATTAATCTACGTAATCCGTAATGGAGGTTCCGACCACCAAATTGCACCTTCGAAACGCGTGAACATTCATACTAAAAAAGGAATCGTGAAAGGTGTTTTCGGATGGCCGGCGATTCATACGCGTAATCGCGGTAAAGAAGAATCGGCAACCTTGCATAATATTTTCATTGATTGTGGTTGCTCCACCAAAGAAGAAGTGGAAAAATTAGGCGTTCATGTGGGTTGCGTAATTACGTATCCGGATGAATTCATGATTTTGAACAATGATAAATTCGTATGTCGCGCCATTGATAACCGTATGGGCGGATTCATGATTGCCGAAGTAGCGCGTTTATTGAAAGAAAACAAAAAGAAATTACCTTTCGGATTGTATATCGTGAATTCGGTTCAGGAAGAAATTGGCTTACGTGGTGCCGAAATGATCACGCACACCATAAAACCAAATGTTGCCATTGTAACCGATGTTTGCCACGACACCACTACTCCAATGATTGAAAAGAAAATTGAAGGCGATTTAAAAATGGGTAAAGGTCCGGTAATTGCTTATGCACCAGCGGTACAGAATAATCTACGCGAACTGATTGTAACAACAGCCGAAGAAAATAAAATTCCATTCCAGCGTCATGCGACTTCAAGAGCAACAGGTACCGATACCGATGCTTTTGCCTACAGTAACGGCGGCGTAGCGTCGGCATTGATTTCCCTTCCGTTGCGTTATATGCATACGACTGTGGAAATGGTTCACAAAGAAGATGTGGAAAACGTAATCAAACTGATTTACGAAAGTTTGCTTAAAATTGAAAACAACGAAACGTTCTCGTATTTCAAATAAAAATCAATGAAGTTATTTTCATATAAAACAGCAGCGCTTTTACTTTTATCGTTTACTTTTCTAATGAACAGTTGCGGCTCTTCGGGATCTAAAATCAGAACCACGAGTCATTCAAAATCATCTGAAAAAGGAAAACTGTATAAAAGTAAAGGCGTTGCTTCCTACTATCACGACAAATTCAACGGAAGAAAAACAGCCAGCGGGGCGCGTTTTGACAATTCCGGTTATACCGCTGCGCATCGTGAGTTGGCTTTCGGAACAAAAGTGCGGGTGACCAATCTGGCAAATGATAAATCGGTTGTCGTTACCATCAATGATCGCGGCCCTTTTTCCAGAGGAAGAGAAATTGATTTGACCAAAAAAGCCTTCATGGAAATAGCCGATAAAACGTCCCACGGAGAACTTTCGGTAAAAATTGAACTCTTAGATTAATGTCGTTTTCACTTAAAAACATATTCTCCCTCCTACTTTTTTTCCAATTATGCGTCGGAAACGGGCAAACCGCCGACAAAATTAAAACCGCTTATCAAACCAAAAACGGTATCGATAAAGTTGCTTTTTATGAAAAGCTGAATCTGAACCAAAAAAGAGCGTATCGGGATTTTTTCTATCTGAATTTCCCAAAACTTTCATCTGACGAGCAAATCAAATCCAACAAAAAGGCAATCATTCGCTACAAATTCGCATTGGCAGAAGTCTATAATATTAAGGAAGACGAATTGAAATCGATTGAGGTTTTAAAGGAAATCCAAAATGATAAAGACTACAAGCTTTCCGACTCGGAAAATATGAATGTGCTCGTAGGATTGCAAAAATCGTATCTGAACCTGAATTTGTATTCTACCGTTTTCAAAATTAATGCTGAAATAGCACAACTTCGTAAAAAAGGGGCTTCCTTTCCTTTGTGGAGTTACAACATCAAAAGCAATTTATACGCGCGGTTGTTTTTGTATGATAAAGCGATTCCGCAGTTAAAATCGGAAATAGCCGAATTAATCAAGAATCCAAAACGAGATTCCTTGATCGTTCCGTCTGCTTATAACGATTTAGGATTTTATTATGCGATGAACAACCAGATTGACAGCGCTTATCACTACTACACTTTAGCATTACAGAAAGCCGAAACTGCTATTAAAAAATCGGATTTTGAAACGTACAACAGATTATCCGGTGTGGTAAAGGGAAATATTGCCGTTTTAAAAATAAGACAAAACGACTATAAAACCGCGGTTTCCTTACTTGAAGAAGATGCCGCCATCGGAATTAAAAACAACGACAATAACAGCGGAACCATTAAAAGCATCATTTTACTTTCCGGATGTAACATTCATCTGAAAAATTATGTCGAAGCGCAGAAAAACATAGCTAAAATAGAAGAATTGATGCCGAAAGGAATTTCTCCTGAAACTAAAGTTGGCTATTACAAAGCAAAAGCTGAATTATTAAAATTTCAGAACAATAAGGACGAAGCCTATGCCTATTATGAAAAGGCTTTTCGTTTAAGTGATTCGATAAATTCTGTAAAACAACGCCTTTTGCTGGCCGGAAACGACATTTTGTACCAATTGGAACAAAAAGACAATGTGATTGAAAAACAGCAGTCGGATATCGACCGGAAAGAAAAAGGGATTCTATACATTGTTGCCATGGCGTTGGGTATAATTCTGATCACCACTTTATATTATCTGCGCAATTCCAGAAAAAAACGAAAAGAAATCGAACAGAAAAACAATCTGATTTCGGCAAAAAACGATACGATTAAAGAATCCTTAGCCGAAAAAGAAATGCTGCTGAAAGAAATCCATCATCGGGTAAAAAACAATCTGCAGATTATTTCCGGAATTTTAGAACTTCAGAATCTTAACATCAGTGATGAAAATGCTAAAATCATTCTGAAAGAAGGCCAAGCCCGAATTCAGTCGATTGCTTTGATTCATAAAACATTGTACCAATCGGAGAATTTCAGTAAAGTACCTTTTCAAAGTTATCTAACGGAATTGGTTCAGGCGATTCAGGATACGTATAGAAACGCACAACTGAAAATCGACACAATTATTAACGCCAATGCGATTGAACTCAGCATCAATACTGCTATCCCGTTAAGTCTGATTATCAATGAAATCGTTACGAATTGCTTTAAACATGCTTTTATCGGACGAAATCACGGAACCATTACCATCAATCTTTCTAAGGAAGATGCAATATACAAACTTACGATTCACGATAACGGAAACGGACTTCCGGCTGATTTCAACCCGAAAACATTACATTCCATTGGTTTTGATCTGATTCAGGGTTTATCGCGACAACTGGAAGGAACTTTCGATTGGAAAAACGAAAACGGCACAACAATTACCATTATTTTTAAAGACACTATATCATGAACCATCCGCTGAACATATTGGTTGTGGAAGACGAATACATTACCCAGAAAACAATTTCGGTTTTACTCACGGAAATGGGTTATAATGTGGTTGGTACAGCGATGAATGCCGAAGAAGCTATTGCTATCCTTACTGAAAATAAGGTAGAATTTGCTTTATTGGACATTACCATTCAGGGAGAAAAAGACGGTATTTGGCTGGCCCATTACATTACGGAAAATTACAGCATTCCGCATGTTTTCTTAACGGCGTATTCGGATGATATTACCATCAAAAATGCGATTGCTACTAATCCTTATGGGTATCTGATTAAACCGTTTCAGAAAGCGGAGTTGTTTTCATCAATTGAAATCGCTTTGTTAAACTTCAACAAACAAAATAAAAAAATAAATACCGGAAGTGATTTTATCTATATCAAACACAATGAAGTTTTTGAAAAGGTAACTTTAGACAGTATCAGTTATGTGGAAAGTCAGAAAAACTATTTGTTTATCATGACCGATGAAAAAGACTATCGTTTTAGATGCACGATTACCGAATTCATCACGAAACTTCCTGAGAATTTTATTAAAACTCATAAAGGATTCATTGTTAACATAAATAAAATTCAGGGTTTCAATTCCAACTTTATTTCTGTCGGGACTGTAAAAATTCCTATTTCAAAAACCCATAAAGAAGAAGTTTTGCAATTACTAAACAGCTCAAAAACAAAGCCTTAATTTTTTTTCATTGTTTATCCCAAAAAAACATTAGTCTATCCCTAAAATTTTCAACCCAATTTTGTTTTTCTAATTTTTGTTGCGTTAATCTAACTACAACAAAGCGTTATGAAAAAGTTATTACTATTATTGCTTTTTCCTTTTTCTGTTTCAGCTCAAGTAGGAATCGGAACCACAACTCCAAATTCCAGTTCAATCCTTGATGTAACCGCTACAGATAAAGGTCTATTGATCCCCCGAATCTCTATACCAAACCTAAACGCTGCTGCCCCAGTTACCACTCCTGCTACGAGTCTGATGGTTTACAATACCAATGCGACTACCGGCGTGGGTTACTACTACTGGGACGGAACCAAATGGACACCTTTTGCCGGAGGAACCAACTATTGGACTAAAGTCGGCAATGATATTTACAACAACAATACAGCCAATGTTGGCGTGGGAACTACTACCCCAACCAATAAACTGCATATTGAAAATATCGGCGCCCCCGGAAGTTTGTTAAATCAAAATTTCGAAACCAATGCTATTGTGCCACTTTCAACAGGCGGAAGTGCAAACTGGGCAACACAAAGTACCGTTAAAAATGCCGGAACCTATGCGGCAAAATCAGGAACCATTGCGGACAGCCAGACTACACAGATGTCGCATACCGTTGTAGTTCCTGCGGGAGGTGCCACATTGAGTTTTTATTATAATGTGAGTAGTGAAAACGGGTATGATTACCTGAAATTTTATATTGACGGTGTAATGCAAAACCAATGGTCCGGAACAATCGGATGGACACAACAAACCTATTTACTAGCTGCCGGTTCAAGAACTTTGAAATGGGAATACAGTAAAGACAGTTCTGCCAGTTCGGGTTCGGATGCTGCTTATATCGATGATATAACAATTGTTACAGCAGCTCCGGCAGCCATACGAATTGTAGACGGAAATCAGGGATTAGGAAAAGCATTGGTTTCAGATGCTAACGGAAATGCAACTTGGCAACAACTTACGGCAAGTAATGTTTCCATTCCGGATTTGGTTGTTGTACAGGATATGACAATTCCGGTTTGTAGTTCCAGTCCGGTAGGAACAACCGGCTCTTTCACCACAACTGTAAAAGGTGTAAGCACTACTGTTACCTGGACCGTTTTGCAAAGAGTTACAACTGCAGGTTCTACAGCATCAATAAGTGGAAGTACTGTTTTATTAGCACCGGCAAAACCCGAAAAATTACAGATCCGCTATGATTTTTCACCTCAATTACCTTTTGCGCCATCCGGTTTGATATTTGCACCTTACAATAACAGTTCTTATCCCGACACTTTTAACATCAATTATTCCAATAAATCACAAACTTCAATTACCACCAATATTGTTCGTACAGATGCTCTTGGTGATACTTCAGCGACTTGCTGGATGGGACAATTTTATTTCGATATCATCCTGATAAACTAGAACAACTAAATACCACAACTAATCTACTTAATTTTAAACAAAAAAGCCGAGCATTTTGCCCGGCTTTTTTATAACTAACCCACCTAAACTTATTTTTTGGAAGCCGCTTTAATAACTTCTGCAACTTGGGTTGCTTTTCCGCCCTCTGCAAGTTTCAATGCCGTGAAACCGTTGTTGTCTTTTGCTGAAATGTCGGCGCCTTTTTCAATTAAAAATTTTGCTATTTCAGCATTGTTGTAACGTGCGGCATACATTAATGGTGTCATTCCGTTTTTTGATTCGTTAACATCCATACCGTATTCAACAAATTTCTTCACTGTGGCAAGATCTCCTTTACTGATGGCAACAAAAAGAGGTGTTACATCAAATTTTGCAATGGCAACATTTTTTGAAGTTGACGTTTCAACATTCGAAGCTAAAGCAACATTTGTAGCTGCTAATAAAGCTAAACCTAATAAACTGATTGTTTTTTTCATGATGATGATTGATTTTTTCCGCGACGCTCCATTTTTTTGATTGCGCAACGGGTTGATTAATGATTAAAATTGAACTTGATTATAAATTATGATTTACTTGATTTTTTTATCGCGTATAAGGGAATCTCATTAAATACCGGGCTTTCAATAATCTGACGGTCTTCCATAATGATTTCCTCTGTAGTTTTTTCCGTGTAAACCGGACCTTGTACAGAAATGATACTTAATCTAATTTGCTCGTCTTCTTCAGAAGTGGTTTCTGTAACTTCATTTGGTAGATCACTTTCAATAATCTGATTGTTTTCCGCAATGATTTCCTCCATGGTTTTTTGATACGGATTTACAACTATCTCGTCCGAAATAACACTTGAAGTATCTCCACCCCCACCAGTACTGTTTTTACCTATTGTGGCATCGGTATTTTCAATTGATTGAATGTTTTGAGTCAGACTAAGGTTTTCATTGTTGAATGATTGCTGACAATTTAAGGCTGAAATAACATTGCTAAACAGTATCACAGCGATTCCTAAATAAATGATTGATTTTTTCATGATGATTGATGATTTGATTTTTTCCGCTGCGCTCCGATTAATTAATTTTTCTTAATATCAAATGCCTCGGGTGATGATTGATTTATTGAATAGACGCTTTCAAATTAATTTCGTTACTCGGTTTTATGCATTATAACATACTTTTAACAATTCAATACCGATAAACGATTTTTTCGACCGTTAACAGATGTTTTACTCACCACAAAGAACAAAAAAACCACGCTGAGCGTGGTTAGTATATTTTTACTATTGGGTTATCTTATTTATTCAGAAAAGCCAATACATTTTTTTCAATACGTTCGTTAATATTGGAAATGTCAGCCTTTACAAACTTCTCGCCCAAAATATTTTCAAACAATTCTATATAACGTTCTGAAACGGTTTCAATGTATTCATCGGTCATATTAGGAATTTGTTGCTCTTCTTTTCCTTGGAAACCGTTTTCGATTAACCAACGTCGAACAAATTCTTTCGACAATTGTTTTTGATCTTCTCCTTTGTCTTGTCTTTCCTGATAGCCTTCTGCATAGAAATAACGGGAAGAATCCGGCGTATGAATTTCGTCAATCAAAACGATTTTTCCGTCTTTGGTTTTTCCGAATTCGTATTTCGTATCCACTAAAATCAGTCCACGGGAAGCAGCAATTTCGGTTCCTCTTTGGAATAACGCTCTTGTATAATTTTCTAAAACGATATAATCTTCTTCGGAAACAATGCCTTTTGCCAAAATGTCTTCACGGGAAATGTCCTCATCATGCTCACCATTATCCGCTTTTGTCGAAGGCGTTATGATGGGCATCGGAAATTTATCGTTTTCTTTCAAACCTTCCGGCATGGTTACACCGCACAAGGTTCTTTTTCCCAAAGCATATTCACGAGCCGCATGACCTGATAAATACCCACGAATGACCATTTCTACTTTGAAAGGCTGACACAAATGTCCAACCGCAACGTTAGGATCCGGAGTAGCAATCAACCAGTTCGGAACGATATCTTCCGTTAATTGCATGAATCTAGTGGCAATTTGATTCAGAATCTGACCTTTGTATGGAATTCCTTTTGGCATTACCACATCAAAAGCAGATAATCTGTCGGTAGCTACCATTACCAAAAGTTCATCGTTGATATTATATACTTCTCTTACTTTACCGTGATATACGGATTTCTGACCCGGAAAATTAAAATTGGTCGTTGTAATTGTGTTCATTATTGTTGTGTTGTTGTTGAGTGGTGCAAATGTAATTCGATTCTGAGTGTCAAACAAAAGAATCTAAATAAATTTATTACTCAATTGCAAAGTTAATGGTAACATTCGCTACAACTTCAATTTCACCAATCGCTAAAGTTTCTCTGGACAATCCACCGGCATCCGATTCCATTTTCATCGCGGCATACATTGGTCTTGGGTAATTAGTCATTGAATTATCGGAAACCAACAACGCTTTCCCCACTTTTTGATTTAACGCCAATGCATAATCCGCTGCTTTTGCTTTAGCATTCTGAACTGCTTTAATCCTTGCTTCCGATTCGTATTGCGCTACTTTAGACGATTTAAAATCAACACCCTGAATCACGTTTGCTCCCGAATCTACCAATCCCATCATCAACTCGTCATATTTTGTAAGATCCTTAAGTTGGATTACAATATTTTGAGAAGCGGTAAAAGTGTTTTTCTTCTTTTGATAATCGTATGATTTGTACAATGAAACGCGCTGTGTCTGATAATCCGAGGCAGAAAGTTTCATTTTTTTGATGTATTTGATGATGGCATCAATCGCTTCATCATTTTTCTTTTTCACATCGGCGGCTTCACTACCGGTATTCTCAACGCCAACGGTAATAACCGCCTGATCCGGAGTTACTTTTATTTTTCCTTCACCGGAAACTACAATTTGTGGTACGGTTTTCATTTCTTGTGCGTTTGACAATGTTGTGATAAATAAGGTTACTGCAATTAAAAGAATCTTTTTCATATCGTATATATTAAGTTTTCCATTACAAATCAAAAGCAATGCCAAAATCCTTACAACTTACCCATTTTGGATAAAACAAATAGGATTATAATTGGAATTAGCAACAAAACCACCATTAACGTATTGTCTGTAACCATATTAGGAGCTTTCGCAATAGTAATAACATATCCGCCAATAGCTCCGCCAAAATGGGCCGTGTGGCCGATATTATCATTTTTAGCCTTTATTCCGTAAATCGAATACAACAAATAACCGATACCAAAAAGATAAGCCGGAATAGGAATCGGAATAAAAAACAGGTACAAACTCATATTCGGCTGCAGCAAAATAGCAGCATACAGAACTCCGGTTACAGCTCCAGAAGCGCCAATGGCACGATAATGATAATCATTTTTATGAAAATAGAGCGTAAACAAACTGCCGGCTATCAAGCTTCCTGCATAGATTATAAGAAAAGAAAGCGAGTCGAAATAACCAATTACCACCGGTGCAAAGAAATACAAGGTAAGCATATTGAAAAACAAATGTCCGATATCCGCGTGTAAAAATGCCGATGTAATCATCCTAATATGTTCTCCGGCCCGAATACTACCTATATGAAATTCGTACTTTCTGAAAAACGATTCGTCGCCAAAACCTTTAAAACTTGTAATAACGGTAATCGCAATAATAAATAATAAAACCAGGCTCATACATTTGAATTTTCTTATTGTAAAATTAACCAATGTTTCTTTATGGAATGTTAATTTAATCGAAGAATAATCAGTTTAAAAAGTATATTTGTAAAAACTTAAATTGATGCAGTTACTCGTATTTTTATTAGTATACCCTCTTTTATGGTGTATTTCAATGCTTCCCTTTCGGTTATTATATTTCGTTTCAGACTGTATCTATGTCCTGGTGTATTATATAATAGGTTACAGAAAAAAAGTGGTGCGTTCCAATATTAAATTAACGTTACCACATCTGTCTGAAAATGAACGACTGGCAATTGAAATAAAATTCTACAAGCACATGTGCGACATGTTTCTGGAAATGATTAAAACGCTGAACATTTCGGAAAAAGAAATGAAAAAGCGGTTCATCTTTACCAATGTAAAACTGGTTCTTGAACTCGAAAAGAAAAATAAAAGCATTGTCCTGATGTGTGCACATTATGCAAGTTGGGAATGGATGATTATTCTGGGAAAATACATTAATTTTAAAGGATTTGGAATTTATAAACGCATCCGAAACCCTTATTTTGACAAATTGGTAAGAGATATCCGTTCCAAATTCGATGCTACGTTAATTGATACTAAAACTACTATCAAAACTGTGAATGAAAATCAGGAAAAAGGGATTATGGGCATTTACGGCTTTGTAAGCGATCAGACACCAGTTCCTTATAAAACACATTATTGGCAAAATTTTATGGGGCATGAAGTACCCGTTCACACTGGCGGGGAAATGCTGGCAAAAAAAACCGACATGAATGTTTTGTATCTTAAAGTTGAAAAATTAAAACGCGGTCATTATCAAGCCACTTTTATACCTTTGGGGGAAAATGTAACCAACATTCCAAACTATGATATTTCCAGAGATTTTCTGAAAGAAGTGGAGAAACAAATTTATGCTGCACCGGAATATTATTTTTGGACACACAAACGGTGGAAATTTCGTCGTGATAAAGAATAAAAAAAAGCTCAGAAAATTTACTGAGCTTTTTTTATTATAATTTAAACCAATTGGCTACCATCGCTTTTTCCTGATGTAATGCGTTCTTGTGTACAAACTCATTGGAATTTTTATTGTATTCGTAGTCTTTTGCCCAATCCGTGTGATTTTCAGCCAAAGCTTTAATACTGTCGCAAACGTATTCGATTTCCGCCGAAGTAGTTGTAGGGTGAATCGACATTCTGATCCATCCCGGTTTTTCAATCAAATCACCGGAAGTGATTTTATCAGTTAGATAATGTGATGTTTCCTGATCCACATGCAACAGATAATGACCATACGTTCCGGCACAACTGCATCCGCCACGGGTTTGGATTCCGAATCGGTCGTTTAAGATTTTCACACCAAGGTTAAAATGTAAATCGTTGATATAAAACGAAATCACTCCCAACCTGTCCTGATGCTGTCCCGCTAAAATATTGATATTAGGAACATTCCCTAAACGTTCAAAAACATACTCTACAATTTCGTGTTCGCGTTTCAGAATATTGTCGATGCCCATTTGCTCTTTCAACTGAATGGCCAAAGCGGTTTTAATTACCTGAAGAAACCCCGGTGTTCCGCCATCTTCACGCTCTTCAATATTGTCCAGATATTTGTGCTCTCCCCAAGGGTTGGTCCAGCTTACCGTTCCTCCTCCCGGATGATCGGGCACCATATTTTTATATAATTTTTTATTGAAAACCAAAACTCCCGAAGTACCGGGACCGCCAAGAAATTTGTGTGGTGAGAGGAAAATAGCATCCAGATACCCTTCCGGATTGTCTGCCGGATGCATGTCGATTTTTACATACGGACCCGAACAAGCAAAATCAACAAAACATACACCATTATATTGGTGAATCAGCTTGGCTACTTCATGATAAGGCGTTCTGATTCCCGTTACATTCGAACAAGCGGTTATTGAGGCTATTTTTAAGGTACAATCTTTGTATTTTTCCAATAAAGCTTTGAAACTGTTCAGACAAATTAAACCTTTTTCACAGGCCGGAATCACTTCTACCTTTGCAATCGTTTCCAACCATGAGGTTTGATTCGAATGATGCTCCATGTGCGAAATGAAAACCACCGGCTTTTTTTCTTCAGGAATCTGCGTGTATTTCTGAAGATTTTCAGGCACTTTCAGTCCTAAAATACGTTGAAATTTATTGATTACACCTGTCATTCCTGTTCCGTCAACAATCAAAACATCGTTTTCATTACTGTTTACATGGTGTTTGATAATGTGACGCGCTTCATGATAGGCCATCGTCATTGCCGTTCCGGAAATCGTAGTTTCGGTATGGGTATTGGCCACAAACGGTCCGAATTCATTCATCAGTTTTTCTTCGATGGGACGGTATAAACGGCCTGAAGCGGTCCAATCCGTGTAAATGATTTTCTTTCTTCCGAAAGGCGAATCAAATTCCTGATCAATTCCGATGATGTTTTTTCTGAATTGCTGAAAATACTGCTCCAGCTGTGTTGTTTGTGTTGTAATCATTTCAAAAGCATTTGCGGTCAAAGATACATTTTTTTGATTATTTGAGGTTTTGCATGCGAATGGTTTTGAAAACAAAACTAAAACTTTAACATATCTTACTGATTTTATGATAAATACAATACAAATTCTGCTGCATTTAAGATTCCAAACCATAATCTAAAAATCTGTTATCTTTGCTTTTTAATCCGAACTCATGAATATCAAACTCCTCGCCATCGGTAAAACCGACAACAAAGCGCTGCAAACTTTAATAGACGATTACACTAAGCGTCTGTCTTTTTACATTAAGTTTGAATTGGAGATTATTCCGGATATCAAAAACGTAAAAAACCTGTCGGAAGCCCAACAAAAAGAAAAAGAAGGCGAACTGATTCTGGCAAAACTTTCCGCTACCGACCAATTGATTTTACTGGATGAAAATGGTAAAACGTTCTCTAGTGTAGGTTTTTCCGAAGAATTGCAGAAAAAAATGAATTCCGGCGTAAAAACCTTGGTCTTCGTCATTGGCGGCCCTTATGGTTTCAGCGAAGAAGTGTACAAAAAAGCGCAGGGAAAAATTTCGCTTTCGCTGATGACGTTCTCCCATCAGATGGTACGATTGTTTTTTATCGAACAACTTTATCGCGGATTTACAATTTTACGCAACGAGCCGTATCATCATCAGTAAGCAGTTGGCAGATTGCAGACGGCAGATTGCAGAAGGCAGATTACAGAAAACTGTCAACTATTATACTGACAACTAAAACACATATTCAGTTCCGTCAAAAATCAGATTAGGAAACGATAATTTGGTAAAGAGGATTTTATCCGACATATATTCGCCAAAAGAAAGGTTTTTATCAAAAATAAAGCAGACTTTCAGCTTTTTATCTTTAAAATTGGTTACGATATAGTTATTCAATTCTTTTTCCGATATCGGAACAGCGTTACAGATCATCTTGTTGTTTTTGTCAAACCGGATTACCAGTGTTTCCGGCGATTTAGTATCCGAATAATTTTTCAGAACATACTTCACATGCGTAAACGGAAGAAACGCTAAATTCTTTCCGATACTGTCGGCATACGAATAGAAATTATCTTTCGGAAGATCTTCATCGCTTTTCTTTTTAATCTTTTTCTCCTGAAGTTTTATAATATCGGGAAGAATGGTTTTCAACGGCAAACGTTTGTCGATATTAAAAACCCAATTGGTAGTGGTAATTATTGCATTTTTATTGATTTCAGCCAACGTATCTTTATTTTCGGTTTTAAAGAAAAAATCGATTTTTGAAATATCGGAAACTGTTTTCACAACCGTAACATCAGTTTTCGGCAACAGGATTTCTTTTTTTTCTCCGCAGGAAAACAATACCAAAACGGTAAAAAGCGACAGTAATTTATTCATGATTTTGCAATTTTTTAAATAATGTAACACATTCCACGGCTTCTTGCACATCGTGAACGCGAAGAATTTTAGCACCTTTCATCAACGAAATCGTATTCAGAAAAGTCGTTCCGTTCAAAGCTTCCTCTGGATTGTTCTCCAAAACTTTATAAATCATCGATTTTCTTGAAATTGCCGATAACAAAGGTAATTCCAACATTTGAAAAAGCTCCAGTTTTTGCAAAACTTCATAATTCTGTTCAATGGTTTTGGCAAATCCGAATCCTGGATCGATAATAATATCGTTAATACCCAGACTTCTTGCGGCGGCAATGCGTTTGGAAAAATAGAAAATCATTTCCTTTACAATATCCTCGTAATCCGTAAGCGTGGTCATCGTTTGCGGTGTTCCACGCATGTGCATCATGATGTAAGGCACTTTTTCATCTGCAATCACCTGAAGCATTTTGTCGTCCAATAATCCGGCGGAAATATCATTAATAATTGCGGCACCATTGTCAATCGCCACTTTAGCCACTTCTGCCCGAAAAGTATCAATGGACAATATGATTTCAGGAAACTTTTTTACAAGCAGCGCCACAATCGGTGTCAATCGTTTAATTTCTTGTTCTTCTGAAACAAAAACGGCATTTGGTCGTGATGAATACGCGCCAACATCAATAAACGATGCGCCTTCGGAAAGCATTTTCTCAGTCTGATTCAGGAAATCGGCATCGGATTTGTATTTTCCGCCGTCAAAAAAAGAATCGGGAGTGATATTAAGAATCCCCATTACTTTCGGGGAAGATAAATCGACTAATTCGCCTTTACAGTTGATGGTCATTGGAACAATGGCTGTTTTTATTAATTGTACTTTACGGTTCGTGTTTTTTTGAACTTCAAGCTTTATTCTTTACATTTGAAAATTCTAGAACAAAGATAACCAGAAAATGAGTAACACCTCACAGGAATTTGATAAAGTAATCGCCATTTGCCGCGATTTATACAGCAAAAAAATGAAGGATTACGGTAGTGCATGGCGCATTTTACGCCTTCCGTCCCTTACCGATCAGATTTTTATAAAAGCCCAACGCATCCGCAGTTTACAGGAAAATGAAGTTCGCAAAATAGACGAAGACGAAACCGGAGAATTTATCGGAATCATCAATTATTCGATTATGGCGCTGATACAGTTGGATTTGGGCGTAGTGGACCAACCGGATTTGGATTGGGAAACGGCGGTTCGTTTATACGATGAAAAAGTGGCGATTACCAAAGCACTGATGGAAGCCAAAAATCACGATTACGGCGAAGCCTGGCGCGACATGAGAGTGAGTTCGCTGACCGATTTGATTCTGCAAAAACTTTTACGCGTGAAACAAATCGAAGACAATAAAGGAAAAACATTGGTTTCTGAAGGCATTGATGCCAATTATCAGGATATGATTAATTATTCTGTTTTTGCATTGATTTTGATGGGATTCAGTAAAAAATAACTCCAGATGCTATTCAGAGAGGCCAAAATTGAGGATATCAGACAAATTCAAATTGTAAGGAATTCGGTTAAAGAGAACACATTATCCAATCCGGATTTAGTTTCCGATAAAGATTGCGAAATATTTTTATTCGAAAGAGGAAAAGGCTGGGTTTGCGAAACTGAAAACCAAATTGTTGGGTTTGCCATTGCCGATTTGAAAGACGATAATATCTGGGCGCTTTTCATCCATCCCGATTTTGAAAAACAGGGAATCGGAAAAAAACTGCATGACATTATGCTGGATTGGTATTTTAAACAATCTAAAGATAAAGTTTGGTTAGGAACCGCCTTCAATACAAGAGCCGAGCAGTTTTACCGAAAAGCAGGCTGGAAAGAAACCGGCTTACACGGAACGAAAGAAATTAAATTTGAAATGACCAGTAACGACTGGCTAAACCATAACAAATAATATGAAATATTTAGTACACCTGTCAAGAATCATTGTTGGGATTTTATTCATTATTTCGGGATTAATCAAACTTAATGATCCCATCGGATTTTCCTTTAAACTGGAAGAATATTTTTCGGAAGGCGTTCTGAACATTCCTTTTTTAGTGCCTTTTGCATTGGCAATTGCCGTTTTTGTAGTTGTTTTTGAAGTTGTTTTAGGCGTTGCTTTGCTACTTGGTTTTAAACCAAAATGGACCGTATGGAGTTTATTACTGATGATTGTATTCTTCACGTTTCTGACGTTCTATTCGGCTTATTTCAATAAAGTTACCGATTGCGGATGTTTCGGAGATGCGCTGAAATTAACGCCTTGGGAATCGTTCACCAAAGATGTTATCCTGTTGTTTTTCATATTGATTTTATTTTTCAACCAAAAGAAAATCAACCCGTTGCTAAAATCAATGCCGAATGCATTAACTGTATTTGTGGCGTATTCTCTTTGTCTTTTTATGGGTTATTGGGTATTAAACCATTTGCCTTTAAAGGATTTCAGAGCTTATAAAATCGGAACCAACATTCAAAAAGGTATGGAATTTCCAAAAGATGCTCCACGTTCAGTTTACGAGATGAATTTCGTTTACAAAGTGGGCGGAAAAGAACAAAATTTCGGAGAAAAAGATTTGATGAGTTTACCAGCCGGAGCAGAATTTGTACGCCGTGAGGATAAATTAATCAGCCAAGGCTACGTTCCTCCCATCCACGATTTTACAATTGAGCTGGACGGACAGGATTTTACCGAAGAAATGCTTAACGCTCCAAAAGTGATAATGCTGATTTCCTACGATTTGAAAAAAGCAAAATCGGAAGGTTTAGCCAAGCTTGAAGCGTTCTCTCAAAAAGCACAGAAAAAAGGCTATAAAGTGCTTGGAATGACGGCTTCTCCTATTGAAGATATTGCGAAATTCCGCCAGGAAAACGGCATTACTTTCGATTACTATTTCTGTGATGCCACAACGTTAAAAACTATTGAAAGAGCCAATCCGAGTATCGTAGTGCTCCACAAAGGAACAATTGTTGATAAGAAACATTGGAATGATATTGAGGATGTTAAATTGTAATTAATCATGAAGAAAATATTTTTACTTGTAGTTTCCGCACTTGCTGTATTTGCAATCTATTCGTATACCGACAGACAGGACGATAAGGCTTTCAAAAAAGAAGCGTTGGAAAACCAAATGACAGCTTTAGACGGAAGCTCCGTTGCGTTCAAAGATATCCTGAAAAAATACAAAGGAAAAACCGTAGTAATCGATGTTTGGGCTTCCTGGTGTTCGGATTGTATCAAAGGTATGCCGAAAGTAAAAGCACTTCAAACACAATTTCCGGATGCTACGTACTTGTTCCTTTCAATGGATAAAACTCAGGAAAACTGGAAAAAAGGCATTGAAAAATATGATGTCAACGGCGAACATTACATGGCAACTGACGGCATGAAAGGCATCTTCGGAAAATCTATTAATCTGAACTGGATTCCGCGTTACATGGTAGTGGACAAAAAAGGAAAAATTGCCCTTTTCAGAGCGATTGAAGCCGATGACACCAAACTGATTGAGACACTAAAAACTTTAAAATAATGAGACATAATATTGTAGCCGGAAACTGGAAAATGAATAAAAATGCCGGAGAAACCACTCAGTTACTGGCAGCTATTTTAAACCAGCTTCCCTCCGGAAAAGAGGTAGAAGTAATCGTTGCTCCTTCGTTTGTAAACTTATCACAAGCGGTTCATATTCTGGAACATACCAACATTGGTGTTGCCGCACAAAACATGCATCAGGCAGAAGGCGGTGCGTTCACAGGTGAAGTTTCTGCCGACATGCTGACTTCTATCGGAGTACATAATGTAATTATCGGTCATTCCGAAAGACGCGCGTATTTCAAAGAAAACGATGCGCTTTTAGCAAATAAAGTTGACACCGCTTTAAAACACGAAATGCGTGTTATTTTCTGCATCGGAGAAGAGCTAAAAGACCGTCAGGACAAACAACATTTCAATGTCGTTGAAAATCAGTTACGCGACGGATTGTTTCATCTGGAAGCCAATGCCTGGGTAAACATCGTACTGGCTTACGAACCCGTTTGGGCTATCGGAACCGGAGAAACTGCTTCACCGGAACAAGCGCAGGAAATGCACAAATTCATTCGTGAAACCATTCAGCATCATTACGGAAGCCCCGTAGCCGAAAACGTTTCCATTTTATATGGAGGAAGTGTAAAACCCGACAATGCCAAAGAAATTTTCTCTAAACCGGATGTTGACGGCGGATTGATTGGTGGCGCTGCTTTAAAAGCGGAGGATTTTATTGCGATAGTTGACGCAGTTTAAATATGATTAGCATTAATATCATCGGTTCGGGAAATGTTGCACAGCATTTGATTTCGGTTTTTCAACAAACGGAAACTATTGTTTTGCAACAGGTTTTTTCACGTAAAAGGGAAAACATAAATCATTTGGTTTCCGATGATACGATTGTTACACACTATTCTGATTTAAAACCCGCGGATATTACCATTATTTCAGTAACAGATGATGTTATTGCCGAAGTTTCCAACCAACTTCCGTTTGAAAATCAATTGGTGGTTCACACTTCGGGAAGCGTTGGTTTAGATGCTTTACATGCTAAAAACCGAAAAGGTGTCTTCTATCCGCTACAAACGTTTTCCAAATCAAAATCGGTTAATTTCAGAGAAGTTCCGCTGTGTTTGGAAACCGAAAACGAATCCGATTATTTGGTATTGGAAACAGCTGCAAAATCCATTTCGGATAAGGTTTTTAAAATCAGTTCCGAACAAAGGCAAAGCTTACATGTTGCTGCCGTTTTTTCGTGCAATTTCGTGAATCATCTGTACCAATTGGGAAAAGAAATCTGTGATGAAAATCAGGTTCCATTTGAAATTCTGTTGCCGTTAATTCAGGAAACTGCCGATAAAATCAAAACGCTTTCCCCAATGGAAGCACAAACCGGTCCGGCAAAACGCAACGACCAGAAAACAATAGAAAAACACTTGTCTTTCTTAGACGATAAAAATAAAAAAGCAATTTATCAATTGTTAACCCAATCCATACAAAAATACAATGGCTAAAAGTTATAAAGAGATTATGAACGACATCACCACGTTTATTTTTGACGTTGATGGCGTACTGACCGACGGAACCGTACACATAACCCCAACCGGAGAAATGCTTCGCGAAATGAACATTCGTGACGGCTATGCCATGAAGGCGGCGGTTGAAAATGGTTATACCGTTTGTATTATTTCCGGTGGAAGCAACGAAGGCGTGCGTGTTCGATTGCGAAATCTGGGCATTACCGATATTCATTTAGGCGTTCCCAACAAAGTGGATACGTTTAAAGAATTCACCGACATCTATAACATCAAACCCGAACAGGTTTTGTACATGGGTGACGATATTCCGGATTATCATGTGATGCAATTGGTGGGGTTACCAACCTGCCCACAAGATGCTGTTCCCGAAATTAAAAACATTGCCAATTATATTTCCCACCGCAATGGCGGAAAAGGCGCTGTTCGTGATGTTATCGAACAAGTTATGAAAGTGCAGGGCAAATGGATGGAGCACTTTGATGCGAAATTTGATTAAATTGCAGCAGATCAAAAACCAATAAATTAGATGATTAGAAATTCCGAAAAATTCGGAGTAAAAAATACTGAACACTGAATAAATATGAATTTTTTAAAACTAATACGTTACCAAAACCTGTTAATGCTCGCTTTAATGCAGCTTGTTTTTCACTTTGTATTCTTTAAAAATCAGCCGGAATTGGAACTTGCCTTATCCGATGTTGAATTTATCCTATTGGTAATTGCGACAGTTTGCATTGCAGCCGGCGGTTATGTGATTAACAACATCATGGATCAGGAAACCGATGATTTTTCAAAACCCGAAAACGTAATTGTTGGCAAACACATTTCGGAAGGAATGGCTTACAATATTTATGTAGCATTCAACATTATTGGTGTCGGAATTGGTTTTTACCTTTCCAATATCATTCAAAAACCTATGTTTTCTGCGGTTTTCATTGTTGTTGCCGGAACCTTGTATATGTATGCAACAAGTCTGAAGCAAAATCTTTTAATCGGTAACATCATTGTGGCTCTTTTACTGTCATTCAGCGTCGTTATTATTGGAATTTTCGACTTATATCCTATTACTCAGGAAAGCAATCAGCTGCAAATGGCAACGCTTTTTAGCATCCTTTTGGATTATGCGCTATTTGCCTTCATGATTAATTTTATCCGTGAAATTGTAAAAGACATTGAAGATATGGATGGCGATTACAATTCGGGAATGAGTACGCTTCCCATCGTTTTAGGTAAAGAAAGAACTGCTAAAATAGCATTCGGATTAACATTCATTCCTATCGCACTTCTGATTTATTACATGAATGAAAACCTGATGGAAGTACAACTGGTAATTGTTTATTTACTGCTTTTCGTATTGGCACCACTACTCTATTTTTTAATCAAAATCTGGAATGCCAAAACAAAAAAAGATTTTAAACATCTAAGTTTAGTTTTAAAATTGGTGTTGCTATTCGGAATTCTTTCTGTCGTTGCAATTACCTTAAACATTAAATTCAATGCTTAGAGAAAAACTTAAAAAATACAACATTATTTTAGCCTCGGGTTCACCGCGACGTCAGCAGTTTTTCAAAGATTTGGATTTGGATTTTGAAATCCGATTAAAAGAAGTCGAGGAAATCTATTCCGATGCTTTAAAAGCGGAAGAAATCACCAATTATTTAGCCGAACTGAAAGCCAATGAATTTTTAGGCGAACTTTCAGATAATGATATTTTGGTTACCAGCGACACCATTGTTTGGCATGAAAACAAAGCGTTGGGCAAACCGAAAGATTACAATGATGCTTTTCAAATGCTGCAATCGCTTTCCGGTAAAACGCATGAAGTAATTACGTCTGTTTGCATCAGAACCAAAGATAAAACCGATACTTTTTTTGAAGTTACCAAAGTTACATTCAATACACTTTCAAACGAAGCAATCACCTATTATTTAGACAATTACAAACCGTTCGACAAAGCCGGTTCTTACGGAATTCAGGAGTGGATCGGACTTGTGGCCATTTCCAGAATTGACGGTTCCTATGCCAATGTTGTTGGATTACCGGTAGATAAAGTTTATCAACATTTGCTTACATTTGTATAGATAAGCAAATGAAATGGAAAACCATCAGTTTTATATCGAAATTGTCGCCACTGTAATAACACTGATTCTTTTTGTATTAGTTCGGGTTATTGTTGCCAAAATTGTTCGTCGTTTTGCCAGCGTTTCCGAAAGAATTGAGCATCGCACAAATTTGGTTATCAAATACATACACATCCTTGTCAATATACTTACGGCAATTGTACTATTCACCATTTGGGGAATCCGGACAACACAAATTATCTTTTTTGCTTCTTCCATATCAGCAATTATTGGGGTAGCCATGTTTGCGCAATGGTCTATTCTGAGTAATGTTACTGCGGGAATCATCCTGTTTTTTAATTTCCCTTTTAAAATTGGTGATGTGATTCTTATTCACGATAAAGATTTTCCCGTAGAAGGCGAAATTCTGGACATTACAGCCTTTCATGCACTATTAAAAACCAAAAGCGGTGAACGTGTAACGTATCCAAACAATCTTTTGATGCAAAAAGGAATTACCATCGTTAGTCAACACATCGAAGACCGTGAGTTTATGGATTAATTAACATTTTTTATGTTTTTTTTATAGTTTTTTAATGAATAACAGCGTTAATACTACGAATACTTTAATAATTCTAAAACACATTATCTATGAAATCAATCAAATTAGTACTTCTTGGTTTTGCTTTATTCTTTTCATTATTAACTAAAGCTCAAGTATCTGTGAACGTAAATATCGGAACTCCTCCTGTTTGGGGACCGGTTGGCTATGCAGAAGCCCGTTATTATTACATCCCGGATATCGAAACCTATTACGACATAAACGCCGGAATGTTTGTTTATATGGGGCCGCGAGGATGGATTCATGCAAAAGCATTGCCTAGCAGGTATTCACATTTTGATTTATACAACGGTTATAAAGTTGTTTTGAATTTCAGAGGTGATAATCCGTATCGCTATTATGAAGTTCACAAAACCAAATTCCCGAAAGGATACAAAAACTACAAACAGAAACCTTTCAAAATGAAACACGATAATGGTAATCATTACGGGCATCATAAAAAAGGGAATCCGAAATCTGGGAACGGAATCCATTTCAATGACAATTTTCACGGTCAAAAACACGACAATGACGGCGGTGGAAAAGGACATGGTAACGGAAAAGGGCACGGAAAAGGGAAATAAATACTTTATAAATACAAGCAAAGCAAGGACATTAAAGCCTTGCTTTGTTTTTTTAACACAAAATAAAACCATAAACAAACCACTGATTAACAACTAATTAAAACAAAATACAACTTTCATTTTTCAATTCAATTTACGCGGAAAATCATTTTGGCACGGTAGTTGGAAATAATTCATCAACGAACGAATATTGGTTAAATTAAAATATACGATTATGAAAGCTATTAAATTTTTATTCGCAGGATTGTTTCTAATGACGTTGAGTGCACATTCTCAGGTTAATGTGAATGTAAACATAGGCACACCTCCGGTTTGGGGGCCTGTAGGATATCCCGAAACCCGTTATTACTACATTCCTGAAATCGAAGTCTATTATGACATTCCATCGGCAATGTTCATTTATTTTGATGGAGGAGGATGGATAAGAGCTGCGTACTTACCTTACCGTTACAGACATTATGATTTATACGATGCTTATAAAGTGTGTTTACACGATTACGGACCAAACCCTTATATTTACTACAAACAACATAAAGTAAAATACCACCACCATTACAGAGGTCCGGTACAAAGAACAATAGGTCCTCGTCCGCAAGTGGTGTACAATGGTCCGAGAGAAGGATACCGCAGAGAACGAAATGATGATGACAGAAGGGATTACTACAGAAATCAAAATGATAATCGTGGGGAAAAAAGAAGTAGCAATGATTTTAGAACCGAATACAAAGGTTCAAGAGATAATGGAAATGCGAGAGGAAATGATAACGGTCGTGAAAGAGGAAACGACCGTGGTAATGGAAACGGTCGCGGAAACGGAAACGGACGTGGAAATGGCGGCGATCACGGCAACGGAAGAAGAGGATAACATTTATCGGTAACTATAAAAGGGTAAAGATTGTAAAGTCTTTACCCTTTTTAATTTCATCCAAAAAAACAATGGCCCGAAGGTTTATCCGAAACCAACTTTTCCTTTTTAGTGAAAAAAATGTTATTTTGATAAGGGTTTCATGTTAAATAAATAGTTCTCACAACCTATTTCAGTATATTTGAAAATCAAGAATAACACTACATTATGAAGAAGCTCAGCTTACTTTTTTATACTTTTTTATATTTGATTTCTGTACCGGTTTTTGCACAACAACCGCAAAAATTAAGCACTTCCGATATTTACAGTCGGATTGAAAAACTCAACTTTTTAGGTTCTGTACTTTATATCGCTGCCCATCCCGACGATGAAAACACAAAACTCATTTCCTATTTAGCCAATGAAACCAAAGCCCGTACCGGTTATTTATCGTTAACCCGAGGCGACGGCGGACAAAATCTAATTGGAACAGAACTCAAGGAATTATTAGGTGTTTTGAGAACGCAGGAATTACTTGCTGCCCGAAGAATCGACGGTGGCGAACAGTTTTTTTCCCGCGCCAACGATTTCGGCTATTCCAAAGAACCGGAAGAAACCTTTGAAATCTGGAACAAAGAAGAAATTTTAAACGACGTTATTTTAACCATCCGCAGATTCAAACCGGATGTAATCATCAATCGTTTCAATCACCGAACACCGGGAACCACGCACGGACATCATACGGCTTCAGCCATTTTAAGTTATGAAGCTTTTGAAAAAGCAAACGATTCAAATGTGTATCCCGAACAATTAACCACGACTTCCGTTTGGCAACCCAAACGACTATTTTTTAATACTTCATGGTGGTTTTACGGCAGTGAGGAAAATTTCAAAAAAGCCGATAAATCGAATTTAATCAGCATCAATACCGGTGTTTATTATCCTCTGAAAGGAAAAAGCAACGGTGAAATTGCGGCTTTAAGCAGAAGTCAGCACCAATGTCAGGGTTTTGGAAGTACCGGAACGCGTGGCAACGAATTGGAATATCTGGAATTTTTAAAAGGTGATTTTCCGAAAGACAAGAATAACCTTTTCGATGGCATTAACACCACCTGGACAAGAGTTAAAGGTGGAGAAGCCATCGGTAAAATCCTGTTGGATGTACAGCAGAATTTCAATTTCAAAAACCCGGAAGTCCATTTACCTAAATTGGTGGAAGCCTATAAATTAATCTGCAAATTAGACGACGAACATTGGAGAACGCTTAAAAAACAAGAGCTGGAAAACATTATTATGGCTTGCTGCGGCTTGTATCTGGAAGGTGTTGCCTCAATGCAGATTACCAATCCGAACAGCGAGATTACTTTAAAACTCGAAGCAACCAACCGCAGCAATGAATTCATAACCATTGCATCTGTAGATTTTTTGAACACAGTGATTGCAGAAGATAAAAAACTGGAAAACAATGTAGTTTTTAAAACTGAAAAACAAGTTAAAATTCCGGAATCCATGCCTTTTTCATCGCCTTATTGGTTAAACGACAAAGGAACACTGGGTTTATTTTCGGTAACGGATAAAAGTATGGTTGGAAAACCCGAAACCAATCCGCTGCAACTGCACTGGAAAATTTCCATTTGCGATGTTCCGTTTGATATTTATAAGAATGTCGTGTACAAATTCAACGATCCGGTAAAAGGCGAAATGTACCAACCGTTAGCTGTTTTACCCGAAGTAACAACCGAAATACTAAACAAGGTAGAATTATTCCCGAACAACCGTAAACACCTGATTTCAGTAAAAATAAAAGCCGGAAAAGACAACTGCAAAGGCGATGTTATTTTAGATTTGCCTGCCGATTGGAAAGTCTGGCCGAAGAAAATCGCATTTGAATTACCCCAAAAAGGAAGCGAAAAAACAGTAACCTTCGAAGTGATTCCTCCATCCTATCCTACTGAAGCCGTGGCGAAAAGTATTGCAGTAATCAACAATGTCCGTTTTGATAAAAAACTGGTTACGATAGATTACGCACACATTCCGTTGCAACAGATTTTATTACCCTCGGAGGCAAAATTCAATAAGATTGAAATTGAAACCCGTGGCAGCAATATTGGTTATATTATGGGCGCCGGCGATGAAGTTCCGGAAAGTTTACGCCAAATGGATTATACCGTAACACTACTTTCCCCGGAAAAAATTACTACGGAAAGCATTAAAGATTTCGATGCGATTTTAGTCGGAATCCGAGCTTACAACACGATTGACGCTTTGAAATTCAAGCAAAATGTGCTGTTTGATTACGTGAAAAACGGCGGAACTATGATTGTTCAGTACAATACAAACGGAAAACTGGTTACCAACGACATTGCGCCTTATGAGTTGAAATTATCACAAGACCGTGTTACCGAAGAAACGGCAAAGGTGACCTTCCTCGACCCTAAACATGCGGTTTTAAATTTCCCTAATAAAATTACCGAAAAGGATTTTGAATGCTGGATTCAGGAGCAGGGATTGTATTATCCGAACAAATGGGCAAAAGAATTCACACCAATACTTTCGTCGCACGATAAAGGTGAAACCGAAAAAATCAGCGGATTGTTAGTAGCAAAATACGGTAAAGGACATTATATTTATACTGGGTTGAGTTTCTTCAGGGAATTACCGGAAGGAGTTCCCGGGGCATTCCGTTTAATGGCCAACCTGATTGCGATTGGGGAATAATGCGATTTGAAATACAAAAGGTGTTGTATAGCCCTGATGGCAGCGGCATCCTTTTTTTGGTGACTGCGGTTCCCGAAGACACTAAAAAAGATATAGCGTACAGCAGGACTGAAAGTGATTGATAAAACGAGCGTGATGCTCCTAAAAAATAAAACCATGCAAGAAGAAGAATTTAAGTGGAAAAGAAGTTATACGATAGTGTTGCTGCTCAACGCGTTCTATATTTTATTGTTCTATTTCTTAATGCAAATGTACGCTTAGATTATGCAGCTAATTGATTGGATTGTACTTTCGGTAACCCTTCTATTTATCGTAATTTACGGCGCCTGGAAAACCAAAGGCAGTAAAAATGTGGAAGAATACATTCTCGGAAACAACGAAACGCCTTGGTGGACCGTTGGACTTTCGGTTATGGCTACTCAGGCGAGCGCGATTACGTTTCTTTCCACACCCGGACAAGCCTATCATGACGGAATGGGTTTCGTGCAGTTTTACTTCGGATTGCCGATTGCCATGGTGGTGATTTGCATCACTTTTATTCCGATTTACCACAAACTAAAGGTTTTTACCGCTTATGAATTTCTGGAGCAGCGTTTCGATGTAAAAACGCGTTCGCTGGCTTCTATCCTATTCCTGATTCAACGCGGATTGGGAACCGGACTGACGATTTATGCTCCGGCGATTATTATGTCGGCCTTATTGGGTTGGAACCTGACGCTGATGAACATTGTGATTGGAATTATGGTGATCATTTACACCTTTTCGGGCGGAACCAAAGCGGTTAACGTAACGCAGAAACAGCAGATGTTTGTGATTATGACCGGAATGTTTATAACTTTTTTTCTGATTTTAAGCTATTTACCTGAAGAATTGAGTTTCAGTAACGCCTTGGGCATTGCGGGTGCGAATGACAAAATGGATATCGTCGACTTTTCCTTTAATCCCGAAACGCGATACACGTTCTGGAGCGGAATTACAGGCGGTTTCTTTTTAGCGCTTTCCTATTTTGGTACGGACCAGTCGCAGGTTGGACGTTATTTGAGCGGGAAATCGATTCGTGAAAGTCAGATGGGACTGATTATGAACGGCTTGCTGAAAGTTCCGATGCAGTTTTTTATTTTGCTGACCGGTGTTATGGTTTTTGTGTTTTTCCAATTCCACTCCTCGCCGTTGCATTTTAATCCGACGAATAACGATTTGGTAAAAAATTCAAAGCATAAATCCGAATACGAAAAACTGGAAAAAGAACTCGACGCTGTTCAGTCGGAAAAGAAAGAAATCAGCATGTTGTATGTCGGACAGTTGAATCAGGATTTCGACAACCCAATTTTGCAGCAGAAAATGGTATCGCTTTCCGGCAAAGAAAAAGATCTGCGCGAACAAGCCAAAGAGATTATTGCTGAAGTAGACGACAAAACTGAAACCAACGACAAAGATTATGTTTTCCTTTATTTTATTCTGAATTTCTTACCAAAAGGACTGATTGGTTTGTTGTTGGCGGTGATTTTTTCGGCGGCGATGTCGTCCTCGGCCTCCGGGTTAACCGCATTGGCATCAACCACAACTATAGATATTTACAAACGAAACTTAAGAGCCGACAAATCCGAAAAACATTTTGTTACGGCTACCAAACTTTTCACTCTAATGTGGGGCATCATCGCCATTTTGTTTGCGTGCGTGGGAACACTTTTTGAAAACCTGATTCAGTTGGTAAACATTGTAGGTTCTATCTTTTACGGAACTGTTTTGGGGATTTTCCTCGTGGCTTTTTATGTGAAGTTTGTAAAAGCACGAGCCGTTTTCTGGAGCGCCGTTATTACACAACTTACCATTTTTTACATTTATTATCTTGATATCGTAAGTTTCCTTTGGCTGAATTTTATCGGGGCAATGCTTACCATTATTTTGGGGATTTTATTCCAAAGTGTTCTAAAAACCAAAGAATAAAAAAAGGCTGTCAGTAACGACAGCCTTTTTTCAATAGTATAGTAAGATTATTTCTTAGACCATTCTGCAATGGAATCTTTGTTCATCTTAACGTAATCCATGTTTTTAGCTTTTTCTGCAGCTGCTAAAGATAACTTAGCTGTTTCAACGGCTCCAACTTTATCGCCTTTTTTCGCCTGAATCAGGGATTTTAAACGTAAGTACCAAAACGGTGGTTCTTTTTCCATATCTACAGCTTTATTAACCCATGTTAAGGCTTTGTTCAAATCGCCGTTAGATTGGTAGAAGTATTGCGCAGACGAGAAGAAATCAGACGAAGAAGGACCAGCCAATGTTTTCTCGATGCTCTTCATTGCGGTTTTTTGTGTAGGAACTTCGAATTTAACCGCTACAATGGTTTTCTCCCAAGACAATTCAAGTGACGCAGAATCATTATCTACATTGTTTACACCAATAGTAAACGTTTCCACTTTACGGTTTAAGGTTTCAGGTTTCACTGTAGTTCTTAGAACCACTTTTGCATCATCCCAATTTTCAGGTAATCCCCAGTTATCAGTATCGGCATAAAAAATAACATCCCAACTGTCTGCTTTTGGTAAAGTATACAAAGCATATTTCCCTTTTTTTAGGGTTTTTCCATCTATGATAACATCTTCGCTGAAGGTAATCGTTGTATTGGCATTCGCTCCGGTTCTCCAAAGTTTACCATAAGGAACCAATTCTCCATAAACCGTTCTTCCTTTTGTACTAGGACGCGAATAGTCGATTTCAACGTCTGTAAGTCCAACAACCTGCTCAATTTTTGTACTCGGACTCGCTTGTGGTGTTTTAACCTGCGCCTGCATTGCCAATGTTGCAAAGGCAAAAACCGCAGTCAGCATTATTTTTTTCATAATTTTAGGTTTCGTTTATTTGATTTCTGAGCAACGAAAATAGTAAAAAATACAAACTCAAAATGTTAATAATAGCTTAAATAAGCTTTTATGTTTAATTATTTTTTAAAAAGATTAAACAATGTTGTAATTTTACAAAAAAATATTTCCGATGTACACTCTTCATTCAAAGCAAAAACTGCCAATATCATTAGAAAAGGCTTGGGAATTCTTTTCGGATCCGAAAAACTTAAATACCATTACTCCGGATTCGATGAAATTTCAAACCCTTTCCGGTGACGAACGTAAAATGTTTGCCGGACAAATTATTCATTATAAGATTTCGCCTTTCAGTGGTATTACAATGGAATGGGTTACTGAAATTTCACATGTAAAAGAAAACGAATTTTTTGTAGACGAACAACGCTTCGGACCTTATAAATTCTGGCATCACAAGCATTTCTTCAAAGAAATCGACGGTGGTGTGGAAATGGAAGACATTGTACATTATAAAGTGCCTTATGGTATCATCGGAACGTTATTGCATCCGATAGTAATACGACCAAAACTGAATGAAATATTTGCATTCCGAAAAAAAAAACTGATTGAACTTTTTGGGGAATTCGATAGTACAAATGCAAAAAATCAACCATGAAAAACATATTAATAATTGGGGGCTCCTACGGAATCGGATTAGCGATTGCAAAAGAGCTTCAAGACAATAGTAACCTGTTCATTGCTTCAAGAAGTAATGCTGCTTTAGCTGATGTAAAAGCGATGCATATTTCCTTCGATGCCCTAACCGATTCAATTAACACTTCTCTTCTTCCAACCACTATTGATGGCTTGGTATATTGCCCGGGAAGCATCAATTTAAGACCGTTTAAAGGATTAAAACCTGAAGCTTTTGAAAGCGATTTACAACTTAATTTCATAAGCCTGATTAAAGTCATTCAATCGGTATTACCCAACCTTTTAGCTGCCGAACAGGCAAGTATTGTTCTGTTCAGCAGTGTTGCTGCCATGATGGGAATGCCATTTCATACCAGTGTTGCTGCTTCAAAAGGTGCGATTGAAGGTTTTGCCAAAGCCTTAGCCGCAGAATATGCCCCAAAAATCAGAGTTAATGTGATTGCTCCTTCCTTAACGGACACTCCATTAGCCGAAAAATTCCTGAACAACGAAACCAAACAGGAAAAATCAGCCGAGCGCCATCCGTTAAAACGATTTGGAAAACCGGAAGACAGTGCCCAAATGACAAGCTTTCTGTTAAGTGATAAAAGTTCCTGGATTACCGGACAAATTTTCCATGTCGATGGCGGTATGTCAACGTTGTTAATAAACGGGTAACAAGGACAATTGCATATTTAAGTAAAACCACAAACATAAAATATGAACATCTTTTGGTTTAGACGCGATTTACGATTAGACGATAACACAGCGCTTTTTCATGCTTTAAACGGTACGGAAGAAGTACTTCCAATTTTCATTTTTGATGAAACCATCCTTTCCCAATTGCCGAAAGATGATGCACGGGTAACTTTCATTCACAATCAGTTGGCTAAAATTCAGGAACAACTGAACGCAATCGGAAAATCACTGGCATTGTTTCACGGAACTCCGGAAAACGTTTTTAAGAAATTGATTTCCGAAAACAAAATCACGAGTGTTTACACCAATCATGATTACGAACCCTATGCCCGTAAAAGGGACAAAATGCTGAATGAACTTTTCAAAACCAACGCAGTCGAATTCAAAACCTGCAAAGACCAAGTGATTTTTGAAAAAAACGATGTAGTTAAAGACGATGGCACTCCGTATGTGGTGTATACGCCATATTCCAAAAAGTGGAAGGAAAATTTTCGTAAAACCGGTTTGGTGCATTATCCTTCCGAAACACTTTTGGATAGCGTAACGCTCCATTCCTACCCTTTTCTGAGTTTATCTGACATTGGTTTCACAACTTCATCCATAACCGTTCCGCCATTCAATATTTCCGAAAAACTGATTGCGAATTATGAAGACACCCGTAATTTTCCAGCTATTGCAGGAACTTCATTATTGGGAATCTATTTGCGTTTTGGCGCGGTTTCCGTCCGAAAAATGGTGAGCAAAGCCCTTGAAGCCAAAAACGAAACCTTTTGGAACGAATTAATCTGGCGCGAATTTTTCATGCAGATTTTATGGCATTTCCCACATACCGTTAACCGAAGTTTCCGGGAAAAATACGACGTAATTCAATGGAGCAACAATGAAGAGCTTTTCCAAAAATGGTGCGAAGGAAAAACCGGTTATCCTTTTGTGGATGCGGGCATGCGTGAACTCAACGCGACCGGACACATGCACAACCGTGTGCGTATGATTGTGGCAAGTTTTCTGTGCAAACATTTGTTAATCGACTGGCGTTGGGGTGAAACCTATTTTGCACAAAAACTTTTGGATTACGAACAAGCCAGCAATGTGGGAAATTGGCAATGGGCAGCCGGCAGTGGTGTGGATGCTGCGCCTTATTTCAGGATTTTTAATCCTACGGAACAAATTAAGAAATTCGATAAAGATTTGAAATACATCAAAAAATGGGTTCCGGAACTGGAAACATCCAAATATCCGAAACCCATTGTAGATCATAAAGAAGCGCGTGAAAAATGCTTACAAGTGTATAAAGAAGCTGTTGGTTAAATTCCCCTCCAAAGGAGGGGAATAATCAAAAATTAAATCCTATTCTGTTTTAATACCTTTAATCTTCGCAAAATCAATTTCATCAAAATGATGAATAATATAATCGGCCAACGATAAATCCTGATGTTTGGAATTTTCACTGTGATAACCGATACAGAAAATCTCCGCTGCTTTGGAAGCCTGAACGCCGTTGGTACTGTCTTCTATCACGATGCAATGTTCTTTTGGCGCCTCGGAAAGAGATGCCGCGTGTAAAAATATGGCAGGATGCGGTTTTGATTTTGGAAAGTCCTCGCCACTTACGGTATGGGTGAAATACTGATGCAAATCGAAACGGTTGAAAACACGCTGAATCGTACTTTTCGATGCCGAAGAAGCTAAAATCAGCTGCATGCCGTTTTCGTGTAGGTTTTTAATCAGATTATGAACGCCTTCAATCAGTTCCAAATCAGGTTTGGTATCGAACGCTTCGTTAAATAAATGGCGTTTGCGCAGAATCAAATCTTCGACTTCGTGTTCTAAATTGAAGGTTTCTTTGATGCGCTGGAAAACATTACGGGTCGAATTTCCGGTGAAAGAAGCATACATTTCCTCGGAAACTTCGATTCCTAATTCGTCAAAATGTTTGAAATAGGCATATTTGTGAACAGGCTCGGTGTCGACAATTACGCCGTCCATGTCGAAAATTACGGTTTTAATCATTGTAAATTGTGTTGTTGTGCGCAAAGGTACAAAGTTGCCCGCTTATTTTTAGTTAACAAAAATAAAAATGGTTTCCTCCCTAGCCCTGATGGGAGCGGCACCGCGTAGAGCGGACAGCAGGATTTACAAAACCCGACACAAAACGACCACTCGCTTCAAAAAAAACTGAATTTAAATCCCTTCTCCCTTTTCCCATCAAACTTATCAACCAATTAAACCTTTTCCCTTATCTTTAGTCTTATCTACAAATCGATTTCACTTGCAGGACGAGAAACAATTTATCGCGGAATTACTGAACCCGAAAACGCAGAATGAGGCGTTTCGGAAGTTGGTGCGCGAGTATCAGCGTCCGTTGTACAATCATATTCGGACTATTGTTTTGAATCATGATGATACCGATGATGTGTTGCAAAACACCTTTGTTAAGATTTTCCAGAACCTGAAAAATTTTAAAGGGGAAAGCAAGTTATTTTCGTGGATGTACCGCATTGCAACCAATGAAGCGATTACGTTTATCAACCAACGTGCGAAGAAATCCGGCATTTCAAATGAAGAAGTGCAGGAAAAAATGATTAACAGCTTGCAGGCTGATGTGGATTATGATGGAGATGAAATTCAGCTAAAACTGCAAAAAGCGGTAGCCACTTTACCGGAAAAGCAGCAATTGGTTTTTAAAATGAAATATTTTGAAGAAATGAAATACGAAGACCTGTCGGATATTTTAGAAACATCCGTGGGCGCTTTGAAAGCTTCGTATTTTCATGCCGTCAAAAAAATTGAAGAATATTTAAACACGAATTAAACCTTTAGGGCTTAATTTTGTCTAATAGTTATGAAAATGAATATGAAAAAGTTTGACTTACATAATGACCCGAAAATTGAAACCGGATTTAAAATTCCCGAGCATTATTTCGAGAATCTGGAAGACCGGATCATGAATCAGCTTCCGGAACCGGAAGTGAAAGTAATTTCGTTGTGGCAACGCAAATCGGTTTGGATCTCCGGCATTGCAGCAGTTTTAGTGATTGCATTGGGGACTTGGTTTTATTACAATCAACAGGCAAATGCCCTTACGGTTTCGTCTCAGGAGTATTTGGCTTATTCCAGCGATTTGTCTACTGAAGATATTGCTTATCATTTAACCGATGAAGACATTACCACTATTGAAAAAGATTTAGGCCTATACGATTCCGAATCTGAAACTTACGTTAACGAATATTTGAATTAAGATGAAAAAAATAATTATTATACTGTTACTTTTATTGTCGGTGACCACTTTTGCACAGGACAGGGAAAAACAAATGGAGCGCATTAAAGCGTTGCGTGTGGCTTTTATTTCGGATCGCTTGGATCTGACACCTGAAGAAGCGCAGAAATTTTGGCCGATTTTCAACCAGTTTGATGAACGCCAGTTGGAATTTCACAAACAGAAAAGGCAACTAATGCACAAACTGCGTCCCGAAAACGCTGCCGATTTATCCGATAAAGAAACAGCTGCGTTAATGGAACAGGACGATAAATTAGAAAGTGACATTCAGGAAAACCGCAGAAAACTCACGAAAGATTTGCAAGGGGTTATTCCGAATCAAAAGATTTTAATGCTGAAACAGCTGGAAATTGAATTCAAAGAAAAACTGCTGGAGCAAATGAAAAACCGTAAAGGACGACGTTAAAAAAGGAGCATTTTGCTCCTTTTTTGTTAAATAAAACCATGACAGCATTACTACCGGTTCCATTTCGGCTGAATTCGGCGAAAATCCCTTTAAACAGGCCGGATTTTTAAAAAAACAAAAAAAACTACAAGCTGATTTTTGTCATATAATCGCACAAAAAAATCCATGTACTTTGCCCTTGATAACGAATTAAAAATTTATTTTAAAATGGAAGTATTTGAAAGACCAATACCTATTGACAAAGAAGTTTCTTGGGACAAAACCAAAACAATTATGAGTAAAACGGACCGATTTGGTACCATAGAATATGCCAATGAAGTTTTTATCGATGTTTGCGGTTATGAAGATTATGAACTGATGTCGCAACCCCACAACATTATCCGTCATCCCGATATGCCGAAAGTAATTTTTAAAGTGCTTTGGGATAATTTAAAAAAAGGAAATAATTACCACGCCATTGTAAAGAACATGGCCAAATCCGGTCGTTATTATTGGGTAATTACAGATTTCGACATTTCCAAAGACGAAAAAGGAAACATCGTAAATTATTTCGCGCGACGCAAGGCCGTACCACAAGAAGTAATAACCAAACACATCGAACCTTTATACAAAAGATTACTCCAAATTGAAAGTGCCAGCAGCATGGAAGCCAGCGAAAAATACCTGATCGGGTATTTGGAGGAACAAAATAAAACCTATGTCGATTTTATCATGGAAATCATGAGCGAACATGAAAAATCGGTTGAACTTCAAAACGCGGCAGCAGCGGCAACAGCAGAAGTTAAAACAGAAGATAAAAAAGGATTTTTCTCAAAATTCTTTGGTTAGTTAAGTATCTAAAAAAGGCTGGTAAAAACCAGCCTTTTTTTTATTTAAACCGCAAGCGGATAATTTTCTTATTTCCGGCAGCAATAGCCGTTTTACTGTCAACAAAACGAAGGGTAAACAAATCTTTGTAATCGGCAATTTTCTTCCAGCTTTTTCCTTGATTATACGAATAAAAAATTCCTGATGCGCCAACGGTAACCAATTCGTTTCCATGAGAATTTGGTACAAACTGTACACAGGAACCATAACCGAAGCCTTGATTTTCTGCAATTAAATTCCAGGTTTTTCCGCCATCTCGTGTGATGATTTTATTTCCGAAATTCTGTTGTGGTTTTTCATAATCGCCACCGGTAGCAAAACCAATGTTTTCATCATAAAAATCGGCCGAAAAAATCCCGGTCATCGCACTGCCCTGAATAATAGGCGTTTCGACAATATGCCACGATTTTCCTTTGTTATCGGAATAAAAAACACTTGATTTCTTTCCGCCGGAAACAATCCAGGTTCTTTTTCCTTTACTGATGATGTTGGTATTACTGGCCGCAAAAAAAGCTTCGCCATCAGCCAGTTTAGGTAATTTATCACAACTTGTTTTGTGCCAGGTTTGTCCGCCGTCTTTGGTGAGAAGCAGTGAAAAACAATCTTCCGTCGGATCTCCTACGGCAATCCCTTCGGAATCATTCCAGAAATGCATCGCATCGTAAAACACTTTTTCGCCTTTTTCCTGATACACCAATTGAACTTCCGTTTCGTCTTTCGAAATTCGATACAACAATCCGGGATTGGCCACGCTCAGTACAAAAACATGGTCTTTGGTTTGCGCCATGCTTCGGAATTCTAATTTCAGTGTGTCTTTTGCAATATTCCCAACGAAATTTTTCCCACCGTGCAGACTCAAATAGCCGTAATTTCCATTATTTGCGGCATACCAGACCTTGTCCTTATCCACTTCCAAAGCACGGATGCTGAGTTTCTCCTGCAACAAAGTATCAATTTCCACCGAAGTAAAACTTGGCTTCAAGGTGTCTTTAACCAAAATTTCAGTAGCAGTAACCGAATCCGATTTTTGCACATCGGTAACTTTTTTTACGCCACAGGAAAAGCACAAAAGGGAAAAAACAGCAATCCAACTTTTTTTCATCTGAAGAAAATTTAGAACGCTAATTTACAAAAGATTTCACGTTTATAACTGCTTATTTTTCCCGTCGAGCATATAAATCCACAACATTCTGGAAAGCCTGAAATTGAACGTGCTCAAAAGAACGGAAAGGATTCCGATTAGCACCACAATGGTTAAATAACTTTCCACAAACTGATTGACAATCAAGAAAAAGACAACCATTTCTGCAAAAACAAGTGCATAACTCACAAACATGGAACCGAAGAAATAACCGGGTTCTTTTTCAAACTTATGATTACAATTCGAACAATTTGAGTTCATTTTAGGCAAACGGAACAGAAAAATATTCCCTTTTTCAGCAAACACCTTTCCTTTTCCGCATTTGGGACATTTTTCAGTAAGTATATCTGTTAAAACTGACATAGTAATTAATTTTAAGCAAAGTTCAGCAATCTGTTGGAATTAACCGCAGACAAATTGCACAATAATTTGTACTTTTAGGACATTATTTCCAGTTTCCGACACATGAAAAGTTTTACAATATTAGACATACAGCAATTCGAATCTAAAGAAAAAAAGAAAGATTTTTATACCAATACCATAGAAAATCATCTGGTTACAAGTCATAAAAACATTCTGAAACCGCACAAGCACAATTTCTTTTTAACTGTACTTTTCACTCATGGAAGCGGTGTTCATGAAATCGACTTTATAAAATATGAGGTAAAACCCGGGAGTCTTTTCTTTTTAAATCCCGGGCAAATGCATCATTGGGAATTCTCAGACGACATTCAAGGATTTATTTTCTTTCATACGCTGTCGTTTTATGACATTCATTACACCAAAAACAGAATAAACAGTTTTCCGTTTTTTTACAGCGTTCAGAATGCGCCCGCTTTGTATCTTGAAAATGAAGACATTGCTTACTTCAAATCGCTTTTTGAGCAGGTTTATTCGGAAAACAAATCCGATAATCTTTTGAAAACCAATAAAATCATTTCGCTTGTCGATTTAATTTACATTGAAAGTACGCGGCATTATATCCGGAAAAACAAACTGGAAGTCATCAAACAAAACAATTATACCAACAAGTTTCAGGAATTCGAACAGCTTGTGGAACAACATTATAAATCCGAAAAATCACCCTCGCAATATGCAAATTGGCTGAACATGTCGGCCAAACATCTCAACCGGATTACCCAAAACATGATTGGCAAAACCACCACCGATATCATACTGGAACGGGTTTTTCTGGAAGCCAAACGCGAAATAATATCGCAAAAACTCAGTTTTAATCAGATTGCAGACGATTTAGGCTATGACGATTATGCTTATTTCTCAAGGCTTTTCCGAAAAAAATGCGGCGAAACACCTTCTGCGTTCATAAATAAGTACAGATAAGCTAATTAACAATAAATAAATTAATTACCTTTGCAGGCTTATTTTTTTACACAATGAGATTACACAGAAACTTAGTCTTTACTACCATTGATTCGCTTATGGCGATTTTTAATGAAGGACAATATGCCGATAAAGTAGTGGCGCTGGCTTTGAAAAAGGACAAACGCTGGGGAAGTCATGACCGAAAATTTGTTGCCGAAACCATTTATGAAATCGTTCGCTGGAAACGTTTATACGCCGAAATTGCCGAAGTTAAAGAACCTTACGACAGAGATAATATCTGGAGAATGTTCGCTGTTTGGGCGGTTTTGCGCGGTTATACCCTACCCGATTGGAAATATTTCGAGACGACTCCCGTTCGCAAAATAAAAGGGCGTTTTGACGAACTTTCCAAAGACCGACGTTTCCGTGAGTCTATTCCGGACTGGATGGACGAATTGGGCGTAAAAGAATTGGGTGAAGAAGTCTGGACTAAAGAGTTGGCGGCTCAAAACGAGCAGGCTAAAGTAATTCTTCGTGTAAATACCTTAAAAACCACAAGAGAAAAATTGCGTGCGATACTAATGGATTTGGACATCGATACCGAAATGCCAAAAGAATATCCGGACGCATTGATTCTAAAAGAAAGAGCCAATGTGTTTTTAACAGACGCTTTCAAAGAAGGTTTGTTTGAAGTTCAGGATGCTTCTTCGCAATTGGTGGCACGTTTCTTAGACGTAAAACCGGGAATGCGTGTGGTAGACACTTGTGCCGGTGCCGGTGGAAAAACCCTACACATTGCTTCCTTAATGGAAAACAAAGGACAATTGATTGCCATGGATCTGTACGAAAGCAAATTAAAGCAGTTAAAACTTCGTGCGAAAAGAAACGGTGCTTTCAATATCGAACCGAGAGTAATCGAAAACACGAAAGTAATTAAAAAACTTTACGAAAAAGCCGACAGAGTCTTGATTGATGCACCCTGCAGCGGTTTAGGTGTTTTAAAAAGAAATCCGGACAGCAAGTGGAAATTACAACCGGAATTTATCGATAATATTAAAAAAGTACAGGCGGAAGTTTTGGAAAGTTATTCTAAAATTGTAAAACCGGGCGGGAAATTAGTGTATGCTACCTGTTCAGTGTTACCATCTGAGAATCAGGAGCAAATTAAGAAATTCTTAAGTTCTGAAAGCGGAAAAAACTTTACCTTTGTTAAAGATGTGAAAGTCTTGGCTTCCGAATCGGGATTTGACGGTTTTTACATGGCCTTATTAGACAGAAAAATTTAAACCCAAATTTAAAATGAAAAAACTTTACACAATATTTTTAATATTGAGCGCCGTTGTCGGCTTTGCTCAACCAGCTAACTATTACAGTTCAATATTGGTTTCGGATACAGGTTATCCTTTAAAAACAAAACTGAAGAAAATTATCGATAGTAATAACGACGGATTAAGTCCCGAATATTTACATATAGATAGAGGTTATGGTAGCGGAACCAGTACAACAAATAATGGTTTATGGACTGCATACGGAACAACTGACAGAGATTTGGGAATTGGATATGAAAATGACAACACTATTGTTGACATGTATTCAGAAAGACCAACTTCATCAGATCCATACAACTTCAATTACAACACAGCTTCTGGTGGTAATGCTGGTCAATGTGGCTCCTATACAGGTGAAGGAGATTGCTATAACAGGGAACACTTAGTACCTCAAGCCTATTTCGATCATTTTCAAGTTGATCCAATGAAAAACGATCCAAACTTTGTAATTCCAACAGATGGAAAAGTAAATGGTGTTCGTGATAACTTCCCTTTTGGTAGAGTGAATACAGCATCATACACATCTCAAAACGGATCTAAATTAGGATCTAACGTAAATTCAGGTTATTCTGCCGGATACACAAGTACTGTTTTTGAACCAATAGATGAGTTCAAAGGAGACATAGCTCGATGTATCTTATATTTCGCTACAAGATATGAAGACTTTTTAGATGAGTTTTATGCTGGTGCTACTGTTCAATCAAAAGACATGTTTGATGGTTCAAACGGAAAATCATTTTCTAATACTTTTCTAAATATTTTACTTACTTGGCATTTAAATGACCCTGTAAGCACTAAAGAAATAAACAGAAACAATGCTGTTTTTAATTTCCAAAATAACAGAAACCCTTACATCGATCATCCGGAATACGTTTGCAGAATTTGGTCAACTCAATGCGCAACACTTTCTTCTGAATCCTTCGACGCTTTAGCCAACATTTCTATCTATCCAAACCCAACGAAAGACAACCGAATCAACATTACGTCTGAAGTGGAATTGAGCGAGATTCAGTTAATCAACATCAACGGTCAGGTGATTCAAATGATTAAAAACCCTAACCGCGTTCAGAATTCCTATACGTTAGAAAACTTACCACAAGGTTTCTATTTCGTAAAATTGTCTTCTGCAGACAATCAAACTACAACCAAGAAAATTTTAGTGAACTAATCCTTCACTTACCAGCATAAAAAAATCCACCAAATTGGTGGATTTTTTAGTTATACTAACTACTTCTTAATCATTCATCGAAATTAAGAACTCCTGATTGTTTCTGGTTTTCTTGAATCGGTCGTTGATGAAATCCATCGCCTCTACCGGATTCATATCGGCAAGATATTTACGCATAATCCACATTCTCTGAATCGTGTTCTCATCCAATAACAAATCGTCACGACGCGTACTGGAAGAAGTAAGATCGATAGCCGGGAAAATACGACGGTTGGCAATTTTTCTGTCCAACTGTAATTCCATATTACCGGTTCCTTTAAATTCTTCGAAGATTACCTCGTCCATTTTAGAACCTGTTTCGGTTAATGCAGTAGCAATGATACTCAACGAACCACCATTTTCCACATTACGGGCCGCTCCGAAGAAACGTTTTGGTTTTTGTAACGCATTCGCATCCACACCACCACTCAATACTTTTCCGGAGGCCGGTTGTACCGTATTGTATGCTCGTGCCAAACGCGTAATAGAATCCAAAAGAATTACCACATCATGACCACACTCTACCAAACGTTTTGATTTTTCTAAAACGATATTAGCGATTTTCACGTGTTCCTGAGGCTCTCTGTCGAAAGTTGAAGCGATAACCTCCCCTCTAACACTACGCTGCATATCGGTAACCTCTTCCGGACGTTCATCGATAAGAAGTACAATTAAATATACTTCCGGATGATTGGCTGCAATAGCATTGGCAATATCTTTTAGTAACATGGTTTTACCCGTTTTCGGCTGTGCTACAATCATACCGCGTTGTCCTTTTCCAATTGGAGAGAACAAATCGATGATTCGCGTGGAAATCGTGCTTTGTTTTTCGGCCAAACGGAATTTTTCTGTTGGAAAAACCGGCGTTAAATGCTCGAAAGAAATTCGGTCACGAACCACCTGAGGATCGTGTCCGTTGATTTTCAACACTTTTACCAAAGGGAAATATTTTTCACCTTCTTTTGGCGGACGCACTACTCCTTTTACCGTATCTCCGGTTTTTAATCCGAACAAACGGATTTGGGAGGTCGACAAATAAATATCATCCGGTGATGCTAAATAGTTATAATCGGAAGAACGCAAAAATCCGTAACCGTCCGGCATCATTTCCAAAACACCTTCACTTTCTATAATTCCGTCGAATTCGTAATCGGATTCTCTGAAATTCTGCTTTTTGTGCTTTTGGTTCGGATTTTGGTTTTGGTTGGGATTCTGATTCTGATTCTGATTTTGATTGGGATTCTGAGGCTTTGCAACCGGAGTTTCGATTGCAGTTGCAGTTTCTGCTGCTTCAGGGGTTTCAGTATTTTGTTTCGGACGTATGGCAACGTTCGGATTGTTTTCTTTTACAAAACGAGTTTTTTGAACGAACTCTTTCTTTTTGTTTACGAAAGGTTCCCGTTTTGTTTCTGCTTCTGCTGCAGGTTTTTCGGCAATTGCGTCCGGAGCAGCAATTTCTTTTATTTCTTTTTTGTCCGACTTGGGAACAAAAGGTGTTTTTTTATTTTCAGCAGGTGTTTTTACCTGACCTTTCGCCGGAGCAATTCGTGCTCGTTTGGCTTTTTCTTCTTGCTGTGGTTGTTCTGCCAAAGCCGGTTTAACCACTTCGGGGTTGGCCGCCTGATAATCCAAAATCTGATACACCAATTCGTCTTTTTTTAGATAACGGTATTTATTGATTTTGGCAACTTTTGCAATTTCCTGAAGCTCAGGCAGCTTCATTTCTTTTAATACAGAAATATCAAACATGTATTGAATCTGAATTTAATTAAGGTAATGTAGTATAGATTTTTTCGGGTAAGGATTTTTTTGAATCGAAACAATCGAAGAATGAAGTACTTACGATTTTATACTGCAATAATACGAATTAATTTTAACAAACAATAGCATTTTTAGGAAAAAGACACTATTTTTGTCCAACAAATTAACCGAAAATGATTCAACGAATTCAGACCGTTTATCTTTTTTTAGCCTTTGTTTTTTCAGGGGTTTTGCCTTTCGTTTTTCCGTTATGGAAAGATGCGGCGGGAAAAGATTTTTACTTTATGCTGGATTTGACATTTGCAGCCATTTTTGGATTGTGTACCACACTTGCCATAGTAAGTATTTTTAGTTACAAGAAAAGACAAAATCAGTTTGTGATGAACCGACTGAACATAATATTGAACTTTATATTACTAGGATTATTTGTGTATCGTTTACTAAGCTTATCCGGAGAAACCACGGTTTCTGAGAAGGGTGTTGGGATGTTTCTTCCTATTGTTTCTATCGTTTTGTTGGTTTTAGCCAATAAGGCCATCAAAAAGGACGAAGATCTCGTAAAATCTGTAGACCGATTACGATAAACCTTTCATCTTAGTTTATTAGTGCGCGAAAAATCCGAATCTTAACTGGTTCGGATTTTTTTTTCTTACATATCACTAAATTTAGTGATATAAAATCACTAGATTTAATGAATTCCTTTTTCGAATTAAATGTTAAATTTGAAATACTCAATTGTACCGAATGACAGAAAAAATACGCCTCTACTTAGCCGATGACCATCAGATACTTATAGACGGACTTGTTGCTGTTTTAAAAACCAACAAATCCTTCGAAGTGGTTGGCTATTCCCTTACCGGTGAAAATCTGGTGAATGATCTTGCCGATAAGAACATCGATATTTTAATCATGGATATCAACATGCCCGGAAAAGACGGCATCGAAGTGCTGAAGGAATTCAACAGCAAAGGTTTTTCCTGTGACGTAATCGTTTTTTCAAGTTTTGACGATATCAAACTGATTAAAGAAGTCTTACAATTGGGTGCCAAAGGCTATCTGACGAAACAATCGGCCGGCGAAAACATCATTGAAGCCATCAACACCATTTACGGCGGTGAAGAATATTATTCGAAATCGGTACGTGAAAAAATCTTTTTGTCGTTTACCGGAAAGGAACAAGAAAGCGCAACCGGTTTTGGCGGCATCACTCCGGAATCCATAACCGACCGCGAACTGGAAATCCTAAAACTGATTTCACTCGAATACAGCGGAAAAGAAATCAGTGAAGCCTTATACATCAGTACCAATACAGTGGAAACGCATCGCAAGAATCTGATAAAAAAACTAAACGTTAAAAATACCATCGGACTGGTAAAATTTGCGCTCAAACACAATTTAATCCATCAATAAAAAAACCACAAAAAACTAAAAACTATGGCATTAATCGGAAATTACGGTTTTACAACCGTTGCTGAAGACGAATTCGAGTTTACCTTCGAAATCCCTAACAATTGTAATTTTACCACACATTATGATGCAACCAAAAAAATCAACACGGTTACTGTACAACTGAATTCGGGGCAATCACAGCCTTCGACTACTTTTGTAACAGAAACCTACACCTTTACGGGAGACAACGGTGTTTTAGATTTGCGCTTTGCACAGGTTTTAAATGGCGTAACCAATACAAAACCAAAAATTATTGTTAATTACTAATTTTATCTGCTTGAAGAAACATCTTCTTATATTCCTTATTTCCTTCACGGCCTTTTCACAGCAAAAAGTCGTGAAGGATTCTTTTGTCTATTACAAAGAAAACAACCAGTTTCAAAAAGCGTTGGATTACTCGGATAAAAAAGCTACTTATTTTTTAAGCAAAAAACAGTATTCCAGTTACATTAAACACATTACCAACAAAACCACCATACTCACCAATGATATTAAAGACCCCAAGCGCTCTTTAACAATCATCTTTGAAGCATTGAGCAAAATAAACAAAGCGCCGGATTTCGAAAAAGTAAAGCTCTACCCGGAATTTGCACGAACCTACATTCGGTTAGACCAATTTCTTAAAGGCATAGACATTGCTAAAAAAGGTCTCAAAACAGCTACTTTAAGCAAAAATGACTCCGTTATTCAACGACTTAACTATGCCATTCTTTCGGCCTATCTTAATATAGGAGATACTCAAAACGCTTTCCCATATTTGGAACCTTCCTTAGCAGGCGCCAAAAAATTAAAAGATAATGAATTTATCGCAAAGGCATATAACAATCACTTTGCTTTTTATTCCTACATAAAGGAAAGAGATATTGCTAAAAAATACCTGGATTCCAGCATCGTATATGCCGAAAAATCTAAAAATAAGGCAACCATTTATACAGCAAAAAGCAATCTTGGCGTACATTATCTCACTGAAGAAATCGATTATAAAAAAGCTCGGGACCTCTATGTGGAACTAATCGCCGAAAACAAAAACGATTCTTTAAGTAAAGATTTCGCCCATAATTACATAAATCTCTCACTCGCTTATGAAAAATTAGGAGATTATAAATCCGCTAATAAATGTTTGAATAAATATGCAGAGTATCTTCAGTTTGCCAACGAAAGAAAGTTCGACAGCGAGATTGAAGGCATCCGTACCAAATATGAACTGGAAAAATCCGAAAACGAGTTCAAAGAACGGCAAATGCTGTTGCAACAAAAACAGCTCAAAAGCGAAAAAATGCTGTACTTAACGTTAGCCTTATTAGCTTTCGTGGGTATTTTATTTTACTTTTTCTATCAAAATTTAAAACTGAGACAAAAAAACAAACTGAAAGACCTAAACCACAACGTGCAACAAAACCTTGTAAATGCTACCATAGACGGTCAGGAAGAAGAACGCAAGCGGCTTTCGGGGGTTTTACACGATAATATCAGTGCGTTGCTTTCCTCAGCAAGTTTGCATTTAATGGCGTTTGAGGCGAATCATCCGGAAATTGGCGGCGAACTCAAAAAAACCAAAGCGATCATTAAAGAAGCGCATGATAAAGTACGCGATTTATCACACGATTTGATTCCGCCCGTATTGGAAAAACTAGGTTTGATTGCCGCTTTTGAAGATTTATGTGAGAAGAATTCCAATTCGCTGATACATTTTCAATTCAACAATTTCATAAAAGAAGATATTCGTTTTCAGAATGAATTTGAAATGAAACTGTATTTTATTGTTGCGGAATTGTTCAACAACATCATGAAGCACAGTAATGCTTCGGAAGCCTTTTTAACCCTCGACAAAGAAAACGATCAGCTTTCCATTAACATCGAAGACAACGGAAAAGGGTTCAGCACCAAAGAAGGAAAACCAAAAGAAGGACTCGGACTTTCACAGATAAAAACCCGTATCAAAAGTCTGAACGGAACCATGAACATCAATTCTAAAGAACAATCGGGTACTATTATTTATATTAAAGTGCAGATTCCGGAAATAAAATCAGCCCCGGGCTCCGATTTCCACAACGTTTAAATTCTGAATTTTATCACCGTCGATTTCAAACTGCAGCATGGTTCTCACCTGATGAAAACCGTGTATTCCGGCTGCTCCCGGATTCATGTGCAGTAAATTCAGTTCCTTATCAAACTGTACTTTTAAAATATGGGAATGTCCGCAAATGAATAATTTCGGCGGATTTTGTTTTATTTCACTGCGAATCTCCTGATTGTATTTTCCGGGATAACCACCGATGTGCGTAATCCAGACATCCACCCCTTCACACAAAAACCGGTTGTGCAACGGAAATTCCAAACGCGCTTTCGCATCATCAATATTACCGTATACAGCCCTTAACGGTTTGATTTTCTTAATGGTATCCGTAACCGATAAATCCCCGATATCACCTGCATGCCAAACTTCATCCGCCAAGCGAACGTATTTTAAAATCGTGTCGTCGATATGACTGTGCGTATCGGAAAGGAGAAGAATTTTTTTCATTTATTTTGAGTAACTGAGTTGCAAAGTTAATAAGTAGATCGACTATTTAATGCCCCTTTTTAAACATAAGTAATTCAATATTTATTTTTAGAAAACTTTATGACTAAGTAACATAGCAACTAAGTGACTTTTCCTTTAAACTTTGTAACTTTGCTACTCTTAAACTTTGAGCCTTAATCACCTTGAGATACTTCATCGAATTCGCATACAACGGAAAAAATTACCACGGTTGGCAATACCAGCCACAGTCGGCATCCGTTCAGGAAACCTTAACCAAAGCCTTAACTGTTTTATTTCGAAAAGACATTGAGCTTATGGGCGCAGGACGTACCGATGCCGGTGTACATGCCAAGCAAATGTATGCTCATTTTGATTATGATGAAATGTTGGATTCGGCGTATTGGACTCAGAAACTGAATTCGTTTTTACCGAAAGATATTGTAGTGTATGGTTTGATTCCGCTACACGATGACGCTCATGCCCGATTTGACGCTACCAGCCGAACCTATGAATACCACATTCACACCTTTAAAGACGCGTTTGAAAACGAAGGAAGCTGGTATCATTTTCATCCGCTCGACGTGGAAAAAATGAATGAAGCCGCAAAAATATTGTTTGAATACACTGATTTTGAATGCTTTTCAAAAACACATACCGATGTAAAAACCTTTAATTGTGTTATCAAAGAAGCTTTCTGGCAGCAAAACGGTACGAAACTGGTGTTTACCATTACTGCCGACCGTTTTCTGAGAAATATGGTTCGCGCCATTGTGGGAACGCTTATCGGAGTGGGAATCGGAAAAATATCCATGGATGATTTCCGAAACATCGTTGAAAGTAAAAACAGAGGGAAAGCAGGTTTTTCAGTTCCCGCCCACGGTTTGTATTTAACCAAAGTAATTTATCCGTATATTCACAAGCACTAATGAAAGTCATACAATCCATATCATTAAAAAAAGTAATGCGCTATGCAAAGCCATATAAAAACAGGCTTTATATGGTCGTATTGTTTTCGGTTACGCTTTCCATTTTCGCAGCGGTTCGTCCTTATTTATTAAAACAAACGGTTGACGGCTACCTGAAAGAACATGATTCGGTTGGATTACTGTATTATATTATCCTGATGGGTGTTGTATTAGTGCTTGAAGTTGGATCACAATTTTATTTCACCTATTGGGCCAACTGGTTAGGTCAGGATATAGTGAAAGACATTCGTGAAAAACTATTCCATCACATTACGACATTCCGAATGAAATATTTCGATAATGAGCCCGTTGGAAAATTAGTCACCCGTTCGGTAACCGATATGGAGTCGATATCAAGTATTTTTAGTCAGGGGCTGTTCATGATTGTGAGTGACTTAATGAAAATGACGGTGGTTTTAGGAATCATGTTTTACATGAACTGGAAACTGAGTCTGATTGTAGTAATGGGAATGCCGATTTTATTGTATGCGACCCGTATTTTCCAGCAAAAAATGAAAATTGCGTTTGAAGAAGTACGTAATCAGGTGGCCAATTTAAACACCTTCGTTCAGGAACGTGTTACCGGGATGAAAATCGTACAATTATTTCATCGTGAAGAAATTGAACTGGAGAAATTCAAACAAATCAACGAGTTGCACAACAAAGCTTGGTTAAAAAACATTCTATACAACTCCATCTTCTTCCCTATTGCCGATATTCTGTCGTCATTAACATTAGGAGTTGTGGTTTGGTATGGTGGTTGGAACATTATGCACGGCGATACGATGACCACTTTTGGTGATTTATTTGCTTATACTATGCTTATCGGAATGTTATTCAACCCGTTACGTCAGATTGCAGATAAATTCAACGTAATGCAAATGGGAATCATTGCTGCCGAACGTGTTTTCGAAATTTTAGATCGGGAAGATTTGGTGCAGCAAAAAGGGACAAAAATCGCCGGACATTTTAAAGGTGATATTACATTGGAGAATGTCCGTTTCAGTTATATTGATGATGAAGAAGTGTTAAAAGGCATCAATTTAAAAGTGAATGCAGGCGAAACCATTGCCATTGTTGGTGCTACAGGTGCCGGAAAATCAACCATTATCAATTTGTTAAACCGTTTTTATGAAATCAACAGTGGAAGAATACTAATTGACGGTACCGATATTAATGAATTTGACTTGGACAGTTTGCGCCGACAAATTGCCATCGTTTTACAGGATGTTTTCCTATTCGCCGACACCATCCTGAACAATATTACACTTAACAATACCGCAATTACAAGAGATGAAGTTATTGCTGCTGCGCAAAAAATAGGCGTTCACGATTTTATCATGAGTTTGCCCGAAGGTTATGATTATAATGTAAAAGAACGCGGTGCGATGCTGTCTTCAGGGCAACGACAACTGATTGCTTTTTTACGTGCGTATGTAAGTAACCCGAGTATTCTGATTCTGGACGAAGCGACATCTTCTATCGATACTTATTCAGAAGAACTGATTCAGAAAGCCACAGATAAAATCACCAAAGGAAGAACCTCCATTGTCATAGCACACCGTTTGGCTACAGTTGTTAATGCCGACAAAATCATTGTAATGGACAAAGGTATGATTGTGGAAGAAGGCAAACATTACGAATTAATCAGTAAACCGGAAGGCTACTACAAAAATTTATACGAATCGCAATTTGCAGTAGAGAATAATTGATAATTATTTAATTATTGTTTATTTTCGTACGCTGAAAATAATTAAGAAAAACACATACAAATGAAATACGATATTATTGTTTTAGGAAGTGGTCCCGGCGGATACGTAACTGCCATCAGAGCATCACAATTAGGCTTTAAAGTAGCCGTTATCGAAAAAGAAAACCTTGGTGGAATCTGCCTTAACTGGGGATGTATTCCAACAAAAGCCTTATTAAAATCGGCTCAGGTTTTTGATTACCTAAAACACGCTTCCGATTATGGTTTAACCGTAAAGGAATTTGATAAAGACTTCAACGCCGTTATTGCACGTTCCCGTGGAGTGGCAGAAGGAATGAGCAAAGGTGTTCAGTTCCTAATGAAAAAAAATAAAATTGACGTTATCGACGGTTTCGGAAAAGTAAAACCAGGCAAAAAAGTTGACGTTACAGATAAAGACGGTAAAGTAACCGAGTATTCCGCAGATCACATCATCATCGCAACAGGAGCACGTTCCCGTGAATTACCAAACTTACCTCAAGACGGTAAAAAAGTAATCGGGTACCGTCAGGCGATGGTGCTTCCGGAGCAACCAAAGAAAATGATCGTAGTAGGTTCCGGTGCTATCGGAGTTGAATTTGCTCATTTCTACAATGCAATGGGAACTGAAGTTACTATTGTGGAATTCATGCCAAATGTAGTTCCGGTGGAAGACGAAGACATCTCAAAACAATTTGAGCGTTCTATCAAAAAAGCTGGAATCACTGTAATGACAAATTCTTCTGTAGAACGTATCGATACCAGCGGAAACGGAGTAAAAGCGTTCGTTAAAACCGCAAAAGGTGAAGAAGTTTTAGAAGCAGATATCTTATTATCGGCAGTTGGAATCAAAACCAACATCGAAAACATCGGATTAGAAGAAACCGGTATTGCTACCGACAGAGATAAAATCTTAGTAAACGATTTCTACCAAACCAACATTCCGGGTTACTATGCTATTGGTGACGTAACTCCAGGTCAGGCTTTAGCACACGTGGCTTCTGCAGAAGGAATTTTGTGTGTGGAGAAAATCGCAGGTTTACATGTTGAACCGTTAGATTATGGAAACATTCCGGGTTGTACTTATGCAACTCCTGAAATTGCTTCAGTAGGTTTAACTGAAAAACAGGCAAAAGAAAAAGGATACGAATTGAAAATCGGTAAATTCCCGTTCTCTGCTTCAGGAAAAGCAAAAGCTGCCGGAACTCCGGACGGTTTCGTAAAAGTAATTTTCGATGCAAAATACGGCGAATGGTTAGGTTGCCACATGATTGGTGCCGGCGTTACCGATATGATTGCGGAAGCAGTTGTGGCTCGTAAATTAGAAACTACAGGTCACGAAATCCTAAAAGCAGTTCACCCTCACCCAACTATGAGCGAAGCGGTTATGGAAGCCGTAGCGGATGCTTACGGTGAAGTGATTCACTTATAATTTGAAATAAGAATTCAGAAATATTGAAAGTCCGTTTTGTGAAAGCAGAACGGATTTTTTATTTAATCAAATTCAACTTGTATTCCCAAAATTACATCAATATACATTTTTGGGCGTGCCCCTGAAACGGGTCGGGCTATACGCTGCAATCTTTTCTGCGGCTGAAAAAGCCACAAAAAAGGATTTCCACTTCTATCCCTCACGCAAAACCACAATAACACAAACATGTACTTAAAATCATCAGAACGAAAAAAAACCACAATACCGAAAAAAACAAATCAGAATTGCGTTTTAAAATGTTAAAATCAAAAATGCAAAACATAGTTTGTTTACAAAAAAATCAAGCCGTAGAATGACAATTAGACCCCTTAGATTTGATGCTTTTTTGACTTTTTATTAGTAAGATTATTCAAACGTTAAAGTGTTAATTTTATACTTATCGCACCTAAAAATTACAGTAATTTTGTAGTCTAAATTTCAATTAAATGACAACAATTTTATCTCTTTGGTGGTTAATACTTATTGTATTGTCCATTGTTTTTTACAAATTTGTTTTGCGTGTTTTCTTCGGAATGGTAATTGTTCCCGAAGACAAAATTGGTTTGGTAACCAAAAAATTCGTGCTTTTCGGCGCCGATAAATCCTTACCCGACGGAAGAATTATCGCCACAAAAGGAGAAGCCGGTTTTCAGGCACAAACCTTAGCGCCGGGATTGTACTGGACCATGTGGATCTGGCAGTATTCGGTAGACATGACGCCGTTTACCATTATTCCTGAAGGAAAAGTAGGTTTGGTTTTAAGTAAAGACGGTAAAGAAATCCCAACCGGGAAAATCTTGGCCCGAAAAGTAGACAGTGACAACTTTCAGGATGCCACAGCGTTTTTAAACAATGGTGGTCAGAAAGGACGTCAGACCGCTTTTATCACAACAGGTTCGTATCGTATCAACACCTTTCTTTTCGAAATCGTAATTGCCGACCAGGTAAAAATTTTCGAAAACATGGTGGGTATTGTAACCGCATTGGATGGTGATCCTATTCCGTTAGGACAAATCGCCGGTAAATATGTAGAAGGACACAACAACTTTCAGAACTTTGACGAGTTCCTTGAAAAAGGCGGAAACAGAGGTTTACAGCCACAGGTAATGTTGGCCGGTTCCTATTACATCAATACTTGGGCCGTACAAATTGAGCAAAATCCAATGACCGATGTGCCAATCGGGTATGTAGGTGTAGTAATTTCGTATATCGGTGAAGATGGTCAGGATGTAACCGGAGATACTTTCAAACACGGAAATATCGTATCAAAAGGGCAACGAGGCGTTTGGATGGAACCGCTTGGACCAGGAAAATACGCGTTGAATAAATACACTACAAAATTGGAACCGGTTCCTACCACAAACTTGGTATTAAACTGGGCGAATGCGAGAAGCGAATCACATGATTTGGATAAAAATCTATCAACCATTACAGTGCGTTCCAAAGACGGTTTCCCTTTCAATTTAGATGTGGCACAAATTATTCACGTTCCGGCAAATGAAGCGCCAAAAGTGATTGCCCGTTTCGGGAGCATGAACAATCTGGTTTCGCAGGTTTTAGAACCAACTATCGGTAACTATTTCCGTAACTCGGCACAAGACAGCGATGTGATTTCTTTCTTGAGTACGCGTAAAGAACGTCAGGAATCCGCTAAAAACCATATTAAAACCGTTTTGGATGAGTACAACGTGAATGCTGTGGATACTTTAATCGGTGATATCGTTCCTCCAGATTCGTTAATGAAAACGTTAACCGACCGTAAAATTGCGGAAGAAGAGCAAAAAACCTATCAAACCCAAAAAATGGCGCAGGAACAACGTCAGGGAATGGAAAAAGAAACCGCTATTGCCGACATGCAAAAGGAAATTGTTCGCGCTTCGCAAAGTGTGGAAATCGCACAACGTACCGCCGATGCAACCGTTAAAAAAGCGGAAGGTGATGCCACAAGTTTAAAATTAAATGTAAATGCTGAAGCAGAAGCCACAAAAATGCGTGCCAATGCAGAAGCAGAAGCAACCAAAGCAAGAGCCGGAGCACAAGCAGAAGCCACAAAATTAAACGCCAGCGCCGAAGCAGAAAAAATCTCCAAAACCGGTTTGGCAGAAGCAGAGAAAATTATGGCAATCGGTAAATCAACTGCGGAAGCGTATCAGTTACAGGTTTCTGCAATGGGTGGCGACAACTTTACAAAATATAAAATCACCGAAGAAATCGGTAAAGGAAACATCAAAGTGATGCCGGATGTCTTAATTTCAGGCAACAATGGTTCCGAAGGCGGTATCAGTGGTTTATTAGGCATGAAACTCATGGAAATGATGAACGCCGACAAACAAAAACCGGAAGAAAACTAATTCGTATTCCGACAACTGTTCAAAATCCGTTTTGTGAAAGCAAAGCGGATTTTTTATTTCACAAAATATTGATTTTCAGTCATTTAATTCAATTCAGCCTTGTATTTTTGTACCTTTAATGTCGCTTAAAATAACAATACTTATTAATCAAAAACCAAAAAGTTATGCCAAAATATGTAATTGAAAGAGAAATACCGGGTGCAGGCAGCTTCACTCCCGAACAATTAAAAGCCATTTCGCAAACATCCTGTGGTGTTTTGAGTAAAATGGGGCCTGAAATTCAATGGGTTCACAGTTATGTAACCGCAGATAAAATTTATTGTGTGTACAATGCTCCAAACGAAGAAATGGTTCGTGAACATGCCAAACAAGGAGGATTTCCGGCAAATTCCGTTAGCAAAGTATCCCAAATTATTGACCCTGTAACTGCCGAATAACATTTTCGGCAATAAGCAATGAAAAGGAAAATACCACACAACGATGATCATCTAAATCAAAAGCAATGAAAACAATAAAACTAATTGCAACTGTTGTGTTTGTTGGGTTGTTTCCAATGTTCTGTAACTCTTTGTACGCACAGGATCCGGTAGTTGCCGCTCCTAATATTTATAAAAAAGTCCTTATCGACAATGATAAAGTAAGGGTTATAGAAATTGAATTTGCCGCTGGCGAAACGGGTCCGTGGCACAACCATCCGGACCATGTGGCCTATGCCTTAACCGACGGCAAACTGGAAATTACCGACAAAGGAAAAGCGGGCGTAGTATATGACATCAAAGCAGGAGATGCATTATTCATTCCGGCTGTAACACATATGGCTAAAAACATCGGTACCAACACCATACGAATGGTTGTTACGGAAGTAAAACCACATATGATGATGAAAAAAATGAAAAACAAAATGGCGGCAGAAAAAAAATAAATCGAATACATTTTAAAACCAATAATTTTAAAAAATCCGTTATTGTATTGTCAAAAACGGATTTTTTTATGTGCTTAGTTTTCCTCCGCTTACAGAAAAAGCTTATATTTGAGTAGCTTTATACTTAAAAACAAATTCATTAGAATGAATACTGTTTTAAAAATATCGGAATCGTTCCAGTCTTTTTTATCCGAAATTGGAGATTTGTCCTATTTCTCCGGACGATTTTTCAAAGAAGCCTTCAAGCGCCCTTTTGAATTCAAAGAATTCATCCGACAATGTTATCAGATGGGCAACCGTTCGCTCTTACTGGTAGCGGTAACCGGATTTATCATTGGTTTGGTTTTCACGCTTCAGTCGCGCCCTACCCTTCAGGAATTTGGTGCAGTCTCCTGGATGCCTTCCATGGTAAGTATTTCCATTATCCGAGAAATCGGTCCGATAATTACAGCTTTAATCTGTGCCGGCAGAATCGGTTCAGGAATTGGTGCCGAATTGGGCTCCATGCGCGTAACAGAGCAAATCGACGCTATGGAAGTTTCAGGAACCAATCCTTTTAAATTTTTGGTCGTAACCCGAATTTTAGCCACTATCTGTATGTTGCCTGTTTTGGTAATTATTGGCGATGGTATTGCGCTTTACGGCTCTTATCTGGTTGAAAACCTCAAAGGAAACGTCTCTTTCCAGTTGTATTTCAATCAGGTGTTTGAAGCGTTGGAGTTTGGCGATTTGCTTCCGGCTACAATCAAATCTTTTTTCTTTGGTTTTGCCATTGGTTTAGTTGGATGCTATAAAGGCTACAATTGCAAAAAAGGAACTGCCGGCGTGGGGCTTGCCGCCAATTCAGCGGTTGTCTACACCTCAATGCTCTTGTTTATAATTGATTTTATCGCGGTTTTTGTAACCGATATCTTTTATGATTTATAACTATGAAGCCAATAATCATCATCCGAAATCTAAAAAAAAGTTATGGTTCGAATCATGTATTGGACGGTTTCAACATGGAATTAAATGAAGGTGAGAATCTGGTAATCATGGGAAAATCGGGTTCAGGAAAATCAGTGATGATTAAATGCCTAATCGGATTGGAAGATGCGGACAGCGGCAGTATCGAAGTAATGGGAAAAGACATTCTGAAACTCGAACAGGAAGAAATGGACGACTTACGCACCGAAATCGGTTTTTTGTTTCAGGGAAGTGCTCTTTACGATTCGATGTCGGTTAGAGAAAACTTAGAATTTCCGTTGCGCCGGCACACCAAAAAATTTGGTATTATTGAAGACACGACTCCTTTGGTTACAGAAGCATTACGAAATGTCGGACTCGAACACGCCATCGATTTAATGCCAAACGAATTATCAGGTGGAATGAAACGTCGTATTGCCTTGGCACGAACCTTAATACTGCAACCCAAAATAATATTATACGACGAACCCACAACCGGACTCGATCCTATAACATCAAAAGAAATTATCATGCTGATGAAATCCGTACAGGAAAAATACAAAACCTCTTCGGTGATTATAACACACGATGTAGATTGCGCGCGGGTAATTTCGAACCGGATGATACTGCTTGTAGACGGAATTAATTATGCCGAAGGAACCTTTGAGGAACTTGCTTCTTCAACCGATCCTAAAGTAAAAGCTTTCTTTAAATAAATTGGTATGGAAAAAACAAATGCACAAAAAATAAAACTCGGAATATTTGTTCTAACCGGCCTGTCCTTGTTTGTCATTGGAATTTATTTCATTGGAAAAAAACAAAACATGTTTGGAAAAACATCGCACATTAGTACCGTTTTCAACAATGTAAACGGATTGCAGCTTGGCAACAACGTGCGCTATTCAGGTATTAATGTGGGAACCGTGAAAGAAATTGAAATGATTAATGACACCCTGATTCGTGTCGACATGATTATCAACGATAAAATTCTTCCACACATCAAAAAAGACGCTATTGCAACGATAAGCTCCGACGGTTTGGTTGGAAATATGATAATCAATATTCTGCCCGGAAAAGGAAATGCGCCCGTTGTAAAAGCTGGCGATGTGATAAAATCTTTCAGCAGGGTGCGAACCGAAGACATACTTAAAACGCTGAGTGTAACCAATGAAAACGCTGCTATTTTAACTGCCGATTTAATCAAAATCACCAAAGAAATCACCGATGGCAAAGGAACCGTAGGTATGCTGCTGAACGACACCAGTATGGCGAATGACTTAAAGGAAACGCTGCAGTATCTTAAAATCACAAGTAAGGGTACAACCGAATCAGTAGCCAATTTAAACCAACTGATTGCATCATTAAACCAAAAAGACAATGTGATTGGTGTCATAAACGATACAGTCGTAGCTAATAAGATCAAACAAATTGTGGTAAATTTGGAAAAATCGAGTGTTAAAATCGATAATGTGATTGAAAATCTGAACACAACCATTACCAATGCCAAAGAAGGAAAAGGCGCCATCAATTACCTTTCCAATAACCCTGAACTGGTACAAAAAATTGACTCTACCATGACTAACATCAATCAGTCTAGCATCAAACTGAACCAGAATTTAGAAGCTTTGAAACACAATTTCTTTTTCAGAGGTTATTTCAAAAAACAGGAAAAAGCAAATAAAAAATAATACGTATTTTGATGAAAAGCTTATTCAACTCCTCTGATGTTTCCGAAATTTTAGAGCGTATTGAAAAATTAACGCCCGAATCCCAACGAAAATGGGGAAAAATGAACGTGGCACAAATGCTGGCGCATTGCAACAAATCTACAGAAACGGCAATGGGAAAAAATTATATGAAAATGCTTTTTATTGGTCGAATCATCGCTTCCTTCCTGAAACCTAAAGTTCTTGGAGAACAGCCGTTTGGCAAAAATTCACCAACAGACAAAAGTTATATCTTCCCCGAAGACAGCAATTTTGAAATTGAAAAATCAAAAGTAATCGCATCAATCAATTCATTTTTTGAAGGCGGTCCTTCGCAATGTACGACCTACCCTCACCCGTTTTTTGGCAAATTCACACCCGAAGAATGGGCCGTTTTTCAGTGGAAACACCTTGACCATCATTTAAGACAATTCGGAGTCTAAAAGCAACGATCTACAAACGTATTACAGTGTTTTTAAAGCATCCAATAAGGCATCAACATCCTCTTTGGTATTGTAATGGCTGAACGAAATGCGCAAACTCGGTTTTTTCAATTCCTCATCATCCAGAATTTCGGCTAAAACGTGCGATGGTTTTACGCTTCCGCTTTGGCAGGCACTTCCGCGGGAAACTGCAATCCCTTTCATGTCTAAATTGAACAGAATCATAGCCGTTTTTTCTTCTGCTAACGGTAAATTCACATTCAAAATATTATAAAAAGTATCTTCTCCGTTAAACTTACATTCCGGAAATTCGATTTCAAAACGTTCCATCATATAGTTTTTCAATTCGGAAATATGACTTCTTTCTTCCTCAAGATGCTCGTAAGCTAATTCCAATGCTTTTGCCATTCCCACAATCTGATGTACCGCTTCGGTCCCGGCACGGAAACCTTTTTCCTGTTCACCGCCAAAAAACAAAGGCTGCAAACCGCTGTTCTTTTTAACATAGGCGAATCCTGCTCCTTTTGGTCCGTGAAATTTGTGTGCACTCGCCACGAGAAAGTCTACAGGACAGTTTTGCAGGTCGATTTCTGTTTTTCCGACAGATTGTACCGTATCAGTGTGAAACAACGCATTGTGTGCCTGACAAAGCCTTACCGCTTTTTCCATATTCAAGACCGTACCGATTTCGTTGTTCACGTGCATTAAACTCACCAACGTTTTTTTGGTATCGGAAAGTAATTCCACCAAATCTGTAAAATCGATTTCACCGGTTGGTTTTATCGCTACAAAGTCTACCTGAATTCCGAATTCGTGTTGCAGCATTTCCACCGTATGCAACACCGCATGATGCTCAATTTTACTGGTAATAATACGTTTAACTTTCAAGTCTTTCACCGCCGAACGCAAAATCCAGTTGTTAGCTTCAGTACCGCAGGAAGTGAAAATTATCTCAGATGCAGTTGCATTTAGCTGTTTTGCAATGGATTTACGCACCGATTCGATCAGTACTTTAGCGCTTCGTCCGAAACTGTGCGTCGAAGAAGGATTTCCGAAATCTTCCGAAAGCACCTTGGTCATTTCCTGAATCACTTCAGGGCGAATTGGAGTAGTTGAAGCGTTATCGAGGTATATTTTCTTCATGGGATTCAGTAACTTTCTGTGGGTTCAATTTTCTGTTAAAGATAAGCTTTTCATTGAAAACAATAATGGAAATCAGAATTAGAGAATAGGATATCAACTGTACGGTATTCACTTCTTCTTTATAATAAAAAACAGCTAAAAAGAAATTAATCAAAGGATTGATATACAACATGATTCCTACCGTAGACGAATTTACTCCTTTAAGTGCAAACAAATTCAGGAACAGCGGAAGTATGGTAAACAAAATCACAATGAAAACAAGGCAAATATAAAACAAACTTTCTGCCGGAACGGGTCCGCTGAATGCCGGAAAAAAAGGCAATAAAATAATTCCGGCCGTTAAAATCTGAATGTTCAATCCTACGAATTTATCCACTTCGGTATTCTTGCGTTGCGAAATCAGATACATGGCATAGGTTAACGCCACAATCAGACTGTAAAAAATATCGGCAAAATTATTAAACGAAAGCAATCCACAGCCCAAAACACTTATTCCTACAGCAACCCACTGCCATTTACTCAGTTTTTCCTTCAGAATAATAAAGGCCAAAACGGTGGTTAGTATCGGACAAACCAAATAGGCAAACGAAGCCGCTTTAACGCTGATATGGTTCATTACGTAAATGAAAATAAACCAATTGGCCGTAAGCAACAATCCACCTCCGATATTAACACGGATGATTTTATTTCGGTCGAATTTCGATTTTGACTTATAGTTACTCCAGTCTTTTAAAAGTATACCGCGTCTCACAAACAAATTAATTGCCGATATAAGCACAACACTGAAAAAAACCCGGTAAAACAAAATATCCAACGACGGATAATGATGTATGGGTTTTAATGCCAGGCTGAAAAAACCCCATATCACAAAGGCTGTAAAGGCCGCCAGATAGTATTTATTGATTCGCATATAAAAAAAATTCGGAGCAAAGGTAAAGCATTTCCCCGGCTCCGAATTGGATATTATTATTTTATTAAGACTTTAATGTGCGCCATCGGTTTCGATTTCATCCACATCAATTCCTTGTTTTTTAAGCATCGATTTCACGGCTACAGCAAAGAACAAAAGATAACCAAAACAAAGCACCGGAATAATATAAGATTGGTGGATTCCGATGATATCAGACAATTTTCCTTGAATTGGAGGAATAATTCCACCGCCTAAAATCATCATGACCAAGAAAGCCGAACCTTGAGAGGTGTATTTCCCTAATCCGATAATGGACAAACTGAAAATTGCCGGCCACATGATACTGCACGCCAATCCGCCCGCTAAAAATGCATAGATAGCTACCGTTCCTGTTGAAAACAAACCAATTAGCATCGCCAGAACTCCAAAAATCGAAAAAACCGTTAACGTGCGCGCCGGTTTGTCTTTACTGATAAAGAAAGCTCCGATTTGCAATAAGATACACACTACGTAATAATATAACGGCGTCATGTTCTTCTGTGCCAGCGTATTTACACCGATAATCACAGCAAAAGCGACTAATGGAATGATAATCAAAGCCAAGGTTTTTTTAGAATTATTCAAATGAAAAACACTGATAGCTCCCGCCCAACGGCCAATCATAAGACTTCCCCAATACATCGAAATATACGGAGCACTGTCTGACACACTAAAAGCGCCAAAATCCTTCAGCTTCAATAATTCGGTAAGATTACTTCCGATAGCAACTTCCACACCAACATAAGTAAAAATAGCCAACATCCCCAAAACCAATTGCGGATATTTCATTGCGCCCCAACCCTCATTGTTTTTCTGCGCGGCCTTGTATGAAAACAATAATCCTCCCACAACAACTGTAAGTGCTCCCAAAAGCCAATACATTCTGTATTGTTCCAAACCTGGTTTTATCGTTTTTATTTCAGCTTCATGAATAGCCATTTCTGCTCTTAAATTATTCAGCTCATCACCGGAAAAATCTCTTAATTCATTTCCGGAAAATTGGGTTTTGATAACACCTATCCTATTTTCAAGCTCTGCTATCTGAAGTGCTTCTTTACTTTTATAACTGTTAAATACCGGCGTAAACATAATCGCCAACAAACCGGTCATAATTACTAGGGTACGCAGCGCTTTATTTGCCTTTTCCATGGGTTCATTGGAAATTCCGGCAGGAACTTTTTTCGAAAAACGAAACATTGCCGCTGCAGCTACGAATAATAATCCGACACAAACATAAAGCAATATTGCCTTATCCAACGGCAATCCTTTGATTTGCTCATCGGTTACCGATGCGGTGGTTCCGAAAAGAGCCAATCCAACCACCAAAGGTCCTATTGTTGTTCCGAAAGAATTGATTCCACCTCCAAGGTTTACGCGATCGGCGCCCGTTTTCGGATTACCCAATGAGATTGCAAAAGGATTTGCGGCAGTTTGCTGAAGTGAAAAGCCCAAAGCCACGATAAACAATCCGGCCAACATTCCTGCGTAAATATTTGCTTCAACCGCTATAATCATCGCTCCGGCTCCCAAAGCAGAAAAAAGCAATCCGAACACGATGCTTTTTTTATACCCCCAACTTCCAACAATATCCTTCTGTTTTGAAGTTCCGAAAAGGAACAGCAGTAAAGCGCCCACATAGTAAGCAGTATAAAACGCAAAATCAACTAATTGCGACTGAAACTGATCCAGCGAGAATTTAATTTTACAATAAGGAATAAAAATACTGTTTCCGGCAGCTATAAATCCCCAAAAAAAGAAGACCGTAATCAACGTATAAAGTGCAGGATAATTGGTTTGATGTTTAGATGACATAAATTATTTTTTCATTTGGATTTCAAATATAGCAATATTGCTGAATTTTCGGTATTTCTTTTATTGGCTTTTGCAATCTAAAAATGCTATTTTTGTCCCAAACAATTCTGCTTATGAAAAAGTTATTCGGATTATTGGTTTGTACACTGCTTTTATCCTCTTGCGATGATGGCGATATCGTTTTGCAATCCTTCAACTTTAACAACGTTGCTATTCAGAAATGCAGCGATAAAGAAGTTTTGTTTAAAATTAATAAAGAAGAAATGTTGTTGTTGGATATCCCGGCAGTTTATTTTCCCAATGAAATTACGCCTGACGGAGCCCCAAGAATCGTAACAATTTCATCTACAAACCGAGTTTTGTACAGAAAATACAGTGACAATGTTTCAAGCAGCAGCATTTGTAGTGATGTTCCTCCTGCTTCACCAACTGTTTCAAACGAATGGACAGCAGCAAATGGCGGTTCCATCGAAATAATTACCACAGCGAGAACCGTAACCGATGAAATTACCGGAGAAGTTACCATTACGGGATACAATCATCAGATAAAATTCATCAACATTCAATTTGTAGGCGCACAGGATTCTTTTGTTTTTGACGAATACCTTTACGGAACTTACACCACCACTTTATAATTTTTTTATCGATTCGGATTTTGTTTAATGTACACTTCGGTAGCACCCAATCCGTATTTCTGATAGTTGGCATCCTGAAATGAAATTCCTTCATATCGCCCTAACAGAAAATCCAATTCCGCTTTTAAAACACCTTCACCCACACCGTGGATAAAAACCACTTTTGGCATTCTGTTTCTGATGGCAAAATCGAGTTGGCGTTTTGCCGTTTCCATTTGTAAATTTAAGATATCGTAATTGGACATTCCGCGTTTGGAAGGCACTAGTTTTTCTATGTGTAAATCGACTTCCAACACGAATTCATCCTTACGGGATTTCTTTTCTTTCACAAAAGAACGCTTTTCCGGCAACTCTTTTTCTTTTAAAACCTGATTTATACTTTGACTTGAAGTAAATGATTTCAAATCATTGGAATTCTGCTCCTTAATTAATTCATTGACAAAATATGTCATCATGAATCCATCTTCCGTTTCCACTAAAATCTGGTCTTTTTGGAAGCCAACCACTACTCCACTGAAGTCTTCATCAAGAACAAAAACCTTATCTCCTATACTAAACATCTTCCTCTTCTTTATCTTTATTATTACTGGAAACCTTAGACATCAATTTCATCATTAAGAAGAAAAAAGCCAACACTCCTATCACCTGAATAAACACATTTGGAACCGGTTTGGTCTGCTCGTAAAACGCCCATCCCATGAGTCCGAAAATAAGTATGATGTAAATTGTTTTCATAGATTTAAATTAAGATTTCAAAAATAACAAACTTTAAAATAGCACTACGATTATTTTAAAACTATCTGTTTTTTTTATTACATTGCTGAAGGAAAAAACTTGTATATGGAAGAATACATGCTCCCTTGTTTGAGCAAAAAACTTTTCGGGATCGAATGTTTTGGTTGCGGAACACAACGCGCTTTTGTTTTGCTTTGTAAAGGCGATTTTACAGAAGCGTTTTACATGTTTCCGGCAATTTACACCTTACTCCCTTTTCTTTTCATCACAGGGCTTAGTTTTATAGACAAGAGCCGCAATTACCATAAACCGATAGTCACTTTAGGAATACTTAATGCTGTGATTATGGTTGTATCGTATTTTATAAAACATTTTTACCTATAACAATCGTTAACCAATTATCAAATCATGGAGAAACAAAAATTACCAAACCAACAAGCCGTAATGATTTTAGGAATACTTTCCTATATAGGATGTTGTTGTTCCAATGGAATCGTTGGGGTTCTATTATCCGGAATAGGAATCTACCTAGCCAATAAAGACGAAAAACTTCTGGCTGAAAATCCAGAAAACTACTTGCCCGGTTCCTTAAAAACATGGAAAATCATTAACATTGTCAGCCTGGTTATCAGTTCGCTTTTCGTATTTATTCTGATTTATCTTGTTGCGACAGGAAAATATGACGAAATGCAAGAGCAATACATCCAGATGCTAGAAGAAATGCAGAAAGGTCGATAAATAAAAAGACCGTCTTGTTTTACCAACAAGACGGTCTTTTTTTATTAACTATAGATTCTTATTTTTCAAATTGCTTCAATGTCATTGTAATGATGCGTACACAATCTAACAACTGCTCTTCATTCATTACTAAAGGCGGTGCAAAACGAATAATGTTTCCGTGGGTTGGTTTTGCCAATAATCCGTTATCACGCAAAGCCATACAAATATTCCAAGCAGTGTCGCTTTCTTCTGTATCATTAATTACGATTGCATTAAGCAATCCTTTTCCGCGTACCAATGTTGCAATATTGGATGTTTCGATATATTTTCCAATCTCAGAACGGAATAGCTTTCCTAATTTATCCGCATTTTCAGCTAATTTCTCATCTGTTACCACTTCTAAAGCAGCGATAGCCACTGCAGCCGCAATAGGGTTTCCACCAAAAGTAGATCCGTGTTGTCCCGGTTTGATTACATTCATAATAGCATCATTTGCCAATACTGCTGAAACCGGATACACACCACCTGACAAGGCTTTTCCTAAAATCAAAATGTCCGGTTGTACATTTTCATGATGAACCGCTAATAATTTTCCGGTACGTGCAATTCCGGTTTGAACCTCATCCGCAATAAAAAGTACATTATGTTTTTCACACAATGCTTTTGCTTTCGCCAAATATCCTTCAGAAGGTACGTAAACTCCAGCTTCACCTTGAATTGGCTCCACTAAGAATCCCGCAATGTTTGAGGAAGAACTGATTGCTTTTTCCAAAGCATCAAGATCATCGTAAGCTATTTTTATAAATCCTGCTGTATACGGACCAAAGTTCTTACGGGCATTTTCATCGTTTGAAAACGAAATAATCGTTGTGGTTCTTCCGTGGAAATTATTTTCACAAACAATAATCTGCGCTTCATTCTCATGGATTCCTTTTTTCTCATACGCCCATTTACGGCACAATTTCAAAGCTGTTTCCACAGCTTCGGCACCGGTATTCATCGGAAGTACTTTATCAAAACCAAAATAACTGGTAACAAACTGTTCATAAACACCCAATTTATCATTATAAAAAGCACGCGATGTTAACGTAAGCGTTTGAGCTTGTTCCATCATCGCACCAACAATTTTCGGATGACAATGTCCTTGGTTTACAGCAGAATATGCCGAAAGAAAATCATAATATTTTTTCCCTTCGACATCCCACACATATACTCCTTCTCCTTTACTTAAAACAACCGGCAGCGGATGGTAATTGTGTGCACCGAATTTGTCTTCTAACTGAATTGCTTCTGCTGAACTCATTTTTTCTAAAACTTGCATTATTAAATTGGGGTTTAGTAGTTTTGTTTTATACGTAACTATTTAATGGTTAATTTCTGTGCAAGTTAACAATTCAAATTGAAAAAAATAAACTTTAACACCATAATTTAATATTTTTATAACAAAAACCCTTTGATTTATAAAAATATAACAAACAATGAGTGAATCAATTATTTTACAGACAGTTAACAAAAAGCGGTAAAATTGTTGTAAAAAACAACAATTTAAGAATGTCAGGTAAAATTTTTCCTAACATTCAAATTCTGAGCTGGATCTGTATTTGATTGTTTTTATAAAAAACACACAATAATTCGGAAATCAAACCAAATTGTTAGACGTTGCGTTCTTCAAACAGGGAAAGTAAATTTGTAACGGTATTCCAGTTTCTGATGGTTGCCGTTACATTTAGTTTTTTTTCGATGTATTTCTGATCCAACCTTGTTTTTCCTGCGCCTTCTGCGTATTTGATGTAAATCCGACTCTTGTCGATACGAGCTTCGTCGGGTTTGAACTGACTGATTTTTAAATCGTTCAAAGCGCCATCTGACAATTCTCTGGAAATAAAAGCCACGTATAATTTTTTACTGTCGGCATTGGATTCATTTAAATAATGGTTGTTCTTAAAACAGGCTTCCAAATCCGCTTTACCGATAACAACTACGGGAACCTCATGCCCGAAGGTTTTAAATATTTCCTGCTTGATTTTAAATCCGACAGCAGATGGATTTTCGTCTTCCGAATCTACAAAAACATTTCCCGACTGAATGTAAGTTTGCACATTGTGAAAACCGGCATTTTCAAGTAAGGTTTTCAAAGCATCCATTTTAATCATGTTGTGGCCGGAAACGTTTATTCCGCATAAAAGCGCTAAGTGACGATACATACTATTTCAAAATTAGAAATACGAAGTACGAGATTTGCAGATGTTTTTGCAACAATATTGTATTTTTTATCAATTTTTGAATTGTTTTCGTTTTTCAATTAAAAAATCAAGTACGTCAAGAACGCCGTTTTTATCGGTAACATGCTTAGCTTTTAAATCATTTTCACAAAAATCGATAAAGGAATCGATTTCATTTTCTTTGAGATTTAATTTGGTGATGAAAAAATCATTTGGAAACTCCCTTTTGACATAATTTTTAAAACTTTCTCCTTTCGATGGCGCATCTTTCTCGAATTTTCTTGCCAATTGTCGATCGAGGAATTTAATGACCTTATTGCCTATTTCTACAAAATCGACTCCGTATTCTATTTCACCGGTATAAACACCAATAACTTTGGCTTTTGATTGCTCGTTCTCCAATTTTGCTTTTTTTACCGACTCATAACTCATATCAGTGTTAATTTTGGGGCTTTTATCAATTTCAAGCTCTTGAAGTTCTATTCCTCTTTTCTCCAATTCGAACGCAACATTGGAATTCAATTGTTCGGGGGAGACTCTTATCTTTTTCTCATAGTAATCCTTCAGTACAAAAACAATTTCATCACCCGCTACGGCAGCAATCGAAAAGACTCCTTTATCGTTTGTTTTTTTAGCAATTTTCTTGGTAACATTTACCACGTCAACATTGGCTATGGCATTACCGTTACTGCGAACAAGACCATGCAAATTGGATTGACCGAAAATAGCGGAGTGAAATAAAAAAAGTGTGAAAAATATAATAAATCGTTTCATATTTTGACTCTTTTAAATGTTCTTCTAAGTTACTTCATCCATTTGCCAATTACTATTAATATTCTGTTAATATGTTTATTAAATTTTATTAAAAACTTGAGTATTTGCATCCAGTCACCCTTCAAGTTTATAGTTTTCAATTTCTCGTTTCAAAATACAATCCTTACTTTTGCCCCATGGGAAGAAAAAAAACAGACAAAATCGTATTCGAAAACGTAAAAGTCCTTGATGCAGGTGCAAAAGGCGTATCGGTGGCAAAAGCCCCGGAAGGTCAGGTTATCTTTATACCTAATGTGGTTCCTGGTGACGTAGTCGACGTTCAGACATTCAAAAAGCGTAAATCCTATTTTGAAGGAAAAGCAATAAAATTCCACGAATTTTCAGAACACAGAACAACTCCGGTTTGCGAACATTTCGGCGTTTGTGGTGGCTGTAAATGGCAGAATATGAAATATGAACAACAGTTGTTCTATAAAAATCAGGAAGTTTACAATCATTTAAAAAGAATCGGAAAGATTGAATTACCGGATTTCGAACCAATTTTAGGTTCAAAAGAACAGTTTTTCTACCGAAATAAAATGGAATTCGGTTTCTCCAGCTCCCGTTGGATGACTCAGGAAGAAGTAGATAGTGGCGCCGAATTGGACAATAAAAATGCTGTTGGTTTCCATATCCCTAAAATGTGGGATAAGATCCTAGATATCCAAAAATGTCATTTACAGCAAGACCCATCAAATGATATCCGAAATGAAATCCGAAGATTTGCGAATGAAAACGATTTATCGTTCTTCAATCCGAGAAACCACGAAGGTTTGTTGCGTACGTTAATGATTCGTACCGCTTCCACCGGAGAAATCATGGTTTTGATTCAGTTTTTTGAAGACGACAAGGCAAAACGTGAATTACTGCTGAATTTCTTAGCAGAACGTTTTCCGGAAATCACTTCGCTTCAATACGTTATCAATCAGAAAGCTAACGATACTTTATACGACCAAGACATCATTCTGTTCAAAGGAAGAGATTATATTTTGGAAGAAATGGAAGGTTTGAACTTCAGCATCAATGCGAAATCATTCTATCAGACCAATTCCGCTCAAGCCTACGAATTATACTCAATTACCAGAGAATTCGCCGGATTAACCGGAGAAGAATTGGTATACGATTTATACACCGGAACCGGAACCATTGCTCAATTCGTTTCTAAAAAAGCGAAAAAAGTAATTGGTGTGGAAGCCGTTCCTGAAGCGATTGCCGATGCGAAAGAAAACGCAAAACGCAATAACATCACGAATTGTGAGTTCTTTGTTGGGGATATGAAAAATGTTTTCAACGACGATTTCATCAAAACACATGGCCATCCGGATGTAATCATTACCGATCCGCCGCGTGACGGAATGCATGCTGATGTCGTAAAACAGATTTTAAGTATTGCTCCTGAAAAAGTGGTGTATGTAAGCTGTAACTCGGCTACACAGGCACGTGATTTGGCCTTGATGGATGAAATGTACAAAGTTACCCGTGTGCGTCCGGTAGATATGTTCCCGCAAACACATCATGTGGAAAATGTTGTACTTTTGGAAAAACGATAAATCAATTTGAAAATTTACAGATTTGAAAATTTGAAGATGAAAAAAATCAAGATAGTTGCCCTTTCGTTCTTAATCGCCTATTCCTTTTGGGGTTGCGAGAAAGATGATATCTGTACCGAAGGAACGCCAACAACGCCAAATGTTGTAATTGAGTTTTATGATGTACTGAATCCGGCCAATCTGAAAGCGGTAACCAATCTGAAAGTAATCGCTACAGGTTATTCAGGCATACCGGCAAACGGCGTCAGCAAGATGAAAATTCCGTTGAAAACGAACGAAGACACCACAACGTTTCAATTCATCCAAAACGGTAACGATGAAGATGCTACTAATGACAATATTGACATCATAACCTTCAATTATTCAAGAACCGATGTTTTTATTTCAAGAGCTTGTGGCTATAAAACCTTATTTCAATTGGATGCCAATAATCCGGTTTTAACGGATGGTGATTCCAGTCTATGGATTTCCACCACAACACCTATTGAAGCCTCACAACCCAATATTCAAAACGAAAATGAAACACACATTAAAATCTATTTTTAGTATGGCTTTAATGTTGGTTTCCTTATCAACATTTGCGCAAAAACAGACAAAAGATACCGTTAAACAAGCGCGAACCGAACGTTACGGACTTCGTGTTGGGGTTGATTTACACCGATTGACGAAATCATTTTACGATAAAGATTATAAAGGATTTGAAGTGGTTGGCGATTATCGTCTGACCAAAAAAATCTATATCGCCGGAGAATTGGGAAATGAAAACAAAACGGTTAACGACGACCAATTGAATTTTACCACAAAGGGAAGCTATTTTAAAGTCGGTTTTGATTATAACACCTACGAAAACTGGCTGGACATGGAAAACATGATTTATGCCGGAATGCGTTATGGCGTAGGTTCTTTTTCACAGGAACTTAACAGTTATACTATTTACAATACCAATCCGTATTTCGGACAAACAACAGTAACTCCCGGAACAAAATTTGATGGTTTAAACGCGAGTTGGATTGAATTGGTAGGCGGAATGAAAGCGGAACTGTTCAATAATCTATACTTAGGAGTTTCAGTACGCATTAATTACTTAGTCTCCGAAAAAAAACCGGAGAACTTCGACAATTTGTACATTCCGGGATTCAACCGAACGTATGACGGTAAATTTGGCGCAGGATTTAATTATACGCTGAGTTATTTTATTCCGATATACAAAAAGACTGGCTCCAAATAAATTATTTATCGGATGAAATATATCTTTTCCTTTATCTTTTTCATTGCTACATTGTCCAATGCGCAGGAGAAGAAATTTGGGGAGTATACTTTTCAGGAACTTTTAAAAGTTAGCAATTTGTCTTTTAAAATGCCGCGAGGGTTTAAGGAAACCAAAATCATCAAAAATAACGGACATCTTTATCAGTTGGCCATTAAAGATTCCGCCACAGGTTTTGAGGCTCGATATTATATCAAACCTTATGCGCTATTTTTTCCTAAAAATGATGTTACCTATAAAGAAAACCCAATGACGTATAACTTTTTCGTCAGTTCTTTATTAAATGTATCCGGATACATATTACCGGAATATCCACACATTGACATTATAAAACCGGAATATGTAAAATATGATATGAATGCCGATTACGGATTAAATTCCTTTTTTGAACCGAAATCGAAGTTTGCAGAAGGCTATAAATACTGCTTGGCCGCTGCTATCAGAAAGGATTCGGTAGGAGAAGTTTATATTTTCATGTTATATAATATTCAGAATCGCGAAACAAGAATCATCATCGATGATATTCTTTCTTCTGTTGATTATAAATAATGCAGTATTATTTAATCTGCTTCACTCCTTTTATAAACAACCATTTCATAAACAACTTTTCGCCTTCATTGGTTTGAATGGCCTGAAATTTCGGTGCCAATAAGGTTGCAACCACAAATGCAGTTAAAGGTAACAGAATACCTGTAAGATTTGTAAACTCAGGCAAAACGGCAAAACGGATAATGGTAAACAATACGGCAAAGCCTAAAAAATTATATACGATTGATTTTGTTTTTAAAGTCATATTTTAAGTTAATGAATTAATAATTTATGAGTATAAATTGAATCTACCAGTGAACACTGATTACTCACTATCTCTGTTCTGAAACTTCGTTCGCTTGCTTCCTTCATACATTTCGTATTTCACCAAACGAGCTTCCAGTTTTCCGTTGAACAGTTTGATTTTTCGGGATGGTTTTAAACCAACAAATTTCAATGCTTCAAGATTCGCCGTAATGAACCAAGCGTTTGTTCCCGGATAACTTTGTTTTAAGGTATCACCGATTTCTCTGTAAAAACGTTCCATTTCAATATCCAAACGTTCTCCGTAAGGCGGATTGAAAACCATATGCAACGGTCCTCGGGTTTCTTTTTCCGTATCGAAGAAATTGCGTTCGTAAATCTTCACATATTCATCAAGATTCGCATTTCTGATATTGTCTTTCGCTTTCATTACCGCAGACGGCGCTTTATCATAACCCGTAATCGTATAATGAAACTCTTTAACTTTCTTCATCAGCGAATTCATGATCTGATCGAACAACTCGTTGTCCCAGTCACTCCAACGCTCGAAGGCGAATTCTTTTCGGTTGATATTGGCCGGAATGTTACAGGCAATCATCGCAGCTTCTGCCAAAATCGTTCCCGAACCACACATCGGATCGATAAAATCTCCTTGTCCGTCCCAACCGGAAAGCAATAGCATTCCTGCTGCCAACACTTCATTAATTGGTGCGATATTCGTAGCGGTTTTGTAACCACGGTGGTGTAACGAATCTCCGGAACTGTCTAAAGAAACCGAACATTGGTCTCGGTCGATGTGAATATTAATACGCAAATCGGGAAAATCCTTATCAATATTCGGACGTTTTCCGAATTTATCGCGAAACTGATCCACTATCGCATCTTTTGTTTTCAAAGCAACGAATTGCGAATGGTTAAAATGTTCCGAATGCAATGTAACATCCACCACAAAAGCCTGATGCGCATTAAGATACTGCGACCAATCAATGCCCTGAATGCCTTTATACAAACTAACTTCATTAAACGCACGGAAATGGTAAATAGGTTTCAGGATTTTTAAAGCCGTACGCAACGCTAAATTCGCCTTGTACATAAACCCTTTATCGCCTACAAAACTTACCATTCGGGTTCCCATTTCGACATTCTGCGCACCCAGTTGCTGCAACTCTTTTGCTAATATCTCTTCGAAGCCAAAAAAAGTTTTGGCAATCATTTTAAAATTCTGTTCCATAATTTAAATTCAATCGTAAAGGCAATACACTCCTTCTTGAGAAACTTCTTTTTTCTTGTTTCTATTTTCTTGCCTCTTCTTGATTGCATCGGCAAAAATACGTTAAATTTGCAAGATTAATTATCCTCCAACAGAAGAATACATGTCAGACATACAAAATAAATCAACCGAAAACTGGTTTGCCTCCTGGTTCGACACTCCTTACTATCATATTTTATACAAAGAGCGTGATGAAGCAGAAGCCCAGCATTTCATGGACAATCTTACGCATTATTTAAATCTTCCCGAAGATGCAAAAATTCTGGATTTGGCCTGTGGAAAAGGACGCCATTCCATGTATCTTAATACCTTAGGTTTTGATGTAACCGGTGCCGATTTATCCGAAAACAGTATCGCAGAAGCTTCGGCTGCAGCCAATGAAAAACTGCATTTTAAAGTCCACGACATGCGTTTACCGTTTGAAGAAAAGTTTGATGCGGTTTTTAATTTGTTCACGAGTTTTGGTTATTTCGAAAATGATGAAGACAATCTGACTACACTAAAAGCCATTCACGACAGCCTTTCAGAATACGGTTTTGCGGTGATTGACTTTATGAATACCAATTATGTGATTAACAATCTGGTTCCCGTAGAAGTGAAAACCGTAGAAGGCATTGATTTTCATATAAAACGCTACGTAAAAGACAATCATATTTTTAAGGAAATTGATTTTGAGGATAAAGGACAAAAATTTCATTTCACGGAAAAGGTAAAAGCCTTAACTTTAAGCGATTTTGAGCAGATGATGGAAGAAGCCGGAATTTATCTTCTGGATGTTTTTGGCGATTACAAACTGCGCAAATTCTATAAAAACGATTCGGAACGTCTGATTATGATTTTTAAATAATATGCTGTACTTACTACTGCCATTACTTTCAGTAATTTTCGGTTACCTGATCGCTACTTTTTTCCGACCTAAAAGCAAAAAAAGTCTGAGGATTTTATTGGCTTTCAGCGGTTCCTTCTTATTGGCGTTAACCGTTTCGCATTTATTACCAACCGTTTACGAATCAACCCATCATGTGGAAGCCGACGGACATGTTCACGGAGGCATCGGATTTTTTATCATGTTCGGAATTGTGTTTCAGATTGTGCTGGAATACTTTTCACAGGGTGCTGAACACGGGCACGTACACGGGCATGACACCATGCATCACATTCCGTGGTCGCTGTTCATCAGTTTGTGTCTGCACGCATTGTTGGAGGGCATGCCGGTGAGCCAGAACAACGATTTGGCTTGGGGAATTGCAGTACACCACTTCCCTATCGCGATTATTTTAACCACGTTTTTCAGTACGTCGCATTTAAACAAACAATCGATTTTACTGTTCATGCTTACTTTTGCTATCATGACGCCATTGGGAACCATATTTTCTGAAAAACTGCCCTTTATCGTTCATTATCAGGCAGAAATTACTGCTTTTGTAATCGGAATCCTGTTTCATATTTCCTCCACTATTATTTTCGAAACCAGTGAAGGCCATAAATTCAATTTGGCCAAACTTACCGCGATAGTATTGGGAATTGTGTTGGCATATTTTATGTAACACTTTATCCGGTAAGCCATAAGCAAAAACTTTGTAACTTTGAACCTAAGCCACTTAGCAACTAAAAAAACATGTCATTTACCAAAACCACCGAACAATCCTCGAAATACGAACATCTGGAAAAAATGTCGGTACAGGATTTACTGACCAACATCAACAACGAAGATAAAACCGTTCCGCTTGCCGTAGAAAAAGCATTACCGCAAATTGAAACTTTGGTTTCTAAAATTGTGGAACAAATGAAAAATGGCGGACGTTTGTTTTATATCGGAGCCGGAACTTCCGGTCGGTTGGGTATTGTAGATGCTTCCGAATGTCCGCCTACTTTCGGCGTTCCGTTTGATATGGTTATCGGACTGATTGCCGGTGGCGATACCGCTATCCGAAAAGCGGTGGAATTCGCTGAAGACGACAGAAATCAAGCCTGGAAAGACTTATCCGAATGGAACATCAACAAAAAAGATGTAGTCATCGGAATTGCCGCTTCAGGAACCACTCCGTACGTTATCGGTGGATTGGAAAAATGCAATGCAAACAATATCACAACGGGCTGTATTACCTGTAACGAAGGAAGTCCGCTTTCACAAACTGCAACCTTTCCAATCGAAGTGGTTGTAGGACCGGAATTCGTAACCGGAAGCTCGAGAATGAAAGCCGGAACGGCTCAGAAATTGGTTTTAAACATGATTTCCACAGCTACGATGATTCAGTTAGGAAAAGTGAAAGGCAACAAGATGGTCGACATGCAATTGAGTAACGTAAAACTGATTGACCGCGGCGTTCGCATGATAATGGGCGAAATTCCCGTTTCGTATGACGAAGCAAAACTTCTTTTGGAAACTTACGGAAGTGTTCGAAAAGCAGTAGATTTCTATTTATCCCAAAACAATCTTTAAACAAAATACCATGAAAAACGTACTTACTTTACTATGCTTTTTCCTTCTGACAGTGGCTTCGGCGCAGGAAATCAAAATGGAAAGAGGCAAATTTTACCAAAACGGTGTTCAGATTTCAAGTTATGAAACTAAAAACCTGCTGAAATCAAACAATGAAGCCTATGGTTATTTTAAAAGCGCCAAAACCAAAGAAGGTGTTGGAGGTTTTTTATTGGGTTTAGGAATTGGTTTAACAGTGGGCGATGTTGTAAAAGGATTGGTTTCTGATGCTGATTACCCATCCGGATTTACTTATGTAGGTGCTGGTTGTATCGCTGCTTCGATTCCGGTAATGATTGGTAGAAAGAAAAGACTTGAAAAGGCAATCGAACTTTATAATAACGGACTGAAATCAACAGGCACGACCGATTTCAACATGAATATTCTGGCTAACAATAACGGATACGGAATTCAAATCACCTTTTAACCATGGGAACAAATAAAACTCTTTTAGTAAAAGGTGTTCGCTATCTGGCGTATGCATTACCACTGATGTTTATCGGACCCTCTATAATTCACAGTTCGTTTAAAAACCAAAACCATCCGTTTTACATTCCGATTTTAGGAATAGGCATTATATTCTGCCTCGGATCCGGTTTCTTGATGTATAAAGGAATACAAACCATGATGAAAGGGATATTCGATGGAAACGGATAATCAATACCTAGAAAGTGTAAAAAAACAGTTTCTCTACTATAAAACCATCGGAGAAAAAGCGATGCACCAACTCGAACCGGAACAATTGTTTGTTTCAATAAACGAAGACACCAATTCGATTTCGGTAATTGTAAAACATTTGTCCGGAAACATGCTTTCGCGTTGGACCGATTTTCTAACTTCCGACGGCGAAAAAGAATGGCGAAACCGTGACGATGAATTCGAACAAACCCTAAAAACCAAAGAAGAACTAATGACGCTTTGGGATAAAGGCTGGAATTGTTTTTTTGAGGCGATAAACGCTTTAACTCCGGAACAACTTTCGCAAATCATTTACATTCGAAACGAAGGCCATACCGTGATGGAAGCGATAAACCGACAACTGGCACATTATCCGTATCATGTGGGACAAATTGTGTTTTATGCCAAAATGCTAAAAAAATCAGATTGGACGAGTCTTTCCATACCTAAAAACAAATCCAACGATTACAATGCCGAAAAATTTTCAAAAGAGAAAAGCACCAAGCATTTCACGGATGACGAACTTAACAAACTGAAATGAAAAAAATATACTTACTTCCAATATTGGCTCTTCTTGCTTCCTGCTACAATCAGGAGCGCAACTGTAAAGATTATAAAACCGGAAAATTCGAATTTATACAGGATATCGACGGACAACAGAAAAAATCAGTTTTCGAACGGACCGAAAACCTTCAAATCGAAACGTTCAACGGAAAAACCGATTCAGCTTCCGTGCGTTGGGTAAGCGATTGCGAATTTGTCCTTCAAAAATTACATCCGAAAAACATGCAGGAAAAAAAAGCTATCGGTATGAAAATACTGACTACCAGCAACAAAGGGTACACATTTGAATATGCTTTTGTGGGTGATGCAAAAAAACAACGCGGCACTGTAACAAAAATCGATTAACTTACGTTTAACAGCAGAATTTTAAATATAAAAAACAAAAAATGGAATTATTACTCAACCCGGATGCTTGGATTGCTTTATTAACCTTAACCTTTCTTGAAATCATTCTCGGAATCGATAACATCGTATTCCTTTCCATCGTTTCCGGAAAACTAAAAGCCGAAGACCAACCAAAAGCCAGAAGAATAGGTCTTTTGCTGGCAATGGCGTTCAGAATTGTATTGCTTTTCGGAATTACCTGGGTTTTAAGTTTACAAGATGTATTGTTCCATATCAACACCGATTTCTTTAGTGCCGGAGTAACCGGACAAAGTTTAATTATTTTTGGTGGTGGTTTGTTCCTATTGTACAAATCGGTTTCCGAAATTCACCACAAACTGGAAGGTGAAGAAGAAAGCGAAAAAGGAAAAGCCAGCAACTCACTTTCCAATGCAATTATTCAGATTGCTTTGTTAAATCTAGTGTTCTCTTTCGACAGTATTTTAACTGCAGTAGGGTTAATCAGCATGAAAGATCCTTCCCAGGGAGGATTTGGCTATGAAGGCGCATTGGCTATTATGATTTTATCCATCATTATTTCAATTGCTATTATGATGATTTTTGCCGGACCGGTGAGCAAATTCGTAAACGAACATCCAACAATCCAGATTCTTGGTTTATCGTTCCTTATTTTAATTGGTGTAATGCTTTTGGCAGAAGGTTCGCATTTGGCGCATTTTAAATTCTTCGGTGGCGAAGAGGTGCACAGTATTCCGAAAGGCTATTTGTATTTCTCTATTTTCTTCTCTCTATTCGTGGAATTCCTGAATTTAAAAATGAAGAAAGGCAAAAAACCGGTACAGTTACACAACAGTACCATTATGGATAAAAAGTTGGAAGATACAGACGTTACGAATTAATTGAAAATGATGAACAAATCAAATAGCAGCCGTAATTTTGCTCTGAATCCAACAAAAAAGACATTGTGGACTTTCGGATTACTTTGGCTAATTGGAAATCTGTTACTATTAACTGCGATGACGGATTTGTTTACTGAAAATCCATTTAATAAATCCATGAAACCTGACATCATACTTATTTTCATGTTCGGGTATTCAACATTAACGATTATAAATCTTTTCAGAAGATATTTTAAACAAAAAAGCGCTCAAAATTGAGCGCTTTTTTTATTTATTCCAACGATAAGGTTATCTGACCGTCTTCGTCTAATTCAATATTATAATCGGTTAATTCAACATCTTGGTTAACCTCCAGTTCTTCCGGAACAACCTCAACAGGTTCTTCATACGGCAAGGATTCCAACAGATTCACCTGTTTCAGTTTGTCTGTCGTTAATTGATTCCCTAACGCTTTAATACCTTTAACGGCAATAAACTGTTCCATATCAATGGTCTGGTTTTCTTTCTGAACGCCTTTCACTTTAGCAAAAACAAGTTCTGCAACCGGACGCCAATCGGTGGAAACAATTTCCAGTTGTGACTTCTCGTGCTCCGATATAAAAATTTCCTCTTTGTTTTCGTTTTCAACTAAGAAACGTTTGATATAATAACGCTCTTTTTCGCCATCGTAATAAATCGCAGATATCGGCTTTTTCGGATGCCATTTTTCCAAAACCACCATATCTTCATCGAAATGCGTGGTTAACTCCGGAATAATCGTTTTGAGTTTTCCCGATTGGTTGATAATCAGCAAACGGTCGTTCGGACGGAATTCGCCCAACAACTCGCCTCTTCCATCCACATTCAGTCGCTGTACGGTATCGTCAAACCAAATCTTACGCGGACGCAAGGTCGAAATCCCTTTTTCTTTCAGTTCGATTTTCTTGATTGGATATTTCGAAACAGTATTTCCTTTGGAAGCACGGCCTTTGATGGCAATGTCGGCGAAATCGATGTCCCATTTCAGTTTTTTCACGCTGCCGACTTGTCGTAGCAAAACGGTAACCACTTCGGCTTCACCATTCGGGTTGTGGGAGAAATACAAGACTTGCGAACCCGGTTTTTCCTGCGTCAGATCGTACGCTTTATCACGTGTAACACCCGAAACATTGAATCGTTTGATAAACGAAGAACCCGATTTTCCGTCGCGGTAAATCATGTTGTAAATCGTCCGCTTGTCGTTTTTGTCGAAAACCGCCACGTGAATAATGTCTTTCCCAACGAACTTCTTATCATCCACTTTTGAAATCATCATTTTTCCGTCACGAAGGAAGACAATCACGTCATCAATATCCGAACAATCCGCAACGTATTCGTCTTTTTTCAGTCCGGTTCCGATGAAACCTTCTTCACGGTTTACGTATAATTTTGTGTTACGTAACACTACTTTTGTCGCCTCAATATTATCGAAACTTCTCAATTCCGTTTGGCGTTCACGCCCTTTTCCGTATTTCTCTTTCAATTTTGAAAAATAATCGACCGCAAAATCAATCAGGTGTTCCAAATTGTATTTTACCTTTTCCATTTCCTCTTCCAACTTCGCGATGTGCTCATCAGCTTTATCAGAATCAAAACGGGTAATACGAATCATCGGAATTTGCGTTAATTTCTGCAAATCTTCATCAACAATATCACGCACCAATATTTTTCGGAACGATTCAAAACGCTTGTACATGTATTCAAATAATTCTTCCTTATTCGAATACAATTTGAAATCGATGTACATTTCTTCGCGGATGAATATTTTTTCCAAGGTTGAAAAATGCCACTTGGCTTCCAATTCCTCCAGATGAATTTCCAACTCACGTTTTAACAGCTGAACCGTTCTTTCGGTAGATATTTTCAGCATGGCAGAAACTCCGATAAACAACGGCTTATGGTTTTCAATTACACATCCTAACGGTGCAATCGAAGTCTCACAAGCGGTAAAAGCGTATAAAGCATCGATGGTTTTATCCGGAGAAACGCCTGGCGGAAGATGAATTAAAATTTCAACCTCAGCGGCGGTATTATCTTCAATTTTTTTGACTTTGATTTTCCCTTTTTCGTTTGCTTTCAGAATACTGTCAATCAACGAAGACGTATTAGTGGAAAACGGAATCTGGGAAATCACCAATGTCTGTTTGTCTAACTGACCAATTTTCGCACGCACACGCACACGTCCGCCACGCAAACCGTCGTTGTAATTGGAAACATCTGCAATTCCGGCAGTTGGGAAATCAGGGAAAAGTGTAAACGGTTTCCCTTTTAATATTTTAATGGAAGCATCAATCAGCTCATTAAAGTTGTGCGGTAAAATTTTGGTTGATAAACCTACAGCAATACCTTCTCCACCCTGCGCTAACAATAGCGGAAACTTTACCGGAAGATTAATCGGTTCCGCACGACGACCGTCATAGGAAACGCCCCATTCGGTAATTTTTGGTGAATACAAAATATCATGACCAAGTTTACTGATACGCGCCTCGATATAACGGGAAGCCGCAGCACCGTCACCTGTTAGGATATTCCCCCAGTTTCCTTGGCAATCGATTAATAAATCTTTCTGCCCGATTTGCACCATCGCATCCCCGATACTCGCATCTCCGTGAGGGTGATACTGCATCGTATGACCGACTACGTTCGCCACTTTATTATAACGACCGTCGTCCAACTCTTTCATGGAGTGCATAATACGACGCTGCACCGGTTTGAATCCGTCCTCGATAGCAGGTACGGCACGCTCCAGAATTACATAAGAAGCGTAATCCAGAAACCAGTCTTTGTACATTCCGGTTACTTTGGTAATCGTTTCATCGGAACTTTCGTTGTTTTCGTAAAAATGATGTCCGCTCGAAACACGAATATCGTCAAAACCTTCCTCGTTAGTGGATTCGTTTTGATTGTCGAGATTTTCGTCTTCGTTTTCGGGTATGATATTTTCTTCGTCTTCGTTCATAGTCTACAGTTAACAATTTTCGGTTAACGGTTTATTTAAATAGTACTTTTAAGCCTCTTCCACAACATCCAGTTCCACTTTCAGGTTATTAATGATAAATTCCTGACGGTCCGGCGTGTTTTTACCCATATAGAATTCCAATAAGGTTTCGATAGAGGTCGCTTTGTCTAACATAACAGGATCCAAGCGAATGCTTTCTCCGATGAAATTCTTGAACTCATCCGGTGAAATCTCTCCCAATCCCTTGAATCGCGTGATTTCCGGTTTTGGCTTTAATTTTTCGATGGCATCGATACGCTCCTGTTCGCTGTAACAGTAAATTGTTTCTTTACGGTTACGCACACGGAACAACGGCGTCTGTAAAATATACAAATGCCCTTCTTTGATTAATTCCGGGAAAAATTGCAGAAAAAAAGTAATCAACAACAAACGGATGTGCATACCATCGACATCGGCATCGGTGGCGATTACGATATTGTTGTATCGTAAATCTTCCATGCTTTCTTCAATGTTCAAAGCCGCCTGAAGTAAGTTGAATTCCTCATTCTCATACACAATCTTCTTGGTCATTCCGTAAGAGTTCAACGGCTTACCACGCAAACTGAAAACCGCCTGGGTATTCACATCACGCGATTTGGTTATCGAACCGGATGCGGAATCTCCCTCGGTGATGAAAAGCGTACTTTCCAGGCTTCGCGGGTTTTTGGCATCGGTTAAATGCACGCGGCAATCGCGTAATTTCTTATTGTGAAGACTTGCTTTTTTTGCTCTGTCTTTGGCTAACTTACGAATACCGGAAAGCTCTTTACGCTCTCTTTCGGCCTGTAAAATTTTGCGTAATAACGCATCGGCCACTTCCGGGTTTTTATGAAGGAAATTGTCTAATTTGGTTTTGATAAAATCGTTTACGAATGTTCGAACGGATGGCGAATTCGGTCCCATATCCGTTGAACCCAATTTCGTTTTGGTCTGCGATTCGAAAACCGGCTCTTCCACTTTCACAGAAATCGCCGAAACAATCGACTTACGGATATCCGACGCCTCGAAAGGTTTGTTGTAGAATTCTTTAATCGTACGGACAACCGCTTCACGGAAAGCACCTAAATGCGTTCCACCCTGCGTCGTATTTTGTCCGTTTACAAAGGAATAATATTCTTCGGAATACTGTGTTTTACTGTGCGTTAAGGCTATTTCGATATCATCACCCAAAAGATGGATAATCGGATACACCATGTCTTCTTCGGAAATGGTTTCTTCCAATAAATCCTTCAGTCCGTTATCGGAATAGTATTTTTCACCATTGTAGATTATTGTTAAACCTGTATTCAGGTAACAATAATTTTTGAGCATCTTAACGATGTACTCGTTTCGGTATTTGTAGTTTTTAAAGATGGCTTCATCGGCTACGAAAGTCACCTTGGTTCCTTTACGTTTGGTAGTTTCGGTGATATCTTCCTCCAACGTAAGGTTTCCTGCTGAGAATTCCGCCGCTTTCTGTTGGTTATCCCGTACGGATTCCACTCGGAAATAATTCGATAAGGCGTTCACCGCTTTGGTTCCGACCCCATTCAGACCGACCGATTTCTTAAATGCTTTGGAATCGTACTTTCCTCCCGTATTCATTTTGGAAACCACATCAACCACTTTCCCTAACGGGATACCACGACCGTAATCGCGAACGGATACGGTTTTGTCTTTCACGGTAACTTCAATGGTTTTACCGGCGCCCATTACAAACTCATCGATACAGTTATCAAGCACCTCTTTCAGAAGGATGTAAATACCATCATCCGGGGAAGAACCGTCGCCTAATTTCCCGATGTACATTCCGGGACGCATACGGATATGCTCTTTCCAGTCGAGGGAACGGATATTGTCTTCGGTGTACTGATTTTGCTCTAGCATATAGAATTTTTGGAATTTCTGCTAATATAAAGGAATTCTCGAAAATTTGAAATACTATACCGGGAAAGTTATCAATAACTTACCGATAAAAAAGGCGAATTATTTTAAAAATAAAAATCTTACAACAAATTTTCAAAAACGTTTATTTTTTAACATTTTTTTATATTTTTGATTAAAATTTAACTAAACCAACTATGAAAAAACACATCTTAATGCTTTTATTAACACTGGGGATTTCCATTATGGGACATGCCCAGAAAACCATCACCGGAAATGTCAGTGATCAAAAAGGGCAACCGGTCGCAGGAGCCACTATCCTCGAAAAAGGAACACAAAACGGTACAACTGCAGATGATGGCGGAAACTTTTCCATCAAAGTAAAAACCGAAAACGCCGTATTGGTAATCAGTTCATTAGGTTACAAAAAAACGGAAGTTAAAGCTTCAGGAAATTCCGTTTCGGTAGTATTGGAAGAAGAAGGACAGGAACTTCAGGAAGTCCAAATCCAAACGGTAGGTTCGAGAAATACCAAAAGAACAGTGGTTGACTCTCCGGTTGCGGTAGATATTATTAACGTAAGTGACGTGGTGAATAAAACCGGTCAAGTTGAAATCAATCAGTTATTACAATATGCAGCGCCTTCGTTTAATGCCAGTAAACAATCGGGATCTGACGGTGCCGACCACATTGACCCTGCAACTTTAAGAGGTTTAGGTCCGGATCAGACCTTAGTTTTGATTAACGGAAAAAGACGCCATCAGTCTTCTTTGGTTAACCTTTTCGGTTCCAGAGGACGTGGAAATACCGGTACCGATATGAACGCAATTCCGGCGGCTTCCATCAAAAGAATTGAAGTTTTAAGAGACGGTGCTTCTGCGCAATACGGTTCTGATGCTATTGCCGGAGTTATCAATATTGTTTTAAAAGACAATGTGGGTGAATTCAACGGAAATGTTACCTATGGTGCTTTCAACGCTTCCACCCCTTATTCCGGAGATATAAAATCGAGTGGAATTGATGGTAACACCGTTCAGATTAACGGAAATTACGGATTCAAAATTAAAGAAAAAGGATTCTTAAATGCAACGGTGGATGTAATGAAAAAAGACCACACCAATCGTCCTGCCAATGCTGACAAATACAGTATTTACAGAGAACAGTTTGGTGATGCGGAAGCTAAAAATGCCAGTTTATTTTTAAACGGATCCATCGCCACGGGAACAAACTCTGATTTTTATTTCTTTGGCGGAACCAGCTACAGGGATTCGGATGCTTTTGCCTATACACGATCAGCCGACAGCCCGAGAAACATTCCGGAAATTTATCCGAATGGCTTCAATCCGATTATAGGTACGAAAATCATGGACAATTCACTATCTGCGGGTTTCCGAACAAAATTAGCAAAATGGGATGTCGACTTTAACAACACTTTCGGGATGAACCGTTTCATGTATGACATTCACAATACTCTAAACGCTTCATTACAAACCAATTCCCCTACTTCATTTGATGCAGGTGGACACCAGTTAATGCAAAACACAACCGGAATTCATTTTACAAGACATTTTGACAACGTTAGAAACGGACTTAACGTAGCTTTCGGTACTGAATATCGTGTAGAGAATTTCAAAATTTTTGCCGGCGAACAGGCTTCTTACTCTTTGTATGATGTAAACGGTGATGTTGTAACTACTGCTACCAATCCGGCAGATTATGTATACGATGGAAACGGAGATCCTCGTCCCGGCGGCTCACAAGGGTTCCCGGGATATAGTCCGGACAACGAGGTAAACAAATCGAGAGGAAATTTTGCCGCATACCTTGACACCGAATTGGATATTTCCGATGTGGTAACCGCAGCAGCAGCCGTTCGCTATGAAAACTACAGCGATTTCGGAAGCACCTTCAACATGAAATGGGCACAGCGTTTCAAATTATCGGAAGCATCCGGTATTCGTTACTCTTTAAGTTCCGGTTTCAGAGCACCTTCTTTGGCGCAAAAATATTACAATCTGAAATTTACGGATTATGTAAGCGGTGTGGCTTCAGAAACATTATTGGCTAACAATGACAGTCCGATTACAGCAGCTTTTGGTGTTGACAAATTAAAACAGGAAAAAGCCTTCAATGCGAGTTTAGGCTATACGTACAAAAAAGGAAAATTCACGGCGACTGTTGACGGTTACTTTGTAAATGTAAAAGACCGTATCGTTTTAACAGGTCAGTTTGACGGAAGCAGCTTAGGTTTAAATGTAGCAAACGTTCAGTTTTTTGCCAATGCCATCAGTACCAGAACTATTGGTTTGGACATGGTTATGTCGTATGACAAATCGTTTGGAAAAAGCACTATCAGTACTTCCCTTATCGGAAACTTAAACAAAATGTTTATCGGAGAAGTAAAAGGAAACGAAATTTTAAACACAGAAGAAGACAAAGAAACGTTGTTTGGAAAACGTGAAAAGTATTTCTTATTAGCGTCTGCGCCACAAAGCAAATTCGGTTGGAACCTAAACTACAACTACAACAAGAAGTTCAACACCAATTTGAGATTTACCCGTTTCGGATCGGTAGAATTAATTGACTGGTTGGATACTGTGGATCATTATGGCGCAAAAATTGTAACCGACTTATCTTTCGGATATCAGTTCACTTCAAAAATAGGACTGACTATCGGTGCCAACAATCTTTTAAACATTTATCCTGATATTCAGGATACTGAAACAGAAACCGGAGGTAATTTTGACTCCGTACAAATGGGTTCGAACGGAACTTTTGGATTTGCAAGGCTTAACTTCAAATTCTAAAAAAACAAAAATCCCGTCTCGTTTAAAACAAGACGGGATTTTTTTATTGATAATGGTAAAAAATTCCTTTATCGTAAACCGTCCACAAACTGGCTTTTTGACGTGCGGCTTTTAACGCGCTGTTAGCCCAGGTATTACAGGTATAAAACAAACTGTAACTTCCTTTTGCTTCGTAAAAAGCATCGTTATTTCCATAAGTATAATTTGTCGCGATTTGTAGCAGACGTTCATTTTTAATCTGGAAAGATGCCTCAATATAAGAAACCAATTTAGCGTAATTCTCCTTTGATATGAGGATCTTTTTACACGATTCATCTTCCCTCATGTTTTTATAAAATGTGGTATGAATGGCACTGGAACTTAATCCGGTAGCGGCTTTTAAAGCGGTACTCATTTTTAAATCGGCCCAAGTTGGCGTTTCCAGATAAAATCCTTTGTCTCCCCATCCGAAAGCTACATATTTAGCCGAAAAATCTTTAGCTTTAGTATTTTCGATGCGTACGGATTCAGACCAGTCTTTAACTTCATTTTGCAACGGAACTACGATATCCGTATGCACTCCGTTCGACAAAAGGAAAATTTCAACTTCTTTGGGTTGCTGAAAAGCATTGTTATTGACGGCAATCCTTGAAAGCAACAAGACAGCAATAATATATACTAATAGGAAACCGATAATTCCTGAAACCGTCCAAAACAGAACTTTAAAACTCCTCTTAATTGCTTTCATTTTTGACACTTTGTTGAATTGATACTACGAATTCCATTTTTCTGAATTCTTTAGTAAGCAATTACAATTTTCAAGCCAAAAAGAAATCAAAAACTAAAATTTCTTACAATATCTTTTATTTGATTGTCAAAATCCGGATTTGAAATTTTATGTTGCTCTAAATCAAAGTTTTGATCAAAAAGGGGTAGCGAAAAAGTTGCCTTAATATCAGCACCATAACGCGGAAAGGCATTTTTAGCAATTTCAAGTACATTAGCTCCTCCTCTGCCGCCGGGCGAAGTTGCCATTAACAGCATCGGTTTCTGCTGAAACACTTTTCCGTTTATTCTGGAAGCCCAATCAAATAAGCTTTTAAAAGCGGCGGTATAATTGCTGTTATTTTCAGCCATGGAAACCACCAACATATCGGCGGAAGCAATTTTATCCAGAAAATCCTGAGCCTGTTGCGGTTGCCCGATTTCTTTTTCCAAATCGACACTAAACAGTGGTATGGTAAAATCGTTTAAATCCAAAACTTCAACCTCAGCATTTTCGAACAAATGCGAAACATACGTCGCTAATTTTTTATTAATGGAATTCCTGCTGTTACTTGCTCCGAAGGCTATGATTTTCATGATTATTATGTTTGATTTGTCTAAAGTAATAAAATTCAACGCAAAGGCGAAACTTGCAATATGAATTAAAAAAGAAAACCTGCAAAATTACGTTTGCAGGTTTCTGTATTCTATTCTCTATTTTCTTTAATTACACATTAAAACGGAAATGCATCACATCACCATCTTTAACGATATATTCTTTTCCTTCCACTCTTAATTTTCCGGCTTCTTTCACTTTTGCTTCGGAACCGAAATTAGAGAAATCCTCGAAAGCAATAACTTCCGCGCGGATGAATCCTTTTTCGAAATCAGTATGGATTACTCCGGCTGCTTTTGGCGCGGTATCTCCGATTTTGATAGTCCACGCACGTACTTCTTTCACTCCTGCTGTAAAATACGTTTGCAGGTTTAATAATTTGTATGCTGCACGAATCAATACTGCGGAACCTGGTTCTGTTAATCCCATATCTTCCAGAAACACCTGACGTTCTTCGTAACTTTCCAATTCGGTGATATCGGCTTCTGCTCCTACCGAAAGTACGATTACTTCGGCTTGTTCGTCTTTTACCATTTCACGAACCTGATCTACATATTTGTTTCCGTTAACCGCCGAAGCTTCGTCAACGTTACAAACATACAATACCGGTTTTGTGGTAATCAATTGGAAATCTTCCATCAAATCAATTTCATCCTGATTTTGAGGAACTATCGTACGCGCCGATTTTGCTTGCATTAACGCTTCACGGATTCTGTCTAACAAAGCTTTTTCAGCCTGCGCTTCTTTGTTTCCGGTTTTGGCAGCGCGGTTTACTTTTTCCAAACGCTTATCAATCGTTTCCAAGTCTTTCAACTGCAATTCGATATCGATGGTTTCTTTATCACGGATTGGATTTACATTACCATCAACGTGCACAATATTATCGTTATCAAAACAACGCAAAACATGAATGATAGCATTACATTCTCTGATGTTTCCAAGGAATTGATTTCCCAAACCTTCTCCTTTACTTGCTCCTTTAACCAATCCTGCAATATCTACGATATCTACAGTCGCCATTTGCACGCGCTCCGGTTTTACCAATTCTTCCAAACGGTTAATTCTCGGATCGGGTACGTTTACCACACCGATATTCGGCTCGATGGTACAAAACGGAAAGTTAGCACTTTGCGCTTTTGCATTGGATAAACAATTGAATAAAGTTGATTTACCTACGTTTGGCAATCCTACAATTCCTGCTTTCATTTTCTATAAGTTTACAATCGGTGTACCGACTACTAATTCGCTATTCTGTTATATCCCTGATTTCGGGAGTGCAAATATAGTTTATTATTCGCAAGTATAAAACTGATAGCCAATCAAGAAATATGCTGACGATAAGTTTCGGTAAATACATCTAATATGTTAATACTATAATTTAAAAGTGAAATTATGTAATTGACAGAAAAATATTTAATGTAAATTTGTAATGTACTAATTTTTAAATAATTACATTATGAAAAAAGTATTTTTAGGAGTAGTAGCAATAGTGTTTTCAGGAAATTGTTTTGCTCAGAACACTAACGTTCAACAGGAAGTAAAAACCACTGTCACCACTATTAAAGATTCTGACGGGGAGAAAAAAATCATTTCAACAAAAGAACTTAAAGAGGTTCAGGATGTTGAACTTAAAGATGCCGAATCAAAAAAAATAAACAAAGAGATGACGCTGGCTCCGGCTCAGGTTACGGAAAAAATTCAGGTTACTGTAGATGGTGTTAGCCGCTATGTCGATAAAGACCGCTCCGGTTATTATATGTATAAAGGTGAAAAATACCAGATGCTTTTGGATAAAGTCGGATATACCATAATGAATCCCACAACCAAAAAACAACTGGCGGTTTTAAGAGAAACTTCCAACAATGGGTTTATAGTGAAAGGAAAAACCAGAATATCAATGGGGCATTTTGACAACGACGGTAATCTTGTAATTGAAAGCTATGATGAAAAAACCGACTCCATAATGAAAGAAAAAGCAGAATTAATCAAGTAAACTTCAAAATAAAAAAATCCCGAGAACAACTCGGGATTTTTTTTATTCGTTATGCAAAAAGGCTTGTCTGTTCAGTAACGTTTCTTCTGATTCTACGTGGTTATCATCCGGCACGCAACAATCTACCGGACAAACGGCAGCACATTGTGGCTCTTCATGGAAACCTTTACATTCCGTACATTTTCCGGGAACGATGTAATAAATATCATCAGAAATCGGAGTTTGAGCAGCATCAGAATCAACTTCAGTTCCGTCAGGTAACACAATTTTTCCGGATAAACGGGTTCCGTCTTTCCAGCGCCAATCGTCTGCACCTTCATATATTGCTGTATTCGGACACTCCGGTTCGCAGGCTCCGCAGTTAATACATTCGTCTGTTATAATAATTGCCATAGCGTATATTAATTTTTAGCTGTAAATTTGCACAAAATTACAATCAAAACCTTTCATAAACAAATTATATGAACCTCAATCAGAAAAAAACAGCTTTTATTGCTTTAGGTCAGTTTTTAAGCCAATTTTCATTGGACAACTCCGCTAAAAAAGAAAGCGTTCTTTATAATGATTTGTTTTTCGACCGGTTTTTGGATTTAATCGCATTGTCACAGAGCCACAACGGTTGGTTTACGCCGGAACAGGTTCATTTTTCAATAACTTCATGGGCAGAAGCCTTAACGGAAGAAAACCTGAACCAATGGTTATCAAACTATGATTTCTCAACTGTTCAGCCCAAAACAATCGGACTTATTCTTGCCGGAAATATTCCGTTGGTAGGTTTTCACGATTTTTTATCGGTTTTGATTTCAGGGCATAACGTCATGGTTAAAACCTCTTCCAACGATCAGAAATTATTGCCTTTTTTAGCCGAATATCTGATTGCCGTAGAACCAAATCTTGCGGAAAGCATCACTTTCGCGGAAGGAAAACTGGAAAATTTTGATGCTGTAATTGCGACCGGAAGCAACAACACCGCTCGTTATTTCGAATATTATTTTAAAGACAAACCAAGCATCATCCGCAAAAACAGAAATTCGGTTGCGGTTTTAAACGGACAGGAATCTAAAGAAGATTTGATTGGGTTAGGCGAAGATATTTTCCGTTATTTCGGATTGGGTTGTCGTAATGTTTCAAAATTGTTTGTTCCGAGAGGTTACGATTTCAAACTGTTTTTTGATGCGATTTACGAATACGGCGACATCATTTACTATGAAAAATATGCCAACAATTACGATTACAACAAAGCTGTTTTCTTAATGAGCCTGTTTCCACTGTTAGACAATGAATTTTTAACGCTGAAAGAAGACGAAAGTTATGCTTCTCCCATTTCATCCGTTTTCTATGAATTTTACGACGATTTGGAAACTGTAAAAACCAAACTGTTAGAAGATTCGGAAAAAATCCAGTGTATCGTGTCCAATAATTTAATTAATGACAGTATTTCTTTCGGTTCATCGCAAAAACCAAAATTATGGGATTATGCCGATAATGTCGATACCATTTCATTTTTATTAAAAATATAGCTTTAAATCCCTAAAACCATATTAATCGTCCCTTTCGCATTTTTTTAGTGCTGAAGTCATTTTTTTTTTGGAAATTTGCTTGCATTAAACACACAACATAATGCAATTAGAACACAAAGACAACATTAGTCCGGTTTTAAAAGACGGGATTAAGAACTACCTCATTGACATTGACGGTACAATCACGGAAGACGTTCCCAACGAACAACCCGAGAGAATGGCAACCTGCGAACCGTTTCCAGACGCCTTGGAAACCATCAACAAATGGTACGACGAAGGCCATCAGATTTGTTTTTTTACCTCCAGAACCGAAGAACACCGTGAAGTAACCTTAGAATGGCTTAACAAACACGGATTTAAATTCCACAGCCTTTTAGTAGGCAAACCACGTGGCGGAAATTACCATTGGATCGACAATCATTTGGTAAAAGCAACCCGTTATACCGGGAAATTTACCGACTTGGTAGAAAAAGAAGTAGTAATTCAGGTTTTTAAAGATTAAGTAATGAAAAAACATAATTTTAGCGCCGGCCCGTGCATTTTACCTCAGGAAGTTTTTGAGAAAGCAGCACAGGCCGTTTTAAATTTCAATAATTCCGGTTTATCCATTTTAGAAATTTCCCACCGCGATAAAGCATTTGTAGCCGTTATGGAAGATGCCAGAGCTTTGGCTTTGGAGCTTTTAGGTTTAACCGGAAAAGGCTATCAGGCTTTGTTTTTACAAGGTGGCGCCAGTATGGAGTTTTTAAGAATTCCGTACAACCTAATGAAAATCGACGGAAAAGCAGCTTATCTGGACACCGGAACCTGGGCAAACGGAGCCATAAAAGAAGCCAAAGCTTTTGGTGAAACCATTGTAGTAGCTTCCTCCAAACCGGAAAACTACAACCATATTCCAAAAGAATACAGCATTCCGTCTGATGCCAATTATTTTCACTGTACCAGCAACAATACCATTTTCGGAACACAAATGAAAAGTTTTCCGGAAACGAATGTTCCGATGGTTTGCGATATGAGTTCGGATATTTTTTCCAGAACTTTAGATTTTTCAAAATTCGATTTGATTTACGCCGGTGCTCAGAAAAACATGGGCCCTGCCGGAGTGACGCTTATCGTAGTTAAAGAAGAAATTCTTGGTAAAACCGGAAGAACGATTCCGAACATCATGAACTATCAGCAACATATCGAAAAAGAAAGTATGTACAATACTCCGGCTGTTTTTGCGGTGTACACCTCACTTTTAACCATGCAGTGGCTGAAAAATCTAGGCGGAATTCCGGCAATCGAAAAACGAAACGAAGCCAAAGCGCAGTTACTTTATAACGAAATCGACAGAAACCCGTTATTCAAAGGCACCACCGTAAAAGAAGACCGTTCAAACATGAACGCGACTTTCCTTTTAAACGATGAAGCGCACAAAGAAGTATTCGACTCAATGTGGAAAGCAGCCGGAATTTCAGGAATTAACGGACACCGTTCGGTTGGTGGTTATCGTGCTTCAATGTACAATGCCTTACCGATTGAAAGCGTTCAGGTTTTAGTAGACGTAATGAAAGAATTAGAAAACAAAATATAGTTGATTTGGTTATTTGTTTCTTCGATTAAGCAAATAACCAAATTATCAAATCAACAAATCAACACAATGAAAGTATTAGCAAACGACGGACTTTCTCAAAGCGGAATAGCTGCTCTAGAAAAAGCCGGATTTGAAGTTATAACAACCAAAGTGGCTCAGGAACAGGTAGCCAATTATATCAATACCAATAACGTAAGTGTTATTTTGGTGCGTAGTGCAACCAAAGTACGTCAGGATATTATCGACAGTTGTCCGTCTTTAAAAATCATCGGTCGCGGTGGTGTGGGTATGGACAATATCGATGTAAAATATGCCGTGGAAAAAGGAATTCACGTGATCAACACCCCTGCTTCTTCTTCAGAATCGGTGGCCGAATTGGTTTTTGCACACTTGTTCTCCGGAGCACGTTTTTTACACGATGCCAACAGAAACATGCCTTTAGACGGTGATTCGCAATTCAACAACCTTAAAAAAGCATATGCCAACGGTATTGAACTTCGCGGAAAAACTATTGGAATCATAGGTTTCGGACGTATTGGCCGTGAAGTGGCAAGAATGGCTTTAGGATTGGGAATGAAAGTAATTGCTTCCGACAAATATGTGGATGAAGCTACTATTAAAGTAGATTTTTACAACGGACAGTTCATCAATGTGGACATTGAAACCGAACCGATAGAAGATATTTTAAAACATTCGGATTTCATTACCCTTCACGTTCCGGCTCAGGACGGTTATGTAATCGGCAAAGAAGAAATCAGTCTGATGAAAGACGGTGTAGGAATTGTAAACTGTGCACGTGGCGGTGTAATTGATGAAGTCGCGTTAATCGATGCCTTAGACGAGGGCAAAGTACTGTTCGCAGGCCTAGATGTTTTTGAAGAAGAACCAACACCGGCCATTCAGGTTTTAATGAATCCGAAAATTTCAATGACGCCACACATTGGTGCTGCGACTTTGGAAGCCCAGGACAGAATCGGAACCGAATTAGCCGAGCAGATAATTGGCTTGTTGAAAAACAACTAATTCACTGAAATACAAAATCTTACAACACGTGCATTTGTAGCAAAAAATAACCGCTGCAAATGCACGTTTTTTTATTTAGCAGCTAACATCTTAAAATCTGTAACCTTTTTTTGCTTAAATTTGATATTCAACCTTAAATAATATTCCCATGTTAGATCAGATATCAGAATTAGTGAAACAGTTTGGAGGCGAAGCTATTGTTAACAACCAATCCGTTCCAAACGAGCATAATGAGGCTGTTATGAATGAAACCAGCAATTCCATTTTGTCCGGATTAAAAAACATAGTAGCTCAGGGAAACGTAAACGATGTTGCCGGGTTATTAAAAAACGGAAATATTGATGCTTCAAATCCTGTTGTGCAGCAGTTAACACAACAACTTTCGGGTAATTTGGGTGAGAAATTCGGTTTAAGCAACGATGCAGCTTCAGGCGTTGCCGGAAATATGATTCCGAAAGTTTTAGGCTCTCTAATCGGTAAAGCGAACGACCCGAACCAACCGGGTTTCAATGTTTCCGATATTGTAAATTCTATTGGTGGAAATTCCGGACTGATGGATGCCGTTTCCAAATACGGCGGGCAATTCGGCTTAGATCAAAATAAAGACGGAAAAGTAGACATGAGCGATGCCACGGCCGCACTATCTGGAAAAAGTGGCGGTTTTTTAGGCGGTTTGCTCGGAAAACTTTTCGGAAAATAAAGCCAAGATAATTTAGAAAGCCAAGCAAACCAATGTTTGGCTTTTTTGTTAAATAGCGTTTTATTTTAAATGAATTTCAGTAACTTTATAGAAAACCCATTACGATGAAAAACGGTGTTCTTTTAGTAATTTTTCTTTTTATGGCGTTGCTTTTCGGTTGTGATTCCAGTACAAAACCCATTAGCGATAACAGTTCTGTTAAAGCTTTGAACGATACGGTTCGCATTGTCAATAAAGAACTGGATTACGAAGTAACAATTATAGATCCGGGTTTCAATTCGTGGTTACAATCTACAGCCAGACCACGAGGTTTTTACACACAAGCTCATCTGGAAAGCCGCAATATTCCCTGGATAATCGAATGGAATAACCGTGCCCGTTCCCCAAAAAACAGTCGGGACAGGGATTTATTTCAAATGGAGGTAAATTACCAAAACGGGATCAATTATGGCTATGAAGTAAATTACTTGATTTATAATTATCTGGTATATTTTCAAATAAAAAATAATATTCGCCTTGGAGGTTTTACGCCTCGTCCATAATTTGTATTTTTGACCATATTTCAAAAAAATGTCAAATTTAAAAGAGCGCTGGAATATTAAAAGCAATTGGCAGATGGCAATTATTTTTGTCGTTTTTGCCATTACCGGAACTACCGCTTCTTATCTTTCAAAGCCCATTTTGGCTTGGCTTGGTATTACAAAAGACAATTTACATCCTGTTTTATACTGGATCCTTTATATTTTGATTATCCTTCCTGTTTACAAAGTGCTTTTGGTAACTATCGGTACTATTTTTGGGCAACATACCTTCTTTAAAAACTTTGTTTTCAAGATGCTTCGCGGCATGAAATTGGGATTTATTGCCGATTTATTCGGAAATAAAAAAGGAGTTTAAACTATAAACCCCTTTTCTGTCTTCTATATTGTATTCTCTTTCTTTATCAAATAAGTATACACCCACGTAAGTGTAAACGTTGGAATAAAATCGAGTCCGGGAAGCAATTCTTCCACAAAAACCGTTATTCCACCCACAGTTCCCACCGTACCTTTATACATTCGCGCAAGAAGAAAACCCGCTATTGGCGCCCACACTATATCGGTTAGTTCTGCCACAAACGGAATGCCGTAAGAGACATAGCCAATGGCATCAAAAAGCAGACTTAAAATCAAGTGCTTTGTTTTATTGGATTTTGAAGTTTGTACCACTATCTCTTGTGACATCATTATTTGTATTTAGTATCACAATGACCTCAAAATCAATGCCAATTATTGCTCTTTCTTCAATAAATTAAAAAAATCGTTCCGCATTTCCTTTTCTTCAAAAACGCCTCCATATTGTAAAGTCGTTGTATAACTGGACGCATCTTTGATGCCGCGACTTGAGACACAAAGATGAGTAGCTTCAAGAACCACTATCACATCCTCGGTATTTAAAACATCACATAATTCATTATAGATCTGAACAGTCATGCGCTCCTGTACCTGCGGGCGACGTGCAAAGTAATCCACGATACGGTTTAATTTCGACAGCCCTATCACTTTTCCGCCAGACACATAAGCTATGTGCGCTTTACCGATAATGGGTAAAAAATGATGTTCGCAAGTAGAATTAAAATTAATGTTTGCCTCTACCAGCATTTTGTCATAATTGTAACTGTTTTCGAAAACCGAAATCTTTGGTCGGTTGTCCGGATGCAGACCACTGAATATTTCCTGAACATACATTTTCGCTACCCGATGTGGTGTTCCCTTCAAACTGTCATCGGTTAAATCCAAACCCAACTCTTCCATAATTGCTTTAAAATGCTGTTCAATCACAACCATTTTCTCTTCGTCGGATTTCAAAAATGCATCGGGTCGAAGTGGTGTTTCTATAGAAGTCATCTGATGATCGTCACCTATGATTTCAAAAAGTTCTTTTTCTGTTACGTTTTCCATGAAAGAAGTGCTTTTTAGGATTAGTTTTTAAGTTTCGATTTGTAGTTCTTTTTCAATTTATCCAATTTAGGAGCGATAACCGCCATACAATAGCCCTGATTTTTATTTCGGTTGTAATAATTCTTATGATAGTCTTCAGCAACATAAAACGTCACGGCAGGAGAAATCTTTGTAACTACTTTTTTTCCGTAAATATTTTGTGTATTCAACAGACTGATAAAGTTTTCAGCCGCTTTTTTCTGTGCTTCTGAATGGTAAAAAATTTCACTGCGGTATTGCGTTCCCACGTCGGCTCCCTGACGGTTTAAAGTTGTTGGATCGTGTGTTCCGAAAAACACTTCCAGCAAATCCTCATAGGAAATCAACTCCGGATTATAGGTAATTTCGATAGCCTCGGCATGACCGGTTGTTCCCTCGCACACCTCTTCGTAGGTTGGATTCTTAACTTTACCTCCAGTGTAACCCGGAAGAACTTTCTCCACCCCTTTTATTTCTAAAAACAATGCTTCTGTACACCAAAAACAACCTCCGGCAAACGTAGCTTTTTCTAAATTCTGATCTTCTGTAACTTTTTTTTCTGTTTCCATACCGGCTTTGCTTTTATTTTCTTTGCCTTCACACGCAAAAGTAATGAGGGCTAAACAACATATAAATAAATTTTTCATAACCTTTATTTTGTTTAACAAATATACCAAATAATTAAACACTAATTTTTCTTTAACGAAACTTTATTACTTTACATACGTATTTTATGCTCTATGAGATTTAATTTTTCATCATTTAATTTGTTTCTTTGTCAAAACGAATACCATGATTAAGGCTAACAACATTCATAAATATTTCGACAAACTTCATGTTTTAAAAGGTGTAAACCTTCATATCCAAAAAGGAGAAATCGTTTCTATCGTTGGTGCTTCCGGTGCCGGAAAAACAACTCTTTTGCAAATTATGGGAACGCTGGACAAACCAACTACAGAGAAAAATTCTTCTTTGGTAATTAATGGCGAAGATGTCTTAAAAATGAATGACAAAGCTTTATCCCGATTCCGAAATTTACAATTGGGATTCATTTTTCAGTTTCATCAGCTTTTACCTGAATTTACAGCGTTGGAGAATGTTTGCATTCCCGCTTTCATAGCAGGAAAAGACAAAAAGGAAACCGAAGAAGAAGCCAAAAAACTATTGGATTATTTGGGATTATCACATCGTTACGATCATAAACCGGGAGAACTTTCCGGCGGGGAACAACAACGTGTTGCGGTTGCCAGAGCATTAATCAACAAACCGGCTGTTATTTTTGCCGATGAGCCTTCCGGGAATCTCGACACCCATTCTGCCGAAAATTTACACCAATTATTCTTTAAACTTCGTGACGAATTCGGGCAGACTTTTGTAATTGTGACCCACAATGAAGACTTAGCAAATATGGCCGACCGAAAACTGATTATGGTGGATGGCGATATCCGAAACGAAGTAGTGAAAAATTAAATGGATATTTCCGAGTTAAAGTCTTTTCTCGACGAAAAAGTCGAAGTATACAACCGTCCGGATTTTATCGAAAGTGATCCGATACAGATTCCGCATCTTTTTACGCAAAAAGAAGATATTGAGATTGCCGGTTTTCTAGCTGCCACCATTGCATGGGGAAACCGCAAAATGATTATCAACAACGCTAAAAAAATGATGGATTTGATGGGAAATGCACCATACGATTTCATCATGTCGCATAACGAGGATGATTTGGAACGCTTTTCTACTTTTGTACACCGCACCTTCAACAGTCAGGATTTCGTTGGATTTATTAAAAGTCTGCAACACATTTACCAAAATCATAACGGACTTGAAGCCGTATTTGGAGCCCATCAGGAACCGAATTCCATGCAGAAAAGTATTTCGGAGTTTAAGAAAACCTTTTTTGAAATCAACCATTTACCCCGAACAGAAAAACACATTTCCGATCCAATGAACGGTTCGGCAGCCAAACGCATCAATATGTACCTGCGATGGATGTGCCGCCAAGACAACAAAGGCGTGGATTTGGGAATTTGGAAAAGTATTTCTCCGGCAACACTTTCCTGCCCTTTAGATGTGCATTCCGGAAACGTAGCCCGAAAACTGGAATTGCTTACCCGAAAACAAAACGATGCCAAAGCGTTATTTGAATTGGATACAAACCTTCGTTTATTAGATGCAAACGACCCGGTAAAATACGACTTTGCCTTATTTGGATTAGGTGTTTTTGAAGAATTTTAATCAATTAAAACATTCAACTAACTATTAACCAATTTTTTATCTATATTTGAGCGAAATTTTGATTTTTATTCAAGGATTCCCCCAAATCTGTTATATAAAAACCTAAATAACCTTGACATTGTGATAATTTTTTATGATTAATCCTTTTTTAGTCTTATCTAAAGATGAAACCCGAAATCTGATTCGTGAAATCGGGAATTTAAATTCTCTGTCAGAATTCGATTATTTTAACAATCTTATACCTACTTTATCGGACACTTCATTTTCCCCCGAATTCATAGTAAGTGTTTTGAAATTCATAGTAATTCCGCTTTTTGTATTATTTATTACACTACTGGTTTTCTCATTGGTTATCAACCGCTATAAACATGAACAATTAGCACTTAAAAAAAGAGAAATCGACACTTTAGTAAATGATTTTTTAACTGAAATTATTTTCTCCAGTTACAGCGGAAAAGAAATGAAGGAAAAAATAGCCGATTTCAAAACCCAAATCCCATACGACGAAAAATGGTGCCGTTATGTAATCCTTAATAAACTAATCCATTTCAAACAAAACATTCACGGTTTCGATCAGAATCAGATTTTATTAGTTTACAAATATTTTGGCTTGCAAAGTTACAGTCAGCGTTTAATCAATGACCGAAGATGGTATTTCAAATCGCTGGGCATATACCATTATCAGGTTTTAGATTATAAAATTAAAAAAGGACAGCTCAAATCCTTTTTACATCATAAAAATAAATACCTACGTTCGAACGCTTTAATTGCTACCATTGCGTTATCCGATGAAAAATTCGGTGTTTTGGACAATTACACCGAAAAAATTTCAAGAGCCGACGAACTAAAAATTCTGGATATCATTTATCAGAAAAAATCCAAACTTCCCGAAAATATCGTGAAATGGATTTACCACGAAAACAATTCCATCGTAATTCTGGCGTTGAAACTTATAATTCGATATAAAGAACAACTGACCATTACTCAAATAAATCATCTTTTACAAAACAACGATGTTCTGGTTCGTAAAGAAACCTTATTGGCCATCAGAGAACTGGAATTGCGTGAAGCCAACGAAACACTGATTGATCATTATCCAACAGAAAGCAACAAACGAAACCGGATTTCCTGTTTAAAAACGCTGGGAATCATCGGAAATACTAAAACGCTGCAATTCGCCACTGAAATTTTAACCTCGGAAAACGATCTGGAAATCAAATTCGAAATCGTAAACTGCATCAATAAAATTGACAAAACTTATTTTGACAATTTTACCGCAGAAAATGAAACTGAAAACAATACCATTAAAAAGATCGTGTTACACGTTACTAATCCCTATCTGAATTGAAAACGTTAGAATTTTTTATAAAACATTACGAAACTTTTGCGGCTTATTATTCGATAAGCTATGTGATTTTGTATTTGCTTTTGGCACTATTGTCGTATTTAGCGATTAAGAAATATTACAATTCAAAATATTATCTGCACAAAGGCGTATTGGTGAAATCGAACCATACGGTTGGCGTTTCCATCATTGCACCGGCTTTTAATGAATCGGCAACAATTGTTTACAACGTAAAATCCTTATTGTCACAGGAATACCCGAAATTCGAAGTCATTATCATTAACGATGGCAGTACAGACAACTCTTTAGATTTGCTTATTTCCGAATTCAGCCTGGTGAAAGTCGACTTTTTTTATCAGGAAAAGATTCATACACAACCCGTTAGAGGACATTATAAATCAACCAACCCTATCTATTCAAAATTATTGGTTATCGATAAAGTGAATGGTAACAGCAAAGCCGATGCTTCGAATGCCGGAATCAATTCTGCAAAATATTCGCTTTTCCTTTGTACCGATGTGGATTGTATTTTACGAAAAGATGCGGTCGCCATCTTAGCCAAACCTTTCATTGAAAATACCGAAAAAGTTATCGCAACCGGAGCCACCATACGAATTTCTAATTCTTGTGAATTTAAAGACGGTGAATTGTACCAATCGCATTATCCGGATAACTTTTTTGCACGATTTCAGGAATTGGAATACATCCGTGCCTTTATTTTCGGAAGAATGGCATGGAGTAAAATGAACAGCTTACTTTTAGTATCCGGCGGACTCGGAATGTTCGACAAAGAAACCGTAATTAAAGTAGGTGGTTATTGGCATAAATCGTTGGGAGAAGATATCGAACTGATTACCCGTATGCGAAAATACATGCATGAGAAAAAGGAAAATTTCCTAATCAAATACATTCCCGAGACCTTGTGTTGGACAGAAGTTCCCAGTAGCATGGAATTGTTCATGAAACAGCGTACAAGATGGGCGCGCGGACTGATTCAGACCCTAACTTTACACAAAAAAGTCTTTCTGAATCCGAAATACGGCAAAACCGGATTGCTCGCCTTTCCTTATTTTGTATTCTTTGAATTTGCCGTTCCAATATTAGAGGTTATCGGACTTACGGTATTGGTATTAGATTTACTGTTTTTCGACATTAATTACCATTTCTTACTGATTGTGAGCGTTTTCATTTATTTGTTTTACACCGCAATCACATTATTATCAGTGCTTTTGGATCAGTTGGTGTACCAGCATTATTCAAACATTAAAGAAATGCTTACCTTAATTGTAATGGTGTTTCTGGAACCGTTTATTTACCATCCGTTAAACGTGTATGCTTCCTTAAAAGGATATTGGAATTTCCTGAGAAGAAAAGAACAAAAATGGGGTGTTATGTCGCGCAAAGGATTTATTAATTCAAATCAGAAACCATGAAAAAAGTAGTATTCATACTAATTTTCAATCTTATATATTCAATCGGTTTACAAGCCCAAAAAATAGATACAGACAGTCTTTTGGTAAAAACTGCATTCGAATTAAATACCAATAAAAATTACGCAAAAACAATCGAGTTGTCGCGTTTAGGCATCAAAAAAGCGCCTAATTATTTAGACTTTCACCTGGTTTTGGGAAGAGCCTTTTGGATGACACAACAAAAAGACAGTGCGCGGTTTTATTTCAATCATGTCATAACCGAAAATCCAAAATACAAAGAGGCGTTCAGTTATCTTTCGAAATTGGAAATCGAGGAAAAAAACAGCAACAATGCTATTGTTGTTTTAGACAAAGCCATCACTTTTTATCCGGAGGAAAAAGAATTCTATCTGTTGAAATCGGATGCCATTGCTTTGGAAAAAGACGATGAAAAATCCATCCAATACCTGAATTCCGTTGCCGAAAAATTTCCTGATGATAAAAATTTACAAAATCAGCTAACCGAATTAAAACTGAAATCCGTTTCCGACCGCATCGGGTTGAATTACAATTTCACCACTTTCAGTCGCAATGGCGTTGGACCGTGGCATTTAATAGGATTACAATACATCCGAGAACGAAAAAAGCTGACCTTAATCGGCCGCGTCAACTTTGCTGATCGTCGTTATTTCGGGGAAAGTGTGAATTCGGGATTCCAATCGGAGTTTGAAACCTATTTCACTCATGGCAAAAAAAGTTATTCGTTTGCCAATGTTGCTTTGGGTGACAATACTGTTTTTCCAACACTTCGCGCCGCTTATTCCTTTTTTCACACGTTAGGAAAAAGCTGGGAAGGCGATTTAGGCGTACGTTATACAAGAACTGTAGATAAAGATTTAGGAACCGGAGTAGTAGGCATTGGGAAATATGTTGGTTCGTATTGGTTCAATCTGAAATCGTATTGGCAATGGGAAAACAGTAAAATGTATCCGGCTTTTACCGCTACGACACGCTATTATTTCGATACCAAATACGATTATGCAACTGTAATTGCCGGTTATGGAACTTCTCCAGACGAAAGAGTAACTTTGGGACAATTTCAACAAAGAGTTGCCTTAAGTTCCTACAGAATCGGAGCCGGATATTACAAACTGTTATGGGAACATTATTGTGTGGGTTTACAAGGAATGGTTAACCGTCAGGAATACACTCCAAATGCTTTTCAAAACGAATTCGATTTGTTTTTTTCAATTCAGTACAAATTTTAAATCTCTAAAATTAAATACCGCATAAGCATGAAAAAAATATTACTTATTGAAGATGATAAGATTATCATCAATATTTTGGATTTTCTTCTGAAAAAGGAAGGATTTGAAACCCATATCGCCACAGACGGGATTCAGGGAATCGAAAAAATAGAAACGGTACTTCCCGATTTAATCATTTCGGATATTATGATGCCTTTCAAATCCGGTTTGGAAATTACACTGTTTTCAAAAACCAATTATCCGAACATTCCAATAATCATGATTTCCTCGTTGGGAAAAGAAGATCAAACCGTTGTGGAAGTTTCCAATTTAGGCGTTGACGATTTCATAGCTAAACCTTTTGATCCGACAGAATTAGTTAAAAAAGTAAAACATTTATTGCAAACGAATTTGGTATAATTCTACTTTACACTTATTTCCGAAGACTAACTGATTACATCGATATTAGTCAATTAGCAATAACTGACTCAGAAATTGTATCTTTGCACAAAATATACGTTTTATGAGTACTTTTGAGCAATTCAATCTTCCGAAATCCTTACAAAAAGCCATTTATGATTTGGGCTTAACCACGCCTACGCCTATTCAGGTGAAATCATTTCCGGTAATCATGTCGGGACGCGATGTTATGGGAATTGCCCAAACCGGTACGGGTAAAACCTACGCTTACCTGCTTCCTATCCTAAAACAATGGAAGTTCACGCCAACGCACACGCCAAAAGTGGTAATTATCGTTCCCACTCGTGAATTGGTGGTTCAAGTGGCTGAAGAAGTCGAAAAACTGACCAAATACATGTCGGTTCGTGTTTTAGGAGTGTACGGTGGAGTGAACATCAATACTCAAAAAACATCGGTTTACCAAGGGGTTGACGTATTAGTGGGAACTCCGGGTCGTATGATGGACCTGGCGTTAGACAACGTAGTTCGTTTCGACGAAATGCAGAAATTGGTTATTGACGAATTCGATGAAATTCTGAATTTAGGATTCCGATTCCAAATCACTTCCATCCTTTCAATGATGCGTCCGAAACGCCAAAACATACTGTTTTCAGCCACGATGACCGATGAAGTAGACGAACTTTTGGACGAATATTTCGATTTTCCCGAAGAAGTTTCGCTGGCACAATCCGGAACACCTTTGGAAAAAATACAGCAATTTGCGTATCACGTTCCCAATTTCCTTACGAAAGTCAATGTCTTAAAACATTTATTATCGCAGGACGAAGCTTTGGAACGCATCCTCATTTTCATCAACAACAAAAGAGTTGCCGACATTTTAATGGATCTTTTGGAAGAAGATTTCCCGGGTCAATTCGGAGTAATTCATTCCAATAAATCCCAAAATTACCGTTTGAATACGATGGCCAGTTTTCAGGCCGGAGAAATTCGCGGCATCGTAACTACCGATATCATGGCGCGTGGTTTGGATATTTCCGATATTACACACGTTATCAACATGCAATTTTCGGAAACTCCGGAACAATACATTCACCGAATCGGTCGTACCGGTCGTGCCGATAAAGAAGGAATCGCGATAAGTTTAATTGCACCGACAGAAGAAGAATTCCAGGTAGAAGCCGAACTTTTAATGGAAAAAGAACTCGAAATCTTACCGGTGCCGGAAGGTATAAAAATTGAAGAAAAACGTTTGGAATTTGAAAAAGACAAGAAGAAAGTCAAATTCCTGATGAAGAAAGTCAAACTGGAAGGTGGCGCGGCTTTTCATGAAAAATCGGATAAAAACAAACAGGTTAATCTTGGTGGTCCCGGAAAAACTAAGCCAAGAAAAACAGCACCAAGAAACAGAGAAGTCGAAAGAAAACGTGCTGCTAAGAGAAAGAAGAAATAATAGGTAGTAGTCAGTAATCAGTTGGCAAATTGCAGATTGCAGAAAAAGTAGTAGACAGTAGCCAGTGATTAGGTTGACGGTAATCAGAAAAAAACTGTACTCTGAACACTGAATACTGAATACTGAACACTAAAAATAGTTATCTTTGAAAAATCTTTACAACTAAATGCAATTCAAACATCCCGAAATTCTGTATTTCCTTTTTTTATTGGTGATACCAATTTTGGTGCATTTATTTCAATTACGACGTTTTAAGACCGAATATTTCACCAATGTTCGCTTCCTGAAAGAACTCAGCATTCAAACCCGAAAGAGTTCCAAAATCAAAAAATGGTTACTGCTGGCTACCCGATTGCTTTTATTAGCCTGTCTGATTATTGCCTTTGCACAGCCTTTTTTTAAAGCCAAAGACAGTCAGAACAGCGGCAACGAAATGGTCATTATTTTGGACAATTCCTTTTCGATGCAGGCCAAAGGCAACCGTGGCGAATTGTTAAAACGTGCGGTACAGGAATTACTTGAAAACACTCCCGAAAACCAACGTTTTTCTTTGGTAACCAATACCGAAACGTTTTGGGATACCGATATAAAATCGATTCAAAAAGACCTGCAAAACCTACAATACAGTGCTACACCGTTTCAGTTGGATTTTCTGCTGACCAAAATCGAAACCAAAAAACACAATACTCCGAAAGACATTTTCATCATTACCGATGCGGTTAATGCGCAATCGAAAAGTCTTGAAAAACTAAACGAAAATTCACCAGTTTATTATTGGATTCCGAAAGCCGAAAACCAAAACAATGTAAGCATTGATGCAGTTTCCATCAGCGGTCAATCGGAAACGTTTTATGAAATTAAAGTCGACGTGAACGGTTTTGGAGCCATTGAAAACGATATTCCCATGTCGGTTTACAACGGTAAAAATCTAATCGCCAAAACTGTGGTAAAATTGGAAAACAACAAAAAATCGGTTCAGTTTTCCCTACCTAAAAAAGATTTTCACGGCTATGTTTCCATTGAAGATAAAAGTCTGACTTACGATAACACTTATTATTTCAGCATTTCCAAACCGGAAAAGTCGAATGTGATCGTCATCGGCGAAAACCCGAAAAACGAATTCTTATCTCGAATTTATACTCCGGACGAATTCAACTATACGAGTTCCGAATTAAATGCGGTCGATTATAATGCAATCGACAAACAAGACGCCATTGTGCTGAACGAAATCAAAGACATTCCGCAAGCCTTAACAACCACACTGAAAGCGTTTTATGAAAAAGGCGGCAATGTAGTTTTGATTCCGTCTTCGGAAAGTTCGGCGCAAAATCTGAACTCCTTTTTAAACAATTTTAGTGGAATCAAGTTCGGTTCCCTGCAAAATCAGGAAAAACAGGTTACTAAAATTGCGTTCAGTCACCCGTTGTACCAAACCGTTTTTGAAAAGAAAACCGATAATTTCCAGTATCCTAAAGTCAGTACAGCTTTCAGCACGAGTGGCGCTATTGCTAGCGTTTTAAATTATGCCGACCAATCCTTTTTCTTGGGTTCAACAACCAACAAAATCGGACATCTGTATGTTTTCTCGGCACCGATAAATAAAAACAATAGCAACTTCCAGAATTCTCCTTTAATTGTTCCGACGTTTTACAACATGGCACAGAACAATCAGAAAACCGGAATTTCAGCCTATACCATCGGAGAAAATCAAAATCTGGTTTTGGATGTTTTACTGTCAAAAGACGAAGTGGTTACCATTACCAACGAAACTTCCGATTTCATTCCGATGCAACAGATTCTGAACAATAAAATCAAATTGGCTTTTGGCGATTATCCGGAACAATCGGGTAATTTTTCGGTGATGAAGAACAAAGAAGTTTTGAAAAACATCAGTTTCAATCACGCCCGAACCGAAAGCGATTTGAGCCTGATCAACGACAATCTATTTGATAAATTTACTTCCGTATCTTCGGTGGAAGCGGTTTTTAACGATATCCATTCGACACGAACCGGCAACGAAATCTGGAAATATTTTATAATTGCAACACTACTATTTTTATTACTCGAACTACTGATCCAAAAATTCGTAAAATGAACGTAATTTTAAAAAACACAACTATTATCGATAAAGAAAGTGCTTTTCACAACCAGAAAGCCGACATTAAAATTATCGATGGCATCATAACAAAAATTGGTCAAAATCTTACCAACGAAGAAAACCTTCAGGTTGTTGAACTGGAAAACCTTCACGTTTCACAAGGTTGGTTTGACGCTTCGGTTTCTTTTGGCGAACCCGGATTTGAAGACCGCGAAACCATTGCAAACGGATTGACAACAGCGGCAAAAAGTGGTTTTACCAATGTGGCTTTGCAACCGAATTCCCTTCCGGTAATTGACAACCAGTCGCAAGTGAGTTTTGTATTGAATAAGGCGAACGGATTTGCTACGCAATTACACCCGATTGGTGCGTTCACCAAAAACAGCGAAGGCAACGATTTAGCCGAAATGTTTGATATGAAAAATGCCGGAGCGATTGCTTTTGGCGATTATAATAAAAATTCCGACAATGCTAACCTGTTGAAAATCGGATTGCAATATGTTCAGGATTTTGACGGATTGGTACTGGCGTATTGTCAGGACAAAACCATCAAAGGAAACGGCGTGGTTCATGAAGGCATTGTTAGTACAAAATTAGGTTTGAAAGGCATCCCGTCATTAGCTGAAGAATTAGAAGTGGCACGAAACCTGTTTTTACTGGAATATACCGGTGGAAAAATGCACATTCCTACGATATCCACAGCAAAATCAGTACAATTAATACAAGAAGCCAAAGCTAAAGGCTTGAACGTAACCTGCAGTGTTGCGGTTCATAATCTGGTTTTGACGGATGAAGTTTTAACGGGATTCGACACAAGATATAAAGTTACGCCGCCTTTACGCGATGAAAACCATAAAAAAGCTTTGATTGAAGGCGTTTTGAACGGAACGATTGATTTCATTACTTCCGATCATAATCCGTTGGATGTAGAACACAAGAAAATGGAATTCGACAATGCTAAAAACGGAACTATCGGATTGGAAAGTGCTTTTGGTGCCTTGCAGACGATTTTACCAACGGAAATTATCGTTGAAAAATTAATCAATGGCAAGAACGTTTTCGGAATTGAAAAGCAACCTATTAAAGAAGGAAATGTCGCTTCATTAACGTTATTTACAACCGAAGGAAACTGGGAATTCAGCAAAGAAAATATCCTTTCAAAATCGAAAAACTCCGCATTTTTAGGGCAACCGATGAAAGGACACGCTTACGGCATTTACAATAACCGACAATTGATTTTAAACTAAAATTTCGTCATGGAAAACAATTCAGTACAAGAAGGAAAAACGACCGCGATTATAAGTTACTTCACCATTTTAGGAAGTATCATCGCTATTTTCATGAATCTGGAACCTAAAAATTCGTTTGCGGGTTTTCATATTCGTCAGGCTTTCGGAATTAACATCACGTTTTACATTTTAGCCTATTTTATTGGTTATTTCGACAGTTGGATGGTTTCTTCGGCTTTCTATGTGTTCATTTTTGTACTTTGGATTTATGGATTTCTCGGAGCCGTTCAGGGCGAAATGAAAGTGATTCCGCTATTAGGAGAACATTTCCAGAAATGGTTTAAAAATTTAGCATAACATGAGTTTATCTTTATATCATCTCGTTAGAGAACCGAAAGTAAAAAAAGAGAAAAATCCTTTACTATTGTTATTGCACGGTTACGGCAGTAACGAAGAAGATTTATTTTCCTTCGCACAGGAATTACCAGAGGAATACTTTGTGATTTCAGCTCGTGCACCCTACCCGCTTCCGCCTTATGGAAACGCTTGGTATGCGATTCATTTTGATGCCGATGAAAACAAATTCTCCGACAATGACGAAGCCAGAGCTTCACGCGATTTGATTGCGAATTTTATTGGTGAATTAATAGCTGCGTATCCGATTGATGCCGAAAACGTAACACTGATTGGTTTCAGTCAGGGTTCGATTCTGAGCTATTCGGTAGCACTTTCGTATCCTGAAAAAGTACAGCGTGTGGTAGCCTTGAGCGGTTATCTGAATTTGGATATCGTAAAAGAAGAGTATAAAAACAACGACATCAGTAAACTGAAATTCTTCATTTCACACGGAACAGTCGATCAGGTAATTCCGGTGGACTGGGCCCGAAAAGCTCCTGAATTTTTCAAGAGTTTAGGCTTGGATGTGGTTTACAAAGAATACCCTGTAGGTCACGGCGTGGCACCTCAGAATTTTTATGATTTTAAGAATTGGCTGGAAAACAGCAAATAAAAAAAGCTCCGAACGGAGCTTTTTTTATTCCCCAACATCACTGCCGGTTATTTTCTTTTCTACAGCAACTGCTGAGACATATTCAATCTTATTTCCTTTTTTCAGCACATAACCTTTCCATGCTTCCAGCATCCAATCGGCTTGTACATAAGGCTTTCCTTCACTTTCTCTTTTCAGCAACATGGATTTTTTGGCATTCGGCAAGAATAATTCGGCTACCGCTTTATCCTCACTGAACACAACATAAGCATTAAGTGTAGCCTGCTCACCGTCAACATCTATGGAATCGGCCGGACTTTTATAAGGTGTCAATCGAAATCCTTCTTCAAACACACGGATACAACCTTTACGGGTTTCTGACCACATATAGCCTGCCGAAGCAACGCATCCTTTATCGTCTTTATCATTACCTAACACTACAGGTTTTTGATCCAAAACAACAGCATCATCCTTCGAATGATCCTTAAAAATGAAATCACAGGACGTGAGCAACAAAACTGCTAAAATAGTATGTAAAATTGTTTTCATGTGGTGGTGGTTATCGTTAAGTCGGATAATAAAAACTAAATTACTACAATTTTATTGTACATTTTTCACTTTGGGAAATAAAATCGTTTCTATGGTTTCAAAATCAGTAGGCTTATTTTCGTTGACAAAATACTTGATCAGAATTTCACCTCTAAGCGTTCCGGAATAAACATCGGCAATAATCCAACGGTGGTTGATTATTTTTATTTTATTGATAATGAATTTGTTTCCGTCAATTGCGTCATAAGGAACCAGTGGATTTCCTTTCGGATTATCATTTAACGCCAATAATTCGTTTTTAATTTTCTCTGTTAATTCCGGAATGCTGTAATTCTCAAAATAATCCATCGATTCATCGTTCATTTCCAAAGAGAAATAATTTGCATCCAACATCTGATTGTAAACAATATTCGAAGAATCCCTTACCATTTTGATTTTCGCTTTGGCATTCTCGATTTCTTTGCTTTGTGTTTTCAGGATTTTTGTGGAATTCATGTACTGAAACACGTTGAACAATAAGGACAGAATAAATAAATATAATACTGCTTTTTTCATTTTTACACTGTGATTTCTAGGTTATCGTAAGCCAAAAATACATTCTTTGGCAATTTTTTAGCCACTTCTTCATGGAATCCCAAAAGGTGACTGATATGCGTTAAATAAGCGCTTTCCGGCTGTACCAAAGCTATAAAATCCAACGCTTCCTGCAAATTAAAATGCGTTGCATGCGGTTCTTCCCTAAGCGCATTGACTACCAAGACCTTAACCCCTTTTAATTTCTCAATTTCCGACTCATCAATCGTTTTCACATCCGTGAGATAGGCAAAATCGTCGATTCTGAATCCGAAAACCTGCAAATCGCCGTGCCAAACGGATATCGGGATGGCAGTTTTGTTTCCTATCGCAAATGGCTTATTGTTTTCTATTTCATTCACTGCAACCGAAGGCGCTCCCGGATATCGGTTTTCGGTTTCAAAAATATAATCAAAACGTCTTTTCAGACTTTTAAGTACCCGTTCGTGTGCAAAAATCGGTAAAGGTCCCTTTCTGAAATTATACGGACGAATATCATCCAAACCGGCCGTATGATCAGCATGTTCGTGTGTAAACAGAATTCCGTCCAAATCATGACAATTGGCGGCCAACATCTGCTGACGAAAATCGGGACCACAATCCACCACAAATGAGAAGTCATCCCAGTGAATCCAAATGGAAACCCTCAAACGCTTGTCTTTAAAATCATTACTCAAACATACCGAATGATGGCTTCCGATTACGGGAATTCCCTGTGAAGTTCCGGTTCCTAAAAAATATACTTTCAAAATCGTATTGTTTTTTACAAAAATAGGATTATTTATCTTTTGTAAAAATAGCTATTTTGTTAACTTTGTCAATATAAACGGAATTATGAAGAATATAGGAAGCGAAATCAAATTAAAAGGAGATCGCGAAATTGAAGTTATACCCGCTATAGCAGATAAGGCACTACGAATAAACCTTAACAAAAATATCTACGGAACTTTTGCTGAAATTGGTGCCGGACAGGAAACGGTAAGACATTTTTTCCGAACGGGAGGTTCTTCAGGAACCATTGCAAAAGCGATGTCAGCATACGACAAAGACTTCAGTGATGCTATTTATGGTGTTGAAGATGACGGTCGTTATGTTACAGAAAGTCGTCTTAGAAAAATGCTTACCCATGAAACCCGATTGATTGAAGAGCGTTTGGATCGCGAAAAACATCCGGACAAAATCTTTTTCAGTTATGCCAATACCGTGGCTACTATTGACTTTGCCAAACAATTTAAAGGTCATGGCTGGGTAGGAATCAATTTTCAGGTAGAGCCCGGTGAAGACTACAATGAGATTATTTTACACATCCGTTTCAAAGAAAACGACTCCAAATTACAACAGGAAACATTAGGAATTTTAGGGGTTAACCTGATTTACGGAGCGTTTTACAAATACAACGATCCTAAAAAATTATTACGCTACTTATACGACCATTTGGACAAAGACCAATTGGAAATCGACACCATTAACTTCTCCGGCCCCCGTTTTAAAGATGTAGACAACCGATTGATGAGTTTACAATTGGTTAAAAACGGAATGACCGATGCGGTAATGTTTGGTCCCGATGGAAAAAACGTATTACCAGCGGCGATTTTATACAAGAAAAACATTTTGGCATTGCGCGGAAGTTTCCGTCCGGTAACCAAAGTGAACATGGACATGTATGAGAAATCACTGGAAATGTTCCTTCAGGAAAAGAAAGTGGAAAAAGAAAATGCCTTAGTGGTGTTTGAAATTACACTTTCCAATTTACGCTCTGAAGGCGAAATCGACGAATTAGACTTCATGGACAGAGCCGAATTACTTTGTTCTTTAGGGCAAACCGTAATGATTTCAAACTTCCAGGAATATTACAAAGTAGTGGAATATTTCTCCGAATATACCAAAGCCCGCATGGGATTAGCCATGGGTGTGAGCAACTTAATTGATATTTTCGACGAGAAATACTACCGTCATTTGAGCGGAGGAATCTTGGAAGCGTTCGGTAAATTATTCTATCGTGATTTAAAAGTATTCTTGTATCCGATGGAAGATGAAAACGGAGCAATCATCAACTCACAAAACCTTAAGGTTCATCCGCGCATGAAAGAATTGTATAAATTCTTCGCCTACAACGGAAAAGTGATTGACATAACCGATTTCGATAAAGACCACCTTAAAATTTTCTCCCGTGAAGTATTGAAAATGATCAGTAAAGGGAAAAAAGGATGGGAAGAAATGCTGCCGGAAGGTATTGCTGAACTCATCAAGAAAAATCATCTTTTCGGTTACGACGAGAAAAAATTACTGGAAGAACAACCAAAATAGTTGGCAGATTGCAGAACGCAGTTTGTATATTATAAAAAATAAAAAAGAGTTAGATGAAATACATTCAGTCTAACTCTTTTTTTATCTCTAACATTTATTACAAAAATGCTGAGCACTAACCCAATATCTGAGCCGCATGTGCTTTGGTTTTGACATCAGAAATTACCTCTTCAATAATTCCTTTTTCGTCAATTACAAAAGTGGTTCTGTGAATGCCATCGTACTCCCTGCCCATAAATTTCTTCGGTCCCCAAACGCCAAAAGCTTCAATCACTTTTTTGTCTTCATCGGCTAACAGCGGAAACGGAAACGCAAATTTGTCTTTAAATTTTCCTTGTGCTTTCTGGCTGTCGGCACTAACGCCCAACAAAGCGTAATTATTGGCCTGAAAACGCTCAAAATTATCTCTTAAATCACAAGCTTCTGCCGTACAACCCGGGGTATTGGCCTTCGGATAAAAAAATACAACTAATTTTTTTCCGACATAATCTGCTAACGAATGTAATTTTCCATCCTGATCCACTCCTGAAAAATTGGGCGCTTGATCCCCTTTTTTTAATGTTGTCATTTCTTTAGTTTCAAAGTTACAAAGTACCAAAGTTACAAAGTTTTTGTGTCCAAAAAACCAGCATTAGTTTAAGATTAAAGTAGTATTTTCGCTATCTGTAATTACTATTTACAATTGCCATGACCAAAGACGAAAAAGTACAATTCGTAATAAACACTTTAAACGAAATATATCCCGAAATCCCGATTCCGCTAGATCACAAAGATGCATATACCTTACTGATAGCCGTTTTGCTTTCGGCGCAGTGTACCGATGTTCGTGTGAATCAGATTACGCCGTTGCTTTTCGCTAAAGCGGACAATCCGTATGATATGGTGAAATTATCTGTGGAAGAAATCAGGGAAATTATCAAACCATGCGGACTTTCGCCAATGAAATCAAAAGGAATTCACGGTTTATCGCAAATTCTGATTGAAAAACACGGTGGCAAAGTCCCACAAAGTTTTGAACATTTAGAGGCCTTACCGGCTGTGGGACACAAAACGGCAAGTGTAGTGATGAGCCAGGCATTCGGAGTTCCGGCTTTCCCGGTTGATACCCACATTCATCGCTTAATGTACCGCTGGAATTTAACCAACGGCAAAAACGTACAACAAACCGAAAAAGATGCTAAACGCATTTTTCCCGAAGCATTATGGAACGATTTACACCTTCAAATTATCTGGTACGGTAGGGAATATTCGCCGGCTCGCGGTTGGAATCTGGAAAAAGATATCATTACAAAAACCATTGGAAGAAAATCGGTTTTGGACGAATACTTTAAAAATAAATAAAAAATGCCCCGAAATTATCATCTCGGGGCATTTTCCTAATTAGCAATGGTCTCAAAAGTTAAGTCACCTGCTTTTGTAATGCTCAATGCTTTAGAGTAGCTGAGCAGAAAACTTACTGTTTCTTTTTTTGGTAACATTTTCGGACTTGCTTTTTTCTTCTTAGAGTAGAGTTTTGCCATTGTATGTGCTTTAAATTTAATACAATAACGCAACAGCAATCCAAATATTGTTTAATTGGTTAAAATAATTTGATTTTTTTCGATAACCTTTCTCAGATTCATTAAAGCATAACGCATTCTACCCAACGCGGTATTGATACTCACCCCTGTTAAGTCGGCTATTTCCTTGAAACTCAAGTCGTCATAAATACGCATCACCAAAACTTCGCGCTGATCGTCCGGCAATTCGTTTATCAAACGTTGCAAATCAACTTCTACTTGTTCGGAAATGATTCTGCTCTCAATATTCGGACTGTTATCCGTCATAATCGAAAAAACAGAATATTCCTCCGTATCTCTGTTGAAAGGCATTTTTTTGGTTTTACGAAAATGATCCACAATTAAATTATGGGCAATTCTCATAACCCAAGGCAAAAATTTACCTTCTTCGTTATAATTTTTCGTCTTTAAAGTTTTGATAACCTTAATAAAAGTGTCCTGAAAGATATCCTCGGTAACATCTCTGTCCATTACCTTAGAATAAATGAAACCGTAAATCTTAGATTGGTGTCTTTCTATTAATGTAGCTAAAGCAATTTCGTCTCCACCTACATAATTTTTCACTAGGACTGCGTCCGGAAGTACAACATTAGCCATAATAATACCTTTTAGTTTTTGGTTTGGGAATAGATTAAAAATCTCTAAAAAGTATTTTTATACGATAGGCAAATGTTATTTTTGGTTGATTAATTATATCCAAATATAGCAATAAATATTTTTATCTGACAAATAAAAATTTAAAATTTAACATATTTTCACACAATAAATCTTAAATATCGCATTAAAATCAACAAAATAATCAGTTTAGAGAAATCAAACGAACAGATCTTAATCCCGTAATTCTGTGCGTAATAATCCCGAAACAAATTCTTTAAAAATTGGTTTTTGACTATCTTTGCATTTCACCGACTTAGTTCTATGAAAACCGACATCACAACACTCGAACCGAAGAAAAATATCATTATAAAAGGAGCGCAACTTCACAATCTTAAGAATGTGGATGTAGCGATTCCGCGAAACAAACTTGTGGTTATCACCGGACTTTCAGGCTCCGGAAAATCCAGTTTGGCATTCGACACGCTTTATGCTGAAGGACAACGCCGCTATGTAGAAAGTTTATCTTCGTATGCCCGTCAGTTCCTAGGTCGATTGGACAAACCAAAAGTAGAATACATCAAAGGTATTGCGCCTGCTATTGCCATCGAGCAGAAAGTAAATACAACAAATGCTCGCTCAACGGTAGGAACTTCTACTGAAATTTACGATTATCTTAAATTATTATACGCCCGAATCGGGAAAACATTTTCTCCAGTTTCCGGCAATGAAGTCAAAAAACATACCGTTAGTGATGTCATCAACGAAGTAAAAAGTTTCGATTTAGAAAGCAAATGGCTGTTACTCTCCCCTATTCATCTGGAACAAGGCAGAGCGTTGGAAGACAAATTAAAAGTATTGTTACAACAAGGTTTTGCACGTATTTTGGTGAACAATGAAATGGTTCGTCTGGATGAAATCGACCAGCATTCCCTAGATAATAAAGACGTATTGCTAATTATTGACCGAATTGTAGTGAAAGAAGAAGAAGAATTCTTCAATCGATTGGCCGATGCGATTCAAACCGCGTTCTACGAAGGAAAAGGCGAATGTTATTTACAGGAATTGGGTTCGGATAAACGATTGGTTTTCAGCAATAATTTCGAATTGGACGGTATTACATTTCTGGAGCCGAATGTACATTTGTTCAGTTTTAACAATCCTTACGGCGCTTGTCCGAAATGTGAAGGCTACGGAAATGTCATCGGCATTGATGAAGAATTAGTGATTCCGAATACTGCACTTTCCGTTTACGAAAATGCCATTTATCCTTGGCGTGGCGAAAGTATGGGTTGGTACCGCGACCAATTGGTAAACAACAGTCATCATTTTGATTTCCCGATTCACAAACCCTTTTTCGAGTTAAGTGACGAACACAAAGCGCTGATCTGGAAAGGTAACAAATATTTTGTAGGACTCGACGACTTCTTTCAGGAGCTTGAAGAGAAGAACTATAAAATTCAAAACCGCGTAATGTTATCGCGTTACCGCGGAAAAACGAAATGCAACAGCTGCAAAGGAAAACGCTTGCGTCCTGAAGCTAATTACATCAAAATCGGAGGCAAAACCATTTCCGATTTGGTCGATTTACCGATTAAAAACCTGATTGAATTTTTCAAAGCCTTAACCTTATCCGAATACGACGAAAAGGTAGCCAAACGTCTTTTATTGGAAATCAACAACCGTTTGCGCTTTTTGGATGAAGTGGGTTTGAATTATCTGACTCTGAACCGAAATTCGGCAACGCTTTCCGGAGGAGAATCGCAACGAATCAATTTGGCAACTTCGTTAGGCAGTAGTTTGGTGGGTTCGATGTATATACTGGACGAACCGAGTATAGGCTTACATCCTAAAGATACGGAACGACTGATAAAAGTACTCGAAGATTTACGCAATTTAGGAAATACCGTAATTGTGGTGGAACACGATGAGGACATCATGAAAGCGGCAGATATGATTATCGATATCGGACCGGAAGCCGGAACGTTAGGCGGTGAATTGGTGGCACAGGGCACTTACGAAGAAATTCTGAAAGCCGATTCCCTTACCGCACAATATCTCAACGGAAAAATGGAAATTGAAGTCCCGAAAAAACGTCGGAAATTCAAAAATCATATTGATGTAATCGGTGCGCGTGAAAACAACTTAAAAAACATCAACGTGACTTTCCCTTTGGAATGTTTAACGGTAATTACCGGCGTTTCAGGAAGTGGAAAAAGTACGCTGGTTAAAAAAATATTATTCCCCGCCATTCAGAAAAAACTGGAAGGTGTGGGTGAAAAAGCCGGTCAGTTCACCGAATTAGCAGGAAGTTATTCGCATGTGAAACATATTGAATACGTGGATCAGAATCCGATTGGCAGAAGTTCGCGTTCGAATCCGGTGACGTACATTAAAGCGTATGACGATATTCGTGATTTGTTTTCGAAACAGCAGTTGTCGAAAATGCGCGGGTATCAACCGAAACATTTCTCCTTTAATGTAGAAGGCGGTCGTTGTGAAACCTGTAAAGGCGATGGTGAAGTGACAATCGAAATGCAATTCATGGCCGACGTACATCTGGAATGTGAAACCTGTGGCGGAAAACGCTTCAAGAAAGAAATTCTGGAAGTCAATTATGAAAATAAAAACATCGATGACATTTTAACGATGACCATTGATGATGCCATCGCGTTTTTCAACAATCACAAACAAACCAAAATCACGCAAAAATTGCAGCCGCTTCAGGATGTTGGTTTGGGTTATGTGCAATTGGGGCAATCCTCTTCTACCCTTTCCGGTGGTGAGGCACAGCGTATTAAACTGGCTTCTTTTTTAGTGAAAGGCGCTACCAAAGAAAAAGCATTATTCGTTTTTGACGAACCTACAACCGGATTGCATTTCCACGACATCAAAAAATTATTGGCTTCGTTTGATGCTTTAATCGAAAAAGGACATTCCATTATTGTGATTGAACACAATCTGGATTTAATTAAATGTGCCGATTATATTATCGACATTGGTCCGGAAGGTGGTGAAAACGGAGGGAATTTAATGGCGTTTGGCACACCGGAAGAAATTGCTAAAAATGCAAAATCCGTTACAGGGAAATACCTGAAAGAGAAGTTATAACAAACAGGGCTGCGTGAAATTTGAAATTAAAAGGAGGACAGCCAGTGACTTTCAGGTATAACTGCGTGAGGGATAGCAGTGGAAATCCTTTTTTGTTTTCACTATATTCAAATTTCAACGTAAACGTTGTAACAAAAAAGATTACTTCACTTTATTTCTATTTTAATTTGTGTTCCGTGAACTTCGTTTGCAACGGATAGCCCGACCTGAAAGGGCACGCCCAAATAATAACAATAAAAAAACGGTAGTTGAAAATCTCAATTACCGTTTTTTGTTTTATTCAATAACAATCTTTTTAGTAATTCGGTTAGCCCCCGATTCTAAAATCCCCATATACATCCCTTTGCTTAATTGAGATACATCAATGGTTTCGATTTGCTTGGCATTTGAAATCGAATTTGTATAAACTTGTTTCCCCTGAATGTCCATCAATGAAAACGTATAACTATTTTGAGGTAACATTCCTAAATTAATATTGAGTTTCTCTTTTGTAGGATTAGGAAAAAAACTGATTTGAAAATCGGCATTAAATTCTTCATTGCTCAATGTAGTGCTTGCATTGGCAAAATGCAAAGTGGCACCGGCTGCAGCTTTGGCTACTTTATAATTATATACCGGATCCATATTAACCAATAAATCGGTACTTGTATGCTTATGGGAAGTTTCATTGGTTTCAAAAAAACCGGTAATGATTTCGTTATTGGCTTGGAAAGGCATATAATCTGATGCATATGCGTAAGACAATGTCGTTTGAAGCGGAGAATACAATCCTACGCAAGCAATTAACTCGTTAGTGATTGTTGCAGAAGCCGCATTATTGGTAGACGGTGAAGCATTGGTATCTTTTTCACAAGTGATGTTGTTATTGGTCATCCCGGCAACACCACCCACTTCGTCTAAATTGAAAACTAATTTTATATTCATTTTAGGCGTGGTACCGTTAACTACTGAAGAAACAAAGTGTTGACTTCCGATTAGTCCATCTTCCTCACCACTGAAATTGATAAATTTAATGGAGTATTCTGTCGGAACATTTTGCAGTAATCGTGCGACTTCTAAAATAGAAACCACTCCGCTTCCGTTATCGTTGGTTCCGGTTCCGACAATGGAATCATAATGCCCGCAAACAATAACATAAGTATTGGGATAAACGGTTCCGACTTTGGTTAAAATAAGATTTTTACAAGTATAACTGCTGTTCGTATAACTGTCTTCTGTCATTTGAGCGGCTGTATAACCGTAACTCAAATATTTATTCTTTAACCAATCCAACGTGTTTTGCAAGGCTACGGTTCCTCTTCTTTTTACACCAAGAGCTTCGTACTCTGTTAAATTGTTAGTAATGTTGGTTTGTGATGTCTGGTTGACAATATCTGCATAGCGCTGAATAAAAGTCTGCGCGGTGGTGATTTGCAGACTAAAAAAAGCCAATAGCAACAACACATTTTTTTGCTTTAAAAAGGTCATTTTTTGTTAGTTTTAGTTAAGTAAGTTAGTTTTGGTTTACGAATTTATAAAATTTTAACTAATGAAGACATTTTTTTTATATTTTTCATTCAGATAAATTTAAATTTCAAATGAAACACATTCTAGCTTCCGAATTCATTCTCTATGTAGCCAATCAGGAAGTCAGTTCCCGATTTTACGAAGTACTTTTCAAAACAAAACCAACGCTTGAAGTCCCTGGCATGACGGAGTTTACAATTTCAGAAAGCCTAAAAATCGGGTTAATGCCCAACAACGGAATCGCTAAAATCATCACTCCGACCACTGTTCATCCGGAAAAAGGAAACGGAATTCCGCGTTGTGAACTCTATTTTTATGTGGAGAATATCGAATTGGAATATCAAAATGCTTTACAAGCTGGAGCAAAAATCATCAGTGGCATTGAAGACCGAAACTGGGGCGACCGTGTTTGTTATTTTGCCGATTCAGACGGTCACATTATCGCTTTCGCGGAAAAAATACAATAAACAACATAGCGTTTTTAATTTACAGATCTCATTTCTAGAAAGAAGTGAGATTTTTTTATCAATAATAAATAGCTGATTATCACATATATAAACACAATTCACTTCTTCAAAAAAAAGAGACTTTAATTTTTGGCACGCAAATTGGATACTACTTATCAACTGAATCATCAAACAAAAATTCAGAACCGTGAAAACCGAAAAACGATACGAGTAGGTAAACCATTAAATTTAAATATCATGAAAAAAATTACTCTTTTAGTAGCCAGTATACTTCTGGTAGGAAGTATGGCTTATGCGTCAGAAAACCCTGTTTTTTCTGATATCAATGGAAAAGGTCCTCGTTACAGTGTAGATTACAGAGATGCCGAACCAATTATGTTCCTGGAACGCGGAATTGAATTCTACGTTTTTCCTGACGGACAATTTGATTTCAACACGCGTCCTTCAGGACCGAGAAGAGGATCAACAAATGTTACTTACGGAGCGCCCGGAGTTCGTACAGGTGTTCATTACGGCCCTTCAAACTATGGTGTTCGAATTGAGCACGATAACTTTGGAAGAGTAAGACGCATCGGAAACGTGTTTATCAACTACGACGGATACAACAGAGTGAAACGCGTAGGATCTGTTTATATGAGATACAACAGTTTCGCACTTTCTCAAGTGGGTGGCTTACGCATAATGTATGACCGAAGAGGCCATATCATCGATGTAATCGGCTATGTAAACGGCTACAGTACAGGTTATACTTATATGCCTTACGGAGGAAACGATTACGACAACATGAACTACGACACCGATTACGGTTATGAAAGTGGTTCAGGTTACAACGAAGAGGATTACTACTACTACAAAGCCGATGGCACAAAAGCCAAAATGAGTGCTGAAGAAATCGAGACCGTTAAAAAAGATGAAAAAGTTGTGATGGAAAAAAATAAAAGATAATAAGATTTTGGTTGGTTAAGTTTGGTTAAAAGTCCCGCGAAACAGCAATGTGAAGCGGGATTTTTTTATTGTAACAACGCTGCCAAATCTTTGGTTAAATTTTTCCGGCTGTATTGTTGCAAGCCAACCGGATGCACTTTCAAATTCTTTTCAACATACAAGTTGAAGTAAGCGAGTAGTGTTTCTTTCACTTTATCTTTTTCATCGTACAAAGCAAAAACACCGGTATTGGTTTGTTTTAGAATCGTTGCAAAATCAGCGTCTTTTGGACCGATAGCCAATATTGGCCGTTCCGAAACCATGTATTCGAACAGTTTTCCGGGTATGATGCTTTTCGTGTCTTCCGAATCGATTTCAATTAACAGCAACACCTGCGATTTGCGCTGATGCTCAATTGCTTCCTGATGCGAAACATAGCCCAGATTGTTTACATAGTCCGATAATTTAAACTCGGAAATCGTATCCAAAACTTCCTGACTTGTGGCTCCGATTAATTTTAATTCGAAATGTTTTTTAAAATCCGGATTTTCTTTGACCAATTCGCGCAGGGCTTTCCATAAAATCCTTGGGTTTCGTTCCGATAAAAATGAACCGATGTGTGCCAACGTAAATTTTTCATCTAAAGACTGTTTTTCAATCTTTTCCACATCATAACCGTTGGTAATTACATGAATGGGTTTTGTTGTGATTCTTTCGAATTCTGTTTTGGTTGTCGGACTCGTCACTAAAAGAAAATCAGCTGTATTCATCACTTTTGATTCCAGATTTTTATGCTTTTTAGCAGAAGTTTCCGTTAATTTCAAAGCTTTATGATAGCCGATGGTTGTCCACGGATCTCTGAAATCAGCAATCCATTTGATACCGAGTTGCTGCTTCAATTCCAATCCGATTAAATGCAGACTGTGCGGCGGTCCGGTAGTAATTATAGTCTCAATTCCGTTTTCCTGAATGTATTTTGATAAATAATTCACCGATGGTTTCACCCACAAAACCCTCGCATCCGGAATAAACAAATTACCACGAACCCAAAGCATCATTTTTTGGACAAATGATTGCTTTTTCTGATTCGGAATAATTCCCGAACTTATCTTCTTAGTACTTTTTTTTGAAAACAAAGAAGCCCAGGAATAAGGTTCAATGATTTTATTTTTCAGAATGGTGACTTGCTCAGGCACTTCCTGCAATAGCTTTTCATCAACTAAAGGATAGGTTGGATTTTCCGGAATGTACACAATCGGCTCAATCCCAAATTCGGGCAAGTACTTCACAAACTTCAGCCAGCGCTGAACGCCGGGTCCGCCAGCCGGTGGCCAGTAATACGTTATGATGAGTACTTTTTTCATGTTTTCCGAAAGCTAAACTATTCTTGTTTTTTTCTGAATTCCATAAAAATACCAACCCCCAGTAACGCTAACATTCCAATAAAACTGAACAATGAAATCATGCTTCCGGTTTTCACGACCTGTGGTTCGAATTTGAATTCAATGGTATGTTTTCCGGCAGGAACATTTATGGCACGCAATACGTAATCGGCACAGAAAATGTCCGTTTCCTTACCGTCTATTGTTGCAATCCATCCTTTCGGATAATAAATTTCGGAGAAAACTGCAACGCCGGCATTTCTGTTATTGGAAGTGTATTTGATATAATTCGGTTTGTAAACGTCTAATTTAATCGTCGCTGTGCTGTCTTTCGCAAAAGAAGTTCCTTTAACCGCTTTCCCGAAATCAATCTGATTTACAATTGCCGTTTTCTTGGTATCCAGTTTATCCAAGGCTTTCATTTCTGCATCGGCCGAATTGACCATTTTTATTTCGCTTACAAACCAAGCGTTGCCGTTTGCATTTGGATTCTGCATTGGAACATCTTGTCTTTGCTCGTCTTTCTGAATGATGTATTTTACATTCAGCATGTTCAGTACGTTGATGTTGTTTTTTTCAATCTGATAATCATACAACTGCTCGATGCGTCTTGGACGAACGGCGCTGTAACCAGATAACGATTTATGGAAATAAGACGTTCTTGCCTGTAATCTACCTTCAACTTCATAAACGCGGTAATGTGTCGTATCCTGTAAAATATGTTCATCGGCAGGTGTCGGTTCGAACGGAATATCCGCTTGACGGGCAGAAATAAAACTGTCGTTGTTTACATAATTCTTATCAATAAAAAACAAATCACCAACCATTAAAACCCCAATAATAATGATAGTAGTTAATTCAGATAATTTGTTTTTAGTGAACATCCAAAGAGCGCCGGCGGCCAATAAAATCAGAATCCCGGTACGCATCAAATCAGCAGAATACATCGCTTGACGTTGTTCTTTCAATGCCTGTACGAATGGTCCGCCCATTTCGCCGTAAGCCTGTAAATACATACTGTCGCTACCACCGGTAAAACTGAACATTCCTTTGAAAAGAAAAAGCAACACAACAAGACCTAACGTAGTTGCCGCTGTCATCCATAAGGCTTTAAAACGGGCTTTTTCCTCTTCCTTAAAGAAAGCCTGTAATCCTAAAATAGCCATTACCGGAATACACAATTCCAACACCACCTGTATTGAGGAAACGGCACGGAATTTATCGTACATCGGTACAAAATCAATAAAGAAATCCGTCAGCGCCGGAAAGTTTTTTCCCCAGGAAAGCAGCAAAGACAAAATTGCACCGCCCAAAAAGGCGTACTTTATTTTTCGTTTATCGACAAACATGCCCAAAACAAACAGGAAGAAAACAATTGCCCCGATATACGCCGGAGCCGCCACTATAGGCTGATCGCCCCAATAGGTTGGTACCGAAGACGCAAACTCTTTCGCTTCCGTTGGCGCAGCACCCTGACTTAAAACAAAATCATACATTGGCGAATTTTCTCCCACGTTTTCATTATTCGAACCACCGAATAAACGAGGGGAAATTAAATTCAAGCTTTCTGCAATCCCATAACTGTATTCCGTTATATAATCATACGGCATTGAAGATGTTGTATTGTTTTTAGAGCCATCCGGATTGAACGTCAATTCGCTTTTTCCACGCATACTGAAATCAGCATACTCGGAAGTCGCCATTAAATTCGTCGCATTCGCACCAATCGCCAAAACAGCGGCTAACGCAAATACTCCAGAGGTGATTCCAATACTTTTATAATCTTTATTTCGGATGTATTGAATGATAAAATAAATACCGATAATCAATAGCAAAAACAACAGATAATAAGTCATCTGAAAGTGGTTCGCATTGATTTCAAACGCTACAGCAATCATGGTTAGCAATCCACCCGCTATGTATCGCTTCTGATACACCATAATTACACCTGCCACAACCATTGGCATATAGGCAATGGCGTGCGCTTTGGCATTGTGTCCGACACCCAAAATAACTATCATATAGGTAGAAAAACCAAAAGCGAGCGCTCCGAAAAAGGCTTTCAGATTATCGACTTTTAACGCTTTGAGTAAGATGAAAAAACCAACAAAATAAAGGAAAAGATAATCGGCAGGACGCGGTAAAAAGCGAATCAGATTATCGAGTTGTTTGATGTAATTATGCGGATAATTGGCTCCCAACTGATAGGTTGGCATTCCACCGAAAGCACTATTCGTCCAATAAGGTTCATCTCCAGTTTCTTTTCTGAAGTCATTTTGTTCCTTCGCCATTCCGGTATATTGTGCAATATCGCTCTGGTAGATTTTTTTACCCTGCATTACCGGATAAAAATAAAGTAAGGATATAACCGTAAAGCCGATTACAACTAACAAATAAGGATAAATCTTGTTCAGGTTTTTCATATAACTGCTTCAATTAGCTTAAAAATCAGGCTAAAATAGCAATAAAAACCCTTTAAAAAAAGAAAACGAATAACTCGGCTGTTATTCGTTTTAAGTAAAGTTATTCAATTTCTTCAAAATCAATGTACTCGCCTACTTTCTTCTTCTCCTGAGGCTTTTCGAAATTGGAAGATGGCTGTTGATTTTGCTGTTGCTGTTGTTGCTGATTTCTATAGTGTTGCTGTTGTTGTTGGAAATTCTCTTCAGCTTTTTTTACTACTTGCTGTAAAAAATACGGTGCCAACAAACGCATAACGAATTTTAATGCATAATAAATAAAAAGAATCCAAACTAAAGCTTTTATTAAACCTGTAAATGATGCTGTTTCCATCTTAAATCTAAATTTTGTCAAATTTAAGCAAAGCTACATTTAAAAATAAAAACTGTTTCTTAAAATAATAATAAATTAACTATTTTTGGAAGGCATAATTTAATCGAAACACAAACAACATGCTTCAGATAAAAACAAAACTACTTGGTTTTTTATTGCTAACCACAGGAATCACCTTTGCGCAGTATACCGATGAAATCAACTCCAACCGTCCCGGAAAATCATTCGGTGCGTATTCCATCGGAAAAAAGGTTATTCAGGCGGAATCCGGTATTTTTTATACCAAAGAAAAGCATCGCCTTTTGGAGTCGGAAGCCAAAGGTTTCGGATTGGATCTTGCGCTGCGTTACGGTGCACTTTTGGAACAATTGGAATTCATTGCAGAAATGCAATACCAAACCGACACCTATTCTTCGCCATATTTAGACGAAAAACGAAACGGGTTCAAACAGCTGACCGTTGGTGCAAAATATTTGTTTTACGATCCGTGGAAAAACTATAAAGAAAAAGTAAACGTTTACAGCTGGAAAGCCAATAAAAAATTCAAATGGCGTAAATTGTTACCTGCAGTAGGTGCTTATGCCGGGGCAAATTTCAATATTGGCGACAATCCGTATACGTTCCCGACAGATCCTAAAGTGAGTCCGAAATTAATGTTGGTTTTACAAAATCACTTCGGATCAAGAACGGTACTGACCACAAATATTATCGCTGATAAATTTACAACCGACTATCCTACATACGGATACATATTAACACTAAGCCGAGGAATCGACGAACATTGGTCGATGTTTATTGAAAATCAGGGGTATAAAAGCGATTGGTATGCCGACAGTATTTTACGTGGCGGAGCGGCTTATCTGTTAAAAAAGAACATGCAGATTGATGCTTCCATCGGAACCAATATCAAAACCACACCTTCTATTTTCGGAGGTGCAATCGGATTTTCCTGGCGCTTTGACAAATCTTACAAGCCTGTTGAAATTCAGAGCGAAAAAGAAGTAAAAGGAGCTTCCAAAGGAAAAAAAGCCGAAATGGAAAAGAAAAAACGTTCAGACGAAGTACAATAATATGATTACCGTAAAAGAAGTAAGCTCTAAAAAGGAACTCAAAGAATTCGTATTGTTCTCCTTTGAACTTTTTAAGAACAATCCATATTGGATTCCACCGATTATTGCTGACGAACTCGAATCTTTTGACAAAGAAAAGAATCCTGCGTTCGCATCAGCTGAAGCGCATTTTTATCTCGCCTACAAAAACGATAAAATTGTCGGTAAAATCGCCGTGATTATCAATTGGGATGAAGTAAACCAATTGGGTAAAAAGAAAGTGCGATTTGGCTGGTTTGATGTTATCGACGATATCGAAGTGACTAAAGCGTTACTTGAAAAAGCATTCGAACTGGGCAGAAAACACCATATGGATCATATAGAAGGTCCGATGGGTTTTTCTAATTTAGACAAAGTTGGTGTGCTTACGGAAGGTTTTGATCAATTGGGAACCATGATTTCCTGGTACAGTCCGCCCTACTACAAAGAACATTTCGAGCAACTGGGAATGGTTACGGAAAAAGAATACATTGAAAGTTATTTTTCAATGGCAGCCGTAAATCCGGCACCTTTTCAACGCGCCAGTAAAATGGTGAAAGACCGCTACGGGTTGAAAGTTTTAAATTTTACAAAAACGGCCGACATCATGCCTTATGTGGATCAGATGTTCGATTTATTTAACGAAACGTATGCCCGATTGCAATCGTTTGTGGCTATAAATGAAGAAACCAAAAGTTATTTCAAAAAGAAATACATCAACTTTATGAATCCGGAGTATATTAAATTCATTATGGACAGTAATGATAACATGATCGGATTTACCATAGTGATGCCTTCATTCGAGAGAGCACTGCAAAAAGCGAAAGGGAAACTGTTCCCTTTTGGATTCATTCATCTGTTACAGGCCAAAAAAAATGCAAAAGAAGTGGTTTTTTACCTGATCGGCGTACATCCGGACTACCAGAATAAGGGCGTGACCGCAATTATATTTGACGAATATTACAAGGTTTTTGAAGAAAAGAAAATTGAGAAATTCATCCGTACACCGGAATTGGTAGAAAATCTGGCAATGCAAAATCTCTGGAAAAATTTTGATCCGACCATTCACAAAAGAAGAAAAACCTATCGAAAAAACATCTGATTCTAAATCAGAATGCCGATAAGGCAATAATTACCAATATCGCATAGAGTACCATCAGGACAATTTCGAGACGTTCGTTTTTTTGCAGTGGTTTCATAGACATCATTTTAAATAAAAATACAATCAAAACCCGATGTCTTCCGGATAACTTTCTGAAAAGCGGTTTTTAGTTTATGAAACCCTTATTTCCGTTTACGAACAGTCTTAAAACTTTATTTATTTCCGATAATTTAAAATTAAAAAGCCATCTGAAAACAGATGGCTTTTTAATTTATTTTGAATTTCGCTTTTTAATTAAGAAACGTCAACTGTGGTTTCTTCAGCAATTTTCTTGTAAGTTCCGTTAACCAATTTCTCACGAATTGCTTCGAAAGCGGTTAACGTTTCGTTGATATCTTCTAAAGTATGCGATGCTGTTGGAATCATACGCAACAAGATAATCCCTTTTGGAATTACCGGATACACCACAATAGAAAGGAAAATACCGTAATTTTCACGAAGATCATTTACCATTACCATGGCTTCCGGAATTGAACCTTCCAAATACACCGGCGTGATACAGGTATTGGTATCCCCAATGTTGAATCCTTTTTCTTTTAATCCGTTTTGTAACGCATTTACGTTTTCCCAAAGTTTATCTTTGATTTCAGAAGAATTACGCAACAACTCCAAACGTTTCAAAGAACCGATGGTCTGAATCATTGGCAACGCTTTAGCAAACATTTGCGAACGTAAATTGTATTTTAAATAATCGATAATGTCTTTATCTGCCGCTACGAAAGCTCCGATATTCGCCATTGATTTTGCGAAGGTTGAGAAATAAACATCGATTCCGTCCTGACAACCTTGCTCTTCTCCTGCTCCTGCACCTGTTTTACCAAGTGTTCCGAAACCGTGTGCATCGTCCACCAACAAACGGAAGTTGTATTTTTCCTTCATGGCAACGATTTCTTTCAGTTTTCCTTGCTGACCGCGCATTCCAAAAACACCTTCTGTAATGAATAAGATTCCGCCACCCGTTTCTAAAGCCATTTTGGTTGCACGCTGAAGATTTTTCTCCATGCTTTCCAAATCGTTATGCTTGTAGGTAAAACGTTTTCCCATGTGCAAACGAACACCATCAATGATACAAGCATGAGAATCTACGTCATAAACGATAATATCATTTTTAGTTACCAAAGCATCGATAATGGAAACCATTCCCTGATAACCGAAGTTTAACAAATAAGCTGCTTCTTTCATTACGAAAGCCGCCAATTCGTTCTCCAGTTGCTCATGGTATTTGGTGTGGCCTGACATCATTCTGGCACCCATAGGATAAGCTGCTCCGAATTGTGCTGCCGCATCTGTATCTGCCTTACGAACTTCCGGATGATTAGCCAAACCTAAGTAGTCATTCAAACTCCAGTTCAAAATATCTTTTCCGTGAAACTGCATTCTCGGTCCTAACTCTCCTTCCAATTTTGGAAACACATAGTAACCTTCTGCCTGTGAGGCCCATTTTCCTAACGGACCTTTATTGTTTTGTATTCTTTCAAATAAATCTTTAACCATAATTCAAAAGTGTATATTTCTGATTTTTAATCGCTCCAAAAGTAACCATTTCTATTTTCCTATCATAATAATTTTAAAAATAGATACCAACACATTTTATTTTAATTTTTTCATAGAATTTATTAGGTAATACAAAAGATTGTCTTACATTTGTACCCGAACGCACAGCAATGTGGTTACACGTTCAACCAAAAAGTCGGGGGCTCCACCTCGGCTTTTTATTTTTTATACAATTAGCAAAATTTTAAAAAATTCAACATCCTTCATTCTTCTTTGCTGATTCATTTTATTTCATAAGTACATTCTGATTACATTAACCGACAATTCTCTCTGAAACACTCACGATAGAGGGTTAATTTAGTGTTAAAAAAATCTAAAAAATAAGATTCAATACTATTATTTGTATTTTTGTTAACCAAATGGTTAAACCTAAAAGTTAACACATGACAACCGAAGAAAAAATATTCGAAGCAGCCTTTAATGTATTTCAAAAAAAAGGCTTTACAGGAGCCAGAATGCAGGAAATAGCCGATGAAGCAGAAATAAACAAAGCCATGCTACATTACTTTTTCAGAAGCAAAGAAAAATTGTTTGAAGCAGTTTTCATGAATGCTTTTGGAAAATTAGCCCCACAAATCAATGGAATATTCAACTCGGACGAAGCTTTATTTGAAAAAATTAAGAAGTTCACGGACAGTTATATTTCATTTGTCATGGAGTATCCTTTTTTGCCCCAATTCATCATTCAGGAAATGAATAACAATCCTGAATTTGTGGCTAAATTTCTAAAAGATGAAAAACGACCGGATCCTACGAAATTACTCAAGCAAATTGAAAGCGAAATTGAATTGGGCATTATTAAACCAATTTCACCTAAGCAATTGCTCTTGGATATTTTTGCTATGACTGCTTTTCCTTTTGCCGCACAAAACCTAGTGAAAGGAATTATTAATATTTCTAATGACGAATTCTTTCAATTAATGAAAGAACGAAAAATCCACATCTCGGAACAAATTATCAACGCAATTAAAAAGTGATGAAAAAAATTTTTCAAATACTCTTACTCTTGACAGCTCCAACTATTTGGGCTCAGGAAAAACTAACGCTCGAAAAATGCTATGAGTTGGTAGAAAAGAACTATCCATTGGCAAAACAAAACCGTTTGTTACAAAACCAATCGGAATTACATTCAGAAATTTTATCAAAAGACAGATTACCAAAAGTAGCATTAAACGCACAGGCTACTTACCAATCGGAAGTCACTCAAGTACCCTTTTCAATGCCTAACACGACTATCGATCCTCTGAATAAAGACCAATACAGAGCCACCATTGATGTTAACCAATTGATTTACAATGGCGGGATCATCAAAGCGCAAACCCAACTCAAAGCATCGCAAATAAAAGCCCAACAAAAACTTGTAGATATTAATTTGTACCAATTAAAAAACTTCGTCAATCAGTATTATTTTGGACTCTTATTAGGTCAAGAAAAAGAAGAATTATTATTGACGAAACGAAAGTTACTTCAAGAAAAAAGTAAAGAAATACAAGTAGCCGTAAAATTTGGAGCGGTTTTACCAGCATCGGAACAAGTGATAGAGGCCGAAATCATCAAAATCAACCAACAAGTAAATGATGTGAAATACGACCAACTCAAACTTTGGCAGCACTTAGAAGAACTTTCAGCAACTGCATTTAATACGAACGCAAAGTTGGCAATTCCAGAAAATTTCTCTTCCATAAACGAAGTTAATCGTCCAGAATTAGACCTATTTGAATTACAAAAACAACAAATCGAAACGTCACAAAAAGTAATCGCTACCAACAATGCACCAAAACTAAACGCTTTTTTACAAGGTGGCTACGGAAATCCCGCCTTGAACATGTTAAATAATTCATTTGAAGCCTTTTACATGACGGGAATAAAATTGAATTGGACCTTATTCGATTGGAACAAAACAAAAAAAGAAAAAGAAGTACTGGAAATTTCAAAACAAATCGTTGCTTCTGAAAAGGAAACCTTTGAAGTAAATCAAAAACGGAATTTGCAAGAAATCAATTTTGAAATCGGAAAAATTGAAACCCAACTAAAATCGGATAAAGAAATTATCCAATTACGAGAAAAAATTGTTCGTTCGGCTGAAGCGCAAATGAAAAACGGAGTAATCACTTCTTCTGATTATTTAAACGAAGTTACCCAACTTTTCGAATCAAAAATAACCGAAAAAACACATCAGATTCAATTGCAATTAGCCAAAGCGAATCACCAAATTATAAAAGGAATTTAAAGCATATACCATGAAAAAAATAGGAATTCTACTTACGGCAATTACAATAATAAGTTGCAATAAAAACAACCAAAAAGCCGATGCTTATGGCAATTTTGAAGCTACAGAAATCATCGTTTCTTCCGAATCTAATGGAAAAATTGAGTTTTTAAATGTAGAAGAAGGTGCCCAACTTAAAAAAGGATCGCTTGTGGGTTTGATTGATACGTTGCAAATACATTATAACCGAGAACAGCTTAAAGCTTCCATTGAAACGGTTCAATCCAAATCGGCTTCGGTGTTGTCGCAAATAAATGTTTTAAACGAACAACTGAAAACCGCTAAAATCGAACAAAACAGAATCCAAAATATGTTTGCCGAAAATGCCGCAACCAAAAGACAAATTGACGAAATTGACGGAAAAGTAAAAGTCATCGAAAAACAAATCAGCAGTGTACAAACACAAAATGCACCAATTTTAAACGAAATAAAAGCAATTAAAGTCCAAATTGAAAAATTAGACGACCAAATAAAGAAATCAAAAATCAATAATCCAGTCCATGGAACCGTTTTAACGAAATACGCAGAACCTTCTGAAATCACAGCTTTTGGCAAACCTTTATACAAAATCGCCAATTTAAGCGAAATGGAATTACGCGTCTATGTGACCGAAACCCAATTGGCACAAATCAAAATCGGACAAAAAGTTATCGTAGCCATTGATGCGGAAAACAATACAAAAAAATACGAAGGAAATATCATTTGGATTAGCGCTCAAGCCGAATTCACGCCAAAAGTTATCCAAACCAAAGAAGAAAGAGCTAATTTGGTGTATGCAGTAAAAGTAGCCGTTAAAAATGACGGAAGTTTAAAAACAGGAATGCCAGCAGAAGTTTGGCTAAAATAATAATAAATAAATACCTCTAAAATCATGAAAAATTCAAATGTAAAAATGATGCTTTTTAGCACAATTGCAGTGTTAACACTTTCTTGCAACTCCGGCGCAAAAGAAACAGAAAAAAGTAGCGTAACTCCAACCGAAACAACCACCGAAACAGAACACCATCACGACGAACACGAAGCAATCGTCTTAAACAATGGTGAAAAATGGAAAGTCGATGACAACATGATGGAGCACATTCGCAATATGGAGAAAGATGTTATTGCCTTTGCTGGTAATTCAGATAAAAATTATGCGCAATTGGCAACAAATTTAAAAACCAATCTTGATTTACTAACCTCAAACTGCACCATGAAAGGGCAAGCGCACGACGAATTACACAAATGGTTAGTACCATACATTGAGTTAGTGGATAATTTAGAAAAAGAATCTTCAGAAGCTCAATTCAAAGCAATACAAGATTCTTTTACAACCTTTAATCAGTATTTCCAATGAATTTAACCGACTTACATTCAGGTGACAAACCGGTTCAAACACAAGTGTTGTTTGAACCTACAGATTTCAAAGTTATTGCTTTACAAATTGCAAAAAACGAGCAGTTGAAAGAGCACGTTACCAACGTTCCAGCACTTTTGGTATGCGTTTCTGGAGAGGCCATATTTAGCTTTGAAAACGGTGAAAAAAGCCATTTAAAATCAGGTGATTTCATCAAAATTCCAGTCGATGTAAAACATTGGATAGATGCCCAAGAACTAAGCAATTTTCTATTAATTAAATAGACTCTTCACTAATCACTTTTCACCTTACCCCATGAGTATTTCCGTTAAAAATATTTCTAAAAAATATAAGACCGTTCAGGCACTACAAAACATCACGTTTGAAGTACAGGAAGGCGAACTTTTTGGCCTAATTGGACCTGATGGTGCGGGAAAAACTACGCTATTTCGTTTGTTGACAACATTATTGCTTCCAAATGAAGGTAGTGCAACGGTTGCGAATTATGACGTGTTAAAGCAGGTAAAAGAAATACGGAATTCGGTGGGTTATATGCCAGGGAAGTTCTCATTGTATCAAGATTTAACCATTGCGGAAAACTTAGCTTTTTTTGCCACAATATTCGGAACAACCATTGAAGAAAATTACGATTTGATAGAAGATATTTATGTCCAAATCGAACCGTTTAAAAACCGAAGAACCGGGGCGTTATCAGGTGGAATGAAACAAAAGTTAGCCTTGTGTTGCGCTTTAATCCACAAACCAAAAGTTTTATTTTTAGACGAACCCACAACCGGTGTTGACCCTGTTTCCAGAAAAGAATTTTGGGAAATGCTAAAACGCTTGAAACAAAAAGGCATTACCATTTTAGTTTCCACACCCTACATGGATGAAGCCAGTTTGTGCGATAGAATTGCACTTATTCAAAAAGGAAAAATCCTTAAAATCGATTCTCCCGATGCCATTGTGAAAGCGTATGAAAGAACAATCTACGAAGTTGCAACCAATCAAATGCACCAATTGATTTTGGATTTAAAAGAGTTTCCTTCGCAGTACAGTGTGTATGCTTTTGGCGAATTCATGCATTACATCGACAAGAACGATACTTTTGAAACCGAAACCTTACGAGCCTATTTGCACAAAAAAGGACATCAAAACATAAGCATTCGAAAAGCAACCGCAACTATTGAGGATGTTTTCATGGATTTATAAAATGAAAAGCAAATGGAAAGTGTACAAGAGAAAATCATTATCGTAGAAAATTTAACTAAACAATTTGGCGACTTCACTGCCGTAAAAGGCATTAGTTTTCATGTGAATAAAGGCGAAATATTTGGCTTTTTAGGAGCCAACGGTGCCGGAAAAACGACAGCAATGAAAATGTTGATTGGGATTTCCAATCCAACTGATGGCACAGCTAATGTCGCAGGTTTTGATGTGCATACACAAAGCGAAGAGGTCAAACGAAATATCGGTTACATGAGTCAAAAATTCTCCATGTATGATGATTTAACGGTGCAGGAAAACATTACTTTTTTTGGCGGTATTTACGGTTTATCGCGAAAACAAATTAAAACAAAAACAGAAGAGCTGATCGCGGAATTACAGCTAGGCAACATTACTAAAACTAAAGTAGGCGATTTACCTTTAGGCTGGAAACAAAAATTAGCCTTTTCTGTAGCCTTATTACACGAACCTAAAATTGTTTTTCTAGATGAACCCACTGGCGGTGTCGATCCAATAACGCGAAGACAATTCTGGGAATTAATTTATGCTGAATCCAATAAAGGCACAACAATTTTTGTCACCACGCACTACATGGATGAAGCCGAATATTGCAATCGGGTATCAATAATGGTGGACGGTGTCATTGAAGCATTGGACACCCCAAAAAAATTAAAAGAGCAATTTCAGGTCAATTCTATGAACGAAGTCTTCTTGAAACTAGCCCGAAATATCGAGTAACAATAACCTGAAACTTGAAACAAAAAAATAAATGAAACGATTCATAGGTTTTATTAAAAAGGAATTTTATCATATTTTTCGTGATAAACGCTCGTTGTTTATCCTTTTTGGCATGCCTGTTGCCCAAATTCTGTTGTTCGGATTCGCTATTACTAATGAAATCAACAATGTTGACATCGCGGTTTTGGATTATGCCAAAGACGTTGAATCGCAAAAAATAATCCAAAAGATAAAAGCCTCACCTTACTTTCATGTAGAAAATGAAATTTTAAACGAAAAAGTCATTGAAGGAGAGTTTAAAAAAGGAAAAATAAAAGCGGTTCTGTTATTTGAAAAAGATTTTGCCAAAAAATTACAAACCGAAAAAAAAGCTACGGTTCAAGTCATTACCGATGCCACCGAACCCAATGTAGCCAGCACCATTGCCAATTATACACAATCGATTATCCAAAATTATCAAAACCAAAAAAGTACGGTTCAAAAAAGTAATGGAGTTATCATACAAAGTCGCATGTTATACAATCCGGAATTAAAAAGTGTTTTCAATTTTGTTCCTGGAGTCATGACTGTAATTTTAATGTTGGTTTCCGCGATGATGACGTCTATTTCCATCACAAGAGAAAAAGAATTGGGTACCATGGAAATCTTATTGGTTTCACCTCTAAAACCGTTTCAGGTGATTTTAGGCAAGGTGTTTCCTTATGTTTTTCTGTCGATTATCAATGCAATAGTGATTGTTTCCATGGGATATTTCATCTTTGGAATGCCCATTAACGGTAGTATTTTCCTGTTAGCCTTCGAAAGTATTTTATTCATTATCACAGCATTGTCATTGGGTATTTTAATTTCAACGATTTCCAATACACAACAAACCGCCATGATGATCTCGTTGATGGGATTAATGCTTCCAGTGATTATTCTTTCAGGGTTTATCTTTCCAATCGCTTCTATGCCGTTGCCTATGCAAGTTATCAGTAACATCATTCCTGCCAAATGGTTTATCATCATTGTAAAATCCATTATGCTAAAAGGCGTAGGATTAGAATATATTTTTAAAGAAACCTTAATTCTAATAGGAATGACCTTACTTTTCATTGGATTGAGCATCAAAAATTACAAAACCCGTTTGGAATAAATTATACTTATGAAAACGATTTTATTCATCATACAAAAAGAATTCAAGCAAATTTTTAGAGATAAAAGTATGCTTCGTTTGATATTTATTCTGCCTATTTTACAACTTTTAATTCTTTCCAATGCGGCTACTTTTGATGTGAAAAATATTCGGGTAACCCTTGCTGATTATAGTAATTCCTCTTCATCTCGTGCTTTGATAGAAAAAGTAAAGGCAAATGCATATTTTTCGGAAGTAGAAAACGTATCGCACACTCACGAAGGCATCGAACGATTAAACAAAGGAACAACCGATGTCGTCATCGAAATTCCAAACCTGTTTGAAAAACAATTGCAAAATGACAATACCACCCAAATTCAAGTCTTAATCAATGCCATAGACGGAGCCACAGCAGGCGTACAAAATGTGTACATTACCCAAATTGTGCAATTGTTCAATCAAAATATTCTGGTAGAAAACAAACTAGTAATCAACGAGCAAATTGTTCCAAACCGAATCGAAACCATTCCTTCGTTTTGGTACAATAGTACACTCAATTACAAAACGTTTATGGTGCCAGGTATTTTAGTTTTATTGGTTACTATGTTAACTTTATTTCTTTCGGCTATGAATATTGTAAGAGAAAAAGAATTGGGAACACTAGAGCAAATCAATGTTACTCCAATTAAAAAACACCAATTCATCATTGGAAAATTATTCCCTTTTTGGATATTAGGATTAATAATCTTAACAGTAGGATTACTTATTTCAAAAATCGTTTTTAATGTCCCAATGTTGGGTAACATCCTGTTAGTGTATTTTTTTACCGCTATTTATCTCTTACTAATTTTAGGCTTCGGCTTATTCATTTCCAATCATACCGAAACCCAGCAACAAGCAATGTTTATCGCATGGTTTTTCATGGTGATTTTTATTTTAATGAGCGGCTTATTCACGCCTATCGAAAGCATGCCAAAATGGGCACAAAACGTCACTTTATCGAATCCGATTCGTTATTTTGTAGAATTCATTCGCATGGTCTTGCTAAAAGGCGCTGGATTTCAGGAAGTGTTACCAAATTTAGGCATCATCACTTTTTTCGCCATTGCTGTTAACGGATTAGCCGTTTGGAGTTATAAGAAAACGAATTAATATAATTTCCTATAGTTTTTTTTTACAAAATCTCTGAAACTACAAAATTCAAAATAATATATTTGTTCCTTAATTTATTTCAAATGCAACTCGTTTTCGCCTCCAACAATAAAAACAAAATAAAGGAAATCCAACAACTCGTTCCTGCCGATATTCAAATTCTATCTTTAGAAGATATCGGTTGTGATGTAGATATCCCCGAAACGGCTGATACCATTGAAGGCAACGCCATTTTAAAAGCCAATTACGTTACCGAACATTACGGCTACAACTGTTTTGCTGATGACAGCGGCTTGGAAATTGATGCCTTAAACGGCGCTCCGGGTGTGTATTCCGCCCGATTCGCAGGACCGCAACGCAATGATAACGACAACATTAACAAAGTACTCGAACTCCTTGAAAACGAAACCAACCGCAATGCTAATTTCAAAACGGTTATTGCGCTTAATTTAGACGAAACACAACATCTTTTTACCGGAATAGTAAATGGTAAAATCATAAAAGAGCCCCGCGGAACGAACGGTTTCGGCTACGATCCAATCTTTATTGCAGATGGTTTTTCCGATACATTTGCGCAAATTTCACTCGAAGAAAAGGCTCGAGTAAGCCATCGTGGTAAGGCTGTAGCCCTTCTGACGTCCTTTTTAAAAAAGTAACTTATTGATTTTCAAATGATAATAAAATTTTAATATTGGTTTTTGCATTAGTTTATTCCATTAATAATCAATACCTTTGCACCCAATTTAAAATATTTTATGAATAAATTTGAACAATTAGGATTGAATGAGTCGCTACTGCTGGCGATTAAAGATCTAGGATTTGAGAATCCGTCAGAAGTGCAAGAAAAAGCGATTCCAGTACTATTGGAACAAAACACAGATTTAGTTGCCCTAGCGCAAACAGGAACAGGGAAAACCGCCGCTTTTGGTTTTCCGCTAATTCAGAAAATTGATGCCGAGAACAGAAACACTCAGGCACTGATTTTGTCGCCAACACGTGAGTTATGCTTACAAATCACCAACGAGATTAAATTATACTCAAAGTACATAAAGGGGTTACATACCGTGGCTGTTTATGGTGGTGCAAGCATTACAGAACAAGCTAGAGAGGTAAAACGTGGTGCACAGATTATTGTGGCTACACCAGGTAGAATGCAAGACATGATCAACAGAGGTCTTGTGAACATCAAAAACATCGACTTTTGTATCTTAGATGAGGCAGATGAGATGTTGAACATGGGATTCTATGACGACATTTGTTCCATATTATCGGACACACCGGAGGAAAAAAACACTTGGTTATTCTCTGCAACCATGCCTGCTGAAGTAGCACGCATCGGAAAACAATTCATGTCTAACCCGGTAGAAATTACCGTAGGACATAAAAACTCAGGTTCTGCAACGGTTTCACACGAATTTTACTTAGTAAATGCACGTGACCGTTATGAGGCTCTAAAACGTTTGGCAGATGCTAACCCGGATATTTTCTCGGTTGTTTTCTGTCGTACGAAAAGAGACACTCAGGCGATTGCCGAAAAATTAATCGAAGACGGATACAACGCTGCGGCTTTACACGGAGATTTATCTCAGGCACAACGTGATGGGGTAATGAAATCGTTCCGTGGCCGTCAGATCCAGATGTTGGTAGCAACTGATGTAGCTGCCCGTGGAATTGACGTTGATAATGTTACTCACGTAGTAAATTACCAGTTACCGGATGAAATCGAAACCTACAACCACCGTTCTGGCCGTACAGGTCGTGCAGGTAAATTAGGTACTTCCATCGTTATTATCACGAAAAGTGAATTGCGTAAAATTTCTGCTATCGAAAGAATCATCAAACAGAAATTCGAAGAGAAAACGATTCCAAACGGAATTGAAATCTGCGAAATCCAGTTATTACACTTAGCGAACAAGATTAAAGATACGGAAGTTGATCACGAAATTGACAACTACTTACCGGCAATCAACGAAGTGTTGGACGGTTTATCGAAAGAGGAATTAATCAAGAAAATGGTATCTGTGGAATTCAACCGATTCATCAGCTACTACAAAAAGAAAAGAGATTTATCAAGCCAATCAGCCGGAGAAAGAAGTTCTGAAGGCAGAGCTCCTCAAGCAGGTGACGCGGTTCGTTATTTCATCAACATCGGTTCAAGAGACAACTTCGATTGGATGTCTTTGAAAGACTACTTAAAAGAAACATTAGACTTAGGTCGTGATGACGTATTTAAAGTAGACGTTAAAGAAGGTTTCTCTTTCTTTAATACCGATGCAGAGCATTCTGACAAAGTAATGGAAATCTTAAACAACGTTCAATTGGAAGGAAGACGTATTAACGTTGAGATTTCTAAAAACGACGGTGGTGGAAGACGTGATCACAACGGAAGACATTCAGGTGGAGAAAGAAGAGGCGGCTTTGGCGGCGGAAGAAGCTTTGGCGGAGAACGCAAGAGTTTCGGAGGCGATCGCGAAAGAGCACCAAGAGGTGAAAGAAGTGACCGCGGCGGTTTCGGAGGCGAAAGACGTTCTGACCGTTCTGAAAGAAGAAGCGATTCTTCAGAAAGAGCACCGCGTAACGAGCGTCGTTCCGGAGGTACAACTCCAAGACGTTCTGACAGTTCAGCACCTAGAAGACCAAGAAGAAGCTAATTCTTTTTGTTAATTTTCTTCTAATAGAAACAATAACTACGAAATATCTCTTACATTTAGACCTTTCTAAATTCAGTATGAAATATTTCGTAGTTTTTTTATTGGCTATATTTTCCTTTTCGGCTTTTGCACAAGATGGGGAGTATACTAAAATTTCAGGAGTTGTTGTAAATGAAGCGAATCTGCTTCCAAAAAGCGACGTAAACGTTATCAATCTTTCCACCGTAAAAGGAACCACTACTAATGGTAGAGGTGAATTTGAAATTGATGCCAAAGTCAACGACACACTTCACTTTTCCTACATTGGTTTTCAATCGATAAAAATTCGTGTTTCTGCCGACTGGATTAAAAACAAAACCGGCTTCAAAGTAAAACTGACCGAGAAAGCCTATGCCCTTGAAGAAATTTTCATTCCACGATATCTGCTTACGGGATACATTGAAGTAGACACTAAGCTAATTGCCCTTAATGAAGCACAACGCTACAGTATTTCAGGACTACCTTATGGCTATGAATCCGGAGGAAGCTCTTCTTCCCAGATAGGAAAAGTATTGGGCTCCCTATCCAATCCTGCTGATGCTTTATACAATCTCTTTGGAAAAAAACCAAAAGAAATGAAAAAGCTGCGCGAATTCAAAAAAGATGAAACCGTACGTAACGTACTGGCTTCAAAATACGACCGGGAAACCGTAGCGGCTCTTTTAGGAATTGACAAAAAAGAAATCAAAGAAATCCTTAAAGGCTGCAATTACTCCGATACCTTTATCGAAACCGCCAATGACCTTCAGATCATGGACGCCATTAAAGGGTGTTACGAGGACTATAAATTACTAAAGAAGAATAAGTAGATTGCAGATTACAGGTCGCAAATTGCAGAAAAAACCAGAAAAAACAGGATGTCTTCTGACAACTTGCCTTTTAAATACTGACTACTGTCTTCTAAACACTGTTACCTGCTACCTGCAACCTTCTCCAAATACTTCTTAGTAATATACTCGATATCCTTGATTGATTTACGGGTCCAATCGATACGTTTTTCAAACAATTCTGCTTCGGTAAGCTGCCAATCGATATCCGAATGTCGCAAACGGGAAGAAATGTGTTGAAGTATAATCGCTGCCGAAACCGAAATGTTCAAACTCTCCGTAAAACCAAACATCGGGATTTTCAAAAACCCGTCTGCCTGTTGCAACACTTCATCTGACAAACCATATCTTTCGGTACCAAAAAAGATGGCCGAGGGTTTACTAATGTCAAAATCCTCCAGCATACAATCATTTTCGTGCGGCGTGGTTGCAATTATTTGATATCCTCTCGCTTTCAAGTCGTCAATACAATCCTGATTGGAATTGAATCGATGAATATCCACCCATTTTTCGGCACCCAACGCAATTTCCTTGTCAATTTTTTTACCGTATCGCTGTTCCACCACATGCAATTCCTGTATGCCGAACACTTCACAACTGCGCATCACCGCACTCGTATTATGCAACTGATACACATCTTCAATAGCCACCGTGAAATGCTTGGTTCGGTTTTTAAGAACTTCAAAAAAACGCTCTTTACGGCTTGGCGTGATAAAATCTTCCAAATAATTCAGATAATCGGGGTCAGATAACAGGTTTTCCATTAAAAATATGGGATTTTTGGATATTGTTTAGTATTTTAGTCGGAGTTAATTCCTACGCATGACACAAGAAGAACTATTGCCGCAAATTTATAAAAAAGACGACAAAGCTTTCACACTTTTGTATGATATGTATGCCAAGAGCCTTTTTGGTGTAATTTTCAACCTTATCAAAGACAAAGAAGAAGCCGAAGACGTACTTCAGGACACATTCGTAAAAATCTGGAAAAACATCGATTCCTACAACGAAAGTAAAGGACGGTTTTTCACTTGGATTCTCAACATCGCACGCAATACCGCTATCGATAAATTGCGTTCGAAAAACTTTAACAACAATCAGAAAAACTTATCGGCTGATAATTTCGTACATATCCTTGACGATCCTTCGAAAACCAACAACAAGATTGACACCATTGGTATTCAGGAGTTTGTCAAAAAATTAAAACCCAAGTGCATTCAGTTAATCGATTTACTGTTTTTTAAAGGCTACACACAACAGGAAGTTTCGGATGAACTCGAAATTCCGCTGGGCACCGTAAAAACACAAAACAGAAACTGCATCAACGAATTAAGAAACCTATTGAAAGTATAATGAACAGCAGAGAATATATAGAAAGTGGTATTTTAGAACTTTATGTTTTCGGAAAACTCTCCGAAGAAGAAAGACTTGAAGTACAACAAATGGCCGCAGACAATCCTGCCATCCGAACAGAAATTGCCGCAATTGAACAAGCCGTGATTAACCTGTCGCACAGTGTTTCCCCAAACATTTCAGCCGAAACCTATGATAAAATCCGCGCTGAATTACTTGGCAACGATCCTAAAATTATCCAAATGAAAACCAAAACCAACTGGTCACAGTACATAGGTTGGGCAGCTTCGGTGGTTATTCTTTTGGGTGCCGCCTTTATGTATCTGCAAATGAACAATCAGATGAATGGCATTATCAATAAGGAAATCGAAAAAAACAAATCCGATTTCGACAAAATGCAGAAAACCATTGTAACGCTGGAAAACAAAAACAAAGCAACCGAAAGCATGATGGAGATTCTTAGGGACAAAAACAATACAATTGTAATGCTCGAAGGACAAGCCGCTATGCCGGGCGCCACTGCAAAAGTATACTGGAACAAAGCCACTCAGGAAGTGTATATTGATGCCCAAGACTTACCGGAAGCCCCTCAGGGAATGGTTTATCAGGTTTGGGCACTAAAAATGAATCCGTTAACCCCAACCAGTATCGGTTTGTTGGAAAAAGCTACTGCTTCAACCACCAAAATGTATAAAGTCGACAATACCGCAGAAGCCGAAGCTTTCGGAATCACCTTAGAACCGGAAGGTGGAAGCGCCACGCCAACCATGGAACAATTGTATACGTTAGGAAAAGTGTAGTTTTTTTTTGAGGAGCGAATGGCTTGGGCCTATTTGGAATCCATTTTCCCGCTGTCCGTTTTATCTTTTTTGGTGACTTCGAGAGCCTCAGTCACCAAAAAAGGATGCCACTCCCATCGGGGCTATTGAGACGTCCTTTTTGTATCTGTTATCATATTCTGACTACTTTATTTGGTTTTAAAAAAATGAAAAAGAAACTCGTTATCCTTTCCGGTGCCGGCATGAGTGCCGAAAGTGGCATTAAAACCTTCCGCGATGCTGACGGACTTTGGGAAGGGCATGACATTATGGAAGTCGCCTCTCCCATCGGTTGGAACAAAAATCCGGAATTGGTTCTGGATTTCTACAACAAACGCCGCGCGCAACTTTTCGAGGTACAACCCAACCGCGGACACGAAATCATCGCCGAAATGGAAGACCAATTCGACATTCACGTAATCACCCAAAACGTAGATGATTTACACGAACGCGCCGGAAGTACAAAAGTTCTACACTTACATGGCGAGTTGTTAAAAGTACGAAGTATTGCCAACGAAAACCACATTCTCGACTGGAAAACCGATTTAAATCTGGGTGATACCGACAAACACGGCCACCAACTCCGCCCCCACATTGTTTGGTTTGGCGAAGCCGTTCCCGCTATTGACGAAGCCATAGAAATCGTAGAAACCGCTGATTACCTCATCGTCATCGGAACATCACTACAGGTTTATCCCGCCGCCGGACTTATGAATTACGCCAAACAACAGGTTCCGGTGTATTACATCGATTTAAAACCCGCCACGATTTACGATTTACCCAATCCATTAGAAGTTATCCCAATGAGCGCGAGCGAAGGAATGGAATTCGTGAAAGGACGGTTGTAAAAACAATAATTTTCAAATTATCTAATTTCCAAATTAACTAATTATCCTATCTTTGCGCTTTCTTAAAAACAACACAACAAACATGCAACTAACTGAATTGAACGCTATTTCACCTATCGACGGTCGTTATAGAAATAAAACTGTTTCCTTATCCCAATATTTTTCCGAAGAAGCCTTAATCCGTTACCGTGTTTTGGTGGAAGTGGAATATTTTATCGCCCTTTGCGAATTGCCGTTACCGCAACTTTCAGGTGTTGATAAAAAAGTATATCCGGAATTGCGCAAAATGTATGAGAACTTCTCCACAGAAGATGCCCTTTGGATAAAAGAAACCGAAAAAACGACCAATCATGATGTGAAAGCGGTGGAATATTTCATCAAAGCGGCTTTCGACAAGTTAGGATTGCAACAATACAAAGAATTCATCCACTTCGGACTGACTTCTCAAGACATCAACAATACCGCGATTCCACTTTCTACCAAAGAAGCGTTTGAAAAAGTATATTTACCGGGCTTAATCAGTGTGGTTTCCAAACTGAAAGAATTAAGCATCGAATGGAAGGACATTCCAATGTTAGCACGTACACACGGACAACCGGCTTCTCCTACCCGTTTAGGAAAAGAAATTCAGGTTTTCGTAGAACGTTTGGAAGAGCAAATGCGTTTGTTGTTCAACGTACCGTTTGCTGCGAAATTCGGGGGTGCAACCGGAAACTACAACGCACACGTAGTGGCTTATCCTAATAACGACTGGAGAAAATTCGGAAACGATTTCGTGGAGGAAATTTTAGGCTTACACCACTCTTTCCCTACGACTCAAATCGAACATTACGATCATTTTGCAGCGTTTTTTGATACCTTGAAACGTATCAATACCATCTTAATTGATTTAGACCGAGACATTTGGACGTATGTTTCCATGGATTATTTCAAACAGAAAATCAAAGCAGGAGAAATCGGATCGTCAGCAATGCCTCACAAAGTTAACCCAATCGATTTTGAAAACTCGGAAGGTAACTTAGGTATTGCTAATGCGATTTTCGAACATCTATCAGCAAAATTACCGGTATCCAGATTACAACGTGATTTGACCGACAGTACCGTTTTAAGAAATATCGGTGTTCCGATGGGACACACCTTAATCGCTTTTGAAGCTACTTTGAAAGGATTGAACAAATTGCTTTTAAACGAAGACAAATTCGCAGAAGATCTGGAAAGAAATTGGGCAGTAGTTGCTGAAGCGATCCAAACGATTTTACGTCGCGAAGCCTATCCGAATCCATACGAAGCACTAAAAGAATTAACGCGAACCAACACGGTAATCAACAAAGAAGCGATTCATAATTTCATTGGTACTTTAAATGTTTCCGATGAAATTAAAGCCGAGCTGTTGAAGATTACGCCAAGTAATTATTTGGGGATTTAATTCCATCAACATATAAAGTACAATCCGCAACAATTTCAGTTGCGGATTTTTTTTTTTTTGCAATTTAGTTTTAATACGTTACCTGACGTATTAAATGGCGTTGCTGATGTATTAAAAGAGGTTGTTGACGCATTAAAATACGCTCACCAACGTAATAAATGGCGCTCAGAACATATTAAACCTCACTTAATCGAAATAATAATTTTAACAAAAACACTCCAATTTTCATAAATTCATCTTAAAAAAGACCCTTTTCAACGTTAAAACTTGAAAAAACGGGCTTTTTTTTCTATTTTACGCCATAGTACATTTTCAATATTCAAAATTTTACACGCCTATGCTTTTAACTGTTGCCGCACAAGCCACTACCTCCCATCTGCAACCCTTAATCAGTGATTTGGGGTTAATTCTTATGACCGCGGGAATTGCGGTACTTATTTTCCGAAAATTAAAACAACCTTTGGTTTTAGGCTATCTGATTGCCGGATTTTTAGCGGGAAATCATTTTGATTTTTTTCCATCGGTAAAAGATACCCATAGTGTCGAGGTTTGGGCAGAAATCGGGGTAATCTTTTTACTGTTTAGTCTCGGACTCGAATTCAGTTTCAAAAAGCTAGTAAAAGTGGGCGGAACGGCTTCTGTAACAGCCATAACCCAAATTGTCACCATGGTTGTTCTGGGTTTTTGTGTGGGACAGTTAATGGGTTGGCATAAAATGGACAGTCTCTTTTTAGGGGTAATTATATCCGTTTCTTCCACAACAATCATCTTAAAAGCTTTTGACGAACTGGGAGTGAAAACTCAAAAATTTGCCGGAAATGTTATTGGTGCACTGATTGTTCAGGACATCATGGCTATTTTGATGATGGTACTACTGTCTACCGTTGCTGTAAGTCAGCAATTCTCGGGAAGTGAATTGGTAATGTCGGTTTTAAAATTGGTTTTCTTTTTAACGATTTGGTTTATAGGTGGTATTTTCTTCATCCCGACCCTATTAAAAAAAGCCAAAGATCTTCTTACCGACGAAATGCTCCTGATACTGGCCATTGCTTTATGTTTGGTTATGGTAATTTTAGCGGCTAATGTTGGATTTTCACCGGCATTAGGGGCTTTCATCATGGGTTCCATCATTGCAGAAACGACACAGGCCGAACATATTGAACATCTCGTAAAACCTGTAAAAGACTTATTCGGTGCCGTTTTCTTTGTATCCGTAGGGATGCTGATTAATCCGGATGCCTTAATCGAACATGCCATTCCGGTTGCAATCCTAACCTTAGTCGTTATTTTTGGACAATCCATCAGTGCTTCGGTTGGATCACTACTTTCCGGGCAACCTTTAAAACAATCGGTTCAGGCCGGGATGAGTTTGTCTCAGATTGGCGAATTTTCCTTTATCATTGCTACGTTAGGCATGTCTTTAAACGTAACCAGCGATTTCTTATACCCAACCATCGTGGCTGTTTCGGCCATTACTGCATTTACAACACCTTATATGGTAAAATTGGGCGCACCTACTGCTGTTTTTCTCGAAAAAAAATTACCCCGAAAATGGGTACGGGCCATTGCCAATTACAGTGCCAATACTGAAGCTATTAAAACGGTCAGCACCTGGCAGGTGGCTTTAAGAGCGTATCTTTTTCAGATTGTAATTCACTCCATCATCATCATGGCCATTGTATTACTGTCATCCAAATATATTTTACCGTTGGTGGAAGGATCCAAATTTGGTCACGGTATTGCCGCCTTAATAACCTTGGTACTGCTTTCGCCTTTCCTTTGGGCGCTTTCGTTACGACGAATTGCTGTAAACGAAGTCAGTGAATTATTCGAAAACCGAAAACACCGCGGTCCGATCGTACTGCTGATTTTCTTCCGAATGGCACTCGGATTGTTTTTCATCGGATTCATCCTGAACAATTTCTTTTCGCCCGGAATTGCTTTCATCGCTTTAATCATCGCGCTGACAGCCTATTTCCTGTTTCCGAAACAATTGCACGCCCGATACCATCGTATTGAACGTCACTTCTTGAGTAACCTCAACGATCGGGAAATTGCGAAAGAACAAAAAACACGAAAAGACCTGACGCCTTGGGACGGACACATGGCAACATTTGATATTGTTGCGGAATCCAATTTGATTGGAAAAACACTGGAAGAACTCCGTATGCGGGAGAAAATCGGGATTAATATCGCTTTTATCAAACGAGGTGAAATCATGATAAATGTACCCAGCAGAAACGAACGTTTGTTTCCGGGTGATGAGATCTGTGTTATCGGAACCGACTTTCAAGTAAAGAAATTCAAAAAATACCTCGATCAGAACGAAATTGAACCGGAAGAAAATGTAACCGAATCCGATATCGTTTTACAACATTTGGAACTGAAAAACGAATCGTTTATCGGAAAAAGTATCCGGGAATCTCAAATTCGGGAAAAAACTAACGGTTTGGTGGTAGGTATCGAACGAGAAGGCCGACGCATGCTTAATCCCGATTCGCATCTGATACTGGAACAAGGCGATATTCTTTGGGTTGTTGGTGATAAAAAACTATTAACCAGTTTAAGCAGAAGTTAATACAACAAATTAAAAACAAAAAAGGGATAAGTTTAAAACTCATCCCTTTTTTGTTATCTGAACACTAAACTATCTTGAATAATTTGGAGCTTCTTTAGTAATCGTCACATTGTGCGGATGACTTTCTCCGATTCCACTGGCAGTGATTCTAACGAAACGACCCGTTTCCTGAAGTGTTTGAATGTCTTTGGCACCACAGTAACCCATTCCGGCACGAAGTCCGCCAATGAATTGCAGCATGCTTTCGTTTAATTCCCCTTTGTACGGTACACGACCAACAATTCCTTCCGGAACCAGTTTCTTCACATCGTCTTCCACATCTTGGAAATAACGGTCTTTTGAACCTTCTTTCATGGCTTCCACAGAGCCCATTCCGCGGTAAGATTTGAACTTTCTTCCTTCGAAAATGATGGTTTCTCCCGGAGATTCCATCGTTCCTGCTAATAAGGAACCCAACATCACACAATCCGCACCGGCAGCAATTGCTTTCGGAATATCACCTGTGTAACGAATTCCTCCATCGGCAATTACCGGAACACCTGTGCCTTTTAAAGCAGCAGCTACTTCCAATACCGCTGAAAACTGAGGAAAACCAACACCAGCCACTACACGAGTCGTACAGATAGAACCTGGTCCGATTCCTACTTTCACCGCATCAGCACCATTTTCTGCTAAATATAAAGCAGCTTCCGGAGTAGCGATGTTACCAACCACTACGTCTAAATCTGGGAATTTTGCTTTTACCTGTTTCAAAACATCTACCACACCTTTAGTATGACCGTGCGCCGTATCGATAATAACAGCATCAACCCCGGCATTAACCAAAGCGGTTGCTCTTTCTACTGCATCGGCTGTAACACCTAAAGCAGCAGCTACACGCAAACGTCCGAATTTATCCTTATTGGCATTAGGCTTTTGGGTAAGTTTTGTAATATCTCTGAAAGTGATTAATCCGATTAACTTGTTATCAGCATTCACCACCGGTAATTTTTCGATTTTATTTTCCTGAAGAATTTCTTCGGCAGTCGCTAAAGTTGTTCCTTCCGGAGCAGTTACCAATTTTTCTGAAGTCATTACTTCGGTAATATCGCGCGTGTTGTTTTTTTCAAAACGTAAATCGCGATTGGTGACAATACCTTTTAAGATTTGATTGTCGTCTACTACCGGAATTCCTCCGATACCGAATTCACGCATCGCTTGTTTGGCATCACCAACCGTTGCTGTTAAAGGTAAGGTAACCGGATCAAGAATCATTCCGCTTTCGGCACGTTTTACTTTGCGCACTTTGGCAGCTTGTTGCTCAATGGTCATATTTTTATGCAAAACACCAATTCCACCTTCCTGAGCCATAGCAATTGCCATAGAACTTTCGGTAACGGTATCCATTGCAGCTGAGACAATTGGAACGTTTAAAGTAATGTTTTTTGAAAATTTCGTTTTAATGCTGACTTCACGAGGAAGTATTTCAGAATAATTGGGAACTAAGAGAACATCATCGTAGGTTAGACCTTCTCCGATAATTTTAGCTGTGTGTGCTTTCATGTTGCAATTTGTAGTTGAATTGCATGCAAATGTAAGCATTTTTATTTAGACTGACAAAGGCCTAAAACACAAAGAGATGTTAAACTGGGATTAATGATATACGGTAAAGATTTTCAAGGCTTCGTTATAGGCACTTTCAAAACTCATCGGACTCAAATTGGAATCGGCTTTTACGGTCGTGAAATAAGACAACATTTTTTCGGTTGGCATGTTTCCGGTTAAATCGTCTTTGGCCATCGGGCAGCCACCAAAGCCCTGAATCGCCCCGTCAAAACGACGACAGCCTGCTTTGTAAGCTGCATCTACTTTTTCAAACCATTTTTCCGGCGTGGTATGCAAATGTGCACCAAACTCGACATTTGGGTATTTCGGAATCAAATTGGAAAACAAATAATCGATAACTTCAGGTGTAGAACTGCCAACAGTATCAGAAAGTGACAGAATTTTAACGCCCATATTGGCCAGTTTTTCGGTCCACTCGCCTACTATATCCACATTCCACGGATCGCCATACGGATTTCCGAAGCCCATGGAAATATAAGTCACCACTTCTTTATTGGTCTTATCAGCAATGTTTAAGATTTCCTGCAACGTTACCAATGATTCGGCAATGGTTTTGTGGGTGTTTCGCATCTGGAAATTCTCAGAAATCGAAAAAGGAAAACCCAAATACTGAATTTCCGGATGAATTGAGGCATTTTCAGCACCTTGGGTATTGGCAATAATGGCCAATAACTTACTTTGGGTTTGCGACAAATCCAATTTTGCCAAAACTTCAGCCGTATCTTGCATTTGCGGTATCGCTTTCGCGGAAACAAAACTCCCAAAATCAATGGTATCAAAGCCAACACGCAATAACGATTGGATGTACTGTACTTTTTTATCTGATGGAATAAACTCTTTAATGCCTTGCATGGCATCGCGCGGACATTCGATAATTTTGACTTTTTCCATTGAAGGTTTGTGGTTCTGAGTGGCTAAGATACTATGTTTTATGCTTTTTCTAAAATCTTTTTGTTGATGGCTTTTATCAGTGCCGGTCCTTCATAGATAAATCCGGTATACAATTGCACCAAGCTCGCTCCGGCTTCCAGTTTTTCGATAGCATCTTCGGCTGTGTGAATGCCGCCCACACCAATAATAGGAAAGGCTTTATTGCTTTTTTCGGAAAGAAAACGAATCACCTCAGTAGAACGTCTGGTTAAAGGTTTACCGGAAAGCCCGCCCATTTCAATTTTGTTCACCGATTTTAATCCATCGCGGGAAATTGTCGTATTCGTTGCAATTACACCCGCAATTTTCGTTTCTTTCACGATATCAATAATGTCCAGCAATTGCTCATCGGTTAAATCGGGAGCGATTTTCAGAAGAATCGGTTTTTGCTTTTGCTTTGTTGTATTTTTATTCTGAAGTGCCTGTAATAATTGTGTCAACGGCTCCTTATCCTGCAAGGCTCTCAAATTAGGAGTATTGGGCGAACTCACATTCACCACAAAATAATCGACGTAATCGTATAAAGCATCGAAACAGATTTCATAATCCTTTACTGCTTCTTCGTTTGGAGTAACTTTATTTTTTCCGATGTTTCCGCCGATAAGCACACCATTATTTACATTCAGTCGTTTTACTGCTTCATCGACACCGCCGTTGTTGAAACCCATTCGGTTTACAATCGCCGAATCTTCTCTTAAACGGAACAATCGTTTTTTAGGGTTGCCTTCTTGTGCTTTTGGGGTAAGGGTACCGATTTCAATAAATCCGAATCCGAAATTGGAAAGCTCTTTGTACAATTTGGCATCTTTATCGAATCCGGCTGCCAATCCTACCGGATTTTTAAATTTCAATCCGAAAACCTCACGTTCCAAACGCTTATCGTTTACGGTATAAAGAGATTTGATTAACGAAGAAATTCCGGGGATTTTGTTTACAAATCGGACCAACGAAAAGGTAAAATGATGAACCGCCTCAGGGTCAAAACAAAAAAGTATCGGACGAATAATTTGTTTGTACATGGTTGTGTTGTGTTGTAGTGCAAAAATAGAAATTTGAATTCAGAATTCAGATAGTATCATCGAGAATGTTTCATTTACTAATTCAACCAAAACATCTAAATTAATTTTAAATAATTGATTTACAATATCTTATATTTTATAAATTCTTAACTTTGTTAGTCATTTTTGTTTAATTTAAACATCAGAAATCATGTATATCGTTCGTGAAATATTTTATCTGCAATTTGGCCGATACAAAGAAGCCAAAGCGCTATGTGATGAAGCCGCCGGGCTCGGTTTAATGACACAACCTGCAGGAGGCAGAATCCTAACCGATTTTACCGGTGCCGGTTACCGACTGATATTCGAATCGCCTTATAAAACTCTTGCCGATTTTGAAACCGATTTAGCCAAAGAAATGAATGCCGCCGCCTGGAAAGAATGGTATGAAAAATTCAAAGCTTACGTAAGTCACTCCGAACGGGAAATTCTGAAACAGATTGCTTAACATATACAAATAAAAAAATCCCTCAAATGAGGGATTCGTTTTTTAATTTTCTTCTTCTACCGTATGTGATTTCGAATACACACGCCATTTTTCAATACATTCTTTCATGTCCTGAGGAATTTCGGTATCGAAACGCATGAATTCCTTTGTAATTGGATGTTCGAAACCAAGAGTTTTGGCGTGCAAGGCTTGTCTTGGCAACGTTTTAAAACAATTGTCGATAAACTGTTTGTATTTGGTAAACGTTGTTCCTTTTAAAATCAGATGACCGCCGTAACGTTCGTCATTAAACAAGGTATGCCCAATGTGTTTCATGTGCACACGGATTTGGTGGGTACGACCGGTTTCCAATTTACAGGAAACCAATGTTACATAGCCAAACCGTTCTATAACCTTATAATGGGTCACCGCCCATTTTCCGTATTCTTCATTGTCATAACACGCCATTTGCATGCGGTCTTTCATATGCCGTCCGATGTATCCGGTTACGGTTCCCTCCTCTTCCACGACATTTCCCCAAACCAGGGCAACATATTCTCTTTCAGAAGTTTTCTCTTCAAACTGTTTTGCCAGATACGCCATCGCATGATCGGTTTTGGCAACCACTAACAATCCGGAAGTGTCTTTATCAATTCGATGTACTAGTCCGGGACGTTCGCTGCTGTTCATCGGAAGGTTCTCAAAATGATAGGCTAAAGCATTTACCAAAGTTCCGGTGTAGTTTCCGTGACCGGGATGAACCACCAAACCAGCCGGTTTGTTGATTACCAATAATTGATCGTCTTCGTAAACGATATCCAACGGAATATTTTCCGGAATTATAATATTTTCAAAGGGTGGATGCTCTAACAATACGCGCACCACATCATTCGCTTTTACTTTATAATTGGATTTTACCGGAATGTTGTTCACAAAAATATTCCCATTCGCTGCCGCTTGTTGGATTTTATTTCGTGTGGCATTTTCCACTAAATTCATTAAAAACTTGTCTACACGCAAAGGCGATTGCCCATTACCTGCTTCAAAACGATGATGTTCATACAACTCGTCTTCTAATTCTTCCTGATCTGTATTCTGATTATTGAGCATTTTCTTCTGCCGGAACCGGCGCTAATTTTTCACTTGCATTAATACTATCCATCTCCTGATCCTGGAATCCGGTTTTACCGTCACCTAAAACAAAATCAATTTTAGACGATTTTAAAATTTTATCTCCGGCTTTTAAAGTTTTACCGTTTTGTTTCACTTCCAAAACCACATCCTTTGCCATGTATTCCACATATTTCACATCGCCTTCTTCCAATCCTAAGGCACGCAAGGTAGATAATGCTTGTCGGTAGGTTTTCTGTACTAATTCGGGTAAAGCAACTTTGGTAAATCCTCCGGCATTAATTTTCACATACACTTTACGTCCGTCTTTCACGGTTACAGCAGGCAACGGATCTTGTTCTACAATAGAATAAGGTGGAAAAGACGGATTATAATCCACTGTATCCAACAAATGCAATTCCAAATCAATATCATTTAAGCGCTCCTCTGCCTTTTCAACGGACATTTTAGAAAGGTTCGGCACCGGAATTTCCTCACCGTGATTTGTAGCTACACTTAAAAACTTCATCACTCCAAATACGGCTACCGCTACAATTAATAACGCTATTGCGAGGTTTTTAAAAAATACAGGACTTGTTAAAAATTTTTTCCAACTCATAGTTTTGGTTTTGGGCAAAGATATAAAATACTAAAGATTTTTTGTTTCTTCCGAAAAGTAATTGTTTGCCAAAGGTCATCAGGAACCCACTTTTTTATTTTTATCGGAAGAAAAATATTTTTTGATGTGGGTTTCAACAAATAGTGATAATTTTGTAAGAACTATTACTTATCAAATAACGTACGATTTATGAAAAATGTTGCCATCATCATGGGAGGCTATTCCAGCGAATATCAAATTTCCATAAAAAGCGGAAATGTAGTATACAACTTCTTGGATAAATCAAAATACAATGCCTACCGAATTCATATTTTTAAAGAAAAATGGGTAATGGTGGACGACAATGAAAACGAATTCCCGGTAAACCGTCACGATTTTTCAGTGAACTATGCAGGAGTAAAACTTACGTTCGATGTGGTTTTCAACGCGATTCACGGAACTCCGGGCGAAGACGGACTAATGCAGGCGTATTTCGAACTATTGGGTATTCCGCAAACTTCCTGCGATTATTATCAGGCGGCATTAACCTTTAACAAACGCGACATGCTTTCGGTTTTAAAACCTTATGGCATCAAAACGGCCACTTCTTTCTATTTGGATAAAGGCGATGTAATTAACGAAGACGAAATTATCAAAACCGTTGGTTTACCAATGTTTGTGAAACCGAACAAATCGGGTTCCAGTTTCGGAATTTCGAAAGTAAAATCGAAACAAGAATTGCTTCCGGCGATTGAAAACGCTTATAAAGAAGACAACGAAATCATTATCGAAAGTTTCCTTGACGGCACCGAAGTTTCTGTTGGCGTAATCAATTACAAAGGCGAAACCACCGTTTTACCAATTACGGAAATCGTATCCGAAAATGACTTCTTCGACTATGAAGCTAAATATTTAGGAAAATCAAAAGAAATCACACCGGCAAGAATTTCAGACGAAATCCGCCTAAAAGTGGAAGCCGTTTCCAAAAAAGCTTACGAAGTTTTAAAAATGAAAGGGTTTTCAAGAAGTGAATTCATTATCGTAAACGGAGAACCTTTTATGCTGGAAATGAATACAATTCCGGGCTTAACCACCGAAAGTATTTTACCACAACAAGCCAAAGAAGCCGGAATTTCATTAACCGAATTGTTTGATAACGCTATTGAATTGGCATTAGTACAATAAAAAATGAGAAAAGCTATATTCCCAGGTTCCTTCGACCCAATTACCTTAGGTCATTACGACATCATCAAAAGAGCCTTACCTTTGTTTGACGAAATTGTAATCGCCATTGGTATCAACGCTGAAAAAAAATACATGTTTTCCTTGGAAGACCGTAAAAAATTCATCGAAGATTCCTTTAAAAACGAACCAAAAGTCTCTGTAGTAAGTTATGAAGGATTAACCATCGATCTTTGCCATAAACTTGACGCGCAGTTCATTCTCCGCGGACTAAGAAATCCGGCCGACTTCGAGTTTGAAAAAGCCATTGCCCATACCAACCGTCAGTTGTCAGACATAGAAACGGTTTTTCTTTTAACGGCTATCGATACTTCGCACATCAGTTCCAGCATCGTTCGTGATGTTATCCGAAATGGCGGCGATTACACCATTTTAGTTCCCGAATCTGTAAAAATAAAATAACACATCAATGAAGAACATTTTAGGAATATTCCTTTTAAGCTCGTCCATGTTGTTTGCCCAGCAACCGGATTTAAAAACACCTTTCGAAAAAGGAAACGGAAACCAATCGGCAACCTATCAGGAAACCATGAATTATTATCAGATGCTTGATAAAAATTTCGAAACGATTTCCATGAAAACCATGGGAGCAACCGATAACGGCGAACCTTTACATATTGTTACTTTCAATGCCGATAAAGTATTTGATTTCAAACAAATAAATGCTTCAAATAAAACCGTAATGCTGATTAACAACGGAATACATCCCGGAGAAACCGACGGAATTGACGCTACCATGTCCTTCATGAGAGATTTGGCCAGCGGAAAAATTGTAGCTCCTAAAAATACCGTTATTGTTACTATTCCGGTATATAACATTGGTGGCGCCATGAACCGAAATTCAACTTCCCGTGTGAATCAGAATGGACCGGAATCGTACGGTTTCAGAGGAAATTCAAGAAATTTTGATTTGAATCGCGATTTCATCAAATCGGACACCAGAAATTCAAGAAGTTTTCAGGTGATTTTCAATATCGTAAATCCGGATGTTTTCATCGACAATCATGTGAGTAATGGTGCGGATTACCAATACACACTGACTTACATCGCCACACATTATCAGAAATTAGGCGGTAATTTGGGAACGTTTTTTAACGAACAAATGATGCCGGCCATCCTAAAAGATCTTAAAACAAAGAAAATCGAATCGGTTCCATATGTAAACGTTCATAACGATGTTCCGGAGAAAGGTTTTGCAAAAAGCATGGAAACACCGCGTTTCTCTACTGGATACGCTTCGATGTTCAATACTTTAGGAGCAATGGTGGAAACACATATGCTGAAAAAATATGCCGACAGAGTCAAAGTAACCTACGAATACATGTTGTCGACCTTAAATTATACCGATAAAAATGCTGCTGAAATCAAAAAACTGCGTCAGGAAAACTTAACGAATTATTATCCGCACAACAAGTATACGGTGCAATGGGAAATTGATTCGGCAAAGGTAAAACAGATTCCTTTTTTAGGCTACGAAGGGAAATACAAACCCAGCGAAGTTTCCGGAAAACCGCGTTTGTATTACGACAGAACGAAACCTTTCAGCAAAATGATTCCGTATTATGAAGTATATAAAGCGAAAAAAGAAATCACCATTCCGGAATCCTACATCGTACCAAAACAATATTGGGAAGTAATCGACTTACTGAAACTGAATAAAATTGAAATGAGTCCGTTAAAAAAGGATACCATCATCAATGTGGAAAGTTATAAAATCACCGATTATAAAACGTCAAAAGAAGCCTTTGAAGGGCATTACGGTCATTCCAATACTTCGGTTAGTGCCAGCCGTGAAAATGTAAAATTCAGTCAGGGTGATTTTGTGGTGAAAACCAATCAGAAAAACGTAAAATACCTTTTGGAAACCTTGGAACCGGAAGCAGCCGATTCGTTCTTTAACTGGAATTTCTTCGATACCATTTTACAACAGAAAGAATATTATTCGGCCTATGTTTTTGAAGATTTGGCGAAGAAAATTTTAGACGAAAACCCGAAATTAAAAGCCGAACTGGAAAAGAAACGCCAGGAAGACAAGAAGTTTGCCGAAAACGGCGACGCCCAATTAGACTGGGTGTACAAACATTCCAAATACTATGAAAAAGAACATTTGCAGTATCCGGTTTACAAAGTAATGCGTTATTAATTATGCAAAAGACAATCTTTTTAATACTTTTCTTAATTTTAATGACAACTCCAATGTTTGCAGAAGATACCATTCAGCGAACCATCATTAATCAAGGGGTTGGATTAGGTACTGTAATTGCTGTTGTTACCTCATGGTCCAGAAACAAGTCCATCTTACTCGCAATTATACATGGTATTTTTAGCTGGCTCTATGTGATTTACTTCGCACTGACAGATAAATAACCAAAAAAGGTCGCAATAAATTGCGACCTTTTTTTATAATTATTACTGACTATTTCTCTTCTTCCTTCTTAATGACATTTCGGGCCACTTCAATTTTGAATTTTTTGCCCTTCATTTTTTCGTCTTTAATATTGCGTAGCAATTCATTTACTTTTTTGAATTTCACTGCGGCAAACGAAACAAAATCTTTGACTTCAATCAGCCCCAAATCGCCTTTTTCCAGTTTTCCTTTTTGCGAAAAGAAGCCAACAATGTCAATTTTATTAAGCTTGTTTTTCTTTCCACCGCTAATGTAAATCGTTTTAAATTCCGGCGGTTTCGGTAACGATTTGGCATTTTCCACATTTAAAACCGGCATTTGATAATCGATATACTCCATTTTCTTTTCACTTTCATGTACGATAATATAAGCCGTTCCCGAAGCCAACATCCTTGCGGTTCGTCCGTTTCTATGGGTAAACTCCTCTTCTTTGGCAGGCAGATGATAATGGATAACATGATTCATTTCCGGAATGTCCAAACCACGCGCTGCCAAATCGGTTGTAACCAAATACGTTACACTACCGTTTCGAAACTGAATTAAAGCACGTTCGCGTTCGTCCTGATCCATTCCGCCGTGATAATAAGTAGCGTAAATGCCTTTTTCATTCAACGTGTCGCTAATACGTTCCGCAACATCACGATGGTTGCAGAAAATAATTGCCGATTCCGAATTTAAAGAACATAACAATTGAAACAAACTTCCGATCTTGTCTTTTTCTTTGGAAACCACCATATTCATGGAAAGATTCAGGTTCTCTTTATCAGTCGGAACAAAATCCAAAACGGTCGGATTTACAACCCGTGTATATTTCGGAATTTCAATATCCGAAGTCGCCGAAACCAAAACACGCTTGTTTAATTTCGGTAATCGTGCAATAATATATGACATCTGCTCATGGAAACCCAATTGCAGGGATTTGTCAAACTCGTCCAAAACCAACGTCTGAATCGTATCGGTTTTAAAGGTTTCACGGTCAATATGATCGGCAATTCGGCCCGGAGTTCCAATTAGAATCGCCGGTGGATTGCTTAAATTCTTGATTTCAGTTTCGATATTATGTCCGCCATAACAAACATTTACTTTATAATCAACCGTCATCTGTTTCCAAACCTGCTGAATCTGCAAGCCTAATTCCCTTGAAGGAACAATAATGAGACATTGCACGCCATTGACTTCCGGCTGCAACATTTCGAAAATGGGTAACAAAAAAGCCAGTGTTTTTCCGGAACCTGTCGGCGAAAGCAGTAAAACATTAGGGTCATTCAAAATAGCATCCTGTGCCATTTCCTGCATTTCATTCAGACTTTCAATTCCTAAATTGAGAAGAATATTATTGGAACGGGGATTTTTATACATACGGCAAAGGTAAGAAAAAAGTTTTCAGTGGTCAGAATGAAGTATTCAGTGGTCAGTCGCAGTGTTCAGTTTTTTTGGAGCGAAAGGTTCGGGCTTCTTTAGAATCCTTGTTCCTGCTGTACGTTATATCTTTTGTTTCACAAAAGGATAACACTCCCATCAGGGCTATAGAGCCGACTTTAAAACTTTTTGAATGTCTAATTCCGCTTCATTTTTGAATTAACCGAAAGAAAATTATAGTATGTCATTTCAACGAAGCAGAAACTATAGCTCAGTGTAGCTAAATAGCATCAAGTTATTCAGATTATGGGATTTCTCCTCCGTCGAAATGACAGTATTATCAATAGATATTCCAATATTTTTTATTGATAAAACCGTTTAAAAATATTTTAAACCACTTTTTCTTCCTGAAAAAGCAATTTTATATTTTCATACGAATTGCCAAGCGCTTCCTTAATTTGTTCGGGTTTCAGCCAGGCTACTTTCTCGATTCCTTCGTCTTCCTGACCTACCGGAGTCCCTTCAAAATCGGTTTTCATTTCAAACCAATGCGTAATTTTTAGTTTGTAACGCCCGTTGCGTTTAAAAACATGATAGGTTTTTTGTAGTTTTTGCGTGATTTTTAGTCCGGTAACGCCGGTTTCTTCTTCCACTTCACGAATGGCCGTTTCTTCAATTACTTCACCTTTTTCGGTTCCCCCTTTTGGCAAATCCCATTTTCCGTTGCGAAAGATGAATAAAACTTCACCATTTTTATTAAAAACCAAACCTCCTCCTGCTTTTACAGCTGGAATTTTTTCTTTTAATTTGGTAAGAATTTCTTTTTCATCGGGATGGTATAAAAATGCTTTTTGAATTTTATTCTGAAACATTTTTACAATAATTTGCTTGATATCAACGCTTTCCAAAAGAAAAAGTTGAAAATCAGTTTCTTTAACAACTTGATTTGTCAAAAAAAGAGGCTTATCGTTTACAAAAACTTTATACATTTGTAGTATGATTTTTAACACAGACACAGCTAAAAAAACTGCCGAATTGCTTTTACAAATAAACGCAATTAAATTAAATCCAAAAAATCCTTTTACATGGGCTTCTGGATGGAAATCGCCTATTTACTGCGATAATCGTATAACCCTCTCATTTCCACCGATTAGAAATTATCTTCGTGAGGAATTTGCCAAAAACATTGAAAAACAATTTGGCAAACCCGACGTAATTGCCGGAGTAGCTACCGGAGCCATCGGAATCGGGATGCTTGTAGCCGAAATTATGGGGCTTCCGTTCGTATATGTTCGTCCGGAACCAAAAAAACACGGCCGCGAAAATCAGGTGGAAGGCTTTTTACAGAAAGGACAAAACGTATTGGTAGTAGAAGATTTGATCAGCACTGGAAAAAGCAGCCTGCAAGCCGTTGAAGCTTTAAAAGCAGCCGGAGCAAACGTTAAAGGAATGGTGGCCATTTTCACGTACGGATTTGAAATCGCAGAAAAAAACTTCAAAGACGCGAATATCGAAGTGTACACGCTTGGTAATTACGACATGCTTTTAAAAGAAGCCGTTGCCAAACAATACATCACCGAAGACGAGTACGATACCTTGAAAGAATGGCGTAAGAGTCCGTCAACCTGGGGTGTGGAAGTTTAAAATAACAAACAAGATTTATTTAAAAATATGAATTTAGAAAGCCCAAAAGTTAACGTTGAAAAATCTGCTGAGTATTTGTTCACATCACTGACAGACGTTAAGAATTTTGAAAAATTAATGCCGGATTCCATTGCCAAATTTGAGGTTTTGGATGAGAATGCTTTTATCTTTGGATTGAAAGGCATGCCGGAAATTAAATTAAAAATGAAAGACAAAGTAGCTCCAAACAAAGTAGTTTTGGGTGCTGCCAGTGATAAATTACCGTTTACCTTAACAGCAAACATCAATTCGTTAACGCCAAACACTTCGGAAGTACAATTGCTTTTTAATGGTGATTTTAACCCAATGATGGCCATGATGATTAAAGGTCCAATTACTAAGTTTATTGAAACGCTGGCACAAAACATGAATAAATTATAATTTCAACATGTCGGAATAAAAAAGGCTTTTAGTTATCTCTAAAAGCTTTTTTTTTTAATATAACATCTGAATTTCTTTAATATCATAGGTTTTTACTGCATCATCCTCAAGCATAACCTTTAGTTTTCCATAAGTGGAAACACCTTGAATGATTCCCATAAACCGAATACCGTCATTCCCTTCGAAAGGCATCGGAATTCCTTTTTTGAATAATTTTTTATTGTAGGTCTGCCAAAACTTGTCGTACTCGCCAATTTGAAGCAAGGCCACGTTTCGTTTCAGGTTTTGAATAACGGAAACCATAACTGCTTCTTTATCCAAATCATGATTTAATATACAACTCAGTGATGTCGCTTTGGGTAACTCATCAAAGTTTTTCTGATTAACGTTAAGTCCGATTCCTACCACCGAAAAAATCTCACCATTGCTCTTCAAACTGTTTTCGATTAAAACGCCGGCAATTTTTTTACTCTCTGCCAAAATGTCGTTAGGCCATTTAATGGCTAAATTCGGAATATTAAAATGTTCCAATGCTTCGATAATGCTTACCGCTACCAAAACATTCAAATGAAAAATCGAGTTGATTTCCGTCAGCACATCCTTAACCAACACACTAAAAGTCAAGTTTTTACCGAATTCCACTTCCCACTTCGCACCCATTTGTCCTCTGCCTGAAGTTTGGTTTTCGGCAGTGACAACTGTGAAATTTTCAACAAACTGATTTGTCAGTAACTCTTTTAAAAAGTCATTTGTTGAAGGTGTGGCATCGAGTTTGATGATATTCATGGAAATAATTTTGCTTTATGAAGTTTAATCTTATGTTAAGGTTCAAAAATAAAGACAAAAATTGGTAACTTTGCGAAAAACATATTAAATAATAGATGGCGAAAAAGGAGATTAACAATGATGTGCTGTTGGCAAACATCATTAAAGGAATTGAAGACGTAAAAGGTAACGATATAGATATACTGGATTTAAGAGCAATCGACAATACCGTGTGCGATTATTTCGTAATATGTAACGGTAACTCCAATACACAGGTTAACGCGATAGTTAACTCTATTCAAAAAGTAGTTTCAAAAGAATTAAAAGACAAACCTTGGCACGTTGAAGGTAATGAAAACGGCGAATGGGTATTGATGGATTATGTGAACATTGTGGTTCACGTTTTCCAGAAACACATTCGTGAATACTACAACATCGAGAGTTTGTGGGGTGATGCGAAAATCACTACAATCGAAAACAAATACTAACAGTCATACTACATGTCAAAAGATAAAAAACCCAATCCTACCAAAATTAAGGTAAGTCCATGGATTATCTATGGAGCAATACTATTGATTTTAGTGACAATACAATTAGTTTCCAGCGGCGCCAATTTTCAGGAAGTCCGCCCTACTTCATTGTCCAAATTTTACCAGTATTTAGATTCCGGTCAGGTAAGCAAAGTGGTTTTTAACAAAACAACTGCTAAAGTTTATCTGAAAAAAGAGGCTTTAAAAAGTAAAACTCATGACAAAGTAGAAAAGCAAACTATTTTAGGTAAAGAAAATGTTGGCCCTCATTACACTTTGGACATCGGTAACACTGAATTGTTCCAAAAGAAACTGGACGAAGCCCGTACCAGTGGAAAATTAAGTGATTATTCATCAGAACCCGAAAGCAATTGGGGTGATATTTTAATCAATTTCCTTCCATTGATAATCATTATCGGATTCTGGATCTTCATGATGCGCAGAATGTCTGGTGGTGGCGCCGGCGGTGGTGGCGGACAAATTTTCTCCATCGGAAAATCGAAAGCCAAATTATTCGACGAAAAAACCGATGTTAAAACCACTTTTAAAGATGTTGCCGGATTAGAAGGTGCCAAAGAAGAAATTCAGGAAATCGTTGAATTCCTTAAAAACCCTGAAAAATACACCGAAATTGGAGGTAAAATTCCAAAAGGAGCCTTATTGGTTGGTCCTCCGGGAACCGGTAAAACCTTATTAGCAAAAGCCGTTGCCGGTGAAGCGCAAGTACCATTCTTTTCCCTTTCCGGATCGGATTTCGTGGAAATGTTTGTGGGCGTTGGAGCATCGCGTGTACGTGACTTATTCAAACAGGCAAAAGAGAAATCTCCATCGATTATTTTCATTGATGAAATTGATGCTGTGGGTCGTGCTCGTGGCAAAAACAACATGTCAGGATCAAACGACGAACGTGAAAACACGCTAAACCAGTTATTAACCGAAATGGATGGTTTCGGAACCAATACACACGTAATCGTTTTGGCAGCGACCAACCGTGCCGATGTATTGGACAAAGCTTTAATGCGTGCAGGACGTTTTGACAGACAGATTTATGTGGATTTACCGGACATCCGTGAACGTAAAGAGATTTTTGAAGTACACTTGAAACCTTTGAAAAAATCAGAGGAATTGGATACCGAATTCTTAGCGAAACAAACTCCGGGATTCTCAGGAGCAGATATTGCCAATGTTTGTAACGAATCGGCTTTAATTGCTGCCCGAAAAGGTAAAAAAGCAGTAGACAAGCAAGATTTCCTTGATGCGGTCGACCGAATCGTGGGTGGTCTAGAAAAGAAAAATAAAATTGTAACTCCGGCAGAAAAACGTGCCATTGCCATCCATGAGGCTGGTCATGCCACTGTGAGCTGGATGTTGGAGCATGCTGCGCCTTTGGTAAAAGTAACCATTGTACCGCGCGGTCAAAGTTTAGGAGCAGCCTGGTATTTACCGGAAGAGCGATTAATAGTTCGTCCTGAGCAAATGCTGGATGAAATGTGTGCCACTATGGGCGGTCGTGCTGCTGAAAAAGTAGTATTCGATAAAATTTCAACCGGTGCTTTGAGTGACTTGGAAAAAGTTACCAAACAAGCCAGAGCAATGGTAACCGTTTACGGATTGAACGACAAATTAGGTAACGTTACCTATTACGATTCATCCGGTCAGAGCGATTATAATTTCTCTAAACCGTACTCGGAAGAAACGGCACAGGTAATTGATAAAGAAATCTCTAATTTAATCGAAAATGAATACCAGAGAGCAATTCGCATTCTGAATGAAAACCGCGACAAATTAATGCAATTAGCCGATATTCTGATTGAAAAAGAAGTTATTTTCAAAGACGACCTTGAAACTATTTTCGGGAAGCGTCCTTTCGAAAAATCAGAGAGTGAAGCAATTACAGAAATGTAATACTTTATTTTAATAAAAATTTAGAAAAATCTTAACTCAATTGTATGATTGAATTAAGATTTTTTTATCTTTGAGTGTTTTCAAACGCAAAATTTCGAGATTTTATATAATTTATGAATCTTTTCAGAAAATTTTTTGGTGCCGCTTCAGAAGGTTCTCATGACGATAAAGAAGGCGAATTAAGCCCTTATCATCCGGAGCCCCAAATGCCCATAGACGAACTTTTTACTTTTAACTTCAAAAAAAATGGAGGTAAGTTTTTGTATTGTGAAAACTTAAACGAAGTCCATGATAATTTTGAAAGTATATTGGAAGAAAACGACTGGTTTGAGAAAGAGGCCATGTGCATGGAACCAAAACTTTTTAGTCTGTTGGATGAAAATAAATTAAATTACACAAATCCGAAAAATCCAATCTTTTTATTGGCTTCCTGCGAAAATCTGATTGCCGATGAAGGTTCCATTTTATTTTCTTCCAATCAGATCAGACAGTTCAAACCAAACGACTTACCTTCGCATATCGTAATTCTTGCCACTACTAGCCAAATCATTGGAAACAAAAGTGATGGTTTGCGAGAAATCAAAAAACGCTACGACAAAGAATACCCTACCAATATCACTACTTTTAAATATTTTGAAAAAGCAAAAGAAGAAGACTTTTTACAATATGGTAGTTGTCCTAAAAACTTATATTTGCTTCTTTTAGAAGACTTATAGTATGCATGAAAGTGTAACAAGAACCCTTTCCGGGTTACTTTATATTTTGCTACTTGTTTCAGCAACCTTATATTCCGAATACAGTTTTTCGCTGCTTTTTGGGCTATTCATGCTAATTACAGTTTCCGAATTCTGTAAATTGATTCATCTGAAACAAAACCTTCCTATTCTACTCGCTTTGGGAAGCTATATTATTTTTGTTTTTTTCAACGGAAACCGATTTTCAACCGATATTTTACTGAATCTTGCAGCACTTTTTGTTTCAGTAAATCTGATTGTCGATTTGTTCAGTGAGAAAATCAAACCAAAATCGGATCAACAATCGAAATACGTTACACTATTCGGCTATATTATCTTACCATTTGTTTTACTGATGAAAATCCCAAACATCGGAGCACATTTCAATCCGAAAATAATCATCGGGATTTTCATTCTGATTTGGGTTAATGATACTTTTGCTTATATAGTTGGGAAATCCATTGGAAAACATAAACTTTTTGAACGCATTTCCCCTAAAAAAACTATTGAGGGCTTCATTGGAGGATTAGTGTTCACCATGATTGGAAGCTATTTGTTAAGCATGTATTTTACTTTCTTTTCGCCAATAGTTTGGATTTGCACCGGTTTAATCGTGGGGTTCTTCGGTACTATCGGTGATTTAATCGAATCCAAATTCAAACGTTCCGCCGGCGTAAAAGACAGCGGAAAAATCATGCCGGGACACGGAGGCATCTTAGATCGCTTAGATAGTGTTATATTTGCAATACCATTTCTTTATTTGTTTTATCAAATCTTAAATTATGTTCATACAATTTCATAAAGAGGGCGCTAAAATTATTTTAGGAACAACAATAGCCGTAGTTGCGGTTGTATTTTTGGCAGATGCGTTCCTACCGATTTTCTGGCTTCAAAAAGCAGTTCAGATTCTTGCATTATTCATGCTAATCATGGTTTTGCAGTTTTTCAGAAATCCAAAACGTGTGGTAGCCATAAATGACAATCATATTATTGCTCCCGTTGACGGAAAAGTAGTAGTAATTGAAGAAGTTTTTGAACCGGAATATTTCAAAGACAAACGTTTAATGGTTTCCATTTTCATGTCTCCCATTAACGTTCACGTTACCCGTTATGCGGTAAACGGATTGGTAAAATTCAGCAAATACCATCCTGGAAAATATTTAGTGGCCTGGCATCCAAAAGCCAGTGAGGAAAACGAAAGAACTACAGTAGTTGTAGAAAACCGCGTTTTTGGGGAAATTTTGTACCGACAAATTGCAGGAGCCTTGGCGCGTCGTATTGTAAACTATGCACAAGAAGGAATGCAGGTCGTACAGGGAACTGATGCCGGTTTCATTAAATTTGGTTCGAGAGTAGATTTATACTTACCTTTAGGTACCCAAGTTAACGTAAAACTTAACGAAAAAGCCGTTGGCGGAAAAACTATCATTGCTATTAAATAACAATGGAGAAAGATTTAGATACATTATTTGAGGAAGCGTTTGAAAATGCGCAATTGATTCCGCAATCTTCCGTACCGATAGATTTGCAGTTGATTTTGTATGGTCTTTACAAACAGGCTACCGCTAATGAATCTGATAGTTTTTATTTCCGGCAGGAATCACAAAACCTCAGAAGTGCTTTCAAGCTAAATGCCTGGATGCAAGTGAATCACATTTCGCCTGAAGAAGCAAAAAAACAATACATCGAGATTATCAACAGACTCATGAAAGAACGAAATTTGTAAGCAGATTTCGTTTTTTATTTTAAACTAATTACCATGAAAATTCAAAAATTAGCCTTACTCAGTTTTACATTTTTAATGCTATTCGCGTGCCGGGAAAAAAACAATCTTGAAGAAGTTATTCAAATACCGGAACCGGAAGCCCAGGAAACACAATCCGTTTACGGAAATCCTGCCGATGTAAAAGCCGAAAAGGGAAAATTTAAAATGCGTGGTTTATCGTATGCTTACAACGCGTTAGAGCCTTACATCGATGGAAAAACGATGGAATTACACTATTCCCGACACCATTTAAGCTATTGCAATAATTTGAACAAAGCCTTAGCCGGAACCGATTTAGAAAAATGGAGTTTAGAAGATATTTTAAAAAAATCTGATCCGAACAACTTAGCCATTCGTAACAATGCCGGAGGTTATTACAATCACAATTTATATTGGGAAGTAATGGGGCCCAAAGCGGGCGGACAACCAAAAGACAGTCTGGCAGCAGCCATTAATCGCGATTTTGGTAATTACGATACTTTTAAAGCACAATTTGTAGATGCAGCCACCAAACATTTTGGCTCAGGATGGGCTTGGTTGGTAGTCGACAAAACCGGAAAACTAGTTGTTGGAAGTACGCAAAATCAAGACAATCCATTAATGCCGGATATGCCTGTTTCAGGAACTCCTATTTTAGCAATAGATGTTTGGGAACATGCTTATTATTTAAAATACCAAAACAAACGCGGGGAATACATTTCGGCCTTCTTCAATGTGGTGAATTGGAATGTCGTGGAAAAAAAATATCTTGACGCTATGAAACGCGTAGTAAAATAATCCTATAAAACACATTTAACGATACCATAAAAATGAAATCAGTCCTATTATTGTTAAGCACCATACTATTTAGTACAACCGTTTCGGCGCAAAAAATTTCAGAAAGCAAAGTTCCAACAGCGGTATTAATAAGCTTTAAAGACAAATTTCACGATGCCACAAAGGCCAGTTGGAGAATAGAAAACAATAGTGGGTACGAAGCCGAATTCCTTATAGACAGAACAAAACAATCCGCTAAGTTTGCCAAATCCGGAAAATGGTTAAAAACCAAAAACGAAATCAAAGTGGAGGAATTACCAATTGAAGTAAGCCAAACCATCGCAAAAGAATTTGCCGGTTACAAGATTGAGAAAGCTGAAAAAGCCGAAACAGCAAGTAGCGGAATCGTTTACGAAATAAAACTCAAAAAAGGCAATGAAATTTACGAGGCAATAATAAACGCTTCAGGCAAAACACTGAAAAAAAACAGTAAAAAATAAACACTTTACAGCAATAAAAAAGCCCCGAAATTCGGGGCTTTTCATTTTTTATTTCAAACTCATTAAGCTCTGCTCTATTGTAGCTATTTTTGCTAAAGCATCCGCTTCTTTCTTACGTTCCATTTCGATTACTTTCTCCGGAGCTCCGGCTACAAATTTCTCGTTGGATAATTTCGCCTGTACCGATTTCAGGAAACCTTTGTTGTAATTCAACTCTTCGGTTAACTTCGCAATTTCAGCATCGATATCAATATTTCCGGTAATCGGAATAAAGTATTCGTTGGATTTCACACGGTACGACAATGCTCCGTCAACTTTTTCAGAAACGTACTCCAATGAAGTGATGTTTCCTAATTTGGTAATTACCGAATCGAAATGAGTTGACGCTTTTTCATTGTTCACCACTTTCAACTCAATGGTATCCTTGAACGGAATGTTTTTGTCTTTTCTGATGGTACGAATTCCTGAAATCACCTCCGTAGCAAAATCGAAATCGGCAATTAAAGCTTCATTATACGATTTCGCTTTTGGCCATTCCGCCACGATTAACGCCTGTTCTGGAGTTCTTTCGGCGATGTGGTGCCAGATTTCTTCCGTTAAGAACGGCATGAACGGATGCAATAATTTCAAATTAGTTTCCAACATTTCAATCGCTTTGTCGAAAGTCGCACGATCGATTGGCTGTTGGTAACCCGGTTTAATCATTTCCAGGAACCAGGAACAGAAATCGTCCCAAACCAATTTATATGTTGCCATTAACGCATCGGAAATTCTGTATTTCTCGAAGTTGTCTTCGATTTCGGCTAAAGTTCTCTGCAATTTCGCTTCATACCATTCGATGGCTACTTTTGAAGATTCCGGTTGTGCGATATCGGCTACCTCCCACCCTTTTATCAATCGAAACGCGTTCCAGATTTTATTGGCGAAACCTTTACCTTGGTTGCATAATTCTTCATCGAACAAAATATCGTTTCCTGCCGAAGCACTTAACAACAATCCACAACGAACACCATCGGCACCAAATTTCTCGATTAAACCAAGTGGTTCCGGAGAATTTCCAAGTGATTTTGACATTTTACGTCCTTGTTTGTCACGTACCAAACCTGTTAAATATACATTACTGAATGGTTTTTCACCGGCATATTCGTAACCTGCGATAATCATACGGGCTACCCAGAAGAATAAAATATCCGGACCCGTTACCAAATCATTAGTCGGGTAATAGTATTTGAAATCTTCATTTTCAGGATCCATGATGCCACCAAAAACAGCCATTGGCCATAACCATGAAGAGAACCAAGTATCTAAAGCATCGGCATCTTGTTTTAAATCGGCCAATTGCAACGAAGCATTTCCTGTTTTTTGTTTTGCCAATTCCAACGCTTCAGCAGGCGTTTCCGCCACAACGAAATCCTCTTTTCCTTCGCCATAGAAATACGCCGGAATTTGTTGCCCCCACCATAACTGACGGGAAATGTTCCAGTCGCGGATGTTTTCCATCCAGTGGCGGTAAGTATTATTAAATCGTGATGGATATAATTTTACTTCTTCCGTTTCCAAAACAGCTTTAATGGCCGGTTTAACCAAATCTTCCATTTTTAAAAACCATTGATCTGATAATCTTGGTTCGATTACGGCTTTGGTTCTTTCGGAAGTTCCTACTTTATTTAAATGGGTTTCCGTTTTTGCTAAAGCGCCGATAGTTTCCAGTTCTTTGGCAATTTCTTCACGAACTACAAAACGGTCTTTTCCGGCATAATGCAATCCGAAAGAATTTAACGTTGCATCTTCATTGAAAATATCGATGATTTCCAAATTGTGCTTGTTACCCAATTCTTTATCGTTCATATCGTGTGCCGGAGTTACTTTTAAACATCCGGTTCCGAATTCTACATCTACATATTCGTCTTCGATAATCGGAACTACTCTGCCGCAAATCGGAACGATGGCTTTTTTACCTTTCAGATGAGTGAAACGCTCGTCATTAGGGTTAATACAGATAGCAGTATCCCCGAAAATGGTTTCCGGACGTGTAGTTGCCACCGTTAAAAATTCTTCTGATCCTTCAATTTTATAGTTGATGAAATATAATTTCCCTTGTCTTTCTTCGAAAATTACTTCTTCGTCGGAAAGTGTTGTTTTGGCTTCCGGATCCCAGTTTACCATTCGGTACCCGCGGTAAATCAATCCTTTGTTGTATAAATCTACGAATGAACGGATTACGGATGCCGACATGTCCGGATCCATGGTAAATTTAGTTCGGTCCCAATCGCAAGAACAGCCCAATTGTTTCAATTGTTCTAAAATGGTGCCACCGTATTTGTCAGTCCACTCCCAAGCGTGTTTTAGAAATTCTTCGCGAGACAAATCATTTTTATTGATGCCTTCTGCTTTTAATTTGGCAACCACTTTTGCTTCTGTCGCAATGGAGGCATGATCCGTTCCCGGAACCCAGCAGGCGTTGAAGCCTTTTAAGCGGGCGCGACGGATTAATACATCCTGAATGGTGTTGTTCAGCATGTGTCCCATATGCAAGACTCCGGTTACGTTAGGTGGCGGGATTACAATGGTATATGGGGTTCTGTGGTCGGGTTTTGAATGAAAATAGTTGTTTTTCATCCAGTAGTCGTACCATTTCTGTTCTGCTGCTTTCGCTTCAAATTGCGCCGGAATTGTCATATTCGTTTCTTCGGTTATTTGGTTATACGGATTCAATCGTGTTGTACCGCAATACTTTTTCTTACTATGCTTACAAAAAGACAAATGGTTTCCTTAATAGCCCCGATGGCAGTGGAAATCCTTTTATTTCGTTACTTTTAACGAAATAAAAGATGTAACGTACAGCGGGAAAATGGTTTACGGAAAAGCCCGAAACTTTCGCTCCAAAAACTTTGGTACGCTTTTTGTAATTATATCTGCAAAAATAGCTATAACTGAGCAAATAAAAAAAGAGCGTTAAATTATTTGTTCGTTTATTAAAACAATGTAATTTTACGATAACTATTAAAACTTAAAAAGATGAAAAAATTATTAGGATTAGTTGCAATTTTAGCATTTAGCGTTGCATCATATGCTCAAAAAGGACCAAAAATTGAATTTAAAGCAAAAGACAACACTATTGATTATGGAACTGTTTCTAAAGATGCCGACAATGGAGTAAGAACTTTTGAGTTCACCAATACCGGTGATGCGCCTTTGATTATCACTCATGTACAGTCAACCTGCGGATGTACCGTTCCTACAAAACCAACGGAACCAATTATGCCAGGAAAAACAGGAAAAATTGAGGTAAAATACAATATGAATCCCGGAAGAATTTCGAAAACGATTACTGTAGAATCCAATGCGGTAAATTATGAAGGAGGAAAAGTTGCTTTACGTATTAAAGGTGAAGTAATTGTGAAGGAAGAGAAAAATGTGCTTCAAAAAGAAAAAGTAGGTCCGCAATCGTAACCAACTTTACAGATAAAAAAAAGTCCGCTAAAAAGCGGACTTTTTTATTACAATAACTTTTTGAGTTTAAACTCAACTTTCTTTTTAATTCCTTTGCGCTCGATTTCGACTTCTATGGTCTTACCATCTTCTGATTGTAGCAATTCGTCAATTATTTGTTTTGTGAGGTTACCGACGCTTTTCCGGTCTATTCTTAAAATCTTGTCCCCAATGAGTAAACCAGCCGTTTCTGCAGGTGAATTTTTCCTTATGGAAGCAATTACATAAACCGGTTTCAGGGTGAATTTGTATTTTAGATTACTGTTTTCAAAGACCAAATCATTGGCATTAAGCGAGTTTGACGGCTTGGAATCTCTAACCAATTCATCTTTCACCCACTCGATTCCGCCATGTTGGACTTCAATACCACTCATGTTATAGTTAAACGGATCATCGTAAAACACACTTTTTTTCAAATAAAGCTGTTCTCCTTTATAATCCATAATCATTGAAAATCGTTTAAGCATGGCTCCACCCAAAGAACCGTTTCTGTTTTTTATCAGGCGTAATTGCTTATAGGATGCTGTGTCCGGATAACATACTAAAGGTGATTTAAAACTAAATTTCGAAAACTGCAACTCATCCAATCGCGACTTTTTACCGAACACGGTTCCTCCTATTCCTTCACCAAGAACATCTTCAAAATAATTAGCATTGGATTTGATCTCTTCATTTTCAAAAAGCCACAACCCGTCACCCAAACCAGTATCTACCAATAATTTCAGGTTATGTTCCTTCTCGTCCAGTTTTGCACGAACATTAAGATAAGCCCTGTCATTTACAACACTTATTGGTAAGGGTGTAAAAGACTTTATTTTTCTTTTTTCAAGAATCTTACGATCTTTATATACGGTGATCTTTTTTTTCTGATAATCAATTTGCACAATGTTATTTTTAAAAAAAGAATATCCCAAAATGCCGTTAACAGGAATCCCTATTCGGGAAGAAAAATTTAAGTTTTCATCCAGTATAACCAGCAAATCAAAACCTCTATTGATAAATCCACTCACATTAGCCGTATTCTTATCTGAATAAATTCCCTCTGCCATTTCTTCGTTCCCTAGCCCGGAAATTTTTATTTTTTTGGTATTGTAAAGTTGGATCGTATCGTTTTCGGGGAAACTGAAAATAAGAGACGGTTCAGAACCCGAATCCAACAACATATTTAATTTGGTATTATTAATTTCAACCGGAATAATAATGAGGTTATCCACAAAAGTAAACGGAATCTCAATTTTATCTTTATCAGACTCCCATTGAAAGCCCACTTGCCCATAATTTGTAAGGCCCAATAATAGAAAAAAGACTAAAAAAATTAATCTCATAAAAAAGTTATTTTGTGAAAATTACTACATAAATTTTTAATTTCCTAAAACTTTAAAAAATTAATAACAAATCGGATTGCTTAGTTTCTAAAAAATATTGCAAATTTGTATCTCAAAACAAACAAACCATGCCTAAAATTTCATTAAAAGGCCAACAAATGCCTGAATCACCAATTCGTAAATTGGTTCCTTATGCAGAAATTGCAAAAAAGAAAGGTCATAAAGTATACCATTTGAATATTGGCCAACCCGATATCAAAACACCGGAAGTAGCTTTAAATGCTGTTAAAAATGCCGACATTACAGTTTTAGAATACAGCCATTCTGCCGGTTTTGAAAGTTACAGAAACAAACTTGCAGCATACTATCAAAAACAAGGTTTACCGATAAATACTGCTGACATCATCATTACCACAGGAGGCTCTGAAGCTTTGCTTTTTGCTATGGGAAGTACTATGGATGCAGGCGATGAAATCATCATTCCGGAACCATTCTATGCTAATTACAACGGTTTTTCAACAGCTTCAGGAGTAAATGTAGTTCCGGTAATTTCAACTATTGACACAGGATTTGCCTTACCTCCTATTGCTGATTTCGAAAAATTGATTACTCCAAAAACTAAGGCAATCTTGATTTGCAACCCAGGAAATCCAACAGGTTATCTGTATTCGAAAGAAGAGATTATGCAATTGGCCGAATTGGTTAAAAAACATGATTTGTTCCTAATTGCCGATGAAGTATACCGTGAATTTGCCTACGATGGTTACACACACCATTCGGTTATGAATGTTGAAGGTTTGGAAGAACACGCTATCATGATTGATTCCGTGTCCAAACGTTTCAGTATGTGTGGCGCACGAATCGGTTGTATCGTTTCCAAAAACAAAGAAGTTATGGCTACGGCTATGAAATTTGCTCAGGCCCGATTGAGTCCGCCAACCTATGCACAAATTGCCAGTGAAGCCGCTTTAGACACGCCTCAAAGTTACTTCGACGATGTGATCACCGAATACAAAGACCGTCGTGACACCTTAATTGCCGAGTTAAATAAAATTGAAGGTGTTAAAGTAGCCACACCAAAAGGAGCTTTCTACTGCATTGCAAAACTGCCGGTAAAAAATGCCGATGATTTTGCACAATGGTTATTAGAATCATACGACTTCAATGGCGAAACCGTTATGGTGGCACCCGCAGCCGGATTCTACTCCACCAAAGGTGTTGGTTTGGATGAAGTCCGAATCGCCTACGTTTTGAAAAAAGAAGATTTAATAAAATCTGTTCAGATACTGAAAGAAGCCTTAAAAGCTTACAACAACTAAAACGAAAAGCCTCTGTAAAAAGAGGCTTTTTTATTTTAAGCAGCAACGCGTTTTCTATTTCAGAAGACCTTTACTCCTGCTGTCCGCTATATCTTTTCCGATCCTTTCGAGAGCCGCAATGACCGAAAAAGGATGTCGCTCCCATCAGGGCTAGAAAACAAATCTTTTTCTTTACACACTTCCATTTTTAAAACCTTATAAAAAACAAAACCATCTTGCTATTACAAGATGGTTTTGTTTTTATAAAATAGTATTATTTATCGTTTCATTGAGAAGTGCGCTTTGAAAATTTTCTCGGCACCGTTCTCCATGTATTTAACAGTGAACCAATAATCCGTAGATGGCAATAACTGTCCGTTAAACGTTCCATCCCATCCTGTTCCGGAAGGAACAATCTGTTTGACTAATTTACCATAACGATCAAAGATATGAATCTCAGCATTTGGCTGGTCTTTTTCTAATGACCAAATGTTCCAAGTGTCGTTATAACCGTCACCATTTGGTGTAAAGAAGTGCGGATAGCCAATTGTCCAAATATGTTCTAATACAATATCCGTACACCCTTTAGCATCACGGATGGCTACCGTATGTTCACCAGGTAAAACATGAGGGAATATGTTACTTGTCTGCCAAATTCCACTATGATCCAATTCGTACTCATAGATTCCGTTTCCATTCACAATCACTGTAATCGTCTGATCATCTTGGAAATAATTCGATACCATAGCGGTAGCACCTAGTGCAGGATTAGACGCCGTTACATCAATAATTGCAACATTTGTACAACCTGTAATCATATTCATAATTGAAACGGTATACTGACCAGCTTGAGTAGCAGTGTACGAGCTGTTTGTCCCAATAATGGTTGTCAAATCACTTCCGAAATACCATTGGAAATCGTAATCTGTATCACTCAATTGGGTATCCATTTCATAACCATATATTAAACTTCCGGTTATAGCATCAACACATATCACACCATCGGCAATTTGAGGGTTTGGTAACGGATTCACTTTAACTTCAACTGTTATCGGAGCACCCGAACAACCATTGTTAATTGGTATGATTGTATAAATTACGGTTCCTTGTATATTTCCTGTTGCTGTTAACACCTGATTAATAGAAATTCCAGCACCCGGCGTTGTCTCAGAACCACTTCCGTCACTAGCGCCCGTTACATTAGTCTGAACAACTGTCCAAGTAATTGAAGTTCCCGGAATATTAGGAAATACGGTAATTCCTGGCGACACCCCACTACAAATAAATTGTGGTGCTGATGAGCTGAATACCTCTGGTGTAGGATTTACTGTAACAGTTACAGTAACCGGATCACCGCTACATCCGTTAACTACTGGGGTAATTGTGTATGTTACTGTGCCCTGAACCAAACCAACCGTTGATAAAGTTTGACTGATTGTACTTCCAGTACCTGAAGCCGCGCCAAAAACACCAGTTTGTACAACTGTCCAATTGAAAACTGTTCCCGGTACAGTACTGGTCAAAGTAATATTAGTGGTTTGACCTGAACATAAAATTGCTGATGTAGGACTAGCCGTCACGATAGGTTTTGGATAAACTGTAACCATAACCGTTTTCGGAGTTCCAGGACATCCGTTATTAATCGGCGTAATTGTATAAATCGCCTGACCAATTGTATTTCCTGAAGCCGTAAGAACATCGGTAATAGCTGTTCCTGTTCCGTTGGTTCCTCCTGTTACCCCTCCGGACTGAACTACATTCCATCCAAAAGTTGTTGTGGCAATAGTACTTGTCATAGTAATGTTTGTTGTTTGACCAGTACAAATCGACTGTGAAGTCACATTAAGATTAACAACAGGAACCGGAGTAACTGTAATAGTAACAGAAATTGGAATTCCTGTACAGCTTCCCGCCGATGTAGGCGTTATCGTGTAGGTTACTGTTCCGGTTGTCGTACCGGCAGTAAGGACTTGTGAAATAATATTTCCACTTCCATTAGAAGCTCCTGTAACACCACCCGTTTGTGTATAGGTCCATGTGAAAGTTGCATTTGCAACATTACTTTGCAATTGAATACCTGTAGATTGACCTGAACATAGCGATTGTGAAGTTGGCGTTGCTATAACTGTAGGCGTTTGATTAAGAGTAACATTACCCGTTGCCAATGCACTAGAACACGAGTTAGTAGTATTGGTAATAACTACACTATAAGCTCCTGGTGTAGAAGTGACAAAACTTGCCACGTTACCCGGATTTGTAACCCCAGTAGGAACTGTCCATGAATAAGTATAACTTCCAGCAATACCTGGTGTAGCCGTTACTGTTGTTGAAGCTCCTGAACAAATTGACGGATTGTTTACCGTTACTGTTGGAACTGCATAATTGCTTACCGTTCCGGAGGCACTTAAACTAGAACAACTTGTTGTAGTGTTGGTAATAACCACACTGTATGTTCCTACTGTTGCTGTTGTAAAACTTGCAACGTTACCAGGATTCGTTACTCCTGTTGGAACTGTCCAAGCATAATTGTAAGTTCCAGGTGTTCCAGGCGTAGCAGTTACAGTAGCCAAAGCACCTGTACAAACAGTAGAACTGTTTACTGTTACCGTTGGTAATGGATTAACCGTTACAGTTCCGGAAACACTTACGCTCGAACATGTAGTAGTTGTATTGGTAATGATAACACTATAGTTACCCGCTGTTGTTGTTGTAAAACTTGCAACGTTGCCAGGGTTTGTCGCTCCCGCCGGAACCGTCCACACATAAGTATAAGTCCCTGCAATTCCCGGTGTAGCGGTTACTGTTGCAGCTGTTCCTGCACATACCGCCGGACTGTTTACTGTAACCGTTGGCAATGCATTAACCGTTACGGTCCCAGAAGCACTAGCGCTTGAACACGTAGTAGTTGTATTTGTAATTACAACACTATAGTTGCCCGCTGTTGTTGTTGTAAAACTTGCAACGTTGCCAGGGTTTGTAACTCCCGCCGGAACTGTCCATACATAAGTATAAGTCCCTGCAATTCCTGGTGTAGCGGTTACTGTTGCAGTGCCACCCGTGCATATAGACGGACTGTTAACTGTAACTGTTGGAACCGCATGGTTGCTTACTGTTCCAGAAGCACTTAAACTAGAACAGTTTGTTGTAGTGTTGGTAATAACCACACTGTATGTTCCTACTGTTGCTGTTGTAAAACTTGCAACGTTACCAGGATTCGTTACTCCTGCTGGAACTGTCCAAGCATAATTGTAAGTTCCAAGTGTGCCAGGCGTAGCAGTTACAGTAGCCAAAGCACCTGTACAAACAGTAGAACTGTTTACTGTTACCGCTGGTAATGGATTAACCGTTACAGTTCCGGAAGCACTTACGCTCGAACATGTAGTAGTTGTATTGGTAATGATAACACTATAGTTACCCGCTGTTGTTGTTGTAAAACTTGCAACGTTGCCTGGGTTTGTCGCTCCCGCCGGAACCGTCCATACATAAGTATAAGTGGCAGCTGTACCCGGTGTAGCTGTTACAGTTGCAGCTGTTCCTGCACATACCGCCGGACTGTTTACTGTAACCGTTGGCAATGCATTAACCGTTACGGTCCCAGAAGCACTGGCGCTTGAACACGTAGTAGTTGTATTTGTAATGACAACACTATAGTTGCCCGCTGTTGTTGTTGTAAAACTTGCAACGTTTCCAGGGTTTGTAACTCCCGCCGGAACTGTCCATACATAAGTATAAGTCCCTGCAATTCCCGGTGTAGCGGTTACTGTTGCAGTGCCACCCGTGCATATAGACGGACTGTTAACTGTAACTGTTGGAACCGCATAGTTGCTTACTGTTCCAGAAGCACTTAAACTAGAACAGTTTGTTGTAGTGTTGGTAATAACCACACTGTATGTTCCTACTGTTGCTGTTGTAAAACTTGCAACGTTACCAGGATTCGTTACTCCTGCTGGAACTGTCCAAGCATAATTGTAAGTTCCAGGTGTTCCAGGCGTAGCAGTTACAGTAGCCAAAGCACCTGTACAAACAGTAGAACTGTTAACTGTTACCGTTGGTAATGGATTAACCGTTACAGTTCCGGAAGCACTTACGCTCGAACATGTAGTAGTTGTATTGGTAATGATAACACTATAGTTACCCGCTGTTGTTGTTGTAAAACTTGCAACGTTACCTGGATTTGTCGCTCCCGCCGGAACTGTCCAAGCATAAGTAAAAGTTCCTGTAGTTAAAGGTGTTGCGGTTACTGTAGCCGGTGTCCCTGCACAAACAACTGGACTGTTTACCGTAACTTCAGGTAATGGATTAACCGTTACTGTAAAAGTTCGTGTAGGTCCGTTACAACCATATTTTGTTAAAGTAACCGTAATGGTTGCTGTTTGAGGCGTTGATACCGTTTGAGCTGTAAAGGATGGCAAGAAAAATGTTGAACCACTGGCCGGTAATCCAATAGCTGGGTTACTGTTAGTCCAACTAACCGAATCATAAGCATCAGAGGTTGTAAAGTTAAGTTGACTAACCGATTGACCAGAACAGAGAGATACGTTTGGTACTGCATTGATTATTGGCGCAGGACAACCACAAGTAATTGTTTCCGTAGGTACACACACACTACCAACTCCAGATAAAGTAAAGGTTATTGGCATTCCATTCGTTACAATATAAATAGAACTTGGACTATTCTGACTTCCTGTTACTACCGGACCTCCATTAATTGAATAACTATAATTAAAAGTAGTGATTCCCGGAACATTCGACCAATCAATATATATTGAGTTAGGGTAAGTTGGATTATTATTATAAGGACCACATTGTAAGTTCATACTTCCACCTGACGGACTTGCTGTTACAGTTCCAGAAGCACTTGCACTACTACAGCTTGTTGTTGTGTCGGTAATAACAACACTATATGTTCCTAAAATAGTCGTGGTAAAACTTGCAACGTTACCAGGATTGGTTACACCCGCTGGTACTGTCCACACATAAGTATATGTTCCTGCCGTTCCAGGTGTAGCGGTTACTGTAGCTGTTCCTCCGGCACATACCGACGAACTATTAACCGTAACAGTTGGCAATGGATTAATCGTAACTGTTCCCGATGCACTTGCACTTGAACATGTTGTTGCTGTATTCGTTATAACAACACTATATGTTCCAGCAATTGAAGTAGAAAAAGTAGCAACATTTCCTGGATTTGTAGCACCTGCAGGTACTGTCCAAGCGTAATTATAGGTTCCTGCTGCTCCAGGAGTAGCAGTTACAGTAACAGAATTACCTGCACAAGTAACAGGACTATTAACTGTTACAGTTGGCAATGAATTTGTACTAACTGTTCCTGATGCACTTGCACTTGAACAAGTTGTGATCGTATTTGTTATGACAACACTATAATTTCCAGCGATTGTTGTTGTAAAAGTGGAAACGTTACCCGGATTTGCAAAACCAGCCGGTACTGTCCACGAATAATTATAACTTCCCGCAACACCTGGAGTTGCCGTTACGGTAGCGGCATTTCCAGAACAAACCGAAGGACTGTTTACTGCCACAGTAGGCAATGGATTAATAGTAACTGTACCGGAACCAATCGCGCTCGAGCAATTTGTAGTGGTATCTGTTATAACTACTCCGTAAGCACCTCCAATTCCAGTTGAAAAACTAGCAACATTTCCAGGATTCGTAGCTCCAGCCGGTACTGTCCAAACATAGTTATAAGTACCTGCAAGTCCTGGAGTAGCAGTCAAAGTCACCGTTCCCCCTTGACAAGCAGAACCACTGTTAACCGTAACTGTCGGCAATGGATTAACTGTAACTATCGTTGTATTAGAACATCCGTTATTGTCAGTATATGTAATTGTAGAAGTACCCGAAGCAACCCCTGTAACCAAACCAGATGAATTCACTGTAGCTACAGTTGTATCTGAAGATGCCCAAGCATTCGAGGCACTAGGTGAACCTGTTCCGCTTAATTGGGTAGTAGAGCCCACACAAACAGACAACGTTCCTGATATTACTGGACGTGGATTGACAATCAATTGGAAAGTTGTATTGCCAAACACGGCCGGATTAGTTGCATCTTCCATTCTTACATAGATGGTTTGACCCGCACTAATAAAAGCTGCTAAACTACCTGCCGGTATTAAATTACTGTTAGGTGTTGTCCCATCAGCACTTGCAAGAGTTGTATGGTATGTGATATTATAATTTGCAGGATTTTGTCCCCCTAAAATTATTGTATTTTGTGGCGTCAAATCGAAAGATTCCGTACCATTACCATCGGCATCACAAAGCACTAAATTTGGTGGTTGAATTGGTGTAGCATTACAGTTTCTTACAATTAAATCAAAAGATTGTATGTTTCTACAACCGGTATTTAAATCCTCAACTGCTACCCATATCGTTACAGTTCCTCCAGAAGTTGTGTAATTAGTAATACTTCCCGTTATCAAATCAGCATCGGTTCCTTGTGCACTTGCTAAAGAAGTATGCAAACTAGGCACATACGTTCCCGGATCCAAAGCAGCCATAGCTGTAGTTTGATTCCCGGACAAATCCCATGTGTAAGTTGCCGCACCGGTGTTACATTGATATAAATTAACTGGTGTACCTGTTGGAATACTAATTAAATCAACAGTTACCACATCCGTTACCTGATAGTTAACCGAAGGACTACAAGAAGGATATGTAGCCGTTACAGTATATGTTGTTGTCGCTGTAGGACAAACAGAAATATTTTGTGTATTCCCTACTACATTTCCTGACCCGTCAGTCCACTGAAAAGTTGGAACAATTGGCACTCCATTTGGTGTAAAACGCCACGCTTCATTATTTGTAATCCATGTCCCTCCGTTTCTTCCTGCCGGTGTCACACCTGCAGTCCCTGCATTATTCTGAACACCGATTAATCCATTCCCACTTGACCATGAAACACAAGGGTATCTTCTCTTTACATATACATCGATAATATTTGTTCCTTCATAAAGCATCATCTGACTCGTTTGAGCCCCAACAGTTGCATCACTTGAACATCCATACTGAGCTACGTTAGCAACATTTACAACAAACACCCTATTAGGGTATACACCTGTAGTGTAATAATTAATATTTGGCGTTGCAAAACCATTACTTACTGCTGGATTAGTATCCTGAAATACTCCATTAATTGAATTTTTAAAAGGAGCATTACCACTTGGTCCTGAAAACGGAATAGCGCCAGAATTCACCCAAGTACTAAAAGCATTTGGACTATACAAACCTCCAGCAACAACACCGTTTATACTAAATGTTATTACTCCATTTGTTGACACCAAACATTTTACATAGCTATTATTATAAAAACAAAAATTAAAATCTTGCGGTGTAATTCCTTTTAAATCAATAATACCAGACCATTGATCATCTATAGTAAGCGCTGTAGCACTTCCCGCAGTAACACCAAAAGGAGGATTATAAGGTATTGAAGACACATTATACCCTGTAGTCTGGTAGGTCTGAAAAAATGTTGACGTTAAATTTGTACAGTCGCCGGGATTACAAATTGAAGCGGCTGAGTTTGCATTTACACCTATATTTCCTGGTCCCTGTGCCTTGACAAAAAACGACATGAATCCAAAAAGAAATAAAAAAAGGTAATTATTTTTCATAATAAGAAATTTAAACCGTAAAACGCAAAAGTAACACATCTAACTGTTAAAATTAAAATTTTATATCACTAAACGTCAAACAAAAACCAATTAATTTGTTATTAATACAAAAAAAGCCGCCCAAAGGCAGCTTTTTTTTGTTATTAAATTATAAATATTAACGTTTCATCGAGAAGTGTGCTTTGAAGATACGCTCCTCTTTATTCACTCCATCTTTAAACTTAACCGTAAACCAGTAATCTGTTGAAGGTAACGGTTCTCCGTTATACGTTCCGTTCCAGCCTTCTCCTACA
>NZ_AVBI01000023.1 GCF_000498475.1 Flavobacterium cauense R2A-7 | reverse complement strand
TTTTCTCTAAACCGGTTCTAAAAACAAAAATCCTTGACATCGCACGGGTTAAAAGCCTCTAAAACCCAAACTATTATAAAACAAAAAACCCTTCATCGAATGATGAAGGGTTTTTAAAAGAAAGGCGACGACATACTCTCCCACAAATTGCAGTACCATCTGCGCAGGCGGGCTTAACTTCTCTGTTCGGAATGGGAAGAGGTGAGCCCCGCCGCAATAACCACCTTAAGTCGTTATGCAAGGGTAATTAGCTTTAGCTAATCAACATTACAATAATATCTTAACACACTGAGATAAAAATCATTATTGTTCCCTGAGGTTACTCGAAGGGAGAAAGGTTGCTGCGCCCCTTGCGGGGCGCAAGCGTGTACATAAGCTTACGGGTTATTAGTACTACTCGACTATGACATTACTGCCTTTACATCTATAGCCTATCAACGTTGTCATCTTCAACGACCCTTAAAAGAAATCTCATCTTGTGGTGGGTTTCGCGCTTATATGCTTTCAGCGCTTATCCCTTCCAAACGTAGCTACTCTGCGGTGCTCCTGGCGGAACAACAGATACACCAGAGGTTTGTCCAATTCGGTCCTCTCGTACTAGAATCAGATCCACTCAAATTTCTAACGCCCACAGTAGATAGAGACCGAACTGTCTCACGACGTTCTGAACCCAGCTCGCGTGCCACTTTAATGGGCGAACAGCCCAACCCTTGGGACCTTCTCCAGCCCCAGGATGTGACGAGCCGACATCGAGGTGCCAAACCCCCCCGTCGATATGAGCTCTTGGGGGAGATCAGCCTGTTATCCCCGGCGTACCTTTTATCCTTTGAGCGATGGCCCTTCCATGCGGAACCACCGGATCACTATGCTCTACTTTCGTACCTGATCGACCTGTATGTCTCTCAGTCAAGCTCCCTTATGCCATTGCACTCTACGCACGGTTACCAAGCGTGCTGAGGGAACCTTTAGAAGCCTCCGTTACTCTTTTGGAGGCGACCACCCCAGTCAAACTACCCACCAAGCAATGTCCTCTCCGGAGAGAGTTAGATCTCAGATAAGCAAAGGGTGGTATTTCAACAATGACTCCACAACGCCTGGCGACGCCGCTTCAAAGTCTCCCACCTATCCTACACATCACTTATCCAAGACCAATACTAAGCTATAGTAAAGGTGCACAGGGTCTTTTCGTCCCACTGCGGGTAATCGGCATCTTCACCGATACTACAATTTCACCGAGCTCATGGCTGAGACAGTGTCCAGATCGTTACACCATTCGTGCAGGTCGGAACTTACCCGACAAGGAATTTCGCTACCTTAGGACCGTTATAGTTACGGCCGCCGTTTACTGGGGCTTCAATTCAATGCTTCTCCGAAGATAACATCTCCTCTTAACCTTCCAGCACCGGGCAGGTGTCAGGCCCTATACTTCATCTTACGATTTTGCAGAGCCCTGTGTTTTTGATAAACAGTCGCCTGGACCTCTTCACTGCGGCCAGCTTGCGCTGGCGACCTTTCTCCCGAAGTTACAGGTCTATTTTGCCTAATTCCTTAGCCATGAATCTCTCGAGCACCTTAGGATTCTCTCCTCGACTACCTGTGTCGGTTTACGGTACGGGTACTGTTAATCTAAGTTTAGAGGTTTTTCTTGGAAGCCCTTAGGTACACTATCTCTTTGTCCGAAGACTCCGAGTACTATCGCATTTCACCAGTTCTCGCGGATTTGCCTACGAGACCTATAGCTAGGTGCTTTAACGAACTATTCCGTCAGTTCGCGGTACTTTCATCACTCCGTCACCCCATCACAATTAACAGTAGTACGGGAATATTAACCCGTTGGCCATCGACTGTCCCTTTCGGGTTCGCCTTAGGACCCGACTAACCCTCAGCTGATTAGCATAGCTGAGGAAACCTTAGTCTTTCGGTGTGCGGGTTTCTCGCCCGCATTATCGTTACTTATGCCTACATTTTCTTTTCTAACCGGTCCAGCATGCATCGCCACACACCTTCAACCCTGTTAGAATGCTCCCCTACCACTTGTACATAGTACAAATCCATAGCTTCGGTAGTATACTTATGCCCGATTATTATCCATGCTCGTCCGCTCGACTAGTGAGCTGTTACGCACTCTTTAAATGAATGGCTGCTTCCAAGCCAACATCCTAGCTGTCTGGGCAGACAAACCTCGTTTTTTCAACTTAGCATACATTTGGGGACCTTAGCTGATGGTCTGGGTTCTTTCCCTCTCGGACATGGACCTTAGCACCCATGCCCTCACTGTTAGTAAACATTATATAGCATTCGGAGTTTGTCAGGAATTGGTAGGCGGTGAAGCCCCCGCATCCAATCAGTAGCTCTACCTCTATATAACTTTACGACTAACGCTGCACCTAAATGCATTTCGGGGAGTACGAGCTATTTCCGAGTTTGATTGGCCTTTCACCCCTACCCACAGGTCATCCGAAGACTTTTCAACGTCAACCGGTTCGGACCTCCACTGTGTGTTACCACAGCTTCATCCTGCCCATGGGTAGATCACACGGTTTCGCGTCTACCACTACTGACTAAAGCGCCCTATTCAGACTCGCTTTCGCTACGGATCCACACCTGAAGTGCTTATCCTTGCCAGCAACGGTAACTCGTAGGCTCATTATGCAAAAGGCACGCCGTCACCCCACGTAAGGGCTCCGACCGCTTGTAAGCGTATGGTTTCAGGATCTATTTCACTCCGTTATTCACGGTTCTTTTCACCTTTCCTTCACAGTACTGGTTCACTATCGGTCTCTCAGGAGTATTTAGCCTTAGCGGATGGTCCCGCCAGATTCAGACAGGGTTTCACGTGCCCCGCCCTACTCAGGATACCACTATCCTTATCTTCCATTACTTATACGGGACTATCACCCTCTTTGGTTAACCTTTCCAGGTTATTCTAATTCTGTCCGCAAGAAATATCGTGGTCCTACAACCCCAACAATGCCGTAACATCCCTGGTTTGGGCTAATCCGCGTTCGCTCGCCACTACTTACGGAATCACTTTTGTTTTCTTCTCCTCCGCCTACTTAGATGTTTCAGTTCAGCGGGTTTGCCCCCTATCGGGTACTATATCTTCAATATAGTGGGTTGCCCCATTCGGATACCTGCGGATCAATTCGTATGTGCCAATCCCCGCAGCTTTTCGCAGCTTATCACGTCCTTCATCGCCTCTGAGAGCCTAGGCATCCCCCATACGCCCTTATTTTGCTTATTGTACTTGGTTATGACTTAACATAACCGTGTTCTTTCTACTTTTTAAATGTTTTTTTTATCTCAATATGTCAATGAACGGTTTTTCCTCTCGGAATCGTGGAGAATATCGGAGTCGAACCGATGACCTCCTGCGTGCAAGGCAGGCGCTCTAGCCAGCTGAGCTAATCCCCCAATTTGAATTCAGAATTGTGAATTCAGAATGCGAATTGTGAATCCCAACTTCCAGAATTTCCTTTAACAATTAAAAAACTTAGTAGTCCCGCCCAGACTCGAACTGGGGACCCCTACATTATCAGTGTAGTACTCTAACCAGCTGAGCTACGAGACTCTGTTTTTTAATTATTGTATTATTTGAACTAACAGCGAGAGTAAATCTCTTATTACTATAAGACCTATTCTTAATCTTTCTCTAGAAAGGAGGTGTTCCAGCCGCACCTTCCGGTACGGCTACCTTGTTACGACTTAGCCCCAGTTACTAGTTTTACCCTAGGCAGCTCCTTGCGGTCACCGACTTCAGGTACCCCCAGCTTCCATGGCTTGACGGGCGGTGTGTACAAGGCCCGGGAACGTATTCACCGCATCATGGCTGATATGCGATTACTAGCGAATCCAGCTTCACGGAGTCGAGTTGCAGACTCCGATCCGAACTGAGAACGGTTTTGAAGATTCGCGCCCACTTGCGTGGTGGCTGCTCTCTGTACCGCCCATTGTAGCACGTGTGTAGCCCAGGACGTAAGGGCCGTGATGATTTGACGTCATCCCCACCTTCCTCACGGTTTGCACCGGCAGTCTTGTTAGAGTTCCCGGCATGACCCGCTGGCAACTAACAATAGGGGTTGCGCTCGTTATAGGACTTAACCTGACACCTCACGGCACGAGCTGACGACAACCATGCAGCACCTTGAAAGACGTCCGAAGAAAAAACTGTTTCCAGTCCTGTCGTCTCCCATTTAAGCCCTGGTAAGGTTCCTCGCGTATCATCGAATTAAACCACATGCTCCTCCGCTTGTGCGGGCCCCCGTCAATTCCTTTGAGTTTCATTCTTGCGAACGTACTCCCCAGGTGGGATACTTATCACTTTCGCTTAGCCACTCAGATTGCTCCGAACAGCTAGTATCCATCGTTTACGGCGTGGACTACCAGGGTATCTAATCCTGTTCGCTCCCCACGCTTTCGTCCATCAGCGTCAATATAGTGATAGTAACCTGCCTTCGCAATTGGTATTCCATGTAATATCTAAGCATTTCACCGCTACACTACATATTCTAGTTACTTCCCACTAATTCAAGTCTAACAGTATCAATGGCCGTTCTATCGTTAAGCGATAGGCTTTCACCACTGACTTATTAAACCGCCTACGGACCCTTTAAACCCAATGATTCCGGATAACGCTTGGATCCTCCGTATTACCGCGGCTGCTGGCACGGAGTTAGCCGATCCTTATTCCTACAGTACCGTCAAGCTCCCTCACGAGGGAGTGTTTCTTCCTGTATAAAAGCAGTTTACAATCCATAGGACCGTCATCCTGCACGCGGCATGGCTGGTTCAGACTTGCGTCCATTGACCAATATTCCTCACTGCTGCCTCCCGTAGGAGTCTGGTCCGTGTCTCAGTACCAGTGTGGGGGATCTCCCTCTCAGGACCCCTACCCATCATTGTCTTGGTAAGCCGTTACCTTACCAACTAACTAATGGGACGCATGCTCATCTTATACCGTTGGAACTTTAATTATAAAACCATGCGATTTCATAATACTATGAGGTATTAATCCAAATTTCTCTGGGCTATCCCTCTGTATAAGGTAGATTGCATACGCGTTACGCACCCGTGCGCCGGTCTCAAGGAAGCAAGCTTCCTCTACCCCTCGACTTGCATGTGTTAGGCCTGCCGCTAGCGTTCATCCTGAGCCAGGATCAAACTCTTCATCGTATATTTTAATATTGTCGATTAAGATGCTAGGTTAATTCTAATAATTTCGAGTCTTACTCTCTCTTATTTTTGA
>NZ_AVBI01000022.1 GCF_000498475.1 Flavobacterium cauense R2A-7 | reverse complement strand
AACGTCCCGCCGGCTTTGTGCAGGTGGGGATTTTTATTACTGACGTTTACAAATATACCGAAAAGTATTTAAGAAAAAACTTCTTTTTAAAGAGGAAATGCACTCACTGACCATTCCAAAAAATCCCCAAAACCCCACTTGCTCAAAACCGCTGTTAGTGGCTGCTGCAATTATGACATTAGAATTTTACCAAAAGCAATTAACCACAGATAATATCCGCTGATACCACCAACAATACCCGATATTAAAAAGGTGAATAATTGTTTTCGAGGAATAAATTTATAGAGGATGATTGATAAAATTATTGCAGCTAGGAATGCAGTTAGACTTAAAGTTGTTCCAGTTTTTAGATTTAAAAATAAGTCCAGTTTAGATTCATCACTTCGGGTAGAAATATGACCTCTCTTTAAAAAACCTATTAATCCCATAAAAAGATTAGCAAGTTGTCTTAACCAAAAAAGAGAAACAAATATTATTAACCACTGTTTAAAATTTAGTTTATCACTTTTTTCAAAAGATTTTTTATTTACATATAGAAAGATAAATCCAATAGTCCCTGTAATAATTGTTTGTAAAGGACCACCAAGAGTTACCCAAAAATAATCATTATCGACAAATTCTTTATCATTGGAAAAACTTGTTGAAGCGTAATTTATTGTGGCATCATAACCTAAAGTTTCGGCAATTAAATAATGCCCAAACTCATGTGTTAATGTACCTATTATAGTTGAAACTATAAAGCCAAAAACGAGATAGATTAGGAGTTTTATGTTGAAATTCATGCTTTTACGTTCAGTTTTTTAGCAGTTGCCACTAACGTCCCGCCGGCTTTGTGAAGTGGCGGATTTTTTATTACTGATGTTTACAAATATACCGAAAAGTTTTAAAGAAAATCGCGATTAAATAGGAGAGAAGTGCAAGCACCAAACCATTCCAAAAAAACCATTCCAAAAAATCACCAAGCCCCGCCATTTCACAAAACCGCTGTTACCAGAAGTTGCAATTATAATTTTAGAGTTTTACAGTTTAAATATTTACAGATTTCAGATTTTTCAGAAATGAATATTGTTTGTTGGCCTAACGTTTTTTTTGAAAATGGGGGTAAATTATTATCAAGCCTGTATTTTTCAATTTTTTTGTAGAACTCATCAATTATTTTATTATCCAAGTCTGATTTGATTTCTGCTTTAAAATCTTTAATTCCTAAAATCCAGTAGTCACTATATTCCTTTGCCTTTCCACGCAATTTAGGTAACGAATTTACCAGTTCTAAGAAAATTTCTTTTGTTGTAACAATAGGTAATGTTGGTCTTGAATAACTATAGCTTGCGTCAACGAATTGATAAGTCCAGACTTCTTTATTTTCAATTTTTTGGAAATCTGAAAATTCCATGTACACATTTTGAGAGTAACAAACACTGCTAAATAGTACGAGTATTATTAAAGAGATTTTCATTAGGTTCAGTTTTTTAGCAATTTCTGGTAACGTCCCGCCGGCTTTGTGAAGGCGGGGAGTTTTATTACTGTTGTTTACAAATATACCGAAAAGTTTGAAAGAAAAGACCTCACTTCGGAGAAGAAAGTGCAAACACTGACCATTACCGATAAACACCCAAAACCCCGCTTGCACAAAACCGCTGTTGTGCGACGTTTTTATTTAATTCTAAACCTCGATAAAACTTCAAAAACTTCTTCAGGTTTTTTTTGAGCGTGATAATTAAAGTGTATATTTTCAATATTTACAAACCCCATAGTCTCATGATATGGATAATCAGGAAGACAAATTAGCATTGGATTTTCAAAATTTTCTTGAGACAATACAGCTATAGGTTCATTTATAGCAACACTCCAAGTGGCTTTTCCTCCATGTATTTGAGGTAAGTAATTTAATTTTAAAATGTGTTTTAGAATTTCTAAGATTGTCCAATTAGATTGGATTTCTATTTCCAAAAAATGAGGCGCATCAAAGTCATCTCCCATTGCGACACTTTCTCGCGTTAATTTTATTTTTTTCATTTTCTAAGGATCAACTATAAAAATCTAGTTTCTATTTCGTTTCGTTCGGCCAAAATGTCGTACAACGTCCCGCCGGCTTTAAGAAGTTGGGGATTTTTGTTCCCAAACCATTCCGTTAAGACTGAAGCCAAATATACAAAAAGACAGTTCCATTATACACTCAAACCCCAATTTCTTAAAACCGCTGTTATAGGACGTAGCTATTTTTTAAACCTTTTATTAAATGCTTCCCTTTCTTTTCTTACAAAGTATTGCAAATATATATCGTCGTTTAAAGTTGGCTCGATATTTTTAAAATTCCATTTTATAATGTTTTTCTTTTTATCGATTGAATATCCGCTTGGTGATATTTTCTCTACTTTACCTAAATCTATTTTATCGAGTTTCAAAATTATATCAGCTTGTCCGATATCACCATACCAGCCTGCTCCAGTATTAAGAATATATTTAAAATACCTATATTCTGCGCCATATGACAATCCAGCAGGTAATTTATAAGAGACCGTAATGGTTTTATGTTCATTTTCTTTAAATTTTAAATTCCAAACATACCATGGATATTTGCCTTGTCCAATTTGTTCGTCGAACGCTAATACTAAATCACCTGACACGTAAGGTTGTTTATTTCGCCATTTATACAATTCTGAAATTGCCTCCTGCATTTTTGTTGCATTAGTTTTTTTTGAAAATTTTAATGTACCGTTCTTTTTCTTTGTTACACCATATATGTTATAAACACTATCTGTTTTTCTTGAAAGTTCTTTCTCAATAGCATAAACTTTCATATATTCTTTGTAAAGACTATCAGCTTCTATAGGTGCTTTAATTTCATTTTCACTTAAATCTTTTCCATCGACGCAAATTTTAAAATTTGATTTGTCATTTTCTTGATAGCCATTTATTGCCCAATATTGGAATTCCATAACTGGAAATCCTACATCTAATATTGTTTCAGAGCCGTAATTTTTCATTTCAAAAGTACATTTAACAATTGATTGGTCAACAGATAAATCTACCATAACTGTTTCCGACTCCATTCTTATTTTACATTCTTTATAAGGATAAATACCTTTTGCTGCAATTGGGTTTGGGGCAATATCAACATTAGTAAACGAGAATAGAATAATGGATATTAATATGATTTTGATTTTTTTCATCGCGTTTTTTTGCTATGTCCTATAACGTCCCGCCGGCTTTATGCTGTAGCGGATTTTTTATTACTGATGTTTACAAATATACCTAAAAGTGGAAAGAAAAAACTTCTTTTTAAAGAAGAAAAGCAAGCACTGACCAATCCGAAAAATCCCAAGCCCCGCTATAGCATAAAACCGCTGTTATGCGACG
>NZ_AVBI01000021.1 GCF_000498475.1 Flavobacterium cauense R2A-7 | reverse complement strand
TAACGTCCCGCCGGCTTTGCGAAGTTTGGGTTTATATTGCCCCAAACCATTCCATTCGGACTAAAGCCAAATATACAAAAAGATCCTTCCATTAAACCTTTAAGCCCAAATTTCGCAAAACCGCTGTTATGCGTTCGCCATTGTTTTTAAATTTCTTCAATAATGCTACAAAATTTTTTATTTGATTCTAAAATCAGTTTATAGTTTTCCTTTCCAATATAAAACTTTGGATGATTCCACATAAGTTCAATCTTGTCTTTTAAGTCATTTAAATAATATTGCCCTGAAGCTTCAAAATCAATTATCGCAAGTTTGAATGGAAAAATATTATATAGGTTTTTCAATGTAAATTTAAAGAACTCGTCAATTTCTACTGGAGATTTTGGATTTTCTGACCACGTTGTATATTCTTCTCCAAAAATACTTTCGATTGCAGAAGAATAAAAACAAATGTCAAACCAATTATAACCTGTTTCTACAGGAGATTCTTCTCGAATATTAAAAGTTAAGAAAGGAATATACTTATTGTTGAATTTGACAATTCCATTATGTTCAATATTTTTTAAATTTATTTCAATTTTATCAAATTCTTTATTAAAAGGCCCGAGTACATTTTCTAAGCTCCAAACGAAATCAGTATAGAGTTGGATTGGTAAATTATTTGAACTTTCGCAAACTTGTATTGATAATTCATAGAAGCCACCACTTTTCAAAGATTTGTTAATAAATAATTCTTTAAGGTTTTTCATTCGTATCGTTGGTATATGGTGACGCATAACGTCCCGCCGGCTTTCTGTCAGTGGCGGTTTTTTATTACTGACGTTTACAAATATACCGAAAAGTAGTAAAGAAAAAACTTCTTTTTAAAGAAGAAATACACTCACTAACCATTCCAAAAAATCCCCAAACCCGCCATTGCAGAAAACCGCTGTTAGCAGCTGTACCAATTATTTACAACCCAAAAACCAATATATGTTGGAATATAAATAGAGAGAAAAAAGATTAAATATTGAGCAACATTTTCTATTATTGTTGATTTAGCGGATTCTTCATCTCTAAATTGCCACATAGTTAAGTAAAACATATGCCTATTTAATTTTTTTAAGGCAATATTGTCAGATAATTTATAAAGTAAAAGAAATATTATAGGACATAAAGGGTAAAACATTAAACGCTTATCGTCACAGTTTTGATTTTCTACATATTGTAATCCGATTCCAATTACCAATAAGCAAATATTCAATATTAATGATTGATTGTAGATTTTTCGGTTCCTAAAAAATTTTAGAGTATGAGGTATTACAAATCCCATAACTACTAAAGTTACAATTAGAAAAAGACCGATTATTAGATATAAATTAATTATGGAATTCATTTATAAGCGTTGCGTTTTTATGGTATTGCTGCTAACGTCCCGTGGCTTTGCGA
>NZ_AVBI01000020.1 GCF_000498475.1 Flavobacterium cauense R2A-7 | reverse complement strand
ATTACGCAAGGCAGTTTAACATTGGGTGCGAATTACGATTTATCGTTTGTTGGTGCCGATTTAACCATTGGTCAACGTGCGATTGAAGTAACGGCGGATGCCAAATCTAAAACCTATGGCGATGCTGATCCAACTTTCACCTATCAGATTACCCAAGGCAGTTTGGCCTTCAGTGATGCTTTCAGCGGAAGTTTGTCCCGAGTTTCGGGTGAAGATGTCGGACCTTACGGTATTACGCAAGGCAGTTTAACATTGGGTGCGAATTACGATTTATCGTTTGTTGGAGCGGATTTAACCATTGGTCAACGTGCGATTGAAGTAACGGCTGATGCAAAATCGAAAGTATTCGGTGATGCTGACCCAGTTTTAACCTATGCAATTACAAGCGGAAGTTTAGCTTTTAGCGATTCTTTTGTTGGTAATTTAACAAGAATTGCTGGTGAGGTTATCGGTTCCTATGCAATACAAAAAGGTACATTATCGCTAGGAGGAAATTATAATTTATCTTATGTAGGAGCAAATTTGAATATCATTGGATTGCCTTTGGCTGCGACAGTTGTGAAAACAGATGTTAGTTGTAACGGACAAAACAATGGATCGATTACTATCAGTAATCCTTCGGGAGGTTTAAGCGGTGTCTATGAATATCGATTAAATTCGGGAGCATGGCAACTAAGTGGAAATTTCAGCAGCTTATCAGCGAATAGTTATAGTGTTCAGATTAGAGATGCGGCACATCCTGGTTTTATAGTTGTATTGTGTACTAAAATAATTAATGAGCCGGCATTATTATCGGCTTCCTGTACTAATACCAATAGTGTGCTTTATTTCGGTTATACCGGAGATCAAACCTCTACAATAACAGTAAATCCTTCAGGAGGCGTAGGGCCATATACAGTGTCCATAACAATGAATCGACCGCTTATGTGTAATGTAATTACAAATTCCGGAGATGAAATATGGACGCCGGGCGCTAACACCATGACGAGCAGTAATACCAATGTTACTTGTGTGACAAGTGGAGCCTTTGGCGCAAATCAAAAGCCAAGTTCCACATCAACCAATACCATTGTAACAAGTCTTGGTTACTCGTTGAATGTTTCGTTAATGGCAGATGCGACTTTCGCAATCACTGTAACAGATCAAAACGGATGTACCGCCACTTGTTCCACTACCATTATGGCTGAAGATGTCAGATGTTTTGCAGGAAATAGTGGTGTGGCAAAAGTAATGCTTTGTCATAAAACGGGTAGTGCTAAAAACCCGTGCGTTAATATTTGTGTGGATAATTCAGCAGTTGCAGAACATCTTGCACATGGTGATTTCTTTGGCAAATGTACATCAACTTGTGTTCCTTCAGGATCTAATGGTAAACCGGAAATTGTTTTCGATGTTAAAGCCTATCCGAATCCAAGTAACAATCAATTTACTTTTGAAATAGAAAGTGAAAGCACTGAAAGTACGGATATAACTGTATTTGACATTGCCGGAAGAATGGTGAAACAAATGCGAAATCGTGAAAGCGATACGATAACATTTGGAGAAGAGCTTCCAAGAGGTGTTTATCTGGCAGTAATGGAACAGGGAAGTAATCGTAAAACAGTCAGAATAGTTAAAGAATAAATTAAAAAAACTCCGGATGTTACTCCGGAGTTTTTTTAATAATTAGTTTTCAATAACAATTGAATTGGCTGTAGCGCCTAAATCAATCAAATTATCAGTAACGGATTTTACAAAATCGGCAGGCCCACAAACGTAAAAATGCTGATTGAAGTCGGCTATGTTTTCGATGAGAAAATTGCGGTCAATGCGTTTTCCGTAGAAGCCTACCACATTTTCTCGTGTATAAACATTTACGAAATTATTTTTAAGCATTCGGTGTAATTCCTCTCCCATGATCACATCTTCGGATGTTTTATTTACATAGATGAGTCGGTTCCCGTATAATTTATTGTTTTTATACAACTCTCTGAAAATTGAAATAAATGGCGTTATGCCTGCACCGGCAGCAATGAAAATTCCGGGACCTTGGTAATTTATTGTTCCGAAAACATCGTGAAGAATTAATTCATCACCGGCATTTATTCGGCTTAATTCATTGGTAACTCCTTTACGTTCCTTGTAAATTTTAACCATGAATTCAAGATAATCCGCTTCCTTTAAATTCGTGAAGGTGAAAGGACGTGCTTCGTTTTTCCAATCCGGATGGTTTATTGAAACCTCAGTTGCCTGCCCTGGAACAAATTCATATCCTTTTGGTTTTTCCACCACAAATGATTTTACATCATGAGTAATAAAACGGGATTTCAATACTTTAACAACATGTTCGTTTTCCATAAACTCGTGTTTTAGGTTCTGATTTTTTCCAAAATAAAGGTTGTCAGAAAGTACGACTAAAGTTACTGAAAAAAAATCAATTCGAAATTTTTATCGTTATCAGTTTTTTAATGTCGTCGAGATTCGATTTGTCGTTTACGGTTATTCTTATGCCACGGCCTTCGGCATAAACTTTTGCAGTTAGGATTTCGTTTTTGATGTTTTCGTCGATTTCACTTTTTAAAATTTCATCCGTTGCTTTTTGTCCGAATACAAGTGCGGCTTTAAAAAAACCATCGCGTGGTAAAAGATAGAGCAATGCCCGCTTTTTATCGCTAATGCGGAAATTCCAGCCGTATTTGTCACCTGAAAAATGCCAGTATTCGATATACTTCGGGTAAGATTGCTTCGTAAATTCAGCTAAGGATTTCCAGAGCATAAAAGTTTCGCCTAAAACCTGTTGAAGATCTTCTTCGGATGGTTCTTTAGTTTTGTCGGTAAAAATACTTTTCACTTTGTAAATGTCTTGATGGAAGTAAATTTAAGTTTTAATTTTAGAATATCAGGTATCCTTTTAATCCTATTCCCGGCAGAAAATTACACTGTTATTTACAACATTAGTGGTAATTGAGAAAAAAAAGCCTCTAACGCAGTAACAATAGCGTACGATTCCAAAATATGTCTTATTTTAGCCTGTAAATTGTACGATTATGATTTCAGAAGCACAGTTTCAGAAGGAACTCGAAATAATTATTACCAATGCCATCCGCGAAGATGTTGGCGATGGCGATCACAGTTCTTTGGCTTGTATTCCGGCAACAGCAATGGGCAAGGCAAAACTTTTGGTTAAAGACGAAGGTATTATAGCCGGAGTTGAATTTGCAAAAATGGTTTTTAAACATGTAGATCCGAATCTGGAAACAGAAGTATTCATTCCCGATGGGAGTACCGTTAAATATGGCGATGTGGTGTTTCATGTTTCAGGGAGTTCGCAATCCATCCTGAAAGCGGAACGTTTGGTGTTGAATGCCATGCAGCGAATGAGTGCCATTGCGACCAAAACGAAAGTTTTTGTGGATTTGCTCGAAGGCACCAAAACCAAAATTCTCGATACCCGAAAAACCACTCCGGGAATTCGTGCCATTGAAAAATGGGCTGTCAAAATCGCAGGTGGCGAAAACCATCGTTTTGCATTGTATGATATGATTATGCTGAAAGACAATCATAACGATTTTGCGGGCGGAATTACGCAAGCCATCCAAAAAACAAATGCTTATCTTAAAGAACACAATCTCGATCTGAAAATTATCGTAGAAGCAAGAAATCTTGATGAGGTTTCCGAAATTCTGAGAAATGAAGGCGTTTACAGAATATTGCTGGATAATTTTAATTTTGAAGATACTCGTAAAGCGGTGGAGATGATTGGTGATAAGTGTCTTACGGAATCGTCCGGCGGTATTGACGAAAAAACGGTACGCCGTTTTGCAGAATGTGGCGTGAATTTTGTATCGTCTGGAGCATTAACCCATTCCATTTATAACATGGATTTGAGTTTAAAAGCGATATAAGAAGGAGGGAAAAGGGAAAAGGGAAAAGGGAATAAATATTTAAGAAGATTATCTTTTAAAATTCTCATTCTTTTTGGCTTATCCCTAAAAACTAAAAGAAAAAATGTCCAAAGAAATAGAAGAACAAATCGAGAAAATTCCCGTGCTCAATAAGCTTATGGCTTTTTGTAAAACGGTAAAGGTACCCGGACTTGAGGGCGTTTCTCTTTATGAAATACTGGAGCTTTACGGAATTGGAATTGCAAAAGGCGCTTTTTCCAACAGAGCAGCAGCGATTGCTTTTAGTTTCTTTATGGCGTTGTTTCCTTTTGCGCTGTTTATCCTGAATTTGATTCCCTACATCCCTTTAAAAGGTTTTCAGGAAGATTTTCTGCAGTTCGTTTCCGATAGCGTTCCTCCGAATACTTTTGGTGCGATAGAAGCTATTTTGATGGATATCATGAACAATTCCTATAAGAGTTTGCTGTCCTTTGGTTTTCTATTGTCCATCTATTTGATGTCTAACGGATTGAATGCCGTTCTTGGCGGATTTGAATCGTCGTACCATGTTAAGATCAAACGGGGTTATTTTCGTCAATATGCTGTGGCAATAGGATTATCGTTAATATTTTCATTCTTATTGATTGTTACGATTTCTTCCATTGTTGTATCGGAAGTCTTTATCCAGAAATTCTCCAACCGATTCCAATTAGATGATGTCTTACTTGTTGAATGGGCGCGTTATGTATTTATTTTACTGATGCTTTTTGTATCGACCTCTTTTTTGTTTAAATACGGAACCCGGGAAACAAAACAGATTCCTTTTTTCAATGCCGGCGCAATCTTAACAACGGTCCTTGTTGTTGTAACGTCTTATGTATTCGGTATTTATGTAACAAAATTTGCCCGTTATAATGAATTGTACGGGTCGATTGGCACACTTCTTGTCTTAATGTTTTACATATGGATTAACTGTATGATTTTATTGCTTGGTTTTGAACTTAATGCAATTATCAATAAACATAAAAGAAACCCTGAAAAAAAAATAGTTCACTAAAATAAAAATTGACGTTCCTATTGACCAAAAATAAAATTCGGAAGAAAAATTTTATATATTTAACAAAACAAAAAACAACTATTATGAAAAAACAATTCTTAACATTATTATTCGTAGCATTTGCAGGGTTATTTTCAATGACGGCACAAACTGAAATTGCCGGTGTTAAAGTAGCACAGAAAGTTACTGAAGAAGGTCAAAGTTTAGTATTAAACGGAGCCGGCGTTCGTGAAAAAATGTGGATGGATATGTACGTTGGTGCTTTATATTTACCTAAAAAGAGTTCTAACGCAGCCGAAATCATGTCGGGTAATGATGCCGCGGCCATCAAATTAACAATCGTGTCCGGTATGATTACCAGCGACAAAATGATTAATGCCGTAAACGAAGGTTTTGAAAACGCAACCGGAAACAATACAGCGCCAATCAAAGCTAAAATAGCACAATTCAAAGCTTGTTTTAAAGATGAAATTAAAAAAGGCGACGTGTTTGATATGGTTTATGTTCCCGGAAAAGGCGTAGTCGTTTCTAAAAACGGAAAAGAAAAAGGTGTTATTGAAGGTGCCGATTTCAAAAAAGCGATGTTCGGTATCTGGTTGTCTAACAAACCGGCCGACAAAAACCTAAAAGCAGCAATGTTGGGTAAATAATCCCCCGCTAAAATAGAAATAAAGAACCGTCCATTGGGCGGTTTTTTGTTTTGAACCAAATCATTCGGCTTTTTTTGTCATTCCGACGCAGGAGGA
>NZ_AVBI01000019.1 GCF_000498475.1 Flavobacterium cauense R2A-7 | reverse complement strand
TCCTCCTGCGTCGGAATGACAGATTTAAGTAATACTATTTTGGAGCGAATGGTTTGGGCATATTTGGAAACCCTGTTCCTGCTGTCCGCTCTATCTTTTTCTTTCGGTGAGAGCCTCAACGAAAGAAAAAGGATGCCGCTCCCATCAGGGCTGAAGGAGGAACTTTAAAACCTTTTGGAACGATTGTGAAAATTCCTGTATCCTGACCAAACTGTCTTTGAGGCTTTTGCGAAACCCCTTTGCGCTCTTTGCGGTTAAATCAACAACATCCAACGGTTAAATCAATCCCAATCAATTTTTCAAATTAGCATCCAAAATAAATCGCGGTAACTTATATTTGTAACTCAAAAGTCATTTATGCCGCATTTCGTAGAAGTCGTTTTACCGTTAGCCTTACCCAAAACATTCACTTATCTGGTTTCTGAAGCCGAGTTTCAGTATATCCAAAAAGGAATGCGCGTGGCCGTACCTTTCGGAAAAAGCAAAATCTACACCGCTTTGGTAATCGATTTGCACCAGAACGTACCAACGCTTTATCAGGCCAAAGAAATTCATCAGATATTAGATGAGGCTCCGGTGGTAAACGAATTCCAAATCGAACATTGGCAGTGGATTGCAAACTATTACATGTGTTCCATTGGAGAAGTATTTAAAAGCGCTTTGCCGTCCGGATTTTTATTGGAAAGCGAAACCATTATTTCGGCTCAAAACGATGTTACTATCGATGCAAAAGAGCTTTCCGACAGTGAATTCCTTATTTACCAAGCGTTGCAACAGCAATCGTCCTTAAAAGTGGAAGACATTGTTTCCATCCTCGGGAAGAAAAATGTATTTCCGATTTTAAATGCAATGCTTGCTAAAAATGTATTGCTCTTGCAGGAAGAAGTCGCCGAAAAATACAAACCGAAATTAACCCGATACATTCGTTTGCAAGCGGAATTTCTGCAACAGGAACAATTATCGGAACTAATGGAAATCCTTTCCCGCGCCCAAAAACAACGCGAACTGGTACTGCATTATTTTCAGCTGAATGCCAAGGAAAAAAAGCCAATATCGGTTAAGAAATTGTTGGAAACTTCCGGAAGTACTTCGGCAGTCGTGAAGTCGTTGGTGGATAAAGAAATTTTCGAAGAATATTATATCGCGGAAGATCGTGTCTCCTTCGAACAAAATACGGATGCCGGTTTTCAGTTGAGTCAGCCGCAACAAAAAGCGTTTGAAGAGGTTAAAGAAAACTTCGGACAACATGCTGTAACATTATTGCATGGCGTAACGGCTTCGGGTAAAACCGAAATTTACATTAAATTAATAGAAGAATATATCGCTAAAGGCGAACAGGTTTTGTATTTGCTTCCCGAAATCGCTTTAACGACACAATTGGTAACGCGATTGACGGCTTATTTTGGCAATCAGGTGGCGGTTTTTCATTCTAAATATTCGAACAACGAACGCATCGAAGTATGGAATCAGGTGTTGCAAAATTCGGATAAAGCGAAGATTGTGATTGGAGCACGTTCGGCTTTGTTTTTGCCTTTTTCAAACTTAGGATTGATTGTTATCGACGAAGAGCACGAGCAGACTTTCAAACAATTCGATCCGGCGCCGAGATATCATGCCCGTGATGCGGCAATTGTTTTGGCATCGCAGCATAAAGCTAAAGTTTTGTTGGGTTCGGCTACGCCAAGTCTGGAAACCTATCACAACGTAAAAGCAAAAAAATACGGTTTAGTGGAGCTTTTCGAGCGTTACGGTAATGTGGTTTTACCCGAAATCTATCTGGTTGATTTAAAAGACAAATACAAACGGAAGAAAATGAACGGGCATTTCAGTGACGATTTGCTCGAAGCGATGACAGAAGCCTTGTCTAAAGGGGAACAGGTAATTTTGTTTCAGAACCGCCGCGGCTATTCGCCATTCGTGGAATGTATGACGTGCGGACATGTACCGCAATGTCCAAGTTGCGATGTGAGTCTGACCTACTACAAATTCAAAAACCAGTTGCGTTGTCATTATTGCGGCCATTCGATTGCGAATCCTACGCATTGTCACGCTTGCCAGTCGGTTGATCTGTCTACGAAAGGTTTCGGTACCGAGCAGATTGAAATCGAACTGAAAGCCCTTTTTCCGGAAAAAACCATCGGAAGAATGGATCAGGATACCACTCGAGGAAAATTCGGCTACGAAAAAATTATCGATGCGTTTAAAAATCAGGAAATTGATGTTTTGGTCGGAACACAAATGCTCGCCAAAGGATTGCATTTTGATAACGTAACACTGGTCGGCGTAATGAATGCCGATAATATGTTGAACCAACCCGATTTTCGTTCGCACGAGCGCGCCTATCAGATGATGATGCAGGTGTCGGGCAGGGCAGGGCGTTCTGAGAAAAGAGGAAAAGTGATGATTCAGACGTACAATCCGTATCATAATATTATTCAACAGGTTGTGAATAATGATTATAGCGGAATGTATAACGAGCAGGTGTATGAACGTCATAATTTCAAATATCCGCCGTATTATCGTTTGGTGAAATTAACATTGAAACATCGGGATTTTGACAAGCTGAAAGAAGGTTCGCTGTGGTTGTACAATGTTTTGGTGCAGCAACTTCAGCTTCCTGTTTTAGGTCCGGAAGAGCCAGCAATCAGTCGGATTCGTAATGAATATATCCGAACAATTTTAATCAAGATTCCGAATCAAAACCATTTGGGACAAACAAAAAAAACTATCCAACGGGTGCTGAATAGTTTTGAGGCGGTTGCGCAATACAGAGCCATAAAAGTGACACTAAATGTCGATAATTATTAAGCGCTTTCGATTGCTTTTACTAAATCTTCTTTTTTGTTTCGGCTTAACGGAATCTTATTCGGACCGATTTCGGCAAACTTACTGTTGAATTTCTCTATTTTATCAATGTTTACGATGAAGGATTTGTGAACGCGAATGAATTTCTCTTTCGGCAGTTCATTTTCAAAAGCTTTCATTGTTGATAAAACCAAGTGGTTGTCTTCTTCGGTAATTACTTTTACATAATCGCCGTACGCTTCAATCCATTTGATTCGGGAAATATAAATTTTAAGTTTTTTCAGGTTACTCTTGATAAAGATGTGTGGGCTTTCTTCTTCACCGCCGTTTTCTTTACTCAACGAGATCATACTTATGGCTTTTTTAACAGCCTGGTTAAAGCGTTCTCGGGTAATGGGTTTGTGAAGGTAATCCGTCGCGGCATAATCAAATGCCTTTACAGCGTATTCTGCCTTAGAGGTAATAAAAATCACCTGCGGTTTCACTTTCAAGCCGTCCAACAGGTCGAAACCATTAATTACGGGCATTTCGATATCCAAAAAGACTAAGTCCACATTTTTATTTGTGATACAGTTTTTGGCTTCCACAGCATTAGAAAATTCGCCTACAAGCTCCAGATTCGGGTTGTCATTTACCAGTTTGGTAATGGTCAATCTTTGGATGCTACTATCATCAACTACAATACAATTTATTTTCATAAGCTTCTGGTGAGAGTTAATATCGAAATAAAAATAGCTAAATAGTTTTAATATCCAAAGAATTTATGTGAAAATATTGCATTTCATCTAAAATACAGGAAATGGTATTGCAGGTTAAATATAAATCACTATTTTTGCACCCAATTTTATAACAAATAAATTTTTTATTATGAATCATTATGAAACTGTTTTCATCTTGAATCCCGTTTTATCTGAGCAACAGGTAAAGGAAACAGTTAGCAAGTTTGAAGATTTTCTTACTTCTAAAGGAGCAGAGATGGTATCCAAAGAGGATTGGGGCTTAAAAAAAATGGCTTACGAAATCCAACACAAGAAAAGTGGTTTTTACCATTTGTTTGAATTCAAAGCAGCACCAGAAGTTTTAATCGCTTTTGAAACTGAATTTAGACGTGACGAAAGAGTTATGCGTTTCTTAACTGTAAGTTTAGACAAACACGCGGTAGCTTGGGCAGAAAGAAGAAGAGCAAAATTAAAAGCAGCTAAAGCATAATTATTATGGCAACTTTACAACAATCCGCTTCAGGAAAAAAAGACGGAGATATCAGATATCTAACGCCTTTGAATATCGAAACTAACAAAACTAAAAAGTACTGTCGTTTCAAAAAATCCGGTATCAAATATATCGATTATAAAGATGCAGATTTCTTATTGAAATTCGTTAACGAACAAGGGAAAATTCTTCCTCGTCGTTTAACAGGTACTTCTTTGAAATACCAAAGAAAAGTGTCTGTTGCTGTTAAAAGAGCAAGACATTTAGCTTTAATGCCATACGTGGCCGATTTATTAAAATAATTAAAAATTACAGTTGTTGCCACGCCACTGGCGGGCTAACTTCTATAAATACAAAAGGACAACAACATGGAACTTATTTTAAAACAAGACGTTCAGAATTTAGGATTTAAAGACGATGTAGTATCTGTAAAACCAGGTTACGGTCGTAACTTTTTAATTCCTCAAGGAATGGCTATTTTGGCAACTCCTTCTGCTAAAAAAGTTTTAGCTGAAAACTTGAAACAAAAAGCACACAAAGAAGCTAAAATCGTTGCTGATGCAAAAGCAATTGGTGAGGCTTTGAAAGCTTTAGATATCAAAATTTCTGCTAAAGCAGGTGGTGAGAAATTATTCGGATCCGTTACAAATGCTGACATCGCTGAAGTTTTAGAGAAAAACGGTCAGTCTATCGACAAAAAATTCATCACTTCCGGTATCGTTAAACGTACTGGTAAATACACTGCTTCAGTGCGTTTACACCGTGATGTAATTGTTGAATTAGCATACGAAATTATCGCTGAACAAGCTTAATTTCCAATTCATTATAAGGAAGCCTTCTCGTTTGAGGAGGCTTTTTTTTTAAAAGCAGTATATGAAATATACAAGACTTACAAAAGAACAACTTGAAGAGCTGCATCCGGAGTTTATTAACTTTTTGGCTTCCCAATCTATTGATAAAAATGAATGGGATACCATTAAAGCGCAAAACCCGGAAACTGCGGAGCAGGAAATTGATGTTTTCTCCGATTTGATCTGGGAAGGTGTTTTAGGAAATGCTAAATATTTGGAACATTATTCCAAAAACTACATTTTTCTTTTTCATTGTACGGAAGTTCACATGATGACTATCATTATTCGTGCCTTAGTGCCGGAAGTCAATTTATTGCAAAAAGAAGGGCTACAATGGTTAAGTGATAATTTGTTCACGGATAATGTTGAAGTACAACGCGGACAAAAAGTTTTTACAGACGACAGGAATATGGAAATATTCAATTTGATTCAACAAGGCGCTATTTTTACGGATGGTGATTTGTTTGAACAAATGAGCGGAATTTTGGAGCAATAGTTTTATTGTTTTAAAAGGGATATTATTAAAAATTGGTTAAATTAGTTGCATTAAACTAATCTAGCCAATTTTTCTTTTTTATGGACGTTTTGCCTAAAATACAAGCCCTCAGAGACGAACTTAACCAACACAATTATAATTATTACGTATTGGATAATCCTACGATTTCCGATTACGAATTTGATACAAAACTAAAAGAGCTTCAGGATCTTGAGGCTAAACATCCCGAGTTTTTTGATGAAAATTCACCAACTCAAAGAGTTGGAGGTGCCATAACCAAAACTTTTGAAACGGTTCAACACGAATACCGTATGTATTCACTCGACAATTCGTATTCCAAAGAAGATTTGTTGGATTGGGAAAAACGCGCCCAGAAGATTTTAGGTGATGTTCCTTTGGAATATATCTGTGAATTAAAATATGACGGTGCTTCCATAAGCATTTCCTACGAAAACGGGAAGTTGAAACGTGCCGTTACAAGAGGTGACGGATTTCAGGGCGACGATGTAACCAATAACATCAAAACCATCAAAGCGGTTCCTATTAAGCTGAAGGGTGACTTTCCGCAAAAATTCGATATAAGAGGTGAAATCATTTTACCTTTTGCCGGATTTGAAAAAATGAACCAGGAATTGATTGAAATAGGAGAAACTCCGTATGCGAATCCTAGAAATACGGCTTCCGGGAGTTTGAAATTACAAGACAGTGCCGAAGTGGCCAAACGACCGCTCGATTGCTTGCTGTATTCCTTAATAGGCAACAATCTGCCAATCACTACTCATTTTGAAGGCTTGGAAAAAGCACGTCAATGGGGGTTTAAAGTGCCAACACAATCGCATTTGGCCAAAAATATGAATGAAGTTTTTGACTTTATCAATTATTGGGACAAGCACCGACACGAAATGCCTTATGAAACAGACGGAGTGGTAGTTAAGATTAATAATATTCATCAGCAGGATGAATTAGGCTATACCGCAAAATCCCCGCGTTGGGCAATCGCCTATAAATTTAAAGCAGAGCAGGTTTCGACGAAATTAAATTCGATTTCCTATCAGGTTGGACGAACGGGAGCCATTACACCGGTTGCTAATTTAGAGCCGGTTCAGTTGGCGGGAACTGTGGTAAAAAGAGCTTCGCTTCATAACGCAGATCAGATTGAAAAATTAGATATCCGAATTGGTGATACGGTTTTTGTGGAAAAAGGAGGCGAAATCATCCCGAAAATTATTGATGTTGACTTAACGAAACGACCGGCTAATTCTGAACCTACAAAGTACATTACCCATTGTCCGGAATGTCAAACCGAATTGGAACGAAAAGAAGGTGAAGCGAATCATTATTGCCCAAATTTTTACGGTTGCCCACCGCAAATTATCGGAAGAATTCAGCATTTCATTACGCGCAAAGCGATGGATATTGAAGGATTGGGCGGAGAAACCGTAGCGTTACTTTTTAACAATGGTTTGGTGACCAATTATGCGGATTTGTACGAACTTAAAAAAGAGCAAATCATTCCGCTGGAACGAATGGCGGAAAAATCAGCCGATAATATGATTAAGGGGATAGCCAAATCCAAAGAAATCCCGTTTGAACGAGTGTTGTACGCTTTAGGAATTCGATACGTAGGGGAGACAGTGGCCAAAAAGTTGGCAAAACATTATAAATCAATCGATGCGATCGCTTCTGCTTCCCTGACGGATTTGATTTTAGTCGATGAAATAGGCGAAAAAATCGCCCAAAGTGTCATTGAATTTTTTGATAATCAAGAAAATAGGCTTATCATTGAGCGATTGAAACAATACGGAATTCAACTGGAAGCAATCGCCTCAGCAGACACAACGGTTTCCGATGTACTTTCGGGTAAAACGTTTGTGGTTTCGGGGGTTTTTGAGAAATTTTCACGGGACGATCTGAAAAAAGCCATAGAAGACAACGGCGGAAAAGTAGGTAGTTCCATTTCTGCGAAAACTCATTTTGTGGTTGCCGGAGATAATATGGGACCTGCCAAACTTGAAAAAGCGAATCAGTTGAATATTCCAATCATTACCGAGGATGATTTTATAGCAATGATACATGGGTAAAAATGCACCGGCCTTAATTTTATATTTTTCTGCATCTTTGGTGTACGTGCTTTCTATTGTTTTGAAATGGGATTCTATAATTACATTCCTTTTCAAACCAATGATTGCTCCGGCAATTTATTTCTATTATTGGCAGGAAAGTAAAGGGAAAGTAGCTTTATTGCCTTCTTTGGTAATGCTCTTTTTTTATATTGGCGACATGATGATTCTGATCGAATATGAAGATTTATTGGTGCCGCTAATGATTTTAAATCTGATTGCTTATTTGTTTATCGGATTTTATCTTACCCAAGATTTGTTGCGTTTGAAAAATCCTAAAATATCAAGCTATGCTGTTTTGATAATCTGTTTGGTGATTGTCTTTTTGTTGAGCTTGCTTTACGTTGGTTTATCGCTTGTTTTTAACACCACAGATGCAAATTATGGTTTGCTTCTCGTTTATGGTATCACGCTTGTAGTATTGGGTATTGAAACCGTAACCTATTATGTTTTGAAAAGTAATCAGGCCGGTTTTTTTCTGTTATTGACCATTTTTTGTTTGGTCATAAGTGATCTGTTTTATGTGTTGTACAATCATTATGCAAAATTCAGTGTTTTTATAGATATCAATGTGTTTTGTCAGGTCATTTCATTTTACTTCATTATTAAATATTTTTTATACCGCAAACAACAATACATACCCATAAGTTACGATGAAGAATAAACCTGCATTAATCATGTATTTTATCGCGTGTATGGTTTACATGCTGGGAGTTGTATTGGGCAATAATGAACTTATGCTGGTTTCCAAACCGGTAATTGTTCCGGCTATATTTTTCTATTATCTTCAGGAAAGAAAAATTAAATTCAGTTGGACTTATACTTTGATAACGATTCTTTTCTTTACAGGTGACATGATTGTACTGATTGATTCGGAAAACCTTTTTGTTTTAATTATTGCCGTTTTTCTTTTGGCTTATCTGTTCTTTCTGAAAGGACTTGTTGATGATTTGGTGACGTTACGTTTGCGATTTATCAATAAAACACATTTGTTTGCGTTGCTTATTTGTGTGTTCTTTTTAATCTTTTTGTTGATCAGTATAGTGGATGTTCTCATAGAGAATAAAACTGAAAACTTAGGATTAATAGTGCTTTACGGTATTGTTCTGGTTTCCCTAGGAACGTTAGCCTCCTTAAATTATATTATAAAACCTTCGAGATATACTACTTTTATGATTTTAGCGAGTTTGTCATTTGTAATTTCGGATGTTTTTTATATTCTTAAAAAGGATTTTTTGGAAATTGAAATATTAGACTATCTGAATAATTTCACACAGATAGTCTCATATTATTTTCTAACCCAATATTATCTTCTTAAAGATTTGAAAAATTGAGAACTGAATTCCGAAAAAATATAGCAGCATTTCTCGGAATAGTATATTGTATACTTTCTTTGTTTGTTATTTTTGCTGAATATGAAAAAGACATTCGGATAATTAGTTACACCAAACCTTTTTTAATTCCTGTTTTGGGTGTTTTGTATGTTGTGATGTCCAAAAAAGTTAACTGGATTTACCTGTCGGCACTGTTGTTTATCTGGATGGCGAATTTGTTTTTTATCAATCAGACTCCGGAATTTATTTTTAAAGGCACGGCTAGTTATCTTGTGTTTTGGATATTCATCATTTATCTAATTCTGGTAAATACTTCGTTCCCAAATAAGGTGTCTTTTTTGATTGCGGTAATTCCTTTTTCGTTTATTTATTGTTGTGTTTTTCAGTTGGTTTATGAAAATATCGAAACCGGTGTGTATTTCTTTTTTATCAACGGGGCGTTTATGATTTTTATGGGTGCTTATTCACTGGCCAATTATTTTATCGATTCCAACAGAACAAATACTTATTTTTTAATCTGTGCCTTATTTTTCACCTTCATTCAGTTTTTGGTATCGATAGATTTGTATTATGTTTCAATAAAACTTTTCAGGCCAATTGCAATGTTGTTGTTTGTTACGGCGCAATTTTTTCTGTTAAAAACAATGCTCTTATTTGAAAATAAAGCTCTTGGGAAGGAAAGAGGGTAGTGTTTTTAGTTAATGAATATTTGATGAAGTAAGTTTCTGTTTTAAAATAATGATATGGGTTTCGAATTGACGAAAATATGGTTCTCTGAAAAAATAAAACTGCTTTATCTGCTTATAAGCTTGGTGTTGATTTATGCGGAATATTTAAAAGATGTGAACCTTCTCTATCTTGTAAAACCTCTTTTAATGCCAACGTTGTTTTTTCTCTATTTGTTGAATGTGAGTAAAAAAGAAATTAGTCGATATTTTGTTTTGGCGCTTTTTTTTATGTGGATTGCCAATATTTGTTTTATCAGTTCTGAAAAAAATACAATGGTATTGGGAATCTTAAATACTTTTTTAAGCAGACTGTCCGTTCTGATTTTAATTTTGAAATGCTGTAAACCTCCTAAAACATTACCGTTTATAATTGGAACTTTTCCTTTCGTAATTATTTTTATTACTGTTTTAGGGCTACTGAATGATAAATTGGGAGATGCATTTTATTTTGTACTGCTTAACGGACTGCTTGTAATTTTGTTGGGAGGAGTAGCACTGGCAAATTATTTTATAGCAACAAACAGGATTAATACCTATGTTTTAATCAGTGTTATCCTGTTCACTTTTATGCGTTTCATTGTGGCAATCGATTTTTATTATCTTTCTTTGCCAATATTCAGACCCATCGCTATCGCCATATTTTCTGTTGCTCAATATTTGCTTTACATGGCAGTTATTTCTATAAATCAGGAAAAACAATTAAACAATAATGCTTCTGCCGTTTCCTGAACCGGTTTTGCTTTTCGGATTAAAATAGAAATCAATTCTTCCAAGATTGATTCCGTAACAGCCCACCTGATTTATCATAACTTCCTTGCCGTCCTTGTTTTTTTCGATAACCGGTTTCTCAAGAAACGTATGTGTATGTCCGCCAATAATTAAATCAATGTCTTTGGTTTGTCGGGCCAGATTCACATCGCAAATTTTTTCCGGCTCATTGGTGTATTTAAAGCCCAAATGGGACAAACAAATGACTAAGTCGCAGTTTTTTTCCTGTTTGAGAATTCGCGTCATGTCTTGCGCAATTTCCACCGGATTGTTGTACACCGTTTCTTTGTAAAGTTGCGGACTCACCAATCCCTGAAGTTCCACTCCCAAACCGAAAATTCCGATTTTAATGCCGTCTTTGTGCAGTATTTTATAGGGTTTTATGATGTCGTTTAGAATGGTATTTTTAAAATCGTAATTAGCAGAAACAAAATCGAATTTTGCATGAGGTAATTGCGCATAAAAACCATCAATCCCGTTATCGAAATCGTGATTTCCCATGGTGGCCAAATCATATTGTAACATGCTCATTAACTTGAATTCCAATTCGCCCCCATAGTAATTGAAATAAGGTGTTCCCTGAAAAATATCTCCGGCATCCAACAGTAAAACGTTTTTTTCCTCTTTTCGGATTTGTTCAATCAGAGCGGCTCTTCTTGCTACGCCTCCCATGTTTGGATTCTTAGGATGATCGGCGGGAAAGGGATCAATATGACTGTGCACATCATTAGTATGCAGGATGGTAATTTTTTTTATTTCAGAAGTTGTTTCTGTGGTATCAAAACTGCTTAACGATAAACCACCCAACGTCAATAATGCGGAACTTGCTGCTGTGTTCTTTAAAAAATCTCTTCTTTTCATCTTATTCCAGGATTATTCTTTTGTTGGTAATTACAGGTATTGTGTCTGTTTTCTTGAAATAATCAATCATTAGGTTGCGAAGCTTGTAATTCATGTCGTATGATTTTATCGCTTTCTTAAAAAATACCATATTATCGCCTCCGTTTGATAAATAATCGGAAGTAGCTACATAGTAGGTTTTCGAATCGTCCAGCGGTTTTCCTTTAACGGATAACGATTTTACGGTCATGGTGTTTTTGTCGATGATTATTTCCAATCCCCTTAACGGATGCGGTTTTCTTTCTTTCAGAATGTAATTTGCCATTTCGCGGATTTCAGTTCCTTTCAGTTCTGCGATAATCAGACTGTTTTCAAAAGGCATGATTTCGAATGCGGTGCGTGTAGTGACATTCCCTTTGGGTAAGATGGATCGGATTCCTCCGTGATTTAAGATGCAAATGTCGATGTCTTTTTTTTCGCGGGACAAAAAAAAGGGATTGCCCATTTCGATTGTCATGTCGGCCATAAGATTGCCTATCGTGGTTTGCCATTCCCCTTTACTTTTGTCCAACGTTTCCGGAGCATAGGCCAACACATTATCAAGGTCTTTGTTGATGTGTTCGCGGTAAGGTGCAACAAAAGCATCAATTGATTTTACTTCGCCGGATTGTGCTGTAATTCCAATTTGTTTTCCTTCTATTTTCGAATTGTAATATTTGTTTCCACCACAGGAAATCAATAAAAAAACCGAAAAAGCAACAATAAATTGTATGAAAAAACGGTTATACTTTCTTAACTTTACCATTCGTAATAAGTCTTATTTCGTTAAATTTGTATTCCAAGTAAAATTACTATGTTTTTAAAACTTTTAAAGGATTTTTCAATTAAAAAATTAGTTAAAAAATCCTTAGTCAATTATAAGCCTGTTGTAACCGAAGATAAAATACAAACCGTTGGATTGCTGATTGATGAAAGTTATTTTACCCAAAAAGAAGCGCTGATTTCAGAAATTACCAAAAACGGAATCGACCGGAATGCTCTCGAAATTCTTATTTACCGGGACAAAATTAAAAAGAAAGATACCTTTGAAAACCCGTTTTTCAGCAGGGATTCTATTTCATTTGGAGCAGAATTTCAGAAACAGGATATTACGGATTTTATTAACAAACCGTTCGATATGTTAATTAGTTATTATGATGTTGAAAAACCTCCGTTAGTATTGGTAACTTTGCAGTCGAAAGCAAAATTTAAAGTCGGTTTTTCCACTGTTGAGAAACGATTGAATGCTTTTATGATAACAACAGTAGCTGAAAAACATTCGGAATTTGTAACGGAATTGTTCAAATATTTAAAAATTTTAAAAAAGATATAAAATGCAGGCATTTATTGGTACCGGAGTAGCGTTGGTAACCCCATTCAAAAAAGATTTTTCTGTTGATGTGGAAGCATTGAAAAGAATTGTGAATTATGTAATTGACGGTGGTGTGGAGTATTTAGTGGTTTTAGGGACCACGGCTGAATCGGCAACCCTTACGGCAGACGAAAAAGAATTGGTTATCCGTACCGTTAAAGAAGCCAACAACGGAAGATTGCCATTGGTTTTAGGAGTAGGAGGGAACAATACCATGAAAGTTGTGGAAGAATTGAAAACAAGAGATTTTTCAGGATTTTCAGCAGTTTTGTCTGTTTCTCCGTATTATAACAAACCTACACAGGAAGGGATTTATCAGCATTTTAAAATGGTGGCAGAAGCGTCTCCGCTACCCGTGATTTTGTATAATGTTCCAGGTAGAACCGCAAGTAATATGTTGCCGTCAACGGTAATCCGATTAGCGAATGATTTTAAAAACGTAATCGCAATTAAAGAGGCCGCCGGAGACATTGTACAAGCTATGAAATTACTTCAGGACAAACCAAAAGATTTCCTTGTGATTTCAGGAGATGATATGATTACTCTTCCAATGGTTTTAGCTGGTGGAGCGGGTGTGATTTCAGTAATCGGTGAAGGTTTTCCAAAAGAATTCTCTGAAATGGTGCGTTTAGGATTGCAAAGAAAAGTAGACGAAGCTTACAAATTGCATTATTTGCTTGCCGACAGTATCGATATGATTTTCGAACAGGGAAATCCGGGCGGTATCAAAGAAGTGTTTAAATCATTGGGATTGTCTGAAAACACAGTTCGTTTGCCATTGGTAAATGTTAACGAAGATTTAGCAAATCGCCTTGATGCTTTTGTAAAGAAAGTCGTAAATTAGCATTTCTAACAAAAACAGAAATCTATGTTGTCAAAATCTATAGAGACTGCAATCAACAATCAAATTAAAGTAGAAGCAGATTCTTCCCAAATTTATCTGGCTATGGCCTCTTGGGCGGAAGTTCAGGGGTTTGAAGGAATCGCAACTTTCATGTACAATCAATCCGACGAAGAGCGCATGCACATGCTTAAATTGGTAAAATATGCCAATCAGCGTGGAGGAAATGCAAAAATCCCGAATGTGATTGAGCCAGTTTTGGATTGTTCGTCTTTTAAGGCACTGTTTACACAATTGTATGAACATGAGGTAATGGTTTCCCAAAGTATTAATAATCTGGTTCATGTTTCCTTGGGTGAAAAAGACTATGCTACACATAATTTTCTGCAATGGTATGTTTCGGAACAAATTGAAGAAGAAGCAACTGCAAGAACAATTTTGGATAAAATCAACTTAATTGGTGATGATAAAGGCGGATTGTATCTGTTTGATAACGATATGAAAAATTTTTCCGGAAATCAGCCCGGTTCAGTAAAATAAATCACGATAAAGTGAGTTAAAGGAAAGATGTCTTTTTATGGCATCTTTTGCTTTTTTAAGACATGAAAAAAAGATTTTGTAATCTATAATTAATAATTAACTTTGCATTTGCTTTTGAAGGTAATGTAAAATTACGTTTACAGGCATTATAACCAAAACGAAACATGAATAAATTTTTATATATTTTACTTTTTTCAGTACTTTTTGTTTCTTGTAGTCCGTACCAAAAAGCTTTAAAATCAGAAGATTTGGCGTTTAAATATGAAGTGGCAACTCAAAAATACGAAAAAGAAAAATATACCAAAGCCATTCGATTATTCGAGCAGATAGCCGGTCCAAACAGAGGAAAGCCTCAGGCCGAAAAGTTGTTTTACATGTTTGCTCAGTCGTATTATAAAACAGAACAATATTATTTAGCTGCCTATCAGTTCGAGTCATTTGCGGCTACATATCCTAAAAGTGAGCACAGAGAAGAAACAGCCTTTTTAGGTGCGAAGTGTTATTCTTACCTGTCTCCGGTGTATTCTCTGGATCAATCCGATACTGATAAGGCAATTGAAAAGTTACAGAATTATATCAATACTTATCCGAATTCACAGAATTTGGACGAGGCAAACAAGATTATGACTGTCCTTAGAGACAAGTTAGAGAAAAAAGCGTTTGAAATCGCAAAGCAATACAATACGATTTCAGATTTTAAATCAGCTATTCGTTCTTTGGATAATTTTATTTCTGATTATCCCGGCACAAAATACAAAGAGGAAGCTTTATATTATAAGTTTGATTCCTCATACAAACTGGCGTTAAACAGTGTGCCTTCCAAAATGGAAGAGCGATTAAATTTGGCTAAATTGGCTTATTCCGGATTACTCCGTTTTAAACCTGACACAAAATATAAAACTGATGCCGATGAAAAATTGGCAATTATTGAAACTGAATTACAAAAATTTTCTAAATAATTAAGTATGGATTTAAAGAAGACTACAGCTCCTGTAAATACAATTACCTACAATAAGAGTAAAATCGAAGAGCCAACGGGGAATGTATATGAAGCGATTACTATTATGGCAAGAAGAGCGAATCAAATCAACTCTGAAATCAAAAAAGAATTGATTGACAAGCTTGAGGAGTTTGCTACTTATAATGATAGTCTTGAAGAAATTTTCGAAAACAAAGAGCAAATCGAGGTTTCCAAGTTTTACGAAAAATTACCAAAACCACACGCGTTAGCAGTTCAAGAGTGGTTGGAAGGTAAAATCTATTACAGAGATTCAAATAAACAATAACAGTATGTCTGTTTTAAGCGGAAAAAAAGTATTACTCGGTATTTCCGGAGGAATTGCCGCATATAAAACAGCAACATTAGTTAGACTACTTATAAAAGCAGGCGCTCAGGTTCAGGTAATCATGACGCCTGCTTCTAAAGATTTTGTTACACCGTTAACACTGTCAACACTCTCCAAAAATCCGGTTTATTCTACCTTCTTAAGTGAGGAAAACGAGAATGAACAATGGAACAATCACGTTGAGTTTGGACTTTGGGCCGATTTGATGCTCATTGCTCCGGCAACTGCCAATACACTTTCCAAAATGGTGAACGGCAATTGTGATAATCTTTTAATTGCCACTTATCTTTCTGCCAAATGTCCTGTTTATTTTGCTCCGGCAATGGATTTGGATATGTACAAACACAGTTCTACTGTAGCCAGTTTTAATGCCTTGAGAGACTTCGGTAATATTATTATTCCGGCAGAAACCGGCGAATTGGCAAGCGGACTTTCCGGTGAAGGAAGAATGGCAGAACCTGAAAACATTATTGCTTTTCTGGAAAAAGACATCGAAAGCAAACTTCCGTTAAAAGGAAAAAAAATATTGGTTACAGCCGGTCCAACTTACGAGGCGATTGATCCCGTGCGTTTTATCGGAAATCATTCTACCGGAAAAATGGGGTATGATATAGCCAAAGCAGCAGCTGATTTAGGTGCCGAAGTGATTTTGGTTTCCGGACCCACACATCTGCAGTTGAAACATTCTCTGGTGACAGTGGAAAGGGTAACTTCCGCTGAAGAAATGTATAAGGTTTGTCATCAGTATTTTAAAGATATGGATGTGATGGTAGCTGCAGCTGCTGTTGCAGATTATCGTCCTAAAAATGTTGCCGCGCAGAAAATAAAAAAGAACGACACCGCGTTTTCAATTGAATTGGAAAAAACAAAAGATATTCTCGCATCGCTTGGTGAAATTAAAAAACAACAGTTTTTAATCGGTTTCGCATTGGAAACTGAAAATGAAATTGAACACGCAAAGCAGAAAATTCAGAAAAAAAACTTAGATTTGATAGTTCTTAATTCGTTAAACGATCAAGGTGCCGGTTTTGGAAAACCCACCAATAAAGTAACGTTTATCGATAAGAATTTTTCCATTGAACCTATGGATTTAAAATCGAAGGAAGATGTGGCAAAGGATATTGTCAATAAAATAACAGAACATTATGCGTAATTGGATTATAACAGCACTTTTATTGGTTTCTTATTTCGGATACAGTCAGGAATTAAACTGTACGGTAAAAGTTAATTATGATCAGATTACCGCAGCCAATGTTCAGATTTTCAAAACATTGGAGCGTTCTTTGGGCGAGTTTGTTAACAATACCAAATGGACTACCCGAAATTTTGCCAACAAAGAGCGTATCGACTGCAGTATGTTTATTACCATTCAGTCTTACGAATCCAACGAATTTACCTGCACACTACAAATCCAGTCTTCCAGACCGGTGTATAATTCAACTTACGGTTCTCCGGTATTTAATTTTAACGACAAGGAATTTAATTTCAGATATCTTGAATTTGAAAATTTTGTTTACAATCCGAACAGTTACGATTCTAATCTGATTGCGGTTGTTGCTTTCTATGCGAACATTATAATAGGTTTGGATGCTGATACTTTTTCAAGTCAGGGCGGTACAAAATTCATAGAAAGTGCTGCTAACATTGCCAATCTGGCACAGTCAAGCGGGGCGGCAGGTTGGACACAAACGGAAAAAAAACAAAACCGTTATTACTTAGTAAACGATTTGCTTTCCAATACATTTACTCCTTATCGTGAGGCCTTATACGAATATCATTTCTTAGGAATGGATAAAATGGCTGATAAACCCAAAGAAGCAAAAGAGAATATCGTTAAAGCCATTCAGACAGTTTCCAAGATTCACAACGTGCGTCCGAATGCTTTCATTACCCGAATCTTTTTTGATGCCAAAGCAGACGAAATAGTAGCTGTTTTTTCAGGAGGTCCGAATGTTAACATAGCGGAATTATCTGAAACGTTAAACAGGGTTTCGCCGTTAAATTCCGCTAAATGGAATGCTATAAAATTCTAAATTTGTGTTTAGACTAATTTTCCACAAGCACAAATTATGCTGATACATTTATCCATTAAAAATTTCGCTTTGATAGAACAGTTGGACATGCATTTTTCCAACAAAATGTCTATTATTACCGGTGAAACCGGAGCAGGGAAGTCCATACTTCTGGGAGCTTTAGGTTTGGTTTTAGGAAAACGAGCCGATTTAACATCGCTAAAAGATAAAGAACAGAAATGCGTCATAGAAGCGCAATTTCAAATCGATAACTACAATTTAAAGCCTTTTTTCTTGGACAATGATTTGGATTATGAACCGATAACCATTATCCGAAGAGAAATTTTGCCCTCAGGGAAATCCCGTGCTTTTGTGAACGACAGTCCGGTAAATCTGAATGAATTACAGGAATTGGGTGAGTTTTTAATCGACATCCATTCCCAACATCAGACTCGTGAATTGTCGGAAGAAGAATATCAGATCCGAATTTTAGATGCTATCGCCGGAAATTCCGAAACTTTAGCAGCTTATCAAAACCGACTTTCTGAATACAAGCAGATCAAAAGTCAGTTGAAAAAACTCATTTCAGATAAAGAAGCATTATCTAAAGAACAGGATTACAATACCTTTTTGTTGGAAGAATTGCTTGCGGCTAATTTAAAAACCGGAGAACAATCGGAACTTGAAGCTGTTTTTGAGAGACTTAATAATGTCGAATTTATCAAAGAAGCTTTAGATAAATCGTTGGCGTTGGCTAATGAGGAGCAAATTGGGATCATTCAAAATATAAAAGAAGTAAAAACCGCATTGCAGAAAATTGCCGGATTGTCTCCGGAATTTAATGAATTGAACGAACGTGTTTCCAGTGTGTTGATTGAGTTCGATGATATTGTAAACGAACTTTTCAACCAATCCGAAAAGCTGGTTAACGATCCGGAGCAATTGGAATTGGTAAATCAAAAACTGCAAACCATTTATTCCTTACAGAAAAAACATCAGGTTGGTTCTGTAGAAGAATTGTTGGAAATTCAGCATGATTTGGATAATAAAGTGGTTTTAGCCGATGATTTGGAAACCACGATTCAAAAATTGGAAACTGAAGTTCAGGAAATCACTCTGGATTTGGAGCAAATGGCGAACACGATTTCAGTCAGCAGAACTAAAGCAGTTCCGATTTTAACCGATAAAATCACTTCCGTTTTATCACAACTCGGAATGCCGAATGCGCGTTTTCAGTTTGATATTCGACCTAAGGAAACATTTAATGCTTTTGGGAAAGACGAAATTCAATTGCTTTTCTCTGCTAATAAAGGTACTGATTTTGGCTTGTTGAAAAAAATTGCTTCGGGCGGAGAGCTTTCGCGCATCATGCTGGCGGTTAAAGCAATTTTGGCGGAGTATTCCAAATTGCCGACCATCATTTTTGATGAAATCGATACCGGGGTGTCGGGTGAAATTGCACATAAAATGGGAGATATTATGAAAGGGATGAGCAGTGAAATGCAGGTTTTTGCCATTACACACCTGCCGCAGATTGCCGCAAAAGGACAACAACATTACAAAGTGTTCAAATCCATTCAGGGCGAAAGCACAATATCCGAATTGAAATTATTGTCTGCCGAAGAGCGTATCGTTGAAATTGCCGAAATGTTATCCGGCAAAGACATCACTGATTCGGCGCTAAATCATGCAAAAGCGTTGTTGAATTAATTTTTTAACTTACTTTTGTTTTACTGAAATTTCGAACAAACAAACCAAAAATAGAATAAATAAAATAAGCAGGAAATGATTATAGAACCTAGAATGCGAGGATTTATTTGTTTGACGGCCCATCCAAAAGGGTGCGAACAAAATGTGAAAAATCAAATTGAATATGTAAAATCAAAAGGAAAAATTAACGGACCAAAACGCGTATTGGTTATAGGAGCTTCTACCGGATTTGGCTTGGCTTCAAGAATTACAAGTGCATTCGGTTCAGACGCTTCTACGATTGGTGTGTTTTTTGAAAAACCGCCAATGGAAGGAAAAACAGCTTCTCCGGGTTGGTACAATTCTGCTGCTTTCGAGCAGGAAGCTCATAAAGCTGGATTGTATGCTAAAAGTATCAATGGTGACGCCTTTTCAAATGAAGTGAAACAACAAACCATCGATATGATTAAAGCTGATTTGGGTCAGGTTGATTTGATTATTTACAGTTTGGCTTCTCCGGTTCGTGTTCATCCGGTTACAGGCGTTACACATCGTTCTGTTTTAAAACCTATCGGAACAACATTTACTAACAAAACGGTTGATTTCCATACCGGAAATGTATCTCAGGTTTCGATTGAGCCTGCAAACCAAGAGGATATCGACAATACGGTTGTGGTAATGGGAGGTGAAGACTGGTCAATGTGGATGGATGCCATGAAAGAAGCAGGTGTACTGGCTGATGGTGTAACTACCGTTGCCTATTCTTATATCGGCCCTGAAGTTACGGAAGCCGTTTACAGAAAAGGGACTATCGGTAGAGCAAAAGATCATTTGGAATCTACTGCTTTTGAGATCACAGATAAGTTACAAGATATTAACGGTAAGGGTTATGTATCGGTAAACAAAGCGTTGGTTACTCAGGCAAGTTCTGCCATCCCGGTAATTCCTTTGTATATCTCCTTATTATACAAAATCATGAAAGAAAAAGGTATTCATGAAGGTTGTATCGAGCAAATTCAGCGATTATTCCATGACAGGTTATATAGTGGTGCAGCTGTTCCAACGGATGACAAAGGAAGAATTCGTATCGATGATTGGGAGATGAGAACTGATGTTCAGGAGACAATTGCTAAATTATGGACAGAATCTACTACAGAATCTCTGGTTGAAATTGGGGATTTAGCAGGTTACAAACAAGACTTTTTAAACCTGTTTGGTTTCGGTTTTGACGGGGTGGATTACCTTGCGGACACTGATGAAATGGTTCAGATAGAGAGCATTAAGTAAGTAAAATCCTTAAAAATTGTTATAAAACTCACGCTTTGTCGTGAGTTTTGTGTTTTATGTCTGATTTATGTTATAATTAAGATTATTGTTATTAATTTTATGCTTTAATTTTAAAAGTTATAACATGAAAAAAATTACTTTATTGATGGCATTATTGATGTTTGCTATTACGGGTTCGTATGCGCAATCAGCATCAACTTATGCTTTTTCAAACAGTATGGGCACTTATACAGAAATGAGTGGTGCAGCTACTCTGTTAACAGCTGTAAGAGCTGATAGTTATTTAAGCCCTGCACAAAATATTGGATTTACATTTGTTTATGAAGGTGTGAATTATACCCAATTTAAAATGGGTTCCAATGGTTTTATTAGTTTGAATACTACCGGAACAGCGGTTTTAACTACAAACGACTTGTCGACAGCAAATGCTACATCAAGACCAATCATTGCACCTTTATGGGATGATTTGGATGGTGCTACACCAGCTTCTTCTGTTGCGGGATATGAAGTTACCGGTTCCGCTCCTAACAGAGTTTTAACTGTTGAATGGAGAAATTGGGAATGGAACTGGAATTCTGGTGCTACGCCAGTAATCAGTTTTCAAGTTAAACTTTATGAAACAACAAACGTTATTGAATTTGTTTACAGACAAGAGGCTACAAACGTAGCGTCAGGGTCAGCAACTATTGGTATCGGTTCAGCAACTGGATCCGGAGCGGGAAGTTACTTAAACTTAACAAGTGTTTCAACTCCAGCTGTAAGCAGTACTACATCAACAACAAATATTAGTACGAAACCTGCTACAGGTCAAATTTTTACCTTTACACCACCTCCTGCGTGTGCGGGAACTCCAGTTGCAGGAACAGCATCTCCGGTTTCCCAAACACTTATCAGCGGACAAGCTTCTGCTGCATTAAGTATTACTGGTCAGACTACAGGTGTAAGCGGTTTGTCATATCAATGGGAACAATCTACTGATGGTGGTTCTAACTGGGCAAATGCTGTTGGCGGAACAGGCGCAACAACATTGTCTTATACACCACCGGTTTATGCGGGTACTCCAATCCAATACAGATTAAAAATTACTTGTACTACTTCAGGTCTTTTTGCTTATTCATCTGTTGCTTCAATCGTTTCTTGTGGAGCGGTGACTTCTTTGCCTTGGACTGAAAATTTCGACGGCTTAACTACTTTAGGAACTACAAATTTCCCTTCATGTTGGTTTAAAGAAATTGGTGATTGGTCGTCTTCAAATGCAACCACATATAATACTGCCAGATCCGGTGCAAATTACATAAGAAATGCATGGTCATCTACAAATGAATATATCTGGACTGTTGGATTTGATTTAACAGCAGGGACTTCTTATGATTTCTCTACTTTTGTTCAAGGTGATGGTGGAACTGGTTGGGTAGTAGATATGTTCTACAATACGTCAGCTAGTTCTGTTGGTGCTACTCAATTGGGTGGCAGCTACAATGTACCGGGATCAGGAACAATAGCGATTCAGTCGTATGCTGAAGTGAAAAGAACTTTCGTTCCTTCATCTTCAGGAACTTATTATTTTGCTGTAAGAGTTAACCAACCAAGTTCTTCACCTTGGTATGTAGCTTTTGACGATTTTAAATTAGAGTTAACACCGGCATGTCCTTCTCCATCAGGATTAGCTGTAAACTCAATCACAGATGCAAGTGCATCGATAACTTGGACTGCAACATCAGGAAACTACCAATATGTTATCGATCAGGTAGCAACAGCTCCAGCAGGTGCAGGTACTAATTTAGCTGGTGAAACCTATGATGCGGCATCACTAAACCCTGTAACTACTTATTATTTCCATGTGAGAACTGATTGTGGTTCAGGAACATACAGTGCTTGGTCTACAGTGTCTTTCACAACATTGGCAACACCTCCTGCAAATGACGATTGTACTAATGCAGTTGCTTTAACACCAGGCGGAGTTTACAGTGATAACCCAGTAGACGGAACTAATGCGGGCGCGACAACTTCAAGTCAGACTGCACCAACAACTTGTTTCGGATTTAGCGGAGGAGATGTTTGGTATAGTGTTGTAGTGCCTGCCAGCGGAAATATTACGATTGAAACAGGAACTCCGGTAGGAGGAGGTGCAGGAATTGATACTGTAATTACAGCTTATTCAGGTGATTGTGCTTTTCCAACACAAATCGGTTGTGATGATGATGGTGCTACCGAATTTGCAGTAGGTTTTTCAAAATTATCATTAACGGGACAAACACCTGGAAATACAATTTTAATCAGAGCTTACGAATATAATAATGATGCAGTTGGAAACTTCGGAATTTCAGCTTACGATGCATCATTAAGTACGGGATCTTTTGATAGTGCTTCTTTCAGAGCTTATCCTAACCCAGTTAAAGACATGTTGAATCTTTCATATTCTTCAGATATTACTTCTGTTGAAGTTTATAATATGTTAGGTCAAAATGTTATGACAAAAACATTAAATGCTTCACAAGGACAAATTGATTTATCAAATCTTAATGCCGGTAACTACATTGTAAAAGTTACAGCTGACGGATTGGTTAAAACAATTAAAGTGGTAAAACAATAATCTAAACACGTTGTTTTTTTTAAAAGGTGGTCGAAAGACCACCTTTTTTTATGCTTTTACGAGTAATTTGTTATTTTTTATAAGAAATATGTAATAATGTTAATTATCTGAAAATATTTACTATTTTTATCCAAACTACTAAAAGCTTATGAAAAAAATTACTTTATTTATCTGTTTATTTTTTGTTGGTGTTGCGGTTAAAGCGCAATGTATTTCAACCAGCCAATATCCTTTTTCGGATGTAACTTCCTCTAATACGGGAGTCGTTCAGGAAATTACAAGTTGTAATTATGCCGGCGAATATTCCGTAATTACCGGTCTTATTATTGGGAACGATTATGAATTTACTGCAACAGGCGGAGCAGGAAATTATATCACGGTAACTGATGATTCAGACAACGTAATTGCATTTGGGAATTCACCCTTAACTGTAAATGCTGTCGCTGTAAGCACGGTCAGATTTCATATCTCTTTGAGTAATGGCTGTGAAACGGATTCCGATTGCCATACTACTACTATCCAGTGTATCTCTGCGACATGTGCGCCTCCACCTGCACCAGCAAATGACGAATGTGTGAATGCAATTTCATTAACAGTAGATTCTACTTTTTGTGATGGGACCAATACAAATGCTACAAATGCAGGCGCTACAGATTCAGGGGTAGTTGCGGCTTCTTGTTTCGTATACGGTGAAAACGATGTTTGGTTTTCATTTACCGTTCCAAGTGGTATTGCAACAGTAGATGTTTCAACAGATTTTACCGGAGGAACTCTTGTCGATTCTGAGATTTCATTATATTCAGGAACTTGTGGTTCTTTAACAGAAGTGAGTTGCGATCAGGATGGAGGGACTACAACCTTAAGTAATGGTTTCTCTTGGAATTCAATTATTTCGGATGCTCCTGTAAATGTAGGTCAAACGTATTATGTTAGGGTTTCTGGTTATGATGCTACTTCAGAAGGAACCTTTTGTTTGAAAGTGTCCACTAATCAACTGTTATCAGCTCAGGATTTTGTTTCAGATGCTTTCAAAGCGTATCCTAATCCGGTTAAGGATGTTTTAAATTTATCCTATTCTACAGAAATATCTTCAGTATCTGTTTATAATATGTTAGGACAGGAAGTTTTATCAAAACAATTAAATGCTGCACAAACCCAATTAGACATGTCTGTACTTTCTTCCGGTAATTATTTGGTTAAAGCAAATGTTGACGGAATAACGAAAACCATTAAAGTGGTTAAGCAATAATAAATTCACTCAAAATAATTCAAAAGCCACTTTTTCAAGTGGCTTTTTTGTTTTTATAGCATTACCTTTGTTAAAATTTATTTGCAGCAATGTATTTTTCATTTATTATTCCGGTGTATAACCGACCTGATGAAGTAGAGGAACTGCTAAAAAGTTTGGCAGAACAGGTTTATCATGAAGATTTTGAAGTTGTTATAGTTGAAGACGGTTCAACTATACCTTGTAAGGATGTGGTTAAAAAGTATGAAGGGAAATTGTTTATTTCTTATTTCAGCAAGCCCAATTCCGGTCCTGGCGATTCCAGAAATTTCGGGATGAAGCATGCCATGGGCAGTTACTTCTTGATTTTAGATTCGGATTGTATTTTACCGGAAGATTATTTGGCTTCGGTAGATAAAAACCTGAAGAAAAAGTACGTGGATTGTTTCGGCGGACCCGATAATGCATTGGATTCCTTTTCTTCAGTCCAAAAAGCAATAAACTTTACCATGACTTCGTTTTTAACAACAGGTGGGGTTCGTGGCGGTTCGGAAAAAATAGGAAAGTTTCAGCCAAGAAGTTTTAATATGGGATTGTCTAAAAAGGCTTTTGAAGCGTCGGGTGGTTTCGGAAATATTCATCCCGGAGAAGACCCGGATTTGTCCATCCGACTTTGGGAAAAAGGTTTCAAAACCCGATTATTCAAAGATTCCTACGTATATCATAAACGAAGAATAGATTTCAGTAAGTTCTACAAACAAGTTAATAAATTCGGAAAAGCCAGACCTATTTTGGATTCCTGGTACCCAAAATACAGTAAAATAACGTTTTGGTTTCCTACACTTTTTCTGTTTGGATTTGCGCTCTCTTTACTTTTATTCGCCTTCGGATTTTCAATTCCGATTAAAGTATATGCGGCTTATTTTATTTTATTGTTCTGGATCGGTTCTATAGAAAATTTAAATCCCTGGATTGGATTTTTGTCTGTTTTTGCAGCCATTTTTCAGTTTGTCGGATACGGTGTCGGGTTTTTACAGTCGTTCATCAAAATTAAATTGAAAAAACAACAGCCCGAAACCGCTTTCCCGGAATTGTTTTTTAATAAATAATATGACAAAGATAATCGGACTTACAGGTGGCATCGGTAGCGGAAAATCAACCATAGCGGGCTATTTCAAAGCGCTTGGGGTTCCTGTGTATATTGCTGATGATGAAGCAAAAAAACTAATGAACAATCCGGAAACGGTTAAAAAGGTACAGTCGGTTTTTGAGGAAAATGTAATAGAAAACCATGTTTTGGATCGGAAAAAAATTGCGACTCTTGTTTTCTCCAATCCGAAAAAATTAGAACAGCTTAATAGCGTTGTACATCCGGAAGTTAAAAAACATTTTCTTACATGGCTGAAAATACACAAAAACGAACCTTTTATTGTTAAAGAAGCGGCCATACTTTTTGAAAGCGGAAGTTATAAAGACTGTGATAAAATAATAATGGTAACGGCTCCGGAAGCTGTTAGAATTGAACGAGTTATGCAGCGCGACAAAGTTACAAAGGCGCAGGTTTTAGAACGGATGCAAAACCAATGGCCAGAAGAAGAGAAAATAAAAAGGAGTGATTTTGTAATTGAAAACATCGATTTAAAGGAGTCTGAAAAAAAAGTAACCGAAATTCTTAAAGAATTGAATAATCTGTAAAATGAAGGGCAGATGTTAATCTTTGGTTAATATTTTTAAGGTCTAAATGTTAAAATGTTAATTTTGTTTTGATGAATAAAACGCGTTTCCGATTGCTTGTTGTTTTGATGAGTTTGTCCCTCTTGGGGATAATTCTCGTTCAGCTGTATTGGATTGATACTTCTTATAAGAATAATGAAGAGCAATTCAAATACCATGTGCAACAGGTTGTGGGTAATGTGGCAGATAAATTGCAACAGCAGGAGTTCTTTGAATTTTACAGAAAATACAATAAACTGAAAGACAGTATCGGGAAAGCCCCTAAGCAAAGTGACTTGAAAGAGTATTTCTTTGTGGAACGCAATCCGAAAACCAATGAGCAAATCATTTATTCGAATACTATTATTTCAGAAGATTACAATTTAAACCGTTCGTTCTTTGATAAAAATTCTGATTCGGTGCCGCTAAAAAGTTTCGTTGCAAAACGTAAAACAGAAATTTTTAACGGAAACATCATCGATAATTCCGGAATTCAGAAAAAAAGCACGCCGGACATAACTCTAGAAAAATCCGGATCGCTCGATATTTTGGATAAAGCACAATTTGAGATATATTTCAAGGACATTGTAGCTTTAAAACCCTTGCAGGACAGGATTTCGAAAGAGCGGCTTAATGCAATGTTGGCCAACGAATTACGCCAGTACGGTGTGAAAACGCCATTCGAATTCGGTATTTACAGTAACGGATTGGCTACGAAAATAAAATCGGAAGATTTCAATTTCGATAAAAAGTCAACCTACAGCATTCCGGTTTTTACAGACAATGATAACGAAAACAAATACCAGTTGCTGGTAAGTTTCCCTCACAAAGGAAAATTTTTGTTTTCATCGCTGGTAGGCATCACATCGTTATCGCTCATTTTTACATTGGTAATTATTGTCGCTTATTTCAGTGCACTGAACCAATTGATTAAACAAAAACAGATTTCGGAAATTAAAACCGATTTCATTAACAATATGACGCATGAGTTTAAAACACCTATAGCAACCATTAATCTTGCTTTAGATGCGATTAAAAACCCAAAAATTATAGAAGATAAAGAAAAAGTGCAACGTTATCTTCAAATGATTCGCGACGAAAACAAACGAATGCACGCGCAGGTGGAAAACGTACTCCGAATTTCAAAATTGGAGCGCAAAGAGTTAGAAATCAGCAAAGAACCAACCAACGTTCACGATATTATTGAAGATGCCATAGAACACGTGAATCTGATTATCGAAGATCGTGGAGGAACAATTCGGGTAAATCTGGAAGCCAAACGAAACACGATTTTATTAAACGATGTTCATTTTACGAATGTGATGGTTAACATATTGGATAATGCCATAAAATATTCTCCGGAAACGCCCGTAATTGAGGTTTCAACGGAAAATGTAAAAGACTATATCCTTATAAAAGTAAAGGACTATGGCGCCGGAATGAGCAAAATAGCCCAAAAGAGAATATTTGAAAAGTTTTACAGAGAGCACACCGGCGACCTGCATAATGTCAAAGGACATGGTTTAGGGTTGGCTTATGTAAAAAGAATTATAGACGACCATAACGGTCAGATTTTTGTAGAAAGTGAAAAAGGAAAGGGAAGTACCTTTACCATAAAAATGCCTTTAATAAATTAAAAAATATGGATACAACTAACAAAAAAATTCTATTAGTAGAAGATGATCCAAATTTCGGAGCGGTTTTAAAAGATTATTTAATTATAAATGATTTCGAGGTTACTTTAGCTAAAAACGGAATGGAAGGTTTCGAAAAATTCAAGAAAGACAATTACGATTTGTGTATTCTTGACGTGATGATGCCTTACAAAGACGGTTATACTTTGGCAAGAGAAATCCGCGAAAAAAACAAAGAGGTGCCTATCATTTTCCTAACAGCGAAATCGATGAAAGAAGACGTTTTGAAAGGATACAAAGTAGGAGCCGACGATTATTTAAACAAACCGTTTGATTCGGAAGTATTATTGATGAAAATCAAAGCCATCATCATGCGTAAAGCTTCCGAAACCAAAACAGACAACACCAAATTTGAATTTGAAATCGGTAAATTCCATTTAAACTCAAAATTGCGTTTTCTAACGTTCCCTGGCGACGAACCAATCAAATTGTCTCCAAAAGAGAACGAATTGCTTAAAATGTTGGCCTTGCATGAAAATGATTTAATGCCTCGTGAATTGGCGTTGACAAAAATATGGAGAGACGACAACTACTTCACTTCCAGAAGTATGGATGTGTATATCGCAAAATTGCGTAAATACCTGAAATCCGATGAAGACGTTGAAATTTTAAACATTCACGGTGAAGGGTTCCGTTTGGTGGTAAAAAGCAAAGCGGCAGAATAGATAGTTATTAGTTAATAAATTATATTGGTTAAGAAGCTCTGAGAAATCAGAGCTTTTTTTTATGTGAAACTGTTTCCCGCTTTCCGCTCCAAGATTTTTCATAAAAAAAGAAGTTCCAAAGAACAAAAAAGAGCTTCCGTTGGTCGCTTTTTTTCTTCAGGAACTTCTACTTTTTTATTTCAAAATGCTTTCCACTGCAATCGGGGTTAGGGCTTTTTGTTATTGAAACAACATTTTTTTTAAAAACTTATTTCCGTTCCAAAACCAAAGCAAAACAAACCTTTTCGTCTTTCGTAACCGTAAAGAAACCTTTGTCATCCGAATGAAGTTCCACTTTATCATTCCAATTCAGCTCCCGCAGAAAATTCATTTCCAAATTTTTTATTTCCTGTTTCAGTATCGTTTTCGGATTTAGAGTATCAAGGCACCATTCCAGATATTTTGTGTTATTCACGTGATTTACAATATCCAAATCGGATAAAACTACTGTTCTATCAGCAATTTTTTCAGTTTCCTGAAGCACGTTTATTCTCATAAATCTTTGTGATGTAGCTTTGCGATCAACATATTTTTCAAAATGTTCGTGTGGTAACGCCAACGGCTCCGATTTTCGCAACTTCGTATTTAAAACGGCCCAATACGTCGTTGCACCAACAATTTTCTTTCCGTCAAGGTACATTTCAATGTTACGAATCGATTTATTGCCGTCCAGAAGTTCAATCCATGTTTTTACAGTCACTTTATCCATCCATTTTGGTAAAGTTTCAATTTCCACCCGAATCCGGCTTAACACCCATGCCTGATGGTGCTGTTGCATATCATTAAAACTCAGTCCGCCTAAAATAGAATGTTCCGCAGCGGTAAGTTGCAGTAAATTGCACAAATCTACATACTTTAAAAAGCCGTTTGGAGCGCATTGGGTAAAATTAATTTCCCATTCGTGCGAATATAGGGAAGTGAAATTTGGGGATATTGGCATTTTGTATAGTATGGATTATTTTTTAAATAGTTCTGGATATTTTTTCCGTATTATTTCCATCTTTTTTTTCCGCAGTTTATAAGGAGGTAAGCCGATAGCCATCCTGCGCTCATCTATTTTGTGAAAGTCTTTGATTGCTGTGGAATCAACATTATCATAGATTCCATATGAATATTGCCCTGCAAACCTTAATCTGCTATCTATCATGTTGGCTAACAAATTTGGAGCGGCCTGTCCCTTGCGAATGTAGTCTAATAAAACGGGTTTAAAGTAGGTAGTGTCGTTAAAATGCATGAGCATAACCGTGATATCCGTTCTTGATTCCCATGTCGAAGGTCCTATTAAATCTGCATTTGGGTAACCGTATTGTTTAATTATCTCTTTAATACGAATTTCGTTCAGGCTGTCCGTTTTCTGTACTACTTGCCAGTTTATTGGCTGTTGACGCACTTTTTGATCAGCAATTTTCATTTGGATTATTTCTTCACGAAGCTCCTTATTGATTTTTTTGTCGAAGGCCGCATTGGCCGCATTTGCATAAACTACTAAATTGTTCCATTCCGGATTTTTTTTCAGTGGGGCAAAGATATCACTACTCTCCACATTACTTAGTTTCATTCCATGATCGACATAACTTTTAAGATAATGGAGCACTTCCTTTTCCTTACCCAATCTCATGCAGCATTCTGCCATTATTCGGGTTTCATTAATTTCCTCTTGGTTCAATAAGCCTCCGCAATTGCTGTCTGCCTTTTTTAAAAGTGTGTACGCTTCGGAAAACTCATTGCTTAAATAATGTATTTCTGCTTGGTACACCAATTGGTAATAATTTTTTGTATAATCGCAATTGCAGGAATTGTTTTGGTAGCTGGTTAGAAAAAATAACGAAACTATACCTAATAAAATCTTGTTTCTTGTTGTCATGAAGTCAAGTTAATTCTTTTGTATTTCAATATTGATTTGTTTTATAATCTCATTGATATCTTTTTGATAATCAAACCATTTTGCATTTTCGGTTCGTTTAAACCAGGTGATTTGTCTCTTGGCAAAACGTCTGGTATTTTTCTTGATTTCTTCCACAGCGAAATCCAAAGTCGTTTTTCCGTCGAAATAATTAAATAATTCGCGGTAACCTACAGTTTGTAAGGCATTCAACTGTTTGTTCGGGTACAATGCTTTTGCTTCTTCCAGCAATCCTTCCTTCAGCATTAAATCGACACGAAGGTTAATGCGTTCGTACATTTTTTCTCTGTCGGCTTCCAAACCAATGATAATCGGAGTGAAGTTGCGCTGGTTTTTTCTCAGTCCGATAAAAGAAGAATACGGTTTCCCGGTACCCAAACAAACTTCCACAAAACGCTTCATCCGTTGTGGATTTTGCAGTGTTTGCGGATTTTCGGAAAGCAACTTGGCATAGTAAACAGCATCCAGTTCTTTTAGTGTGTTTTGCAGATAATCAATTCCGAATTCGTCAAATTTAGCATTGATTTCTTCCCGTACCGTTGCGTCAATTTCCGGAAAATCGTCAAAACCTTTCAAAACCGCATCCACATACAATCCCGAACCGCCCACCATAATCTGAATGTTGTTTTCTTTGAAAAGTTCGTTCAATTTGGCAATAGCCTCAGTTTCAAAATCACCCACTGAATAATTGTCGAAAACAGATATATGTTGAATGAAATGGTGTTTTGCCGAAGCTAATTCCGCTGTATTTGGAACCGCAGTACCGATTTTCATTTCTTTAAAAAACTGCCTGCTGTCGCACGAAATGATATCACAACCAAAATGTTGCGCTAATTTGATGCTTAAAGCGGTTTTTCCAATGGCTGTAGGACCAATTATGGTTATTAGGTAATTATTCATGTGCTAATTTTTCACCACAATGATGGCAATATCGTGCGTCTTCATTATAAATTATGGTAGTGCAGGACGGACATTTTCGGTTAGTTTCATTGAATTTCTGATTTCTTTTCGCAGCTGCAAATTCTGCGGTTACGATTCCGGTTGGGACTGCGATAATGCCGTAACCCATAATCATAATGCAGGAAGCTATAATTTGTCCGAGCGTCGTAACCGGTGCAATATCGCCGTAACCAACTGTTGTCAGCGTAACGATACACCAATATATACTGGTGGGAATACTGGTAAAACCACTTTCTTTGCCTTCAATTACATACATCACAGCACCCAGTAAAATGGATACAATCAATACGAAATAAACAAACACGATAATTTTTGTCCGACTGGCTTTTATGGCCAATTTCAATTGCGATTCCTGACCGGTAAAATGCACCAGATTCAAAATCCCGAACAAACGCAACAAACGCAGTGCTCTAATTACGGACAACATTCGAGATCCCGGAATGAAAAACGACAAATACATCGGTAAAATCGAAATAAAGTCGACTATTCCGTAAAAACTGAAAATGTAGGTGAGGGGCTTTTTATTGCAAAGTATCCGCAGTAAGTATTCTAAAGTGAAGGATATTGTGATAATCCATTCTGAAATAAGAATGAACGAATGGTATTTGGCATCGAGTTTCTCCACCGATTCCAACATGACCAATAATACGCTTAAAAGTATTATTCCAAGCAGAATTAAATCGAAAAGACGTCCGGCTACCGTATTGGAACCATAAATGACGATGTAAATTTTCTGTCGAAGAATTTCATATTCCGATTTTAATCTTTTCATAGTATGAAACATAAGGTATCAAAGTTACTTAAAACTTTATGATTTTAATAACCTTCTTTTTTCGGATGTAATTCTGAATGATGTTACGGCTGTCGCGGTTGTTCTGCATCGGAATAATAATGTTTTTTAAAATTTCGATGTTGTTGATCTGATAATTCAAATCGTAAAAACAATAACCTTTGTAAATACCGTTTTCAAAGAGAACAGCGCTGCGTTCGTTCACGGTTCTTCCATGATCGACAATTACCATGCTTTGGCTTTGCAATTGGTTGTTTTCCAAAAAGTAGGTTACTCTTTGGTTGTACTCTTCCGGAGCCTCTTTGTCGATACAAGCGCCATAACACTTTTTTAAATCGTATTGAAAACAACTTTTTTTGGTGTCGTACAATCCGTTGATTTTCTGGCAAAGATTGTTTTCCTCGGTAATTTTATGCAGTATGTTTTTCCCTTCCTGAAGTGTCGCAAAGGAAGTGATTTCTTTTTTTCGACCGTCGGTTTTCTGTAATCGTAAAGCCATATATCCTTTTTTATCCTTTTCGGCATATAGCGCCCAAGGGAAAATGGTTTTGCGTCCGGCACGATTATATACTGGGCGGTTGACTTTAATTTCTTCGCTTTCTTTCAATAAGGCGATGAGTTCGCTGCCGGTTTCTTCAAACGTTACGGCATAGACTTCGTTCTGTAGTTTTTTAGACTTACGATCGGTGCCGGTAAAATGTTGGTTGACTCTTTTTTTGATGTTTTTGCTTTTCCCGATATAAATGATTGTGCCGTCTTCACGATGAATATAATAAATACCGGTTTTCGACGGAATCCCGTCAATAATGTCCATTAGTTTCGGCGAAATACCGGATTTAATTTCAATTTTGATATAACTTTTTACGATTTCTTTCTCCAAATCCTTGGCCAAAAGCATTTTAAAAAGTTTTACAGTTGCCATAGCATCACCGGTGGCGCGATGTCTGTCGGCCATTGGAATTCCCAATTCACGAACCAATTTACCCAAGCTGTACGAATGATGTCCGGGTAATAATTTTTTGGAAAGTTCTACCGTACAAAGGGTTGGTTTTTTAAAATCAAAACCCAGTCGGCGGAATTCGGTTTGTAAAATTCTGTAGTCAAACGAAGCATTGTGCGCTACGATAACACAATCCTGAGTGATTTCGATAATGCGTTTTGCCACTTCATAAAACTTCGGAGCCGAGCGTAACATTGCATTGTTAATTCCGGTAAGTTTTACCACAAACGGCTGAATCGGAATTTCAGGGTTTACCAGACTGATAAACTGATCCACAACCTCATGACCATCGAATTTATAGATGGCGATTTCGGTTATTCCTTCTTCATTATACTGACCTCCAGTGGTCTCTATGTCGAGAATTGCGTACAAAATAGGTATTCAGTGTTCAGTTATTAGTAATCAGTGTTCAGTCCGAGATAAAGCCGATTATTCTTTTTGTCTTATCCCTTTCTTCTTCTATCGGTTTCCAAAGATACTACTTCCTACGCGAATCATCGTACTTCCGCATTCAATTGCTAATTCGTAGTCGCCACTCATTCCCATTGAAAGTGTATGCAGCTGACAGTTTCCGGCATTCAACGGTTTGTATTTATCGAAAATGGATTTTAGATGTAAAAATTCCCGTTTGATTTGTTCTTTATCTTCTGTAAAACTAGCCATGCCCATCAAGCCTTTAATAGTAATGTTTGTCATTTGTTTCACTTCCTCAGAATTCAGAATTTCATTCAGTTCTTTTTCGTCCAATCCGAATTTAGTTTCTTCTTCAGCAATGTAAATTTGTAACAAAACATTAATGTGTTTGCGCCATTTTACTGCTAAACGATTTATTTCTTTGAGCAATTTCAAACTGTCAACCCCATGAATAAGTTTTACATACGGCACCATATATTTGACTTTATTGCTCTGAACATGACCAATCATATGCCATTCGATATCTTTAGGCATTTGCTGCCATTTTTCAGTCATTTCCTGGATTTTATTTTCTCCGAAAATGCGCTGACCGGCTTCGTAAGCTTCCATCAAATCACTGACTGGTTTGGTTTTGGAAACCGCTACCAGTGTTACGTTTTCAGGTAAGTTGGTTTTTATTTGCTGAAGGTTGGATTGGATGGACATAATTGTATTTATTTTTTGGTCATTGTTAAGAAAAACGCGATTCCGGCAAATTAATTTAATAACTATTTTTGTATTAAAGCTTGTTTACTCAGAAACTCAGAAACTCAGCGACTCTGCAACTCTATCTTCACAACTCATACACCACCAAACCACTTCGAAACTTAGGTTCGATATAAGTGCTTTTCGGAGGCATGATCAGATTTTCGTCTGCAATGGTTTTTATTTCTTCGATAGCAATAGGGTAGAGCATGAATCCCACTTCAAATTCTCCGCCGTCAACTAAATCTTTGATAACAGAAACCGATTGTTTACCGGGAATATAATCAATACGTTCGTCGTTTCTCAAATCACCAATGCCTAATAAAGGATGCAACACTTTGTCATATAAAATCTGAGCGTCAAGATTGCTTAAAATGTTTTTTTTCTGTGACACTTCATTTTTATAGTATAACGCATAAAAATTGCCGTCCAGATACATTCCGAACTCATTTTTATTTTGCGGTTTCCACAGTTCCTGATCTTTTAGTTTGATGATAAAAGTGTCAGCCAGTTTTTTGATGAATTCTTCTTTCGACATTCCGTTCAAATCCCGAATGATACGATTAAATTCGTAAATTTTGACGTTGCTTTCGGCAATCAGAAAACTCATGAAATATTGCAGGTTTTCTTTCCCTAAATGCTTGTCCTCTTCATAAAGTAATTCCGCGGAAGCTGAACGATGATGACCATCGGCAATATACAGATTCGGAATCTTTTCAAAATGTTCCTGCAGCCAGTCGATTTCACTTTGGGTATCAATTTTCCACAACGTGTGTTTTTCCTTGTTCGTGGTGGAAAATTCATAAATCGGTTTCGTTTTTTTTCGCAATCCGATAAAAGTATTGATTTCGATACTGTCCGGATAAGTAATCAGCACCGGTTCGGTATTGAATTTCGTCTGATGCAGATAATCCTTAAAAAGTTCCACACGATATTGCAACGTGTCTTCGTGTTTTTTGATAACATTCTCTTGATAATCCTTAACAGATGTTCCGGCTATGATTCCGGTGAAAGTCTGCACTTTTGTCTGAATTTCATAAAGATAAAAAACAGGTTTTTCTTCGGTAATAAGAATGTTTTCCTGTTTAAAATCCTGATATTTAAGCGCTACTCCTTTAAAACGCTTGTCCGTCGAAATTTTTTGCAGATGTGCATAAGCCGGATTAATAACATGCAAAAACGAATACGGATTAAAATTCAGCCAGGCAGCAAGTTCGGCCGGACTGTAATCGTCATACGTTCTGCAGGTTACCAAAGCTACTTTATCTGCAATGGGACGAACCGCTTTAAAAGGAATTATTTTGGCCATTCAATTAATTGATAATTAAAAATTGACAATTGATAATGAGCGAACCCAATTATCAATTGTCAATTATCCATTGTTAATTATGAAAATTGTTTTGATACTTTTTCTGCTTTTTTGCTTTCCGAATAGTCATAGAACCCTTCTCCGGATTTTACGCCTAATTTTCCGGCCATAACCATGTTAACCAATAACGGACATGGTGCGTATTTAGGGTTTTTGAATCCGTCGTACATTACGTTTAAGATGGATAAACATACGTCAAGACCAATAAAATCAGCTAATTGTAATGGTCCCATTGGGTGTGCCATACCTAATTTCATAACGGTGTCGATTTCCTGAACGCCGGCAACTCCGTTGTACAAAGTTTCAATCGATTCGTTAATCATCGGCATTAAAATTCTGTTGGCTACGAAACCTGGATAATCGTTCACTTCGGTTGGCGTTTTGCCTAATTTCACCGATAAATCCATGATAATTTTCGTTACTTCATCAGACGTATTGTATCCGCGAATGATTTCCACCAATTTCATAATCGGCACCGGATTCATAAAGTGCATTCCAATAACTCTTTCCGGGTGAACTACTTGCGCTGCAATTTGTGTAATTGAAATGGAAGAAGTGTTGGTTGCCAAAATCACGTTATGATCGCATACTTCACTCAACTGTTTGAAAATATTCAGTTTTAACGTTACATTTTCCGTAGCGGCTTCCACCACTAAGTCACAACCTACCACACCATCTTTAATATCGGTATAGGTAATAATGTTTCCAATGGTTTTATGTTTGTCTTCTTCGGTGATACTTCCTTTGGCTACCATACGGTCAAGGTTTGCGGCGATAGTGGCCATTCCTTTTTCCAATGATTTTTCGGAAATATCAATCAATTTTACGGTAAATCCGGATTGCGCAAAAGTATGAGCAATTCCGTTGCCCATGGTTCCCGCGCCAATTACAGCTATGTGTTTCATTTTATATTAGTTTGTTTTCTGTTTTTATTTTTGCCGCAGATTAAAAAGATTTTCACAGATTAATTTTGGCTGATTATTCATTATTTCTGAAAGCAATCGATAATCTGATACGCCACTCGTAAAGCTTCCGTAGCTTGTTCTAAGGTTACGATTGGTGTTGTATTGTTGTTGATAGCATCTGCAAAAGATTCCAATTCGTCCAAAATCGCATTGTTTGGTTCCACGGTCGGATTGTCGTAATAGATTTGTTTTTTAACACCTTCCGCATTTTGCAGAATCATGTCGAAATCACCCGGAGTTTCCGGCGCATCTTTCATCCGAACCACTTCGCAGACTTTGTCCAGATAATCAACAGAAATGTAAGCGTCTTTTTGGAAGAAGCGCGATTTACGCATGTTTTTCATGGAAATTCGGCTTGACGTAATATTTGCCACACAACCGTTTTCAAATTCGATACGAGCGTTGGTAATATCCGGTGAATCAGAAATCACGGCTACACTGCTGGCATTGATGGTTTTCACTTTCGATTTTACAACACTCAAAATAGCATCGATATCGTGAATCATCAAATCCAAAACTACAGGAACATCTGTACCGCGCGGGTTGAATTCGGCCAAACGATGCGTTTCGATGAACATCGGATTTTGGATTCGGTCTTTTACTGCTTTAAATGCCGGATTAAAACGCTCCACGTGACCAACCTGACCTTTTACATTGTATTCGTTGGCTAATGCTATAATCTCTTCAGCTTCCTCAACGGTAGTGGCAATAGGTTTTTCAATAAATACGTGCTTCCCGGATTTGATGGACACTTTGGCACATTTGTAATGCGAAAGGGTAGGTGTAACAATATCCACCACATCAACCGCATGAATTAATTTAGCGATGGTATCGAATCGTTTGTAACCGAATTCGGCTGCGATTTTTTCAGCATATTCCTGATTTTCATCGTAAAAACCTACTAATTCGAATTTCTCAGATTGATTGAGTAATCGTAAATGTATTTTTCCAAGGTGACCGGCACCTAAAACGCCTACTTTTAGCATAGAAATCTATTTTTTATTTCATAACAGTTCGGCTTACAGCCTCGAGTGAACAAATGTAATATTATTTGTTTAAAGTTTGATGTTGAAATTTAGTGGTTTTTTGGAATTTTACATTTGATTTTTGAGAATTTTAAACCTAATTTTACGAAATAAAACACGCCGAAACAGTGAGAGATTTAGCCAGACATCAAGGACTTCGAAATCAGTTGGTAACCCTTTTGGAAAAGAAAGGCATAAGCGATAAAAATGTATTGGAAGCCATTCGAAAAATTCCGAGACATTTATTTCTGAATTCGAGTTTCGAAGATTTCGCCTATCAGGACAAACCTTTTCCGATAGGTGCCGGGCAAACTATTTCTCAACCTTACACGGTTGCCTTTCAAACCGAATTACTCCAGGTGAAGAAAGACGATAAAGTAATGGAAATTGGTACCGGTTCCGGTTATCAGACGGCTGTTTTATGTACGATGGGCGCCAAGGTTTATTCCGTGGAAAGACAAAACGAATTGTTCAAATCGACTTCCCTTTTATTGCCGAAATTAGGCATTCGTCCGAAGCATTTGGCATTCGGGGACGGATATAAAGGCTTACCGAATTATGCTCCGTTCGACAGTATTATTGTAACGGCTGGCGCTCCTTTTATTCCGCAACCCTTAATGGCGCAGTTAAAAATAGGAGGACGATTGGTAATTCCGGTAGGGGAAGATGTGCAGGTGATGACGTTGCTAATCCGTAAAAACGAAACCCAGTTTGAAAAACACGAATTCGGTGATTTCCGTTTCGTGCCTTTATTGGAAGACAAAAACTAATTAATTATAAATTGGAAAGTTTGTTTTTCAGATTGTCGATTTCCGAAAGAATATCGGCCAGCTGAAGTTCCTTTTTATCTTCCTGAGCGATTTTGATCCCTTTCTCTGACAGTATTTCCGTTACCGCCTGAATCGAATAGGTGTTGAAATCCAAAATATGCAACAGTTTTTCTTTGTACCAAGCCACCATTAGTATTGCTAAATCTATATCCAATAATTTCGCAAGATTTTGAATTTGTGTTTCGGTGGGAATGCGTTGTCCGCTTTCAAACTTACTGATTAAGGCTTTGTCAATGGAAAGCAAACGCGCGACTTCTGTAGTTTTGAGTCCTTTTTGTTCCCGGGCGTTTTTAAGCAGTGATTTCATTTTAAATGACGTTAGTTTTTCAGACAAATGCTGTCCTGAAATTTAAAACAAAAAAGTGAAGTACATTAAAATGATTTCTTAATTCGATCCAAATCACGTTTGGTATCCTGTTCTTTCAACGATTCACGTTTGTCGTACGTTTTCTTACCGCGACAAAGTGCGATGTCCATTTTCGCCAAACCTTTTTCGTTGGTGAAAAGACGTAACGGGATAATTGTCAAACCTTTATTCTGCACACTTTTCAGAAGACTTTTCAACTCGCGTTTGTTCAGCAACAATTTGCGCTCGCTTTTCGCTTTGTGGTTGTAATGTGTTCCGTAAAGGTATTCTTCGATGTGTGAGTTGATTACGAAAAGCTCTGTTCCGTGGAATTCACAGAAACTCTCCGCGATACCTGCTTTTCCTAAACGGATGGATTTGATTTCAGTTCCGGTCAAGACAATACCAGCTGTATATTTTTCGAGTATTTCATAATCGAATTTGGCTCTTTTATTAAGGATGTTGACCGTTTTTTGCATAGGACGACAAATGTATGAACAATTAGTCGAATATTAAAGAGTAAATAAAGCGAAAATACTTTTTTGACTATGATTTTTATCAGCCTTTTCGTGGTTTTTGAGGGGTACTTTTGAAGTGTAATTAAAAACAAACAAAAATGAAAAGAATTGTATTTGCCCTATTAGCGATGTCTTTTTTAAGCGTTGGATTTGCTCAAGAGAAAACAGAAACCAAATCAGCAGATTTTTCAAGATGGAAAGTACGTGTTAGAGGAATCGGAGTGGTTCCTAACGAAAGCGCGTCTATCGAAACAATTGGTGGTGATGTTTCCATTTCGACAGCCTTGGTACCCGAGTTAGATTTTACCTATTATTTCACTAAAAACATTGCAGCCGAATTAATTTTAGGTACAACAAAACACGATGTAAATACCGTTGGTTCTGATATTTCAGCCATTGGCGGACCAACAAACTTTAATGTTGATTTGGGTTCGGTTCGATTATTACCGCCAACATTAACAGTTCAATATCATTTCAATCAATCGTGCGACAATGTGTTTAAACCTTATTTGGGTGCTGGTGTAAATTATACCATTTTTTACGACGTAAAACCCGGTGATGTGGTTAAAGATGTTAGTTATGACAATGCATTTGGTTATGCAGCTCAAGCCGGTTTTGACTTAATGGTTACCGATAAGTTTTTTATCAACGCCGATGTGAAACGCTTGTTCTTAAAAACAGATGTTACCGTAGATGCTTCAAACCTTGCGCCCGGTTTAAGCATTCCTGCAAAAGTGGATATCAATCCGTGGATTATAGGAATGGGTGTGGGAGTGAAGTTTTAATTGATAGTTTTTTGGTTTGAAAGTCCGCTGTAAAGCGGACTTTTTTTATTTATTCAAAAGCGAATACACAAAGCTGTCCAGGTATTTTCCCTGCCAAAAACAATCTTCTTTGAAGTGCCCTTCACGGATAAAACCATTTTTTTCCAATAAACCCCATGAAGCATAATTTTCAGGATCAGTTACCGCTTCTATGGAATGAAGTTTCATGGTTTCAAAACCATAATTGATAATTTTTGTTAAGGCTTCCTGCATGATTCCTTTTCCCTGAAATTCCGGTCCGAGCATGTAGCCTATTTCGGCACGGTGGTTTTCGGGCTGCATTCTGAAATAGCCAATATTGCCAATCAATACGTTATCTTCTTTCAAACAGATTGCCCAGTTAATACATTCACCACTTTCCAACAATCCCTGCATGAATTCGATGTGTTTTACAGCATCATCAATGTTTTTTGGCATTTCACGGGGAATGTATTTCATGATTTCCGGATTGGAACGTAACGCAAACATTTCATTGGCGTCTTCTTTAATTATTTGTCTAAGCAATAATCGTTCGGTTTGAAGTAAGGGAAAATCAGTAAAATCGAAAATTAGCATGGTTACTGTCAGAAAGTTAGGTTTTGTTGAAAACGTACTGTTGTGAAATTTTAGTGAAAATTACTAAAAAAAGGGGTTGATGCTAACTTTTTAATATTTTTTTTAATAAATTTAGAAAACCAAAATCAAACTAACTAACTATTAATTACCATGAATTACAATTTTGAAACTATTGACAAAGAAAAAATCGGAAGTTTATCTTTTCCGAACAATGATGTTTTGGAAGATGACAAAGAGGCTATCAAACAGCGTAAAGAAGAATTAGACAGAGCGCTGACTTTAGGAAATCTGGAGCACCTGAAAATTAAAATTTATTTTGAAGATGATACGTCCAAAAAAATGGTGGATACCACAATTTGGGGATTAACCGAAGAGCGAATCATTTTAAAACAAGGTGTCGTTATTCCGATTAAAAGAATTTACAAAACCGTTTAAGCTATCTTAGGATAGCTTTTTTTATGCACGCCTACTTTCTAAATTATAACAAAATATACTGAAATCTTTAACAGTGTAACATTTCTATATCGACTAACTTTACACTATTAAACTCCTGTCTTCCATACTACTAAGTTCTCTTGCGGTAATTATTGTTTAATTTTAAAGAATTGATTACTAATGCTGTTTTTTTTGAATCTGAATAATGTATAGTTCATACAACAAAAAGGGGAAGTAATAATATGCCTTACGATTTATACATTATGAATAAATAAATATTTATAAATCAAAAATCGAACATTATGAAATCAATAATCTGTTTATTAGTTATCGTTGGGTTTGCCCTAACTGGATATTCTCAGGACAAAACCTATCAAAGTGAGGAAAGTATGAGTTTGAAAAAACTTCCTGAGATAGTTATTAAAAGAGCCGGTAACGACTTTTCCGTGTATCTTCCTGAATTTGAAAATCAAGACGCAAAAATCAAACAATTACAGGAATCGTTCATAGCCTACGACTTAGGTAAAGATTATGAAGGATATGAAAATTATTTGGTAACCATGAGAGTAAAAGATGGTTCGTTGGTGGCAACTTATAATGAAAAAGGCAAACTAACCCGAGTAGTTGAAAAATATGAAAATGTAAAACTGCCGATGGATGTTATTTATGGTGTATATAAAACCTATCCAGGTTGGAAAATCAGTAACGATAAGTATTTGTATTCTCAAGAAGATGGGGATATCATTAAAAAACAGTACAATTTGAAACTCACAAAAGACAAGGAAACTAAAAAAATTGTTGTGAATTCAAAAGGTGAAGTCCTAAAAGGATAATGGATTAGAAGTGTATTAAAAGTAAATATAAATAAAAAAGCTATCTCTTTCGGGATAGCTTTTTTTGTCTTATTCGTTGAAATCCAAGTCTTTGTTGTGGGTTTCTTCAATGGTTAGTGTCGAATAAATGCCGAGTGTAAACGCAATTAAACCAACAATTGCTGCCGCCGTAATTACACCGCTGTTAACTTTTAAACCATCAAAAGCGAGTAACATTACCGGAACGAGTCCGCGAACCATATTGGGGATGGTCGTGGTTGCCGTACTGCGGATGTTAGTCCCGAACTGCTCCGAACCCACCGTAACAAACATGGCCCAATATCCCGTTCCTAATCCTAACCATGCGCAATAAAAGTAATACATGTTCTCCGATTTAGTTCCGCTGAAAAGTAACAGACAAACGCCAACAATGGTAAACAACATCATATAGAAAATGGCTTTCTTGCGCGAGTGCAGCCAATGCGAAATGAATCCGCTGGCGAAATCTCCCACTGATATTCCAACATAAGCCCACATGATTGCTTTTCCGGGTGTGATGGAAGTAATGCCCATAACCGGTGCAAACTGATTGGCCATCATAGCAAGGATGCCGATACAGAACCATGTTGGTAAGCCTATGGCGATGCATTTCATGTATTTTATAAAACGGTCCCAATTGGTAAAGAACGAAAAGAAGTTTCCTTTTTTGATCTCGCTGTCGTGTTTGATCTCGTTGTAAATTCCCGATTCCGCAACGCTTACACGGAGTAATAACAGCATTAATCCTAAACCACCGCCAATGAAGTAGGCAATGGTCCAATCTCCGGCCAATTCTACGGTTAATTGTGCTACCACGGCACCTAACAAACCAAAACCTGCTACAATAGACGTTCCTATGGCGCGTAGTTGTTTGGGTAAAGATTCGGAAACTAAAGTAATTCCGGCGCCTAATTCTCCGGCAAGACCAATTCCGGCAATAAAACGGAGTAGGGCATACACCGTTGTTTTGTCTTCAAAAGGCATTTGCGGTAAGAACCCGCAAGCGATATTGGCCAAAGAGTACACTAAGATGGAGCCGAATAAAACAGAGAGCCTTCCTTTCTTATCGCCTAAAACGCCCCAAAGGATTCCGCCCAACAATAAGCCAACCATTTGATAGTTTAGGATTAAAGTGCCGGCGGTGTCTACGTCAAGATTCATGTCTTTTAAACTGGGAACACGCACGATCCCGAACAGGAGTAAGTCGTAAATGTCTACGAAATAGCCTAAGGCGGCGACAATTACAGGAAAGGAAAACAGGTGTTTCAGTTTTTCGTTAAAGGTGAATTCTTTCATTTTTGGGTTTGGTTAGGATGCCAAAAATAGAAAAATATAGTTAGTAGTGAAATTTTGTGCTGTTTATGATGCATGTTTTTTAAATGTAATACGATGCAGAGGACAAGTAAGCTTTTACCATAAAAGAAATGGTAGGAAGTCAGGCAGAAAATAAATGCGTTGAGAAAGAAAGTCAATGCGCAGAAGTAAAATATGAATGCGCCAAGGCAAAAAATGAATGCGCCAAGACAGATTATGAATGCGACGAGACAGAAAAAGAATGCGTCGAGGCAGAGAAAGAATGAGTCGAATCAAAGAAAGGATGCGCCGAGGTAGAATACGAATGTGCCTAACCAAATAGTTATTGCAATTGTTTTATGAAATGTTGATTTTAAGTAAGACCACCACTCAATAGCCCTGATGGGAGCGGTGCCTTGCAAAGCAGACAGCAGGAAAAGGGATTGCAAAGAAGCGTTGCCCTTTCGCTCCAAAAAAATACCCGACTGATGCTTTGAAACCAGTCGGGTACAACCAAAAATAATATGAAAAACTATTTACGCTTTAATTTCATCGGATTGGTTTCTGAAAACCAGTTGCCCGTTGAAGCTGTCTAACAGTATGATACTGTCGGTTTTGACTTTGCCGGAGAGAATCTGTTTTGACAGTTCGTTGAGAACGTCTTTCTGGATTACTCGTTTTACCGGTCTTGCGCCAAAAGTTGGATCGTATCCTTTCTCGGAAAGATAGGCGATTGCTTCCGGAGTGGCATCCATTGTGATGTGTTGGTGTGCCAGCATTTTGATAACGCTTTTTAACTGCAAGCCTACGATTTCTTTGATGTTGTCGCTGCTTAGCGGAGTGAACATCACGATTTCGTCGATACGGTTGATGAATTCGGGACGAACGGTTTGTTTTAACAAGCCTAAGACTTCGGTTTTGGCTGCTTCGGTAGCTGCTTCGATTCCGCCTTTTAAGTTCTCGAATTTCTCTTGTATGATGGCGCTTCCCATGTTGGACGTCATGATGATGATGGTGTTTTTGAAATCGGCCAAACGTCCTTTGTTGTCGGTTAAACGTCCTTCGTCTAATACTTGTAGTAAGATATTGAACGTGTCCGGATGTGCTTTTTCGATTTCATCCAATAATACTACAGAATACGGTTTGCGACGTACGGCTTCGGTTAACTGACCGCCTTCATCATATCCTACATATCCCGGAGGCGCACCAACTAATCGGCTTACGCTGTGACGTTCCTGATATTCGCTCATGTCGATTCTGGTCATGGCGTTTTCGTCGTCGAATAAATATTCGGCCAACGCTTTTGCCAATTCGGTTTTACCGACACCAGTGGTACCAAGGAATAAGAACGAACCGATTGGTTTTTTAGGATCCTGTAAACCGGCACGGCTTCTGCGTACGGCATCACTAATCGCCTGAATGGCTTCTTCCTGACCAACTACACGATTATGTAATTCGTCTTCCAGTTTTAATAACTTTTCGCGTTCGCTTTGGAGCATTTTGGTTACCGGAACGCCGGTCCATTTGGCTACCACTTCGGCGATATCGTCGTGCGTTACTTCTTCTTTTATTAGGGAAGTTCCGGCTTGGTTTTCCTGTAATTGTTTTTGCAGTACTTCGAGTTTTTCCGTGGCTTCTTTGATTTTTCCGTAACGGATTTCGGCTACTTTTCCGTAATCGCCATCACGTTCGGCACGTTCGGCTTCGGCTTTAAAATCTTCTATTTCTTGTTTAACCGTTTGAATGTTATCGACTACATCTTTTTCGGATTTCCATTTGGTGAAAATCTCGTTGCGTTCTTCTTTCAGATTCGCCAAGTCCAAGCCGAGAATCTTTAATTTGTTCTCGTCGTTCTCACGTTTGATGGCTTCGATTTCGATTTCCAATTGCATGATTTTTCGGTCCAAAACGTCGAGTTCTTCGGGTTTGGAGTTGATTTCCATGCGGAGTTTGGAAGCCGCTTCGTCCATTAAGTCGATGGCTTTATCCGGAAGGAAACGATTCGTAATGTAACGTTGCGACAGTTCTACCGCGGCAATGATTGCATCGTCTTTGATGCGTACTTTATGATGGGTTTCGTATTTCTCTTTGATTCCGCGTAAGATGGAAATGGCGCTTTCGGTATCCGGTTCGTCCACCATTACTTTTTGGAAACGACGTTCCAAAGCTTTGTCTTTTTCGAAATACTTTTGATATTCGTCAAGCGTAGTGGCTCCGATGGCTCTTAGTTCACCGCGGGCTAATGCGGGTTTTAAAATGTTGGCAGCGTCCATAGCGCCTTCACCACCGCCGGCACCCACTAAAGTGTGGATTTCGTCAATAAAAAGTACGATATCGCCTTCGGCAGAAGTTACTTCTTTTACTACCGATTTCAAACGCTCTTCAAATTCTCCTTTGTATTTCGCTCCGGCGATTAAGGCACCCATATCCAAAGAGAAAACGATTTTGTCTTTTAGGTTTTCGGGTACGTCGCCGTCTACGATTCGGTGTGCCAAACCTTCGGCAATTGCGGTTTTACCTACACCGGGTTCACCGACTAACATTGGGTTGTTTTTGGTTCTTCGGGTAAGAATCTGTAATACACGACGGATTTCCTCATCACGACCGATAACGGGATCTAGTTTTCCGGTGCGGGCTAATTCGTTGAGGTTTTTGGCGTATTTGTTTAAGGCGTTATAAGTTTCTTCAGCAGAAGCTGAGGTTACGCGTTCTCCTTTTCGGATTTCGGCAATGGCGGCTTCCAGACCTTTTTCGGTTACGCCCTGATCTTTTAAAATTTGGGCAACTTTGCTTTTCGATTTGAAAATCGCCAGGATTAAATGCTCGATGGAAACGTATTCATCGGTCATTTTTTTGGCAATGTTGTTGGCTTCTAAAAGCGTGTTGTTGGCTTCTCTGGAGAGCATGATGTCGCCACCGGAAACCTTTGGAAAACTCTGAATGGTACTGTCTAATATTTGTTTGAATAAATCGACGTTAACATTCAGTTTCTTTAAAATAAAAGGAGCAACATTTTCATCGACCTCAAGAATCCCTTTAAAAAGGTGTTCGTTTTCGAGTTGTTGTTGTCCGAAGCCTTGCGCAATTTGTTGTGCTTGCTGAATGGCTTCTTGTGATTTAATGGTAAAGTTATTTAAGTTCATAGTGTTAAAAACTATTTATCGTTGTTGTAATTGTTTAGCTTTGCATTGCAATGGACAATATGTGTTCCAATGTTGAAATCAGGACAAAATGACTTGTTTTGGTGTTTTTTCGGAATCAGAACAAGACAAAATGTCGTAAAAACGGACAAATTATGAGTTTTATTAAAAATATCTTCGGTAGTTCGGGTGAAGAAAATCCGCAATCAAAAATGGATTGGGTTTCGCTTACCGATTTGGGGCAGTTGCATGAAATTACCGATTTATCGCATGAAAATCCGGTGGTAATCTTCAAACACAGTACGCGTTGCAGTATCAGCAGAATGGCGTTAAAGCAGTTTGAAAACGAATTTACATTGAAAGATAAAGTTACTCCTTATTTTTTAGATTTGCTAAATCATCGGGAAATTTCTAATACCATTGCTTCGATGTTTGATGTGGTACACCAATCGCCACAACTGATTGTGGTTAAAGAAGGCAAAGCTGTTTATGATGCTTCTCACAGTGATATTGATGCGGAAGATTTGAATCGGTTTGTCTAATTAGAGCTAAATAAAAAGCCTGCTGATTAAGCAGGCTTTTTATTTGGTTAAAGAGAGGTTTAGATTTAGAACATTCCTCCTCCTTGTTTTACGTTATTGTCTCTCTGTTTTCTGTCGAGCGATTTGTTTTTACCACTTCCAAAGCGATAGCTGAAGTTTAAGTTAACGGTTTGGCTTTCCCATCTGAATTTCCCGTTTATGTTTGCTGGCTCTGTTGAATAAAATCGAGACTGCATTGTTTTGAAAATATCATTAAATCGTAAGCTTAACGAGCCTTTACCTTCAAACAAGTCCAATCTTGAACCTAAATCCGTTTTCCACATATCTTTATTAGAGAATTGCAGCCCTTGTCTTGCTCCTGAATACATCGTGAACCATATTAGTCGGAAGTTTTTGGTAACTTTAAAAGTGTGATTCATTCTGGAATTGAATATGGACGCATGTATACTTTCTTCGTATAAATTCCCGTCTCTTTTTTCAATAATACCTCTTGTATTGTTGAAATAATTATCTACACCAAAGTTTACATTCCACCACTTTTTAAATTCGTAACTACCTGAAACTTCTAAACCATATTCCTGATTTTTGTCGAAATTAGTAAAGGTCATTAATTGTTTTGTAGGATCGTAAGGGTTGCTGGTTAATACCTGATTGATTTCGTCTTTGATGAACCTTACAAACGCTCCGGCTGTAATGCTTCCTTTTTGCAGTTTGCGGGTATAATTAGCTTCTATTGAATTTGTAAACTGTGGTTTTAATTCGGAATTACCTATTTGTTCAATGGTGGAAGCGCTCCATTGTCTGATTTTATTAACCTGATCCATGTTTGGTCTGTCAACTCTTCTGGAATAGTTAAAATTGAAAGAATTATTTTCAGACGGATTATACGTCAAATATGCTGAAGGATACGCCGTGAAAATATAATCTGTAAAGGTTTCATTAGGAAATCCGCTCTTTTTGAAAGTTCCTTTTACATCGTAGCTTTCCAGTCTTAAGCCTAACTGATAGCTCCATTTTGTAAATTGCTTGCTGAAGTTTCCGTATGCCGACTGAATATTTCGTTCAAAGTTAAAATCGGCATCAAAATTATCATTTACAACAAAGGTATTTGAAGTTTCATCTAATCTGCTTTCTAGACCTAATTCTACTTTCGTTGTTTCGTTTATCGGATTAACAAAATCAATATTTCCTATAAAGTTTTTTCCGTTTTTAGTAACGTTGTTTTTACGTAAGAAAGCATTGTTTCCGTCTGTATACAAACTGTTTTCAGGGGATTTGTCGGTATTGTAATTTAATTCGATATCTAAGGTTTTTTCTTCTTTATCAAAGATATGTTTGAAGGCTAAATTATAAGTTTGATTTTTAGATTTACCGGTTGAGTTTTGAATTTGCAGCTGATCTGTTGTTGCCGGATTAGAATAATCTACACCATTTTCAAATTTGAAAAGCGGACTGTTAAACGTCTGTAAGGTGTAAAATGAAACTGTGTTTTTATCATTGATATAATAATCAGAACCTAATTTGGTAAAATGTTCTTTGTTGAATTCCGTGATTTTAAACGATAAATCATAATCTTCTGCACTGTTGTATTTGTCCCAATGCACAATTCCCTTGTTTATTCTTTTTCCATGATTTAAGGAATACGTACTGTAAAAATTGAATTTATTGACTTTATAATTCAGGTCAAATGAGCCATTAAATTTTGGAACAATACCGAAAACCACACCCGAATTTACATTACCATTAAAACCCATCATTGAATTTTTGTTCAAAACGATATTAATGATTCCGCTCATTCCCTCCGGATTGTACTTCGCAGATGGATTTGTAATCAACTCAATTTGCTTGATTGAAGTTGATGGAATTTGCTGTAAAGCCTGAATGGCGGTTAAATTTGAAGGCTTACCGTTAATAAGAATTTTGACATTTTCATTGCCTCTTAAACTCACCGTATTATTTTGTAAATCCACGTTTACTGTTGGGATATTGTTCATTATATCGGCTGCCGTGGAACCTGTTGCCTGTAAATCTTTTCCAACGGTCACAATTTTTCTGTCAATCTTTTGAACGATAGCCGTTTTATCTTTTGTGATTATTACTTCGTTTAATTGTTTTGCTTCTTCTTCTAACGCTATGTTTTTTAAATTAATAGTGTTTTCTTCTTTTGAAAAATTTACTGTCGTTTCAAACTTTGCATAACCTATAAATACAATTTCGATGTGTAAGGTTTTTAACGGTAAATCGTTTAGGTTAAATGTTCCGTTTTCTTTTGTGATGCTTCCGGAAATAACCTTTCCATCGTCTTTCACTGTAATCGTTACATAAGGTAGAGGTTCCTTTGTTTTGTTGTCGATTACTTTCCCGGTTAAAGTTCCTTTAGCATCTGTTTTAACAGTTGTGTTAATTGTTGGAGGAACGGATTGTTGCGCTTGCATACCGGCAATAGAAGCCAATAAGCAAAGCATGATTGCTTTTACTTTCATTTGATTATGATTTGATTGATGATGGGACAAAGTTAGTGTAAAAAATAATACCATGTAATACAAGGTACTATTTATTTTAAATATTTGGCTTTGTCAGTAGGAAGACGAATGAATAAGCGATTTGTAAAATAAAAATGAAAAAAAATCCGAAGCTTTTAACTTCGGACTTCTATTGCAGCTTATTTTTTCACAATTTTTTTTATATATTCCTGGTTATCAATAAGTATTCGGATAATGTAAATATCACTTGATAATGTTGAAATATCGATTTGTTGTTTGAAATTTTCATTATCCAAACGATGTTTTGAGTTTTTAATAACCCTACCATTGCTGTCTAAAATGAAATATTCAAGCTGTTTGTTTTCAAGATTTTTTACTTCCAGATTGAAAAAGGTATCGCTTGGATTTGGATATATATGAATTACAGGTTCTACTGTAGTACTATCCTCTGCAATCTTTGAAGCACAACTTATCGCTGTAACCGAGGTTGTTCCATTTGAATTGTTTATTGTACCAACACTGTTTTTAGCCTTTACATAATAAGTATAAGTTGTGCCGGCTGTAATCAGATAAGTATTTAAAAAAGTTGTGCCGGTTACATCGGGTGCATATAAATTTCCATTACGGTAAATATCGTAGGTAGTTGCGTTTGCTGAAGCTGTCCAAGATAGATTTATAGCACTCGTGGTTCCGCTGCAGGTTGGTGCAACTGTTAGCGAGAAAGTTCCCGGAGGACAAGTTATGGCAGTTGCGGATAAGGTTCCGTTGGAATTGTTAGTGGTTCCCGTTGCGTTTTTTGCTTTAACCGAGTAAGTATAACTCGTACCAATGATGATGTAGGTGTTTAAATATTGTGTTCCGGTGATGTTGCTCGCATACAAAGCACCATTTCTGTAAATGTCGTAGGAAGTTGCATTTGATGAGGAAGTCCATACTAATTTAATCTGACTGGTGGTTCCGTTACATTCCGGTGTTGCTGTTAAAGTGAAAGCGCCCGGTAACGGCGATGAACACGTTACATTCAGATTCGATTTTAAGGAATTGAAATAGGAAAGCGCAAAAGTATCACGCCAAGTCGAACTCGTTAATTTAGTTGCATCGGCAGAATCCACAAAACCGATTTCATTCAAACATCCCGTCGCCGAAGAATATTTTAAAACCCCCAAATGATAAGCAAGGAAACTATTATCTTCCACACAACGGCGGTTATTCCATGCGCCGTTGGTAGCCATGTCGTTTTGGATTTTTTGCGCAAAGGCAATATCGGGTGCAGTGTTGGTATCACTGTCGGTACAATAAAAGGTTTCGGTTCCAGTTCCTCCGCCGGCATTGCAGTGAATGCTCAATAAACGGTCGGCATTCCAGTTGTTGGCCATTTGTGCGCGTTGGTTTACTGAAATCCAACTGTTGAGGTTTGTGGTTCTTGTCATTTGAACAGTCCAGGCAGAGCAGGCGTTCTGGATTAAAGTTCGCGTTCGTAATCCGACCTCTAAGGAAGTTTCGATTTCTGTTGCGGTTCTGCCGTCTGGGTTATCGCTTGTAGTGGCACCATAACCGTGTCCGGGATCGATTACTACAATTTGGGCTTTAACGGAAATGCTCAACAGCAAAATAAAAAGTATTTTGAATAGTTTTTTCATGGCTTATAATTTTAATTGAGAAGTAAAGATTTTACCGGTTTTGTCGTCTGTAAACATGATTTTGTTATCGTCATAAAAGCACGGAAACATTTCGATTACGTTTGCCGTCGCGGTTAATTTTACTGATTTTGCCGTTGCAGCATTAAATAAATATAAATCGGAGTTGGTTACCGAATGCCCGTCTTTACTTTCGTCTAAAAAACCAATTAAGTATTTGTTGTCTTTTGACCAAGCCGTAGCAATTCCGGTTCCTATTTTTATTCCTTTACCGTTTCCTTCGATGGGATAAACATAAATATCGGCACCATTATGAACCGCTACTTTTTTTCCGTCATGGGATAGAATCGCGTTGTAAAACTGACCATCTTCATTAGTAATATTCCAGCTTTTCTGAGTCTTTACATCTTTGGCCTCGATTTTTAAGGTTGCCGGATTAGTGTAAACCACAATTTTAGTCTGTTCTTTTCCTTTAAATGATGGTAAGCTGTTATGGTTGATTTCGTTTAATGTTTTTGCCTTTTTCGTCTTTAAAGAATAGGACTTCACTTTTGAATTTGAAAAATACTCTTTTTCTCCTTTTTCTTTGTAATAAAATGAAGTGCTGTTCGGGTTCCAGGAATAGGCATAACCGCTTCCGTCCTTATCCGAAATTTGAGTGATTTTTTTGTTCTTTAGATTCAGCAGGTATACGCCTTTTAAATGTTCTTTGGTTAACAAAACATAATTGCCGTCCGGAGAAACTACCGGGTTGGTAAACGAACCTTTAATCGGAATTTGTTTTGGTTTTTCCAATTGCTGTGCCTGCATCTGTAAGCTTAAGAGCAACGTGGCAGCGAGTAAAATTTTTGTTTTCATAAGTAAATATTTAAATTAAAGTAATAAATGTATTACAAAAATATTTCTTAAACAAAAAAAAACACCTTCTGTAAAAAAGGTGTTTTTTTATAATGAAGCTGAATTTAAGTTATCTTCTGAATTTATTACGGGTGATAATCGCTTTCAATTTTGCTTTTAAATCTTCACCGGTATCAAAAACCATTTGTTCATTGCTTGGGAACGGAACGGCTCTACGGTCGAAATACATCAAATAGTTGTCATCACAGGCACGTTTGTCTCCGTTGTAATTAGCATAAATGTATTCGAAGTTGAATTCACTGGTTAATGGGAATGTTTCGATCAATTGGTTCGTTCTGAAATCAACATAATCCACTTTGGCGGTTACCTGACATGCTTTAAACTGGCGGAATTCGTAAATGTTAGCGCGAATGGTTTTGAAGTTGTCTACTTTTATAGGATGGCCCAAACTGTCTTTTACCACATTTCCGTTGGCGTCAACCAATGTTTTAGTACCGTCTTTAACCTGTTTTTCTTTAATAAATTCTTTCTCTTTAATCTGTTCCGGAGAAATGTTAATCTGACGGAAATTCACAATCAACCCATAATCGTAAGTAACTCCTTTTTGGCGGTTGTTGTGGTACACAGTCCATTTGTCGTTTAAACCAAACGTGCTGAAATCCAGCAAATCGTTTTGCAAACGAGTAGGAATTACCATATTGGTTTCGTTTTTGGTAAACACATTCACGAAATCGGTTCCTTTAAACTGGGCTTCGTCCATTAATTGTTTTACGTCTTTGTACCCGGGATTGATGCTTTCCAGATACGCAAAATCATCATAAGCACGACGGTAGCTCATTTTATCATTGGTTTTCAATAATAATTTCGAATTGTCATATAAATATTTCGACAAGGCGTTTTTACTGTTTACAATCTGAGTCGAATAGTCCTCAAACGGAAAATAAGCATCTCGGCCTTGTTTCAATAATTTTAAAGGAAGCAGCGGACGAATTTTCTCCTGACGGTTGTTCAACTGAAGATAGGTATTATACACTTTTTCAAAGTTAGCCGGATTCGCATCTTTGGCCAGCATATCGATATTGCGCAAATCACGTTCTTTGGCTTTAGCGAAAGCTTCTTCCATTAAATACACGTAATCCTGTTTGCCTTTTGCATTTTTGTTCGTTTTTAAACCTTCTGCAGCACGGTTGATGGCGCCATCATAATCACCGTCGCTCAACATGCTTTGGGTTTGTTTTACACCACAGGAATAAACAAAAATCGACAATAAGAGTAGGGTAGTAATTTTCTTCATAAACAGTTAATTTTAGCAAAAATATAATTTTTTGGGAGCTATTCCCGCTATACACTATATCTTTTTGTATTGTTAAAAAAAACAATACAAAAAGGATGCCGTTTCTATCGGGGCTAGGCTGGATTTCATGTTCATACCCCCAAAAAAAACTCCGAAGGTTGAATTTCGGAGTCTTGTATTATTAATATTTTGTTGGAATAGGAGGTAACAACTTAGTCGAAACTTCTCCAAACCCAATGCGAACTTCATCGTTGGAACAGAAACCACGAATGATTACGGTATCTCCATCGTTAATAAATTTACGCTCAGTACCGTCTTTTAACGTAAGCGGTTTTTGTCCGCCCCAAGTCAGCTCTAACATCGAACCGAAAGAATCTTCCGTCGGACCGGAAATCGTACCTGATCCCATCATGTCTCCCGAATTGATTCGGCAACCGTTAATGGTATGATGCGCCAATTGCTGGCTCATCGTCCAATACATATATTTAAGGTTTGACTTACTAACGATAGTTTCTTCAGCTTGTTCCGGAGCAATCGATACTTCTAAATTAATATCAAAAGCATGATTCCCGTGTTGTTGCAAGTAGGGAAGCGGTTCCGGTTCTTGTTTCGGTCCGGCCGTTCTGAACGGTTCTAAAGCATCCATAGTTACAATCCAAGGGGAAATTGAAGAAGCGAAGTTTTTCGCCAAGAATGGTCCAAGCGGCACATATTCCCATTTCTGAATGTCACGTGCACTCCAGTCATTCAACAAAACCATTCCGAAAATATATTCTTCAGCTTCGTTTACCGGAATATTTTCGCCCATAATGTTTGCATCGGTAGTAATGAAAGCGGTTTCCAATTCGAAATCCACTAATCTTGAAGGTCCAAATACCGGTTGTGTTTCGCCGTTTGGCAACGTTTGTCCCATTGGTCGGTGTACCGGAATTCCGGACGGAACAATTGTAGAACTTCTTCCGTGATAACCCACCGGAATATGCAACCAATTCGGTAATAATGCATTTTCAGGATCACGGAACATTTTACCAACATTGGTAGCGTGTTCTCTGCTGGAATAGAAATCGGTGTAATCACCAATCTGAACCGGTAATTGCATTTCCACATCCTTAATGTTAAATACTACTACGTCGCGGTGTGATTTGTTGTCTCTTAATTCGGAATTCTCTGCATCGAAAATTTCGGCTAAACGATTACGAACCAATCTCCAGGTTTTTTTTCCGTCGGAAATAAAATCGTTTAAGGTGTCCTGCATGAACATATCGTCGGTTAATTCGATACCTTCAAAGTACCCTAATTGCTGTAAAGCACCCATATCGATAGCGAAATCACCAATTCGTGTACCGATGGTAACTACGTCTTCTTTGGTGATGAAAACTCCGAACGGAATATTCTGAATGGGGAAATCACTGTTTTCGGAAACCTGTAACCATGATTTTCTATGTGGATCGTTTGCTGTAATTGGCATGATGTTGTGTTTTTTATAAAAGTTGAATTTTCAATCATCAAATATAGTTTCAATTGGGATTTTACCAAACACTTTTCGTATTTTTGAGCTCGATTTAACAAAATATTTGAAAATGCAACGCGACGAACAAATTTTCGACTTAATTCTTGAAGAACAAGACAGACAAATCCACGGATTAGAACTTATTGCATCAGAAAACTTTGTAAGCGACCAGGTAATGGAAGCGGCAGGTTCGGTGTTAACCAATAAATATGCAGAAGGCTATCCCGGAAAAAGATATTACGGTGGCTGCGAAGTAGTAGACGTTATCGAGCAAATCGCTATCGACAGAGCCAAAGCTTTATTCGGTGCCGAGTATGTAAACGTACAACCACACTCCGGTTCACAGGCAAATACAGCTGTTTTGTCAGCGTGTTTAAAACCGGGTGATAAAATTTTAGGTTTCGATTTATCGCACGGTGGTCACTTAACGCACGGTTCTCCGGTTAACTTCTCCGGTAAATTATACAATCCTGTATTTTACGGTGTAGAACAGGAAACTGGTCGTTTGAACTACGATAAAATTCAGGAAATTGCTACTAAGGAACAACCTAAATTAATCATCGCTGGTGCTTCGGCTTATTCTCGTGATATGGATTTCAAACGTTTCCGTGAAATCGCGGATTCTGTAGGTGCTATTTTAATGGCCGATATCGCGCACCCAGCCGGTTTAATTGCCAAAGGTTTAATGAACGATCCTGTTCCTCATTGTCATATCATCACAACAACTACTCACAAAACATTACGCGGACCAAGAGGCGGAATGATTATGATGGGTAAAGATTTCGAAAATCCGTGGGGTTTAACTACACCAAAAGGTGAAATTAGAATGATGTCGCACGTATTGGATATGTCCGTTTTCCCTGGAAATCAAGGCGGACCGTTAGAGCACATTATTGCTGCTAAAGCGGTTGCTTTCGGTGAAGCATTAACCGATGAGTTCTTCCGTTATGCAATGCAGGTTCAGAAAAATGCTAAAGCGATGGCAGCAGCTTTCGTGAAAAGAGGATACAATATTATCTCAGGCGGAACAGACAACCACATGATGTTGATCGACTTGAGAAACAAAAATATTTCCGGTAAAGAAGCTGAAAACGCGTTAGTGAAAGCTGAAATTACCGTAAACAAAAATATGGTTCCTTTTGATGATAAATCACCGTTTGTAACTTCTGGTATCCGTGTGGGAACTCCGGCAATTACAACTCGCGGTTTGGTTGAAGCAGATATGGAAACTATCGTTGATTTGATTGACAGAGTAATCATGAATCATACTAACGAAGAAGTATTGGAACAAGTTGCCGATGAGGTTAACGACATGATGAGCGAAAGAGCAATGTTTGTTTTCTAGTATATCATTATATTTAAAATTAAAAAATCCCTCAATTGAGGGATTTTTTAATTAATGTGATTATTTTTTGCCAAAGAGTTCATAGCGCAATATGAAACTCGTATTGGTGAAATCCATATTAATGTTGGAGGCAGCCGTAATGTCGGAAGTCAGGTAATATCTTACTTCTCCAGATATTTTTCTGTAAGCGTATCCAATTCCAAATGCAGGGGAAAATGTAGTTGGAGCATAATCATAGTGATTTTTATTGCTGAATTCAACTGTATATTTTTTTCTCGGAATTACCCTAACATTGGCTACAGCATTTAAAAATATTTTAGAATTTTTGTTCAAAAAGAAATAGTGTCTTATTCCTAACGGCAATTGAAAATAATTAATAGTTGTTTTAGCTATGATTGATGATCCGCTCAAGCTTGATGGTGGCGTTGTTTGCTCATCCTTGAAATTATTATAACTCGGTTCAAAAGTAATTCCCCATTTGTTATTGTTAAATGGTAATATTAATTCATATTCCAATCCGAATCCAAATCCCGAATTTTTAAAATCTGGTGAATAACTAGGACTATATGAATCAACGCTTAGACTGGAATTATTGTACATTACTGCAGCTTTAAGATTATGGCTGATTTTTTTAGCCTTTATTTTGGTAACAACCGGATCCCCTTTACAAGCATTGTATTTTGTGAAATATTTTGTCAGGTCGGTTTCTGTATAATTTGTCGACTTAATGTTTTGTTGAGTAGTGGTTTCACATTTTACATCGGTCCATAACTGTCTTTTGAACAAATCATTAATTAAAACATCACCAGAGCTGTATTTTCCTTGATTGTTTTCTGAGGTTGCTTTGTATTTTATGAAAATCAATTGTTTGATAGGAGAGTTGTTTACAGAATAGAAAAACTTCTCTAAGCCATTTTCTTCAAATTTGTACAGATTTGAAGAACCGTAAACCAATTGTTTAAGAAAAACTCTTTCGTTTGTAAATTGCGGATCTTTATCAAAACCTATATGTTGAAGTTTGTTACTGGATTTTTCTATATCAATATCCGCTCTTACATATCTGCATATTTCTGATATTTCAAATTCTTTGGCGTAATCTATGGAGATGATTTTTGTCTCGCTGTTTTCCGATTCTTTAAACTCAAATGAATTTGGATTGTTTTTCCAATCGGTGTTTTTAATAAACCCTTCAATTTTATTGTTGTTATTGTCTAGGTAAAATCCTTTTTCAAAATTTGTTTGAGCGCTGACAAAATTGTAAATGAGTAAGAAAATAGTAATGTAAAAGTTATTCTTCATTGTTTTGTTTATTTGTTTTAAAGAAGTAAAAGTAAGACGTTGGTTGTGATTATTTGTGTGATTTTTTTTATTTTTTAATATCAAAAATATTTTTTTTTGTTATAAAAAAGAGGAGTTCATAATTGATTTTATGGACTCCTCTTTTAAAAATATATGAAGAAAATATCTTCTCTAAAGATAGGCTATTGGTACGATTATTCTTCTTTCTGTCCCATCATCATCAGATAGGCTTTCAGGAATTCGTCGATTTCACCGTTCATTACGCCATCGACATCACTGGTTTCATATCCGGATCGAACATCTTTAACCAATTTATACGGATGCATTACATAGTTTCGGATTTGCGATCCCCATTCGATTTTCATTTTACCGGCTTCGATATCAGCACGCTGGGCCAATTTCTTTTTCAATTCGATTTCGTATAACTGCGAACGTAACATTTGCATTGCTCTTTGGCGGTTATCGTGCTGCGAACGCGTTTCCGAACACTGAATCTGAATTCCGGTCGGTTTGTGCAACAATTGCACTTTTGTTTCCACCTTATTTACATTCTGACCACCGGCACCACTGGAGCGGGCTGTCGTAATTTCAATATCGGCCGGACTAATTTCAATCTCAATAGTATCATCTACCAAAGGGTAAACATACACGGATGCGAACGAAGTATGGCGTTTCCCGTTACTGTCAAAAGGGGAAATACGCACCAATCGGTGTACACCATTTTCACCTTTTAAATAACCGAAAGAATAATCGCCTTCAATTTCCAAAGTCACGGTTTTAATTCCGGCCACATCGCCTTCCTGAAAGTTCAGCTCTTTGATTTTGTAGCCTTGTTTTTCACCCCACATCAAATACATACGCATTAACATCGACGCCCAGTCACAACTTTCTGTTCCTCCGGCTCCAGCTGTTATTTGCAGTACTGCACTCAAGTTGTCGCCTTCGTCGGAAAGCATGTTCTTGAATTCGAGATTTTCAATGTGTAATAGTGTGGTATGGTATTGCTGATCAAGCTCTTCTTCGGTGGCATCGCCTTCTCTGAAGAACTCATAAATCAACTGAAGTTCTTCGGCCATGGTATTGCCTTTTTCGTAATCTTCGACCCATTTTTTCTTAGAACGCAGGTTTCTGACAATAACTTCGGCTTCCTTGGCGTTGTTCCAAAAATCCGGTGCAAAGGTTTTTTCTTCCTCGTTGGCTATCTCAATAAGTTTCTTGTCGACGTCAAAGATACCTCCTTAACGCACCAAGGCGCTCAATAATATCCTTAATCTGTTCGGTATTTACCATAAAAATTGTAGTTTTATACCGCAAAAATAGACATTCCTTTTTAGAATATGGAAATAAATTTAATTAGCGATACGGTTACCAAACCAACCCCCGAAATGTTACAACACATGTTTCGCGCCAAAGTAGGCGATGATGTTTACCGTCAGGATCCTACAGCTGTGGAACTCGAAGAAACAGTGGCCGATTTATTCGGAATGGAAGCGGCGTTGTTTTTTCCTTCCGGAACGATGGCGAACCAAACGGCAATTAAGTTACATACTCAACCCGGAGAGCAGTTAATTTGTGATAAATGGGCGCATGTTTATTTGTATGAAGGAGGAGGAGCGTCATTTAACAGTGGTGTTTCCTGTTCGTTAGTAGATGGAAATCGCGGGATGATTACTTCGCTTCAGGTAGAAGAACATATTACAGATCCGGAATTTTATCACAACCCAAAAACGTCTTTGGTTTGCATTGAAAACACGACGAATAAAGGTGGCGGCGCTTGTTATGATATCGACGAATTACGCAGAATAAAACAGGTTTGTGTCGACAATAATTTAAAATACCACTTAGATGGCGCGCGTTTATGGAATGCTTTGGTAGCTAAACGTCAGCACCCGAAACAATATGGTGAATTGTTCGATACGATTTCGGTTTGTTTGTCAAAAGGAATGGGAGCTCCGGTAGGATCCTTGCTTTTAGGAGACAAGGAAACTATTCACAGAGCCTTGCGAATCCGAAAAATATTAGGTGGTGGCATGCGACAGATTGGTTATTTGGCGGCTGCCGGATTGTATGCACTACAGCATAATGTGGGCCGATTGGAAGAAGATCATCGCCGTGCCAGAGAAATTGGTGCTTTATTACAACAATTGTATTGGGTGGATAAAGTAGAACCGGTTGAAACCAATATTCTGATTTTCTCCGTAAAACCTCAATTTGACGAAGCCTTACTGATGGAAAAACTGAAACAGAAAAACATTTTTATCAGTTCGATGGGGAAAGGAAAACTCCGTATTGTTACCCATTTGGATTACAAACAGGTCATGCACGATTACGTGTTGGAAGCTTTGATGAAAATTGAACTTTAGAAATCCGGATTTACCTGAAAAGTCATCGTTTCTTTTGTGACCGGATGTTTGAATTCAATCCATTCAGCATGAAGATGCAATCGGCTGGCTTTTGTTCCGTACAAATCATCACCCACGATCGGAGCATTTAATCCTAAACTATGCGAAGCGTGCATTCGCAATTGGTGCGTTCGTCCGGTAATCGGCCAAAAATGAATGCGGGTTTGCTTGTCGGTTCTTTCAATCACTTTGAATTTTGTAACGGCGCGTTTGCCATATTCGTAACACACCAGTTGGCGCGGACGGTCTTCCAAATCAATACGTAAAGGCAAATCGATTTCACCTTCAGCATCCGCAACTATTCCGTCCAGCAAAGCGATATAGCGTTTTTTAACCGTTCGTTTGATAAACTGACTTTGTAAAAGTTTATGCGTGTCTTTGTCTTTGGCAATCAGCATTAAACCAGAAGTCGCCATGTCCAAACGATGCACGATAAGTGGTCCGGTGGCTGTTGGATATTTCAGTTTCATGCGTTCGTAAACCGAATCCATAATATTGATGCCCGGAACCGATAAAAATTCAGCAGGTTTGTTGATTATGGCTAGGAAATCATCTTCATAAATCGTTTCAATTTCCACACCTAAAGCCGGATTTACAAGTAACGGATTCTCATCCACAGGTAAACCTTCCAACATGTGTCCTAATATTGGTTCGCATTTTCCGCGGCAGGCAGGGTAGAACTGTCCGTGTTTACGTATTTCCGATTTTGGTGATTCGCCCCACCAGAATTCGGCCATTGCAATTGGTTGCAGGTTATTTAAATAAGCATATTGCAAAAGTTTTGGTGCGGCACATTCTCCAGCTGCAGCCGGTGGTTTCAACAAAGCAGTTTTTTCGAAAATTTCACACAGACTTTTGGTTTCACCGTTATTGTTCAGAAAATGATACTGATCGAAAAGCTGTTGTTGTAAGTCGGCCGATTTTTCTTTTCGTGCCTCTTTTAAAGCTGAAATTTCAGAAGTATAATGATTTAACTTTTGTTTGATAACCGAAATTCCCTCTTCCAGATATTCCGTAAGTTCCCGTAAAAGAAACTTGTCTTTGAGGCTTTCTCTTACCAATGCATTCATCTTGATTTCAAGAGAAGCGGCGTCAAGATTTTCGCTTTCTATTTTTTTACGTTCCAGTTTGCGGACTTTCTTAGCCTCGCTCATTTTCAGTTTTTGTTCCTCTAACTTTTTGGTTGCCGATTCGGTTTCGGTTTTTAAAAGTCGGGATAATTCTAAAAATTCAGGATTGCTTTCTAAGGATTCAATCCGATTGTTAATCTGTGTAAGTTCCTTGATTCCGATGAGGAAAAAACTGTCTTCTTCCAACATGTCGAATATCGGAGGAACAAATAAAGGATGAATGTTTTTCTCGGCTAACTTCCCCGAAAAAGCTGCTAAATAGCCGATTTCATTCTGCTCGTTTTTAACCACCATTACACCGAACATTTTACCGATAACTGAGCCTTCCTGGTTTTCATCTAATCCGAAATTGTGCTCCCAATCAGTTTGTTGTTCCAGATATTCCTGAAGTTCTTTGGCAGCTAAAATACTCAACGGATGCGGTTCGTAATAAAAAGGAAACGTGAACCGTTCCGGCAAAGCATACGAGTCAATCACACCTTTAAAAGGAATAAAACATGTTGCTATTGAGGTTTTGGTCGGAGTCATTTTTGTTTTTTCGGAGTGCAAAAATACGAAGCTTTTGTAAGGTTACAACAAATAATAAAAACGTATGCCATAATAACATACGTCTTTACAGTAAGTCCTATTTTTTATTTGAACATATCCATACCCGGAATATTCGGCATTCCGTCTTTGGCTACAGCGGCTAATTCCGCTTCGTTTACGTTAGTTGCTTTTTCAATTGCTTTGTTCATAACTAACACTAAATAATCTTCCAATTGTTCTTTGTCTTCCAGTAGACTGTCGTCAATAATGATGGATTTTACTTTGCGGTTGGCTGTTAAAGTCACTTTCAATAGCCCGTCGCTGCTTTGTTCGTCAATTAAAACGGTTTCCAGACGTTTTTTTGTGTCTTCAATTTTTTGCTGGGTTTCTTTAAGTTTGCCCATCATGCCCATGATATCTCCAAACATGTTAATAAATTTAATGGTTATTGACTCACAAAATTATTAAATTGCAAGTACATAAATCCAAAAATGAAATATCAATTTCTTTTGAGTTGCGTTTGTCTTACTTTTGCATCCGCAATTGCTCAAAACAATAAACCAAAAATGGTAGAAAAAATAAAAGCTCCTTTGGCAGCTGTTAAGCCAAAACAACTTGAAAAACACGGTCATGTCCGTACAGATAATTACTATTGGTTAAATGAAAGAGAAAATCCGGAAGTAATTGATTATCTGAATAAAGAAAATGATTACTACAATGCAATGACGGCGCATACCAAGCAATTCCAAGCGGATTTGTTTGAGGAAATGAAAGCAAGAATTAAAGAAGACGACAGTTCTGTTCCATACTTATATAACGGTTATTATTACATTACCCGCTATGAAAAAGGAAAAGATTACCCTATTTATGCCCGAAAAAAAGGAAGCCTTGAAGCGAATGAAGAGATTATGTTCGACTGCAATGAGATGGCAAAAGGACATTCCTATTTTCAATTGAGCGGATTGAGCGTTAGTGAAGACAATAAATGGTGTGCATTTGGTGTAGATACGGTTTCCCGAAGAGAATATACCATTCAGATAAAAAATCTGGAATCCGGAGAAATTCTTCCGGTAAAACTGGAAAAAACAACAGGAGGTTCCACTTGGGCGGCCGACAACAAAACCTTGTTTTACACGCGAAAAGATTTGGTAACGTTGCGTTCGGATAAAATCTACAAACACAAATTAGGTTCGGAAGCTAAAGAAGATCAGGTTGTTTTTCATGAAAAAGACGATACGTTTTCGACTTACATCTACAAAGAAAAATCAAAAAAATACCTTGTAATAGGTTCTTCAAGTACTTTAACATCGGAATATCAGATTTTAAAATCCGACAATCCTGATGGAAAGTTCGAATTGTTTCAGAAAAGAACACGCGGATTAGAATATTCGATTTCACATTTTGGTGACAGTTTTTATGTGGTTACCAACAAAGACAAGGCAACCAATTTCAAACTAATGAAAACGCCGGAAACGGCTACTGCAAAAGAGAATTGGGTGGATTTGATTCCGCACCGAAAAGAAACATTGCTGGAAGGCATTGAAATCTTCAAAGATTATTTGGTGGTAGTAGAACGTAATAACGGTTTGAATAAAATCCGAATCATGCCATGGAGTGGGAAAGACGAGTATTATTTGCCTTTTGATATTGAAACGTACACGGCTTACACGACTACGAATGTCGATTTCGACACCGAAATTCTGCGTTACAGTTATCAATCGATGGCCACGCCTTCTTCTGTGATTGATTTTAACATGCGTACCAAAGAGAAAACCATCAAAAAAGAACAAGAGGTTCTTGGTGGTAAATTCGACAAGAATAATTATACCGAAGAACGTATTTGGGCAACAGCTCAAGATGGAACTAAAGTGCCAATTTCTATGGTCTATAGAAAAGGAATTAAGAAAGATGGTAAAAATCCATTGTTGTTGTACGCTTACGGCTCTTATGGTTCATCTATGGATCCTTATTTCTCGTCAATCCGTTTGAGTTTATTGGACAGAGGATTTATCTATGCTATCGCGCACATTCGCGGAGGGGAAGATTTAGGGCGTGAATGGTATGAAAACGGAAAATTATTGAAAAAGAAAAATACGTTTACCGATTTTATCGATTGTTCCAAATATGTAATTGAACAACAGTATACTTCCGCAAAACATCTCTATGCTGAAGGTGGTTCAGCTGGAGGATTGTTGATGGGTGCCATCATTAATATGGCTCCGGAATTGTATAATGGTGTAATTGCTCAGGTTCCTTTTGTGGATGTGGTTACTACAATGTTGGACGATTCTATTCCGCTTACAACAGGTGAATATGACGAATGGGGGAATCCAAACGACAAAAAATACTACGATTATATGTTGTCTTATTCACCATATGATAATGTTAAGCAGCAAAAATACCCAAATATATTGGTTACAACAGGCTTGCATGATTCTCAGGTGCAATATTGGGAACCGGCAAAGTGGGTAGCTAAATTAAGGGTTATGAAGCTGGGAGACAGTCAGTTATTTTTAGACACCAATATGGATACAGGTCATGGAGGTGCTTCCGGAAGGTTCGAGGCGATAAAAGAAGTAACAAAAGAGTATACTTTTTTGTTAGATTTAGAAGGAATTAAAAAGTAGATAAAGAATTTTTTATACATTTGCAAGGTTGTGACTATTCCAAAAAAGGTTTATATTCACAACTCGCAGAAATTTATTTTTTATGAAAGAAGAAATAAAAGCCTATAATAGCGTATTGGAATTAATTGGAAACACACCTCTAATTAAGCTTAATACGATAACAGAAGGATTAAAAGGAAACTTTTACGCTAAAGTAGAGGCCTTTAACCCGGGACATTCCACTAAAGACAGAATTGCATTATACATCATTGAAGAAGCCGAAAAACGCGGTATTTTAAAACCTGGTGATACCATTATCGAAACTACTTCCGGAAATACCGGTTTCAGTATTGCGATGGTAAGTATTATAAAGGGGTATGATTGTGTTTTGGCGGTAAGTTCTAAGTCATCCAAAGATAAAATTGATATGCTTAGAGCCATGGGAGCTAAAGTATATGTTTGTCCTGCTCACGTTTCTGCTGACGATCCTCGTTCGTATTACAATGTGGCCAAACGTTTGCACGAAGAAACCAAAGGATCCGTATACATCAACCAGTATTTCAATGATTTAAATGTTGATGCACATTATAAATCTACAGGTCCGGAAATTTGGGAGCAAACCAATGGTAAAATAACGCACTTTATTGCTTGTAGCGGAACTGGTGGAACTATCTCAGGAACAGCGCGTTATTTAAAGGAACAAAATCCGAATATTAAGGTTTTAGGGGTTGATGCTTTTGGATCAGTATTGAAAAAGTACCACGAGACCAGAGAATTTGACAATGATGAGATTTATCCGTACCGAATTGAAGGTTTGGGTAAAAATTTGATTCCTACAGCAACTGATTTTGATGCTATTGATAAATTCACAAAAGTAACTGACGAAGAAAGCGCTCATACAGCAAGAGAGATTGCTAAAAAAGAAGGTTTGTTTGTTGGATATACTTCCGGAGCAGCAATGCAGGCCATCAAGCAATTTGCAGAAGATGGTGAATTTGACGAAAACAGCAATGTAGTTGTTATTTTCCCGGATCACGGATCGCGTTACATGAGTAAAGTTTTCAGTGATGAATGGATGAACGAACAAGGTTTTTTTGACAGCATCAATGCGGAAGAAGCTCAGAAGATTGAATTTATAAAATAATTTCTTAGATAGTTAGATTTTTAGACTTCTTAGATTGTTAAATATAGAAAAAGCTCCATTTAAAATGGAGCTTTTTCTATTATTGAAATATCATTTGTCATTCCGACATCAGTAGGAATCTCATAAAGTAATACGATAAATATGTGATTTCTTGCTTTGGTCAAAGACTATTGCTAGAATCGACACGTAAAAAAAAATATTAGTAAACATAAAAAACTCCGTTGCGTTATAAAACGAGACGGAGTTTTTTTAATCTAACAATCTAACTTTCTAAGAAGTCTAATAATCTAAATTATTCCTGCATTGTATGATACACGTTCATCACATCGTCATCTTCTTCGATTTTTTCCAATAATTTCTCAACATCGGCTACTTGTTCAGGCGTTAATTCTTTAGTGATTTGCGGAATACGCTCAAATCCGGAAGATAAGATCTCAATATTTCTGTTTTCCAGTTCTTTTTGGATGGCACCGAAGCTTTCAAAAGGAGCATACATTAAGATGCCGTCTTCGTCTGCGAAAATTTCTTCTACACCAAAATCAATCATTTCCAATTCCAGTTCTTCTACATCCTGGCCTTCAGCCGGGATTCGGAAATTACAAGTATGATCGAACATGAATTCTACCGAACCTTGTGTTCCCATCGTTCCGTTACATTTATTGAAATAACTTCTGATGTTGGCAACAGTTCTGTTGTTGTTATCAGTGGCAGTTTCAATTAAGATTGCAATACCGTGTGGTGCATAGCCTTCAAACAATACTTCTTTAAAGTTGGCAGTATCTTTGTCGGATGCTTTTTTAATTGCACGCTCTACGTTGTCTTTTGGCATGTTTGCCGACTTCGCATTCTGGATAACGGCTCTTAAACGGGAGTTGGTTTCCGGATTTGGACCACCTTCCTTAACGGCCATTACAATGTCTTTTCCTATTCTTGTAAACGTTTTAGCCATTGCCGACCAACGTTTCATTTTTCTCGCTTTTCTGAATTCAAACGCTCTTCCCATTTCTATTCGGAGTTTATTTATTTTACAAGTTGCAAAGTTTCAAAGTTGCTGAGTTACTTAGTTTTATAAGTATGAAACTTTAAGCTGCAAAATTAATTTTTTATAACTAAAAAAAAAACTTTGACTCTTTGTTACTCTGCTGCTTTGCTACTATTTCTTAAAAAACGGCATTTTAACCACTTTTGCTTTAATATCTTTGTTTCTGATTCGGATGTAAATTTCGGAATCCGGAGTTGCTAAAGCTGTTGGAACATAGCCCATTCCAATTGCAATTCCCATTGAAGGCGATTGCGTTCCGGATGTTACAATACCAACAACATTTCCGTCAGCATCAGCAATTTCGTAATCGTGACGAGGAATTCCTCTTTCCACCATTTCAAAACCAACTAATTTTCGACTAACACCTGCTTCTTTTTGTTTTTTAAGATTTTCAGAATTGGTGAATTCTTTGTCAAATTTTGTAATCCATCCCAAACCGGCTTCTAATGGAGAAGTGGTATCGTTGATGTCGTTTCCGTACAAACAGAAGCCCATTTCCAAACGTAAAGTGTCACGTGCGGCTAGTCCGATTGGTTTGATTCCGAAAGCGGCACCGGCTTCAAAAACTTTATTCCAGATCGTTTCTGCATCTTCGTTTTTGAAGTAAATTTCGAAACCACCTGAACCGGTATAACCTGTAGCCGAAACAATTACATCCTGTTTTCCGGCAAAATCACCAATCTGGAAAGTGTAATAGCCCATGTTAGCCAAATCGATATTCGTTAAGCTTTGCATCGCTTCTGCTGCTTTCGGGCCTTGAATTGCTAATAACGAGTAACTGTCTGAAAGATTTTGCATGTCTACGCCTAAATCGTTGTGAGAAGAAATCCAATTCCAGTCTTTTTCAATGTTGGAAGCGTTAACCACCAGCATATAGTGATTGTCTGCAATTTTATATACGATTAAATCATCTACGATTCCGCCTTCATTATTTGGTAAACAGGAATATTGAGCTTTTCCATCCACTAATTTTGATGCATCGTTTGAAGTAACTTTCTGAATCAAAGCCAAAGCATTTTCGCCTTTCAGAAAAAATTCTCCCATGTGTGAAACATCAAAAACACCCACGCCGTTACGAACTGTTTCGTGCTCAATGTTAACTCCTTCATATTGAACAGGCATATTGTAACCTGCAAACGGAACCATTTTAGCTCCCAAACTTTCGTGAACGTGCGTTAATGCTGTATTTTTCATTGTATGTTGATTGTTTGTTTTAGGACGCTAATGTATTGATTTTTTTAGGAGTGACAAAACCATAAATCAGAGATATTTCGTAATTTTAAGGTATGGAAAATTATATTTTATTAGATAAAACTGTAGCCTTGCAACGGATAAAGCCAATTCCGGAGAATACGCATAAAGGAACTCAGGGACACGTAATGATTGTTGGCGGCAGTTATGGGAAAATTGGTTCCGTTTGTCTTTCTGCAAAAGCATGTTTGAAAGCGGGAGCCGGATTGGTTACGGCTTATGTGCCTAAATGCGGTTATGAAATTGTTCAGACTGTTGTTCCGGAAGTAATGGTTTTAACCGATGATTATACCGATCATATCACTTCTGTAAATCATAAACTGACTTTGAATGCTATCGGAATCGGAATGGGTATGGGGCAGAATGCCGATGTACAACAGGCTATGTTTCATTTTTTAAAGATGAATACAGTTCCGATGGTTATCGATGCGGATGGCTTGAATATTCTTTCTGAAAACAAAGAATGGCTGGAAATGCTTCCTAAGCAAACCGTTTTAACACCACATTTAAAAGAATTGGAACGACTGATTGGTGCTTGGAATTCCCATTCGGAAATGCTTGAAAAAGTACAATCGTTTTCTGTAGCATTTAATGTTGTTGTAATTGCAAAAGGAGCGCCAACCTTTATAGTGTATAAGACCTCTGTTTTTGAAAATACTACCGGAAATCAGGCTTTGGCAACTGCCGGAAGCGGCGATGTTTTAACGGGAATCGTAACTGGGCTTTTGGCTCAACAATACAATCCGTTGGACGCGGCGGTTTTAGGTGTATATCTTCATGGAATGACTGCCGATATTGCAGCACCAGAAATAGGTTATCACGCGTTTATAGCTTCAGATATTATTAATTATCTCGGAAAAGCATTTCTGACTTTAGAGTAATAAAAAAAAGCCGTTTTTTAGGACGGCCTTGTATTTAAATTATCAATTATTTAATCCCTAATTCTTCGAATTTTGCTACTAATTTAGGGTCGGATGGGCGAGGAGCATCAGCTGAAACAATGTTTCCGTTCGGATCCACTAAGATAAATCTCGGAATACCTTCAATTGCATATTCCTGAACAAATTTTGAATTCCAGTCGTTGTCCGCAAACAATTGGATACCGCCTAATTTTTTCTCTTCCACGAATTTTCTCCATTTTTCGTAATCTTTTTTCGCATCGATGGAAAGGCTTACGAATTCGATATTTTTACCGTGGTATTGTTCTTCTACCTTTTGTAAACTCGGAATTTCACGACGACATGGTCCGCACCAAGTTGCCCAAACATCGATGTAAACGTATTTTCCTTTTAAACTTTCTAAAGACGTTTTTCCGCCTTTGAAGTTTTCGTAGTCAAATTTAGGAGAAGGATTTCCCGCAGTAAGTGTTTTTATTTTGTTGAACTTGGTAGTTAATTCGGTTTTAAATTTTGTATCTGAAGAAAGCGAAATCAATTCGTTATAAAGCATGGCGGCATCCGGATTTCCGGCACCTACTTCATAGGCTAAATTTTGGATGTGCGCATTTTTAATTGCCGGGCTTTTTACTTTTTTAATTTCCGGTAACGCCAATTTATATGTGTATTCTTCATTTTCGCCTAGTTGTGCGAAGATGTTATTGTTGAATTTTGTGGCAACGATTTGTTTGTAAGGCGAAGAAAATAAAAAGTCCTGTTCGTTGTCTAAATCAATTTTAGTATCAAATTGCGGGAAGGTTGCCGAAGGTTTGAATCCTTCAATTTTTGCATAATGCGCATGGTATTCAGGGTAATTCAGCAATTGCAGCTGTTCGAAATAACCAATACTTTTCAATTCGTTTTTTTTGAAATTTTCATCGGTAATTTTCGATTTGTTTAATAAATCTGTCATTGCGGTTTTCACTTCCTTTACTTTGGTTAAAAAGGCAGTTTCATCCAATGCGTAGAAATCCTGAACATTTCCCATAAGTTTATTAGCTGCAGCAGATTTCAGAGCAAAATATTGATTCTCTTTGCTTCCGGCACCTGTATAAATTAAGCTCGCAGGGAAGTTTTTGTCGTCAAAATTAATCGCCAATTTGGTTCCTTTAGACAAATAAAGTGAAGTACGACTGTTTTTTGTAGCTAAATTATAGGTTCCTGAATATTCAATCGGGAACGTTTCCGAGAAAGAACCGTCAGCTTTAAGCGTTATTTCTTTTTCAAAAGATTCTCCTTTAATCTTCAATTTACCATCTTCAGTATTGATAATTTTTCCGGAAAGGGTGATGTTTTCTTTTGGAGTTGTAAAGGAAGCCAACAATACAACCAACAAAAGGTAAAGTGTGTTTTTCATGTTTAATGGTTTTTTAGTTGTCCAAATATAAGAAATGTCCGCTATAAAGTGTCATAATGAAATACTAATAATAAATCTTGCATTTTAACCGCTTTTTGTTGAATTTTGAGGTCTTAATTTAACCACGAAAAATGGATACTGTACATTATATAAGTTCTGATGTTTTTTCTTTAGAGTTGCTTGAAGAAATTATTTCTCAAAACAAAACATTGGATTTATCAGAAGAGGCACGTGTTAACGTTGAAAAATGCCGTACTTATTTAGATAACAAAATGCAATCACATGGCGAACCAATTTACGGAATCAATACCGGTTTCGGCTCGTTGTGTAACATCAAAATATCAAATGAAAATCTTACCAGACTTCAGGAGAATTTAGTGAAATCACATGCTTGCGGAACCGGAGACGAAGTGCCGCAGGAGATTGTTAAAATCATGTTGTTGCTGAAAATTAAATCGTTAAGCTACGGACATTCCGGCGTTCAGTTGCAAACAGTAGAACGATTGATTGAATTCTATAATAATGATATTTTTCCGGTTGTTTATACTCAAGGATCTTTAGGGGCTTCCGGCGATTTGGCACCTTTGGCACATTTGTCTTTGCCGTTAATCGGAGAAGGGGAAGTGTATGTTGACGGTTTCCGCCAGCCGGCCAAAAAGGTTTTGGAAAAAATGGGTTGGAACCCGATTGAATTGCAGTCGAAAGAAGGATTGGCGTTATTGAATGGTACCCAATTTATGAGTTCCTACGGATGCTACGTGCTTCTGAAGGCAATGAAGTTTTCCTATTTGGCAGATGTAATCGGAGCAATCTCCCTGGAAGGTTTTGATGGAAGAATCGAACCTTTCAATGAATTAATCCACATGGTTCGTCCGCACAAAGGGCAAATCAATACGGCAAAACGGTTTCAGGAATTATTGGAAGACAGTGAAATTATTGCGCAACCTAAACAACACGTTCAGGACCCTTATTCGTTCCGTTGTATTCCGCAAGTGCATGGTGCTTCAAAAGATACCATCGATTATGTGAAAAAAGTATTCAAGACCGAAATTAATTCGGTTACGGATAATCCAAATATTTTTGTGGGTGAAGATTTAATTATCTCCGGAGGTAATTTCCACGGGCAACCTTTGGCTTTAGCATTAGATTTCTTAGGAATCGCTTTGGCAGAGTTAGGAAGTATTTCCGAAAGAAGAACGTATCAGTTAATTTCCGGTTTAAGAGATTTACCACCGTTTTTGGTAAGTAATCCGGGATTGAATTCCGGTTTCATGATTCCGCAATATACGGCGGCGAGTATAGTGAGTCAGAACAAGCAATTGGCTACTCCATCGAGTATCGATAGTATTGTTTCGTCGAACGGACAGGAAGACCATGTGAGTATGGGGGCTAATGCTGCTACGAAATGCTTGAAAATCATGGAAAATCTGGAACGCATTTTAGCGATCGAATTGATGAATGCTTCTCAGGCCATCGAATTCAGACGTCCTTTAAAATCGAGTGAGTTTTTGGAAACGTTTATTAAATCTTTCCGTGAAGAAGTGCCGTTAGTGGATGAAGACAGAATTCTGCATTACGATATTGAAAAATCAATTGCTTTCCTGAACAGTTTACAGTTGGATAGCGAAGTTTTGGAATAACAAAAAAGCCTCTTAATTGAGGCTTTTTTTATTTCATGAAATGAATACTGATTATTGCCAATAGCGCAGGAACCGATTGTACATAAAATATAGTTCTTTGTACGGTAATCGCTCCGTAAACACCGGCCACAAAAACACAACTCAGAAAAAATAAAGCTACATTGAAACTCCAATGCGCATCACAAATTAATAACGACCAGATTAAACCGGCCGCAAGAAATCCGTTGTACAAACCTTGATTTCCGGCCATTTGTTTTGTCTTTTCGAACATTTCGGCAGGAACACTTCGGAACACTTTTTTGGCTCTTGTGGTCCAGGCAAACATTTCCAGCCAAACGATATAAAGGTGGATGCAAGCCACAAAACCGATGAGTATTTTGGAGAGGATTGTCATAATTTATTTGTTTAGGAATCCATTAGGGTTTTGATCTTTGTAAATTTTTAAAATAAGCATAACGCCGGCCAACGCTTCCGAGAGCATTCCTAAAATTAAGAGTACCGATGCATAAGGCCAATGCATGATTTTGAATAAAGCGCCAACAATTGTTATGATGCAACCTAAAATAAATGCGATTAAGATGTGTTTGTTTTTCATGTTTAATTTCTTTCTTGAAACGGAGTTATGATTCCTTTTTCTAAATATTGTTTTAATTGTCTGAGTAAATCAGCCCAGCAGAAACTGGCTACCCGAAATTCTTTACTGATTTCTTTCCAGTTGGTATGATAGAATTGTACGGTTGTTACATTGGGTACTTCTTCAGATAAGATAAAACCGAAACGTGTTGGTAACCATTCTTCCATGGCTTCGGTCATACTAAATTCAATTTCTTGGTTAATTTTCAATTTAGAGATTTTTGCAAACCAATTGTATTCTTTTCCAAAATAGAAATTGTATTCTTCATTCGGGTTTGCTTTTCCGCTGCAGCGTAAAGTCCACCAATTGTTTAGCCCTTCCGGAGTACTTATGGCTTCAAAAACTTTTGACGAAGCGGTATTGATACTAAAATCATGATAAATGGTGTTCATCTTTATTCGGGATCAATAATTTTCTCAATTCGTTTATCCGGAATCAACCACATTAAGGCAACCAAAATGTACATTATACCGGCAAATAAAGGATTAAAGTTAGCGCTAATAATTCCGATACTATACAAAACGGGAGAAATTTTTCCTTTTAGATCCTTTCCGATTGCTTTTGAGAGAACAGAATCCGGTCCGTGTTTTTTTAGAATTTGTGACTGTAAAATGAAATAGGCGATGGCAGCCATTAAAAGAATGACTCCGTATAAAATCATCGGAAAAGGAGCAAAATTATTTTCACCAATCCAAGCCGTTACAAACGGAACTAACGATAGCCAAAACAATAAATGTAAGTTAGCCCAAAGAATTCCACCGGTAACCTGTTTTACGGTGTGCATCATGTGGTGATGGTTGTTCCAGTAAATGCCAACATAAATAAAGCTGAGAATATAGCTTAAAAATTTTGGAAATATCGGTCGTAAAGATTCTAAATCCATGCCTTCAGGAACTTTTAATTCCAAGACCATAATGGTGATAATGATAGCCAAAACACCATCGCTGAAAGCTTCTAATCGCGTTTTATTCATTTAGTTGTTGATGTTGCCTAAGGTTTTATGAATTTTTCTTTTGTGATGGGTTTGCTTAAGAGTATCATTTCCACTTATGATACTGATATTACCATCTATTTCAAACATTGCTAATTTCACATCTTTATAATATTCCACGCCGTGTTCCCGCATGGCTTCTTCCAGTTCGTCCGAAGTAATCCCCAGTTTTACCAATGCTTTAAAATCAATTTTTCCGTTATGAATCAGTATTTCCGGTTTGTCTTGCACAAGATTTTTAATGAAAGCGGAATTAAGCATCGTTTTTTTAAAAATCAGGTTGATTAAAAAAAGAGCGAAAGCAGCCGTCACACCACCAAGTAATGTGGTGTTGTTTCCAACCATGGCATTTTGTACCGAGTTACTAATCAGTAAGATCAGAATAATATCGGCGGTATTGAGTTGCGAAAGTTCCTTCTTGCCAAAAATCCGCAAAGCAATCACCATAAAGAAATATACGGCAATACTTCGCAGGACTATGTCAAGGTATGGGTTCATTTATCTTTATAATTAAAAGATTAAAAGATTAAAAGATTAAAAGATTAAAAGATTAAAAGATTAAAAGATTAAAAGATTAAAAGATTAAAAGATTAAAAGATTAAAAGATTAAAAGATTAAAAGATTGTTTGTCTAAAGAACAAAATTTAATTTTGCTCACTGCTCACTGCTCACTGCTCACTGCTCACTGCTCACTGCTCACTGCTCACTGCTCACTGCTCACTGCTCACTGCTTTATTTCCACTTGAAATTTTTCTCAATTGCCTTAATCATTTCTCCGGCAATGTCTTTGTGAGTGGCTCCTTCAATGCCTTCCAATCCCGGAGAAGAGTTCACTTCCAATAGTAAAGGCCCTTTTGAAGAACGGATGATATCAACCCCGGCGACTTTTAAATTCATCGCTTTTGCAGCTTTGATGGCGATGCGTTTTTCTTCCGGAGTTACTTTTACCACTGAAGCGGTTCCGCCTAAGTGAATATTCGCTCGGAATTCTCCCGGTAGGGCTTCACGCTGCATCGCTGCAACCACTTTTCCGTCTACGACAAACAAACGCAAATCTTTACCGTTAGCCTCTTTGATGAATTCCTGAACTAAAATGTTGGCATTTAAACTTTTGAAGGCATTAATTACCGATTCGGCTGCTTTTTTGGTTTCGGCTAAAACAACACCTTTTCCCTGTGTTCCTTCCAATAATTTTACAATTAGAGGAGAACCGCCTACCATTTTAATCAAATCGTTGGTGTCCAGCGGAGAATTAGCAAATCCGGTTGTTGGAATATCCACACCGTTATTTAATAATAATTGTAACGAAAACAGTTTGTCTCTTGACTGACTGATGGCTGCCGAGTTGTTTAATGCAAATACTTTCAATGCTTCAAACTGACGTGTCAAAGCGCAACCATAGTAGGTCATACTCGGACGGATTCTCGGAATTACTGCATCAAAATCATTCAGAACACGGCCGCCACGGTAATGGATTTCCGGTGTATCGGCATCGAGTTTCATGTAGCAGTATTTCAAATTCAGGAAGTGCATTTCGTGCCCGCGCATTTCCCCGGCTTCCATGATTCTTTTATTGCTGTACAATTCCGGATTACTGGCTAAAAGTCCTATTCGAAGTCCTTTTTTACCGGTATCTTCAGCGTAATAATACTCTTTTATTTTTTCGTTTGTGGGTTGTCCCAATAGGTATTTCTGTTCTGGGTCTACTAAAATTCGCCCAGACATAGCTTCGCGACCTAATAACATTCTGAATCCCATTGAATCACGATTGGTTAAGGTGACTTCAATTTCCCAAAGGCTTCCGCCGATTTCCAAAGTAGTTTTAATCACATAACGTTGTTCACGGTAACCGCTTGAGCTTTTTACGACACGTTTGTCAACTAAAACCGCTTCACAATGAATAACCGCTTTCAGATTGTTTTGTATGGGATTGATATCGAATCGGATCCAATTTTCTCCGTCTTTTTCAAAAGGAGTGATATTTGTAGCGTGCAGCGCTGATGTTTTTGCGCCCGAATCAACACGAGCTTTAATGGTTGGGATTCCAAGTGCTGGAAATGAGCACCATTCTTCGCTTCCTACGATAACTTTGTCTAGCATTTCAATACATAATTAGTAATTCTAATGTACTACTTTTTTTGAAATGCCAAACAATTTTGCCTAAAAAAGAAAAAACCTACTAATTAGTAGGTTTTTCTGCTTTTTTTATAGTTATAAAGAGTTGTTGTTTTTCTTCGTTCAGATCCATGAAAATTTCGTCGCCTTCATGAATTTTGGAAGTGATGATTTCTTCGGCCAATTCGTCTTCAACGTATTTCTGAATCGCTCTTTTTAATGGTCTTGCCCCAAATTGTTTGTCGAAACCTTTTTCGGCGATATAGTCTTTGGCTTTCTCGGATAATGAAAGTTTGTATCCTAAATCGGCTACACGAGCGTACAATTTGTCCATTTCGATGTCGATGATTTTATCGATATCTTCTTTTTCTAGAGCATTGAATACGATTACATCATCAATACGGTTTAAGAATTCCGGTGCGAAGGCTTTTTTCAAAGCATTTTCGATAATTCCTTTTGAAACTTCATCAGCCTGAGCAGTTTTTGCTGCGGTTCCAAAACCAACTCCGGTTCCGAAATCTTTCAATTGACGTGCTCCAACATTGGAAGTCATGATGATAATCGTATTTCTGAAATCGATTTTACGGCCTAAACTGTCGGTTAAATGTCCGTCGTCCAATACCTGAAGCATCATGTTGAATACATCCGGATGCGCTTTTTCAATCTCATCCAACAATACCACACAGTATGGTTTGCGTCTTACTTTTTCAGTTAATTGTCCGCCTTCTTCATAACCTACGTATCCCGGAGGCGCTCCAACCAATCTTGAAATGGCGAATTTTTCCATGTATTCACTCATGTCGATACGAACCAATGCATCTTCAGAATCGAATAATTCTTTAGCGATTACTTTAGCCAATTGCGTTTTACCTACACCGGTTTGTCCTAAGAAGATAAATGAACCAATCGGCTTGTTCGGATCTTTCAATCCGGCACGGTTTCGTTGAATGGATTTGGCAATTTTCATTACCGCTTCGTCTTGTCCAATTACCTTACCTTTAATAAGTTCTGGCAAGTGGGCTAATTTATTACTTTCAGTTTGTGCAATACGGTTTACCGGAATTCCGGTCATCATGGAAACCACATCGGCAACATTATCTTCGGTAACTACGATGCGATTGTTTTTAGCGTCTTCTTCCCATTGTTCTTGGGCGATGGCTAAGTCTTTTTCAATGCGTTTTTCGTCGTCGCGAAGTTTGGCTGCTTCTTCGTATTTCTGTTTTTTAACGACAGAATTTTTCAGTTCACGCACTTCCTCTAATTGTTTTTCAAGTTCCAGAATTTGTTTCGGAACATCGATATTGGTAATGTGAACACGAGAACCTGCTTCGTCTAAAGCGTCAATAGCTTTGTCCGGTAAGAAACGTTCCGACATATAACGGTTCGTTAATTTCACACAAGCTTCAATCGCTTCCGGTGTGTAAATTACGTTGTGATGGTCTTCGTATTTGTTTTTGATGTTGTTCAGGATGGTTATGGTTTCTTCGACTGATGTCGGTTCCACAATTACCTTTTGAAAACGTCTTTCCAAAGCACCGTCTTTTTCAATATACTGACGGTATTCGTCAAGCGTAGTAGCACCAATACATTGGATTTCACCTCTTGCCAGAGCCGGTTTAAACATATTGGAAGCATCCAAAGAACCGGTTGCTCCACCGGCACCTACGATAGTATGAATCTCGTCAATGAAAAGGATGATGTCGTCGTTTTTCTCCAACTCGTTCATCACGGCTTTCATACGTTCTTCAAACTGTCCGCGGTATTTTGTTCCGGCTACTAAACTAGCTAGATCTAAGGTAACCACGCGTTTATTGAATAAAATACGGGATACTTTCTTCTGGATGATTCGTAAGGCTAAACCTTCGGCAATGGCAGATTTACCAACACCCGGTTCACCAATCAATAGCGGATTGTTTTTCTTTCTTCGGCTCAAAATCTGTGAAACACGTTCAATTTCTTTTTCACGTCCCACAACAGGATCTAATTTGCCTTCTTCGGCCAATTCTGTTAAGTCACGACCAAAATTATCCAAAACAGGAGTTTTTGATTTTTTATTGGCTTTACCTGCGGCGCCCGGATTGTTAAATCCTGCATCACGCATACTGTCATCTTGTCCGGAATCGTCATTAAATGACTCGTTTTTCGGTAAGTTATCGATGTAATCTTCTTCGTTTGATGTCATAGCTATAAATTGGTCTTTAACAAGTTCGTAGTCAATTTTTAATTTGTTCAAAAGCTTGGTTGTCGGGTCGTTCTCGTTGCGGAGAATACACAGCAATAAATGCGCGGTACTGATAGAAGTACTCTGAAAAACTTTAGCTTCCAGAAACGTTGTTCTTAAAGCACGTTCCGCCTGACGCGTTAAATGCAGGTTTTTCTTGTCGTTACTTCTGTCGGCGTTAGGATTTGGGGGACTAACGATTTCGATTTTTCGGCGTAGATGTTCTAAATCCACCGAAAGGTTGTTCAATATATTGATTGCGGTACCGTTACCGTCTCTTAAAATCCCGAGCATTAAATGTTCTGTGCCAATAAAGTCGTGCCCTAATCGTAAAGCTTCTTCTTTACTGTAGGTAATAACGTCTTTAACCCTTGGTGAAAAATTATCGTCCATTACAAAAATCTTTATATTGTAAATTTACTAATTCTATAAAGGCTGTGCAAAAATCATACCTGATAAAATCATTTTACTTGTATTGCTAATAGACGAATAATAATTGAGAAATAAAAGACAAAAAGGCAGGTTTTTTCAACTTTTTAAAACTTTTTCAATGTTAATAAAATCGCTAAAATTGTGGATAAATTACTGTTTCGTTACTACAAAAATGTGTATATTGGCACGTTTTGAAATAGCTATAATTTTTTAATATAAATACTTATGTCTGAAGGAGAAAAGTTAATTCCTATTAACATTGAGGACGAAATGAAGTCAGCCTACATCGATTATTCGATGTCGGTAATTGTATCAAGAGCACTTCCTGATGTTAGAGATGGTTTGAAACCCGTACACCGAAGAGTTTTGTTCGGGATGTATGAATTAGGAGTATTATCCAATAGAGCGCATAAAAAATCAGCGAGAATTGTAGGGGAGGTTCTTGGTAAGTACCACCCGCACGGAGATAGTTCAGTATACGATGCCATGGTTCGTATGGCACAGGAATGGAGTTTACGTTACTTGTTAGTTGACGGTCAGGGTAACTTCGGTTCGGTTGACGGTGATAGTCCGGCAGCAATGCGTTATACGGAAGCAAGAATGAAAAAACTATCGGAAGAAATTCTGGCCGATATCGATAAAGAAACAGTTGATTTCCAATTGAACTTTGACGACACGTTAGAAGAACCGAAAGTAATGCCGACAAAAATCCCGAACCTTTTAATTAACGGAGCATCGGGTATTGCTGTAGGTATGGCGACTAATATGGCGCCACATAATTTAACAGAAGTTATCGACGGTACTTTAGCGTATATCGATAATAATGATATTGAGATTGACGAATTGATGCACCATATTAAAGCACCGGATTTCCCAACGGGTGGTGTGATTTATGGTTATGAAGGTGTTCGTGAGGCATTCAAAACCGGTCGCGGTCGTATTGTAATGCGTGCTAAAGCGAATTTTGAGGAGGTAGACGGTCGTGAGTCAATTATTGTTACCGAAATTCCATACCAGGTGAACAAGGCGGAAATGATCAAGAAAACTGCCGAGTTGGTTAATGATAAAAAAATCGAAGGTATTTCCACTATTCGTGACGAATCGGACAGAAACGGTATGCGTATCGTTTACGTGTTAAAGCGTGAAGCGGTTCCGAATGTGGTAATGAATACCTTATTTAAGTATACGCAATTGCAGTCGTCTTTCAGTGTGAACAACATCGCATTGGTAAACGGACGTCCGCAGATGCTGAATCTGAAAGACTTAATCCATTATTTCGTAGAACACCGTCATGAAGTGGTAACACGTCGTGCACAATTTGATTTACGAAAAGCAGAAGAAAGAGCCCACATTTTAGAAGGTTTAATCATCGCTTCTGATAATATTGACGAAGTAATTCAATTGATTCGTTCTTCAAAAGACGGAGACGAAGCAAGAGCAAAATTAATCGAACGTTTCAATTTATCTGAAATTCAGGCCCGTGCGATTGTTGAAATGCGTCTGCGTCAGCTAACCGGTCTGGAACAAGACAAGCTAAGAGCCGAGTACGAAGAAATCATGAAATTGATTACGTATTTGAGAGAATTATTGGCCAGCAAAGAAATGAGAATGCAGGTGATTAAAGATGAGTTGGTTGAAATAAGAGATAAATATGGTGATGAGCGTCGTTCTAAAATTGAATATTCCGGTGGTGACGTAAGTATTGAAGATTTGATTGCCGATGAACAAGTGGTAATTACCATTTCGCATGCAGGTTATATCAAGCGTACGCCGCTTTCTGAGTACAAAACGCAGAATAGAGGAGGAGTAGGACAAAAATCGGCTGGAACAAGAGATCAGGATTTCTTAGAACATATGTATGTGGCAACCAACCACCAGTATATGTTGTTCTTCACACAAAAAGGAAAATGTTTCTGGATGCGTGTGTATGAAATTCCGGAAGGAAGTAAAACCAGTAAAGGCCGTGCAATTCAGAACCTTATCAACATCGAAAACGACGATAAGGTAAAAGCATTTATCTGCACACAGGACTTAAAAGATCAAGACTACATCAACAGTCATTATGTAATCATGGTGACCAAGCAAGGTCAGGTGAAGAAAACGTCGTTAGAGCAATATTCAAGACCACGTGTGAACGGAGTTGCCGCCATTACGATTAAAGAAGACGATGAATTGTTAGAAGCAAAATTAACCACCGGAAACAGTCAGGTGTTAATCGCTGTGAAATCTGGTAAGTTAGTGCGTTTCGAAGAAGAGAAGACCCGTCCGATGGGAAGAACAGCTTCCGGTGTTCGCGGAGTTACTCTGGCAGACGATAATGATGAAGTAATCGGTATGGTTTCCATAGATCGAGATCATGTGAATGATTCTCAGATTTTAGTGGTTACGGAAAACGGTTACGGAAAACGCACGAAGTTGGTGGATGAAGATGGTGAAGACGTATATCGTATTACCAACCGTGGTGGAAAAGGAGTGAAAACGCTTAATCTGACAGAGAAAACGGGATCGTTAATTTCAATCAATAATGTTACCGATGAGGATGATTTGATGATTATCAACAAATCCGGTTTAACGATTCGTATGAAAGTTTCTGATTTACGTGTTATGGGACGTGCCACACAAGGGGTTCGTTTAATTAACATTAAAGGAAACGACGCCATTGCTGCGGTAGCAAAAGTAATGCGTGAGGACGAAGAGGAAGAAGGTAATGGTGAAGAATCCAATTCAGAAAATGATACTACTGATACTTCATCAGAAGGAACCGAAACACAGGAATAATTAAAAACTGAATATAAAATGAAAATTAAATATCTTTTATTGGCATCTTCAATGATGTTTTCAGTAGCCTCTTTCGCACAGAAAGATGAGTTAAAAACGTTGAAAAAGCTGTATGCAAAAGATCAGTTATCGGCTGATGACATGTCTGATTATAAATTAGCGGTTAACAAAGCGACTGCAATGACGGGTTTAGCAGAACAGGATTTGGTTTATGTTAATTTCTACAAATCGATGTTACCGATTTTAGAACTGAATAATGCCATGACCAAAAATCCTAATGATTTACAGGCATTGGCAAAAAATCTTACTCCGGCTAATATTAAAATGCTTGGAAAAGGTTTGAGTGATGTATTGGATTTTGAAAAAAAATCAGGCAAGCAAGTTTACACAACTGATATTCAAGAGACTATTGCAAGTTTTAAACCCATGATGTTGCAATATGCTTATGGTTTAAACCAAGCATCAAAGTTTAAGGAATCTGCCCAGTTATTTGAAGCGATTTATCAGTTTGATAAAAGCGATGCATCCAATTTATATAATGCTTCTCTTTTAGCGCTTCAGATTCAGGATTATGACAGTGCATTGAAATATTATGAAGAATTAAAAAACATCAACTATTCCGGTGAAGGAACGAGTTATCTTGCCGTAAACAAGGTTAATGGTCAGGAAGAACCTTTTTCTTCTGATGCTGAAAGAAAAGCAGCCATTAAAATTGGAACCCATGAAAAGCCACGTGATGAGAAAATCCCTTCTAAAAGAGGTGAGATTTACAAGAACTACGCTTCAATTTTATTAAGTAAAGGAAGAGTGGAAGAAGCTAAAAAAGCAATTGCTGATGCTAAAGCTCACAACCCGGAAGATACAGATTTGATTTTAGCGGAAGCCAATCTTTACTATGAAGCAAAAGATATGGTAACCTATAAAAAACTGATTAATGAGGTTATTGCTAAAAAACCAAATGATGCCGATTTGTATTTTAACTTAGGTGTTGTAAGTACAAATACCGGAGAAACCGAAGAGGCTAAAAAATATTATGAGAAAGTTATCTCATTAGATCCAAAATATTTTAATGCTTACAATAATCTTGGAGCAATCTATCTTTTAGAGGATGACAAAATGGTTAAGGAAATGAACAGTTTGGGAATGTCTCCTAAAGAGAGTAAACGTTACGATGAACTAAAAGCAAAAAGAAAGAAAATGTTTTCTGCCGCAGTTCCTTATTTTGAAAAAGCCTTAGAATTGCAACCAAATAATGAAAGTGTTAAGTCAATTTTACTAAACTCTTACCATGTTTTGGAAATGGATGCTAAATACAAAGCGCTCAAAGCAAAAAAATAAAAAAGAAAAGCCCCTCAAACGAGGGGTTTTTTTATGATGATAACCTTCAAAAAACAGAATATAAAATCAGATTTAACTTTTTTTAACGGATTCGATGTTAATTTTCAGGTTGGAATAGTTTTTGATTTACTATTTTTGAAATTCTAAAATTAGAAAAGTGAAACATTTATTCGCGCTGGTATTCGCATTAACTTTTTCAACAGTTGTATTTGCACAACCGGACAGTGGTAAGAAAACTGTTGTGATTCCGCGTATAAAAGATCCTGAAGTTGCTGTAAACAAGATTCCCGCAAAAGCCGCAACGCCGCGTTTTAAACCAATGGATTTCAGTGATTCGGTTTTAGATAAAGACAAACCCTTAACGTTTCCTAAAGAAGGTAAAACCCCTTTGCAGATTGGTAAGGTCACACAACCAAAACAAGAACAATTCGCCAGTCCCTATGAAATCCCTAAAAATGCTCTTCCTAAACCACAGGGAGATGAAAATACCAAGGTTTTCAGAAGAAATCAATCGTTTGGAGAATATAAAACGAAGTCCAAATTTGTAAAAGTTTTATGCCGAGATCACATGGCTATTGACGGTGATGTGGTGAAAGTGTATATCAACAATATGGTCGTAGCGGCTCATGTTGAACTTTCCGCAGGTTACAGAGTTATCGAAATAGGATTAACTCCGGGGTTTAATAAAATAGAATTTGAAGCTTTAAATCAGGGAACTTCCGGACCCAATACGGCCGAGTTTTCAATTTTTGACGATAAAGGAAAAGTTATTACCAGCGACCAATGGGATTTGGCAACAGGCTTTAAAGGCTCAGTCATGATACTGAAAGAATCAGAATAAGTAAAAACTCCAAATTTAACGTTTGGAGTTTTTTTATGACCTTTATCAGTACTTCCCTCACAAAATTCCTGTAAATTTGATAGAAGAAGCAAACAAATCAACAAAGATTCCAATTAAATCCTATTGCAATGAGGTTAAATGCTATTGTTTTCATTATTTCAATTTTAATGCTGACGGCCTGTAAAAAAGGAAACTCGGGGATTCAGCCTACTTTAGGAGATATTACCCAAAGTGTTTATGCTTCAGGAGTTGTCAAGGCTGATGGACAATATATCGTGTATCCGACTACAAGCGGGGTTCTTCGTAAAGTCAAGGTTACTGTTGGTGATGCAATCGTTTTAGGACAACCGTTGTTTGAATTGGACAACGATAAAGCGCAATTAAGTACCGAAAGCGCTCAATTGGCTTATCAATTGAGCAATGAGAACAGCCGGTACATTCAGGATAAAATTGCCGAAATGCAGCTAACCGTGCAAAATGCAAAAGATAAATTGAGATTAGACGAATCCATTTACAACCGAAATGTAAAGGTAAAAGATCAAGGCGGTGTTTCCGAAGTTGATTTTGAAAAGGTTGAACTGGCCTATAAAAGTTCAAAGTTAGCTTATGAAACAGCCCAAAACAGATTAAATCAATTGCGCATCCAACTGAAAAATGAGCAAAGTAAAAACAGGATTAATGTACGCTTAAGTGAAAAATCAGAAAGTGATTTCACCGTGAAAAGTGCTTTTTCCGGACAGTTGTTTGATGTTTTGGTAAAAGAAGGAGCATTGGTTTCTCCGCAAACCCCTTTGGCAGTTATTGGTAAAGCAAATTCTTTTCTGTTGGAATTGGAAGTTGATGAAAACGATATGGTTCAGGTAACTGTTGGCCAAAAGGTTTTGGTAACGATGGACAGTTACAAAGGGCAGGTTTTTGAAGCGGAAGTGGATAAAATTTATCCGATAATGGACGAGCGTTCCCGAACGTTTAAAATAGAAGCCCGATTCATTAAAACGCCTGCAAAACTTTATCCGAATTTAACTGCGGAAGCCAATATTATCATTCACACCAAAAAAAATACTATCACAATTCCCAAAAATTACTTAGTTGATAAGGAATATGTTTTGGTAAACGGCGACGAAAAACGCAAAGTGAAAATTGGTCTTTCCGATTATCAGAACGTAGAAATTACAGAGGGTTTAAAAGCTGGTGAAACCATTTATCTCAAGGAATAATGAATCGCAGACTGATATTGAACATAGCCGTTCATTTGCTCCGAGCCCGATTGAAACAAACTGTTGTGGCTGGCGTGGGTGTTACTTTCGGAATCGCCATGTTTATTACTTTGGTAAGTTTCATGAACGGACTGAACGATCTTCTTGACGGATTAATGCTCAACAGAACGCCACATGTCCGATTGTATAACGAAATAAAACCTGCCGAAAATCAGCCGGTTACCTTATCGGAAACCTATAAAAATGATGTGAATTTTGTTGCTTCCATCAAACCAAAAGACAGGGGAAAAGCTATTTACAACAGCAAAACCATCATTAAAGTTTTAAAGGAAGACAAACGCGTACTGGATGTGGCGCCTAAAATAACAACTCCAGTATTTTTCAACTCCGGGACGATTGAAATATCAGGTATTATCAACGGAATTTCGGTTGCTGAAGAAGAAGAACTTTTCAAATTCAGTGACTATGTAACCGAAGGCGATATGGCCGATTTAGAACAAAATAACAGTATTATCATCGGTTCCGGATTAGCCAAGAAAATGATGCTCCAAAAAGGCGACATTTTAAAAGTGACTACACCAAAAGGGAATTTAGCATCACTTAAAATTGTAGGGATTTCACAAATTGGGATTGCAGAAATCGATGATGTTATGAGTACGACCTCGTTAAGTACAGCGCAAAAGTTCTTGGGAGAACCAACCAATTATATTACGGACATCCAACTGAAATTACACGATCTTAAACTGGCTCCGCAATTGGCCAAAGAATTCGGAACGAAATTCGATATCGATGCCATCGATTATCAAACGGCAAATTCACAGTTTGAAACCGGAAGCAATGTAAGAAGTATTATTTCGTATTCTGTTGGTATCGTTTTGTTGATTGTGGCCGGTTTCGGAATTTACAATATCCTGAACATGATGATTTATGAAAAAATGGACAGTATTGCCATCTTAAAAGCTACCGGATTTTCGGGTAAAGATGTAAAATGGATTTTTATTTCATTGTCCATGATTATCGGATTGGCAGGCGGAATGTTGGGACTCATTTTCGGTTTTGCATTTTCAAATATCATCGATACGATTCCGTTTGAAACCTCCGCACTTCCCACTATAGAAACATATCCGATTAATTACAATCCGATGTATTATGTAATCGGAATTACCTTCGCTTTAGTAACAACAGCTGTTGCGGGTCTTTTACCAGCATTAAAAGCCAGTAAAATTGATCCTGTCGAAATTATCAGAGGAAAATAGTCATGAGTAATAAAGTATTGGAAACCATAGGGCTGACAAAGTATTTTTATGAACCGGTAAAGTTTAAGGTGTTGGACAATATCAACATGACTATCGATCACGGCGAATTTGTGTCGATTGTAGGGAAATCCGGCTGTGGAAAATCAACGTTGTTGTACCTTTTGTCAACCATGGATACCGATTATGAAGGTCAGGTTTTAATTCACGAAGAAGTGGTTACCGGAAAATCGGATATGGATTTGGCCCGGATTCGAAATGAAAAAATTGGTTTCGTTTTTCAGTTTCATTATTTGCTTTCCGAATACAATGTGTTGAAAAACGTAATGCTTCCGGGATTGAAATTAAAGCAGTATTCGGAAAAAGAGGTGGAACATCGCGCCATGGAACATCTCAAGACTTTAGGGATGCAGGATCAGGCGCTTAAAATGCCCAACCAGTTGAGTGGCGGACAAAAACAGCGCGTTGCTATTGCCAGAGCTTTAATTAATAATCCTTTGATTATCATGGGCGATGAACCAACAGGTAATCTGGATAAAAAAAACAGCGATTTGGTTTTTGATATTTTTAAAGAACTGACACAAGAACATAACCAGACGCTTTTGGTGGTAACTCACGATCCGGATTTTGCTGCACGAACCAATCGGATTATCACGATGGAAGACGGAAAAATAATTTCTTAATCTTTAATTACCAGATTGTATTTGGTCAGCAACCCTTTTATGCCGTCGCTCGAGAAAATAGCTTTTTTAAGTTTTGTTTTTTCGGGATCGATGGTGAAATCCCGACTCGAATAAAAATCAGCTTTTTCGCAGTTAGCATCCGTAAATACGGCCAAACGCAGATTACAATTGTCGAATAGCGCTTCCGATAAATCGGTTTTCATGAAATCCACACTCACCATGCTGCAATTGGTAAAACTGATACGTTTCAATTTTAAGGCATAAAACTGAGCATAGTCTAAAAGACAGTTGTTGAAGTAAAATTCGTGTAAGATCTGATCGGTCATGGCAAAGTTTACCGAAGTGAAATTACAGTCGTTAAAAATGGCGTTTCTCAGTCCGACATGACCAATTTTCGCTTCTTTGAAATTGCAATGGTAAAACGTACAGTCAATGAAAACGGTTCCTAAGAAATTACAAAGCGTAAAATCACAGTTGTTGAACGTACAGTTTTCAAATTCTTTGAATTTAATTTCGTATTCGGCGAAAATGTTGTTTTTGTATTCTTTGTCGTAGATAAAATCGGCATTCATTGTAGTGAGTTTGAATGCAAATATAAATTATTCTGCTTCGGCAATGACTTTTAATTTTTCAAGATTGATGGGTTTACTCAAAAAATCTTTTACACAATGGTAGTTCTGCGCTTTGATTTTGTCTTCGCTTGCAATGGAAGAACTGGCAACATAAATGGTAACTTTTTTGTGACAATTCTTTTCTATTCTAATCAATTCATCCAAGAAATCCCAGCCATCCATTCCGGGCATTTCAATATCGAGTAAAATTACATCGGGCAAATCGCCAGTGTTTTCAAAATAGTGCAGCGCTTCATGACCGTTTACAAAGGCTCTGGTTTCACTGAAAAGACTGGTCTTTTCAATTAACCTTTTTGTAACGAGTTGGTAGATGGGGTCGTCGTCAATTATGTAAATTCGTTTTTGGGGCATTATTTAAAATAAATTTTAAAAGTCGTTCCTTCATTTAAAGTACTTTCAACTTCAATTTTTCCATTCATGGTATCGATTTGATTTTTTGAAATGAACAAACCTATACCTCTCGATTCGGCGTTATTTGTAAACGTTTTGTACATTCCGAAGAGTTTGTCTCCGTTTTTCTTTAAATCAATTCCTATGCCATTGTCTTTTATTTCAAGAACCTGGAAATTATTTTCAATATACGAATTTAATTCGATAACTGGTTTTCTGTCAGGATGTTTGTACCGAATTGAATTGGAAATAAAGTTAAGCAATACGCTCTCCAGATATGCCGGGTTGAATTTTACCGTTACGGTTTCCGGAACATTATTTCGGATGTCAGCATCGTTTTTAAGAATCTGATCTCTTAAAACTTCCAGAGTTCTGTTGATGTATTTGTTCAGGTTCAGGTCTTCGATTACCGGCGTTATATCGGTTTGAATGGAAACCACTTCATTCAGGTTATCGATAGTTTCGTTTAAAGCTTCTGAAACCGATTTTAGCAATGCGAGTAACTCTTCTTCTTCTTTTTTATCTTCGGTTAATTCTATCAGATTAATTAACGATTGAATGTTGCTGGTGTGCGAACGCAAATTATGGGAAACGATATGTGAAAAATTCAACAGACGTTTGTTCTGTTCGGTAACTAATTTAAGCGAGTTGTTCAGGTCGATTTCAAATTGTTTTGATTTTGTAATATCAATCAGAATACCCCTGAATTTAATCGAATTTTCGCTTTCGTGATAAATACTAACAATATCACGTACCCAAACCGTATTTCCATTTTTATGAATCATACGGTATTCGCTGTCAAAAGGCTTTCTTTCCTTGGCGCATTCGGCGCTTTTCTTTATAACCCAGTCACGGTCTTCCGGATGAATGATTTTTCTCCAGAAATAATCATCGGCGATCCATTCTTCGGGCGTATAACCTAAGATACTTTCTGATTTTTTACTGATGAAAGTTATGCCGGGTTCTTCTGAATTTCCTTCCCATACGATTCCGTCAATGCTGTCAATCAGGTCTTTAATTTTTTGTTGCGATTCCAAAATTAGTTGCTCAGACGCTCTTCTTTTGGTAATATCTTCAACGATAGCGATATGGGTTTTTATTTTTTCATCTTTTTCCCATAATGGTGAAACAGTAAGATTAACCCAAATAATCTCTCCGTTTTTTCGGAAATATCTTTTTTCCATGGAAAACTGAGCGATTTCTCCTTTTCTGAGACGTTCCATATTGTCCAAATCCAGTTGCAAATCATCCGGATGGGTAATCATCATAAAGTTTAGTTCCTTAATTTCTTCATGAGTATATCCAATTATTTCGCAAAACTTGTCATTGCCATCGATGAAAGTACCGGTAGATGAATTAATATGTGAAATTCCCAAGCCGGCATGATCGAAAATCGATTTGAATAAAAACTCACTTCGTCTTAATTTTGAAGTTTGCAATTTTACAAATTCCTGGAGTTCAGAAGGTTTCTTTAGTAGTGTTGTTACAAACAATCCACAAAGAAGGCTCAGGCAAAAAGAGATTAATGCTATCGGGAAAAATTCCGCAAGAAGATAAGATTGTTTTTTCGGAATAATGTACAGCGTCCAATCGCCTTCCGGAATTTCAACCTTTTGATAGTCGCTTTTGGAGAAATCAGATTTGTTTTCCAAAAAGAATTCTTCCTTATTGGTAATCGGATTAATCTTTGAAATCTGAAAATAGTATTTGTCGTTTTTAAAGGTACTGAAACCGGTTGACTTCAGAAAGGTGTTAAAATGAACTACAACGGCTGAAAATCCCCAAAATTTTCCCTTTTTAAAAATAGGTAAGCGACCTACAACTCCAATTCCTCCTTGTTTTAAGGCAACAGGACCGGAAAAATAAATGGCTTTTGTTTTTATGGCTTTTAGTGCTGCTTTTCTGTGAAGCGGACTGTGGAGTATGTCAAAATTGGTGGCTGCTTCGTTTCCCTTAATCGGATAGGTGTATTTGATAATTCCGTTAGGAACAAGTTGAACCGCATCAATCGAATTGTAACTGTTAACCAGACTTTTGGAAACTTCTTCAAAATTTTTAGGATTTCCCGAGTCGTCAATCGTTAGTGCGAGTGTAATAGTGGCAACATAACTGTTGCGCATGGTTTGCTCAATATTTTGTTTGACAACTCCCAAAATGTTAGCCATGTCGTGTTGTTCAATTTCTTTTACGGTTTGATATCTGAAATATATCGACAGGTTAAAAACGGATAAAAGAATTATAAAAACAAGCATCCCCGAAGTTTTAGGACGGGATAAAAGCCAACTGTTAAGTGTAGTTATTTTAGAATCAAGACTCACGAAAAAAACCTTTTATATTGTAAAAATAGCTAAAAATCAGATAAATACGATTTTTTAAGCAGGTTTAGTGAGGTAGGTATGGGGAGCAATAAAAAAGCCCTGCTAAGCAGGGCTTTAGTGACCTCGACAGGATTCAAACCTGTAACCTTCTGAGCCGTAATCAGATGCGCTATTCAGTTGCGCCACGAGGCCTTGTTTTTAACGAGTGCAAATATAGAAAGAATTGTGTAACTTGCAAAGTAATATTTGAATAAAAATTAAAAAAAATGTCGTTAGAACAATACATACGTGATATTCAGGGTTTTCCGCAAGAAGGAATTTTATTTAAAGACATAACTCCGCTTTTGGCAAGTCCGAATGGACGTGAAGAATGTCTGAATTTATTGCTCAGTACTTTAAAAGATAAGAAAATAGACAAGGTAGTTGGCGTGGAAAGCAGAGGTTTCTTTTTCGCAATCCTTTTGGCCGACCGATTGAATGCAGGTTTTATTCCGGTTCGGAAGCCTAAAAAATTACCTTACGATACGATTTCCGCTTCCTACGATTTGGAATACGGGAAAGATACTCTTGAAATCCATACTGATGCGATAAAAAAAGGTGATAAAGTATTGATTCACGATGATGTTCTGGCCACCGGTGGAACCGCAAAAGCCGTATGTGAATTGGTGGAACGTTTGGGAGGCGAAATTGTACAGCTTAATTTCCTGATGGAATTGTCGTTTTTAAACGGTAGGGAAAAATTAGGTAAGGAAGAAATTTTTGCCGCCATGACGTTTTAATCCAACGCCCGTGTGGTAACATAATAACGCCAGGCAATAATGGCTTTCTGCCAGTTTTTGGCTTTCGTTAAATCCAAACGTTGTTTGGTGAAACTGGGCAAAATCAGTTTGTTTATCTTGGCTATTATTTTGAACATAAAGTATTTATTTGCTGCAAAGGTATAAAAAAAGACCCTCTTGTGTAAGAAGGTCTTTTTGAGTTTGATAATTTAGGATTGGAAATTATTGGTATCGTTGCGGGTGTTTTCGCGAAGATTACTTTTCTTTCCTTCATTATTTTGCTTTTAATGAATATGGTCGTCTTCGATTTCAAATTCGGCATCTTTTTCCCAAATTTCCATTTCGCAAGGTTTGCAATTGAATTTTAGTTTGTATTCCAATTCGCCTTGTTTTAATACTAATGGCTCTTTTAGTTTTTTGTCCATGTTTTCACGATGGTATTTCGGACAACGTTCTAATTCGTATTTGATACAATATTTGGTAGTCATTACACGCGATTTTCCGGGGTCCCATTGCAATTCAAAGGCTTTTTCGATTTCGGTTACGCCGTGACGTTCGTAGAATTTACGAGCCGTTTTATTCGCCACATTGTACATGAAATCCAGTTTGGTTTCCGGATAAGGATGCGATGTTTTTACCATTTGGTGTTCTTTTCGAACATAATTTTTCAAACGAATTTCCGATAATTGTTCGTAAACTGTTCGTCGCATTTCATTGATTTTTGAAATAGGAAGGAACCAATTTTCTGAAAACTCAATCGTAATTTCATCCGCCTTATAAGGTGTAAATCCTGTTTTTGCTAAATTTACTTTGAAATTTTCCGCAATGGATTCGTTGTTTTTAGTTCGTTCTTTCGGATGAACCAAAGTCGCCATACTTACATTTCCGTCTTCATCGGTTGCGATTAACTCAAAACCGGTTTCGTTCTCTTTCAATACTAAAGTCGTACTGATTTTTCGAACTGCACTATCTTCTCTTTCTACTAATTTAATGAAAGCAGCATCGTTATTTCTGTAAATGAAAGTCCCTTCTTTGATTTCTTTCAATACGTTTGGATAGACGATTCCGTTTTCTACTTTGTTCACGTAAATTCCTTCCGCTTCATTATTTTCGTTAATGAAACACAATCCGTCACCATTATTTAAGAAATGCCCGTTTTCAATTTCATAAGAGTTTCCAACCGTTCTGATTAGTTTTCCGATGTATTGTCCTTTCGATTTCGGACTTTCCCAAGAACCAATCGACTGATGTCTTTCGTTAACGAAATAATCGGTATAACCACGATTAAAAGTTCTGTCTAAAGCGGAATCGAAAGAATACGTACACGTTCCTGAAGAAGCTTTGGTGTATTTGTCGCTGTTTTCACTTAAGAAAGCATCTAATTTCTGCCGTAAATAGGAAACGTTGTTTTTTACGTAAACGATATCTTTTAAACGACCTTCAATTTTGAAAGAAACAATTCCGGCTTCCACTAAATTTGGAATTTGATCTGAAACATCGAAATCTTTAATCGAAAGTAAGTGACTGTTTTTAATTAAAGTCTCGCCGTGACCGTCAATCAAGTTATAGGGTAAACGACAGTTTTGTGCACAAGAACCACGATTTGCGGAACGTTCTCCGTTTGCTACACTCATATAACAATTTCCGCTGAACGATACACATAAAGCCCCTGTAACGAAGAATTCCAATTCCACATCGGTAGCTTCGCTGATTTCTTTAATTTGATGTAAGTTTAATTCACGGGCCAAAACCACTCTTTTAATTCCGGCATCTGCTAAGAATTTGATTTTATCGGCATCACGATTGTTGGCTTGTGTGCTGGCATGCAATACGATAGGAGGTAGCTCCATTTCCATAATTGCCATGTCCTGAATGATTAAAGCATCTACACCAATGTCATACAATTTCCAGATTAATTGACGACACGTTTCCAGTTCGTTATCGTATAAAATGGTATTGATAACTACAAAAACCTGCACATTATACAAATGAGCATATTCCACTAAGGCTGCAACATCTTCAATAGAATTGTTTGCATTGGAACGCGCACCAAATTGAGGAGCACCAATATAAACTGCATCTGCACCAGCATTTATTGCCGCTATACCTGTAAGTAAGTCTTTTGCAGGCGATAGAATTTCAATTTTCTTTTTCATTATTTCTATAACTTTGGTTTTTCGGAAGTTGCCCAAAAAAAGTCTGCAAATTTCTTTTAAAAAAGTCAAAGATTTCTAATTCTGATTCACTTTTTTTTGGTCGAAGCTTAAATTAAGGTGTGATTCGTTAAAAATGGAAGTTTTTTAGCAGTAAATAGCTTGAGAATATTGCCGAGTTTGCCGCATTCAAGAAAATAAAAAGACCATCTTATTAAGACGGTCTTTCTGATTTTGATTGTTCCGCAGCGCTCCAATCAGTCCGGCAGCACTTTGGTTGATGATTGATGATATTTGTTGTTGTATTTATTTTTTACGGGCTTTCGCTGCTTCTTCTCTTGCTTTTTGAGCTTCCAATAACGCTCTTTCTCTTTCTTTCATGGCCTCTTTATGAGCTTCCATAGCTTCTTTATGCGCTTTCATGGCCACTTTGTGTTCTTCCATAGCTTTTTTTCGTGCTTCTAAAGCTTCTTTTCTGGCTTCCATCGCTTCTTTTTGAGCTTTTTCAATTTCCGGACGCATGCGTTCCATTTCAACTTTAACTTCGTCGGCTATTTTTTTAACGTCAATGGTTTCAACGATTTTTTTTCCGTCTTCGTTTCGGGTGGTAATAATAACTTTTTTATCGCCGTCCTGAATTATTTTAATCTCATCGGCACTGATAGTTTTACTGCCTTTGAACCCTTTTGGCCCTTTTTCTCCTTTAGTATTGTAAACATAAACGTTGTCTATGTTTTCAGAATCAATATCGCCCAGAATTTCTTCGGTTACTTTTTCTCCGTTAATCCAAACTTCTTTTTTAGTACCGTTTTGTTTGATCACAACATTTTTCTTAACCATTTTCGGAGCTTTAGGTGCTCTTGGAGCTCCGGGTGCATCAGGTGGGGCCGGTATGTCTTCTAAACCAGGTGCATCGGGTGGGGAAGGGATGTCTAAATCGTCTGTCCATGCAAAACCGTCTTCGTCACCTTCTACAATTACCTGTACTTCGTCACCATCTTCATTAAAATGTTTGATGGTTTTGATTTTCGCCAGGCCTTCTCTAGGTCCTCTTTCTTTTGGAAATCCAAAACCGATGGTTCCTTTACCGTTTTCATTTATTTCTTTGAAAAAACGTATAGGTTGAATTGGCGAATCACTTTCTGTATGTGACGTTCCTTTTCTGCCGTCTTTGTCTTTGTATTCTACTTTTATACCTGTAATTTCTCCATTGCTGTTTCTTTTGATTTTGGATACTTTCAAGGTAACGCCAAATTCGTTTTTGAGCATTTCGATATCTTTTTTAATATCGGATTCCGAAGAATTTTTATCGATTACAATGGCAACAATTTTGCTGTTTCTTTGCTGAGTTTCCACTTTTGGCAACGATTTTTCCTGAGCTAAAACCCTCATTTGGAACTGGAACATGAAGAAAGCCAGTAGTGGTAGCACCACGAAATACTTCCAAGCATTCTTCTTACTGGATTGATTTTTGTTTAACATAACGATTCGTTTTTTGATTAATGATTGATAAAATGGATTGGTGATTGCAATGCATTGCGACTGCATTGTGACTTTTAATAAGGTTTTCTGATAGCTTTTAATGTCGTCTACGTTTTTGGTAGCTTCGGCATCGGCAATAAATTCAAGGTTTTGCGCAATCGCTTTTTTGTACAGCCAAACAATCGGATTGAACCAGAACGCAATACAGAAAATCTGGGCAATCATCATGTCGAAAGAATGCTTTTGTGCGCTGTGAACCAATTCGTGCTGTAAAATGTTCTCCAGCTCGTCTTCTTTTAAAGCTGATGAATTGTAAACAATATAATTGAAGAAGGAAAAAGGTGATTGGACTTTCTCGGTATCAATTAAATAAAAATTACTGCGTTTGATGGCTTTTGGCTTTTCAATCAGGTTTTTGATGGCAAAACAATCCATTAAAAATTTAATGAAAAACAGACTGATTCCTATACCGTAAAGTACTAATCCCACCTGAAACCAATTCATTTCAAAAGCGGGTTCCTGAGTCGGAACATAATGATAAGCCTGAGAAACGGCATTATAGTGGTCCACCACCGGAACCGGATCTACCCAAATAATTTTAGTATAGGTGATGAAAGGCAGCACTAACGAGGTTATGAGTCCCGCCAGTAAAAACCATCGGTTCGAATTGAAAAACGTTTCTTTTCGAAGGAATACAAAATACGCCAGATAGAACACAGCTATCAAGGCACTCACTTTCAGCAGATAAATTCCCAAAGCTTCCATAGGCTTTATTTTTTCTGTTCGATCATTTCTAAAATCTCACGCAGTTCTTTCGCACTGATTTTTTCTTCCTTGGCAAAAAAGGAAACCATGCTCTTGTAGGAATTATTGAAATAATTTTCAATAGCAACGTTCATAAACCCTTTACGGTACTCTTCTTTAGTTACGATAGGGAAGTACTGGTGCGTGTTCCCGAACGCGTTGTGCGACACATAACCTTTCTCTTCCAGATTCCGGATTATCGTCGACAAGGTGTTGTAATGAGGCTGATCTTCAGTGATTTCAGCCAAAACTTCTTTCACGAAAGCTTTTTCGAGCTTCCATAAAATGTGCATTACTTCTTCTTCTTTGTTGGTTAACTTTTGCATGATGGTTTGTTTATTTATTTATTGTTTTTTGGGCGTTACCACAAGGCTCGGGCTATCCGCTGTATCTTTTTATTTGGTCATTTCGAGAACCTCAATGTTCAAATAAAAAGGATGCCGCTACAAACGTAGTTCACTGAACTCCTATTAAAAATAAAAATTAAGTGAAGTAATCCCTAACACAGAACAAACGTACAACTATATTTTTAGTTGTACAACTATTTTTGTAGTTGAATAACGAATTTTATAGTTTTGTTAACAAATTTGAGGAATGTAAAAGTATGAAATTATTTGATTATGAGGTTGTTAATTGTTTTCCTCAGCAAGAAGTTTTCGCAACCAAAAGGATAATCCTAAGGCAATTAGTCCTAAAGTACCCATAAATAACCAGTTGGCCTGATATCCCCATCGTCCGCTGATTTCCAAACCAACTTTAGCACTAAGAATGTGCGCCATACTGTAGCTCATTGTGAAAATGGCCATGTATCGGCCTTCATGACCTTTGGGAGCCCTGCTCATGGCAAATGAATTTGAAAATGGGAAAGCAAACATTTCTCCGAAAGTCATAAACAGCATCATGATAATCAATATTCCTGCCCAAACATTTATGAGTAACAAAAACATACTGATAATCATAAAAATCAATCCGAAAATAACGATTCGTACTTTATCAATCTGTTTTCTTTCCACATAACTCACAATGGCCATTTCAGTAAAGAAAATAATCAATCCGTTCATCATTAACAGCAAACCGCTCTGAAATTCATTTAAATTGAACTGCACTTTATGATACAGCGGAAGCGTGGTAAACAACTGGAAAAATAAAATCCCGGTGGTCATGCAAATGAAAAGGAAGATCCAAAACGGTGTATCGGTAAATACAGATTTATTGTCATTTTCGACACTTACAGCTTTATGTTCGGAGGTTTTTTCCTTTTCTTTTACCAATAACCAGAAAATCGAAATGGCTAGGATACAAGTCGCACCGTCTACCCAAAACAATCCTTTATACCCAGAACTTATAATGATCAAACCGCCCATTGCCGGACCGGCCGCAAAGCCCAAATTAATTGCCAATCGAACTAAGGTCAGCGCCCGTGTTCTGTTTTCAGGTTTAGCATAGGCACCGAGTGAAACGAACATGGCGGGGCGAAACATATCGGCAACAACCATAATGGAAAACATCCCGATACAAAGTCCTGTAAAACTCGTTATATATTGCAACAACACGAAGGCAATTCCACTGGTAAATAAGCTGAATATCATTATTTTATAAAACCCAAGTTTGTCGGACAATTTCCCTCCCAACCAAGAGCCTAACATTGAGCCAATACCAAAACATACCAAAATGGTTCCTACCTGACTATGGGAAAAATGTAAATCTTCTTTTAGATATTTAGAAAGGAAAGGCAGCACCATGGTTCCGGCTCTGTTGATGAATGTAATCAATGTCAGAATCCAGATTTCCCTCGAAAATCCTTTGAAGTTGTTAATATAGCGCGAAAAAGCCTGCTGAAGCATAGGAATGAGTTAAATGCAAATTTAAGAATCTTATTGCGCCGTTGGTTGTTAAATGAATGTGAATTTTTAACGGCGATTTTTTACTTACTTTTGCATAAAATAAGTCAAGATGAAAAAACTGTTTTTTACTTTTTTGTTTCCGATAATCGCATCAGCGCAATGCAGTGTAGGAAGTGCAAAATCTTTTCAGAATCAATTGAATAAAGAATACGCCGATGCAAAGGAAAGTCCGCTGAAAAAAACAGATCTGGAACATTTTAAAGCATTAGATTTTTATGCAATCGACATGGATTTCTGTGTGGAAGCAAAATTAGTCAAAACCCCAAAAGAAAAACCTTTTGCCATGAAGACAACCGGAACCCGCACTCCGCTGTATGTGAAGTATGGTGAATTGCATTTCACATTAAAAGGAAAAGCATGTAAACTGAGTGTGTTCCGAAATATCGAATTGTCAAAACAAGAAAAATACAAGAATCATTTGTTTTTACCGTTCACGGATTTAACAAGCGGAGTGGAAAGTTATGGAGGCGGTCGTTACATCGATTTAGAAGCATCCGAAAAAGAAACCCTAATGATTGATTTCAATCAGGCTTACAATCCGTACTGTGCTTATAATGAGGGGTTTTCGTGCCCGATTCCGCCAAAAGAGAACGATTTATTGGTAGAAGTGAGAGCAGGTGTGAAGAAGTTTCATGATTAACTTTTTGAATTTTTTTGAAACATATAAATCATTTAAGTTCTGTAAAAGAAAGAATTAGATTTTGAAAATTCTTATATGATTATATGGTAATTAAAAAATAGAATGAAATACAACATCCACACCCATAAAAGCACCAATCAGGACAACGTATTGGAAATTGTCAATCAGTATCCAAATGAATTTGATGATTCTGTAACGTACTTTTCCATCGGCATTCATCCTTGGTATATCGATGTGGATCGCGTTGATGAATATCTGCAGATTATTGACGAAAAGCTTCAGTTGAAAAACTGTCTGGCATTAGGGGAATGTGGTTTGGACAAACGTATCGAAACGCCATTGGAAATTCAGACGGAAATTTTCGAAAAACAGTTACACTTAGCGGTAAAACATCAAAAACCTGTAGTTTTGCACTGTGTTTCCGCCTATCAGGAAGTAATCGAAATTAAAAAGCGCTTAAATATAGAAGTTCCGATGATTATTCACGGCTTCTCTAAAAACTGGCAAGTGGCCAAATCGCTATTGGATAACGGTTTTTATTTGTCGTTTGGGAAATATTTGCTTCGTAATCCGGAACTTTCGACTGTATTTGAACAAGTACCGAATAACCGGTTTTTTCTGGAAACCGATACTATTGAAGAAGGCATCAATGATGTTTACATAAAAGCTGCATCAATAAAGAATATTGATGTGGAACAGATTATCGAAGATAATTTTAAGTTAGTTTTTAACCCGTAATGAACGAACGGTTTTTCGGCCGGAATCACATTGCACAAAATGTTTCAAAATGGCAGAATGGACAGAAAGAGCCGAATTATTATTTAAAAAAGAAGGATTAGAGAAGTTAAAGAATTCCAACGTATTGATTGTAGGCATGGGTGGCGTAGGCTCGTTTGCAGCCGAATTCATCGCGCGTGCCGGTGTCGGAAAAATGACCATTGTTGATGGTGATACGGTAGATATCACAAATATTAACCGACAATTACCGGCCTTACATTCTACCGTAGGACAACCAAAAGTTACGATTGTAGGCGATCGATTAATGGATATCAACCCCGAATTGCAATTGACCCGAATTCAGGAATTTTTATCACCGGAAAGAGCTTTCGAATTGGTTACCCCGGAATTCGATTATGTTTTGGATTGCATTGACAGCATCACCCCGAAATTAAATCTGATTTTGGCTGCCAAACGTAAAAAGGTAAAAGTGATCAGCAATATGGGCGCCGGAGGGAAATTACTGGCCAGTAAAGTTGTTGTGAAAGATATCAGTAAAACAGACGTTTGTCCGCTAGCGAAAGTAATCAGAAAACGATTGAAAAAAGAAGGGATTTCCACCGGAGTGAAAGCGGTTTTCTCCACAGAAAAGCCGGACCAATCCAGTTTAAAAATGACCGATGGAACAAACTTTAAAAAGTCATTCTTCGGAACGAATAGTTGGATGCCTGCTTTGTTTGGTTTGCACGCCGCCGAAACGGTGGTTAAACATTTGATAAAGAACTAAAAAAAGTCCCCGATAAAAACGGGGACTTTTTGTTATTGTACTTTTGTAGAATCTTTTACAGCCACAGGAATTTCTATTGGTTTGGCTTTTTCCACAATCGGGATGTAAATTTCAGTTACCCATTGCGATGATTTTCGGGTTTCGTTTACGCCGGTTTTATACACTTCAATGTATTTTCCGGATGGATTTTCCAGCCATTTGTGCTTCGCAATTTCTGCATAGGCTTTGTCCCAAGCTTCTTTACTGTGGGAGTAATCCCCTTTAAGCGTAGTTTTTAATGCCAGATACGAATAGAAACGTCCGCCTTCAATATCACTGCCTTCCGAGGTAAAAATCTCTTCCACAATCGGTAAACATGCTGAGAAAGTAACAATTCCGTTCGCGGTATCGTATTTGTCATAAATAGCGAAAGGTGCTCCGTTTAGGGTAATGTTATTGTCTTTTGCAAATTTCGTAATCTTACGGAACAGGATTCCCATGTTTTTGGTTAGAGTCGGAATCTTACAGGTAATCGTTTGCTTAATGTAGTATGTCCCAGATTTTCGGGTTAAACCATTAACGGTTACCGAATAATTTTTTAGTTCACCTACTAAAATATTATCAATGTTAGCTAATCCTTTTTCGAACATTGGTGCCATCATGTTTTCGGCTCCGCCACTAAAGAACGCGAAAAACTTCATCATGAAATCCATCTTTCCTTTCATTCTCCAGGTAACTTTTGTGCCGTTTCCGGATTTCTGAAAACCCCAGATAATGTCATTAGGCTCGCTGTCTTCGAAATATATTTTCTGGAAGATACTGTCGTTTTCAATGGTTTTAACGGTATTCATTTTCCCTTTACCGTCTTTTCCTGTCCAGGAATAGGAAGCGCCCAAACCTTTCGTTTTATCGGTATATTGGTATTGAATGGATTTGTCTTCTTCGGCCCAAGGTCCCCAGTCTTCCCAATTTTTATAATCGTCAACGTAATTATATAATATAGGTTGCGGAACATTGATGACCTTGCTTCGCTGGATGTCAAAATTCCCGTTTTGGGTTCCTATATAAACCGAAACTGCTATGGCAGCAAGTAGTATGAGTAGAAATATGTATTTTACAATTCGCATAATCTGGTGCTAATTATGATAATTTTCAAATATAAGACTATTTATTCTTTCAGGACCAACTTGATTATAAATAAAATTCCTATAAAAAGAAGGAAGAAAAAAAGTATCCACAAACTGCCTTTATAATGGATTTTGTGTAGTGCCAAATCTTTACGGTAAACGTAAATCATGACTGCAACAAAAACGATAACAAAGAAAATAGCAAAATACAGCTGACCTGTTGAAAACATAGTTGGAAATTTTATACAAAATTAGTTTTTTTGAGGATTCTTTTTGCTTAATTTCCTTTCAAATTTTTAAGAATATGCAAAAACAACTTAACGCAGTTAAAGAATTTCATGATGCTTTCGGTTTGGGAGTACGTTTTGAACCAAAAGGACATTTGGGTGAACAGGTAAACCTGCTCCGTTTTAACCTTATGAAAGAAGAAAATGAAGAATATCTGGAAGCGGTTCAGAATGATGATTTGGTTGAAATTGCCGATGCTTTGGGCGATATGCTGTATATCTTATGCGGTACGATTCTGGAGCACGGATTACAACATAAAATTGAAGAAGTTTTCGATGAAATTCAACGCAGTAATATGAGTAAGTTAGGCGAAGACGGAAAACCTATTTATCGGGAAGACGGAAAAGTAATGAAAGGCCCGAATTATTTTAAGCCGAATTTTGAGGAAATTTTGAGATAAGCGTTCAGTAATCAGTGTTCAGTATATAAGTAAACTGAACACTGACTACTAAATACTGCAGACTATATTTTTACTGTCCAGCCGAAAGTGTCTTCTGCCAGTTTGTATTGAATGTTTGTCAGTTTTTCTTTAATTTCACCTGCAAATGAATTTTCCATTTTTGGTAATTCATAATAGGTATCCTGATAAGAGAATCCTGCAATTGGATTCACCACCGCTGCGGTTCCTGCTCCGAAAATCTCTTTTAAGGTTCCGTTTTTAGCAGCTTCTACTATTTCAGAAACCAAAACCGGACGCACTTCAACTTTAATTCCGTCACGTTGTGCCAATTCAAGAATACTTTTTCGGGTAATTCCATCCAAAATACGCTCGCTGGTTGGCGCTGTGTATAAGGTATCGTTAATTCTGAAGAAAACATTCATGGTTCCGGCTTCTTCCAACATGGTATGCGTTGCATCGTCTGTCCAGATGATTTGCTGAAAGCCTTTATCATTCGCTAATTTTGTTGGATAAAATTGTGCTGAATAGTTTCCTGCCGCTTTTGCTGCACCAATTCCGCCGTTAGCAGCACGACTGAAATGATCAGCGATAACCACTTTTACTTCACCTGAATAATAAGCACTGGCCGGTGAAAGAATTACGCAAAAACGATACTGATTGGAAGGGGAAGCGATTACGCCATGTCCCGTTGCAATCATGAACGGACGAATGTATAGCGAATTTCCTTTCCCTTTTTTAACCCATTCTTTTTCAATTTCAATCAGCTTTTTCAATCCGCCAATGAAAACTTCTTCAGGAACTTCCGGCATAGCCAAACGAACGGCTGATTTATTGAAACGCTCAAAATTCTGATCCGGACGGTACAGCCAAATATCATTGTTATCGTCTTTGTAGGCTTTCATCCCTTCAAAAATGGCCTGACCGTAATGAAAAACCCTTGAGGATGGATCCATAGTGAACGGTTCGTAAGGCTTGATTTCAGGTTCTCCCCAAACGCCGTTGTCATAATCACAAACCAACATATGGTCAGTGAAGATGTTTCCGAATGATAAGTTGTCAAAATCAACCGAAGTTATTTTTGATTCTTTTGCAGTAACAATTTTAATGTTGCCTGTAGCTGTTAATTCCATTGAATAAAAATTAGTATTTAAAAACACTAAATCGCTGTTTATTAGAGAATTCGGAATTTTTGAATTCCCAATAAACCTGTTGTGTCATTGCAAATCTAACAAAAAAATACACGTTTTTTAACATCAGATTAAAAATAGCATAATTGATTACGGAATTGCCAATTTGTTTTTGAATATTCAAAATTTGACTTTAAAATGTTATTTTTTAATGGAATAACCGGAAAAAATCGGTTGCCCGTTTTGTCAATCGATTTTAATTTGTTTCTTTGGAATTCAAAATTATAAAGACAAAAATTAAAGAATATGAAAAAAGTTGTTGTTTTTGCCGTAATGGCTCTTGCAGTTGTAAGTTGCAATAAGAAACAGGAAGAAGCTAAAATTGCGGAAGCACCAAAGATGGAATATGCTGTTTTTGGTGACAGTATTTCAGCTGCGGATGCACTAACTAAAGAAGAAATGTTTGCCAAATTTAAGGATTTAAAAGAAGGCGATACTTTAAATGTGAAGTTCAAATCGGATATTAAAGAAGTCTGTCAGAAGAAAGGTTGTTGGATGTCAATGGATTTGGCAGATGGAAAAGAAACCTTCGTTAAATTTAAGGATTACGCCTTTTTTGTTCCGATGAATGCCGGTAAAAAAGAAGCAATCGTTAACGGTAAAGCGTTTGTGAGCATTGAATCAGTGGAGGAGCAAAAACATTACGCGAAAGACGGCGGAAAATCGCAAGCGGCAATTGACAGTATCACAACTCCGAAAGTTACCTATTCTTTCATGGCTGACGGTGTTTTAATCAGTAAATAATGAAAAAGACGATAGTATTGCTTCTGACTTCACTATTGTTGCTGTCGTGCAATAAAAAGGAAGAGGTTAAAGAGGAAGTTAAAAATGAAGCTGCCGGGAAAAGTGATTTCAAGATGTATGAAATGTCTGAAATGGCGGCTTTGATGGAGCAGATGTATGTTGACAATCAGCGTTTAAAAGAACGAATCAAAAAAGGTGATACTATCGGGCAGTTTCCGCAGCATTTTATGAAGATTCATAAAGCGGTGATGACCGATGAAAGTGAAAATGACGATTTCTTTAAGGAACAGGCAGCGAAATTCATTGAAGCTCAGGAATTGATTTACAAGGATCCAAAAAATGCCAAAGAACATTTTAATAATGGAGTAGATGCTTGCTTGAAATGTCATGAAGTAAAATGTGGCGGACCGATTCCGAGAATTAAAAAACTTTACATAGAATAACGTTGAAACGAAGAATTATTCAAACGGAAGACGGCTCTTCATCTTTATTAATGGAAGAGTGGGGGGAAACCTATCATTCCAGACACGGAGCCATTCAGGAAGCGAAACACGTATTCATACAAAACGGACTGTCACTTTTTAAGGAACAGTCCGTTGCTGTTTTAGAGATTGGTTTTGGTACGGGGTTAAACGCTTTTGTGACTTTATTGGAAGCCGAAAAGTTACAACTGAAGATTGATTACACCGGTGTGGAAGCTTATCCGATTTTGCCGGAAGAAGTCGAAAAACTGAATTATGTGTCGCAACTTAATGTTAGTCAACACGATAAGGAATTTCAGTTATTGCATTCCTGCGAATGGGGCGTAAAAACTGTGGTTTCAGACGATTTCACTTTAACAAAAAGGCAACAATATTTTAACGAAATAAGTGACAAAAACTGTTTTGATTTGATTTACTTTGACGCATTCGGATTTCAATACCAACCTGAGTTGTGGACGGTGGGGATTTTCAGAAAAATGTTCGAAGCATTAAAACCGAACGGAATACTGGTTACCTATGCCTGCAGAGGCACTGTGAAAAGAGCAATGATTGAAGTTGGCTTCACTACAGAAAAATTATCGGGCCCACCAGGAAAACGTGAAATGCTTAGAGCTGTTAAAAAGTAATTATTATGTTAAAATTATGTGATATATATTTAATGTTAATAAATAATTAATTCAGAATTAAATAATAATAAAATTTTTTTAATAAATTTACTAAGCGTTCTTACCCTAAACCAATTAATAGTTACAATTATGTCAAGATCTATGTATGCTTACACCAAATCTATTTTAGAGCGAGTAAGTTTCGACCCAATATTATTTTGTAAAGAATTGGAAAAAGCCGTTAAAATTCTGTTGCCTTATGAGTTAGAACAATTAACAGAATGGCTGTTAAGTTTTACAAAAGAAAAACCCGAATTACGACAATGTTTAATTTATGTTAACGAATAATACACTGAAAGGAGCTTAGGCTCCTTTTTTTATGGGAAGACTTTTGTGGGATTACGAAAAATAAAATAATTAAAATGTAAGTATTTTAACGGCAGTTTTGAAAGAAAAACGCTTTTAATCGAAAAATATTGCATTTAATCGATAAATTTTTGCTTTTTTTCTTTGTGGTAAAAATGTTTTTAATTAATTTTACTCAACGTTCTTACCTAGTTAACCAAAAATACTGATTGATTATGCCGCGAATGATTTATGATTACACAAAATCGGTGCTTGAAAGAGTGAGCTTTGATCCTTTGCTTTTTATGAAAGAACTTAAAAAAGCAATTAAGAGTTTATTACCTTATGAAATTGAACAACTGACCAATTGGCTGAAGTATTTTACTTCTGAAAAGCCGGAACTGCGACAGTGCTTGATTGTCATAAATGAAAATTAACTATATAACCCTACCTAAAACTTAACCCAAAATAAAAGGAGCTTCGGCTCCTTTTATTTTTTCCCCAAAGGGCTGATGATTTGTACATTGTGAAAGGCAATTGCACCCTTGACCACTCCGGAAATAGTAGCTCTTAAAGCATCTATTATGTGCATTTTAAGTTCGCTTTTCGGATAAATTAAACTGACTTCACGAGCCGGTCGCGGTTCTTTAAAATGGCGTAGCTTTTCTTTGTTTTTGTCGCTTAAATCCAAAGTGTGTAAGTAGGGAAGCAGTGTAACACCTAAACCTTCATCGGCTAATTTAATCAAGGTTTCAAAACTTCCGCTTTCTATTTGAAAACGGCTGTCGTGGTTTGCGTTGGCATTTTTGCAAAGGTTTAAAATTCCGTCTCTGAAACAATGTCCGTCCTGAAGCAGCAATATGTTGTCTAAATCCAAATCATCCACTTCAATTTCGGCTTTGCTCATATTTTGATGATTTTCAGAAAAATACCCCACAAACGGCTCATAATACAAAACGATTTCTTTGATATTTTCTTCTTCCAAGGGCGTGGCAGCAATGGCAGCATCTAAATGGCCGCTTTTCAATCGCTTAATGATTTCTTCGGTATTATGTTCTTCAATGACCAGATGTATTTTAGGATATTTTTTGATGAAATTATTCAGGAACATTGGCAAAAGTGTAGGCATTATTGTAGGAATGATGCCGATTTTAAATTCTCCACCGAAATACCCTTTTTGTTGGTCTACAATATCTTTAATTCTATCCGATTCATTTACGATATTTTTAGCCTGAGAAACAATTTTCGCACCGATTTCGGTTAATTGTATCGGTTTTTTGGTTCGGTCAAAAATCTGAATATCCAGTTCTTCTTCCAGTTTTTGAATTTGCATGGAAAGTGTAGGCTGGGTAACAAAACACTTTTCGGCAGCCAAAGTAAAATTTTTATGTTCTGCAACCGCTAAAACATAATACAATTGCGTGATAGTCATTGAATAAATATTTTCGATAAAATTATAAAATCTATCAATTTAACTTATACTTAGCAGCTGTTTTTTTTTAATAATTTTGCATTATAAATAAATCAAAAGCGTAAAAACATGAAAACGAATAGCTTAGGATTGCCTGTGAAAGAAACGAAAATTCTGATTGCCGAATTGAATATATTGTTGTCGAATTTTCAGATTTATTATCAGAATTTAAGAGGATTGCATTGGAATATCCGCGGAAAGCGTTTTTTTGATCTGCATTTAAAGTTTGAGGAATTGTATAACGACAGTCAGCTAAAAATAGACCTGATTGCAGAAAGGGTGCTTACGCTGGGCGGTACACCATTGCATACGTTTGATGATTATGTGAAAAACAAGCAAATTAAAGTTGGTAAAGATATTTCCAATGATGAAGTTGCGATTCAATTGATAATTTCGTCGCTGACAGAACTGTTGAAAATCGAACGCGTTATTTTAAAACAAGCGGCAGAAATTGATGATGAAGGAACGAATTCGATGATGAGTGATTTTATTAAAGAACAGGAAAAAACGCTTTGGATGATGAAAGCTTGGACGGAAGAAGAAATTTAATTCGTTACTGTGTAATACGAATCGGGCAGTACTATTAAATTAATCATAATTTATTTTCTGCCCGAATTTTAATTTTCTACTTTCGCAACATGAAAATTCTAGTAAACATAGTTTTATTACTTTTTATCACTTTTTTGGCGACGCCCACAATTGTAGGCATGTTGAAAAGTGATACGGATACTTCTGTGGTTTACTCTTTTTCGGAAGAAGAAGTTCATAAAGAGATAAAAGAAATTCCAGCGAACATTGAAGGTATTCTTCAGGTTCCGGTAGTTTTTAATACTCCAAAAGCTACTGCAATAAATACAGAAAATGAACTGAAGCACGATAATGCCTCTGAAGAAATTTTCTCCCCTCCACCCGAATTGTCGTAATACATTTTAAAGTAATCATTTTGATTATTTTCAAATACGTATTTGTATTTGAAGTATTAATTGTATTATATTTTATCGGGTTATGACAAAAAAAACAAATCTTTTTGGCAGCCTTAAATTTGATTTTGCATCAGGTTTGGTTGTTTTTCTGGTCGCTTTACCATTGTGTTTAGGTATTGCGATGGCTTCGGGTGCACCGCTTTTTTCAGGGATTATTGCTGGAATTGTAGGCGGGATTGTAGTAGGGTATTTAAGTAAATCTCATGTAAGTGTTTCCGGACCTGCTGCTGGTTTAACAGCTATTGTATTAACGGCCATTACTGATTTTGGTGCCTTCAACATTTTTCTGACTGCTGTTTTTCTTGCAGGATTAATTCAGCTGGCATTGGGCTTTTTGAAAGCGGGAAGTATTTCTAATTATTTTCCAACCAATGTTATCGAAGGAATGCTTGCGGGTATCGGTGTAATTATCATCTTAAAACAACTTCCGCATGCTGTAGGATATGATGCTGATTTTGAGGGTGATGAAGCTTTTGTGCAAGGTGATGGCGGCAATACTTTTTCGACTTTATTCGGCGCATTGGATTATGTTCAATTGGGCGCCATAATCATCACGCTAATTTCATTGGCAATTTTGATATCATGGGACAGAGTGCCCTTTTTAAAGAAATTAAAATTGGTTCCGGGCGCTTTGGTTGCGGTTATTGTAGCCGTAATTCTAAATGAAGTATTTACTGCTTCCGGAAGTGCTTTGGCTATTGGTAAAGAACATTTGGTTTCCTTGCCGGTTCCGACCTCTCTTGCCGAATTTAAAGATATTTTTATTTTTCCGGATTTTGCATCCATAACGAATCCGAAGGTTTGGGTTGTAGGCTTAACCATTGCCATTGTGGCCTCTATTGAAAGTTTACTTTGTATTGAAGCAGCCGATCGATTGGACGTTCAAAAAAGATATACCGATACCAATAATGAGCTTCGCGCACAAGGAATTGGAAATATAGTGAGTTCACTTTTAGGCGGTTTACCCATGACATCGGTTGTGGTGCGAACATCGGCAAACGTTAACGCCGGAGCCAAAACGAAAATGTCCACTATTGTACACGGAGCATTGTTGTTAATTAGTGTTTTGGCCATTCCGATGGTTTTAAATAAAATTCCGCTGGCAACTTTAGCAGCTGTTTTATTGCTTGTAGGATATAAATTGGCCAAACCGGCAACCATAAAACATTTCTGGGAAAAAGGAAAATATCAGTTTGCACCTTTTATTGCCACACTTTTAGCGGTTGTCTTTCTGGATTTGTTGAAGGGTGTAGCTTTAGGGATGATCATCAGTATTTTATTCGTTTTGAGAGGAAATTTAAAAAGAGCCTATTACTTCAGAAAAGAAGAATATGAAAACGGCGATATCATTCATATCGATTTGGCGCAGGAAGTTTCCTTTTTGAACAAAGCTGCCATAAAACAGACATTAAACAGTCTTCCGGAGAATTCAAAAGTAGTAATCAATGCTTCTGATACGGTTTATATTGCGCATGATGTTCTCGATCTGATTAAAGAATTTAAAACAATTAATGCTTTGGAAAAAGATATTGAAGTATCCTTAATCGGTTTTAAAGAGGCGTATGAATTGGAAAATTCGGAAAAAGAAAACAATCATGTTTTTATGGAACACGATGCACTGATTGAATTCAGAAAAAAGGCAACATCTTCACACAAAGAAGTAATTGAAGAATTAACATCAAATTAAATAATAACATTTAATCATTTTAACGTAAATTCGTCGGATAAAACGACTTGTTAAATGATTTCAAAAATAACAAGTAAATACTATGGTAATGAGTGATTTTTATAAAAAGATTTTAGACAACAATAAGAAGTGGGTTGAAGACAAATTGGCAATCGACAAAGATTTCTTCAAAGATTTATCAAAAGGCCAAAATCCACCGTTGCTTTGGATTGGTTGTTCCGACAGCCGTGTTCCTGCAAATGAAATTATCGGAGCTGCTCCGGGAGAAGTTTTTGTACACAGAAATATCGCTAACATGGTAATTCATAGTGATATGAATATGCTAAGTGTGTTGGATTATGCGGTTAACGCTTTGAAAATCAAGCACATTATTGTTTGCGGTCATTATGGTTGTGGTGGTGTGAAAGCAGCAATGGGGAACGATTCTATCGGAATTATCGACAACTGGATTCGTCACATTAAAGATGTTTACAGACATCACAGAGTATATCTGGATTCTATTATTGATGAAAATGAGCGTTTTAATAAATTCGTTGAAATCAATGTGAAAGAACAGGTTTACGATTTGGCAAAAACATCCATTGTTCAGGCAGCTTGGAAGTCAGGTCAAGAGGTTACCATTCACGGTTGGGTATATGGATTGAATTCAGGATATGTAACCGATTTGAATGTAAATATCGATTCGAATGAAAAATTAGACGATGTATATCAATTGAAATTCTAAATAAAAAAGTCCCGATAATTTCGGGACTTTTTTATTCTATATCTAAATTCTCATTAAAAGCAGAAGGTAGCATTTTCGGGATAAATTTAATCAGGATCGGAAGTAATAATCCTCCACCGGGCAAAAGGAATATTGTTAATGAAGGAACGGTTTTACAAATGTCTAACAATTGTTTTTTGACTTTCTTCTTTTCCTTTGCGTCCAAATCTCTTGTTGTAGAAAGCGCCAGTAATTTCATAAGTTCACCACTTTGCGAAATTTCCTTAATCAATCGGTTTTTATTTCGTGTAATCAAAACGGCTACATTTTGGGAAGCCTGATCGTAGAAGTGTTTTACCGGATTGGAATATTTGAAATATGGAATTTCTTTCTGATACTGTTTAATAAAAGTGTCTATAGATTCGATACTTTCCGTGGCAAATTCGGTTTTAATTTCAAGAAGTTCTGCCAATCGGTATAAGAAATCACTTTCCTGCTGTTCCAAAACATCATCGCTCCACATCGCCATTCCTGCGATATCCAGTAAATAGTTTTTTTCCAGAGGTGAAGTGAAATAATCCAGTTCCAACATTTCGAAATTCTCGATATTAACTTTTGAAAACTTGGTATAACGAACAGAAGATTCGAAAAGTTTTATCAGCAAATCATCATAATTCGATTTCGTAGCTTTTGTTTTCAGCGCTAACGATACAATACTGATGATGGTTTCTTCGAGTTTCTTTAAATAATTGTTCGGAATTTCCTGGTGCAGCAAATACTGACGAAACGCCAACACATCCATAAAAAGCAATGCATTGGTTAAAATATGCGAAAAGTTTTTGCTGATGATATTATCATTGGTCTGAACCCGCTCGTCAATCATTTCTTCCAATTTGTGACTCGCACTGGAATCCGGCAGCATTTTTTTGAGCAAACTAAAGCCTTCAGGGTTCATTTGCTTGTAAAAGTTAATCACTTGTTCGATAAACTCTTTCGGATTTCCATCATGAGTAACTAAACCATAAACACCGTAAAGGGTGTTCAGTAATGCTACTTTGGTGATTTCTTCTGATGTCCACCCTTTCGTACTGATGGGTTTTTCGACATCAAAACCAACGGTGTGACCATAGATAAATCCCGTTTTTCGCACATTAGTGTAAAAGACTGAGGAATACACAACAACAGGTAGGAGCAAAGGTTTTTGCTCCATAAAAAATTTATCTATCCAACCGCTGCTAGAAGGGTTAATCATTGCTGTGAATTATACCGCAAAGCTATGTCTTTTTACATATTTGATACAAACTTACGGTTAAGTTTTCCACAATTAATTATTGGCGTGATTTGATGTTGGCCTCACAGAGTTTTATGATTTCGGCAATTCTCGTTTTTCGTGTTTCTTCTCTTTTAGCGTGATTGAGCCAATAGAGGTAACTTTTTCGATAGGTAAAACTAAAATTGGTATAGTTTTCAAAGGCGGTTTTGTTCCTGTCGAATGCTTTTTGAAGATCTTCCGGAACAATTAAATCTTCCACATGATCTAAGGATGTCCAGGAACCGTTTTGTTTGGCGATCTCAATTTTTTTTAAACCACTTTCGTGCATTAAATTCTCTGCAATGAGTTTTTCAATGTAATTTTTGTTGACTTTACTCCAAACGCTTTTGTCTTTTCTGGGTGTGAAGGTTTGTTTGCGTCGGTCTTCATCCAGTTTTCGAACTGTAGAATCAATCCAGCCATAGCAAAGTGCTACTTTAACGGCTTCTTCCCAACGCATACTTTCAAAATCGCTGCCTACTTTATAAAAGACAAGATGCACACCTTCAGACGAGTCATGATTTTGGTGCAACCATTCCCGCCATTCGGCATCATTTTTAAAGTAGAGCAGCTCTTTTTCTTTCAAAGTATTTATATATTTCAGGAATGCGTTTCGTCGTTTTCCTCTTTTTGTGTTTCTTCTTTACTTTCTGGATTTGAATAATACCGCTGAAGTTTTATAATTTGACTTCGTCTGTTAAAACTTTCGTCGAAAATAAAAGCGATAATAAAACAAATCATCCAAATAATGATAAATGTAATATTGGAGAAGTCGAAATAATTTGAACTAACAATTGATATCGCTATACAAAAAATAAACCCTGTCCATGAATAATAGCTTGCCTGTTTGAGTTTAAGGACAAATCCATAATCCATGAAATTTCTTCTAATTGGAAAGTTTAGAAACGGAATCCAAATAAAGAAAAAAAATAATTTTTGAAAAAAGGACAAATCATCAATAATGTTCTTTCGAATGAAAGTGTTGAACTCTTTGACCTTAGCATTTTTATACGCTTTTATATCGTTTTCATTAAGTTTTCTTCTGGAAATTTCTTCCAAAGCCACTGTCAATGCCAATTCGGTATAACTGAATTTATTTTCTAAAATATCTAATAATTCTTTGTTTGATAATGCAGCATATCTTTTTTCAAGATCTTCTTTGGAAACCATCTTCTGATAAATTTTAATTATCGGATAATCGCCGAACAAGCCACATGTCCTCCGGCATTTCCGGTAGGTTGAGTTGTAAAATCATCAGCCCCTTTGTGAACGATGATGGCTTTTCCTAAAATATCTTTGGTTTCATCGCCGCAACCGATACACCATTCATCAGTAGATAAAACGATTTTTCCGTTTCCTTCAGCATCAGCGGTAAAGTTTCCGATGTCGCCTTTATGGTATTCGCCTTGTCCCCATTTACCGTGTTTTTTAAAGGTTGGATTCCAATGTCCGCCGGCAGAAGATCCGTCAGCAGCAGAACAATCTGATTTTTCGTGAATATGGATGGCATGAACACCTGGGGTTAATCCCGAAATGTTAGCAGTGAATGTTACGGTTCCGTTTTTCTCTGAAAATGTTACCGTTCCTTTTGTTTTAGTATCGCTTTTTGGTTCCAAAGCAATTTTAAGTTCGTTGACTTTACCTTCGGTTTTTGTTTTACAACCAGCAGTTAAAGCTAATATTCCCAAAGAAGCTAAAATGATTTTTCTCATGATTCCTTTTTCTTTCAAATTTACAGAAAATATAAAGACTTGAGTTGTTAAAAAACATAAAAAAAACCGCTCTGCAAATGCGAGAAGCGGCTTTTAAACAAACTAAACCAATTTTCAAGTCAGTTAATCACGAAGATTAAAAGCAATAAGCGTTTTCTGCAACTAATTTGGCAGCGATAGTTTCACGTAAAGCTACTACGTTAGGCATGTTTGTGTATTTTGTGAAACGACGTAATCCCATTAACATCATGCGTTGTTCATCACCTTCAGCGAAAGAAGCGATTCCTTCTTTTCCTTTTGTATTGATGATGTCAACTGCATGGTATAAATACAATTGGGCCATTGCGATTTGTTCTTTTACGTTATCAGCACCTTTTGATTTTGCTAATTTTTCAGTTCTTAGGATAGTAGATTCTGCCATGTAGATTTCGATTAACATATCAGCCGCCGCCATCAATAACTGTTGGTGTGCTTCTAAATCCGGACCGTATTTCTGTACTGCGGAACCAGCCACCATTAAGAACGCTTTTTTCAGTTTTCCGATTAATTCTTTTTCTTCTGCGAATAATTCAGAATAATCCGGAGTGTCGAAAGACGGAATTCCCATTAATTCTTCGGCAACTTTCATCGCAGGACCTAATAAATCCACGTGACCTTTCATCGCTTTTTTGATTAACATTCCCACGGAAAGCATACGGTTGATTTCGTTCGTGCCTTCGTAAATACGAGCGATTCGGGCATCTCTCCAAGCAGATTCCATCGGAGTATCTTCAGAGAATCCCATTCCACCGAAGATTTGGATTCCTTCGTCGGAACAGTTTTGAATATCTTCAGAAACCGCCACTTTTAAGATAGAACATTCGATTGCGAATTCTTCCACACCTTTCAATTCTGCTTCTTGGTGTGAATTTCCTTCTGCAACACGGGCATTGATTCTTTCTTCAATACTGGCACCGGCTCTGTAAGAAGCACTTTCTCCGGCATAAGCAGAAGTAGCCATTTCGGCTAATTTGGAACGGATAGCGCCAAAGTTTGCGATTGGGGTATTAAACTGCATTCTTTCGTTCGCATATTTTACAGCTCCGGAAATCGTTCTTCTTTGTGCATCCAAACAAGCAGCCGCTAATTTGATACGGCCTACGTTTAAGGCATTCATCGCGATTTTAAAACCTTCACCACGACCAGCCAACATATTTTCTATAGGGACAATGGTGTCACTGAAGAAAACTTGACGGGTAGAAGAGGAGCGGATTCCTAATTTGTGTTCTTCCTCGCCTAAAGTAATACCATTTGGATTGGCCGGATCGTATTCAACGATGAAACCGGTGATGTTTTTATCGTCTTCGATTCTCGCGAAAACAATCATCAAATGACAGAAACCTGCGTTGGAAATCCACATTTTCTGACCGTTGATTTTGTATGATTTTCCGTCAGCTGAAAGTTCTGCTTTGGTTTTTCCTGAATTCGCATCCGAACCTGCGCCCGGCTCTGTCAGACAGTAAGAACCGAACCATTCTCCAGTAGCTAATTTTGGAACGTATTTTTTCTTTTGCTCTTCGGTTCCGTACAAAGTGATTGGCATGGTACCAATTCCGGTGTGCGCGCCAAAAGCAGTTGAAAACGAACCCGTTGCTCCCGAAATATAATCACATGTAAGCATCGTGTTCACGAAACCCATTCCTAATCCGCCGTATTCTTCCGGAACCGCTACGCCTAAGAAACCAAGTTCTCCGGCTTTGCGCATACATTCTTCAGTATAGGCGTAATCTTTTTTCTCGAATTTATCTTTGTGTGCCCATAATTCTTTGTCTACGAATTCTTTAACAGAATCGCGCATCATGATTTGTTCTTCGTTGAAATCTTCTGGTGTGAAGACGTTCTCGCATTTTGTTTCTTTTACAAGGAATTGACCTCCTCTAGTGATATCTTCCATAGTTTATGTTTTTATGTAATGGTCTTGAATAGTTAATTTTATTGGTTTGTCATTTTGACGAAGGAAAAATCACATTATTTTTTGTATGATTATGAGATTCCTCCTTCGTCGGAATGACAGCTGTAATGAATATTTACAACAACTCATAAATACCTGCAGTTCCCTGTCCGGTTCCCACACACATGGTTACCATTCCGTATTTGCTACCACGACGCTTCATTTCGTCGAATAATTGAACGGAAAGTTTAGCTCCGGTACAACCCAGTGGGTGTCCTAAAGCGATTGCGCCTCCGTTTACGTTTACGATATCCGGATTTAAGCCCAATTCACGGATTACAGCTAACGATTGCGATGCAAAAGCCTCATTCAATTCGAATAACTCGATGTCTTTTAATTGTAAGCCGGCTTGTTTTACAGCTTTCGGAATTGCTTTTACCGGGCCGATACCCATAATTCTAGGTTCAACTCCAGCTGAAGCGAAGTTTACCAAACGGGCGATTGGTTCAAGGTTTAATTCTTTTACCATTTCTTCCGACATTACCAATACGAAAGCTGCACCGTCACTCATTTGAGAAGAGTTTCCGGCAGTTACGGAACCGTCTGCTGCGAAAACCGGACGAAGTTTGTTAAGTGCTGCTACGTTGGTATCTGCTCTCGGTCCTTCGTCTTTAGTTACCATATACGATTTTGTTGCTTTTTTACCGTTTTCATCGATATAAACTTGCTCAACGGTAATAGGAACGATTTGTTTGTCGAATTTACCTTCCGCTTGAGCTTTTAAGGCTTTCATGTGCGAGTTATAAGCAAACTCATCCTGATCTTCACGGGAAACGTTGAATTGTTTGGCAACCGCTTCAGCAGTTAATCCCATTCCCCAGTAATAATCTTCGTGACCGGCTGCTGCTGCTTTATAATCCGGAGTAGGTTTGTAGCCTCCCATTGGAATATAACTCATACTTTCTGCTCCGCCGGCAATGATGCAATGCGCCATTCCCGATTGGATTTTCGCTGTTGCCATTCCGATAGTTTCAATTCCCGAAGCACAGTAACGGTTTACGGTTACACCCGGGACATCATCAATTTTCAATCCCATTAAAGAGATTAGACGCCCTACGTTTAGACCTTGTTCTGCTTCAGGCATGGCGTTTCCAACCATAACGTCATCGATTCGGGTTTTGTCGAAATCCGGCAATTCGTTCATCATGTATTCGATGGTTTCGGCTGCCAATTCATCAGGTCTTTTAAAACGGAACACACCTTTTGGGGCTTTACCCACTGCGGTTCTGTATGCTTTAACTATATATGCTGTTTTCATTTTTTCTTAGTTTCTTAAAGGTTTTCCTTTCGTTAACATGAACTGGATTCGCTCCAAAGTTTTTCTTTCAGTACAAAGCGATAGGAAGGCTTCTCTTTCCAAATCCAATAAGTATTGTTCGCTTACTAAAGTTGGTTCAGATAAATCACCACCAGCCATTACATAGGCTAATTTGTTGGCAATTTTCTGATCGTGTTCCGAAATGTATTGTCCGGCAACCATCTGATCAGTTCCAACCAAGAACATACCCAATGCCTGTTTTCCTAAAACTTTGATGTCTTTGCGTTTAACGGGTTGTGTATAACCTGCTTCCGCCATTAAAATCGCGTGTTTCTTCGCTTCGGCAATCTGACGGTCTTTGTTTACCACCACAATGTCTTTTCCTTTTTGAAGTACACCGATGTCGAAACCTTCGTAAGCTGAAGTCGCTACTTTTGCCATACCTACAGCTAAGAAATACTCTTGTAAAACGTTCAGTTCCACATCGTTTTTACGGAACGTATCCGAAGCACGAAGCGCCATTTCTTTGGAACCACCACCGCCAGGGATGACACCAACTCCGAATTCCACTAAACCAATATAGGTTTCTGCAGTAACAACTGCTCTGTCAGAGTGCATGGTTAATTCACAACCACCACCTAGCGTCATTCCGTGAGGAGCAGCAATTACCGGAATTCCCGAGTAACGAACGCGCATCATCGTGTCTTGGAACATTTTGATAGCCATGTTCAATTCGTCGTATTCTTGTTCAACTGCCATCATAAAAATCATGGCTAAGTTGGCTCCAACGGAGAAATTCGCAGCCTGATTTCCGATTACTAATCCGCGGTAGTCTTTTTCAGCTAATTCGATGGCTTTGTTGATGCCCTGAATGACACCGCCACCAATAGAGTTCATTTTCGATTGGAATTCTAAGTTTAAGATTCCGTCTCCCAAATCCTGAACGATCGCTTCGCTATTGCTCCACACTTTTTTTGTTTCGCGGATATTGTTTAAGATGATAAACGCATCTTGTCCCGGAACTTTAACTTGAGACTTAGAAGTAATATTGTAATAATGTGTAGTTCCTTCTTTTACAGTGTAAAATGAAGTGTTACCTGAAGCAATCATTTCAGTAACCCAAGCAGCGGGAGCAAGGCCTTCCGCTTTCATTAATTCGATTCCTTTTTCCACACCAATGGCATCCCAAATTTCGAACGGGCCATTTTCCCAACCGAAACCGGCTTTCATGGCATCATCAATTTTGTAGAAATCATCTGTGATTTCAGGAACTCGGTTGGATACGTAAGCGAACATCGCTGAGAAACTTTTTCGGTAGAATTCTCCGGCTTTGTCGGTTCCTTTTACCAAAACTTTGAAACGATCGATAGGTTTGTCGATTGTTTTGGTCATTTCTAGAGTTGCGAATGACGCTTTTTTAGCCGCTCGGTATTCTAGAGTATCTAAATCTAAGGATAGAATGTCTTTGTCAACTTTTTTGTAGAAGCCTTGACCGGTTTTGCTTCCCAACCAGTTGTTTTCCATCATTTTGGTTATGAAATCCGGAAGTTTGAACAAGTCGTGTGCTTCGTCAGTCGGGCAGTTTTCGTAGATTCCGTTGGCTACGTGAACCAAAGTGTCTAAACCAACTACGTCAACCGTTCTGAAAGTTGCCGATTTTGGTCTTCCGATAACCGGACCGGTTAATTTATCGACTTCTTCAATGGTTAAACCCATCTCTTTTACAAGGTGGAATAAACTCTGAATTCCGAAGATTCCGATGCGGTTTCCGATAAACGCCGGAGTATCTTTAGCAACAACCGAAGTTTTGCCTAAGAATTTTTCGCCGTATTCATTTAAGAAATCCAATACTTCGGTTGAAGTTTGCGGACCTGGAATGATTTCGAATAATTTTAAGTAACGCGCCGGGTTAAAGAAATGTGTTCCGCAGAAATGTTTCTGGAAATCTTCACTTCTGCCTTCGCTCATGAATTTGATGGGAATACCGGAAGTATTTGATGTAATTAATGTTCCCGGTTTTCTGTATTTTTCAATCTGTTCGAAAACAGCTTTTTTGATGTCTAATCGTTCAACAACCACCTCGATAATCCAATCGCAGTCTTTGATTTTTGCCAAATCGTCGGTTGTATTTCCGGTTGTGATTCGGCTTGCGAATTTTTGATCATAAATAGGAGAGGGTTTCGATTTTAAAGCATTCGCTAAATGGTCGTTTACCAATCTGTTACGTACCGCTTTATTTTCCAAAGTCAGTCCTTTCTTTTGCTCGGCTTCGGTTAATTCTCTCGGAACAATATCGAGAAGCAATACTTCCAGACCGATATTGGCAAAGTGACAGGCAATTCCGGATCCCATAATTCCGGATCCTACTACTGCAACTTTTTTGATTAGTCGTTTCATTTTATATTGTTTGTTTGGTATGTTAATCGTTATTTTCAGTATCGCTGTATATGCTTTTATCTGCAATCAGTTCGTTAATAATTTCGGCTACTTCCATGAAATTATTTAATTGTTCGTCGGTTACATGTTGCCTTACGGTTTCATTGAATTTTAAAACCGTCGATTTTGATAACTCTCTTTTTTCTTTCCCTAATTTGGTAAGGTGTATCAAAACACCTCTTCCGTCTACCGGGTTTTTCTTTCGGATAATTAACCCTTTTTCCTCCATGGATTTTAATGTTCTGGTAAGACTTGTAGCTTCCATTCCCATTCTTGGTCCCAATGCGGTAGAAGGGGTTCCGTTTTCTCTGTCAATACTTAATAAGGCAAATCCCGTAGCCATTGTGGCACCATATTTAGTGGCTTCTTCGTTATACATTCTGGAAACCGCTTGCCATGTTGCTCTTAAAACGTAATCAATAGTTTTGTCTTTCATAATTTTTCAGAAGTTCAAATATACAAAAAAAATACTATGCATGCATAATAAAAATGTATTATTTTTATGTTAATTAAAAAAAAAACTCCTCAAATGAGAGGAGTTCGTTGATTTTTAGGCATTATTATAGATTTTATCATAAAGATATTGATATTTTTCTTTTATGATTTTTCTTTTAAGTTTCATGGTAGGAGTCAAATGTCCGGCTTCGATTGACCAGATATCCGGAGTTAATTCTATTCGTTTTACCTGTTCCCAGTTTCCGAATTTTTTGTTTAACTCATTTACCTCTTCTTCTATACGTTGTATCACAGCTGGGTTTGCTGCTATTTCTTCATTGGTGGTGCCAATTTGAATGCTTTTTAGTTTTGCCCATTCTTTTACAAAATCGAAATTTGGTTGAATAAAAGCTGCCGGCATTTTTTCGCCATCACCAATCACCATAATTTGCTCGATAAATCGGGATTGTTTAAAGGTGTTTTCCAAAACCTGAGGAGCAACATATTTTCCGCCGGAAGTTTTGAACATTTCTTTTTTACGATCGGTGATTTTTAAGAAACCGTTAGCGTCAATTTCGCCAATATCTCCGGTATGGAAATAACCGTCTTTTAGTGCATCGCCTGTTTGTAAATCGTCTTTGTAATATCCCATCATTACGTTGGGACCTTTGCAGAGAATTTCACCGTCATCAGCTATTTTTACTTCAACGCCATCTAAAACACGGCCGACAGTTCCTATTTTAAATCCTTTGTTTTTAACTTCGTTTACAGAAATTACGGGAGAAGTTTCCGTTAAACCGTAACCTTCCATAATTGGAATTCCTGCAGCAGCAAAAACTCTTGTTAATCTCGGTTGTAAAGCGGCACTTCCGGAAACCATTAATTCCAATTGTCCGCCAAGACCTTCCTGCCATTTAGAGAAAATTAGTTTGCGGGCAATTTTTAACTGAAATTCATACCACCAGCCGTTGGCTCCGTAAGGTTCGTAAGCCAATCCTAAGTCGATGGCCCAAAAGAAAAGTTTCTTTTTAATTCCGGTTAAATCAGTTCCTTTAGCATAAATTTTGTCATAAACTTTTTCTAAAAGACGTGGTACAGCGGTCATTACATGAGGTTTGACTTCTTTCAAGTTGTCGCTCATTTTTTCGATACTTTCCGCAAAATAAATGGAGATACCATAATATTGGTACAAATACAAAATCATGCGTTCGAAAATATGACAAACCGGAAGGAAACTCAATCCTCTGGTGTCGCCTGCTCTTAAAGGTACGCGAGGTGCACTCATTAATACATCGGAAACGATATTCTGATGACTCAGCATTACACCTTTAGGTCTTCCGGTAGTTCCGGAAGTATAGATAATAGTTGCTAAATCGGTAGTAACGATACTGTTTTTACGGTCTTCCACAACATCCTGGTTGGTATTGTCTTCTCCTAAACTCAGTACTTCTTTCCAGCTTTTACATCCTGGAATGTCATTGTAGGAGTAAATTTCAAGTAACGAGGGAACGTTGTGTCTGATACTGTTTATTTTGTCAAATACTTCACTATCAGAAATAAAGCAATATTTAGATTCAGAATGGTTTAAGATATATTCATAATCTTCTGCAGAAATGGTGGGGTAAATGGGCACGGTTTGCGCACCGGTTTGTAATGCACCAATATCGGTAATATTCCATTCGGTTCTGTTGTTGGAAGAAATGACAGCAATTTTATCATTTTTTTGAACTCCCATCCGAAGCAAACCGCGTGAAAGTGTATTTGCTTTGTCAAGATATTCCTTAGTGGATGTTTTAACCCACTCTCCATTTTGTTTGGTAACCAGAGCGTCGGATAAATTATAGGTTTCCAGCTGATAATAAGGAAAATCAAAAAGACGTGTAATTTGGTTCATTTTTTCAAAATTTATTCTTTGCAAATTATGAAAAATTAAATTTTATTGCAAAAAAAAAGAAGAATAGAATGGTGTTAGGTGGTTTTTAATGCTTTTTTTTAAAATATAATTCATAATGTACTGATAATTATTACTTTGTAATTTACAGAAATATTGCTTTTTTTTTAAAAATTAGTTAACAGCCCCTTTATTTAGCCCATTATTTTGAGTTATAATGAAATAAAAATTTCCATAAAACTCCTTTTTGGTTAAAAATACTATGAAAGCATACTATTTTTTTAAAGAATGTATAATCTGTCTTTTTTGAATTTAAATATATCAAGCTTAATTCTTTATTAATGTTTTCCCAACGAATGTGTTTTAACTGTCATATTTTGTATTTTTGAGCACTAAAAAATTGATTTTCATTATTTTAACATGAAGAACTTCTTTCGTATAAAAGAATATAAAGCCTTGTTTTACAGGTTGTTGCTGGTGTATTTGTTTTATTTTATAGCCAGGCTTTTATTTTTTATTTACAATTATAATCTGCTTAAAGTGGATTCTGTAAGCGAATTTTTCAGACTGGCTTATCACGGATTAACCTTCGATACTACTGCAATACTGTATGTAAATGGTTTGTTTATTCTTTTTTCGGTGTTGCCTTTATGGATAAATACCAAACACGGCTATCAGAAGTTTTTGTTTTATCTTTATTTTATCACGAACCTAATTGCTTACGCAACAAACTTTATTGACCTTATATATTATAAGTTTATTTACGCGCGAACTACTATTGCCGTTTGGGATTCTCTGGAGCATGAAAAAGACAAGGGCGGTATGATGCTGCGTTTTCTGATCAGTTACTGGCACGTATATTTGTTGTTTTTTCTTATGGCAGCGCTTTGGATTTACTTATACAAAAAAGTCAGAGTCATTCACGAACCGGTTAACCACAGCAAATTAAAATATTTTCCTTTTTCCATAATCGGTTTATTGGTTATTGCTACGCTTACTATTGGAGGAATCCGTGGCGATTTTAAAAAGAGCACACGCCCTATCAATCTTATTGATGCCAACCGATACGTAACCAAAGCACAACATGCCGATATTGTATTAAATACTCCTTTTGCAATCATCAGAACCATTGGAACAACCAGTTTCAAGAAAATAAATCTGGTGGATGAAAGTGTTGTTGAAGCTAATTTTCAGCCGATTAAACAGTATAAAAATAACCCAAAATCGACGCCGAATGTGGTCTTGATTATCACGGAAAGTTTCGGAAAAGAATACTGGGGTTCCTTTAATAAGGAAACTAATATTCCCAATTACGAAGGGTATACACCGTTTTTAGATTCCTTGGCCCAACACAGTATGATTTACACGAACGGATTTGCAAACGGCAGTAAGTCTATTCACGGAATGTCGTCTATCATTGCCGGAGTTCCGTCGTTTAGGGATGCTTTTACATCATCGCCTTTTCCGAAACAGAAAATTCAGTCTCTTGTTTCTTGTCTGAAAGAAATGGGTTATGATACTTCCTTTTTTCATGGGGCGCCAAACGGCTCGATGGGCTTTCTCGGATTTGGTAATATTTTAGGTTTTGACCATTATTATGGAAAGACAGAATTTAATAACGATGCCGAATTTGATGGTGTTTGGGGAATTTGGGATGAACCTTTTCTGCAATTCATGAAACAAACACTGGATAAAAAGCAGCAGCCATTTTTCAGTACGGTATTTACGGTTTCGTCTCACGAACCTTATATTGTTCCGGAAAAATATCAAGGGAAGTTTCCGAAAGGGAATGTTCCGATGCACCAGTGTGTGGGCTATACCGATTTTTCGTTTAAGAAATTTTTTGAATCGGCAAAAAAACAACCTTGGTTTAAGAATACGATTTTCATTATTACTGCCGATCACGGAAATCAGACCTATTATGATGAATATGAAAAAGTAGTCAACAGAACCGCCACACCAATTCTTATTTATAAACCGGATGGAAGTCTGAAAGGAGAAAACAAAGAATTGGCACAGCAGATTGATATTTATCCGACCATTTTGGATATGGTGGGTTACGATAAACCTTTCAGAAGTTGGGGCCGAAGTTTAATTGGTGATAAAAAGGTAAAACCGTATACAATTAATTTTAACGGGAATGTCTACCAGTTTCAGCGCGGCAATTATATCTGTACTTTTGACGGAAAACAAGTTGTAGGCTATTATGATATTAAAGACAAAGCTCTGGAACATAATTTGATAGCAAAACCCAATAAAGAAATGCTGGAAAATGGGGAAGCCTGTAAAGCATTTATTCAGGATTACTTCGAAAGAATTATCGATCAGAAATTATATTATAAAAATTAGATAATGAAATCATCTTGATTTCTAAATGGAACACAGATAAAAAATATTGAAAAACACACATTTTATTATTTGATATGAAAAAGAAAATAGGATTACTTGTACTTTTAGTAGTAATGATTGGTGTAGGAAAGTATGTTTATGATATGAACATTAATCATAACTTCGAAACCATTACCGAAGGGAAAGTCTATAAAAGTGGTGTGATTCCGCCGGATGAAATTGAAGATTACGTGAAGAAATACCACATAAAAAGTATCGTGGATTTGCGTTTCCCCGGGACAGGTGATGATGTAAATAATCCGGAAATTCCAGCAGAATTAACGGCCGAAAAAGAAGCGGTTGCCAAAATTCCGGGCGTTACTTATTTTAATAACGGTTCCGATCAGGTGCCACAGCAACATAATTTGGATACATTTTTCAAAATTATGGACAATAAGGACAATTATCCGGTTTTGATTCACTGTTATCACGGAGTTGGTCGTGCTGAAATGTATTCTGCTTTGTACCGAATTGAATATGAGAATATGGATAGGGATAAAGCCAGAACCAGTACACGTTTTCTAACCAAATGGAGTTCTTTCGATTTGGGAAAACCAAAAGGAGATTATCTTCACAACTACGAAACACGAAAAGAGAAAGCGGCTGAAAAAGAAATTAAGTAAAACGCAATTAAAATAGATTAATAAATCAGACCCATTTTTGACATCAGAAATGGGTTTTTTTGTGCTTATTTCAAATTGAAGACCTAAACTCAGTATTTTAAAAAAGATTAGAGATTTGTGTTTAAGATATTGGAATTTAACCGAATATGTTTGTGTTCGTCCGAAATATTTGATTAAAAGTGATTATTGTTGTAAATTGAATACAGCTAATTATTTAAATCGTGAAAAGCACCGAAAGCTTAAGGGGTATTTTCTATGCAAACAAAGGTCTTAAATCTTCGTTATGTTTTTTTTGGTGTCTTGTTTTTTTTCTCGTAATACAGTTTTCAGCGATTTCACAACAAACAGCCATCGATACAGTCGTTTTAAAAGAGTTCGAAAATGCAAAAAAACTGTTAACCCAAAAGGATTATGATTTGTATGAAAAGGGTAATCAAATCCTTAACAAATTAGAGAAAAAACTCATTTCCGAGAAAAATTACGATCAGTTGCTCTATTTGTATCTGGAGATTTCATATTTCTATTTAACGCAATACGATTACAATTCGAGCCAAAAAACATTGGATAAAGTTGGAAAAGTTTTAGAAAAACACAACAACAATTGCATTCGGGGAGAATATTATGAGCATTTGGCAGTTTTCTATAATGCGATGGGTAAAGAAGATCTTGATGAAAAATACACTCTTTTATCTGAAAAATATTTAACTCAATATGCTCCGAAGGAAAAGCAGGTGGATTTGTATTATAACCTTACGCTTTTGTATTTAAAAAAAGAAGACTGGAACAATACACTACTCAATTCACTTAAATTTCTAAAGATAAATGAAGAAACCGGAGGCGATCCGGATCAGCCGGAGATCGATTTGTTTATTGCCGAAAGTTATTATAATCTGAATCAGTTTGACAAAGCCTTTGCGTATTTAAATCGCGTTAAGCAGTCGGATGTTTTTATACATCATGACGACGATTTTCTATTGAAATCGCGCTATTACCTGATTTTAGGCGATTTATATGAAAAACAAAAAAAGTATAAGGAAGCGGCCATCAATTTAAAAATCGCCAATGAATATTTTAAAGAGCGATTGATTTACAGGGTTTCAAAACTCAATAAATCCTTAAACCAAAAAAGGGAACTGGAAGTTAAGAATATTCAATTTCAATCGGTTATAAAGGAAAATCAGCTTAAAAACGAGAATGTAAAGTACAAAAATTATTTGCTTGTGCTTTGTTTGATTACGATCGTAAGTTTATTGATTCTGCTTTACTTTCAGTATCGGAATGCTAAATTTAAAACGTCTACCAATAATCTGCTGAATGAAAAAAACAACTTGCTTCATAAAGCGAATGCCGAACTGGAAGCCGCTTTAACGGTTAAAAAGAAATTATTGGATACCATTTCTCACGAACTGCGAACGCCGATTTATACTTTAAATGGTTTGCTGCACTTAATGAAAGAAGACCAAACCAATTATGAAAAAAATATTGAGCAGCTTCAGTCGTCGGTACAAAACCTTTATAATTTATCAGGAAACATTATTGAAATTACTGTTTTGGACAGTTTTGATAACGATTATATTCCTAAAAAAGATATTTTTTCACTGAAAGAAATGCTTTCGAAATTGCTGGCTTTGGTGAAAAAAAACAGAGACAATAATAATTCAGAAATATTGGTTTTTGATGATACAATCCCGGAAAAACTAATATTTGATGAAGCTAAATTGTATCAGGTTTTGTTTAGTTTGATTGACAACGCTTTTAAATTTTCAAAAAACGGAAAAGTTATTGTGGAAGCCAGTAAAATATCCGAAACCGAAAATAAAACCGAAATTCTATTCGTAATCAAAGACAACGGTATCGGAATAGCCTCTGAAATTAAAGATAAGATTTATGATTTGTTTTTTCAGGGTTCCGATAAAATCAATTACGAATATGGCGGTAGCGGTTTGGGACTTACGTTGGTTAAAAAAACATTAGCCTTATTTGATAAAACCATCACCATAGATTCCGAACCCAACAAAGGAACCCGGATTTCTTTTTCTTTGGATTTTGAAAATTATGCCGAACATCACGAAGTTGCGGAACCATTAAAGACAAAAGAGATACTTGATCCTTCAAAAGTTAGAATCCTTTTAGCTGAGGATAACAAAATTAATCAGCTCATCACCAAAAAGATTTTAACCAATAAAGGATATACCTGTGATGTGGCAAATAATGGTTTAGAAGCCTGTAATATGGTAAGTGATAATGATTATTCGTTGATTTTAATGGATATCATGATGCCAATAATGGACGGTTTTGAAGCGTCAGAATACATATCCAAATTCAAACCGGATATTCCTATTGTAGCTTTAACGGCTATTTCGGAAGATGTGAACAAAGAACTTTTCGTGGCTGCCAAAATAAAAAAAGTACTCAGTAAACCGGTAGATGTTGACGAGCTTTATAAAACAATAGAGTATTATTGTGTGTAGTTATGTCAGCGTAAACGTTTAGGCATGATAACTGAAGTTTCCAAATTTCCAATCGGTTACATAACCGAAAATAAGCATTAACACCATAATAAATTCGAATATCAGCAAAAACAGAAATAGAAACATTCGGATGCTGAATTTAATTTTGGAATACTTCTCGGAAAATGCTGTGTAATAACTGCGAATGGTGTGTAAAATTATGATGAATGGTGTTAAATAGTCGATTAGAGAACTAATGCTGTCAAGATATTTTACAAAACTTAAAAAGCTGACTAAATTGAAAAAGGTCACAAAAATTAAAATCCCTAAAAAAGTTATGCCCGCAATTATAAAATGTTCACTTAAATTAAATTTTCGTCTTCTGAAAAGCAAATAACTGTTGAGCGCAAAAAAAGGAACAAACAAAAGAATTATGCTCTTTGCGTTCTCGGTTAAAAACGTTTCAAGACTGTTCTTAACATGATGTTCCCCATTTGAAACGGAATTGAAATCCGCCACAAGTTGGTCATAATAATGATTTAGGAAAAAATTCAAACCCAGTAACAGTAAGATAAAATAAAAAACATTGTAGTAAGGAATTCGTTTTCCGCTAATATAATCCAACGCAGCTTTTCCCGGTCGTAATAGAGCTTCTTTTGCTGTAAAAAGCATTCCTTTTTCAAAATGCCAGATACCGTGTAAAACGTCATGCATTATGAAATGTTTGAAAGTAATACGGTGTGTATCTGATTTTTGCCCGCAGTTTGAGCAAAATTTCCCTGAAAGTTGAGTGTCGCAGTTTAAACAGTTGTGTTGTTCCATTATTACGAAATAATTTCGCACAATAATACAAAAAAGCACACTAATCTTAGTGTGCTTTTTTTCAGAATTTATTAAAAATCTTATTTGTTTTTTGTTTCAATCCATTTACGGGCGTTCACAAAAGCTTCATGCCAAGGCGTTACTTCGTCTTTTTGTCCGTTATCCGGATAATACGCCCAGTTCCAAGGGAAAGTGGAACGTTCAATGTGTGGCATCGTTACCAAATGGCGACCGGTTTTGTCACACATCATCGCAGTATTGAAGACCGAACCGTTCGGATTCGCCGGATACCCTTCGTAACCGTATTTTCCAACGATGTTGTATTGATCTTCCGAATAAGGCAAGTTGAATTTACCTTCACCATGCGAAACCCAAACCCCTAAAGTAGTACCTTCTAAAGAAGAAAGCATAACCGAATTATTTTTCTGCACAGTTACCGAAGTAAAGATGCTTTCGTGTTTATGCGAGTTGTTGTGTAACATTTTTCCGTGAACTTCATGCTCCGGATTGATTAGTTCCAATTCCATGAACAACTGACAACCGTTACAGATGCCGACCGATAAAGTATCTTCTCTTTTAAAGAAGTTTTTTAAAGCCGTATTCGCTTTTTCGTTGTATAAAAACGCTCCGGCCCAACCTTTCGCAGAACCTAAAACGTCAGAATTCGAGAATCCACCAACGGCTCCGATAAATTGGATGTCTTCCAAGGTTTCGCGACCGGAAATCAAATCCGTCATGTGAACGTCTTTTACGTCAAAACCTGCCAAGTACATTGCGTTGGCCATTTCGCGCTCGGAATTACTTCCTTTTTCACGGATGATGGCGGCTTTCGGTCTTGAACCAATTGGAGCAATTGTTCCCTGAGCTTGTCGAAGGGTTCCGTCAAAATGCGATGGGAAAGTATAGGTTAACGGTTGATTTTTATAGTTTTCGTAACGGGCAGCTGCCATTCCATTTTTCGATTGTTTGGAATCTAAAAGGAAAGACGTTTTGTACCAAGTGTCTCTTAATTTTGAAACACTTAAAGTAAAAGCATCCTCATTGTTGATGAACGTTACCACATCGCCTTCCACAGCAGAACCGATGTTGAAAATTTCGATATTATTCTGAGCGAAAACAGCTTCCACTTCGGCATTCGCCTGGAAAACCACCCCGATATTTTCGTTGAACAACGCTTTAACCGTGTCTTTTTCACCTAACGAAGTCAAATCAAATGAAGCACCTAATTTTACGTCGGCAAAACACATTTCCAATAACGTTGTGATTAAACCACCGCTTCCGATATCGTGTCCGGCCTGAATTTTACGTTCTTTGATTAAATCCTGTAAAACGTTGAAGGCTTTTTTGAAATACTCTGCATTTTTAATCGTTGGCACTTCATTTCCGATTTTATTCAAAACCTGTGCGAAAGAAGAACCTCCTAATTTGAAGGTATCCTGAGATAAGTTAATATAGTAGATGTTTCCGCCGTTTCTTTTCAAAACAGGTTCCACCACTTTAGTAATGTTCGAACAGTTTCCGGCTGCCGAAATGATAACCGTTCCCGGTGCAATCACTTCATCGTTCGGATATTTCTGTTTCATGGAAAGCGAATCTTTTCCGGTTGGAATGTTGATGCCCAATTCGATAGCGAAATCCGAACAGCCTTTAACCGCTTCGTATAATCTTGCATCTTCGCCTTCGTTTTTACAAGCCCACATCCAGTTGGCCGAAAGCGAAACCGATTTTAAATTGTCTTTCAACGGAGCCCAAACGATGTTGGATAACGCTTCTGCAATCGCGGTTCTGGAACCCGCAACCGGATCTACTAAAGCAGCAATAGGCGAGTGACCAATTGAGGTAGCGATTCCTTCTTTTCCTTTGAAATCCAACGCCATAACTCCAACGTTGTTCAAAGGCAATTGTAATGGGCCGGCACATTGTTGTTTTGCAACGCGTCCTCCTACACAACGGTCAACTTTGTTGGTTAACCAGTCTTTACAAGCAACCGCTTCTAATTGAAGCAATTGGTTTAAATACGTTGGAATATTTTCTGTTGAATAGTGTAAATCCGAGTAATTTGCCGCAACCGTTTTATCAGTCATGATGGTTTTTGGCGAACTTCCGAAGAAATCTTCCAACGCATAGTCCATCGGTTTTGCGCCGGTTGTTTTGGATTCAAACGTAAAACGATGATCTGCAGTTACATCACCCACCTGATACATTGGTGAACGCTCACGGTCGGCAATTTTCTGAAGGATATCAATATCTTTTTCACCGATCACCAATCCCATTCGTTCCTGAGATTCGTTTCCGATGATTTCTTTTGCGGATAGCGTAGGGTCACCAACGGGTAATTTATCCAAATCGATTAAACCTCCTGTATCTTCCACTAATTCCGAAAGACAGTTCAAGTGACCGCCGGCTCCATGATCGTGAATAGACACAATCGGGTTATTGTCGCTTTCCACCAAACCACGAATTGCGTTGGCAGCACGTTTTTGCATTTCCGGATTGGAACGTTGAATGGCATTTAATTCGATTCCTGAACCGAAAGCACCAGTATCTGCAGATGAAACCGCAGCACCACCCATTCCGATTCTATAATTTTCGCCACCAAGAATTACGATTTTATCGCCTTCCTGTGGTTTCTTTTTAATAGCCTGATCTAATTTTCCGTACCCGATTCCGCCCGCTTGCATGATTACTTTATCATAACCCAATTTTCTACTTTTGGAAGCTGAGGCACTCGAAGCTTCCTCGTGTTCGAACGTTAAAATGGAACCTGTAATTAGCGGCTGCCCAAATTTATTACCGAAATCTGAAGCTCCGTTGGATGCTTTGATTAGGATGTCCATTGGGGTTTGGTATAACCACGGTCTTGCGTTCATGGCTTCTTCCCAAGGACGGTTTTCTTCCAATCTTGAATAAGAAGTCATGTAAACCGCTGTTCCGGCTAAAGGCAATGAACCTTGTCCGCCAGCTAAACGGTCACGGATTTCTCCTCCCGAACCTGTAGCAGCTCCGTTGAACGGTTCTACTGTTGTAGGGAAGTTATGTGTTTCAGCTTTTAAGGAAAGTACCGAATCGAATTCTTTTTCTTCGTAGAAATCCGGTTTGTCGGCACTTTTTGGTGCGAATTGCGTCACTTTCGGTCCTTTTACAAAAGCAACGTTATCTTTATAAGCGGAAACAATATCATTAGGATTGGTTTCCGATGTTTTCTTGATTAATTTGAATAGGGAAGTCGGTTTTTCTTCACCATCCACTATGAAAGTTCCGTTGAAGATTTTGTGGCGGCAGTGTTCCGAATTAGCTTGAGAGAAAGCAAAAACCTCTGAATCCGTTAGTTTTCTTCCGATTTTGACTGCTAAATTATTAAGGTATTCTACTTCTTCGTCGCTTAAAGCCAATCCTTCCGATTTGTTATAAGCATCTATATCCTCAATGTCCAGAATGGCTTCCGGCTGAATGTTGATGGTGAAAATATCCTGGTTTAATTCGGCATATTTTTGGGAAATCATCGGATCGAAAGCGGTAAAATCGGAAGTTGTTTTTTCAAATTCCTCGATTCGGATAATTCCTGAAATACCCATGTTCTGGGTTATTTCAACGGCATTGGTGCTCCAAGGCGTCACCATAGCGGCACGGGGTCCAACAAAAAAATCCGACAGTGCGGATTTTTCTATTTTATGTGCGTTGCCAAAAAGCCAGTTTAATTTGTTGATGTCTTCAGTCGATAATTCGTTTTGCGTCTGAACTGCAAAAACAGTGTTCGTTTGGTTTCCGAAGAAATGAATCATTGTATGTAGTTGTTTTATTCCGCTACGTTCCAAAGAGTTTGGTTCGCCTCGGGTGTGTTGTTGTTTTGAAAGTGCAAATTTATTCTAAAAAAGTCAGTTAACAAAGTTTGACCTCATAAAAAAAGCACAAGAATGAACCTGTGCTTTTTGATAGAATTATTTAAAGAAATTATTTCTTTCTCTTCATTGTAATTTCCATGCTTTTGAACTCTTTTCCGTCGTATCCGGTGTCGTACATTTCCATTTTTTGAGTGTTTTCGTCCACCATTGTAATGACTTCACGCATTTTTTTCATTTTCTTGGTTACCGGGTCAATCACTTCGCCTTCCATTTTGAAGGTTTTGCTAGCTTCATCATAATTTCCGTGCATCACCATAATTCCGGTGCTCATGTTGTCAATCCAAGTCGAAATGTATTCTTTGGAAGCATTGTCATACGCTAACGTACTTTTTCCTTCAAACGGCATACCCATGAAATCACCCTTATGAACGGCTTCCTGATATTTACCGTCAAATACAGATTTGATTTCAGCGGTCATTTTCATTTTCATCGGTGCTGCACCTTCCTGTTGCCACGAGGTCATGTCTTCCTCCCAAACGCCGTTGTCTTTTGCCATTCTTTTGTGGGCATCACCGGGAGTGGCATATTCTGTCCAGGCTTTGGTAATGGCAGCAGAATCCGGAATTACGGTAGCTACTTCTTCTGTTTTTGTTGCAGTAGAATCTATTGCAGCCTGCGAATCGGTTTTATCTCCGTCTTTTTTGCAGGCAATCAGACTTAATGAAGCGATTGTTACTGTTAAAAATGTTTTGTTCATAATCTATGTTTTTTGGTTTACTCAAATATAACAAAATTATAAGCGCCTATGTCAGAAGGATTTGTTCTGTTTTTATCTAAAATGTCTTTAAAATTTGAAAATGAGAAATCAGCAGTTCCTTTTGCGGCAGAATGTTCACCAATGATAAGTTGGTTTCTTGATGGATTTTTAAAATCAGGTTTATTGGTTGTCGAATTTCTTGCAATAATACAGCCCGGATAATTGGCAGTATTGGCAATCGGATATAAAGGATTGGTTTCAAACTGACCAAAATCGAAGAATTTAATCAGACAATTTCTGAAATTATAATTGAAAAGATTTCCTTCTTTCTTCAAAGAAATTCCGTAGCTGCTTGAACCATAGATGATACAGTTGGTAAAATTGGCATTGGTAAGCGCAAAAGGAGCTGTTCCATCGTAATTATCAAGGGAAACCGGCACCTGATTTGGTCTCGGCCAGTAATTGGCAAATGTACAATGTGTAAAGTTATAATCACCTCCGTATGAACATGCTAATCCTGCTTGCCCACAGTTGTTAATCACTATATTTTTCCCATCAATAGTTGCGGTTTTTGCTAAAATACCATAATTGGAACAATTGTAAATCTGAACATTGTTCATGTTTAATGTTCCGGTATTTTTGTCAATCAGTAAACCTATTGTTGCATTCTTAATGGTTGTGTTATTGAATGTTCCATTACTGCCTAAAGTCATCCAGATGGTGCCCCATTGTCCCGGAATATCTTCAAAATCAGGTTCCAAACGGTCGCTTTGAAAAACGATTTCGTTATTATCAATTACATTCCCGTCAACATCATAGGTAGAAGGTGTTCCGTTTGAATTTATGGTAGCATTACTTCCGATAATCAATCCGGAATCGGCATGAAAATGAATTTTCGCACCCGAATCAATAGTCAATGTTTCATTATCCGGCACTGCGGCATAACCGTATATTACGTAAGGTTTTGTGTTGTTCCAATGGTATTCGTCTCCGTTGGCCAGATCGGCATGGTCCAGATAAAAACCGTAGATTTCTTCACCATTAATAGGTAGGGTTTCCGTAGTTCCGTCACCAAATTTTTTCGGATATAAAAAATAAGCATCTCTAACCAATGTTACTAAATCAACCGTTTGCGGCGCACCGCTTATATTATGAAATTCGATTTTATCAGTATATAGGTATTCCGAATCGGGATTAGCGTAGTCGTTATAATCAATTGTGGTTTCAATGAAAATGAACATACTGTCTTTTGCCAGTAATTCCACGTTATTGAAAACTTTGCCAGGCATTCCATCTACCATTAACCGGTATTTGGAATTTTCACCTTGTGCCAGTTGAAGTGTTGGTATTTTGATGTCTTTGTCGCTGTTGTTGTAGACTTTAAGCGTATAAGTACTTGAACCGATATTGGTAAAAACGGTATCCAGATAAACGGTTTGTTTTGAAAATTCAAGTCCGCCGGTACTGGTTTCAAATTCAAAATCCTGACGACAGGAAGTTAACAAAAGTATAAATCCAATAAAAAGTATATATAGGTAATGACGCATAAAAAAGTGCTTGTTTTTGGTAAAAGTATTGATTTTTTTTAAATTTCTTATAAGTATTCACTTAACTGCTTAACGTATTTTTAACCAAATTAGTTTACTCAGAGATGGGAATAATGGTTTTACATTTCATAAATTTACATTTCTAAAGAAATAATTATGTCATTTGATAAAGATAGAGTACTCCAACTTTGTAAAAACTTTTCCCAAAATACTTTAATGGAAACGCTCGAAATGGAGTTTATAGATGCCGGTGAAGATTTTCTGGTAGCAACTATGCCGGTAAATTCGCGAGTACACCAGCCTATGGGGTTATTGCATGGAGGCGCATCTGTTGCACTAGCGGAAAGTGTAGGCAGCGCCGCTTCGATAATGTTTATTAATCCTGAAAAACAGGAAGTTCGCGGTATTGAAATTTCTGCCAATCATTTAAAAAGCAAACGAGAAGGAATCGTTACCGGAACCGCAAAAATCATTCATAAAGGAGCGAGTATTCATCTTTGGGAAATTCGAATTACCGATGAACAGGGAAAACTGATTTCGCTTTGTAAACTGACCAATATGGTCTTACCAAGAAAACGATAAACATGACCGATTTATTTCTAAAAGTTAAGACACATCAGGAGCAAAATCTACCGTTTGTTTTGTATTCCAAACCTAACAAGCCATTTGTTGTTGGGCTTTTTCAGAATAACGATCATCTTTATTCGGTTACCAGTTTTAAAGAGAAAGGATTTGTTTTTGCGCCATTTGAAGGCGATCATTATGTTCTTTTTCCTGAAGAACACCTGCATGTTTTTACCGAGCATTTTCAAAACGAATCGGTAAAATTATCCGAAAATGTGTTTTATGAAATGAACGAAAAAGCAAAGGCTGATTTTGAACATTTAGTGGAAAAAGGAATCACGGCGATTAATTCCGGACATTTTCAAAAAGTGGTGCTTTCACGAAAAGAAGAAGTTGCACTGGAAGCGCTTGATGTTGAAGCCTTGTTTAAAAAAATGGTATTCTGTTATCCCTCGGCGTTCAAATATTTTGTCTATCACCCGAAAGTAGGGATGTGGATGGGGGCAACTCCGGAGCGATTGTTGAAAGTGAAAGATTTTGATATCGAAACCGTTGCCTTGGCAGGTACGAAAGTAAATAAAGGAAAAGAAAATACCGTTTGGAAATCGAAAGAACAGGAAGAACAGCAGTTTGTAACGCAATTTATTCTTGAAAACATTAAAAAGTATGTTTCGGAAGAAGTGGTTTCCAGTCCGTACACAGTTGAAGCGGGAAATTTGCTGCACATCAAAACGGATATTTCGGCAAAACTGCATGACAAGTCTGATTTGGGTGAAGTTTTGAAAGTTCTGCATCCTACACCGGCTGTTTGTGGTTATCCGAAACTGATTGCCAAAGATTTTATTTTGGAGCATGAAGGATACGACCGTGAATATTATGCCGGTTTTTTAGGCGAATTGAACCTGAATTTTGCCACCGGAAAAAGCGAATGTTCTGATTTGTATGTGAATTTACGTTGTATGAAAATTGAAGATAAAACCGCACATTTGTATATTGGTTGTGGGATTACCAAAGACAGTAATCCGGAGAAAGAATTCCTTGAAACGGTCAACAAATCAATGACCATGAAGAAAATTTTAAATTAAATGAAATTAGATATATTAGCTTTCGGGGCGCATCCCGATGATGTGGAATTAGGTTGTGGTGCTACCATTGCCAAAGAAATTTCGCTTGGAAAGAAAATCGGAATTGTAGATTTAACTCGTGGAGAATTGGGAACTCGTGGTTCGGCAGAAATCAGAGATGAAGAAGCGGCGGCGGCGGCAAAAATCCTAGGTGTTTCGGTACGGGAAAATCTAAGATTTCGCGATGGTTTTTTTGTTAACGATGAAAAACACCAATTGGAAATCATTAAGATGATTCGGAAATACCAGCCGGAAATCGTTTTATGCAACGCAGTTGACGATCGTCATATCGATCATGCCAAAGGCAGCAAATTGGTTTCCGATGCATGTTTTCTATCAGGTTTGCGCCGAATTGAAACCGAGTTAAACGGAGCACAACAAGAAGCGTGGCGACCAAAATTGGTGTATCATTATATTCAGTGGAAAAATATAGAACCTGATTTTGTCGTAGATGTAACCGGATTTACCGATAAAAAAGTAGATGCGATTATGGCTTACAGTTCTCAATTTTACGAACCGAATTCGAATGAGCCGATAACACCAATTGCCACAAAAAACTTTCTGGACAGCTTAACTTATCGTTCTCAGGACCTAGGACGACTAATTGGAACCGATTTTGGCGAAGGATTTACTGTAGAGAGGTATTTGGCAGTCAATAGTTTAGGAGATTTACGATAATTTTTTTAAAATTTTATTTGCGAAAGCAGATAAAACGCCTATATTTGCACTCGCAAAACAAATGGTGATTGTAGCTCAGTTGGTTAGAGCGTCGGATTGTGGTTCCGAAGGTCGCGGGTTCGAGACCCGTCTTTCACCCGAGAGCCTAACTTCGTAAAAAGGCATTGTATAAACGGTTTAAGAGTATTCTTAAATCGTTTTTTTTTATGTCAAAATTTGTTGCATATTTGAAATCGGTACACGAAAATGTACACGATTTGAAAATGAAAAAACAATATTCAATACCAAAAATATACGATGCCGACGGGGACCTGTCAAAACGTTGGTATGTATATTATTCTTATCGCAATCCTGAGACTGGAAAGCTTGAAAGACAAGTTAATATTTCTTCAGGATTAAATAATTATAAGACATTTAAGGGTCGAACGAAAGCTGTTAAAATACTCCGTCAAGTAGTAGAGGATATTTTAATCAACGGTTTTAATCCTTATGAAGAAACTGAACCATTAGATGTAGTTAAAAAATATACAGTGCCAGAAGCTTTTGATTTTATTCTTGATCTTAAAAAAGGAGTTCTTTCTCCTTCGAGTTTTAGAGATTTTAAAAGTAGAATGAAGCAATTTAAGGAATGGCTTATTTCTCATGGTTGGGAATACAGATTCATAACCTCTGTAAACAAAGATGTTGTTATATCTTACCTTAATTATGTAATGAAAAAGACAAGTGCTTCGAATCGTAATAACACGAGAAGTAATATTTCATTATTCTATACTGCATTAGTAGATAATAATATTGTTGAACGTAATTTCATTGCAGAAATAAATGTTGTTAAAAGTGCTCCCGAGAGAAATAAAACATATACAGTTACACAAGAAAAAAAGATATTTGAATATCTAGTTAAAGATTACCCAGTCTTATTGCTTTTTATAAAATTCATTTCTTATAATTTTCTAAGACCGATAGAAGTTTGTAGATTGAAAGTTGGTGATATTGACATTTTGAGTAAACAATTGCATGTCAAAGCAAAGAATAAGGCAGTTAAAATCAAAATTATTCCAGAAGTACTTTTGAGTGAACTTCCTGATTTATCAAAATTCCCATTAAATAATTCTCTGTTTTCTCTCGATACAATTGGGGGTGGATGGGAAACCGAAATTGATAATAAACGAAATTATTATTCAAAACAATTTTCTAAAATTAAAGCGGAACTTGGTTTAGGAAAAGAATACGGACTTTATAGTTTCAGGCATACCTTTATAACAAAACTGTATAGAGAGTTCAGGAAGGAGTTTACACCTTTTGAGGCAAAAAGTAAGCTCATGCTAATAACAGGCCATTTTACCATGGATGCCTTAGAAAAATATCTTAGAGATATTGATGCAGAACTACCTGAGGATTATTCTGATGCAATTAAATGTGCAAATTCGGAATAAGAATAATGATGATTTATTTAGATGAATGAAAGAGTTAAAGATTAAAATTTACTTTAAAATTTCATAAAAATTAGGAATTAATCTTTTATTATAAATCAAGTAGTTACGATCGAAACTAACGAAGAATTTGGACATACCAATGATATACAAGAACTAAATAAAGATATATATTAAAAATAAAAGAGAATGTTGATAATTGTTCTTTTAATTTTTTAGGAATACTACAAAGTGGATTGTTTTTTTACAAGAACATAGCTGCGCAGTAAAATGAGATTTCACTGAGTAGCGCGCGTAAAAGGAAAGTTTTAATTTATTTAAAGAACGAAAATGAATTTTATGACGTTTAAGGGGTGTTTTTATATTTAAATACAAGAGAAACTGTTTTTTGTGAGTTATCTTCTTTTAAATATGTTTTTTTTGCTTTTTACGATATGTGTAGTAATGGAAGTAGGAAACAGAATGGAGAAAGTAATTCTAATATGATTTTTCGAAATTTTATAAAGTGTTTTTCTTGTCAATATTTCTTCTAAAACATTATTTTGGTACGTGAATGGTACGTGAAATTTTTCACGTACCATTCACGTACCATTCACGTACCATTCACGTACCTTTTACCTACCGCCCACGTACCATTTCACGTACCGCCACGTACCAAACAGTGTAAAAAGTATCAAAAACTGTCTAACTGTAGAGACTAACAAAAAAAAAGTTTGTAATTGTTATAGTAAAATTAAATTTGAATATTGGTACAATTAACTGATTCGGAAGAGCATTAAAAAACACAACTTCCTCCGATTAAAAAAGAACGGCATATTTGTCTATGCTTTAAAAGAAAACTCATACGAAGAAGTTGATATTCGAAATAAGGAAATTGAAGAGGAATAACCCCTAAAAAAAGCAACATTAAATTACTTCATATTGCGCTTAATTAATAGGGTAAGGAGGGTAGGCAAAAAACGTTGAAACTTTTTTCGTTTTTTTCTGAAACTAAAATTCAGGTAACATAAGACTATTACAATGCAAATCAGAACAGGAGTTGTTCCGGTTTGCATTGTTTTTAGCGGTTAAATCCGTTTTTGTCATTCTGAACTTTTCGAAGAATCTTTTAGTAAAAAATTGCTTACCCTGCTTACCCTATTCAAACAGTTGTAATTTTTTACATTTTGTTGATAAGAAGTAGATACTTTACGTGTTTCCTCACTTTACTTTCGATTGCTTTTCTCTATATTTACAACTTTACATTTTTGTACAACTTTACCTCGTTAAATAAGCCTGAATAATGGATAAACTAATTCAAAATTTCTCTATAAAATCAATATCAGATTTCTTTAAATCAAAAATATCTTCGTTTCAGCCTATCTCTGAAAATCTAGATTATATCATTGACGATAAACAGTTTGACAAATTCTCAGCGCTACAGAAAATAGGTGAAGTGGAATTTAAAAACGCAGAAGATTTATTAGTTTTTGCATGTAAATTCAATGGAGAATTATCGGAACGGGCTTCAAAAAAGCAACAATTTGAAATAGCAAAAAAAGTACTTAAGGAAGATTTCAAAGACGGATCTATTTTTGTTTTTCATGACAGTAAAGGCTGTTTCAGATTTTCTTTCATCAGAAGAAACTACGGTAACAAAGAACAAAAATTCTCTAATTGGAAACGTTACACTTATTTTGTTGATCCATTAAAAACAAATAAGACCTTCAAGAATAGAATCAATGGGTGTAATTTTTCTTCGTTAGATGACATCCAAGAAGCATTTAGTGTTGAAAAATTAAACAAGAAATTCTATGAAGAGATAGCAACTGCCTTTTATAGTCTTATAGGAGGTAAAGTAAACATTAACAAAAAAGAAGTTTCGTTTAATTCCTGTTTGCAATTACCTTCAACACCTGTAGATAATAGAAAAGTGTATCAGGAGTTTGCTGTACGTTTAATTGGTAGAACTATTTTTTGTTGGTTCTTAAAAAACAAGAAATCTGATGCAGGAATTCCGTTAATTCCAGAAGAGTGGCTTTCATCAAGTAGGGTGGCAAGTGTCAATAACGACCAACACAATTACTATCATTCCATAGTAGAAAAATTGTTCTTCTTGGTGTTAAATAAAAAACAAGAAGACAGAAAACCATATATGTTGCCTAACGATCATGAGTTGGTACCTTTCTTAAATGGAGGGCTTTTTGAAGCTCAAGAGGATGATTTTTTTCCAAAGGATAGCAAAGGGATACACAATCAAAATTTTGCGTTAAACATTCCAAATGATTGGTTTTTAAAGTTTTTCGAAACATTAGAGCAATACAACTTTACCATTGATGAGAATAGCATTAACGATTTTGAAGTAAGTATCGACCCGGAAATGCTGGGAACTATTTTCGAAAATCTATTGGCAGAGATTGACCCGGATACCGAAAAAAGTGCTCGTAAATCTACAGGGAGTTTCTATACTCCTCGTGAGATTGTCGATTATATGGTGGAACAATCACTATTGCAGTATATCAAAACAAAAACCAATATTGAAGACGAAGAACAATTAGAAATATTGTTAAAAGACGATACTGAAAACCCGTTTAATGAAAAACAAACCATTGCTATATTAGAAGCATTAAGCGAAGTGAAAATTTTGGATCCTGCTTGTGGTTCCGGTGCTTTTCCAATGGGAGTATTGCACAAGATTATTGTATTACTCAAAAAATTAGATAAAGGAGCCGTTTGGTGGAGAGCTAAGCAATTGGAAAAAATTGATAATGCATTAGTTCGCAAAGCGATGGAAGAAAAAATATCTAAAGAAAATAGTGATTACATCCGTAAACTGGGTGTAATACAACATTCTATTTATGGGGTAGACATTCAACCCATTGCTGCAGAAATCTCTAAATTAAGAAGTTTCCTTTCCTTGATTATTGATGAAAATATTGATGATAAAGCAGAAAACAGGGGAATAGAACCTTTGCCAAATTTAGAATTTAAGTTTGTTACTGCTAATACGTTAGTCAGTCTTGAGAAAGGTAATACACTTGGTAAAGACATGACTTTTGATTTTGGTGAAACATCTCATTTACAAAACGAATTACAACAGCTTAGAGCAAGTTATTTACAAGCGACTCCTCAAGAAAAAGAAAATCTAAAAAAGAAATTCGAAAAACTGCAAACACAAATTTATAAACAAGAAGTTTTAAATGCAGGGGGTATTGGTAGCAAACGAGCACAACAATTAGTGGCTTGGAAACCATTTAGTAACGAAAGCTCTGCTTGGTTTGACCCAGAATGGATGTTTGGGGTAGAAAAATTTGATGTGGTGATTGGGAATCCTCCTTATGTTCAAATAAAACAAATTGATGCTGAGAGCAAAAAAAGATTTACCAATAGTTTCAAATTTGCTACAGGTAGATTTAATCTTTTTTATTTATTCATAGAAATTACAAAAAAGTTTTCTAAAGAAAATTCTATAACTTCTTATATTGTACCAGATAGACTATTATTAAATACTCAATGTGCAGATATTAGAAAATACCTTTTGACAGAACAAAATATTAATGAAATTATCGCTTTTGGTGAATTAGTTTTTGAATCCGCGATAGTTGATTCAATAATAATAACTTACTCAAATTCAAAAAGAAATAAAGACTTTATTAAAGCGCTTACTAATTGCAGTATTGAATCATTGAAGAGTCCAAAAAGAACCGAAATTCCATATTCACACATAGATAACTCTCCAAATAATCAATTAGATTTAAACTATAATTTAGAAATAAGTAATTTAATAAATAAGATTAGAAATAATTGTGAGTTGTATGGTAACATATGTAATGTTAAGGATGGTATAATCCAAAGTAAAATTCCAGATTTATTATTTCTAAAAGATAGAAAAGATGAATTTTCAAAGAAAATATTATTTGGTCGAGATATTGATTCATATAAAATTAATTGGAATAACAATTGGGTAAATTACAATGAAGTAGCTATGAAATCGGCTGAGGCTTTAAGAGGAGGAAATGGACTTAGACTAAGAAATTCTAGCTTATTTGAAAACAAAAAAATTCTAACTAGACAAACTTCTGATTCAATAATTGCCGCCTATGATGTTGATAATTTTTATTATGCAAATACTTTACATGGAGCTGTAATTCAAGATGTATCTTATGATCCGCTTTATCTACTTGGTGTTTTGAATTCTAAATTAATAACTTTTTATTATAGAACGATTACTGCAGAAGAAGGAAAAGTTTTTGCGCAGGTTAAAATAGAGTTATTAAAATTACTTCCTATTAAGAAAACAAAAGACCAACAAAAAATCATAGATATAGTAAATGCTTTAATAAATCAAATAAAAATTGATGACAACAATACTAATGATAATTATATTGACCAAATCGACCTATTGGTATATAAACTTTACGAGCTTAGTTATGATGAAGTTTTAGTGGTTGATGCTGCGTTTGAGTTGAGTGAGCAGGAGTATGATAATTACAAATTAAGTTAATATGCAAAGCATAGCTGAAATATTAGAATACTTAAACAGTACGGACGAATGTACAACCATTGAGGCAAAGCGTGGTACAGCCATCGATATGTCAGTTATGGAAACTATTTGTGCTTTTGCAAATGAGCCTGGTTTAGGAGGTGGAATAATTGTGCTTGGAGTTACCCGTGATGAAAGTTCTTTGTTTCCATCTTATACAATTGAAGGAATAGATAATCCCGATAAATTACAGTTGGATTTAGCATCTCAAACGGCTACACTATTTAATCAACCAGTGCGTCCGGAAATTGAGGTTGAAATGCTGCCTAATAAAAAAATAGTAGTAAAAATTCAAATTAATGAGTTGCCTGATGGTCAAAAACCGTTGTATTTCAAAAAAAACGGATTGCCACAAGGAGCTTACAGAAGAATTGGTTCAAGCGACCAACGTTGTACTGAAGATGATTTGTTTGTTTTTTATAACAAAGAAGATAGTTTAGATAGTACAATTGTCAACGATACCAGTATAGAAGATATTAGTGAGGAAGCTATTTCATTATACAGAACCTTAAGAGCCAAAGTAAATGAATATGCTGAGGAGCTAAACTATAGTGATAAAGATTTATTACGTTCATTAGGTTGTATCAAGCAAGATAAAGGCGATTGGAAACTAACTTACACAGGTTTGTTAGTTTTTGGTAACCGTATGGCTTTACGTAGATTATTACCTATGGTTCGTGTAGATTACATTCGCGTCCCGGGTAATGAATGGGTAGAAGACCCTGAAAATAGATTTACTACTATCGACATGCGGGGTCCGCTAATTCAATTAGTACAACGTGTTTTTAGTGCTATTGCAGATGATTTGCCTAAAGGTTTTTTATTAGGCGAAGGCGAAATACAAGCTTCAAATATTGGATTGCCTTCTAAGGTACTTCGTGAGGCATTAGTAAATGCTTTTATCCATAGAACGTATAGAGAAAATCAACCTATTCAAATAATTCGTTATGGGAATAGATTAGAAATTAAAAATCCTGGATTTTCACTGAAACCTGAAGAGCAATTGGGAGAGCCGGGTTCAAAAAATAGAAACCCTTTCATTGCTTCTATATTTCATGAAACCAATCTGGCTGAAACCAAAGGTAGTGGTATTAGAACTATGAGAACTCTAATGGAAAAGTCTTCGTTAGCACCACCGACATTCGAAAGTGACCATTCAGCGAATTTATTTACTACTAGATTGTTATTGCATCATTTCTTAAATGAAACAGATTTACAATGGTTAGACACATTAAAAGAGTATGAGTTAAATGAATCTCAGAAAAAATGCCTTATCTTTTTAAGAGAAGCCGGAGCAATTGACAATCCAACATATCGTCAGTTAAATGCTTGTGATATATTGAGAGCTAGTAATGAATTAAGAGCTTTAAGGGATAAAGATTTAATAGTCCAAAAAGGCAAAGGACGTGCGACGTATTATATTGCCGGACCTGCCCTTAACACAAAAGTAGAAGAACTTAACACAGAACCCCTCGCGCTTAACACAGAACCCCTCGCGCTTAACACAGAACCTCAATCTTTAATACAGGAGTTACCTTCTGTTTTAAGAGACAAAATTCAGGTATTAGGTAGTAGAGAAAATGATAGTAGTAAAATTGAGAATATCATATATGAGCTATGCCAATTTAAAAGCTACTCTGTGAAGCAAGTAGCTGTAATTCTTAATAGAAAAGAGAATTATGTATATAGAAATTACATTAATCCGATGCGAGAGGCTGGTAGACTTCAATATACAATACCAGATATGCCTAACCATCCGGAACAAGCATATAAGTCAATTTAACAATGAAGGAAGAGTAAGCTTAAAGCATAAGGTATAATCCTTAACACAGTACCTAACTTATGTAATAAGCAGTAAAAAATAAGAACATAAAACAGAGAATGGCAAACAATTTTATAACCAATAATAAAACCCATAAATCACTAAAAGGAAGATTAAATACTTTAATCGGAATTAGTGATGAACTTAAATTTCTAGTAGGTTTTTTTTACTTTTCAGGTTGGCAAGAACTCTTTGAAAATCTAAAAAAGAACGAAAATCTAACCTTGAAATTATTGGTAGGTTTACAAGTAGATCAAATCTTAAATAAAATTGTAGAACACGGTAGTCAGGAAGAAGAGCAATCACACGATGATCAGTTCAATCAGTTCATGACTTCAATGGGAAATGCTATTAACAATGAAGAGATGGACACAGAAGCATTTTACAATCAGGTAGAATTCTTCTTGCAAATGCTTAATGAAAAACGTTTAATCATTCGTAAAACCGAAAATTCAAATCATGCCAAGTTATACTTGTTTCGTTTAAACGAAGAGCAAGCAAACATTCAGGCAATGACAGGTCAGTTTATTACAGGAAGTAGTAATTTAACACGTGCGGGTTTATCAGGTCAGGAAGAATTTAACGTTGAAATAAAAGATTATGGTTTTAATGAAGCAGAAACGTATTTTGATGAACTATGGGAACGTTCCATTCCAATTTCAGAAATTGATGACCGCAAAGAGTTTTTAATTCAATTTATTCAACACAAGTCTCAAGCAGCTTCAGTAACCCCATTTGAAGCCTATGTTTTAATTCTAAAAACATATTTAGACCTGCAACAACAAAAACAAATCAAACCTGAAATAGAAAATCTTTTAGAAGAAAAGGGATATAAAAAATACAGTTATCAGTTAGATGCAGTAAATCAGGCATTAAACATCATCAATGAATACAATGGGGTTATTATTGCCGATGTAGTAGGATTAGGGAAATCAGTTATTGCAACTTTAATAGCAAAAAATTTAGGAAAAAGAGGTATGATTATATGTCCTCCGGGTCTTGTTGGTGACAAAACATACAGTACGGGTTGGTGGGGATATATTAATGAATTCAATCTGTATGATTGGGAAGTAGAAAGTCGTGGAAAGCTGGAAGACTTGGCTGACACCATCCAAACAAAAGGAATCGAAGTGGTAATTGTCGATGAAGCTCATTATTTTAGAAATCAGGATACAGCCGATTATGAAGCACTTTTAACAATTTGTAGAGATAGAACTGTTATTTTACTAACAGCCACACCTTTCAATAATTCACCTGCCGATATATTTGCACTACTAAAATTATTTATTGTTCCCGGAAAATCAGGTATAACAATTGATGATAATATCGAGGGATTATTCAGAGCATATAACTACAGATACAAAAGACTTTCGGACATCATAAAAAATTGGAATTCCAAAGAACCAAAAAAAATTAGAAAAGCGGAACAATTGTACGTATCAATGCTAGGAAAAGAACTTCCTATCGATGTAAATAGTGTAAGACACGAAACTAAAGTATTAGCTAACCAAATCAAGAACATAATATCTTCTGTACTGATAAGACGAAATCGATTAGATTTAAAGGAAGATTATGTCTACAGAGAAGAGGTAGGCGATTTATCAACTGTAAAAGACCCCGTAGAATTATTTTACCTTTTAACACATGAGCAAAACACTTTTTACGATAAAATTCTTAACGAGTATTTTGAAGAAAATGGAAGATTCAAAGGTGCAATTTACCAACCATTTAGTTATGTTAAAATTGTAGATGAAGATGCTCTAGATGAAGAAGGAAACAGAGCTTTCCAACAACAGAGAAACTTATATGACTTTATGCGGCGTTTATTAGTAAAACGTTTTGAAAGTTCATTTGGTGCTTTCAGTAAGTCAATCGATAGATTTTTAAATGTGCATTTAATTGTTAGAGATTTTATTGAAAAATCAAACGGTAAATATATTTTAGATAGAGGCTTAATTGAAAAAATACTTTCCTATGATGAAGATGATATCGATAAGGTATTAGATGATTATTCGAAAGAGTTATTAACTAAAAAAACACCAAAAAACAATACGGTTTATAATCTGGATGATTTCCAAAGAAGAACTGATTTTTTGGAAGATATAGATAGTGATATTGTTGTTTTTCAGGAAATTCAACAACAACTTAAAGAGCTAAACATTGTTGACCATGACCCCAAAAGAGAGCGTATTGCAGAACAAATAAAGCTAATTCTTGAAAACGACAAGAATCGTAAAATAATATTGTTTTCGGAGTATGTAGATACCATTAAACATTTGGAAGATTATTTTAGAAAAGAGTTCGGAAATAAGTTGATTGTTTGTGATGGAAAAGTTTCTAAGGAAATGAAAAAACATCTTGATTCAGATTTCAATGCACAATATAAAGGCTCTCAAACCAATCATTTCGACATATTAATTACCAGTGATAAACTTTCCGAAGGATTCAATCTCAATAGGGCTGGTGTCATTATCAATTACGATATTCCCTGGAACCCGACACGAGTAATTCAAAGAGTAGGCCGTATCAATCGTATTGGTACTAAGGTGTTTGATGAGTTGTACATATATAACTTTTTTCCTTCCGAAATTGGAGCTGATATTGTAAAATCAAGAGAGATTGCTTCTCAAAAAATGTTCCTAATACATAGTTCATTGGGGGAGGATTCCAAGATTTTTGATGTGGAAGAAGAACCAACAGCATCAGGTTTATTTAATAAATTAAATCAAAACCCGGAAGAAGAGGGAGAAGTCAATACTTCAACCCATATTAGAAATATATTCAAAGATATTGAAGAAAAATATCCGGAGGCAATTAAAAAGATTTCAGATTTACCAACTAGGGTAAAAACCGCCAAATCATTTGATAAGTATCAATTAAATGTATTGCGAAAAAAAGGTTTAAGTTTATTTGCTCAGATTATCGAAAATTTGGAAGGGACACAGTCACACATTAAAGAAATTACGTTTGAAGATTTAGTGACAAATGTACAATGTGAATATGATGAAAATAAATCACCTCTTTCAAAAGACTTTTGGACTAATTATGAAAGTATTAAAACGTTCAAGCCTCAATACAAAACAGGTAGAAGTGACATTGCATTAGAATCAAAAGCTTTGGACAATCTAAAAATATTCCTGAAAGTATTGCCTGCTAATGAAGAAGGATTAGCAAATTTTTCAAAAATGTTAATTAAAGATTTAAAAAAGTACCATACATTATCTAGTAGAACATTGGGAAGGTTAGGTAGAAAGAGCATAAATCCAAAGTCGAATGAAAAAGAAATAGAGGCTTTTAAAAAAGAAATAATTTGGGTTAGAAATCACTTTGGTGACGATTATTTAGATAGAATTTTAAAAAGAGTAGACAATCAAAAAAATGAGGTAATCATTGCTGTGGAAAATAACGATACTCATTCAAAATCAGTACAATAAATATGTAAATTTCATGCTATTTTTTTTTAATGCCTAAGTGTTGAACTGCTTCAAGACTCAGATAAATTCAAATTTGCTGATGACACTTTATATCTTAAAATAAAAGATAGTTATTGTCTAAGTGTTTGTTTTTACCTAGTTTGGTTTCAATCGCAATAATTTCCAAGCTTAATTTTTTTTAAACATAAATTAGATAAAAACATAAATGAATATGATACTTTAAAAACATATAAATTAGATATGATTTTCTATTCTAAATACTATGGTATAAATTATGAAAAGTGAAATAACGCAACAAGAAGTAACTGATTTTTGGATAAGGGTATATTTTGATACCACAAGTGGTTTAGAAATAGCTGCCATAAAGAGAGCTTACCGAGATTTAAGCAGAACATTGATAAACTTTCCAAAAGATGAAAACAAAAAGAGTTCTTTTAGAGAGAAGTGGCTAATTGCATTACTTCCAAAAATTGAAGAGGTAAGATCAAAAGAATTCATAGATTTTGTAGAATTTACCATTTGGCATCAGTCAGCGTGTTATGCTCTAAGAACCGCTAACGATGAATATCATTTAACTCAGGGACAAGCTCAGAAATGGATAAATATGACCTTGAAATATTTATTTGCAATGGGAGAATCCAGAGTAAAAGGGATAACTAAAAACTATCATCATTTTCATGTCCCAATAGACAGTATCATCATGGATAAATTTCAGGGGTTTGGTATTCCAAAATTAGAAATGCCTTGGAGTAAAATAAAAGATTATGATACATACTACAGCTACCAACAATTAGTTAGAGATACCTTCAAAGGTAAAATTCCGTTAGATGTTGAATTTAAATTATTCAATCAAATAGGTTAATGGATTATGTTGGTATTTATTTGATTTTCAAGAAAATAAAAATATTGCTATTAAGGATTAAAATTGAAAACATTTAAGGTTAAGGAAATAAAATTTGCATAATTCATTTTTTTTCTTTATCTATGTACCCAGCATCAAGAATCACTCTTTTAGGTGATGCCAACCGATCAACTCACGACACGGTGGCTCAGAATGCGGAACAATCGTTCAAATGTGTTGAGAAATCAAAACTCTTTATCGCATTTCACGATGTAACAAAAATGTAAATTTTAAATTGTTATATTATGAATACTTGTAGCTCGAAAGCCATTACTACAGACTACCTTCACGAAGGGTTGTATGAGGAAACCGTTAACCTGCAAAACGCTAGTGTTGATGTTTTTTCAGTCATTAAAAATGACACCATCAGAATTCTAATTTCTGTCAATCACAACCAAATCAACACACTTTTAAATCTTACAGGTGTTCAGCCTTATGAATTGCTGTATTTTGATGAAAATAAAAATTTTACCGGAAAAGCGTTTAGCCTTTTTACCGGTGCAGCTCCTTTTCATATTCAAACCACTGCGCATTATATTTTGTTAAATCCGTTATTTAAATAGTAACAAAACATTTAATCATTAAAAAAACTCCAAACATATTTATTATGATACTAGAAATTTATGGAATTATTGCAGTTATTATTATCTATTGTATTTGTAAAGCCGAATATTAAATTTATTATATTTATAAAAGGTAATTATTATGATAAAAGGTACAGTAATAAGTTTTGAAGAAAATAGTTTTTCTGTTGAAAAAACGGAACAATTTATAGCCGACCACGATTTAGCTTGTAAAACAATGAGATCAAATGATTTTATTAGTCTTTTTGAAAAATATGATTTTACAATATTGGAAAATCCAAATGATGTTTTGTATAACATTATTGATTTCATCGGACGTTGGGAAGACGATGAAAAAGGAGCGGAAATTATTGAAGTAATAAAATCAGATTCTGCATGTTTATTTTGTAATATCGGAAACCCAGTAGTTGCTTACAAATGGATATACAAATACAATAAACTAAGAGATTTAGAAGGTAGGATTGTTTATGAAAAGAAGTTTGGTTTTAGATTTGAATTCAAAAATAATCAGTTAAGCCATTACGGATATTGTAATTCTTTTCGTTAATGAGTTTAAATTAATCATAAGCACGGCATAAAAAATCATTACTGGTGAAATGTTTTTTTTGTGTAAACTAAGACTTAATATCTGAATAGAGTTATAGTATGAAAAGTAAGTATATAGTATTTTTTTATTTGTTTTTATCCTACGGTTCATCCTATTCTCAAAAGCATAATCCTATTTTTTTCTCGAAGTATCCGAGGCTTGGATGGGAAGTGAAAACATTACATCTCAGGCTATAACAGGAAATCAAAGATTGATTATCTATACAGATAATAAGTCAGGTGTATTAGGGCTTACAAATGCTATTGTAAAAGACAATACTATGAGCTATGGGGTCATTACTGATGTAAATACAAAATCGTTTCTCAATCAACAAAATGGTTATTATCAAAAAGAGTATGATTTTAACTGGAAGTATCAAAACACTTATAACGACAAAACAGGCATGGCTCAGGTAAATTTAAAAATAAGTCAAATTGATAGTAGCTATGATTATTTTGGTGAAATTACCATCCAAAATTCCTATGGATTATTTTTAAAATACAAAGGACCGATATTTTTTAAAACCGATATTTTTGTTCTTGATTATCTTGTTGAGAAACTTAAATAATTCTTACTCTAGTTACCTGATTTTCTATAATAAATCACACTAATTACTTTTGAGATAGCTTTTAATTACTATTCAGTTATTAAAATTTCATTACCTCATTCAGCTGCACAAAAACCGTCTTTAGTCCAAGTATTCCTAAAGCCGGTTCTTTGTTTGCTTCATTTCGTTAATTTCTATTTCTAAAAGGCTTCTCGTATATTTATTAGAAATTAATATAGTCGGGTATTTTATGAACACAAAGGAATTTATACGGAAAGAACTCTACGATTTAGTTTGGTCAACTCCAGTATCAAAATTAATCCTAGAGTATGCAATATCGAATGATGGCTTTAAAAAACTTTGTAAACAGTTTGAAATCCCCCTGCCAAATAGCGGATATTGGGGTAAATTGAAATTCAACAAGGAGGTTATAAAGGAAAACCTCAATTCAACCTTTAACGGAGAAGACAAAATTATTTTAACCATAAGAGAGGAAGGAAATCCAATAAACGTAGACCAAACCCCACTTACGATAAGAATTAAAGAAATCGAAAGCGATCCAAAAGCACCTTTAATAGTTCCTGATAAACTAATCAAGCCGGATATTTTAATTCAAAATACCAAAACAGTTTATGACAACAGAAAAAATAAAGGTTTTAAATGGGATGATAAAATAGATACGGTATCAATTTATGTCGAAGAATCAAATTATAGCAGAGCACTTCGAATAATGGATACTTTCGTTAAACTGTTACGGTATAGAGGGCATATCTTTAGGAGAGATAGAAATAATAGAGGTCCACGCATTGTTGTAAACGATGTTGAGTTTTATTTTGAACTTAGAGAAATGAACAAAAGAATTCCGTCTGATAGACCATATGGTTCTTCAACTTATATTCCAACAGGAATTTTAGTTATAAAAATAGGAGAGAGTTATAAAGCTAAAGAATGGAAAGATGGTTCTACAAAATTAGAAAACCAATTGGCAAGAATAGTAGCTAAAATTGAATTAGAAGCACAGAAGGAATTAGAATGGCGTGAAGAATGTAGATTACACCATATAAAAATGGAAGAAGAGAAAAAAATACGAAAGGAATTTGAAGCGCGTAGAGATAAAGAATTCGCCAGAACCAAAAAGCTTTTTTCAGATTCAGAAAAATTCAACAAAGCAACTATTTATAGAAACTACATAAAAGCAACAGAAGAAAAAGCAATAGCAGAAAACAATTTAACCGATGATTTGAAAAGTTGGCTAAAATGGGCCAACAATAAAGTAGATTGGTTTGATCCTTTTATAAATAGGGAAGATGAACTCTTAAATGATAAAGACAAGGAAGATTTAGATAAACCCAAACAAACCAATCCTAATTACAATAGATACTAAAATGACATAAAACAACTGCTCTTGCGGTGGCTTGCTATCATTCTGAACTTACCGAAGGACTGAAGCAAAAGAACTATCATTTGCATGCGAAGCTTTTCAGGAAAATTGTGGGTTATATAAATTTTATTCAGGCACTTGCGAGAATAATAATCCACAATTAAAATAATTTTAAAATTTAACAGAAAATATTTTTTTTAAAAACTCATGAAAAATTAAATAAATGTAGTTTTCCTAAATCAAACGGTTATATATTTACTATTATTCGTTGAATCATAAATTAAAATTTACATGTATGACTATATCAAACAAAAAAATTATTGCTCTTGATTTACAGAATGTCAAAGTTGAGAATCTTGAAAATTGGCTATCCGAATCAGATTTAATTACAAGTAATTTTACAAGGTTATATTTAGTGAAAACTGTTTATGAGAACTCCACTTCCAATAATCCAATAGAGTTAGTCTATTTAATCAATAATTTCATTTTCGGAGTATCGTATAAAAACACTTTTCCGAAAATAGAATTTATTAAAGAGGTCAAACAAGATTTAAAGCTTTTAGAGCCTATTTCATTATCATCATTGAAATTATACCGCAGTGCATTAATAGACTGGATTTTCAATCATAAAAGAGAAAATGAATTGATTTCATTGGCTATACATAGTCAACAAAAATACAGTGAAGAAGATAAATACCAATTTGCCGATTTCACATCGTGCATAAGTGTAATAGATGCTGAGGATTTAGGTTTTCATTTGGACCATTTCTTTAAGCCTTTAAACCAAAAATTCAAAGAAATTCATCAGTTTTTCAAAAACAAATATGATGTTCCTAATGTCCTGAAAAATGTTAGCCTTACTAAGGTCTATTTTTTAGATAAATGGATATTGGGTTATTCGTTTCAAATGGAAGGTTCAACAGAAGAACATTTTTTTTGGAATATCTTTCTGGAAGATAAATTATTACTCATGAACAAATTTGCATTCGATGAGCCAATTCAGTACAACGTTGATATGATCTTGGATAAAATCACATCAAAAGGTATTGAAAGTTTGACTTATGAAGAACAAAAATATATGCATAATCTGTAAGTTTTTTAAAAATGGTAAAAATTCTTAAACCACCAATTATTTTCAAAGGTCAAGTGATTTTGCGGTATCTCGGTAGAAATCAGATTTTTATTCAAAAAAGGACTTTGATTCCAATTTCAATTTTTGATTACGATCATGCAATAGGAGAAGAATTAGTTATTTCGATGTCTATGTATGATGGTACAGAAATCAAAATAAGTATGATTTCAGCAAATTTATACATTAAGAAAAATGGGAATTATAGTTTAATGGAAGATCAAAGTTTTTGCGATTTTGAAATGCACATATCAGATAAAATGTTAGTTTTTGATGGCCAAATAAGTTATGAAAATACGTTTTCGGAAATCTTTAACTATAAGGAAGATTTTACCGCTACGATAATTACTAAGGCAGAAAATAACCTTATTGAAATTTGGAAAAAACACGAAAAATTTATTATTAATTAAAATTCATAATATGGAACTTAAAACAATAGAAGAATTAAACCAAATCGGTTTTGAAAAAATTGGAGAGTGGAAAATTAATAAAAGAGGAGCATTAGATTATGAAATAACAACTGATAAAACAACAGAAGTTCTGTATTCATTTGTAAAAGTTGACAATCAGAAGGAAGAAATTATTTACATAGGTAAAACAATACGAACTATAATAAATAGGTTAAATGGTTATAAGAAACCAGGAAATAGTCAATTTACAAATATTAGAATTAACAAAGAAATATTGAATCTATTAAAGAGTGATCTAAATGTAAATATTTATCTTTTTAAATGTAATGATGTAATTACATATAAATCCCATAATATAAATTTGGCCGCTGGATTAGAAGATACCTTAATAAAATATTTTAAACCAAAATATAATTTACATGGTAATCAAAGAATTATAGATGATGTCGAACTTAGTGAAAATTTAATAAAATTAACCAACGATATGAATGACGACAAAAATTGCCAGAATCATTATTTGATAGAAAAAACAACAACAGTATCAAATTTGGAAGGAAAAATTAATTTAGGAAATGTTCCTTTTAGTTTCTTACCGGAATATGGGGAAATAATAAACATTTATTTAGGCGATATTGTTTTGCAGGCTAATTTTATTAACGGAAATAATAATGGTGGGAATAATCCAAGGATAAATTGTGTAGCAATTGGGAATTGGTTAAGAGAAAATGGAATTAATGTTAATGATAATTTTTATATTAAAATTTGTAATAATAATTCATTCTATTTTTCAATTAATAAAATCTATTAAAAAATAATATGTTCTCAATCCAACAAGCCACTAAAGTATATGCAGAACCCATTGTAACATTATGGTCAAAACTAATGGCTATACATAAGGAATGGGATGCTGATTATTTTTCTGAAACAGAAGATAATATAAATCATTATAGAAACGACATCGAATACGCTATTGAAGACACTACTCAAGTAGTATTTGTTGCTATTTATGAAGATCAAATAGTGGGGTACATCACGGCTGGTATAGTCTTTTTTTCAAATTCCTATTACAACATGGATTCACATTGCGAAGTTGGAGATATTATGGTAGATACTGCTTATCATAATTCGGGTGTGGGTTCAAAATCATTAGAAGAAGTCAAAAAATGGGCAGCACAAAAAAATGTAAAAACCATTCAATTAAATGTGTTTTCAAAAAACCAAAAAGCTATTGATTTTTTTACCAAACAAAATTTTCAACCCTTGTTTTCTAAACTAGAATTTAAAATTTAAACATGAACCAAAATCTCCTTTCAAATATTGTTCTTGGTGTTGCAATAGGCGATGCAATCGGTGTACCGGTTGAATTCGAACCACGTCTAAAGCTGAAACAAAATCCCGTAACCGGTATGCGCGAATACGGTACACACGACCAACCCAAAGGCACATGGTCAGACGATACTTCGTTAACTCTATGCCTTGCAGAAAGTATTGTGGAAGGATTTGATTTGCAACAATTGGCTAATAAATTTGTTGCTTGGAAGAACAACAATCATTGGACCCCACACGGATGGGTATTCGATATCGGAATCGGTACACGTATAGCTATCGACCGACTTGAAAAAGGTGAACAACCCGAATATGCCGGAGGTTTTGAAGAAATGGACAATGGTAATGGTTCGTTAATGAGAATTCTGCCTCTTGTACTGCTTACAGTAAATTTATCTGCAGAAGAAAGTTATTCTTTAACCAAAAAAGTGTCCTCCCTCACCCATGGCCATGTACGTTCTGTAATAAGCTGCTTTTATTATTTGGAATTCGCTAAAAAAATTATTGAAGGAATAACTCCTTATGAAGCATTCGTGTTGTTGCAATCAGAAGTAACTGAGTTCTTAATAGAAAAGAAAATTAATCCCGATGAAATAAGCAAATTCAATCGATTATTGCAGGGAAACATCGCTTTGTTGAATGAAGAAGATATTAAAAGCTCCGGCTATGTATTGGACACTTTAGAAGCGTCCGTTTGGTGTTTACTCACAACTGGCAGTTACGAAAAAGCAGTTCTAAAAGCAGTTAATTTAGGTCATGATACCGACACCACCGGAGCAGTAGTCGGAGGATTGGCAGCATTGTATTACGGTATTGAAGCCATTCCTAATAATTGGTTACTCAGCCTGGCAAGATTAGAGGATATTAACAATTTATGCAATCAGTATGAAAAAGTCATGTAATAAAATCGGTTTAAGATTTTTCTTTTTTTGGTTATTAACTCCTTTGATTAATATGTATGCTCAGGAGGGTTTGATTTTCTATCAAAATGATAAAATAAAGCTTAGTTTGGAAAAAGGAGGTGTAAATCAAACGTTTAATTTTAAAAATTTTGAGGAGAACGAAACAGTAAAAGTACAATTCCGTGTATTTAATAACTCAAAAGTTTTTTTAGGATCGGAAACTTTTACCGAAAACAAAAAACTTATAGAACAGTACCGTTCAAAATATTTAAAGATGGCTGTTGAAAAAAACAGAAATATGCATGATATTGAATATGATGAAAGAAAATTTAAAATAGTTACAGAAAAAAGTAACAATAGAATCAGATTCTATTATTATCATTCGAAGGTCAATAGTAAGGAAACTGTAAACCAATCATGTGCGAAAACATATAATAATACGAGTAAATCAGATTGGTTATATTTTGGTAATACTGATTTTTTAATTGAAATTTCAATCAACGACAAAATCGAAGTATTCAAAGAGTACAATTTAAATAAGATGTGATACAGTCTTAAGGTCATAACTATTCATTTCATTAATTGATCAGATGGCATATTTATTGAATTTTTACTTCGAAAATTATAATTTAAAGGAATGAATTTTTTATTTATATTTGATTTTATAATTGAAAAAGTGTACACGATTTGTGTACACGATTTGGTGAAAATTAGTATAAATCATATACTCTTAGCCCAGTAAATACGTTGATTTTTTTCGAAGATAAGATTGTGGTTCCGAAGGTCGCGGGTTCGAGACCCGTCTTTCACCCTTAACATTGGAAAGCCTCTGGGAAACCAGAGGCTTTTTTTATGAACTTTTTTAATAGTTACAGTAATACATGTGAACGAACTGAATCCTAGTATTATCTTTTTTTGCAAATATTATCTTGTAATTATATTTTTTCCTTCTGTTTGACTCACTAAATTTAGTGATGTGTGGGTCACTAGATTTAATGATTTTTTTTAAAATGATGTGTCGTGTTTTTAGGTTGTTTCTTTTAATTATTAATTTCGCCCAGTTTTACTATCAAATCTAAAAATATCATGAATAAATTTTACCTTCTGACTGTTTTTTTCTTCTGTTTTTTATACTCACATGCTCAGGCACCCTCTATACAGTGGCAAAAAGCATTAGGAGGAACAAATATGGATAAAATAGCTGACATAATTCAAACTCCAGATGGCGGTTATATTGCTGCTGGAGGTACATCATCTAGCGATGGCGATTTGACCAACGACAACAGCATTGCAAACGGATGGGTTGTAAAAATGAATAATTTAGGTGTTATTGAATGGCAGAGAACTTACGGTGGATTAGGAAGTGAAAGCTTTTCTAAAATTAAACTTACGTCTGATGGAGGCTATGTTTTAGTTGGTACAACAAACTCAACAGATGGAATTTTCTCGGTTAATCAAGGAGAAAGTGATGCTTGGGTAGTTAAGCTGGATGGAGTAGGAAACATAGTATGGCAAACTGTGTTAGGCAGTATAGAAACAGACTATGTATATGATATTAAACCGACAGCAGATGGAGGCTGTATTTTTGTAGGTGCTACAGAAGTAATCCATACTAGTGGATGGATTGGATGGCAAGATTATTGGATAGTTAAGTTGACTTCCACTGGGTCATTTCAATGGCAAAGAACATACGGTGGGACAACTGATGATTATGCACAAAACGTTTTGGAGACTTCAGATAATGGTTATTTAGTGACAGGTTATAGTCAATCTGACGATGGTGATGTGCTTGATAACCATGGGGATATGGATGTCTGGATATTAAAGTTGGATACAGCTGGTGCCATAGTTTGGCAAAGAAATTTAGGAGGCACTGGGGATGATTTTGGAGTGGAAGCACTTCAAACTGCTGATGGCGGTTATATTATTGCAGGTGATACCAATTCAAACGATGGGGATGTTGTTGGTAAATTGCATGAAGAATATGATTTTTGGGTGATTAAATTAGATGTTACAGGTAATATTGTTTGGCAGAAAACCTACGGTGGTTCAGGAACTGAATATCCCACAGGGATAGCACAAACAGCAGATAATGGTTATATTATATCAGGAGTAAGTCAGAATGCTAATGATGGAGATGTGACAAATAATCATGGGCTTACTGATTTTTGGATATTAAAATTGAATGGGAATGGCGTGCTTCAATGGCAAAAATCCTATGGAGGTAGCGAAAATGATTATCCAACTAATGTTGAACAAACTTTAGATGGAAGGTATATAGTTTCAGGTTTTACAGCTTCAGATAATGGTGATGTAGTTGGTTATCATGGAAATGTTGACGGATGGTTAATAAAATTAGATACTGGGGGTAATAATCTTCCTGTCCAACCTCAGTTTGCAAGTATTCAACAGCCTGTTTCAGGAAGTGTAGGTATTAATACAAACTTTATGGTTAGCGGTCAGGTATTTGTTGCAGGTTTAACCGATGTAGCTCCAAATGTTTCCGGTCAGGCTCCAGGAATTCAGGCTTGGATAGGTCTAAGTCCTGTTGGTCAAAATACAAATCCTGCTTCTTGGTCCAATTGGGTTCCCGCTACTCATAATGGCACCTATGTAGGAAACAATGACGAGTATTTTGCTAATATAAGCATTAGCGTAAGCGGTACCTATTACTATGCTACTAGATATTTATTAGATGACGGTTGTTATGTTTACGGAGGTATAAATAGTTCTGGTTTTGGTAATTTTTGGGATGGGGTTAATTATCAAAGCGGCGTATTGACAGTGACAGAGCCCGCAGTTCCATTACAAGGTGTATACAACGTAATGGTCGAAAAATTAAACACTACAGGTGGACCATATTTTTTTACAAATGAAACTGTAACTAATACTGCATTGAATCAATATAGAACAACCAATGTAGCTAATTATTATCCTCAAGGGGGAACACCGGGAAGTACAGGTACTGTTGGTTTAGCATATAATCAACCAGGTTATACATTTAAACGAGTTGGATATAATATTCTTGTTGAAGACCAGCTGCTTTTTGATTATTTTAGTAATCCAATTTCTCAAACACCAACACAATTTAATGCGAGTACTTACAATCCAACAACCGGAGTAATAATAATTGAATATACAATAATGTTTTCTGGTGTTCCTAGAGAATACCGTAGTACATATAATCCTGTAATCCTCGGAACTAATCAAATTATTGCAAATTCATTTTCTTATTATCCTAATCCTGTAAAGGAGGTTTTGAACTTATCCGGAATTGAATCTGATTTCAGTTATGAAATTTATAATTTTACAGGACAGCAAGTGGCGTTTGGTGATGTAAGATCAGGTCAAAATCAAATTAATATGGCTAATCTTGTTAAAGGTAATTATATTGTCAGAATAATTTCAGGAGCGGAAATTAGAACTATAAAAGTTATTAGAGATTAATAAAGTAAGAAAAGTTGCTGATTAACAAATGTTCTTGTGAAAATTGAGTTTTAAGATTTACTATAATGTAATTTTTAAAAATAAAAGAATTATTTATCTTGGAATTATTAAGAGTAAAAATTTATATTTTTTGCGTATACGATTTATTAAGAGTATTATTAATCATATTGCTTTAAGTATGTAAAATAGTTGACATAATTTAAAAATTCAAATTGTGGTTCCGAAGGTCGCGCGTTCGAGACCCGTCTTTCACCCTTAACATTGGAAAGCCTCTGGGAAACCAGAGGTTTTTTTATGAATCTATTTTAATAGTTGTAGAAATACATCTTAACGACCTGAAAGATCATACTTAGCAAGAGAACAAACTAGATAAACCCGCTAAAAAGTCTTCTGAATTTAGTCTTTTAAGATTTAAGACTGTGATAGTTTTGTATCTCTAAAATGTTCTTGAAATTCATACCTTTGGTTAACGGACTCTAGATTTTATCAGTAAGCTAGTTACAGGGCTAAAGTTCCAATAAAGCAACTTCTAATCGTATATGAGCATACAAGAACAAATCAAAGACTATATTAACAGTCAGCCTGAACGTAAACGCAGTGATATGCAAGAGTTGCATCATAGGATACTGTCTATGATGCCTGATTGTAAATTGTGGTTTCTGGATGGTAAAAACAGCGAAAACAAAACGGTTTCCAATCCTAATATCGGATACGGGCTTCACACCATAAAATACACCGATGGAACAACAAAAGAGTTTTATCAGATTGGTATGAGTGCCAACACTACCGGAATTTCTGTCTATATTCTTGGAATCAATGATAAAACATTCTTGGCAAAAACTTTTGGAAACAAAATCGGTAAGGCAAGTGTTACCGGATATTGTATTAAATTCAAATCGCTAAAGGATATTAATATCGAAATACTCCAGGAAGCTATAGAGTATGGGTTTAAGGCATCTTCCTGAGATTTATCGGGAGAAATAATGCATTAACTTTTAAATCCAATCGGCAATCAATATAAAACTGGAGGAATTGTAAACGTTTTTTTGGGGACTGTAAGAAACTTTTTTAATAATCAATTTCAGAAAAAATTTCAATCATAATAGAAATCTTACTATATTAGTAGGGCTTAATTTAAAGCAAATTAATAAGTAGAACATAAAAAAAACTATTATGGGATCATTTTTAATTACAAAAAGAGCAAACGGTGAATTTCAGTTTGTATTAAAAGCAGGTAACGGTCAGGTTATTTTAGCGAGCGAAGGATATACTACCAAAGCGGCTTGCGAAAACGGAATCGAATCAGTACGCAAAAATTCTCAGGAAGATGCTCGTTTTGACCGTTTAGTATCGAAAAACGGAAAACCGTATTTCAACCTGAAAGCAACTAACGGGCAAATCATTGGAAACAGTGAAATGTATGAATCGGAAGCTGCTCGTGAAAACGGAATCGAATCGGTTAAGAAAAATGCACCGGATGCAACTGTAAAAGAAGAGTTGTAATTCGCATTGAAAATAAAAAAGCTCCTCAATCGAGGAGCTTTTTTATTGTTTTTATTTTCCGTCTTTGTCTACCACAATGCGGTTTTCGCGGTTGGCCAATTCCCAAGCCAGGGCAAAAGCGAGTTTTGCTCTTTTGGTCAAAGCATCAAACTCGATTTTTTCCACTTCATCTGTTGGTTTGTGGTAGTCTTCATGAATTCCGTTAAAGAAGAAAATCGCCGGAACACCTTTTTTAGCGAAGTTATAATGATCGGAACGGTAATAAATCTGCTCCGGATCGTTTCTGTCGTTGTATTTGTAATCCAAACGAAGGTTAACATATTTACTGTTCATTTCTTCATTAATGGTATGCAATTCCGAACTCAATCGGTCGGAACCAATCACATATATATAATTGTTGTCGTTCGGATTTAAAGTATCACGTCTTCCCACCATATCAATGTTAATATCGGCAATCGTATTCTTTAAAGGGAATAACGGGTTTTCGGAATAATAACGGGAACCGTGTAATCCGTGCTCTTCTCCGGTTACATGAAGAAATAAAATAGAGCGTTTCGGACCTTTACCGGATTTTTTAGCTTCCATGAAAGCTTTTGCGATTTCCATTACAGCTACAGTTCCGGAACCATCATCATCAGCGCCGTTATAGATTTCTCCGTTTTTCATGCCCACGTGATCGTAATGAGCGGAAATAACCAAAATTTCTTCCGGTTTTTCAGAACCTTCAATATAGGCCCAAATGTTTTCAGAATCGTTCAGTTTCGGACTGAAGCCTTTTTTCATGAATTCGGACGGCACTTTTTGATAGTAACTGTCGGCACCTTTCGGGAAAGGAATCCCAAGTTTTTTATACTGATTGATAATGTATTCCCCGGCTTTTTTTTGTCCAGGCTCTCCAGTGTTTCTTCCCTGCATTTCATCGGAAGCAATCACATACAGATTCTTTTTGATGTTTTCCTGACTAATCGAATTCAGGTATTTTTCGGGCGTGCTTTTCTTGGTTTCAGCAATTTTCTGTTGCGAGGTACAACTTGCAAAACTCAACGAAAGCGCCATGCTCAGCATGATTATTTTCTTCATAATTTGATCGATGTTTTCATATTAGTAGCAAAAATAGATTTTTGTTTCACTTTAATTTATTTTTTATTGAATTGTCATTGCGGTATACAGGATATAGCAAACCAAAACAATCCAAAGAAAAACGAAATTTATGAAAAACAACGTAGAACTTTTAATAAAAGAGATAAATTTATTTTCACCATAGAGCCTTTTGTGGGCTTTGTAAAAATAAATAACCGGCCAAAGGAAGAAAGCGGTTCGAAGTAATCCTTGTAAAATATTGAATAGAATGAAATCGGTATAACTGAAAATCCATTCCGAAATGATAAACAAACTGGTGAGCAGAAGCAAAAAAGAGAAATAATGCAGCGTAAAAATACCGTGATCAAAATAATACCAGCGTTTTTTACCATGAAATAACCATAACCAAAAGGCAAAAATAGGTAAATAAAGAAAAAGGACTTTAGGTAAGTTTTGTTTGAAATGTAGCAGCGATTTATTGAAAGCTTGTCTAAAAGTATTGTGTTCGGCTACGGTAATCATTTTTTTGGTATACCAATATTGAATTTTACTCAGCTTCTCTTTCTGTGGAAGGAGGTTCTGAGATGAATCCAATGCTTTTACGGTTTTATATTGTCCGAACCAACCGTATTCGTCCATCCAGTTGTAGTTGTAGCGATTTTTCGTTTTCGGAATACTGTCACTGCTGTCCCATAATTTAAGGTTTGCAGCATTCTCAGATTTAGTAAATTTTACTGGTGAATTTTCACCTCCAAGTTTAAGGTCTTTCTCATCAATCACAAAACCGGAAAGAAAAAAGGTAACGAAACTTATAAAAATATAGAGCTTTACCGGAAGCACAAAGCGTTGTCTTCTGCCGGAAAGGTATTCCCGGGTCAATCGGGCAGGGTAGAAGAGCAGGTATTTCATCGTATTCCAGAAACTACTGTCGTAATGAATCAGATCTTCCACAAAATGAGTAAAAAGATAATGGAAGGATTTTCGGGTTTCGGTATTTTCCTGTCCGCATTGCGGACAAAAGCGTTCTTCCACAATATTCCCGCAATTCAAACAGGTTTTGTCTTCACGAAGTACACCTTTACTCATAGCTGTTTCTTTTAACCTTTAAATTTAAAAAGAAATAGGGTTTGAATAAGTGTTTTCTGTATAAAATGCTGATTTTTAAGATAAAAGGTATAAAGCATAAAAAAAGCTCCCAATTTTGAGAGCTTTTAGTATTCTTAGAAATTCGGACTAAGATTGTATTTTTTGTAGAAGGTATCCAGCACTTCCAAAACTTCATCTTCGGTATCTACCACTTTGATAAGGTTCATGTCTTCCGGATTAGCATTGTTTTCTTTATCGATAATGACGGTTTTAATCCAATCCAATAATCCGCTCCAAAATTCTCTTCCCACTAAAATGATAGGGAATTTACCAATTTTTTTAGTTTGGATTAAGGTAACGGCTTCAAACAATTCGTCCAATGTTCCAAATCCTCCCGGCATTACCACAAATCCCTGAGAGTATTTCACGAACATAACTTTACGTACGAAGAAATAATCAAAATTCAGGTTTTTGTCTTTGTCGATATACGGATTGTAATGTTGCTCAAAAGGCAATTCAATATTCAAACCTACTGAGGTTCCGTTACCAAGATGGGCTCCTTTGTTACCGGCTTCCATAATTCCGGGTCCGCCACCAGTGATTACACCATATCCGGCCTGACTGATTTTATAAGCAATCTTTTCAGCCAATAAATAATATTTGTTATCCGGTTTTGTTCTCGCCGATCCGAAAATCGATACACAAGGACCAATTCGCCCCATTGATTCGTATCCGTTTACGAATTCGGACATAATTTTAAAAATTGCCCAAGAATCGTTAGCGCGTATTTCGTTCCAGGTTTTTTGTTTGAACTTATCCTGGATTTTGTCGTCGTCACTTAAAAAATCATCTTTCATCATTTTCTTTTTCGTTAAAATTAAAACAGCCTGCTAATGTAATTCTTTTTTCAAAAACTGAGCAGTGTAGCTTTTTTTATTTTTGATGATTTCTTCCGGTGTTCCTTTGGCAATTAATTCGCCTCCGCCTTTTCCGCCTTCATACCCAATGTCGATGATATAATCAGCAAGTTTGATTACGTCCATATTGTGTTCGATAATTAAAACGGTATTGCCTTTTTCAACCAGTTTGTTGATTACATCCATCAAGACACGAATGTCTTCAAAATGCAATCCGGTTGTGGGTTCGTCAAGAATATAAAAGGTGTTTCCGGTGTCTTTTTTAGACAATTCGGTTGCCAGTTTGATACGCTGTGCTTCACCGCCGGAAAGCGTTGTACTTTGTTGTCCGAGGGTAATATAACCCAAACCAACATCCTGAATAGTTTTAATTTTGCGATAAATTTTCGGAATGTTTTCAAAGAATGGAACGGCTTCATCTACCGTCATCGCCAATACATCTGAAATCGATTTTCCTTTGTAACGGATTTCCAATGTTTCTCTGTTGAAACGTTTGCCCTGACAGGTTTCGCATTCCACATAAACATCCGGAAGGAAACTCATCTCGATAGTTCTCACACCCGATCCTTCACAGGTTTCACAACGCCCGCCCGAAACATTAAAACTGAAACGTCCGGGTTTATAGCCACGAATCATGGCTTCCGGAGTCTGGGTATACAAACTTCTGATTTCCGAAAAAACATCGGTATAAGTGGCCGGATTGGAGCGTGGTGTACGGCCAATCGGGCTTTGGTCAATATCAATTACTTTATCAATATGTTCCAAACCTTCAATTTTCTTGTACGGCTGCGGTTTTTTAACAGCATTAAAGAAATGGGCGTTCAGAATAGGGTAAAGTGTTTCGTTAATTAATGTCGATTTACCGCTACCTGAAACTCCGGTAACGCAAATCAATTGTCCGAGTGGAAATTCAACTGAAACATTTTTAAGGTTATTTCCTGTCGCACCACTAAGTTTGATGGTTTTTCCGTTGCCTTCACGACGTGTTTTCGGAACGGCAATTTCCATTTTTCCGTTAAGGTATTGTGCAGTAATCGTATTTTCCTGTAACAATTCTTTCGGTGTGCCTTTGCTGATGATTTCACCGCCAAAACGACCGGCTTTCGGACCAATATCAATCACATAATCGGCACGTTCAATCATGTCTTTGTCGTGTTCCACTACAATTACGGAGTTTCCGATGTCACGCAGTTGTTCCAACGAATGAATCAGTTTTTCATTATCCCGCTGGTGCAACCCAATACTTGGCTCGTCCAAAATATAAAGCACCCCCACCAACTGAGAACCAATTTGTGTGGCCAGACGAATACGCTGTGCTTCACCGCCGGAAAGTGATTTTGAACCTCTGTTTAGGGCTAAATAATTTAATCCGACATCAACCAAAAAACTCAGGCGTGCTTTAATTTCTTTTACGATTTCAACAGCAATAACTTTTTGTTTTTCAGATAAATGATTGCTTAAATCGTTAAACCAATCGCACAATTCATCAATATCCATCGCCGATAATTCGCCAATGTTTTTCTCATTAATTTTAAAATACAATGATTCTTTTCGTAAGCGCGAACCATGACATTCCGGACATTCGATTTCGTCCATGAATTCTTTAGCCCAACGTTTTATCGATGCTGAACCGCTTTCGTCATATTGGTTTTTAATGAAATTCGAAATGCCTTCAAAATCGATTTTATAATCTTTCGTGATGCCCATAACTTTAGACACGACTGAAAATTTCTCATTTCCGCCATTCAAAATCATGTCCATTGCTTCTTGCGGAATGGTTTCTATGGCATCGGTTAATTTGAATCCGTATTTTTCTCCGATAATTTCCAGCTGTTTGAAAATCCACGAGCTTTTTTGTTCGCCTAACGGAGCAAAACCACCTTGTTTGATGGATAATTTAGGGTTTGGGATGATTTTATTCAGATTGATTTCGTTCACCGTTCCCAGTCCGTTACAATGCGGACAGGCACCTTTCGGAGAGTTGAACGAAAAATTGTTCGGTTCCGGATTCGGATAGGAAATTCCGGTGGTCGGACACATTAAATTTCTACTGAAATAACGAACTTCCTGACTTTCCTGCTCAATAATCATCATGATACCATCACCGTGGTACATCGCAACTTTAATGCTTTCAGTTAATCGTTTGTCGATATCTTCCGTTTGTTCAATTGCCATTCGGTCGATAACAGTTTCGATATCGTGGGTTTTGTAGCGGTCAACTTTCATTCCGTATTCCAAATCACGGATTTCACCGTCAACGCGTACTTTTACAAATCCCTGTTTGGAAATTTGTTCAAATAACTCCCGATAATGTCCTTTTCGGGAACGGATTATCGGTGCTAAAATATTAATTCGTTTTCCGTTGAAATGCTCGAAAATCAATTCTTTAATCTGCTCATCGGAATACGAAACCATTTTTTCTCCGGTATTGTAACTGTAAGCTTCTCCGGCTCTGGCAAACAATAATCGAAGGAAATCGTAAATCTCCGTAATGGTTCCAACGGTGGAACGCGGACTTTTACTGGTGGTTTTCTGCTCGATGGCAATTACAGGGGAAAGTCCGTCGATTTTATCTACATCAGGACGTTCTAAACCGCCCAAAAACTGACGTGCATAAGCTGAAAAGGTTTCAATGTAACGGCGTTGTCCTTCGGCATAAATGGTATCGAAAGCCAATGATGATTTTCCCGAACCCGAAAGCCCGGTTATCACCACGAGTTTCTCACGCGGAATGACAACATCTATATTTTTAAGGTTATGGACGCGGGCGCCTAAAACTTCAATCGTATTCTCTGAATCTAACATAATTAGCTGTGTAGTTGTGCAAAACGCAAAGGTACTGTTTTGTGGCTAATTTTTAATAGAAGCGTTGTAAAGAAAATAGAAATTTTATTCGATTCGCAAGGATTTCAATTTTTCGCGATAGGCATCCAGAATATCAACTTTCGCAATGTATCCCAAGCAGGTTTTGTCTTTTAAAACGAAAAGCAGTTCTGAATTGGAAGTTTCAAATTTCTCCATCACAGTTTCCATGACTTCATCGTAGCAAACCGTTTCTTTTGGAGCTTCGATAACATCGCTTAGAGGGGTATATTTCTTCTGAAAATCGTTGAAGATAATCGAACGGACAGTATCAAAACTGATAATTCCTTCAAATTCATTTTTTTCATTAACCACCGGAAAAACGGTTTGCTTGGTTTCCGAAAGTAAATTTGCTACATCATCAAGTTTTGCAGTGTTAGGAATCGTGACAAAATTGGTTTTTATGTGCTTTGATAAATCGATAGAAGACAGGATGTTTTTATCTTTATTCGTGGTGAAAACTTTACCGGAATCGGCTAGGTTTTTAATATCCATCGAATGGCCTTCCATATTTTTGGAAATGATAAAACTTATCGACGACACAATTAAAAGTGGTACCATTAAACCGTAGCCGCCGGTAATTTCTGCGATAAGGAAAATAGCGGTTAAGGGTGCATGGAACAATCCGCTAAGTAAACCTGCCATACCTACTACCGAAAAATTGCTGATTGGCAAGTCTTTATCGATTCCAGTCAGCTGAAAAAATTTGGCCACAAAAAAACCGAGATACGAACCTACAAAAAGGGAAGGAGCAAAGTTTCCGCCATTACCCCCGCTGCCTAACGTTAGTCCGGTTGCGATAGATTTAATCATTAAAGTTACGCCGATGAAAGCCAACAGCATCCATTCGTTCGATTTGTGTTCGTCAAGAATGGTGTTTTCCAGCAGCACTCCCGGATTTGCGGAAGATAAGGCTTTAATACTTTCATACCCTTCACCAAACAACGTTGGAAAGAAGAATATCAGTACCGCTAAAAGAGAAGCGCCAAACAAAGCTTTTTTATACGTAGACGATTTGAATTTACTGAAAAAATGTTCGACTTTCCTGAAGTTTCGCGCATGATACACCGAAACCAATCCGGCTAAAATTCCTAAGATGATGTAGTACGGAATATTGTGATAGTCAAAGGTTAATTGTCCTCTGAAGGTCAGTAAGATATCTTCTTTTAAAACCACTGTAGAAACCAAAGCGCCCGTTGCCGCCGAAATCATAATCGGAATGAATGCCGTAACACTCATGTCGGCTAAAATCACTTCTATGGCAAATAAAACTCCGGCAATTGGAGCGTTAAAGGCTGCTGCAATTCCGGCTGCTACTCCGCATGCTAATAATAACGTCCGGTCTTTGTAATTTAGTCGGTATTTTTGGGCATAATTTGATCCGAAAGCCGCACCGGTTATAGTAATTGGCGACTCCAATCCGGCTGAACCTCCCATGCCAACGGTTAAGGAACTGGTTATGATTTGCGCATACATTTGTTTTTTTGGCATAATTCCCGATTTGTTCGCTACGGCAATCATAATCTGCGAAGTCCCTTTTTCGATACTGCCATCGAGAAATTTTTTGATTACCCAAGCGGTCAGTACAATTCCGATCACGGGAAGTAAACTGTTGGAGTAGGGTAAATGTAAAATACGGTCGATATAATTAGCAAACCTAAAAACCCAATGGGCAAACGTTTTTAAAACAATTACAGCCAGTGCTGAAGAAATGCCGACCAAGACACAGGAGACATATAAAAACTGTCGATTGCTTAAAACGGATTTCAGTAAAAACAAAAAAGCTTCAAAACGCTTTAAGCTCTTACGAATCAATAAAGTGAAAACAGAAACTTTTTGGGCTGGCATTATATATTTTTTAGATTTCAAACGAATGAAATGCTAAAATAAGGCATTTTTATGAGAACACTGTTTTAAAGAAATTATAAATTTCTCAAAGCTTCCCGTTTGCTTAGTGGTTTTAAATCGGTTTTCACTACAAATTCCGTTACCTCTTTTGGGTTGAACCGACTATAATCACGCAACGCCCAACCAATCGCTTTCTGGATGAAAAACTCTTTGGAAGCTTTGTGTTTTTCGCAGATTGAAAACAATAGCTCTGCATCGGTTTGGGCTTTGTAATCCAATTGGAAAAGAATAGCCGAACGGTTCAGCCACATGTTTTCGGAGGATGCAAATTGATTGATTACCTTCGGAATTTCTTCCGGAAACTGAGCCAAATAATTTCCTAAAAGATATTTGGCAATAGTATCCACGCTGTCCCACCACGAATGGGTTACAATCATTTTTTCGATAAGTTGAACGTCTTCTTTCCGGTACTTTTTTTTCAATTCCTTCATCAGGATTTCAATTCCACAATAATGAAATTCGCGTTCTTTCATTGAAAACAATTCCATAACGATTTCCCGGGCATGCTGTTTTACTTCTTCTTTGTGAAGCTTCCAGACTTCCTTAAATAAAACTCTTCTTGGTGTGGTTTTGATGCCGAAAAAAAAGAAATTGTTTTTCATGTAGGCTTCCATGGGAACAGCAGTTTCAGCGGAAGCAACTTTGCGGAATTCTTGTTCCAGATTATTAGTAAAAGTCATTATAAAATAGCCATTTTTTGTTGCACGTGAGCGCGTAATTCTTCAAAAAAAGCAGTGAATTCCGTTTCGAATTCGGTATAATATTCCTGTAGTTCATTAACTGCATTTTGCATTGAAACGCGGTTTTTGGTGCGATAATCCATCTGAAATAAAATCATCCCGATACCTTCAATCGTTGCATAACTCGCCAGCCAATTCCGTCCAATCATGGAAGGCATCATGGCTTGGGTTTTTGGGTTGAGCCAATCGTAATTATCGCGTAACGACTGATAAAAACGTTCGGCGTAATCTTCCAGTTTTTCATCAGAATACCTTGCCCAGTTTTTTGCCAGAAAATGATCGTAGAAAATATCCATAATCACACCCGAATAATGTCCGTAGGCTTCATGCAAGCGGTGTTTGCTCTTTCGGAAAACAGGATGCGCATCAGTAAACGTGTCGATAGCTCGGTGTAACAGAATTCCTTTTTGCACATCAACGGGAAAGTGTTCATAGTCGTGACCACGGATGCCGTCCGCTATGAAATTCCCGATTTTTATCAGGTCGTTATTTCCGGAAAGATAGATGTGTGCTAAGAAGTTCATTTATTTAGTTTCTGAGTTTCTAAAAAACTTTAATTGTAAATATATGAAAAAACTTAGCAACTAAGTAACTCAGCCACTAAGCAACTTTCATATATTTGTAGTTACAAAAAATGAAATTCATATGACTTTAATAAAATCAATCTCCGGAATCCGTGGTACTATTGGCGGTAAAGTAGGGGATAACCTAACACCTGTTGATGCAGTGAAATTCGCATCGGCTTACGGAACTTTTTTAAAACAAAACAGTTGGAAAGAAAAACTAACCGTTGTAATTGGTCGTGATGCCCGAATTTCCGGTCCGATGATTCACAATTTGGTAGTTAATACACTTGTTGGTTTAGGCATTGACGTAATCGATTTAGGTTTGTCGACCACACCAACGGTAGAAGTAGCCGTTCCGATGGAAAAAGCAGATGGTGGAATTATTCTGACGGCTTCCCACAATCCGAAACAATGGAATGCGCTGAAATTGCTGAATGCAAAAGGAGAGTTTTTAAACGGAGCGGACGGAGCGAAAATCCTTGAAATTGCAGAAGCCGAAGCTTTTGATTTTTCCGACGTGGACAGTTTAGGTACCGTTACTGAAAATGATGCATACATGGACATTCACATTGATGAGGTGCTGAATTTACCTTTGGTAGATGCTGATGCAGTTGCCAAAAGAAAGTTCAAGGTTGTGGTTGACGGAGTGAATTCTTCGGGTGGTGTTATTATTCCGAAATTGTTGGAACAAATGGGCGTTGAAGTAGTGAAATTGTACTGCGAACCTAACGGTCATTTTCCACACAATCCGGAGCCATTAAAAGAACATTTAGGTGATATCTGTCAATTGGTAGTAAAAGAAGAAGCCGATTTTGGAATTGTTGTCGATCCGGATGTAGACCGTTTAGCGTTTATTTCCAACGATGGTGAAATGTTCGGCGAAGAATATACATTAGTGGCTGTTGCCGATTATGTTTTGAGCAAAACTCCAGGGAACACAGTTTCCAATATGTCATCATCCAGAGCATTAAGAGATATTACTGAAAAACATACCGGAAGTTATCAGGCCAGTGCCGTAGGTGAAGTAAATGTGGTAGAACTGATGAAATCGACACACGCGATTATCGGAGGTGAAGGAAACGGCGGAATCATTTATCCGGAAAGTCATTACGGACGTGATTCATTAGTGGGTGTTGCTTTGTTCCTTACGCATTTGGCCAATATGGATATGACAGTAGCTGAGTTAAGAGCGTCTTATCCGCAATATTTTATGAGCAAGAATAAAATCGAACTGACTCCGCAAATTGATGTGGAAGCTGTTTTAAAAGCAATGACCGAAAAATACGCATCTGAAAATATTTCAACGATTGATGGAGTGAAAATCGATTTCCCAACGGAATGGGTACATTTACGAAAATCAAATACCGAACCAATTATCCGTATTTATACCGAAGCACCAACGCAAAATGCAGCCGATGTTTTAGCGGAACGTTTTGTTAATGAGTTAAAACAGATTGCCGGAATTTAAAACAGAATCGAAATTCTAAATAACAACAAACCCTGAGTGAAAGCTCAGGGTTTTGTTTTGATGTCATAATTATTTTCAATACCAAAATCTGCAGAATCGATTTTGTCGTATATGGTTTTAACATAGGAATTTGTACTTTTGAAAACCATTAAAAAACAAACAATGAAAATCGTTATTTCTCCAGCTAAGTCATTGGATTTTGAAAAAGAATTGCCAACAACACAATATACTGAAGCTTGTTTTCTGAAAGAAGCCAATTCGGTACACAAAGTTCTGAAGAAAAAAAAAACCAAACAGTTGATGGAACTAATGGACATCTCAGATAAGTTAGCCGATTTGAACTGGCAACGCAATCAGGAATGGGCAATACCTTTTAATCCTGAAAATGCGCGTCCTGCGGTTTATGCTTTTAACGGCGATGTATATCATGGTTTGGATGTATATACTCTTCCAGTAGAGAAATTAGAAGTTTTGCAGGATAAACTCCGCATACTTTCGGGTTTGTACGGATTGTTGAAGCCGTTGGATTTAATGCAGCCGTATCGTTTGGAAATGGGAACGCAATTGCCAATCGGTAAAAACAAAAACCTTTATGAGTTCTGGAAAGCAAAAATTACGAAAGAGTTAAACAAAGAATTGAAAAAAGGTGATTTGTTTGTCAATTTGGCCAGCAATGAATATTTTTCGGCAGTTGATGTAAAAGCGTTGAAAGTTCCTGTAATTACTCCGGAATTTAAAGATTACAAAGACGGAAAACTTAAGATGATCAGTTTCTTTGCCAAGAAAGCCAGAGGCATGATGGTGCGTTACATTATTGATACAAATGCAGAAACCCTCGAAGAATTGAAAGGTTTCAATTACGAGGGTTATACATTTGATGAAAATTTAAGTAAAGGAAATACGTTGGTTTTCACCCGTTAATTAACCTAAGTGTAAATATTCTTCATAATCTCGGAAGGTATCCCGGGTCATTTTACGTTGGTCACGTGATAATTCACGCAGTGCTTCAACACCTTTTCTGGCGCAACGTTTTACTCTGCCTAAGCGGGAAGAAAACTCCATTAATTTATTTGCATCGGAAGGTTGAAGTTTACCACGTAATTCGTTTACAAATTCAGAGAATTCGTTCAATACATAACTGTTTTCTTCGTATTCCGATTGTAGGTCTACTAAAAACTCGTCAATCTCTTTTTCGATGTCGTGACAGTTGTGTTCACTTTTTTGCAAAAATTCCTTTAGAATCCTTTTGTCGCCGTTTGTAAATATGCCCATGGTGAAGAAGTGTTTGGTTAATACTTTGTAACTGATTATGAATCAATCAAATATATTTTAAATTTGGGTTAATTTTTCATTATGTTATTAAAAATCGATTAAATGAAAAAATAGACGACCAAGCGAAAAAATCATAAAAAAACTCTGAAACAATTACGTTCAGAGTTTTCAATCAATTAACAACTATGTTTAAATTAATGAACATTCGATAAATCTACTTTCTTTCCGGAACCTCGTTTGATTAACAGTACAAACGGAATACAGATAAGAAACATGATTCCCAAGTACATGAAAACATCCATGTAAGAAAGTACCGTACTTTGTTTGATTACGGAAAGTTCAATGGCTTTATGCGCTTTATCCAATGCTTCGCTTGCGCTGAAACCTTTCGACATAAAACCCATTTGCAGTTGTTGAATCCGTTGTTGGACTTCAAACTTTGTCGAATCCAAATGCGCAATCAAATTTACCCGATGTTCCTGACTGAATCGCGAAATGAAAGTGGTGATAATGGCAATTCCGAATGAACCTCCCAATTGACGCATCATTCCGGTAAAAGCAGCTCCTTCTCCGATTTCTTTTCCGTTTAACGTTGATAACGCCAAAGTCGTAATGGGAACGAACAACAAACCTAGACCAATTCCACGAAGGATTAAAGGCCAAAACATATATTCTCCGCCGGTATCGGGAGTCATTATACTGTACATCCAAAACGTAAATCCGAAGAACACGGCGAAACCAACTGCAACCATATACGCTTGTGGCACTCCGCGTTGGATTAACTTACCGATAAACGGCATCATGATTCCGGTCATGATAGAACTTGGAATCAGAAGCAATCCGGCGTCTAAAGCGGTCCAACCTAAAATGGCCTGTGTATAGATTGGAATGATAAAGGTTGAACCGTACAATCCAAATCCTAAAATGAAACACATAATCGTTCCGATACGCAGGTTCTGATCGTTTAAAACCCTAAGATTTACTATCGGATATTTGTATGTCAGCTGTCGCCAGATAAAGAAAATCAATCCGAAAAATGACAACAAGGATAAAGCGATAATAGTATTGTTTTCGAACCAATCATCCTGTTGCCCGTGTTCCAATACAAATTGCAGCGAACCGATAAAGGATGCAAGGAATACGATTCCCCACCAATCCACCTGATGTGCTTTTAATTTTTCGCCGTATTTCGGACTTTTTACAAAATAAAGTGTTAGAATCGTTGCTATAATTCCCAACGGAATGTTGATGTAAAAGATATACGGCCAAGAATAATTGTGTACAAGATAACCTCCTAACGGCGGACCTAAAGTCGGCCCAACAATTACACCCATTCCGTAAATGGCCTGAGCCATTCCGCGTTTTGCTGCAGGATAACTTTCGGTAATAATGGTTTGTGCCGTTACCAAAAGTGCACCGCCTCCCATACCTTGTATGAAACGGAAAAATACCAGCTCCCAGATGTTAGACGCATTTCCGCAAAGGAAAGATGAAACGGTGAATATAATAATGGAAGCGGCAAAATAGTTTCTTCGTCCGAATTGTTGCGATAACCAACTCGTCATCGGAATGATAATTACATTGGCAATCGCATAAGCCGTGATTACCCACGCGACATCGGTTAGGGTTGCTCCCAAACTTCCGCGCATGTCGTTAAGCGCTACGTTTACAATGGTGGTATCTACAATTTCGAGCAGCGCACAAAGTACCGCTGTAATTGTTATAATGACTCTGCGAAAGCCATATTCCACCAAATCATCTGGTTGTGTTGTTGCCATATTATTTTACATGTACATCTACTTCTACATTCATTCCCGGACGTAGTAATTTTACTTTTTCAGCATCATTGTTAGCCGTCAGTTTAATTTTAACAGGTAAGCGTTGGATTGTTTTAACGAAGTTACCGGTTGCATTGTCCGGAGGCAAAATTGAGAAACGGGAACCTGTTGCAGGAGAGAAAGAGTTTACTTCACCTTCAAATTTAGTATCAGGATAAGCATCTACTTTTAGTGTTACTTTTTGTCCTGCACGCATTTTATTCAATTGAGTTTCTTTGAAATTTGCCACCACCCAAGTATCAGTATTACTTACGATGTAAAATAACGACTGTCCGGGTTGCACCATTTGTCCGGCCATAACATCCACACTGGAAACCTGACCATCAAGAGAAGCAGTAATAACCGTATAGCTTAAATTTAATTGAGCAGCATCCAAAACTGCCTGAGCACGCTTGATGTTTGCTGCTGCGACACCGGTTTGTTTGGAAGCCACATTAGTTTTTGAAGCTACAGCCTCACGCTGATGGATATTTGCATTACGTTGTTGCTGTAAAATTTCCACTTGTTTTTCTGCTTCTTGTTTCGCAGCCAATGCCTGTTCGTATTGCTGTTTGGTAATCGAGTGATTTTTGTACAGATTCGCATAACGTTCAAAATCGTTTGTAGCTCTTCCTAAACGGATTTTCGCTGCTTCAATACTTCCTGAGTTGGATTGAATTGTAGCTTCTGAAATTGAAATGTTTGCAGAGGTTGCACCTACATCGGCCTTTGAAACTTCCAGTGAATTTTCTGCAGCTGCAAGAGCAGCTTTGGCTTCTTCCACTTTTACCAAAAAATCACGGTTGTCGATAACCAAAAGCGTGTCACCTTTTTTAACGAAGTCGTTATCTTTTATGTACACTTTTGTTACATAACCCGCCACGCGAGGGATAATTGGGTTCATGCTTTGTTCAATCTGAGCGTCATCGGTTTCTTCATGCGCTTGTCCGTGTAGGTATTTGAAGGTTCCGTAAACAATTCCTAAGATAACTAAAGAGCTGATTATGAATATGAATTTTTTATTTGCGGGTTTCTTTTCCATGATGAATGAAATTAGATTAGTTTTTGGTTGATGATGAGGTTAATTTTCCGGAAGCTGCTAACACTTCGTAATATTTCTGAACGATATCTGCTTTGGAATACGCTTCATTGATTTTGGACTGCAATTGCTGTACATCGGCATCAAGAAGATCGTTGGTGTCGGATAAACCATTGTCATATTTATCTTTTACAATTCTGAAATTTTCAGAAGCTTGTGTTACCGCTTCCTGATATACTTTATTTTGTTTCTGTGCCAGCAGATAATTTTCATTCGCCTGCTGCATTTGAATTTTGGCCTGATCCGTCATGATTTCCAACGATTGTTCTGCTTCTTTGGCTTTGCTTTTTGCGGCTTTAACGTCTTTTCCGTTTTTGAAAAGGGAAGTTACATCATAGGAAAGTCCGACTCCAAAATTCATCGCATTGGTTACCGTAACCACATTTTGTAAATCAAAGGCAATATAACCGCCCATAAGATTTAAAGCGGGATAGTAATTTCCTTTTGCGATTTTCACATTGGCTTCGGCAGCTTTTTGTTGCGATTGAATGGCCAGTAAGTCATTTCTCCCGGAAATATCATTTGAAGAGATTGTCAGTTCTGTTTTTTGGGCAAAAAGGGCAGAATTCGGTATAATTTGTGTGCCTTCCGGCAGTTTTAAAAGTGTAACCAACTGAAAATTTACGATGTTCCTGTTTTTCTTAGCTTCTTCTAAGGCGATCTGATAGTTGGAAACCTGTAATTGTGCTTTCAGTAAATCGTTTCGCGCAATGATTCCGTTTTGCTCCATGGCTTTGAAATCGGTTACACGTTGTTCGGCACGTTTGATGTTTTCCTGAATCAGTTTTTCGCTTTCCTGCGCTTTGTATAAGGCAACATACAATTTAACGGTTTCCAGGGCTAATTGTTCTTTTGTATTTGCAGCGTTGAATTTTTCGGCTTCAAACATGCTTTGTGAAGCTTTAATGCTGTTTTGCACTTTAAATCCTGCAAACAATGGAACAGTTGCCATTGCATTTCCTAACATAAGTTGATTAACTTTGGGGGAAGTACCACCCTGAGAAGCATTTCCCAGTTTAAAATCGACATCGGCATTGGTCAAACGCTGAAACTGACCGTTGATTTTTACATCGGGATATTGTTTGTTTTTCACCGTAAGCATTTCAAATTCTTTTGTAGCGGCTTTGGTGTCGGCTAGTTTGGCTTCAGTACTTTGAGTAACTGAAAGTTGGATGGCTTCTTCGAGCGTAATGGTTTTTTTTTCCTGTGCTTGAACAGAAATAAAACCAAACAAGAAGAAGATTCCTAGCCTTAAGGAATTACTTTTCATAGGTTAAAAGGGCTTTAATGGTTTGCTTGATGTGGATGGTCAGTTCATTATAGACATAATTGTTGATGTCTTCCTGCGTATTCAGATTCAGGATATCTTTGAAAAAAGGTTTGTTCATCTGAAAATGAAAATAGGTTCCCATGATGGTAGTCGGAAGCAAAACAACGTTCACGTCTTTGTTGAAAATATTTTTGTCCTGTCCTTCTTTGATGATGTTTTTTAAAACCTCCAGATTGTTTTTCTTCATTTCGTTGAAAGCATCACAATTAATGATTCGTTTTCCTGAAGAAATTTCAAAATGGATAATCTGATACATGCCTTTGTTCTGATGAATACGCTTAATGTACAATTCAATCAGACGATCGATTTTTTCAATAGGAGTTAGCTCTTCGCGATACAAGTTTTCCATCTGCAGGCGCATGTCGGAAATACGATATAGAATTAACGCTTCCAACAGCTTTTCTTTCGAACCGAAATAATACGAAATCATCGCGATGTTGATGTTTGCACTTTTGGCAATATCACGTACTGATGTTCCGTCAAAACCTTGCTCGGCAAACAGGTTTTCTGCTACCTGTAAAATTTCAATTTGCTTGTCGTTAAAATCAGTCATTTTAATTTGATTTTAAATTCGGATACAAAATTAAACGCTTGTTTAAATTAAACGTTTGTTTAAATTTGATTTAACATTTTTTTAACAGATAAACAACGCCATTTCTAAGAACAAAATTGTTCCTAAAATTGACGTTGTTCTATTGGAAAAAAGATCTTTTTTAAAGTATAATTAAAATCTATTATATGTTTTTAAAACATTGAATGTTAATTATTTATTATGTTTTATATGAATAGATTATTGATGTAATTTTGAATATTTGCGATATTGTTTTGACTGATGAATTTCACAAAATCACTACCGATAATTGCTCCTTTTTGACGTTCGATAGCCTGTTGAAAAGTAGCTTTGTCTGAAATACCAAAACCTACAATTTGCGGATTTTTCAGTTCCATTTTTGCGATACGGTCGAAATAGTTTTTTTGGTTATCCCCGAAAGAATTTTGACTTCCCGTTGTACTGGAACTACTCACCATGTAGATGAAACTGTCTGATAACGAATCCATTTTACGGATGCGTTCTTCGGCAGTTTGTGGTGTAATCAGGAAGATGTTTTTTAAGTTATAGTGTTCAAAAACCGTTTTATATTCCTCTTCAAAAGTGGTTAATGGTAAATCGGGGATGATTAAGCCGTCGATACCCACTTCGGCACATTTCTCGCAAAAATGCTCTACGCCGAACTGTAAAATCGGATTGAAATAACCCATGATAAGCAACGGAATTGTAACGGATTTCCGAATGTCTTTGAGTTGTTCAAACAGTAGTTTTGTGGTCATTCCGTTTTCCAAAGCTTTGGTGGAACTTTCCTGAATGGTCGGCCCGTCTGCTAAAGGATCACTGAAAGGCAAGCCGATTTCGATCATGTCGACGCCGCTTTTTTCAAGTTCCTGAATGATAGCAACCGTATCGTTGAGGTTAGGGAAACCTGCCGTGAAATAGATGGAAAGCAGTTTTTTGTTTTCTTGTAATTTTAGGTTTATTCGGTTCATTTTAAATGTTTTTGCAGTATTAAGTTGTGTTATGAAAACAGGTTTTGTTTGCGTTAGGGATAGGAGCGGCATCCTTTTTATTTGGACATTGAGGCTCTCGAAATGTCCAAATAAAAAGATACAGCGGATAGCCCGACCCTTGTGGTAACGTCCTATTAAAAATTAAAATAGTCGATGTACGTATTCAGGTCCTTGTCGCCGCGCCCCGATAAATTGATGACTACAATATCGTTCTCTTTGAATTTTCGTGTTTCCAAAACGGCCAAAGCATGCGCACTTTCGATAGCGGGAATTATGCCTTCGGTATTGCATAAATTCAGTCCGGATTGCATGGCTTCGTTGTCTGTAATTGCAATAAATTCAGCTCTTTGTGTATCAAAAAGATGTGCATGTAAAGGTCCGATTCCCGGGTAATCCAAACCTGCGGAGATGGAATAAGGCTCGGTAATTTGACCGTCTTCCGACTGCATTAAAAGCGTTTTACTTCCGTGTATAATTCCGATTTTTCCCAAAACGGAAGTCGCCGCACTTTCGCCCGAATCGATTCCTTTTCCCGCAGCTTCCACAGCGATTAGTTTTACGTTTTCGTCGTTCAGAAAATGGTAAAAAGCTCCGGCTGCATTGCTTCCTCCACCCACGCAGGCAATTACGTAATCAGGGCTTTTACGGCCTTCTTTTTTAAATAATTGTTGTTTTATTTCATCGGAAATTATACTCTGAAATCGTGCTACCATATCCGGATAAGGATGCGGCCCGACCACGGAACCGATGATGTAATAGGTGTTGGTTGGGTTGTTAATCCAGTCGCGAATGGCTTCGTTGGTGGCATCTTTCAGGGTTTTGGAACCGGATGTGGCAGGTCGGACTTCAGCGCCCAACATTTTCATTCGCGCTACGTTAGGGGCTTGTCGTTGAATATCGATTTCACCCATATAAACAATACACTCCATGCCCATTAAGGCACAAACCGTTGCCGTGGCCACACCGTGTTGTCCTGCTCCAGTTTCAGCAATGATGCGGGTTTTGCCCAATCGTTTGGCTACTAAAATCTGTCCGATGGTATTGTTGATTTTATGGGCTCCGGTGTGACATAAATCTTCCCGTTTGAGATAGATTTTGGTGTTGTATTTTTCGGATAAACGTTTCGCAAAATAGAGAGGTGTTGGCCGTCCAACGTAATCTTTTAATAATTGTTGGAACTCCGATTGAAAATCAGCATCATTGATATAGTTTAAATAATTTTGACGCAATTCTTCTACATTCGGATAAAGCATTTCGGGGATGAAAGCGCCACCAAAGTCGCCGTAAAAGCCGTTTTCGTTAACTTGATAGTTCATTTTGTAATTCTTTTAAAAGTTGTGTGTTTTTTAATCCCGGTTCAGTTTCGAATTTGCTGTTCACATCGAGCGCATGAATCGGAAAACCCAATTGTTTTATTTTGTTAATTTCTTCTAAACCAATGCCTCCGCTTAGAAAGAATGGTTTTTTGGAAGGATAGTTTTTCAGTATTTCCCAGTTGAAAGTGGTTCCGTTACCGCCAGGATTTTCGCCTTTGGTATCGAATAGAAAGTAATCGCATACGGATTCATAAGGAGGAAGTTTCTCAAAATCAAAATCATCTGCTACGGAAAACACTTTTATGACTTCTACGTTGATGATTTTCAATACTTCGCAGACTTCAGGTGTTTCGTTGCCGTGAAGTTGAACAACCTGTAAATCGTATTCCTTGATTTTTTTCAGAATGTCATTCATGGCGGCATTCACGAAAACGCCGACTTTCAGTATGGATTTTGGCAGTTCCGGTAATTTTCCGTTGCAATAACGCGGTGATTTTTCATAGAAAATGAATCCCAAATAATCGGGTTCAAGCGTTGCAACCTCCAGTATGTTTTCGGTGTATTTCATTCCGCAGATTTTTAGTTTCATGATTTCACAAATATAGAGTTGATGAATGCTGCTGCTGCTTGTCCCGGATTTTCAGTTTTCATGAAATGTTCCCCAATCAAAAAGCCTTGATAACCATAAGGTTGAAGTTCATTAATTGCTTCTGTTGAACTGATACCACTTTCGGAAATTTTTACGAATTCGTTTGGAATATGTTCTGCTAATTCTTTGCTGAAATCCAAACTGACTTCAAAGGTCTTCAGATTTCGGTTGTTTACGCCAATCATGTCCAAACTCGGCATAATGGCTTTGTCTAATTCTTCTGTATTATGAACTTCTAATAAAACTTCAAGTCCCAAAGAATGAGCGAATTCGGATAGTTGTTTGATTTCTTCTCTTGTTAAAACAGCGGCAATCAACAGGATGGCATCAGCACCATGCGCTTTGGCTTCGAGAATTTGGTATTCGTCAAAGATGAATTCTTTTCGGAGTAAAGGAACATTAACGGAAGTTTTGGTCAAAAGCAAATCGTCTAATGAGCCACCGAAATATTTTCCATCGGTTAAAACGGAAATTCCTGAAACGCCGGCGTTTTGATATCCTATTACCACATCCTCCACAGAAAAGTTATTGCAGATTACTGATTTTGAAGGCGAACGACGTTTGTGTTCTGCGATGATTCCCACCAGATTGTTTCTTAAGTTCTTACTCAGGGAATAGGTTCGCGCTCCAAACAGAACGGAATTTTCCAGTTGTGCAATTGGAATTAGCTGCTTTTTGAGTTCGACTTCCCGTTTTTTATCGTTGATTATTTTATCTAAAATGGTCATTTTTTTTATAATTGAAAGATTGAAAGATTGAAAGATTGAAAAGTTTTTGTTAACGGCTTATAGCTCGCAACTTTGTTAATTTTTCAAAGGCTTTTCCCGAGAGTAGACTTTCTTTTGCGAATTCAAATCCGTCTGAAATCGAGCAGTTTTTCACTGTCACAATCGCCATTCCGGCATTGGCACAGACCACATTATTTTGTGCTTCGGTTCCTTTTCCTTTTAAAATATTCAGAAAGATTTCTGCCGATTTTTCGATGGTGGTTCCGCCTTGGATTTCGAATGGGTTCAGTTTTGAAACATTGAAATCTTCCGGTTTAATGATTTGCTCTAAGTTTTTGGAAATGAGTTTGGTATTTCCGGTTAACGAAATTTCATCATAACCGTCCAAGCTGTGTAAAACTGTAAAATTTGTTTTGGTATGCTGATAAAGATAGGCGTACATTCGAGCCAATTCCAGATTGAAAACTCCCACCAATTGATGCTTTGGAAAACTCGGATTAACCATTGGGCCCAACATATTAAAGAAGGTTTTTACGGCTAATTCTTTTCGGATAGGCGCCACATTTTTCATGGCAGGATGGAAGAGTGGGGCGTGCAGAATGCAAATTCCGGTTTCTTCGATGGATCTCTTTAAAAATGCTTCTTCATTACTGAATTTAATACCTAAAGTTTCCATTACATTACTCGAACCAGAAATGGAAGAAACACCGTAATTTCCGTGTTTGGCAACGTGAATTCCCGCTCCGGCCGCTACAAATGAAGCCAAAGTTGAAATGTTAAACGTGTCTTTTCCATCGCCGCCGGTGCCACACAAATCGATGGTTTCATAATCGGATAAATCAATTGGGATACAAAGCTCCAGTAAGGCTTCACGGAAACCTGATAGTTCTTCAATGGTAATGTTTCGCATCATAAATACGGTCAGAAAACTGGCTATCTGACTTGGGTTATAACTTCCGTTGGAAATGTTTTTCAACACCGTTTTGGCTTCCTCTTTGGTAAGCGCTTCGTGTTGGATCAATCGGTTTAAAATTGTTTTCATTTCGTTTAAATTAGATATAAGTTAGGCTTGGCTTCAAGTTTTTGAGACTTAAAACCGAATGCTGTTTTCGATATAATTGTTTGTTAATTAGCTGTTAAGCCAATTTTCGAGGATTTTCTTTCCGTGAGGTGTCAGCACGCTTTCCGGATGGTATTGCACGCCGCGAACATCGAAAGTTTTATGTCGGAGGGACATGATTTCGCCGTTTTCATCCACGGAAGTGATTTCAAGTGTTTCAGGAAAATCGGCTTGGTTTACTACCCAGGAATGGTAGCGACCGACTTCAATTTCATCGGCTAAATCTTTAAAAAGTACTTCATCGGGAACAGTTATTCTGACTTTAGTTGCTACTCCGTGGTACACTTTTTCAAGGTTGGTCAGGCTTCCGCCAAAAACTTCTCCAATCGCTTGCTGGCCCAAACAAACGCCTAGAATGCTTTTAATGGGCGCATAGGTTTTAATAACTTCTTTCAGTAAACCGGCTTCGTCAGGGATTCCCGGACCTGGTGAAAGCAGTATTTTATCAAATTTTTTAAGTTCATCAATATAGAATTCGTCGTTGCGGAAAACGGTTACCTCGCAATTCAAATCTTCCAGATAATGTACTAAATTATAAGTGAAACTATCGTAATTGTCTATGACTACTATTTTTTTCATTTTGTAAAGTTGCTGAGTTACTGAGTAGCTGTGTTACTAATTTTTTTGTTAACTATGATTGGTGACTAAATTCTTTCTGCTAATTCTAAAGCTTTGTTCAACGCGCCTAATTTATTGTATACTTCCTGCATTTCACTTTCTTCGTTGGAACTGGCAACAATTCCGGCTCCGGCCTGATAATGCAATTGGTGGTTTTTACTTAAAAAGGTCCGAATCATAATCGCGTGGTTAAAATTACCATCAAAATCCATAAATCCAATGGCACCGCCGTAGAAATTTCGGTTGGTGTTTTCAAGGTTTTCAATCAACTGCATGGCTCTGTGTTTTGGTGCTCCCGATAATGTTCCTGCCGGGAAAGTATTGGCGACAACCTGCATTGTGGTGGCTTTTTCATGCATTTGTCCGCTCACTTTGGAAACCAGATGAATAACGTGCGAGAAAAACTGTACTTCGCGGTAGTTTTCGACTTCCACTTTGTTTGCATTCCGACTCAAATCGTTTCGTGCCAAATCGACTAACATTACGTGTTCGCTGTTTTCTTTCGGATCTTCGGATAATTGTTTGGCTAACAGCGCATCTTTTTCGTCGTTTCCAGTGCGTTTGAATGTTCCTGCAATAGGATGAATTTCGGCTTTTCGGTTTTTGATGACCAGTTGCGCTTCCGGCGAAGAACCCATGATTTTGAAATTTCCGTAATCGAAAAAGAACAAATAGGGTGAAGGATTGATGCTTCGTAATGCTCGGTAAACATTGAATTCATCGCCTTTAAAACCTTGTGTAAAACGTCGGGATAAAACCAATTGAAAGACATCGCCGCGGAAACAGTGTTTTTTGGCTAAAGCGACATTTGTTTTGAAATCATCATCGGATAAATTGGAAAGTGAATCACCTTCTTTGCTAAACGAGTAGGAAGTAAAATTTTTAGATTGAATCAGTTGTTCGATTTCGGAAATATTGTTCTGATTGTCAATGCTGTGGCAGAAAATATAAGCTTCATTTTTGAAATGATTGATTGCAATGATGTTCTGATATACAGCGTAAAAAATATCGGGAATTTGTAAATCGGAAGTTCTTTTTTGGATGCTGACTTTCTCAAAATAACGTACGGCATCATAACTGATATAGCCGAATAACCCGTTAGTAATGAATTTGAAATTCTGATTTTCAGAAGTAAACTGATTCCCGAAAGATTGAATACTTTGTGAAATATCGGTTTCTTTTTCTATAGCAACCGTCTCCGAAATTCCGTCTGGAAATGTAGTTGTAATCAGTTCATTTTCAACTTTAATGCTCGCTATCGGATTACAGCAGATGTAGGAAAAACTGTTGTCATTTCCATGATAATCACTGCTTTCCAGCAAAAGACTGTTTGGGAATTTATCGCGGATTTTCAAATATATGCTCACCGGCGTAATGGTGTCGGCAAGGATTTGTTTGTGGTGGGTATGTAATTTATATTTTTTCATAAAACGTTGTTTCGGTTTGGACAATAAAAAAAGGCTTGTCGTGATTGACAAGCCTTTTTATCTATTTTGGTTTTAAAAATACAGATAGGAGGATTCGCTCACGATTTTCGACGTAAGTTATTCCACCACCAAGTATTGTTTAAAATGTTGTTCATTTCTTATTTTGTATGCTGCAAAGTTATAGAAATGTTTTTTAGAAAAACAAATTTTAATTTAAAAAAGCCCTGAAGGTTCATTTTCAGGGCTTTTTAAAAGCTTTTGCAAGTATGAAAATTAGAATTTCAAGTTTACGTTTAACTCAAATTCGTCGTAAATTGCTTTGTCCCCAATACCGTCAAAGAAAGATTTTGAACCGTATTTGATGTCGTATTTCGTTCTGTCAATCATCAATTTAGCAGTTGCGTCATTTTTGTTAACAACGATGTCAAAAGTAATTGGATTTGTAATGTCTTTGATTGTTAAATCAGCAGTTACAGTATAAGTATCTTTTGATTTTGCAGCAATAGTTTTGAAAACCAATTTAGAAGTTGCAAATTTATCAGAACCGAAGAAATCATCTGCTTTCAAGTGTCCTTCCAATTTTTCTTTACCTCTTCCAGCTTCTAAATCAGTTACAGTGATTGAAGTCATGTCTACTGTAAAGTTTCCACCCGCTAATTTTTTTCCTTTGAATACTAAAGCACCGTCTTTAAGAGCGATTGTTCCCTCGTGTTGTCCGGTTACTTTTTTACCAAGCCAAGTGATTTTACTTTTTGCTGCGTCTACTTTTTTAGTTGTTTGCGCTGTAGCGGATAAAGTTCCTAAAGCTACTACTAATGCTAAAGCAATTGATTTTAATTGTTTCATGATTTTAATTTTAGTTTAATTGATTTAATTGTTTATGATTATAAATTGATAAATAATTCCTGTTTTGATTTGCGTACTTTTACATTGTGTTGTGTAGCGTCTTCTTCATGACGATACCCTACAGTAGCGATTAAAGATGCATTTAAACCCAACTTTGAAAGACCAAGGATTTCGTTCACTTTTTCCGGTTCGAAACCTTCCATTGGCGTAGCATCTATTTGCAATTCGGCCGCAGCATTAAGCAAATTTCCTAATGCCAAATAGGTTTGTTTGGAAGTCCAGTTATTTTTTGCATCTTCGGTTAAAGTTGTGATTTTAGATTTCATGAAATCACCGTAACCTGAAATGTTTTCTGCAGGAATTCCTCTTGTTTCCGCAATGTTTGCAATGTAATTGTCTATTTCTTTTTCGCCTAAGTTTGTCATATTGGCAAAGACAAACAAATGAGAAGCATCTACAATTTGAGATTGTCCCCAAGCAGCGGGTTGAATTTGTGCTCTTAATTCCGGGTTTTCTACAATGATAACTTTGTAGGGTTGAAGTCCGTAAGAAGATGAACTTAAACGGATTGCTTCTTTTAAAATTTCAAGATCCTGATCTGAAATTTTTTTGGTGGCATCGAATTTTTTGGTGGCATAACGCCAGTTTTGATGTTTTATGAAATTGCTCATACTTAAATTGTTCTGAATTTTTCTAATAAAAAATTTAATTGTTCCAGTTCGTCCTGAGTAAGGTTTTTGCAGAACATGTTTTCGTGATTTTCCACTTTCGGATCGAGTTCGTTTAATAAATCCATTCCTTTTTGTGTTATCGTTATTTCCATTTTACGTCTGTTTTCCGAACAAACTTCGCGGGTAACCAAATCTTTCAATAATAATTTATCTACTAATCGGGTAGTGTTGCTTGTTTTGGCCAACATGCGTTCCTGAATTACGCACATGTTAGTGGGTTTTCCGTTTTGTCCTCTTAAAATACGCAGTACATTGTATTGTTCTCCAGACAAATCATAGGGTTTTAACACTTCTGCAAATTTCTCGGAAACAATATTTTGCGTAAAAAAAATATTTAGCACCGTCTTCTTTGCCGATGATAATACTTTTGTCGATTTTATGATTTCTTCGATTTTCATATCAGTACTTTAATTTGTCGATACAAATGTAGTAATGTTTTTTATTGTATATACAAATGTTGTATTAAAATTTTGTTAATTTTAAATGACAACTTCTTAAATAAACTTTTAAAGCGTTGATTTTAAATTTATTTGATAAAAAAAAAGCAACAATACATGTACAAAGTTAAATTTTTATTAATATTGCGTACCATAAAAACTAACTTAACTAACAAACTTAACAATTACAATGAAGAAAAAGTATTTTTTAGCATTGTCGCTGTCATTAACTATGATTGTATCGCTGCAAGCGCAGGACAATCAGAAGATTTCAGACGATAAAGCATACCAAAAAATTAAAAAATTCTCCGATCCGCTTGTCAAAGATGTAGCTATTGGAGTTTTCCTGAAAGAAAATAAATTAGGAAAAGGCTATACTTTTAAGGCAAAAAACGAAAGTACAGACAAAAACGGTAATGTTCACCAAAGACACCAACAGTATTTTAATGGATTAAAAGTTGAATTCGGAACAATCATAACCCACAGTTCCGAAGGAAAAGTTTATACTATTAATGGAGAGTTGTACAATGTTGCGAATCTGAATGTGGTTCCAACCTTATCAAAGGAGCAAGGTTTCCAGAAAGCCGTTGCATTTAAAAATGCAAAAAAATACCTTTGGGAAGATCAAGAACAAGCTCAATTAATGGATTACAAGAAACCGGAAGGAGAGTTGTTGATTTTGCCAAATGTGAAAACAGGAGGAGTTAATTTAGCTTATAAATACGATGTTTATACGTTAGATCCTATTTCCAGAGATGAAGTTTATGTTGATGCGCATACAGGAACTATCCTTTATAAAAACCCGATTATCAAGCACGCAGACCGATTAATTTCAAAAGAAGAAACGAAAGAGCAGGCTCAAAAAATGGAAGCGCTTGTTACAGGAACAGCTGCAACCCGTTATAGTGGAAGTAGATCTATTGAAACCACTTTTGATACCGGTTTGGGGAAATATGTTTTGTTGGATAATACAAGAGGAAATGGTATTGTAACCTACAATTGTCAAAAAACAACAACGTATCAAAGTACGCATTTTCAGGACAATGATAACAACTGGACTTCAGCAGAATTTGCCAATATTAATAAAGACAATGGTGCTTTAGATGCACACTGGGGAGCAGAAATGACTTATGATTTCTGGTCTAATGTTTTCGGAAGAAACAGCTTTGATGGTAATGGTGCACAGATTAAAAGTTATGTTCACTACCGTCAGGTTACAGGACAAAATCTGGTTAATGCTTTCTGGAATGGTAGTGTGATGTCTTACGGAGATGGTAATACATCCGTTAATATCTTAACGTCAATCGATGTTTGTGGCCACGAAATCGGTCATGCTATTTGTAGTTATACGGCTGATTTAGCTTATCAAAACCAATCAGGAGGAATCAATGAAGGTTATTCTGACATTTGGGGAGCTTGTATAGAGCATTACGGAAGAACAGGATCATTGGCAGGTACGCCAGTAGCAAATGTTTGGAAAATTGCGGAAGATTTATCATCTACCGGAACACCTTTCCGTTCGATGAGTGCTCCAAGAACTTATGGAAATCCTGATACTTATTTAGGACAATATTGGACTCCAACCGGAGATGAAGCAGGTTGTGCACCTAGCAGCAGTAATGATTATTGTGGTGTTCACAATAATAGTGGTGTAATGAATCATTGGTTCTATATTTTAACGGCTGGTAAATCAGGAACGAATAATGCACCTGTTCCGGATACTTATAATGTAACGGGAATCGGTATGGCAAAATCTTCTGAAATTGCTTATTTTGCTGAAAGAGATTATCTTACGCCTAACTCTACGTACATGGACGTAAGAAATGCTACGTTGCAAGTTGCAACGGATTTATATTGTCCTAACAGTCCTGAAGTTATTGCTGTAACTAATGCTTGGTATGCAGTAAATGTTGGAGAACAGTATGTTGGATATCCAACAGATGTGTCTTTAAAATCCATTACAGGAAGTTTAAATGTTGCTTGTGGTACTTCAATTAACCCAATAATTAAAATTGAAAATGCCGGTACAACAACACCAATTACAACAGTAAATATTTCTTATACTATTGATGGTGGTGCAGCTACAAATTTAGTTTGGAACGGAAATTTAGGCATCTGTCAAAATCAAAATTATTCCTTCCCTTTAGGGGCATTGTCAAGAGGTACTCACGTATTGAGCGTTACAACAACGATGGCAGGTGATGGAAATTCAGCAAACAATACAAAATCAGCATTAATTATTGTTAATGATGCCGGGGTAATAGGTCAGATTAATACATTTGAAGCGAATTCTGATGTTTTGGTTTCTATTGATGATTCAGGTGCAAATAATGTTTGGCAAAGAGGTACTGCTGCAGGAACTCAATTAACCAATACTGTTGCCGGAAATTCTAAAGTATATGGAACTAATTTAAGTGGTTTGTATCCAAATCTTACTAAATCGTATTTGGTATCTCAATGTTATAATTTATCCAATGTTCAGAATCCAATATTAAAATTTGATATGGCATTCGATTTGGAAACAGATTGGGATTTAGTTTACATGCAATATTCAACTAACGGAGGTTCAACCTGGTCAAATTTAGGGACAGGTGCAACGGCTAACTGGTACAACAGCAACAGAACTCCAAACGGAACAGATTGTTTTAACTGTATTGGTGGGCAATGGACCGGAGAAGGTGCTTTAACTAATCCGGCCGGAGGAATTAATGCTCAGAAACGTCAATATAGCTATAGTTTAGCAAGTTTTGGAAATGGCGGTGCAACACCTCAGTCAAATATCATTTTCAGATTTGTTTTCCATTCCGATGAAGCGGCTCAGGAAGAAGGTGTAATCATTGATAATTTTGTTATCGAAGGAACATTGGCAACCAATGAAAATAATTTTGAAACATTTACGGTATGGCCAAATCCATCTACCGGAACGGTTAACATTCAATTGAATACCACAGAAAAAGTAAATGTTACCTTATTCGATATCAGAGGAAGAAACGTATTTAATAAAGTTTACAATTCTACAGGATCAATGTTTAATCAGGAAGTAAATTTCAATTCATTAGAAAAAGGAATTTATTTATTGAATGTTGAGTCGGAAGGTAAAAAAGCAACGAAGAAGTTAATCATTAACTAATCGTCTTAAAACTTAAATCAAGCGGATAAAAGTCAAATTTTATCCGCTTTTTTTATTTAAATTTGAATTCAAATACAACGATTATGAATTTAACACAAGAAGATTGGGCAAGCAAACTTCAGGAAGATGATAACGCCGTAATTTTAGACGTTAGAACCGAAGATGAATGTTTGGACGGAATGATTCCCGGAGCCATAAATATTGATATTTATAAAGGTCAGGGCTTTATTTATAAAGTGGACGAACTGGACAGATCCAAAAATTATTATGTGTATTGCAAGGCGGGAGGAAGAAGCGCGCAAGCCTGCAGTATAATGAATCAAATGGGGTTTGAAACCACTTACAATTTAATGGGAGGGTTTTCTGAATGGGAAGGTCCAACGGTGATACCAGAATAAAAAAGGAGCATTTCGCTCCTTTTTTATTCTGCCAGTTTTCGCAGCTCTTTTTTATCTTTCAGTATAATTTTTTTTCCGTTAAGTTCAATCCAGCCATTTTTGTTAAAATCCGAAAGCAAACGAATGCAACTTTCAGTCGCTGTTCCGATAATACTGGATATTTCATCTCTGGATAATTGAATTTTCAGGGATTCATCTTCATTTATACCAAAAGCATCATGAAGATAAAGTAACGTAGCGGCAAGGCGTTCTTTTACACTTTTTTGTGCCAGATTTACCAAAACATTATCCGCTTCTTTTAAATCATGGCAAACATTTTTCATCATATTCAACGAAAACTTATTGTTCACATTGAAAAATTCCATAACCTGACTTTTAGGAACGAAACAAACCTGCATGTCTTCCAATGCAACAGCTCCTAAATTGGCAGGTTCTTCACTAATTAGTGATCGCTGCCCTAATAATTCACCTTTGGTAACAAGTTTTACAATCTGGTCTTTACCGTTGGAACTTAATTTTGTGAGTTTGCAAACACCGTCTTTAATACAGAAAATACCATCCAAAGTGTCACCTTCTTCAAAAATAATATCCCCTTTTTTTACGGTATAGGAAGTTTTACAATCAGCAAGTTTCACTAATTCATCTTTATTCAATGCTTTTAAGGCACTGAATTCTCTAACGATACATTGATCACATTTACCCATTATTTCTGATTGTTTTTGCAAAGATACTAAAGGATGACAAATATCATATTTTAAAAATACTTAAATTGTAAACTTTGTACCAGGTAAATGAGCAAATTTTTATGAATGCACAAAATTGTTTCCATTGTGGTAACGATATTGTAGTTGCAGATGAAATTATTTTTGATGAGAAATCATTTTGTTGTGCGGGATGTAAAACCGTATACGAAATTTTCAGTCTGAATGATTTAACCTGTTATTACGATTTCGAAAATGCTCCAGGAGCGACACCACAGGATATTAAAGGTAAATATGATTTCTTAGACAATGAAGACATCGTTTCCAAACTTCTCGACTTCCAGGAGGATTCAACACATATTGTTTCACTCTACATTCCTCATATACACTGTAGTTCGTGTATTTGGATTTTGGAAAATCTACACAAACTTCAAAAAGGAATTGCCGCTTCGCAGGTAAATTTTCATGAGAAGAAAGTCAGAATTACTTATAATCCCAACGAAACCAATCTGAAAGATATCGTTCTGATGATGAGTTCCATCGGATATGAGCCTTACATCAGTCTGGAAAATTATGAAAATAAGAAAAAAGCGGTCGATCGCAGTTTGTATTACAAAATCGGAGTCGCGTTTTTCTGTTTCGGAAATATCATGCTTTTATCGTTTCCGGAGTATTTTGAAGTAGGCGAATTCTGGATTGAACAATACAAAGGTTTTTTCCGTTGGCTGATATTCGCACTTTCCTTACCGGCTTTTTTCTACTCGGCTTGGGGCTATTATGTTTCGGCCTGGAAAAGCATCAAATCCCGAATGTTGAATATTGACATCCCAATCGCTTTAGGTATTGTGGTGATGTTCGTAAGAAGTACGGTGGATATCGCTTTTGGGTACGGACAAGGTTTTTTCGACAGTATGTGCGGACTGATATTCTTCATGTTACTCGGAAAGCTGTTTCAGCAGAAAACCTACAACTTTCTTTCGTTTGAACGCGATTACAAATCCTATTTTCCCATAGCGGTTACCAAAATTAATGCCGACGGAAGTGAAGAAGCCATTCAGGTATACGATGTTAAAAAAGGAAATCGATTGTTAATCCGAAATCAGGAATTGATTCCGGTAGATGGTATTCTGATTTCAGAAAAAACATCATTAGATTACAGTTTTGTTACCGGAGAAGCAGAAGCTATCGAAAAAAAATCAGGCGATAAAATATTCGCCGGCGGAAAACAATTGGGAAGAGAAGTAGAAATGGAAGTGCTGCATTCGGTTTCCCAAAGTTATCTGACGCAATTGTGGAGTAATGATGTTTTTCAGAAAAGAGTCGACCAGAAATACAAAACCATAACCGATACCATCAGTCGTTATTTTACTCCGGCTTTGTTAGGTCTTGCTGTGGTTTCATTTGGATATTGGATTTTCATTGATGTAACAACCGCATTTAATGTTTTCACGGCGATTTTGATTGTTGCCTGTCCGTGTGCGTTGGCTTTAACTGCGCCATTTACGTTAGGGAATGTTTTGAGAATCGTCGGAAGTCGGAAATTTTACCTGAAAAACGCTACTGTTATTGAACAATTGGCAAAAGTAGATACCATTGTTTTTGATAAAACCGGTACGATTACCACCAACAAAAAGACTTCCATTACCTACGAAGGTACAGCCTTGACTGATGCAGAACTGAAATTGTTGAAAAACACGTTAAGAGGTTCCAATCACCCTTTAAGCAGACGATTATACGATTATATTCCGAATCAGGAAAAAAGCGATACTACCCATTTTGAAGAAATTATCGGAAAAGGGATTTTTGCGGAAATCGATGGAAATACGATAAAAATAGGTTCGTCCCAGTTTTTACAGCACATGAGTGAAAACACGCATAAGAAAACCAAAGTCCACATTGAAATTAACGGTGTTTACAAAGGAAGTTATGTGTTTAATAATCAATACCGTGAAGGTTTAGAACAGTTGTTTGAGAATTTATCGAAGAATTACAATTTAGTGGTGTTGTCAGGAGATAACGATGGCGAACGAAAAATTCTGGAGAAAATGTTACCTCAAAATACGACTTTAGTGTTCAATCAGAAACCGGAACAAAAACTCGCTTACATCGAAAATCTTCAGAAAGAAGGAAAAAATGTAATGATGATTGGCGATGGTTTAAACGATGCGGGGGCTCTGGCCCAAAGTAACATAGGAATTTCCATTTCGGAAAACGTGAACGTGTTTTCACCGGCCTGTGACGGTATTCTGGACGCTTCGCAGTTTTCCAAAATCGGTTTCTTTATGAAGTATTCCAAAAATGCAATGAAAACGATCATGATGAGTTTCGGATTATCATTACTTTATAACGTTGTCGGGCTGAGTTTCGCGGTTTCCGGAAACCTTTCACCCATAGTTGCGGCTATCATTATGCCGTTAAGTACGGTTACAATTGTAAGTTTTGTTACAATAATGAGTAATTTTTTTGCAAGAAAATAACTAGTTTTCATAGTGTTATGAAAATAAAATCGTATATTTTAACAAAAATTTTAAGTATGACAAATGTCATATTTTAATAGGATATACTGGGATAACTTTGTCAAATAAACTTAAGGTATGAGTGTAATTTATCTATTAATCTCCATCAGTATCGTAGTCGCCGCTGTCTTTCTGTATATTTTTATCAGAGCAGTAAAAAGCGGTCAGTTCGACGACGATTACACCCCATCGGTCAGAATACTTTTTGACGATGAATTGAAAAAAAATTCAAACAAATCAGAACAAATCAGAACACAAATAGAAAAACAGAACTAATTATGGAAATGCAACAATTTTATTACGATAACAAAATTGTAAAGAAGTTCCTCTATGCTTCAATAGTTTTTGGAGTAGTGGGAATGCTCGTTGGTCTTTTAGTGGCAACCATGTATCTTTTTCCGAACTTAACAGATGGAATTCCTTGGTTAAGCTACGGTCGTTTAAGACCTTTACACACAAATGCAGTAATTTTTGCCTTTGTGGGAAATGCTATTTTTGCAGGTATTTATTACTCTTTACAACGTTTGTTAAAAACCAGAATGTACAGTGATGTTTTAAGTAACATTAATTTCTGGGGATGGCAGTTGATTATAGTAGCTGCCGCAATTTCGTTACCGTTAGGGTACACAACATCAAAAGAATATGCCGAATTAGAATGGCCAATTGATATCGCGATTGCACTTATCTGGGTGGTTTTTGGTATCAATATGATTATGACGATTTTACGTCGTAGAGAGCGTCATTTGTATGTTGCGATTTGGTTTTACATTGCCACGTTTGTAACGGTAGCCGTTCTGCATATTTTCAACAGTTTAGCGTTACCGGTAGACGGAATGAAAAGTTATTCCGTATACGCTGGTGTTCAGGATGCTTTGGTACAATGGTGGTACGGACACAATGCAGTTGCGTTCTTCCTTACAACACCTTTCTTAGGATTAATGTATTACTTTATTCCTAAAGCGGCTAATCGTCCTGTTTACTCTTACAGATTATCCATCGTTCACTTCTGGTCGTTAATTTTCTTATACATCTGGGCGGGACCTCACCATTTGTTATATACTTCTTTACCGGATTGGGCACAAAATTTAGGGGTTGTTTTCTCAGTAATGTTAATCGCTCCGTCTTGGGGTGGTATGATTAATGGTTTACTTACGCTAAGAGGTGTTTGGGATAAAGTACGTACAGAACCTGTATTGAAATTCTTCGTAGTAGCAATTACCGGTTATGGTATGGCTACTTTTGAAGGACCGATGCTTTCACTTAAAAACGTAAATGCCATTGCACACTTTACCGACTGGATCGTAGCTCACGTTCACGTAGGAGCACTTGCTTGGAACGGATTTATGACTTTTGGTATGATTTATTGGTTAATTCCAAGAATGACAAAAACGAATTTATATTCATTGAAGTTAGCCAATTTCCATTTCTGGATTGGAACTTTAGGAATCATTTTATATGCACTTCCATTATACGTTGCCGGTTTTGCTCAGGCACAAATGTGGAAACAATTTAATCCAGACGGTTCATTAGTATACGGAAACTTCCTGGAAACTGTTACAGCGATTATGCCAATGTATGCAATGCGTGCAGTAGGAGGAACGTTATTTATTATCGGATTGTTCGTTTTGGTGTACAACATCATAATGACAGTAAGACAAGGTCAAACGATCGAAGACGAATTGGCTGAAGCTCCTGAATTACAAAGAATCGCTCCAAACCGATTGAAAGGTGAAAAATTCCACACTTGGTTGGAAAGAAAACCTATCCAATTAACTGTTTTGGCTACTGTTGCAATTCTTATCGGTGGAATCATCCAGATTGTACCTACGTTAATTGTAAAATCTAACATTCCTACAATCTCCAGTGTAAAACCATATTCTCCATTAGAATTGGAAGGACGTGATTTGTACATCCGTGAAGGTTGTGTGGGTTGTCACTCTCAAATGGTAAGACCTTTCCGTTCTGAAGTGGAACGTTACGGTGAATACTCAAAATCAGGAGAATATGTTTACGATCACCCGTTCCTTTGGGGATCAAAACGTACCGGACCGGATTTAATGCGTGTGGGTGGAAAATATTCAGATAACTGGCATTTCAACCACTTATGGGATCCGCAAAGTACTTCTTCAGGTTCTATCATGCCGGGGTATAAATGGTTGTTTGACAACGAACCAATGGATTATTCCAAAACAGAAGCTAAAATGCGTGTAATGGTAAAATTAGGTGTTCCTTATACCGATGCTGATATTGCTAATGCAAAACAAAACATTGCGAAACAAACAGCACAGATTGAGAAAAACTTAACGAACGATCCTGACTTCGTGAAAAGTTATGAGGAAAGTAAGAAAAATGCAGCTGCTAAAGGCGAAAAGTTTGTTCCGATGAAAGACCGTGAAATTGTTGCAATCATTGCTTATTTACAACGTCTTGGAACGGACATCAAAATCAAAGATGTTGCGCAACTTAAAAAATAAGAAAGTATGCTAAAGTTTATCAAACACAATTTGGAAAACATCTCAGGAATTGAGATTTATCCGATAATTTCATTACTTATTTTCTTTCTTTTCTTCGTAGGACTTTATGTTTGGGTTTTCACGTACAAAAAAGAAAAAATTACCGAAATGAGTAATATTCCTTTTGGGAATGATGATACAAATGAATTTCAAAATTAACAGGTCATGAAAAAGTTTTTTCCAATATATGTTCGAATCCCAGTTTTATTTGCCCTTTTCTTTGCGGCTTTGGAATTCTTCATCGACTCCGGTGACAGACCGGCTTTTATAAAGTATCCAATCGTTTCAGTACTGCTTTTGCTTTTCCTTTTCGTAATGGTAGCAATGGAAATTGTACTGAAAGCAACCCACAATATTGTAAACAGTTTGCTTACCGAAGAACAGCGTAAAGCGAAAGAAGAAGAGGAAAACCTTCCGTTTTCGGAAACTGCCTTTTACAAAAATTGGATGCACAAATTAATGCGTTCCAATAAAGTGGAAGAAGAAGGCGAATTATTACTGAATCATGAATACGATGGTATCAGAGAATTAGACAACGTACTTCCGCCATGGTGGGTGTACCTGTTCTACGGTTGTATTGCATTTGCTTTTATTTACCTGGTTCGTTTCCACATTTTAGGACACGACGATCAGACTACCGAATTCAACAAAGCAATGGCCGAAGCTAAAATAGCCGTTGAAGAATACAAGAAAACCGCACCGGATGTAATGGACAAAGAAAAAGTGACATTATTAACCGAAAAAGCTGATTTAGACGCTGGAAAAGCAATTTTCGAAACCAACTGTGTGGCGTGTCACCGTGCTGATGCCGGAGGTGCAATCGGACCAAACCTAACCGATAATCAATGGATTTTGGGTGGCGGAATCAAAAACGTCTTCAATACGATTATGGAAGGTGGCCGTGACGGAAAAGGAATGGTTTCCTGGAAAACAACAATCAAACCTTCTGAAATTCAGAAAGTGGCCAGTTATGTTTTAAGTCTTCAGGGAAGTAATCCGAAAGATCCAAAAGCTCCGGAAGGTGAGGTTTGGACTGAACAATAAGCTAGAAAAATAAACCGTTATTGATTAATTTAGAGAACGTAAAAATTAATTAATAACAACAATCAAAATCAAATGGCAAATTTACCGGACGAAAGTTTTAGAGATTCCATCGGAACCATTGATAAAGAAGGCAAACGTGCCTGGGTTTTTCCTAAAATCCCAAAAGGAAAATGGTATGACAGAAGAAAATGGGTAAGTTATCTTTTATTACTTTTTTTGTTCGCAGCACCGTTTATCAAAATCAACGGAAACCAGTTTCTGCTTTTTAATGTAATCGACAGGAAGTTCAATATTTTCGGATTTCCGTTTTGGCCACAGGATTTTTACCTGTTCGTGATCACGATGATTATCGGAGTGGTGAGTCTGACTTTATTTACAGTTGCCTTTGGCCGTATTTTCTGCGGATGGATTTGCCCGCAAACCATTTTTATGGAAATGGTTTTCAGAAGAATTGAATTTTGGATTGACGGCGACAGAGGTGCACAAATTAAACTGAACAAGCAAGCTTGGGATGCTGAGAAAATCAGAAAGAGGGTAACGAAATGGATTATCTTTTTTATTATTTCTTTTCTGATTGCAAACATCTTTTTAGCTTATGTTATTGGAAGCCACGAGCTCATAAAAATGGTTACGGAAGGGCCGGCACACAATACCAGTACGCTCATTGCTTTATTGATTTTTACTGCTGTTTTCTATTTCATCTATGCGTGGTTTAGAGAACAGGTTTGTATCATTGCCTGTCCGTACGGAAGATTGCAAGGTGTTTTACTGGATAACAAAACGATTGTTGTAGCCTACGATCATAAAAGAGGTGAGGCAGAAAACGGTCGCGCCAAATTCAAGAAAAACGAAGACAGAGCGGCATTGGGAAAAGGGGATTGTATCGATTGCCATCAATGTGTTAATGTTTGTCCGACCGGAATCGATATCCGAAACGGTACGCAGCTGGAATGTGTAAATTGCACCGCTTGTATCGACGAATGTGATTTTATCATGGAAAGTGTGAATTTACCGAAAGGTCTGATTCGCTTCGCATCGGAAGATGAGATTGTGAAAAAGGAAAAATTCGTTTTCACCACTAGAATGAAAGGTTATGTTGCGGTTTTGACTATTCTGACCGGAATTTTTATCGGATTGTTGTTCCTTCGAAATGATGTACAAGCCACGGTTTTACGTTTACCGGGACAGTTGTTTGAACACAAAGGTGATAAAATCAGTAACGTGTTTACGTATAAAATTGTAAATAAAACGGTTAAGGATTTCGATCACGTTCATTTTAAACTGGCCAATATCAAAGGCGAAATTAAAGTGGTAGGGAAACCGGTTTTCAAAGTTAAAAAAGAAGCTTTGGCGCAAGGAACTTTGTTTATTGAGATTAGTCCGGCACTTTTAAAAGGCGATAAAACCAAAGTGAAAATTGAGGTTTATGATGGCGATTTGCTCCTTGAAACCACAACAACAAATTTCCTGGGTCCTAGAAGTTTTAATTAATGAAAGGGTTAAGTGAAAGGAATACATGAAAGAGGGAAAATAACAAACAAGCGGATTGTTGGCTGAATAGCCCTGATGGACGAGAAAATCCTTCCTGCTTTTTCGCAGGAAGATTGCAACAACAGCAGGAATTGCGATAACCGACACAACACCGGCCATTCGCTTCAAAAAAGAAAAATTATGAAATTGAATTGGGGAACTTCAATTGTGATAGCATTTGCTTTGTTTATGACGTTTATTTTATACTTCGTTTTCAAAGTACAATCCGATTCGCAGTACGACCATGAAATGGTTACTGAAGAATATTATAAAAAAGAACTGAACTTTCAGGGGCAGTTGGACAAGCAGCAAAATGCCAATAATCTGAGTGAAAAAATCGCAATCGAATCCACTGAAAACGGATTGCAGATCGCTTTTCCAAAAGATTTTGACTTCAAGAAAATAAAAGGAAAAGTGTCCTTATACCGACCGTCGAACCAGAAATTAGATTTCGAAATTCCGATTTCGTTGTCTTCTTCTAATTTGCTCATACCTAAAACAAATTTGGTTGACGGTCGTTGGGACATTTCCATTGAATGGGAATATGAAGGTAAAGAATACCTGAATAAAAAAGAGATAAATTTATAAATCATGTTTTTTTCGGGACTTATATTAGGATTAATCAGCAGTTTACACTGTGTTGGGATGTGTGGTCCCATCGCAATGATGTTGCCGGTAGATCATAAGAATCCGACTAAAAAAGTAATACAGCTTCTTACGTATCATATAGGCAGAATAACAGCCTACATGACGTTAGGTTTGGTTTTTGGTTTGTTGGGTAAAGGGCTTTTTCTGGCAGGAATGCAACAGCAGTTGTCTATTGTCATTGGCATTTTGATGATTGCATTCGTTTTAATTCCGGAAAAAGTCTTCGCCCAATATAATTTCTCAAAACCGGTTTATAAAGCGATTTCCTTTGTGAAAACAAAATTGGGAAGCCAGTTTAAAAAGAAATCATTCAAAGCGCTTTATACTATCGGACTATTAAATGGGTTTTTACCTTGCGGATTGGTGTATGTTGCGCTTTTTGGCGCCATTGCCATGCAAAATGAAACCCTTGGTGTTGCCTATATGTTTTTATACGGTTTAGGAACAATTCCGATGATGAGCCTTGTGGTTTATGTGTCAGATTTATTAACCGTACCGATTCGCAATAAAATTCAGAAAGTCATACCAATTATAACCGTTTGCATCGGAATGTTATTCATCATGCGCGGATTAGGTTTGGATATTCCTTTTGTTTCGCCTAGCAACACTAGTCTTTTTGTGCAGAGTGAAACGATATGTAAAACAGAATAAGTAACTTTATAGTAAGAAATTAACTTAATAATTTGGATAATATGGAAAGACACGATTTATTACACGAGTTTCCGGAGCATCAAGACAAAATTCACCAATTAAAAGTGTCTGATCCTCATTTCAGAGAATTGTTTGACGAATATCATGAACTGGAACATGAAATCCACCGCATTAATATGGGGGAAGAAGTTGTTATTGACGAAGCAATGCACGAGAAAAAAGCCAGATTACTTTTTATAAAAGACGAAATTTTTTCGATGCTGAAAAACTAATTCACTGCATAATTAAGGTAAAACAGCCTTGTAAAAAGAAACCGCAGAATCACTGAATTGTGAATCTGCGGTTTTTTAGTTTATCTGTTTCTGTCTATTTTTTTTAAACGACTACTCAACAACTCTAAATTGTTTCATTTCTTCTAAAGGCTCGATGGAAACAAAATCTTTCCAGATTTTAGGATCGTATCGCTGAAGTTTTGTGTAGTTAAATTCTTCTTCTTTGATTTTTTCAAAATCCGTTTCATCGATTTCAGATTTCGATATGTTGAGATATTCTGTTTTTTCAACCGAATTTCCTTCAACTTTCAGATCAAAAGCAACTACATCTTTTTCACTATCGGTAAGTTCTATAAATTTAAGAGGTCTGTTTATGTAAAAATACTGACCAGATTCTGAAGAAGCATACTGCAGATAATATCCGCTGCTGATTGGGTTTTTCTTGAAGATAAGGGTTCCTTTGTTTATATTTTCGAATACTTTTACTCCCAAAAGGAATTTCATGTTGAATCCGTTCAGGTTTTTTCCTTCCGCTAATGTATAGTCGCATCGAACAACAGCATAATCCGCTGCTGAAATGTATAGTTTTCCGGTATGTTTTGCTTTACTTTTTCTTGGTTTAAAACTTAAAACATATACTGTTTCATCATCATTATTGTAAATTTTGCCCTCATAAGTATAATCATATAACTCAGGTTGGTTTACAAAATTCATTTGAGTGCTGTTTAAAAAGCTGTTTTGATATACAAACGATGTAATACCGGTTTTTGAAGAGGATACTCTGCTTGTTTCCGTTTTCTTTTTCTTCTCATTGTATCCTTTTCGCATTGAAATTGTATCACGGGAACCGAAAAGACCACTTTTAACCCGGTAAAATTTTGTGGAATCTAAATGCTTCAGCAAAATATTTGTTCCGGTTTCTTGCATGTCGTCAAGTGAAAACGAACGATTTTCGTCTTTGAGAATGATTGCTTTTTTCACTTCAAGTTTTTGACTGAAAATGGGCTTATTGTCTTTCATTTTTGTGCCGGAATAATAATTGCAAAGCATATCTTTAAATTCCTGCGGCGGATTGGAAATGAGTTTGGAAGTAAACGTATTCAAATCTTTATTAGCAGCTTCAAGACCTTTTTTTGAAAACCCTGTTGATTTTGTGAATTCAATATTGATGTTTTTGGGTTTGAAAACAGTGGCTTCACGGTAAAACAGTTGGTTCTTCGACAGTTTGCCACTACTTTTATAATGAATAGGAAGATTTTTTTTAACCTCTGCCATTATGGTATTCGGATCTGGTTTTATATTGGATATTGTCATGGTTTCCAATTCAAAAACACCGGGTTCCAATTTGATAATGTATTGCAGATTTTTCAATTCTCCCACCGTAATTTGGCGTTTGGCATAACCAAGATAACTGACACTCAGAATAGCTGTATCACCACTGTTACTTTCCGATAACGTAAAATAACCCTCGGCGTTAGAAATAAGATTTATGGTTTCATTAACCTTAATGTTGGCGTAGGGAAGACTTTCGCCGCTTTGGGAATCAATAATCTTTGCGGTAATGTTTTGGGCAATGGCGGTGTGGAGTCCAAACAGGAAAAAGAACAGTTGAATTAAGATACGTGTCATGGATTTACTTCGTTTTTGATTATGACGATTAAAGGCTTTAAATGTTACCACTTTCCAATACAGAGTAAATCTGATAATAGTATAAATAGTAAAATTCCTTCCAAATATATTAATTAAGAAGGAATTTACTGTAAAAAAAATTATGAAAAAATAATTACACAGTCATGGAGAACAACTGTGTTTGCGGTGCATTACGTTGTAAACGTAAATCGAAGGCCATACAAATGTTTCTTACAAAAGGTTTTCCTTTTTCCGTAACTGTAATGGCATTATTCTGAATAACTAATAATCCGTCATTTTCCATTTCTGCCAATCGTGACAAAATCTCTGGAAGTTCCGGAAGATATAAATGCTTTTCATCCCAGGAAGTTGTAAACTGACACATTAAGTTCAAGATGTGACGGCGTATAATTAAGTCTTCTTCTGTGAGTGCGTGACCTTTAAAAACAGGCAATTCGTCTTTAGCTAATCGTGCATAGTAATCTTCTATTGATTTTTCGTTTTGAGCAAAACTGTACCAGCTGTCACTTATGGAAGAAGCGCCCAAACCAATCATTAATTGTGTTTTAGATGAAGTATAACCCATAAAATTACGGTGCAATTTACCTTCCTGAAACGATTCGAACATACTGTCTTTTTTCAGTGCAAAATGATCCATACCGATTTCGTGGTACCCTTTTTTGGCCAATAATTGTTTGCCGACTTCATACAGTTTTCGTTTCTCGTCGTCTTTCGGAACGTCTTCGTCTTTAAAACCGCGTTGCCCGTTTCCTTTTATCCACGGCACATGAGCATAGCTGTAAAAAGCCAAACGATCGGGGGAAAGTGATTTGGTTTTTTCAATCGTATCGATAATGTTTTCCAATTCCTGAAATGGTAATCCGAAAATCAAATCGTGTGATACAGAAGTATAGCCGATTTCTCTTGCCCACAAAGTAACTTTTGCCACGTTGTGAAAAGGCTGTATTCTGTGAATGGCTTTCTGAACTTTGTCGCTGTAATCCTGAACACCGTAACTCACGCGTCGAAAGCCTAAATCATATAATTTTTGTAAATGTTCCCGCGTAGTGTTGTTTGGATGGCCTTCAAAACTAAATTCGTGTCCGGGCGCTCTTTCGGCTCTTTTGAAAATTCCGTTGATTAATGTTTCCAGATTTTCCGGCGAAAAGAATGTTGGCGTTCCACCACCCAAGTGAATTTCTTTGATTAAAGGTTTTTCCGGAAACAAATCGCAATACATATTCCATTCCTTTAAAACGGCTTCTATGTATGGGTTTTCTACTTCGTGACGTTTCGTGATGCGTTTATGACAGCCGCAAAACGTGCACAAGCTTTCACAGAACGGCAAATGAATGTAAAGACTTATGCCTTCTATGGTATTACTTTCCGTAAACGATTGTATAAAAGTTTTTTTCCATGTTTCAGTCGAAAAACTATTATCTTCCCAATAGGGTACCGTTGGATAGCTGGTGTATCTCGGTCCTGGGACATTATATTTTTGTACTAATGAAGTTGTCATACCTAACGTTTTACAGAATCAAAATTAGTGGTAAGTGGCGAGAACTAAAATGATAATTGTCATATTTTTAAGGGTGAGAAATGTTGATTTAGTAACGGTATAATTCCATTTTTATTAGTAATATTGATGCCTGTAAGCGAACAGCACAAATCGCTTGGATTTAGCATGAAAAAATTCAAAAACAGCTTTTTTTATTTCGGGATTATCGGAGTAACTTCAGCTATAATGTATTGGACGGTTCAAAACGGTAAAATCCTGGAAAAAGGAAGAAATGTCGTCGTCTCTAATTCAGAGAATAGTCAGTGGCAGGAGTTTATTAATTCCTTAATTCATAACTTAACCCACCCACTTGCCATTTTATTGGCGCAGATTGTTACCATTGTTTTCATCGCAAGGCTGTTCGGTGCAATTTTTAAAAGAATAGGACAACCAACCGTTATCGGTGAAATTCTTGCCGGAATCGTACTTGGGCCTTCAGTAATCGGAAATTATTTTCCCGGTTTTTCAGAAGCATTGTTTCCTGCGGCTTCACTCGGGAATCTTCAGTTTCTAAGTCAGATCGGATTGATTCTTTTCATGTTTGTTGTCGGTATGGAGCTGGATCTGAAAGTTCTTCAGAATAAAGCTAAAGAAGCAGTTGTAATCAGTCATGCCAGTATTGTGATTCCGTTTACTTTAGGATTAGTGTTGGCTTATTTTATTTATACCGAATTCGCTCCCGAAGGTGTTGAATTTATTTCTTTCGCCCTTTTTACCGGAATTGCCATGAGTATTACTGCTTTTCCAGTTCTCGCGCGAATAGTGCAGGAGCGGGGTTTGCACAAAACAAAATTAGGCGCCATGGTAATTACGTGCGCTGCCGCAGATGATATTACCGCTTGGTGTATTTTGGCCGCCGTTATTGCGATTGTAAAAGCAGGTTCGTTTTTAAGTTCTCTTTACATTATAGCTTTAGCAATCATTTATGTTTTCCTGATGCTGAAGTTTGTAAAACCGTTCTTAAAACGCATCGGGGAGCTTTACGATAATCCGGACAGTATCACGAAACCGGTTATTGCGATTTTCTTTCTGACTTTATTGATTTCTTCATACGCTACGGAAATTATTGGTATTCATGCTTTGTTCGGAGCTTTTATGGCCGGTGTAATCATGCCGGAAAGCATGCGTTTCCGTAATGTTTTCATAGAAAAAGTTGAAGACGTTTCCCAAGTAATGCTACTTCCGTTATTCTTCGTTTTTACCGGACTTCGTACTCAAATCGGGTTGTTAGACGACGCCTATCTTTGGGAAGTTTGCGGCTATATTGTTCTGGTTGCTGTTGTTGGTAAATTTGTCGGAAGTGCACTTACCGCAAGATATGTAGGGCAAAGCTGGAAAGACAGTTTAACCATTGGAGCTCTAATGAATACCCGTGGTTTGATGGAACTTGTCGTTTTAAACATTGGTTACGATTTGGGCGTGCTGAAACCGGAAATTTTTGCCATGATGGTGATAATGGCTTTGGCCACAACATTCATGACTGGCCCGGCATTAGATTTAATCAACTATTTGTTTAAATCCAAAACTGAAATTATCCCAAAAGAAATTGTTCAGAACAATAAATTTAAAATTCTTTTTTCGTTTCATAATGCCGAAGAAAGTCAGTCCTTATTGCGTTTGGCAAACCATTTCGTAAAGAAAATGAACAACAATGCAATTGTAACGGCAATGCATATTCTACCAAGTAACGAGCTTAATCCATATAATATCGATGAGTATGAAGAAGCGAGTTTTAAACCGGTTTTACAGGCTTCGGAAGAATTGAACCAAAAGATTACCACTATTTTTAAAAGTTCCATTGAAGTGGAGAACGATGTAGTGGAAGTATCCAATAAAGGGGATTTCGATTTGGTTCTGATGAGTTTGAGCCAGTCGATCTTTGACGGTACAATTTTAGGGAAAGTCCTTGGATTTACCACACGTATTATAAGTCCGGAGAGTTTAATCAATAAATTTACCGGAAAAGAAAAACTGTTTGACAGCGCACATTTTGATGAAAGCACAGCTATGATTTTATCAAAAACGGAAGTGCCCGTTGGTATTTTGGTGGATAAGAACTTCAATAATGCCAATCATGTGTTTGTTTTGCTTTTAGACGAAAGCGATTTGTTCCTGTTGGATTATGCAAAACAACTTATTGAAAATTCAAATTCAATGGTAACCATTCTGGACAAAGCAGGTCATTTGAAAGGCAGTTCGGTGTTCAATGAAAAGATTGATAAAATCAGTAAAAAATATCCAAAACATGTCAAACTTGCGGTGGAGAGAAAAATCGAAAAAGCACTGTTGGACGAACAGGATTTGATGATAATCAGTGTTGGAAGCTGGAAAGAACTTTTAGAAAAACGTAGTTCATGGTTAAACAAAACACCATCGTTACTTATCGTTAAGCCATAAAAAAAGCCCTGAATTTTCAGGGCTTTTTTAGTAGTATATTTTGTTAGTATAAACTCGGATATTTTACCGGATTCACTTCATGCATCATACTGCATACTTTCTCAAAAATATCTTCAACCGAAGGTTTTGAGAAGTAATCGCCATCTGTTCCGTAAGCCGGGCGGTGTGCTTTGGAAGCCAAAGTTTCCGGATTACTGTCCAAGTGTTTGTATCCTTTTTGCTCGTCGATAATCTGTTGCAAGATGAATGCCGAAGCCCCACCAGGAACGTCTTCATCAATCACCAGCAAACGATTGGTTTTAGCCAATGATTTTACGATATCGTGATTCACGTCAAACGGTAATAACGACTGAACGTCGATGATTTCAGCATCAATACCCACTTCCAGTAATTCTTTTGCTGCCTGTTCTACCAAACGTATAGTCGAACCATAGGAAACCAAAGTAATATCAGCACCTTGTTTAATAGTTTCCACAACTCCAATCGGAGTCTTGAATTCTCCTAAGTTGGTTGGCATTTTTTCTTTCAAACGGTAACCGTTCAAACATTCTACGATTAAAGCCGGTTCATCGGTTTCCAATAAAGTATTGTAGAAACCAGCCGCTTTGGTCATGTTTCTCGGAACTAAAACGTGAATACCGCGAATCGCATTAATAATCATTCCCATTGGCGAACCTGAATGCCAGATACCTTCCAAACGGTGACCACGGGTTCTAATGATTAGCGGAGCTTTTTGGCGACCTGCTGTTCTGTATTGTAAAGTGGCTAAATCGTCACTCATAATCTGAATCGCATATAAAAGGTAATCCAAATATTGAATTTCAGCAATAGGACGCAAACCTCTCATGGCCATTCCGATTCCCTGACCTAAAATGGTAGCTTCACGGATTCCTGCATCCGCTACACGGAATTCTCCGTATTTCTCTTGCATGCCTTCCAAACCTTGATTCACATCGCCAATGTTTCCGGAATCTTCACCGAAAATCAACGTTTCAGGATGTTTGTCGAAAATCACATCGAAATTGTTTCGCAACACTAAACGTGCATCCACTTCTTCTGATGTTTCGTCATATTTCGGTAACACTTCTTTGGCAGACAATACGTTTTTATCCGATTGTGAAAATAAGTGTGAACTGAATTTCGGTTGGATTTTTTCGATATAGGCTGTAATCCACGCAGAAAGTTGTGCTCTTCCGTTTTCTTTTACGATTAAGCGTAAAACTTTACGGGCGGTGGTAATAATATCTTTACGGATTGGCTCTTTAATAGAAGCTAAATCGTTAGCGTATTTTTCAATGAAAACTTTATTGGAGCTGTTGGCAGCAATCGAATTTAACAATGCAACCAATTCTTGTTGTTCCGCTTTAATAGGTTCAACAAATGCTGCCCACGCCGCTTTTTTACCTTCTAAAACGTCTTTTTTAGCTTGTGCATCAATGGCTTCGATTTCTTCGGCAGTAGCCAAATTGTTTTCGAATAACCAAATACGCATTTGCGCCAAACAGTCGAATTCTGCTTCCCAAGCCAAACGATCGGCATTTTTATAACGCTCGTGTGATCCGGAAGTCGAGTGACCTTGCGGTTGCGTCAATTCATAAACGTGAATTAAAACCGGAACATGTTCTTCACGGGCAATTTGCGATGCTTTTTGATAGGTTTCCACCAAAGCCGGATAATCCCAACCTTTAACAGTCATGATTTCGTAGCCCTTGTTGTCTTCATCACGTTGGAAACCTTTTAGGATTTCCGAAATGTTTTCTTTTGTGGTTTGATAACGGGCGTGAACCGAAATTCCGTACTCGTCATCCCAAACACTCATCACCATCGGCACCTGTAAAACTCCGGCAGCATTGATGGTTTCAAAAAACAAACCTTCAGAAGTTGAAGCGTTTCCGATGGTTCCCCAAGCAACTTCATTTCCTTTTTCGGAGAAATTAGTTTGGTTGATACCGCCAACGTTTCTGTATATTTTTGATGCCTGAGCTAATCCTAATAAACGCGGCATTTGGCCTGCAGTAGGAGAGATGTCGGCACTTGAATTTTTTTGTTGAGTTAAGTTTTTCCAGTTTCCGTTTTCGTCAAGTGAATGCGTTGCGAAATGTCCGCCCATCTGACGACCTGCACTCATCGGGTCGTGTTCTAAATCGGTATGACCGTATAAACCGGCAAAAAACTGTTGGATTGTCATTTGACCAATAGCCATCATAAAGGTTTGATCACGATAATATCCTGAACGGAAATCACCGTTTCGGAACGCTTTCGCTAAAGCCAATTGCGGTACTTCTTTTCCGTCGCCGAAAATTCCGAATTTTGCCTTACCGGTCAACACTTCACGTCTTCCCAATAAGCTGCATTCACGGCTGATGGTTGCAACTTTATAATCATTAAGCACTTCGGTTTTGAAATCTTCAAAAGATAATGCTTCTTTAGTGGCAGTTTGGTTCATATCTCTAAATGATGTTATTTGACAAATTTAATTATTTCGACAATATAAAACAATGGGCTGATAAAATAATAATTTCACTTTTGTTAATCATATTGCCAAATATAGATGTTGCGATGTGATATTTTTAATAAAACATTCTTTTTAATGAGTATTTTTCAATAAAATACGCTAAAAATAATGTCTAAAATTTTGATTAAAAGGATTATAACCACTTTCTGGTGAATAATGATATAAGTGTTTTCGGACTGAGCGTAATTACAAAACGCACTTTTTCGTCGTAATTGTCTTGGGCAATTTCCCAACCGTTATTGGAGTATACGGGAAAGTATAATTCGAAATAATCGGGTACAAGATTCAGTCGTATCCCGCTGTCATACAAAAAGTCAGCCGATTTGAATTGGTTTTTTATCAAACCTAAATCGCCATAAATTTCAACCCAGTTCCAAATATTAAAACTACCGTTTACAGTAGTCATCCATTGGTTGGCAAAACGCGTGTTGAATTTAGATTTGAATCCGCCTTCGGCCATAATGTATTGCTGACTGTAAAGTCCGGTACTTTCAGAGCGGCCAAGCAATCCATAATCGTAAAGGTAATCGGTAGGCCGGTCTACTCCAAAACTGAAAAATTCAGAGCGGGTATCACGATACATGAACGCACCGGCAAAAAAACGCAGGTTAACCTGTCGGTTGTTTTCAAATAGTTTTCGGTACTGGATTTCTCCGGACAGTTTTCCGAAATTATCGGCAATCTGAACATCAGTCATTAAATTATATACTCTTGTGATTTCGGATTCTCCTTTTGAATACCGTATATTAAAAATCGAATAGTTCTCGTCTTTAGTGGTTACAAAAAGCGATTTTTCACGGTCTACAAATATGTGCCGTATGGTAACGTTTTCTTTTTTATTAGCTCTGTAATCCAAATCTCTGAATCGAAACGAAATGGAAGGAGATATTTTGGTATAAGCCGCATTGGGAGCATAATGATACGTAGAACCGCCCAAACTGTATCGAATATTGTAAAGCCGGTCTTCGCGAACATTTTGATTGATAGTAAAAAATGCTCCTCCGATAAGGGAATTAGTGTTCGAAGAATATACCGGAGTGATATCAAAAATAAAAGGTTTGTCTAATAATGATTTGTTATGAAAACTCAAGCCCGGAGAAATTCCGTCATAAAGATTATAGGAGAATTCAGGAACATAAAATATCTGATTGACATTGGAATCTTCTAAATCTTTAATAAATGTGAATTTAATGGGACGGTTGTTACCGAAGAAACTTTTGAGCGATTTCCAATTGTTTCTGGAGTTGTATTCCGGAATTTCATTATTGTAATTTAATACAATTTTGTCTGTATTTTCTCTTGGAAAAGTGATAACAGTATCGGTAGTGACGTTTTCTACCCATTTTTTAAAGACTATGCTGTTGTTTTTAATACCGTAAACCGAAATAGGAACATTGGTTTTGGTTCTGTTTTTAATCACTGCATGAATACTGTCTTTGTCTTTTTTTACCTTACCGAATGTAAAGTCAATAAGTTTTCTGGAATGTACTGCGGTTGTAAAAAACCAATCCAGGTTTTTGTTGGTTTTTTGTTCTAACAAGGCTCTGAAATCATCTTCCTCGGTTTGCTTCGATTGGTTTAATTTGATGAAATCGGTTATTGTTTGAGATACAATTTCATTGCCTAAGAAATCATTTAAATAGTATAAATTCATACCGGCTCTGTATTTACCCGATATCTGTTCGTTGAATTTGATGAAAGAACTTTTGGAATCACCAACAGGCTGATCGAGATTCTTACGCGCCATCAAGAGGTATAAGTAATAATACTGATCGTTGAAATCGGATTTAAAAAGATTGAAACCTTTCAGCAATTTATAATCGGAAAGGCTTCCCATCATTTTCATATTCGGATAATGCTCTTTGATGTACTGCATCATGATGTACGTCTGAATCCCGTCTGCAATCCAGGTATCTTTTCTCGGATTCAGGTGTAAAGCAGACTTAAGGTAGTTTTGAGTGTAGGTCTTTAAGAATTTCAATTCATATAAAAATTCGTCTGGAAACGGACTGATAAAAGAAGGCAGCTGATTCAAGCCGTAAAATGGATTTCGGTCATAATCCACTTGAGAAACCACTATTTTTTGCTGTGGTAAGGGACCTAGTTTTTCGGCCACATAATTCACTACCCGATCAATAACTATGGCTTTCTGAAAATCGTTGAGCCTTTTGTCTTTCAAATTGGTTATTACCTCCGAATTGTTGTTTTTGTAATTGGAAAAAGTAGGGGTGGATTCTAATATTAAATTGAAATCCTGAAGGTTTCTTCCTTTTAAAAGATATACCGATTCATTATTATTTTCCGATTCTTTGGTAGTTTCAAGATCGGTAAAAATATGCATTCGGGAAGGTAAAACCATTTTGATATCATAATCAGAAAGTCCGTTGGCAATGTCATCCAGATTTTCATTACTGTTTTTTACAAAGTTGTTTTTTTCAATTCGCGCCGGCGTTAAAAACCAGTTTTTTAAATAGAGGCTCCCGGAATTTTCATCCGCTCCGAAACGCGTAAAACGTTGATCCGGAATGCGGACAGTATATTTAATTTTGATTTTAAATTTATGATTTGGATAAATAGGGTTAACCAAATGAACATCAATTAAATCGATTTGATTTTTAAGTCTGGAAAATTCCAAAACACGATTGTTCTGATCGATAATTGAAATAATGGTTGTAAGGCCGCGATCACTTTCTTTTGCCAAATGAAAACCGCGGTAAAATTCATCTGAAAAGCGTTTGGCAAGCGGTGAATTTTTATCTGAGTAAGCGTTGTTCCAATCGTTGAGGATATAATCTTTTACGGTGTCTTTTGTGCTGTTGAAATAGGTGATTTCCTGTTCCACGGTAAAGGTTTTGTTTTCGGGTTCGGCATAAACAAGCATGGAGTTGTTATGTTGCCCAAAAACGGTAGTGATGCTCAGAAGCAGAAAATTAAAAAGAAGAAAACGATATAAAATTCTCAATGGATTTATTGGTTTTGCAGATAATACTAAGTTGTAAATTTAGAAAAAACATCGGTTTGTCATACTATTCAGATAATAAAAAATAAATAGCTATTACTTTTCTTACAGGATGTTTGTTTTTACGTAAACTTTTCAATAACAGGCTTTTATTCGATAATAATTGTCTAATTTTATTGCCCCAAATTTTAGCGGAGATGATGAAAAAACTACTTATTTTATGTATCGCATTACTTTCAAATGCGTCTTTCGGTCAGGTTGTAATTAATGAATTAGATGCCGACACGCCTTCTACGGATGTAAAAGAATTTATCGAATTGAAATCTGCAACTCCGAACTTTGCTTTGGACGGTTATGTTGTGGTGTTTTTTAACGGTTCAACAAATGGTTTGTCCAATATCAGCTATTATGCTGTTGATTTGGATGGATTGGTTACGGATGGTAATGGAAACATTCTTTTAGGAAATTTACAAGTTTCTCCTTCACCTTCTTTTATTATCCCACAGGCAACTATTCAAAACGGCCCAGATGCGGTAGCAATTTATTTAGGAGATGCAACTGATTTTCCTTTAAACACACCGGCAACAGCAACAAATCTTGTAGATGCATTGGTTTATCATATTGGTGGGACAACTACTGCAACAACTTTGATGACTGCATTAGGAGAAACAGTAAGCTATAACGAAAATGTTAATGGTTTAAAAGATACCCAGTCCATCCAAAGAAAAGCAGACGGAACTTATGAAGTGAAAGCACCTACACCGAGAGCGAATAATGATGGCACCGGGATAATTTATAACGGTATTGCAACTACTTTTTCTGCTACTCCGCCATTTACGGAAGGACAAAGTGTTACAGTAACTTTTACTACTGATACGAATGTTACATCCGATTTGAATTTGTCATTTACAATGAATAACGGCACTTTTACATCGGCAGATTTTACCGGAAATACCAATGTTACAATCACAACCGGAACCAATACCGTTTCTACTGTAATTCAATTTACAGATGATCTTGTAAATGACGGAGACGAAACGTTAATGTTAACCATCGGAGCGGTTCCGGCTGAATATATCATCCTGAATAATAATATTACGGCTCGTGTTAATGATATCAATTTTATTGTGTCACCATGGGGAACGCCTTTAAATCCGACTTACGGAGTGGTAACAAGCACAGCTCCGGCTGGTTATTACAGTTCGTTGGAAGGTTTATCCGGTGCTGCTTTAAAACAAGCGGTTCAGAATATTATTGCTAATCCTGGTGTACATTTACATAGCTATGCTGACATTTGGGAAATTTTAAGAACGGCCGACCAAAATCCGTTGAATTCCAATCAGGTTTGGTGCATGTATATTGAACAGCCAATGGCTAAAGTAGATCAGCAACAAGGAAGCAGTATTGTGGGAAAATGGAACCGTGAGCATATTTTTTGCCAGTCAAGAGGTGGTTTTACCGTAGCTCCCGGAGATTCGGCTGACGGAATAAGTGTCTGGAATTCGACAAGTGCATCAACGACATCAGACGGAGTTTCCGATGCGCATCACATCCGTGCAGAAAATGGTCAGGAAAATTCATCCAGAAACAATAAAAATTACGGACCGATTGCTTCCGCTACTGTTTATGCTGGGCCTGTTGGAACTCAGGGCTCCTGGCGTGGAGATGTGGCAAGAGCAGTATTTTATATGGCGGTTCGTTTCAATGCACTGAATGTGGTGAATGGCGATCCGTCGGAATATATGGTAGATGGGGTAACTCCTTCCGGTAATATTGGCGATTTAGCTACTTTATTAACATGGAATACTTCCGATCCGAGAGATGATTTCGAAATGAACCGAAACAATTACATTTACACCTGGCAGGTAAACCGTAACCCGTTTATTGATTATCCTAATCTTGCCGATTATATCTGGGGAGTTCATGCCGGAGAACCATGGTCTTCCACTTTAGGAACTAATGACGTTACGGATTTGAAATTTATGATGTACCCGAATCCGGCTAATGATAAACTTACCATTGCAGGTATTCAGGGTAGCGCAAAAGCAGAAGTGTATTCTTATACCGGACAACTGGTAGCGAGTCAGAATTTTTCAGACACTACAACCATGCAATTGAATTTACCATCGGGTATTTATTTTGTAAAAGTGATTTCCAGCACTAAAATCACAACTCAAAAACTAATAATACGATAAAAAAAAAGTCCTTTTTTTATGTGAAAATTGTTCCGAAATGACTGTTTTTTTCGTTTAACGACAGAAAATGTTTCTTTTATCAAAAAAAGTAAAAACAACTGTAATTATTGATGATTATCTATTTGAAAGTACGTTTTTAAGGGGCAATTTTAGCTATACAATAATTTAAATTCTGTTTTTTATTTGGAACGTATTGGAAAAATGCTATAAGTTTGCAGCGTTGAAAAACCACAAATAAATGAAAAATCAAGTTTTAAATATGATGATGTGCATGATGTGCTGCTCAGATACTGAGGGGTCGCTTGCTATTCGTTAATGTTTTTAAACTAAAAATATAACAGCAAAACTCCTCAAGCAATTGAGGAGTTTTTTTTTGCACCAAATTGAAATAACAAAACAAATTACACTAAAATGAATACGATAACGACCATAACAATTTTACTTACATCTGCAGTTTGTATGATGATGATGTGTTGTATGCGAAACTTCGCAAGAGGCCGTCTATCGTATTATTTGCTGTAAATAATATTTTAAACAAACGTAAGCCTCTTGATTTCAAGGGGCTTTTTTTATGCCCAATAGTAAGATTTATAAAAAAAAAGAATAATGGAAACAACAATCATAAAACAATTAACCGATAATCAAGATATCGCAGAAAACCTGAAGCTTTTAGTGGAAAATACTTCGGGGAAAGTAGTGTTTTCGACGAGTTTTGGGATTGAAGACCAATTGATTACCGATCTGATTTTCTCTAATCAAATAGAAAATATTGAGGTTTTTACACTTGATACCGGCAGACTTTTTCAGGAAACGTATGCAACATGGCATCAGACAGAATTGCATTACAGCCAAAAAATTAAAAGTTACTATCCTGAAAATGAAACCTTGGAACAGTTTGTAAACGAGAAGGGTATTAATCCATTTTACGAAAGTACCGATTTAAGAAAACAATGTTGCAATATCCGAAAAGTAGTACCACTTCAAAGAGCATTGAAAGGCACAACAGTATGGATTACAGGTTTAAGAGCAGAACATTCTCCTAATAGAAATTCACTTGAAATCGTTCAGTGGGATGCGCAAAATCAGCTTTATAAATACAATCCTTTACTGCATTGGACAACCCAACAAGTCAAAGAGTACGTCAACAAAAACGGAATTCCTTATAACATTTTGCACGACAAAGGATTCATAAGCATCGGTTGCGCACCCTGTACCAGAGCCATTAAAGAGGGTGATGATTTCAGAGCCGGCAGGTGGTGGTGGGAAGAAGCTTCCAAAAAAGAATGCGGATTACACGGTTAGTTTTTAGAAATAGAGAATAGAACACAGATAAAACAGTATTTAACATGAGCAATTCAACACATTATTTAAATCAATTGGAGGATGAAGCGATTTACATTCTTCGGGAAGCCGCCGCGCAATTTGAAAAACCGGCATTGCTTTTTTCGGGTGGAAAAGATTCTATCGTATTGGTGCATTTGGCTTTAAAGGCCTTTCGTCCCGGGAAATTTCCCTTCCCATTAGTACACATTGATACCGGACATAATTTTCCGGAAGCCATCGCTTTCAGAGATTATCTGGCGAATAAAATTGGTGAAAAACTGATTGTGGCATCAGTGGAAGACAGCATCAGAAAATACAATCTCAAAGAAACTCAAGGTCGCTTTCCTTCCCGAAATGCATTACAAACTTACGCGCTTTTAGATATCATTCAGGAAAATGAATTTGATGCCTGCATCGGGGGCGCCCGTCGTGATGAAGAAAAAGCCAGAGCCAAAGAGCGCATTTTTTCCGTACGTGACGATTTCGGACAATGGGATCCAAAACTACAACGTCCTGAATTATGGGATATTCTGAATGGAAAAATTCAAAAAGGGCACAACGTTCGGGTCTTTCCAATCAGCAATTGGACGGAATTAGATGTGTGGAATTACATTAAGAAATACAATGTCGAATTGCCTAATCTTTATTTCGCTCACGAAAGGGAATGTATTGTGCATCAGGATAAGCTGGTGGCAACTTCCGAATTCATTCAACCGCTGGAAACCGACACGGTTGTAGTAGAGAAAGTACGCTACCGAACTGTAGGCGATATGACCTGTACGGCTGCTGTTCCTTCCGAAGCCGCTACAATTCAGGATATTATCGATGATATTATTCAAACCAGAGTCAGCGAAAGAGGACAAACGCGATTGGATGATCAGCTTTCGGAAGCCGCAATGGAAGACCGCAAAAAACAGGGGTACTTTTAAGAACGAAGAGAGAAAGGGATAAGAAATAAGTAAAAAAGAAAAAGATGAACACACTAAAATTTATAACCGCCGGAAACGTTGATGATGGTAAAAGCACTTTGATAGGGCGATTACTTTACGATTCCGATAGTATTCATACCGATCAGTTGGGGGTTTTACAAAAACAAACAAAACAGGAAGGCGTTGAAATTGATTTATCATTAATCACCGATGGGTTGCGTGCCGAACGCGAACAGGGAATTACCATTGATGTAGCCTATAAATATTTTTCAACCAAGAAACGAAAATTCATCATTGCTGACGCTCCCGGACACGAACAATATACGCGAAACATGATAACCGGAGCGTCCAATTCGGATCTGATTGTCATTTTGGTCGATGCCCGAAAAGGAATTACGTTGCAAACCAAAAGACATGCCAGCATCGGGTCTTTAATGGGCATTAAAAAAGCAATTATCGCCATCAATAAAATCGATTTGGTGGAGTATTCAGAGTTCATTTTCAATGATATCAAAAATGCTTTTGAAGCGATTAGAGGAGAACTTGCTTACGATGAAATTGCCTATATCCCAGTGAGTGCTTTGGTGGGTGATAATATTGTTGCGAAATCTCTAAAAACGCCTTGGTTTGAAGGAGATACGTTATTGTCGACTTTGGAGCATATCGAAGTGCCTTCAAAAGAAAATCTGGCTTCCCGTTTTCAGGTACAATGGGTAATCCGCCCGAAAGATGAAGAAAATCACGATTATCGCGGGTACGCCGGACAAATTTTAAGCGGACAGTATCAGATTGGCGATCAAGTCAAAATACTTCCTTCCGGAATTGAAACCAGCATTGTGAAAATTGAAAAGCAGCAACAAACCATTGAAAAAGCAATAGCGGGTGAAAATGTTGTGTTGCATTTAGCAGATAATATCGATATCAGTCGGGGTGACAGTATTGTTAAATCAGATGAACTTCCTATTACGTCTAACGAATTGAAAACCTGGATTTGCTGGCTTGATAACGCTCCGTTGCAAATCGGTAAAACTTATATTCTGCAACACCGATTTAGAAGTGTAAGGATAAAAATCCAATCTGTAGACCGAAAATGGGATGTTAATCAGTGGCAATTTAACGATGCAGAAGAAGTCAAACTTAACGACATTGGTCAGATTTCATTACGGGCAAATCAACCGTTGTTCTTTGATTCGTTCGAAGAAAATTCGAAAAGCGGTAACGCCATTTTAGTAGATGAGACGACTTTTAATACAGTGGGCGCGCTCATGTTTTTAGCTTAAGTGATGGAACATCCGATTTACAAAAGAAACAGTCGGGAAGTTAAAAAACTACCTGATAAAGCTAGGACAGAAGCTTGGATTGAAAACATTTTCAGTTGGCTTTTTTCGATAGAAGAATCTTATGCGGATTATAATTTCTTCCTTAAAAAAGAAGCAGAATTGCAGTCGGAATTGACAGCAATTCTAAACAATATTCTTACCGATCCTGAAAACATCAAAGCAAAAGTAAAAACGTTTTTTGATGCTGTTATTGCGATTCACAGTCAGTTGGAAGCTGATTTGGAAACGCTGTTTCGTTTTGATCCGGCTACGAAATCCCGAGATGAAGTACTCGTGGCTTATCCCGGTTTTTTTGCCATTGCGATATACCGATTGGCGCACCAACTCTGGAAGAACAACGTACCGGTTTTACCGCGTTTGATTTCGGAATATGTACACAGTAAAACGGGAATCGATATTCATCCCGGCGCAGAAATTGGAGCTCGTTTCTTTATTGATCACGGCACCGGTATTGTAATTGGCGAAACTTCGGTAATTGGCAACGATGTTAAAATTTATCAGGGCGTAACCTTAGGTGCATTAACCGTCAGTAAAGAGAAAGCCGAGAGTAAACGCCATCCGACGATTCAAAATAACGTCATCATTTATGCCAATGCAACTGTTTTGGGAGGCGATACAATAATAGGAGAGAATTCAGTAATTGGCGGTAACGTCTGGATAACCCATTCCATTCCGAAACAATCCTTGGTGTATCATAAAAGTGAAATTATCATTAAAAACAAATTGCCCTTTCCCGAGCCTTTGAATTTTGTGATTTAGGCAGGGTGAAGGAGAAGTATAAAAAACAGAAAATTATTAATAACTGAAGAATATGAAAGCAAATAACATTTTAAAAACGATAGGAAATACACCGGTTGTGCAACTTCAAAACTTGTTTGGAAATGCTAAAAAAGTGTGGATTAAATTGGAAAAGAACAATCCGGGAAACAGCATCAAAGACCGAATTGCTCTGGCAATGATTGAAGATGCAGAACGTAAGGGAATCTTAAAACCGAATAGTATTATTATCGAACCAACATCGGGAAATACAGGAATCGGATTGGCTTTGGTAGCTGCCGTTAAGGGATATAAAGTCATTCTGGTAATGCCGGAATCCATGAGTGTGGAACGCAGAAAATTAATGGAAATCTACGGTGCGGAATTCGAACTAACGCCTCGTGAAAAAGGAATGAAAGGCGCCATCGAAAAAGCCAATGAACTAGTGGCGAAAATTCCAAACGCCTGGTCTCCGCAACAGTTTGACAATCCTGCAAATGTAACAGCACACGAAAAAACTACGGCACAGGAAATCATTAGTGACTTTCCGGAAGGGATTGATTATCTGATTACCGGAGTTGGAACTGGCGGACATATTACAGGTGTTTCCAAAGTATTGAAAGCCAAATTTCCCAACCTGAAAGTAATCGCCGTAGAACCGGAATTGTCTCCTGTTTTGAGTGGTGGATCACCGGGACCCCATCCTTTACAAGGTATCGGAGCCGGATTTGTGCCTTCCGTTTTGCAAAACGAATTGATTGATGAAATCATTCAAGTTGGTAAAGATGAAGCGTTTGATTATGCCAGAAAAATTGCCAGACAGGAAGGAATATTAGTTGGAATTTCGACAGGTGCTTCGTTAGCTGCTGTAGCCAAAAAAATAGAAGTAATACCGGAAGGAGCAACAGTTTTAACCTTCAATTACGATACAGGCGAACGCTATTTATCCATAGAAGGATTGTATTAATCCGCAAAAAAAAAATAAAGAAATGAATATAGAAAACAGAGGAAAAGTCATTCTGGCGGGCGCAGGTCCGGGTGATCCCGATTTAATAAGTGTCAAAGCACTGAAATACCTGCAAACTGCCGATGTAGTTTTAACCGACCGATTAGTTTCACCGGAAATGATAGTTAACCACGCCCGAAAAGAGGCTTTGGTACTTTATGTTGGAAAACAATGTTCCAAAGGAATTCATACACCACAAGGCGACATTAACGATTTGATGGTTGAATTTGCCCAACAAAACAAACTGGTATTGCGCCTGAAAGGAGGCGATGCTTCGCTGTTCTCCAATATTTTGGACGAGTTGGAGGTGCTAAAAGAAAATGAAATTCCGTATGAAATTATTCCGGGAATTTCTGCTGCATTTGGTGCCGCTGCTTACACGGGAATTCCTTTAACAGCAAGGGAACATGCTCGTGGAGTGCGCTTTCTGACATTATTCGATCTGAGTTCAATCATTCCTTCACAATGGACTGATTGGGCAAAAACGGAGGATACTTTGGTTTTCTATATGAGTGGTCAACGATTGCATGCTTTGACAAATTACCTGATTTCCAGCGGAATTGATTCCAATAAAGGAATTGCGGTGGTGCAACAGGCTACAACGCCTTTTCAGAAAACCAGTGTTTTTTCCTTTGAAGATTTAAAAACAAAACAATTGCCCAAATTCGAATATGTTCCCACATTAATAATTATCGGGAATGTAGTGAATCTTCATGCGGACTACGCTTGGTTTGAAGAAGAGTCCAATACAAAATCGTATTTCGATAACCACATAATAAACTTACAACATGCTGGCTGAAAATAAATTAACCGTATTAAAAGACTTGGTAAAACAGTATTCCAGAGATGAAATTATCTGGACAAAAGGGTATCTGGCCGGAATTTTGGCCCAAACGGAAATAACACCAACACTTGAAATTCCAACGACAGTAGTAATCAAACCAACTATTGTGTACGGAACTGAAACCGGAAATTCGAAAAAACTGGCTTCTCAGCTGCAAGCGTTACTGAAGAAAAATAAAATCCAGTCGAAAGCCGTAGACGCGTTTCAATATCCAATTGAAAAACTTGAAAATGAAGCGTTTCTGATTGTAATCATGAGTACGCAAGGCGAAGGTGATCCACCGCAAAACGCAATAAAATTCTTCGACAACTTAAGTAATTCTTCAGTGAATTTGAGTAAAACTCAGTTCGCGGTTTTAGGATTGGGCGATTCTTCGTATCCGCTTTTTTGCCGCGCCGGTGAAGCGATTGATGAACAACTGAAGCGTTTGGGAGCACAACCGGCAGTAGCTTTTCAAAAGGCGGATGTTGATTATGTACAAACGGCGGAACTATGGTTTAATGAACTGTTAGCGGCAATTCAACATTCGGGAAAAACTGTTATTCCTCAGAAAAAAAATATCGAAAGTACCGCAACTGCAAAAAAAACGTATACCGGAATTATCAGCCATAAAGTGGTTTTAAATGATATGGGATCTAACAAAACAACCTATCATATCGAAATCGCAACTGAGGAAGAATTGAGTTATGAACCGGGTGATGCAATCGGATTTTATCCGAAAAACAATAAAGATGAAATTGCCGAAATTATATTGTTTTTTGATGAAAATTGTGAAAAAGAACGCCTTTTTGATAAAAATATAAGGGGGTTAAGTGAAAAATCATTGGATACATTCTCTAAATTATTCGGAATAGAAATCACTGAAGAAAAAGCAGATTTGTTGGATATTCTGAAGAAGTATACAAAACCGGAAGTCGTTTCTTTCGATGAAGTACTTACGTTGTTACATCCGATTGCGCCAAGGTTATATTCGATTTCTTCTGCTTTGGAAGCGCATGAAGGCGAAGTGCACGTAACGGTTAATCTGAATGCATTTCAGGTTGATGGGATCATCAAAACAGGCTTGTGTTCGCAGTTTTTAGCCGATTTGGAAAAAGATACCAAAATCGAATTTTACATTCATAAAAACCAAAATTTCAAATTGCCGGAAGACGATAAAGATATTATTCTGATTGGTCCCGGTACCGGAATTGCACCCTTTAGAAGTTTTCTCGCCCATCGCGATGCTACCGGTGCAGAAGGAAAGAACTGGTTGTTTTTTGGGGAACAGCATTTTGTATCCGATTTCTATTATCAGACGGAAATTCAGGAATGGCTTTCCACAGGGGTACTGACGCAATTAGATACCGCTTTTTCAAGAGATCAGAAAGAGAAGATTTATGTTCAGGATCGTATCCGGCAAAAAGCAGGTGAATTTAATGAATGGCTGGAAAACGGTGCATCCATTTACATCTGCGGCCAGAAAAATCCAATGAGTAGCGATGTCGAGCAAACCATCATAGAAGTAATTTCAACAGAAAGAAACATCAGTATTGAAGAAGCTAAACAAGTTTTAGACGATTTGGAAACCACTGGGAAATACCAAAAAGATGTGTATTAATAACGAAGCTAATAGCTGCAAGCTAAAAAAATAATGAGCGAAAAATTATCACCAATAGAAGCCATAAAAACCCAAAGCGACGGTTTAAGAGGCACTTTAAAAGAGAGTATAGATTTAGACAATCACACCGGAAATGTACGCCCGGATGATGAAACATTAGTTAAATTTCACGGCATGTACGTGCAGGACGACCGTGACAGAAGGGTGGAACGTGCTGAGAAAAAATTAGACAAACTGTATTCGTTTATGATTCGTTTGCGCATTCCGGGAGGTGTTATCACTGCCGAACAATGGTTGGCAACGCACGATATTTCAGAGGAATTCGGTACAGGAACTTTGAAAATTACTACGCGACAAACGGTACAATTGCATGGATTGTTAAAACACCAATTGCGTCCGACCATTCAGGCGTTTAATACTGCCAAATTAGATTCGATTGCGGCCTGTGGCGACGTAAATCGAAACGTAATTGTGAGTTCGCATCCGCAACTTTCGCCTTTGCATCGCGAGATTTATACATATGCCGATAAGATTTCGACGTTGTTGCTGCCTAAAACGCAATCGTATTATGAAGTTTTTGTGGATGGCGAGAAAATTTACGAACGTTCTGCCGAAGCCGATCCGTTGTATGAAGACCGTTATCTGCCAAGAAAATTCAAGATTGCCATTGCGATTCCGCCGTCTAACGATGTGGATGTTTTTACCAATGATATCGGACTGATAGCCATCGTGGAAAACAATCAGTTAAAAGGTTTTAATATAGCTGTGGGTGGCGGATTGGCAACCACACACGGAAACCCAAATACTTATGCGCGTTTGGGATCGATTATCGGTTTTACCGACACAGAAGAAAAAACCTTAAAGGCAGTTTATGAGATTTTAACGGTGCAAAGAGACTTCGGAAACCGTTTTGACCGAAAGTTATCCCGTATGAAATATACTGTTGATAAATTAACTGTTGAAGGTTTCAAAAAAGAACTGGAAAGCCGAATCGGGTTTGATTTATTGCCGGCACAGCCTTTCAAATTTACGGAAAGAAGCGATCGATTTGGTTGGGAACAAAGCCATGAAGGAAAATGGTTTTACACCTTATTTGTGGAACATGGTGTAGTGAAACCGTATCAGAAGCAATTTTTATATGAATTGGCACAGTTGAATATTTCCAATTTCATTTTTTCGGGGAATCAGAATTTGATTTTAGGAGAAATCTGCGAAAGCGATAAGCCGAAAGCAGAAATCTTACTGGAGAAACACGAAATCGACAAACACGACAGCACACTTCGTAAAAATTCGATGGCGTGTGTAGCATTACCAACGTGTCCGTTAGCTTTGGCGGAAGCACAGCGGTATTTACCGGAATTGGTAACGAAAATCGAACCTTTATTGGAAAAATACAGCCTACAAAAAGAGGAAATTTCCATCCGAATGACGGGTTGTCCTAACGGTTGCGGTCGTCCGTATGTTGCCGAATTAGGTTTTATCGGCACTGGACCGGGACAATACAATTTCATGTTAGGCGGCGATCGTTACGGACAACGACTGAACAAATTATACAAGGAAAAACAAACCGAAGCAGAAATTTTAACCGAAGTGGACAGCCTGTTACATCAATACGTTAAAGAACGAAAGCACAATGAAACATTTGGAGATTTCTCATTTAGGAAGTTTTTTGCAAAGAATTAGACAATCGTTAGTGATTTATGTGTTGTTTGCATCGTTTTCGTTGTTTGCACAAAAAAAAGTAATCCATCAGGAATTATTGTGGTACGGTTATTATAATACTTTAAAGTTCAATGCGAATTGGACGTTGAACAGTGAGATTCAGGAACGTCAGTTTATTAACCCGTCGGCACAGCATCAGTTGGTTTTCCGGACGGGCATTCAGCGAAAGATTTTTGAAAATTGGAATGCTTCGGTGGGAATGACGCTTTTTTTACAAAGTCCGCAGGATCCAGAATCGGAAAGTCATTTGATGGTTCCGGAATTGCGTCCGAATATAGGTTTAGATACTAAACAGCAGTTATCATTTTTAACACTTTCCCATCGGTATAAAGTAGAAGCGCGCTTTTTTCATGATGTTGAAAATAATGCGTTGGTCGGCGGCTATCGTTATTCGAATATACGGATACGCTATCAACTCGGATTGGATATTCCTGTTCTTAAGAAGAAAAATAAGGAAGACCTGATTTCGGTGAAACTGAAAGACGAAATAATGTTCAATGCCGGAAGTAAAATCGTCAGAAACACTTTCGATCAGAATCGGATTTCGTTGGGATTACATTATTGTATTAACCCTTATTTTTCCTTTGAAGTTGGCTATATGAAGTGGTTTCAGCAACGCACATCAGGAGTGGATTATTACGACAGAGACATTGTACGATTGTCCTTGTTTCATACGATAACATTAAAAAAGAAACAGTGATGGAAAATACATTATTTCCAATATTTATAAAAACCGACAAATTTCGTTTTCTCATTGTAGGCGGCGGAAAAGTAGGGTTGGAAAAAACAGAAACGCTTTTGAGGCAATATCCATTGGCACAAATTACGATTGTGGCCAAGCAAATTAATGCCGATTTTAAAGACTTTTTGCACTTGAATCCGCATTTAAAATGGGAAGAGCGATCTTTTGCGAATCACGATTTGGAAGCGGTTGATTTTGTGATAATTGCTACTGATGATACTCAGTTGAATCGTGAAATAAAAGACCTTGCCAATAAGAAAGGTATTTTAGTTAACGCCGCGGATCAGCCCGATTTGTGTGATTTTTATTTGGGTTCGATTGTTAATAAAGGTCATCTGAAAATTGCTATTTCCACCAACGGAAAGTCGCCTGTTTTGGCACGACGATTACGCGAACATCTGGAAGAAGCCATTCCGGATGATATTACTGACAGCATTGAAAATTTAAATGCTTTCAGGGCGCGTCATAAAGGGGATTTGCAAACAAAATTAAGTTCACTCAACAAAGCTACTGCGGTATTGGTTAATCCGCACGAAAATAAAAAAGAAACAAAAAGATATAAGAAACTCACTTTTGAAATTGCAGTTGTTTTTTTGGCGATTTTCTTTGGTTACGGATTGTCTACCATAGTTTCCGTGGACAATTTCAGCAGTTTCGTAAAGGAAATTCCACCTGCTTTTTACGCAATGGTTTTGGTTGGTTTTTTTGCACAATTGGTTGATGGCGCCGTTGGTTTAGGATATGGTGTAACATGTGCGACCAGCATGATGCTTTTCGGAATCAAATTACCGGCCATTAGCGGAAGCATTCATACTGCTGAAATGTTTTCCAGCGGTATCAGTGGTTTTTCGCATTACAAATTCGGCAATGTAAACAAGAAGCTTTTACTATGGTTGGCTCTTCCTGGTGTTGCCGGTGCAGTGCTTGGTGCTTTGCTGCTGATTTACCTCGGAACTAAATACGAAACCATTACCTATACTGTTTTGGCAACGTATACGATGATTATCGGAATCCGATTGATTGGTATTGCTTTCAGAAAGAAAATTGAAAAGCAAAAAATAAAACATACTGGGGTTTTAGGATTTGCGGGAGGTTTGTTGGATGCTTTTGGCGGCGGCGGTTGGGGGCCAATTGTGACTTCAACACTTTTGGCCAAAGGAAGAAAATCGAGTTATGTGGTAGGAACGGTGAGTTTAGCGGAGTTCTTCGTTACATTGGCGGCTTCGGTAACGTTTTTCGCGTCCTTGGGTGTGAGTCATTGGTACATTGTGATAGGACTTATTTTCGGTGGTTCGATTGCTGCTCCGTTTGCTGCTAAATTAGCCGGGAAATTGCCTCAGAAAACGGCAATTCTTGCGGTGGCTTTTCTGGTAATTGTATTTAGTGTTCGAATGTTGTTTAAAATATTTTAAAGAGGAGTTATTTTAGAATTTTAATCATTTTCGATAAATAGGGGAAGGATGAAAACAGAAGAAACTTTACTCAAAATGAAACTAAATAAAAAAGCACTTAGTTGTCTAAGTGCTTTTGTGGGGAGAGCAGGATTCGAACATCCTAACTAATCCGTTTATTTATAAGGGTTACAAGTAACCAAAAAAACAAGGGTCTCGATTTTGCATCTGTACTGCAAACATCTTCAAATCTTATATTGCTAAGATAGTTATAATTGGTAATTTGACCAAATAAAAGGCTTTAAATCAGACCAAAAAACGAACAGGTTTTGAGAGATTTTTGAGATCTAAATAACTTTTTTTTTACAAATTTATTGTCATATTGCGGTGAATAGCGCGCATAATCACTGCGAAAATGCGGTAAAAAAATCAAATAATCACCGCAAACCAATCATAATGCGGTAAAAAAATCTTATATTTACCGCAAAACAGCGGTGATTATGTACATACATCAAAGAAAAGACTGGCCAAACTTCACTTGGGATGCCGATAAAATCTCTCCATTATTGGGAGCAGTGAGGCACAATCAAGGAAAAATACTTGGCCAAATGCAGGCTTTAGGTTTTAAACTACAGGAAGAAACCATGTTAAAGGCACTTACTTTAGATGTGGTAAAAACAAGTCAGATTGAAGGCGAACAACTTAATCCGGAACAAGTACGTTCCTCCATAGCCAGACGTTTGGGTATTGAAATTGCCGGAGCTGTACCGGCAGAGCGTAGCGTCGAGGGAATTGTAGAAATGCTTTTAGATGCAACACAATCCTACGCCAAACCATTAACAGCCGAACGGCTTTTTGATTGGCACGCAGCATTATTTCCAACCGGAAGAAGCGGTATGTATAAAATCAATGTCGGCGCGTGGCGTGATGATGTAATGCAGGTAACTTCGGGACCTATGGGTAAGGAAAAAATACACTTTGAAGCTCCACCAGCAACCAAAGTACCCGCAGAAATGCAACAGTTTCTAGGCTGGATGGAAACAGACCAAGGTATAGATCCCGTAATAAAAGCTGCAATTGCACATTTATGGTTTGTAACCATACACCCGTTCGACGACGGTAACGGACGTATTGCCCGAGCAATTGCCGATTTACAATTAGCACGAGCAGACCAAAGCCCACAGCGATTCTATTCCATGTCAGCACAAATACAGGCAGAAAGAAATAAGTATTACGATATACTGGAAAACACCCAAAAAGGCGAGTTAGACATAACACCATGGTTAGAATGGTTTCTGGATTGCCTTATGCATTCTATGGCACAAACAGACGAGGTAGTTTCTAAAACATTAATACGCGCAAAATTTTGGGAAACACACAAGGAGACACAACTCAATGTCAGACAGCAAAAAATACTTCATTTACTTCTCGACGATTTCTTTGGGGTACTCAATGTTTCAAAATATGCAAAAATTAACAAGACCTCTACAGATACTGCTTTGCGCGATATTCAGGATCTTATGCAAAAAGATATCCTGGAGCAGGAAGGGAAGGGTAGGAGTACTTCGTATAGACTTAAATGAAATTTATAAGAACTAATTAATTTTCAGGGAACATTGAATTGTTTAAAATTTCTTTATAGGATTTATGATCAAGGCTACTGTTGTTTTTAAACTTAACCCTTTCTAAATAATCAGAAAACGAAATAAAAGAATCTACTGCTTTTTTACTTCTGTAATATTTAATGTAATCCTCAATTAATAAGTCGAGTTTTTTCAATTGGGTGGTTCTAAGTAATATATCGTTTATATGTATAATCGTTAATGGTTTTATTCTGTTTTTAAGGCTATTATCGATATTTCTTAAATCATTTGACATGTATTCATTAAGGATAGCGTTAAATCCCAACGACGTTAGTGTGTTGTCAGTAGTAATTAAAATAGGGTAATAGATACATTTTTCAAGTTTTGTGTTAGTATCGAAAAATTTATATTGGCCATTGTCTGATAATTCAACGAAGTTAAGAAGTTGCTTTACGGCTTTGTTTTTAGTGCCGTTATGATAAAATTTGTTTTTTAAATCATTCTCTATTGCATCACAATCAGCTTCAATTTTTAATTTATTAGAAATTAGGGAGTTCTTACATTCAAATACGAAAATCTTGTTTCCATTTCTAACATAATAGTCTGGGAGTGCAATATTGTCCACTCCTTTTTTCCCAACTGACTTTATTTTTATTTCATCAAACTGAATATAACTTTTACCAAAAACAGCTTTTAATGTATTGACTAATAAGTGTTTTTCAATAAAATTGGTGCTATAGTCCTGATGAAACCCATTAACATTGGTATTATTACTAAATTCAAGGATGTCATGATAAATTCCGGAGAAAAATTTATCTAATAAAAAGGAAAAGTCAAGAATTAAATATTCGCCATTTGGCAGCTTAAAGAGAGGCCTTTTTCTAATTTCCGAAAATTCATTCCAGTTAGGTGTTTTTTCCTCATGATTTGAAAAATACGAAAGGAGTTTTAAATCTTTGCTGTTTTCATCAACATTAAATTTGTAATTATTAATAGCTAATTTATTAAGATGAAAAATCAAAGTAAAGAGTTCGTACCATTCCGAAGAGTCAAATTTTTTAAGATAGTCTTTTGTGAAATTTTCGTATTTGGATTGATTTTTAATCCACTTTTCAAACTGAATAAATTTTAAAGCTTCAACCCATATTTTTTTTCCTAGAGGTTCACGATTCATGATAGCTTGATTAATACCAAGATACATATGAAATCGAATTTCATTGTGTTTAGTACCAAAAATTTGCTGCCATTTTTCAAAAAATATATTTTCTCTTTCGGCTATCTCATCATTTACACTTAAATATAATTTGAATAAATTTTCCTCGTCATACTCACTTTTACAATTATTGGTTCCCTTAGCCAAAAGCAATTCGATTACCCTAAGTGTTGCTGTTTGGTTTATTATTTTAATTGATTGTAAACCGGTAAAATCTCTTTGTTTCCTTTTATTTTCTGTTAGAAAATTGGTATAATAATCAATAATTGTTTTTTTTATTTTTTCATCAGAACTTTTTAACCAATCATTACAAATAAAACGTAATTCACTTGTGTCTTTTTCATGAACTTTATATTCAAACTTATTTAATACAGTTAGAAACTCAAGAGCGGGTACAAGTTCAATTTTCTCAATTAGTTTATCCTTATTAATTGATTTTTTAAAAATGTCTTTATATCCTATTCTGGAGATTAGTTTTGTATCAGTTGTCATAATTATTTATCGGTCAGTTTGCAATTTATAGAGTCATTTTAGCTATTCAATTTGAGTTTAAATTCACAATCTATTTCTAAAAAAAAACTTGGCACAAAGCCAAGTCCTGTAACAATTGTTTTAAAAAAATATTATACTTGTCTCACATTAACAGCCATAAGCCCTTTACGTCCTTCTTCCAATTCAAATGATACACTATCATTCTCTTTAACTTGATCTACCAAACCAGATACATGCACGAAGTATTCTTTGTCTGATTCATCTTCTTTAATAAATCCAAATCCTTTAGTTTCGTTATAGAATTTGATGATTCCTTTATTCATAATAAAAATTTAGTTGATGTATAATATACGAATATAGCTATTTAAACTTTTACCTACAAAAAAAAAGACGCCCCAAAAGCGCCTTTCATTTCCTTTTCCTATTCTTCCAACTCCCATTATAACCCCTATAAAAATCCCTCCTATGCTCAACAAGCTTTCCTCTCAAGTAAAGCCCTAAAACCCAAACCACAACCAACCCTATTATTTCATACCATCCCATAACCCAAAAATACACTAACTAGGGTAGTGGTGTTTATGGTAAAAGTAAATGCTCCGTTTTAGATAACTGTTTATTCCAAATTGACAACTATAACATGGTGCTATAAAAACAAAAAGATGCCCTAAAGCATCTAATGTATAAACTGTAAAAAAGTAATTAGTTTGTCTAAAGCCACAATTTCTTAAAACCGCTGTTATGCCTTCGTGCTTTTTCGGTCTTCTATTTATACCATTCTTCTTTTAATTTCTCAAAATTCATGTCTTTCCATTCTGTTTTCCATAATTCCCAATATGGAATATCATTTGATGATGGTTGAGGGGCACATCTGTCTATTGTTACAATTGAAGGTAAAATTATAGACTCCCCAACTAATAATGCATCTCCTTGTTTTAATGAAGTCATTTTGTCAACTAATGAACCCAAAGAATCGGGTAGTAATTTTTTGACATAACTTTGGTCGACAGGATTTGTTAATCTCATTGCTATGAAATTATTGCATTGCGAAAAAATTGTTTCTGAAATTTCAGAAGGTCTTTGGCTAGCTAAAAGTAAAGTTACCCCATATTTTCTACCTTCTTTAGCAATTCGTTCTATTGATTGTTTAGCAGACCTATATTTGGCTAAATCACTGTCAGGCACATATTTGTGTGCTTCTTCAAACACTAATAAAATAGGGATATCATTATTTATTTTCTCGTTGGTATCTTTTAAACATCTTAGTCTTTTATATATATACCCATACTCAAAAACAAGTCTTGATATTAAAGAAACAGTAATACTTAATACATCAAAAGGAACACCACTTAAATCAAGTATTGTAACGTTTGAATTTGTTGATGAGTAACCAATCAAATTCTTGATTGTATCTTCAAATGATATTTTTGTTGATTTTTCACCTAGTAAAAAATCTAATCTTTTATCAGTAAGTTTATTTTCAAGTCTATTTATAAAATTTATTAATTTACCATTGTGTCCAGCAGCAGCTGTTCCAGTTGGAATTAATTTTTCTGTGAAAAGGCGAAAACAATTTTCTTCATTAAATATAAATTTATGACCAGTTGAATCTTCCCAAGTTATATCATTATTAGTAATTTTCCTTTCATTATTTCTGTTTGAAACATATTGTAATATTTCTTTTAAATCAAATGGAAGAGGTGAGTCGAAATGAATTCTATTTTTTTCTTCATCACTTCCCAAAAATTTTAATTTTCGGTTATTTACAATTGCCTCTTTCAAAATTGCTCTTTGATTATGATCATTAGCTTCTGTATCCAAAAAAAACTCTTCTAGCTCTTCACCTTTTAAAAGCCAATAAGGTAAAATTAAGCTGCCAATATCTATAATATTTGCATCTGGAAAAGAAGCTTTATACTCAGAATGAATATCAAAAATAATTATGTGAGAATTATTTAAAGAGAAATTTCCATTTTTAGATGATACTGCTTTCTGAATAATTGATGATAAGGTATGTGATTTACCAGACCCAGTGGAACCGACTACTGCAATATGTTTATTGAAAAACTTATTGCCATTAATAGGGACTTTAACAGAAGGATTTGAAGCTAGAGATGAAAAACAAAAACTTTCATTTGGAGCAATAGATTCTTCGTATATATTCTTTATTTCTTCAATTGTTGCTGGAAATACATCTTTTGGTGGTATAGCTAGAGAATCACCACCCCTTTCAAATTTTCCATTTCTTAAAACACCAAGAGGGAAAGCTTCGATAATATGTTCTCTTACATGTATTATTTCTCCTTTTTCGTCTTTGGTGTCTCGAATTGAAATTTGAAAATTTTCAATTATAGCAATAAGACTTGCATTTTCGCTATCTTCTATTTTTAAGTATGAACCTACTTTCAATGTCTCATCAACATTTTTAAATATTTCCAGATCTTTAACAACTATTTTAACTTTATCAGGGAAAACGGCAACAACTTGAGCATTTTGCTCTGTGGAATTTTCTATGCTCATGGTTATATTATATTTTTAATTTTATTTAAATTATCAACTTGGATTTTTATTTCTTTGACAGAACTTGAGTTACAATCAAAAAAAATGTCATTTAGGTAAAATTGATAGATTTCAGACTTTCTTCCAGTTATTGCAAGAGTATCTTTTAAAAATTCTATTTTATTTAGAAATTTTAGTTTGATTTGATTTGAATAATTTGGTTTTTTTATAACAGATTTTGGATTGAATTCAGCTCCTTCAAAATCAAAACCATCGGAAATTATTATTTCATCTTCAATCAAATCCTTTTTTAATTCAATTAATTCTAAAGAATCTATACCATGAATGTATACATAAGGAGAAAATGGAGTAGGTTGGTTTATTATTTTCGTGTAATTTTTAATTATTAAATTTAAAAGAGTTTTTATATCACTTCTTGAATAAGAACTAGAATTAACTTCAAATAGAAAAAATCGTTCTTTGAACAATGTATTTAGATTGCCAAAATATTCTTTTCTTAAATTAGCATAATGTGCTTTTTCGCCTTTTATTAAAACATACCATTCATTAAATAATATTTTTGAATTATTTACCCGTCTTAGAAATTCAGCTTTGGTAATATTTCTATTTAATTGGTTTGAGTCTTTTGAGATATCTCTAATAACTCTTAATGCACTATTGTAAAAATAATATTCTGCTGAGAAATCACTGCAATTAAAGTTGGTCTTGAACAGATTAATAATTTCTTTAAATTGTTTTTCAAATTCTATAGCATTTATATCTATTTCAAGTAACCCAATAAATTCATTTAATTCAGCATCGTTAAGATTAAGATCATCATGGTGGAAATGTTTGACTTTAGTGCTTACACCATTAATTTTTTCAGTTTGAGTGTAAGTTAAGAAATCATCTTTAAGATTTTGAACACTTAATGGTAGTGATAATTTCGATTGACCTGATTGATAGAAGCCTCTTAGTTTGTATTTTATTTCAGTTTCCTTGCCTAATTTTACATCTTTGAAATGATTAAGCATTAACATTATTGGTTTTTTAATAACAGAATGATTATACTCTGTATTCTCGTAGTATTTGCATTGTATTGCAGTTGTTTCAGTTGCTGTCGTAATATCAACATCTTCTACACCTTCAACTAAAATTGAATCTGTGTCTTTTGATAAATTAAGCAGGGAAATTATCGAATAGTCAAATTGATAAAAATATCCTCGGATTGTGTCTATTGCTGTTCTGTCTGCCATTTTATTTTGTTGTATTGATTTTTTTAGTATGAGGCATAACTTCTAAATACATGAAGTTTCTGTCAAAAATAAGAATAATCTTAAATACTGCATTACGGTTTCCCGTAAATAAAAAAAGATGCCATAGGCATCTTCTATTTTTTGTCATATATCTTTAATTTTTTGTCAACTTCTTCAACCCGTTTAAAGAAGTTTGAAATAGAAATTTTATAGTATTCACAGAGAAGAAATAGAGTGCTTGGAGAAATGTTTCCAGTGCCAGTTTCAATCCTTGCTAGGTTGATTGTTACATTTTTTGAATCAAAAATATCAGTTATAACAGCATCTTGTGTCAGCTTTGCTTCTGCACGTAGGTCTTGTAAAACCTTTCTTATAGCCGATAATAGCTGATTATTTATTAACTGTTTCATTTGTTTTCAAATAGACAGAGAAAAAAAGATTGACGCAACGACATATATGTCGGTAATGTTTTTTATATTTGTCAGCATAATGCTATAAAAAGCATTAATTTTGCGATTCTTCAAATACAATATTGAAGCATTCGCTTTGAATCTCGTTTCAGAAAACTGGTAATTTTTAACACACGAGATGATAAGTTAAGATGCTCACGTCCTTGGCGTGGGCTCACTTATTCGTGTGTAGGGTATACCAGTACCTCTGAAGCGGATAAGCTGAGTTCCACGCTTTTTTATGCGCTAAACTTTCCTTTTTTCAAAGCAAAACTTCACATTCACAGGCTCGCAAAATCATAATAAAACCGGCTGGGTTTACCTTGCCGTTATATGCCACTATGGCTTAGCTGCATTAAGCGTGTAGTGGCATTGTTTTAAACAATGTCAAACCATAACAGTGTTGCCTATGATGAAATAATCTAAAATAAAAAGAGCCTCCTGCCTAGTGTTGGCGCATAAGTACAGAAGGCCCAAGCAAACAAAACTAACGTTTCATTAACCAAACCAATATTATGAAAAACTTTTCATTCCACAAGGGATGGAGCAGGCTATGGTATTCCTTTATTTTGGGTATACTCTTTACTTGTCCGTCCGTCAGGGCAATGGCAACTTCGCCAAATGCCAAAACACTGCAACAAACACATCAGGTCAGCGGTATAATTACCAACACTACCGGTACACTCCCCGGAGCTTCCGTTACCATAAAAGGAAAAAACACAGGTACCATGTCCGATATAAACGGGAAATATCAAATCGCTGCCGCGGCTTCAGATACGCTTGTTATGTCCTTCATAGGATATAAACCGCTTTACATTCCGGTAAACGGGCGTTCGATTATCAATGTGCAGTTACAGGATAATGATGCCACACAGCTACAGGAAGTAGTGGTCAATGCAGGCTATTATTCCGTTAAGGAAAAAGAACGCACGGGCAGTATCGCCAAAATTTCGTCCAAAGACATAGAAAAACAACCGGTAAGTAATCCACTCGCAGCCATGCAGGGGAGAATGTCCGGGGTTAATATTGTACAAAATACAGGCGCTCCCGGCGGCGGTTTCGATATCCAAGTCAGAGGGATAAACAGCTTGCGGGCAGACGGGAATACGCCTTTGTATATTGTAGATGGTGTTCCCTATAGTTCACAGTCCCTTGGTGATATACAAACTTCGGCAAGTATATTGGCCGGAACCAGCAGCCCGTTAAGCAGTATCAACCCTTCCGATATCGAAAGCATCGAAGTATTAAAAGATGCCGATGCAACAGCAATCTACGGCTCACGCGGAGCAAACGGCGTAATTTTAATCACAACCAAAAAAGGAAAAGAAGGAAAAACCAAGTTCAGTTTCCACAGCTATTCAGGTATCGGTAATGTTACCAGAACCATGAAAATGATGAATACCCAACAATACCTTGCCATGCGTCGTGAAGCGTTTGCAAACGATGGTATTACGGCTTATCCGTTCTATGCCTACGATATCAATGGCATCTGGGATCAAAACCGATATACCGATTGGCGAAAAGAACTGATAGGAGGGACAGCCCTTTTCAATAACATCCAAGGTACTTTATCAGGCGGTAGCAAAGCAACCCAATTTTTAGTAAGTGGTACTTACCGTAAGGAAACCACCGTTTTCCCCGGCGACGACCATTATACGAAAGGCGCAGTGCTAAACAGCATAACACACCACTCCTCCGATGATAAATTCAATTTCAATCTCTCGGTCAATTATGCTAAAGACAAAAACACCATTCAGGCAAGCGATTTAACCACACAGGCATACACCTTAGCACCCAATGCACCAGCGTTGTACGATAGCTCAGGAAACCTAAATTGGGAAAACGGAACATTCAATAATCCATTGGCCAATTCCCTCAGTCAATACGAAAACAAAACGGCTAATCTTATCGCAAGTTCGGTACTGTCCTATAAGTTGTTTCCAAATTGGGAGGTAAAAACCAGTTTAGGGTATAACGATACAAATCTAAGCGAAAACCGTACCATGCCTTCCACCATGTACAATCCTGCCTATGGGGTTACCAGCGCAAGTTCCTTACTTTTTGTAAACAACGGCAAACGTTCTTCCTGGATAATCGAGCCGCAAGTAAACTGGAACAAACAGTGGTCGGCACATAAAGTGAACATGCTTGTAGGAACTACTTTCCAATCACAAAACAGTGAAAGGCTATCACAATTAGGGATAGGTTTTGCCAGCAACAGTCTAATACACAGTCTGGGCGCAGCATCCATGATTCAAACAACCGGCAATCAAATTTCCGAATATAAATACCAGGCATTTTTTGGTAGGTTAAATTATAACTATAACGATAAATACATTATTAACCTTACCGGAAGAAGAGACGGTTCCAGCCGTTTTGGCCCGGGTAATCGCTTTGCAAATTTTGGAGCCATTGGTGCCGCTTGGTTGTTTTCAAAAGAAAGGGTAATAGCAGATAACCTTTCATGGCTAAGCTTCGGAAAGCTACGCGGCAGTTACGGTACCACAGGTAGCGACCAAATAGGCGACTATCAGTTTCTGGATTCCTATTCCATCAGCGGCAATACCTATGGTGGCGTTACCGGATTACAGCCTACCCAACTATTCAATCCTAAATTCGGATGGGAAACCAATAAGAAATTAGAATTTGCAGCCGAGTTAGGCTTCTTTAATGATAAAATAATGTGGTCAACGGCTTGGTATCAAAACCGCTCTTCCAATCAATTGGTGGGTATTCCGTTACCTGCAACAACGGGTTTCCCTTCCATGCAGGCAAATCTCGACGCATCGGTGCAAAACAGAGGTTTAGAAACAGAACTTCGCACAACAAACTTCAAAAACAAAAATTTCACATGGACAACGTCGTTAAACCTAACCATTCCAAAAAACAAATTACTCGAATTTAAAGGATTGGAAGGTTCAACCTATGCCAATACTTATGTGGTCGGGCAACCGCTTAATATCATCAAAGGGTATCATTATACGGGCATAGATCCGGCAACGGGTACCTATCAGTTTCAGGATTATAATAACGACGGACAAATCACTTCACCTTTAGACCGTCAGTACATCAGCGATATCTCCCAAAAATGGTTTGGAGGCCTAAGCAACCAGTTCCGATACAAAAATTGGGAAATGGATTTCCTCTTCCAGTTCGTAAAGCAAAACGGTAAAAACTATTTGTATGCGATGAATTTAGCGGGTACTATGACAAACCTACCGGTATACGCACTAAACCATTGGCCGGACGGAGGAACAAATCCAGATGTTCAGGTATATACAACCGGAGCAAATGGAGCAGCTTTAGATGCTTATTTCAGATTTCAAAACAGCAATGCCACCATTTCAGATGCTTCTTTCGCGAGGTTAAAAAGCATGAGTTTGTCCTATAAAATCCCTTCCGAATGGTCCAAAACATTCTCAGGAAAAGTATATCTCCAAGGGCAAAATTTGTTAACATTCACCAACTACAAAGGAGTAGACCCCGAGAACCAATCCATGTCTTATTTGCCTCCTTTGCGGCAGTATACTTTGGGCTTGCAACTTAGTTTCTAACAATAAAAAGATAAAGATGAAATCGCCATGATTCTAAATCACAATCTGGAATGAAGAATGGCGATTCCATATATGACCGCTAAAAAATAAAATTTTACATATATGAAAACACTACAATATACAAAAGCAATATTTGGGTTGTGTATGGGGGTAATGTGCTACAGCTGTGATAGTTTCACAGAGGTGGACTTACCCCAAACACAATTAACCGGCGAAGCGGTTTATCAGGATGAGGTAACTGCAACGGCAGCCTTATCCGATATTTATGCCAGAATGCGCGAAAACGGAGTTGTTTCCGGTAATACCGATGGGCTTAGTCCGCTAATGGGTTTATATGCAGATGAACTTACATTTTACGGAAATGCGATGGCACCTGCGGATAACTTTTACAACCATACTTTAATTCCTTCAAATGCCTATGTCTCCTCTCTGTGGAGTAATAGTTACGCACAGATATATGCGGCCAATGCACTTTTTGAAGGGGTTTCAAATTCCGCAATTTCAGGAGAACCACGTAATCGGTTAGTAGGGGAAGCTTTGTTTATAAGAGCACTTATTCATTTTTACTTGGTCAACCTTTATGGCGATATTCCATATATCGAAACTACCAATTATCAGGTAAATGCACACGTCAGCCGTATGCCGGCCACTTTGGTTTACGACCGTATTATTAACGACCTTCAAACATCCAAAAATTTATTGCCGGACAGTTATACCTCAACCGAGAGAATAAGAGCCAACAAAGCAGCTGCTCAGGCACTTTTAGCCAGAGTCTATTTGTATCAGCAACAATGGTCATTGGCAGAATCGGAAGCAACATCGGTAATAAACAATCCAACTTTCAATATGGAAACCAATCTCGATGCAGCGTTTCTAAACACCAATCCCTCAACAATTTTACAAATGCATTCAGGAATTGCAGGAGCAAACACAAATGAGGGACGGTTATTTATTTTTACCAGCGGCCCGCCCGTTTCCATGGCAGCAAGTAACGAGTTAGTGAACGCTTTTGAAACTAACGACCTTAGAAAAACACATTGGTTAAAAAGCGTTACCGATGGTACAAATGTTTGGTACCATCCCTACAAATACAAGCAAAATGCAAACACAGGGGTTTCACAGGAATACTCCATTCTGTTCCGTCTAGAAGAACAGTACCTAATCCGCGCCGAAGCAAGAGCACATCAAAATAATATATCGGGAGCCCAGGACGATATAAACATAATCCGAAATAGGGCAGGACTGGGTAATACCGGTGCTGCCACACAATCAGATTTGCTACAGGCCATCAGCAAAGAAAGACAAGTGGAATTATTTACAGAAGTAGGACACAGATGGTTCGACTTAAAGCGAACAGGTCAGGCAGCAGCAGTAGTAGCACCCATAAAACCATCATGGCAAAATACAGATGTATTACTTCCTCTGCCGGAATCAGAACTGATTCTTAATCCGAATCTCCAACCCCAAAACTCAGGCTACTAATGAAAAAGAATAGTATAAAATACGCTTTGCTTTATCTACTGCTGCTAACTGTTCAATTTGCGTTCGCCCAGTCTGCCCCAAAAAAGCAATTAAAACCACAAGATTACGATTTGTGGAGTACACTCACGCAGGAAAGTATTTCCCCTAACGGCAAGTGGATTTCCTATAAATTGGTGTATCCTACTGGAAAAGACACCTTGTTTGTAAAACACGTTTCCAAACCAATAAAATATGCTTTTCCGGGAGGTAATGGCACTACATTTAGTGAAGATAACAAATGGGTTTTCATAAATGCAAATGGAGGAGTTGTCCTTAAAAATCTGAGTTCGGGAACGGAACAAAATATACAAAATGGCACGGGCAAAGCTTTCCTCTCGAACGGAAAGTTCCTTTTAATGCAAGTAAACGAAAACCAGCAAAACGATGTAGTAATTCAGGATTTAAAAACAAATCAAATTCTTAAAATCCAAAACATACGGGAGTATAAAATCAGCAACGATAAAAAGGCTTTGAGTATAATCAGTAAAGATAATGCGGTAGAACTAATCAAATTAGAAGATGTCATTTTCCGCAAAACAGTTTTTAATGCAGATGCAGCGGTAAGAAAGAATTTGGTTTGGAATGAATCCGGCAACGCAATAGCTTTTTTAGAGGAAAAAGTTGCAACAGAAACTTCTGTTTCAAGAAACAAAATCTACTTGCTAAGCAACCCGTTTCACAATGAAAAAATCGATTCTTTGGATTTGGAAAGTCATTGGAATACGCTTGAAAAATCAGTTCTGTACAATCCGTCTTTCACACCTTTAATGATTTCAAATGATGGACAACGGGTCTTCTTTTACACAACAGTTGCTAATCAACATTCCACAGATAAGAATGAGGTCGAAATATGGAACAGTAGTAGTAAGTTAGAAAACGGCAGAGACCTATTGGAAGGTAACCCGTCAAAACGCCCAAAATTAGGAGTTTGGCAACCGGCTACAAATAACGTTTTCGAAATAGCAAGTACCGAACACCCATCGGTTTTATTGATGCCCGATACCAAAAAAGCCATTGTTTTCAACCCACATCAATACGAACCACAAAAGGAATTGATGGGGCCAGCCGACCTTTGGTTAACAGACGTAGAATCGCATAAGAAAGAACGAATACTATCAAAAGTATCTCAAAAAATTGGGAATTGGGGGATAGCACCAAACAGCCGTTACATTAACTATTTCAAAGATAATAATTGGTGGGTGTACGATTGCAAGCATAAAACCAATACACTAATAACCGAAAACATTGCCAATCTCATAGACGATGAAGCCTATCCGGGTGGAGAACCAACACCTCATGGTTTTGCAGGTTGGTCAACAGACAGCGAGTTTGTAATTATTTACGATAAGCAGGATGTTTGGTTAATCAGTCCAAACGGTAAAATAAAACAAAGAATAACAAACGGTTATACTGATGGTAAGCGTTACAGGGTTTATGCAAATCAATACGAAAATTCAAAGCTTTTCAGGAGCTATGATTACGTTGGAACAAATTTCGATTTACAAAAAGGCGTATTGCTCTATGCTTTCGACACCAACACAAAAGCAAGCGGATATTATACTTGGAATCAAAAAAAAGGGATTTCAAAACTGGTATTTAAAAATGCGAGAATCAATCAATTAAAAAAAGCAGCGCAGAATGACAGTTATATTCTGGTTCAGCAAAATGCCGATATGTCACCACAAATTGTTTATTTGGAAAAAAATAAGGAAAAGGTTGTAGTGAAAACCAATAGCCAGCAAAGCAAATTTAATTGGACAAAATCAGCAGTAATAAACTATAAAAATAGTGAGGGTAAAAAATTACATGGAGTGCTGCAATATCCCGCCGGATACGATTCCAATAAAAAATACCCTCTTGTGGTATACATCTACGAAGACCAGTCTCATTTGCTACATCATTATTACAATCCTTCATTTAGCAATCCCGATGGTTTCAACCCAACACACTATACGAGTGATGGTTATTTTGTTTTATATCCGGACATAACATACAAAGAAACTAATCCGGGGTTGGCAGCAGTCGATTGTGTAGAAGCGGCTGTAAAAGAAGTAATAGGCCAGGGTCTTGTAGATGCTAATAGGGTAGGACTCATAGGGCATTCCTTTGGGGGGTATGAAGCCACTTTTATCGCCACGCAATCCAAAATGTTTGCCGCTGTAGTGGCGGGAGCTGCTTGCACAGATTTGGTCGGACATTCCCTAACATTAGAAGCTGCCGGTCGTTCACAAATGTGGCGGTACCAAACCCACCAAATGCGAATGGGAAAATCATTGTATGAAGATTATGAGGGATTTATTAATAATTCACCCATTGCACACGCTTCTGAAGCAACTGTTCCTTTACTAAATTGGACAGGCAGAAACGATTTTATGGTAGACCCTCAGCAAAGTATTGCTATACACATGGCAATGCGAAATTTGAGAAAGCAACATACATTGTTACTCTATCCAAACGAAGGACATATTTTATTGCAACCTGCTTTTCAAAAGGATTTAACAATAAAAATCAAAGCTTGGTTTGATCATTATTTAAAAGGAATTCCTTTTCCGTCAAATTCAGGATTAGAATAAACAAACAATGCCCGAATTGAATTCCAATCGGGCATTGTCATTTACTTCACGTTCCGTTTACGGAGTAACCTTTTTGTACAAAGGCAGTGGGCAGGAAGTGCCATTCCAGTCGTATAGAATGTTCGATCCGTCACTACACATTTGAGGGTTAAAAACGTTGGAACACGTAATTTGTGTTGGAGTACATGTACTCCCCACTTTAATATGGCCTTGTCTGTCAGCCAAAACACTTTTGCTTTGCGAGGAAACAGTACTCGCAAATGCCCCACCAACAGCAAGTAACGCAACTCCCATTGGCAAACCGAATTTTCTGAATTTAGTTTTCATGATAAATAAATTAAATGTTTAGCCTACTCTTTTTGCAGGTTTTCAGCTTTCCCCTGAACTACGTAGTATGTTTATGTATTTTATTTAGTGATAGACGAATCAAATAGTTTGGTATCCAGTCGATAACTCATAATATAATTCCCCATTTGTGCAATTAATCGATTCTGATAAACTCGAAATTCCGATAATTTATCTTTATCCCTGTTCGGAACATAAAAGCTAAAAGCATAGGTGTTTTTAACCAAATCATACACATCAATCACCGATGATCTTTTCCAGGTATCTTCAGGTTCAAACCGTCCCATTAACCCGGAATGGACAAACAGATAGTTCCCGTAGGTTGCGGTCGCTTTATTTACAACCAATGGAGGGGCGGCAATCGTTTTCGTCTTTTTAGATGATATATAACTAACTTTAAGCTGTGCTTTGCTGATTGTATCTATGGTTTTTCCGATAACTTTTTGTTCTAATTGGGGGTCTGAAACAATAAACTGATTACGATAATAGTAAGTGTATAGTATCTTGTTTAACTGTTCATTATACAGTAACATTCCGTCAGTGTCAAAAACACCGTCAAGCTGTTTTATCAATACATCTTTTGATAATCTAACGGTAAAAGGAGGACTTATTTTGAGAAGTCCTAATACATTTTCATTGGTTTTACTATCCCGCGCTCTAATGGCAAAGGTTACCGAATCAATAGGAACTGCTAAAGAGAAAAATGCATTTGTTCGGTGTTGCTCAGCTTTCCAATCAGTTTTATTTCCTGAAAAAATAGAAGGCACTGTACCGTCAATGAAATAAGACATAGATGAACCAACATAAATTCTTGGAGTTCGGAACGGCAAATCCATTTTTGAGAGTTTTATTTCGGTGTCGAATTTCTTTACTAAATTAAAATCCAAGGTTTTTATAAAAAGAGGAGCAGTTACGTTTCCTAGGTAAATGTTTTCATGGTCAATACCGGCTAAATAATACGAGTTGAGCCCCAAGTCTGTTTGATGTTCAAGAGTTATTGGATGATGGGGAAAACGTCTTACGAAATTGTTATGGCGATGAATAATATCTTCTGAAAGTAGAAACAGCACAACTACAGGAACAATCCCGAGTAGTAATGATGACAATGAAATTATCCCAAACTTTTTACATGGGAACGTTGTAGCGTTTTCATTATCAAAGCTCAGATAGAGACCGATAAGGGCAAGAAGCACGAAAAATAAATTGAATACCAAATGCTCTGTCCATGCCAATTTTTCAAGGACACCGCCACAGGAACAGGGAATAAAAGAGCTGAAGTTTAATATGATGATGATGTAAGTTGTAAATAGGACCATCATAATTAAAGCCGCGATTAATCCTTTTACTCGTAAAGCCGGAACCACTAGGAGAATGGCGATTCCAATTTCCAATAGCGGTACTAACCAATAAAGGAATCCTGCAAAAGCACTCAAAAGTGGTGATTGTCCAATCTGAACACTAAAGTTTTCAAAGTCCAAAAGCTTGCTTACCGCAGCATATACGAATAGCAAGATATACAGCAAACAAATAATTTCAATAGTAACGTTCTTTATTTTTGCATTCAGTTTCATGGCATTAACTATTTAAGTTTAATGATGTAAAATTCTGAAATACAATCTATAAAGACTTTTCAATTCGGGACAACAACTTATCCAAAAAGGAGAAATCCCATCGAGTTTGAAAATTATGAAATGCGAATAAAACAAAATGTTCTTAGTAAACCCCAACCTAAGAGCGTGGAGTGGCTAATACTAAAGTAAACATGTTAGTGGCATTGTCCCCTTGAGGACGACCAGAACAAAGCCGCCTAGGGTTTGTGGCAGGTTGCGAACGCAGTTCATTAGGGGTGTCAAGTATAATTAAGTTGCCAGTGAAATTCAACAGGAGTGGTAAACCCAATAAATATGGAATAAAAAAACTAAACAGTCCCCCTTTTCAAATCAGTAGGCGAATACCCATACTTTTTCTTAAAAGCTTTAGAAAAATTAGGATAGGTATTAAAACCATTCATGTAAGCAATGCTCTTTAGTGGCATGTTGGTTTGCTCAATAAGTAAATGGACTCTTTTTAGCCGTTCGTCATTATAAAACTGATAGATACTCGTATTAAAGAAGTACTTAAAAGCTTCTTTTAGCTTATGTTCATTGGTGCCAAAAGTCTTTGAAAGCTCTTTTAGGGAGGGAAGCGGGTTTTCTAAATTAGATAAAATATAATCATATAGCTGCTGCATTAATCGGGCATCGTCCCGTCTCGTTTTAGGTTGTCTGAAAGCGGAATTCACATCCTCCGAGTTGTTATCGATCTCCGTTGAATCAGCAAGAATGGAATGAATAATAAAACGGTTTTTATTGGATATTTTCGATATGCTGCTAAACAATGAAACTACTTCTTTTTTGTCAGAAGTAAGATAGCTTAAAGGAAGAGTAGAAACCTTTTCATTGGCTAAAATGGATGGCATTAATCTGTCAAAATTTTGAGATGAGGTGTCCGTTAAAAGTTTTGCAAATTCAAGTCCTTCAAGTGAAGTTATATCGTAATTTAAAAGGATACAGGCTTCTGGATTACAATTACAAATAATAAATTCTTCATTTACGATGAAACTTAATGAAGTCAAATTTTGTTGCAAATGATGCGTATTGATATAGCCTTTGGGAAACAATGTTTCCTGCATTTCCTCTGCCACCATATTGATAAGCACCGTTAAAGATTCCAATTCATCATCTTCTTCGGTTCGTACTATCCGATGGCTAAAGTTGCCACTGGCCATTTCAAGTAGCATTTGCCGTATATTGTGCATCCTTTTCTGATTGATTTCCCAATGCATAGGCACTTTAAATTTTAATTATAAATAAGACTTCAGGAATGCTAATGCTTGTTCTTCATTAGTGAAAAATGAAGTGGGAATAGAGGGTTTGTTTATCCTTAGATAAAAATCTCCCATAGTTTCAGATACTTGCGGATTGCCAAGAATAGCAACAGCTTTAGTAAGTACCGAACCAAATTGAGCCAGGTAATCCCTGCCGGCTTTGTCCGAATCTTTTACACCTCTGATATCACATAAAACAGGATAAGTCGTTTCATTTTGAAATTGGATTCGGTCAGATACGACTTTTCGGGCGACAGTTAAGGAAATAACGGTCTCCGGCTTATATTCAAAATAAAGAATGCCTTGCGCTATGCAAAATCGTGCATGCGCATTTTCGTAACAATCATGAGCTGCATTCACGATGTATTAGATAAAATGATACAATGCTGCAAAAATAAAAATAATACTGAATTAAAAAACCTACAAAACAGGCTAATTGTCCCTAAAATCAATTAGTGTTTGTCAATTCGGGAATATGAGTTGTCAAAATAGGAGTATGCACAAATCACTGTAAAACACATCAAAATTTATGTACAATTTTGGCGACTTAATAACCCAAACGTAACACACTACTAATCAAAACAGAAATGGCTAAAATTAAACACAACAACTTTATCGACACTGTAAATAGTGTCATCTCGGGCGCAAAAAATGAAGGAGTACTTCATTTGTATGCCGAAGATTCCTTCTTAAACGGCAGAACATTGCAAATAGAAGGGAAACAGATGTATCATTTCGGAACAACAGGGTATCTTGGTTTAGAGCAGGATGAAAGAATTAAGCAAGCGGCGATAAACGCTATTCAAAAATTCGGTACCCAATTCCCGCTTTCCAAAACGTATATATCAAATCCATTGTATGCCGAATTGGAAGCAAAAATCGAAAAGATGTATGGCATAACACCAGTGATTACTAAAAACAGTACGCTAGGACATTTGGCAGTTATTCCAACCGTGGTTCGCGACGAAGATGCCGTTATTTTAGATCATCAGGTTCACTGGAGCGTGCAAAATGCTTGTCAGCAGCTCAAACTAAGAGGGATTCCCGTAGAAATGGTTCGTCATAACAACCTCAGTATGGTAGAAGACAAAATAAAAGAACTCGCCAATAGGGGCGGGAAAATATGGTATATGGCCGATGGCGTGTATTCAATGTTTGGCGATTTTGCACCAATCCCGGAATTGATAAAACTGACACAAAAATACCCTCAACTGCATTTATATTTTGATGATGTTCACGGCATGAGTTGGAAAGGTAAAAACGGTACGGGTTATGTTTTTGATTCATTTAACCAATTACCAAACAATGTTTTAATTGTTTCAACTTTAAGTAAAACGTTTGGAGCAAGCGGAGCAATGTTAATTTGTTCAGATGGAAAGCTAAGAGACAAAATAAAAAATTTTGGAGGACCATTAACATTTTCAGCACAACTGGAACCCGCTTCACTTGCCGCAGCATCTAGCTCAGCCGATATTCATTTATCACCCGAAATCACAGTAATGCAAAATGAATTAACGGAACGAATATCTTATTTCAATTCATTATTAGAAGATTCACCGGTACCGCTAATCGTTAAGAATGATTCACCGGTTTTCTTTATAGGAACAGGCATGCCGGCCACAGCTTATAATCTTACTCAAAAGCTTTTCAAAGAAGGTTTTTTTGTGAATCCAGGATTGTATCCTGCTGTTCCAGTTAAAAATACCGGGATTCGTATAACGATATCACGTCATAATCAGAAAGAAGATATTAAAGCATTGGCGGAAGCTTTACAATTTCATTTACCAAAAGCTTTGGAAGAAACGGATAATAGTCTGGATAAAATCCAAAGAAGTTTTCGCCTTGAAAGAATATTTAAGAAAGTCAAAAAAGTGAGTGTCGATTCTGGTTTGTTGAAATTCCAGTTTGAAACCTCAATTCACAACATAGATAAAGATTTTTGGAATACTTCACTGGGAGGGCAAAGTGTTTTCGATTGGGAAGGAATGTGTTATTTAGAAGAAACTTTCAAGAACAATCCTAATCCACAGGACAACTGGGACTTTTATTACTGCATTATAAGAGATACCGCTAACATGCCAATCCTCGTTACTTTCTTTACTTGCTCATTATGGAAGGATGATATGCTGTTACCGGAATCCGTTTCAAAACAGCTGGAAGAAAAACGGAAATCAAATCCATTGTACCATACTTCAAAAGTAGTGAGCATGGGCTCGCTTTTTACCGAGGGACAACACTATTACTGTAATAATCAGCATCCGTTGCAAAACGAAGCAATAAAAATGTTGCTTTCAAAAGCAGATGAGCTATACCATGATGTAAATGCGGATATGCTGGTATTTAGGGATTTTGAAACGGATAATAATTGGGATGATGTGCTACACAATCAAGGCTTTGTAAAAGTAGTTATGCCGGAAGCTTGTACCGTAACAGATAACACTTGGTCAACGATTGAAGATTTTACAAAGAAGCTGTCACCTCGTTCCAGAAAACATTTTAATAAAGAAGTTCTTCCTTTTGAAACTTGCTTTGATATTCAGGTTAAAAGTAATCTATCAGATTTAGAATTAGAGAAAGCATATCAGCTATACACAAACGTAAAAGACAACAATGTTGCAATCAACACTTTCACTTATCCATTAAGTGCTTTCAAGAAAATGAGCGACTATGCTTCATGGGAATTTATAGTGCTATATTTAAAAGAAAATGAATCAAAAGAACCCGAAATGGTTGGCGTAGTATTCGGGTATAAAAATTTAAAAAGGGCTTACGTTCCAACGCTAATAGGGATGAATTACAACTACGTTCAGGAATTGCATTTGTACCGTCAGTTATTGTTTCAGATTATTAAGAGAGCCAATACTTTAGGCATTTCAAAAATAGATTTTGGCTTTTCGGCCACATTCGAAAAACGAAAACTGGGAGCAGAAATAATACCAAAAATTGCCTACATACAAGCCAAAGACAATTACTCATTCGAGGCATTAAACAGTTTACAAAATGATATAAAGTAACAAACCAACAATGTTCACTATTAGCCAAACACAACAAATGAAAACTATTACAGTACACATTACTGATTTCAACCAAAAGTGCAATGCCATTTTAGAAACTAATGAAAACCATTTAAAAAAAGCAAATGAAGGCATTCAGTTATGTAACCGAACATTATCGGTGTTAAAAGATAAAGTAGAACAGCATGATTTCGAAAACGTACCGGATGAAATCGAGTTCTTCAAAAATCACAAGCCCATTCCAATGAGTTACCTCATTTATTTTACGGAAGTCAGGTCGTGCGAGCTGCGTATGCCTAAAGCGGGAACTTCGTATAAAATTGAGTTTCTTCAAAAGGAGTTAAAAAAAGTCAATAAGTTTTTTTGTAAAAATGCCGATTTTGTGCATTATATGGAGCAAGGGTATAGTTACCTCGATCATCAGTTTTTCACAAGAAATCAAAGGGATAATTTTCCATTTACACCGATGACTGACTACTATCAGTTTCCTGAATTTTCCACTGCTCAGGATATGCTTTGGTCTAAAGTAAAAGCGATGTATCGGTTCATCCACTACATCAGGGAAGCACTGAAAAAGCTAAAAGTGAACGACGCGGAGATCTTTCAAGAAAAAAGGCATAAGGTCTTGGTTTGGACTGCTCCAAAAACGGCCTTGATTGAGCTTATTTATGCTCTTTATTCAAGTGGAGCGTTAAATCATGGCGCAGCCGACATTAATACCATTACCTCATCTTTCGAAGATTTCTTCAATGTGAAGCTGGACAATGTGTACAAAACTTACAATGAGATAAAAGAAAGAAAGAGTAGTAAGACAAAATTCCTTGAAGAATTAATGCTCAATTTACAGCAGAAAATCAGTAAAGAAGAGAGTGTTTAAGGTTTCGTATGGAATCGTAACTACGAAGTTTAGCATCTTTTTATTATTGGTTATGAGTTAATTACATTTTTTAAAGCAGGAGTATGGAATCCGAATTGGTAGTAAAACACCAATTCGGATTTTTTGTTGGTGGATAAAAGCAATTCGATTAAAAAGTTTGATTTCAATTGCCTTGTAAACAGGCTTTTTTGAGCTTTTTGATGTTAAATTTTCTCGTAACTACGATAAGCATTGGGAAAAGAAAAGAATAAAACACAACAAATTTGTACTGTTCGAACAAAGCAAAACAAATAAGAAGAAATGACGTCTTTCAAAATCCAACCATTAAAAAAGAACAATGGCAGCAACAATTATTACAACAGAAGATCTAAGAGAATTCAAGAAAGAACTATTGGAAGAGATCAAGAAACTATTGGAAGTCAAATCCACTACCAGCTCAAAACAATGGTTAAAATCTAGCGAGGTTAGAAAACTACTTGGTGTCTCCTCCGGCACGCTTCAAAATTATAGAATAAACGGAAGCCTTTCCTATACTAAAATCGGCGGTACCCTTTTTTATTCCCACGACGATATCGAAAAGATACTTTCACAGAATAAAATTAATACAGCTGGATAATTCCCCTCCTTTGGAGGGGTGCCCGCAGGGCGGGGTGGATGACTATTCTTTTGTCCATTGTCATTGCGAGGAGGTACAACGAAGCAACCTCTAATTCACAAACAAAAAACCTTAGCGCCTCAGAACCTAAGAACCTCAAAAATTATGAACTACATAAAACACCTCACAGCCTATTTCGATAGGGTGGTAGACGACCATTCCCTAAACCCAACCCACATCAGTTTGTACATTGCACTCTTTCAGTTCTGGAACCTTAACCGGTTTCAGAATCCCATAAGCATAACTCGCGATGAGGTAATGCGAATCAGTAAGATATGCTCGAAAGCCACCTATCACAAATGCATGCGGGAGCTGCATGAGAAAGGCTATGTCATATACGAACCTTCATACAATCCGTTTAAAGGAAGCATGCTGCAAATGGTCAATTTATCCCATGAGCTAAAACCATTAAAGCGAAGCGATAAAACCAATCCAAAAAATAAACAAGTTATTGAACAGGAAGTAAACAAGCAGCAAACAAGTAGTGGGACTGCTACTGAACAAGCGCTGGTATCTTCTATAAACAATATAAACAGTACAAACAATACAAACATTTTAAACTTGGACAAAAGCAAAAATGATTTAAAAAAAGACGAGTTCAAAATTCAGTCAGCAGATAATAGTTGTTATCCTGAGCTTGTCGAAGGGCCCAAAAAAAAGTTGCGCGAAAAAAAAGGTGAAGCAACAGAAAATGCAATCCCGCCACAATGGCAAAATGTAGTACAGTTTTTCAGCGAATGCAATGTTTCTGAAATCGAAGCACAAAAATACTACAACCATTTTCAAAGTAATGGCTGGCTGGTAAGCGGAAAGTCAAAAATGAAAAACTGGAAAGCAGCTGCGAGAAATTGGATGCTGAACAGCCAAAAATTTAATAAAAGAAACACACCACCTCAGCCAAATCATTTACACACTTCAAATCATAAAAACTATGGAGAACCACTTTAACCTCAATAATACGTTCGAAATCAAGAACAATTGTAGGATCTACGATTTACAAAAATGTTTTGCTTATCTCGAATTGCACGGCAAGCAAACTTACGGGCAATCTTTTAAAATCAATAATGATGATAAGCCAACAATTTACAAGCTGTTAATATATTCCATCAGGGATAAAGAGAATGCCTCTAAACTCGGTTTAGACCTCAACAAAGGAATTTTACTATCGGGACCTGTGGGTTGTGGTAAAACATCAATTATGCATTTGATAAAACCGTTCATATACACCAAACACGATTATAAAATTAAAACCACCCGGGAGATTTCCTTCGAGTTTGCCAAAAAAGGTTTTGAGGCCTTACAACCTTACATTCACAAATCGAATTTGCAACACCGGTTAACCGGTTATTGCTTTGACGATTTAGGAACCGAACAGCAAATTAAACACTTTGGTAATGAGTGTAATGTAATGGCGGAAATTCTAATTAGTCGTTATGAACATTTTATCGAAAACCAATCAGTTACACATATTACTACTAATTTATCGGCTACAGAAATAGAAAATGCCTACGGAAACCGGCTTAGAAGTCGTTTAAGAAGTATGGTAAACCTTATAACTTTTGACAGAAATTCAAAAGACAAGCGTTGAAACTGTAGAAGAAGTATTCAGAATAGTGATTTTAGATAAAATAAAGAAGAATGAGCTTTTTTACAATTATTTAATACAAATTGATTTAAATTTTTATAAATTTGTTTTTAGTTAGTCAGCACAAATGAAAAAGTTTCATCTAGTTTTAATCTTTGTATTGGGCATATTTTTTATGCCTGGTGAGGCTTTTGCGTGCAGTAAGGACAATCCAAAAACAGAAAAATCATGTTGTAGTAATAAGAAAACAGATACTAAATCTGAAAAAAAATCGTGCTGCGATAAAAAAAATAATTCTGAAAAAGGGTGTGGTGGTAAATGTGGTAATTCAAATTGTACTTCTACTTCCACAATACATTTCAGTGTGGTTACTTTAAACGACATTGAAATTAAAAACAATCTTTATGTTATAAGTGATAAAAAGCAAAACTTTTTTCACAATGAAGCCAATATCTCTTCTGGCTTCCATTCTTTATGGCTTATACCTAAGATAAGCTAAATTCCTTTTTTGACAGCCATAAGTGTGTCAATTCTATAGCGGTATTGCTATTCCAAATTCATTTACAGTTTTATGATTTTTGTTTTTAAGACATTCTTTTATAGTTTGTTTTGACTTAATCAATCTGTATTCTTTAATTAAATCAATTTTATAAAATTGAAACAGTGCATGCTAGAGCATTGTTTCTAAAAATCATAATTCAATGAACAAATCATTTATAAAAACAATGGTGGTAATAACACTATTGTTATCAGCAGTTGTGTCTAACGCACAAATTAAGAACGCTAAAATAGCAACCGTTAAAATATATGGTAACTGTGGCATGTGTGAGGCGACTATCGAAAAAGCAGGTAATTTGAAAAAAGTCGCAAAAGTAGATTGGGATCAAGATACGAAAATGGCAATAGTAACTTATGATGCCAAAAAAACAACGCAGGATGAAATACTAAAAAGAATTGCATTAGCAGGATATGATAGTGATAAATTCCTTGCTCCCGATGATGTCTATAATAATCTTCATGGTTGTTGCCAATATGACCGTGTTGCAAAAGTCACTGTTAAAGGGGAAACTAAAATGAAGACCACTAATGAAAATCATTCTAATCACGGTAATCATTCAGCAACACCTGTAACTGAAGTGCAAAATGAAAATCAGTTAAAAACAGTTTTAGATAATTACTTTATTGTTAAAGATGCTTTGGTTAAGTCTGATGGAAATGCAACGGCTATAGCTTCAAAAGAATTATTGACAGCTGTTAGCGCTGTAAAAATGGACAAATTGGAAATGAATGTTCACATGGTATGGATGAAAGTTTTGAATCAAATTAAAGAAGATGCAGAACATATTTCTGATACAAAAGATGTAAAACATCAACGAGAACATTTTATGACTTTATCAAAAAACATCTATACTTTAATTAAAGTTTCTAAAAATGAAACTCCGGTTTACTACCAGTTTTGCCCTATGGCAAATGGTGGAAAAGGAGCAAATTGGTTAAGTAAAGAAAATGCTGTCAAAAATCCATACTATGGTTCGATGATGTTAAGTTGTGGAAAAACGGTTGAAACTATTAATTAAATAAAATGAGAAGTATAGTTTTTGTGCTTTTGTTTATTGCGAATATCTCCATTGCTACTGCACAGATTAAAGTTGGTGATACAATACCATCAATTGTGCTAAAAAGCAGTAAGAACAGTGATGTAAACACCTCGTCATTTAAAGAAAAATATGTACTTATAGATTTTTGGGCTTCTTGGTGCGGTCCGTGCAGAATTGGCAATAAAAAATTGGTAAAACTTCATAAAGAATTGAGTTCCGATAAAATTGAAATTATTGGAATATCAATTGATACGGATAATTCTAAATGGTTAAAAGCTATCGAAAAAGATAAAATCAAGTTTACACAGTTAATCGATCCAAAAGGTTTTGAAGCAAAGGCTGCCGAAATATTTGGTGTTGATGAAGTACCATCTAAATTCCTCTTTAATGATAAAGGGATTCTAATTGCAAAAGATCCAACGGAAGAAGAAATGATAAAATTAATAAAAGAATAAAATGAATAAAATAAATAAAGGTTATGTTTTAGTTGCATCAATAGTTTTGATGTTTTCAATGAAAAGTAATGCACAAATTTCAAAAGCAGAAATCAGAGCAACTGGTTTAACTTGTTCTATGTGTTCAAATGCAATTAACAAACAGCTTAAATCATTACCAGAAGTTATTAATGTAGAAACCGATCTAAATACAAACACGTTTACCGTAACCCTTAAAGAAGGTAACGAATTAAGTCCTAAAGTATTTAAAGAGAAAGTGGAAAAAGCAGGGTTCTTTATTGGTTCTCTAGTAATTACAGCAAAATCAGAAACCATAACTAAAAGCCCGTACATTTTGGTAGGCAAGAATTCAGGTACTGGTTCTGAAGTGCAATTTCAAGTAGTCGACAAAGGTTATGTAACGGACAAAGAGTTTAAAAAAGTATCCAAATCCTACAAGGATATCGCTACTTATCTAGTTGACAATGAGGATGATTTCCATATTAAAATCCTGAATTAATGAGAAATTGTTTGTTATTTTTCGTAGCTTTATTTTGTCAAAATGCTCTTTCTCAAGAATTGTTTGTGGTTACAGATCCTGCAAGTAATGTTCCGGCAAACTCGCTTGCTGTTAATGTAATGCAGTCATTATTCAAAGAAGAAATGAAATCGGGTTACAACTACCATTTTATGCCCGAGGTGACCTATGGATTAAATAAAAATATCATGTTTCGGGCTTCAGCTTTTGTAAGTAACAGGAATAATGATCTGGTAACTGAGGGAGGTAGTTTTATGACAAAATATCGTTTTTATTCTTCCGATGATTTAAACAGCCATTTTCGATTGGCGGCTTATGGTAGGTATAGTTTTAATAACGCTGATATTCATCAGGAACAAATTGAGATTATGGGACACAATTCGGGTTTTGAAACAGGAATAATTGCAACAAAGCTGATTAAAAAAGTCGCAATCAGTTCCTCCGTTAGTTTTGAGAAAGCATTCGACAACAAACCAAACTATCCATTTCCCGATACTATTGGCGATAATGCTACCAATTATACTTTGTCGATTGGTAAACTGATGTACCCTAAAAAATACACCAGCTATAAACAAACTAATATCAATTTGATGGTTGAATTTGTAGGGCAAACCATTAATGAAAATGGTAAATCGTACTTAGATGTTGTACCTGCTGTTCAATTTATCTTCAATAGTCAGGCACGATTGGACTTGGCGTATCGTCAGGAATTAATGAGTTCAATGATACGTTCTGCGCCAAATGGGTTCTATTTTAATTTGTACTACACTTTTTTCGACTTAAAGAACAAGAAATAATTTAAAAAAATAATCGATTATGAAAACACTAATTATCACTGCTTTATTAGCAATAACCTTAGTTTCTTGCAACGATAAAGCTAAAGAAACAGAAAAACAAACCACAGAAACTCCTGTTAATTCATCCGAAAAAATGTATGCCTGCCCAATGCACCCGGAAGTTACCGGCAAAAAAGGCGATAAATGCTCAAAATGCGGCATGGACTTGACTGAAGAAGTTAAAAAATAACTTGTAAATCAATCTAGTTAGTTAAATATAGCCTGCAAAAGCTTCAGGGATTTTGTAGGTCTACCTAACTAACAAACACGAAAATAGTATGGTCGAAAAATTGATTTCATTTTCCTTAAAAAACCGATTTATTGTGCTGCTTGTGTCAGCCGGTTTATTTGGTTGGGGAATATACAGTGTTCAGCAGAATCCTATTGATGCCATTCCTGATTTATCAGAAAATCAAATTATTGTTTTTACGGAATGGATGGGAAGAAGCCCGCAGGTAATCGAAGCACAAGTAACCTATCCTTTGGTTTCTAATCTTCAAGGGATACCCAAAGTTAAAAATATACGCGGAGCTTCTATGTTTGGGATGAGCTTTGTCTATATCATTTTTGAAGACAATGTGGATACCTATTGGGCAAGAACCAGGGTGTTGGAACGATTAAATTATGCCCAGCGCTTACTTCCACAAGATGTTGTTCCAACCTTAGGTCCTGATGGTACAGGAGTAGGTCATATTTTTTGGTATCATTTTGAAACCAATGGAATGGACTTGGGAGAACAAAGAGCTTTACAAGACTGGTATGTGAAATTTGCATTGCAAACAGTTCCCGGTGTAGCCGAAGTAGCTTCTTTTGGAGGTTTTGAAAAACAATACCAACTGGTCTTAGATCCGCTCAAAATGCAATATTATAACGTCAGCATGATGGAAGTCATGAATGCTGTAAAGTCTAATAATAACGATGTTGGAGGGCGAAAATTTGAAATGAGTGATATGTCTTACATCGTAAGAGGTTTAGGATATATCAAGAATAGTAAAGATGTCGAAGATATTACCATAAAAAATTATAATGCTGTTCCCGTAAGAGTAAAAGATATTGGCTCGATACAAATGGGAGGCGATTTACGATTGGGAATTTTTGACGAAAATGGAAAGGGAGAAGTTGTTGGTGGAATTGTAGTGATGCGTTACGGTGAAAATGCCGACAAAGTAATACATGCCGTAAAAGAAAAAATGAAAGAAGTCGAAAAAGGTTTACCGGAAGGAGTCTCTTTTAAAACTTCCTACGACAGAAGTGAACTGATAGAAAAAGCCATAGCATCCGTTAAAGGAACACTAATTGAAGAAATGATTGTTGTATCACTTGTCATACTCATTTTTCTTTTTCATTGGAGAAGCGCTTTAATTATCCTTATACAGCTTCCTATATCAGTAGCAGTGGGCTTTATTTTACTTGAAGCTTTCGGTATCTCTTCCAATATTATGTCATTAACGGGTATTGCTCTGGCTATAGGAGTTGTTGTCGATGATGGTATTGTAATGGTGGAAAATTCATATCGAAATATTTCGGAGAAACAGGAAGAAATGGTTAACAGCAAAAAATCGGTTTAAGATGAAAGAGAGACTACTTAAAATATTCAAAAAAGAACAGGATCCATTGTCTTCTGAAGAAAAACTCAAGATAATTGAATCATCCTCTAAATTAGTGGGACCGGGTGTTTTTTATTCAACAATAATTGTAATTGCATCTTTTTTACCTGTATTTCTTCTCACGGGAATGGAAGGAAAACTGTTTAGTCCGTTAGCGTATACAAAATCCTTTATTCTTATTGTCGATGCTTTTTTGGCAATCACGCTAACACCAGTACTAATTAGCTTTTTACTCAAAGGAAAACTACGTCCGGAAGAAAAAAATCCAATCAATAGCAAACTGGAAACAATCTATACACCTATACTAACCTTTTGTCTGAAATGGCGTAAAACAATATTAGGTTTTAATATTGTTGCATTACTAATTGGAGTGTTGATGTTTACCCGTTTAGGGTCAGAATTCATGCCTCCATTAGATGAAGGTTCCATTTTATTTATGCCGGTAACATTACCGGATGTATCAAATTCTGAAGCAAAAAGGATTTTGCAATTACAGGACAAACTAATAAAATCAGTACCAGAAGTAGATCATGTTTTAGGAAAAGCGGGTAGGGCAAACACAGCCACCGATAACAGCCCGATAAGTATGATTGAAACTATTATTTTGTTAAAACCCGAAACAGAATGGAGAGAGGACAAAACAAAAAATGACATTATAACTGAAATAAATAATAAACTGCAAATTCCTGGAGTAACAAACGGTTTTACACAGCCTATTATCAATCGTATCAACATGCTTTCTACCGGTATCCGAACAGATGTTGGAATAAAAATTTACGGAGCAAGTTTAGATACTATTGATGTGTTATCTCAAAAAATCAAGAAAGCGTTGGAAGGTACTTCCGGGGTAAAAGATTTATATGCAGAACCCATCACAGGAGGGAAATATATAGACATTGAAGCAAAACGCGAAGTTATTGGCCGATACGGACTTTCTATTGATGATATCAATAACGTTGTAGAAGCGGCTATTGGCGGAATGAAACTAACTACAACTATTGAAGGAAGACAACGTTTCTCTGTAAACGCAAGATATGCTCAGGAATACAGAAATAGCCTCGATGCTTTAAAAAAATTGCAAGTACAAACGATGCAATATGGTCCCATTCCTTTAGAAACGGTTGCTGATGTTAGGATAAGCGATGGACCTCCCATGATAAACAGTGAAAATGCGATGCTTCGAGGGAGCGTGTTGTTTAATGTTCGGGAACGGGATTTGGGTAGTACGGTAAAAGAGGCACAGAAGAAATTAAACGCCATGATGACCAAAATGCCCAAAGGATATTATATCGAATGGAGCGGACAATGGGAAAATCAAATCAGAGCCAACAAAACATTGAGTTTGATTTTGCCTATAGTAGTTGTTATTATTTTCCTAATTCTGTTTTTCACCTATCGTTCCATGAAAGAAGCATTAATCACGATGATAACAGTTCCCTTTGCATTAATTGGCGGAATTTTCATGGTCTATTTTTATGGCATCAATTTGTCAGTTGCTGTGGCTGTCGGTTTTATTGCCTTGTTTGGAATGGCCATAGAAACGGCAATGTTAATGACCATTTATTTGAATGAATCCATGAACAAAATGGTGGCAAAATACGGAAACAGCAAAGAGGTTATCACCGAAGAAATATTGAGACAATATATCATTGATGGATCAGCAAAAAGGTTGCGACCAAAACTAATGACCGTTTCGGTTTCATTATTTGGTTTGATACCTATTCTGTGGGCAACAGGAACAGGAGCCGATGTGATGCTTCCTATTACCGTTCCGCTCATTGGTGGTACAATTACCTCCACAATTTATGTTTTGTTAGTAACACCAGTTGTTTTTGAAATCGTAAAACTTCGTGAACTGAAAACAAATGGTAAAATAGAAATTTTAGATGCTAAAGAATAAGTATTATATAGCAATAGGTTGTTTGATTTTAAGCTTCGCTTCAAGTAGGGCTCAAACAGTTTCGTTGGATGAAGTTTTGAAAAAGATCGAAACAAATAATCCACAACTAAAAATGTATGATGCCGACATACAGAGTATGGAAGCAGCTGCAAAAGGCGCCAAAAGTTGGATGCCACCACAAGTGGAAACAGGTTTCTTTATGACACCCTACAATTCCAAAATGTGGAAGGCTGATGAAATGTCACCCGGCATGGGGTCATATATGTTGGGAGTCACACAAATGATTCCGAATTCCAAAAAGCTGAACGCCGATTTTAAGTATATGAGCGCAATGTCTTCTGTGGAAAAGGAGAACAAAAACTATACGATTAATCAACTCAATGCTCTGGCGAAAACGAACTATTTCCAATGGCTTGTTTTGAATAAGAAAATAAAAATTGCCGATGATAATTTACTCCTTTTAGACTATATGATTAAAAGCATGGAGATACGCTATCAATACAACATGGATAAATTACCAACCTACTACAAAGCAAAATCGCAATACAGTGCATTACAGAGTATGATTGTTATGTTACAAAATGATATAGCACAAAAACGAATTGTACTGAATATGCTGATGGCAAGAGATAAAAATACCGTATTTGATATTGATACAACATATAAACTGACCGATTTTAATCTAATAAAAACCGATACAACACAGCTTTCCCAAAACAGAAGTGACATTAAGGCGATTGAAAAAACAATGGCATTAAATCAGTTGAAAATAGAAGCCGAAAAGACAAAATTTTTACCGGAATTTGGAGTTAAATACGACCATATGTTTGCGTTTGGGCAACAACCACAACAATTCTCTTTAATGGGAATGGTTACCATCCCAATGCCTTGGTCAACCAAAATGAACAAAGCTAATATCAGTAGCTTTCAAATTAAAAACGAAAGTCTGAATTGGCAAAAACAAATGATACTGAATGAAGCCTCAGGAATGATTTCCGGAATGCAAACTGAACTGATAACCCTCAAAAAACAGTATGATATTGCCGAGAAAAATATTATTCCGGCCTTGCGTAAAAACTACGACACAGCGATTATCGCCTGGCAAAATAATACCGGAGATTTGTTTGTGGTACTCGATGCTTGGGAGGCGTTAAATATGGCACAAATGGATTCGTTAGATAAATTACAGGCCATTTTGGCAACACAAGTTGAAATTGAAAAACAATTGGAAACTAAATAATTATGAACCGATATTTAAAATACAGTTTACTAACCATTATGATTTTAGCCATTGGATTTGCAATCTATTATTTTGCAACCAAATCGGATAATCATTCTGGTCACGAACAACAAGCGGCTATTTATACCTGCCCGATGCATCCTGAGATTATTCGGGACAAACCCGGAAATTGTCCTATTTGCGGAATGATTTTAGTGAAAAAAGTAACAAACAATCATACAGAAGAAAGTAATTCGATTGAAAATGTTTTAAAGCCAACGGATAATTTTATTGTCGGAAATTTTCAAACAACATCGGTGAAAGACACAACAATAAGCAGTGAAATCAGTTTACCCGGTATTGTGGCTTACGATCCAAATTCATTTGTAAACATTGCGGCAAGAGCAAGTGGAAGAATTGAAAAAATGTATGTGAATTACAAATATCAAAAAGTAAATAAAGGAGAAAAACTTTTTGATTTATACAGCCCGGAATTACTTACGGAACAACAAAACTTCATTTATTTAATTTCAAATGATGCCGATAATACTTCAATTGTCGAGGCTTCAAAACAAAAATTAAAGCTCTATGGTATGAATATGAGTCAGATTAATGCTTTAATCGCAACAAAAAGGGCAAATCCTGTAATTTCAATTTATAGCCCTGCGTATGGAATAATTGACGCAACGCAAACAATGGATGCTAATACCAATACGATGTCTAATGCAAGTGCTGCTTCCGAAGTATTAAATTTTAAAGAAGGGAATTATATAAAAAAAGGAGAAACTGTTTTTAAATTAGTCAATACTGATAAAGTCTGGGGTGTTTTTAATGTCTTACAAGGATATAGCGGATTGCTAAAGAGGAACCAACCCATAACAATTACAACAGAATTAGATGAAAATCACAATATCAACGCTCAAATAAATTTCATAGAAACACAGTTTAGCGCAACAGATAAATCCAATAGAATTAGGGTGTATTTAAACAACAATGCCTTGAAATTACCTATAGGGTTACGTTTGCAGGGTAGTGTAAAAACCAACCCAATTAAAGGTACTTGGTTGCACAAACAAGCATTCGTCAGTATTGGAAATAAGAAAATAGTTTTTGTAAAAATGAATAACGGCTTTAAGGCTAAAGAAATACAAACCGGAATTGAAATGGGGGATTATATTCAAGTCATCAACGGGATTTCAGTTCATGATGTTATTGCCAAAAACGCACAGTATTTAATAGACAGTGAAAGCTTCATTAAAACCGAATAAAAATGAAAAAGAGAATAAACTACAGTATTACAATACTACTATTATTCATGGTGGTAATGGCCTGTACTACTAAAAACAAAGAAGACCATTCAGGACATGATATGGGGAAAGAAACTACTTTCTACACCTGTTCGATGGATCCACAAGTGAAAGAAGACAAACCTGGAAAATGTCCTATTTGTCATATGCCTTTAACGCCAATAAAAAACAACGACACAAATGCAAACGAAATAAGTTTGAGCAAACAGCAAATACAGCTGGGAAACATTACCACGCAAACTATTGCAGCAACCCAAAACAATTTAGAACAAAGCTATACGGGAATTTTAACATTTAACCAAGAGAAGATTAATACCATTTCAGCAAGAGCAATGGGACGTATTGAAAAGCTCTATTATAAAACGATTGGAGAATATGTCAGTAAAAATGATGCCTTGTACTCTTTATACAGTGAAGATATAGCCATAGCCAAACAGGATTATTTTACGGCTTACAAACAGCTTTCCATGCCGGGCGATTTTGGAAAGAATGCTCAAAATATGCTTAATGCGGCCAAACAAAAACTTTTGTTCTTCGGGTTGTCAAATGCTCAAATCGAGAACATAAAAAACAACAAGGTAATTTCACCCTATACAACCTTTTACAGTACCGCCAGTGGTTATATTTCTGAGATAATGGCAACTGAAGGGAGCTATATGATGGAAGGTTCTCCTGTAATTAAATTGGCTGATTTAAGCAATCTTTGGCTCGAAGCACAAGTAAACGTAAACTATGCAAAAAGTATTAACCTTGGACAAAACGCCAAAGTTTCTTTTACTGATTTCCCTGCTAAAACAATCAATGCGAAAGTTACGTTTATCAATCCCGAAATCAATCCGGATACGCGATTGCTTTTAATACGATTGCAAGTACCAAACCAAAATTTTGTATTGAAACCGGGAATGCAGGCCTTCGTTAAACTAAACCAATCCAATATAAAAGGGCTTTTTATTCCGGTGGATGCGGTTATCAGAGAAGAAAAAACCTCTTACATCTGGATAGAAAAAAGTCCGGGGATATTTGAAAATCTTATGGTGGAAACGGGAATAGAAACCAATGGATTGATAGAAATAAAATCAGCAATTGATGCTTCAAAAAAGGTAGTAATTACTGGAGCGTATGCCATAAACAGTGAATATAAATTCCGAAAAGGGACTGACCCCATGGAAGGAATGAAGATGTAGGTCTTTTATAAGAATCCAAAATGAAACTATGGAAACTAATATTATAAATACTCCACAAAGAAAAACAAATTGGTATGTCATTACAGGTGGTCCTAGCTCGGGTAAAACAACCACTGTCAATATACTGAAAGAAATAGGGTATATAACTACTTTTGAGCATGCACGGCATTATTTAGATACGCAACGATTAAAAGGAAGAACAATTGAAGAAACTAGAAAAAACCAAAGAGAATTTCAATTAGGAGTATTGGATATGCAGATTGAACAAGAAAATGAAATTGCAGCAAACGTTCAGGTGTTTCTTGATAGAGCAATTCCGGACGCTCTTGCCTACTATCGTTTTTTAAACCTATCGGTAGATGAAAAGTTAGCTAAAGCACTACAAATGGTTTCTTATAAAAAGATTTTTATTCTGGATCCCCTTCCATTAAAAAATGATTATGCCCGAAGTGAAGATGAACAGGCGCAAAAAAAAATTCATGAGTTAATTACCGAAGTATATGAATCCTTACCCTTTCCGGTAGTTCATGTTCCGGTTCTATCGGCTGAAGAAAGGGTAGATTTTATTTTGAAAAATCTTTAATGATAAAAAAAATAAACATTACTAAAACTATCCAATAATTTATAAATCCCATTATTTTAAACAATTAAACTGATGACACATACGTATAATATAGCTGGCATGACATGTGATAACTGCAAGTCAAAAGTAGAAAATGCATTAAATACTATTGATGGGGTTGAAGCTACAGTTTCCTTAAACCCACCGATAGCCACTATAACTATGGAAAAGCACATACCGACGGAACAGCTTCAGCAAGCGCTTGCAATTGCCGGTAACTACACCATAACTATGAGCAATTTAGCTCATAACCATCAAACATCCGAAGCCGCGAGAGAAAAAGCATCTGTTGAACACCATACTCATCATTCCAAAATGACAATGGCAGTTTCCGGAAATACCAAAGGGAAATATTATTGTCCGATGCATTGCGAAGGAGATAAAACTTATGACAAACCAGGTAATTGTCCGGTTTGTGGAATGAATCTGGAAAAATTGGTTGAATTGGATACCATCCCAAAAATGTATACCTGTCCGATGCATCCCGAAGTTATTAAAGAAGGACCAGGTTCTTGTCCTATTTGCGGAATGGATTTGGTTCCGATGGAACCAACGGATACCGAAGAAAACAGAACCTATTTGGATTTGCTGAAAAAAATGAAGATTGCCACGCTTTGTACGGTTCCGATTTTCATTATCGCCATGATGGAAATGATGCATAACAATCCGTTGTTTCAGATAATGGACAACAACAAGTGGAATTGGGTGCAATTTCTGCTTTCGATTCCGGTTGTATTCTATGCAGGTTGGATGTTTTTTACCCGTGCCTGGAAATCAATTATCACATGGAATCTGAATATGTTTACCCTTATCGGAATAGGAACCGGAGTAGCTTTTTTGTTTAGCATTGTAGGGATGTTGTTTCCGAATGTTTTCCCGGAAGAATTTAAAACCGAACACGGAACCATTCACCTTTATTTCGAAGCGGCAACCGTAATTATTACATTAGTCCTGTTGGGACAACTCTTAGAGGCAAGAGCGCACAGCCAAACCAGCGGAGCGATAAAAGAATTATTGAAACTGGCTCCCACAGAAGCAACTTTGGTGGAAAACGGAACAGATAAAGTCATTTCCATTCACGATATTAAGAAAGGGGATTTATTACGTGTAAAACCCGGAGACAAAATTCCTGTTGACGGGAAAATCATGGAGGGAGCAAGTACTATTGATGAGTCCATGATTACCGGAGAACCCATTCCGGTTGATAAAAAAACAGGAGATGAGGTGACTTCCGGTACTATCAACGGAAATAGATCTTTTGTAATGGTTGCCGAGAAAGTTGGTTCAGAAACACTATTGTCACAAATTATTAAAATGGTGAATGATGCGAGTCGCTCAAGAGCACCAATCCAAAAATTAGCGGATAGTATTTCAAAATACTTTGTCCCCATTGTGGTAATTATTGCAGTACTAACATTTTTAGTTTGGGCAAAATTCGGACCTGATCCGGCATTAGTTTACGGTTTCATCAATGCGGTTGCTGTCTTAATTATTGCCTGCCCATGTGCTTTAGGGTTGGCAACGCCAATGTCAGTAATGGTTGGAGTTGGTAAAGGGGCTCAATCTGGGGTTTTGATAAAAAATGCAGAAGCGTTAGAAAACATGAACAAAGTTGATGTTTTAATAACCGATAAAACAGGAACCATCACAGAAGGAAAACCATCGGTTGAAAAAATTTATGCCTCTAATAGTGACGAAAATAGTTTATTGCAAAATATTGCTTCTTTAAATCAATATAGCGAACATCCATTGGCACAGGCCGTTGTAAATTACGCTAAAACAAAAAACACTTCTTTGATCGAGGTTAAAGATTTTGAAAATGTTACTGGAAAAGGAGTTGTTGGTACAGTAAACAGTAAAATAGTAGCATTAGGAAATAAAAAGCTAATGGAGCAAGTGAATGTAGTTGTTTCGGATGACATAGAAAATCGAATTATAACCGAACAAAAACTAGGAAAAACAGTATCCTATATAGCAGTGGATAATATAGCAGTCGGTTTTGTATCGATTACCGATGCTATTAAATCATCTAGTGCAGCAGCGATTAAAGAACTAATGCGCCAAGGAGTCGAGGTAATTATGCTTACAGGCGATAATGCTAATACTGCTAAAGCTGTAGCCGATATACTGCATTTAAGTTCTTTCAAAGCCGGTTGTTTACCAGAAGATAAACTTAAAGAAATTAAGCGATTACAATCCGAAGGCAAAATTGTTGCAATGGCAGGCGACGGAATAAACGACGCACCAGCCTTAGCGCAATCCGATATAGGAATTGCAATGGGAACCGGAACCGATGTAGCCATAGAGAGTGCTAAAATTACATTAGTAAAAGGTGATTTGCAGGGAATCGTAAAGGCTAAAAATCTAAGCCATTCCGTGATGAAAAACATCAAGCAAAATTTATTCTTTGCTTTTATATACAATGTATTGGGAGTGCCTATTGCGGCAGGCGTTTTATATCCGGCATTCGGAATTTTATTATCACCCATGATTGCCGCATTAGCAATGTCTTTTAGTTCTGTATCAGTAATTGCAAATGCCCTGAGATTACGAAATTTAAAAATTTAAAAACAAAAACAAAAATGAAAATAATTAATAACATTGATAAATTAGGTACGATTGGACTTTTCTTCACAGCACTATTTTCGCCTTGCTGTTTTCCCCTATTTGCATTTGGTGCTTCAGCTCTTGGACTCGGCAGCTTTGAATTATTTGGTGGATGGACGATGTGGATTTTTCAAGCAATGGTTTTAATTTCAATTGTTGGCTTAATCATTTCTTACCGTAAACATCGTTGCGTGTATCCTTTATTAATAGCAATACCAAGTGGAATATTAATATTCTTCGCATATTATTTTAGTAAATCGGAAAATGCAGTCTATTTAATTTATTCTGGTATGCTTGGGCTTTTTATTGCTACAATAGCAAATTATTATCAAAATAAAGTTCAGGGTAATTGTAATACCTGTATTTCGTATGGAGGAAAAGAGGTTGAATTAAAATCTACGATTACTTGTCCCAATTGCGGGCATAAAAAGGAAGAAATGATGCCTACTGATGCATGTCAGTATTTTTACGAATGTGAAAAATGCAAAACAGTATTAAAACCGAAACAGGGTGATTGTTGCGTTTATTGCAGTTACGGAACTGTAAAATGTCCACCCATACAAGCAGACGGAGATTGTTGCTAGCAAAATTTATTAGTCATGGGAAAAACATAGTTAATTTGCATGAAAAACTTTTCTGATCTTGGGTGATTTTCATGCAAATCAGACTAAAAATAAGTGGAAAACCCAAATTGAATCCCAGCTGTCTTCGAAGGATCATTACCAAAAATATCTGTTTCCCAAATATAGCGGTAATTCATTCTGAAAACCGTTTGTGAAGAGGGTCTGAAACTGATTCCCGGAGTTATAGCCATTACATCATCGTGGATATTCTCGTTAGTTTCTTTAAACGTTCCAACATTATAATCTGTGTATTCCATTCTAAAAGCCAAATTAAGTGTGCTGTTTTGCCAACCCAATACATCGCGCTTTAAAATGGGTTGCACAATATCGATAAAGCCCCCTTTTTGTTTTGAGCCAAATTGTTGAGTATAGGTGTCAGGAACATCTATATAAGCCCAAACCCATTCCGTATTGATGTATGTTTTTAGTTTCGGGAGCACTGTGTTAAAATCCAATGCGAATAAGTCCACTCTACGTTTTTTGTCAATTTGAATACCGTCTTCCTGAAATTTGTTGTACACACCACCCATCCAAGAAATACCAAATTCACCTATTTTTCTGTGTTTTAATGCAGTCTTGGCGGTAATCAATGGTACTCCGTTAAAACTTTCCTCAAAGCGTTCTTTATTTTCTTTTGAAGCAGGAAGCCATGTTCTGTTTTCGGTATTCGATATAATCGTATCATCAAAACCATTGGAGAAATAACCTTCATACGCCCAAACCAAATTATTTTTGGCATACTTTCCGAAAAAACCAAAACCAACATTACTCCATGTAGATGGGATTATGGTTGTTGAAGATATTGGACGGTCAATGAATTCCCATTTTGGACCGTCGTGATTTTGGTTGAAAGAGCCAATAGGGTTCATAATAATACCACCACGCAAATTGAATAGTGGATGTAACTCCACATCAAGCGAAGCAAATTCAATATTTATTTCTTTTCCGCCTTCTTCAAACTCAATTTCCGATAAAAATTTAATTCGGTTTCTGATGGTGGATGAAACAAATAATGTCATTCTCGGCATCTGAAAAGACATACCTTCTGTGACTCCATCAGTAGCAAAATAACTCGTATTGGCTTCAACATAACCACCTATGGAAATGGGAAGTTTCCCTAATTTCAAAAACGGACGTGCATAAACTGCATCCATATTCAAAGCTAATTTTGTAGTGTCTTTTTGTGTCGTTACGACTTTTGTTGAATCAACCTGTGCCAGTACTGAAAAATTAAAAAATAAGATTAATACAGTTATATATAGTGATTTCATTTTAGGATAATTGAATGTAAATGTTTTGTGCATCGGTTTGCACTTTAAATGCGGTTAATTGTTGTTCTGCGGGTCCTTGAATAACCTCACCGTTTTTACCAAATTCGCTTCCATGAGCTGAACAGGTTAATACATCACCATTAACGGTAAGTTCGGCTCCTTGATGAGAGCATCTTAACAAAAATGCTGAATAAGTATCATTTAGGTTTTTGTATATGATAATCGGATAGTTGATACCTTCTATTTTGCTAACAACATGATTTCTGTAACGAATGGTGTCGTTTTTGATTATTTCAAATTCTTTTTTAGACACAATCAATCGATTGCCTTGAACATTTGTAGAAGCATAATGAGTTGTTCCACAACTTTGCATCATCCCAGACAATCCCAAAACTCCTAAACAGGAAAAGCCACAAATCTTTAAAAATTCTTTTCTGTCCATACTATAAACTTTCAATGAATTTTATCAGTTTTTGTTTTTCACCCGATGTTAATTGCTGGTACGCATTTTTACTGCTGTTAGCTTCACCGCCGTGCATTAAAATTGCTTCTTCAATACTTCTGGCTCTACCGTCATGCAGTAAAAAATATTGTCCACCTTGCGATTTTTTAGCCAGCCCAATTCCCCATAAAGGCGGAGTTCTCCATTCGCTTGTTAATGCAGTTCCTTCTGTATAACCGTCGTTTAAGCCACTTCCCATATCGTGTAACAGTAAATCGGTATATGGGTAAAAAGTTTTGTTGGATAAACTGGCAATATCACTGTTTGGTGTTGTCCATTGCGGTTTATGGCATTCTGCACATTTTAAATTTGAGAATAAAGCTTCACCTGCTTGAACTTCAGCATCATTTTGATTTCTTCGTTTGGGTGCTTTTAAGGTTCTCAAGTAAAACACTACACTGTTTACTGTTTTGTTTGAAACTTCAGGGTCAATTTCTAATCCCGAATAGGTGTCGATTGGAGAAAAAGAAGAGGTAATTCCCATGTCCTGATTATAGGCATTAACGGTTTGATGCAACAAATCGATAGCTGCCGCTTTTTTTCCGTAGCGACCAATGTATTTTCCGTTAATTTCCTGATGAAACCATTTTGGCAAAAAGAAAGCTGGAGGTGTAATATAGTTTGGTACACCTGAAATTCCATCTCCATTATTATCATTGGGGTCTGCATTTGCTAAAATTTGTGCATCGGTTAAAGCGGCTAAAAAACCTAAACCTGTATTTGCAGGAGGCATAAACTTAGCTGAAGTAGCTCCCGCAGGAATTTGCTCTGGTAAATACCCCGGTAAGGCTCTGTTTTGCAACTGTGGCGCACCCAAATGCATGAATTGATTACCTGTGGCATCTGTTTGTCCAAATCGGGTTAAAGTAGTAAAAGGATGTCCTTTTCCGTCCCCCGCATGACAGGACACACAACTGGTAGAAACAAATAATGGTCCCAAACCTGTTTCGGTTGTAAATACTTCTTCATTGAAAGCAACATCACCTTCTAAGAATTCTAACATTTCCGAAGAAGTCAATCCTTCAACGGGCCCGTCTAAAATTTCTTCATCGGCAGGAGCATCTGTTAATATATCTTCACAAGAGGTTAGGGTGCTTATCCCTAAAGTCATAACAATTAAAATTAGATATGCCTTGTTTTTCATTTTTATATATGCTTAATATTATTTTTAGGCAAAGCTAAAAAAATATTTCGAATCGCATCAAATTGCATTAAAAAAATTAAATGTGATTAGTTCATATAAATTTTATTGCTATTTTTACACTCGTGAAATGGTTAAATATCATATTATCAATTTATTTAATAGTCTTGGCATCTATGCCTTGTGCTGATATGGAAGTAAATAGTGCTGGGCATTCTTTGGAAGCGCATCGGGCTGACCATGACAACCATTCACACGACAAGAGTAAAGATTTGTGTTCGCCTTTTTGCATTTGCAATTGCTGTGGAGCGCAGGTTTTGAGTTACTTTCCTTCCATCAGTTATGATTTTCCTGTAATTGCTACAGTTATAAAGACCAAAGAGCCATTTTATAAGCCAGTTTTTGCTTCCTATTTCTTTGGAAGTATTTGGCAACCTCCTCAAATAGTATAATGATGCCCGAGTAATTTCGGGTTAGAAAAGTGTGTTTTAATCACATATAATGGCAAGTACTTTAATTTGCTAATTTCTAATTCATTACAATATTTTCAATGTTAGACAAAATAATACAATTCAGTATAAAGAATAAATTCATTATACTATTGCTAACCTTAGTCCTTATAGCGTGGGGTAGCTATTCTATTAAACAATTACCGCTTGATGCTTTGCCTGATGTAACCAATAATCAGGTACAAATTATTACTACTGCGCCCACTCTTGCCAGTCAGGAAGTGGAGCAATTAATTACCTATCCGTTAGAGCAATCCGTTAAAACCATCCCCAAAGTAATTGAGTTACGAAGTATTTCTCGTTTCGGGCTTTCGGTAGTTACGGTTGTTTTCAAAGACGATGTAGATATATATTGGGCAAGGGAACAAATTTTTCAACGATTAAAGCAAGCCGAAGAAAATATACCTGACTATGCTGGTTCGCCTGAATTGGCACCAATTTCAACAGGTCTTGGAGAAATTTATCAGTATGATGTATATGCTAAAAAAGGGTATGAAGATAAGTACGATGCCATCAAATTAAGAACCATTCAAGATTGGATAATTATACCACAATTACAAGGTATTGAAGGCGTTGCTGAAGTGAGCACTTGGGGTGGAAAATTAAAACAATATGAAGTTGCAGTTAATCCAAACACACTCAATAGTTTAGGCGTTACTATCACTGAGATTTTTGATGCGTTAGAAAAAAATAATCAAAATACTGGTGGTGCCTATATTGAAAAAGACCAATACGCTTATTTCATTCGTGGTGTGGGTATGGCAACGGGCATCAAGGATTTAGAAAATGTAGTAGTCAAAAACCGAAATGGTGCTCCTGTTTTAGTGCGTGACGTTGCAACAGTACGTGAAGGTATTGCATTGCGATATGGTGCCTCTACAAAAGACGGTAAAGGAGAAATTGTTTGCGGTTTAGCATTAATGTTAAAAGGCGAAAATTCCAGTGCTGTAGTGGAAAGAGTGAAAGAAAAAATGGTTCAAATCAATAAAACGTTACCTGAAGGAGTAGTTGCCGAAGCCTTTATTGACAGAGGTAAATTAGTAGACAACGCCATAGGAACGGTTACAAAAAATCTATTGGAAGGAGCTTTAATCGTAATTTTTGTACTGATATTATTTTTAGGAAATCTTCGTGCCGGATTAATCGTAGCTTCCGTAATTCCTTTGTCAATGCTTTTTGCAGTAATCCTGATGAATTACTTTGGTGTGAGTGGAAACTTAATGAGTTTAGGTGCAATCGATTTTGGTATCATTGTCGATGGGGCAGTTATTATTGTCGAAGCCACAATGCACCATTTACAAAAACTCAAAAGGCAAAAGGATTTAACCCAATCCGAAATGGATAGCGAGGTATATAAATCTGCTTCAAAAATCAGAAATAGTGCAGCATTTGGGGAAATAATAATTCTTATCGTATATCTGCCAATATTAGCCTTAGTAGGAACAGAAGGTAAAATGTTCAAACCAATGGCAATGACAGTAGGTTTTGCAGTTATTGGAGCATTTATTTTATCATTGACTTATGTGCCAATGATGAGTGCTATGTTCTTATCGAAAAATACTGAGCATAAATCGAATTTTAGCGATAGAATGATGGCGTGGTTCGAGAAGATATATACCCCTTTTTTAGAAAAAGCATTGCAAATTAAAAAATCGGTTTTAGTAATCGCATTAGGATTATTTGCTTTGGCTGTAATAACTTTTCAAAATATGGGTGGCGAATTTATTCCAACCATTGAAGAAGGCGATTTAGCCATTAATGCTACCATTATGACAGGTAGTTCATTAACCCAAATGGTAGAAACAACAACCAAATATGAGAAAATTCTAAAAGCAAAATTCCCAGAAATTAAAACCATCGTTACCAAAATTGGAAGTGGAGAAATCCCAACCGACCCAATGCCAATTGAAAGTGGCGATTTGATTATTGTTTTGAAAGACAAATCTGAGTGGACATCTGCCGATAATTGGGAAGATTTAGCCAATTTGATGAAAGAAGAAATGGAAGCTATTCCTGGGGCGAATATCGAAATTTCACAGCCTATTCAAATGCGTTTTAACGAATTAATGACGGGTAGCCGAAGCGATATAGCCATTAAAATTTTTGGTGACGATTTAGAAGTTTTAGATACAAAAGCCAAAGAATTGATTTCTAAAATAAATAAAATAGAAGGTATTGGCGATTTAAAGGCTGATAAAGTAACCGGACTCCCACAAATAACTGTAAAATACGATTACAATAAAATTGCATTGTATGGTTTAAATATTACTGATGTCAATAAAATTATTCGTTCCTCGTTTGCAGGGGAAAGCGCAGGAAAAATCTATGAAGAGAGTAAGCGTTTTGATGTTGTGGTTAGAATGGATGCAGCCAACAGAAGCGATATTACAGACGTAAGCAATTTGTTTATTCCATTGCCAAATGGTCAGCAAGTACCACTATCCCAAGTGGCTGCCATTAGTTATGAGCAAGGTCCTGTACAAGTTTCTCGTGAAAATGGAAAGCGTAGAATAACAGTTGGGTTAAATGTTCGTGGTCGTGATATAAAAAGTGTGGTAGAAGAAATTCAGCAAAAACTGGAAACCAATTTCAAGCTTCCTGCGGGTTACTATATTACTTATGGCGGACAATTTGAAAATTTGGTTGAAGCCAATAAGCGTCTTTCAATAGCGTTGCCCATTGCATTAGGACTTATCATGGTTTTACTGTTTTTTACATTCAACAGTGTGAAACAGTCCTTGTTAATCTTCACCGCGATTCCTTTATCAGCGATAGGTGGTGTTTTTGCGTTATGGCTTAGAGGAATGCCTTTTAGTATTTCAGCAGGAATTGGATTTATTGCTTTGTTTGGTATTGCCGTTTTAAACGGAATTGTATTGATTTCCTATTTCAATCAACTAAAATCAGAAGGTATAACCGATCCGTTGCAACGTGTATTAATGGGGACAAAAACAAGACTTAGACCTGTGTTAATGACAGCGGCAGTGGCTTCTTTAGGATTTATGCCTATGGCATTATCAACCAGTGGCGGTGCCGAAGTACAAAAACCATTGGCAACAGTAGTTATAGGCGGTTTGTTCTCGGCAACATTACTGACATTAATAGTATTACCAATACTTTATTTATTATTTGAAAACGGAATGAAAATAAGAAAATTTAAAAAAAGACAACCATTTGTAACCCTTTGGTTTCTATTGATTAGCTGTGTAGCATTATCACAAAACAAGCAAACGGTAACTTTAGACCAAGCAATTACCTTAGCCAAGAAAAGCAATATCGATTTAAAAATTGCCGATAAAGAAATTGAAAAACAAACGACGCTTAAAAAAGCGGCATTTCAAGTAGATCCTTTGCAAGTCCAATACCAAGGCGGACAGTTTAATAGTGTTGATTATGACCATAATGTTTCTGTTCAGCAATATTTCCCAATTGGTAAAATCACTAAGGCAAACAGACAATTACAGGAAGAATTGGCAAAATTAGCTGAGAAAAGAAAAGCCTTATCAGAATACGAAATTGAAAAAGCGGTAACATTAGCTTACTATCAATATTTGTATGGTGTTTCCATTCAAAAGTTAAACAACGAATTGAGTGACATTTATATCAAGTTTTTAAAAAATGCTGAACTTCGTTTTCAAACAGGTGAAAGTGGTAATATAGAAGTCATAAGTGCCAAAGCCAAGGTAAAAGAAATTGAAACCCAAAAATTACAGTTGGAATACGATTTGGCGGTGTATCAAAAGCAGTTACAGTATTTTATCCAAACCGATGAAAATATTGTTCCTGATGCCGCAACTCCGTTAAAGTATGAAAAGAATGTTTCAATTGCCGAGGATAAAGTGCAAGGATTGGTAAACGATTATTACACCCAACAAATTTCAGTTTATCAAAAAGAAGCCAATATTTTCAAGGCAATGAGAACACCAAAATTAGGATTAGGTTATTTTGGACAGACCATCGATACAAAATCTTATTTCCAAGGATTTACGGCGGGGCTACAAATTCCACTTTTTGGAGGTGTAAATTCGGCTCGTGCCAAGGCTTCAGAAATAAGTGTGGTACAGGCACAACTGGAATTAGATAAAAGTAAATTAGCTTTAAAACTGCAAAAAGAAGAATTGAAAAGCGAGTTCGATAAACAGAACAAAGCAATGCTGTATTATCAAAATGAAGGATTGCAATACGCAGACCAAATCATAACAACGGCACAAAAAAGTTATGCCAATGGCGATATGAGTTACTGGTCGTACATCAGTTTTTTAAATCAGGCAATCGATATAAAAAAGCAAAATGCCGAAGCGGTAAATGCTTATAATCAAAGCGCTATTCAATTGCAATTCCCATCTTTTAGCAATAATTAATACTCAACAAAATGAAAAATATATTTTTAAAAATAAATTATAATCTGGGTTCGTTCTTCAATCTCTTTGTTCTATTTTCTTTTCTCTTTTTTCTAAATTCTTGTGGCGAGAAGAAAACCGAAGAAGCCCACGAGGAAGAAAAGTCAGAAACCGAAGTAGCGTTGACCGAAGCGCAATTCAAAACCATTGGTATTGTAACGGGTAGTATTGAAATGAAAAATCTTAATACCGTAATTAAAGCTAACGGATATACAGCAGTTCCGCCACAAAATATGGCTAATATTTCAACTTTAATAGGAGGCGTTGTTAAAGATATTTATGTGTTAGAAGGTACATTTGTTGCAAAAGGCAAAACATTGGCAACCATTCAAAATCTTGAAGTTACAGAAATGCAGGAAGATTATAATTCTGCCATTGCTAACATTGAATACCTGCAATTGGAATACAACCGTCAAAAAACATTGAGCGATGAAAATGTAAATCCTCGCAAAACATTTCAGGAAGTAAAGTCAAAATTAGCAGTTGAAAGAGCAAGAGCACAAGCCGCTAAAAATAAACTACAAGCATTACACGTAAGTTTAAGCGGAAGTACTTCACTTATTCCTATTGTTTCTCCAATTAGTGGTTACGTAGGTAAAATAAGCATAACCAAAGGCGCTTTTGCAGAAACAGGAGTGACACTTTTTGAAGTGGTTGACAATAGCCAAATGCATTTGGATTTGAATGTATTTGAAAAAGATTTAGGCAAAATTTCAGTAGGTCAGGAAGTCGATTTTGTTTTAACCAATCAATCCAACAAATCCATCAAAGGGAAAATATTCGGTATTAATAAATCCTTTTCTAATGAAAGTAAGTCGGTAGCCGTACACGCAAAAATTAATCCAAGCGATGCTAAAGATTTAATTTCAGGAATGTATGTAGCTGCTAATATCAATATTACCAATCAAACGGTTCAGGCATTGCCAAAAGATGCCATTGTTAGAAACGGAGATAAATATTTTATTTACATTCAAGAAGAACACAGCGAAGAAGCACCAAAAGCTAAAGTAGAAGAGCATATACACAAAGAAGGCGAAGCCCATTCGGAACACGCAGAAGGCGAAGAAGAAGGACACAATGAAATTCACTTTAAAGCCATTGAAGTAGTTCCTGGCACTACAGATTTAGGTTATACCGAAGTCAAATTGGTTGGGGAAATTCCTGCGGATGCAAAAATAGTAATCAAAGGGGCGTTCTATCTATTAGCAACTTCTAAAGGAGGTGGAGAACACGAACACTAACTAATACTTTAATGTTATGAAAATTAACACAATAATGCCAAGTATTCTAATTCCTTTTTATAAAAAAGAGTTAGAAGCATTCAAGGACAATTTACAGATAGATAACCTAAATATGGCTTGGTATCACTTAGAGCGGGCGCACATTATAGGGCAAAAGTATCCTTATGAGCATTCCTATGTGCATTGGAAAATGTTGCAATTTGGCTTTAAAATAAAAAGTACCAGAGAGGTAATCGGACAAATACCAAGATTACTCATTGGAGGCGTTAAGTCATTTGTAGGTCATATTCCGGTGGGTAATACAGGTGGTTCAAATGTGCCACCATTAAAATCGATGGAAATACCAAAAGACATTCAGGAAATTATCAATGCTAATTCTTAAAATAATCCAATATGGAACATCAGCATAAATACGATGCAACAGGTAAGCAGCTATGCTGCACACTTGAGGATAAAATAAATCACGAAAGCGAGAAGCATTCTGATGACGATGGTCATAATCACGAACATTCGCACGAAAGTACAAGTACTTTTAAAATGTTTGTCCCGGCGATTATAAGCTTTACATTGTTACTTGTGGCAATAGGTTTTGATAATTATTTTACTCAAACTTGGTTTAAGGGTTGGGTGCGAATTGGGTGGTATATTTTAGCTTATATTCCTGTCGGTTTACCGGTAGTAAAAGAAGCCGTAGGAAGTATGCGCAAAGGCGAAATATTTTCAGAGTTTCTATTAATGAGTATTGCAACTATTGGAGCATTTGCTATTGGTGAATACCCCGAAGGTGTTGCGGTAATGCTATTTTATGCCATTGGAGAAATATTCCAAACATTAGCCGTTACAAGAGCAAAATCCAATATTAAATCGTTACTTGACCAGCGACCGGATGAAGTAACCATTCTTGAAAATAAGATGGCTAAAATCATAAAAGCTTCGGAAGCTAAAATTGGAGATATTATTCAGCTTAAAGCAGGGGAGAAATTGGGTTTAGATGGTGAACTGCTTTCTGAAACGGCATCCTTCAACACAGCGGCTTTAACAGGAGAAAGTAAACCCGATACAAAAAGTAAAGGCGAAACAGTTTTAGCGGGAATGATAAATCTGAATACTGTTTCGCAAGTAAAAGTAACCACGGCATATACAGACAGTAAGCTAAGTAAAATTTTAGAATTAGTACAAAATGCCACCGCACAAAAAGCACCTACAGAACTATTCATAAGGAAGTTTGCCAAAATTTATACGCCTATTGTAGTGTTTTTAGCTGTTGCTATTTGTGTTTTGCCAATGCTGTTTGTTGATAATTATGTTTTTAGTGAATGGCTATACAGAGCTCTAGTATTCTTGGTTATTTCGTGCCCTTGCGCTTTAGTAATCAGTATTCCGTTAGGATATTTTGGAGGAATTGGTGCAGCCAGTAAAAACGGAATCCTTTTCAAAGGAAGCAATTTTCTTGATGTAATGGCAACTATTCAGAACGTAGTAATGGACAAAACCGGAACAATGACCGAAGGCGTTTTTAATGTTCAGGAGGTTGTCATTAAGCCAGAATTCGATAAAAATGAAATTTTACGAATGGTCAATGCACTTGAAGGACAAAGTACCCATCCTGTTGCTACAGCTATTCATCAATTTGTTGGAACAATTGATACATCAATAGTTTTGCAAAATACAGAAGAGATATCAGGTCACGGATTAAAAGCCACTGTAAACGGCAAAGAATTATTGGTTGGTAATTTCAAACTGATGGACAAATTTTCTATTTCGTATGATATTGATCCAACAAGTATTGTTTATACTTTAATCGCTATTGCATACGATTCTAAATTTGCGGGATACATTACCATTGCCGATAGTATCAAAGAAGATGCTCAAATTACCATTGAAATGCTCAAATCGTTAGGTGTCAAAACAACAATGTTAAGTGGCGATAAAAATACAGTGGTACAATTTGTAGCTCAAAAACTCGGAATTGTCAATGCCTTTGGCGATTTACTTCCCGAAGACAAGGTAAACAAGGTAAAAGAAATTAAGTCTAAAAAGGAAACCGTCGCTTTTGTTGGTGATGGTGTAAACGATGCTCCGGTAGTAGCTTTAAGTGATGTAGGTATTGCTATGGGAGGATTAGGAAGCGATGCCACCATAGAAACGGCTGATGTAGTGATACAAGACGATAAACCAAGTAAAATTGCAATGGCAATCAATATTGGGAAACAAACTAAAAAAATTGTGTGGCAAAATATTGGATTAGCATTTACCGTAAAAGCGATTGTGCTTATACTCGGTGCAGGAGGTTTAGCCACGATGTGGGAAGCCGTTTTTGCCGATGTAGGTGTGGCTTTATTGGCAATCCTTAATGCGGTTCGGATTCAAAAAATGAAATTTTAAGTGTTAGTTATATTATTCAAATGAAAGAGATGTTTGCTGTAATAAGTAAGCATCTTTTTTTTTGCATAATAGTCATTATCTCATTCAGCTACACAAAAACTGTCTTTAGTCCAAGTATTCCTAAAGTCGGTTCTTTGTTTGCTTCATTTCGCTAATTTCCTTAAGTGTAATTATTAATCGTTTCATTTTTTTTAGAGTAGCTCAATAGAATTATTTTCCAACGCTTTAAAAAAATTACTGTCACAGTTTTTAGTACAAAAACACGTATGCTTCGCAACTTGTGCCAGTAATTTTTTTCCCCAAGCTGTTTTACATAATGCAGTCTTATAGTTCATGCCAGACCTAGTTATTGTATTTTTGGAAAGCCAAGCACTATAAGATGTCATTATGTAAAACAGCCGCGCAGGGTAGTGGCTCCAGGGCAACATTTTTGGCAGCTTCCATCGCACCAACCAGCTACCAAAAACACCGCCCTTCGCCACTACCTTTAACAAGCGCAGTTTTTCAACAGAAATTTTTAGGCTAAATTCATTCCAGAAGAAGTTTCCGTTTCCTGTTTTTAGCTTCTTTGTGTTTAAAGCGGTAGTGTTTGCATTGCCTTTGTAAGCGCTGTAACAATTCCTAAGCAACTTTTCTCTTTAATTCAAGTTAATCCCACCGCAGAAACCAAACAGCACCCACAAAGCCAAATTTTGCCCGCATAAGTATTGTTTCTTTATTTGCCAGTAGCATTGCCATAATTGGTTTCACGCCAGCTCAATGCCTTACAATTCCATAATCACAATTTCTTGTAAACGAAGTTCGGAATATTGTACACCTATAAAGGCATCAAGCCGGCATAAAACCAATCAGAAGACCTTTAGTTGACAAATAAAGAAACAATACCCATGCTTCCGCTACTGCCACCGCACTAGGAGTGGTTTATAGTTATTTTTTGGAGATGCCTTCCATTTTCAGAACAAAAACCTCACTGCATACTGCTAACTGTTCACTGAACACTGCTTTTGGCATCCCCAAAAATCAAGTCCTAAGAAAGAGTTACAAATTTTTGGGCATTTTGAAACGCACTCTGGTTTTACTGACAAGTTTCTTTTATTCAAAATGCCCAAAAATTTCTAACCCTTTCAAGACGATTAGCTCTCAATTCATGAAGATCAGGATTTCAGAAGAAACAATTCGTAATCAAAACAAAAAAGAGAAAAAAAGAAGGCAAAGATTAGTTCCGGTCTTCAAAAAAGCAAGTTCAAACCCTACGGGTTTCTGTAAAAATCTCCACCCATCCGGGTAGTATTTTTCCAGAAAAACTTGCTTTTCTGAACCCCTCCACAGGGGTAGTAGGCTTTCTTTTTTACTCTTTTTTCTTTTGAAAAAAATGTTGTGTAAGGAAGGGACTGAGCATTAAACTAAAATCCGAAGCCATGATAAATTACATCGTTAAAACCCACAGAAAGGACACTATTTACAGCAAACCTCATTTATTTATCCTTAACAAAGGACTTAACAGCGGTAAACCGCAGAAGGAACCATTTACAAATAGCTTTGTACTCATTTTCCAAAACGAAGAAGATTGCGAAAATATCTACTGGGTAACTTTCAGTTTATGGAAATCAAAATTTTGGCATCAATTTTTAATAGGTTCTGTTATTCCTTTTATTCGATTGCAGGAATTTAAAAAAGAGTTATTTCCAAGAGTAACAGAAATTTATGAAGATTACGAACAGCACAAAAAAAACATTCAGGCATTACGCCTTTTGGAATTAAAGGAAAAGCAATTTCACGAAAATATCAATCTTATTAATGATTTGCGTAGAACTATCCTGTACAGGTACTGTAAGCGATAAAGTAAAAGCCAATAACATAACCAGCCTATGACACTATTTATTTTGTACCGAACAGATGTTTGGAAAACCAAATCATCGAGAATTTATTTTGGAATATTCGACAGCAGAATTAAAGCCGTCGATATTGCAAAGTATAACGGATTGTATACTTCAGATGCTGAGGTAGTAATTGAAGAAGTAACGTTAAATCAATTTCAGGAAGGATAGCATACAAAAAAGCCTGATCACGTGACCAGGCTTTCTAATTATCCGGAAAAGGTTACCAATCAAAACCGGATGGTTGCTGAGTACATCGAAGCACTATTTATTTTTGAATTTTGTCAGCCTCTTTAATAGTAACGAGACTGTAAAACTTACAATTGCTCCGACAATTGCCAAAACAATCGTTTTTAAAATATCTTCGGAACTGATATTAGGCACTATACTTAAAACGGTTCCGGCTGCAGTTCCCGCATGGATTGAATTATTTGATTCCATCACGAGGTAAATATTTGTTTTCTTCCTGCAGTCGTTTTACAATTTCCTGCTCACGCTTTGCATCATCATCAACCGTAACCTGACTTACAGCAGATAATACAGTACCAGCAACTGCAGCATAACCAGCTACTGTAACTACAATCGCAGGCAAAGCTACTGGAGCAGCAACAATGCTACCACTTACCGCCAATAATGCTAAACCTACGGTTCTCAAAACTCTGAAAAACTTTGGTGTTGGAGCCTTAGCTCTCTCTACAATGTTCATAAATTCTCTATTTTAAGATTAGACATTATTACAATCCGCTTACAGAAACCAAAGCCAATGGGTTAAAAGCCCCATTTTTCAAAGGGTACATCTGACCATTTACCTGTTGATAGAACTCAATCCCTAATGCTAAAAATAAAGGATGTGTACTATTCGCAGTTACCAAATTCGTTTGACTGATAGCGGCAGTTGCTGTAGTATCCCAAGGCAAAATAGCCGTTTCGGAATGAGCTTCAACAAAAGTTTCTGCTTCAAAATCGATTTCAGTACCCGCAGAAATAATTTTAAAGTGCGTTGTTCCAGTTGGTGCAGCAATCATATTCGATGGTATAAATGAAGCCAAATCAACTTTGATTTCCCCAGTTACTCTATCAATGGTTGCTACAAAAGGAGCAAATAAACTGGTTCCCAACTTTCCTCTAATGTTGAATTCAAAACCTGCCAGCAATTCAGCCTCACCATCGATAACATTTCTTAAACCACGCTCGCTGGTTGTGTCAGCCTGAATAACTTTTACCATTCGCTGCGTCAATCGGCTTACCATTCTACCATCGGCAGAATTTAAAAGCAAACCTCTTAATGATGTTCTCAAAACCTTACCGGCTTTTCCGGCTCTTCCAAACTCAGAACCGTTTTCTCTTGTTCTCTGAAAAGCTGGATCACTCGCAATTCTGCTCGCATCAATTCCGCCTTTTTCTCGAGCCAAATGCCCGTCTTGTGTTTTATAAAAAGTAATATCCCCGATAGTACCTTTTAGTTTAATTATGCCTTTCTGTCTAGCCATAATATTTTAAATAGATTAGATTAATAATTCGTGTTCAAATTCATAAATCTTCATCTTGTTGCAACAATTCCTGAAGGATTTGAGAACAAATATTATAATTAATAAAACACTTTAATTAATCATATTAAACCAAATGACATCAAATGATATAAATGTCCAAACAAAACATAAATGACCATCGAAAACGATTCTAATAATTATCTATTTTAGCTCTTCAAGACAACAAATAGAGTATAGCAAAGCCATATCAAAAGCATAGATAAAGTATGAAATCAGAGCCTAAAAGAGTATGTATTTACCCAAAGGACATACAACGTATTACAGGGAAAAGTTACCGTCAAAGTACAAGACTTCTCCAGAAGATAAAGGAGGGTTTAAATAAGTCCAAAGACAACTTTGTAAGTATTGAAGAGTTCTGTCAATATGCAGGCTTAAAGTATGAAGATATTGAACAGCATATTATTGGCTAAAAGGTATATTAAAGAAATATTCTAGGCGATAAATTTTTAGTAAATCGCCTAGAATATTAATTATGCTTGTTTGGTTTGAAGATTTTGTATTGATAATTTTTGCTTTAGTATAGCCATATCATCGCTCACTCTCTTGTCTACAATCTTAGCATAGTGCTGAGTAGTTCTAAGACTTTTATGACCAAGCATTTTACTTACACTTTCAATTGGCACGCCATTAGTAAGTGTTACAGAGGTTGCAAAAGAGTGTCTAGCCATATGGAAGGTTATTTCTTTTGGAATGCCGCAGACGTCTCCAATTTCTTTTAGATAGCTATTCATCTTCTGATTGCTCAATACTGGCAGAATTCTATCTTCATTTAGGCATTTCGGGTGGTCAGAATACTTCTCTATCAATTCTTCAGCAATAGGGAGTAAGGGAATTTTAGATCTAGTATCTGTCTTTTGCCTGTTTTTGAATATCCATTTATTACCATCGATACCAATCCCTAAATGGTCTTTTCGTAATTGTTGAACATCAATGTAGGCCAAACCGGTGAAGCAGCAGAAAATGAATATGTCCTTAACTAATTCCAGACGCGTATTACTAAATTTCTTATTGTAGATTTTTTGTATTTCTTCTTCGGTTAGAAATTCTTTATCGACTTCAATAACCTTTCCTTCGTATCTGCTAAACGGATTCTTTTCTAACCAGTCATTGTTTAGGCAAATCTTTATAATTTTTCTAAAATTGCGCACATACTTCACGGAAGTGTTATTACTGCAATTTTTTACGCTTCTTAAATAGAATTCGAGTTCGGTAATAAAGCAATGGTCTACTTTATCGATTCGAATATCTGTTACATTGTATTTCCATTGAAGAAAGTTCTGAATATGATTTAAAGTAACCTCAAAGCGCTGTAATGTTCCAGGAGCATATTTCTTACCTAAAAGCTCTTTCATTTTATTATTATGATCTTGGAAAACCGGTATCAACATTCTATGATTCTTATTGTTCTCAAGCAGTATTGATTGGAAATTTTCAATGGATAATTCCTCTTCTTTATGTAGTAATTCCATTTCGGCACTCAAAACCTTAGACCTCATCATATCAAGGTAACTATTAATTGAACGAGCTTCTTCTGTATTACCTTTCATTTTAGCTAGCTCAGAGGACCATTTAGTTTTTTCAATGAATTTTTTAGAACTAAATTCCAGTCGTTGGCCATTTACAGTTAGTCGAACATAAATTGGTAATTTACCGTTAGCATTTACTTTTGTGCTTTTAGCATAAAAATGAAGAGTGATTTTTGTTTTCATAATGGTAACCTTTTAATTATTATTCAATTTAAATTTCTGAGTAATAACAAACAAGATGTACATCATTTGAACCGAATAATGAACAGGCTGATAGTACAGTGTTTGCAAGGCTTAAGTGAATTTAGCGAGACCCTAAATTTGAGATTTTTTCAGGGTCTCGATTTTTCTCCTTAAGATTTAAGATTGAATGAATATTTTAAAAGTACCTAAAAAGCAAAAACCCAGTAAAATCATAAGATTTACTGGGTTTTGATACCGTTTGTTTTTTTATTTGTGGGGAGAGCAGGATTCGAACCTGCGAAGATGTAATCAGCGGATTTACAGTCCGCCCTCGTTGGCCGCTTGAGTATCTCCCCATGGCCACACAAGCTATTTGCTTGCTCATTGCGGTTGCAAATATAGAACTGTTTTCGCAGTATCCAAACATATTTTAAAGATAATTCACAACTTTTTTTTAATGTATTGGGAGTGAATAAAATAAAAAAAACTCCCGAAGGAGATTTTTAAATATTTTTAAGCTGAAAAGAAATTATTTGGCTAATAATTCAGCAATTTTTGCTTTTAATTCTGCACCACGAAGGTCTTTTGCAACGATTTTTCCTGAAGCATCAAGAACAAACATCGCCGGAATTGAACTTACATTGTATTGTTTCGCGATTGGTTCAGACCAATGTTTTAAATTCGAAACCTGTGTCCACGCTAATTTATCTTTTGCAATCGCTTCTTTCCATTTGGCAGCATCTTTATCTAGAGACACTCCAATGATGTTTAATCCTTTTGAATGAAATTCATTGTATAAAGCCACAACATTTGGATTTTCAGAACGACAAGGTCCGCACCATGAAGCCCAGAAGTCAACAATAGTAACTTTTCCAAGCGATTCTTTCAAAGAAACAGTTTTTCCTTCAGGATTAGGAGCTGAAAATTCTGGAGCTACACTTCCAATATTAACCGCTTTTTGACTTTTGATAAAATCGTAAACGCGAACTCCGCTTTTTGTTTTCTTGATGTCTGAAGCTAAAGCATTGTATAATTTTTCAATTTTAGCAGCTTCAAGTGTTTGTCTTCCGATAAAGTTTTCTAACAACAGACAAGAAAGAAATGCATTTGGATTTTTTTCTGCAAATGTTTCAGAGAATTTATCCATATCTGTCTGGAACGACATGTTTTTAGTTTTAAGCGCCATCATGGTAGCGGTATCGTTAAACTTTTGTGCGTCCATCAATTTTTGCTGATTTGCTTTTTGGAAAGCAATCATTTTTTTGTAAATAACACTTGATCCGTCGTTGTATTCCTGAAACTTATCGTTGTTGTTTGTTCCGCCGATTTTTGATTTCTGGATTGTATCTTTATCAACCGTAATATTGATTTCACCGTTTTCAAGAATGAACGGTACCATTCCATTGTCTATGCTTTCAATGATTACGAAACCGATTTCCGGCCCGTCTTTATATTCTCCTTTAAATTCGAATTTTCCGTTTTCTACTTTAACGGTATCTTTAGAAACAGGACCCATTTCGTTTTGAACCTGAAGAATGGCCATTTTTCCGTTGTCAATACCTTTTGCGGTTCCGGAAATTAAATATTCATTATCTCCAACTTTACTGCAAGAAGCCAAAAGGGTTAATCCGGCTAATAATAAAAAATGTTTACTCATGTTTTGATATTTTGTTTTGTATTTATGACTCGAGCCTAAAAGGAGAACGGATGATGTAATCTTCGATTTCATTTTTAGGTTTATTTGTTTGTGTTGCAAAAGTATTTATTTTTTTTACCGATTTATAATCTGTGTTGCTAATTTTTTGTTAGTTTTTAAATCAAAAAAAAATCAGGCTTTTGCCTGATTTTTTTCTTCTTTTCATCAATTTATTTTAACGTAGACGGACAAACGAATTTTGTAAGTTCTACACCCGCATTGCGGATTCCGTTAATTCCTTTTTCAACATTAATCATATTATGATAGCCACGAGCTTTTAAAATGGAAGCCATGATTACCGAACGGTAACCGCCGGCACAATGCAAATAAAATTTGTCTTTAGGAATTTCTGCAAGGTGATTGTTTACAAAATCCAAAGGAATATTAATAGCATTTTCCACATGTTCGGCAGTAAATTCACCAGGTTTTCTGGAGTCGATTACAGGTAATTTTGTTTGGTCTTTTTCAGTTGCAAATTGTTCCGGTGAAATTGAAGTTATACTGTCGGTTTCAAAACCAGCTGCTTTCCATGCTTCCAAGCCACCTTTTAAATACCCCAAACAGTTATCGAAACCAACGCGAGCTAAACGAGTAATGGTTTCTTCTTCCTTGCCTTCGGGTGTAATCAATAAAATAGGTTGTTTTACATCCATAATTAAAGCACCCACCCAAGGAGCAAAGTTTCCGTGCAGACCAATAAATATGGAGTTTGGTACGTGTTCTTTTACGAAATCATTTTCATGACGTACGTCCAAAACCAAGGCTTCCGATTCGTTGGCAACTGCTTCAAATGCTTTTGGTTTTAATGCAGTATTGGCTTTATTCATAACGGTTTCCAGGCTGTCATAACCTTGAATGTTCATTAATACATTTTGAGGGAAATACGCTGGCGGTGCTCCCAAACCGTCCAATAGTTCTTTTGTGAACTCTTCTTTGGTCATATCAGCGCGCAAAGCATAATTTACTTTTTTCTGATTGCCTAATGTATCCGTCGTTTCTTTGCTCATGTTTTTTCCGCAGGCACTTCCGGCACCGTGATTCGGATAAACGATTAAATCGTCAGACAGCGGCATGATTTTATTGCGAAGCGAATCAAACAACATTCCGGCTAATTTTTCCTGTGTTAAATCGGAAACCAGTTTCTGTGCTAAATCCGGACGACCAACATCACCAATAAACAAAGTATCTCCTGTAATGATTCCGTGTTGTTTTCCGTTTTCATCAATCAAAAGATAAGTCGTACTTTCCAGAGTGTGTCCAGGAGTATGAATAGCTTTTATGATATAATTTCCGATTTTAAATTCTTGATTGTCTTCGGCAACAATCGCTTCGAAATTTGGCTTTGCTGTTGGACCGTAAACAATTTGAGCACCGGTTTTTTTAGCTAAATCCAAATGTCCCGAAACGAAATCCGCATGAAAATGCGTTTCAAAAATATATTTGATTTTCGCGTTGTCTTTTTTGGCTTTATCGATGTAGGGCTGTACTTCTCTTAACGGATCGAAAATAGCGGCTTCGCCATTGTTTTCAATATAATAGGCTGCGTGAGCAATACATCCTGTATAAATTTGTTCTATTTTCATAACTATTCAAATTTTTTGTAAAGGTAATTCAATATTTAAAAAGTAAAGCAACTTTGGTTACAGTCCGTAAAATTCTTTGGTAAGAATAAAAATTGCCATAAGTAATACAAAGTAACCAAAACCCTTTTTAAGTTGGTTTTCATTTAGGAATCTGTTAAGATAAATTCCGATAAAAATTCCGGTTACCGATAACGATGTAAAGGTTAATAGGAATTTCCAATCGATAACCAGTGTTTGAAGATCTCCTAAAAAACCTATCAGTGAATTTAAAGCGATTATCAATAGGGAAGTGGCAACGGCTTTTCGCATCGAAAGTTTGGCGAAAAATACCAAAGACGGAATGATTAAAAAACCACCGCCGGCACCCACTAAACCAATTAATATCCCTACACCGAAAGTCTGGGCAATAAAAAGAATTTTAGATTCATCTTTATCGGTTGTAAGAGGGTTTCCTTTCTTTTTTTTCAACATTGATAAAGCAGCAAACAGCATAATTACCGCAAATAAAACCATGAGAAAAAACTCTTTGGTGATTTTGAAGTTGTCTATCGTTGCAATAACATCCGGTAGTGCCGGAACAAGATAACGACGTGTAAGGTATACCGCGATAAATGATGGAACGGCAAATAAAAAGCCCTTTTTTACATCGACCATGCCTTTGAAGAAATTTTGAGTAGCTCCAAAAGCCGATGTGGTTCCAACAATAAACAGGGAATAGGCTGTGGCAGTTATGGGATTAAATCCTAAAATATAAACCAAAATCGGTACGGTCATAATTGATCCGCCACCGCCGGTAATGCCTAAAATCAAACCGATGCACAAAGCACCAATGTAACCTATTATTTCCATTAAAATTGAAGGATTTCTATTTTATTGCGGTTCAGTTTTATTTTTCCTTCCAATTCCAGACTTTTTAAAAGTCTTGAAATTACAACCCGAGAGGTGTGCATGTCAGTAGCGATTTCCTGATGGGTATTGGCAATTTCGGTAGTTCCTAAAACTTTTGCTTTATCGGTTAAATATTTAAACAAGCGCTCGTCCATTTTCATAAAGGCTAAAGTGTCGATTGCTTCCAACATTTCCAATAAACGGACATTATAACTTTCGAATACGAAATTGCGCCATGATTTGTATTTTACAATCCATTCTTCCATTTTTTCAATCGGAATCATGATTAGTATTCCATCGGTTTCGGCTACAGCCTGAATTTTACTTTTGTTTTTTCCCAAACAGCAGGTTAAGGTCATTGCGCAGGTATCGCCTCGTTCCAGAAAATACAATAGTAATTCGTCGCCGTTTTCGTCTTCACGCAGAATTTTAATGGCGCCTTTTACCAATAATGGCATGAATTTTACCTGTTCGCCAATTTCGATAAGAATATCATCCTGATGGAATTTTCGTTGACTGCCAACTGCGGCTATTTCTTTTAATAATTCGTCTTCAAACAGATAATCGTAGGATTCTTTCAGCAATTGGTACATGGTTTCTTTTTTACAAATTTAGGATTTTGAATGTACGGATAAGTAACTTTTGTTACCAATATAAGCAGGAATTATTAATTAATCAAAACGTACTGTTAAATTGTGGGTTTGAATTGCATTTTATTCAAAAAAATGGCTTTGAAATTATTTAAAATAATATATATTTGCTTGCTTTTTTCGGAGCATAAAAAATAAACAAACAAACAAAATAAGTTGTAAATCATTAAAACTATGGCAACAACAGTAAAGCCCCAGCCAACCATGTATGAGAACGTGAAAAATCAGTTCGAAAAGGCGGCTAATGTGATGGGATTGGATGAAACTGTAAAGAAAATCCTTTCTTCTACAAACAATGAAATTATAGTTAACTTCCCAGTAAAAATGGACAACGGAACGGTAGAAGTATTTACCGGATACCGTGTACAACATAACAATGTATTAGGTCCTTACAAAGGAGGATTGCGTTACCACCCAACGGTGGACATCGATGCAGCAAGAGCATTGGCTACTTGGATGACATGGAAAACTTCGTTAGCCGGACTTCCTTACGGTGGTGGTAAAGGTGGTATTCAATTGGATCCTAAAAAATATTCTCAAGGCGAATTGGAGCGTATCACACGTCGTTTTACATATGCATTGGGTGATAATATCGGTCCAGAGCATGATATTCCTGCACCGGATGTAAATACAAACGCACAAATGATGGCTTGGATTGCAGATACATACATGTCTACAAAATCTCCGGCTGAGCGTTCTAAAAACCAACACGTGGTTACTGGAAAACCAGTAGGATCTGGAGGTTTGGAAGGTCGTGACCGTGCAACAGGATTTGGAGTAGTAGTTACTTTAGAGTCTTGGGCGAAATTAAGAAACACTACTTTAGAAGGAAAAAAATATATTGTGCAAGGTTTTGGTAACGTAGGTTACTGGGCAGCACACTTTATGAACAAAAACGGAGCAATCCTTGTTGGTGTTCAGGATGCTACAGGAACCATCTACAATCCGGAAGGAATTGATCCTGAAGCTTTATTACGTTTCCAGGCAGACAACGGAACTATTTCCGGTTTCAAAAATACACAGGATTATGAAGGTTCAGAATTCTTCGGAATTGACTGTGATGTAATTATTCCAGCTGCTTTAGGAAACCAAATCACTGCTGCAAATGCTGATACAGTAAAAGCAAAAGTAATTGCTGAAGGTGCAAACGGACCAACAGATACAGAAGGTGAAGCTATTTTATTGGCTAAAGGAATTGAAATTATTCCGGACATCTTATGTAATTCAGGAGGTGTAATCGGTTCTTACTTCGAGTGGTTACAAAACCGTAACGGAGAAATCTGGACTATGGATGATGTAATCATCAAATTAAGAAAGAAAATGGAAGATGCGTTCAACCGTGTAGTAATTACAGGGGGTCAGTACAAAACAGACTGGAGAACGGCAGCTTACATTCAAGCGTTAGTACGTATTGAAATGGCTTACAAACAAAGAGGTATCTTCCCTTAATTGATACTTTTTTCAGATACAAAAAACCATTCGCCGCGGCGAATGGTTTTTTATTTTACCCCCATACAATTTGAATAAATTCAAGGATTGATTGAATCGGTGGTTTCTTTTGAAATGTTTTTCAGTGCTATTTTATCGGCTTCTTCTTCCAGTTTTTGATTGTCGGTAATGATTGTTTTATCATTTAATTGTTTGGTAGGTTGTACTCTTCCTTGTTTTTGTTGCACGACACGCCATGTTTCATGAGGCATATGTTTTTCTTTTCCATCCTCCAAATGAATTGCCGACCCCTGTGCGTAGGTTTGCGATTTTAATTGCGCTGGCTTGTCGGAATTGAAGTGTGTTTTTACATCATCTGTAGAAAGACCGGAAAGGTTTTCAATTCCGGACTTCAAATCATCGGATAATTCGGTTTTGTTTTCTTTTTTACGTTTGTCCATCACACCAATTTAATAAAGTACGGTAAACAATAAATTAATCCATCCAGAAACCAATAAAAGTCCGCCAAGTGGGGTAATAGGTCCTAAAAAAGTCCATTTGTTGCCTTTCATAGAAGTAAGGCACAATCCGTAAATACTGAAAGAAAACAATAGTGTTCCAACGATAAAACACCACCCAAGTCCCTGGCTTAATCCGCTTTCCAAATCAATGATTTGTGGGAGAACCAATAAAACAATAGCGTGATACATTTGATATTTCACACCGGTTTCAAAACTTTTCAGTAAATCTTCATTCATTCGTTTCTTAAGCGCATGGGCACCAAACGCTCCTAAAATTACTGCCAATCCGCCATACAAAGCACCAAAAGCCAAAACTGTTTCTTTCATTTCTTAAGTTTTTGTCAAAGATAACGAAATCTGATATTTGTGATTTATGTTTAACTGCAACATGGCACACAAAGCTTTTTTAAGATATTTTTTTTGGGGTATTTACGTAAAACTTAGCGCACTTTGTGGTTAAATTCTAAAACTTTATCTTTGCCACAATGCAAAAAATCTACGACAAAACCAATTTTCACAAACATACCTTCTGTATTTACAGAGAAGTTACGTTAACGGAAATCAACGGTTTAAAACTTAGTTATACCAGTAAATCCGGCAGCAGTTATTATTTTACAGAAAAAGGTCTGTACAGGGTTTCCAATCACTGGGGGCGCGCAGCCAATTGTCGTTGGCGTTTGCTGCCTATCGAAAACGGAACAACATCTAAAACAAAAGCGGGTTATGCCGATTGGACCGACTTCTATCCAAACAACGAACACGAGAATCTTTTTTATGTGGAAGTAAATTGGGAAACGAATGAAGTTAGTTTTCAGCATAAAAATAATCCGGAATACAACGGAAAAGCACATCTTCGCAATGCCACGGAAACAGCGAAAGTGATTCGTCATCTCAACGAAGTGCTAACTACGGATAATTGGGCAAAATACATTAATTTTGAAGATATAATTGCATTGCGAAAAGAAGCGGTTACAATGTTAACCGATACCAACAGTTCTTTTCTCGAGATTAAAAGAAAATTAACAGCAGCGTATGGGACGGCGTAATGAAACGAATCGATTGGCGCACAAAAAGAAAGTAGACCAAAAGAAAACCAGAGTACAGGAGGCGGAACAACTCCGAAAAGAAAAACTGAAAGCCATTGCCCGACAGTTTAACGAAAACACTAAAAAAGACGAACTACAATAATGGAAATCAATTTCACCGAATTGCAAATCAACGTACAACAAGTCATTGACGCTATTGCTGCAAAAGATATTAAAACCGCGAACAATTCTTTAACCGATGCGAGCGAGCTATTGGATGAACTGCTGGATTATGCCGAAGAAGACGAAGATTTAATTGAAATCAGTCGTTATCAGGTATTGCTGAATCAATTGCACCAGAAAATAAACGGATAATGCAAAACTGTTACTGTGGTTCTGGAAAATCCTTTTCAGAATGTTGCGAACCGTATATTGTAGGCGTAAAAAAAGCGCCAACTGCCGAAGCTTTAATGCGTTCTCGTTATTCGGCTTATTGTACCCAACAGGCGGATTATTTAGTGGCTACAACACACTCTTCCACACGTCGGTACCACAATAAAAAAGATATTCTGGCTTGGTCGAAAGAAAATCATTGGCTGAAATTGGAGATCATTTCCGCTTCTGAAAATACGGTGGAATTTAAAGCCTGTTTCTTAGACAATCGTTTGAAAAACCATATTCATCATGAGAGATCCACGTTTAAAAAAGAAGGTGATTTTTGGTTTTATGTGGATGGGATTTTTAACGAAGACATTCGGTAATGCTTCCTCAGAATACTTACCAACCTACTAAAGACTTTTTTAAAAACACGTTTTGTATTTTTAATGAAGTACCGTTATCCGTAATTGAAGAACGAAAACCCGATTTCAAGAGCACATCCGGAAGTCGCTACTATTACACGCAGGCAGGAATGTTCCGCTTGTCAAACCATTGGGGAAAGCTGGCCAACAGCAAATGGCGTTTGGTAGCAATGGAACCGCCATCATCTACCAAAATCAAACTGGGATTTGCCAAATGGGAAGCTTTTTTTCCGGATAATGACTTAGAAAAGTTATACTATATCACGGCTGATTTTGAAAACCATACAGCAGAATACTATCACAAGAATTGTCCCGATTATAACGGAAAAGCAGTTGTAAGAACCTATAAGGAAACCCAAAAACGCCTGAAAAACATCCGAAATATTTTAACGCTCACCAATTGGGCAAAACCTTATGCTCAGGATATCGAAGTCTTGCGAAGAAATATTATTCACGAATTAATTCATACCGATAAAACGCTTGCTGTAATAAAAAGTGAAGCAGATAAGGTTTAAAAAAGCGTTCCCTGAATCCCATCAGTAGGGTTGCTGTTAAATAGAAAAGTATCGGTAACTTCAAACTGTTTTATTGTTTCATTAAATTTACGTAGCACCACACTTTCAGCTATAAAAGAAACGTCAATTAAAGTAAAGATTTGATAAGCGACATTAAGTTGTTCTGCGGATAATTTTCGGGCAATCGACAAATGCGGATCATCACTTTTATGCAAATTTTTTATAAGTAGTGTATCGTTAATCCGCTTCATAATCGGTTTTAAATTGTTTTTGGAAACTGCGTCCGGAGCAATAAAGAAGGCGCCGTTCGGATAAGAATCAAAACGGTTTAGGATTACTTCTGTCGGTTCAAAACCATCGCACAATCTGGCCAACTGTTGTTTGACTTTTTCAAGAACCGTATCCGAAACTTTAAACTCGCAAATCGTGATATGGGCTACGGAATTTCTACTGTGGAACCATCCCACTTTTTCGGCCAAGGTTGCTTTCATTCCTTTAACCAAAGCAATAACTTTCTCAGACGGGTATATCGCAACAGAATAATGTGCTTCCATAATTGTTTTTTACATTAAAAGTAATAATTAATGTGCAATATTGTTGTTTTATTAATGGAACGCGGATGCCACGAATGCAAGCACAACGGATTTTTACATGTTTTGGATTGTGCTTTTTTAAATTGTAGGAAGTCGTTAATAAACAGTGAGTGAGTTTTTGCAACTCTGATGATGCTGACTTTACAGATTTTCACGGATTTAATAATTAGTTTTAAATCCGTTTAATCCGCGTTGTCTGCATCCGCCTGATCCGCGTTCCAATTTCGCAACGCATAAATTAAAAAAGAATTCATAAAATAAATTTTCTTAAATTTGAGAAAAGCACTACTTCTTATGATACAAAAAACTGAGCACCGTACTACCATATTTTCTCATCTTGACGGCTTAGTAATCGCACCCGTTGCCTATGCGTTACACAAAAGCGGCGTTTCTGAGACTTTATTGAAAGAAAAAACCATGCGTCTGAATGCTTTGGTGAATCAATATAAAGCCAATGACGGTTACCTTAATGTAGCTTTACGGGCGATCGCATCACAAGGATTTATCGATTATGCTATTGATAATGCGACCAATGAAATCACTGTCAGCACCAATGAGAATAGCAGTTTTGCGTTTTCACTTTTTCCATTGTACGAAGATGTGGTGACACTTTTACAGCAAACCGATTTGTTTACTTCCGTACATATTGCAACAGCTTCGGTATCACAACTGAAAGCCGTTTTTGATAAATATGAAGATCATTTCGGAATTGTTTTTTCAGATAATCCAAAAGAAAGAGCGCTGCAAGAACAGGTTTTAACGCACATCGAAGGTTTTTTGGTCGGACCGATTATCGTCAGTTTGGGTATGACCGGCATGTTTCATAAGTATTTCATGGAAACTTCTTTCCGTCCCGAAGAATTCCACAAAGAACCTGAGGTTTTTAAAATCATACTCGATTTCTTTACGCAACTCAATTGGTTCACCGAAAAAAGCGGGAATTATCAGTTTACCGAAACCGGACTGTTCTTTGCCAAACGCGCTTCAGCCTATGGGGTAACGGTTTCCTATTTGCCGATGTTTAAGGTGATGGACGAGTTACTGTTCGGAAATCCGTCTTTGTTGCGGGATATCGGAATCAATGAAGACGAACGCCACGTAAACCGAGAAATGAACGTATGGGGCAGTGGAGGAGCACATACCACTTATTTCAAAATTATCGACGAAATCATTATCGAACTCTTCAATAAACCTATTCAGGAGCAGCCTAAAGGAATACTTGATATGGGATGTGGTAATGGTGCTTTTTTACAGCATATTTTTGATGTTATAGAACGTCAGACGCTCCGTGGAAAAATGCTGGAAGAACACCCATTGTTTTTAGTGGGAGCCGATTACAATCAGGCAGCTTTAAAAGTAACCAGAGCCAATTTAATTAAAGCCGATATCTGGGCGAAAGTCATTTGGGGCGACATAGGAAGACCGGATCTACTGGCAAAGGATCTAAAGGATAATTACAATATCGATTTAAAAGATTTACTCAATGTAAGAACCTTTTTGGATCATAACCGCATTTGGGAAACCCCAAAAGTGAAAATCGAAAACAGAATCAGCACGTCAACCGGAGCCTTTGCGCATCGCGGAAAACGGATCAGCAACAACGATGTGGAAGACAATTTACTGGATCATTTTACCAAATGGGCGCCATTCGTTCATAAATTTGGGTTACTGATAATCGAATTGCATACCATAGCGCCGCAATTAACAGCTGCGAATATCGGGAAAACCGCTGCAACTGCCTATGATGCCACTCATGGTTTTTCCGATCAGTACATTGTAGAAATTGAAGTACTGCATAAAATCGCTGCCGAAGCCGGACTACAACCGGACATGCAGTATTTCCGAAAATTCCCGAATACCGAGTACGCTACAGTCAGTATTAATTTGTTGAAAGGGTAGGTTGTTTACACCTTTCCGTAAACCGGAACAATATAATTTCCATTCAGGAAAGTTGCCGGATCAATCTGACTTTGGAGGATAATACCACTGTGAGTGCCTTCCAACAGCATTTGTGCAGTTTGCGCCAACGGAGCAGCCGTAGTCGTTTGAATGGCTCTTAACTGATGGTTTCCTACTTGTTGTGGCAAGATGCGTTTGGCAATCTCACGACGGCGGAGTACTCCGTTACTGTCTTTTCCTTCCACGGCAGCGTAAAGCACAATCTGATCGTCTTCGATGTGTGGAATGGTCGCTTCCATTTTTTCCTGTAGAATTTTAATAGCGGTATCTGATTTGTCTGAGCCAGTCAGTTGTTGGGCTACCCAAGCATAATGTCCGGGATGGCGTAAAGTTTTATAATCAAGTGAACGTACTTTTCCAGATAATGCATCGGGTAAATCGGCAGCGCCTCCAGAGGTCAGGTCGTCTTCATAGTTAATACCGTCAATAATTATGGAAGCTCTTTCCGATAGGGAAGGCAGTACAGTTTTTTTATAGTCACGCAATACAATAGTGTCTTTAAGGTATTCGGTGGCAACCCCAACCGGACTCCAGGTAAAGCCATAATAATGCGGCGCTACGGCATGATTGGTAAGAGCTCCCACTTTTAGCTCGAGTTTCTCTACTTTATCAACTCCAAAATCACGGCAGAACTCCTGAAACAACCCGTGTGCCAACAGGTCGATATACCCTGGTGCAAGACCCGTTTGCAGTGCAAAACCGGTTTTAGCGTCTTTGGCTAATGTCATTATCGCTTCGGTTTCGGCAACATATTCGGTAAGGTTGGCATAATGTAAATGAAAATCCTTGGCGAACTGCGCAATTCTCGGAGCCTGACTTCCGGGCAAACAATCGAGAATAATATCTCCTTCATCAAAAAGCACTTTCATTTCATCGGTAATGCCTTCTTCGGGGAGGTAAAAGTCCTGAACTGCGCAAGATTTAGTGGTTCCTTGAGTAATCCATTCGGCTACTTTTTTTGCCTTCTCCGGAATTCGGTCGCCAATAAAAAGGGTAGGGTGTACTTCACTCCATTCCATAAGTAATAATCCTACGGCTTCGGCAATACCACCGGCTCCGGCAATAATAATGGTATGATGCGTTTTCATGCGTTACGGTTTTGTGTTCGAAAGAATAAAGTTACCAATTTTTTGTGATTTGCTATCGGATGTTTTTACTATAATTTACTGAATTGTAATGGTTTGTGTTTTTTGGTTCGGCTACTTTTCTTCCCATCTTTAATGAGAGAATTCTTAGTTAAAATCATTGTAAGAATTTGATAATTAATCATATAGAGATATAACTTATTTTTAACAGAGAATAATTTGTCGAACAATTTAACTTTCTTTACTTTTGCCGACAATGAAGAAGTTGTTTATTAAATTCTTTTTACTTCACTGTATTCTTTTTCTAACGGGATACAATACATTGCAGGCTCATGTAACACAACATGAAGTTTGCGATGCGACAATAAACACACTTCAAAGAAATGATTTTGGTAAATTCGAAGATGCCAACAAAAGCTATAAAGCCGCTACCAATTTCGATTTATTTGATAACGAAGAAAACAAAGAGAAACTTCGCTCAATAGTTGATATTGATGAGGAAGAAAGCGTATCTTCTCACAAGAAAAAAACAGGGTTAAATAATTATTTTACATCTGTTTTTTGCGTTCAGGCTACTGCCGATACTACCCAAAGTATTAAAAATGGATTGTCTGAGATAGATCATTTCTGTTATTTTTTATCCGAAAAATGGTTTATCGTATTTCGTGTTATACGAATATGATTTAAAAATTCCCCGGTAATTTAAATTACCAACACCCCAACGGTTTATTATTATTTGTAGCTATCCTTAGTAAGGCATCTGTTGCTTTAAAGGATATACAAGTGTTTTTCTCTATACCGTTTAAAAAAAAATCAAAATTATTTATCGTTTTAAAAAATAAAATCATGAAGAAAGTTCTTGTGCTTTTAGGTATTTGTACCTTGTTGTTTAATGCAAGCTGCAACTCACACAAAGAAGAAAAAGAAGAATCCGTTAAATTTTCAGTAACCAGTCCTTTAAAAACCGACACTTTAATCACTAAAGAATATGTTGGTCAGGTACGCTCTATTCAGCATATCGAATTGAGAGCCTTGGAGAAAGGGTACTTGCAAAAAATCTATGTAGATGAAGGTCAGCATGTTAAAAAAGGACAATTGATGTTCCAAATCATGCCGATGTTATACAAAGCCGAAATGCAAAAAGCACAGGCAGAAGCGAATTTCGCTGAAATCGAATACAAAAATACCAAAGCACTTGCCGATTCTAAAGTGGTATCTCCAAACGAGTTAGCTATGGCAAAAGCAAAATGGGACAAGGCTAAAGCCGAATTAGCATTGGCTCAGGTTCACTTAGGATTTACCGAAATCAGAGCGCCTTTTGACGGTATCATGGACCGTTTTCAGGTACGATTGGGAAGTCTTGTGGATGAAGGCGATTTACTAACCACACTATCAGATAACAGTAAAATGTGGGTGTATTTTAATGTACCGGAAGCAGAATACCTGGATTATAAAACCAGTAATAAATCCGATCAGCAAAAGAAAGTACAGCTTTTAATGGCTAATAATAAGCTTTACCCTTATGTTGGATTAATCGAAACAATTGAGGCCGACTTCAACAACGAAACCGGAAACATCGCTTTCAGAGCAACCTTCCCGAATCCGAGAGAAATCCTAAGACACGGGGAAACCGGTAACATCCAAATCATTTCGCCTTTAAAGAATGCACTTTTGATTCCTCAAAAAGCAACGTTTGAAATTTTGGATAAAAAATATGTATATGTAATCGATAAAGACAGCAAGGTAAGAACCAGAGAAATTACGCTTGCAGCCGAATTACCGAATATTTATGCTGTAAAAGCGGGATTATCCGAAGGAGACAAAATACTTCTTGAAGGACTACGTCAGGTAAAAGAAAATGAAAAAATCAATTACCAGGTGTTAGATCCTAAAAATGTAATGTCTCACTTGCAGCTGTATGCAGAATAATCGAACACTATAAAAAGAAGAAAAAATGTTTAGTAAATTCATACACCGACCGGTTTTCGCCATCGTGATTTCGGTCATCATTCTTTTCGTAGGTTCCTTAGCCATCAAACAGCTTCCAATATCGCAATTTCCTCAAATTGCCCCTACGACAGTAAATATTTTTATCGCTTATCCGGGTTCAAGTTCGGATGTATTGGTAAAATCAACACTTATTACCCTGGAAAATGCCTTAAATGGTGTTCAGGACATGCGATACATTGCCACCGACGCCACCAGTGCCGGTGAAGCTACAGTAAGGATTATTTTCGAACCCGGTACAGACCCCAGTGAAGCGGTAGTCCGTGTAAAAACAAGGGTCGATCAGGTAATGCCGTTATTACCCGAATTGGTGCAACGTGAAGGGGTTATCATTACTCCGATTCAACCGAGTATGTTGATGTACGTGAACTTGTATTCGAAAAACAAAAGCATGGACGAAAAATTCCTTTTCAACTATGCGAGTGTGAGCATGATTCCGGAAATCAATCGTATTAAAGGGGTTGCAAGATCACAAATCTTAGGAAGTAGAACGTACGCCATGCGTGTTTGGTTAAAACCGGATCGTATGCGTGCGTATAATATTTCTGTGGAAGAAGTAATGGACGCCTTAAAGGAACAGAGTTTCGTAGGACGTCCGGGTAGAATTGGTCAAAGTTCGGGAATTGCCGCCCAATCTTTAGAGTATGTACTTACTTATAAAGGGCGATACAACAAACCGGAAGAATATGAAAAAGTGGTTATCCGCGCAAATGCAAACGGGGAGAGCATCCATTTAAAAGATATTGCCTCCATTGAGTTAGGGAGTGAATTTTTCGATATCTATTCCAATTTGGATGGTCATCCCTCGGCTGCAATTGTATTAAAACAAAACTACGGAAGTAACGCCAGCGATGTAATTGCTGAAGTAAAAGCCAAACTGGAAGAAATGAAACAAAGTTTCCCTCCCGGAATGGATTATAAAATCAGTTATGACGTATCGCAATTCCTTGATGCTTCCATCGAGCAGGTAATTCACACCTTGCGCGATGCCTTTATTTTGGTGGCTTTGGTAGTATTTATTTTCTTAGGCGACTGGCGCTCCACTTTAATTCCGATTTTAGCGGTTCCCGTATCTTTGATTGGTGCCTTTTTCGTTATTCAGTTCTTCGGACTGTCGATTAACTTAGTAACGCTTTTCGCCTTAGTATTGGCTATTGGTATTGTGGTCGATGATGCGATTGTCGTCGTCGAGGCCGTCCATGCCAAGTTCGACGAAGAGCCCAACATTACTCCTTACTTGGCCGTTAAAAAAGTATTGGGTGAAATCACCGGAGCGGTTATCGCGATTACAGCAGTAATGGTATCGGTATTCTTACCAATCTCATTCTTGTCTGGTCCTGTAGGAACGTTCTACCGTCAGTTCTCCATTACTATGGCAAGTTCCATTGTAATTTCAGCCTTAATTGCACTTACCTTAACACCGGTACTTTGTGCCATGTTATTGAAAAATCACCATACACACCACAAAAAAGCCAATGTTGTAACCAAAGCTTTAGACAAATTCAACTTAGCTTTCGACAAACTAACCGGAAAATATACGGGTTTATTGAAATCCATCGTAAACAGAAGATGGTTAACGTTCGGAATCCTGATTGCTTTCTGTGGTGGTATTTATGTAGCCAACCAAGTGGTACCGTCCGGATTTATTCCAAGTGAAGACCAGGGAACTATTTACGCGATCATTCAGACGCCTCCGGGTTCCACTTTGGAAAAAACAAACGAGGTTTCGCAACGTCTTCAAAAAATATGTCAGAAAGTAGACGGTGTAGAATCGGTTTCTTCATTAGCAGGTTACGAAATCATGACCGAAGGTCGTGGATCGAATGCAGGTACTTGTTTGATTAACTTGAAAGAGTGGTCTGATCGTGAGCATACGGTAAAAGAAATAATGGAAGAACTGGAAGAAAAAACCAAAGGGCTTGGTGCCACAGTAGAGTTTTTCGAACCGCCGGCCATTCCGGGCTTTGGTTCTGCCGGAGGTTTCACCATGCGTTTGCTGGATAAAAATACCGATACGGATTATCAGGAATTTGATAAAGTAAACAAACAGTTCATGGCCGACTTAGGTAAAAGAGAAGAGTTAACAGGTTTGTTTACCTTCTTTGCTGCCAATTATCCTCAGTATGAATTGGAATTCGATACGGATTTAGCCATGCAAAAAGGCGTTGATCCGGGTAAAGCAATGGAAAACCTGAACATCCTTATCGGAAGTACGTACGAACAGGGATTCATCAAATTCAACCGTTTCTTTAAAGTTTACGTTCAGTCGGATCCGAAATACAGACGATTACCAACAGACATCCTGAATCTTTTTGTTAAAAACGATCAGGGGGAAATGGTGCCTTATTCGGCTTTCATGAAACTTGTAAAAGGGCAGGGACCAAATGAGCTTACCCGTTACAACATGTACAATTCCGCAGCCATTCAAGGGCTTCCGGCCAAAGGCTTTACCAATGCCGAGGCAATTAAAGCCATTAAGGAAGTAGCAGCCAAAACATTACCGAAAGGGTATGACATCGCATGGGAAGGTCTTTCTTATGACGAAGCCAGCCGCGGAAACGAATCCATCTACATTTTCGGAATCGTATTATTCTTCGTGTATTTGGTATTGGCAGCGCAATATGAAAGTTTCATTATTCCATTGTCGGTAATCTTCTCGTTACCGGTTGGGGTATTCGGTTCGTTCATACTTTTAAAAATAATGGGACTTGAAAATGATATTTATGCACAAATCGGACTGATCATGCTGGTCGGACTCTTGGGTAAAAATGCCGTATTGATTGTAGAGTTTGCCATCCAGAAACACCATGAGGGCATGACCGTACTCGAAGCAGCCATTGAAGGGGCCAAAGTACGTTTCCGTCCGATCTTGATGACCTCTTTCGCCTTTATTGCCGGATTGATTCCTTTAATTATTGCTTCCGGTGCCGGTGCTATCGGTAACCGTACCATTGGTGCTTCAGCACTTGGAGGAATGCTTTTCGGAACAGTTTTCGGAGTAGTTATTGTACCAGGGTTGTACTATATTTTCGGCTCTTTGGCCGAAGGCAGAAAACTGATTAAAAACGAGGAAGACAGCTCTCTGTCAGATGTGTTTGCACACCAAATTGATAATTTCCCAACCACTCATGAAAATGACAAACATGAAGAGAATTAATAAATTAAAATACGCAGGCACTGCCTGCGTATTATTAGCCTTGGCCAGTTGTGCACCGGCTATAGTCCAAAAAAACGAGAATGTTTCAGTACCGGCAAGTTATGCCACTTCAACGGACACCATCAATTCCGGAAAAGTGAAATGGAAAGACTTTTTCTCCGATCCGCATTTGAATTCCCTTATCGATTTGGCATTGGTAAACAATCAGGAACTGAACATCACTTTACAGGAAATTCAGATTGCCAAAAACGAAATCCGCGCCAGAAAAGGGGAGTACTTACCTTTTGTAGGATTACAGGCAGGTGCCGGATTGGATAAAGTATCCCGATACACCAGCAAAGGTGCCAGCGAAGCCATTTCGGAAATCACACCGGGTAAAGAAATTCCGGAACCGTTACAGGATTACAAAGTGGGCGCGTATGCTACTTGGGAAGCGGATATCTGGGGGAAACTTCATAACGCTAAAAAATCGGCAGTAAAGAAATACCTTTCTACCGTAGAAGGTAAAAACTTCGTAGTGACTAATCTGGTGGCAGAAATCGCCAATTCTTATTACGAATTATTGGCTTTAGACAGCCAGTTAGACATTGTAAACAAAAACATCGGTATTCAAACCAATGCTTTGGAAATCGTAAAACTGGAAAAACAATCGGCAAGAGCAACAGAACTGGCGGTACAACGATTTGAAGCGCAGGTGCTTAACACTAAAAGTCTTCAGTACAACATTCTGCAAAGCATTACCGAAACCGAAAACAAGATCAATTTTCTGGTAGGTCGTTATCCGCAACATGTGGACCGCGACAGTAAAGTTTTTGAAACCTTGGTTCCGCAAACGGTTTATGCAGGGATTCCTTCTCAGTTGTTGGAAAACCGCCCGGATGTAAAACAGGCCGAATTGGATCTGGCTGCAGCCAAACTGGATGTAAAAGTGGCCAAAGCCCGTTTCTATCCTTCGTTGGGAATTGCTGCCGGAGTCGGACTTCAGGCATTTAATCCGTCGTATTTGCTAAAAACACCACAGTCGTTAGTGTATTCCTTAGCAGGCGATTTAGTAGCACCATTGGTGAACAGAAACGCCATTAAAGCAACCTACTACAATGCCAATGCAAAACAAATTCAAGCCGTTTACAATTACGAGCGTACCATTTTAAATGCATATATCGAAGTAGCAAATCAAATGGCTAAAGTGAGCAACCTTGAAAAAAGTTATGGTTTGAAATCGAAAGAAGTAGACGCATTAAACCTGTCAGTAGATATTTCCAATAACCTTTTCCGTTCGGCAAGAGCAGATTATATGGAAGTGTTGTTAACGCAACGCGACGCTTTAGAATCAAAATTTGAGCTTATTGAAACCAAAAAGCAGCAAATGAATGCTTTAGTAAACATTTACCATGCTTTAGGTGGTGGATGGAATTAATAGATTTTTTTGATTTTTTTCAAAACCCCTTGTCGTTCGGCAAGGGGTTTTGTTTTTCTATACCAAATGCTGAATGGGAGCATCGTTTTAGTGACAATTTTCGTAAGTACTAAAAACCGGACAACACCCAAACCGTGTAGTTTGTCGTAACCCTTTGATTAAAAAGATAGAATGTTGTAAATTTATAAATCAAACTAACAGTTAAGGCTATGGCTTATATCGACTATTATGCTGTATTAGGGGTTGCAAAAACCGCGACTGCCGAGGAAATTAAAAAAGCCTATCGGAAACTGGCCCGACAGTACCATCCCGATGTAAACCCCAACAAAGAAGAAGCCACGCGTAAATTCAAGGAAGTTAACGAAGCCAACGAAGTACTGAGCGACCCCGAAAAACGCAAGAAATACGACCAATACGGCGAACATTGGGAACATGCCGAGCAGTATGAAGAAGCCAAACGTCAGCAACAGCAGGCAGGCGGTGGATATCAGTACCATCAGGGTACCGAAGGTTTTGACGATTATGAAGCCTTCTCCGATTTCTTTGGTTCCATGTTCGGAAAAGAAGGCAGGGCTAAAACCAAAGGATTTAAAGGTCAGGACGTTTCGGCCACGCTACGCCTGCAATTAACCGACATACTTACCACACAAAAACAAGTGTTGGAAGTAAACGGCAAAAAAATACGCATTACCATTCCGGCGGGAGTCGCTAACGGACAAACCATTAAAATAACCGGACACGGCAGTAAAGGCTACAACAACGGCCCTAACGGCGATTTGTACATAACCTTTGAAATCGTAAACAACACCGCCTTTGAAGTAAAAAACAACGATTTGTATACCACCGTTTCCATCAGTCTTTACGATGCACTCTTGGGGGGTGAAGTCATTATCGAAACCCTAACCGGCAAAGTAAAAGTACCCATAACCCCGGAAACCGAAAACAACAAGAAAATCAAACTGCGCGGTAAAGGACTGCCGGTGTATAAAAAAGAAGGCGAGTATGGCGATTTGTATGTAACCTATTCGGTAGTGCTGCCTAAAAACCTGTCCGATAAAGAAAAAGAACTGCTCGAACAGTTACGTTCCATCAGAAAATAAACGTTATGAATCCAACCACATTAAAAATATCCGTCATCACCTTTTGCCAGTACCACGAGATAACACCCGATTTCGTTTACGCCTTACAGGAAAGCGGACTCGTGAAATTAGAGCAACAGGAAGAACACCATTACATCACCAACGAACAGGTAGAAGTGCTCGAAAAATTCATCCGAATGCACTACGATTTAGGCATCAACATAGAAGGACTGGAAGTAATCAGCCGCTTACTAACCGAAATGGAAGAAATGCAGCAGGAATTGCGGATGCTTAGAAGAGGAGGTGTTTAGTGAGCAGTGTTCAGTGTTCACTAATCAGTATTAAGTGAGTAGGGATGAACTTAAAGATTCTCTTGAATTAAGAATACAGCTTAGGCTTTTAGCATAAAAAATTAACCAATACTAAACGATTATGAAATTCAACAGAAGAGCAAGTGCCCATTGGATGGGCAGTGGTATGGAAGGAAAAGGAACCCTTACCACGCAAAGCACCACCTTAAACAATACCCAATATTCTTTCAAGTCCCGATTTGAGGAAGGTGTTGGTACCAATCCCGAAGAACTCATAGCCGCGGCACATTCCGGGTGTTTCGCCATGAAGTTAAGCTTCCTGTTAGGTGATGCAGGCTTTACCCCGGACGACCTCAACGTAGAAGCCAAAGTAACCTTCGAAGACGGTGCCATTACCGAAAGCCATCTCGATTTAAAAGCCAAAATACCCGGAATCACCAACGAAGCCTTTCAGAAAATCGCCGCCGAAGCCAAAGCAACCTGCCCGATTTCAAAATCCATCACCGCCGCCATCAGCCTAACCGCCATATTGGTATAAACACACCCTCGGTGGCTGAGGCTCTCGAAGCCCGGTCCCTGATTTCGGTCCCTGAGGCTCTCGAAGGGTCGTTTCTCGGTGCCTGAGGCTCTCGAAGGGTCGTTTCTCGGTGCCTGAGGCTCTCGAAGGCAGGCTCTCGAAGCCCGGTCCCTAATTCGGCCCCTGAGGTTCTCGAAGGGTAGAAAGCAAGCTCTAAAACAAAAATCAGGACAAAGTCCTGATTTTTTGTTTATTCTTTAGGATGCCCATTCATCGTAATCACATATTTCAAAATCAACTCCCGATCTTTATCATCCACCGCATTAGGATGCTTCTTGTTGACTTTTTTCACCATTTTCGGAACAATATTCTGCCATTTCTCTTCTGAAAACTTCGTTGGGTTTTTCAGTCCGTGACAATCCGCGCAGTGTTTTTCAAACAGCGCTTTGCCCTGATTCAGTTCTTCCAGCGTATACCCCGGATATTTTGTTTGCATTCGGTCCACATCCGGTTGAGTAGGAGGGATCAGTTTTACGGCGCAGCTAACAATTAGCAAAGCTACAGAGAGCGTAAGCACGATTTTTTTCATAGTCAGTTTTTTTTTGATTAGTGAGCATAATCAGTTCATACTATAAAAATACTAAAAATTGTACAAATTCCGTTTCCTTCTTCAAAATAACAATCATCGTTTCTTTGTCCTGCTGACGCAGGAAGCAACCCATAATCCATTATTACGGAAACAACATAAAAAAACCGATTATTTTTTTAATCGGTTTTTTTAGTTTTTATTCAAGTCCGTATTTAAGGAATAGCAACAGAAACTTTTCCGTTTAAAACAGTACCGTCTCTTAACGTTGAATTACAGAAAATAACAGTTAAAGTCGTACCGTCATTGTTAACAAACAACTTTGTATTAGGAGTAGAACGATTCCCGATTAATACCTGATTAGAAGATTTCACAACTTCTTTATTGTAATCAGTAATATCGAATTCATAATCAACACCAAAAAATTGTCCGGTATGCGGATAACCATCATTTAATTCATTGAAGTTTACGTCATAAATATTAGGCCAAGTACCAAATGTGATTCCGAAATTCCCCGAATCACAACATAACGGACTGTCATTTATTTCAGGAGAAACACTCTGCCAAGTCCCATTGATACTAATGTAGTTGTTTTGTGCATAAGTACACGGAACGGCTGATGTGGTAACTTCTTCCCAATCTTCCGCTCTATAATTCCCGTTTTCAGTATAACAAGTGTAATAATATTTTGTATTGGGCTCTAATCCGGTAATAGGAGTATGATAATACGCTCTATAAGGCTCATAAGCTACATTTTCATTAACCACAACAACCTGTTGATTGGCTGTATTATCCGCACTACCGGTTCTGAAAATAAAACCAACCTTGTAGGTTCCGGGTCCCTGATAATAATTATTATCATTATTGATATAACCATTAAGCGTAACGGAATTTTGAGAGGTATAGGTAGTATAAGATCTTGGCGTTGGAACCTCACTTCCTTCACCAGTAGCGCTAGAGGAACTATCACTACTATCGCTGCAAGAATTTAAAACAGTCAATAAAATTAATGATGCAAAAATTTTTTTCATTATATGATTAGGGTTAAATGTTGGCTGCAAAGATATCGTAAATAATTAATTTTCTTAAAAATTTTCCGTCAAAAACAAAAATATAAATCAAAAAAATCTCCGGTGCCTGAGGTTCTCGTTTCTCGGTGCCTGAGGCTCTCGAAGGGCGGTGCCTGAGGTTCTCGTTTCTAGGTGCCTGAGGCTCTCGAAGGCAGGCTCTCGAAGGGCGGTGCCTGAGGTTCTCGTTTCTAGGTGCCTGAGGCTCTCGAAGGGCGGTGCCTGAGGCTCTCGAAGGCAGGCTCTCGAAGGGCGGTGCCTGAGGCTCTCGTTTCTCGGTGCCTGAGGCTCTCGAAGGCAGGCTCTCAAAGGGTAGAAGCCAACAAAAACGCCCTACAAATCACCCCCAACCGTTGCACCAATTCATTACTAACCATACTCAACTGATTCGTATGAATCAACAATCGCTTAGGGTCTTCAAAATTATCATAATGCATATTAATATATTCATTCTTTAGCCCCTCCGAATACTTTCTTGAGGATTCAGCATCATAGGTCAATCCGAAAAAATCCTGTAAATCAATTTCAAAATCCCTAACATAATGCCCCACAGCAACAATGGTAATCGGAAAATCGCTGAAAAAAGGCATCTGAAACAAAGCCCTTCTTTTAAAAATACTGGCTGCTCTGATGTCCTTTGCAATCTGGTGACTGTAATTAGCCGTAACCTGATTAAGTTCCGAACAAAACGCATATTCATGAAAAGTAATATGTTCGCTGGGAGTACCGTTAAAATACACCGTATCAATAATTTTTTGATAATTATGCCAGGTTTTGCTGGTACCGCCATGACCTCTTTTGATCTCGCCATTGGCATTCCTGCTTTCAACCGTGTTTTTCTGTCCTTTATAAGGGTAGAGGGGGTTATAGGTTGGAAATCGGTCTTCCGTAAACCAATGGTCTATTGCATCAGGCTGTGTTCCATTACTGCAATTACTTTCCCAATCCGTAACATTCTTTTTAAATTCGTTTACATACTGCTGCTCCGATTTTTGCATATCAATTGCTGCTTCTTTACCCACAAGCAACAACTTTCCATTCGGGTTTCCGCTACCTAAAAAAAGCTCATTTTCTTTAGCATAGCGTATTGCATTTTTAAAGGATGCTGAATAAATAACGTCTTCCATTACTTGTTTTTGTTATTATTTAATTGAAAATTATTTATTCCTCATCTCGTTAATAATCTTATTAGTTCTTCTGTCTGCATACATGCGGTTTAAAGAGGTAACAGCCCAAATAAAAGCGGGACACAAGCGTTAGCGAACTGGCGAAGCAATCCAACCGATGATTGTAATCTGAAGAATCAAACAAACTATTCCCGACATAATTTTCCCTTGCAGAAATAAGGACAGCCAGGGGAAGAAAAAGGCTATTACGTAACGCATGAGTTATTTTTTATTTACTATTGTCAAAAGTGACGCCATTCTTTTTTTACATTAGGGTCATTCTCCGGTCCCTGATACTCTCGTCCCCCGGTCCCTGAGGCTCTCGAAGGGCGGTGCCTGAGGTTCTCGAAGGCAGGCTCTCATCCTCCGGTCCCTGAGGCTCTCGAAGGGTCAAAGAGCTAATCTAAATTCAATTAGTATACGCAATCACAATTTGATGATGATTCATACGATACCCTTCACCTGTAAACAAAAGATTGTCTTCAATTCTATCTTCTCCTTCTCGCCACCATCTGGCAGTAATAAGTCCGTTTACAATTCTAAATTCTAAAATGGCATTAACCCGACCAGACTCAAAATCGAAATAAAAAGCTTCATAAAGCATTAGTCCGTTGATAAAATCACCAAAAGATTCATCGCGTAAAAAATGGGCTGTTTCTGTGAACAATTCTGCATTCGGAGTTAGGTTATTCGTATAAACACCATTTAAATCTCCGTTTAATTGAATGTCGTATAAAATGATGCCTCTTAATTCCATTTACTTCAACCCATTTAAAACCGCTCTGAAACTCTCCAAACCAGCCTCAATATTCTCAATAATTTCCTCTGCCAATTCATCCGGGTCTGGCAGGTTGTCCAAGTCGGCTAACGACTTATCCTTAATCCAGCTGATGTCTAAACTCGTTTTATCCCTTGCAATAATATCCTCGTAAGAGAACTTGCGCCAGCGTCCGTCCGGGTTATCTTCTGAATACGTTTCCTTACGTTTGGCAATACTCCCTTCGTTGTATAAATCAATGAAATCCTGAAGGTCGCTGTATTTTAATGGGTTTTTCTTTAAAGTATGATGAATATTGGTACGGTAATCATACACCCAAACCTCTTTAGTCCAAGGGTTTTTACTGGCAGGTTTGCCGTCAAAGAACAATACGTTTGCCTTAACGCCATTGGCATAAAAAATACCCGTAGGTAAGCGCAAAATCGTATGCAAATCTGTAGTTTCCAGTAACTTCTTACGAACCGATTCCCCGGCACCACCTTCAAACAATACATTATCGGGCAATACCACAGCAGCCTTTCCGGTTTCTTTCAGTAAAGTTTTAATATGCTGTAAGAAATTCAACTGCTTGTTACTGGTCGTTACCCAAAAGTCCTGACGGTTATACGTCAAATCTTCGCGCTCTTGCTCTCCGGCTTCATTGGTAATAGTCATGCTGCTCTTTTTACCAAACGGCGGATTGGCAAGGATATAATCAAAACGGTCGCCACTATCTGCTACTAACGCATCGTTAGGCGAGATAAAATTGTCCGAGTCAATATCCCCAATGTTATGCAAAAACAGGTTCATCAAAGCCAATCGGCGGGTACTTGCCACAATCTCATTGCCTTTAAAAGTATGGTACTTTAAAAACTGCTTTTGTTCTTTGTCTAATTTATGTTTTTCGGTTAACCAGTCATAAGCAGCTAAAAAGAAACCTCCCGTGCCGCACGCCGGGTCACCAATGGTTTTCATGGGTTCCGGGTTGATACAGGCTACCATGGCTTTAATTAGTGGGCGAGGGGTAAAGTACTGCCCGGCACCGCTTTTGGTGTCTTCAGCATTCTTTTCTAACAAGCCTTCGTAGATGTCGCCTTTGTCTTTAACGCCCATCATTACCCATTGCTCCGCATCAATCATTTTGATTAGCTTAAACAACTTGGCGGGGTCTTGTATTTTGTTTTGGCTTTTGGTAAAAATCTGCCCTAAAATGCCTTTGTTGTTTCCTAACTCACGCAGCATTTTGCTGTAATGTACTTCCAGTTCGTCACCGCTTTTGGTTAGCAAACTTTCCCAGTTAAACTCCTTAGGGATATTTAAATTGCGGTTGTGTGGGGGTAAGCTGTATTCATAGGCCATTTTTAAAAACAGCAAATAGGTTAACTGTTCTAAGTAATCGCCATAGCCTACGCCATCGTCTCTTAGGGTTTGGCAGAAGGCCCATACTTTGCTTACTATTGTGGAATTGTGATTGCTCATTTATTTTATTAAATAGTTGTGTTTTTGTCTACTTTTCCGCCGACAATTCTCTCATAAATCTTTAAAACATCAGTAGGCAAATTATTTTGATAAAAATCATCCCCTTCAGGCTCTAAATTTTTATCAATCATTATTCTTATACATTCTTCGATGATATACCAAGCCATATTTTGATTATCAAAATCAACAACTGGTTTAGCTGTATATGGCAAAGCAGTATACTTACCTAAGTTATTATTTTCTGTCGTCCATCTACAAAAATCTAAAATTATTGGGACGATTCTTAAATCCTGGTTAGTAGCTTTTTTTTCAAATGCTTTTGCAATTTCATGCTCATGAATATATTTTGTCTTCATAAAATTTGGGCTAATCATGAAGCAAATTATATCGGATTCATCAAAATTTTTCTGAATTTCTTGATTCCACTCAGATCCGGCTTCTAGTTCACTACAATACCAATGTGAGACTTTTCCGTCTAATTGTAAAGAAGCTAAGTGTTCAATAAATTTGTTTACAAGTTTTAAATCTTGTTTAGAGTAAGAAATAAATATCTTTTTCATTACATCAGGTTTATGTAAATACTTTTTAAATTTTGTTAGTTTATAATATTTTTCATTATAGAAAAAAGTCCAATTATTTTTATCTTCGTTTTCATGAATTACTTTTATAGGTATATAATCCTCCCCGTCAATTGTAATCATTTCTTCTACATCATATTTGTAATTTATTTTGTTTACTGTATCGATGATTTGGTCAACAAAATTTGTATCAAAATCGTTGTTCAATTTGAACAAATCAATAGATGCATTACCGGTATCATCTCCTAAATTAAAAATAATTTTTACTATTTCGTTTGATACAGGATCCTTAATAATCAATCCGTTTTTCCAATAATAATAGTATATTTCTGATCCTTTTTTTTCTCCAATTACATATTCTCCATATTCTCTGAAGATTTGCAGAATAACATTTTTATGAATAAAACCTTTATATAAAAATTTCCTATATGGTTTTTTATCATTTTGAATAAAAAGATTCAACAATTCATCAGGTTTTTTAGGAAGATAAAGTGGTGCAATAAAAGTCTTTTTGTAAGGATTTTGAAAGATGATATTAAAACCTTTCATTAAGCTTAATATATTATTTACCTCATCCTCAGTTAAGTAGTTTTCAAAAATTTCTTTTACATAATTTAAATCAAACTCACCTCCTTTTTCGTAAAGCCCTCCTAAAATTTTATAAATCTTGTTAAGTACCCATTTTTTATCAATAAAAATCAAATCATTATAAATTGAATTTGGATAGTGCATAATCAAACCAATTTGATTTAAATAATTTGCTAAAATTTTTGCTTGTTCAATATCTATATTAACACCTTTTATTGAATTACAAAAAATTACAAATTCTTTTAAATTAATTATTGCATCGCCTTGATATTTAGAAATTGAATCTTTAACTTTTCCATAATAATTTGGTAACTTCGCTCCAACAATTTGCATGTTGTTCAACATTTCAGATAATAAGACATCAAAATAATCTGTTCTTCTTTTTTCAATTACTGAAATATTGATAAAATCATAAATGAAAGGATATTCTTTTTTTAATTCTTCAGAATTTAGAAAAACTATTTCATCTTGATTAACTACTTTATTTTGGACAACTAACACATCACTATTAAATTCATTTATATTATCGATTTGAAAATCAAAAATTTTGATTTTATCATCTTGAACATAATATTTGATCGAATCTAACCAGTATTTTAATGGGAAATCTTGAAATTCTACTTCTTTTTCAATTCCTTTTGAAACTTCTTGAATAACAGTTCTTTTATTTAAACAATTACTATATACATCCCAAAGTAAAATGTAAATAGTATTTGAACTAAAAAATAAGTGATGAGTATCATGAAAAAAATCATGTCCTCCAAAATCAAACAAGTTTATTGTACATTTTTGTTTGATTTCATCAAGTAAATGCTTACTTGTGACTTTTCGTTCTTCGAGCCAATGTGTTGAACAATGTTTTACATTTAAATCGTTCTCATCATCTAAATATTTTGCTAAAGTTGTTTTACCTACTTCACTATTTCCAACCAAGATTAATTTAACTTCATTATTAATATAATGCTTACCTTTATTGATATCTTCAAAATATTTTAAAACTGCCATTTTTCCAATATTGACAATTTCCAATGGTGGTTTTTGCAAAGGATTTTTAGCAATACTAATAGTGTTTTGTTCCCATTTAGAATTTACAATATCTTTTTTTTCAATTAGACTTTTAATAGGCGTTAAATCAGTTATTTCATTTCCATGTAAATCTATTGTCGAAATATTTGGAATTTTTATCTTAATAAAAAATGAAACTGTTTTTAAAGAATTGTTACTAAGGTATAATTCGCGGAGTAATTTAAATTCTCCATTTAGTGCAATTGAAGTTATACAATTATTATTTAAGTGTAAAACCTCTAAATCTAAAAGTTGAGATAAACTTGGTATTTTATCTACTCGATTATTGCTAAAATTTATGTATTTAAGTTTAGTTAATTTTGTTAAAAAACCTAGCTCTTTAATTCTCCAACCTGTACCCTTTATTCCATCAGTATTCCAATCACCCCCAGCAATAAAAGTATTTAAGTTTTTAAGTTTTATTATTTCAGCAGGAATAATTCCAAAATTATTTTTTCCACCTCTATTTTCACTTCCTGCTTTGTGCCATTTTCCATTCCTAAATTCACCCCATTCATTACTGATAATTAGAGTTTTTATATGATTACATTGGAATAATTCAGGAACTTCATATAAGCTGGTTAAATTACATTTTCCAATATCAAGATATTCATCTCCAAATTTAATGGAATCATTAATTTTCTTTTTTACATGTTTTAGTCTATCCGTACAAAAATTAATTATTGAGTTTTTCAAAATATTTTGAAAAATAAAAAAATCCTCCTGACCATAACTATTAATAAAAAATATTTCTCTTAAATTTTTGCCAATTTTAGGTAAAGTGGAAATTATTCCTTCTTTTTTTATTTGAATATCTTTTGAAATATTTAATGATGAATTTATTCTTATTAAATAAATTAAAGCATCGGGATATCTATTTTCAATTTTTTTTATAAAATCTTTCTCATAAGAAATATTTTCATAGTAATATAAATTTCCTACTATTAGAAAAACTGACGGAATATCATTATGTTGAATAGGACTATTAAAAATAGGATCTTCAAAAGAACGTATTTCTTTTATCCGAATTTTGACATTATGCTCTTGTTCGGAAATTAATGCATCAAATTCAATATCATTGGGATTATTATTATTTATGCGATATAACTGCTCAAATAGATTTTCAACCAGAAATGTTTTCCCTATGCCAGGTTGTCCAACAACCCACACATTACAATAACCATTAGATGAATTAAAAACATTCATAACTTATTTTTTTAAACCAACTCCCCACTAAACGCCTTCTTCAAAATACTCTGTCTCAAAGCCTCCGATTTAAGCAAACTCTCCTGTATACTTTCTTCCATTTTATCTGCAACACTTAAACGACTTTCTATTTCTTGAACGATTATGTGTTGTTCTTCAATCAAAGGGATGGGAATTTTTATGCTTTCTAAAATATTTACATTAATATTTTTCTGAGCAGTTGCTGGAGCTAATTCTTCCAATTTTTGTTTAAATGAAATGAAAAAATAATTTAGGTATTTGTTAGAAAGCACTTCCTCTTTTGAAAGTAAACCAACTACACTATCAGGAAAACATGCATCAAAATCTAAAATGGCTGTTTCTCCAATATTTGCAGCAATAGTAATACATAATGTTCCTTTTGGCCAAAGTTTACTTTGGGCTAAACCAAACTCACTATAAGTTTGAGAAAACTTTTTTATATACCCACCATTTGCATTTCTAATATCACCGGTTTGAATAAAAGGATAATTACCACCATATAATTCGGATGCATTTCTAGGCCTATGTTTTGATTTTCCTCTTTTAACCTCACAAACTTCTTTTAAATTAACTACTATCCACCCCTCAGGCAACACCCTATCCTTAACATTCTCATTAGTAAGTTTCCCCTCAAAAGCATGCTTCAACACACTCTGGCGGTACACTTTTAACTGCTCCTGTGCGGTTTTTAAATCTTCAATGCCTTTGTCTAACTCGCTAAAGAGTTCTTCTATTTTGGAGACGATGGCTTGTTGGGTTGCGAGATCTGGGATTGAAATTTCAGTAGCCTCAAATTTTCCTTTTGTAATATGAACCATCCCTGAACCGTGGGCTTTAGAATATAATTCCAAGACAAGTTTTTCTAGTAAATAAAATAAAAACATTTTATTTACAGAATCTTTAGGTTCAACTTTAAAAATGTGCTGATTCAACCATGCATCTTGTTCTTTCCAAATATAAGCACCCAATGAAGCAGACCATGCAAAAAGCAAATCACCTTTAGCAACTTTGTATCGATCTTCAAAAATTTGATTTGTATAATTATAAGGAGCTGTTTTTTTATTTAGATTTTGAATTCTAATTATAGGCTTACCACTTTCTTCCCATTCTGTTGGCTTAAAAGCTCTACCATTTAGATAATTTGCTACATCACCAAGTTTTTTTGTTTGCCAGTTTTTAGGCGGTATCTTATTTTTCATTAAAATGCTATTAATTGAGGCCTACATTTTTTCAAACTTTCTACTTGAAGAACCTCGAAATGCGAAAGGGGTTTTGTTTTTCTTTACAATGGTTTTAATATTGTCCCATTCTTCAATCAGCTTTTTTACCATATCCCAATACGAAAAGCCATTTTTAGAAGGTGGGTTTAAGAACAGAATTCCAACACCACTTTTCAAGTATAATTCCCTTTGATGTTTTTGTGATTGTATTCTTGAGTCTTGCGTTATTACGATGCCGTTTTCAGCGCCAACTTTAGGAATCCAGTCTTCGTCTAGAGCACCCTTCCCAAATTCATCAGAAATTGATAGAACTTCAATTTCTAATCCATCACGTAAATTTTGTGGCTGTTGTAATGTATTTAACCCATGTGCTAATTGCTTCGGTAAATTTTCATCAATATAAATTTTATATTTTCTCATATTTACGCTGCATTTAGATGAAACAATATAGCATCTTTTACTTCTTTTTCTGAAATTTCATATAAGGCAGCAATAAATTTTACGGGTTCATTAGATTGATACATTTTATAAATAACCTCAGATTGAATGTTAGTGCCACTAATTACAGGTTGTCCAAATTTATGGTGCGGATCACAAACAATTTTGTGTTTTTTCCCTAAAGGCCAGAAACGAGAAGCTAATAATTCATTGTCAAAATCCAAATTGTGAAAAAACATAGAAATTAGTTCTAAGTTTAATTGCTTACTGCCGTCTAAGGAAATGGTATCACCATTCATTTTTAGATATACTTTTAGCTTATCTGTTTTAATATTCTCTAAAACCTCTTTTTTAGCAAAAGGGAAGTTAGTGTTATAAAGAATAGAAAGCTCTTTATGGGCTTTTAAGACTTCTTTGGTTTTTACTCCTGCTTCTGCAAATTGCATCATAACATAAAACTCAATCAAAGTATGAAAACCAACGGCTTTTGAATTTTCAACAGACCAAGAGTAGTTTTGTTCATAATGTTTACCTAAATCACCATCCCAATATTTGGTAATCCATGTTCTCACTTTGTGGTAAGGCAAACGAAGAATCTGCGCAATTTCCTGCGTAGTAAAAATTCCATTTCCTAATTCTAATTTATTTTCGAACATTTCTATTTTTAGAGTTTGTACAAATTTAGGGTTTACGCCGCTAAAACTTCATTTAATTCATCAATAATCTCTATATATTGGTTACCAAACAGTTGATAAAATTTCCCTAAACCACCATGGGCATTAAACGGGTTCAGCTCAAAGTCTTCGGTATCCAAATGGAAAGAGTTGGCAATATAATCCTTAATCATGCGGAGCCATTGCATTTGCTCTTCGGTAAATTTTATATTCGCTCCGGCTTGCTTTTTAAAAGCCCAATCCTGGAAGTTCCTGTCTACGGTTTTGTCATACCCGTTCAAATATTCATCAATACGCAACGCTTTACGCAATACCGATACCAGTAAAACCAGATCCTGTTTCGGTTTTTCGCTTCTTGGCATGCGCTGTACAAATTTACCTTTGTCCTGTTCATCTTCCATAGTAGCGTAAGCATCCCAAAGTTTGGCAGGTTGTAGGGTAGGTTGTTCCAATATCAGTTTATCATACAAATCGCGTATCATTTTATAGGTGAGCTCCCTTCTGCGGTAAGGTTCCCCATAAAAAATTTGCAGGGCTAAGGCTTCGTCTTTGTTTTCCTGCACCCATTGTTCAAAGGCGGCAACACTGCTTTGGGCTTGCTCGTTTACATCGGCCACCCAGCCAATTTTATGTACTTCGTCTATGTTTAACGTGTCGATAATCTGGTCATACTTCTTGCGTACATCAACAATATAATTGCGAAGTTCAGGATTATGAAACTCCGTAATGGCCTTGTCAATTAATGCACGGTGTTGTTCCTCAATTTTAGCTTCCAATACGGTAGGAGCTTCACCTTTATGCTGTTCGTAAACCGATGTTCTGATTTGTTCTATTGTATCAGGGTCGTAAGCATTCAAGAGCTTTTGCACCACTTGTTTTACTTCCAGTCCGTTGGCTAACGCACTGAATTTCTCCCGTTCTTTAGGGTTTATCTGCCGGTCTAAACGAATCAGACGGTTGGCTAAAGTAGTCAGTATCTCTTCCGAACGGTTCCCCATGGCTACCGTTTGCAGGACGTCTTTTAAAGACATACCCGGTTGTTTTTCCAAAGGACGACTGTCGGTTTTTTGGGAACTCTCTACGCCAATGGCATCGATTATTACAAAATGGTCTTTGTTGTATTTTGCTGTAGGGGTTCCGGTTTTTCGCAATTCGTCTAAAGTACAGGTACGGGTACCTCTTCCTTTCATTTGCTCATAATAACTTTTACTTTTTACATCCCGCATAAACAGTAAAACCTCCAACGGTCGGATATCGGTACCGGTGGCAATCATATCTACCGTAACGGCAATGCGTGGGTAATAACTATTACGAAACTCACTTAAAATACTCTTCGGGTCTTCTTTAGACTGATAGGTGATTTTTCTACAGAACTTGTTTGCTTCTCCAAATTCTTCCCGTACTATCTCAATAATGTCTTCCGCATGACTGTCACTTTTGGCGAAAATCAGCATTTTAGGCACTTCAAAATGACCGTCTTTATCAAAGCGGTCGGGAAACATTACGGGTAAATTATCTCTGGTGGCTCTGATAATACTTCGTATTGTACTGGGATTAACAATGTCTTTGTCTAATTGTTTGCCACTATAGGCGATATCTTCATCAACGGTTTCCCAAAACTTGCGTCTTGTTAACCGTTCGCGTTTATCAACTTTTTCACCCAAAGCTATGGCAGCACCTTCTTTGGTAATTTTGGTTTCTATGGTAAACACGTTATAAGGCACTAACACGCCGTCAATCACTGCTTTTTCATACCCGTAATCCGATACCACATTTCCGTTAAAATAGGAGAAAGTACGGTTATCCGGTGTGGCCGTTAAGCCTACCTGAAATGCATCAAAATAATCCAGCACCTGACGCCACAAATTGTAAATACTACGGTGGCATTCGTCAATTACGATAAAATCAAAAAACTCAACAGGAACCCGTTCGTTGTAAACCACAGGCATTGGTTCTTTGGTCTGCACAAATTCGTAAGGGTTTAATTCCTCGGCACTTTCTTCCAGTTCCGTTCCTTTCAGGATAGAATACATCCGCTGAATGGTACTGATGTATACTTCACTGTCATCGGGAATAAAACTGCTGCGCAGACGGGTTACATTATGCAGTTGCGGAAACAGGGAATTACTGTCTGTAGGCTGGTATACCATGAATTCCTGCTCTGCCTGTTCTCCCAAGTTTTTAGTATCTACTAAAAATAAAACGCGTTTTGCTTTAGCAAATTTCAGCAAGCGGTAAATAAAGGTAATTGCGGTAAAAGTCTTCCCCGAACCCGTAGCCATTTGCACCAGGGCTTTAGGTTTAAAGTTTTTAAAAGATTTTTCCAGATTGTTGATGGCATCAATTTGGCAGTCGCGCAAATTAGCAAGAGGCAATTCCGGTAAATCCAATAAACGGCCTCGTAAAGTTTTCCCTTCTTTAACCCAACGCAATAAGGTTTCCGGCCGGTGAAAGCTAAAGACCTCTCTCGAACGCGGTTTTGGGTCGTTATAATTAGTGAATTTGGTAATGGCTCCCGTGCTTACATACACATAAGGCAACGGGTCATTATTTAGGAATTTTAATTTTGCTTTCGCATATTCTTCCCCTTGTTCTTCGACTACAGAAAGTGTTTGCCCCATTTCAGGACGTTTCGCCTCAATAATACCTACAGGTTGTTGCTGCACAAACAAAACATAATCCGCAGGTCCGGCATTGGTTTGATACTCGCGCACCGCTACTCCAGTTCCCGCAGCTAAATTAATTTGTGTTTTATTCTGTATAATCCACCCACACGCAAGCAATTGCTTGTCGATAGCATCGCGGGCAATTTGTTCGGGGTTTTGGTTAGTCATTAGGGGCTGATTTGTTTTTCCAAACATAACCATAAAAAAACACTTACACAATCACTAAATTTAGTGATATTTAAAAAAGTTTATCATAAAAACAAAAAGGGCTTCGAGAACCTGCCTTCGAAAGCCTCAGGCACCGAATGAGGGACAGAAAACGAGAACCACCCTTCGAGAGCCTCAGGCACCAAATAAGGCAAAACCCCATACCAAAAGATACAGGGTTTAAAAAAAAAACTCAATAACGTAACTATAATCTAAATCAGTATTTTTGCACTCAGCCACTCAGCCACTCAGTCACTCAGTCACTCAGTCACTCAGTCACTCAGTCACTCAGTCACTCAGTCACTCAGCCACTCAGCACTCAGCATTAAACTACCTCAATAATAGTCAACACATTATACTCCTCATTTTTAAGCGAATACTGCACTGAATTCACTTCCTGATAAAACGAAATCATCAAAAGAAAAAACTGTTGCCCCGTACCCGTAGGAACACTGCTCGGGGTCAAAGTAACCGTAGTAGGAGTAAGGTTCAAAGGTAAATTCACCACCGGACTGTAAGCCACTTCCGAAACCTCGGTTTCAAAATCCAAAGCACAAACCGCGCCCTGAAAACTCACATGGGTAGCCCCCTGCGGAAACAAAACCTGTTCGGCGGTTAAAATATCCCGTAACATAATTACGCCGGTATTCGTATCCAAATCATACGGCGCAAACAACACACTGTCCAAAATCGCATTGGCATTAAAATTAAAACCACGCAACACCTGTTTGCCCTCCGGAGTCGATAAACCCACACTAACACTGCGCTTGCCTCTCGGAGAAAGAACGTCCATGTTCTTAATGCGCGACATCACACTCAACAACCGGCTTTGCAGCTTACTGTCCTTTGCCTTAAAAACCATCGTACCCAAAGCACGACGCAAAACTTTACCACTGCTGCCACTGTGGCCAAACTCGCTGTTGTTCTCACGGGTACGGATAAAATTCGGATCATTACCAATGCGCTCTTTCGAAACACCGCCTTTTCTGCGAACATAATTCACCCCGTCTTTTTTATAAAACGTCAAATCCTCAACCGTTCCTTCAATCTTGATAATACTGTTAACTTTTGCCATAACTTTTAAGTTCTTTTAATAGATTAATAATAGGCTGCAATACTATAACAACCAACAGTTACCCCCAAACCGCCATTGCCGAAAACAACCGAAATTGCCGAAAAGAACCAAAATTGCCGTTTTTGCCGAAAAAAATTTTAAGAAATACTTTTCTGATATAAAAATCCTACGATATTTGCATCCCGAAAGAAAAAACCTATTTAAAAACAAAAAGCAACTATGAAAAAGGTAAAAAGCAACAACATCCTTACTCCATGCTTACTCCATGGTAAAGCCATGGTAAAGCCATGGTAAAGCCATGCTAACCCATGCAAAAGAAAATAACACACAAACAAGTCAAAAACAACACAACAAAAAACAACACCATGAGCAGAATCATAATCTATCCGAAAGACATCCAGCAAATCACCGGAAAAAGCGAAAGACAATGCCGCAACATTATTGCCACCATCAAAAAAGTACACAACAAACAAAAACACCAATCCGTAACCATACACGAATTCTGCGACTACATGGGCATTAACTTCGAAACCCTCCCCGTAAAACTGAAATAACAAAACCGTTTTCAAATCACGAACCGGTGGCTTCGAGTGCCTCAGCCACCGTACAGCATAACAAAAGTTATTCCCGAACCCAGAGGCTCACAAAGGAAACCCTTACCTTTGCAAAAAAAACAATGCCCAAAAAAAACTACATCTACTGCCTAGAATCCGTCCCAGATGTTGAAACACCCGGCAGCAGTCCCATTCTTAAAGGACTCGAAACCCTTGCTACCCAATACGGCATCACCAACGTATACAAAACCTGCGACAGTATCGAAGGGTTCGAGGAAGGCATCAGTACCCTGTTGTATGAAGACCGCCATTTTAAGGAGTACGCCGTTATTTATCTGGTATTCGAGGGCAGAAGCAACGAACTCAAAATAGACAACTACTATTACAGTTTTGAGGAAATAGCCGAGTTTTTCGAAGGCAGGCTACAAGACAAAATCGTCCATTTCGCCAACACCCTGCAATTGGATCTGGACGAAGAAACGTTTCAGTACTTTTTAGATGTTACGGGCGCCAAAGCCGTTTCCGGTTATGCCAACACCGCACCGGTTTTAAGTACAGTACTGGACAATCTGTATTTCTCCCTTTCTCAGGAATACGACGATGTAGTGGAAATAACCGAAACCCTCTTCGAAAAACAATATGCCTTGTGCAACGCCTTAGGGTTTAGGATGTATTATTAAATTCATAGTTTAAGGGCGGCTGAGAGGTCTTAAATCATATTTTTATCAAAAAAGACTTGTTTTTTTAAAAAATCCATTACATTTGTGCCGTTAATGACAAAAAATCAATGAAAAACACAGTTATCATTCCTTCAATTAGTATTGCAATTGCGATTATCGCAAGGGCGGGGGAGTGCTGTAACTAGTTTTTATAATTATATATAAAAAAAAGCCTCCCGAGAAATCAGGAGGCTTTTTTTATTTTACACCAACATGACAGTTTTCGCAATTATTATTATCAGCATTATTATTTACCCGCCCGGGTGAGTCAGGCTGATATTGTCTAAACTTTTCAGAGCCTTTCTCATCATTTGGGAAAGGCTTTTTTGTTTTCCATCCGTAACATTATTTAATCAATTTTTATGTACTACAACCACAACTCCCTAATTTTTCTTAACGGAAAAATGGTAAAAGCAAACGAATCAGTCACTGATTTGTACAGTCAAACCCTCCACTACGGCTATGGCGTTTTTGAAGGCATCCGTGCTTACAAAACTGAAAGCGGCACCCAGGTTTTTAAAGCAGAAGCACACTACGAGCGACTAAAGAAGTCCTGCGAACTGGTGAAAATTCCGTTCAATTGGTCGGTATCCGAATTGGTGGAAGCGACTTACCAAGTGTTAAAAGCCAATAATTTAAGCGATGCCTATGTTCGTCCGTTGGTTTTTTGCAGTCCCAATATGAGCTTGACCAGACCCAACGAAGTATCCGTAATGATTTGCGCTTGGGAATGGGGCGCTTATTTAGGCGATAAACAATTGCGTTTAACCCTTTCGTCCTATTGTCGCCCTCATCCGCGTTCCCTGCATGTGGAAGCCAAGGTTTGCGGACACTACGTAAACTCCATTCTGGCCACCACAGAAGCAAAAGACAACGGTTACGACGAAGCCCTGTTGTTAGACTGCGACGGTTACTTGGCCGAAGGACCGGGAGCCAATCTCTTTTTTGAAAAAGACGGGATATTGTACACCCCAAAGTTAGGGAACATCTTACCCGGCATAACCCGCGCCACCGTGTTGGAGTTAGCGGATAAGTTTGGCTTTGAAGTGCAACAAGGTTCATACACCCCGGAAGATTTATGGGAAGCCGACAGCGCTTTTTATTGCGGAACAGCTGCCGAAATCATCGGAATTGAATCGGTAGACGAAATAACATTCCGAAAAGACTGGAACAATTCCTTAGGGAAACAATTGCAGGAAGCCTATTCCAAATTGGTCAGAGAAACAACAAAAGTAAGTAGGCAATAACATGAAAACACTAAACCATTACAGTAAAACCATAACCCAGGACGAAACCCAACCCGCAGCACAAGCCATGTTATACGGCATCGGACTTACCGAAGCCGACATGCAGAAAGCCCAGGTAGGAATCGTAAGCACCGGCTACGAAGGGAATACCTGTAACATGCACTTAAATGCCTTAGCCAAAACAGTCAAAGCAGGGGTACAGCATCAGGATTTGGTAGGTTTAATTTTTAATACAATTGGGGTAAGCGACGGAATCTCCAACGGAACAGACGGCATGCGCTTTTCCTTAGTTTCCCGCGATGTCATTGCCGATTCTATAGAAACGGTGGTTAACGCACAATGGTACGATGCCGTATTAGCCGTAGTGGGTTGCGATAAGAACATGCCGGGTTCCATAATGGCCATGGGCCGACTCAACCGTCCGGCAATCATGATTTACGGAGGAACCATCCATTCCGGAAAGTGGAAAGGCGAATCCCTAAATATCGTTTCTGCCTTTGAAGCGTTGGGAAAGAAAATCAACAATACCATCACGCCCGAAGATTATAAAGGCGTCATCCAAAACGCCTGTCCGGGTGCCGGAGCCTGTGGCGGCATGTATACGGCCAATACGATGGCGTCGGCTATTGAAGCGTTAGGGATGAGTTTGCCTTACAGTTCCTCTAATCCGGCTTTAAGTCAGGAAAAAAGAGAAGAATGTTTTCTGGCAGGAAAGGCGTTAAAGCGTCTTATGAAAAACGACATCAAACCCAAAGACATCATGACCAAAAAAGCCTTCGAAAACGCCATGACTATGGTAGTGGTTTTAGGAGGTTCCACCAATGCAGTCATGCACTTGATAGCCATGGCCCATTCGGTAGATATCGAACTGACCTTAGAAGATTTTCAGCGTATCAGTGACAGCACTCCGGTTCTTGCCGATTTAAAACCCAGTGGTAAATATCTGATGGAAGACTTGCATGAAGCAGGAGGGATTCCGTCAGTAATGAAATACCTGCTGCAACAGCACTTACTGCATGGCGATTGTTTAACCGTAACAGGAAAAACGGTAGCAGAAAACCTCGCTTCAGTTCCGGATTTGAAAGAAGGGCAAGGAGTGTTTCTGGATGTAACAACACCGGTTAAACCTAACGGACACTTGCAAATGCTTTTCGGGAATCTGGCATCAAAAGGGAGTGTAGCCAAAATAAGCGGGAACGAAGGCGACTATTTTGAAGGACCTGCCCGAGTGTATAATGATGAGTACTCCGTGATTGAAGGCATCAGGAATGGAGAAGTACAACCTGGTGAAGTCATTGTAATACGGTATTGTGGCCCCAAAGGCGGTCCGGGTATGCCGGAAATGCTCAAGCCAACTTCAGCTATTATGGGAGCCGGTTTAGGGAATAGCGTTGCTTTAATTACCGATGGTCGGTTTTCGGGTGGCACGCACGGTTTTGTCGTAGGGCACATCACACCGGAAGCTTACCAAGGCGGTACGATAGCCTTAGTGCAAAACGGAGACATAATTACAATTGACGCTAAAAACAATACCCTAAATGTAAAACTGGAAGAAGCGGAACTATTGCACAGAAAGTCTCTATGGAAACAACCACAGCCTAAAGTAACCAAAGGGGTTTTGTACAAATACCTGCAATGTGTTTCCAGTGCTTCCACCGGATGTGTAACAGATAATTAAATACAAGCTATGAACTCAACAAAAATAACAGGCGCTCAGGCAGTATTAGAAGCTTTAGTAGCGGAAGAGGTAAACACAATATTCGGTTATCCCGGCGGTGCCATCATGCCCATTTATGATGCACTATACGATTATGCCGATAGCGTTAATCATATTTTGGTACGCCATGAGCAAGGCGCCATTCATGCGGCACAGGGCTACGCAAGGGTTTCGGGCAAAACGGGCGTAGTGTTTGCCACGTCAGGCCCCGGAGCAACTAATTTAATTACCGGTTTAGCCGATGCCTTAATTGATTCTACACCGGTAGTCTGCATTACAGGTCAGGTAGCTTCCCATCTTTTGGGAACTGATGCTTTTCAGGAAACCGATGTCATCGGAATCTCCATGCCCGTCACGAAGTGGAATTGTCAGGTAACCAAAGCCAGTGAAATACCCGCTGCTGTCGCCAAAGCTTTTTACATCGCACAATCAGGACGTCCGGGACCGGTTTTAATCGATATCACCAAAGACGCCCAGTTTGAAATGATGGCATTTCAGTATGAAAAGTGCACGCAAATAAGAAGTTATCAGCCCAAACCGGAACTTCCAATTCCGGCTATTGAAGCCGCTTCTATAGTACTGAATCAAGCCAAAAAGCCCTTAATGCTGATCGGTCAGGGAATTATGCTGAGCAATGCCGAAAACGAGTTGCTTCAATTTGCAGAAAAATCAGGAATACCGGTAGCTTCCACACTTTTAGGATTAGGAGCTTTTCCGAACAACCATCCGTTGTATGTAGGTTTTTTGGGAATGCATGGCGATTACGCGCCCAATATCAAAACCAACGAATGCGATGTATTGCTCGCAGTGGGAATGCGTTTTGATGACCGTGTCACCGGAGATGTTTCGCGCTATGCCAAACAAGCATCGGTAATTCATATCGACATTGATGCTTCAGAACTCAACAAAATAATTAAAGCCGATGTGGCCGTTCACGCCGATGCTAAACAAGCCTTAGAAAAGTTAACAGCATTGGTAACGAAAAAAGAACATCTGGCTTGGTTGCAGGAATTTGCAGCAGCCAAAGCCATGGAATTATATACGTTAGCCAATACCAAAAAAATAATGCCTTCAGACGAGTTAAAAATGGATGAAGTAGTTGCCTTGCTTTCGGAACTCACTCAGGGAGAAGCGGTAATCGTTACCGATGTCGGACAACACCAAATGATGGCAGCACGCTATTATCAGTACAATCAAACCAAGAGCAATGTGACTTCCGGTGGTTTGGGAACTATGGGTTTTGCGTTGCCTGCGGCTATTGGTGCCAAGTTGGGTGCACCGGATAAACAGGTTATTGCCATCATTGGGGACGGTGGTTTTCAAATGACCCTTCAGGAACTGGGAACCATACTGCAAAGTAAAATGGCAGTGAAAATAGTGATTCTGAACAATAAATTCTTAGGTATGGTCCGACAATGGCAGCAGTTGTTTTTTGAAAAACGCTATTCTTTTACCGAAATGGTGAGCCCTGATTTTGTAGCCTTAGCCAAATCCTACAGTATCGAAGCTCAGAAGGTTGAAGAGCGAACAGCTTTAAAAGCATCTTTAGAACAAATGCTCAATCATGAAGGGGCTTATTTGCTGGAAGTGGCAGTAGCCAAAGAAGAAAATGTTTTCCCGATGGTGCCTACCGGGGCTTCAGTTTCAGAAATACGCTTAGTATAAATATAAAAGAACAGCTATGGAAACAACATTCACAGTATCGGTATTTACCGAAAACAGCATCGGGATACTAAACAGAATCACGATTATTTTCACCCGCAGGCATTTGAATATCGACAGTATAACCGCCTCGGAATCGGAAGTGAAAGGGGTGTTTCGGTACACCATTGTATTACGAACGCATCGGGAACAAATCGATAAAGTAGTAGGACAGATTGAGAAGTTAATCGATGTCGTCAAAGTATTTGTACACGAAGACCAAGACGTGGTACATCAGGAAATCGCTTTGTATAAAATTAAAAGCGGCAGGTTAACCAATGGCGATGTGGAAAAGGTAATCCGGGAAAACCATGCTCGTATTTTAACCGTTGACCCTCAGTTTATGGTAATTGAGAAAACCGGTCATGTGGCAGAAACACAACAATTATTTGAAAAATTAAAACCTCATGGGATATTGGAATTTGCCCGCTCGGGAAGAGTCGCAATCACCAAACCCATGAAAGAATTATCAACCTATTTAAAAGAATTAGAACAATAGAATTATGGCAACAATCAATTTTGGAGGGGTACTTGAAAATGTAGTTACCCGAGAAGAATTCAGCTTACACAAAGCACAGGAAGTATTAAAGAATGAAACCGTAGCGGTAATTGGTTACGGTGTGCAGGGACCGGGACAGGCTTTGAATTTAAAGGATAACAGCATCAATGTTATTGTAGGACAACGTAAAGGAACAGCCAGCTGGGGCAAAGCAGTAGCTGATGGTTGGGTAGAAGGGGTAACCCTTTTTGAAGTGGAAGAAGCCTGCCAAAAAGGAACCATCCTAATGAACTTATTGTCTGATGCCGGACAAATGCAAGCTTGGAATACCATGAAAAAACAGTTGACCGATGGTAAAGCACTTTATTTCTCACACGGTTTTGGAGTAACTTTTAACGAAAAAACAGGAATAGTACCACCTAAGAATATCGATGTGTTTTTAGTGGCGCCTAAGGGTTCAGGAACATCATTACGAAGTCTGTTTTTAAAAGGGCAGGGGCTTAATTCCAGTTTTGCGGTCTATCAGGATGCAACCGGACGAGCAACAGAACGCGCTTTGGCTTTAGGAATCGCTATCGGTTCCGGGTATCTGTTTGAAACCACCTTTCAGAAGGAAGTCTATAGTGATTTAACGGGAGAACGTGGTGTTTTAATGGGTGCCATTGCCGGAATCTTTGAAGCGCAATACCATGTGTTACGCGAGCGAGGGCATTCACCCAGTGAAGCTTTCAATGAAACGGTGGAAGAACTAACACAAAGTCTGATGCCGTTAGTAGCCGAAAACGGTATGGATTGGATGTTTGCCAACTGTTCTACTACAGCACAACGCGGGGCTTTAGATTGGAAAGGGAAATTCCGCATCGCTACAGAACCTGTTTTAAACGAGTTGTATGACAGTGTACTTTCCGGAAAAGAAGCGGAAATAGTTATCGAAGCCAATTCTAAACCCGATTACCGTGAAAAATTACAGAAAGAGTTGCAGGAAATCCATGAAAGTGAATTTTGGCAAACCGGATTGCAAGTGCGTAAATTAAGACCCAATCAGCAATGATACTATTAGAAAAAGTAGCGCAAGCCCGAGATAGAATAAAATCGGTGGCGGTTCATACCCCTTTAGTTAAAAATGAAAACCTGAGCGAAGCTTTTTCCGCTCAGGTTTGGTTAAAACGAGAAGACTTACAGCCGGTTCGCTCCTATAAATTAAGAGGCGCCTATAATAAAATTGTTTCGTTAACTAATGAAGAACAACAAAAAGGAGTGGTTTGTGCCAGTGCCGGAAATCATGCACAGGGCGTTGCTTTTGCATGTAATAAACTGGATATTCAGGCAACTATTTTTATGCCGGTAACTACGCCGCAGCAAAAGATAAAGCAAGTCAAATTGTTTGGGAGGGGAAAAGCGGAAATCGTTTTAAAAGGCGATACGTTTGACGAAGCCTTTTATGAAGCCAGGAAGTTTTGTGAAAGCAAACAAGCTGTTTTTATCCATCCGTTTGACGATGAAGAAGTGATTGCAGGGCAAGGCACTATCGGCTTGGAACTGCTGGAATCAGCAAATAAACCCATCGACTATTTGTTTGTTCCTATAGGTGGTGGCGGTTTGGCAGCCGGAATCGGTACGGTTTTTAGTAAGTTAAGTCCGAAAACCAAAATAATAGGGGTAGAACCAGCGGGAGCGGCTTCCATGAAAACATCTATGAAAAATGGTGTGAATACCACTTTGGAACACATCGATAAGTTTGTGGATGGTGCTGCGGTAAAACGGGTTGGTGATAAAACTTTTGCCATATGTAAGGAGATTTTACACGATGTTGTTTTAGCGCCCGAAGGAAAAATTTGTTCAACCATTCTGCAATTGTACAATGAAGAAGCCATTGTTGTGGAACCCGCCGGGGCATTAACCATTTCCGCATTGGATTTTTATAAGGATGAAATAAAAGGAAAAAATGTGGTTTGTATTGTCAGTGGCAGTAATAACGACATTACCCGAACCGAAGAAATTAAAGAGCGTTCTTTGTTATACGAAGGTTTAAAGCACTATTTTATCGTCAACTTCCCACAGCGCCCGGGTGCTTTGAAAGAATTTGTAAATAATGTTTTAGGACCGGATGATGACATCACGTACTTTCAGTTTTCTAAAAAGAACAATAGGGAAAGTGGTCCTGCCGTTGTGGGTATTGAACTGAAAAATCAGAATGACTTTGTAAAGATCAAACAACAATTAAAACAGAGAAAAATTAGTTATCAGTATTTGAATGAGAAAGCAGATTTATTTACGCACCTCATTTTATGATTCTTTAATACAACTCCTTTATAGTGCTTACAGTTGATATATTAAGGAAGTGTAAAGTATTTTTTTGTTAATTGAGAGTACTCTTTTTTACAATAGGTTTTTGTAGAAGTTTAAAAGCAATTCCGTTACAGAATTAATCATCGCTGGAAGTTTAGTGGGTTTAATAATTTCGGAATTGTTTTATTTACGACAGCCTTTCAGAATTTGATTGTTTCTTTTTTTGATGCTAATTAGAGATAAGGTATAAACCTAAATCAAACAGGAAATCGAAAGGACAGCAACAGCAATCGTTTAAGCGTCATTTCGCTTCAAACAACGCCCTCGGGGTTCATCCCCCTCATGAAGTACAATTTCAGAATGCAGAAACTCCGCAGCGGCAGCAGAATCTTTCACCTTAACTGCACTACGTTCCAGCATCTCCAGTTCAAACTCCGTCAGCACACTTTCCCGTATTCCGGCGGCTTTCCAATTGGATAAAGGTCGGCATCCTCGTGTAATGCCCCGAGCCAGGGAGAGTGCATCCAACAACGCCTGATTAGCCCCCTGTCCTTTAAACGGACTCATAGGGTGGGCTGCATCTCCAAGTAAAGTTACAGCACCATTGTTCTCTAATAGTGCAGGCGTAAGCAATTCCCGATCATACACAGGATAACCCGAAATCTGGGTATCAAGCGTGGCTGCTACAATCTGAGGAACAGGGTCGTGCCACTGGGTTCTTCTGAAAGCTTCTTCCTTAAGTGCCTCAGGCCCCAAAGCACTTAATGCCTTAGCATCTTCTTCAGGCATGGGAAAACTAAGTTGCCACATTACCGAGTCGGCCGTGAAAGGCATTACATATATGCGCTCATTACCGTTAGCCGTTTGAAATATGGTAGCCGAATCCAATAGCGGACTAGCAACACCTTCAAGGACGCTTAACGGACAAATACCCAATATCACAATACAGCCAAGATAACGCAATGGAGTAGTGTCCTCATCAATCAGCAACCTGCGCACCGAACTGCGAATACCATCGGCGCCCACTACCAAATCGACCTTAGCAGTTTTCATCGCTCCGTTCACCTGAAAGTTTAGCGTTATATGAGTATCGTTATCTTGTTTAAAATCAACCAACTGATGTCCCCACTGCACCTTGTCATCTCCGCCAAGCTGTTCAAGTAGTGCTAACCGCAACGATTGTCGGGCAATATGCATATTGGTACGTTTGGGTGCTGTTTTCACATCGTCCGGCATCCACTTTCGGGTGCCCCATTCTCCAATGACTTTCCCTTCAACGGTATGTACCAAATGCCGTGTGGAAATCACCTTGTCTTTCAACGAGAAAATCCCCAATCCCTCGATGGCTTTACTGGCTTGTTGTAAGGTGAGTCCGTACCCCTGAGAGCGGGCTTCAAAGTGACTGTCGCGTTCATAAAGCGTAAACGGAATCCCGCGGTGCAAACAGGCTACTGCCAGCGCAACCCCTCCAATTCCGGCACCAATAATAGCAACATGAGGATAGTTTTCTTTGTCAACAGCAGGAGAACAGGCAGCAGCAACCAACCCGGATCCCGAACAGGTCGGGCAGGGGTATAAAGGCGCTTTAGGACGATCCGGAGCTGTACCTTCACCCTTTGTTTTTTCAAATTGTTCGGTTGCTTTTTGGTAAAGGAGTCTTACCTTTTTGCTGAGTCTTCGGCTTTTCTTGCCTTGTCCTTTACATTCCTGGCAAATTGTCCAGTTCACACCTCCATGTTCCGCTGTATTCACTGCTTCTTTTTTGACTTGAGTTTGAGTGCCCTCAAAACTATAATTAGGTTAACAGATTATTTCCCGATACAGAAGTTGGCAAAGATGTTCCCCAACAATTCGTCGTTGGTAACCTGCCCGGTAATCTCCCCGAAATAGTACAACGCCTGACGGATGTCAATCGCCATTAAATCAGAAGAAATGCCACTCTGCAAGCCCCATTGTACTTTCTGGATTTCCTCTAAAGCTTTCAGTAATGAATCGTAATGTCTGGTATTGGTTACAATGGTTTCGTTGTTACGCAACGCACCGGTATTAACAAAGGATAACAACTGAGCTTTCAAATCCTCCACACCCAGTTTTTCTTTCGCACTCAGCAATAGGATTTCAGGGATAAGGGCTTTCAGTTCAGCCGCTTCCGTAGCAGTTAATTTGTCGGCTTTGTTACCGATAATAACCAAAGGTTTCAAAGGGAACTGGTTTCTAATCTTCTGTATCTCGGTTTGCAGTTGTCCGCCCAGTGTTTTATATTCTGAACTGTCAAACAGATAGACCACTACCTGCGCCTGTTCCATTTTCTCAAAAGTCTTTTTAATACCGATGCTTTCCACCACATCCTGCGTATCCCGAATCCCCGCCGTATCAATAAATCGGAACCCGATACCGTCAATCACCAATTCGTCCTCAATCGTATCTCGGGTGGTTCCTGCAATGTCGGATACAATCGCGCGTTCCTCGTTAAGCAGCGCATTCAGTAGGGTAGACTTCCCAACATTCGGTTCACCCACAATCGCTACCGGAATACCGTTCTTAATCACATTACCCACCGCAAACGAGTCAATCAGACGTTTCAGTACAAACTCAATTCGGTTCAGTAAATCATGAAACTGCGTACGGTCGGCAAACTCTACATCTTCTTCCGCAAAGTCCAATTCCAGTTCTATCAGCGAAGCAAAGTTTAACAGTTCTTCCCGCAGTTTGGCAATTTCATTACTGAAGCCTCCGCGCATTTGCTGCATCGCAATCTGATGACTGGCTTCATTATCCGAAGCAATCAGATCGGCTACAGCTTCCGCTTGCGATAAGTCCATTTTACCATTCAAAAACGAACGAAGGGTAAATTCCCCCGGTTGCGCCATTCGGCAGCCTTTACGAAGTAGTAATTGAATAATCTGTTGTTGGATATAGGTAGAACCGTGACAGGAAATCTCCACAGTTGGTTCACCGGTATAAGAATTCGTTCCTTTAAAAAGCGATAACAGCACCTGATCGATAACCTTGTTGTCATCCACAACATGCCCTAAATGCAGGGTATGCGTCTTCTGTTTGGTAATGTCTTTACCGGAAACCGACTGAAATACCTGTCCGGCAATAGTAATCGCATCTTTACCCGAAATACGGATAACCGCAATGGCACCGGCTCCCGAAGGCGTTGCTAAGGCTACAATAGTATCGTGTGAAATCATTTTAAGTTACAAAGTTACAGAGCGGCAAAGGTACAAAGTTTTTTGGTTTTGAGTAGCTGAGTAGCAAAGTGGCAAAGTAGCAAAGTAGCAAAGTAGCAAAGTAGCAAAGTTATTGAGTTGTAAAGTTATTGACTAATTAAAAACTTCTCACTCAGCTACTTTGCCACTTTGCTACTTACTCAGCTACTCAGCCACTTTTTCTGCAGATAGTCTAAAACAGCTGATTTGTACTACATTATGTTTATTTCATTTGGTAACTTTATATAAATAACTGAAAATCAATTGTTATGAAAAAGATTCTTTTTCCTACCGACTTTTCTGAAATCGCCAACAATGCTTTTGTATATGCCTTAAAATTAGCCAGGGTTTACGATGCGGAAGTAGTGGTTCTGCACGTCTTTGAATTACCCAATCTGACTTACACCCAGCTTCCCGACAATCTAATTGAAATTTACAACAGTGTGGAAATCGATCAGTTTGAGAACTTTAAAGATTATGTACCTTACCTTCGTACGTTAGCCGAAAAATACAATCTGGATACTGTTAAAATGAGCCACGTACTCAAACATGGTAATTTATTGGATGCCATGAAAGAAGTAATTCAGCAAGAACACATCGATATGGTGGTAATGGGAACAAAAGGAGCAACCGGCAATCTGGAAGTTTTCCTGGGCACTGCCACTTCCAACGTAATTACGGCCTTACCGGTTATGGTACTCGCTGTTCCGGATGAAGCTCAGTTTACCGGAATAAAAAGCATAGGCTTTGCCACTACGTTTAGTGAGAAAGACAGTGTCGCTTTAATGAAAATTGTCAACTTTGCCACGATGTTTGGCGCTACAGTAAAGTGTATAACGGTCAAAACGGATAGCCTGAATGTAACGCCTTCTGAAATGGATCATTGGCAAAAACCCTTCGAAAAAGAGCCTGTGACCTTCTTCCTGATTCCGGATAACGATGTAAAAGAAACCATTTTGGATTTCATACACGGGCAACATATCGATGTTTTTGCGATGCCGGCCCATAAACGTAATTTCTTTAAAACACTATTCACGAGAAGTCTCACAGAAAAACTCTCCTTTCACACTGATACTCCCATTTTATCAATCAACGTTTAGGCAACATACTATAATTGGAACCGTTATTTGAATTGTCAGTGACGGGAGAATGGTTTTTATTTTCAGGTCAGGTTAAATAATTGTAAAACTGATATTAATCAGATTTTATTTGCGGGACTTTTAGTACCTTTATGTAAGAATTTAAAAATCAACCAATTATGAAAAAGCTGCTTTTCCCTACTGATTTTTCTGAGACAGCAAATAACGCGTTTGTGTATGCTCTGAAAATGGCCAAATCAATCGATGCAGAAGTTATTGTACTTCATGTATACGATTTGCCTACGGTTTCATTTGGTGAAGTTCCGGTAACTTTGGTTGAAATCTATGATTCTATCGAACTCAATAATTTTGAGAACTTTAAAGATCAGATTCCGCACCTAAGAAAAATAGCCGAGAAATATCAATTGGATGATGTAAAAATGAGTCATGTATTGCGTCACGGCGATTTGGTGCGTATCATGAAAGAGATTTGCCATGAAGAACATGTAGACATGATTGTAATGGGCACAAACGGCGCATCCGGATTACAGGAAATGTTCTTGGGTTCCAATACTGGTAATGCCATCGTAAATGTTCCGGTAACGCTTTTAAGTGTTCCAAATCAGGCAAAATTTAAATTGATAAAATATATTGGTTTTACCACTACTTTCACAGATCAGGACCGGATGACGCTGCACAGGATTATTGCCATTGCAAAAAAAATGCACGCCACCGTAAAATGTTTAGCAGTGAAAACGCATGGTTTTAAAGTCACCGAAGAAGGGATGGAATACTGGAAATCAGAATTTAAAAACGAACCTGTTGAGTTCTTTTTAATTCCGCACGACGACGTAAAAGAAACCATTCTGGATTTTGTAGAACATCAGGAAATTGATATTCTGGCCATGTTAACGCAAAAACGCAATTTCTTCGAAGAGTTGTTTACTCACAGTTTAACACAAAAATTGGCGTACCATATTGAAACACCAATCTTGGCTTTTCATGAAGATAAGTAGTATTCAGTATTTAGTGTTCAGAAGGCAGAAGGCAGAAGGCAGAAGTGATGTGTTAGAGAACAGTCTAAAAGGTCTAAGAATCTAAGAAGCCCAACAATCTAAGAAGTCTAACTCGTCTAATAAGAAAATAAAAAACCGCAATTCCCCATAACAGGATTGCGGTTTTTAGGTATAAAAGGGTTGGTTATAGCACTTTTGAGTGGTCAGTGTCAATTTTCGGTAATAAGTAATCAGTTTTTAACTTAACTGCCGACTGCGACTGAATACTGCCTACTAATTGTTAAGCATCACCGGCATTACCAACATGGTAACGGTTTCGCCTTCGTCTAATCCATCAACAGGGGTAAGGATTCCGGCACGGTTTGGTAACGACATTTCCAATTGAATTTCATCCGATTGTAAGTTAGTCAACATCTCAGTTAAGAAACGGGAGTTGAAGCCAATCTGCATGTCATCACCTTGGTAATCACACGTCAAACGCTCTTCAGCTTTGTTGGAGTAATCAATGTCTTCTGCAGAAATATTTAATTCCGCTCCGGCAATTTTCAAACGAATTTGGTGTGTGGTTTTGTTAGCAAAAATAGCCACACGACGTACAGAACTTAAAAACTGAGAACGGTCCATCACTAATTTGTTCGGGTTTTCTTTTGGAATTACCGCTTCATAATTAGGATATTTTCCGTCGATTAAACGACAAGTCAATGTGTAATTATCAAAAGAGAACGTTGCATTGGAATCGTTGTATTCGATTTTAACTTCCGCATCCGATGTTCCTAAGATTCCTTTTAAAATGTTTAAAGGTTTCTTTGGCATAATGAAATCAGCTGCTTGTGATGCTTTTACATCCGTTCTTGCATATTTCACTAATTTATGAGCATCTGTTGCAACGAAAATCAAACCTTCAGTAGAGAACTGGAAGAATACTCCAGACATTACCGGACGTAAGTCGTCGTTTCCGGCTGCAAAAATCGTTTTGCTGATTGCTGTTGCCAATACTTCAGCTGGCACCAATGTTGATGAAGGTTCTTCTAAAACAACCGCTTTAGGGAATTCTTCTCCCGGTGCATAGGCCAATGCATATTTACCGGAATTCGAACTGATTTCGATAGTGTTATTATCTTCAACAGTAAAAGTTAAAGGTTGTTCCGGGAATGTTTTAAGGATTTCCAACAATAATTTGGCCGGAACCGCAACACTTCCCTGACTGGTAGAATCAATTTCTAATGTAGAAGACATGGTAGTCTCCAAATCAGAAGCCGAAACTCTCAGTTGGTTGTTATCTAATTCAAATAAGAAATTATCCAAAATAGGTAAGGTGTTGCTGCTATTGATAACACTACCTAATACCTGCAATTGTTTTAACAAATACGAACTGGATACTATAAACTTCATCTTCTTTCTTTTTTAGGGGATGTAAAATTTATTTTTCATTTTACAATTCACAAATATATTCTAAACTAGTTAACTTAAAAATATTTTTTATTAACAACTATCGCGCATATTTTCGTTTTCTCAGGAATGTAAACAGGAATCCGAAAACAGCCAGTACAACTATTGGTAATCCGACAGTTAGGATTTGCGTGAAGGTATAACTCTCGTGAACCTTTTCTTTATCCAATAACGGCAAATCGACATCCTTGCTGCGAATGTTAATAAGTCCGTTGTCATCCAACAGATAATTTACGCAATTCAGCAAAAATTCTTTATTTCCGAATAAATTATTGGTCCACTTGTCGTAACCCAATTCCAAAGGCTGATACGCCTGATCCAACTGGTTTTTGATAATGTCGCCATCGGAAATAACAATCATCTTATTGTTGTTGCCCTGTGCTTTGTATTTGGCATCTTTAAACGGAAGCACACGGTTTTGGTACATCGAATTGAATTTTCCTTCCAATAAAACGGCCATCGGTAATAAGCCTCCAGTTTGATAATCTTTCGGATTTGTTTCTTCGGTAACCATGTCTAAGCTGACTTCCGTTGGTACTCCAATCGCTTTCGAGTATTTCGACGATTCCATCAAAACGGTTTTCTTAATATCGTTTTTCAGTAATTCTATCGGATTGGCAAATTCGAATTTAACGCCTTCAATATTTTTTACAATCGGATGTTGGGATTCCGGATACACAAACGGAGCAAATCTCCAAGAATATTGTTGGTATTCCGTTTTACTTCCCGGTTCGCCCGTTGCCAGTTTAATTGGAGTAGCTTGTTCGTCTTTAATCAGCATCGGATTGATACGGATACCGTATTTGAAAAACATATCGGTAAGGTTCAGATCTTTCGGATAGGCTAAAATAGAACCGGATTCGTTATACAAACTGTCCATTTCGGCCTGAACATCGTCTACCAGCCAAAGTGTTTTTCCACCATTGATGATGAACTGGTCCAATACTTCTTTTTCTTCTTCGGTAAAGCGTTTGGATGGTTTTGCAATAATCGCCAAGTCGTATTTTTTCAAGGCTTCTAAAGAGCGTTGCGGACTTTTAGCCACCGAATCCATAGTAAACGGACCAATGTAGTAGCTTTCGCGAACGGTTTTCAGGAAATCGGCAATTTGGATGTCGTGCAATTCGCCAATCCCTTTGATTACGGCGATTTTCTTTTCTTTTTCTTTGGTGATTTTATTGAAAGCATCGGCCAAAGCGTATTCCAAATGTTGCACGGAACTCACCACTTTTTCTTCTGTGGAAGCCCCCATCATGTTTTTCAGCAATTGGACTTTCGTACTTTTACCATTATAAGTTGCAATTGCCCAAGGGAAAACGACTTCCTGAGATTGTTTTCCTTTATCGTCAACTGTTATGCTGACGGGCGTTAAACCTCTTTGGTACAGCATTTTCATGTTTGCCTCACGTTCTTCTTCTTTTTCCAGCGGATTTACAAACTGGAAAATGATATTGGAATTATAGGCTTTGAATTCTTCTAAGGTTTGACGGGTTTCATTTTGCAAACGTTTGAATTCCCCGGGAAACTCGCCTTCCAGAAATACATCTATGTATAATGGGCTATCAACTTGTTTGATGATATTTAATGAGGTTTCCGATAAGGTGTACCGTTTGTCGGCTGTTAAATCGAAACGCTTAAAAAAGTAATTTCCGAAAATATTAAGAGCGATTAACCCTGCGATGAGTAATCCTAATTGTTTTAATCCTTGTTTTTTGTTTTCTTTCATCATTACCATTTCAAAGATTTAAGTTGATAAACCGTTCCTGCCAAAAAAGCAATGGTAACGCTAACGAAATACAGAATGTCACGGGTGTCCAAAACACCGCGGCTCATACTTTTAAAGTGATAATCGAATCCGAAACTTGAAAATAACCCGCCGAAATCACCCATAAATGAAGCCAATCCTTCAAATCCGAAGTAAAAGAAGAAGCAAAGGAAAACGGCAACAATAAATGCTACAATCTGATTGTCGGAAAGGGTAGAAGTGAAGACTCCGATAGCCGAATATGCCGCAATTAAAAACAGCAATCCGAAATAAGAACCCATGGTGCTTCCCATATCCAAATTTCCAGGTGGATTACCTAAATCGGAAATAACGAAAACATAGATTAACGTTGGAATGATAGCAATAACAATCAATAAGAAGGCGCCAAAGAATTTTCCGTTTACAATTTCCCAAGTGCTTAACGGTTTGGTTAACATCAATTCGATGGTTCCCTGTTTTTTCTCGTCGGAGAAACTGCGCATGGTTACGGCAGGAATCAGGAAGATTAAAATCCACGGTGCTAAAGTGAAAAACGGACTCAAATCGGCAAATCCGCTTTTTAGGATATTGAATTCTCCTTCAAAAACCCAAAGGAACAATCCGTTGAGCAAAAGAAAAATAGCGATAACCAAATACCCAATCGGCGAACCGAAAAACGATTTGATTTCTCTTAGTAGTAATGCTTTCATTCTTTGTTTTTATTTGTTTATTGGGTAATTTGATTCCCTAAAACGTAATTCGTAATTATTAATTCGTATTAATCTAAAGTCAACAACTTATCAACACTCCAAGCTTCTGGTTTGTCGTTAAATAACTTTTTGGTGAATGTCCAAACATCGTAAAACAATTCCGAATTCCGGTAATTTTCCAAATCCTGTTCGGTTTCCCAATAGCTGTAAGTGAAAAAGATACACGGATTGTTCTTGTCCTGATATAATTCTAAGAAACGGTTTCCGTGCGCATTTCGTATTTTCTTTTTCATTTGCTCGAAATTCTGAAGAAAAGCCGGAATATTTTCTTCGTGGAAACTCAGTTTTACAATGCGTACAAACATACTATTTTTTTATTATTTGTTGATTTGGTAATTCGGTTATTTATATTGAATAGTTACGACATCTCTGAACTTCAATCCGAGCAGGGAAGTGGCAGAACCTACTGTAGACGGATTGCTTTTATAAATAGCAATTTCCAGAAAGCCTGCTTCGTTAAAAAGTGCCAGACGTTCGCCTTCATAATCTTTCAGTGTAAAGCGTTCGGAGATTTTAAAATCGGAATAACTTTTATGAATGTTTTTGATGGTTTTTGTACCGAATTTCACTTCGAATGGGCGCCCTTTTCCGTTTTCCTGAATCAGTTTTCGGGAAATATTGGTTACGCAATTGCCAAAATGGTCAATATATACCACAGCACCTTTTATGGAATTGAAATCGGAAGCCACAACCGCCTGAAGTTCGTTGATTTCCTTAATTGTTGAAATCTCCTTACCAATTACGCTCATCGCACCGCCTTTGGATAGATGGCAGGCTACTTTTACAAAAACGTCCATATCGGAAGCGCCTTCTGGCAAACGGTCGTGAATGTTGATTTCGACAATCTTCTGCGGAACGATTTTCTGGGTAAGGATGCTCAGAATTCCGTTATCGGCACAAATAAAAAAATGGTCGTTCCATTGCATTGCGATGTGTTTATTCTCTAATGTGCGTTCCGAATCGACTCCAATTAAGTGTACAGAACCTTTCGGAAAACTGTTGTAAGCCGCGTTAATAGTGTAACTCGCTTCGGAAATATTAAACAAATCGACGTTGTGGGAAATATCAATAATCTGTGCCTGAGGATGTTCTGTAATAATCTTACCTTTTAATGCGCCAACAAAGTGGTCTTTCAGGCCAAAATCGGTAGTTAGCGTAATTATTGACATCATTTTGTTTATAACTATTACAGAAAGTTTTTCTAAAATTCACTAGATTTGAGATAATGCAAAGCTAACTTATTTTTTTAATTAAATCCAGCTGCTTTTGAACGAAAGAACCATCGAATTGACAGACATCACTCCGAAAGAGTTTTGGGGTGCTCAAGATTCTCATCTTGAAGTAATTAAAAAATTATATCCGAAATTAAAAATCGTAGCCCGGGGCACGCTGGTGAAAGCCTACGGAGAAAAGGAAATTTTGGACGAGTTTGAAGTACGCTTTAATAGATTAATTGCTCACTTTTCCCGTTACAATTCCATTGATGACAATGTGATTGAACGTATTGTGCAAACCAACAGTCAGGACGAACACCGCATGGCGGATCACGACAAGATTTTGGTACACGGAATAGGAGGAAAGTTAATTAAGGCCATGACGCCCAATCAACAAAAACTGGTTGATTATGTGCATAAAAACGACATGGTATTTGCCGTGGGTCCGGCGGGAACAGGAAAAACCTATACCGGTGTGGCTTTGGCGGTAAAAGCTTTAAAAGAAAAACAGGTAAAACGAATTATTTTAACACGTCCGGCGGTAGAAGCAGGCGAAAATTTAGGATTCCTTCCCGGCGATATGAAGGAAAAACTCGATCCGTACATGCAACCGTTATACGATGCGTTGCGCGATATGTTGCCTCCGCAAACGCTTGAAGATTATATTCTGAAAGGAATTATTCAGATTGCGCCGTTGGCTTTCATGCGCGGACGAACATTGGACAACGCTTTCGTAATTCTGGATGAAGCGCAAAACACAACCCATTCGCAGATGAAAATGTTTTTGACGCGTATGGGAAAAAATGCAAAATTCATTATTACCGGCGATCCGGGTCAGGTGGATTTACCGCGCAGAACAATTTCGGGATTGAAAGAAGCGATTTTAGTACTGAAAGACATCGAAGGCATCGGAATTATTTATCTGGATGATAAAGACATCGTACGCCACAGATTAGTGAAGAAAGTTATTGATGCGTATAAGAGTATTGAAAACCACGATTAATGAAAACTATTGTTTTTAAAAAAAGCCCTTGTAAATTTTTACAAGGGCTTTTTTTGCATAATACTTTTTCATTTTCCCATTTCAAGTTTTTCCAACTTCTTTCTGGTCTCAGGCTGTTCTTTTAGAGATAATGCCTTTTTGAAAAGTTCTATCGCTTTTTTATCGTCTTTTTTCTCAATGTATAAATCACCCATGGAATCATAAACGTTAGCACTAGAAGGGTAATTTTCAATGTTTAAATTAAAAAAGCTATAAGCCTTATCATACTCCTTGTTACTAAGAAAATTATATCCGATATTATTTATCATGTTTTGTGAAGGTAAAACCTGGTAGTTCATCATTTTTGAAACCTTAGCATAATGGTCTTTCACTTGATTTAAAGTAATGCTCTTATCGTTTAAATCTTTTTCAAACTCGTAATCCTTAAAAATAGTGCGAAAAGCATCATATGAAGCAATAACCGGAATGGACACGTGATTATCATTAGGATAGTATTTCCAATCCCAAACCAAATTACTTTTGGCAGCACTTTTAAGGATATCGCGATACTGTAAATTTTCTTTAACATGGGAATTAATATTGGCCTGATCATGCAACACTCTTATTGTATCCATGTCTTTGGCCATAGTGTTTGCTGATGCAAAATAAAGTCTTTTCCCCGAATAGTTGTATGATTTCAATTTTTCAGAAGTTTGCTTCATAACTAGGTGTTTATCCCACCAAATACTTGGATCGATAGCCACATAAGAATCAAAAAGTTCTTTATGATTGAGCAAAATATTAATTACGGTTAGTCCGCCTAGCGAATGGCCTACAAGCATTTTGTAAGGCGCTGGTTTATACGAAGAGTCTATATAGGGAATAAGTTCATCACTTATAAATTTTATAAAATTTTCCCCTCCACCTGACGCTCCCAAAGCTGCTGAATCCTGCTCCCCGTCTGACCAAAAAACAGAATGTGATGGTGTTAAATCACGTAGCCTGTTTGTATTTGCTATTCCAACAATAATCATTTCGGGCATTTTTCCGGCTTTATTTAAATATTCAGCAATGCTACTAAAGGAATTAAAAAACGATGGCCCATCCAGAATATACATTACGGGAAGTTTACTATTATTAGTAGCATTTGAATTGGGCGCATATATCCAAATTTCTCTGTCTTCGTTTAAAATAGTAGAATGTATGGTTTTCTTTATGCCTAAGACAATTTTTTCGACGTTACGATTTGTTTTCTGACTTACTCCATGTAATGGAAAAAGCAACAATAGCATTAATAAGGTTTTTACAATTTTTTTCATATTAAATAAATTTAATTTCTACATAACCGATTAAACGAGAATTCATTAAAAAATCATTATCAACCTGCAAACTTTTACATAAACATCGATATTAAAAAGTTCAATATAATTTCCGGCTTTGACAATTTGCTGAAATCTTATTTCTCATAAAGCCAGCTATTAGTTGCATTGATGTTAACAGTATCCACCTTTTTAACATTTGTAAATTGGCGTTCATTTGTGGCTTTCATTAATTACACTCGAACCTAGATTAGTATATCCAAATTGTTTTTTTTAATGAATTATTTTAAAAATTCATTCACTTTCATAAGCTTATACTCTGGTGATGCGTTAAAAAAAATGTTTAGCAAATTCATATGTCCAGCTCCATAAATGACTACTATTTTATCGGATGGTTTTGTTTCAATTTTTTGAATATTTCTAAAAATTCGTAGATTTCTGTTGAACCACCAACCTGTTGTAAAATCTACTCCAAAGAAATCATTGTCTTTCGTTTGATATTTAAACACACCTATAAAATAATTTCCTAAACTTCTGTTCAAATTATTTTCGTCATTTAACAATTTCAATTGGGCTTTAATCCCTTTTGTTTTAAAAATATCATTCGAAAAGTATGTCAGTGACGAGTCCGGATTCTTATAAAAATAATTTGTGAATTTTTTTGATTCAACGCTATCCTTATCTAAAAGGCTATCGATACTTTTGTAATTCTGTCCCCAATCATTCACACAAAATACTTTTTTCAATTTTAGTTTTTTGGCTAATCTGAAACCAATTTGTTGATATTCTTCCCTATTGAGTTCATAAGTCCCGTTTAGATAACTATTGAAAAGTGAATCAACTTTCAATTGTAACGAAGGATCCACTTCTACAGCAATAATGGTAGGTTTGAATTTTGAAATTTGCTCAACAATATCAATTATTTCCTTTTGATATTTTTGATCAAGAACATCTATTTGATCTTTTTTCTCCGTTTTTTTTATATCTCTGTTATGAAATGCAAAATGAAAAGTGCCTAAGGTTAAAACCTCTTTTTTAACTGCTTGACTAAATACAAAAGTTGTAAAAAGAACAAGTGTAAATGTGAAAACTGTTTTCATTTTAATTATTTTTAATTTATTATTTTTTCGGTGCTTTACCATTTAAATGTTGATTTAAAGGATAAATAAAAAATGTCATTTCCGGTTCCTGTAGCTTTAGGATAACTCCCGGCTTTAAAGTATGAAACATCAATTGCGTATGATAAATTACTTGTTTTCTGATAATTAGTTTCTAAAACGAAATATTCACCTAATGTTTTTTTATCAGTACTGAACAGAGAATTTGGTTTTGGTCTGTTCTGGATCATTCCCGGGGAATATGTCCCGTCCTGATTGCTGTTTCTGGACAGGAAAAAAACCTGCGCCAAGACATTCAGTTTCTGAATCGGATTAATTTTAACATAAGGATTAAGACTAATCATGTTTGTTGCGCCAATTGGAGCTGCCAATCCGTATGCAGGTTTTGCGTAAAGCAGATTATAGGTATTCAGTTTTTTATCGTTAGGATTTTTGTCTCCCGATGCGATATTGGCCGACAAACCAATTATTCCTTTTTTTGAAGGAAGTACGGTTGCATTTATATCGGTTAAAATATTGTAAGCTTCAATTGCTAAGTCATTGAATTTTCCGGTTTGGTAGGCGCCTTCCAATTCAAAGTTAATGATTTTCAGACTAGTAAACAATCGAAAACCACAGGTTTCTCTGTTTTCGAACCCTGTTTGATAATTGTACATTCTGTCTTTTGACTGAAAATTGAACAGATAGTAATCCAATCCGATTTTATGATTGGAAAAATATTGCGTTCCATAAACCCCATATAAACCATCGTGCATACTTTCATCGTCAAAAACGTATTGTTTTGAGAGTACCTTTGAAACCGCTATGAAGTCAAGCGATCCTTTTTTGAATTTACCTTTAACGACAAGTCCATCAAATGCTAGTCTTGTATTAGGGCCTTCTCTTACAGTAATCAAACGATGATTCCCATAATACATTTCCTGATGTCCTAAACGGAAATTCCATTTCTTTAGCTTTAATTCGGCAAATGCCTGATGAAGACTCAGTTGGTTTTCGTCGATTTCAGGTATTATGGGATTATCATTAAAAAATCGTAATGTACTGTTCAATTGAATAAAAAACCTGAAATGATTCCCTAATTCGATATCAGTATGCACCATCGAACGATGCCAAAGTTGATTAACGTATGTATCCGAATAAGTTGGAGGCACATCTCCAAAGTTAAGATTATCATACACTTGAAATTGTTCGCGTAATTCGCCTCCAAAAGAAACATAGTTGTTACCTCCTAACGAAATGTATTTTAATTTATCAATTCCTCTTTTTAATGTGTCCTCTTTCAATATGGTAAAGTCGTCTTCATAGCGCATCAAACTTATTTTGTTTTGAGCGAATGACTGGGGAATTAATATGATAAACAATAATACTGTTACATACAGTATCGGATTTATTTTATTCATGTTTTTTGATTTTTTTGATGATTGATACTCCGATTTGCCTCACATTATTTGGTTAAATTTGAAATGGCCATTAAAAATGCGGTTAATGGCCATTAAAACTATTGTGTTGCGATTATGGTTTAATTACATGTCCGGTAACTTTACCGAATACGCTTTTTCGGAACATGAATTCCAATTGACGCATTGTTGTTGGAATTTCTCCCGGAAAATAAGGGAAATACTGTGGTGAATTTTCGATTACCGTTGGGCTGATTGCGTTGATACGGACACCATTTTCCAATTCGATTGCAGCAGCACGAACAAAACCTTCTACGGCACCGTTAGCAGCAGAGGCATTGGCGAAGTTTACCTGAGGTTCATGTGTTAGAGCACCCGTTATTAAGCTGAAAGACCCTTTTGGATTAATGTACTTTTGACCAATTAAAACCAAATTGATTTGTCCCATCATTTTACCTTCGACACCATTTCGGAAGGTTTCATTATTTAATTTACTCCAAGGTCCCACGAATGTTGGCCCCGCAGTTGAAATTAAAGCATCAAACGAACCAATTTGTTTGAACATGTTTTCGATGGATTCCGGTGAAGTAATATCCACATCAATATCAGTGTCTTTAGAAGCTGCTTTAATGATATCATGTTCATTTTCTAAAGCTTTTACTAAAAATTTGCCCATTGTGCCTGTAGCACCTACAATAATAATTTTCATCTTTTTTTGTTTATTTGTTATTAAAATCTTTCAAAAATCATTTCTTTATTTACCATCATCCCTGCTGTTGTTCCTGTCGATACAGCATTTGCGACGGTTCTTATTTTCGATATTAGGTCACCGCAAGCATAAACTCCGTCAACTGAAGTTTTCATTGTTGCATCTGTTTTAAGATACCCTTCATCGGTTATTTCACAACCCAATTCTGAAGGTATTTTGGAGTTTTGTTCGAAAGGAGTTCGGGTATAAATTGCTTTTACCATAGCTTTTTCACCATTTTTGAAAACGATATTTTCGACATAGCCTTTTTCATGTTCTATACTTTCAATTTCCGTTTCAACAATTTTTATATTGCGGTTTTGAAGTTTAGAAGTTTGCTCCGGAGTTAGAGTGGAGGCACCATTGGTGAAAATGGTTAAGTCATTTGTCCAATTGGAAATTAATTTGCCAAATTCAAAAGCATATTCTCCATTACCAAGAATTCCGGTTTGCTGATTTTTAACTTCATAACCATGACAATAAGGACAATGCAGTACTGAGATTCCCCAGCATTCTGAAAATCCGTCTATATTTGGCAGTATATCTTTTATTCCGGATGCGAATATTAATTTGTCTGAAGTGAAAATTTCTTTTGATTCCAGTTCAATTTTAAAGCTTTTATGTAGTTTGGTTCCTTTTTCCACTATTCCGCTATGAAAAGAAACGGAACCGTATTTAAGCACTTGTGTTTTAGCAATGTTTGAAATTTCGGAAGGCTTTTTCCCGTCTTGAGTTAAAAAATTATGCGAATGAGGGGTTTGTCTGTTGCAGGGTTTGTTGCTGTCGATTATTAAAACCGTTTTTAAAGCTCTTCCCAAAGCCATTCCTGCTGCCAAACCAGAATAACTACCGCCAATAATAATAACGTCATAGTGTTTATACTTTTCCATACTGTCGTGATTTAAAAAATTTGTAAAGTTTGTTGGTAAAGAAAATGCTGTGATAGCCAAGCTGCTTATTTTTACAAATTGCCGTCTGCTGTATGCTTTTCTTTCTCTCATTTTTTTTCTTGTTTGCTTATACAAAGTTACCGTCAGCAGCAGAGAAAGAGATAGGACAAAAATTGAGTAGAATGGTACTTCTATTAAGTTCTGATATTGATAAAAAAAAACAATCACATATATGCGTGATTGTTTTATGAAAATTGAAGTAATACTATTGTTTACGGTTTATCCAATATTTCTGCGTTTGCAATATTTGTAGGATTACCGTTTATGTAATTCATAACATTTTCAAAAGCCTTTCTAAAATATAATTCATACCCTTCTTTTTCAACGTAACCTAAATGGGGAGTACAAATAACATTTGGCATTTTTAATAATTCGAACTGGCTATCATATATGGGTTCGTTTTCATAAACATCTATACCGGCATAAATGTTTTTCCTTTTTTTCAGGGTATTCAATAAAGCATTGGGCTCTATTAATTCAGCTCTTGCCGCATTTACTAAAACCGCATTTTCTTTCATGCTTGCCAAATCGGATGCTGTTACAATGCCTAAAGTATTTTCATTAAGCCGCAAGTGGAGTGTGATGATATCGGCATTTTTGAAAAAAAAATCTTTTGAATTTGCTGCTTCAAAACCATCTTCAACAGCTTTGTTTCTGGAAATTTCACTTCCCCAAACTAAAACATTTGCGCCAAAGGCTTTTGCATATTGTGCCATTCTCTGACCAATTTTTCCATAGCCCCAAATACCAATTGTTTTTCCATAGACGGTTGAACCGATTGTGGTTTGCCATTTTCCTTGTTTCATTCCTTCAATGGCTTGGGGGATTTGTCTGACAGTATTCATGAGTAATGCCCATGCTAATTCTGCCGGAGCAATAGGGGAGCCAACGCCTTCTGCCACTGCAACTTTATGGTTGGTGCAGGCATTTAAATCCAAATGATTTGAAATTTTACCGGTTTGACTGATTAATTTAAGATTGGGTAATTTATTCAGAAGTTCAGCTGTAATTTCGGTTCGTTCTCTTATCAAAACAAGAATTACAGTGTTTTTAAGCGTATCGGCTAAAACATTTATGTCTTTTTCGGTAGAATTAAGAATTTCAACATTTTGATTTTGTAATAAGTCAAAACATTTAAGTTCTTGAACCGCGTTTTGATAGTCGTCTAAAATTGTAATTTTCATAAATTCTTTGTTACGATTAGGCTAAAAATAAATGCTTGCTAAATTTAGTTGGTAATGACTATTTTAGTGAAATGTTATTGATTGCTCAACTCTAACCAATCCTTTTTTAACATTGCATATTGATATTCACTTCCCCATTTCCCTTTGAAGAAAATATTCTCAATAAAATGACCTTCTTTTTTAAAACCAATGTTTTCCAAGAGTTTAATTGAAGCTTCATTTTCTACATCAACAATTTCTGTAACCCTGTGAAAATCCTCCAGATTAAACAAAAAATTTAATATTCCGATTAGAGCTTCTTTTGCATAACCATTTCTTTGTTGCTTGTGGGAAATTGTGATTCCGATTTCAGCCAACCTCAAATCGTATTGGTCTAATTTTATGGCACAATCTCCAATTAAATGTCTGGTATTTTTATTTTCAATTCCATATTGAACCCATTGACCAGGAAAACCAAATTTTTTATTTTTTTGTTGCGAAATAAATTCGACCGATTGTTCTATAGTAAAAACATCGAAACCCTGATACTTTGTAACTTCAGGATTCGAACGATAATCAAAAAAATCATCGAGATCGGCATCTTTTAAATTTCTGATTCTGAGCCTTTCGGTTTCAATTACTAATTGTTTCATTTTTTTGAGTTTTTGTTTGCTATTTTCTGTAGTACGGTATCAACAAACGGAACTCCGATAAAAACAATCCACGGAACCAATGTAATTGTTAGTATTAATGTTCTTATATACAGCGGAAATATTGTGAGCTGTTCCCCAAAAAAGAATAAAAAGGCCGTTATCGAAGGATAAATTACTGCCCATATTTTTAATGATGCTATTACTTTCATTTTTGTTTTCATGTGTAAATTAATTTAAGTTATTGTTAAACAAATTTACATTTCATAGGGACAGAATAAGTAGGACAAATATTCACTTTCATGGGATAATAATGTAATTATATTATCAATTGATGTACAATTAAAAAGTACAGTTTACATGAAGCAACATTCTTGTTTAAATTACTAAATTACTTTAAGTTTTGACTATAATTATTGTTTTGTTTTTGATGGTAGTTCAAATTCTATATCATTGTCATTGTCCGTTAGAAACTTAATTTGTATGAAGCCAACCCTTTCAAGAAGTCTTATTGCTTTCTGATTTTGTTGGCTGGTTATAGCCATAATTCGTTTTAATCCAATATCATTTAATCCAAAGTCAATTGCTAATAACATTGCAGAAGTCATAAATCCCTGCCCACGATATTGAGGTAATAAAACGCAGCCTAGTTCCCCTTCATCTTTGTTAAAACCACGATAGAATCCACAAGTACCGACAATTTTATTAGACTGGTTGTCAATAATTCCCCAATGAATAGAGTCTCCTTTATCATAATCCGCATTAATTTTTGAATTCATTTCTATTGCTTGCTCCAAAGTTGTTGCCTGAATAGCGTCATAATATGAAATTTCTATTAGGTCATTAATATCTGAATTCTGAATCTGTCGTAATAATATTTTTTCATTTGAAACAGTGGGGAAAGTAGAATAAGGGGGTGTATTAATTTTATTCATTACTATATATCTATTTATATTTTAATTTACATGGTTATTTTGGCATAACAACTTACTACTAGATTGCATAAAACCATTGTCATCAGTTGTTGTTTATATTTAGCTATATTGTTAATGTTTATAAACATTAGAATCAAAAAGTTCCATATAGATTTCTGGTTTAGGTAATTTTTTAAAACCATACTTTTCATAAAGCCAATCAGCAGTTGAAGTCAACAAAATCCAACGCCTTAAGCCTTGTAAATTTGGGTGTTCCATTACAGCTTTCATTAATTTTTTTGAAAGCCCTTGTCCACGGTAATTATCTAAAACATAAATATCACCTAAATAAGCAATAGTTGAAAAGTCCGATATTACTCTTGCAAACCCGATTTGGCTATGGTTGTGAAATAGTCCGAAGTTTAGAGAATTGTCAATAGAAGTTTTTACTCTATCAAAAGGGATACCGTTACTCCAACCTGAATAGTTGGATAGGAAGTCGTGGATTGCATCAATATCCATTTTTGATTTGTCTGTCGTGATTGTAAAGTTGTCAAAAGCAATTTCAATAATTTCCATTTCGTACTATTTTATTATTCATTTCTATCTAGCCATTTTGATCACAATGACTGCTGAATTAATATCTCCAAATTCGCCTTTCCTAAATTTGTATTATCAACCATTTGTAAATACTAAAATTTAAGTAATATTGATTACCACGTTACCTTTTTTATGAAATTTTTCCACATAAGAATGAGCTTCTCTAATTTGATTTAGGTTATATTTTTTGTCAATTACCGGGACTAATTTTCCTTTCTCGATTATATCCCTGATAAATTTTAAATCGCCTTTTTTATTTTTTGCCGATCCTGAAACAGAAACATATTTACCTTTTGAATTTAAAAGTTTTTTCGAATTTGTTTTTGAAATTTTTCCGACTGCATCAAAAATTATATCAAATTTCTCTTGAGTTTCATAAATATCTTGCGTTGTGTAATCAAGAACTTTATCTGCTCCGAGTGATTTTACCAAATCTAAATTTGTTGGTCCACATACAGCAGTAACAATAGTATTAAAATATTTTGCGAGTTGAATAGCATAAGTTCCAACACTACCAGAAGCTCCATATATTAATATATTCTGATTTTCTTTTATGCCTGCTTTGCGCAAAAACTTTAAAGCTGTGAGCGTTCCAAGTGGTAAAACAGCAGCTTCTTCAAAAGTGAAATTTGAAGGCATTAATTCGACCTCTTCATTAATAGATAGTACTTTATATTCAGCATAGGCGCCAAATTTGTACCCACAAAAAGCAAATACATTATCTCCTTTTTTAAATTTTGTTATTTCTGAACCGACTTCTTCAATAGTTCCGGCTAATTCAAAACCTAAAATTTTCACTTTTTTAGGTCTAAACACCCCATTGAACAACCTAACAAGGAAAGGATCTGCTTTTCGCATTCTCCAATCACCTGCTGTAACCGAAGTGGAATGAATCTTTATCAAAATTTCGTTTTCTTTAGTAGTAGGCTTGTCAATATCTTTTAATTGAAGTACTTCTGGGGAACCATATTTTTCATAAATAACGGCTTTCATTATCAATTAGTTTTAACAACGATTAAACAATGTCCTTAGAAGAAGGCTTCCATTTGTAAAGTAATACGACAGTAATTATTACGCAAGCCAATCCGGGCAAACTCGCTTCAAGTCCGAAATCACTTCCTGTAAGCCACTCGGGTGCAGGTTGGAAAGTTGGTTTTAAGAGACTGTATTCGTTATGGCCACTTACTCCAAAACCAAGTACAGTTCCCTGTACCCAATTTGACATAAAATGAAGGCCAATTGGCATTGCTAAACTTTTGGTTTTTAAATAGGCAAAGCCAAACATTATTGAAGCAATAAAAATGTTTACAGATGCTAATAATTTAATATTGCCAGTCATTCCCGGATTATTCATGTGTGTTAATAAAAAATAAGCCGCTAACAATAACTGTGCACCCCAAATTCCTAACCAATCTTTGGTACGTTGAAAAAGAAAGCCTCTGAAAAGAAATTCTTCAGCGACTGCTACACATAATGTTAAAGCAGTAGTTGTTATAAAAGAATTCCAATCCCATTTGTAAAAATTCCAGTTCAATTGACCGCTTATGCTCAATATTAAAGCAGGTAACAACATTAAAGCAGCACCGATACCCATTCCCCTGAGCAGATTTTCCAGCCATACTTTATTGAACTCGCCTGTTAATTCGGATACTGGTTTTTTTCTGAAAAATTGACATATTAAAGTAGTAACCAACACTATAATCACCTGATGATACATGGTAATATCCCATTCGTAGGCTTGAGAAATAAAAACCATTGGAATCGTTAATGATGCTAATACCAAGAAAAAGATAATAATCCACCAAACATTTCTAATTTGACCTTTTTTGTTTTTGAATGCGTTCATTTTTTAAATTTTAATTTTACATATCAATTAATTAAGTCAAAATTAAAGTCAATTCAGGGAATGATTATAGGATAAAAGTGGAATTGAATGGTGTTTAATTTGAATTATGTCGGTAATTATCAGGAGAATAGCCGGTATGTTTTTTGAAAAATCGGATAAAGTAAGAAACATCATCATAGCCTAAATGATAAGCAATTTGATTAACCTGATTTGCTGTAGCTAATAGATTTCTTTTGGCTTCCAGAATAATATATTCATTAATTAAATCGGATGCGTTTTTATTTAATGCAGATTTTGTGATAGCGTTGAGCTGATAGGAGGTAAGGTTAAGCATTTCTGCATATTGTGACACTTGTTTGTGGGTTACAAAATTATCTTCTACTAAATCTAAGAACTTTTCAAGTTTTTCCTGTTTGTATGGATTGCCCTGATGAAATTCTTTATTTGTTTTGTTTCGATGTCTTATCAGTTCAATAAAAAAAATACTAAGGTTAGCCTGAATAACGGTATTATAGTCATCATATTTGTTGGTATATTCATCATTGATATAGTCAAGAATTTTAGTTAGTTTTTCAAATTTTAAGGAATTAAGTTGACAAAAATTTAAATGATTTACTTTTCTAAGCAGCATTTTGGATAAATTTTCCGTGGAAAAACAAAATTCCTTATTAAACTGTAAAATATAACCTTTACTTCCTGTCTTAATGTTTAGTCGATGAACTTGTCCCGGTTTCATTAAAAAGACAGAATAATCATTAATGGGATAATTGATAAAATCGATTTCATGAAAACCACTGCCTTTTAAAAAAAAGAGAATTAAGTAAAAATCATGTCTGTGAAGATCCTGATCCAAATCTTTGTCTTTAGTTAATTCTTCAATACTTCGAATTGTAAAATTACCTATCAAACCCGGTTCTTGATTATTGCTAATATGTTTTATAGGTATGTCTTTCATATAGGAGAAGTAAAAGCAGTATTAAATTTAGCCCAATTAAAGCAATAATACAAATAATATGAATAAGGTTTCAAATGAAAATTTGGTGTTGTTCGCATATAAAAATACTTTTACAACTACTATTTCAAAATATCTGAAAATTTTTGGTAATACCAAAATAGAAAACCCGAAACTTTCGTTTCGGGTTTTCTTTGCGGAGAAAGAGGGAATTGTATTCCATTTCTAATGCGTTGATATATAAGGTTTATATATATTTTTCCTATTTTAGGGTCTCGCTTTTGCTCCTCATTTCTGAGTTGCAAATTTTGAAATCTTACTAAGCAAATATAATGAATTAAAAATTACTATCAAAAATTGATTGAAAAATAGATGTTCAATGGCTGAACATGATAGTTTATATTCTTCAAATTTGCTTATATTTTTTCAACCCATTTACCGATTTCAGCAAGTAGTTCGTTAAAGTCAGGTTGACCTTTGTAGTACAGTTTAGCTGTTTTTTTATAGCGTTCTATAAATCGCTCCCTAAGCTCTGGGTTATTAAGTAAAAAAGCTTCATTTTTAGCAATGGGTATTTCATAGTCTTGGGAAGGAAAGCGAGCTGCTTTATGTTTTTGATATTCTTCTGTACCTATGAATGCTTTAACTGTATCATCATGTAACAAACTATAGACATCATAATACTGGCGCATTAAATTTTGTCGCTCTTCTTTGTCTTCCTGTTCCTGTCTAAATTTGGTTGCAATAGTCTGCAATTTTTCAACAAAAGTGTAGCCAATGTAATAGCAGGCAATATCTACAGCACGATTGTCGATTATATCTACACCTTGTTGAACAGCTTTGTCATACGCCCAAGAAGAAATTGTTAGTGGATTGTTAGGTGTTACTGTGTCAAATCCAACCTCTAATAATATACCTTCTTTAACTCCATCAATGGCATCGGTTTTACTATCATAATGCAATCTTATCCCACCGCTACGATATTGTCTTTTGTCATCAAAATCTTCATCTCTTTTTACAGATATGATTCCGTCTACTTTTATTTCATTTGCCAACCCATCGTAAAAGTCTTTTCTTTTTTGAATATTTCTGGGTTTATTGTTGTTTGGATTTTCATTTATTTCCATTTCAACGGGTGGCTTAATATGGATGTCAATATCTTCGGAGAAACGGTGTATGATTCCATACCCTTTGGATAAGGAAGTACCTCCTTTGAGTTCGAATTTAAACCCCTGCAATTTTAGTCCGTATAACACATGCATAATCCAATAGTCTTTTTCGACTAGACCGGATTCAATATTTAATTCTACTCCTACAATACGGAGCAAATCACGAAAGTTTTTATGGTTGTGTAAGTAGTCAGACATATTATACTGTGATAACAGTTTCTAACATTTTTTTTGCTTTGATGCTGCCATATTCCAAAAGTGTTTTTCTTAGTTTTTTAGCATCCATTGTTTTTGCTTTGGAACGCACTTTTAACATTACTTCTTTTGGGTCTTCAGCCAACTGGTCTAGGTTGTTTAACAAATCTACCAATAAAAACTCAGTTGTTACTTTGTTTGGGAAATGAGGTTTTACCCTAAATGAAAACGTCATACCACCAAGGTTAAAATCCCCATGACGTTTATGATTGTAAACCGTTTTACCATTGTATAGTTGAGTAGTTCCTACACCCAATGTGTTATATGCATTTAAGGAAGTTACTAGAAAACGTTTGTCTTTCAGAAAAGAACGCACCAACACTTCTTCTTCGGGAGGTGTCTCTCCAAAGACAGTTACTTCAGGATAATAGTATAAGCCTTGTGATAGCTTTTGCAAAGTGCCTTCCTGTACCAACTCATCTAAATGACGGTCAACGGACTTTGACCACTTGGACAAATCAGCCCTGCGGTATACTTTTCCTCGTTTTAAATGTTTTTTTAATTCCTGTAACTTATTCATGAGTACAAAGTTAGCAAATAATATTTAATTGCATATATTTTTATTGAAAATTCATGCAATATTGCTTTTTGTATAGCCCTATTTTACTTTTATTGTCTTATGATAATGTAAAAATAAAAAAAGGTTGAAATTTATATGTTCACTGGATAGACTTTGTTAGCTATAAAATTAACATTTCACAATTTAAAAATTCTTTAAGTTTCTCATCTGTCATAGTTTTTGGAACCCCAATACATAATAAATTTCTTGGTCTTGAAATTGCAACATAAATCAATCGCTGTTTTTCTGTTGGCATTTCTTCTTTTAGAACAAAATCATTTAAGGTAATATTCTCCTTATGATTTTTATCATTCAATATCATAAAAACCGAATCAAAGGTCATACCCTTGACTTGATGAATAGTTGTGATTGGAAAATTATTTTCAGTTATTGCCTTTTTAAAGTAATGATTAACAGAATTCTCTAATGTTGTTTTATCAAAAGTAATTTTCCCTTTTTTTGTTACATTCTTTTTACGTATTTTAAAATCAGGCATATTTTCTAATTGCAATTCTGATTTTAAATATTGTTGTGTTTTGACTGTCCATTCTTTTAGAGATAAATCAAAAGAAGGAATATCTCTAACTATTTTAAAAATTATTGAATTTGAATCTTTATCATTCTTTAACTCATTTTCTTTCTCTTTTAAATCACTAAATGAAATTCCTGGAATTAATAATTCAATTATCAATCTTCTTATTTTCTTAACAGCTTCTTTAATCTCATTTGACTGTAAATGAATTCTTGATTGAATCAATTTATAGGCAATTGAAGATTTATCCCAAGGGAAATAATCACTTTCTTTGCCAAGCAATGAGTTTTTTAAAGCATTTCCCCTTACCAAAATAATATTTGAAGAAAGATTGTTATCTAAGCAAAGTTTTTCATATTTGCTTATAGCCTCAGAATAATCTGTTTTATCATATTTAATGACATGTAAAGGCAAATCTGCCTCTGAATCTAGTATTGGTATTATTTCTTTATCAGTAGTTCGCCTAAGCATACTGAAAACTTCAATAATTTTTTTAGTTGACCTTCTATTTTCAGTTAGATAAAGTCCTTTCCAATTTTCACAATCATCAAATTTTTGGAGAAATAATTCCGGGCTTGCATCCCTCCATTGGTACAAGCATTGATAAGGGTCACCAACTAAATCTATATTTTTTAATCCTTGATTATATAACAATTCTAAAATCGAATGTTGAATTTCTGATGTATCCTGAGCTTCATCAATTATTAAATATGGAAATTTTGATGCTATGTATTTTGCAATTCGTGGATATTTTTTCAAAATGAGATAAGCCAAAAATGCAGAATCACTTGTTTTAAGCAACCCCATATTAATTTGTCTTGTTTTGATTTCTTTAGCATATTTAACAAAATCAAGGTCATCACTTTTGTCATGCCCATCCCATGAATATCCACTATTTATTGTATAATCAATTTTACTAGGTTTATATGAAAACAAATAGGATTTATAAGTTTTCATTAGCTGCCAATCTGATTGAAAGATTTTATCTAAATAACTTATATCATCAATTATTTTATAACGCTTTCCAATGTCTTTCAATTTATGAGCAAAAGGCAAAGTAATAAATGAATTTACGAAACTATCAATCGTCAATATATAATGAGGATAAGGTAATGAAAAGCCATTTTTCTCTTTAAACTTTTCAGCAATTTCATTTTTTGCTACATTGGTAAATGAAAGACATAAAATTCCTGAATTTTTAGAAAATAACAGCTCCCAATTTTTGATGAGTTCATCTAATTTGTATGCAACTGTTGTTGTTTTCCCACTTCCTGGGCAAGCATTAAGAATTACTTTTCCAAAGGATTGAACATAAACTAATTGTTCCTTAGATAATACTATACTCATTTTATTTTATAATTAGTCAAATGAGTTATTGCTTTTTCAATATACTTAGGAACAACGAAATTTGTTTTTGCTATTTCAATGTTTGCTAACAAATAAATTGAAAAATCTTGAGCAAACTCCGCTTTACTGGGTAAAGCTTTCCAAATCAAAATTTGCAATTGTTTTAATTGTTCTTCTGTTATCTCATCCCCTTCAAATGATTCTAAATGATTTTTTAATTTTTCATATTTCTTAGAAATAGATTTCTCTTGAGATATATATATCCAAAGTAAATTCTCTATAATTTGTTTTTTTGATTTTGAAATATTTGATTTAACAATATCAAATTCAAATGTTTTATAAGATACATTCAAACTAATTTTTTTCGGAACACTTTTTATAACACTTGATATGTTTTTGATTCTTGTAGCTTGGGATGCCTTCTTTATTTTATCATAAAGTTCTCCTGCTTTAGCTAGATTATCTTTAATATTGATAAAACTATATTCTGTATTTTTAGATTCGGTAAATCTATCATCATCTGTTAAAATTGACAATGGGATTGGGAGTGTTTTTGATTTTTCGGTAGAATTAAATAAATAGATAAAAGGATAAAAAGACGTTCCATCTGCATTAAGTAGTTCTACTTTAAAGTCTTCTAAACTTTTCCCTAAAATTTGAGCAAATACTGTAACTAGTAACTCTTCAGATATACCTTCAACAAATAAAACACCTTTTGAAAAGAAAAGTTGAGATTTTGTTACATCAATATATCTTTCCAATTGTTTCTTCCTGTTTGATATGTCATCAAGATAAGTCTCTTCATCATCTTGAATTGTAACTTCTTCCCGGTCTTCAAAACATTTAATCAAGTTAATTGCTTCATTATCTTTAGATAAATGAATTAAATTATCAAGTGGCACTTTTGATGTTAGTGTTGGAGAATGTGTCGTAATAAATAATTGGGAATTCTCTACGGTATTTGTTTGTTTTAAAAAATAGAATAAATTCAATTGAAGTTGAGGATGTAAGTGCGCTTCTGGTTCTTCTATTAATAAAGCATAGTGAGAAGTTTTATCATCTTCTAATTGTTGATTTATATCGCCTAAAACGGTGGCTATATATATTAAATTATTAAAACCTAAACTATTTTGTTTCAAATGAAAGCCAGCACCTGACAGGTTTTTGGTATCATGTGGAAGATATGGTTTAATTATATTTACAATATGTTCAGCCTTGGCTTCTTCAATTCGTAAACCAATTTGATTTTCTACTGAGTGTTTGTAAATTTTTATTAAATTATCATTAATCGATTTTCTTGAATTAGTAACTTCATCTAATTTTAATAAACCATCGTTTGCTTTTTTTATCAACTTCTCATAGTTTTCCTGACTACTATTATTTTCAACTTGTCTATTAATTAAAGTTCCTAAAATACTACTACGATTCATAATTAAATCCTTAGTACTATCTCTTAATGCTCCTAAATAATAGTGAATAAAAAATTGAAATGTCAAACTATCTGCCTTCTGACCCTCTACTTCACCTGTATAATAGCTAAATAAAATTTTTTGGTTTTCTCTTTTATAAGTAATCGTAACTTTTGCATAATCATTTTCTTCAGTATCTCCTAAAACAAGATATTCATAAAAAGCTCCCTTTTGTTCAATCGATAAATCTTTAAACTCATATGAAATTGTAATTACGGATTCTCCTAAATAAAAATCGTCAGCTGTAACGTAAATTTCTTTTTGTTGATTTCCTAAATTATAGAGTAATCTTATTGCATCTATTAATGCCGTTTTGCAGCTTCCATTTTCCCCTATAATTACATTAATGTCTTTTTGAAAATTTACATTAAGTTTTTTAATACCTTTATAGTTTTCTATATGAATTGAAGCTAAATACATTTTCTATTATTATTTGATGCTGTTTCTACATTAATGCGACAAGGTAGGAAAAATTATACTAAATAAAAATTGGACAATTGATTGGATTGGTTTTAAGGAAATTGCTATACACAAATCAAATTCATTTTATCTATAGCTTTAATTCTCAAATTTTGCCCTTGAAAATTATCTTTATTATCTTTTAGTCTTTGAATATAATCTTCAAATTCTAAAATTAATTTATCATGAAATTGCTTCCTATCTATTATTAATCCTTCATCAATATTAGTTGAATTCGCTAATACAACAAAATTTGATTGGTTAATTTTAATTCGAGATTTATGTTTTGTTTGTGCTTGATGTAAAAGTCCGCAACGAAAATGCTGATAGAAAATTTTACACTTTTTATTGGTTGAAAAATCAGCATTAAAATGTTTACTATAAATTAAGAAATCTTTAAATGATTTCCATTGTTCTCCTCTATAATTTGTCTCTGTATTTTCAATTCCTAAATAGAATTGCATCAATGTCTCAATTAACAAACAATCGATTGACATTGTTAGAAATCCACTGAATTCATCATTCTTTATTAAATTGATATGATTAAAAAATCTACTTTTAAATCTATCTTCAATTATTGAAATTCCCATTGACCAGTCTTTACTTGCATCATCAGTTAGATTTAAGTTTATCCAGTCAATATTTTCATATTTCTTTGAAATTGCAAATGGCATAATATATTAGTTAATGGTTAATTCAATAAACTGACTCTAAACTGTTCTGCTATTGTAATTTACCTTTTGTTCTTAAATTACTTAAATTCGTTTTCGAGAATGTATATGTTCCGGTGTAGAATAAATCATAAATTATATTTATACAATAGCGTTTTTCTAGCGACAACTTAATTCGTGTAGTTTGTTTATTAGGTTTACCTGAAATCATTAAAGAAGGAGCAATATGCTTTGGTTTGTGATTTATTGCATTATTAATCATAATATCCTTTTCTAATTCATTTACCACTCCCATAAAATTAAATAGTAATTCAGGAAAAGGATTAAATTGTTTTACTTCACAAAAACTCATAACATCAATATTGTTAGCAAATGAAAATCTCTTATTTGAATCATAATAAGTTGTAGAAGTTTTAACTTTTCCCGCCTTTATAATACTTATATCAGGTGTGGTAAATAATTCTTTATCGTGTGAAGATTGAACAGCCAGATTATGTTGAATTTCAAAATTATACTCTTTTTTCTCAAACTTGATTGTTGCTAGAAAATGTGAAAAATTTGATTGTATTCCTGATGTTGAACACTTGTATCTGTATTGCTTACTTTGGAGATTCTGAACTTTAACATCATAACCGTGAAGTTGGTAAAATCGAACAATATAATTGAAACAACTCATCTCAAAATAATCGCTTATACGTTTCGATTGATTGACAACTGTAACCTTAAATTTATTAGCAAAATCAGCTATTTCTTTTTCTAAAAGTGCTTTGTCCTTAAAAGGGGATTTCGTCTTCGTTATCGTTTCCTTTTTTTCTTTTTTTGACATTATTTTGTACAGATTTTAAATCAATTAGTTTTCTCAAAAACTCACGAGTTTCGTAATACTCCATCACGATTGGTGGAATTGAATATTCTTCTAATAGTTTGTTATAACTCATTACGACAGCCAGAATCTTATTCTTTTCTTCATTCGTTAAATCATAGCTGCCAATTTTTATAATTTCAGCCTCACTACTCTTTGTAACTGTTCCATAAAATTTAACTGCTCCATCAAGATTTGCAATTACTCTTTTGTGAAAAACAGAAAGGGCAAGCAAAAGTTCTACAGTCTTATTATCTACTTGTAAGGAACTATAAGTTTTATAATTCTCAATCAAAAAATTAGCCTCCTTAAATCGACTTTGAAATTCATTATATATTTGATTTGTCAACTCAAATGGCAGATGATAAGTTAAAATATTTATTACGGGAGTTTCTTTAGCCATCTATATTAAATCATTTAATAGTTACCTATAAATTGAAATTGTCATTAAATAAAGATTGTCCAATATCTGATTTCCAAAAAGCTTTTGGGTCTTTTAGGATTTCCTGTTCGATTTTTTTCTGTTGTTCTTCATTCGGCATAACCATTTCATCTACTGTTCTAATTCGATTACTTAATAGTGATAACAGAGGAAAATATTCTAATTTTTGAGGTATATTGAATTTTCCACCTTTAGGATTAATTTCAACATCTCTTAAGTCTTCTTCACCCCCAAAATTTTTTAATACTGCCCAAAAGACAAATCGACTAAACTTACCATAAAGCAAAAGACACGTTTTTGGCTCATTATCAGCAATTGTAGCATCTAATATTCTAGTCAAGTAAAAATCAACACCTTTTAGCCCTGAATTATTTACTTTAACTCTATCAGTAAAAAAAAGACTAAATTGTTTATGCGTTCTTGGTAACTTGCCAGTGATTAAATATTCTTTCCATTCTTTTTCTGCTTGAAGAATAATATCATAATACCATTTATCCTTCAAACTTTTATCGGTTTTTAATTCTAAAATTAAGACTCTCCATAAAAAAGAAACAGCAAAATAATAAAGATTTTCATTGTATTCAAGTTCAAATTTTTGCCCTAAATAAGGAACAAAAATATTTTCAGCAAACCATTTTTCCCTTACTGAAAAATCTTGTTCTGCTTTTTCACTCAATAGATGCAATTTTATGCCATCTTGTTTTCTAGCATTTGGTTCTGTAAATTTTCTCAAATATTTTGAACCTGTTTTTTTTGTATAGTTAATAACGAATTTAGGATAAATGTGGCTTTCCAGTAATTCGGTTTCATTATCATATAATGCGCAAATTCCTCTCATATCTATTTTTTAAATTTGTTATAAATCTCATTGAAATTAATTCCGATGCCAGCAATATTTGGTTTTAATTCAAGATTATCAACATCAAGAATTTTATTCCAAAAACTTTCTTTTTCACCTAAATTTTGAATACGCTCTTTTTTAAGGCTTTTTTTTATTTTTTCAAGTTGCAATTTATATTCAGGAGTATAGTTTGGCTTTTTCAAGAAATTTTCTTCAAAGTTTTTCATTTTATCTAAAAAAGTTAGTGGGTTTTCATCCATAAACTTTTTAACTATCTCAAGGTGTAGCCAAATTGATAAATTGTGTAATCGTGATTGATACCCAGTTAATTTTATTTCTCCATCTTCAATAACTAAACTACCATTTTCAATTACTAAATCATTTTCTCCTTTTTTGTCTATATCACTTATCAAATAGAAAATATCTTTATACAAAATTTCAATAAAATTCTCATTTTCTTGTCTTAACGGTTCAAGTTCTTTTTCTATATATTCATCGATAGATTTTTTCTCCGTGTTACGGATTTCTTCAATTAATTTTAAGTAATCATTCCTTTTTAGCATATTTCAACCTTTTAATTAACGATGGTATTCTTCTACTAGATTATTTAGACATTAATTCTATTTAAGATGAATATCTCCTGCATCATATTTTTTAAGCCAAGTTTCTATTTCTTCTATTAAATCATTACACATATCATTAAATGTCTCAAAATTTTTAAAGCATTTCTCTCTTGGATTACAAATTAGACCAACATCTGAATATCTCCTTACTGATGTGTCAAATTCATCTAAATTTATATAAATAACTTTTTTATAGAATTGAGGATTTGCTCTGGTTGGTAACCAAATTTTAAAAGGCTCTATTTTTTTACTAATACTTTTTGGCAAAAATGGGTTGTTATCTAAGCCTATTAGGGGGTTTTGTTCAAACCATTCTTGGGTAAATAATATATTTTCATCAAAAAATAATCCTTTAAAATCATCCCTCTTTTTTAAGCTCTTAAAATCAAAAAATTTTACTCTCCATCCTGTACTAAAATAATCTTCTTCTTTTTCAATTCCTTTAGCATGAATAGAAATTGTCCAGTCTTGCAAAATATTAATCAAATCAGATACACTTTCAAATTGTTTTTCTAATACTCTATTTTTAAACGAAAAACGGTTAAATATTTTAAAGGCAATTAATAAAGTTAAAAGACTTATTAAAAGATTTACAAAATCAATTATATACTCCCAATTTATCTTCAACCAGGATATGAATTCTTCAAAAATTGATTGCATAGTTTTCTTTAATTAGTTAAAAAAAGTATAATTTGCTAAGATAATAAAAACTTTAACAATGAAATACTCACCTGTTTTTGAAAATACTATAAGTAATAGTCAATAAAAAAACCGTATCACATCTCTGCAACACGGCTTTCTCAATCAACCCAAATCAAAAACTATTTCTTCGCTTTAGCTTTCACAACTTTTCCTCCTTTGACATATCGGTAACCCTTTTTCAAAGTCCCGTCTTTTTTAACGCCTTCTCTTTGGATAATTCTACTGCACATTTTCTTTGCAGAGATACTTTTCTTTTTTTTCGGTTTTGTCTTTTTTGCTACCATGATTTCTGATTTTAAGTTATTTTACTTTAAATGATAATTTCTTTTTTTTAGGCTCATTCACAACTTTTTTGTAATACATCGAGTATTTTAAAGTAAGGTCATTTCCTCTGTTTTTCTCCAGTGTAGCAAACCGCTGTTTCGGGTCTTGATGCGAAGAACAATGAATTACCGAAGTTGGATTGTGCGCCATTTTATTACCTCCATACATTGCACCATTTTCCTTTACTTGAGAGATAAAACACCAAATGATTTTAGGGTATTTGGTACGCAAATAATTAAGCTGGTCGGCTGTGATTTTCAAATCTGTAACCGAATCGGCAATAATGACTTTAACTACTTTGCAAAATCCTTGTAATTCTTCAAAAGGGTTTTCTAAGTAGCCTTTTATCGCTATGTATTTTCTCCCTGCTTCAGTAGTGTTTCTGTTGATACTATCAACCGTATCTTTACTTTCAATTCCTCCTTGCTCATAATCGATGTATGCAACTGGCGTTTGTTGTTCTCCAAAGGCATTTGCAATCTGCATGGCCAATTGCGATTTAGAACTGTGCTTGTTTCCCTTTATTAGGATTAGAGCTTTATGAGGCTGTTGCTTTTGTAAAAACTTACCAATTTCTCCACCTAAAACAAATATGTCTTTAGCCTCCTGTGGAGCAGAATTAGCTGAAATAAAACCGAGCTTTTCAAGCTCATTAAGGCTTTTATCCTGATTGGAAACAACTGGCTTTTCAGTGCTTTTTACAACAGCTGGAACAATACTTTTTCTCATCGATTCAGTATTTTTGCTTACTCCAATTGAAGCTGAAAGTCCAACTTTTTTGGCTTTGGTAACTTTCGTTTTCACCTTTTTCTTTCCTGGTCTTTTCGATGCCGATGCTACTTTTTTAACCTCTTCTTTCACTATTTCTGCTTCTTCACTTTCAGTATTTTTACCTAAAATGTAATTGACTGCTTTTTGAGATTGCGCTGAAGCTTTCAAGAAAAAGCGGTTGTCATTTTCTAATTCATTCACCAAAACAGTATTCCAATTTTTAAGATACTTAGCAGAGTTTTCTTTGGTCTGAAATAAAATTCCCGCTTCAGAACACATAAAAACTGCTCCTAATTCCGCAATGAGTTCCTCAAAGGCATAAGGTTTACTTCCAAAAGTTCCTGTCATATCCCTGTTTAGCCTTTTTTTCGCACCTGTGGAATGGGTCAGCTCGTGAAAAAAAGTACAGTAATACGAAGCTTCTTTTTTAAAAGCTTTGATATTTGGCATATTGAGTTTATCCGTGGAAGGCTGATAATAAGCTCTATCTCCAACAAAAGTGTAAGTAGGCGGGTCTTTATAACCATCAATAAGACTTTGAGCCTGCTCAATTGGGTTCACATCTTTATTACCTGTTGCTTCTGGAAATTTCAATCCTGAGCAATCATCAGCTCTGAAAACATTATAATACTTAATTACAGGAATCTTTGTTAGATGCTCTTTTAAATCTTCTTTGGTTAAACCATTGGCTTTTACAAACTCCGTGAACTTTTCCCTGTCAGTAGTTTTGAATTGTAATGTGCCGTTATCAAAACTGAAAATCATGGTGTAATAAATCACACGCCTTGCTTTGCTGTCTTTCTTTAGACTTGCGCCTGTTTCTTTAATCTGATTGAACGTCAAATAGTATGGATGGATAAATTTAATAGGCACTAAATAGCCTTTGCCATCTTTATCAAATTTTATATCGAAATTCAAAAGGAAGTTTGCTCCGGTATATTCTTTCTTGCTTACATAATTTTTAGCTGTCCCATCAGTACCTGAACCCACCCAATCTTTTTGCCAAGGCAAATGCCCAACTTTCTCAATCGTATTGATGATTAAATCCGTGATGTAGCTATAAATATCATCAGGAGAAACACCATTAAGTCCGCCTTCAGCATCTTCTTCTGAAATGTATTCCAATGTTGGAAGAATTATTCTTTGTTCTGCTCCACTAAGTCCAGCAGGTTCTATAAAATCCATTATCTCAATAGTAAAAAGCGCATCATTATTTTGCTCCAAAACTTTACTAATGCGATTTGTAATAACTAAATGCTTTTGCTTTTTTGCTTTTGTTAAGAGGGATTTCAAAACGGAACGTTTTACTGTCTTACCGTTAAGATTATTGAATGAAGTTATTAAATCCATGCTTACTTTATTATTGAATACTCTTTCCCTAAAACTCCCAAAATCGTTTCAGTCTGGATGTCTTTTATACTTTTAATCTGTAAAAGGTTTTGCCAATTGGAGATATTCTCCAGTATTGGAATTTCCACAATTAGATCCTTTAGTACATGCTTTCCTTTGGCTGGAATAGATAAAAAGGATTTATTTACTGTGATTGTAGCAATTCGCTTGGCTGTTTTATCTTTGAGAATAATTCGCTTAACAGTGGCGACAACTCCATCAGGGCTGAAATTATCGTTTGTAGGATTGTAGATTGTAACATCCAAATTAAAGTGCATCCGTTTGAAATTAATATCGAAGTTCCTAATTCCAGTAGGTAGTGCTTTTAATTTTTTCATCGTTTCTTTCCATTTATTGAGTTTACTCGTGTACCATAATGCTCCAATGCCTAATAAAGCCCCTGTGATTACGATATGTTTTGCTCTTATGTCCATACACTTGCTTTTTTCCTGATTAAGGCTACTACCTTAAACCCGATATAGAGTAAGGTCAAAATCCCCAATCCCATTAAAAACTTTTCCAATTTTGAGAGTGGCTTTTTAACCACAACAGGAATCTTTTTAACCTGAATAATTGTCTTTACTTTTTCATTTTTAACCGTAGTATTTTCGTTTTTAGTTTGTGCTATTTGGACGTAAAACTCCAACTGCTTTTTAAGCTTGTCATAAATAAGTTTATAACCATTATCTCCCGAGTTTTTAGCAGTATTCAGCTTGGATAAAATTTCATCTACCTTCGCATTAACCAAACTATCAAAAACTGCATTCCCTGTTTGACTTTGAGCAATTGGGGTAATCAATTTATCTTCAATTGCCCTATTAATAACGGTACTTTTAATACTGTCTCTTTTCTGAATCTCATTTTTGAGTAGAATGTTTTCTTCTTTTAACTTTTTAGATGAGGAACAGCCTGTAAGTACTATGCAAGAAATGATAATCAGTATTAGTATTTGGATTGACTTTTTCATGGTTCAGATTTTTTAAAGTAGATTTTTATAACAAAAAGAAACAGCTGAGAAACCTCTATTACCTGAAACAAATCGATTTCGTAATACAAGCTGAGAGCTCCAATAATTCTGTTAAAGGTTTTTCTTTTCATTTCCCTTGTTATTCAAACATCCTGCACATCGTTTTTGATATTCCTGCAATTGTTCTTTAAGGTTTCTAATTTCAATAGTGTTTTCATCGATAATACGCTGCATCTCCTCAAACTTCTTGTTCGTTACAATTGACATTTTGGTGTAAATCGAATCGATGGCTTCTAGTGCTGAAGCTTCCGTTTTTTTTAGTTCTGAATTTCTTGACTTCCAAGCGATATAAATCGAAATCAGGGTAGTTGAGCCCAAAAAATAGTTTAGTATGGTTTCTATCGGTAACATATTTTATCCTTTATTTAGTTTTAGAACCAAAATCGAGCACCCTAGTAAAAGGGTTGTAGTAGCTATAAACAGGTTTATTCTTCGCTTTGACCGGTCTCGGACTCCCTTTTTTTTTTAATATCCCAAGCGTGTCAATGCTTGTGTAATAATTAAGCTGTTTGACTCTTTCGGAAAAATTGGTAAGACCACCGTTGATTTTCTTGGTAATTGATGTGATATTATTAGTATCGGCAATTGGATTAAGTTTGAATCTCACACTCCAAAACCAACCTGCAATATCAATAGCAATATCGGGACGAGAAGCCAAATCAGGATTGGTAATTACATCTACACCTGAATAATCTTTGTAGGCCTGATAGTTTGCCCTGCCTGTGAGCTGGATTAATCCACGTCCTCTAAAACGCCAACCATCACCAACTTGTGTATTACCTAAATTTACTTTTCCCCATTTTCCACCATACACAATATTGGCTATTGCTTCTTGATTAGCTTTGCGTTTAGCTGTTCTTCCGTATAAATTAGCTTGAGCAACCGAAATCTGATTCGTTCCAAAAGTCTCAATCAGTCCAGCTGGAGTGTAATTCAAGTTTTCCGAAAGTTTAATAAATCCTCCTGTCTCCTCATGAAGCTGCGCCAAAAAGTGTGCAACTCGCTTTGGGGTATTGATTGCATACTTTTTGAAGACTTTCAAGAAAGGGGTGCTATTTGATAATAAAAACTCCATTACAACTGTACTTTTTTAGGTTCAACATTGGGCTTTTCATTTGATTTGGATTCTATTTTAGGTCTAGTTTCATCACTCATTGAAGCGATAATAATTGCGCCCAATACGCCTAAACCAATCCATACTCCTGTACTTGCATTCATTATCTCCAGTCTTTAAGTCTAATTTGTTTAATTCCCTTTTGTGTAAAAAGAGCATTCTCTGTATTTCTTCCAAAATCACCGTCTACCTTAACTTTTAATAAAGCTTGCAGTGTTCGTACTTCCATGCCTTTACTACCTTTTTTAAGAAGTATTGTCTTGTCAATTCCTGAACTTTCAGCAACCGCTTGGATCGTTGGCAAAATCTTTCCAACAGGCTTTATTACGCTGTGGTCAGGAATCCAATAAATATCATTCATAAACGCTCCATTTCTTTGAGCTACATAGCGATACGTTCCATCAGGTCTTTTGCCTACCCAAATGATTTTACCAATTTTATCTCCTTTTTTAAAAGTTGCTTTGCGGATTCCTTCACTGGTATAATTCCCATCTGCCATTTTCCGGGCATCGTAGGTTTTTGTCCCATTAAAACCTGAAGCCATCACTTCCTGACCAATACTATATCTAAATGTATCAGCACTTCTAACTGGAGGTTCTGAAACAGATTTAGTAGGAATAATTGGAGCCGTTGCCAATGTTGGTGTTCGTATAGGTTTTGGAGTCGATACAGGCAGGGTTTCATTGCTTAAATCTGCTTCAACTTCTTGACTGATTTCATTATCATTCTTGTTTTTTTGAACGAAATAATAAATGCCACCACCTATAGCAAGAGCGACACCGCCACCAATCCATATTTTATCTTCTGTGGTCATTTTTATAAGTATTTTGGATAATTTGATTTCAATAATTTATAATCGTTGTCGCTTAATTCCTCTTTGAACCAAACTTTCAAAGGGTGTTTTACAGGAGTTTGCCATAAGGCAAAATAGGTGTTACCTGTAAGCATGTTATAATACCTGCTGCCAAAAGCTTTAATGACCCATGAAAACTGTGCCTGACTTACTCCTGTGAGCGTGGCAAAAATGGTCTTGCGCTTCTCTGTATTTGTGAAGTTGGCTTCTTTCATCGCATCATAAAGCACTGTGGCTATTTCTTTGGCATTGAAGCTATCTTCTATAGTTCCTTGATTCAAATAGGCATTTCCGTTTTTATCTTTATTTGCTTGTGCTATTGCAAAGAGCAATATTCCTAATCCCGCTACGCTAATCGAGATAGGCAGTAATTTTGAACTGTCCATGATTAAAAAAAGTTGGGGATTAAAAAGCGTAATTCCATCAGTTCGTTTTGACTGAACTGGTCACCAAACCATTCTATCAAAGTCATTTTTTTGGATAAGGGATTGATTCCTTTTCTAAGTCCGAAAGCATTATGGATTCTCACGAATCCGTTAGGATTAACGCCCATAAGATTTTGTTTTACCGATTTAAAACCATTTCCGACACCATACATCGCACTGTAAATCGCTTCGGCTTTATTCTTTGCCATCCCTGTTGAAATATTGCTTGGTCTATCTCTTTTGTTTTCTTTCAAAGGTGAAAAACCGTTAAAAATCTTCTTGTAAACAAAGTAACCCACACCTAAAAAAAGCCCCATTTTCAAAATCCCTTTAACTATCGAGACCGTGGCATTTACTCCTGTACTTGTATTCTCAAGAGTTGTTGCAATCGCTTTTTGTCCTTGTGGGGTTGAAGCTACTGCGGTAAGTACTGCGGGATTATGTAAACCTTGTCTTTTCATATTCATTTCTTGGCTGTAGTATTGCTCCCAATTTCATTTTTACTCCGAGAATTTCATTTTTAGCATTCTAAAGAGTTGTCCCAGTAGTTGGTTCATTTTACTCTTCTAGTTTCATTTTTACTCTCTTAACTTGGAGCAATGCCTACACCTGTGCTTTATCATTGTTTCACCCGCCTGCAAATGGAGCATGCAGACGGGTTACTCCAACTTTCTACATTATGAACTCTTTGATAGTTTGCCAGCTCTGGGCATCGGTAACCATTGCAATGGCTTTTTTGGATTTCTTCAGCTCCACCAGTTTTTCCAATACTTCGTTATCCAAATCTGATAATTCCTGAATCAGCTTTGTCTTTTTCTGTAACTTAAAAGGATTGGTTTCCTTTGTTTTTATAGTTATTGTACTCATACTAACATTTGATGTTTTTGTAATAGCCCGAATAATTCCTGCGAGAAAATGTTGTTTTCAGATTTCTCGTTGATTTTCTGATAAATGACTGAAAGAAAAGTAATGGTATCATCGTCAAGGGTTCTGATAATGTCCAAAAATGCCTTTTTAGCATCCGAATAATTCTCATCTTCCAAATCTTCAGGAGAAGCCATTGCCAAACCACCACTTTCAACAGGTACATTAAACCCTAAACCCTTTAAGATGAGTGGAGCTTGTTTTACTACTCCTAAAAGCATATTGTTCAGGCTATCGTTACTCTCTTTGGTATATTTTCTTTGTAATTTCTCCTCTGTGAGCTCTTCATTTTTAGCTTTAAGTTCCCGATTGTATTTTTCAGATTCTTCTAATTTTCTAGCCAGTTCATCACGATCACGAGCTTGTAATTTCAAGTCGAAGATGTCAGCAATTCCCAAACCCATCAGACCTTCACTCTTTTTCTTTTTCTTCTTCTTTTTTGAAGTTTGTTTTGGTTCGTCCTCAATGTCTCTTGATTTAGACTGAACCTCACCAAAAGTTACATCAAAAGGGTCTCCTTCAATTTTGAAAGCGTTTACTCCATTTTTACGCTTCTCCTGAATAGTGAGTTTGGTAAAACCGTCACTGTAGAGTTTTTCAAAGAATTCTTCACTTGTGCCATAATCGTTTTTTATCTGTTCATGGGTTATGTTGCGAAAAATAGGCTTTGAGGTAGTCCTGTCGTAAACCGTAACAGCGCAAAATTTATCGCTTGCCAGTTTATCCATCAAATCATCTAATTGCTCCATTTTAAATTAGTTTTTTGTAGATAAGTAAAATCCTGTTTCGCTCTTTCACAGTAAAACTTCTCTTTATCAATATTGGGTCATTTGTCACCTCGCTTGTCAAAAAATTAAGCTCTAGTTGAACTTTTGAAAAAGTACCATCGGGAGGAATTAAAATCTGCTTCTGTGTTGGGTAAATAGTAACACCATTGATAATTGCAATTGTAGTTCCTGTATTTACAACCGAAAGGCAGGTAACTCCCTCTAAAATGGGAATTTGTTCTTCTCTAAACTCTCTTGTTATAAAAGCAGACTCTACAAACATGCTATACTTTTTTAATGTTATTATTGTATAAAAACACTACATGAAATTTTAATGGTACATTACCCGTTAATGGTTCGTCCAAAGCGAAAATGAGTGAATAATCCTTGTTACCTGTGTCGAAATTCAAAGGCTTGAAACTCTTTTCGTATTCGCCACCATTTGACTGTCTCCAGTTATCAATATGAACCGCAGGAATGATGGCAATACTGTTATCGTCTTTCATTTCAATGGATGCCATTGCACTAATGCTTTTTTCTATTCCATTGGTGTAAACCGCTACACCAGTGGTAAAACCAATAGGAAGTTTGAAGTTCTCCGAAGTATTACTTTCTCCAGGTTTTATAATTGCCTTTACTACATGTTGAATTTGTCGCATACTTTTTAAGATTTAAAAAGCCGCAGCCGTTAGGACTTCGGCTTTTATTTGTTCTCTTACTTTTTAGCCTCAGTTACTCTAAACTCCAATCGTAAAAACATATGAATCCCTTCTTTTATCGGAACGGTAACACCTTTAGGAAACTCCAATTCCAATTTGAACTCCTCTTTAGCTCTTAAAAGCGGGGTGGTTGCAATGGGACGATAATCTTCAGTTTTGAAGTTTTGAACATCGGTAAGAGGCAAATCAATGAGCATATCATTGGTTTGAATCAGCCTTAAATCAGCATTTTGCAATTCTGCGGGAAGAGTATCTCTACTTTGCCAATCCGCATTCTCAATTTTATCTCCTTTTGTGGTAAACTGCACACGGATAGCATCAATAACCACATCACGTCCTGAGTTTAGTAGGTTTCCATCAAAATTGGTAACCCCTACAATTTTTTTGGTATTGGCATCAACGAGTTCATTTATACCACTCATCCCGTCAACCTTTACGTTAAGATAAAAGGTCTTATCGACCAACTTTGTGGCTTGTGGTCTTACAACTTGATTGTTTTGACGTTGTCTTGCTCCTAAAACTTTAATTGCTCTTTGCAATTGTGGATTTCTATTTTCCATTTTTCTTTATGAATTAAATTTTACTTCTTGTTGTGGGTTACAGAATATAGTTTCCGTTTTCGTCGATATAAGCACCCAAGCCATCATCTTCATAAGCTCCTAATCCCTCATCCTCATAGCCACTTAAGCCATCTTCTACATAGTTTCCGTTAACATCAATGTAGCCTCCTAAACCATCTTCGTGATAGTTTCCTGCTTCATCAAAATATCCGTTTAAACCATCTTCTTCGTAACCATTTAAACCACTTTCGATATAATTACCATTGTCGTCAATATAACCGCCCAAACCATCACCTTCATGGGCATTTAAGCCGTTTTCAATGTAGTTGCCATTTATATCAATATAACCTCCTAAACCATCTTCGTGATAATTACCGTAGGCATCAATATAACCTTGTAAGCCATTTACCGCTCCTGAAAGACCTGCCGTCTTTTGCATAAATCTTCCAATTGTTGTTTCAGAATTTAGCTTTGAAGCTATTTTTTCAGACGAAAAAATATTCTTCACTAGTTCCAATCCATGAGCAATTGAAACACCAATTGCTGAACCTCTTAAAAGCGAACTTTTGGTATCGCTTCCGTTTACTTTTACCGCTAAAAATCCGGCACCAACAGCAACCGCTCCATTAACAACACCTTTTACCGTGTTGGAAGATGTCTCGGTCATAGTGCCTGTAAGACCTCTTGAGAGAGCGCCTACAACAACGGCTGAACTGATTGTTATTAATTCTTGTTTCATTTCTATGTTTATTAATTACTTTTTGAACTTGTTGCTAAAAGGATGGCTCCCACAGCACCCACACCGATAACAATAGGAATCGTGTAATTAGGCTTGTCAGTGGATGTAGTTCCGCTTTCGATTTGTGCCATTTCTTTTTGTGCTTGGGCTTCTTCTTTTAAATTTTGCACAGGAATATCCTTTACTTTGGAAATAGTTTCAAGCTGCACATCATTTGGAACTGCCTCACCGGTCTCTACTGTGCCGGTAGTTAAGGATTCCGCCGGAACCCCTTTTACTTCTGCAATGGTTTCCAATTGTGCAGGTGTCGGAGTCGCATTTGGCATTGCTTCAACTGGTTCGGAAGCTTCAACTTGTTGTGGTTCGTTGTAAACAGGCTGTGCCTGATTACCTGTAAAGACATTTTTAATTGTCGGTTTTACAACATTATTTATCGCAAATTTGCCTACTTTACTTTTGCCTAATTTTGTAGCTAATTTTATAGCTTTACTGCTTTTAACCTTGGTAAGTATTTTACCTACTTTGCTGTCAAGCACTTTGCTTACTATACCTCCTCCAGGAATAATACTCATAGCCATAGAAGCAATTGGAACTAATTTTTTACCAACTTTCACGGCATTCTTAATCGATACATTCTTTAATCGGATGTTCTTCTTAAGCATTTTACCAATTTTAAGTCCTCTGTTAAGACCCGCATTCAAACCTGTTGTTTGTTCTTCTAAAATCAACATATCATCATCTTTTTAAAAGTGTGTGTGGTGCTAGTACTCCTTTGATTAATCGTTTTCTTTGATTCTTTTTAATCAAAGTATGGGGTGCAAATGCTCCTTTAATGAGCATCCCTCTTTTGTTTTTGGGGATTAACAGATGTGGAGCAACTGCCATTTTAATGAGGTTCTTGAATTTCAGTCTTTTCAAGAAACCTCGGTTTAATCCCGCATTAAGACCTGTTTGTTCTTCTAATATTATCATACGCTGTTATTTAAAATGGAAATCTTCTACGAGGTTGAACTGTTTTTTTTGCAATACCTTTAAGCCCTCTTTTACTTCCATAGACACTATTAATCTTGACATAAATATTATAAGCTCCACCTTCACTTGTTGACTTATGTGCAATTGCATCACTGCCTAATGATTTTAACATGTTCTTCGCTTGTTCAGCGTTTCTAGCAAAATCGTACAACTCATAAACCTTTTTACAAGGCTTCTTAGTTACATACCAGCCTCTCTTTTTAGGAGCAGGACAATTCAATCCTATGTGTGGTAATTTCTGATCCATAAAAACATCTTTTTTATCCGTATAACTTGGCTCTTTGTTGCTTTGTATTGTACCATCAACAATTGCATGACCTTTATCTAGTTTTCCGTTCTCTTGATTAAAAGGTACAATCACATATACATGAGTGTACTGCTTTGGATTGAACTTAGGCTGTTTGATTTGCCTGATGTAATGCTTGATTCCCAAATTAATTAAAACCGAACTGGCGAAAATCGAATAGCTTTTACAATCAATTCCTTCACGACGGTTAAACCAACTATTGGCAGGGCTTCTTAAATTCTGTGTCACGCCATCTGCTTGATACTGAATGTCATAATACAGAAAATAATGAATCTTATCACAGGTTTCTTGAATCGTTTTTCCTTTGAGGATTTTTGATAGTTTGGCAACCTGTTTATAAAAAGTCTCCACCCAAACTTTCATCATTGAAACCGAGTAAAACGTATCACCTTTTTTGAGTTTTACCTTTTGTCCTTTAGGTTTTTCAATCAAGTGGTTGAACTCGTCACCGTTTTTTATCCTGCGCTTTAGAATTAAGTTGATTTCATCTTTGGTCATCTTCATTTACTAACTTTCATAAGCAAATGTTTGAAATAAAAAAACCTCGCCTTGAAGTATGGCGAGGTATGATAAAGTATTGCAATGATTTTTCAGGTATTCAAAGGTATTGTTAGGTATTACTGCAATTTGATTGCAATCAATCATCATCAAGATAATAACCTTTTGGTAATCCATAGGTTTCAACGAATTCCATAAATTCCAGATGTGGAATTATCTTAGTGTCTTTTGAAATGTTCTTTTCTTTCAGGATTTCATTAATTTGGTTCCTGATTTTAGCTTCGCTGAACTGATTGCAATACATTACAATGAGTTCAGCTTTAGTTACCGAATGCGGAAGCGTTTTTTTATTTTTTTTACTCATTTGTAGCTACTTTGCATGTTAAATTTATTTTCTCAAATCATTTATTCGGAATAAGATTCTAAAAACCTTATCTTCCAAATACTTCAGGATTCGATTTTTGCCCTTGAAGATAAAATCTAAAAATTGCAATGGGGAGGTTACAATTATTGCAAAGCATATTACTAATGCCAATATATTCAGGCAAACTATTTTAAATCGGTTTTTTACTTTCATAACTTTAAGTTTAAATATTGACAAGTTTTTCATGAATTATATCAGAGATAGTTTGCATTACTATTCCCTGTTCTTGAGTTCTTTCTTTTCTTTCCCACTGGCAACAATAGAGTAGAATAACAGATTGTGTTGGTGTTAAGCTAATATTTGAATCGGCTTTTTTACTTTCGATTTTTGTTCTAAAAATGTAGAACATAGTTTGTAGGGTATCAATAACAATTATATCATTGCAATACTTTTCATAATCCTTGCAATGATGAATATTATCAACCTTGTTTCGGATAAATTTTAGCAATTCAGATTGTATTATCTCAATGTCTATTTTCTTGATTTTTTTTAAGGTTATTTTCATATTGTTTTTTTAGTTAGCGTTTGTCTGCCGTATTTCTCTCAAATGCTATGAGATTCAACATCCCTCTTAATCTTGACCTTATTCTATTGCCGTAAGCTGTTTCTATTTCTGAAGCAGAAAGATTAGTTGTCAAATGAGTTTGTACTTTTCTTACTATGAATAAATCATACCTTGAGAGAATAATTTCTGCCATTACATTGCATTCGTTCCCATAGTATTTTAAGTTTTGCTCAACTCCTAAATCATCAAAGCAATAATTTTTATACTCCGTTTGGGAATAACTGCCACGACTGTATCGATGTATTATTTCGTAGCCTTCTTTTATGAATTCAAAACTTATATCCCTACAAGTCTTCAAATAAAAGCGATTGTTTTGTTTGGCAACATATTTCATCAAAGTCATTAAAGTTGTCTTTCCACAGCCCACAGGTCCCGATAATAGAATGCCTTTTGTCAAATCGATGCCATACTCATTAGTTTTTGTTTCATCTTTCAAAAAATAGGCTACAAGCTTTATGATATTAGGTGTATCCTGTTGTTTAAAATGAAATTTTTCTCCATAGTCTTGTTTGCCTTTCTGTTCCAACCAAGCTAAAATTTCGGGATAATTGTATTGTAAATTCATAGTTGATTCTCTTACAATGGTTCTGCATAGTCTTTGTCTTCTTGGGTGTATAAATTATTGGCTCTTGATTGCTCTCGATTCTGAGTTGAATTCATTGAAAATTTAGAAGTTGTAAGCACCCAATTTCTTGCGGCTGCATTCCAATCTTTCATTTTAGTTTTCCCTCCAATTAACCAGCCATTGCTTGTGTAATAATTAAAAAATCGTTCAGCTTCAATCTCAGGATAATCCTGATGCTTGAAATATTCCTTGACCAATTCTAAACTTGGACTTTCTTTTTTTTTCGCGGAACTTTTTTTTTCTTTCTCATCAGCTTCTAAATAATCTTCTTCAATTGAATCCTCAAAATTGCTTTCAATAGATATGTTTTTATTGTTTTTAAATGTTTGTTTATTATTATATATATGGGGTTCAATAACATGTTCAGTAGCCTGACCATTAACTTGTTCAATTATTGGTTTTGTATTGCCAATTATTGAACTACTTCTTCGCTTATTCCCATCAGAAAGATTATACAATATTACTTCTGTACCATGGTACGGATTATAGGATGGAAAATATTCTATGAATCCTAGCAATTGTAATTCCTTAATACATTTGTGATAGGTTGCTTTTGAGGCTATCCTACTGGCTTTCATCATTTCATCCCTAGAAATTGTAATTGGATTTTTAAACCGATTTACATTCCAACTTTGAAACAATGCTAAATACAAACTGATGTGGGTAGGGTAAATTATTTCTTCATTGCCGATGCAATTGAAAAAACCTGTCAGATGCTTAATGTAATTCATTCAATAGGATCACATTACTTGAAAAGAGTAGAACCCCTTTTTTGTGTATTGCCATTCAAAACTTTTTCAATATCTGAATAGTTATAATACATGATTCCGCCAATTTTGGTAAAAGTGAGCGTTCCGTTAATACGGAGATTTTGTAAAGTTCCGGGGGAAATGTTAAGCAATTTTCGGACTTCGTTGGATTTGAGCCATTGCTTTATTTGTTGAGATTGTGGTTGAATGAGTTGTTTTAAATCATTCAATAAAAGATTTCTGAATTCGTTTAAATCTTCACGGGTAATTACTTCGATAGCCATAACGTATGTTTTAGATTGTTATGACACAAAATTGTTGTGTTTAGAGGATTTTATTTCACAACGGAGATGGTGTTGCGAACGATTTTTAGTTAAATAATATCATCTGCATTATCCATTCTTTTTAAAAGTGTTTCGTTTAATGAACTAATAAACTTTGTTCTGTCGCTCTTTCTAGCCCTGATTTCAAGGAATGCACGGCGATATTGTCCTAAATCAATTTCAAAAATCTGTTCAAAATATTCAGCAATATCTTTTAAATCGACAGCTCCATTATTAAAAGTACCCTCTGAATGCAGTGCGTACAATAATTCTGTTAAGGCTACTTTTGAGCCAGTCCACATCAATTTAATGTTTGGTTTGCGTTGTGATTTTTCGAAGCCATCTTTATTTTCAATCATAACTAATTGGTTTTCTAAATATAATTGAATTAAATCATTTGCTAAAATTCGTGCTACTTTAAAATCGTGTGATGTTGAAAAAGAAGTATCAGCTTCAAAATAATAGCTATCTAATGCCAATTTGATGTCAAATTTTCCTCTTTGAAAATATTTATAATCAAGATAAATACTTCCCGACCGGTAATATTGGTAAAATTCTAATTCGTTATCGAAAAATGATTTTAGCTTTGAAAGTTCATTATGGTAATATTTTTTCAGTATTCGATTTCCACCATTAGGTCTTTTCATTTCAATCTTATAAATCATATTGTAATAAATAAGTTTTGATGTGAGTTGAGGCTTAATCTCTTTAAAAAATAATATTTCTTCGCTATCTGATTTAAATTTATTTTTTTGAACAATCTTTTTAAGATTTGTCATTGATTTTAAAATGATGTCAACTGCTTTTTCACTTTTTGTAATTATATTATCAATTTCTAAATCTATAAAATTTAATTGCTCGTTTAAGTTAATAATAAGATTTGAAGCTTTTGAATTCAATTAATTGCAAATTATGGTGAGTTAATTAGAAAGTTCATTAAGTAGCATAAATAATATGTTTATTCATTAGGTCGAAACCAAATGACTGCCAGAATAACATAAATACCAGATGCAATGACTGGAGCTATAAAACTCAACAGAAAACCAATAAAGTATAGAAATATAGAAAGGTAAGATTTGAAATTTAGTTTCTCATGTAATATTTTTTCTCCTTCTTTCTTTGTTGAATTATTTAAAGTTATGACTAATATACTCCAAGATACACTTGCCATTAATAAAACAAAACCATAAAATGCAGTTGGAATTTCTTTAAAATGATATTCACCCACATAACTGGTTGCTAATGGGAAGAATGATAACCAAAATAAAAGATGCAAATTTGCCCAAAGAATTTTACCGTTTATTTTATTAATGTTATGGATTAAATGATGATGATTTATCCAATAAATTCCTAGGTAAACAAAACTCAATAAGTAAATAATAAATTTTGGTATTAATTTACATAATTCCTCAAAAGAAGAGTTACCAGGTGTTTTAAATTCAATAACCATAATTGTTATTATGATTGCAATAACTCCATCACTAAAAGCTTCTAATCTAGTTTTTGTCATATTTTATTTTTTTAAAACATCTTGAATATCCGGTAGTCTTTTAAACATTGCATTGGCAAAAGGACATAATGGTATTATCTTGATGTTTTTTTCTCTAGCCATTTCAACAATTTTGTAAAGTAGTTGTTTACCAACACCTTTAAATTCAGGTTCGACTTCTGTGTGATCAATAATAATAAAATCACTATTAGTAATTGAGTAGGTCATTACTCCGGCTTTTTGAGAATTTACACTTGCGATTGCAAACCCTTTATTGTCTTGTTCTTTGATTACAATTTCTGTTTCCATATTTTTTTAAGTTTAAGTGCTATTTCTACACTAATTGTTTTTATTGATTATTTGCATTGATTTTATTATGAAGAAAATTTTAGATTCATTCTCCAACAGATTTTAAAACTAGTTCTCTCCAAATATTGTTTTTAGTAATTAAAATCATCAATAAAATTATTACAGATGGAATTAAAAAAGATTTTATCCCTATAAAATGAACAATTATGGCTCCAATTATAGCTCCTGATAAAAAGCCTAATATTGGAGAAATTATTCTAAGAACATTACTTACATTCTGTTTTAAAAAACGATTACTTGCTTCAATTGCTAATAAGGTTACGTTTCCTGTCATCACCGTAGTAGGTAATAATTTATTCAGAATAATTTTCATATAGGCATTTTGAATTCCCATAGCAATAACACCAATTGTTCCTATTGCCAAAAAACTAAATTGATTTTGTAAAAAGCACATAATCAGAAGTAAACAAGCTTGAACTAATAATGCAATTTTCAACTTATAATAAGTTTCTGTTTTACTAATTTTAAAATAAATTGAGGTTAAAAAAACACTTGTAAAGAAAATCGGTATTAATATTAACTGTAAAATATTCGTTTCATAATGACTATTATTAAAACTAGCACCAACCAGTACTAAATTGCCAGTAACATGAGCCGTAAAAATACCGCTAAGAGCAATAAAACCAGCAGTATCCACATAACCGGCAATAAAACTAAAAATAAATGCTATGGTATTAATCTTCTTCAATTGTTAAAATTTTAATTGAGCTGTAAATCCGGCAAATACTACGTCTTTACCCGAACCGACTTCTTTTAGATAATTACCTGAGTCAAACCATGTAAATTCTCCTCTTAAATTTAAAAAATCATTAGCTTTAATATTTAGTGTGCCTGATAATTGATTACCAATATGTTTTTCATTGGTAGTACCGTCAGAATAAATAAGTGCTACATTGGGAGCATATAATCCATCTTTACTTTGTTGTCTCCAGAATAAATCATAATCAACATCAAAACTAACTTTTTTAGATAGCTCTAACGAAACAGAAGGGTGAACATCTATAAGGTTTGAAGGACCGATTAATGCTGCAAAACCAAAATAAGCTCCTTTAGGAAATAACGGATTAAAGGTTTGAAGCTTATTATCACTCATATTGCCGTCTCCGCTGACTAATTCTGTTTTTAAACCAACTTCCGGTTTGAGTTTTAAACCACTAAACTTATAAGAAGTATTAACTGATGCTGTCCAAGCCGAAATATTTTTCGCCCAAAAATCTCCAAATTGATATACTGCTTCAGTATCGTATTTCCAATCTTCTTTTGTACTGAATAACCTCACACCAACAGAATGACGTAATTCTTTACCCACACCGTCATTAAAAGCGGATTTTCTTTTCCAAAGACCTAAATAATATAAATCGATATTCTTAACTACAGGTAAATGATTGAAAGTAAAATAAGTTCCCCACAACTTCGTGTTTTTATTGAAATGGTCATCAAATATTTCTCTTTTAGAAGCTACATAATGCCCATAAAAAGTTTCAAATTTATAATTCTCTTTAATAAAAAGAGCTCTTACAGCATCAAATGACTGGCGATTATTCGGATTTTCTCTAACAGAAACTAATCGCTGAGAGCCGTACATCAATTCCTGTCTTCCTATTCTAAAAGTAAATTTTGTGTTTTCTGAAGCAATCAGATTAACATCGACAAAAGCCTGATGTAAATCAAGTGGATTTTCTTCTACAGGACTAGGCTGTATTCTACCATCAACTAAACTACTTTGCAATTGAGCAAAAAGGCGAAAAGTTTTTCCAGCATGAAAATCAGTATGAAAAAGAAAACGACTCATTACATAACCATCATTGTCTTTAGGATCATCTCCCCAAGTTTCATTCTTGGTATAAAAATACTGAAAACGAGCTTCTCCACCATAACTGATAAACGTATTTCCTTCTTTAGATAAAGGAGTATATTTCATCTTATCATACCAATTTAGGGTACTATCATTTTTTAGATAAGAATAATCTTCATCATATCGTAATGACTTAAAGTTCGGAGCTGTTTGCGATAAAGCTTTTACAGATAACAAACTTATAAATAACAGTATAGAAAGTGTTTTTTTCATTTTCGTGCTTTTTGATTAATAAAATAATCAAGAGAATATCTTCCAGAACCTAGAATAAATAACAACAAGTAACATAAACTATACATATATGGCGTGTCTTTTATCAACAAAGAATCATTCCAGTGCAAAACGAAATATCCAGTGAGTGTTACTGCCAATATAGGTAAAACGGCAATTCGGGTAAAGAATCCGAAAATGACCAATACTGGAAAAAAAAGATTAGCAGCATTGGCAAACAAGCTATTGAAAGCTTCTGGCAAATGCAACGGATTGGGTACTTGCTCGGCAGCAGCCACTCCAATTCCCAATTTTTTAAGTCCGTGCGCCACCATTAATTCTACCGAAAGTGATATTCTGAATACCAATAACGCTATATCGACTACATAAGCAGACGGATAAACATTTGTTATTTTTTGAATTAGATTTTTCATAACTAAATCGTTTTTAAAAGAAATGCTGTGTTATTTTGTACTTCAAAAAACACAGCATTTTTAAGAATTATTTGGTTTGATAACCACCAAAGTATTTTACAGGACTCCATTCTGGAATTACTGGTAAAGCAGCTGGTGCAACGGTTTTATATTCGTCGTTACCATAAACTACTTTTCCATCTACAATTGTTAATTTTGAAGTAATTCCTTTAATAGCTTCGTCTTCAACCGAAAGATAATCTTTGTCTAGGATAACCAAATCGGCAAAATATCCTTTTTCAATTTTTCCTTTTGATTGTTCTTTAATCAAATCAAATCCACCTTTAGTAAACAGTTTTAAAGCTGTTTTTCTATCCAATGTATTTTCTTTTGCCATAACCTGAGTTCCTCCAATAGTTTTACCGGTGGTAATCCAATATAACGAAACCCAAGGGTTATAACTAGCAACACGTGTTCCATCGGTTCCCAAACCAACAGGCAAGCCCAATTCTAACATACGTTTAACCGGCGGTGCTGCCAAAGCGGCTTTTTTACCATAACGATGAATAAAACTTTCGCCCTGATAAGCCATTCGGTGCTGAATTGCAATTCCTCCGCCTAAAGCTTTAATGCGTTGCAGGTTTTGCTCGCTGATGGTTTCGGCGTGGTCAAAAAACCAAACCAATCCGTTGAGTGGTGTTTCTTTGTTTACAGCTTCAATAACATCTAAATCTCTCGAAATACTTTCGTTATACGTTGCGTGTAAACGAAAAGGCCAACGTTTTTTTACCAACAGACTGATGACATCTTTAAGATTTTTTTCCATAGTAGCTGGTAATTCAGGACGTGGGAAAAGGAAATTTTCAAAATCGGCTGCATCAGCAACCAAGTTTTCGCCACCACCTTCTACGTGATAATCGACTTCGTTAATTCCGTTATGTCCGTGGTCGTCAATTTCGACCATTCCTGTCCATTTGGTATAGTCAGCTAATTCGGTTCCTTTTTTCTGTGCAAACAAAAAGAAAGGCAAGCGCATGGTAATTTTTCCTTGTTTGTTTAACTCTTCGGTAATACCATAATCGTCTGGGAAGTTTTGAAAACCACCACCGGCGTCCATTACGGCAGTTACACCCAAACGGTTCAATTCGGTCATGTATTGCAAAGTCGAATTTACTTTTTCTTCTTTTGTCAATTCAGGCAATTTAGCCAAGGTTGAATACAAAATAAACGCATTCGGCTCGGCAACTAGCAATCCGGTTGGATTTCCGTCGTTGTCTTTTTCGATAAGTCCACCAGCTGGATTAGGCGTGTCGGCATTGATGTTCAATTTTTGAATTCCCGATTTGTTTAACCATGCTTTTCCATAAAGGTACAAAATGAACGTAGGTACATTTCCGGTGGCTTCGTTAATTTCGGCTATGGTTGGTAATCGTTTTTCTTCGAACTGATATTCGTTCCAACCCCCAACTACACGAATCCATTGACCTTCTGGCGTATGCGAAGCTTGTTCTTTCAGCATTTGCAAAGCACGTTTTAACGAAGTTACTCCGTCCCAGCGCAATTCTGTATTATAAAATCTACCACCGCGAATCACGTGTAAATGACTGTCGAAAAGCCCAGGAATTACACGATTTCCCTTGGCATCAATAATTTTTGTTTGTTTTGATTTTAGTTTGAGAACCTGTGCGTTTGTTCCTACCTGAGTAATTTTGTTTCCGGAGATAGCCACCGCCTGAACTTCAGGGTTTTTGTCGTCGAGTGTTGTTACTTTACCATTAATAACAATCACGTCGGCTTTTTGAGCAAAAGAGACACCGGCAAACAATAACGAAAGAGAAACTGTATAAATTGTTTTCATAGTGTATTGAGTTTAAAAAAGGCAGGTATTTTGCCTGCCTTTATTTGATAAATCTTAGTGTTTCAACATTTCTTTAGCATATTGTATACCTAAACCATAAGCACCACCATATTTTTTAGCTAAAGTTGTAACAGCCACATAAGTTTCGCCACGAGCCCAATCTCTTTGCAATTCTAAAAGATATTGTAATGATGTGATTGGTTTTGCTCCAGCTTGTACCATACGAGTCACTGCTTGATCATGGGCTTCTTTAGAAACGTCTCCCGAAGCATCAGTAATTACATATACTTCATATCCTTCGCTGATTGATGATAATACTGGTCCAACAATACAAACGCTTGTCCACAAACCTGCAAATACTAATTTCTTTTTACCTTTTCCGGTAATTGCTTTATGAGCACTTACATCTTCCCAAGTGTTCATCGTAGTTCTGTCGATGTATTGAGCTGTGTTTGGATAAGCTTCTAAAATTTCAGGGAATACTGGTCCGCTGAATGATTTTTCAGCAACTGTAGTTACAACTGTTGACACGTTAAATATTTTTGAAGCACCTGCAACTAAACCTACGTTGTTTCTCAATTCGATAGCATCAATGCTTTTTGTAGCAAATGCCATTTGTCCTTCGTGGTCAATTAACACTAAGGCATGATTTGTTGGATTTAATAATTCTGGACTTGGTTTTTGTGCAAATCCTGTTAAAGCTGATAAGCTTAATACTAAAGTTAAAATTACTTTTTTCATCTTGTTTAAAATTTAAATTGTGTTAATATTTATTGTTTAATTAATTGAATTTCAGAAGCTAATTTGATTTCCTCACCTACTAATACGCCACCTGTTTCCAGAGCTGCATTCCAAGTAAGACCAAAATCTTTTCTGTTTATTTTTCCGTTTAATGATAGTCCCGCTTTAGTGTTACCCCATGGGTCTTTCATTAGTCCGCTGTATTCTGTTTCTAAGACTATGTTTTTAGTCACGTCTTTTATTGTTAAATCGCCGTGTATTTCATAGTCATTTTCGCTTTTCTTTTTGATGCTAGTTGATACAAAAGAAAGTTTTGGATAAACATCTGCTTCAAAAAATTCAGCACTTCTTAAGTGATTATCTCTATCGGAATTATTGGTATCTACCGAAGCCGTTTCTGCTGTGAAATTAATTTTTGAAGTTTCGAAATTGTCATCTTCATTTTCGATTGTAGCCTCAAAAGCATTAAATTTTCCAGATACATTTGTAAACATCATGTGCTTTACTTTAAAGCCAATTTCTGAATGTGTAGGGTCTATTCCCCAATTTGATTTTGCCATTTTTAAATGATTTTTAATGTTGTTGTTTTGATTATTATAAAGACATAGGTACTTCCATTAATAGAATTTCAGTATTATCAGAATCTGCGGTTATATTAAATTCACCTGTATTCCAAATACCCAAACCATCACGTTTGTCTAGTTTTTGATTTCCAATGGTTGCTGTCCCGTTGATGATAAAAGCATAAACGCCGTTTCCTGCTTTTTTGATTTTATAATTAGAGGTAATTCCTTTATCGAAATTTCCTAAATGAAACCACGCATCCTGATGTATCCAAACTCCGGCATCGTTGGCATTTGGCGAAAGAATTTGCTGAAATTTGTTTTTTCTTTCTTTTTTATCCAATGTAATCTGCTCGTATCGCGGTGTAACGTTCTTTTGGTTAGGATATACCCAAATTTGAAGGAACTTTACCAGTTTGTCCTGATTTTTGTTATATTCACTATGAAAAATTCCTGTTCCGGCACTCATTACCTGAATATCTCCGTTTTTAATAACTGTAGTGTTTCCCATACTGTCTTTGTGCTCTAAATCACCTTCTAATGGAATACTGATAATTTCCATGTTATCGTGTGGATGTGTTCCGAAACCCATTCCCGGATTAACTCGGTCATCGTTCAAAACCCGCAACACACCAAAATGCATTCTTTCCGGATTATGATAATTAGCGAAACTGAAGGTGTGATGACTTTCTAACCAACCATGATTGGCAAGACCTCTTGTATCGGCTTTATGTAAAACAGTATTGTCCATAATATCTGATTTTGTATTAGGTATATGATTAAATCCCAAAATTTCTAATGGCTCGATTTCGTCGATGTCATTTTTAAGTATATTCCCGAATGCTGCTGTTGCGGCAAACATTCCTGTACCAAATAATCCTTTTTTTAAAAATTCTTTTCTGTCCATAATTTCTAATAATTAAGTTTTGATGATACAAATTTCGCTTCGTTTTTATTTCTATGCATTGAACTAGTTCAAGAACGTGTTTAAAGCTTTTGACTTAATACTTACATGACAAATTTCCTTTGAAAATTAAACCTGTGCATTGAACTAGTTCAAGAAAGTAATTTGGCCATAAAGAAAAACTTCCTGAAAACAAACAAGTTAACAGGAAGTGAATCACAATGAAAAACCAAAAACTAAAATCTATTGTTTTGAAAGTTTTGTTCTTATCTTACTGAGAAACTCAGCTGATATGCCAAGATAAGAAGCAATATAATGTTGGGGAACTCTTTGAGGAATTGTAGGGTATAATTTTATAAAGTCTAAATACTTTTCTGGGGCAGATTTTGCAATTGTGTTAATTAATCTGTTTTGTGTAGAAGAAAGATTTTTTTGAACCATCAACCTGAAGAACCTTTCAAACTTGGGTACTCTTTTTAATAATTCTTCTTTATTCTCATAAGACAGAAAAAATAGTTCACAATCTTCAAGAGTTTCTATGTATAATTTGCTTGGGGTTTTTTCATGGAAACTCGCTATATCGCTAATCCACCAATCTTCTATTGCAAATTGTATAATAACCTCGAATCCATTTTCATTTATAAAATAATTTCTTACGCACCCTTTTAAAACATAAGCTTCAAAGTCACAAATTTGTCCTTCACGTAATAAGTACTCTTTTTTGTGTACGGTTTTAAAATCAATCAAAGAGTGAAATATGTCAAGTTCACTTTCTGTAAAACTTGCACATCTATTTACAAATGCATCTATATTTTCAAACATAAAATAATTTTATTAGTTACTATTAAAAACACTCTGAATTATTAAACTCACTCAATGCAAACAGAATTTCATTTTTTAATAATCCGCTTCCACCACCATAATGTTGAATAATTAATATTTTAGGGTTTATTTTTTTTGATTTTTCTTTAATCATCTGCTCTGTAAAATCTTCAATTCCGCAACTTAAAAGTAGAATATCAAAATTCAATAAATTAACATTAGCAAATACTTCTTCTTCATTAATAAATCCACTAGCAGACCAATCAGTATTCTCATTTAATAAACGTACAAGTACATCTAATATAGGCTTGTTTTTCCCGATTACTAAAAAATTTAATTTTTTCATTTGATTTACAAATTTTATTATACAAAGATATTAATCAAATACTTAACGAAATCTTGAACTAGGACAAGAAATTTATTGAGCTCTTTTTAATACACTTTGTGAAAGTTTGCTTTTTAAAATTTTCATATCCTCACTCACTTTTCTATCCAAAACTTTGGCATAATGTTGTGTAGTTCTCAAATTTTTATGCCCAAGCATTTTGCTAACGCTCTCAATAGGAACACCATTTGTTAAAGTTACAGTAGTAGCAAAAGTATGTCGGGCAATGTGAAAGGTTAATTCTTTATCAATTTTGCAAATCCCTGCAATCTCTTTTAGATAAGCGTTCATCTTTTGATTTGAAAGAATAGGGAGTAGTTTATCTTCTCCAACACATTGTGGATGATTCTCATATTTATCGATTATCATTTGAGTAACTGGAAGAATTGGAATCTTTGAAGCACTTTCTGTTTTTTGACGATGCGTAAAAATCCATTTCTCACCATCAATTCCAATGCTTATATGGGATTTTGTCAAGTTTTTGACATCAATGTAAGCTAGTCCTGTAAAACAGCTAAAAAGGAATATATCACGAACAAGTGAAAGTCTATCGTTCTTTAAATCTTTTTCTATAATATTCTGAACCTCTTCTTCAGTTAAATAAACACGCTCAACCTCTTTAACTTTTGCTTTATAGTTTGCAAATGGATTTTTTTCCAGCCAATCATTAGCCAAACAAATCTTGATTATTTTACTGAAGTTCTTGATGTATTTTACAGCCGTATTATTAGCGCAATTTCTAACACTTCTTAAATAGAATTCGTAATCAGTAATAAAAGCATGATTTATTTTGGAAATCTCAATATCTGAAATGCCATATTTCCATTCCAAAAACTCAATTGTATGTTTCAAAGAAGTAGTATAACGCTCTAACGTTCCTAGAGCATATTCTTTGCCTACTAACTCTTTTATTTTGTTGTTATGGTCTTGAAAGATTGGGACAAGCATACGCTGTTTTTCTTCCGAACCAAAAAGTAATTCTTTAAAGTTTTCAATACTCAACTGTTGATTCTTATGTATAAGTTCCATTTGAATATCCAGCACTTTGGATTTTATTAAATCAAGATAACTATTAATTGAACGGGCTTCTTCTGTAGTACCTTTCATTTTACATGCTTCCGATAACCATCGGGTTGGGTCAATAAATTTTTTGGTACTGAATTCTGTTCTGATTCCATTTACTGTTAGGCGGACATAAATTGGAAATTGCCCTTTAGCATTAGCCTTGGTGGATTTTGCATAAAAATGCAGATTTACTTTCGCTTTCATTTTACTGACTGATTAATTATTTATCAATTTAAATTCCTAATTCAAGTCAAACAAGATGTTTACTGAATGAACAAGCTATCACTTTACAATCGTAAGCCCTGTGTTTGCAAGGATTAAGGGATTTTAGCGAGACCCAAGATTTCTAGTTTTTTCTAGGGTCTCGATTTAGTCCCTTTAGCGATAAGATTCGATGAATAATTTGGTATATGAGCAAAAGCAAAAAACCCCGAAAATCATAAGATTTTCAGGGTTTTGATACCGTTTAGGATTTTTTTCAGCGGAGAAAGAGGGATTCGAACCCCCGGACCTGTTACAGTCAACAGTTTTCAAGACTGCCGCAATCGACCACTCTGCCATTTCTCCAGTATGTCTCGCTTTACTTCCGTATTGCGAGTGCAAATATAGACGGTTTTTTTATTTCTGCAAACCTTTTAGGGGTAAAAATCGGAAATAAATTTCAATCTTTTTTTAACTCTTTCATTTCGTTTATTTTACAAAATAAAAAAAAATGAAATATTTTTTTAAAATCCTACGTATTCTGTGATTTCAAGTCCGTATCCGATCATTCCCACACGTTTTGTTTGCTCAGAATTGGATAATAATTTGATTTTTGAAATGTCCAAATCGTGTAAAATCTGTGCACCGATTCCAAAATCTTTAATATCGATTTTAATTTGAGGTGCTTTATGAACTCCTTTTTCCTGTAATTCTTTTAATTCTGACAAGCGATTTAATAAATCGGAAGATTGGGTTTGGTGATTGATAAACAAGATAGCGCCTTTTCCTTCTTCATTGATACGTTTAAACATATCATCCAGTTTTTTGTCGGCATCATTATTTGTTAATGTTCCTAAAATGTCATTATTGATATGAGTGGAATTGATTCTCGTTAAAATAGGTTCTCCCGCACTCCAACTTCCTTTGGTTAAGGCAATATGAACCTGTTTGTTGGTAATTTGTAAATAAGCACGTAAACGGAACTCACCAAAACGGGTTTGAATCTCGAAATCTTCTTTTTTATGGATAAGACTGTCGTGTTGCATTCTGTATGCTACCAAATCTTCAATGGAAACCAGTTTCAAATCTAGTTTTTTGGCTACTTCTACTAATTGGGGTAGGCGTGCCATGGTTCCGTCATCGTTCATGATTTCACAAATCACACCTGCGGGGCGAAATCCAGCCAAACGAGCAAAATCGATAGCCGCTTCCGTGTGTCCGGTACGTCGTAAAACACCACCTTCTTTTGCTATTAATGGGAAAATATGTCCGGGACGCCCTAATTCGAATGGTTTTGTATTTGGATCAACCAATGCTTCAACAGTTTTAGCTCTGTCGGAAGCTGAAATCCCTGTGGTTACTCCGTTTCCTCTTAAATCTACCGAAACGGTAAAAGCCGTTTGCATAGGGTCGGTGTTGTTTCCAACCATTGCATGAAGATCTAATTCTTTACAACGTTTTTCTGTTAAAGGCGTACAGATAAGTCCTTTTCCGTAAGTAGCCATGAAATTGATCATTTCCGGAGTTACTTTATCGGCTGCAGCCAAAAAATCACCTTCATTTTCACGATCTTCGTCATCCACCACTATAATCACTTTTCCCTGACGGATGTCTTCTATGGCTTCTTCAATGGTGTTGAGTTGTATGTTTTCTGTAGTTAGCATTTTATTCTTTATTATCAGATTCGTTGTTATTGTTGTTGAATATTTTAGTGTATAGTTTTTGGAACGGTTCGGTAATCCAATCGAAATTGACCATTACACCGATATCGTTTGTGGCTCTATACGTTAAAGAAACAGCCAAAGGGGTTAAAATGAATGACGAAAGCCATGTGCCTAAAAAAGGAGGCATTCCGTTTTCCTGTGCTACTTTCTTACCGAACGTATTGATAAAGTGGAAGGTTATGAAAATTAAAACGGCAAAGACAATAGGTAGTCCTAATCCACCTTTTCGAATGATTGCTCCCAATGGTGCTCCTATGAAGAACATAAGCAAACAGGAGAACGCAACCACAAATTTTTCATGTAGTGCAATCCAGTGTTTGTTAATGTTTTTCTGTTTTTCAAACAAATCATTTTTGTTGCTTTGTATTGAAAAATCGGTGCTGGAGATTGTATTTAATGCCGTTTCGTAAACTCTGCTTTTTTCTTCTTTCGTAAAAGACGCTAATATGTCATCAGTGCTTTTAAATTTTCCGCTGTCGGTTCCTGGTTTGGGTTTTAAGGTAAATTCAACACCCTGAGAGATATTTTCGGTAAATGAAACTACGTCTTTATTAAAACTTTTTTGAAGTGAATCAATAGTAAAATTCAATTCGTTTACATTAAGCATCGTATTGGTGTTTACGATTTCGCCGGCTTCCTCACTTTTATTTAAATTGGTAAGGTCAATATTAATTCTGTATTTCTTAAAGCTAGCCTTGGCAAAAGGAACTTTGTTTTGTTCTTCATATTTTTTCGGATAAATATCTTCGTAGTAATAACCGTCGATTAAATCCAGTTTAAGAATGTTGGATCCTTCTTCACTTTTAAGGATACCGCTTTTTGCTTTAATAACCGTTTTGTTTCCAAATCCTTGATTTGATTTAACATGCATGGTAACACCTTCCAGTAGTTCTCCGTTTTCTCCGGATTTTTTGTCTACTTTAATATTTGAATTTCCGATAGTATTAAACTGACCTTCAGCAATGGCCATAGCCGGTTTGGTTTGCAGAATGTCTTTACGGAGATTTATAAACTTATATTCGGCTTTCGGAATTACGTTATTGGCGAAAAAGAATGCGGCAAAGCTTAGTAAGAAGATAAAAACCGTTAATGCTTTCATGGCTCTGCCCAATGAGATTCCTGCAGATTTCATGGCAGCAAATTCGTAATTTTCGGCAAAGCTTCCAAAAGTCATAATAGAAGCCAGTAAAATCGATAATGGCAATACTAGCGGAACAATTTTAGGGGAGTAGAATACTAAAAATTTCACGATTACCATAAAATCCAGATTCTTACCTGCAAGTTCAGATATGAAAAGCCAAATTCCCTGTAAAACGAATATAAAAAAAAGGATTACAAATACCGAGGCAAATGTAATCAGGAAGGATTTAAGAATGTAACGATCTAAAATTTTCACCCGAAATCTAGTCTAAATTATTGATGTAGTAATTGGGGTATTTACTCTGGGTAAAGGTAAAATGATTTTTCGAAATAGGCTGATTTGTTTTAAAAGAATTAACAGTGATCGTGGTTTTCGAACCATTTTTGCCGGTTTCAATCAAATTATAGATGTTTTTGGTCTGAGCATCAATGCCTAACAGTATTTCTTTTCGATTGTCTTTTGTGTTTATCGGGGTCAGTTTTACGTATTGTATTTGTCGGCCTTTAACGTTTTGCAGGATATCCCAGGAATATTTGAACCCCGAGTTAAAAAACGTCAGCATTTTAGCAGGAGTTAAAGCACTGGTATCGTTATCATCGTGTTTGGAAACCGTGATTTCCTCGTCTTCAGGTACGATAGTGTAGTTCTTTTTTCCGTCAAAAATTTTAGTGACACCCATTAAATTCAGCACATACTGATTGCCTTTCAGGGTAACATTTCCTTTGCTGTCCTGATTGATGTTTTGCTTTAAATTCTGAAGGGAATAAGTAAAGTTGATTACAATATTATCATAGCTTTTCACTTTTGCGGAAACATCATCTAATAATTCTTTTGCTTTTTGTGAATTTTGAGCCGATGCAGTGAAACTGAAAAATAAAATCGAAAATATATAAACTAAGTGTCTCATTTTACATGTTGTTTTGTTCGTTAGCGAAAAAATGTTCCAGAGCTACTAAGTCAGGAATATTTACGCTTCTTGCCTTACTGCCTTCAAACGGACCAACAATTCCCGCAGCTTCTAACTGATCGATTAATCGACCGGCGCGGTTGTAGCCCAATTTCAGTTTGCGTTGCAGTAACGAAGCAGAACCCTGTTGTGCTGTAACAATAATTTCAGCAGCATCCCTGAACATGGAATCTCTTTCGGAGATATCTATATCAAGACTTATGCCACTTTCTTCGCCAACGTATTCCGGCAGCATATAAGCATTCGGATAGGCTTTTTGAGAACCAATATATTCGGTAATTTTTTCTACTTCGGGTGTGTCTACAAAGGCACATTGTACACGAACAATATCGTTTCCTTGTGTGTACAATAAATCGCCTCGTCCGATTAACTGATCGGCGCCGCCGGTATCTAAAATGGTTCTTGAATCGATTTTAGAGGTTACACGGAAAGCGATTCGGGCTGGGAAATTCGCTTTAATCATACCGGTAATTACGTTTACTGAAGGACGTTGCGTGGCGATAATTAAATGAATTCCGATAGCACGTGCTAACTGTGCCAAACGGGCGATTGGGGTTTCCACTTCTTTCCCGGCTGTCATAATTAAATCGGCAAACTCATCGACAACCAAAACGATATACGGTAAAAATCGGTGTCCGTTTTCAGGATTTAATTTACGGTGTTTGAACTTCTCGTTGTATTCCTTGATGTTACGAACCATCGCATCCTTCAGTAATGAATAACGATTGTCCATTTCAATACAAAGTGAGTTTAAGGTATTGATAACCTTGGTGTTATCGGTAATGATTGCATCGCCGTCATCCGGAAGTTTTGCAAGATAATGTCTTTCGATTTTGTTGAAAAGCGTCAATTCGACTTTTTTCGGATCGACCAAAACGAATTTTACTTCTGCCGGATGTTTTTTATACAACAGGGAAGTCAGCACCGCATTTAAACCTACTGATTTTCCTTGTCCTGTAGCACCTGCCATCAATAAGTGCGGCATTTTTGCTAGATCGACAACAAAAGTTTCGTTTGAAATGGTTTTTCCTAATGCGATAGGCAATTCCATTTCAGCCGTTTGAAATTTCGGAGAAGCAATTACGCTTTTCATTGAAACCATAGTCGGATTATTGTTCGGCACTTCAATACCGATGGTTCCTTTTCCGGGGATAGGAGCGATGATACGAATTCCCAAAGCGGCTAACGAAAGCGCAATGTCATCCTCAAGATTTTTAATTTTTGAAATACGGATTCCGGCTTCGGGTACGATTTCATATAAGGTAACCGTTGGACCAACAGTCGCTTTAATTTGTGAAATTCCGATGTTGTAGTTTTTTAAGGTGTCTACAATTCGGTTTTTATTTTCTTCCAGTTCCGCCTGATTGATGGTAATACCGCCAGAAGAATATTCTTTTAGTAATTCTATCGAAGGAAACTGATAATTGGACAATTCCAATGTAGGGTCAAATTCACCAAAATCCTGAACCAAACGGGCGGCTAAATTTTCTTCAACAGCAGCTTCTTCTTCAATTTTTTCGATGGTAAAACTGTCGTCGTCGGTATGTATTATTTCTGACTTCGGAACTTCCGGAACAATTGGCTCAATGATATGAGGAACAGCAACGGGAGGAACCGGTTTCAGACTGATTTCAGAAGGATTACTGATGGTTGGTTTTAGTGCTTCTTTGTTGATTTCAAAAGTGGAAGGCGTGGTTTTTAATTCGATATTGGACAGAATTTCATCATCTTCCGCATCATTGAAATCCAAACTCGGATTGGAACTTACAATTTCTTCATCAACAATAATATCGTTAATTGCCGGTTCAGGAGTAATGGCAACATTTTCAGTAATTTGACTGCCTTCATTTAATTCTTCCTCGAAAGACTTACTTCTGTTTTCAAAGAAGTTTTTAATACCTTCGGTAGAGACTTTTATTTTCAAAATCAAATATACGATTACACCGAAAAGCAACACGAGGAACGTTCCTGTTTTGCCAATGTAATCCTGAGTGAAAAGGTTCATTTCATAACCAATTACGCCGCCCAATTGCGGAACATAATCCCAGAAAAACCCGAAAAGAATCGAAATGATTACCATCGCGAACATATCCCAGAAAAGGGAACTTTTCAGTTTAGCCAATGAAATATCCACCAAAAGGTATGCTCCTGCCAAAAAGAACAAGCGTACGAATAAAAATGAAGCGGCTCCGAATCCTTTGTACAAAAAGAAATCCGATAGATAGGCTCCGAATTTACCCAACCAATTATAGGTTTTTTCACTTCTGTCGGCAAAAGACGTAAGCGCACTCTGATCGTAATCTCCGTAAATATAATAGGAAACAAAGGAAAGCAATAATGCGACAGAAAATAAAACGAGCAAAGCCCCAATAAGGACTTTGTTTCTGCGATTTAACTTCCAGGGTGTTTTTGGAGTATCGTTGTCAGCTTTTTTTTCGGAAGCTTCTTTTTTTGTTGTCTTCGCCATTTAGAATACTAAAATTTGATGAAAAATAGAGAATCGGTCTTAAATTAGATTATTCTTGGTAAATATATAATTAATCCTATTCCGATGGCAGATAAGGCCGCAAAAAAAACAGCTCCGGCGGCAATATCTTTAATAAAACCAATACGTTCGTGGTAATTAGGATGAATAAAATCAGCAATTTTTTCAACTGCGGTATTCAATCCTTCGATACTTAAAACCAGTCCGAAAGCCAGTATCTGAAACATCCATTCGGTCTGGGAAATATGAAAATAAAAGCCGGCAATCGTCATTAAAACAGCGATTGACGACTGAACCATAACACTATGTTCAGTCGTAATCAGTTTTATTGCGCCTTTAACTGCAAAACCAACGCTTTTGAGTCTTCCGGTAAAAAAAGTAGTGTCTTTGTTAACTTCCATTAAAGTGCAGCTAAAGCGTTTTCATAATTAGGTTCATCAACAATATCTGCAACCTGTTCGGTATATTTTACTACGCCGTTTTCATCCAAAACAATCACGGCTCTGGAGTGTAATCCGGCTAATGGTCCGTCTGTAATGGTTAAACCATAAGTATTTCCGAAAGAAGCATCTTTAAAATCAGAAAGATTCACCACATTTTCTAAACCTTCAGCACCACAAAAACGAGTTTGAGCAAAAGGCAAATCGCGCGAAATACATAAAACTTTAGTGTTTTCTAAGTTACTTGCGGTTTCATTGAATTTTCGAACCGATGTGGCACACGTACTTGTATCGATACTAGGAAAGATGTTTAAAACCAGTTTACTTCCTTTAAAATCGGTAAGCGAAACCGTTGATAAATCGTTTTTTACTAATGTAAAGTCAGATGCCTGAGAACCTACTAAAGGCAAAGTACCAGTTGTGTTTACCGGGTTTCCTTTTAATTTTATTTGCGCCATTTTGTTGCTTTTTTTAAGAATTTCAAAAGTAATGAATTTATTTGAGATTTGATTTTTTGCCGAATTGCTTTTTTGTTTAATTGAATTATCGTAATATTGCAATATAAAAATATATAAAATGGGCGCATCTAAATCAGAATTCTTTTCGGAACAACAAAACGAGCTGGCTTCTTTATTCAAAGCAATCTCACATCCTGCGAGAGTCGCTATAATTGAATACCTGTTAAAAGTTGATTCGTGCATTTGCGGGGATATCGTAAACGAATTGCCTTTGGCACAACCAACCGTTTCCCAGCATTTAAAGGAGTTGAAAAATGTAGGTATTATAAAAGGAAATATAGAAGGAACGGCAATTTGTTATTGCTTAAATCCCGAAACCATGAAAAAATTGGAAAATTATTTTTCAGGTATATCGAAAGAATTAAAAACGAAATGTTGTTAACTAAAAATTAAAGTTATGAAACTATCAGAAATTAAAGAAATATTGAAAACAGTAGAAACTGTGAATTTTCAATTGCCAAACGGGACATTTGTTCCTGAACATTTTCACGTTACCGAAGTAGGTATGATTACCAAAAACTTCATTGATTGTGGCGGAACGGTACGAAATGAAAAAGTAGTGAATTTCCAATTGTGGGATGCTAATGATTTTGAACACCGTTTAAAACCTAAGAAACTGAATGATATTATCGCATTATCCGAAAAAGCATTAGGCATTGAAGATTATGAAGTTGAAGTTGAATTTCAGGCAGAAACCATCGGAAAATATGATTTGGGTTTTAACGGTAAAGATTTTCTTTTGCTTGCCAAACAAACTGCTTGTCTAGCCCAGGATCAATGCGGAATTCCGAAAGGAAAAATGAAAGTTTCCTTAAAAGATTTACCACAACAAACCTCATGTTGTACGCCAAATTCCGGATGTTGCTAAAAAGATGATTTTATGAACAAATTGTTTATCGATTTAGAAAATCAGATTCAAGGGTTTTCAGAAAATGCCATTTCATCCGAAAGGAGAGAAATGCTTGAGCCGCTGATTGATTATATCCAAAATAAAGTCAATGAAAATAAAGGCATTAAGTTGAATTTCATCTGTACACACAATTCCAGAAGAAGTCATTTGTCGCAAATTTGGGCGCAAACGATGGCATTTCATTACGGAATTAAAAATGTAGAGTGTTTTTCGGGTGGAACCGAAGCTACGGCGCTATTTCCCAAAGTAGCAGAAACATTGCTAAATCAAGGATTCTCAGTAGAAAAATTAAGTAGTGAACCTAATCCGGTTTACAGTATTAAGTTTTCGAATAATGAACATCCTGTGATTGGGTTTTCCAAAGTTTTTGATGCCGAATTCAATCCGAAATCGGGTTTTGCAGCAATTATGACTTGTTCACAAGCAGACGAAGGATGCCCGTTTATTGCAGGTGCCGAAAAACGTTTCCCGATTCGTTACGACGATCCGAAAGTATACGATAATTGCGATTTACAAACCGAAAAATATTCAGAACGAAGCATTGATATCGCTACCGAAATGAAATATGTTTTTTCACAAATAAAAAAGCAATAAACATGGCTAACCGAAAACGATTAAAATTTTTGGATCAATATTTAACGCTATGGATTTTTCTGGCCATGGCAATAGGGGTGGGGATTGGATATTTTATTCCCGATTCTTCCGGCTTTATCAATTCTTTTTCTTCAGGAACGACTAATGTTCCTTTGGCAATCGGATTGATTTTGATGATGTATCCGCCACTCATAAAAGTGGATTTTTCGAAAATTCCGCAAATGTTTAAACAACCAAAATTACTCATCGCCTCCTTTGTCATTACCTGGATTGTCGGACCGTTTTTAATGTTTTTATTGTCGATTTTCTTTTTAAGAGATTTTCCGGAATACATGACAGGACTTATTATAATTGGTTTGGCTCCTTGTATCGCAATGGTCATCGTTTGGAATGAATTAGCCGAAGGGAATCGTGAATTAACCGCTGGTTTAGTAGGTATCAACAGTTTGCTGCAGGTATTCTTTTTCAGTTTGTACGCTTATTTTTATCTGGAAATCATGCTTCCGTTGTTTGGAATTCACGGATTGTCCATAGATATCACTATAGCTGAAATTGCTAAAACAGTTGGGATTTATCTCGGAATTCCTTTTGTGCTGGCAGTTATTAGTCGGTTCATGATTCGAAAATATATTGGTGAGAAATGGTTCAATCAAACTTTTCTACCATTTATTTCTCCAATTACTTTAATCGCGCTATTGTTTACGATTGTGGTGATGTTCAGTTTAAAAGGCGAAATGATTGTGGATATTCCTATGGATGTGCTTCGAATTGCTGTTCCGCTGATTATCTTTTTCGGAATCATGTTCTTTTTAATGTTTTTCGTTAGCAAGAGAATAGGAGCGACTTACCGTGATGCGGCTTCACTTTCTTTCACGGCTTCGGGTAATAATTTCGAATTGGCTATTGCAGTAGCAATTGGTGTTTTCGGAATTAACAGCGGTCAGGCTTTTGCAGGTGTGATTGGTCCGTTAGTAGAAGTTCCTGCATTGATATTATTGGTACGAGTAGCTTTCAGGCTCAAAAAGAAATATTATAAATAATGAAAAAAGCGCTCAATTTTGAGCGCTTTTTTTATTTCTGTGTGTAAAGAGTTATTCTTTAATTACTTTAATGGTTTGTTGCTGTCCTTCATTTTCTAAAACAATCATATAGATTCCTTTTGAATAACCTGACATGTCAATTGTATTTGAAGTTACTGAAGATTCAAATGATTTTGTATTTAATTGTTGTCCAAGAATAGAGTAAACGGTTGCTTTGGAAAGACTCATATTATCCAAATGCAGCACATCTTTAACAGGATTCGGATAAAATTTGAAATCAGCTGTAAGGTGTTCTGAAACAGACAAAGTGCTTGTTATCGTAAATTGATATTGAGGAGTAACAAATGTACTGTTGGTTGCGCCTGTGTTTGGGTTTGGAATTATACTGACAACCTTAAGGAAATAATCTCCCGGAGTTAAAGTTCTGGTGAAATTTAGAGTAGCTCCTGAATTATTCTGCACAGCACCAATAGCAGTTCCTGAATTATCCAAAATTGTAGCATTCATGGAAGTCGTCGCAATGTTACTGATTGATACATTTGCATTTACATTGTCCGCCACGGTAAATTTATAAAAATCATTATCCGGGTTTGCAGGTGTAGTTTGAATGGAAGTATAGCCATAATACAATTTATTGGTATTGATGCCGTACGCCAATTCTTTTACATTTGGTTCGTCCAAACCTTGCATGATCTGATAGTAATATCCGGGTAATTCGGTATGGTTTTCTATGATATCATAACCGGAATTAAAATAAAAAATTTTGTTAGGGTAGGTTAGTCCGGTTAAATAATTGTCCATTTTAGATGAAGGCTCCGCAACTACACCATCAGTTGTAATATTACTTCCAAAAGCATTCGTAATGCGTCCGATAACACTGGAAAAATCAATTAAGTTATCTATAGGTCTCTGATTTAATCCCTGAATGGTTTCACCGGTAATTCCGTTACAGTTGATATCGGCTGTATAAAAATCAGGAGTAGACGAATTGTCATTCATACTTGATGAAGTCAGGGTTTCTGTTCCGCCAAAAAGAAAATGACTTGGCTCGCCACTATAATAATACGTAGCTTTTAAATCTCGAATGGCTTCCGATTGTAAATCGGTTCCGATTAAGCTGGCGATGGTACTGTTATCACTGGCGTTACTTCCTCCATGTGGTGTTCCTACCGTTAATAATTTAGCAACATGGTGTTTGTTATCTGATTGCCAGTTGGATGGATTTTGAATGTATTCTCTTGAGGCCAATCCGCCCATACTGTGACCTACTAAAATGACTTTGTCTTTTCCGGTTAATTGTAAAACACGTTCCACGGCTTTTTTAACCGCAGCGCCTTGTTTTGCAACTGCCGATTGATTACTTAGCACGTCTGTACCGAAAGCACCGTTAATTTTTACACTGAAGTTAACGGTGTAGTAATCTCCATTAATAACCGATGATTCAAATGCGGCGATATCTGCTCCGGGAGTTGGATAAAAGTTTTTATTGGTTGTGGTGTTGTTTCCATCGGCGTTCAGACAAAAATCAAAACGACCGCCATAGGTATATAAATATTGGGTATCGAAATAGTTTAAAGTGGTATTCCAAGTGTTTGAGTCAGAATTTAGTCCGTGAACGAAAATAATCGGGTAAGGCAATTTGCTTTCAAAAACTTTCCCGGATAGATTTTCAGGCGGTGCTTTTAATGCAAAAACACTATCACCAATTTTCCCGAACAGTTCATATTCTTTCGGACGGGGTTTGTATTGAAATTTAGCATCCTGAGCCAATGCAGACCCAACTAGGAACAACGATAAAAAAGAAGTAATAAAAGTAGTTTTCTTCATATAAGCGTTAATTTTTGAATAACGAATATATAAATATTTTGTTAATTTATTATGATTGCATAATAAATTTTGTATCTGAATAATAATATGTAAAAAAAAAGCGCTCTTTCATTGAATGATTAAGCGCTGTATATCTAAGGTTTCGGAAATTTATTTGTCAATAGATCCTAAAACGCGTTGCATGAATGCGTTAAGGGCTTCTTTTTTATCTTTTCCTTCTTTAACCATTTTATTCACTTCAAGGGCACCATACATATTGGAAATCAATTCGCCGATTACATCCAATTCCTCATCTTTTAATGACGGAACTTCGGTTAAGGCTTCCAGTACTTCGATAGTTTCAATGATATAATCCTGATCGTTTTCTTCAATAAACTGGGTCAGGTGTTTGATTACGGGTAGTTTCATTTTTTAGACTTCTTAGATTGTTGGTTTTTTAGACTTCTTAGACTTGCCTGGACTTCTTGGAATTTTAAATTTTTTAGATTTTTTATGCTGATGGATGTATTATTGGTAATTTAATAAGTTTAGAAAAAAAAAAAATATTTTATCAGCGATCTAAATTATTAATTAACCAAGCTGTCTTATACATCTGACAGTCTGAAAATCTAAGAAGTCTAAGTGGTCTGACTAAACTATTTCGTTTACCAAATCCGTTAAAACTTCCGCTTTATTGGTTTGGGTTTCGTTTACCAGTTTTCCGTTTACGAAAGTCGCAAAAGTTGGTAAATTGGAAACATTAGCCAATTTTCTGGATTCCGGAGAATTTTCCGCATCTACAAGTACAAACGTAATGTTTTCTTGTTCCGTAGCCAGTTTTTTAAATTTTGGTTTCATGATTCGGCAGTTTCCGCACCATGATGCCGAAAATTGTACGACTACTTTTTCGTTGGAATCAACTATATTTTGAAGGGTGTCTTCGTTTAATTCTATTAACATAACGTACTATAGTTTAGGGATTAAAAAGAAATTCCAAACTTCAGGCTCATTTATGCAAACGAAATCCTGTTGTTTGGAATTTATAGGGGTTTACAAATTAGTTTTTGCTTAAGTAAGCAGCAGTACTTAATCGGTCAGCAGTCATTGCTTCTTTTCCGTTTTCCCAGTTAGCAGGACAAACTTCACCTTTAGTTTGAACGTGTGTATAAGCGTCGATTAAACGTAAATATTCAGCAACATTTCTTCCTAACGGCATATCGTTAACACTTTCGTGGAAAATTTTTCCAGTCTCATCAATAAGGTAAGTAGCTCTGTAAGTAACGTTTGAACCAGCAATTAGGTAATCTCCTGTTTCTTCGTTGAACTCTTCTTCAGCATCTAAAATTCCTAAAGCGGCAGATAAATTTCTTGTAGTATCTGCTAATAGAGGGTAAGTTACACCTTCGATTCCGCCATTGTCTTTTGCAGTGTTTAACCAAGCAAAGTGAACTTCGTTTGTATCACAAGAAGCACCGATTACGATAGTGTTTTTTGCGTTAAACTCCGGTAAAGCAGCCTGGAATGCGTGTAATTCTGTTGGGCAAACGAATGTAAAATCTTTCGGGTACCAGAATAATAATACTTTTTTGTTGTTTTTTGTAGCTTCTTCAAGAACGTTGATTCTTAAGTTATCACCCATTTCTGAAATTGCATCTACGGTAATGTTTGGGAATTTTTTTCCAACTAATGACATAATTTATCTGTTTTTAAAGATTATTAATTTTTATGCTGCAAAAATAGCCATAAGAATGTATCCTTTATATTATGTTTGATTATAATTTTTTATGTAATGATAAAGAATCCTTATTAGAACCTTGTTGATACAATTTTAAAAGTAAAAGATTAATTATACAATTGGTTTCATATATTTGTTTCCCTATTAAAAAAACAAACCTTTTTTTATGTCATTTTCCAATTTATTCAGAAAAAAATCGGTCACCGATATTTTAGCTCAGGTTGCTAAAAACCAATCGGATGGTCATAATTCACTTGGGAAACACCTTACGGCCAGAGATTTAACGGCCTTCGGAATTGCTGCAATCATTGGCGCCGGGATTTTCAGTACCATTGGAAAAGCCAGTTCTGATGGCGGTCCTGCAGTTATTTTTCTGTTTATTTTTACAGCTGTTGCCTGTAGTTTTGCGGCATTCGCTTATGCAGAGTTTGCTTCAATGGTGCCTGTTTCCGGAAGTGCTTATACGTATTCCTATGTGGCTTTCGGAGAAATTATTGCCTGGATAATCGGATGGGCTTTGATTATGGAATATGCCATTGGAAACATTACTGTAGCCATTTCATGGAGTGATTATTTTACCGGATTGCTCGAAAGCGGCGGTATTCATCTGCCGCAGTGGATTCAAATGGATTATTTATCGGCAACCAAAGGATATGACGAAGCAGTTGCTTTAATGCAGGGCGGAAAAACTTATGAAAATCTGAGTGACAGTTTAAAAATGGCACACACGGCCTGGACAACATCGCCTACAATAGGTTCTTTTCATTTAATTGCAGATTTACCAGCGCTACTTATCATCATATTGATTACTTGGTTGGTTTACAGAGGAATGAAAGAATCCAGAAATGCGAGTAACCTTATGGTTGTCGTTAAGCTTTGTATCATTTTACTTGTAATAGCTGTTGGTATTTTTTATGTGGATACAGAAAATTGGACCCCATTTGCACCAAACGGAGTATCGGGGATTTTAAAAGGAGTGTCTGCGGTCTTTTTCGCATACATTGGTTTTGATGCCATTTCAACAACGGCTGAGGAATGTAAAAATCCACAACGTGATTTGCCTAAAGGAATGATGTGGGCCATCATTATATGTACGATTCTTTATGTGATTATTGCGTTGGTACTTACGGGAATGGTTAAGTACTCTGATTTGAATGTTGGTGATCCGTTAGCCTTTGTTTTTGATAAATTGAATCTGAAATGGATGTCGGGTATAATCGCCGTGAGTGCTGTTGTAGCAATGGCAAGTGTTTTACTTGTTTTCCAAATGGGGCAGCCTCGTATCTGGATGAGTATGAGCCGTGACGGTTTACTTCCGAAAAGATTCTCTAAAGTACATCCTAAATACAAAACGCCTTCTTATGCTACTATCGTAACCGGTTTTGTGGTGGCCATTCCGGCTTTATTCCTAAACCTAACCATGGTGACAGATTTATGCAGTATCGGAACGTTGTTCGCATTCGTATTAGTTTGTGCGGGTGTGTTGGTGTTACAGAATAAAAAAGACATTCCGAGAGGGAAATTCAAAACGCCTTATGTGAATTCAAAATTCGTATTTCCTTTATTGATGGTGGTCGGACTGATAATTGCCTTCACACAATTTAAAGAAAACACCATGAATTTTATCACTAATGAAAAGCAAATTAACGATGCTACCACGATTGTGACTTCATTAGATGAGAATCAGGCAAAAGAAGTCTTCAAGTATCTTACAACGATAAAAAGCGATAACAAATCAACAGATTTAGAGGAATTGTTAAGTGAAATCAGTGAAGATGAAGCGGTGTATAAAACGGTTGTTGAAAACATGCCTATCGATACTTCCCTGAAATATGAAAGCGGTTTTGCACTATTCAAACACAAAATTCCGATGTGGATTTTCCTAATTTCATTGCTAGGGTTCGCCGTTTGGTCATGGAAACAAAACTTATCGCTTATTCCGTTATTAGGATTAGTAAGTTGTTTGTACATGATGGCCGAATTAAGTGTATGGAACTGGATTTATTTCACAATATGGTTACTGATAGGGTTGAGTATTTATTTCGGATTCAGTCACAAAAACAGTAAGCTGAATTACAATAAAATCGAACCAACAATAGAAGATTAAATAAAGAATCCCGAGTTAACGCTCGGGATTCTTTGTTTTAGAATCTTAATTATTTTAACCAACTATTGTCATTATTATAAAAAGTATAATTACCATTAAGAGGTAGCTGATTGCATAACTTGCCAAGGTTAAAAAGAATGATTTTATTTTGGAGAGTAGATTAAAAAACTGTGAGTAGCAGGAATACATTAGTAAAATATCAATAACTGTGAGTACTTCAGTTGTTAGCGAAAATCCTTTTTGAGTATGAAAGAAATAAAATACCGGCAAAAAGAGTAAATGAACCGTTAATCTTTGTACGGCTGCAAACGAATTTAAAACAACGTGTTCCGTATAATTATAATCTTGTTTTCGAAATACGACAAATGAAGCTACTGAAAATATCGGAACTGTCGCCAGTGTCACAATAGAATAATGATTGAAAATCCATTCGTTAAGTTGATTGCTGTCAATCTTTGAGAAAGAACTGGTGTCGTTGAATTCGAATAAGTTGATATGAAATAAATGGTATACCAATGCATATAAAGTTGCCATCAGAATGGTTAAGGAAATTGGCTTAAAATGATTTATTCTTTTTCCCTGTATGTATTCCCGTATAGAATGTCCCGGGCGAGTGAAAAGTTGCTTGTTGGTATATAAAATGCCTTTGTCGAAATGAAACAAACCATGCTGTATGTCGTGCCATAAAAAATGGAGATTAATTTCGTGCGTCTCAGCCGATTGTCCGCAATTATTACAAAAATTTCCGGTGAATAGGGTTCCGCAGTTCTTGCAACAGTTTTCCATCTTTTAAAATTTTATAGTGAAAATAAAATAAATTCTTATTGTTTCTTAATGTTGGAGTTAATTTTTTTAATTGACTTCTGTTCTAAAGCATCAAACTTTTTCAAATACTTATCAGGAACTTTAAATCGATATCCAAGGAAAAATTCAAAGAATGTTTGTTGATCTTTGACACTTATATTTGAATCAATTTTATGATAAAACGAATTGATATCCGCCGAAATTCCGCTGTAAAACTTAGGAGAGTTATAGCCTATGGCTAGCTTAAATTCGGTTTGGTATGTAATTCCGTCAACCGCTTTACTAGGTGTGTCGTCATCATAGACAACTCCTGTATAATTATAGCCGATTCCACCACTTACACCTCCAGACAGTAGTATTTTTTCAAGTATTACCCAATTATAACAATATGCAGGAGCTATGGCAATATCATAAATGTTGTTACTGGCCGGTGTATTATCGGATATCCTTGTGTAATAATAGCTAAGAGTGGGGACAAAACTTCCGGCGCTTTTTTTCTGCCATTCGTTTTGTTTAAATACCGCTCGGAATGAATAATTAGAATTAAAAATATACGAAGTACTTCCGCCCATTTTGGAAACTTTAAAATCAGGAAAAATGATATTGTCACCGCTTATTCCAAGATCGGAAACAGCTACATAATAGCCGGTTGTTTTAGAATACTGAATATTTTGCATCCATTTTTTATGATACAAACGCGTACCGATATTAAAAAATTTAGTAGTACCGTTTTCAGCATCGTCATTGTTGAATTTTATAAATTTAGGAGTATAAGCAATATCTATTTCAATGAACCGGAATAGGAAAGTAAAAGTCGATTTTAGTTTTTGATTTGGGGTAAGATTGAATTTAAGATTATTGTTTTTATCATTCAATGTATAGGAATTGAAATTATTACTGAATCCTATTCGGGTAGTGAAATAATCATCATAATATTCAATGAATTCATCAGATGTGTTATACTTAGCAATAGAATCGTTTACTTGAGCATTTAAAGAAATGGTCCCCAACAATAGCAAACTGTAAAAAACATTAATTGTCATCATCCAATAAAATTAATAAAAAGTATTGATTTTGAGCATGATGTGTAAGAAATGTTCACAGAGTATAGCGTATGAATGTAACATCAGACATTTTATATCCAACGTAAATTTCTGCAACGGCTAACTATTCTTCTGCAACGCTCAACTTTCCTTCTGCAACGGCTAACTATTCTTCTGCAACGCTCAACTTTTCTTCTGCAACGGCTAACTATTCTTTTGCAACGGCTAACTATTCTTCTGCAACACTCAACTTTTCTTCTGCAACGCCCAACTTTTCTTCTGCAACGTCTAACTTTCTTTTTGCAGCTGATTAAATCATCTGATTCTCATTGTTTAGTTATTTGTTTACTACATAAAAAAATCCGCCCTGTTTTCACAAGACGGATTTTCTAAATATTTAACGTTCCAAGAAGTCTATTTCTTCAAATGCACATTAAAGTAATCGGCTACTTTTGCATACAAATGAATACGGTCTTTACCACTCACATTGTGTTCGTGATTAGGGTATAAGAAGTAATCCACTTGTTTCCCGGCTTTAATACACGCTTCAATAAAATTCATGCTGTGTTGTTGCACCACCACCGGATCCTGAGCACCATGAATCACCAATAATCGTCCTTTAAGGTCTTTGGCTTTATCCAATAAAGAGGTTTTTGCGTACCCTTCAGGGTTTTCCTGTGGCATATCCATATAACGCTCACCATACATGATTTCGTAATATTTCCAGTCGATTACCGGTCCGCCGGCAACACCTACTTTAAATACATCGCTGTGGTTGATCATCAACGAAGTGGTCATAAATCCACCAAAACTCCATCCGAAAACTCCAATTTTATCAGCATCCACAAACGATTTTGATTTAAGGAATTCTATACCTTTCATTTGATCGGCCATTTCATTTACACCTAAATTTCTGTGGTTTACATCGCAGAATTTCTTTCCGCGAGAATCACTTCCTCTGTTATCCAAGGTGAAAACAACGTAACCTTGTTGTGCCATATAATAATCGAAGTAGCCTCCGCCACCCATCCAACGGTTGTTCACCAATTGTGCGTGCGAACCTCCGTAAACGTATAGCATTACAGGATATTTTTTCGTAGCGTCGAAATTACCCGGATAGATAATTCTTCCGTTAAGCGGCGTTTTTCCGTCGGCGGAAGTAATCGTAACCAATTCCATTTTCGGCATGTTGATTTTTCCGGTGAACGGATTGTCGGCCTTAACTAAAGTGGTCGCTTTTTTCGATTTCACATCGATAACCGAAATCTCATTCGGAGTCGTTACGTTGCTGTATTGGTCTAACACCATGGTGCCGTCATCTGAAACCGAAGCCGTGTGCATTCCCGATACAGAAGTCAACTGAACCGTTTTACCGGATTTGATGTCTACCTGATACAATTGCTTGTCTAAACCATTATTGGCAGTTCCCAAGTAATTGATTTTTGTGTTTTTAGCATCAAAACCTAAAAGTTCTTTAACCACTACGTCTTTATAACCTAAGTTTTTCAACAGTTTTCCATCCGTATTGTACAAATACATTTGGTTGAAACCGTAAAAGTCTGTTTGATAAATAAACTGACTTGGGTTGTTCGGAACAAAAGTTAAAGCATGCTGTGGTTCTACCCAAGTGGAAGCTTTTTCTTCAAATAGAGTTTTTACAAATGCTCCGGTTGCAGCATTGTACTTGTTGAATTTCAAATGATTCTGTTCACGGTTCAATACTCCGATGAAGATGTATTTTCCGGTTGGCTCCCAAGAAACCATTGTTAAAAATTGTTCTTTTGGTTCACCGGTTTGAACGGTTACTTTGTTTCCGGTTTTGGTATCGTAAATTACAAGGGTAACTTCCTCACTTTTCATGCCGGCCATCGGATATTTGATATCCTTGTTCACCGCTTCACGCTCGTTCCAGTTGATGATAGGGTAGTTGCCCACCATGGTTTCATCTTTTCGGTAATAGGCTAATTGGGTTCCGGCTTCGTTCCACCACATACCGCGGTCGATTCCGAATTCCTGACGGTGTACATAATCCGAACCGTTTACAATGGCAGGATTCTGATCGTTCGTTACCTCGATGATATTTCCGTTGGAAGTGATTCTGATGTTGTTGTCTTTCAGCCAGGCTACATTTCCGTTGGAAGCGAATTTCGCCTGAGCACCTTCGTTGGAATAGGTTACCACGTTGGTGATTTGTTTGGCAACCACATCGTAGGTTACTTTATAATTGTTCTTCTTTCCGGCAACTTCCGTTTCGAACGTGTTAGCAGTTTTCCAGTCGATTGCGAAAGGGAATGTTCTTACCGTGAATTCGTCAGTAGTAATTTTTGATTTCAAAGCGGCTTCAAAATCAGCTTTGGTGGCCAAAGGCGTTTCTTTCCAGGAAGTAGCGGCGCTCTTTTCGAATAAAGTTGAAAAATCGGAACTTAAATACGTAACCGATTTCGAATTTTTACGCCATTGTTGTGCTGTTTGTGTGGTTGGAGCATATTTTCTGCCACCCATTACCGTTTCTTCTATGGTGAAGTTCTGTTGGGCAAACGCTGCAGAACCTGCCAATAGAAAGCATAAAGTAAATTTTTTCATTAATTTCTGAATTTTAAAGGACTAATTTATACAAAGTTGAATTCCTATTGTGTTAAGAAACTCAAAATTTATTTGACACATCAATTAGTTACAATTTTCTTCGATTTGTTACATAAAAAAATCCGCCAATGAATTATCAAAAGCGGATTCTTAACTAAAAAACTAAAAAACTTAATTTAAAATCGAAAGTTCCTTCATACACGCTTTCATCATGTTGTAGGTTCTCTCAATATCGTTATCCAAACCGATGGAGAAACGAATCAATCCGTCAGTAAGGCCCATTTCTTTTTGTTCGTCAAGCGGAATTTCGGAAGAAGTTGATGTTCCCGGTGCACTGAATAAGGTTTTGTAAAACCCTAAACTTACCGCCAAATAACCCAAATTTCGTTGTTGCATTAATTCCATTAATTCGTTGGCTTTGTCTAAAGAACCAACGTCGATTGTCATCATTCCTCCGAAACCGTATTCCGGATTGATCATGGTTTTGTAAATCTCATGACTTGGGTGTGATTTTAATCCAGGGTAAACCGTTTTGATTCCGTCCGCCTCAAATTTCTCTGCTAAAAATTGTGCATTGTGACTGTGTTGTTTCATACGAATGTGCAACGTGCGAAGGTTTTTCATCACAGATGCCGAGCGTAAACTGTCCATTGTCGGACCTAATAACATACTGGCACCGCTGTTTACGTTTTTCAAATCGTTAATGAAATCCTGAGATGCACAAACCACACCACCCACAGTATCACTGCTTCCGTTGATGTATTTTGTTAAACTGTGAATTACGATATCCGCACCCAATTTCGCCGGCGCTACAGATAAAGGTGAGAAGGTATTATCTACAACCAATTTCAGATTGTGTTTTTTTGCGATTTTAGACAATGAAGCGATATCTGCAACCTCTAATAATGGGTTACTTACCGTTTCGCAATATAAAACTTTAGTGTTTGGAGTAATAGCAGCTTCCACAACATCTAATTTTGTGATGTCAACGAAAGTCGTGCTTACGCCCATACGTGGAGCGAAGTTTTTCAAAAAGGCATACGTTCCACCGTAAATAGTACGACTTGAAACGATATGATCGCCGTTTCCGCACAATTGTAATAAAGTAGGCGTGATGGCGCCCATTCCCGAAGCGGCTACGTTTGCAGTTTCGGTACCTTCCATAGCGGCTAACGCTTTATCTAAGTATAAATTACTCGGCGAAGAATGACGGGAATATAAATAACAGCCTTCCGCATTACCTTCGAACGTATCGAACATTGTTTTTGCTGAAAGGAAAGTGTACGTTGAACTGTCGGAAATAGAAGGGTTTACACCTCCAAATTCACCGAAATATTGTAAATCCTGAATTCTGTCTGCCGGATTAAAATCTGCCATAATAATAAATTTTTAGTAGGTTGTTAGTAGTTATATCGAAATCAAAATAAGGTTATTCTGGAAAAATAATCAACAGATGAATTGATAATTAGATAATAAATCTATTAAATGTTATTTTTTAAGATTAAATGTGAATTCAATTTGTTAAATTTGACTCGTAAACCAAAAAATAATCTTCCGATGAACTTTGACGCTATCGATAAAAAACTTTTAAAACTGTTGCAAATCGACAGTAAGCAGACTACCAAAGAGCTTTCCATGAAATTGAATCTTTCCGTAACAGCGGTGTATGAGCGCATCAAGAAGCTGGAAAAAGAAGGGATTATTTCCAACTACGTCGCTTTGGTAAACCGGAATAAAATTAACAAAGGTTTTGTGGTTTTCTGTCATCTTAAATTACTGCAACACACTAAAGAATTCATCAATCAGTTTGAGAAAGAAGTGGTGCAGCTAACAGAAGTTTTAGAGTGTTTCCATGTGAGTGGTGATTACGATTACATTCTGAAAGTCTGCGTAAAAGACATGGAAGAATACCGTGAATTTATGGTGACCAAACTAACAACACTGCAGCACATCGGGAGTACGCACAGTACCTTTATGATTGGGGAAGTGAAAAACACGACAATTTTCGAAATTTAAGGAAGAAATAACTTAAATAGGAACTTCTTACTAAACAAAATTCCTTAATTTTGTCACTCGAAATTTTTAAAAACACAACATAAATCAGATACTATGAGTGCATTTGACGTAGTTATTATAGGTTCAGGTCCCGGTGGTTATGTAGCGGCAATCCGTTGCGCACAGTTGGGAATGAAAACAGCGATTATCGAAAAATATTCAACCCTTGGAGGAACTTGTTTAAACGTGGGATGTATTCCATCGAAAGCCATGTTAGCTTCTTCTCATCATTATGAAGAATTGCAACACTTTGCCGATCACGGAATTGAAGTTTCCGGAGAGGTAAAAGTAAATCTTCAGAAAATGGTTGATCGCAAACAAGCGGTTGTAGATCAGACTTCTGGAGGTGTGAAATTCTTAATGGACAAAAATAAAGTTACTGTTTTTGAAGGCGTTGGATCATTCGAAAATGCTACTACAGTTAATGTAACCAAAGCTGACGGTTCTGTAGAAAAATTAGAAGCTAAAAATGTAATTATCGCTACAGGTTCAAAACCATCGTCTTTACCTTTCATCAAAATTGATAAAGAAAGAATCATCACTTCTACTGAAGCTTTAAAATTACCGGAAGTGCCTAAACACCTTGTAATTATTGGTGGTGGTGTTATCGGTTTAGAATTAGGTCAGGTATACTTACGTTTAGGAGCTCAGGTTTCTGTTGTGGAATTCATGGACAGAATTATTCCGGGTATGGACGGAGGTTTATCGAAAGAACTAACCAAAGTGTTGAAAAAACAAGGCATGAAATTCTACACTTCACACAAAGTTCAAGCTGTGGACAGAGTAGGTGAAGGTGTTGTAGTAAAAGCAGAAAACGCTAAAGGAGAAGTAATTACTTTAGAAGGAGATTACGCTTTAGTATCAGTAGGTCGTCGTCCTTATACAGACGGATTAAACGCCGACAAAGCCGGAGTTAAAATTACCGAAAGAGGTCAGGTGGAAGTAAACGATCATTTACAAACAACGGCTTCTAACATTTATGCAATTGGTGACGTAGTTCGCGGTGCCATGTTAGCACACAAAGCGGAAGAAGAAGGGGTAATGGTTGCTGAATATTTAGCCGGACAAAAACCACATATCGATTATAATTTAATTCCTGGTGTTGTTTATACTTGGCCAGAAGTTGCTGCAGTTGGTAAAACCGAAGAGCAATTGAAAGAAGCCGGAGTGGCTTACAAAGCTGGAAGTTTCCCATTCAAAGCTTTAGGTAGAGCGCGTGCAAGTGCTGATATCGAAGGTTTTGTGAAAATTTTAGCCGATGCAAAAACCGATGAAGTTTTAGGAATCCACATGATTGGCGCAAGAGCTGCTGATTTAATCGCGGAAGCTGTTACAGCAATGGAATTCAGAGCGTCTGCAGAAGATATTTCAAGAATGTCTCACGCGCATCCAACATTCGCAGAGGCTATCAAAGAAGCAGCATTAGCAGCTACAGATAACAGAGCATTACACGTGTAATACTGATTACAATTACTATAAAACCCGTACCGTTGTTCATAACGGTACGGGTTTCTTTTTTTATAAACGTATAATACATCCAATCGTAAAATCACTAAAAACAGTGATGCAATATCACTAAATTTAGTGATAACTAAAGTCGTATATTATGTTTTAATTTGCGTACATCATCAATTTTAATAGTAATTAAGGGTTGGTTTTAATAGTAGTTAAAGTTAGTTTTAAAATTTAAATTATAGCTATAAATGTACGTATAGTTATAATTGCCACAATTTCAAATCTTTATCAACCCTTTTTTTCTTTTTTAAGTTGTTATGCTTTAAGCAATTCTTTGTAGCTACTCCAATTTCTGTAAATCATAAAAATATTCCCAAGAAACAGAAAGGCACCTGCACCAATATTGGCCGGATCTAAAAAAAGATGAACTAATATAATATTTACAGATACAGGCAATAAAACCAAATTGGCCAAGCGAACGAACTTTCCGGAAATAAATGCCAATCCGCAGAGCAATTCTATTCCTTTTACAAAATTCATTAAATAACCTGAAGCTGCTAATCCTTCATTAAAAATTTTAAGATTACCTGTAATTTCAGGTTCCGGAAAAAGCTTTAAAAAATAGGCGATTGAGGCAAATAAGAGTAATGCTCCCATTAAAATCCGAACAATAATAGTGGCTATTTTCATTTTAGCTGTATTGGTTAGTCACTCAAATTTAATAAAATAAATTTAAGCTAAAGTGTTTCACTTGACTCTGGAAGTCGAAATTTTCACATCAGCAGTAGCCCAACTTTTTGCAATCAGTTGTTCCATTTCTGCGACCTTCTGTTTGTTTCCAAGCTTTTCATAGGCCAGTTTCAATCCGTGATGCGCCCAGCCGTTTTTGGGAAATTGTTTTAAATCTTCTTCATAAACTTTAATGGCATCGTTGTATTTTCCGGCTTCGATGAAGACTGCTCCCAAGTGGTGTCGTACCGAGAAAAACCAATCCGGTGGTTCGTTATAATTCAGACCATCTTCAATCGCAACTGCTTTTTGCAATAAATGAATGCTTTGTGTATAATTTTTTTCGGAGGCTAAAATTTCCGCATTTAGCACTTTTGCAGCAATATTCACAATCGAACTCATCGAATTGATTTGCCAAATGGTCATTTTTTCCAAATCTTTATCGTTGGCTAAAACTTCTAAACGAATTAATTCGGCTTTGGCATTTCGTAAATCGTTTTTACCTAAATAAGCCATTCCTCTGGCATAATGCGAAATGGCTTTGGGATATTTCAGTGTATCGGAAACCAGTTTCATTTTCAGAATAGCATCCCATTTTCCAAACTTTACCGCCACGAAATACGGAATCACATAATAATGCTGTAAGGTTTCCAATCCCGGTAAAATCATGTTTTTCGGATGTACCAATTTTGAAGTTTCGGTAGCACCCAACATAGCCCATTTCGAATTGCCTTCTAAAGTCGCCGTTCCTGCCATAAAATGATAATTATGAGGATAATATCCAATCGGATACGCCCCTTGCGCGTGACACATTGTAACATAAGCACTGTCTACTTTACAGGCATTAATATTGGCAATTGTACCTTTATGATAATCACCGGTTCGGATGTAAATATGTGACGCCATGTGTGTTAAATGTCCAAACGATTTCGCATTGCCATCATCAAAGAACTTGGCTGCAGCATAACCGCGTTGCGGCGTATTGGAAGCTTCCACCGCATGAATATAAAAATGGTTGGCGCCAATGTGTTTCGGATCTTTTTTGAGGATTTTTTCAAACAGTCCAACGATTTCCGGAGTCCAAGGTTTTGGTTTTCCGTTTTTCTCGTACAAATCCCACGGGTGCAAATCCATCACCGATTCTGCAAAGAGAGCATTAATATCGTTATCACCGGGGAATCTTGCGCTGACAGCTTTCATCGCATTCGAATAAGCAATATCTAAATCCTTTCTGTCTTCAACAGGCTTTTCCACATATCTTTTTGATAGTGCATTAATCAATGCTTTTTCATTTTCGGAAGCTTTATCACTAAGTTTTAATGCGGTTTGTATGGCTTTATAAGCTCTTTCATAATTATCGGGTTCCATACCGGCATTGTAATTCGGACCCAACACATAAGTAAATCCCCAAAAACACATGGCACATTCAGGATCCAATTTAGTGGCATAGTAAAACGAACGGGCTGCTTCTGCATGATTAAAACCATACGCCAACGCCAATCCCTGATTGAAGTATTTTTGTGCTTCCGGATTTTTAGTGGTAATCTTATAGTTAATCACATCCATGCCTTTGAAAAGCGGTGCTTTTTTATCCGAAGTGTACCAGGCAGCATCCACAACAGGCGGTGCACAACTCATACTGTTCATCCCAATGATTGGTTTTTCCTTGGTAACCGGAGTGTCTTTTTTGCAGGAAAGCAATAGGGCAGATGCAAATATCAGAAGGAAAATTACTTTTTTCATGATTGCAACTTTTAGTTGATAAAACATATAAAGTTACTTAAAATCAATGAGTTGTGTGTGTTTTTTTGAAGCGAATCGGTAGTGACTTATCGGTTGTCCCTGTTCCCGTTTTCCGCTTTACAAGGTGCCGCTCCAACCGGGGCTAGAGGGCAAGGCATTGCATTTTTGTGAACTTTGTGAAATTTCGTTGCGAACTTTATTTGTAAACCGTAATTTTACTAACAAAACAGAACTATTGAGAACTTCGGTTTTTAAACCTATATCAGACGTCAATCAATTCAAAAACAATCTATTGAATTGGTCGCAGCAATTTCGGGAAGTCGTATTTCTGGACAGCAACCATTATCCGCAGCATTACGGAAGTTATGAATGTGTGCTGGCCTGCGATGCATTGACTTCCATCAAAACGGATTATCACAATGCTTTTGACGATTTAAAGCAATACCAACAGGAATCAAAAGATTGGTTGTTCGGTTATTTGTCGTACGATTTAAAAAACGATACCGAAGCCTTAAAATCCAGTAATTTTGACGGTTTACATTTTCCGGATTTGTTTTTCTTTCAGCCCAAAAAACTCTTTTTACTGAAAGGCAACGAACTGGAAATCTGCTATCTGAATATGTGTGATGATGAGTTAGAAGAAGATTTTGAAGAAATCAGAAATCAGAAATCAGAAATCAGAAATCAGAAAACAGAAGTAGAAATTCAGCAACGCATTTCAAAAGAAAGCTATCTTGAAAAAGTAAATGAAATGCTTACGCACATTCATCGTGGCGACATTTATGAAGCGAATTTCTGCATGGAATTCTTTGCCGAAAATACCGAAATCCATCCGTTGGAAATTTATCAGAAACTAAATGCTATTTCCGAACCGCCATTTGCAGCTTTCTTTAAAAATAACACCGATTTTTTATTATCTGCTTCTCCGGAACGCTATATCCGAAAAGAAGGGACGAAAATCATCTCGCAACCCATAAAAGGAACTTCTAAACGTTTTTCAGATTCAATTTTAGACGAACAATCAAAAACCGAATTATCTCAAAATCCAAAAGAGCGTTCGGAAAACATTATGATTGTCGATTTGGTTCGCAATGATTTATCACACACCGCCACAAAAGGTTCGGTAAACGTTGAAGAATTGAGTGGTATTTATACGTTCAAACAAGTCCATCAGATGATTTCAACAATAGTTTCTGAAGTTGATGAATCTACTTCGCCCATTGAAATTATCAAAACGACATTCCCAATGGGAAGCATGACCGGAGCCCCAAAAATTTCCGCCATGAAAATCATTGAAGCACTGGAAGAAACCAAACGCGGTTTGTATAGTGGAGCAGTAGGCTATTTTACGCCGAATAACGACTTTGATTTCAATGTGGTAATTCGAAGTATTTTGTACAATTCTAAAGAAAAATATATTTCCTTCTCTGTAGGAAGTGCCATTACCGCCGAATCAAAACCGGAAAGTGAATATGAAGAATGTTTGTTGAAGGCAAAGGCGATGCGGGAAGTTTTAACAGAGAATTAAAATCAGTACATTTGGCTATGCTATCGGAATTTCAAAATCATATCAGTCAAAACCTTTCTTTCCTAAAAGGAAAAAAGCTGCTTATTGCCGTTAGCGGCGGTATTGACAGTATGGTTTTGTTGCATCTTTTCAGGCAATCTGATTTCAATATTTCCGTAGCGCATTGCAATTTTAAACTGCGAGGCAGTGAAAGTGAAGGAGATGAAGTTTTTGTAGAATCAGTCTGTAATCGTTACCATATTAAATTATTCGTAAATCATTTTGATACAAAAAAATATGCTGATTTATATAAACTATCTATTCAGGTAGCTGCACGTCAATTGCGTTACAATTGGTTTAACGAAATATTGGAAAATGAAGGGTTTGATTATTTGCTTACTGCTCATCATTTAGACGATTCGATTGAAACCTTTTTAATCAATTTTAGCAGAGGAACCGGATTGGAAGGTCTTACCGGAATTCCGCAGCAGAATGGCAAAATTATCAGGCCGTTACTATCTTTTTCCCGTGAGTACATTGAGAGTTATGCTCAGGAAAATGTCGTTCAATGGAGAGAAGACAGCAGCAATGCTTCTGATAAGTATTTACGCAATAAACTCCGTCACAATGTAATTCCGATTTTAAAAGAACTCAATTCTGGTTTTTCGGATTCTTTTCAGCAAACATTGAAAAATCTGCAACAAGCGCAATCTATGGTAGACGATGCTTCGCGAATTGTGTATCGAAAAGTAGTAGAAGATGTTGATTATCAGAAAAGAATAAACCTTACCGAGTTATTGATTTTACCAAATTATCAGGCCTATTTGTACCAATGGCTCAAACCATTCGGATTTACGGCGTGGAATGATATTTACGATTTGGTTCACGCGCAATCCGGAAAGCAAATTTTTTCAGACCAATACCGATTGCTGAAAGATCGGAATGAACTTATTTTAGCTGAAAAAAGCGAGGCGGAGTCTGAAACTTTTCTTGTTTACCAAGACAATACAAATCTTAATGTTCCATTAAAATTGAAGGTTTGTAACAAAGGTGACATTACATTAGATCAGAAAGACTGTATATTTGTTGATAAAGATACGTTAAAGTTTCCGTTGGTATTTCGTAAATGGCAGGAAGGTGATTATTTTTACCCATCGGGAATGTTGGGAAAGAAAAAGGTGAGTAAATATTTTAAAGACGAGAAATTTTCACTCATTGATAAGGAAAATGCCCGGCTTTTATGTTCTGAAAATGAAGTCGTTTGGATAGTCGGTAAACGTGCAGACAGGCGGTTTTCTGTAAATAAAACAACACAAACAATTATAAAAATTCAATTAAAATAATGAGGAAATTATTTGCCCTACTGCTATTATCATTTACTTTTTTAAGTACTCAAGCACAGATTTCAAATAAAGTTAATTGGAAAACTTCTGTTGAAAAAAAGTCAGATACTGAAGTGGTTTTGGTTTTTGATGCCAAGATAGAACATGAATGGCATATGTTTTCGCAATTCACTCCCGAAGGTGGTTCGTTACCATCAGTTTTTCAATTCAAAAATGTTAAAGGGAATTATGAATTAGTTGGGAAGACAAAAGAAAGTCCATATAAGAAAGTCTACAGCGATATTTTTGAGGTAGATGAATACATGTTTGAAGGCAAAGCACAATTCCGTCAAATAGTAAAAATAACAAATCCGAATTTAAAATCTATTTCAGTACATATTGAATATCAGGTTTGTAAAGAATCTTGTATTCAGGAAGAAACTAATCTTGAATTTAAATTACCATCTTCAAATGCAAATGTTTCAGATATTGCTGTAACTCCAACTTCAGTCGATACCGCTTCATCGCAAACTACAGTTGTTCAGGATTCTGTATCATCTTCAGAAGTGAAAGAAGCCGTTACCGCTTCAACAGAAAAACCATTGGAGAAAAAAGAAGAGAAAAAAGGACTGTGGATGATTTTCATTTTATCGTTTCTCGGAGGATTTGCAGCTTTACTGACACCATGTGTTTTCCCGATGATTCCAATGACGGTAAGTTTCTTTACTAAGCAAAGTAAAAACAGAGCAGAAGGAATCCGAAATTCGTTCTATTATGGCATTTCTATCATTCTGATTTATGTAGGTTTGGGATTATTGGTTTCTGCTATTTTTGGTTTGGATGCATTAAATGCGTTGTCAACAAACGTTTGGTTTAATCTTATATTTTTTGCGATATTAATCTTTTTTGCGACTTCATTTTTAGGCGCATTTGAAATAGTTTTGCCAAATTCGTGGGCTAATAAAATTGATCGTCAGGCAGACAGAGGTGGTTTTGTGGGTATTCTCTTTATGGCACTTGCTTTAGCAATCGTATCTTTTTCCTGTACCGGACCAATTGTGGGAACTTTATTAGGAGAAGCTGCAAAAAGTGGCGGAATCGGACCAATTGTAGGTATGTTTGGATTTTCTTCCGCAATAGCATTGCCTTTTATGCTGTTTGCTATGTTTCCCGGATGGATGAACTCTTTGCCAAAATCTGGAGGATGGTTGAATACGGTTAAAGTTTCATTAGGATTTTTAGAGTTAGCTTTTGCCTTCAAGTTTTTATCGAATGCAGATTTGGTTTTGCAACTTCATTTATTGGAAAGAGAAGTCTTTTTAGCGATTTGGATTGCTGTTTTTGGGGCTTGGGCGGTTTATTTATTCGGAAGAATATCATTGCCGCATGATAGTCCATTGACACATATTTCAGTTGGCAGATTGTTGTTGGCTTTATTGGTAACAACATTTACAATCTATTTGATTCCCGGTTTATGGGGAGCCCCTTTAAAGATTTTGAGTGGCTATACACCTCCATTGGAATACAGTGAAAATTCAGGTGGTGTTGGTACTAAATCTGCTTCAGATGAAATTAAATTACCTGATGGCGCTAAAAATGGGCCTCACGGAATTGTTGCATTTACAGATTATGATAAAGGATTAGCGTATGCTAAAACCAAAAATAAACCAGTTCTGTTGGACTTCACTGGACACGCATGTGCAAACTGCAGAAGAATGGAAGAAAACGTTTGGTCTAAACCTGAGATTTTGTCAATCCTTAAGAATGAAGTTGTTTTAATTTCTTTGTATGGAGATGATCAAAGAGAATTGCCAAAGGATCAACAATACATTTCAAAGAAAACAGGTCAGGAAGTTACAACTATCGGAAAAAAATGGAGAGATTTCCAGATAATGCGATATAATATCAATGCTCAGCCTTATTATGTGGTAACTGATGCTGATGGTAAAGATTTAAATTCACCGGTAGGTTATACTCCGGATTCCGATGAATACAAAGCTTGGTTAGAAAGCGGCATTGCTAAATTCAAATAATAATAATAAAAAAACGCCACTCAATCGAGTGGCGTTTTTTTATTTCAATATATGCTGACTTAAAATCTGATATACTTCGTTAATGTTGTTGTCTTTTCCAAATTGTTTTTTAATCGGTAAAGCTTCTCCGGTTACCCATATTTTTAATTCTGCATCCAAATCCATTATTCCTGCACTTTCTTTAGAAAATTTCTTAATGCTTGTGTAGGGAATCGACTGATAATCTACTTTTGAACCTGTTAGTCCTTGTTTATCCACTAAAATCAATCTTTTATTGGTGAAAACAAACATATCACGAACAATTTTGTACGCTTTTTCAATATGTTCCCCATTGATTAAAATCGGTTGGAACTCCTGTGAAATTTTTTCGATGCTTACTTCCGAAGCATTTCCCATAATGGCGTTAAATAATCCCATAATTTTCTTACTTGTAATTTTTTTCAAATTTATGAAAAATTCGTGCAGCTTTCAGATATAGTTTTTAAAACAGTAAATACGAAAAACTGAAGAAACAACTTTTGCTGTAATTTGCAACTTGGCTAAAGATTTACAATGAGCTACACCCCTGAATCTTTAAATCGGGGTTAGTAGTTATCAACATTCTATTTTTATATTTATTTCTCCTATAACTTTTTGGATATATAATTCTCCTAATATGTAAGCTTTAATTGATTGTAATAACTCCTATACTAGCTGTGAAAGGGTATTTTAGTCCCGATATTAATTATAAACGAGATTTTATTTGTAAGAATAATAACAAAAGTACTTAGTAATCAGTTTAATGCATTTTTTTCTTACAATTGAAAATTTTTTATAAGTAAATTTTTATAAATTATTTTGTTTTATTTGAAAAATAATTATAAGATTGTACTCACAAAATTGTAACTTACAATATAAGGATTAGCTAACCTTAAAAAGACATTTGGAAATGAAAGGTTGGGTTTTCAAAAGTTTCAAGTTTTCCAACCAAAGTAAAAAGCAGCCTTACCTATTAAATGTTTTTCGAGGACATGAAGTAAGACTGCCTAAATTTAATTTAAACTAAAATAATGAAAAAAATCATTTTAAGCGCATTAATTGCAATTACTTTAAGTGGAATCTATTCTTGTTCAAATGATAGCGATTCTAAAGAAGCAACTACAAATGTTTCATCAAATAGAATAGATGATATAAAACCAAATAAAGAGTATATAAGTAAAATAATTCTTAGTATTGCTGAGACCGCTGAGTTTATCAAACAGAATGAAGGTAGACAATTTTCCCAAGAAGATATAAATATTTATGTTAAGGAAAGATTACAAGTAAATGGTGCACCGGTAAGTTATGAACCAATCAGACCAGCTAATTGTTCTGAAAGATTCTATACTGAAGCTGCTTTAATTGCTAATGCGAGTGTCTTTGAGGATGAATTCAAATATTTTGATTTCTTAAACAAAAAAGAAAACGAAATTATTAATTCAGATTTATCATTAGAAGAAAAACAAGTCCTTGTTGAAGAAATTGAATTTCAAAGACAACTTGTAAATGCTATATCAGCATTAGATACAAAGTATAATGGTACAGTTGCAAAAGGCTGGTGGAAAGGTTGGGGTAAATGTGTATCTAGTATTCTTGGCGGAGCTGTTACTGGAGCAACTACTTTAGGATTAGCTGGTGCAGCTGTTGGGACTGTGGCATTGCCTGTTGTTGGAACAGTTTCAGCTGGTGCAGTTGGTGCAATCGGTGGAGGAATTGGTGGAGCATTAACTGGAGCAGCCGCAGGTTGTTAATTAAATTTTATTTATGAAATTACCGATATTAGTACCTTTAATTATTCTATTATTAATTTGTACAGTTATTGTTTTTAAAATTTTTTCAGGTAAAATTGGTAATTATGAGCCATGGAGATTAATTTTATCTATAGTTGGATGTATAATTATACTTTTATGTGCTTTTATAATTTTAAAAAAGAAAGGAGGGAATTAACCTCCTTTCTTTTCATACGCAAACGACTAAGCCGTAGCCAAACCAATTAGTTTATAATTAATTTTTTCAATCCAAAACATTAATTAAATCCGATCTCAACTTTGGGTAATGTGGTTTCCTGTTCTCGCGCTATTTAATTTAATCACTCCTATGATAGATGTGTATGACAATTCTTATTTATGCAATTAATGTAAAATTAATTAATTTTAATTTTTTATAAGAAAAATAGTATATTTGAAAAAAATATACGCCATGTTAGTTAAAGTATTTGGAAGCGCCGTATTCGGAGTAGACGCCACGACCGTTACCGTAGAGGTAAATGTAGATAAAGGAGTAGGCTACCACTTGGTAGGATTACCTGATAATGCCATAAAAGAAAGCAGTTATCGGATTGCTGCAGCCTTAAAGAATAACGGTTATACCCTTCCTGTTAAAAAAATCACCATCAATATGGCACCCGCTGATTTGAGAAAAGAAGGATCAGCCTATGATTTAACCATTGCCATCGGGATTTTAGCAGCTACCGGTCAGATAAAACCGGAAGAAGTCGGAAAGTACATTATTATGGGAGAACTTTCCCTTGACGGAGGCATGCAACCCATAAAAGGAGCTTTGTCCATCGCAATTAAAGCCAAAGAAGAAGGTTACAAAGGTTTTTTTCTTCCAAAGGAAAATGTTAAAGAAGCAGCCATTGTAAGCGGACTCGATGTTTATGGAGTTGAAAACGTATTGGAAGTCATTGATTTTTTTGAAGGCAAAGGAACATTGGAACCAACCGTAATCAATACCCGTGAAGAATTTTATAAAACCTTAGACTATCCCGAGTTTGATTTTGCTGAAGTACGCGGGCAGGAGTCGATAAAACGGTGTATGGAAATTGCAGCGGCCGGCGGACATAACCTTATTCTGATCGGACCACCAGGAGCCGGAAAAACAATGTTAGCCAAACGATTACCCAGTATTTTACCGCCAATGACGTTAAAAGAAGCCTTGGAAACCACTAAAATTCACAGTGTTGCCGGAAAAGTAAAAGATACCGGACTGATGAATCAACGTCCATTTCGAAGTCCGCATCATAATGCTTCAAGTGCGGCTTTGGTTGGAGGGGGCAGTTATCCGCAACCGGGAGAAATTTCACTGGCTCATAATGGTGTTTTATTTTTGGATGAATTGCCGGAATTCAAACGTGAAGTTCTGGAAGTCATGCGACAACCTTTGGAAGATCGGGAAGTGACGATATCAAGAGCTAAATTTACGATAACTTACCCGTCATCGTTTATGTTGGTGGCGAGTATGAATCCAAGTCCCGGCGGCTATTTCAATGATCCGGATGCCCCGGTGAGTTCATCGCCAGCCGAAATGCAACGCTATTTGAGTAAGATTTCGGGGCCTTTATTAGACCGTATCGACATTCATATTGAAGTTACACCGGTTCCTTTTGAAAAATTATCCGATACCCGAAACGGAGAGAGTAGTGTTGAAATCAGAAAAAGGGTAACGAAAGCAAGAGAAATTCAGGCCGTTCGGTTTGAAAATTTTGAACATATTCATTACAATGCGCAAATGAGTACCAAACAGATACGTGAACATTGTGTTTTGGATGAAATATCACTGCAATTATTAAAAACGGCTATGGAACGGTTAAATCTTTCCGCTCGTGCGTATGACAGGATTTTGAAAGTGTCAAGAACCATTGCCGATTTGGAAGGCTCGGAAAAAGTAGCGCCCAATCATATTTCGGAAGCCATTCAATATCGGAGTTTAGATCGTGATGGCTGGTTGGGCTAAATTCAGTGATCAGTTTATAGATAAAAAAAATCGGGAAAAGATCCCGATTTTTTTATTCTAATTCTTCTGCAAAAGTGTCACCTTGCTTTATATCTCCGGTTTTATAACCTCGCATAAACCATTTCATACGCTGTTCCGAACTTCCGTGCGTAAAGGATTCCTGATTAACCTGTCCCTGCATTTTGGTCTGAATGGCATCATCTCCAACCGCATTCGCAGCACTTAACGCTTCTTCAATATCACCTTCTTCTAAATACTGTTTGTTGTGATAAGCCCATAGTCCAGCATAAAAATCGGCCTGTAATTCCAAACAAACTGATAATTTATTGGCTTCGGCTTCACTTTTACCGGCTTGTAACTGTCGTACTTTTCCGGAAGTTCCCAACAAAGTCTGAACATGATGTCCTACTTCATGTGCCATTACGTATGCGATAGCAAAATCACCCCCTTTGGCTCCGAAACGGGTTCTGAGTTCTTCAAAAAAAGCCATATCCATGTATACTTTTTTATCTCCCGGACAATAAAAAGGACCCGATGCCGAGGTTGCGCCACCACAGGCAGTTTGAACCTGATTGGTGAATAAAACCATCTTCGGTTTTTCGTATGTCAGTCCGTTTTCTTCAAAAATTTTAACCCAAGTGTCTTCCATGAAAGCAAAGTTGGTTTTGACAAATTCACCAATCTCAACTTCTTCAGCGGTAAGCTCCCGTTGTTCGGTTGGTTGTTGTTGTCCTTGCTGCATCTGTTCGAGAATTGGTGTTAGCTGTTGCGCATTTTCACCACCAAAAAGATTGAGCAATAAAACGATAATACCGATTATACCACCGCCTACAGCAATTTTTCCGCCTGAAAGTCCTCTGCGGTCTTCCACATTGTCACTTTGTCTGTTTCCTCTCCATTTCATGGGTTTTGATTTTTTGAGTTTGATTTATACTTCCGGAACACCTATGTCATCGATTTCACTTTTGTCAATGATGCCGACTGCATTTTTGTATAAAACGTAATGTGTTGAATAAAAATAAGGCATGGTAAAGAAAATCCCGATACAAAGTCCGAAAAATCCGATTATGGCCATAATAAATGCAACAATTAAAGCTATTAAAATTACGAAAGGTTGTTTGAATACCAATGCAAAACTGTTTTTAATTGCATCCATATAATTCAGTTTTCCGAAAATAATCAGCGGAATCATGAAAACTGCCGAAAATGCAATTCCGTATGTAAAAATCATTCCGATGAACTTATAACCGGCAAATTCACATAATGTTGCGACAGAAGTGGTGGCAAATGAAATGAGAAGTGCTGACAAAAAAAGGTCTTTAAAACGATCGGACTTATAATGATCGAAAACCATTGAAATATTAATTTCGTGACCAATTTCGGCTTCATGACACATTTTGATTATACCTGCTGTAAAAGGGTAGGTAAGTGCTGTAAACACAGCAGTTCCAAAAATGTAAAGGACAAGTGTAAGAGTGGAAAAATTGGTAATCTGAAAATCGGTCATTTTCTGAGCAAAATCATTAAAACCCACCAAAAAACCCAATGAACCTAATCCGACAACTATAAAAACTATTGAAACTAAAATCATTGCAATACCAACCGTTACTGCAATTTTCTTGTAATTTTCAAAGCTTTGTGAAATAACATCTCCTAAGTCTAATTGATATCCGTTTTGTTTTAAACTTTCCAGTTTTCTTAAAAAATCATTCATAAAATTATGTGGTTATGTTTGTTAAATATGATTATATACCGAATCGGAATCCCATATAAATATCGGCTTGTTTTGAATTGTTCAACGCAGCAGTTACAATAGAACCGGATCCTAAGAAGAAACCACCCAATCGGAAACCAAAACCGGTTGTAAATCCGGAAACCTCATTGCTTGACAACGGCAGATACAGTTCGTAATTTTTACCGGCAAAACGTGGTGTCAGGGTAATGATGTTCTGGATAGTGGTAAAGTCGTTCTGACTGTCATCGGATAATTTTTGCTGCGTGTAGGCAGAAACATACCATTTATTATGAATCTTATAATCAATATAAGCATTCAGTACCGCTGGCAGTTTTACTCTGAAATCTCCGTTAGAAGATTGTTTGGTGAGATAGCCTCGGTCCATTAAAATTTGCTCAATATCTCTTACGCTTTCCGAATTTTCAAAATCAGCAAGATTTAATGGGTTGGTTGTTGGGATAGTAAGCTGATAGTTCGCAGATTCATTATTATCGTCCTTGAACGTCATGCTTCCCATATTTCTGAAAGACAATCCTGCGTTTAATTTATATTCATCTACCGTTTTGTCTCCACCATCAGTAGCTACCTGAACTTTTTCTTTCCATTGATAATTGAAACCGAAATCAGCACCAACTCCGTTTAATCCTCCTGCAAAGAGATTGGTATAATTGGAATTGTCATTATAACTGTTGGCCAATGATCCGGAATAAGAGAAATTTACGTTGGCCGTTGCATTATACAAATAAACATCACCGGTCGTAATATCGTTTGTAACCTGACCTTGAAGTTTATCAACACCCATATTCATATAAGAACCCGGGAAGAGTAATTTTAAAGTCACACCACCACTGAATTTGTGGTCGTCGTTCTCAAAAATATTCCGTGCGGCCGACAGATTGATTTCTCCCCAGGAGGCAGCATTCAATCGTTGATTGTATTGCGAATTAATTTGTGCCGTACCTAAAAAGGAATTCGTAACTGCATTTCCAAAGTTCACATCGACATCAGTAGCATTCGCTTTAATATTACCAGCCGAAGCAAGGGCAAACGCCCATTTTTTATATTTCATAGCAACAGAAGGACCTTGTATCAATACATCCAGTCGTATGCTCGTTGGATCAGACCCGGTAAAGATTTTATCTTCCAGATTTTCACCTTTCATGATATCGTTAAATTTTATTTTATTGTTAGATACATTCACACTGGTGTTGAATACTGCAACATCGAATTTTCTCGACATGTTAACCAATTCTGCCGGATTTACCGTAGCGTTTAACAAACCGGATCTTTTGGAAATGTTAATTCCGGAAAAATGCTCTTGTGAAAAAGCGGTTAAGCTCAGCAACGAACAGCAAAGAAGTAATTGTTTCTTCATACAGCTTAATATTAAGGTTTAATTTGTTAAATTAACAAAAAATCAAATACTTTTCCAAATAGTATCATTTGGAACCGGTGCTGTAATTTCAATCAGTTCTTTCGTAACGGGATGGGTGAAAATTAATTTTCGGGCGTGAAGATGAATGCCTCCGTCTGGATTACTTCGGTCGAAACCGTATTTTAAATCGCCTTTTATCGGACAGCCAATAGCAGAAAGTTGCGAACGGATCTGATGGTGTCTTCCCGTATGCAAATTGATTTCCAAGGCATAATAATTATCCAGTTTCTTAATAATTTTATAATCCAAACTGGCTTTTTTACTTTCCGGAACTTCTTTTAAATGGGCTTTGGATGTATTGTTTTTCGGATTTCGTTTCAGAAAATGAATCAAAATATCTTCCGTTTTTGGCGGCTGGTTTTTTACCACGGCCCAATACGTTTTTTTAGTTTCTCGCTGACTGAACATTTCATTTAAACGCGTCAAAGCTTTTGAGGTTCGCGCAAAAATCACGATTCCTGTTGTAGGTCGGTCAAGCCGATGCACAACTCCCAAAAAAACATCTCCTGGCTTGTTGTATTTCTCTTTAATGTATTCTTTTACAACATCCGATAGCGGTTTATCACCGGTTTTGTCGCCTTGTACGATATCGCCCACGCGCTTATTGATGACAATAATATGATTGTCTTCGTGAAGAATTTGAAGGTTGTCCTTTGTAGATATAATTTTTTCAGACACTAAAATAACTGCTAACTGATTACTGAAAACTGCCGACTAATATTGCTCATTAGCATTAGGGAAATCCTGAGCTTTTACATCATCAACATATTGCCCGATGGCTTTTGTCATGTCTTCGTAAAGATTCATATAACGTCGTAAGAAACGCGGACTGAATTCATGTGTCATTCCAATCATGTCGTGCAATACCAAAACCTGACCGTCAACGCCGCTTCCGGCGCCAATTCCTATAACCGGAATCGAGATACTTTCTGCTACTTTTTTAGCCAAAGCGGATGGAATTTTTTCTAAAACCAAGGCAAAACACCCGATTTTTTCCAACATTTTAGCATCTTCCAATAGTTTTTCTGCTTCTGCATCTTCTTTGGCACGAACGGTATAAGTTCCGAATTTGTAAATTGACTGCGGTGTTAAACCCAAATGTCCCATCACTGGAATTCCGGCGTTTAATATTTTTTTGATGGAATCTTTAATTTCGCTTCCGCCTTCGAGTTTTACAGCGTGACCACCACTTTCTTTCATAATTCTGATCGAAGAACGCAATGCTTCTTTGGAATCCGACTGATAACTTCCGAAAGGCAAATCCACAACCACCAATGCTCTTTCTGCAGCGCGAACCACACTTGACGCGTGATAAATCATCTGATCTAAAGTGATTGGTAGTGTTGTTTCGTGTCCGGCCATAACATTACTGGCAGAATCACCCACTAAAATTACGTCAACTCCGGCGGCATCAACAATTTTTGCCATGGTATAATCGTAAGCGGTTAACATCGAAATCTTTTCTCCGTTGGCCTTCATTTCGATTAAAGACTTTGTGGTTATTCTTTTGTAATCTTTTTTGGCTACTGACATATTCTTAAAGTTATTAGTGGTTAGAAATCGGAAGTTAAAAAGTCGTGTATTGACTTTTAACTGCTCTTTTCTACTGTAATTAGTTTGTAAAATTACTACAATTTCTAAAATGACGTAACAATATCCCGATAATTACTACTTATTATCAGATAAAAACAAAAAACATGAAAAAGCTGATTTTATTTATAACGGTTTGCTTTACGATTACTGTAAATGCTCAAAAAGCTGAAGTTGAAAATACTGTAAAAAAATTCTTTGAAGGTTTTCATGCCAAAGACACGATGAAAATAAAATCGGTTTGTGCTGAAAAAATGATATTGCAATCCATAATAGAAGGGCAGAAGGGAACTCGTTTTGAAGACGAAAAACCATCGGAATTTTATAAATCATTTTCCACATTTCCGACCGATTTAAAATTTGAGGAAAGAATCCTGAGTTATTCCATTCAGGTTGACGGTAAAATGGCTCATGCCTGGACCCCTTATGAATTTTATGTGAACGGTAAATTAAGCCATTCCGGAGTAAACGCGTTTACACTTTATAATGAAAACGGAATTTGGAAAATTATTTACCTGATTGATACCCGACGAAAATCGGCTAAATAATCTTTATAAAATCTTTATACTTCCCACATTTCATCTTATAAAATACTTACAACTTATGGCTTAACTTTGTAGTGTAATTAAGTCATAAAAAATTGAAAAAGTTAATTCAACATACGCGAGCCAAAAATCAATACTTATTTAGTGTTGTTTCGGTCGGTTTAGTATCGACATTATTTCTTTTCACAAGAAATTATTTAGACTATACTATAATTGGTTATTTATTGCTGGTATTGGTTTCATTATTGGCAATTTTTCTAGATATCTATCCGGTGCTTCTCGCGGCGATTTTAAGTGCTTTGGCGATGGATTTTCTATTCATCAAACCTTATTATACGCTCCATATTGAATCGGCAAAAGATGGTTTTTTGTTGCTGCTCTTTTTTATTATCGCTTTGATAAATGCCGTTTTGACTTTTAAAATCAGGAAGGCTAATCAACTCGCACACGCTAAAGAAGCGAAGTTACAAACCATGAAACTTTATAACACCTTATTAGATTCATTATCACATGAGTTACGAACTCCTATTTCAACTATTATGGGAGCTGTTGGAACACTTCAGGTACGACCAAAAATATCAGAAGAAAACAGTACAAAACTGTTAAGTGAAATGGAAAAAGCGTCCCTTCGGTTAAATCATCAGGTAGAAAATTTACTGAACATGTCGCGTCTGGAATCCGGTTATATTCAACCCAAAATGGATTGGTGTGATTTAAAAGAATTGGTTTATAATGTTTTGGATCATCTTAAGGAGGAATTGACAAATCATCGCATAAAAGTAAAAACGCCGGACTATCTTCCGTTATTTAAATTAGATTATGGACTGACCGAACAAATCATTTACAATCTGGTTTTTAATGCTTCACAATACACGCCGCAAGGCGCTTTAATCGAAATCGGTGTCGAGTATAAACCGGATGTAAATTACGATGGCGATGAAGATAAAGTAATGACCTGCATTATCACAATTGCAGATGACGGCGACGGTTTTCCGGATGATGAAATCGAAAAAGTATTTGATAAATTCTACCGTTTGAAAGATTCCAAAACCGGAGGAACCGGACTGGGGCTTTCCATAGTAAAAGGTTTTGTGGAAGCTCAAAAAGGGGAAATTTATGTATCGAATAAAGAAGAAGAAAGCGGCGCGGTTTTTACCATTTCTTTTCCGGCTTTAGTAATGCAAACTAATTCTATCAGCCATGAATAATGCCACCATTTTAGTAATCGATGACGAAAGTCAAATCCGCAAGTTATTGGAAATCACTTTGGAAGCCAATGGTTACAAAACAGCATTTGCGGTTAATGCCAAAGAAGGGCTGATGCTGGCTGCAAGTCATCCGCCGGATCTAATTATTCTGGATTTGGGCTTACCGGACGATGACGGACAAAATGTGCTGGTACAGCTTCGTCAATGGTTTAACAATCCGGTAATTATTTTATCGGTTAAAAGTGCCGAAGAAGAAATTGTGAAAGCTCTGGACAACGGTGCAAACGATTATCTAACGAAACCTTTCCGAACCCATGAATTGCTTGCTAGAGTCAGAGCAGCACTCCGAAATTTAGCCGGAACTTCAAGTGAACCAATTGTTTCGATGGACAACCTTAAGATTGATTTTTCCGCCAGAATCGTAAAAATTGACAATGAAGTTCTAAAACTCACTGCAACCGAATATACGCTGCTTTCAATTCTGATTAAAAATGAAGGAAGGGTATTGACGCATCAATATATTTTAAAGGAAGTTTGGGGACCAAGTTATATTGACCAAACCCAATATTTAAGGGTTTTTATAGCCCAACTAAGAAAGAAAATAGAAAAAGATCCGAACCGTCCGAAACACATTTTAACCGAATCGGGAATCGGATACCGCTTTAACATCAACTAGTTAATTTTTTCGAATTATTGCTTCAGGATTATGAACATCAGCTTCATAGTCGGCTTTCTTATTGCCTTGTTTTTTCAGAATTAAATCAATATAAATAATTAATAATCAAATTTTTAAATCAAAATGAGCACTCAAAATGTAAATAAAGTTACAGCTGCTTCTTTGCTTGTCGCACTCGGGATAATTTACGGCGATATCGGTACGAGTCCTTTGTATGTGATGAAGTCGATTATCGGCGACCGACCAATATCCGAATTGTTGGTGTATGGCGGAATTTCCTGTGTTTTCTGGACGTTGACGTTTCAAACCACATTCAAATACATTTTTCTAACGCTTTCCGCTGATAACAATGGAGAAGGAGGCGTATTTTCGTTATATGCTTTAGTAAAACGATTTGGAAAGGGGAAACTCGTGATTCCTACCATTTTAGGAGCCACAACGCTTTTAGCCGATGGAATTATCACACCACCAATTTCCGTAGCTTCGGCTGTTGAAGGCTTGGATGTTATCATTCCCGGAATTCCAACAATTCCAATCGTAATTGGAATTCTCTCGGCTTTGTTTTTCTTTCAACGGTTTGGGACACAAAAAGTAGGAAGTTTATTTGGTCCAGCCATGGTCGTTTGGTTTTCGATGCTTTTTGTTTTAGGAGCTTCACAAATCGTACATCATCCGGAAATTTTTAAAGCCTTAAATCCGGTTTATGCGTACCGACTTTTAGTGGAATATCCACATGGATTTTGGCTATTAGGAGCTGTTTTTCTTTGTACAACCGGAGCCGAAGCTTTGTATTCTGATTTAGGACACTGCGGAAGAAAAAACATTCGGATTACGTGGAGCTTTGTAAAAGTTTCATTATTAGTGAATTATTTAGGACAAGCTGCATGGTTAATGTCGCAAGGTAATCCGTCATTAGGAAGTCGAAACCCATTTTTTGCCATCATGCCGGAATGGTTCTTGATTTTCGGAATCATTATCGCTACAGTTGCAGCCATTATCGCATCACAAGCTTTGATTAGCGGTTCATATACTTTAATAAACGAAGCTATTTCCCTGAATTTCTGGCCAAGAGTAGCTCTGAAAAACCCAACTGAATTAAAAGGACAAATCTATATTCCATCGATTAATACGATTTTGTGGATTGGTTGTATCATGATGATTTTGTATTTCAAAAACTCAGCACACATGGAAGCGGCTTACGGTTTTTCCATTACGATTGCGATGTTAATGACCACTTTTTTGTTGGCGTATTACTTAATCTTCATTAAAAAGGTTAAAATTGGCTGGGTGGCGGTTATCCTTTTTATTTTTTCAACCATTGAAGTTTCGTTTTTCGTAGCCAATGTGGTGAAAATCAAAGAACGTTGGATGTTTTTATTCTTCGAATTGTTCATATTCATGGTGATGTACGTTTGGTATTATGCACGCAAACTCAATAATAACTACCTGAAATTTGTGAATCTGGCAGAACAAGCACCATTGCTTAACGAATTAAGTGAAGACGACAATATTCCGAAGTATTCTACGCATTTGATTTATTTATCGAAAGCCGACAGAACCTATGAAATTGAGAAAAAAATAATCAAATCCGTCTTTGCTAAAAAACCGAAACGTGCTGATGTTTACTGGTTTTTACACATCAACCGTACCAACGAGCCTTATACATTAAATTATGAAGTGGTCGAAATCTTGGATGATAAAGTAATCAAGTTAATCTTAAATGTCGGATTCCGAATTCAGCCGAGAGTAGAGTTGTATTTCAAGAAAATCGTTCAGGAATTGGTGGAACGAAAAGAACTTAATTTGCATATTCGTCCTGACGGTTCGACCAAATATAATTCAAGTCCTGATTTCAAATTCGTAATCATCGAAAAATTCCTTTCGGTTGAAAATGAATTTTCCATCAAACACGATTGGCTTTTAAAATCCTACTTCATTTTGAAACGATTATCTATTTCCGATGAAAAAGCTTTTGGTTTGGATAAAAGCGATGTAGCTATAGAAAACGTTCCTATGGTATATCATCCGGTTTCAAATGTTGTTTTGGAACGTAAATCGAGTTAATTTTGCCTTATGAGAAAAGCATTAGTATTATTTTTCATCAGCTCATTACAACTTTGGGCACAAGAGCAATTACAAGATTCATCAAAAGTAAAAGTTGATTTTTCGGGATATATTGAAACGTATTACAGTTACGATTTCAATAAACCGGAAACGAAACAACGACAAAGTTTTCTTTACAATCACAACCGTCACAACGAATTTAATGTGAATGTAGCTTTGTTGAAAAGTTCGATTTCTTATGAGAATTATTATGCAAAAATAGCGGTTCACACGGGTACTTATGTTCAGGATAATTACTCCAATGAAGATGTTAAGTTTTTAAATGAAGCATTTGTTGGCGCCTATTTGGATAAAAACCAGCAAACGAGTATCGATGTTGGAATTTTTGCATCACATATTGGTTTTGAATCCGCAACATCATCCAGTAATTTGAATGTGACACGTTCCATTTTAGCAGAGAATTCGCCTTATTTTTTATCCGGAATCCGTTTTAATTATAAGCCAAATGATAAATGGACGTTTACCGGAATTTTAAATAACGGCTGGCAACGAATTAACAAACCGAATCGCAATGCTTTGCCCGCTTTCGGAAGTCAGATTGTATATAAACCGTCTTCAAAAAGTACGTTTAACTGGAGTACTTTTGTTGGCGATGAACCGATTGGAACTGATTTAAGAACACGTTATTTCAACAATTTGTATTGGGATTGTCAATGGACCGAAAAATGGCGTACCATTTTAGGTTTCGATTACGGTTTACAAAAACGAATTTCAGGGGAGAATTATGCGAATTGGTACAGTCCGGTTTTAATTGCACAATATTCCATCGCAAAAAAATGGCAGTTAGCGTACCGTTCGGAATATTATCAGGATAAAGAAAATGTAATTATAGCTGCAAACTATGGAGGTTTTAAAACAGTAGGCAATTCACTTAATTTGGATTTTCTGCCGAATTCTAAAGTAAAAGTCAGGGCAGAGGGCCGTTGGTTACATGCTCAGGATGAAGTTTTTAAAACTCAAAACGGATTTTCAAAAGATAATTTTTTCGTAACAACTGCAATGTCATTTGAATTTTAAAAAACCAAGGCTGTCGAAATTAATCGGCAGCCTTGGTTTACTATTATTATAATAGTTGATTAACAATCTGCTAAGTTTACGGCTACTGCCAAACCACCTTCAGACGTTTCTTTGTATTTGTTGTTCATGTCTTTAGCCGTTTGCCACATGGTATCAACAACTTTGTCTAAAGGTACTTTTGCGTTTTTAGGATCCGTTTCCATGGCTAATTCTGCTGCATTAATGGCTTTTATCGCACCCATTGTATTTCTTTCGATACACGGAATTTGTACCAATCCTCCAATCGGATCGCAGGTTAACCCTAAATGATGTTCCATAGCAATTTCTGCTGCCATTAAAACCTGTTCCGGAGTTCCGCCCATCACTTCGCATAACGCTGCCGCTGCCATGGCTGAAGAAACCCCAATTTCCGCCTGACAACCGCCCATCGCGGCTGAAATGGTTGCCCCTTTTTTGAAAATACTTCCAATTTCACCGGCCACCATCAAAAATTGCTTGATGTGTTCGTCGTTGGCTTCGTGATTTTCAATCACCATATAATACATCAAAACGGCTGGAATTACTCCGGCACTTCCGTTGGTTGGTGCGGTTACAACACGTCCTAACGAAGCATTTACTTCATTGACTGCCAAAGCGAAACAGCTAACCCATTTTAAAATCTGGCGGAATTTCACTTCGGTTAAACGAATGGTTTCCAACCACGATTGCGGGTTGTCATAAGGTAAAACACCAATCAGGTTTTTATGCATGTCGTAAGCGCGTCGACGAACGTTCAATCCGCCCGGAAGCGTCCCTTCGGAATGACAACCGATGTAAATACATTCCAGCATCGTATTCCAAATACGCATCAATTCGTGATTGATTTCTTCCTCCGAACGCATCGATTTTTCGTTTTCCAAAACAATCTCAGAAATCTTTTTGTTTTCTTTCTGACAATACTCTAACAATTCGGCTGCTTTGTCAATCGGATAAGGGAATGTGCCTTTTATTTCCTTGTTTTCTTTCGAATGTTCGCGGTCTTCTTTTACCACAAATCCACCACCAATCGAGTAGAAGGTGGAGCTGTATTCTTCATCGTCTGTATAAATCGTAAAAGTTAGTCCGTTCGCATGAAACGGCAGAAAGTTTTTATTGAAAACGATGTCTTTTTCAAAGTCAAATGGAATGATAATCTCATTTCCGAGGAAGATTTCCTTTTTGTTTTTTATGGCAGTGATAATAACGTCAATACTCTCCACGGGAATATATTCCGGATCGGCACCGCTTAATCCAAGCATTACAGCCAAATCGGTAGCGTGTCCGTGTCCTGTCAGTGAAAGTGATCCATATAAATCAACTTTAATCCTGTTAATGTTGTCAATCAGATTGCGTTCACGGATTTCAGCAAGAAATTGTTCGGCCGCCCGCCAAGGACCAAGCGTGTGCGAACTCGAAGGTCCGACACCGATTTTTAGCATATCAAAAACGGAAATACATTCCATAACTTTAGTATTGATTTGGTTTGTTTAAGACAAAGATAATTGTATAATTTGAGAGTTCATAAACCTTTATGTTTTTTATAATAACGATAACTTTCTTATTTGTATTAAAAATGTATATTTGACATATCAATTAAAATTATGAAAAAACACTTTTTGTATTTTATCGCAATAGCCTTGCTTTCAATACCTTGTTTTTCACAATCGCAACAAGAACTTTATAATAAAAGTATCGAAGCATACAAAGCAAAAAACTATCCTCAATTTTTAAAACTTACACAAAAATTAGATAGTGTTCGGCCGTTACATCCGACATATACATACAATCTTTCGGCAGCTTATGCCTTGAATAATCAGCAGGAAAAAGCGATTCTGACTCTAAAACGATTGACTTTAATGAATAATAAAGTCGATTTTGAAAAAGATACCGATTTCGACAACATAAGACAATCGGCGGAATTCGAGAAAATTGTTTATCTGAAAAAGGCGTTGGACAAACAAGTTGCGAATTCAGAAAAAGTTATTTCATTGTCCGAGAAAGAATTACATCCGGAGAGTTTGCACTATCTGGAAAAACCAAAAATCTGGTTGGCTTCCAGCATACGCAAAAAGAAAATCGTTTCTTTCGATATAAAAACCGGAAAATGTTCCGATTGGTTTACAGAAAGTAACTTTTCGGTATTTGCCATGAAAACAGATTCTAAAGAAAAATACCTTTGGGTTGCCACTGGCGCAATGCCTGAAATGATTGGATATTCAAAAGAAATGGAAGGAAAATCGGAAGTGCTGAAAATCGATATAACAAGCAAAAAAATTGTAAAGCGTTTTCCGGTAGAAGGCAATCATGTTTTTGGCGATTTGGTTGTTGATAAAAAGGATAATGTTTACATTTCCGATAGTGGTGACGCTTTGATTTATAAGATTTCTGATGATAAACTTTCCGTTTGGCTGGATTTGAAAAACGAAGCTTTTAATCTGCAGGGAATCACTTTTAACGACAACCAGTCAAAATTGTTCATTGCCGATTATTTAAAAGGAATTTTAGTAATTGATACACGAAACCCTGAGAACAGATATTGGATTGAATTTCAGGGAAATTTGACTCCAAAAGGAATTGACGGTTTGGTTTTTAATGAAAACAGACTTTTTGCAATACATAACGGTGTAAAACCGATTCGGGTAATGCAGTATCTTCTGAACGAAAATCAGAATGGCTTTGAAGAAGTAAAAATTATCGATGCCAACCGACCGGAATTTGATGAGCCGGCTTTAGGAATAATTCTAAATGAAAAGTTGTATTTCTTTTCGAACTCGCCGTGGAAAGGTTACGACAGGCAATTTAATCTTGACGAAACCAAGTTTGAAAACCCAATGTTGTTTGAATATAAAATTCGATAATTAATCTTCAATGCGTATTTCGATACAGCCAAAATATATTTTTTGAGCTTCAACAGCCCAATCGTCATTGCCTCTGAAATCCCTGAAATCATAACAATAGGATTTTAGGTTTTCGTCTATTCTTCTTAATCTAATCTCTTTGTTTTTTGAATTTTTAAGGAGTAATTCTCTTTTTTTGACTTCGGCTTTAAGTGTTTTTCCTCTCTGAAAATTGTAAATGACGAAACAAAAAACACTGAAAAACAAGATGTATGCGATAACGGAAGTTGCTTTTGTTTCCTTTTTATTTAATGGAACAACAGCTAATTGATGGATAAATTTGAAGATAAAAATGACAAGAAAAAACATAAAATAAATGGCTGTTCTTGGCGAAACCACTTCCGGCATGGTGATGAATGGTAAAATCGTACTTAAAGCTACTATCAGATATTTGTAGGTTGCAATAAAAGCAATGCCTTGTTCTTTTGTTTTTGGAATAAAAATCAGCTTTTTAAAAACAGGAGTAATAGTGCGTCCATTCTGAAAAACATAAACAAAGGCCGCTAAAACCGATATAATAATCAGAATGAATGAAAATAGGAGATAAGTTACCAAAGCGAAAGCTGTATTTCTGACAAGCATCCATAAAGAAATATCTTTGAATGCTGAATTGTTGATTTCTTCAGCCCGAACGAAATTGCCCGGTGCTAAACTTAAAAATAGGGTTCCGCCGACGATTATCAGAAGTAAAACTCCATTATAAATGCAGTTTTTTTGCTCATTCTTAAGATAGTCGTTTACAATTGTCAGCAATAAAAAAGTAATGAAACCAATGGTCAGGTTTTGCGTAGTTAAGCCAATAAATAGCGTAAAAAGTAAAAAACCAAATTTTAGTCCTGCTAAGCTTGTTTTCTGAATCTTATAAAACAAAAGCAGCCAAACCGCACCTAAAAGTAAATTAAAGGTATAAACACCACCCGTTGCCCAATAAATGGTTTGTCCGATGTGTCTATAGGAACCCAACCAAAAAATAACAGCAACTAAAAAGGGTAAATAAATTTTATCGGAGGAATCGGAATAATCTTTTGTTTCCTCTTTTATGACATAAAATAAAAGAATTCCGCTGAGCAAAAAACAAGCATTCCATATCAGGGTTATTATCTCTACTGGTAGCGTTTCTAAAAAAACTCCTTGTAAAAAAGCGGCGGGTGTCAGGTAACGGCCATCCCAGGCATAATAACCATGAATACATCTTTGATAAATTCCTAAATCGTTTATTTCGTTTAGTATGGCATAATCATCGGCCCAATAAAAGGTATTGATGTTTAAGAGTAAAATAAGTGTTATTGCCAGTAAACCGGTAATAATGAGAAGGATATTTTTTTTATTTTTTAAAAATGTCATTTACACATCAGAAATTAAATGTCAAATATAAGTTTTATTATTATTTATGGTCAGACATGTGCACGTTAATGTCATCCTGTCAGTATTTTTGAATTATTTTTTAACAGAATCTGACAATTTATATTTTTTTTACCATTGGCACAATCCTTGTCATTTGCAACACGAGTTTGAAACTTTTGAATTAAAATTAAACTATTATAAAAATGAGTAAGATTATTGGAATCGACTTAGGAACAACAAACTCTTGCGTATCCGTAATGGAAGGTGGAGAGCCAGTTGTAATTGCTAATGCCGAAGGAAAAAGAACTACACCGTCTGTAATTGCCTTTGTGGAAGGTGGCGAAATTAAAGTGGGTGATCCTGCGAAAAGACAAGCAGTAACGAATCCAACTAAAACTATTGCTTCTATCAAACGTTTTATGGGTAATAAATACACAGAAAGCGCCAAAGAAGCATCAACTGTAGCTTATAAAGTTGTTAAAGGAGATAATGACACACCACGTGTTGATATCGACGGAAGACTTTACACGCCACAGGAATTGTCAGCAATGGTACTTCAAAAAATGAAGAAAACTGCTGAAGATTATTTAGGTACAACAGTAACAGAAGCGGTTATTACCGTTCCGGCTTACTTTAACGATGCACAACGTCAGGCTACTAAAGAAGCTGGTGAGATTGCAGGTTTAAAAGTACGCAGAATTATCAATGAACCTACAGCTGCAGCGTTAGCGTACGGTTTGGATAAATTAGGACACGATCATAAAATCGCTGTTTACGATTTAGGTGGTGGTACTTTCGATATTTCCATCCTTGAATTAGGAGACGGTGTTTTCGAAGTATTGTCTACAAACGGAGATACACATTTAGGTGGTGACGATTTTGACCAAGTAATCATCGACTGGTTGGCTAACGATTTCAATACTGCTGAAGGTATCGATTTACGTAAAGACCCAATGGCATTACAACGTTTGAAAGAAGCTGCTGAAAAAGCAAAAATCGAATTATCGTCTTCTGCTCAAACAGAAATCAACTTGCCATACGTTACGGCTACTGCTACAGGACCGAAACACTTAGTACAAACGTTAACTCGTGCTAAATTCGAGCAATTGGCAGACAGTTTAGTAAAACGTTCTATGGAGCCGGTTGCTAAAGCGTTAAAAGATGCTGGTTTATCAACTTCTGATATTGACGAAGTAATCTTAGTAGGAGGTTCAACACGTATCCCTGTTATCCAGGAGCAAGTAGAGAAATTCTTCGGTAAAAAACCATCAAAAGGAGTAAATCCGGATGAAGTTGTGGCGATTGGAGCCGCAATCCAAGGTGGAGTTTTAACTGGAGATGTGAAAGACGTATTGTTATTAGACGTTACTCCGCTTTCTTTAGGTATCGAAACTATGGGTGGTGTTATGACTAAATTAATCGAGTCAAATACAACTATTCCAACTAAAAAATCTCAGGTTTTCTCAACTGCGGCTGATAACCAACCAAGTGTGGAAATCCACGTGTTGCAAGGTGAAAGAGCCATGGCTACAGACAACAAAACCATCGGTCGTTTCCATTTAGACGGAATTCCGCCTGCACCAAGAGGAGTACCTCAAATTGAAGTTATTTTTGATATCGATGCCAATGGTATCATTCACGTAACTGCGGTTGATAAAGGAACCGGTAAATCACATGATATCCGTATCGAAGCTTCTTCAGGATTGACTCAGGAAGAAATCGAGAAAATGAAAAAAGAAGCTGAAATGAATGCAGAAGCAGACAAATTAGCAAAAGAAAAAGTAGATAAATTAAACGAAGCTGACGGAATGATTTTCCAAACCGAAAAACAATTGTCAGAGTTCGGAGATAAATTATCTGAAGGAAACAAAGCAAATATTCAAACGGCTTTAGACGGATTGAAAGCGGCATATGAAACAAAAGATATTGCAACAATTCAACCGGCTTTAGACGCTATCAACGAAGCATGGAAAAATGCTTCCGAAGAAATGTACAAAGCGCAGGCAGAAGGACAAACTCACGAAGCTCAGCCACAAGCAGACGCTTCAGGAGATACAACTCAGGATGTAGATTTTGAAGAAGTAAAATAATCCTTTTTGATTTATAAATTAAACCATCTCGTTTACCGCGAGGTGGTTTTTTATTTTACATTAACTCGTGCAATTGTTAAATAATTGAAGAATTGTTTTTATCAAGAATATTTTTGTATTTTTCATTACCAAGAAACCTGTAAAAAAATATGAAAAAAACAATTTTAGTATTTGCGCTCGCAATGCTTACTACCGTTGGTTACAGCCAAAAAAAGAAGGGTAGTTCCAAAGGTAAAACCGGAACAGAAGTGCTCACAAAAACCGATAATCTTTCGGCGGAAATCGTAAAAAACGAATTTCATTTGTATGTTGATGAAGGCGGAAAAAAAGAACTTCTTTTTTCAAGACCCGTAGACGCAAAGAAAACATTGTCTGAATGCAAAATTACCAGTTTCAAAGCCAAAGAAACACCGTTGTATTATATTTCATGGACCGAAAAAGGAACCGTAAAAACCGATTTAAAAACAGAAGATGCTACCAGCATCGTTTCTGAAATCTGGGAAGTGCCGACAAAAACCCAAGTAATCGCCAATTCGCAAACCACTACTCATATCGTTGAAAAAGTATTTTTGGATAAACTGAAAAATGCGTCCGAAACCCAGGAGAGAAACAGAAGAGAAGGTTCTGAATTTACGTTATTACCAAATGGCGATATCTTGCTGAAAAACAAATCACAGGAAAGCAAGCAAACGTTCGATCCGGCTACAAAAAAATACATTCCAGCTGCGGCACCTGCGCCGAAGAAAAAAAAGAAATAATTTCAAAATAGAAACAGCACTAAAGAAAAACTCCTCAAAACAAATTGTATTGAGGAGTTTTTTATTGTTAGAAATCGTTTTATTTGGGCTGTAAAGCTACGCCGTCATATTGGATTCCTTCCCAGCCGGACTTCATAAAGTTACGGATATTCTGATGGTTGGTTCCTTCAGGATTTTGCTGCACATCAATCCGGTAAAAATCACCAAATAAATGTAAGGTTAGCTCCGTAGTTAATCCTTGTATTTTCGCAAAGAAAAAGATTTTACAGGAACCGTTATTCTGATTGGCTTCGTTAACCGTATTTCCGTTTGTAAATCGGGTAGGTGTAAAGTCATATTCTGAATCAATATATTCAATAACTTCCGGAAACAGAATCGTTTCGGGTTGGTTTTGAATTTTGTCGATTAAGTTCTTCATTTTAGGTAATTGTTTTGACTAATACTGATTACTTACTCAGAATACTGCTCACTGAACACTAATTTTTACTCTGAAATCTTAATTTCAAACATCTTGTCCCAGTTTTTTCCGGTAACAAAAATAGTTTTGGTTTTCGGATTGTAGGCGATTCCGTTGAGAACATCAACATCAGGATGTTGGGTAACTTTTGATTTTAAATCGGCTAAATTTACAACTCCTTCCACAGCGCCGTTTTTCGGATTGATAATTGCAATGGCATCCATAGTGTAAATATTGGCATAGATTTTTCCGTTAATCCATTCCATTTCGTTTACGGCTTTAATTTTTGAACTGGCCGTGTATACATTGATATAATCGACTTCTTTGAAATCAGCAGGATTCACAAAATAAATTTTTTCAGAGCCGTCCGACATTAAAAGGTTTTTACCATCATTGGATAATCCCCAACCTTCCATATTCGCTTTAAAATAAGGGAATGTTTCTTCTTTCTTAAACGTATCGGCATTATAAACATAACCTTCTCCGTTTTGCCAAGTAATCTGGAATACTTTATTGTTTAAAACAGTGCAGCCTTCACCGAAAACGCTTTCAGGAAGCTCAACAATTTTATAAACTTTTCCTGTTTTATAATCGGTTTTACGAAGGGAAGAAATACCACGCAATCCGGTGCCGTTTCCTTGTCCGTTTCCGGTACTTTCAATTAAAGTATCACGGTAAAATTCCAATCCTTGTGTATAAGCTTTCAAATCATGCGGATAGGTATTTACAATTGTGTATTTTAATAGTTTCGGCTGAATATTGGAAACCAATTCCACTCTGGAAGTTACTTCACTGTTTTCGCCTTCAAAATAAACTAAAGCTTTGATGTTTTGGTAGCCTAGTTTTTGGTCTGCAAAAGCAAAATCCAGTTTTGAATTGCCTTTTACAGCTCCGACTTTTTTATCATTGATATAATAAATAATAGAGTCGATGGTCTTGTTTTCTACATTTTTTATAGCCAAAGAAAGTGTCTCCTGTGGCTGATACTGTTCTTTTAAACCGGTTGAATCTATCGAAAATAAATTTTCCGCATCTTTTTTACTATCATTGCACGAAATAAGTGCGGTTCCTAACAAAATGAATGTTAATAGGTTATGTGTTTTCATTGTTTTAAAATTGATACAAGCAATATACAATGTTATTTTTATATCTTCAATTGCCTTGCAAAAAAATAAAAAGGTTGTATATTTGCACCGGCAAGTCCTACACGACCAGCTCCTGCAGACTCCTCCAGGGTGGGAACGCAGCAAAGGTATGCGGTTGTAGCGGTGCGATGTAGGTCGCTTGCCATTTTTTCTTTTTTGAATAAAATGCATCTCCCTAGCGGAGATTTTTTTATTTTTAGGGCATACAAATCTATCGCATGAACCTATCCTGGCAAATTGTCCGACTCCATCTCAAAGAAACCTTTTCAATATCCTATGGCGATTATTCATTCAGAGAGGCTTTAATTGTTAAATTGAGCGATTATGGCACTTCCGGTTACGGTGAATGTACGGGAATTGACTATTACAACATCAGTTTGTCCGATTTTGATAAAACACTGCATCGGCTAAAAGATAAAATCGAAAAACAACAAATTCAGCATCCAATTGATTTCTATAATTTTCTGATTGCGCTGGAATTACCCAGTTTCCTTCGTTCAGCCTTAGATTGTGCCTATTGGGATTTGTTCGGTAAACTGGAAAACAGAAGCTTTTCGGAATTAAACAATATCGAAGTATATACACTCCCCGAATCTTCCATAACCATAAGTGTTGCACCGATTGAAACCCAACTCGATAAAATCGCAAAATCTTCCTGGAATAAATTCAAGGTAAAATGCAATCATTTTAATGAGGAAGAAGTTCAGATGTTGTTGCAAACTGGAAAATCAGTGGCTTTGGACGCTAACGGAAGTTATTCACCCGAAGAATGTCAATGGCTTGAAAACCTGGAGGCTTCAAAAGGTTTTACCTATGTGGAACAACCGATGAAACCCGGAGAAGAGAACTTCAAATCATTGCAATCCGATCAATATCCCAATTGGATGGCCGATGAAGATTGTCAGGAAAATATCGATTTAAAAACCTTGCAACCGCACTACCGAAGTATAAACATAAAATTAGTAAAATGTGGCGGATTGACTCCCGCATTGGAATTAATCAAAAACGCCAGAAATTTAGATTTTAAAATCATGATAGGTTGCATGACCGAATCTACCATTGGGATTTCTGCCGGAGCTGCTTTGGTGCCGTTAGTGGATTTTGTCGATTTAGACGGTGCAAATTTAATTTCAAATGACCTCGCAAGCGGTTCTAAAATTGAATTCGGTAAAGTATTGCTTTCGGAACAACCGGGATTGGGAATTCGGCTCTTATAATCGTTGAAGCGCTAAAATTTTCTTACTTTCGCACTGCTTTAATAAATCATACAATGAACAAAGTCGTTTTAATTACCGGTGGTTCTTCAGGAATCGGGAAGTCGGTTGGTGAATTTTTGCATCAAAAAGGATTTATCGTTTACGGAACGAGCCGAAATCCGGAACGTGTTGAAAATTCTGTTTTTCCATTGGTTGCTTTGGATGTTAGAAATTCGGAAAGTATCAAAAGGGCTGTTGCAGAAGTAATTACCAAATCTGGACGACTGGATATAGTGATTAATAACGCCGGCGTTGGAATTACAGGTCCGCTCGAAGAAATTCCTGCCGAAGAAATCAAAAACAATTTCGAAACCAATCTTTTTGGTCCGATAGAAGTAATGAAAGCCGTTTTACCACAAATGCGCAGTCAGAAATCGGGTTTAATCATTAATGTAACTTCTATTGCCGGTTACATGGGATTGCCTTATAGAAGCGTGTATTCTGCATCAAAAGGCGCGTTGGAATTGATAACCGAAGCCTTGCGTATGGAAACCAAATCGTTCGGAATTCAGATTACCAATGTAGCTCCGGGTGATTTTGCAACGAATATTGCTGCCGGACGTTATCATGCGCCGCTGGTAAAAGGTTCGGCTTACGAAATTCCATACGGAAACACCTTGAAAACCATGGACGAACACGTAGACAGCGGTAGTAATCCAAACGATATGGCTTTAGCGGTTTATGCGATTATTCAAACTCCGAATCCAAACGTACATTACAAGGTTGGCGCTTTTATGCAGAAGTTTTCCATTGTTTTAAAACGTGTACTTCCGGACAAAATGTATGAGAAATTATTAATGAATCATTATAAGTTGTAATTTTGCAACCGAAAAAAAATGAGTAACCTTAGAAAACACAACTTTATATAATATGAAATTTTTTATTGACACAGCGAATTTAGCGCAAATCAAAGAGGCACAGGAATTAGGTGTATTAGACGGCGTTACAACAAACCCGTCATTAATGGCTAAAGAAGGAATTACAGGGAAAAACAATATTTTAAAACATTATGTTGACATCTGTAATATTGTGGATGGTGATGTAAGTGCCGAAGTAAATGCCATGGATTTGGAAGGCATGATTAAAGAAGGTGAGGAGTTGGCAGAATTACACGAGCAAATTGTTGTGAAATTACCAATGACAAAAGAAGGAATCAAAGCCTGTAAATATTTTTCAGACCGAGGAATCAGAACGAATGTAACTTTAGTATTCTCTGCTGGTCAGGCGATTTTGGCAGCTAAAGCGGGAGCGACGTATGTTTCTCCTTTCTTAGGACGTTTGGATGATGTTTCTACAGACGGTTTAAACCTAATCGACGAAATCCGTCAGATTTATGATAACTATGCTTTCGAAACTCAGATTTTAGCCGCTTCTGTTCGTCATACGATGCACGTTGTTAATTGTGCTAAAATTGGTGCTGATGTTATGACCGGACCGTTATCATCAATCTTAGGATTATTGAAACACCCGTTAACCGATATCGGTATCGCTCAGTTTATTGCTGATTACGAAAAAGGAAATAAATAGTATTCAGTGGTCAGTAGAAGGCAGTGAATACAATGCGTATAAAAAAAGGATTCAAATTATTGAATCCTTTTTTTGTGTATTTTTTTTATGTTTTTTTAAGTGTAAATCTTAATCCGAATACTTCAAACTAATCACTGCAAACTCTATTTCAGATTTTCTTCAAATCGGGCATCAAAAAGACTTACGAAAGCATTTTTAATGGTACCGTCTGCGTTTAGAAGTATTACACGGTGAATTTTTGTAATTACCCATTCGTCTTTCAGTTTTTGTAACTCTGATGCGTGAAGCTCAACAGTATCCCTAAAATCGTACTTAGCCAATGTTTTAAGCCAGTCTTCTTTGGAGTCGTCCATGTTAACCGCTATAAAATTTAATTCGGGATATTTGGCTTTAAGTTCCTGTGCTTTTTTGTGAACGGCTTCCAAATGTGATTTTGAACTCATCGTCCAGAAGAAAACAATTGTTTGTCCGTTGATCATATGATTGAAATCAACATTTTCACCAAATGTGTTTATGAACTTTTCTTCCGGAAGTTTGCTTCCCGGATTTAAATGCTGTGCAGCACTCGATATTTTCCGAATTTCATTGTGCTTGCTCTTGTCAGTGGAAAGTTGAAAATAACGTTCCAGAAACTTATTATTGTTTGCCATGTTTTGATCTTCAAGAAGATACATAAAGGCAATATTGTTCAGAACACCGTTTTTAATTTTCTGATTTTTAAAAAGCGTGTCGGTTATGTTCAGTTTCTTAATATTGGATGCCAGAGCTGTTTGCTCATAATCTTTTTCAGTATTGCAGTTTTTGTAGGCAATATTGTTTAGCATTGCTGTCATGTAACGCACAAAAGCTACATAAGTGGTTAAATCCTCGTTATTGTAGTCTATTTGTTTTCTGAAATCGTAATAATTTTTAGGCAACGATTTACAGATATCTTCACCGCTTCTTCTTTTGTGTGCAATCGGGTAAATCTCTTTTTTCGCCAGATGGTTTAAATCCAAAGAAGCTTTTGCATAAGTGTCGAATTTTTCATCCCAGCCGATTTCCGTTTTTCTGCGTAGGTAAAATGCTTTTTTGGAATTGTAAGACGAATCGATTGTTTTGGTAAAACTTTTATAATCTTTATCAAAAACATCGTAACCGCGATCGGCTTCATTTTTAAGGAACATTTCAATCAGAAAGTTATTTTTCTGATCGCCGCGTCCGCAAAAAACAAGAGAATTATCAAACTCTTTTGTGTTTAAACGAAGCATTATACTGTCGTTTTTATCGAAATAGATGTATTGGTATTCCGGTTCGTGTCTGAAAGTGTACATTCCGGGTGCAAGCGAGTCGAATTTCTTAAAAAAACGGTTTTTATCGTCCAGTAAGATTGAGTCAATAACTTCGTTATCCTTTAACAAAAGGACATAACGATTGTTTGGGTTAAGGATCTCACCTCCAAAATAGGCTGTGTAATTGTCGTCTTTAAATTCTTTATTACAAGAACAAAGCGTACACAAAGCAACTGTGGAAATAGGAAGTAGTAGATTTTTGAAATAGGCAAACATTCAATATCAGTTATTTATCGAAACAAAAATAGCTTTGTAATACTTAACTTGCTGTTAATGTACAGTTAAAATAAGTATAAACACATTCTAAATAAACCGCGTCAAAACTCCGTTATTTTTTCTACTTTTGCAACACTTTTATAAAAAATAAGAAATCAATGTTAACAGTTTCAAATTTATCGGTACAATTTGGTAAGCGAATTTTGTTCGACGAAGTAAACGTAACCTTCACGCAAGGGAACTGCTACGGAATTATCGGAGCTAACGGTGCCGGAAAATCAACTTTTTTAAAAATATTATCAGGTGATATCGATCCTACTTCAGGCCGCGTTATTCTTGAGCCCGGAAAACGTATGTCGGTTTTAAACCAGAACCACAATATGTTTGACGACCACACGGTATTGGAAACCGTAATGATGGGAAACAAAACGTTATTTGCCATTAAAAAGGAAATGGACGAATTGTATGCCGATTACGATGATAAAAATGCCGACCGTATCGGAGAATTGCAAATGCAGTTTGATGAAATGAACGGATGGAATGCCGAATCAGATGCCGGAGCGATGCTTTCCAATTTAGGAATTTCAGCCGATTATCATTACACAATGATGGGCGATATGGAAGGAAAGATGAAAGTACGTGTGTTATTGGCACAGGCTTTATTCGGTAATCCGGATGTATTGATTATGGATGAGCCTACCAACGACCTGGATTTTGAAACCATCGGTTGGTTGGAGAATTTCTTAGCCAATTATGAAAACACGGTTTTAGTGGTTTCTCACGACCGTCACTTCCTGGATGCGGTTTGTACGCATGTTTCGGATATCGACTTCGGAAAAATCAACCATTATTCCGGAAACTATACTTTCTGGTATGAGTCTTCGCAATTAGCTGCAAAACAAAGAGCTCAACAAAATAAGAAAGCAGAAGAGAAAAAAGCCGAATTAGAAGAGTTTATCCGTCGTTTCTCGGCGAACGTTGCCAAATCAAAACAGGCAACTTCCCGTAAAAAAATGATTGATAAATTAAATTTGGACGAAATCAAACCTTCCAGCCGTCGTTATCCAGCGATTATTTTCGATCAGGAAAGAGAAGCCGGCGATCAGATTTTGAATGTACAGAATTTAAGTGCTTCCATTGATGGTGAAGTTTTGTTCAAAAATGTTGATTTAAACATGGCAAAAGGCGATAAAGTTGTGGTTTTCTCTAAAGATTCCCGTGCAACTACAGCCTTTTATGAAATCTTAAACGGCAATATGAAAGCTGATTCCGGAACTTTTGACTGGGGAATCACGACAACGCAATCTTACTTACCGGCAGACAACCACAGTTTCTTCGAAAACGATTTGACTTTGGTGGATTGGTTACGCCAATGGGCTAAAACCGAACCGGAAAGAGATGAAGTATACGTTCGCGGATTCTTAGGAAAAATGATTTTCTCCGGAGAAGAAGCTTTAAAAACAGGACGAGTTTTATCGGGAGGTGAAAAAGTACGTTGTATGTTGTCCCGTATGATGATGATGAGAGCCAACGTTTTAATGCTGGACGAACCAACGAACCACTTGGATTTGGAATCGATTACAGCTTTCAATAACTCGTTGAAAAATTTTAAAGGTTCGGTATTGTTTACCACGCATGACCACGAATTTGCGCAAACTGTTGCAAATAGAGTAGTGGAAATCACTCCGAAAGGTGTTATCGACCGTTACATGACGTTTGATGAATATCTTGAAGATGAGAAAATCAAAGAAATGAGAAAACAGATGTATTCTTAATATATAAAAATCCCGTCAGTAATGGCGGGGTTTTTTGTTTTGATTGATTAGTTACAGTACACTTGGAATGTTCCTGTAAATTATGGCTGCCTCCGTCTTGATTACTTTTTCGTTGTTAACCGAAATACAATCAAATTCGGATTTTCAACTGCACTGCTTCCTAAATCTTTAAAGTGTAGTTTTTGCAGAAGGCTTGTCGAGCTTTGATTGTCTTTGTGGGTAAAGGCGTCCATACTTTGTATGCCAAGGTTTTCCATCGCGTATTGTATGACGTTCTTTGCGGCTTCAAGCATGATTCCCTGTCCCTGAAATTCCGTTCTAAGCTCGTATCCGATTTCACATTTGTTGGTATCGTTTGAGAAATCAAACAAGCAAATGGTTCCGATTAGTTCTGCTTCGCCGGTTTTTGTGATGGCCCAATAAAAAGTCTCACGGTTTTCAAGGATAATTTTGATGAATTGTAATGCGTCTTCAAGTGTTTTGCTTGGTTTCCGGTCAAGATATTTATTGATTTCCCTGTCAGAACGCAATAGTAAAATTTCAGTGGCATCATTTACAGAAAGAGGCCGAAGCGTTAATCGTTCTGTAATTAATGTTGGTGTTTTTTTTGAAATTTTGTTCATTTTTGGGTTAATTGATGTTTTCGGGATTTATGAAGTTAGGATTTTTATTCCAGAATCATTACGTTATGACTAACATTAAATATATAAAAAGATCGTTCCATTAAACACCAAGCCTAAATTTTGCAAAACCACTGTTGTTCGACGGAGTTATTAAGTTTTAGATTTATATTTCCAATATTTGTCTTTTCCAAAATCTTTTATGCAATCTTCGATGGAAATTCGCAGAAACCTTTTTAAATTCGATGGTAGAGGACTGTCGTTAAAACCGGTAAAATCATCTCTAAAAAAATATTCTTTTTCATATATTTTTTCTTTATTATTAAGATTGTAGGTTATTATTTTTATGTAGAGTTCTTTTGTTAAATGATTATCATCTACATTTAATTTAATTTTTGTGGATATTAAATAATCAAATTGAGTTTTTTCCTTATAAAAATCAAGAGTTTTTATATTTGTTTCCAGAGCTTTTTTTAGAGAAATCGTATTGTTGAAATCTCCAATTTGGACTAAAGTTTGAAATTTATTATTTAATTGATTTTGATAACATTCTATGACTTTTGTGTTGTATGATGCATGAATATTTTCCAAAATAGGTTCGTCAATAACCCATTTTCCCTCTAAACGATTAATATCTACAGGTAGAATAATAGTATTAGTGGTATAATTACCTTTATACGTTGCGCATGCGCTTATTAAAATCAAAATGAATATGCTTGAAATATGTGAAAAATTGCGATTTGTGTTTTCAATTTTTTAAATGTTAGTTAAATTTAGATCATGTTTTGGAGTATGTTGCACAACACATAAATATGTTTCAAATTACCTGTCTAGTGTCCAAAAATAAAAAATTTCTTTCAAAACTATCACAAAAGTTATCCACAACCATACGACACTTTATTGTTGACAACACGTAATCAAAACAAATAATAAATTAAAAAAATCACAAAAACGTAATCAAATTTTTATATTCAAAATAAAAATCACAAATTTGTAATCGAATCAAAAATCAGAATTAAAAAATCACAAAATAATACAAGCCGATTCGTATGATAAGAAACAAGGACTTCAGACAAACGTTAGGCATTACCCAAGAGGAAGCCGCTTTTTTATTAAAAACCACCAAAAGTCAAATCGCTATGTTTGAACTTGGTTTGCGGGAATTACCAGTCGCGAAAATGCATAAACTCGTAACTTTTTACAATCATATACAAAGCAAACAGCAGGAAAAAACCGGTTCTATAGACGATAAAAAAGAAAATGCAAAATGTTTGGCTGTACTGGAGCAAGAACTTAAAAACAGCGAAATAGAAGTAGTACTGTTAAACCGCGAACTGGAACAGCTAAAAGCGAAGTATCAAAAAAGTGTTTCTGTTATGGAATTAGTCACGTATCTTGAAACCGAGCTTCCGGAAAAAGAAAAACCATCACAGGATTTTATAAAAGTATTGCGCAATAAAGCCACACGAGGCATCGAAAAGAATGGTAGTGCTGTTCAGTTAAAATGCGAACTCGCGATAAAAACAGCACAACACTATCAAAAGGAAATTAAAAAAGAGTTAGAACGCCTTAAACAGGAATCCTAACTCTTTTGATGTTTTCTTTCAGATTAAAACTTGTACCGACTAAATCAAACTTGTCTCAATTTCCGTCGGATTCATCAAAACTTTATGAACCGGACATTTATCAGCGATTTTCAAAAGTCGTTCGCGTTGCTCTTCGGTTAAATCACCTATCAGTTCAATTTTTCGGGTAAATACGGATTTCATTTCTTCATTATTCCAATCGAAAGTCACTTCAATATTCACATCGGTTAAATCCCAGCCTTTTAAGTTCGCATACATTTTTAAAGTAATTATGGTGCAGGAACCTAATGCAGAAGCCAAAAGTTCTTTGGGTGAAAAACCTAAATCCTGTCCTTCCAAATCCAGAGGTTCATCTGCAATCAGTGAATTGGTGGCTGTTTTGATTTCGGTTTTATATTTTTCCTGTCCGAGATGTGCGTTTATTTTTTCCATAATTATTTAAAGTTTTTTAAAGCGGGTGGAAGTGGAACAAATTCCGTTTCGCCCGGAACTTTTGGAAAGGTTTGGTTTTCCCAGTCGGTTTTTGCTTTCTCAATCCGTTCTTTACTGGAAGAAACAAAATTCCAGAAAATAAAGCGTTCTTCCGGAAAAGCCTCGCCTCCAAAAATATAAACGGTAGTGTTTTCTGCCATTTCAAATTCGCAAAGCTTACTGTCTTTAGCGATTAAAATTTGCTTCGATTCGAATACATTTTCGTCGCTTTTAATGCTGCCTTCTAAAATATAAAGGGCACTTTCGCCAAATAAATCCGCTCCGATTGTAACTTTTTGTGCCGACGTTGATTTAATTTCCAGAAAATACAACGGACTGTAAACCGGAACAGGTGATTTTCGGCCAAATGCTTCACCGGCGATTAATTTGAAGGAAAGTCCGTTTTGTTCCCAATGCGGAATATCGTCTTTTTCAATGTGAGTAAAACTTGGTTCCATTTCTTCCAGTTCTTTTGGAAGCGCTACCCAAATTTGTAAACCATGAAGCATTTTTTCCAAGTCTCTTAGGTATTGCGGCGTTCTTTCGGAATGTACAATGCCTTTTCCTGCAGTCATCCAGTTTACGGCTCCGGGTTTTATTTCCATTTCGGTTCCCAAACTGTCTTTGTGCATAATACTTCCCTCAAAAAGATAGGTAAGGGTAGACAAGCCGATATGCGGATGTGGAGCAACATCAAAATTTTCTGATTCAGTTAAATAGGTAGGCCCCATGTGATCTATGAAAGCAAACGGACCAACCGTTCGTTTTTCTTTGAAAGGAAGTAATCTGCCAACCATGAAATTTCCAATATCGGCGGCGCGTTCTTCAATAATTAATTGTACGTTCGACATAGTTTAATGTATTTTTCCATCTTTAAATAATACCTGAAAAAAGCCGTGTACGGTTTCCTCACGGTTCCAGTCGCGTTGTAATTCGCAAAGTAATTGGTTTACCGAAATTAATTGCGCACCTGCTTGTTCTATTCTTCTTAATGCAATATTGTGTGCTTCAGGCGATGTTCCGCCAACAGCATCGGCTACCGGAAAAACTTCGAAACCTTCTTTTAGTGCGTCTAATGCCGGAAAAGCCAAACAAGCTTCTGTCCAGAGTGCGGCCATAATCAATTTCTTTCTTCTGGTTGCTTTCACGGCTTCGTAAAATTCTTTGTCTTCCCAAGCGTTTATGCTGGTGCGGTCGTAGGACGCGTTTTCGGCTAAAACTTCTTTTAACGGAGCAATAGTATCCTGATTTCTTCCTGTTTGTACATTTACCGTCGATAAAATTACGGGAATATTGTACACTTTTGCAGTTTTGGCCAAACGTACAATCTGTTCCGTCAAATAGGTTTGATCCATCGATTTAATTGAAGAAACCTGAATGGGCTGATAATCAATAATAATTAGTGCTACATTTTCAGGACTTAACAAATGATCGTTTTTGGGGTCGCGAATGGGTGTTGTACTGCTCATGTTATTATAATTTAAAGATTGTGATTGTGTTATTCTTCAAAACCTTTGAAATTTTCATCTACAATGCGTTTCCATTCCGGATGTCTTTTGATATACGCAAATACTAACGGACAAAGCGGAACAAGTTTGTAATTGTGTTGTTCTATATATTCCAATGTTTTTTCGATTACGGCTGTAGCGGCGCCTTTGCCTTCCAATTCGGGTTCAACTTCCGTATGGATTAAAGTGATTTTTCCCGGACGTTCTTTATAGTCGATAAAAGCTTTATGACCTTCAAAAGTAATCTCAAAACGATGGTTTTCTTCGTTTTTGTATAGTGGTATGTTTTCGAATTCTGGTTTCATTTTTAGATTTTTAGATAGTTGGAATTTTAGATAATGGGTTAATTATTAAAAAAGCAACAACCTATTTAAAAGATTGTTGCTTTTGATTGTATTAATTTTCAAGATGACCGAATTTCCCGTTGTTGAAATCTTCAATTGCCTGAATGATTTCTTCTCTGGTATTCATTACAAACGGACCATGAGGGAAAATCGGTTCATTAATCGGCTCTCCGCTTAATACCAAAACTATTGCGTTTTCTAAAGCTTCTATAGTAAAATCTTCGCCTTCATTTTCGAATAAAACGAAATGGTCGGTTGGAACGGTTTTTTCATCATTTACTTTTATGCTGCCTTCAATAACAAGTAATGCGGTGTTGTAACTGGCCGGGAACGAAAACGATGCTTTTCCGCCTTTGTTCAGTTTTGCATTTTGCATGTTTACCGGAGTGAAGGTGGCCGCCGGACCTTTTACTTCTTTATAATTTCCGGCAATTACTTCGATAAAACCAGCGTTGTCCGGAAGGGTATAAATTCCCATTTCACTATTTGCAATTGCCTGATATTTTGGTGCACTCATTTTGTCTTTTGCCGGTAAATTCACCCAAAGCTGTACCATTTGGAACTCACCACCGGTTTTACTGAATTCTTCTTCGTGGTATTCTTTGTGTAAAACTCCGGAAGCCGCGGTCATCCATTGCACGTCGCCTTCACCAATGATTCCGCCGCCTCCGGCACTGTCATGATGGGCTACTTTTCCTTTGTAGGCAATCGTTACGGTTTCAAAACCTCTGTGCGGATGCACGCCAACACCTTTTGGAATTTCCGATGGCGGAAAATGATATTTGGAATTGTAATCCAACATGATAAACGGACTCATACGTTCCATATCCAAACGAAAACCACTCGGGATGAAGTTGTGTACTCTGAAACCGTCACCCACGAAATGCGGTGCTCTTGGCTCGGCTACTAATTCTATTTTTTTTGTTGCCATGATGTTCTTCTTTAATTTTGGTACACAAAGTTACAGCATCAAATCAGCGAAAGCACTTAATTTAGATTAAGAAATAACTTATGTCATTTAGAGAAAAATATTCTTTAAAGTTACTCAATAATCAGTGATAATCTTTCAGATTAAGAAATTTATCGTATTTTTACACACCAAACACAACACTTCATTATGAGTCAAAAAATATTGCTCACTTCTAAAGAAGTCAATATCATTCTGCATCGTTTGGCCTGTCAGTTAATCGAAAAACATCTCGATTTTTCAAACACTATTCTTATTGGAATTCAGCCGAGAGGTAAGTATTTAGCGGAAAGAATCAAGCAAATCCTTGAAGATGAGTACAACATTAAAAACATCCCGTTAGGTTTTTTGGATATTACTTTTTTCAGAGATGATTTCAGAAGAAACGAAAAACCAATGGAAGCCAATAAAACCCAAATCGACTTTTTAGTAGAAGATAAAAAAGTGGTTTTCATAGACGATGTTTTATACACCGGTCGCAGTATTCGAGCAGCTTTAACCGCAATTCAATCCTTTGGAAGACCATCGGGAATTGAACTTTTAACACTTATCGACAGACGTTTCAGTCGTGATTTACCCATTCAGCCGGATTATCGCGGAAGACAGGTAGATGCGATTAACAACGAAAAAGTTATCGTACACTGGAAAGAAAACGATGGAGAAGATCAGGTGCTTTTAGTAGCGAAAGAAGTTAAAAGTTAAAAGAGAGAAGGGAAAAGAAAAAATAAGAAGCTGAAACAAAATTATAATTATATGTTTCAATCGTTTAATCTTTAAATTTTTCAATCTTTCAATTATAAAATTACAACAACACAACAACACAACATTAACGATGAAAGAGCTAAGCGTCAATCATTTACTTGGAATAAAATACATCAACAAAAACGACATCGATTTAATCTTCGAAACTGCCGATCAGTTCAAGGAAGTAATCAACCGTCCGATTAAAAAAGTACCTTCATTACAACACATTACCATCGCCAATATTTTCTTCGAAGACAGTACGCGTACTAAACTTTCATTCGAATTGGCACAAAAAAGGCTTTCTGCCGATGTAATGAGTTTTTCGGTAGCACAATCCTCTGTTAAAAAAGGGGAAACGCTAATTGATACCGTAAACAACATCCTTTCGATGAAAGTAGATATGGTGGTAATGCGTCATAAAAATCCGGGAGCGGCTCATTTTCTTTCCCAAAATGTTAAGGCAAGTATTGTAAATGCCGGTGACGGAGCACATGAACATCCAACGCAAGCCTTACTGGATAGTTATTCCATTCGTGAAAAATTAGGTGAAGTAGGAGGTAAGAAGGTAGTTATTGTAGGGGATGTGCTGCATTCCCGAGTTGCCCTTTCAAATATCTTCGCATTACAAATGCAAGGTGCTGAAGTTATGGTTTGCGGACCTAAAACGTTAATTCCTAGATACATTACAGAATTAGGCGTAAAATATGAACCAAACCTTCGTAAAGCATTAGAGTGGTGTGATGTTGCTAATATGCTCCGCGTTCAGAACGAGCGTTTGGATGTAAACTATTTCCCTTCTACAAGAGAATATTCCCAGCAATATGGCGTAGACAAAGCGTTATTAGATTCTTTAAACAAAGAAATCGTAATCATGCACCCGGGACCAATTAACCGCGGAGTTGAAATCACTTCTGATGTGGCGGATTCATCACAATCGGTTATCCTAAATCAGGTTGAAAATGGGGTAGCAGTTCGTATGGCGGTTATTTATTTATTGGCGCAGAAGATTAAGTAGTTCTTAAACTTAAAAGTCGAATGACAGAAAGTTGTTGAGATTAAAAAAACTCAGTACCTTAGCAACTCAGCTACTAAGCCACTTAAACATGAAAGTAGATCACAAAATACACACCACTATAATTAAAGATACCGAAGGTAATGTTTCGGAATTCCTTAAAAAAGTTACAGACCAATACGAATCGTTTAAAGAGCGTAACCTAATTTTGGATGTAACCCACGATAAATCAGTAGATGTAAAAGCTATCAAAACGTTTTCTGATTTGTCCAAAAAGCATAAAAAAGCTAAAAAATCATTCGTAATTGTGGCCGAAAATATCGATTTTAATGAGATTCCGGATTCATTATTGGTAGTTCCGACGCTTTTGGAAGCACACGACATGATTGAAATGGAAGAAATCGAACGCGATTTAGGATTCTAAAATTAGTGAGCAGTGGTCAGTTTACAGTATTTATTAACTGTAACTGAAAACAACGCCTGAAAACTCTATAAATGAAACTCACAATATTAGGCTGTTATGCAGCGACTCCCAGAACGATTACCAATCCGACTTCCCAGGTTTTGGAAATTAAAAATCGTATGTTTTTAATTGATTGCGGAGAAGGAACTCAGGTACAGCTTCGAAAAAATAAAATCAAGTTTTCCCGTATAGAACATATCTTTATTTCGCATTTGCACGGCGATCATTTTTATGGTTTGGTTGGACTGATTTCAACCTTTATGTTGCTGAATCGTCAAACCGATTTACATGTTTACGGACCTAAAGGAATAAAAGAGGTAATTCTTCTACAGTTAAGATTATCAAATTCTTATACTGGTTATAATCTTTATTTTCATGAACTGGAAAGTGCGGAAAGCGAAGTCGTTTTTGAAGACGAAAGAGTTGTGGTAAAAACGATTCCTTTAAAACACAGGGTATACACGAACGGTTATTTATTTCAGGAAAAAAACAGGGAACGAAAACTAAATATTGATGCGATTTTAAATCATGATATCGATGTGGTTTATTATCAGAAAATAAAATATGGTGGCGATATTACGCTGGAAGACGGAAGAGTAATTCCAAACGAAAAACTGACTTTCGATCCTGAACCGGCGATGAGTTATGCTTTCTGTTCTGATACGGTTTATGACGAAAATATTGTTCCGATTATTGAAAACGCCACGGTTTTATATCATGAAAGTACGTTTTTAGATTCTGAAGAACATTTAGCTGAAAAAACCATGCATTGTACTGCAAAACAAGCGGCTGCCATCGCAAAGAAAGCAAATGTGGAACACTTGATTTTAGGACATTATTCTACCCGTTACGAAAGCATTGAACGATTTAAAACCGAAGCGGAAACCATTTTTCCGAATATCCTTCTGGCCGATGATGGTCGTGAATTTGAATTCTAGCTATAAAACTTAGTACCTTAGTAACTCAGAACCTTAGAACCTTCACAAATGTCTGACTTAAGCAATTACCGAAAATCATATGAAAAAAGCGAACTTCTGGAAACCAATATTCCGGAAGATCCTATGAATTTATTTCACCGTTGGTTTTATGAAACCGAAGATTTGGGCGGAATAGAGGAGGTGAATGCCATGACCGTTTCTACCATTGGTTTGGATGGATTTCCAAAGGCCAGAGTAGTGTTGCTTAAAAAGTTTAATGAAGAAGGCTTTATTTTCTACACTAATTATAATTCCGAGAAAGGGAAAGCTTTGGCACAAAATCCACATGTTTGCCTTTCTTTCTTTTGGCATTCGATGGAGCGACAAGTGATTATAAAAGGAATTGCCGAAAAAACTGCTGAAATCATTTCCGATAATTATTTCGACAGCCGTCCCGATGGCAGTAAATTAGGCGCGATCGTTTCCCCGCAAAGCGATGTTATTCCATCCCGTGAATTTTTAGAACAGCATCTCAAATCATTGGAAAAAGAATTCGAAAACAAAGAAATTCATCGTCCAAAACATTGGGGAGGTTATCTTGTTAAACCGATTTCGGTTGAGTTTTGGCAAGGTCGTCCTAACCGATTGCATGACAGAATTCGTTATCAGCTTCAGGACGATTATAATTGGAAAATTGAAAGGTTATCTCCTTAAATATCAATAAATTATATTTAAATGTTAAAATTTTGTGCGTTTCATCGATTTTATTTGCTTATAATCGATTTTAACGTACATTTGTCTCGTTATCAATTAGTTATGAAAAAATAATTGATTTCAAAACAAAGCAATAACATTTAAATTTTGAGTTTATGAGAGTAACAATTTTTCGCCCCATATCGATCATTGCCCTGCTTATAACTTTTGCTTCTTGTTCTACAGAAAGTGCAGACGAAACGCCACAGGCTGAAACGTCTTCCAATTATACGATAAACAATAATTACACTTACAGTCAGATTGAAAACGATGTGGCCGATTTAGTAAATCAATACCGCATCAGCAAAGGATTAAATCCGCTGGAAAAAATAAATCATATTTCAAACGTTTCCGAAGGTCACGACGAATACATGATTTCGATTAATACGTTAACACACGCCCTTTTTGCCCAAAGAGAGGAGAATTTAAGAACTACTTTAGGAGCTGTTGCTGTAGGGGAGAACATTGCCTACAATTATTCTACCGCACAATCTGTGGTAACGGCCTGGATAAACAGTCCGGCTCATAAAGCAAACATGGAAGGCGATTACACTCATTTCGGAATTGCGGTTAAAACCAATCCCGAAGGAAAATTGTACTTCACTAACATGTTCATCAGAAAGTAATTTACAGGAAAATATCTGTTTAGTTTCTGGGTTTTAATAATCCCAAAAATGAAAAAGCATTCGCCCAAACGAATGCTTTTTTTAATTTAATGTATTTGAAATTCCGTTTTATGACAACGTCTCCAATAGTTTTTCCAAATTGCTTACACTCATCATAAATCCTTCCTTGAAACCCATTTCGATCATTCTTTCCATTCGTTCCAAAGATTCATTGTAAATTGTAATACACACTTTCGTGTTGCCGTTATGCTCGCTAAATTTATAATCCCAATCAGAACCGGGTAACTGCGGATTTTCATCTTTATCTGCAAATGCATTAAACATCTTAAAATTGGTTTTTGGCGTAATGGAAGTGTATTCCTGAATGGCCCAATGTTCTAATCCTTCCGGACTTACCATGGCATAAAATCGTTTTCCGCCGACTTCAAAATTCATATATTTCGTTTTTGATGTCCATGGTTTTGGAGCTACCCATTGGTCCAGAAGTTCTGCTTTTGTGAAGGCATCCCAAACCAACGAAAGCCCGGCAGCAAATTCTCTGTTGATTATTACCGTTTTTGATGCTTTGTCTACGGTGAAATCAGATTGCAAATTGTTGTTCATTTTTTCTGGTTTTTAATAGTTGATAATAAATCGTCCAGCTGTCTGAATTTGGTTTCCCAAATTTTTCTGAATTGTTCCAGCCAGATATCGATATCTTTCATTTTGGCTACTTCAAGCTTGTAATAGATTTCTCTGCCTTTTTGTTCTTGGGTTATCAAATCACATTCGGTAAGTATTTTTAAATGTTTTGAAACGGCTTGTCTGCTTGTATCAAAATGTTCTGCAATGGCATTAGGTGTCATTGCCTGCATTGCGATAAGCCCGATAATCGCTCTTCGGGTAGGATCTGCAATAGCCTGAAATATGTCTCTTCTTATTTCCATAATGCTTATACGCTACTATATGGTTGCAAATATACGTGCAATTATTTGGTTGCACAAGTAATTAACAATACAATTTTATTTAAACTAATGATAATGAGGTTGGTATCGATTTGTACTAAATGCAAAGAGAAACATTTTAATCTTTTAAGCAATCATTTTCTTAAATCAAATTTAGTTTTATGTGGTTGTTATTCCGTATTTTAACTTTAAATGTTAAAATTAAATGCATTTCGTCGATTTTATTTGCTTATAATCGATTTTAACGTACATTTGTCTAGTTATCAATTAGTTACACAAAAAAACAATTGATAGTGAGATAAGGCATAACATTTAAATTTTGAGTTTATGAGAGTAACAATTTTTCGCCCCGTATCGATCATTGCCCTGCTTATAACTTTTGCTTCATGCTCTACAGAAAGTGCAGACACAACGCCACAAGCTGAAACGTCTTCCAATTATACGATAAACAATAATTACACTTACAGTCAGATTGAAAACGATGTGGCCGATTTAGTAAATCAATACCGCATCAGCAAAGGATTAAATCCGCTGGAAAAAATAAATCATATTTCAAACGTTTCCGAAGGTCACGACGAATACATGATTTCGATTAATACGTTAACACACGCCCTTTTTGCCCAAAGAGAGGAGAATTTAAGAACTACTTTAGGAGCTGTTGCTGTAGGGGAGAACATTGCCTACAATTATTCTACCGCACAATCTGTGGTAACGGCCTGGATAAACAGTCCGGCTCATAAAGCAAACATGGAAGGCGATTACACTCATTTCGGAATTGCGGTTAAAACCAATCCTGAAGGAAAAATGTATTTCACCAACATGTTCATCAGAAAATAACCTTAGTTAAAAATATGTGTTTAGTTTCTGGGTTTAAATAATCCAAAAAAGAAAAAGCATTCGCCTGGCGAATGCTTTTTTATTAAAGTAATTGTAACAAAAAATATAAAGAATTAATCCATGCTTAAGACAATAAATTCACTTCGTCTGTTTTTTTGATGATCTGCCTCAGAGCAGTTTACACCATCGGAACAACCATTGATGAGTTGTGTTTCTCCAAAACCTTTCGCAGTTAATCTGCTTCGGTCGATACCGTTTTTAACCATGTATTCTAAAGTAGATTTTGCTCTTCGATCCGAAAGTCTTTCGTTATATTTATGTGTTTGACGACTGTCGGTGTGCGAACGAATGTCGACTTTCATTTTAGGATATTTCTCCATTACAGCAATAATTTTTTCCAAATCTACTGCAGCATCGGGGCGGATATTCCATTTGTCCAAATCGAAATAAATAATACTGATGTCGAAAATTTTAGCAAGATCGGTGCCGTTTTCGATAGGCATTACACGTTTTTCCAAAGCGATATCAGCTCGGGTTTCTCCAGATTTTAAAGGAACGGAAACATTAATTTCTTTGGTCTCGTAATCGGTTTTTTCAGCTCTTACGTAATACTTTTTATCACATTCGATATTTTCTTCAAAAGCAAAATCACCTTTATCATCCGCTTCTACAGCTTTTATCAGTTCCATATTCGCATCAAAGAGGGAAACTTTTGCACCCGGCAAAGCCAGAGCGGTTTGCATATCGGTAATCGTTCCTCTTATTAATTGCTCACAAACATTTTCTTGAAACTTGTAAATATCATCAGAACCTACGCCGCCATCACGGTTGGAAGTAAAATAGCCTACATGCGTTTTAGTGTTTACGATGTAACCGAAATCGTCTTTCGGACTGTTAATCGGCGCACCAACGTTTCTTACTGAAGTATAACTTCCGTCTTTATTCATTTTCGCTTCGAATACATCCAAACCGCCAATTCCTAAATGATCATCGGAAGAAAAGTACAAAACGTTCTTATCTGTCACATATGGAAATGTTTCACGTAAAGGCGAATTGATTCCGCTTCCAAGATTTTCCGGTGTGCCAAAAGTACCATCTCCATTTATTGCTACTTTAAAAATATCCGATGCTCCCAATGTTCCGGGCATATCCGATGAAAAGTACAGTGTTTTTTCATCTGCACTCAAAGCAGGGTGGGCAACACTGTAATTGTCATTATTAAACGGAAGTTCTTTGATGTCTTCCCATTTTCCGTCTTTTAAAGTCGCTTTATAAATTTTGAGTTTGTTTACTTTATCATCGCTTTTTCCTTTTTTTCCTTCATTGTAATTGTTTCGGGTAAAATAAACGGTATTTCCGTCTTTTGTGAAAACCGGAGTCGCTTCATGAAATTTAGAATCCAGCTCTTTTGCAAATTCTTGTGCATCACTGAGTTTACCGTCATCTGCTACTTTTGCAGTATAAAGTTTCGTGAAATACTGCCCCGTCCAACTGTGTTTTTTCTGGAATACGTCTTTTGTTTTTCTTGCCGAGGTGAAAATAACGTCAGCTCCTTTAAACATTGAACCATAATCCGAAAACTCGGTGTTAATTCCGGCGTTTTCAACAACATATCGATCTGAATTTTTTCGTAATTCATCAAGATAGTTTCTATTTTTCAACATTTCTTCTCCTGCTTTATCATTAGTTTTCTGATAAAATTTTAACTGATATTCATCGGCTTTTTTATAGTTTCCAATTGATTTTAAGGATTGTGAATATCTGAAATAATATTCGGCAGGAACATCTTCTGTCATGGCAAACAATTCGGAATACCATTTTTCGGCTTTATCATATTCACCATTGAAATAATATGAATTTCCGAGTTTTTCAAATAAATCTACGGATTTATGACCTTTTTCTGCTACTTTTTCATAAACTTCGATAGCATCGATGTAGGCATAATTATCATATTTTTTATCTGCTCTTGCCTGTTTCCCAATCTGAGAATATATAGTACCTATACTGAATAAGGTAATTATAAGTAGTGCTTTAATTTTCATAACATTTCAATTTAGAAGAAACGAGGAGTTAACATTTTAGAATTACTGAACAATTCAAATCTCAGGAAAATCTCGTGAGAACCGGAATTATAATTCTGTAATCGAGTAGTTTCTCTATCATATCCATATCCGATGAAGATTGAATTTGATATTTGAAATCCTGCCAGCGCACTCCAGGCGGCGTCCCATCTGTAGGCAGCTCCAAGAGTTAGTTTGTCGTAAATTAAAAAGTTCAGAGAACCATCAGCTTGTAAGGGCGCACCTTCAACAGCTTTTGCAAGTATCGAAGGTTTTATTTTTAAATTCTCTCCGACATCAAAAACATAACCTGTGATAAAATAATAATGCAGTTTTTCCTGTGTAATTGAAACCGAATTGTCTTTGTAATGGTTGGTTTCAAAAAAGTTAGGAACAGATAAACCAGCATAAAATTTATCAGAATAAAGGTAAATTCCTGCGCCTACATTCGGACTGAAATCATTGCTTAGATTTTGAAACTGTGGGTCATTCTGATCCTGAATTTTTAGTTTATTGACATCAAGATTAAAAAGATTTGCTGTTCCTTTTAAACCGAAAGCAAGTTTATAATTTTCCGACATAGGAATCGCATAGGATAAATCTGCCGAAATTGCACTTTCATTGGCAGGACCGATTCGATCGTTTACGAAAGAAAGTCCGATACCAAAACTTGAGTCTCCAATAGGGGAGTTTATTGAAAACGCATTTGTTGTAGGTGCTCCGTCCAATCCTATCCATTGGCTTCTGTGTAATCCGAAGATACTCAGAACTTCTCTTGAGCCGGCATAAGCCGGATTTATATTAATGGTATTATACATATACTGTGTATACTGTGAGTCTTGTTGCGAATAACCCATCATACCTATTAATCCTAAAACGAGTGTTATTAATTTTGTTTTCATGTTCACTAATTTAAATTAAATTGGTAAATAATTAATAGTATTATGAGAATTATCTGTTTAAATACAAGTACCCTGACTTGTCATGCCAAGCTCCAGTCTCATTATCTTTGTATTTCATGATGTAAAAATAAGTTCCATCAGGTAACTCTTCACCGCGGTTAAAAGTAGATCTTCCGTCTGATTTTCCATCAAAGAAAACGGTCGTGTTATTGTATCCGTTTTTATCGAATACCAATATTCCCCAACGGTTATAAATCTGTACATTGTTTTCAGGATAACATTCAAGGCCTTCAATCACAAATACATCATTTAAACCATCATTATTTGGAGAAACCGCATTGTATACAGTAATTGTACAGGCTGCCAAAACTCCGCAATCGTCAACAACATGAATATAGAACTCCAAGGTTCTTGGACATGCAGTTTGTTCCGTAGTCAGAATATATTGAATTGTATAATATCCTGCAGCTAATTGTGTAACATCCAAAGTATTATTCTCATGATTGAATAAATTATCCGGTACATTTACACCAACCCATTGTCCGCCCGGTTCTGTTCCTTCCGGAAGCAAAGACATTAAATTATAATTTGCATAAGCAGAATCATTATTACACAATTCCGGATTGTCGGCATCAAAATAATCCTGAATAGTTACGTGAATTATTTGTGAAACTACAGTAACGTTACCACAAGCATCTGTTGCGGTCCATGTTCTTATCAAATCATAAGTTTGTTCCGTTACACTGTCCTGATCAACATGTTCTTCGTAAACAACGGTTACACTGCCGCCACAATTGTCAGAGAAACTTAACTCTGGTGCAGCCGGAATATCAATACATGCTGATGTTATTTCCGGTGTTAAATTACTGTCGAGCGTTGGAGGCGTTTGATCAGAAACGGTAATCACTTGAGATAGAGAAGAGCTGTTTCCACATTCGTCTATGAAAGTCCATGTTCTTGTTACCACAAATGAATTCGGACAATTACCTTCTACAACTGAGTCGACAGCTTCAGCCACAATATTTCCGGAGCAGTTGTCAACAGCAGTAAGCGATAATGGTCTAGGCAATTCCGAAGCACATGAAATATTCAAATTAGCAGGAGCTTCAGGCAAGACAGGTGCTGTCTGATCGGATACGATGATATTCTGACTCACTGATGATGTATTTCCACATGCATCGACAAAAGTCCAGGTTCTTACTATAGAATAAGAATTTCTACATTCCCCTAAAGAGATTTCATCAGAGCCCATTACAGTTATTTGACCTGTACAGTTATCGGTTGCAGTTAACGAAACCATTTCAGGGATTTCACCACTACAAGCAACAGTTACATCAGCCGGCGCTTCCGGAGCGATAGGAGCAATGTTATCGTTAACATTAATGGTTTGTGATACGGAAGAAGTGTTTCCACAAGCATCCACAAATGTCCAAGTACGAGTTACTACGTATGAATTAGCACAGTTTCCAGGAGTTACAGAATCAACTCCTGCAACAGTTATTGGTCCATAACAAGCATCGTTTGCTGTTAAGGAAACCATTTCTGGGATTAAGGATCCACAAGAAACGGTTACATCAGCAGGAGCTTCCGGTACAACAGGTGCAATATTATCGTTAACATTGATTGTTTGTGATACGGAAGAAGTGTTTCCACAAGCATCCACAAATGTCCAAGTACGAGTTACTACGTATGAATTAGCACAGTTTCCTGGCGTTACAGAATCAACCCCGGCAACAGTTATCGGTCCATAACAAGCATCATTAGCAGTTAAGGAAATCATTTCAGGAATTAATGAACCACAAGAAACAGTTACATCAGCAGGAGCTTCCGGTACAACAGGTGCGATATTATCGTTAACATTGATTGTTTGTGACACGGAAGAAGTGTTTCCACAACCATCCACAAATGTCCAAGTACGAGTTACTACGTATGAATTAGCACAGTTTCCTGGCGTTAAAGAATCAACCCCGGCAACAGTTATTGGTCCGTAACAAGCGTCGTTTGCAGTTAAGGAAACCATTTCTGGGATTAAGGATCCACAAGAAACAGTCACATCAGCCGGAGCTTCCGGAACAACAGGTGCAATGTTATCGTTAACATTGATTCTTTGTGATACGGAAGAAGTGTTTCCACAAGCATCCACAAATGTCCAAGTACGAGTTACTACGTAAGAATTAGCACAGTTTCCAGGAGTTACAGAATCAACTCCGGCAACAGTTATCGGTCCATAACAAGCATCGTTTGCAGTTAAGGAAACCATTTCTGGGATTAAGGATCCACAAGAAACGGTTACATCAGCAGGAGCTTCCGGTACAACAGGTGCAATATTATCGTTAACATTGATTGTTTGTGATACGGAAGAAGTGTTTCCACAAGCATCCACAAATGTCCAAGTACGAGTTACTACGTAAGAATTAGCACAGTTTCCAGGAGTTACAGAATCAACTCCGGCAACAGTTATCGGTCCATAACAAGCGTCGTTTGCAGTTAAGGAAACCATTTCTGGGATTAATGAACCACAAGAAACAGTTACATCAGCAGGAGCTTCCGGTACAACAGGAGCAATGTTATCGTTAACATTGATTGTTTGCGATACAGATGCAGAATTTCCACAAGGATCTGCAAAAGTCCATCTACGAGTAATTACGAATGAATTTGGACAATTTCCAGGAGCAATAGTGTCAACTCCCGGAACGGTAATTTGTCCGGCACAAGTATCGGTGGCAGTTAATGAAATCATTGGTGGTACCAAATCGATACAGGATACTGTAATATTCGCCGGAGGAGTAGGTAATACCGGACTGGAAGAATCATTTACATTAATAGTCTGACTAACGGAAGAAGAATTGCCACAAGAATCTGTAAACACCCAAGTTCTTGTCACTGTAAAACTTCCGGAGCAGCTTCCGCTTGTTAAAGCATCTGTTCCTGATACAGTTATTGGACCATTACAAGCATCGTTAGCCGTTAAAGATATCATTTGCGGAATATCACCACTACATGACACCGTAATATTAGCAGGTGCTTGCGGAGGAACCGGAGCGGCAATGTCCTGAACATTGATGGTTTGCGAAGCAGTAGATGAATTTCCACAAGCATCTGTAGCGGTCCATGTTCTGGTTATAGAATAAGATCCTGAACAGCTTCCTTGAGTTCTCACATCATTAAAAGTCAAAGTAAATGCGGAACCACAATTGTCTGAAGCCGTAGCTTGAGCGAATTGAGGTACTGCCGGACAGTTAATGGTTGATGGCGCAGGTAAGGCTGCAATTACAGGAGCAGTAATATCCTGAACATTGATAGTTTGAGAAGCGGTTGATGAATTTCCACAAGCATCTGTTGCAGTCCATATTCTTGTTACAGAATAGGATCCGGCACAATTTCCAGGTGTTCTCACATCATTAAAAGTAAGTGTAAATGAAGAACCACAATTGTCTGAAGCTGTTGCTTGAGCAAATTGAGGGACAGCCGGACAGTTAATGGTTGATGGAGCCGGTAATGCAGCAATCACGGGAGCTGAAATATCCTGAACATTGATAGTTTGAGAAGCGGTAGATGAATTTCCACAAGCATCTAAAGCAGTCCATGTTCTTGTTACGGAATAGGATCCTGCACAATTTCCGGGAGTTCTCACATCATTATAAGTTAACGTAAAAGCGGAACCACAATTATCTGTTGCAGTAGCTTGCGCAAATTGCGGTACAGCCGGACAATTAATCGTTGATGGAGCTGGTAACGCAGCAATTACAGGAGCAGTAACATCCTGAACATTTATAATTTGAGAAGCGGTAGATGAATTTCCACATCCATCTGTGGCAACCCAAACGCGGATTAAGGTATAACTTCCGGCACATTGTCCCGGCACATTTTTATCAATATAGGTTAGTGCTACACTGGAACCACAAGCATCAGTTGCTGTTGCCTGAGCAAATTGCGGTACAGCCGGACAATTAATCGTTGATGGAGCCGGTAATGCAGCAATTACAGGTGCGGTAACATCCTGAAAGTTTATGGTTTGCGATGCTGTAGATGAATTTCCACAAGCGTCTAAAGCAGTCCATGTTCTTGTAACAGAATACGATCCTGCACAACCGCCCGGTGTAGTTACATCGTTAAACGTTAATGTAAATGCCGATCCACAATTGTCTGTTGCCGTTGCTTGTGCAAATTGCGGTACAGCCGGACAATTAATCGTTGATGGAGCCGGTAATGCAGCAATTACAGGAGCTGAAACATCCTGAACATTGATGGTTTGTGATTTTGTTGATGAATTTCCACAGGCATCTGTTGCAGTCCATGTTCTTGTAATAGAATAGGAACCAGCGCAATTCCCTGGAGTTCTTACATCATTAAATGTTAATGAAGCTACAGAACAATTATCCGTTGCGGTTGCCTGAACAAATTGCGGTACTGCCGGACAATTTATGGTTGACGGAGCCGGTAATGCTGCAATAACAGGTAATGTTGTATCGTCTATGGTTATAACTTGCTGATCTGAACCAATATTACCGCAAGCATCTGTTAATCTGAAAGTTCTGGTAACAATAGTAGGGCAAGTTCCTGAAGCAACATCCTGATAAGTTACAGATGTTATTGCAGATGCATCGGTATAACTTCCGCCGGCCGCTGTAAATTGTGCTAATGTAATACTTGCCAAAGTTGTTGAATACGGCAGTAAACCTTGTGATGCAATTGACGCTGTTCCGCAACCCTCAATCGATAAATCGTTAGGTGCAGTTACAACAGGATTGGAAGTATCCCCAATGCCAATTGTAAAACTTTGTGCTTTTGTACAACCAAAGGCATCGGTTACGGTAATTGTATACGTTCCAGGAGCAAGACCGGAAATATCCTGTGTAACTGCTCCAGTATTCCATGAGTAAGTGTAAGGTGCTGTTCCTCCATTTACCGAAACATCAATGGAACCATTGCTTTGGTTTGAACAATTTGCACCACTTACAATTCCAGAGATTGAAATTGGATTAGGTAAATTAATCACTTGTGAATAAGTACTTACCAAATGATTTGGTAAATTTGAATCCGTTACAGTTAAAGTAGCTGTATAAGGTCCTCCGGGATAGGCATAGTTGTGAACAGGATTTTGTTGAGTAGAAGTTGTTCCATCCCCAAAATTCCATAAATAAGAATAAGGCGTAATACCTCCAGAAGTTTGATTGTTAAAAGTCACCGTTGATAGGTTTCCAGAAGTACAAACAGTATAAGTATATTCTACTGCTAAAGGAGCGGCAACAATCATACAGCTTCCAAACTCACATTGAGACTTACTGTAAGTGTTACAATTGTAAGAACTTAACTCGGGGTCATTTGCGTTTCCACTGGTTTGCCACACCGCTAAAATTCTGCACAAGGATAATTCTTGTCCGCAAGTCCACGTAAATGGGCCATAAATTTGACGTTGTCCGGCACCCGGCGCAACACTTCCAAGATAGGCATTAATTGGAATTATAACTCCGTCAATTGATAAGTCAGCAAAAATTCTGGTTTGAGTAATATTGCTGTTTGAATTAGAAGTATAATTCAGCATCACATACATTTGTTGTGACACTCCCGGGGTACAGGTTGTATTTGATAACGGAACCCCATTAACATTGGTAAGACTAAGGAAAACCTGATCCAAAGTATAATTGTTAGACGTACAGTTAAAATAGTCCTCATAATAATTAGGTGCAGTACCACACAAACGTAAGTCTGGTTTTTGAGGAGTAAATTGCGAAAAGACATTGTTAATTCCTAACAGGATAAATAACAACAGTAAGGTAATTTTTGGTTTCATGGACAATTACTTTATTAATTGAAACTTTAATAAAACAGTAATGAAAAACACAAATTTTAGAGGTCAGAAATCCGTTTGCGATACAAAAAAGTATGCAAATGACTTCGGCCCTAAAATTGACACGGCAATTAAAATCTGTTGGAAAATAAAGTGAGATTGTTCCGGTTAGTTATAGCAGAACAATATACAAGCTGATTGAAAGGTTATTATAAATCTTGGTGTGGTATTAAGACTTAAAACGACCTGATAAATTCAATTCAAAATGTATTTCGATAATTTGTTAAGTCTAAATTATTTAAATTACTTATTGGTTCAGTAACAATTAGTTGCATTTTCGATGAAAGTGGGCGTTTTATCCGTGAATTAACATTTATTTGACAAATGTTCTCTGGTTTTTTTGGTTTTTTTTGACTTACTTTATGAGTATAAATTCAGGATTATGAAAAACTTAATTCTCATTCGCCATGCTAAATCCAGTTGGGATGCTCCTTTAAAAGATATTGACAGACCTTTATCTCAGCGTGGAATAGGCGATGCACACATAACATCGAATGCAGTTGATGGCTATTTACCCAAAACTTTCATTGTTTGGAGCAGTCCGGCAAAAAGAGCCAAAGAAACTGCCATGATTTACGCTCAAAATCTTTCAATACCGTTAGAAACCATTATATATAAAGAAGATTTATACACTTTTGACGAAAGAAGTTTAGAAAAAACCATAAAAGACTGCGAAAATAAGTATGACAACCTAATTCTTTTCGGACATAATGAGGCAATAACAAATTTTGTTAATAAATTTGGAGATTGTTACATAGATAATGTTCCTACTTCGGGATTTGTCTCATTAAAGTTTGAAGAAGAAGATTGGAAAAACATACAAAAGGGAAAAGTGCTCAAGACCATTTTTCCCAGACAACTAAAATCATGAGTGTTACGCAGGAAAACAGATATATTGACCGAGAAAAAAGCTGGCTCGCTTTTAATGCAAGAGTACTTCAGGAAGCAGCAGACGAATCAGTTCCATTATTAGACCGACTACGATTTTTAGGGATTTTTTCTAATAATTTAGATGAATTCTTCAGGGTTCGTTATGCGGCAATCCGTCGTTTAAATTCGGAAGGAATTTCCGGAGAAAAAATTTTAGGCGGAATATCGGCAGAACAACTCTTAAAGGATATCACCGAAATCGTAATCGAACAACAATCGGAAAGTTTACGTATTCTGAGTGTCATCGAAAAAATGCTCGAAAAAGAAAATATTTTCATCATTAATGAGCGCGAAATCAACAAAGAACAGAAAAAATTCATTCACGATTTCTTTATTCAGAAAGTAAGTCCGGAATTGGTGACTATTATCCTTAATGATTTGGATGAATTCCCGTTACTAAAAGACACTTCAGGGTATCTGGCGGTGAAATTGGTAATGAAACCAAAACCGCAAAACACGATTCTTTCCAAGATTATTCAGAAAAAGGAAGTACGTTATGCCGTTATCGAAATCCCGAAAACCATCAACCGCTTTGTGGTGCTTCCGTCCAATACCGACAAACAGTATATCATTCTTTTAGACGATGTTATCCGTGATAATCTGGACAGCATTTTCAATATTTTCGATTATGAAAGTATCTCGGCACATATGATAAAAATTACCCGTGATGCCGAATTGGATATTGATGCCGATTTAAACAAAAGTTTCATGGAAAAGATTTCGTCCAGTGTAAAAGACAGACGAATAGGGGAACCCGTGCGTTTCGTTTACGATCAATCCATAGAAAAAGATACTTTAGCGTTCTTCTTAACCCGAATGGGAATTGATGCAACCGACAGTTTAATTCCCGGCGGACGTTATCATAACCGACGAGATTACATGGATTTTCCAAACTTAGGAAGGTATGATTTGTTAACCAAACAAAATACACCGCTTCCTGTTGTAGGATTGAATCTGGAAGGAAGTATTCTTGAAAAAATCAAGCATAAAGATTATCTGGTAAATGCGCCTTATCAGTCGTTTTCCTATTTGATTAAGTTTCTTCGTGAAGCCGCTTTGGATCCGAAAGTAGTCTCCATCAAAATTACTTTGTACCGACTGGCGAAGAACTCACAAATTATCAGTTCTCTTATCAATGCTGCCAAAAACGGTAAAAAAGTGGTGGTTCAGATTGAATTGCAGGCCCGTTTTGATGAAGCCAGTAATATTTCCTACGCCGAAATGATGCAAACCGAAGGTATCGAACTGATTTTCGGAGTAAAAGGGCTGAAAGTTCACAGTAAGATTTGCGTTATTGAACGCATGGAAGAAGGCAAAGTTAAACGCTACGGAATCATTTCTACCGGAAATTTTAACGAAAGTACCGCCAAAGTATATACTGATGTAACTTTATTTACAAGTCACGTTCAGATTATGCGTGATGTTTCCAAAATTTTTGAGTTTTTCGACGTGAATTACCGTGTGTATCGCTACAAACATTTATTAGTTTCCCCACATTATACCCGATCTAAATTTTATAAGTTAATCGACCGGGAAATACTCAATGCAATGGCCGGAAGAGAAGCTTTTATTAAATTGAAAATGAATAGCTTGTCTGACTTTAAAATGATTGATAAATTGTATGATGCCAGCCGAGCCGGAGTAAAAGTACAGTTAATTATCCGTGGAATCTGTTCGTTAATTCCAGGTGTTCCGGGCATGAGTGAAAATATTGAAGCTATCAGTATCGTAGACAATTATCTGGAGCATTCCCGCGTGTATATTTTTGGAAACGACGGTAACCCTGATATTTATATTTCGTCAGCCGATTTCATGACACGAAACTTAGACGCAAGGGTAGAAGTAAGTTGCCCGATTTACGATCCTGAAATCAAACAGGAAATGTTGGAAACCTTTGAAATAGGATGGAAAGCTAATGTAAAAGCACGTTTACATTCGGAAAAACTGGACAACCAATACCGTAAGCAACCCGATCAGAAAATGTTCCGTGCCCAACAGGAAATGTATAAATATTACTGCGATAAACTCGAAGTGATAACAGAAAAGATTTAATAATAAGGGGTTAAAAAAATCCGCTTTATCAATAAATAAAGAATCAACCTTAGATGATTTCAATAAAAAAATATGCAGCAATCGACATAGGTTCCAACGCCATGCGGTTGCTTATTACCAATATTGTAGAACAACCCGGAAAAGAAACACAGTTTAATAAAAGTGCCTTAATTCGTGTGCCGATTCGTTTAGGACAAGATGCTTTTACGGTTGGAGAAATCACCGAAGAAAATATCGATCGTATGATTGATGCGATGAAAGCGTTTAAATTACTGATGAAAGTATATAAAGTTGAACGTTATATGGCGTGTGCTACATCCGCAATGCGTGAGGCATATAACGGAAAAGAAGTTACAGAAATCATCAAGAAAAAAGCAGATATTAAAATTGAAATTATCGATGGTAAAAAAGAGGCCGCAATTATCGCTTCTTCCGATTTACATCACTTCATAAAAACCGATCAAACCTATTTATATGTAGATGTTGGCGGTGGAAGCACCGAGTTTTCATTATTCTCTGAAGGAAAAATGATAGCTTCAAAATCTTTTAAAAACGGAACCGTACGTTTACTGAATAATATGGTAAACGAAGTGGTTTGGCAGGAAATTGAAAAATGGATTAAAACCAATACGGAAGATTATGAAAACATAACACTTATTGGCTCCGGTGGAAATATCAATAAGATTTTCAAATTATCCGGAAAAGCGCAGGAAAAACCGCTTTCCTATATTTACCTCAATGCTGAATATCAAAAACTAAACGCCCTAAGCTACGAACAGCGTATCGCCGAATTAGGTTTAAACACTGACCGCGCCGATGTAATTATACACGCACTCCGTATCTACTTAAACGCCATGAAATGGAGTGGTGCAAGAAACATCTATGTTCCGAAAATCGGACTTTCCGATGGTGTAGTGAAAGCAATGTACAACGGGAAGATTTAGTTTTTGAGCTCCTAAATGCTCGTAAAATAAAGACTTTATAGCAACTTACAAGGTTATTTCTTATACTTAATTCCGAAGTTGTGGAATGGTTTGGGAATAATAAACATAACTTTATTAGATTAAAAGGACTTTTAACGTTGTATGCACACAATACTCAAACATAAAAATATTTTAAAATTCTAAATAGTTGTACAAATTATGAAATTGAGCAAAATAATACTTTTAAGCTTGTTGATAATTTTCACCTTGTGCAATTGTCAAGTAACCACAAATAGAAATAAAGACAGTATAATTACTTTCAAACCAATTCCTACATTGATAAGAAATCCCACGCATCAAGGTATTTCTCCTGATTTTGACACTAGTCTGGTTAGCCAATATATAAGAAGTATTTTTCAAGATTCGAAAGGAAATTTATGGTTTGGTACATTAGGCGATGGCGTGGTTAGATATGATGTAAAATCTTTAACATACTTTGCCAAATCTGAAGGGCTTGATGCCAATAGCATCCATGCAATTACTGAAGATAAGAATGGTAATATTTGGTTAGGAACCGACCAGGGTGTTTTTAAATATGATGGAAAAGAATTTAGAAACTATAATGAAAAAAATGGACTTAAAAATATTACGGTAAGTCGAAAAAGTATTCTGATAGACAAATCAAATACCATTTGGGTAGGTACTGAGAGCGGTGTTTTTCGATACAATGCCAGTGTCGATAACGCAAATGAAAAATGTTTTTCTTTGTTTCCTTTATTGGCTTCTATAAAAATAAGAGACATAATGGAAGATAAAGCGGGTAATATCTGGTTTGCTTCACAAGACAATGGGGTTTATCGCTTTGATGGGAAAACGATAATAAATATTACCGAAAATGAAGGTTTAGGCGATAACTATGCAGGCGGTATGATACAAGACAAAACCGGGAATTTTTGGTTTACAATGAAGGGTGGTATTTGCAGATATGATGGAAAAAATTTTACAAACTTCACAACAAAGGATGGGTTAGGCGGAAATGAAGTTTGGGGTATCTATGAAGAGAAATCTGGTATCATATGGATTTCAGCAAGAGGTAGCATGACTAGATACGATCCTTCTGCCAATGTAATGATAGGTGAAAAACCTTTTACCATTTTTACAGAAAAAGATGGAATCAACTGTTGTGTTCAAAGTATGTATCAGGATAGATCCGGAAATATGTGGTGGGGAGCCGGAAGTGGGCTCTATCGATTTGATGGTGAGCGTTTTTATCAAGTCAAACAGAAAGGGCCTTGGTAGTTAATTTAAAAAAAGCGTGCAGAAACATCACGAATGCCAAGCCAAGCCAAGATTCTAAAACTTAAAAAGACACCCTAAAACCTTTTTAAATATCTAAATCAAACGTCTTGCGTAACAATTCCATAGCAGGATTAATTGTTTTCAGTCTTTCGTATTTTTCAATTGGGGTAAAGGCATATTTGGTTTCCGTCACTTCGTTTACATGTACATCAATAATGATATCATGATTGTGTAATTTTCCTCGCAAATAGCCTAATAATTCATTTTTGTTGGCGTCAAAATCAACTTTTGAACCTTCATTGGGCAATTCTAACTTAATTGTTGTCCCTTCTAAAGTAGGATCATTGATAAGCATATAGGTAGCCATGATTTTTTGCCCTTTATCACTCAATTTCTGAGCAAAATTGGTCCATTGCAACAGCATGTCGGTTTCGGTGAAAGGCTCTTTCGGCAATTCGTCATGATGTTTAACAGTTGCTTTCTGTGACGCTTCCAACTCCCGTTTCGCCTTAATACTAGCTAACGACAAAGCAGAAACCTTGGTTCCGATGATTGGTTCCGATTGTACTGCCGGTTTAATTTCCGTAACAACAGTTTGTACAATTTGAGGAATTTCAACAATAGTTGGTGTTGTACTAACATCGTTTGAAATTTCAAACCCATTTGGAATTTCCTTCTCAACATTTACAGGTTGGCTATTTTCAACCGGAAGTACTTGTTTAGGTTTTACTTCGGTAATCGAATAACCGGAATTTCGATAATAAGTAGGTGGAATTATAAAGGACTCAGCTTTTTTTTTTTCTCCATCAAAAGTGATAGAGGCAAGCTGCATTAAGCAAAGTTCAACTAAAAGACGTTGGTTTTGCGATACTTTATATTTTAAATCACATTCGTTGGCAATATTGATTCCCTGCAAAAGAAACTCCTGTGACGCTTTTTGTGCCTGATCATAATACAATTTCTGGGCGTGTTCTCCGGCTTCCAATAAAACTAAGGTTGCAGGATTTTTAGAAACCAATAAATCCCTGAAATGCGAAGCCAATCCGGAAACAAAATGATGTCCGTCAAAACCTTTTGCCAAAATATCGTTGTAAGCCAATAATAATTCGGGAATTTTATTCTCCAGAATCAAATCGGTGACTTTCACATAGTATTCAAAATCAAGTACGTTCAGGTTTTCCGTTACCGCCTGACGGGTTAAGTTACTTCCGCAAAACGAAACCACACGATCAAATATCGATAGGGCATCACGCATCGCACCATCGGCTTTTTGCGCAATAATATGCAAAGCATCGTCTTCAAAAGTGATGTTCTGACTAGCAGCTACTTCCGCCAAATGATTCTTAGCATCTTTAACGGTAATTCGCTTGAAATCAAATATCTGACAACGCGATAAAATCGTTGGAATGATTTTGTGCTTTTCGGTAGTCGCCAATATGAAAATCGCATGACGTGGGGGTTCTTCCAATGTTTTCAGGAAAGCGTTGAAAGCTGCCTGAGACAACATGTGCACCTCGTCAATAATATAAACCTTGTATTTGCCGGTTTGTGGCGGGATACGAACCTGATCAATCAGATTACGGATATCATCAACCGAGTTGTTGGAAGCCGCATCCAATTCAAATACATTGAACGCAAAATCCTCATACGGATCATCATAACCTTCCTGATTGATTTTTCGAGCGAGAATACGCGCACAAGTCGTTTTTCCAACACCACGCGGACCTGTAAATAACAGCGCCTGAGCAAGGTGATTACTTTCTATGGCATTCAGTAAAGTATTGGTAATAGCCTGTTGCCCAACAACGTCCTTAAACGTTTGGGGTCTGTATTTACGGGCTGATACAACGAATTGTTCCATAGAAATTTATTGGAATACAAATATAGAATTTTTGTTGATTTTGATATTCCGCAATTCGTTAATTTGAAGAAAAGTTATTCACAAATCATTTCTGGTTTCTTTTTATGGAAAGATCAATGAGAATTTTGGCGGCTTCACTTTCTGAATTTGCAGCAAAACCGGTTACAAAAACACCTTTTTTACCGCTTTTCAACGATTTAATACCATAAACCGTTGCTTCATCATCCGGATTGGTATCGCCTTCGTAGCGGTAAATGTGAATGATTTCAAAGTTTTCAGGATGCGCTACGATTTCATTTTCATGAATATTGAAATCATGGGTAAAACCATTTTCATTCAATTCGTCCAGTGCTTCTGAAACCGTTGCATAATGATAAGTGTGAGCCATAATTTTTAAGGTTTAAATTATTGAACTTATTTAATTTGTTTACAATCCTCTTCTTGATTTGATCGAAAGTCCGATTAAGAAACGGGCGGAAGCACTTTCTGAATTGGCAGCAAAACCGGATACAAATACTCCTTTTTTATCTTGCATTGATTTAGAACGTATTCCGTAAACCGTTGCTTCATCGTCGGGATTGGAATCTCCTTCGTAACGATAAATGTGAACAATTTCAAAATCATGCGGGTTACTTTTAAATTCGCTGTCATTTACATTAAAATCATAGACAAAACCCAACTCTTTGAGTTCTTGTAAAGCCTTGGAAACACTCGCGTAGTTATATGTATGTATCATGATGCAAAAAATATTGATTTAGGGGATATTAAATTTACGATTTTTATAAACGGGTAATGCAGAAACTAATGTTAAAGTGTTTAGCTTAAATTTGATTTTGGACGTTTATTTGTCGTAAGTTTGCATCGCAGACCGCCTTATCGTCGTTCCGAGCAATCGGGAGGAAGGAAAGTCCGGACACCACAGAGTAGCATAGCGGGTAATGCCCGTCCGTCGAGAGGCGAGGACAAGTGCAACAGAAAGTATGTACAGGTAATGCTGTAGTGAAACCAGGTAAACTCTATGCGGTGAAATGCCAAGTATATCAGCATTTAAGGGCGACTCGTCCGTTGTTGAAGGGTAGGCAGCTTGAGTTATTCAGCAATGAATAATCTAGATAAATGATAAGGGCTAACTTCGGTTGGTACAGAATCCGGCTTACAGGTCTGCATTTTTTAAGTTAAAGTTTCTCGGAAAAATAGTTTATCGGAATACCTATTAATTAGTATAGAAACAAGGTAATTTGCTTGTTGTGTTGCCATTTAAAACAACCGATAGACTAACAGCAAAACCTCTTAACTGTCAAATTCGTCATTGTCATCTTCTTCGTCGATTTCTTCTTCGTTTTGTTCAAATTCAAAGAAAGAGAAAACCGAACCACCATAATTTCTGTCGAATGAAAAATTCTCCATGTGATCCAGTTTGGTGTGCTTGGAATGTTCGATAACCATCATTCCATCTTCTTCAAGCAGTTCATTTTCAAAGACTAACTGAATGATTTTTTCAAAATCCTTTTGTTCGATTCCATAAGGTGGATCGGCAAAAATGATGTCGTAGCTCGCTTTGTTTTTTTCCAAAAACTTGAAAACGTCGCTTTTTATAGCGGTAATATCAAAATCGAATTCCTGAGCGGTTTTTTTGATGAAGTTCACACAGCCCATGTCGCCATCAACACTGGTAATAGGTTCGCAGCCACGGGAAGCAAATTCATAACTGATGTTTCCTGTTCCGGCGAACAAATCCAATACTTTTAATTCACTGAAATTAAAATGATTATTCAGAATATTGAACAATGCTTCTTTAGACATATCCGTGGTAGGACGAACAGGCAGGTTTTTGGGCGGACTGATACGTCTTCCTTTATATTTTCCGGAAATTATTCTCATGAATTCAGTAGGATAAAATGTTGTAATGCTTCAGCTTCAGAAAGGGAATATTTCATTTCTAAATTTGAAGAAGGTAATAACGTTATGTTACGCACATAGCGGTAAGCAATTTCAAAACACGGATGATTTTCTGAGATTTTACCCAACAGATAAACCGAAACCGTTTCCGGATTTAACTGCAATTGTTCTAAGGTAAAAAGCAGGTAATACACGAAATCTTCCGGGGTTTTGTATTCGAAAGAATTATACAATAATAACTTTAAGTTATTTGATACAATTATTTCAAAATGAGTTTCTTGCAAATGAATATAAACTTCTTTATCAAATCGGTTTTTTGACAAACCCAATATCTTGGAAACCAAAACTGTGTTCACGTTTTTATAGTCAAACGAACCAAACTGATCGATTAAAAAGTTGTTCACATTCACAAACGGAACATGAACATTATTCATATCATACGTATCAATTTCGTCGTAAGCAAAGAAGTCGGTTTCAAAAACTTTGGTATTGTATTGCAGATAACTTCCCAAATAATTTTCATCGAAAAGCGCTTTCGGCACGAAGGAATTAAAATTATTATCGTGCAACACCATGATTTCATCGTAGGATTTTGTTAGCGCTGGGAAATCTACAAAGGTGCGCCACAACTGGTCTTCCAGTGATTGCGTGTAATTGAATTTGACTTCCTGCAAATCCAGTACTCTTTCGTTCAAAGTATCAAAAACACAAAAAGAAAGCCCGTTAAGCGCCACCTGAAGCGATAGTTTTTTATATTTTTTTGAAGCGATTGTAGCTGTAGTCATACGTTTAATCCGATTAGGGCAAATTTACATTTTTTTTCCTACTGAAACCGGGATTGTGTTTAAATTCCTTACTATATTTGGCACACATCACTTTAATAAGCGTAAAGTTTAAAAGGAGCCTGGTGTTTTTTCTCAGCCCTGATTGGAGCGGCATCCTTTTTCTTTCTTTTTTTCGGAAGAAAAAGATAGAGTGGAAAGCAGGAAAATGGCCTGATTCTCGACCAGAGTTACGCTCCAAAAAATATAAAAATTAATGATTTCAGCCAAGTTTTATTCCTTACTCAAACAAAATTTTCCTTTTCAGACGACCGCTAAGCAGGATATATTTTTCCAGCAGATTGCCGAGTTTACCACCAATGACAATCAGGACGAGATTTTTGTATTGAAAGGATATGCCGGAACCGGAAAAACCACGGTGATTTCCACGATTGTAAATCAGCTGAAAGACATTAATAAAAAATATGTTTTACTGGCACCAACCGGTCGTGCAGCGAAAGTGATTGCCAATTATTCCAACAAACCGGCGCATACGATTCACAAACGCATTTATTTTCCGAAGAAGAGCGGAGGCGGAGTGACGTTTACGATGCAGCCCAACAAATTTAAAAACACGATTTTTATTGTCGATGAAGCCTCGATGATTTCCGATTCGCCCACAGAATCAAGCATGTACGAAAACGGTTCTTTGTTAGACGATTTGATTATGTACATCTATTCCGGTCATAATTGCAAGATGATTTTAGTGGGTGATACCGCGCAGTTACCACCGGTAGGCATGGATGTAAGTCCGGCGCTGGACATGAACAAACTTTCCATGAATTACAACATGGAAGTACCTCATATTGAGCTGGATGAAGTCATGCGTCAGGCGGAGAAATCGGGTATTTTATACAATGCTACTGAATTGCGAGAAGTGTTGAAATCGCAATTTATTGATACGTTTCAGTTTCAGTTGCGTGGTTTTAAAGACATTGTTCGTTTAACGGACGGTTATGATATTCAGGATGCGATTCACAGCGCGTATTCCAACTACAGTATTGAAGATACGTGTTTTATTGTGCGTTCAAACAAACGTGCGAACCAATACAATCAGCAGATCCGGATGAAAATTCTGGATAAGGAAAGTGAGCTTTCGGCTGGCGACTTTTTAATGGTGGTGAAGAACAATTATTTTTGGCTGAAAGACAATGAAACCGTTGATTTTATTGCGAATGGCGACATTATTGAAGTATTGGAAATCTTCCGGATTTTGGAATTGTACGGTTTCCGGTTTGCTAAAGTTAAAATCCGAATGATTGATTATCCGGATCAGCTTCCACTTGAAACCGTTTTGATTTTAGATACGCTAACCAGTGAATCTCCGTCGCTAACTTATGAGCAATCCAATCTTTTGTATCAGGAAGTAATGAAAGATTATGAAGATGAAACCAGCAAATATCGGATGTTGCAGAAGATAAAGAACAATGAATATTTTAATGCACTTCAGGTGAAATTCTCTTATGCCATTACCTGTCACAAATCACAAGGAGGGCAGTGGAATACCGTTTTCATCGAACAACCTTATTTACCGGACGGCATTGACAGGGATTACATTCGTTGGCTGTACACTGCTGTTACCCGCGCCAAAGATAAATTATATCTGATTGGTTTTCAGGACGAATATTTTGAAGAATAGTTACTAAGTTGCTGAGTGACTTAGTTTCTTAGTTATTTAGAAGTTTAGCCGCTTTTTTTAAAAAAACTTAGCTACTCTGTCACTTAGTCACTCAGCAACTTTAAATAAAACTCAGTACCTTAGCACCTCAGAACCTTAGTGCCTTAACTAAATGAAAATAATAGCCGTAATTCCAGCCCGATATGCTTCCACAAGATTTCCCGCAAAACTAATGCAGGATTTGGGAGGCAAAACCGTGATTTTAAGAACCTATGAAGCCGCATTGGAAACCAAATTATTTGATGATGTTTTTGTGGTGACCGATTCTGATTTGATTTATAATGAGATTCTTTCCAACGGGGGAAAGGCGATTATGAGCATCAAAGAACATGAATCAGGTAGTGACCGAATTGCGGAAGCTGTTGAAAACATGGATGTTGATGTGGTAATTAATGTTCAGGGCGACGAACCTTTCATCAACAAAAAACCGTTGGAACAGGTTATTGAAATCTTCAGAAACGATACCGATAAGAAAGTTGATTTGGCGTCTTTAATGTTTGAAATCAAAGACAAATCTGAAATTGAAAATCCTAATAATGTTAAGGTTATTGTTGACCAACAGGGATTTGCGTTGTATTTCTCGCGTTCGGTGATTCCGTATCCGAGAGAAGAAAACGTTGGAGTTCGTTATATGAAACACATTGGCATTTATGCTTTTAGAAAAGAAGCATTAATGGATTTCTACCGCTTACCGATGTTAGCATTGGAAGCTTCCGAAAAATTGGAACAACTTCGTTATTTAGAATACGGAAAACGCATTCGAATGGTGGAAACCGAACATGGAAGTATTGGTATTGACACTTTGGAAGATTTGGAGAAAGCTAGGAAACTGGTTTAAAGTAATTGTTTTTTGAATAATGTTGTCATTCCGACGAAGGAGGAATCTCATAATCTAAATAACTTTATGGGATTCCTCCTTCGTCGGAATGACAATGTGTTACAGACTTTTATTACTTCAACTTCTTAATGGTAAACAATTCGTTGTGATCTTCTACTTTCGGATACATTCGAACGGAATAATTTTCATCAAAACGGGAACGATACTTTAAATTACGTTCTTTATCCGCTTTGTTCAAAGTCATCGTATTAAAAAGGATAAACCCGTTTACATTAAGTAAAAAGTTAATTCGGTTGATAAAAAAATCTTCAAATAAAAAGTTAGGCATTTTAGTATCCTGAAAGATGTCAATGATAATCAGATCGTATTTTTCTTTGGTTTTCAAGACGAATTCAAACGCGTCATCAATCACGATTTCCAGATTTTCAACTTCGTTTAACCCGAAGTATTTATTGGCGATCTCTATAACATTTGCGTCGAGTTCCACGCCGGTAACCTGACCTTTAAATTTAATTTCGTCAACTAAGGTTTTAATAACACTTCCGCCGGCCACACCTAAAACCAGTACGTTTTTAAACTCTTTAATGCGTTCAAATCCAATATAGTGCAACCCTTTACGAAGAATACGCTGTAAACTTCCATAAGAATAATTAGTGTTTTTAGAATCTAAAACCAATTGACCGTTAGCCCAGGTAACTTCAAGGCTTTTATTGATTTCAGAATTTTTTTGGTGTATGTTTATGGGGATAAAATAACTCAGAATCTTTTTAATCATCGCACTGCACTTTCTATTCGTAAATATAATGTTATTTTTGAACCAAATTTTTTATAATGAAACAAATTCTGTACAAGTTTATATTCTGCCGGTTAATGGGTTGGAAAATTATCGGAACAATTTCACCGGAAATTAAAAAATGCGCCATGATTGTTGTCCCACACACGAGTTGGCATGACTTTTATTTAGGTCTTTTTACCCGTGGAATAGTAGGTTTAGAGATGAATTTTGTAGGCAAAAAAGAATTGTTCAAATTCCCTTTTGGTGCTTATTTCCGATGGATGGGTGGTGCGCCATTAAATCGTCATACCAATGAAAACAAAGTAGATGCCATTGCAAAAGTATTTGAAACAAGAGAAGTTTTCCGTCTTGCCATCGCGCCCGAAGGAACACGTAAAAAAGTAACCGAATGGAAAACAGGCTTTTATTATATTGCCCTGAAAGCAAATGTTCCAATTATCCCGGTAGCTTTTGATTGGGGTAAAAAAGAAGTTAAACTTTGTGAACCTTTTTGGCCAACTGGTAATAAGGATGCCGATTTTAAGATTTTAGAGCAAAACTTTATAGGAGTATTAGGAAAAATTCCGGAAAATAGTTTTGTCCCTAAAACATAAGCTATTCCGGGAAATAGTTTTTAAACGTCCCGTTTTTATAAAAGACTACAATTTGGTCAATATCCGAGTCGGTTTTAGGAATTCTGAAATTTCGCGTATTTGAAAAATTTTCTTCATGATTTTCAAATACGCGATTTTTTTCGACCGTTGGTTCAGCAGAAAATAAATCGGGTTGATTTTCGAATTTTACTTCATCTGTTTTATTTTCAGAAAACAGTGTAGGTGTTGGATCGGAAACTGAAATCGACTTTTCGGTTGGTTCACTTTTTGGAAAATTACCTTTTCCGTTCAAAATCCAATACAAATCCACTTCAGGAAAAACTTCAATTATTTTGAGAATAAAATCAAGACTCGGTTTGTTTCGACCAGAGAGTAGGTGAGACAAACTGGAACGTTGTACACCAATTTTATCAGCGAATCCGGAGGCTGATAATCCGTAATATTCAAGTATAATTTCAAGTCTTTTTACAAAATCTTCTGTGTTTACCATTGTAAATAATTATAAAATACTAGTCGCATTACAAATGTAAACAAATAGTATTTAATAACCAATTTTACATATGTAAATATCTATAAAACAGGTTTTTTTATTGTATTTAAGCTTTAACAAATTAATTATAAATTACTGAAAAACAAATATTTGAATAAATAAAAAAGAAAGGTAGGTATTTGCACAGACTTTAGAATATAAATACTCCTATTTATTTATTGCCTGTTTAGGATTGTAAACAAATGATTAAAATTTACTGTTTACCGATGTAAAAAATAAGATGTTTACTTTTGTAAATAGAAAAAATACGATATGGATTTTACCGCAATTACCGAAGTAAATAAAGAGCAATATCTTTTTGGGAGATATATCACCAATAAACATATTGAACCGCTTTTAGAAAAACTTAATGCCGATTTTGAAGTTTCTGTTATAGGTAAATCGGTTTTAGAAAAACCTATTTATGCGGTAAAAGTCGGAACCGGAAGCAAACGTATTTATATGTGGTCGCAGATGCACGGAAACGAATCAACCACAACAAAAGCACTTTTTGATTTTTTTAATTTTCTTTCATCAGATAATGAAACAGCAATTGGTTTTAAAAAAACGTTTACTTTTTTATGTATTCCTATTTTAAATCCGGACGGTGCAGAAGCATATACGCGTATAAATGCCAATGAAATAGATTTAAATCGTGACTCCGTTGACTTATCGCAACCGGAAAGTCAGTTACTACGCAGTACTTTTGAAGAATTTAAACCTGATTTTTGTTTTAACCTGCATGATCAGCGTTCTATTTTTGCAGCCGGAAATACTAAAAATCCTGCTACAGTTTCTTTTTTAGCACCTTCCTATAATGAAGCAAGAGCTGTTAATGATGTTAGGCAAAGCGCTATTAACGTAATAGCTTCAATGAATGAAGTGTTACAGAAATACATTCCCAATCAGATAGGTCGTTTTGATGATTCGTTTAATCTAAATTGTATTGGAGATATGTTTCAATCATTGGGAGTTCCGACCATACTTTTTGAAGCGGGTCATTATCCAAACGATTATGAGCGTGAAGTTACAAGAAAAATGATCTTCATTTCGTATTTAGCAGCACTGATTTCTATTTCTAAAAACGATATTCTTATCAATAAAACTACTGATTATTTTAATATTCCTCAAAATAAATCTATTTTTTATGATTTTATTTATAAAAATGTAAAAATAATACTTGATGGTTTTGAAAAAAGTATTACTTTTGCAGCCCATTATAACGAAATTCTTTTAGACGGAAAAGTTGTTTTTAAGGCTACTATTCGTCAAACAGAAGGATTAGAGGGGAATTTCGGGCATACAACGTATGATTTTGAAAACCAATTGTTTGAAAATCAAAAAGATAAAATGCCGAAAATAGATTCAGAAGCAAATTTCATTATAGGTATTAATAATAAAATTGTTAATGGATTGCTAAAAAAATAACAAATTAATTGTTTTACTGCTAAATAATTAATTTATTATTCTTAATTTTGACTTTTATTAAAATAAATAGATAGATAAATTTAATTATGAGTAAGTTTCGTTTGGATGAAGTTGATCATCAGATATTAGATATGTTGATAGACAACACTAGAGTTCCTTTTACTGATATTGCAAAAAAATTGTTGATCTCAGCTGGAACAGTTCACGTTCGTGTGAAAAAAATGGAAGATGCAGGAATTATTCAGGGTTCGTCTTTAACTTTAGACTATGAAAAATTGGGCTATTCTTTTATTGCATATGTGGGTGTTTTTCTGCATAATACTTCACAAACCAAATTCGTATTGGAGCGTATTAATGAAATTCCGTTTGTTACTGTAGCTCACGTTACAACAGGTAAATTCAATATTTTCTGTAAAATCAGAGCAAGGGATACCAAACACGCAAAAGAGGTAATTTATATGATTGATGATATCGATGGTGTTTACAGAACGGAAACCATGATTTCTCTTGAAGAGAGCATCAATGATAAAAAACGTTTGATGCATACGATTTTTAAAGATATGTAATCAAATCAATATCCAACCCGAGGTGAAAGCTTCGGGTTTTTTATTTAAATTTATGCCACATAAAAAAACAAATATGAATCCGACACAACTACAAAAAAGTGAGTACGCTTCTTTTTACCAGCCTTATATTGACGCTCTTGATGAAAATATAAATCTTATCGACGAACTGGAAATCAGTTTGCATAAGACCATACATTTTATTCAGGACATTCCAATGGATAAATTTGATTACCGTTATGCGGAAGGGAAGTGGACCATCAAAGAAATCATCCAGCACATCATCGATGCTGAACGGGTTTTTACTTACAGGGCTTTGCGTTTTTCCAGAAACGATAAAACAGCACTTCCGGGATTTGATGAAAACGCTTATGCAGATGCGGTAAATCCTTCTGCAAATAAAAGACATTTAAAAGATTTACTTACAGAGCTAACAATGGTGCGACATTCCACGATAGCACTTTTTAAAAGTTTTACTCCGGAAGATTTTCTTAAAATAGGAATCGCTTCCGAACGTGAAATGTCGGTAAGGGCTTTGGGCTTTATTATTATCGGACATCAAAACCATCACATGAAAATTTTCAGAGAACGATATTTATAAAGAAAAAAGGAACTCAATTGAGTTCCTTTTTTCTTTATATGCTTTTTGACTAGTCTTCTTCGTCAGCATCATCTTCATCTCCCTCACCAGGTTCATCTCCAGTTTCGTCAGTATCATCATCGTCATCGTCTGAATCCGAATCGATATCCAATTCTTTCAATGCATCCAATGAATCTTCACCTGCTTCAATGTCGTCATCATCCTCATCAAAATTTTCAATTCTATCTGCTAATTTCGTACTCACTTTTACTAAGTAGATAGTATCTTCTGTGCGAACCTCTACTGCTTCAATAGTCTCATTCTTAGCGTTTTTAAAACGGATGATGTCAGAATCGTCATATCCGTCAGGAAACTTCTCAACCAAAAGGGTCAAGATTTCATTCGTTAATTTAGCGTAATCTACAATTACTCTTTTCATTCGTTGTGGTTTAATCTTTGTATGTGGTCAAATGTAATATCCTAAATTGTATTTTTCAAATAAAAATAATCTTTTTTTGAAAAAAATTACCACCCTAAAACGTAAGCAAAAATCAATGGTGCCACAATGGTAGCATCTGATTCTACTATGAATTTAGGTGTTGTAATGTCTAATTTACCCCAAGTGATTTTTTCATTCGGAACGGCTCCGGAATACGATCCATAACTTGTTGTCGAATCGGAAATCTGACAGAAATAACTCCAGAACGGAACATCATGCATTTCCATATCCTGATACAACATCGGAACAACACAAATAGGGAAGTCACCCGCAATTCCACCACCAATCTGGAAGAACCCGATTCCTTTTCCTGCACAGTTTTTCGGATACCAATCGGCCAACCACATCATGTATTCAATTCCGCTTTTCATTGTAGTGGCTTTGAATTCTCCTTTGATACAGTAAGAAGAGAAAATATTCCCCATTGTACTGTCTTCCCATCCCGGAACTACAATTGGTAAGTTTTTCTCGGCAGCTGCAACCATCCATGAATCTTTGGGATCGATTTCATAATATTGCTTCAAAACACCGGAATTAATCATCTGGTACATGAATTCGTGTGGAAAATAACGTTCTCCTTTTGAATCAGCATTGTTCCAAATATCAAACAAATGCGACTGCAAACGACGGAACGCTTCTTCTTCCGGAATACAAGTATCGGTAACGCGGTTATAGTGGTTTTCCAATAAATCCCATTCTTCTTGCGGACTCAAATCACGGTAGTTAGGAACTCTTTTATATGAATTGTGTGCTACAAGATTCATAATATCTTCTTCAAGATTAGCTCCAGTACAAGATATAATGTGAACTTTATCCTGACGAATCATTTCAGCTAATGATTTTCCAAGCTCGGCAGTACTCATCGCACCGGCAAGTGTAATCATCATTTTTCCGTTATCCAGTAAATGTTCTTCATATCCTTTAGCAGCATCTACTAATGCCGCAGAATTGAAATGAAGGTAATGCTTCTCTATAAACTGACTGATAGGTCCTTTACTCATCGCTTTGTATATTTCTATTGTAAAATTATTTTTTCTTATTGTATCCTAAAATCTCTAAAACTTCTTCAACTCTTTGTTGTTCCGAAAAAACTTCAGTGGCAAAAATTCCGTTTTTATCTTTATCAATCAGAATGTGTTTCGGTTGCGGTAAAATACAGTGACTTAATCCGCCAAAACCACCGATTGTTTCCTGATAAGCTCCGGTATTAAAGAAACCGATATACAAAGGTTTTTCTTTATTGTATTTCGGAAGATAAACGGCATTCATGTGTTGCTCCGAATTGTAATAATCGTCTCCATCACACGTCAATCCACCTAAAAGTACACGTTCGTAAGTATCATTCCATCGGTTTACGGCCATCATAACGAAACGTTTGTTGATTGCCCAAGTATCCGGTAAAGTAGTAATGAAAGAAGAGTCAATCATGTTCCAGTTCTCACGGTCATTTTGTTTCTTCTGATATAAAACCTGATACAATGCACCTCCGGATTCTCCAACAGTAAACGATCCGAATTCTGTAAAAATATGAGGAACTGCAACTTCTGCTTCGTCACAAGCGATTTTAATCTGATTTAAGATTTCATCAACCATATATTGGTAATCGTAATCGAAAGCCAATGAATTTTTGATAGGAAAACCACCACCGATATTCAAACTGTCTAAAGTTGGACATTCTCTTTTTAGAGCAATGTACACTTTCATACATTTCAATAACTCATTCCAATAGTAAGCCGTATCACGAATACCGGCATTAATAAAGAAGTGAAGCATTTTCAGCTCTACTTTTTTATTGTCCTGGATTTGTTTACGATAGAAAGGAACAATGTCTTTATAACCGATTCCCAAACGGGATGTATAGAATTCAAATTTTGGTTCTTCTTCAGCAGCAATACGAATTCCGATTTTAAATTTACCGTCGATTTGCTCCTGTAACAAATCAAGCTCTTCAAAGTTATCGATTACCGGAATGGTATTTTTATGTCCGTTATTGATTAAACGGGCAATGTTGGTAACATACTGATCGCGTTTAAAACCATTGCAAACAACAAAAGTGTTTTTATTGATTTTCCCTTCTTCCATCAAACGTTCCACTATATCAATGTCAAAAGCAGAAGACGTTTCAATATGAATGTTATTTTTTAAAGCTTCATTTAATATAAATTCAAAATGCGAGCTTTTTGTACAATAGCAATAAAAGTATTTCGCCTCATAATGATGTTTTTCCATCGCATTTCTAAACCACATTTTGGCTTTATTAATGTTTTCGGAAATCTTAGGTAAATATGTGAACTTTAACGGTGTTCCGTATTGTTCTACCAATTTCATTAAGTCGATACCGTGAAATTGTAGATTGTCTTTATTTAGAGTAAACTCTTCTTGTGGGAAGTAAAAGGTTTGGTTTATTAAGTCGTAATATTTAGTATTCATCTGAATAATAAGTTGTTAGATTATAAAATTACTGTTTTTTTTCCTAATAACAACTGATTTTCAAACTCTAATATTTGCGTAAATTATCTGCAACTCGTCATGCAATGGGTTGGGGAATTCCAAAACGTCAAAATTCTGAATACTTTTTATCGAAAACACAATCTGCTGAATATTGGAAAGCAAATTGTTTTCAATGTTATTTCTGTTAGCGGTAAACCGTGTATTCTGCGTTTTTTTCATTGCGACAAATGTAAAAAATATTACAGCGTATTTAAAAGAAATTTTGTAAAAAAATATCAGTTTCTATAATCTTCAAAAGCACTGGAAATCAATTCATTAGTTGTGAATTGATTGATTTTTACATTGCCAATTCCATCCAGCAATGCAAATTGCACTTTTCCGAATTCATTTTTCTTATCATGAATCAGTAATACAATGATTGCTTCAATATCATTCTGACTGAATTCCACCTTTCCGAACATATCAAGAATTACTGTTTTAATTTCGAAATATTCTTCTGCGGTAATTAAATCTTTTTTCAGGGAAAGAAAGCTTTCCAAAACCATTCCAACAGCAATAGCTTCTCCATGAAGTAATGGTGTTTTTTCATTATTATCCAAGAAATAACTCTCAATGGCATGACCTAATGTATGTCCGAAATTGAGTGCTTTTCGTATGCCGTTTTCAGTAGGATCCTGAGAAACAATGTTGTTTTTTATTTGAATGGATTCGTAAATTAAAACATCCAAATCATCTGTATTTAAACCACTTAAGTTTTTGAATTTATTCCAGTATTCTTTATTTTGAATCAGTCCGTGTTTTAGCATTTCTGCCAATCCGGAGCGCATTTCGTTTGCTGGTAAAGTGGTTAAAAAATTGGTATCGATTAAAACAGCTTTTGGAGTCGTTATGGTTCCTATTTGATTTTTAAGGCTCCCTAAATCCACGCCGTTTTTACCTCCAATGGAAGCGTCCACCATTGCCAAAAGAGTGGTAGGGACATTGATGTACTCGATGCCGCGTTTGTACGTTGAAGCTACAAATCCGCCCAAATCCGTTACAACACCGCCGCCAAGATTGATGATAATGCTTTTTCGGTCACCGCCAAGTTCTGTTAATGCCGACCAGATTTCAAAACAGGTTTCAATGTTTTTAAAATGTTCACCGGCTTCAAATTCAATGATCTCCAAAGGAACTTCTGTTGCTAAATTCGCAAGAAAATCGGGCAAGCAATATACACTGGTTTTACTGTCTGCCAATACAAAAACTTTAGAATAAACTTCCGGACGGAGCGTTTCGCTTAGAAAAGTATAAATAGCGTCATTAAAATAAACTGTATATCCGTTGGCGTTTATGATCTGCATTTTTAAAGTATTGATAATGGAAGAGCAAAATAAGGCATTTTTTATCAATTATTCTCAAACCCTCCTTATATTTGTAAGCCGATTTATAAATAAACCATGGAAAAAATATTTAACAACACCCAAGTCGCATTCTCTTTAAAAAACAACAGGGAATTAAACAGAGCCCATTTCCTTTTCAAACTTATTGGAAACCCATCATTGGTTAAAATAGGAACATCACTAACTAATTTCGCGTTGAATTTTCATCTTCCGGTAGAAGGTTTAATCCGTGCGACTGTTTTTGATCATTTTTGCGGAGGCGTAAGCGAAAACGATTGCTTAAAAGTAGTCGATAAAATGTATACTAAAGGCGTTTCTTCGGTTTTGGATTATTCTGTTGAAGGAAAAGAAGAAGAAGCTCAGTTCGATGCTGCTTTAGAGATGACTTTAAAAACCATAGAATTTGCCAAAGCCAAAGAAGCCATTCCTTTTGCCGTATTTAAACCTACAGGTTTGGGACGCATTGCATTATATGAAAAAGTAGGTGCGAAAATAGAACTGACTGAAACTGAAAAATCAGAATGGAGCAGAGTGGTGGCTCGTTTTGAAACCATCTGTAAAACCGCTTTCGAAAAAGATGTAATGTTATTGGTAGATGCCGAAGAAAGTTGGATGCAAGATGCTGCTGATGATTTGGTTACCGACATGATGCGCAAATACAACAAAAACAAAGCATTGATTTTTAATACCTTACAAATGTACCGTTGGGATCGTATGGATTTCCTGAAAAAACTACACGAAACTGCTAAATCGGAAGGTTTTTACATCGGAATGAAAGTGGTTCGTGGTGCTTATATGGAAAAAGAAGCGGAAAGAGCGGCATTGAAAGGCTATAAAAACCCAATTTGCGAATCGAAAGAAGCGACAGATAACAATTACGACACTTGTATTGCTTACATGATGAGCAATATAGATAAAATGGCGATTTTTGAAGGTACGCATAACGAGGCCAGTTCTTATAAATTAATGGAACTGATGGAACATAACGGCATTTCTAAGAATGATAACCGTATTTGGTTTGGTCAGTTGTACGGAATGAGCGACAACATCAGCTACAATCTAGCTGAAAACGGTTATAACGTTGCCAAATACCTACCGTTTGGACCGGTGCGAGATGTTATGCCATACCTAATCCGACGCGCGGAAGAAAATACTTCAGTAGCAGGACAAACCGGAAGAGAATTAATGCTTCTGGAAACCGAAAAGAAAAGAAGAAAATTATAATACTAAAAACTCCGAATTGCTTCGGAGTTTTTATTTTTTACAAATTATAAAGTATCAAAAGTAAAATCGTCGGAAAAACAATTAAGTTGACTCCCAAAATAACGTTTTCATTAGCTTTTATTTTTCCCAATCCTAAGTTTATTATATATAAAATCATGGTCAATACTATAAAATAAAACGCAAACACCAGCCAATTACCGGTATTGGTCATCCATCTGAAATCATAAAAACCTTCATCAATGAAGAAAAGAAACTGAGTAATCAGAAAACTGTTAATTCCTGAAAAATATATTGAATTTGGTTTCATGCATTTATAACGGCATTTTAAAACAAATAGTATGCTATAAAAAAGGCCCCAATTACTTGAGGCCAATTTCAAAAAAATATAATAATAACTAAACAAATCTATTCGATTACCTGATGCTTCTTTTTATTGAAAACCCAAAAAATAATTGGAAAAACAAGCAAGGTAAGTACGGTAGCTGTAATCAATCCGCCTATTATAACAATGGCTAACGGTTTTTGTGATTCCGATCCGATTCCTGTTGAAATTGCAGCCGGCAGCAACCCGATAGATGCCATAAGCGCAGTCATTACAACCGGTCTTGTTCTTATTTTTACTGCTTCAACTATAGCCGTGTTTAATGTCATTTTTCCCTTCAGGTTTTTATGAAATTCCGATATAAGAATCACGCCATTTTGGATACAGATTCCAAATAAGGCAATAAAACCAACTCCTGCTGAAATTCCGAAATTCATTCCGGTCAGATGTAGCGCAATAATTCCCCCAATGATTGCAAAAGGAACATTTGCCAAAACAAGCAACGAATCTTTAATGTTTCCGAAAAGAATAAAAAGCAACACAAATATTCCGATTAAACTGATGGGAACTACCTGACCTAAGCGTGTTGTTGCCCGAACCTGATTTTCAAACTCTCCGGTCCAACCAATTTTATATCCGGAAGGAAGTTTTATATTTTTGTCTACTTTAGCCTGAGCTTCGGCAATCGTACTTCCTAAATCGCGTTCACGAACCGAGAATTTAACTCCGATAAAGCGTTTTGTATTATCTCTGTAAATGAAAGCCGGTCCGGTTACTTTATGAATCGTTGCGATTTCTTTCAACGGAATTTTTACTTTGTCTATGGTTGGTACTTTTATGTTGGCAATATCATTTTCATCTTTTCGATACTCTTTGGCATAGCGCACACGAACATCAAATTTTTTCTCACCTTCATATTTTTGCGTAGCTGTTTTTCCGCCAAAAGCCATTTCCAAAACCGCCTGAGCATCCGATAATGTTATGCCATAAGCCGCCATTTTTTCCCTATCTAAAACAACACTTACTTCGGGTTGCCCAACATTTCGCAAAATACCGACATCTTTTATACCATCTACATTTTTGATTTGCTCCAGTACTTTGTTGGCAATTTCATCGAGTTTATTCAAATCATCTCCATAAATTTTCACTGCATTGGAAGCGTTAATTCCGGCAACACTTTCAGCAACGTTATCAATAATCGGCTGCGAATAATTATAACCAATTCCCTGATATTTGCTAAGTTTTGTATCCATTTCCTTAATTAATTCCTGCAACGATATTTTACGTTTCCATTCGTCTTTGGGTTTTAAATTTACCTGCATTTGCACATAATAGAAACCGCTTGGATCGGTACCGTCGTTACTACGTCCGGTTTGCGATAAAACGCCGTTAACTTCATCAAAGCTGTTTAGTTCTTTACGTAAAACACGAACCATTTTCACGGTTTCGGGTAAACTTTGACTCATTGGCATTTTAGCTTCCACCCAAAGAGCACCTTCATTTAATTCGGGTAAGAATTCCGTACCTAAAAATTTGGCGGAAAAGAAAGTAACAACAATTAATGAAATGGAAACTATAAGTGTTTTTCGTTTATGTTTGAAAGTCCACGCAAATCCTTTTTCTACAATTCGGTTCCAAAAGTTCACAAAAGGATTGTTTTTCTCTTTCACATTTTTATTCAACAGAATATGTGACAAAACGGGCACCAACGTTAAAGTAAAAATTAACGCTCCAAGTAATGCAAATCCCAAGGTGTAGGCTAGGGGTGAGAACATTTTTCCTTCAACTTTCTGGAAGGAGAAAATCGGAATTAAAGCTGTAATAATTATCAGCTTGGAAAAGAAAATGGCTTTCCCCATTTCAGCTCCCGTTTTTTTGATTACGCTTCCGATAGCCAATTTATTATAGGCTTCCATTCCTTTTTTATGGGCGAGATGGTCTAAGGTTACAAATATACCTTCTACCATGACGACGGCGCCATCGATGATGATACCGAAATCGACTGCACCCAAAGAAAGTAAGTTAGCGCTCATTCCCTTGAGTTTCAAACAAAGGAAAGCAAAGAGTAACGACAACGGAATAATGATGGCAACCGTTAATGTTGTTCGCCAATCGGCCATGAAAAGGAATACAATAACCGTTACAAAAATAATACCTTCAAAAAGGTTGTGCATTACCGTTGCTGTGGTAAAATTCATTAGATTGTCGCGATCGTAAAAAGTTTCCATTTTTACGTCTTTCGGTAAAACAGAATCGTTTAATTCGGCGATTTTTTCTTTAACGCGTTCCAGTACTTCTTTTGGGTTTTCACCTTTACGCATCACTACAATTCCTTCCACGACATCATCATTGTTATCCATTCCAACCTGTCCGACACGCGGATAGGAACTTTCCGAAACATCAGCTAAATTTTTAACCAAAACCGGATTTCCGCCGGTAGAAGTAACAATAATGTTTTCAATGTCTTTCACAGAACTGAGCAAACCAACACCACGAACCACATAGGCCTGACCATTTTTTTCGATTACATCACCACCAACGTTTAAATTGCTTTTGTTTACTGCTTCAAAAACTTCAAGAGGCGTGATGTCGTATTTTGATAATCTTCCGGGATCTACGCTGATTTCATAGGTTTTTTCCTGACCACCAAACGCTACCAAATCAGCAACGCCCGGAACAGCTCGTAATTGTCTATCAATTACCCAGTTTTGAATGGTGAGCAAATCACGCGTATCACGATCCTTACTTTTTAAAGTATATCGGAATACTTCACCGGTAGGTCCATAAGGAGGCTGAACATCTGGTTCTACGCCATCCGGAAGCGAAACAGTACGCAATTGATTATTAACCTGTTGTCGGGCAAAAGAATCGTCTACATCATCATCAAAAATGATTTTTATAACCGACAATCCAAACATGGTCACGCTTCGAACACTAGTTTTCTTCTGAACGGAGTTCATGGAGATTTCGATTGGAGTCGTTACAAATCGTTCTATTTCTTCGGCACTTCTGCCGTTCCATTCGGTTACAATGATGATCTGGGTATTGGTTACATCCGGAAATGCTTCTATTGGCATGTTTTTAAATGCGATAAATCCTGATATTACAAGTATTCCTACCCAAAAAAAGGTGAAAGCTTTATTCTTTAATGAAAAAGCAATAATATTTTTAATGAATTTACTCATAATTAATCGTTTAGTGCATCATAAACTAACAACTGATTGTGTGTCATTACCTTTTCTCCGTTGTTTAAACCAGAAGAAACATATGTTACGTCACCAATTTGTCTGAAAATTTCAATTACTCTTGTTTCAATATTGTTTCGGTCTTTGTAAATCATAACATAATTTTTGCTTTTATCAAAAATCACCGCATCAGACGGAATTGCTAACATTTGTTTATCATTTTCCACATAAGAAAGTTTAATGTTGGCTCTCATTTCCGGTTTTAAAATAAATCCGGGATTGTGTAACTTGATAAGTACTTTCATGGCTTTGGTTTCCGGATCGATGATGTTAAAAATTCGATCCACTTTTCCGCTGAAAACTTTATCAGGATAACTTAATGTTGTAATTGCCGCACTTTCTCCAAGTTTAACCTGATTGATATCACTTTCGTTAACATTAGCAATAGCCCAAACGTCATTGATTTCGGCAATATCAAATATGTTATCACTTCGGTCGTTACGTAAAAGCATTTTTTCATTTATCTTTTTCTCAATTACGAATCCGCTTAAAGGTGAACGAACCTCATAAATAGCACCCATTTTAATGTTGTAAATTTTATAGGTTTCCTGAATGCGGCTTAACTGCGATTTTGCTTTTTCAAGATTACTTTTGGCTTCAATTACATCGCGTTCGGCATTTAGTTTTCCTTCAAACAACTCTTGGGCAACCTTTAAATTATTTTTGGCAACAATAACATCGTTCTTGGCATCATCGAGTTGTTTTTCAAAATCGGCCACTTCCGTACTTCTTATGGTTGCCAGCAACTGGCCTTTGGTTACATAATCACCTAATTCTACATACACTTTAGAAACACTTCCGCCAACAACCGGAAATACTTCAATTGTTTTGTTGTTATCGGTTGTGATTTTTCCGTAATAATTCAGTTCGTTTCGCAAAGGCTGAAGCGAAACTGTTGCGGTTTTGGTGGTTTCGAGCATTTTATCACTCAAAACAAAGGTTTCTTTAATTTCGCCTTTAACTTCTTCTTTTTTGCAAGAAGTGATAGCCAATAATGACAGGCAGACAATGATTGAATATTTCATTTTAGAAGATGGTTGTATTAACAATATGATTTAATTCCTCACTTGACAATATGAATTGTTTTCGCATTTCATTTAATTGTAACGTACTCTGATTATAACTTTCCATAAAATCCGTAAATTCAAAGAGTGAAATGTTTCTTTTAAGGAAGTTTTGAAGCACTCCCTGATACACAGCATCCAAGTTTTGGTTTATGGATTTCGACAAGGATGTATATTGAAGTTTTTGTTCTTTCCACAAGGCAAAGGAGCTTCGAATTTGTTCTTGCAACTCTAACGTTTTGTAATCGCTATTGGCTTTTATTTCACCCAATTGTGCCTGAGCAATTTTTATGTTCCCTTTATTTTTGTTCCAAAGTGGAAGCGGGATTCCCAACGTAAAATTTACCTGATTATGAAAAGCCCCGCCGTTTTGATCGTATGAGAATCCGGTAGTTACATCGGGAATTGATAACGATTTTTGAAGTTTAACAGTGGCTTCCTGTGTTTCAACTTGTTTTAAAGAAATCAGGTACTCAGGATTTTTCTCTTTGGCTAATTTCAGTAGTTCTTCTTCTGAATATTTCGGAATAGTGTAATCGTCAATAATTTTTGTTTCATCCACAATGGGATTTATAGGTTCTGCAATTCCGGTTAATAATGCCAGATTTTGCTTTTGAAAGGTTACATCTTTTTGAACGGCAATTTTATCATTTTTCAAATTCAATAATAAGGATTGAAGACGAACCACATCTTTTAGCGGAATATTGCCTTTTTCGGCCTGAATTTCATTCGATTTTAAAAGTGTTTCGATTTGTTCACTTTGCGATGCAAGACTGGTTAATTTCTTCTGATCGAAATACACCGAGTAAAAACTTTGACGCAATTCAAATTTGAGATTACTGATTAATTGTTCGAATTGAAGTTCTGCCAATTCTGCATTTGATTTGGCAACTTTGATTTCATTTCTTTTTTTTCCGCCCAAATAAATAAGTTGCTGAATCGCTAAGGCTTTTTGACCATTTTGACCGATGTCAAAAGTTCGGTTCGCATCAGGATTCAGGGCGTTGATTTCAGCACTTATAAATGGCTGCTCCCAAATTCTGGCCTGAATTACTGCAGCTTTTGAGGCTGTAATGTTGTATTGTCCTGCAATTGCCAGCAAATTGTTTTTTTGTAACGCATCGTCACATTCTTTAAGCGTTATATTTCTTTGGGAATGCGCAAATTGCAACATAAAAAAAGGCGCTATTAATAATACTGTTTTCATTTTGATTGAACTGATAAATTATTCAATACAAAGTTTCAGACAACAGTCTTAAATTGACCTTAAAAACGACCTTAAAAAATCCTTAAAAAGGAGAATTATTTCTTTTAAGAGATAGGGAATTTTATAATAAATTGATGGGAATCGCCAATATATGCATAGGAAAGGTTGGCATTGTGTATTTCAAGAATTCGTTTTGCAATGCGTAAACCCAAACCAGAACCAGCATTTTTTTGATTATTGCTTCCTCTGGTAAAAGAATTAAAAATTTTGCTTTCTTCTTCCAGACTCAATTTGTTTCCTGAATTCGTTAACGTGATGATTAATGATTTTCCGGGTTCTTCATCAATAAAAACATTCACTTTTTTATCCAGAGAATAAAGATAAGCGTTTTTGAAAAAATTATTGAAAACAATCTCCAGAAGGGAATTTACACCGTTGATTTCCAAACTACTGTCATCGTTAAGAATTTCAAAATTCATATTGAAATCAGTATAAATTTTGACCGTTTTTTCATAAGAACGAAAGATGATATCGTCAATGCGCTCTTTCTTTAACAACGCATTAAAATTAGAGGCATTGATTTGTGATAAGAGTAATAAGGAATTGATTAAATCGGAAATCTGATTCACATCGTTGCTCATGTTTTTTAAATAAGCTATCGAATTTTCCGAATGATTTTCCATTTTTATAAGATTGTCTAATTGCAGCGTGAGTCGGCTTACTGGTGTTCTCAACTCATGTGAGGCATTCGAAGTAAATTCTTTTTGTGCAATGTATGATTTTTCAATTCGGTGCATCATTTGGTTGAATGCTTTTGAGAGTACATTAATCTCATCGGCATTCGAAGTTTCCTGTAATTTAGTATTAAGTTTATTAATGGATATGCTAGTAATGATTTTCTGAAAATCGTCTAATGGCTTCAGTAATCTTTTAATGAAATAATAGGTGAGTAGCCAAACTAAAGTTGTTCCTGTAAAAAAGGTTATGATAAGTGTTTGCAGTAAATGCTGTAATTTAGTATTCCCATATTTATCTTCAGCGGCAATAAGCACATAATAATCGATTTTTTCGTAATCATAAAATACGCCTAAAATATCTTTTTCGTTATCACGCGCATATATTTTTTTATGGTTTTTGATTTTTTTTAATAAATCAACATTCCAGTTTACCGAAGCATCATCAATACTGCTATATAAAAGAGTATAATTCTGATCGAAAATAAGCGTTTTTTCATTGTAAAGCTTATTGATTGTATTCCGGTCAATCAATTTAAGAATTTGATTGTCAATACCTTTTACTTCTATAAGCAATTTTGTAGTAGTCAAAGCTTTTTCTTCCAAACGATCCATAAATTCCTGTTTACGGAACGAGGAATACGACAAATAAATTAAAATAGCCGAAATAGCATAAAGTATGGAAAACACCATACTTACATTTACCGCTATTCTTCTTTTTAATGTCATTAAATTGCTTTTAAATAATATCCGAAACCAGGACGGGTATGAATGAGTTTGACATCATGATTTCTATCAATTTTTTTTCTCAGAAAGTTAATGTATACTTCTATAGTATTTAGATTTGTATCAAAATGAACATCCCAAATTTGCTCTGAAATAGCTTGTTTTGAAAGAGTTCTTCCTTTTGCTTTGGCCAATAATAAAAGTAGTTGATACTCTTTTTGTGTCAGTTCAATGGTAGTTCCACCACGTTTGACAGTCATCGCTAAAGGTGAAATTTCCAAATCATCTATTACTATCAAATCATCATCCGATTGAGGAACAGAACTTCTTCTTAATAATGCATAAATCCTGATGAGCAGTTCTTCTAAATGAAATGGTTTTACCAGATAATCATCGCCGCCTAATTGAAATGCATCAATTTTATCGGTTAAATCGCCATAAGCGCTTAACATAATGATTGGAGTGGTTTTATCTGTTTCCCTAATTTTTGAACAAACATCTAATCCATTTAATTTAGGAACATTTATATCAAGAAGATAGATACTGTATTTGCCTGCTTTCAATTGTCTGAAAAAAACTTCTCCGTCAAAAACACAATCGCATTCCATTTCGTTTGACTTCAAGAAATTGCAAATCTCTTTAGACAGCACCAAATCGTCTTCCAGAAGCAGAATTTTTGTCATTTTATTTTCTTTGTGATAAAGATACTAAAGTTAGTGAGGTTTTTAAAAAAGGAAATAAAAAAAGCACTTCTTTCGAAGTGCTTTAAGTTGTGGGCGATGAGGGGTTCGAACCCCCGACCCCCTCGGTGTAAACGAGGTGCTCTGAACCAGCTGAGCTAATCGCCCGAATAAATGCTTTCAGTTCTTCCTGATTGCGAGTGCAAATATACGTCAGGAATTCGATCTTGCAAGGATTTTCTAAACTTTTTTACTGTTTTTTTATATCTTTAAGTACCACTCTTTCCGTGTAATTAATCATCTCAACAGTAATATCTTCATTCTTAGTGCTTTTCCCTTCGATTATATAAAGCTTTCCTTTTTCAAAAGGTTTATTACTGTTATCGAAATCAACATCTCCATGCTCTAAACATTTCTTAACATCCTCAATGGTTACCCATTTTTCTTTAAATTTAGCTTCAGCTTCTTTGGAATAACTTATTGGTTTGCTGCGAAGATCTTTTAAAACCCTGCAATTTGGCAAATAACAGAATTCCGTTTTCTTTTTCTGGAAGAAGAAAACCAAAAACATTCCGCCCAAAAGCAGACCGAAAAGATAGTAGGCTAAACGATGTACGAATTTCATGGTAAATAATTTGCTGCAAAAGTAAGCAAACAATTGGCTACTGCCAACTAAAATACAATCAGGTTTATATCGCGATAAGAAATATTAAACCAATCCGCAATAGATTTGTTAGTTAAGATTCCGTGATAAAAATAGACTCCGTTTTTTAAACCACGGTCGCAACGAATTGCGCTTTCCAATCCGCCGTCGTCTGCAATTTTGAGTAGGGAAGGCGTTATAATATTACTGATAGACATCGAAGCGGTTTTCGAATAACGAGACGGAATATTCGGTACGCAATAATGAATTACATTGTTCTTGATAAAGGTAGGTTTTTCATGAGTGGTTACTTCAGAGGTTTCAAAACATCCTCCGGTGTCAATACTGACATCTACAATAACAGCGCCTTTTTTCATGTGTTCCACCATAGTTTCGGTTACCACAACAGGCGTTCGGTTTTTTCCACGCATCGCACCAATGGCTACATCACAACGACGTAAAGCTTTTAATAACGATTTTTCCTGAATAGTGGAAGTAAAAATACGCTGGTTCAACATATTCTGCAAACGACGCATTTTGGTAATGGAATTGTCAAAAATCTTTACCGTTGCCCCAAGTCCGATTGCGGTTCTGGCGGCATATTCCGCAACAGTTCCTGCGCCCAAAATAACAACTTCGGTAGGTCGTACCCCTGTAATATTACCAAACAACAATCCTTTACCTATTGATTGATTAATCATCAGTTCCGAAGCAATCAGTATGGATGCTGTTCCTGCAATTTCACTCAGTGATTTTACGGCAGGGTAGGAGCCGTCTTCGTCTTTTATAAATTCGAAAGCCAAAGCGGTAATTCGTTTTGTTGCCAAAGCCTCAAAATAGGCTTTCTTTTGCGTTTTTAACTGGATTGCAGAAATCAGGATGGTCTGCGGATTCATCATATTGATTTCATCCAACGTAGGCGGTTCTACTTTCAGAATCATCGGACAACTAAAAACCTTTTTGGTATCATTGGTAATTTCTGCACCTGCATCACTATATTCCTTATCCGAATAACTCGAACTTTCTCCTGCACTGGCTTCCATCAATACTCTGTGACCATGAGACGTCAATGAGTTCACAGCATCCGGCGTGAGGCAAATACGACGCTCCTGATAGGACGTTTCTTTTGGAATTCCTATAAAAAGTTCACTTTTATGTTTTGCTATTTCCAGCTTTTCTTCCTGCGGAATCAGTTGGTGTTTCGAAAAAGGTGTTATTGACATGCTTTAGTTGTGTGAATTGGGTACAAATTACGAAATTTTAACAAAATACAATATCATTTTACAGTCAAATGACGTTTTCCGTTAGGTAACAATTTGATGTGGATTGCCGTATGGTCTAAAGGAATAAGGTTTGGTGTTTTCTCAGGCCATTCGATAAAGCACCAATTCCCGGAATAAAAATACTCGTCAATTCCCATGTCATAGGCTTCTTCTTCCGAATTCAACCGATACAGATCAAAATGGTAAATGGTCTCGCCGTTATCAGCTTTGTATTCATTAACCAAGGAGAAAGTCGGACTCGAAGCCATATCTTTAACACCAAGATAATGGACTAAGGCTTTTATTAATGTAGTTTTTCCCACGCCCATTTCAGCGTGGAAAACAACTACTTTTTTTATACTGTGAGCAAATATCTGTTTTACTACATCCTGAATCTCTTCAAGAGTGAACGTTATTTCCATAACAATTATAGGCTTTTATTTGATTGTAAGAATTTTACAATCCAAATATACCTATTTTGGATTGAAAACCAAGAAAGGAACAATCATTTCTTCCAATGAGATGCCGCCATGCTGATAAGTGTTGCGATAGTAGCTCACATAATGATTGTAATTGTTCACATAAGCAAGAAATAAATCGTTCTTCGCAAAGATGAAAGAGCTACTCATGTTGATAGCAGGAAGCCCAATTTTTTTAGGATCTTTTACCGCGTAAACATCTTTATCTTCGTAGGTTAAACTGCGCCCGGTTTTGTAACGTAAATTCAAACTGGTTTGTTTGTCGCCGATAACTTTCGAAGGATTTTTACAATTAATCGTTCCGTGGTCTGTTGTCAAAATCAGTTTGAAACCCATTTGCTGCGCTTGCTGAATAATTTCCAATAGAGGTGAATTTCTGAACCAGCTCAATGTCAGCGAACGATAAGCCTTGTCGTTGGAAGCCAGTTCTTTTACCACATCCATTTCGGTTTTGGCATGCGAAAGCATGTCTACGAAATTATAGACTATTGTTGTTAAATCGTTTCCTTTCAAACCTTTAAAATTATCAACTAACTTTTTACCGTCCTTAAAATTGGTGATTTTGTAATATTCCTGTTTAATATCGATTCGCAAACGTTTTAACTGTTCGGTTAAAAACTCACCTTCAAATAGGTTTTTACCGCCTTCATCCGTATCGTTTTTCCAATACTGCGGATAGTTTTTTTCCATCTCCAAAGGCGTTAAGCCAGAGAAAATAGCATTTCTGGCATATTGAGTAGCGGTTGGTAAAATGGCGAAATAACTGGTTTCTTTTTCCAATTTATAATGATTGTTCACCACGCTTTCAAACGCTTTCCATTGGTCGTAACGTAAATTATCAATAACAACAAATAAAATAGGTTTGTCTTTTTTGCGGATTTCGGGAACCACTAATTTGCGAAAGATTTCGTGCGACAAATAAGGACGATTTTCTTCAGTGGTAAACCATTTTTCGTAATTTTTCTCGATAAATTTTCCGAACTGGGAATTCGCTTCGAGTTTCTGACTTTCCAATATTTCCACCATGCTCTGATCTTCAATATTTTCCAGTTCGATTTCCCAAAATAATAGCTTTTTATAGAGTTCTACCCAATCTTCATAGCTATTTACCATAGCCATATCCATTGCGATTTTGCGGAATTCTTTTTGATAATCCAACGTGGTTTTTTCAGAAACCAAACGCGAATGATCCAGATTCTTTTTTAAACTAAGAAGAATTTGATTTGGATTCACGGGTTTTATCAGATAATCGGCAATTTTAGAACCGATGGCTTCTTCCATGATGTATTCTTCCTCACTTTTGGTAATCATAATTACCGGTGTGGCCGATTTTTTTTCTTTGATTTCAGCTAAGGTTTCCAATCCGCTCAATCCGGGCATGTTTTCATCTAAAAAAACGATATCGAAATTTTCATCATCAAACATATCAATGGCATCCTGCCCGTTATTACAGGTAGTTACATCGTATCCTTTCTTTTCTAAAAATAATATATGCGGTTTCAGTAAATCGATTTCGTCGTCAACCCAAAGTATCTTTATATCGCTCATAATGCTATGTTGTGTAATTAAAGTGCAATTTATGTTTTTATCAACGGAATGAGGTTAAAATTATTGTAAAAATAAACGTGTTATTATTCATGTCCGATTTAAAAACACAATACATTTGAAATTGAGAAACAGCAAAGCTATAATATCACTATAAATTTGTCCAAAAAGTATCTGAGTATACAATAGAATATACCATTATTTCGGATTCTGATTAACCTATCTTAACCCATTTTACTGATTATTTGTAAAAAATAGTTGAAAAAGATATCTTTGAAAACATAAATTGCTCACAAAACCAAAAATCATATGAAATTAAAACACGTTACACTTCTTGTTGCCGGAGTTACTTTGGCAATGACGAGCTGTAAAAACAAAGAAGCAGACGAATTACTTCAACCCGATCCGTTAGCAATGAACCGAGACACAACCGTTAACCCGGGAGAAGATTTTTTCCATTATGCCAACGGTGGCTGGTTCAAGAAAAACCCAATTCCGGAAACGGAAAGCAGCAACGGAATTTTCAGAACCATCGGTGATACCATTAATTCTCAGATTAAGTCAATTTGCATCAAATCAGCTGAAGATAAAGATGCAGAAAAAGGCAGCAACAAACAGAAAATCGGTGATTTTTATGCTTCCGGAATGGATTCCATCGCCATTGAAAAAGCAGGAATCAATCCTTTAAAAGCCGAAATGGCTCGAATTGACGCTGTAAAAGATGCAGCTTCATTAAACGAAACTATTGCACATCTTCACACCATTGGGTCAAGTCCTGCTTTCAATTTTTATTTAGGGCAAGACGATAAAAACAGTACAAAATATGCTTTGTTTTTTTCTCAGGGCGGTTTAGGTTTGGGCGATCGTGACTACTATTTCAATACCGACGAACAAACGGTTAATATCCGAAAAGAATATGTAAAACACGTTCAGGCCATGATGCAATTAATCGGTCAGGATAACGCAACTGCAGCTAAAAATGCAGCAGTTATTATGAAATTGGAAACCGATTTGGCCGGAGCATCAAGAAAATTGGAAGCGCTTCGTGATCCGATTAAAAATTATAATAAGATGTCGGTTGCTCAATTCAAAGCAATAACTCCTAATTTATCTTCAGATAAAATACTTACCACTTTAAAAGTAGCCAAAGCGGATTCTGTTATTGTCGGTCAGCCGGAATTTTATAAAGGATTGAATCAATTGGTTAAAAAATATACTGTAGAAGACTGGAAAGTGTATTTAAAATGGAATTTAGTAGACAGTTACGCGTCGTATCTGAACAAAGCTATCGATTTGCAGAATTTCAAATTCTATTCTACGGTAATGAACGGAGTTACCAAACAAAAACCAAGATGGAAAAGGGTAGTAGCACGCACCGATGCTTCATTAGGAGAATTAATCGGACAAGTATATGTAGCGGAATATCTGCCAAAAGGAACCAAAGAAAAACTTTTGGAAATCGGGAACAACATCAGAGACGTTTATGCTGATCATATCAAAAAATTGGATTGGATGAGTCCGGTTACTAAAGAAAAAGCGCTTCAGAAACTAAGTAAAATTGTAATGAAAGTGGGTTATCCGGACAAATGGAAAGACATGAGCAGTGTTTCCATCGACAGAAAATCCTACTGTACCAATGTAATGAATACTAACAAATGGGAGTATGATTACATGATTTCAAAATACGGAAAACCGGTTGACAGAACCGAGTGGGGCATGTATCCGCAAACGTATAACGCTTATTACAATCCGAGCAACAATGAAATCTGCGTTCCGGCCTGTAATATCATCGTTCCCGGATTTGAAGGAAGAATGCCGGATGATGCGGTTTTATACGGAATTATCGGTGGTTCTACATTCGGACATGAAATCACACATGGTTTCGACGATCAGGGAAGTCAGTATGACGACAAAGGAAACCTGAACAACTGGTGGACAGCAGAAGATTTAACAAAATTCAAAGCAAAAACGAAACTGATTGTTGAGCAGTTCAACAAATATGAAGTATTGAAAGGTAAATTCGTTAACGGAGATGCCACTCAAGGTGAAAACATTGCTGATTTAGGCGGTGTTGTCATGGGATATGAAGCTTTTAAGAAAACGGAACAATTCAAAAAGAATCAGAAGATTGCAGGACTGACTCCAAACGAACGTTTCTTTTTGGCTTACGGTTATGCCTGGATGGTAAACATTAAAGACGAAGCATTATCGCAACAAATTATGACTGATGTTCATGCGCCGGCACAATTCAGAATTAACGGTCCGTTGAGTAATATTCCGGAATTTTACACCACTTTTAAAATTAAAGAAGGCGATAAAATGCACCGTTCTCAGGAACAACGTGTCGTAATCTGGTAATACCGGACAACTAAATAAATTAAAACCACTCTTTCGGGTGGTTTTTTTGTTTTGTAAATCGTAAGAAATAAATTCTCAATATTAATTTTCTTATATTTGTTAAAAAGTAATACTTGCGTGAGTCAGATTAACAAGCTTAAAATATTAAACGACCCTATTTATGGTTTTATAACCATTCCAAATACCTTAATTTACGATTTAATACAACATCCTTATTTTCAGCGATTACGACGTATTTCGCAAATGGGAATGTCGTATTTGGTTTATCCCGGAGCGCATCATACACGCTTTCATCATGCTTTGGGCTGTCTGCACATTATGCAGAAGGCAGTTCAAACACTTCGTTTTAAAGAAGTTGTTATTTCGGAAGAAGAAGAAAACGCCCTCTACATTGCCATTTTATTACACGATATCGGTCACGGTCCTTTTTCGCATGCGATGGAACACAGTATTGTGGAAGATGTTCACCACGAAGAGATTTCATTGCTGTTCATGAACGAATTGAATCGGGAATTCGACGGAAAATTATCTTTAGCCATTCAGATTTTCAAAGGAGAATATCACAGAAAATTCATGTTACAACTGATTTCCAGTCAGCTCGACATGGATCGAATGGATTATTTAAAACGCGACAGTTTTTATACCGGTGTAGCCGAAGGAAACATTAATTCCGAACGCTTGATTCAGATGATGCATGTGGTTGATGATGTTTTGGTAATTGAAGAAAAAGGCATTTATTCGGTAGAACAATTTCTGGTAGCAAGACGATTGATGTATTGGCAGGCGTATTTGCATAAAACCAGCCTGGTGGCCGAATTAACGCTGACCAAAATCTTAAAACGCGCCAAAGAACTAACTCAAAAAGGTGATTTGTTGCCTTGCAGCGAACCGCTTTTGTTTTTCATGCAACATAAAATCACGCATGAAAGCTTCGATGCAACAATATTGAAAAAATTTGCGTTATTAGATGACTTCGACATCGTAAGCGCTATCAAAATATGGCAGTTTCATGACGATTATGTGCTTTCTTCGTTAAGTAAAATGATTATTAACAGAGATTTGCCAAAAATTAAAATGGTTACCGAAAAAGTAACCAAAGAACGGCTTTCTGATTTAAAAATGAAATTAATGCAACTCTATCCAATCACCGAAAAAGATGCGGATTATTTCATATTTAAAGGAAAAATTAAAAATCAGGCTTATAACAAAACCGGCGAACCTATTCATATCTATAAAAAAGATAAAACAATTGAAGATGTTGTGGAAGCTTCGGATCAGTTGCATTTAAAAGCATTATCAAAACCTGTTACCAAATATTACCTCTGTTTTCCAAAAGTACTCTTGGAAAGTTCAGATTTGATTTAATTTTATATTTTTGCATAGATGAAATTTACAGCAGAACAAATAGCAGGTATTTTAGAAGGTGAAGTCGTTGGAAATCCCTCGGCAGAAGTCTTTAAATTGGCTAAAATAGAAGAAGGAACAGAAGGTTCGCTTACTTTCCTGGCCAATCCGAAATACCTGAATCATATATATACCACAAAAGCGACTATTACGATTGTAAATTCGACTTTTGAACCCGAACAGCCTATTACTACGACTTTAATTAAGGTAGAAGACGCTTATAAATCCTTTTCTAAATTATTGGAATACTACAATCAGGTGAAACTGATGAAATCCGGAATCGAGCAGCCTTCTGTCATTTCAGAAAATGTGGAATACGGGGAAAACCTTTATTTAGGTAGTTTTTGCTACATCGGTAAAAACGTAAAGATTGGGAATAACGTAAAAATATATCCGAACAGTTTCGTGGGAGACAACGTAATCATTGGCGACAATTCTGTATTGTTTGCCGGTGTTCGCATTTATTCCGAAACCGAAATTGGTAAAAACTGTACCATTCATTCCGGTTCCATTATTGGTTCGGACGGATTTGGTTTTGCACCTCAAGAAGACGGAACGTATACCAAAGTACCGCAAATCGGTAACGTAATTATTGAAGACAATGTAGATATCGGTTCCTGTACGACCATTGATCGTGCTACTTTAGGTTCGACAATTATTCGTAAAGGTGTTAAATTGGACAATCAGATTCAAATCGCCCACAATGTTGAAATCGGAGAAAACACCGTTATAGCATCCCAAACCGGAGTGGCTGGTTCTACTAAAATCGGTAAAAACTGTATGATTGGCGGTCAGGTCGGAATTGTCGGACATATTACCATTGGTGATGGTGTTCGAATTCAGGCACAATCCGGCGTGGGAAGAAGCATTAAAGAAGGAGAAGCGATACAGGGAAGTCCGGCTTTCAGTTACGGAGATTTCAGTAAATCGTATGTCCATTTCAAAAATTTACCAAAAATTGTGGATGATCTTCACGCATTAAAGAAAAAACAAACTAACTAAAACTAAAATAAGTAAACCATGGTTAAGCAAACAACCATTAAAAACGAAATTTCATTAAAAGGAGTGGGGTTACATACCGGACAGGAAGTAACGATGACTTTCAAACCGGCGCCGGTAAACAACGGATTTACATTCGTGCGTGTGGATTTGGAAGGACAACCCATCATTGAAGCCGATGCCAATTATGTTGTTAACACCCAAAGAGGTACAAACCTGGAAAAATTGGGAGTTAAAATCCAAACTTCAGAGCATGTTTTAGCTGCTTTTGTTGGTTGTGATGTAGACAACGTTATCATCGAATTAGATGCTTCAGAGCCACCAATTATGGACGGTTCTTCGAAATATTTTGTGGAAGCCATCGAAAAAGCCGGTGTTGTGGAACAAGACGCAGAGCGCAATGTATATGTCGTTAAGGAAGTGATTTCTTATATGGATGAAGTAACGGGAAGTGAAATTACTATTATTCCTTCGGATGAATATTGTGTTACCGCAATGGTCGACTTCGGTACAAAAGTTTTAGGCACCCAAAATGCGACAATGAAATCCATCAGCGAGTTCAAAACTGAAATTGCTGATTGTCGTACGTTTAGTTTCCTTCATGAATTAGAAGGTTTATTGGAACACGGATTGATTAAAGGTGGTGATTTAAATAATGCTATCGTTTATGTGGATAAAGAAATATCCTCGGAAACCATGGAGCGCTTAAAAGTTGCTTTCGGTAAAGATAATATTTCTGTAAAACCAAATGGTGTTTTAGACAATCTGACGTTACATTATCCAAATGAAGCAGCACGTCATAAATTGCTTGATGTAGTAGGTGATTTGGCCTTAATCGGAACTAAAATAAAAGGGAAAGTTATCGCTAATAAACCGGGACATTTTGTAAACACGATGTTTGCTAAAAAAATGTCGAAAATTATTAAAAACGAACAAAAAAATCAGGTTCCTGTTTTCGATTTAAACAAAGAACCGTTAATGGATGTTACTAAAATCATGTCGATGCTGCCACACAGAAATCCGTTTTTGTTGGTAGACCGAATTTTAGAAATGTCAGATACACATGTAGTTGGATTGAAAAACGTAACCATGAATGAGGAATTCTTCGTGGGACACTTCCCGGGAGCACCGGTTATGCCGGGCGTTTTAATTATCGAAGCTATGGCACAAACTGGAGGAATCCTTATTTTAAGTACGGTTCCTGATCCTGAAAACTACCTGACATATTTCATGAAAATTGACAATGTAAAATTCAAACATAAAGTTTTACCGGGCGATACGTTAATATTCAAATTAACATTATTATCACCAATCCGTCGCGGAATCTGTCATATGCAGGCCAGCGCGTACGCAAACGGTAAATTAGTTACTGAAGCCGAATTAATGGCACAAATTGTAAAAAAGAACTAAACAAGAATTTATGAATCAACCTTTAGCATATGTTCATCCGGGTGCAAAAATTGCCAAAAATGTGGTAATTGAGCCTTTTACAACGATACATAATAATGTAGAAATTGGTGAAGGAACCTGGATTGGTTCGAATGTTACCATCATGGAAGGGGCACGAATCGGTAAGAACTGTAATATTTTCCCCGGTGCGGTTATTGCAGCCGTTCCTCAGGATTTAAAATTTGGAGGTGAAGATTCACTTGCAATAATAGGCGATAATACTACTGTAAGAGAATGTGTTACAATAAATAGAGGAACTATTGCTTCAGGACAAACCAAGATTGGGAAAAACTGTCTGATTATGGCAACAGCGCACATTGCACACGATTGTCACATAGGCGATAATGCCATCATTGTTAACGGAGTGGCTTTAGCCGGACACGTTACTGTAGGCGATTATGCAATCATTGGCGGACTGGCAGCAGTACATCAGTTTATTTCTATTGGAGATCACGCAATGATTTCAGGTGGTTCTTTGGTAAGAAAAGATGTTCCTCCGTTTACTAAAGCAGCAAAAGAGCCGTTATCCTATGTAGGAATCAATTCGGTAGGATTACGAAGAAGGGGTTTTTCAACAGAAAAAATACGTGAAATTCAGGATATTTACCGAATTTTGTATCAGAAAAACTATAATACAACACAAGCTTTGAGCATCATCGAAGCAGAAATGGAGGCAACTCCAGAACGTGATGAAATCATTCTGTTTATCAGAAATTCATCGCGTGGTGTAATGAAAGGTTATACCGGAATCGTTTAATAATAAATAAAACAAATAAATACTTTAAAATGGCAAGTACAGCTGATATCAGAAACGGATTGTGTATTAAATTTAACCACGATATTTACAAAATTGTAGAATTTCTTCACGTTAAACCAGGAAAAGGTCCTGCTTTCGTTAGAACAAAATTAAAAAGTTTAACTAACGGAAAAGTATTGGACAATACCTTTTCTGCAGGTCATAAAATTGATGTAGTTCGTGTTGAAACACACACTTTCCAGTTTTTATATGCTGAAGGTACAGAATTCCATTTCATGAACAATGAGACGTTCGAGCAAATTTCATTAAACAGAGATGTTCTTGATGCTCCGGATTTATTAAAAGAAGGAACAAACGTAATGGTTCAGATTAACACTGAAACTGACGCACCTTTAGCTGTAGACATGCCAGCTTCAGTGGTATTGGAAGTTACTTACGCAGAACCTGGAGTAAAAGGAAATACTGCTACAAACGCAACAAAACCGGCAACAGTAGAAACTGGAGCAACTGTTAACGTACCTTTATTTATTAACGAAGGAGATAAAATCAAAATCGATACCGCTACCGGTTCTTACATGGAGCGTGTTAAAGAATAATTTTAAAAGTTCACAGCATTCAGTGTTCAGCTAAGATTATCCTACACTGGTTACTATATAACTGTACACTGAATACTAATTGATATGAAATTTCACAAAACACATACTCTTAAAGAAATTGCCAACATTATTCAATGTGAGTATGTGGGCGATGAGCGTTTTCCTGTGCACGGAATGAATGAAATTCACGTGGTAACACGAGGAGACATCGTTTTTGTGGATCATCCGAAATATTACGACAAAGCGTTGCAATCAGCAGCTACAATTGTTTTAATCAACAAAAAAGTAGATTGCCCTGAAGGTAAGGCACTGCTTATTTCAGATGACCCTTTTCGTGATTTCAACAAACTGACAAAACACTTCAGGCCTTTTCAATCCTCTAATACTGCTATTTCTGAATCAGCGGTTATTGGAGAAGGAACAGTAATACAACCCAATTGTTTCATCGGTAATAATGTGGTGATTGGAAAAGAATGTCTGATTCATTCCAATGTTGCCATTTACGATAATACAATAATCGGCGATAACGTAATCATTCACTCCGGAAGTGTTTTGGGAGCGGATGCGTTCTATTACAAAAAACGCCCGGAAGGTTTTGATCAATTGTTATCCGGTGGCCGTGTGGTAATCGAAAACAACGTAGGTATTGGTGCCTTATGTACTATTGACAAAGGCGTTACCGGCGATACTACTATTGGTGAAGGAACAAAAATCGATAATCAAGTGCATGTAGGTCACGATACTGTAATCGGCAAAAAATGTTTGATTGCTTCCCAAACCGGAATCGCTGGCTGTGTAGTGATTGAAGACGAAGTGACACTTTGGGGACAAGTTGGTACCACAAGCGGCATTACGATTGGTGAAAAAGCGGTTATTTTAGGACAAACCGGTGTAACCAAATCAGTAGAAGGCGGAAAAACTTATTTCGGAACCCCTATTGAAGAATCCCGTGAAAAGCTAAAACAATTGGCAAACGTTAAAAAAATACCGGAAATACTAAACAAACTGAATAAAAATGATGGCTAAAGAGCTTGTTACAGATTTTTATCAATCGGACGCATTACGAAATACGGAAACCCTGAATCGTTTTCTTCATGATGAAATGGAATTTCATTGGTACAGTTCCAAAGGTTTTCTTAAAATGAATAAAAGTGACTTAATCGATTTATCTAATGAGATGAATCGATCTTATCTTTCGTCACGCATTCAGTTTTCTCATATTTTACAAGAAGACAATAATGTTTCTGTGCGGTACACTTATTATGTAACGCCAATCGAAAGTCCAACCGAAGAAATGATTTTAGCACATTTTATGACAATTTGGGAAGTAAAAGACGGAAAATTGTTTCGCGGTTACCAAATGAGTCAACTAAGCTAATTTCCCTTTAAAAATCTTAAAAAGTTTATAGCAAAATCCTTTAGATATTTCTTCTAATACGCTATTTTTGCAACACAAATTTTACAAACAACATAAAAAACGATATCATGAGTGTTTTAGTTAATAAAAATTCTAAAATAATTGTTCAAGGTTTTACAGGAAGTGAAGGTACTTTTCACGCTTCTCAAATGATTGAATACGGAACAAACGTTGTAGGTGGTGTAACTCCGGGAAAAGGTGGAACACAACATTTAGATCGTCCGGTTTTTAACACGGTTAAAGATGCTGTAGATCAGGCAGGTGCTGATACTTCTATCATCTTTGTACCACCTGCATTTGCTGCTGATGCTATCATGGAAGCTGCTGATGCCGGAATTAAAGTAATCATTTGTATCACAGAAGGAATACCTGTTGCCGATATGATCAAAGCTTATGATTTCATAAAAGGTAAAGATTGCCGTTTAGTAGGTCCTAACTGTCCGGGTGTAATTACTCCGGGTGAAGCTAAAGTTGGTATCATGCCAGGTTTCGTTTTCAAACAAGGTAAAGTAGGTATCGTTTCTAAATCAGGTACTTTAACATACGAAGCTGCTGATCAGGTTGCAAAACAAGGATTAGGTGTTACTACAGCAATCGGAATTGGTGGAGATCCAATTATCGGAACCACTACAAAAGAAGCGGTTGAATTATTAATGAACGATCCTGAAACTGAAATCATCATTATGATTGGAGAAATCGGAGGTCAGCTGGAAGCAGATGCAGCGCGTTGGGTTAAAGCAGACGGAAACAGAAAACCGGTTGTAGGTTTCATCGCTGGTGAAACTGCTCCAAAAGGACGTACAATGGGTCACGCAGGTGCTATCGTTGGTGGTGCTGATGATACAGCAGAAGCTAAAAAACGTATCATGAGAGAAAACGGAATCCACGTGGTAGATTCTCCAGCCGAAATCGGTAAAAAAGTAAAAGAAGTTTTAGGATAATTTTTCTAAACTTTATCATATAAAAAAGCCCCGAAATTTCGGGGCTTTTTTAGTTAATTAGAAAACGGATTCGACCATTTATTATCTGTATACACATTGGTTCCGGAAAGGGTTCGCAAAAATGCAATCACTGCATTAACTTCATTAGCATTTAAATTTAACCTTTGTCCGTTGCCACCCGGAGTCAGTTTCGGATCTAAATTGGTATTTCCGGGTGCAATATTGATTGTTCCATAATGACCTATAGCCGCTTGTAAAGAAGTAATCACACCGGTATGCATCATCGGGCCGTTTGTAGTTCCGTCAGTTTTTACCAAATCACGCAGGGAAGGAGCGCGGGTATTCGTAATATCGATACCAGTTCCATTTAAAACACCAATAATTCCATTATTACCCGTAATCGGATTAATATCAAATTCGGGCGCTGCATGACAACCGGCACAACCTATTCCACCTCCGGTTCTGGAACCGGTCCCATCAAAGACTGGTGGCGTCAGAAATAAATTTTTTCCCTGATTTTCCTGAGCGGTAAAATTTGGAAAAGGCTGATTATCATTAGCAACCAAAGCTCTTCCGGAATCGTATTTCGAATCAAACGATTGAATACTTCGGATAAACTGTGCTAAAGCATTTTGAATTTTAACCTCGGTAATTTCTTCAGTTCCGTAAACAAATTCGAACAATTCCTTATAATAACCAATTGCGTTTAAACGGGTTATTAAAGCATCAAAATTCAAATCACCATCGACGCCACTAAAGCCCATTTCACCATGATTTTTAATCGGCATCGTAGATTGAATTTCTAAACTTGCCGCTCGTTCATCCCAAAAGAATTTCGACTCATTGGCAAAACGGGTATTGATTAATCGCATCGCATGTCTGCCCGTCGTTCCGTTTACACCATTGCTGGCAACATTAGTATCACTGAAAGCATTTGCCTGCTGATGACAACTCGCACAGGAAATGGTGTTGTTCGAAGAAAGGTTTTTATCATAAAACAAAACTCTTCCCAAAGTCGCACCTTTGTCGGTAACAGGATTGAGAGCCGAATTGTCTTTTGTGATGTACGGCGGAATAACCTGATTGGCATAATTACTTAAATTGGTTAAGTCAATCGTATTGCCAAAAGTTGCTTCCACATTAGGGTAGTTGTCGGAAGGGATTGCTACATAATTGTCTTCCTGATTATTACAGGAAACAAACAGCACAGCGGTGCTCAGCGTTAAAAACAATGCTTTTCTCATAGGTTTTCGGGTTTGGTTTGAATTTTGGACTCCGAAAACTAAAAATAGTTTAATGTATTGTTTAAAATTTCAATTAATTTTTTACGAATTTGAATAACTTAATGTTATTCTTCTGCTTTTTTCTCCTTATTCTTTTTGATTTTTTTCATCAGATCGTCAACAGAAAGCGAATATTTGGTTTCCAACACGAAGCGATCATTTTTTCTCGGATTCACTTTATCGTCATAAAACAAAGACAAACCGAAAGCATTACCGTATTTTAATTTATAATCGCCTCCAACGGTATATCGCATCCGGTTGAATTTTATCGGGTCATCATCGGCTAATTTCAAAAATATTTCTGCCGAAGTATAAACTGAAGCTTTCGATTTGGGAATATTATAATCCAATCCGATTTTTTCCCGAAGCATTTGTCTGGGTTCTTTGTAATAATTCATATACCTGCTATCGAAACTACCGGTTGAAAACTGATATTTTATACCCGAAAACAGCGTGAAATCACTAAACTTATAATCATATTTTAATGCGGCAAACAAACGATGGTTGTCTTCTTTAAAAGAGGTTGTAAATCGATATCCTGTTTCAATACTAAACTTTTTGTTGATATCATACTGAAGCTGAAGCTGCCCCGCGCTTGATCGGAATTCCTGAAGATCTTTTTGCAAGGAATACCTGTATTCCCCTGCAATTTTCCATTTTTTATTGATTCTGTAGTTTATTGAAGGTATAAAACGTCCCTGAAAATCAGTGTAATTCTGACTGATTCCTTCATAAGCGAACATAAATACGAATAATAAAAAAAAATGCCTTTTTTTAATCATTATCATCTGAGGTTGGTAAAACGTATTCGCTTTCTTTTGCATAATAAAATGCTTTTAAAAGCGCTGTATCTTTCAAATAATCAATGGAAATCACTTCAATTCTGTGAATATTTAACCCGGTTCTTTCATTCAAATCGTATAACAGCTGTTCTCGGTATTCGGGTTTTATCAGTTCAACCTTATCATAAACTATTTCTTTTGCATTTTCATTTTTCAGAAAATCCAAACGTTCCAAAATAAACGTCAGAAACAATACAACAATGTTGCAAATAATAAGTATCGTGTAATTATCATCTACAAAAGCAAGCGAATTAAGCATTCCCATTGCCACGCAAACGAAAAAATACCCCATGTCTTTTATGGAAATGGCTATCGTTCGGTATCGGATTATCGAAAACATGGCAAAGAGTCCGAATGCAAATCCGATTTTTATTTTAACCGCACCAAGCAAACAACAGATCATAAAATTCACCACATTAAACAAAATGAAAGTGAAAATAAAATCTTTATTTCTGTGTTTCGGATAGTAAATAAACCCCACAAGCAACGCCACCGCTATAAAATCAATAGCAGATCTTACAATAAAATCGTAAGTATTAAAAGCGCTTATCAATGCTTCTTCTGTTTCCATTAGTGCTGTAGTTTATTTATGGTTTTAATTATCGGCTTAAAATTATTTTTCTTAACGGTTGGATTCAGCGAAATGACGCCGTAAATGTATTTGCTGATTCCTTGTGACCGTATGTGATGATATTTTAATGAAGCGGTCAACGGTGATGACTGTGTGTTTTTGGATTGTTTTATTTCGATTATAGCGATTTTTCCGAATTTCACATCACGCTGATTGTCAATGAAATGCAAATTCATATCTATGGTTACTCTTTCCGTAAAATGATTGTTCACCAAAGTTACTCTGTTGAAATTATTCTTTAAAATAAAGGTTACTTCTCCAATGTTTTTTCGCGTATAATCCTGTATCACATTTTTTCGGGATTCGTCTATATCGGAAAGCATGTAAGGAAGAGATTCCCGATGTTTGTTTGTTCGGGCAATTTTCTCTTTCTTCTTGATTTCAAAAAAACACAAATCCGATTCCACATACCTTCTGCTGCGCACTTTAATACGATTCACATACCCGTTATGATGGTCTCTGAAAAACTGAAGATCCGGTGTATCGAAATAATTATTCTCATACGAAAAAACGCGAACGCCGTCAATTTCAAGAACATTATAATTTTCAATCAAACAAGGAAAAATTTTCAGCAAATCGTCTCCCGTTAGTGCATATTTACTGTCCATTCTGTTTAACAGCGAAACAGATTCCAATTCATTTAAAGAAACACTGTTCAGTAATGAAAGTTGATTGGTAAATTTTTTAAACATGATTATCAGATTGTAATGACAAAATCTTCTACCGTTACATTTGCTTTTCTTGAGTTAACCTCAATGGTTTTCAAAACATAATTCTGATCCCACGGACAAGAATCGCAATCTCCAAATACCCAAATATCATAGGTTCCTTCCTGAAGAAAGTCGAATTTGAAAGAACCGTCAAAAGAAGTGTCCACATCGTCGTAAAAAGAAGTATCATTATGCGCGCTGATATACACTTTGACACCACCAAGATAATTTTCACTCACAAGAACTCCGTTTGAATTATAATCTTTCGCATAAACCCTTCCTGAAATGGTGGCCAAACCTCCGTATCCTTCATCTTTTGAACAGGCAATAAATGTAACAGCCAATAATAGTAATAGATATTTTTTCATGGTAATTCGATTTAACCGTTTAATTAATTTTTATCTTTTTTAGTTGAATTGAAACGCGAGCAATTAAACAGTTAAATACAAAATTCAACTGCCAAGTGCATCCGACTTCAAAAAAAGGTAATTTGTTTTTGTAAACTACTTACTGTGTGGTGGTATTCTCAATAAGTACAAATCATCTTAAAAACATAAGCGGTAAATCTTACATTTTTACAATAGTAAAGATAGATATATCATTGATATTTATCAATTTAACCTTTCAAATTGATAAAAAAAACGTTAAAAAGCACTGCGACTGTAAATTTAATATCATCCAAGCTTTAAATAATTAATTTTTGCATGAATACATTCCTTAGATTCTCATCATCAGACAATTAAATTTTCAGCTACAAAACACAACTGAAAATTTACCGTAATAATCCAACAGATTACCAAAAAACACTATGTTTCAACATAAAAGTAAAACAGTATTGATTTTTTTTTAAATCAAAATAACAATATATTTGAAAACTGTAATTATTAAAACAAAACAAACTAACTATATGAAATTACTGGAAGGAAAAACCGCTATCATTACAGGAGCGAGTAGAGGAATCGGTAGAGGAATTGCCGAAGTTTTTGCCAAAAACGGAGCCAATGTAGCTTTTACATACAGTTCATCTGCAGCAGCTGCTCAGGAATTAGAAAACGAATTAACCGCTTTAGGTGTTAAAGCCAAAGGATATCAATCTAACGCAGCCGATTTTAACGAAGCACAAAAATTAGTGGATGATGTAATTGCCGAATTCGGAAACGTAGATATTTTAATCAACAATGCCGGAATCACTAAGGATAACTTATTAATGCGTATTTCTGAAGAAGATTTCGATACGGTTATCGATGTGAATTTGAAATCGGTTTTCAACATGACCAAAGCCGTTCAGAAAATCATGCTTAAAAACCGCGCCGGTTCTATCATCAATATGAGTTCCGTAGTAGGAGTGAAGGGGAACGCCGGACAAACCAACTATGCTGCATCCAAAGCAGGCGTTATCGGTTTTTCGAAATCTGTAGCTTTAGAATTGGGTTCGCGTAATATCCGTTGTAACGTAATCGCTCCGGGTTTCATAGAAACGGAAATGACTGCTAAATTAAACGAAGATGTGGTTAAAGGCTGGAGAGAAAGTATTCCTTTAAAAAGAGGCGGTTCTCCGGAAGATGTGGCTAACGTTTGTGTCTTCTTATCCTGCGATATGAGTGCTTATGTTACCGGACAGGTTATTAATGTTGACGGAGGAATGTTAACTTAATCAATTCAAAAATTTAATGATTTAAATATTGAACGATTATTGAACGCTAAAATCTTTTAATTTTTCAATTTTAAAATCTTTTAATCCATAAAAATGACAACAAGCACAATTTTACTTTTATTACTTTCTGTACTGATTGCTGCCGGATTGTCGTTTTACCACTACTTATACAAAGCCAATTACAAGTCGAAACTGCACTTGTTTTTGGCTTTTTTACGTTTTGTTTCCTTGTTTTCAATTTTCGTATTATTAATCAATCCGATTATTTCCCGAAAAACATTTGAAACCACCAAAACGCCTTTGCCAATTGTTGTTGATAATTCGCAGTCAATCAAAGAATTGAGTCAGGACAATACAGCCAAGGAACTTTCAGAGAAATTAACCCGAAACAGTAAACTAAACGAAAAATACGACGTACAGTTGTATCGTTTTGACAGCGATTTCCAATCGGGTAACGAACTGGATTTCAAAGGAAAGCAGACTCATATTGATCAGGCAGCCCAAAATCTGAAGCAATTTTACCGCAGTCAGCATTACCCGGTTGTTTTATTAACCGACGGAAACCAGACCATCGGGAACGATTACGTATACAGTTTTCAGCAAAATACTTCAGTTTACCCTCTGATTTTAGGTGATACCACCTCGTTTTTTGATCTGAAAATCAATCAGCTTAACGTTAACAAATACGCTTTTCTGAAGAATAAATTTCCTGTAGAAGTGTTTTTACAATATAACGGAAATAAAGCCGTAAACGCTACTTTCATTATACAACAGGGAAATGCTGCCATCCACAAGCAAACCGTTGCATTTTCACCTTCTAAAAAAGCTCAGGTCGTATCTGTTTTACTGAACGCCGACAAAGTAGGAGTACAAACTTTCAAAGCGGTTATTTCATCTTCGGAAAAAGAGAAAAACCAATACAATAACTCCAAAAATTTCGCGGTTGAAGTCATCGATCAGCGTTCGGAAATCGCCTTGGTTTCTACCATAAATCATCCCGACTTGGGTGCTTTAAAACGTTCCATTGAATCTAATCAACAACGTAAAGTAACCATTGTTAAACCAAAAGAAATCAAATCATTACAAGATTTTAATGTTTTGATTTTGTATCAGCCTACAAACGAATTCAGATCCCTTTTGGAACAGAACAAAAACTTAGGTTTAAACACTTGGATGATTACCGGAACCAACACCGATTTCAATCTTCTGAACCAATACCAGAATCAGATACAGTTTAAGCTTTCAGGACAAAACGAAGACTATTCCGCCGATTACAATTCGCAGTTCAATTCGTTTGCTTTAGACAATATTGGTTTCGAACAGTTCACGCCATTACAGCATCCGTTCGGTACAATTTCGGTAAAAGAAAATGCAAACACCCTTTTAAAAGCCAGAATCCGAAACATTACAACTGAAAATCCACTATTAACGTTTTCTGAAAACGGTTTAAAACGTAACGCATATCTTTTCGGGGAAAATATTTGGAAATGGCGCATGGAAAGTCATTTGAAAACCAAATCATTCGAACAGTTTGATGTTTTTACCGATAAAATAATCCAGTATTTAGCATCCAATTCTGCTAAAAAATCATTGGCAGTTACGCATGAAAGTTTTTATAATTCCGGGGAAACCATCGAAATTACAGCGCAGTATTTCAATAAAAACTATGAATTCGATGAAAACGCACGTTTAACAATAGCCCTGAAAAACAAGCAAACCGGTAAAACTAAGAATTTTGACTTTCTAAAAGGAAATAGCGAATACAAAGTAAATCTGGACGGATTAGAGTTTGGAAATTACAGCTTTACCGTTACCGAAAACAATTCGAAAACAAAATATTCCGGTACTTTTGAAGTATTGGATTTTGAAATTGAAAAACAATTTGTAAATCCTGATACTTCACGTTTACAGCAACTGGCATCGAACACTAACGGAAAAGTGTATTACCCTTCCCAAGTGGATGCGTTAATCGAAGATTTGCTTAAAAACCAAAACTATATCGCTACCGAGAAAGCCATAATTAAAAAAACACCGCTAATTGACTGGATTTGGTTAATGGTTCTTTTGGTCGTTTCTCTCGCTGCCGAATGGTTTACTAGAAAATATAACGGACTATTATAAAAAAAATGCCGATTCAAATGAATCGGCATTTTGATTTTTATTTCTGATATTTCTTATTTTTCAGCATTTCGGATGCCGTTTGATAATAAGAAATCGTTTCCTGAACCAATTTTTGGTCTATTATTTTCCTTGGTTTTTCTTCAAAATGAATCTGAAATTCCGGTTGCAATCCTTTAGTAGGTTTTAAAATCAAATCGAATTGCTTTACTTTTTTAACCGGAGCAATAATGGTCAAAATATTATTCTTTATCAAACCAAGATCTTCATATGTTGCAATAAAAGCACGTGGTTTGTACTCGGGTTTCATAACATCTTCGCCATAAAATTTGCTTTGATAATTAAAATGCAACAGTCCGAAAAGCGTTGGCATTAAATCGATTTGCGACATTAATACCCCGTTTTTCTCCGGTTGTATAAATCCGGGTGCATAAATCATGGCCGGAATTCGGTATTTTTCCATAGGCAATTCGGTTTTTCCGGAACTGGACGCGCAATGATCAGCAACAATTACAAAAACGGTATTTTTAAACCATGCTTGTTTTTCGGCCATAGTAAAAAACTGACGCAACGCATAATCGGTATATTTTACACCACCTTCACGGGATTTGGAATTGGCAGGAATATCGATTTTCCCATCAGGATACGTAAACGGACGGTGATTACTTACGGTCATCCAATGAGTAAAGAACGGTTTTCCGGACTTTACACCTTCATCCATCATTTCTATCGCTTTATTGGCCATATCGCCGTCACAAACACCCCAAATGTTTGCAAAATTAATTTTTGCTGGATCCATTGTTTTTTTATCAACGATGCTATAACCGTTTCCACTAAAAAAATCCTGCATATTATCAAAGTAAGCATCACCACCGTAAAGATAGTTGACTCCATATCCTTTTTGTCTGAACACACTTGCGGTAGAAAACTTATCCTTGTTGTCTTCGCGTTTTACAACACTTTCACCGGCTGTTGGTGGAATACAAAGAGTTACGGCTTCCAGTCCGCGAACCGTTCTGTTTCCAGTAGCATAAAGATTTGTAAAAAACAAACTTTTATCCGCCAATGAATCCAAAAAAGGAGTAATGTTCTGGTCATTGCCGTAAGCTTTCATGAAATCTGCACTCAGACTTTCTATGGTTATCAATACTACATTTTTACGGGTTTCTTTTTCTATACCGTTGATTTGTCTTAGCGTTGATCCATTTGAAATATCAGGCAACTGTTGTTTTAAAAGTGCGTATGCCTCGTTATCCGGCAATGTTGGGTAGAACTTGAAATAATCCAATTCACTGTTCATGAACGCCAAATAGAATTTATAAACACCATTAGATTGAAGCTCATTGGTAAAAACATTTTGAGAATTTTCCAATTTAGCCAACGACGGAACAGCAAATAATGAAAATCCGAAAAGAATCAAAAATAAGACTGATAACTTTATTTTCTCCGTAAAAGAAGGCAGATTGTCTAAGAATGATTTCGATTTTTTTACGATAATTACTGTTGCAATGGCTGCTACAATTCCAATTCCCGCAAATAACGGAACTACGGGATAGGATTCCATTATATTACCGATAACAGTGTTTGTATACACCAAATAATCAACTGCAATAAAATTGTATTTTACACCAAACTCATTCCAGAAAAAGAATTCACTCACCGCATTCTGAACCATAACTAAAACAAAGATGAAAATAGTTACCGAATAAAGAATGAATCGTATTTTTTTACGATATTTAGGAAGAAATAGAAGTAAGCCGAACAAAACTGTTTTCAGTCCGATCAAAGCGATTCCGATAGTAGGAACTACGCCTCCGTATTCATTTAAAATCGTATTGAAAAAAGACACATAAAGCAATAATGCCAATAATAACCCAAAAATAATATATCCCCAGGGTTTATGATACTTAGAATCCGAAAGAAATATCTGATACAACCATAAAAAAACACTGGCCAGTGTAAAAACAAAAAAATCAGAAACGATACCCAGCAAGAAGATTTTCATCACAGCACCCAAACCGAAAGAGGATTGTGTAATGGGATGAAAAATAAGAATTACTCTTAAAATTAAATTTACAATTAAGTAAAATGAGCCTAATTGCAAAAATGGATAAAGACTTTTTGTTAATTTCATAAGAAAAAATTATGATACAAACATATAAAATGGTTTTTCCAAATCGCTTAAGTTTAGCTTAAGATAAAATTTGTAGCATTCGGATAATTTTATAATTGATTAATTTCGAAGAATATTTAGCACTAAAGTCGTATGAAAATTTTAATTATAGAAGACGAGTCGGGGATTTCCAACTTTTTAAAACAAGGCTTGGAAGAAGAAGGATACACAATTCACGTGGCTTCCGACGGGATGATAGGGTTGGAAATGGCCAAAAAAGAAATGCCGGATTTAATTCTGTTAGACTGGATGCTGCCCAAACTAACCGGGTTGGAAGTTTGTGAGGCGATACGCAAAGAAGACCAAAAAACACCAATTTTGTTTCTTACCGCAAAAGACACGGTTCAGGAAACAATTGAAGGACTCAAAGCCGGGGCTAACGATTACATCAAAAAACCCTTTAGCTTTGAAGAATTACTGGAACGCATCAAAATTCATTTTCGAAACGAGCAAAAGCCTGAAATATTGAAATTAGGATCAATCAGTATTAAAACGTTAAGCCATCAGGTTTTTGTTGAAGATAAAGAAGTCTTACTGACACAACGCGAATACGACTTACTGAAATATCTAATAGAACGAAAAGGAACCGTTTGTTCCAGAAACAGTATTATTGAAGACGTTTGGGATATTCATTTTGAATACGATACCGGAGTTATTGATGTTTTCATCAACGCCATCCGAAAAAAACTCAACCTGAATAAAGATGTCGAATTGATCAAAACAATAAGAGGCGTAGGGTACATCGCCAACGAAAATTAATTATGTCAAAAACCGAAACGGCAATAAAGGCAACCTATTTCAGTATTATCGGTAATACTCTTTTGGCTTTAATAAAAGGAATCACCGGCTATTTTGGTAATTCTTATGCCATGATTGCTGACGCTATCGAATCTACTGCCGATATTTTTGCATCGTTTTTAGTGCTTTTCGGTATCAAATATTCCAACAAACCTGCCGATGATAACCATCCTTACGGTCACGGAAGAGCAGAACCGCTGGTAACGTTTATCGTAGTAGGTTTCTTAATTACATCCGCAACCATAATCGCCTACGAAAGTATCCTGAATATCGGAACTCCCCATGAGTTACCCAAACCTTTTACACTTTTCGTTTTAGGCGCCATTATCTTATGGAAAGAGTTTTCTTTTCAAACAGTGATGAAAAAAAGCAAAGAAACTAAAAGCAGCTCGCTCGAAGCAGACGCCTGGCACCACAGAAGTGATGCAATAACTTCAATAGCTGCTTTCATAGGAATTTCAATAGCGATTTATTTCGGAAAAGGATACGAATCTGCCGATGATTGGGCCGCTTTATTAGCCTCAGGATTCATTCTTTACAATTGCTATAAAATATTCAGACCAGCGCTTGGCGAAATAATGGATGAGCATTTATACCATGAATTAGAAGCCGAAATTATCCGTATCGGTGCTACAATTCCCAATATGAAAGGTATAGAAAAATGCTTCATCCGAAAAGCAGGAATGAAATACCATGTGGATTTACACATCATTGTAGACGGAACAAAAAGCGTAAAAGAAGGGCACGACATTGCGCATGTTTTAAAAGATACTTTGCGTGCCGAATTAAACGAATTGGGACACGTACTCATTCATGTTGAACCGGATTTCGAATCCATACACCGATAAATCATGTTTTCACTCTCCTTCAAGAATAGAATAGCTTTTAACTATATCATCAGTACTGCATTACTGATTTTCGTCGTATTCATCGTTATTCATCATATCGTAGAAATATCGGTTTATAATGACATCAATTCGGATATTAAAACGGAAATTGAAAAACACCGCAAAGAAATAACCATAAGCAATGGTCATATCAATTTGGCTCACGAAGAAGAGTGGAAAGAAAGGGAACACAATACCTTTGATGTTAATCCTGTTTTTATCGAGTTTGTAGACAATAAAGGAAATCTGATTGACAAATCGCCAAACCTTAAAGACAAATCCCTTTTCCTAACCAATGCAGATCACGACAATGACTTTTACGATACTTATTTAGATGGAAAAATTATTCGACAGATTCAGGTTCCGATTTTTGACAACCAACAAAAAGCAGGTTACGTAATAATTGCCATGTCTTTAGAAGATGCAGTAATGGTAATTAACAATCAGCGGGAAATTTTACTGATTGCTTTTCCATTAATTTTAATTGTGCTTTTTTTTATCGCAAGAATTATAGCCGGAAGAAGTATTAAACCGGTAAGTACGATTATTAAAACGTCTTCGGAAATAACAAAAGACAATTTAAGTGCCCGAATTGAATTACCCAAAAACAAAGACGAGCTATATCAACTATCCAAAAACATCAATGAGCTTTTGGACCGAATCGAAAGCGCTGTCGAACGCGAAAAACAGTTCACTTCCGATGCTTCTCACGAATTAAGAACACCATTGGCTGTAATCAAAGGGACATTGGAGGTTTTAATTCGCAAACCCCGAACCAACGAAGAGTATATCGATAAAATTAATTTTTGCGTTTCCGAAGTCGACCGTCTAAATAATTTAGTGGATGAGCTGTTATTGCTGGCCCGATTCGAAAACCAAAAACAATATGTAAAAAGCGAAGAAGTGCTTTTGAATTCAACTTTTCTGGATGTTCTTGCCCGATTTGCCCCAAAATTCCAAAGTAAAAATATTACCGTAAAAACCGATTTTTCGAAAGATTACTATGTAAAAACAGACAATTACCTGCTGTCCATAATTATCGGAAACATCATTTCCAATGCAGTAAAATATACATTGCAAAACGGAACGGTAATAATCGATATTTCAAAAGATGGCGAAAAAACCGTCTGCAAAATTACCGATAACGGTATTGGTATAAAAAAAGAAGACCTGAATGCTATTTTCGATCAGTTTTATCGTTCGGAAGCATCAACACACTCCGATATTAAAGGAACTGGCTTAGGTTTATCAATTGTAAGGAAATTATGCTTACTTTTAAATATCCAAATCAACATTAACAGTACGCTAAATGAAGGGACTGAAGTAATTTTAAGCTTTTCGTAAGAACATCTTAAGGCTATCTTAAGTTACCTTTTTTCTTTCATTTTTAAATTTGTTAAAAAATATAATGATGGATAAAATAATTGGATTCAGCCTTCGAAATAAATTCATAATCATTCTTTTTACGATTGGTATTATAGGATTTGGAATGTTTTCTGTTTTCCAGATTTCCATTGGTGCCGTTCCGGATGTTACCAATAATCAGGTACAGGTGATTACTACTTCTCGCAACCTTTCCACAGAAGATATTGAGCAATATATTACCTATCCGGTCGAGTTGGAAATGGCCAATTTACCCGGCGTTAAAGAAATCCGTTCCATTTCAAAATTCGGATTATCTGTGGTTACCATTGTTTTCGATGAAAAGGAAGGAACTTATCTGCCGCGTCAGTTAATTGCCGAAAAAATCAAAACCGCTTCCGAAAAAATTCCGCAAGGTTTCGGAACTCCCGAAATGGGACCCATAACGACGGGACTTGGTGAAATTTATCAATACATTCTCGACGTAAAACCCGAATATAAAAATCAATATTCAGTAACCGATTTACGCACAATCCAGGACTGGACGGTAAAACGCCAGCTTTCCGGAATCAACGGTGTAGTCGAAATCAACACTTGGGGCGGCTACTTAAAACAATATGAAATCGCCATAAACACTGCTAGTTTAAAAGCGATGAATATTGAAATTGGTGAGGTTTTCCGAGCTTTGGAAAACAACAACAGTATTGCCGGAGGTGCTTATATCGAAAAAGAAAATCAGAGTTATTTTATCCGTGGAGAAGGAAAAGTTAATTCCGTTTCCGATATTGAAAACATTGTTGTAAAGAACAATAACGGGATTCCGGTTTATGTGAAAAATGTTGCTCAGGTGCGCTACGGTCATGCAAACCGTTTCGGAGCTATAACCGCCAATGGAGAAGGTGAGAAAGTTTTAGGTCAGGTTATGATGCTGAAAGGCGCTAATTCCAAGCAAGTAATTGAAGATGTAAAAAACCGCGTAGCTGAAATCCAGAAAACACTTCCGAAAGGCGTTTACATAAACGGATTTTTGGAACGAAGTGAATTGGTGGGTAAAACCACATTCACCGTAGCGGAAAATCTTATTTTAGGTTGTCTTATTGTAATTTTTGTCGTAGTGCTTTTATTAGGAAACTGGCGCTCCGGCTTGGTAGTGGCTTCGGTAATTCCGCTTTGCCTGTTGTTTGCCATATCTTTTATGAACCTTCTCGGAATTGACGCCAACCTAATGAGTTTAGGGGCAATCGACTTCGGAATCATCATTGATGGTGCGGTAATTATAGTGGAGTTTATCGCATTTCAGATAACCCATAAATCGGCAGAATTAAACCAACTTTCCGGAACAGACCAACAATCGGAAATCGACCGAATTACGCTCAAAAGTGCTTCAAAAATGATGAACTCGGCCGTTTTCGGACAATTAATCATCCTGATTGTTTTCATCCCGATCCTGTCTTTAACCGGAGTGGAAGGAAAAATGTTCAAACCAATGGCGATGACTTTCAGTTTTGCATTGGTAGGCGCGATGTTGTTCTGTTTTACCTATGTACCGGTAATTTCTTCCCTATTTTTAAAACCGAAAGAGGAAAATCCAAATTCTCTGTCGAATCGTTTAATCAATAAAATAAATTCCTTGTATTTACCCGTAATAACCTGGGCTTTAAGCAATACCAAAAAAGTAATGTACGGCGCGTTTGGCTTGCTTTTACTGGCAATCGGTTTATTTACAACAATGGGTGGGGAATTCATCCCAACGTTAGACGAAGGCGATTTCGTAATCCAACCTGTTTTAAAAACCGGAACTTCCCTAACAAAAACAATAGGAACAACAACCAAAATTGAGAAAATCATACTGAAAAATTTTCCGGAAGTCAATCAGGTTGTAAGCCGCATCGGTGCTGCCGAAGTGCCTACAGATCCTATGAGTATGGAGGAAAGTGATGTTATTGTTAAACTGAAACCAAAATCTGAATGGGTTTCCGCCGAAACTAAAGACGAATTGGCCGATAAGATTAAAGCGGCAATCGAAAAACAGATTCCAAATATGGAAATTGAGTTTACACAACCTATCGAAATGCGTTTTAACGAATTGATTTCCGGAACGCGTTCGGATGTGGCGGTGAAAATTTTCGGTGAAGATTTGAACGTCTTGGCCCGAAAAGCAAAAGAAATCGAAAAGGCAATTAAAAACGTGGAAGGCGCTTCTGATATTATTATCGAAAAAACGGAAGGTTTACCGCAAATGGCCGTTCGCTACGACAGAAGCAAGATTGCACGATACGGATTAAATATTGCCGATTTAAATGAAATCATAGCACTTGGTTTTGCCGGAAAAACGGTAGGCAATGTGTTTGAAGGTGAAAAACGTTTCGATATGGTTATTCGATTAGACAAAACCAACCGAAGAGATATTGAAGATTTGCGTAATTTATATGTTTCTACACCTTCCGGAGATCAGATACCACTAAGCGAATTAGCACAAATTGAATACACCGAAGGTCCTGCGAAAATTTCAAGAGACAATACCCAAAGAAGAATTGTTGTCGGAATCAATGTAAGAAACCGAGATTTACAGAGTGTTGTAGATGATATTCAGCGCATTGTGGAAACCAAAGTAAAACTGCCTTCCGGTTATCATGTTACGTATGGCGGACAGTTTGAAAACCTGCAAAGCGCTAAAGCCCGATTAATGATTGCAGTTCCAATCGCACTAGTACTGATCTTCATTATGCTGTATTTTGCTTTCGGTTCCGTTAAAGAAGCCTTGTTGGTGTATTCTGCTATTCCACTTTCGGCCGTTGGAGGAATTTTATTTCTGTGGATCAGAGATTTGCCGTTCAGTATTTCGGCAGGCGTTGGTTTTATTGCGCTTTTCGGAATCGCCGTATTGAACGGAATCGTACTTATTGAACACTTTAAAGAATTAAAACACCAGGGAATAAACAACATGAACGAACTGATTTTAAAAGGTACAACCGACAGATTACGTCCGGTTTTATTAACTGCTTCCGCTGCAGCTTTAGGCTTTTTACCAATGGCAATTTCAGCTTCGGCAGGAGCAGAGGTACAACGACCGTTAGCAACGGTAGTAATTGGAGGTTTGTTTACCGCCACTTTACTGACAATGATAGTATTACCAATTTTATACAAAGTTTTTGATTCGAAAGAAATTATAAAACCAAAACTAAAAAAGAAACATAAAAACGTTATTCCGGTTATTTTGTTTTTATTAGGTTCTTCTGTCGCTTTTTCGCAAAACAACAATCCTGAATTGGACAGTTTAGTATCCAAAGCGATTGCCAATAACAAAGGAATAAAAGCTTCCCAATTACAGGTCGATAAAGCAAAGGCCAACATAAAAACAGCGTTTTCTTTTGATAAAGCCAATATATATTATGGTTACGATCAAAATAATCTGGCAATAAACAATTTACCGCTGAAAGTCTTTGGGGTACAACAGCGTTTTGCATTTCCAACTGTTTACGGTGCACATAAAAACCTGTATCAATCAGAATATGAAACACAGCAATCGAATTTCGAAATTCAGAAAAACAAACTCACACACAGTGTAAATCAGACCTATCAGGAAATCGTTTTGTTACAGCATCAGGAAAAACTGTACCGTTATTTAGACAGTCTGTACCAAAATTTCTCAAAAGCAAGCAGTCGAAAATTTGAATTAGGAGAATCCAATTATTTGGAAAAAATTACTGCCGAAGCAAAGTTCCGTCAAATTAAAACAACGCTTTTGCAAATCGAAAAACAGAAAAAAGCGAATCTTGAAATTTTACAATCCTTACTACAATCGGATGAGAATTTTAATATTAAAAACAACACAATCGTTCCTTTAAATAATTTAAGCAATAAATCAAATAAAGAATTATACAATTCTTATTTTGAAAACATTACGAAAAATTATAAAAATCAAATATCGATACAGAAACAAAACTGGTTACCCGATTTAAATCTAGAATATTTTCAAGGGAAAAACAGCGGTTTATCGCAATCGTTATATGGTTTTCAGGTAGGCATTGCGGTACCGATTCTGTTTTCCGGAAACATTGCCAAATCTAAAGTAGCCAAGTTGGAACTGCAAAGTTGGGAACAGCAAAAACAGAATGAAGAACTTAAAATCGACAAATACATCAGCCAGAAAACCAGTGAACTGGAAAAACATGCTGAAGCCATTGCTTATTATAACGAATACGGTAAAAAATTATCCGAAGAAATTATAAAAGTGGCTAACATGAGTTACAAACACGGCGAAATTGATTTCTTTCAATATATTTTAAGTCTGGAAAACGCAACTTCCATTCAGATGGATTATTTAAACAATGTACTACAATACAACAAAACACAACTGGATATTCAATATCTTAATTTTTAAATCGTTACCATGAAAAAATATTTTTTTACCCTACTCATAGCCACAGCTTTGTTTTCCTGTAAAAAACAGGCTCCGGAAACCGTTGAAACACCTGTGAACGATTTGATTTCTGTTACAAAAGAACAGTTTCAGTCGGGCGGAATGCAAATCAGTCAACCTGTCGAACAGGATTTTGATGTAACTGTTAAAGCATCTGGAAAAATTGATGTTCCGCCTCAAAATCGGGCAAAAGTAACTACGTTTTTAGGTGGCTATATTAAATCAACAACACTTTTGGTAGGCGATAAAGTTACCAAAGGTCAAGCATTGGTTACTTTGGAAAACACTGATTTTATTGACATTCAGAAAGATTATCTTGAAGTTGCAGAGCAAATCGATTACCTGAAATCCGAATACGAAAGACAAAAAACCTTATACAACGAAAAAATTGCCTCTCAGAAAAATTATCTGAAAGCCGAAAGTGATTTTCGTAGAGCTAAAGCAATGTACAACAGTTTAAGAGAAAAATTATTGCTTTTAAACATCAATCCAAAAAATGTTGAAAACGGTAAATTAACATCTACAATAACTATTTATGCGCCAATTTCGGGAAATATTGTAGTGATGAATGTAAATACCGGAATGTTTATAGCGCCGTCTGATGTTATTTTGGAAATTGTACAAACCGATCACCTTCATTTAGAAATGGCTGTTTTTGAGAAAGATATCTTAAAAATAAAAGAAAATCAACCGATAAAATTCACCGTTCCGGAAGCTTCAAAAGATGTTTTCGATGCTAGTGTGCACCTAGTTGGAAAATCCATTGAAGGAAACGACAGAACCATTAACGTTCACGGTCATTTATCAGATGCGATTAAACAAAAACTACTTACAGGAATGTTCGTTGAAGCCTCTATAGTTGTCGACAGAAAAAAAGGACTTGCCATTCCAACTGAAGCTTTAATTACCGAAAATAATAAAAATTTCGTACTTTTATTACAAAGTGATACAAACAACAATTATTCCTTTAAAAAAGTTGGCGTTACCATTGGAGAAAAATCCGAACAATTTGTTGAAATCATTCCGAATACTCAGGTCAACACCAATTCAAAATTACTTACAAAAGGAGTTTTTGATGTAGCAAATTAACAACATCATGGAGGCAAAAAAACTTAAAGAACAACTGCAAACCGAAGTCGATACTGCTTTTTTGTACGACAGCATTGCCAATTTACAAACAGATGTCAATCTGAAAAAAGTATTGCAGAGTCTATCAGAGATTGAAAAAAATCATGCGGTTCACATTCTTGCCAAGCTGCAGGAAAGCAATCCAAACATGGTTGCACCATTGCCTTCATCACGAGCAAAACTGCAATTGAAATTGGGTAAGATTTTCGGCTATAATTCGATCATCAGCAACCTTTCCAACATCGAAAAACAGTTTGCAGTAAATTCGATAAAAAATAAAATTGAAAAAGGTGAGAAGCTCACCGGATACGAACACAATCACCTGAAAATCATTGAAGCCGTCAATCAGAATGCCGCTTTTAATGTTTCTGGCGGTTTACTGTCGAAATTTGAAAGCCGTCACAAATCGGTAGGAGGAAATGCCTTGCGTGCAGCCGTTTTAGGAGCCAATGACGGACTCGTTTCCAACATGAGTTTGGTGATGGGTGTTGCAGGTGCAGCCGTTTCTAACAGTACGATTCTATTAACCGGTTCTGCGGGATTATTGGCAGGTGCGATTTCAATGGCTTTGGGGGAATGGTTATCGGTTCAGAGTTCAAAAGAATTATACGAAAACCAAATCGCCCTTGAAACACAGGAATTAGAAGCTTCTCCGGAAGAAGAAAAGAAAGAATTGGCGCTATTGTACCAAGCCAAAGGTATGAATGCAGAAGAAGCGATGAAATTGGCCAACAAAGCTTTTGAAACAAATGAGTCAGCCATCGAAACCTTAATCACGGAAGAACTGAATATCAATAAAGAAGAACTCGAAGGATCAGCTTGGGAAGCTGCCATCACCTCATTTATTTTATTTGCGGTTGGTGCCATCATTCCGTTGTATCCGTTCATGTTTCTTGATGGTAGAAACGCCATATATTTAAGCATTGCAAGTGCGGTGGTCGGGCTATTCGGAATCGGATCGGCAATTACACTTTTTACCGGGAAAAGCATTCTTTTTTCTGGTATCCGACAAGTATTTTTTGGTCTCGCTGCAGCAGCGGTGACTTACGGAATCGGAGCGCTGATTGGCGTTTCCATTGCAGGTTAACTAATCTATAAACAAATTAAAACTATTTTATCATGAACGACGCACATTTACACATGGTTGTAAACCATTTTCCGATTATCGGAACCATTTTAGGATTGGGAATTTTAATTGCAGGATTATTGCTGAAAAATAAATCAGTGCAACATACGGCTTATGTATTGTTTACCATTGCAGCCATTTTCGGGTTATTATCAATGAATACAGGAGAAGGAGCAGAAGAAATGGTAGAAGATTTACCAAACGTAGGCAAGCAAATCATCCACGAACACGAAGAGATTGCCGAGAAATTTGTAATCCTGCTATACCTGACCGGAGCGGTGGCATTATTATCGTTATTCATGTCCTTTAAAAACCATGCAAAAGCCAAGTTTTTTGCCTATGCGACTTTGATTTTAGCAATCGGAACAGCCGTTTTATCAAAAAATGTTGGTACTTCCGGTGGCGAAATCCGTCATACTGAAATTCGCGAAAACGCCAGCAATAATGAAGCTTCATCGCAAACAAACGGAACAGAAACCACTGACGATGAGCATTAAACAAAATATAAAATTTCAAAAAAAGTTGTTTTATAACAAAGAATGACTTTACATTTGCAACATCAAAACAAACAAAAAATGTTTTTAAACCAGTTACATCATCATCATTATTTCTCCGCTCAAGCGAAGTGATAATGGTATGTGTATAAATCATATATTTTTAAAACCCGTTTGAGTACATCAAACGGGTTTTTTATTTCCACACGTTACGTTGTACTCAGACTTTTCAATCCAAAACAATGAGTACATTAAAAATTGCAATTCAAAAATCTGGACGTCTTAACGAAGACAGCCTAAAAATCTTGAAAGACTGTGGCATCTCGGTAGAAAACGGTAACGACCAACTCAAAGCCACAGCATCAAATTTTCCGCTGGAAATCTTATTTCTCCGAAACTCCGACATTCCTCAGTATCTGATTGACGGAGTGGCAGATATCGCTATCGTAGGTGATAATTTACTTGTCGAAAAAGGGACAAATATCACCATTGCAGAACGTTTGGGATTTTCAAAATGCAGCGTTTCAATAGCTGTTCCTAAAACCTTTGAATACAACAATCTGAAAGATCTGAACGGATTACGCATCGCCACTTCCTATCCGAATACCGTTCAAAATTACTTCAACTCCAAAAATGTTGCTGTAGAACTTCATGAAATCTCGGGTTCCGTTGAAATAGCGCCTAATATCGGACTTTCAGATGCTATTGTAGATATCGTTTCCACCGGAAGTACGCTTTTTAAAAACAACCTGAAAGAAGTGGAAGTCATCCTGAAAAGTGAAGCAGTCCTTGCCATTTCACCTAAAATTTCGGAAGAAAAACAAGCCGTTCTAGATAAGCTTCGCTTTCGGATTCAATCGGTTTTGAAGGCTCGGAAATCGAAATACATACTGATGAATGTTCCAAATGAGAAAATTCCGGAAATCAGTAAAATATTGCCCGTTTTAAAAAGTCCAACCGTGATGCCATTAGCCGAAAAAGGCTGGAGCAGTGTGCATTCGGTAATCAATGAAGCGCTTTTCTGGGAGGTCATTGACCAACTGAAAGCCGCCGGAGCAGAAGGAATTCTGGTTTGCCCAATAGAAAAAATGGTGCTGTAAATAGATTCAAGAAAAGAAAACATAGAAAATAGAAATATGAAAAAAATACTAAATCCAAACAAAAACGAATGGTCTGCTTTAATGCAACGTCCCACAAGAAACTTCAAGGAAATTGAAGCAACTGTGACTCAGATTTTTAAAGAAATCCAGCAAAAAGGCGATGTCGCGGTAGCAAAATACACATCTTTTTTTGACGGAATCGAATTGTCAAAAATCAGCGTTTCAGATGTTGAACTCAAAGAAGGAATCGCATTAGTTCCGAACGAATTGAAAGACGCCATAAAGCAAGCCAAAACCAACATCGAAGCGTTTCACAGCGCTCAAAAAACCGAACGTATAACAATTGAAACTACCGAAGGTGTTAGTTGTTGGCAGGAAAAACGCCCGATTCAAAAAGTAGGCTTATACATTCCAGGTGGTTCAGCGCCTTTGTTTTCAACGGTTTTAATGCTGGCTGTTCCGGCACAATTAGCAGGTTGTCAAGAAATTATATTGTGTTCACCGCCTAATAAAGATGGGAAAATCAATTCAGCTATTTTATATGCGGCAAATTTATGCGGTGTGACGAAAATTTTAAAAGTAGGCGGTATTCAAGCCATCGCAGGGATGACATTTGGAACGGAATCGATTCCGAAAGTATCTAAAATTTTCGGTCCCGGGAATCAGTTTGTAACTGTGGCTAAACAAGTGGCGACACAGTTCGGTATAGCCATCGATCTGCCTGCCGGTCCTTCAGAATTGTTAGTCGTAGCAGATGATTCAGCAATTCCGGCTTTTGTGGCTTCCGATTTATTAAGTCAGGCGGAACACGGTTCGGACAGCCAGGTAATTTTGGTTTCCACCTCAAAAAAAATGATTACTGCCGTTGAAAAAGAGGTGGAAGAACAGCTAAACAAACTTCCGCGAAAAGACATAGCCGAAAAAGCCATTGGCAATTCAAAATTAATTTATGTTGAAAACGACACTATTGCTTTGGATTTTATCAATGAATATGCGCCGGAACACTTTATTATCGCAACAGCAAATGAAGATTTTTATGTTGATGGAATTCAGAATGCCGGTTCGGTTTTCGTTGGGAAGTATACTCCGGAAAGTGCCGGTGATTACGCTTCCGGAACGAATCACACCTTGCCAACCAACGGTTTTGCTAAGAATTACAGCGGAGTAAATCTGGACAATTTTCTAAAAGCGATGACTTTTCAGAAGATTACTGAAAAAGGCCTTCAAAACATCGGTAAAACCATAGAAATCATGGCGGAAGCCGAAGGTTTGCAAGCACACAAAAACGCGGTAACCTTACGATTAAACGCGTTAAAAAACAAAAATATATAGTTTGTCATTTCGACAAAGGAGAAATCTCATAATCAATAACAATGAACTTAGATAAACTAATCCGAAACAACATAAAAACGATGCAACCTTATTCCTCGGCGCGGGATGAATTCAAGGATTTTGAACAAAAAATGATCTTTCTGGACGCGAATGAAAGTCCGTTCGAAAATGGCGTAAACCGATATCCTGATCCGCAGCAAAAATCGGTAAAAAGACTTTTGGCTGATCAAAAAGGGGTGCATGCTAACCAAATTCTTCTCGGAAATGGAAGTGATGAAGTATTGGATTTGCTGTTCCGCGTTTTTTGCGAACCGAATCGCGACAACGTGATTACACTTCCACCAACTTATGGTATGTATGGCGTTTTGGCCAATCTTAATGCCGTAGAAAACAGAGAAGTTTTGCTTTCGGCAGATGATTTTCAGCCTCAAACTGAAGTAATTCTGAAAACAATCGATACCAATACCAAAATGATTTTCCTTTGTTCGCCTAACAATCCCACGGGAAATTCCTTTTCCAAGGAAAGTATCGTAACTTTAATACAGTATTTCAACGGTTTGGTGGTTTTAGATGAAGCCTACATTGATTTTTCCGAAAACGAAAGTTGGCTAGCAAAATTAAAGGAGTATCCGAATCTGGTCATCACACAAACATTTTCGAAAGCTTATGGTTTGGCCGGAATTCGAATGGGAATTTTGTATGCGTCGGCGGAAATTATTTCGGTTTTAAACAAAATTAAACCCCCTTACAATCTGAACAATCTGTCGCAACAAAAAGCGCTAGAAGTGTTAACCGAAAATAAAACAACAGATGATAGAATAACTTTAATTAAAGCAGAAAAAAAGGTTTTACTTAAACAATTACTTGAAGTAAAATTTATTCAAAAAACATATCCTTCAGAGGCGAATTACATCTTGATTAAAGTAGATGATGCACACAAAAGATACAATCAGCTTTTAGAAAAAGGCATTGTAGTCCGAAACCGAAGCAATCAGCCGTTATGTAAAAATTGCTTGCGAATTTCCATCGGCACTCCAGAAGAAAACCAACTATTAATCAACGCACTAAAAACACTCTAATGGCACAAAAAGTTTTATTTATAGACAGAGACGGAACGCTTGTTTTAGAACCGGACGACTACCAATTGGACAGTTTTTCAAAATTGGAATTTTATCCGGAAGTCTTTCAATACCTGTCAAAAATCGCTAAGGAATTGGACTTTGAATTGGTCATGGTAACCAATCAGGACGGACTCGGTACAACAAATTTTCCCGAAGAAACGTTTTGGCCTGTTCAAAATTTTATCCTGAAAACCCTTGAAAATGAAGGAATAACATTCAAGGAAGTTTTTATCGACCGAAGTTTCCCTCAAGACAACGCGCCAACCCGAAAACCCGGAACCGGAATGCTGACCAAATATTTGAACAATTCAAACTACGATTTAAAAAATTCTTTCGTAATCGGCGACCGTTTAACCGACGTGGAATTGGCGAAAAACATTGGCAGTAAAGCGATTTTCATAACAGCTCACGAGGCTTTGGGTAGCAACGAAATTTCTTTTGAAAAAACCGAACTGGAAAAACAAATCACTTTGAAAACCACGTCATGGAAAGCAATTTACGAGTTTCTGAAATTGAAAAACCGAACGGCAACCGTAATCCGGAAAACCAATGAAACAGATATCGCAATTACTATAAATCTCGACGGAATCGGAAAAAGCAACATCAAAACCGGTTTGGCCTTTTTCGATCATATGCTGGATCAAATCGCCCGTCACGGACAAATGGATTTGGAAATTCAAGTCAAAGGCGATTTGGAAGTAGACGAACACCACACCATAGAAGACACGGCAATTGCCTTGGGAGAAGCCTTCGCAAATGCTTTGGGAAACAAACTGGGCATCGAACGCTACGGATTCTGTCTGCCGATGGACGATTGTCTGGCACAAGTAACCATTGATTTCGGTGGCAGAAACTGGTTGGTTTGGGAAGCCGATTTCAAACGGGAAAAAATAGGGGAAATGCCCACGGAAATGTTCTTTCATTTTTTCAAATCCTTCACCGACGGCGCCAAAGCAAATCTGAACATCAAAGCCGAAGGCACCAACGAACATCATAAAATCGAAGCCATTTTTAAAGCGTTTGCCAAAGCGATAAAAGCCGCCGTAAAACGCGATGCCGAAAAAATGATTTTGCCCTCCACAAAAGGAATGTTATAACATGAAAATAGCCATTATAGATTACGATTCCGGAAATACCCAAAGTGTACTGTTTGCATTGGAAAGCCTTGGTTTTACAGGAATCATCACCAAAGACAAAGACGAAATCACAACAGCCGACAAAGTGATTTTCCCAGGTGTGGGCGAGGCGGGAAGTGCCATGAAAAAACTGCAGGAAAGTGGTTTAGACTTAGTAATTCCAACCTTGCAACAACCGGTTTTGGGCATTTGCCTGGGAATGCAGTTAATGTGCAACACTACCGAAGAAAGCAATACTAAAGGTTTAGGGATTTTCGAGGTTAACGTACTTAAATTCCCAAACACTGTTAAGGTTCCGCAAATGGGTTGGAATACCATTTACAATCTGAACTCGCCTTTATTTACAGGAATTCCGGAAAACGAATACCTGTATTTGGTACACAGTTTTTATGCGCCGCTAAACGAAAATGCAATCGCGGTAACGCAGTACGGACAAGAATATGCGTCGGCTTTGCAAAAAGAGAATTTTTACGGCGTACAATTTCATCCTGAAAAGAGCGGAAAAATCGGAGCACAAATTTTATCGAATTTTTTGAGCTTATAATTTGGGCGTTCGGGCGGGCTTTACGTTGCAATCTTTTGTTTTTTTTTTTAAGGAAAAAACAAAAGGATTTCCACTGCAATCCCTAACGCAACATCGAATTGCAATCACAATTAAATAAAAATCCACAATCTGAAATATAATGAAAATCATACCCGCCATAGACATCATCGACGGAAAATGCGTGCGTTTATCCAAAGGCGATTACGCCACTCAGAAAACATACAACGAAAATCCGTTGGAAGTAGCCAAACAATTCGAAGCACACGGAATCCAATATTTACACTTAGTCGACTTAGACGGCGCAAAATCGAATCAAATTGTAAATTATAAAGTTCTGGAACAAATCGCCTCTAAAACAGCGTTACAAATTGATTTCGGTGGCGGTATAAAATCGGATGCCGATTTACAAATCGCTTTCGAATGTGGCGCCAACCAAATCACCGGCGGAAGTATTGCCGTAAAAAATCCGGAATTATTTCAGGAATGGATTTCAAAATACGGTGCCGAAAAAATAATTCTCGGCGCAGATGTCAACAATCGAAAAATAGCCGTTTCCGGTTGGTTGGAAGAAAGTTCGGAAGACTTGATTCCTTTTATCGAAAACTATCTGAAAAAAGGAATTACAACCGTTATCTGCACAGATATCGCGAAAGACGGCATGTTGGAAGGCCCAAGTTTCGAGCTGTATCAGGAGATTCTAGAAACGGTTTCAGACCTAAAACTGATTGCTTCGGGAGGCATTTCAACGTTTGAAGAACTTCCAAAATTAGCCGAATTGGGCAGTGAAGGAACCATTATCGGGAAAGCTATTTACGAAGGTAGAATTACATTAAAAGAACTCGAACATTATATCATTCAACCATGCTAACAAAAAGAATAATTCCCTGTCTCGATATCAAAAACGGAAGAACAGTTAAAGGGGTCAATTTCATTGATCTAAAAGATGCCGGAGACCCAGTAGAATTAGCCAAAAAGTATACAGAAACCGGTGCCGATGAACTCGTTTTCTTAGACATTTCCGCAACCGAAGAACGCCGAAAAACCCTCATCCCATTGGTTCGTGAAGTGGCAAAAGCCATCAATATACCGTTTACCGTTGGTGGCGGCATTTCTTCCGCAGAAGACGTAAAATTACTACTTCAAAACGGCGCCGACAAAGTATCCATAAACTCATCGGCTGTAAAAAATCCGAGCCTGATTACTGAATTGGCGCAGGAATTCGGGAGTCAGTGCGTTGTGGTTGCCATCGATGCTAAATTGATTGACAATCAATGGAAAGTGCATTTAATGGGCGGAAAAACTGCAGCGAAATTGGACTTATTCCAATGGGCGAAAGAAGCACAAGATAGAGGCGCCGGTGAAATTTTATTCACTTCCATGAACAACGACGGAACAAAAAAAGGGTTCGCCAATGAAGCTTTAGCCAAACTGTCGGAAACTGTAAACATTCCGATTATTGCCAGTGGTGGCGCAGGAACAATGCAGCATTTTGCCGATGCCTTCATAAACGGGAAAGCCGATGCAGCTCTTGCCGCTAGTGTTTTTCATTATCAGGAAATCGAAATTCCACAACTGAAACAGTTTTTGAAAGAAAAGAATGTGAGTGTTAGGATATAGAAAGAAAAGGGAAAAGGGAAAAGGAAGAAAAAACAGAAAAGAACACAAAATGAAATTAGATTTCACCAAAAACACAGACGGTTTACTTCCTGTAATTGTTCAGGATAGCGAAACCAAAAACGTACTCATGTTAGGCTACATGAATCAGGAGGCGTTAAACAAAACCCTGGAAACCAATAAAGTGACCTTCTTCAGCAGAACCAAAAACCGATTGTGGACAAAAGGCGAGGAGAGTGGCAACTTTTTAAAATTGGTTAGTATTAAAGAAGATTGCGACAACGATACACTTTTAATCAAAGCACGACCGGCAGGACCAATCTGTCACACCGGTTCCGATACTTGCTGGCAGGAAGTTAACAATCAGGAGTTTGGTTTTCTTTCAAAATTGGAAAACACGATTAAAGAACGGAAGGAAAACGCAAATTCGGAAAACAGTTATATAGCTTCTTTGTTCACAAAAGGCATCAATAAAATTGCCCAGAAAGTAGGCGAGGAAGCTATAGAAGTCGTTATCGAAGCCAAAGATTCCAACAATGATTTATTTCTGAATGAAAGCGCTGATTTACTGTTTCACTATTTAATTTTGTTGCAGGCAAAGGGATTTCAGCTGAACGACATCGTAAAAGTATTGCAGTCCCGTGAAAAATAATTTTTCGGAATTGCCAAAATAGTGTACTTTTAAAAGAAAAAATGATTTCAAAAGCCGAACTGGATTTCCTTTCCGAATTAGAAAAAAATAACAACCGGGATTGGTTTACCGACAATAAAAAACGATTTGAAAACCATCAGAAAGTAATTAAAAACTTCTTTCAGGAAATCAACGAAGAATTTGGAAAACAGGACAGTATCGAAAAAATGCAGATTCATAGAATTTATCGCGATATCCGGTTTTCTAAAGACAAAACGCCGTATAAAATCAATTTCAGTGTGAGTTTTGACCGAACCAAACCTTATTTACGAGGCGGTTATTACCTTCACATTCAGCCCGGTGGCAGTTTTGTTGGTGGCGGTTTTTGGGAACCCAATGCTGAAGATTTAAACCGAATCCGTAAGGAATTTGAAATGGACGATGAAGAAATCCGTGCAATTATTGCCGATGAGAATTTCAAAAAGTATTTCGGAGAATTAAAAGGTGAGGAATTGAAAACCGCACCAAAAGGTTTCGATAAAACCCATCCGGCCATCGATCTAATTCGTAAAAAACAATACCTGATTTCCCGAAGCTTTACCGACAAGGAAATCACTAGTGAAAATTTCAAAACCGAAGTCTTGGCTACTTTTAAAGCCATGCGCCCGTTTTTCGACTATATGAGCGACGTGCTCGGCACCAATTTAAACGGAGAAAGTCTTTATTAAAATAAAAAAAGCTGTCGTAACGGACAGCTTTTTAGTTTGTGGTATTTGCAATCTGAGTTAAATTAATCCATATTTAAAATCATAACCTGACTTTTCAACCGTTCAATCAGCATGTTCATCATTCGTTTGTTGATGTTGGAGGAATTTTTGATGTATTCTTTGTATTCTTCCACCGTAAAAAGTCCAATAATGATACCTTTCAGTGAATTTCTGAATTTGATGTCGCGCTGAATCACATTTTCAATGTATGCCATTTTTTTATCGGGTGGCATCGAGAAAAACACATTCTTTTGCTTTATCGCATAATTCAGAAAAACTTCAATGAAAAGTTCGTTCTGTAAAACCAGTATAGGTCGTAAAGTCCTGTTCTGAAATACTTCTTCAGAAGTTGACTGAGCCGAAATCGTTCCAAGAGGTTCACCTCTCAAATCAATAAGAAAAGTGTCGCGATTTTCCATGGTTTTTGTTCTTTGTATTAAAATTACGAATTATGAAATGCCAATTTATAACTGCATTTAAAAAGTTATTAGTAGTTTCGTGTTGAAAACTTTGAAACATGAGAACATCCAAAATATTTGTAACTGTTGATGCCTTTATCCTTAGAAAATCAGGTGATTTTGAATTACTTTTGATTAAACGGAAAAATGAACCTTTTAAGGATTGCTGGGCTTTACCGGGCGGATTTGTTGATGAAAACGAAGATTTAAAAACGGCCGCGATTCGGGAACTAGAAGAAGAAACCCAAATTAAAGTCGCTGATTTGGAACAGATTGGTGCTTTTGGAAAACCGTTTCGCGATCCGAGAGGACACATGGTTTCGGTAGCTTATTTCGGAATTGTTCCTGAAAACACTGTAGCTGTCGCAGCCGATGATGCTAAAGAAACCGGTTGGTTTTCTGTGAAAGATTTGCCAAAATTAGCATTTGATCATTTGGATATTGTAACTTTGACCTTACAAAAGTTTCAATTATGAATTACCAGACCAAAAAATGGGTCAGACCCGAAGATTTAAATGCCAACGGTACCTTATTCGGAGGAAAACTGTTATCGTGGATTGACGATGAAGCCGCTTTATATTCCATCATTCTTTTAAAAAACAATCGCATTGTAACCAAGTTTATGTCGGAAATCAATTTTATGAGTTCGGCGCGACAAGGCGATATTATTGAAATCGGTTTAGACATTGTAAAATTCGGAAAAACCTCCATTACCATGCGCTGTGAAGTACGTAATGTAATGACAAAAGCGGTAATTATTACTGTTGACGCAATTACAATGGTGAATTTAGACAGTTTCGGACAACCGGCCATTCATGGAATGACAGCAGTAGAAGAATAATTAATATTCGATTTTTATCGCTCCGGTTTCATTAATCTCCATATCAAAATAACGAACAGACGCTAAAATATGGTCAAAAATATCGGCCATAATGTGTTCGTATTCCACCAAACGTTTGTCGTTTACAAAGGCGTAAATTTCCAAAGGCATACCGTTTTGTGTGGGTTGCAATTGTCGGCACATGAACAACATATCTTTATTAATTCCGGGATGGTTGGCAATGTACTGATCGATATATTTTCTGAAAATACCGAAATTGGTCAGATTTCGTCCGTTAATTAATACTGATTTGTCAATTGCATTCGTTTTATTGAACTTATCAATATCCGTTTGACGGTGGTCTAAGTAAGGTTTGATTAACTGAATTCGCTTTAGGTTTTCAATCTCTTCATCATTTAAGAAACGAATGCTGCTGGATTTTAAAAGTATGGAACGTTTTAGCCGTCTTCCATCAGAATCCAGCATCCCGCGCCAGTTTTTAAAGGAATCCGAAATCAGGAAATAGGTGGGAATAGTTGTAATGGTATTGTCGAAATTCTGAACTTTTACTGTTGCCAGATTGATTTCGATTACATCACCATCGGCACCGTATTTTTCCATCGTAATCCAGTCACCAATACGAACCATATCGTTAACGGTTACCTGAATACTAGCCACGAATCCCAAAATCGTGTCACGGAAAATCAAAATAATCAAAGCTGAAATGGCTCCGAATGTGGCCAAAAGCTTATTCATATTTGTATCAAAAAGAATCAGAATAAAATAAACAATCCCGTAAACCCATAGACCAATCATAATTACCTGAATGTAACTGTCAATCGGTTTGTCTTTGAATTTTGGTTGTTCTTTTAGATAATCTTTAAGCGAATGAAAAACGCTTCGAATGATCCAAAGGGATAAAATGATGATGTAAAATTTTACTCCTTTTGTAAAAAAACTTTCCCAATACACGAATTCTTTCAGAATAATCGGAACAGTTTTATAGACAAACGAAAGTGTAAAAAGATGGGCTACATATTTAGCCGTTTTATTGGCTACCAGAAAATCATCGAAGGTCGATTTGGTTCTCTCGGCAATGATAGCCATCAGAATAATTAAAATCTTTTTGAAGAGATAATCTAAAATATAAGCAACAACAACAAGCACAACGATATTAACCGCGAGATTAATGTACTCTGCAAGATTGTCGTTAAAGTCCCAGGATTTAAGGAGCTTGTATGCCCAATTGAAGATTTTCATAAAATTTTATTGCTACAAATTACAATATTTTTTTCTCAACATAAAACGTTCCGAACGGAATTACCGATGCGATACAAACCTGAAAGTATTTTTTAAACGGCCAGTTTTCTTCCATTTTGAACATTGTGGCCAAAATTATATAACCAATAAACAATAAGCCGTGCGCCATTCCGACAGGGAAGAGTAGGGTTTTGTACAACTCCATGTTGGTTGGTTTTAAGAAAATCATGTTGGAAAATAATACTAAAAGTGAAATTCCTTCCAGGAAAGCAACAATTTTAAAAATACGCATCATAGGATAAATGATTGAAAATTAAAGCAATACCTTTTGCTTTGGTTTTTAAATTATATTTTTATCAAAAAACAGCTCAAATGTAGCACAGAAACTACTGATTCGATTGGTTTTTAACTAAAACTTATAAAAAAACTACGCCGTATAGCGTAGTTTAATATAATGTAAAATATCGTTTTAAAGGAATTAGAACGCTAAAAAAGATTTGTTGTATTCTTTTAAATCGGCTAAATTATTTTTGTTTTTCAAATCCGCGAAAAGCGAAATCAAATATTCCAGACTTTCCATATTCGTTGCATCTTCCGTTACGTTGGAGGAAGTTCCGTCAAATCCTTCAATCGGTTCATCGTCCGGGATGGCAATTAAAAAAGCGTTATTGGCTTCAATGTGCTCATACGTTAAACGAATTGCCTTAACCAATACAGGATTTTGTTCTTCAAGAGCATATTCTCTTAATTTTTTCAAATCTGTAATTAAAGTGTCAGCATTAAATCCATTTTTGAATAAATCTAATTGGATTTTGTTGATTAATTTTTGTGCAGTTGGATTTTCCACGGTAATAAGTTGATTAGTTAAGAACTTGAAATTGGTTTGCAAAAATAAACTTTATTCTCTTTTCAGGAATAAAAATGGTTCATTTATTTTTCACAATTTTCATTTTAAAAAGGGAATCGCAAATTATCGCTTTAGAATTCACAGACAACTGCATTTCATCGGTGTTTTTTTCGGATTTAACTAATTTACTTTCAATATTTTACATAACAAAAACGTTTACTGTAAATTTGTAGTAATCAAGGTTTCAACACCTTAAACAGTTAACCACAAACTGTCTTTATTTCAAAAACAGCCCAAGAACCGATTTATTTAATTTTTGATGTTTTAGCGAATACCGCTACAACAAAGAACAAATGGTTTTTGAGATGAACAAGAAATACGATGTACTTTTAATCCTTGAAGGGACTTATCCTTATAACGGTGGCGGTGTTTCAACGTGGTCTCACATGCTTTGTAACGACATAAAAAACGCCAATTTCATTTTATATTCCATCAATGCGCAGTACGAAAGCAAATCTAAATATGAACTGAGTGAAAATGTTAAAGAGATTGTTCAGGTTCCGTTGTGGTCGCCTTTAGAACCGCAGGAAATGATAAATTACGGAAAACATTTTTACACGATTGTTGATGAAAAAGAAGAGCTGAATGAAACAATCATCAAAGAAGAATTCGTTCCTGTTTTTAAACGAATGATTACCAATATATATTCAGACACCCGAAAAGCTGAAGATTTTGACGATGTCATTTTCAGAATGTGGTGTTTTTTTCAATCACACGATTATAAAAAAACCATGCAAAGTATGGCTGTATGGAGAGCATTTTGCAATTTGGTGGTAGAATTAAGCCGAAACACAAAAGAAGAGGCGACCCTAAACGACCTTACTTTCGGAATGCGTTGGATTTATCGGTTCCTCATACCACTTTCCATTGATGTTCCCAAGGCCGATATTTCGCACTTAACCATTTCCGGTTTTCCGGTCATCCCGGCACTGGTACTGAAATACAAATACAATACACCAATAATTGCCACGGAGCACGGCGTTTTCATACGGGAACGGTTACTGGCCATCAATTCATCGGAGTATTCCTATTTCCTTAAAAAATTACTGATTAAATTCTCAGAAAGCATAACCGAATTGGTTTATTATAAAGCCGATTTGATTCTTTCGGTTAATAAATTCAACATGATCTGGGAAAAATTCTATGGTGCAAATCCGGAAATTATTGAGGTGATTTACAACGGGATTGATCACAATCTTTTCGTTCCCGCACCCAAACCCAAAGCACTTGAAGGAATTCCGACAGTAGTTGCCGCTGCCCGTATTTTTGATCTGAAAGACATCATTACGATGATAAAATCCTGCGAGGTTGTAAAACGGCAAATTCCAAACGTACAATATTTGGTTTACGGCGATAATAATGCAGTTCCGGAATATACCAAAGAATGCGAAGATTTAATTGCTGAACTGCAACTACAGGACAACTTTAAATTAGCCGGATATCACAGCAAACCACACCAATTGTTTTGCGAAGGCGATATCTCCATACTGACGTCTATTTCGGAAGGATTCCCATATACTGTTTTAGAATCGATGAGTTGCGGGATTCCGGTGGTAGCAACAGATGTGGGTGGCGTTTATGAAGCTTTAGATGAAAACTGCGGATTCCTCTGCAAACCTAAAGATTACGAAGAAATTGGCAAATGCGTGATTCATCTTTTACAAAACGAACAATTACGTAAACAAATGGGAATAAACGCCCGACGAAAAGTGATTGAAAATTTCACCATAGGAAAATTTATAAAAGAATATGAAGAAGCCTATGAAAAGATTATGGGAAATAGTATGCCGGAATCATTAAAGCTGCATTTTGCAGAAAGAAAAGCTATGGAAGCGTCATAACTAATGTATTAACTTATGGACAATCATAGTCAAAATATCGAAAACCTTATCAACTCAATCAAGGAGAAAATTGGCAAACCCGTGAGCAATCGCGTGGTGGCAGCTACTATTGAATCATTGGGAATTCGCGATAAAGACACGATGAATGATTTTGGAATGGTTTCCATCAGAGCTTTGGCCGATTTTGTTTTTAAGAAAATTGTTTCCGCTCCGGATTACATTACGATACAAAATAAAAAAGAAAGAGAATTGGATAATTCAACAGCAACCAAAATCTTTCAGGCGTCTGATTATTTAATGATTAAGGCCAAAATATTCGCAAAATATTATCCAATGGGAATTTTACATCTGCTGCCGATTTTTGTTCAAATTATCGCCATCATTTTCTTCGGATATTCGTTGTGGACTTACGTTGGGTTCAACCATATGCAATCCACCGCAGTGGTTTTAGGCGTAATTGTGGGATTGATATCAACCGGTGGTTTTGTTCAGGTTATTGGCCGTCAGGCTTCGTTTTACTGGAATTATGAAGATTATACCATGACGCGAAAAACCATTGATTATTTAGTCATGATGGGAGCCAAATCTATTTTTATGGTTTTGACCGTGATTTTTTTTACCAACTTTTTTTTCCATGTGTTTCCCATGAAACTCTTGTTTGTTTTATTCACCTATGCCTTTATGGTGGGAATGTTGCTATTGGTTATTGCACCGCTGCATACCGTCAAACAACGCTGGTTCATTTCCATTGCCATTTTTCTGGCCACAACCATTGCAATTTTACTTGAAAAATTTACCTCAATTTCCGTTTACCTGACCCATTGGATCGGGATTACCATTGCCATCATTACATCCAAAGCCTATTTGTACTTTTTTTTAAAGAATAAAATCGACAAACGTCAGGTAGACTGCAATATGGAAATCAAAACACCGGTAATGTTGTATCAGAATTATCATTATTTTTTTTACGGATTTTTCATCTACATATTCATTTTTACCGACCGCATTTTAGCCTGGTCTGCAGATGTTAGCGGAACAATTCCCTATGCCATTTATTTTGAGAAAAATTACGAATTGGGAATGGACATGGCTATTCTCGTGTTTTTATTGCTTTCCGGTGTTTTGGAATACAGTTTGGCAGCATTTTCAAAGTTCATCGATATCGGTCAAAAAAACACTTCTTACAGTTGTCCGGAAAAATATAACGGAAGTCTTTATAAAATGTATTGGCAACACATCTCAATTCTTCTCGTGTCGGCACTACTGATTTTTATTTTGATTTATTTCATCATCACTTCTTCATGGGGTTATCAGGCCCAATTTAACGAAGTATTTCAGGAAGTCAGCTTGCGGGTTTGTCTCATTGGCGGAGTGGCTTATTTTTTTCTGGCATGGGGAATGCTCAACACGCTTTATCTGTTCACTTTAGGGCAACCGGTACAGCCATTGCGAGCCATAATAATTGCATGTTTGGTTAATGTGTTCACAGGGTTTCTACTCAGTCGTTTTGTTTCTTACGAATACAGTGTAGGCGGATTGTTTATTGGCGCGCTGACCTTCATGTTGCTGACATTAAAAGCAAATATCGTTTTTTTTAAAAATCTAGACTATTACTATTATGCAGCATATTAAACTTTTCTTGTGTGTACTTCCTTCATTGTTAGGATTTCAGGCTTTCGCAGGCAGTTTGCAAAAGCCAAATGTTTTTTTTTGCTACGGCAAACTGAATCCGATTGAAATTAAAGGTTATGATTATGTAATTCTCGAATCGAAACATTACAATCCATCCGACATTAAAAAAGTAAAAAAGCTAAACGGAAAAGTATTGGCCTATATTAGCTTAGGTGAAGTAAACAGTCAATCAAAACATTTTAACAAATTAAAAGACATTACTTTAGGTAAAAACGAAAACTGGGACAGCTACTATTTGGATTTAAAATCCGATTCGACTTCCCAAGTACTTTTCACTGAAATTGACAGAATGTTAGCCGATGGATATGACGGCTTATTTTTAGACAATATCGACAACTTTACCTCATTTGGCTTTCAGAAAGATCAACAATCGGAAGTTGTGGGTTTCATTGAAAAACTCAATGCAAAATATCCGCAGCATTTCATTCTTCAAAATGCCGGAATTGAACTAATTGACGCCACACACAATTTTGTAGATGGAGTAGTGGTAGAGTCTGTGGCAAGCAATTATACGTTCCCCGACAATTCTTATAAACTCCGTGACGAAAAAGAATACAACGAATACCTTAAAAAGCTCAACCAATTGCGCAAAAAATATAAGTTCCCCATAATACTGGTTGAATATGCTGATTCATTAGCACTATATAACGACATCAAGAAGCGAATTTCGAAAACCAATTTTTTGTATTTTATTGGATCGATTGATCTTCAAAAATTTCCACTTTTTAACGATTAAAACATAAATATGATAATTTCAAGTTCCATAATAACAGGTTTTGTGAGGCTGTGTCTCATGATTTTATTTTTGTTTTATATGAACCGGAAATTCATATCATATACCAAATCAGTTACTTATTTCGATTTTATTGCCAAACAGTGGTTCAAATACGGTAGCATTATAATACTACTTGTTTTCGGACTTGTACAACTTGGTATTTACAACTTACTGAATACTGTTATTCTTCTTTTGTTGGTTATTTATCTGGATTATTTCGGTATCAAAAACATACCGCAATCGATTAACATTACCTCGCAAAAAGTAAAAAGAAACATTTTTGAGCTGATTCAAAATATTGAGCTCAAAAAACCAATCGGATTTTTTGTTTTAACAAGATCCAACCCGGAAGAGCGAAACAACCGACTTTGGTATCTTTTTTTACTTTCAACTCTTGGGGTTGTAGCCTTTTACAGTCGGTACATCTTCTATCAATTCGACATGTTTTCCTTATCCGGTTCCTGGATTTCCGATCTTGAAAGTATTATTGATTTCGACTCTCAACAGTGGTTTACCAACGGCGTGGTACCAATTGGCGAACTAGCCATGATTAATTTTTACGGAAAGTTTGTAAGTATTAGTCCGGAAGCCGCTTTACAATCAGCAGGAATTTTAGAAGCGGTGTTAATAAGCGTTTTACTATTTTGGGTAATCAATACGATTTCACATTCCAAAATCATTGCGCCATTGGTTGCAGCACTTTTTTTTAGTGTCAGCTATACCATAATGCCGGTAAACATCACTTATATTTTACAGCACCAATCTTTGTTTTTAGCAATCAGTTTTGCACTACCGGCAATGGTTATCTACCTGAAACCCGGATTCATGCACAGCAACAACATCAACAGTTTCATCAATTATATCCTTGCTTTTACTGCTATTGGGTTAATTGATATTTTCACTTTGATTGTACTTATTTTTCCTTTTCTGATTATTGGGTTGTTAACATCGTCTTTTAAACACAAAATTCAGAATTTAGTTGCCATTTCAGCCTATATCATAGCGTTGGCAATACTTTTTGCCGTTTACGGAATTGCCTGTAACCATTTTGGCGACGATTTTAAATTATTCATCCACTCCGGATTAATGTCGGTTAGTGCTTATACCTATTTCTCGCATCTGATTGTTTCCTACGAACAATTGATGATTTATTATCAGTATTTAAGTTACGGCTCCATAATTTGCTGCTTGCTACTCCTTTTCTTTAAAAATGAAAAATGGAACGCCGCCTTGTGTTTTCTGCTTTACTTTAATTTCCTGGTGTTTTTATCCGAAATCAATCACAATTGGATTGACAACGATTTGGTGAAATTATCGCTTGGGATTTTCATTCCTGTGGTATTGGGAATTTCAATCGCACTCATCATTCGGATTACTTATTTCTTTTACACCAAAACAGAAGTTATCAAGCCGGCTTTTGCAGTGTTTTTAATAGCGGGCGTTTTGTATTCGGCGTTTCATTATCAGGAAAAGGAATTCAGAAAATTGCATAAAACCGATAATGTTCCGAGAGACTTAATCAATGTTTATGAAAAAATCACGTTGAGTTTTTATCCGTATTCGTATGCGGTTGTAAACGATTACACCACACAACCCATCAGCATTAACAAGCATTTTTTTATTCATTATACCGATTTTACCGCGAACTATTTAAAAAGAGATTCTGTTTATTTTAAAAACAAAAAGAATAAAAAATTCCTCAAAAAAAATCCGGAGTACGTACTGCCCAATAGTGTTTTGGTATTTATTTATAAAAAAGCAGACGACAAGAGCAATCGCATCATTGTAAACTGCGAAATAACACCTTTGATACTCTCAAAACTTGAGGTGCTAAAAAAAAGAGGGCGTAAAGTGAGTGTATTTTATGAAAGCAGCCTCATTAAAGTTTTTGAGATTGAAAACGTTCCGGGGCAAAGCAAAACAGACGATTTAATATTCTGATTATGAATAAGGTAACACAAAATACTTCATCAAAATTCTATGTCTTGTTTGCAGTTTTATTGCTAACAATCGCTTCAGGCTGCATGAAAATCGATGAAATTACCGGTGCAAACGCTTTTAACAAACGTAATGGAGAATTATCATTGCGCAGATACTCCGGTTTACCGTTAAACATTCCTCCGTTAGTGCAATTCATATCCGATAAAGGTGATATTGAAAGTCTCACACTTAACAGCAACATGAGAAAAGTTTGTGATTATACTAAAATTCCTTTTCAGAGCATCACACTTGAAGATTGGAACAAAAATCCAAAAATAGGGGATAATGTTCGGGTTTTAAGTTTGTTGAACACCAAAAAACTCAGCAATAAAAGTATCGATGTTATTACCGAATTTGTTGCAAAAGGCGGAACCTTATACATGCCTTTTGGCAGTGAAGACAAACGGTTTTCGTTTTTAGTCGGAATGAAACCGGAAAATGATTATGAAACGGATGCTGTTGCGGCGGGTTTTTTATTTAAAGATCCTGTTTTACCGGGATTTAAAGATCATGTTTATAAAAAAGGACTGAAATTTTACGGTTTAAAAGGAAGTGTTTTTTCAAATAAAATTAAAGTTTTAGCCACAGCGGAAAACAATCCGAATTATCCTTTAATCGTTAAAAACAATATCGGAAAAGGAAAGGTTATTTATTTCAATTCAACCTACTTCTTCATCAAAGAGGATAGGGGATTGCTGTTGTCCGGAATTCTTGACGGGCTGGAAGGAATTCCGTACCCGATAATAAATACCGGTGTTATTTTCTTAGATGATTTTCCCGCTCCGCTTTACGATATCAAAAAAGAACCGGTTGCTTCTGAAATGAATCTTACCATAACGGATTTTGTACATAATGTTTGGTGGCCGGATTTGGTGAAATTGGGAAAAAAGCACGATATCAATTACACTGCCATGACCACATTTGATTACAACGTAAATATTAAACCGCCCTTTTTATTTCGGGAATGGGATGCTAAAAAAGTAAAAATTGGCGATAAAGAATTAGGTCTTAGTAATTGGCTTGTTAATGATGTTGCAAAAAAAGGGCACGAACTGGCTTTTCATGGCTATAACCATGTTTCATTACTCGTTTCGGATTGGAAAAATCCTGATTTTATGGTCACTTCGCTTAAAGCTGCAGAGAAAAAATGGGAAGCGAGTGATTTTGGTGATTTGCCCGTAACCTATGTGCCGCCATCCAATTACATTGACAGAGTAGGGCTGAAACAACTAAAAAAGGGAATGCCTTCTTTAACATTCATGTGTAGTATTGTAGTTGGTGAAAAAAAAGATGGCGGTAACCGGGAGTTTGATTTTGATCCTTATGAACCTGATTTATTTGATTTTCCACGAATTTCGAGCGGATTTTATGTAGATCCGGATTTAAAATTCGCAATGTATTCTATGTATATGTATACCGGAATTTGGTCGCATTTTCTCCATCCGGATGATATTTACCAAATTCCAAGTACAACTGTGAGTAAATGGGAATACGATTTACGCAATTATGATAATCTAGGATGGTACAAAACCCCAAACAGTAGCCGCTCGATGTATGCCGAATTTGACAAATTGTTAAAAACGTTCCGAACCGATTTTCCTAATATCCGTTATATGGACGCCCGTGAAAGCGGTTTAATGACGAACGATTGGAGAGCATCTTATTTCAATCATAAATCGGCGTTTGGAATGTATACCGTGGAAAAATTAAAGCCGGAAGAATCCAATTATTCCCAACAGGATTGGTTCCTGTACGGTAGTAACGAAAAAGCGGCGCGGATTGAAGAACAACTGAAAAGACAGGGAGCAGGCTTTAAAAAATCGCCTTTTCTGGAAGGTTATTTATACTCCGTTCGAACCAGTAAACCAAAATTGGTAATGCCCGATTTTAAATCTGATTTAGCTTCCGTTGACTTAAATTTGGTTGTAGCCAATGTTAATCGGGATTTCAAATTATACAAAGAAGAAGTAAAACGATTGGCCAAAGAAGAAATCTGGCACGATGATTCTGATGAAAAACTGGCTTTGGAAATTGAAGGTTTGAGAAAAAGAATGCTTTCGGAACCTAAAATTAATCCGGAAGTCTGGGACAAATACACTGAATATCTTTCTTGGGAAGACAAAGCTGAAGACGTGTGGAAAATGCTCGAAGAACACTGTATAAAATATCCTTTGGCCGAAAATGTGATGTATTCCAAACGATTGAGCAAACTTGTCTATTATCCTAATGATCTGATTCAGGAAAAATGGATGAGCGCACAAATGCTGGTAACACCAAACGACAAAGACTTGCTTAACAGCTACGTAGCCTATTTTTATACGGCTGAAAATCAGGAAAAAATCAAGAAAGCGTTAATCAACCTGCTTAAAGTAGATACAACGCAAGAAAGTTTCCTGAAGTACATTGATTATCTGATTAATTATGAACCGCAAAACGCTATCATTGAACTGGATAAACTAAAACCTTCCGAAGAATATAAAGATTTGGCAACCGCAATCTGCTGGCTTTATGCCGATCAAAATGAGTTTCAGAAAGCCTATAATTGGTCGGAATTCAGTACCGAAATTGATTTTTATTCCAAAATGCAATGGCTTATTGAACTGAAAGACAATCCGAAATTAATTCGGGAATACAATGATTACATCAGTAAAAACCCTGACGATTACAGAGTTAAAGCTCAAATGAGTACGGCCTATCACGACATGGGAAAATTTAAGGAATCCTGGATTCTCGCCAATGAATTACCGGACGAAGCTTCCGACAAGGAACCGCTACGAAAAATGCTGAATACCGATGTTATCTATGAAGAAGCCGATATTCAGGAAGATCTGGCGAATCATTATTCCGCCTTATTTTATCCGGATGTGCTCGAAAAAGTATTAAAAACCGACCGACTCGAATACGGGAATTTCATAAATTATGTAACCGAAATGGAAAGTAACCGAAAAGACCTGTCGTCCTATAAAAACGTTTTGTCGTATAATATGTATGATAAAAAGAAAAACCTGCACGGCGTGGCAATTACCTACAGTTCGATGTACCGGCTTGAAAATGATCTTCCTGATTATATCGATAACAGAACCCATAATGTTTTCGGATTACAATATCAGTTTAATAATCCGAAAGCTTATGAAAAATTGCAATATTGGTCTAATTTCAGATACGAATATAGTCATTTTAAAAAATCATTCATACAGTTTGGTGCCGGAGCAAATTATTCCAAAAACAAAAGTTTTTCATCTGCCGAATTTAGAATTGCTCCGGTAGAAAATGGTCCGAGTCACAGTAAAAGTATTTATCGCTTTCAACTTAATTTGTACCAGGACTATACCTTTTTTAAATATTTCAACACCAGTTTGTCCCTCGAAGGCAATTATTACAACAGGAGTGAAGTGCTCAACAAAGATTATTATGCTTATGAATCCTACGAAGGAAGCGCCACAGGAAAAATAATTTTTGACCGTTGGGCAGAGAAAAAATACCGCTTTCTGCCTTTTATAGAATCTTCCAAATCAGAAGGTTCCTTAGGGAAATCTACCGTTCCGTTATCATCCGGTTATCCGTATTGGATGATTGATGAACGTTTCTATATTGGTGGCGGACTCGGTTTTGCCATCGGAAAAGCGGAAGATGATTTTAACATGAGAGTGGAAGGAGCGTGGTTTAATGATGATTATGCTTCGGAATTTACACGACTGATCGGAAATTGCAATTATCAGATTTTTGATTATACCGCTCTTACGACGTCATTTGAATTTTACCTTCAGAATAAATTTTATTCTAATGCGTTTCAGGTGGGCATAAAACATAATCTGAAACGAAAACAAAAAAAGTAGGAACTGTATAAAAAGACAGCTCCTACTTCAAAATCAAAAATCAAACCATTTCTTTTTTAGTGTTTAACAACCAAACGTCTGGTGTCGTTTATTGAACCGTTAGTAAATTTGATGTAATAAATTCCATCACTTAAACTTTCCGTATCGATTGTCATTTTATTAGCGCTCAATTGCGATTTTACATTTATTTTCTGACCCAACGAATTGTACATTACAATTGCATATTGATCAAGGTTTTCCATTTCAACAAAGATTTCATTGTTTGCCGGAACCGGATAAATTAATGCATTAACCAATGTATTGTCTGCTGTTCCAAGGTTATTCTGACTTCCAACAGTAACAATAGCATTTAAATTATTGTATCCGGTTGCTGCATCCCAAGTGTTAGCATTCGCCATTCTGATTGAATATTCCGGGCGGGAACTTAATCCGGTTGCTGCATCAGGAATAACCAAATACAAACGGTAGCTTCCCTGAATGATATTTGACGGTAAAGCAATGTTTTCTGAAATTGTTGTTTCTGCCTGACTTGTCCATAATCTCGGATCTGAAGCTAAAGCTTTAGTATATACATCATTGGTAACCGTATTTTTGAAAACGATATAAGCTGTCCTTTGGTTGTAAGGCGTTGCAAAACCAGAGTTTTTAATTTTCAACGTTACCGCCATTGTACCGCCAATATTAGTCATTTGAGGAAAACTTCCGTTAACCAATTCAAAACGATATCCCAATTTATTTTTAATGTCGTTAAAACAACCGCTTGATGAAAAACCACTAATAACAGACGCATTATAATCAGTATTCATATAAGACCAGTGGAATTTTTGCATTTCGGATAAAGCCGAAGTACAACCTGAACGCGGTTCGTTAACAGCACAGGTTTCGCCACCCATTGGTAAAAATTTAGTTTCCTGCTCTAAATATGGGTATTCTGACGATGTATTTGTATAGGTTCCAAAATCCGTTGAACTTGCCAAAAAACAATCGTTATGGTGACCAATTCTTGATAAAGCCGTACCGTTGTAAGCCTGAGTTTGCGTAATTGCAGTTGTTGTAGAATAGGTGTTTTGTTTTAATTTAGGTGTTCTGATCTGTACCATTCTTGAGGCAGGTAAAGCACTTAAAATTCCGTCTACAACCGCTTTTCTGTTAGCATAATCTGTTGAAGTTGGCGACATTCCGAAATAATCGGTATAGTACCATTCTCCCCAAGAACCGATGAAACCGGCCTGCATAACGGCGATAATATCAACGTTATTCTGCAATAATGGTCTAAGTTGTTCAATATGAGCTAAAATCTGAGCTTTGGAAGCATCGCGTTGTCCGGCAGTATCGGTATCAGAATATGCAAAACGTACTATACATTTTAAACCCGCATTTCGGATGGTATTAAAATCGGCTTGAACTTTATTTAAATAATCCTGAGAAATTGCAGTCGATCTGAAATTTTCCAAATAGAAAACACGCAATATCAATGAAATATTTTCGTTGTTTCTGTAATTGGTCAATGTAGATTGACTTAAACTTGTGTATCCGGTTGAGTGTGTTTCAGTGTGGTGATACAAACCTCTTTCAGGATTTGAAAAATTATCGGATGAAGCTGTGTAGGTTACGTTCGTAGTTTGGGCAAAACCAATAATCGAAAATAGTAAAACTAAGGTTAAAATGCTCTTCTTCATAAATCTTCTGTTTAGTTGTTATTGTTTCGAGTTTCATTTCAATTGTAACTCATTGCAAATCTATACGTTAGCTTCAAATAAAAAAACTTTTTTATCGTTAAAATGCGCTTTTTATCGCCAAAATACACTTTTTAACAAATTTCATAAGAGTATACATCAGATTTTAAGATTTTGAAGTACGAAAAATCGGAACATGTTTAGTTTTTATTAACATTATTTATTTTCAATTAATTAATTATCAAGCATTTACAATTTAAATAAGTAAGAATTGTAGTAGGGTATTTTTTCAAAAAAGTCAATTTTAGACAAACAGCATATTTTCATCGATGAAATGCATGCTTTTTTGGTGATTTTGGCATATTCCTTTTTGAACTATAATATACATTATGTAAAATAGAAAATTTCTTTTCTTGTATCTAATTCAAAAAATCACATAACTTTGCTTTTTAATGAAATTTGTCCCACTCCATGATTTACATCATCCTAAGTATCTGTTGCAGTGTCACTGTTGCGGTATTATTAAAAACTGCTCGCCGCTTCGGAATTAACATACAGCAAAGTATTAATTGGAATTATTTATCGGCATTGTTGTTATGCTTTTTTTCGTTTTCACCAAACCTTGCTGAACTATCAAATTCTTTACCTTGGAAATTTTATATTCCTTTAAGTATTTTATTGCCCACAGTATTTGTTTTGCTGGCAATTTCGATTCGCTATATCGGAATTGTAAAAACAGATATTGCCCAACGTTTGTCGCTATTTATACCAATTTTGGCATCGTATTTCATTTTTAACGAATCCATCAGTCAGCTAAAATTAATCGGTCTTTCCATTGGTTTTTTGGCCATTTTCCTTACACTGAACAAAAAAAATGATGCTACAGATGAAAAAAGACGCTGGATTTTTCCGTTAATCGTTTTATTAGGATTTGGAATAATCGATGTGTTGTTCAAACAAATTGCCTTAAATAAAGATGTTCCGTTTACAACATCACTGTTTATCATTTTTTGCGGCGCTTTTACCATCTCGTCCTTAATTAGTCTGTATTCGGTTCTGATTAAAAAAACCGCCTTGGAACTGAAAAGTTTTTTCTTTGGGATTCTGTTGGGTATTTTCAATTTCGGGAATATCTTATTTTATCTGAAAGCACATAAAGCCTTGGCTAACAATCCTTCTACTGTTTTTGCAGCCATGAATTTCGGAGTCATTATTATCGGAAGTATTATCGGAATCGTAGTTTTTAAAGAAAAAATATCCAAAATAAATTATATCGGAATTGCGTTAGCATTAACGGCAGTTATTATCATTACAGCCTCTCAATTGTATGCAATTTGAAGTTTGAGCTTCCCTCCTTTTTACATTTGGAGAATTTTAGTACTTTTAAAGAATCATTATCCGATTTACATAAACATATTATGCATCTGAAAATGAGCTATTAAACACAAAAAATTGATATGAGAAACCCTATCGCAGAGCGAATAGCCGATTTTTTAAAGCATTATCCGCCATTTACCAGTTTGACTTATGTGGAATTGGTAACGATTTCCGAGCAGATAAAAGTCGTTTATCTTGAAAAAAATCAGGTTTTATTCAAAATCGGAGATCCAACCCATGACTCTTTTTACGTTGTGGCTTCCGGTGCTATTGGTCTTTCGGTTATTTCAGATGCCGAAGAAACTCTAATTGATAAATGTGATGAAGGTGATATCCTTGGTTTGCGTCCGTTTTTTGCCAAAAACAATTATTTAATGACGGCAAAATCCAGAGAGGATTCCATTATTTATGCGATTCCTATTCAGGTTTTTAAACCCTATGTTACCGGAAACGCCAGTGTTTTAAGCTTCCTTTTGGAAAGTTTTGCTTCCAATACCCGTAACCCTTACGATAAAGACAATCGCGGAAAATTAATCTCCGAAAACGTGCTGTACAACGAACAGAGCGCTACAGACATTCAGTATTTCCAACCTATAAAATACACCAAAAAACCTATTACGGCCAGTCCGACCGATATTGTAAAATACATTGCACAAACCATGTCGAGCCGACAAATCGGAAGTGTAATCATTCAGGAAAATCAAATGCCGATCGGAATTGTAACCGATAACGATTTGCGTTCCAAAATTGCTACGGGACTTCATACAATAGACGTTACGGTCGATAAAATCATGACGGTTCCTGTAGTTACGGTACCCGAAGACATTTCCATTGCCGAAGCTCAAATGATGATGCTGAAACACAACGTTGGTTATTTATGTGTAACCCGCGACGGAACCGAAAAAGGCGCCATTTCCGGAATCATTTCAGAACATGATGTGGTTGCAGCTCAGGCGAATAATCCGGGAGTTTTGTTAAAACAGATAAAACGCGCCGATCGTTCCAAAGAATTAAAAGTGGTTCGAGATAAACTGACGGATTTGATTCAAAATTCGATTGATAAAAACATTCCGATTTCTCATATTACCAATGTAGCTTCTGAAATTACGATTGCCATTACAAAACGAGCGATTGAATTGGCTATAGAAAAAGTAGGTCCGCCACCGGCTAAATTTGCTTGGTTTAACCTGGGAAGCCAAGGAAGAAAAGAACAATTATTACTAACGGATGTTAATAATTCATTGGTCTTTGAAGATGTTCCTGCCGAACAATACGATGAAGTTAAAAGCTATTTCTTAAGATTAGCGGAACGCGTTCTGGAAACCTTTGAAAAAATAGGTTACGAAAAAAGTGCACAAGGACTAAATGCAAATAACGAATTGTGGTGTAAATCGTTGACTGACTGGATAAAACAATACAATACCTGGATTAATACTCCAGGTGAAAAAGGCGTGCAAACGAGTTCCATTTTCTTCGATTATGATTTCATTTACGGTGATTCCAGTATCGAAAAAACACTAACCGAAGAGATTTTCACCAAAACAAACAACAACCAATTGTTCTATGCTTTTTTAGGCACGGATGCAATTAAAAAACCTGCGCCATTGGGCTTCTTCCGACAATTTTTGGTAGAACAGGATGAAGAACACAAAGATACTTTCGACATCAAAAACAGAGCTATCACGCCTTTAGTGGACGCTGCAAGGGTTTTTGCCATCAGTAAAGGCATTAAAAACATCACAAATACCTATCAGCGTTATAAAAAACTAGCAGATTTAGAACCTCAAAATGCCGATTTGTATTTAGAATGTGCCGAAGCGTTTCATACGCTACATTGGTTTAGAACGGAAGATGGTTTAAAAACGGATTCTAACGGAAGTTATCTGAACATTGAAGAACTTACAAAAGTTGATAAAGTAAAGCTTAAGAACTGTTTTCAACCGATAAATGAAATTCAGGATTTGATTAAAAACCGATTCCAATTAACTTATTTCACCTAATTTATGCTAGATTGGTTAACAGGTAAAGGCGATCCGACATTCTGGAAAGCATATTTGGAGCATTTTGAAAAAGAAGCTCCTAACACTCCTACACGCTATGTTATTTTTGATTGCGAAAGAACCGGATTGGATTGGAAACAAGATGTTATTTTATCCATTGGTTGTGTTGGAGTTACCAATGATCAGATTGAAATTGGAGATTTTCTGGAAGTATTCATCAAACAGGAAAATCGAATCCAACAAAATGAAGCTGTAGAAAAACTTTTTAAAGCCGACTCGACTGAAGCGGTTACCGAAGCCGAAGCAATGATGCATTTTCTGGGACACATTAAAAATGCCACACTCATCGGGCACAACACCAATCTGGACATTGAAATGATGAACCAAGCACTAAAACGAATGAATCTCGGTAAGATAAAAAACAACGTACTGGATATCAATGTGATGTACCAACGTTTTAAAAATCTTCCGGAAGACCAGCACCATACTTTGGACGAATTATGCGATCTTTTTAAAGTCAAAAAAAGCCACCGTCATACCGCTTCAAACGATGCGTATATAACAGCGTTACTCTTTTTAAAACTGAAGCGAAAACTCAAAATGAAATAAAAAAGTAGTTTAAAAAGTAAAACTAAACGTTATTTTTGTCATTTCGACCATAGGGAGAAATCTCATTATCAGTTGTTAACGTTATGAGATTCCTCCTTACGTCGGAATGACAGCCTATTTGATTACACTGGACTGCCTTATATTGTTTTAAATCTTATTATCTTTAATTTCATCCACAATTTCAGGATTCAATAACGTTGATGTATCTCCGAAATTCGAGAAATCACCTTCGGCAATTTTACGCAGAATACGTCGCATGATTTTTCCCGAACGTGTTTTCGGCAAACCACTCACAAACTGAATCTTATCTAATTTTGCAATCGGTCCGATATGACTCGAAACGTGTTCGTTTATCTCTCTCGTTAAATTATCACGATCACGATATTCTCCGGTTTCTTTCAGAATAATAAATCCGTAAAGTGCATTCCCTTTGATATCATGAGGGAAACCAACAATTGCAGATTCCGCTACAGCCGGATGTTCGTTAATCGCATCTTCAATTGGTGCGGTTCCTAAATTATGTCCGGAAACAATTACCACATCGTCTACCCTTCCGGTAATTCGGTAATACCCTACTTCATCACGCAAAGCGCCGTCACCCGTGAAATATTTACCCGGAAATGCCGAGAAATACGTTTCTTTATAACGTTCGTGGTCGCCCCAAATGGTTCTCGCCATAGATGGCCACGGGAATTTAATACACAAACTTCCCACTACCTGGTTTCCTTCGATTTCGTTACGCTTTTCATCCATTAAAACCGGTTGAATTCCTGGTAACGGTAACGTCGCATAGGTTGGTTTTGTAGGTGTTACAAACGGAACCGGTGAAATCATGATACTTCCGGTTTCAGTTTGCCACCAAGTATCCACAACCGGACATTTTTTCTTTCCAACATGATCGTTGTACCAGTGCCAAGCCTCTTCGTTGATAGGCTCCCCTACCGATCCGATAACTTTTAAGGACGATAAATCGTATTTATCCACCCATTCATCACTTTCCTTAGCTAAGGAACGAATTGCTGTTGGGGCTGTGTAAAACTGAGAAACTTTATGTTTGTCAATCACTTCCCAGAAACGTCCGAAATCCGGATATGACGGAACACCTTCGAAAATTACGGTTGTAGCACCGTTTAACAATGGTCCGTATAAAATATAGGAATGTCCTGTAATCCAGCCGATATCAGCCGTACACCAGAAAACGTCATTTTCTTCGTAATTGAATATGTTTTTAAAAGAATAAGCCGTCTGAACCATGTATCCCGCGGTAGTATGCAACATTCCTTTCGGTTTTCCGGTTGAGCCTGAAGTATACAGAATAAACAACGGATCTTCCGCATCCATGATTTCAGCAACATTATTCGGAATTGCAGCATCCAAAAGCGGTTGCAACCACTGATCGCGACCTTCTTTCATGTTTACATCTGTATTTGTTCTGTTAGCTACTAAAACTTTTTCCACCGAAGGACATTTTTCCAAAGCTTCGTCGATAATTCCTTTTAAATCAATCGATTTGTTTCCTCTGAAACCACCATCAGAAGTAATAACCATTTTACACTCACAGTCGTTTATACGGGAAGTAACTGCCGAAGCGGAAAATCCTGCAAAAACCACAGAATGTATCGCTCCGATTCGCGCACAGGCTAAAACAGCAATCGCTAATTCCGGAATCATTGGCAAATAGATACAAACGCGATCTCCTTTTTTAACGCCTTGTTCTCTAAGAACATTAGCCATTTTTGCTACGCGGTCATACAATTCGTTATACGAAATATGCAGTGCTCCTTCATTAGGATTATTAGGTTCGAAAATAATGGCTGTTTTATCACCGCGTTTTGCTAAATGCCTGTCGATACAGTTTTTAGTGATGTTTACTTTCGCATTCACAAACCATTTTACATCGGCCTCTCCCATGTTAAAATCAACCACTTTATCCCAACCTTGGTACCAGATGAAATTTTCTTCGGCAATTTTACCCCAGAATTTTCTCGGTTCCCGAATGGATTTCTTATAATGCTTGAAATATTCTTCCAGGTTTTTAATTTTATAGTAACTCATATTCTTGTTTGTTTTGTTTATTTTTATTTGAAGGCTCCAATTTTATATTCGCTTAAAACAGTCTTTAATTCCTCAACAATCGCTTCATCATCAATAGTAGATGGAATCTGATAGGAATCACCATCAACAATACTGCGCATTAGTTTTCTGAGAATTTTTCCTGAACGGGTTTTCGGCAAACGCTGCATTATTATTACATTTCGCAACGAAGCCACTGCCCCTATTTTTTCTCTTACCAAGTGTACAATCTCGTGTTCCAATTGGAAACTTTCCATATCGTCACCGGATTTAATCACCACCAACGCCAATGGAATCTGACCTTTTAATGCATCGTTAATTCCAATCACAGCACATTCGGCAACTGAAGAATGCGAGGCTACGATTTCTTCCATTTCGGCAGTAGACAAACGGTGTCCGGCTACGTTGATTACATCATCCACGCGTCCTGTAATGAATACATAGCCATCGTTATCGATAAAACCACCATCTCCAGAGAAATAATATCCCGGGAATTTAGTCAGATAACCCGCTTTGAAACGTTCGCTGTCATTCCATATATCCAGCATGGTTCCTGGCGGTAAAGGTAATTTAATTACTACATATCCTTCTTCGTTCGGGCCTAATTCTTCACCGTTTTCACCAAAAATTCTGATGTCGTAACCTGATACCGGTTTCCCAGAAGAACCCGGTTTTATCGGTAAATACTCCACTCCCATCATGTTAGCAATCATTGGCCATCCGGATTCGGTTTGCCACCAGTGATCGATAACCGGAATCGGAATGTGTTCGCGGTACCATTCTAAAGTCGCCACATCGCAACGTTCGCCCGCCAAAAACTGCGTACGCAAACTGCTTAAATCATATTGTTTGATGAATTCACCGTTTGGATCTTCTTTTTTAATGGCTCTGATGGCAGTTGGCGCCGTAAACATCACGCTTACTTTGTGTTCCGAAATGATTCTCCAAAAAGTTGAAGCATCCGGAGTACGAACCGGTTTCCCTTCAAATATGATGGACGTATTTCGGTTGAATAACGGACCGTAAATCGTATAACTGTGTCCGACAGCCCAACCGATATCGGAAGCTGCCCAGAAAACTTCGCCTTCTTTTACACCATAAATGTATTGCATTGAAAATTTAAGTGCGGCGGCGTGACCTCCTGTATCTCTGACGATTCCTTTTGGTTTTCCTGTAGTACCCGAAGTATACAAAATATATAACGGATGTGTGGCATTTACAGGAACACAATCAGCTTCTTCCGAACCGTAGACCAAAGCATCATAATCAATATCGTATTTTTTAAACGGAACCCTTGCGCCTAATTTTCTGTTAAAAATCACCACATTATCCGGTTTGTGTTCGGCTAAAGCGATGGCTTCATCCACTAAAGGTTTGTAGGCAATTAATCGATCGATTTCAATTCCGGAAGAAGCAGTAATTATCGCTTTTGGTTTGGAATCGTCAATTCGGATGGCTAATTCATGCGGTGCAAATCCACCAAAAACCACCGAATGCGTTACTCCAATTCGTGCACAAGCCAACATGGCAAACGCAGCTTGCGGAATCATCGGCATGTAAATCACCGCCGTGTCGCCTTTTTTCAAACCTAATGAAAGTAACCCTCCGGCCAATTTTGCTACTTCGGTTCTAACTTCGGTAAATGTAAATTTCTTGATTGTTTGTGTGACGGGAGAATCGTATATCAGGGCAAATTCATCGCCATGACCATCATTAATATGCTTATCCAAAGCCAAATAACAAGCGTTCAGTTCGCCATCTTTAAACCAAAGCGGGTAATCGTTTGCGTCTTTTGATAGTGTGGTTTGCGGTTTTGTGAACCAGTCAATACCATCGGCTTGCTTTTTCCAGAAACCTTCCGGATTTTCGATGCTTTCCTTATAAAAATCTGAATAATTCATTGTTTTGTTTGCTGTTTAATTCGATAGTAAATCATTCACCTGTTCTACTAATTTTTTAACTGAAAAAGGCTTCAGCATGTAGGCGTCTGCACCCAAAGAAAGTCCTTTTTCAATATCGCTTTCCTTATTTTTGGCCGATAAAAAGACCACTTTACAATGCTGCAAGCGTTCGTCTTTTTTGATTTGCTCTAACGTGGCATAACCGTCTACCAAAGGCATCATAATATCCAGAATGATGATATCCGGCAGTTGTACTTTTAAAATATCCAATGCTTCCTGACCATCACGCGCAATAAACACTTCAAAATTATTTTTCTTAAAAGTGTATTCCAGCGACATTACAATATTGGGTTCATCGTCGACAATTAAAATTTTCTTACTCATGTGTTGTGGTGTTGTATTTTGGCAAAGTGAACAATAAAACCGCGCCTTCTTTTGAATTCTCGGCCCATATTTTTCCTTTGTGATGTTCTATAATTTGTTTGCAGATGGCCAATCCTAATCCGCTGCCAATTGGTTTTTTAATGTTTTGATTTTTAGACTGATAAAACTTGTCGAATATCATTTCCAAATCCTGCTCGCCAATTCCTTTTCCGTTATCACTGATTTTCGTAATAATCTCATTTTCATTTTCTGCTATGGAAATTTCAATTTTTCCGTTTTCATTGGGACAGAATTTCACAGCATTCGACAGTAAATTTGTGACTACCTGTGTGATTCTGTCGTAATCAAAATACGTAATAATTTCCCGGTTTTTATCAAAAACAACTTCAATATTTTTATTCTTAATCAACTGCTGCATTGGTTCGATGGCCTTGCTGATGGTTTGAATCAGATTGTTTTTTGACAAGGTGATTTTTTGTTTACCTGTTTCAAACTTTTCTAAATCTAAAATCTTATCAATCAGTCGGTTCAAACGATCCGATTCGGAAATAATGTTCTGCAGAAACTGTTTTCTCAGTTCTTCCGGAACGTCATCATCATCGTGTAAAATTTCACTCGCCGCTTTGATTGCCGTAATTGGCGTTCTAAGTTCGTGCGTAACTGTGTCTAAAAACTCATCTTTCTGTTTGTCTTTTTCCATCAGTTGCTCGTTGGCTTCCTGTAACTTACCGGTAATCGCTTTCAGTTCATTGGAAGTTTCCGTGAGCTTTTTATTGATGATGATATTCTCTTTGGATTCCTCCAGAATATTCAGTACTTCTTTCAGCGAAATTTTGTCTTCCTTCACCACGTTGGAAATTAGAATTCTCGCGGAAGCCGTACCGATATGACCGGTTAGCAGATTTTCGGCAAACTTGATTAAACGTGCATCGGCCAATTCCTTTTTATCTAAATTGTATTTTAAATGGAACAGGTTTAGCGCTCGTTTCGTTCTTTCTTCGCCTAAAAAACGCACCAATACTTTCTGAATATCAGAAGTATACGCCGTTCCTTTCCAAACGAATGCGTTTTCGTGCATGGTTATGTATTTGTCGATGTCCACAAACATTTCAGCATAATTGCGTTCGCGGTAATTTCCTTTAAAACTTACGGAAATCCCGAAATACGCCATTACGTTGAAAAATAAGCTCCAAAATAAAGCGTGTGCAATTGGCGACAAATAATCCAATCCGAACAATTCAAAAGGTTTCAGAAGTGCAATTCCGAACAGTCCATCGGATATGAAAGTGCTTTCATAATTGGAAATTCCTATTGTGTAAGGAATTAGCAACGTGTACACACAAATCAGAAATCCGATAATGATTCCGGTTACCGCTCCGTTGAGCGACCCTCTTCTCCATAACAAAGCACCAAAAAAAGCCGGTGCCAATTGGGCAATAACCACAAAAGAAACCAATCCGATGGAAAACAGGTTGTAATCGACAACATAAAAGCGGTAAATGATGTAAGACAGAATAATCAAAGAGAAGATTCCAATCTTACGGATGTTTACGATTCGCTTGTTGTTCTTATCCTGTTCCTCACTCTGCAAACTTCCTAAAAAACCATACGGAATCAGTAAGTTATTACTCAGCATTGTTGATAATCCGATGGAAGAAACAATAATCATCGAAATCGCTGCTGAAAATCCGCCAAGGAAAACCAAAACTGTGATGAATTCATTTCCTAAGAATTGCGGAATTAAAAGCGAATAATTATAGGCATTTACGTTTTGTCCGTCAAACAGAATATTTCCGCCCCATGCAATCGGATAAACGAAAAGATTAAACAACAACAAATACAAAGGGAACAACCAAATGGCTGTTTTAATGTGATTTTCACGGTTGTTTTCGATTACCGCCATTTGAAACTGACGTGGCAACAAGAATATCGCAAATAAAGAAAGTACACATAAAAAGAACCAATTTAACGCTTCCGGAACACCACCAATGGTATTTTTTTGCTGAAAACCTTCCAAAACACTTGCTTTTGAATAAATATCATCAAAACCATCAAAGACAAAGAACGTAACATAAACTCCTACCAAAAGGAAAAAGAACAATTTCAAAACCGATTCCATAGCAACTGCCGTAACGATTCCTCTTCGTTTTTCGGAAGCATCCACATAACGGGTGCCGTAATACGACGCGAAAAGTGCTAAAGCAATAGCGACGTAAGTTGTTGTATCATTAAAAATATTGGAACTGAACGTTGTACCGGTTACAATATGAAACGTTTCCGAAATCGCTTTCAGCTGTAAAGCGATATAAGGTAAAATTCCGAAAAGACAAACCAGTGTGACTACAGCGCCTAAAAACCTACTGTTTCCGTAGCGAAGTGAAATAAAATCGGCAATACTTGAAATCTTATTCACTCTTGAAATGCGGATAATCTTCTTTAGAATAATAATCCATGCCGGAATAATTATAATTGGACCTAAATACACCGTTAAATAACTCAGTCCCGATTTTGCTGCTACTCCGATACTCCCGTAATACGTCCAGGCAGTACAATACACCGCCAACGAAAAAGTATAAACATAGGGATTGTTTGTCCATTTCGTATTGCTCTTTTTTTCCGCCCAATGCGCGATAAAAAAAAGCATACCCAAATAGAGTCCTAATATTAGTAACAGTCCGAGGCTACTCATGGTAACGGTTTACGATGTACAAGGAAATCAGAATTGAAAAAACACAAACCGAAAACAAATAAAAATAAATAACCGGAATGCCTGCTAACGATTGCGCCGAATCGAATAACAATACGATCGGCAGGTTAAAGCAGATAAGCAATAACAAGGCTAAAATTATCAATTTCTGTTCGTGACGTCTTTTCATATTTTTTAAAACCCTAAAGCCCTTACCGGAAGAGCTTTAAGGCTATTTTATAGTTTATTCTTCGTATTCGTTGGTAATGGCATACCATCCGAAAATGGTTAAACCCGTTACAATCATTGGTAAAAGAATGAAAAATACTATGATTCCGAAAACTAAATCGTCTTGTTTTCCTGATGTTAATTTTCCTCCGAAAATCCCGATTGCATAATACGCGACCACTATAGCCAGCGCAATCCAAACGATACCTAAATATTTTTTTAATGCATTCATAATTTCTTAGTGTTAGTCGTGTAAAGTGTTGTTTTTTCTGTCAATGTAAATCATACCGATTATAAAGCAAACCGCTGCAATACCTATCGGATACCATAATCCTTCCAAATAAAATTCTACATCACCGGCTTCTTTAGCTGTGGTAACAAAATAGGTTGAAATGGCCGGTAGCAATCCTCCGAAAATTCCGTTTCCAACATGATAAGGCAATGACATCGAGGTGTATCGGATTTTTACCGGAAACATTTCCACAAGGAAAGCGGCTATCGGACCGTAAACCATCGTTACAAAAATCACCTGAATGAAAACCATTAAAATTAAGAACCATTTATCACTACTATTGATCGTTTTGGACACTTTGGTTTCAATTTTCTCTTTTCCGTTATCGTCCAACATCACTTTTCCGTTTTCAAAATGGATGGTTTTGATTTCCTCTACTGTTGTGCCATCTGTATAGGCTTTTGTAGTAGTGTAAACAGAATCCATCTTTACAGCATCCAACGTTTTTACAGAAGGGACTACTTTCGTCTGATCAACGATTTCCGTTTTTAAGGCTAAATCAGTTGAGGAATACATCGCCCGATAAATTGGTCGGTATAGCAAAATTGCCAACAACATCCCTCCCATCATAATTGATTTTCGTCCGATTTTATCACTCAACCATCCGAAAACCACAAAGAACGGCGTTCCTAAAATTAAGGCGATTCCTAAAAGGGTATCAACTTGAGAGGAATCAATACTCTGAACTGTTTTTAAGAAATTCATCGCATAAAACTGTCCTGTATACCAAACTACTCCCTGCCCCATAGTAGCACCAAACAAAGCTAAAAGTACGAATTTTAAGTTGTATTTGTTTCCGAAACTTTCTTTTAATGGGTTCGTACTGGTTTTTCCTTCGGATTTGGCTTTGGCAAATACCGGCGATTCGTGCATATTTTTACGAATCAGGAAAGAAACATAAACCATTACAATTGAAACCCAGAACGGTACACGCCATCCCCACTCATCAAAAGCTTCTTTTGACAACATTGATTTTGTAAGCAGAATTACCACTAATGAAATGAACAATCCTACTGTCGCCGTGGTTTGAATCCAGGAAGTCCAATACCCTTTTTGATTTTTTGGAGCATGTTCCGCCACATATGTTGCCGCTCCACCATATTCTCCTCCTAATGCCAATCCCTGAAGCAATCGCAAGACTAAAACCAAAACCGGAGCCATAAATCCGATGGTTTCATAACTTGGAATACATCCTATGATAAAAGTGGCGCCTCCCATTAACATCAAAGTGACCATGAAAGTATATTTTCTTCCGATTAAATCGCCCAAACGACCGAAGAACAATGCTCCGAACGGACGAACAACGAATCCTGCCGCAAAAGTTGCCAACGTGGATAAAAATGCTGCGGTTGGATTATCGGAAGGGAAAAATTTAGTCGATAAAACTACGGCTAAACTTCCGAAGATGTAGAAGTCGTACCACTCGATCATCGTTCCCATAGACGAGGCGGAAATTACTTTCCAGATGCCTTTTGTAGATTTGTTACTCATAATTTACAGTGTTAGTTGTTTTTGTTTTTTGTTTGTTTTGTTGGTTTATTACAGGTAAATCATTGCCTGAAGTGTCACGGTTCCCACGGCGTCACTGTTGGCATATTTTAAATTGCTGTATTCTAACGTTAATTTGGAATGATGCGCACTGAAAAACAAATTCGCTCCGACTCCAATCTGACTGGCCTTATCATTTAATGTATCGATGTGTCTGTCGTTATACGATACATAAGGCTGTAATTTTGTTTTGGATTTCATCGGAATCAGATACCCTACATGACCATAAATCATAGCACCGGTTTCATAAGTAGTTCCGAAAGTGTAATTTTTTCCATAATCGTTGTTTTGGTATAATCCGTAAGCAGTAATTGCGCCGCCGTTTTTCCCTATCGGGGCATCATAAAAAGCATCCAAACCGAATATTTTCACATCTTCACCTTTTAAATTCCCTGCTAAATCCGCCACAACAGAACCTTTTGGATGAACATAAAACCCTGCTCCTACGTTAAATACTTTCTTACTTCCCAAATAACTTCCCACTTTGTAAGGTAAAAAATTACTTTCAGTATCAAGGAAATTATATTCAAAATATCCGGCATAGGTTTTTCCGGCAGCTTTCGAACCTAATAACCGTTTTCCGGCATACACCGCATCACCACCGTTTACCGGAACTGCGGCTGCCTGAAAATTATTCGTTAGAGCATCATTAATGGAAATGCGGTATTGCAGTTTACTCAAAGTTCCTTTGGCAAAAACGCCCATACTTCTGCCAAACTGATCCGACAAACCTAAAGTAGCCCAGGTTTGACGATGATTATCAAGGGTAAGCATATTTAACGTACTACTGCTGTTTAAGCGGGAAATTCCGTTGAAATAATGCAATCCGCCACCCAAAGCGTGGTTCTTGTTCAAATTGTACTGAACGTAAGCATCGTGCAAAAACAACTGTGCATTGTCTTTTGTTCCGGTCGGACTCATATTATCTGCATTTAAACTGTTCAAACCGAAATGCGTCACGATTAAAAAATTCTGATTTAACTGAGCATAAAGTAACATTCTGGCTCTTCGAACAGAAAAAGTCAAATCTTCCTGTTCGTTTCCGTTTGCATCTAAAGGTTTGTCGGGATTATGTTGTGCCCAAAACTGGGCCCAGGTAATCAATCGAAAATACTTTGAACCATCTTCGTTAATATTTACTTTCAAGCCTCCTCCGTATTCCTGAGAGCCTTGTGCCATGCCGCATATGGACATCAAAAGTACGGTGGCGGTTAATGCGATTCTTTTCATAACATTTAGAAATTGGGGTTGTTTGTTGAACCAATATTCTAAAATTGAAATGAAAAAAGAATAATTATGTATATATATTTGTAAACAACTATAGCTAATCTTTAAAACGCTCCCATTTTATAAGCATAAATTTATCGCCAAGCTCGGTGATAATCATCCCGGCACCTGATAATTGTGACTTGTTTTTCAAATACTCCACAAGCTCTAAATGACTAAAAATCTTGTAGGTAGGATGATAATCGGCGTGAGAAGGCTTTTTGATGTTGAACTCTTTAATCCAGTTGCTTACCGTAACATGGGAAACCCCTATAATACGCTCAATTTCACGAAAACTCAATCCTTCAAGATACAATTGCAACGCCTTAGTTACGTAGTAATTATCGATCTTTTTACCCAACTTGTTTACGGTAAAATAATAATTGCATTTTTTACATAAATACCTTTGTCTGTTGGATATAATACCACTTTTTACGATTTTATCACCACCACATTTTGGACAGGCTGCTAGCTCCATGTATATAAATTTTGTATAAATATAGTAATTTAGCAACAATTCAAAAACACATATCGTAATTTTTATGGATAAAATTTACAGTATCACTAAAATATATTTAATTTTTTTATTGATAAACAAATTTACAATCTTCTTGTTCCCTACTGAAAAACAAGACTATAGCTATAACAAAAGCGCTTTCAAACCTCCAAAAACTCATTTTTTACCACAAATTCCCTAAGTTTTGATAACTATTTTTTCTTTTATTTGTAATATATAACAACACCATGCACTTTGACCCTGATTTAATAGACCAAAAAGCAACTTATAAATTACTGACAGGCGCAGTAATTCCGCGACCAATCGGATGGATTTCAAGCGTCAGCAAAGATGGAATTCCCAATCTGGCTCCTTTTTCTTTTTTTAACGCTGTGGGTGAAGATCCGCCACATGTACTATTTTCGACTGTACGTCCGAATAATTCCAACAAAGACACTTTAAATAATGTTTTGGAAACGGGGCAATTCGTAGTCAATATGGTTGTGGAAGATATTGTTGAACAAATGAACACCACCTCTCAATCGGTTGCACCCGATGTCAACGAGTTTGAACTGGCAGGTTTAACGGCAATCCCATCTTTAAAGGTAAAAGCGCCAAGAGTCAAAGAAAGCCCAATAAACATGGAGTGCGAACTCGTTCACCATTACACTTTAGAAGACAACAAACACGGTGGTGCCACCATAATTATAGGAAGAATTGTAATGTTCCACATAGATGAAAGCGTTTTATTGGACGATTTCAAAATCAACATGGAAACCTACAAACCCGTAGCGCGTTTAGCTGGTTCCAATTATTCTAAATTAGGCGAAATATTCTCCATCAAAAGAAGTTAACCATGAGTCCCGAAAAATTAGAAATCAATGTCGCAATGCAAATTCAAAAACCTATAAATGAGGTATTTGAAGCGATTGTCAATCCGGAAAAAATGACCCATTATTTCATTTCTCAAAGCACCGGAATAATGGAAGAAGGCAAAAATCTAATCTGGAAATTCCCCGAATTTGATTTCGAATGTCCTGTTCGCGTTGGTAAAATCGAAAAAGACAAATACATTTCCTATTATTGGGAGAATTCCGGTAAAGAACTTTTAGTTGAAATTAAGCTGTCTGAAAGCTTAAACAACTCAACTTTAGTTTCCATATCCGAAAAAGACATGGACAATAATGAAGCCGGTTTAAAATGGTTATCCGGCAACTCGTTCGGTTGGTCTAATTTTCTTGCCTGTTTGAAAGCCTATCTCGAATACGGCATCAATCTGAGAAAAGGAGCCTTCGATTTTATGAAAAAATAATTATGAAATTGCCGATAGAAAAGCAATAGAAATTTGAATATGAAAATAGCAGTTATAGGTGGTGGTCCAGGCGGACTTTATTTTTCAATACTTACCAAAAAAGCAATGCCGCATTGCCAAATTGATGTTTACGAACGGAACAAACCCGATGACAGTTTTGGTTTCGGCGTAGTATTCTCCGATGAAACTCTAGGAGAATTCCTGAAACGTGATATGAAATCTTATGAGCTGATTCGCAGTAAATTCGCTTATTGGGATGATATTGTAGTGGCACGCGACGGAGAAAACGTAAGCATTGCCGGAAACGGTTTTTGCGGTTGTTCCCGAAAAACACTACTTCAATTATTACAACAACGCTGCATCGAAGAAGGCGTAAACCTTCATTTCGAACAAAATATCGAGGATGTTTCCCAATACAAAGACGCCGATATCATTTTGGCTGCCGACGGAATTGCCAGCGGCATACGAACCGCCAACGAGAAAGCGTTCGGAACCAAAATCACCTTAAAGAAGAACCGTTTCGTTTGGTTAGGTTCAACCAAACCTTTGGATGCATTTACCTATTTTTTCCGTTCTACACCTCACGGAACGATTGTGGCGCATTCGTACCAATACGAAAAAGGAATGAGCACCTGGATTTTCGAATGCAGCGATGAAACCTGGAAAAAACACGGATTTGAAATCACCAACGAAGAAGATACTATTCAAAAAATAGCTGAAATATTCAAAGAAGAATTGGACGGACATCCGCTAATTTCAAACAAATCCCACTGGCGTCAATTCCCGCATGTAACCAATGAAAAATGGTACCATAACAACATCGTTTTATTGGGTGACGCGAAAGCTACAGCCCACTACTCTATTGGTTCAGGAACAAAACTGGCAATGGATTGCGCGATTGGTCTATCTGATGCGGTAATAGCAAACCCAAACAATGTACAGGCCGCTTTTGAGCAGTACGACAAATCCCGAAGAAATACGGTAGAAATGATTCAACACGCTGCATTAGTATCTTTGGACTGGTTTGAAAACATGGACCGAAACATGCAACATCCGTTTTATCAGTTTGCTTTCGGATGCATGACGCGTGCTAAAAAAGTAACTTTTGAAAACCTGCGTTTGCGTGACAAGTCTTTTACAGATAAGGTTTTAGCCGAATTCAACACGTTTCAAAACAATCTAAATTTAAGTATTCCGGCAGCTTTTACCGATTTCACTTTACGTGATATGACCTTGCAGAACAGAATCGCAATGTCACCGATGGGGCAATATTCAGCAGAAAACGGTGTGGTTAACGATTGGCATCTGGTGCATTATGGAAGTCGTGCCACAGGTGGCGTAGGCTTGATTATAGCAGAAATGACCGCAATTTCAGAAACCGGACGCATTACTTTAGGTTGTGCCGGTTTATATACTCAGGAACAAATAATTGCATGGAAAAAAACAACAGATTTTATCCATAAAAATACCAAAACCAAGATAGGAATTCAACTCGGACATTCCGGACGCAAAGGCGCTCTTAAGAAACCTTGGGAAGGAACTTCGGAACCAATCGATAATGCCTGGGAACTAATTTCCGCTTCAGCGATTCCGTTTAACGAAAAAATGGCCAGTCCGAAAGAAATGACTTTAGAAGACATGGATAAAGTGACGTCAGAATTCGTACAAGCCGCCAAAAATGCTCTCGAAGCCGGTTTTGACATGATTGAATTGCAGGCGCATCACGGATTTTTACTGGCTTCTTTCCTTTCACCTCTTACCAATACCCGTAAAGACGAATTTGGAGGAAACATCGAAAACCGATTAAAATTTCCGTTACGTGTTTTTACCGAAATGCGAAGAGCTTTTCCGCAAACCAAACCGATGTCGGTACGAATTTCCGCTTCCGATTGGGCAGAAAACGGAATTTCAGAAAGCGATGTTATCATCATTTCTCAAGCTTTTAAAGATGTCGGAGCTGATATAATAAGCGTGTCTACAGGAAATACAGTAGCTTCTCAAAAACCGCAAACCGGAAGAATGTGGCAGACTCCTTTTTCGGATATGGTTCGAAATACCGTTCATATTCCTACCATTACAGCTGGTTATATTCAGGATATCGATCAAATCAATACCATACTCTTAAACGGAAGAGCCGATTTGGTATCACTGGGACGACCATTATTGGCTGATGCTTCTTTCGTACGAAACGCTCAAGCCTATGAACAATTGGAAACTTCTGATGTTCCAAAGCAATACAAAGCCGGAAATACCCATTCATATCCATTAAAGGCTTCGGAACGTAAAATGATGGAAGGAATGAAAAAAGCATTGAAACCTAAGAGCAATAAAAAGGATTAATCATGAAGCAAATGTTGCTACTTTTTCTTCTCGTTTCTGTAAATGTTTTTTCTCAAAAAGAAAAAACAATTACCAGCGGTAACTCCAAATTGCACTACAAAACCTTTGGTTCAGGACAACCGATTTTAATCATTAACGGCGGACCGGGAATGAATTGTGAAGGATTCAGTTATATTGCGGATGAAATTTCCAAATTCGGGTACCAAACCATTATTTACGATCAAAGAGGAACCGGAAAATCAACCGTGGAAAAAATTGACAGTGAACACATCACAATGGACTTGATGGTTCAGGATATGGAAAATTTACGGAAGTATTTGAATATTGAAAAGTGGACAATCCTTGGTCATTCATTCGGCGGAATGCTTGCTGCTTATTACACTTCAAAACATCCGGATGCAGTTGAAAAAATAATATTTTCTTCCTCTGGAGGCATTAACATGAATTTTACGAGATATGCTCAAAAACGGATTGCCGACAATTTAACCAAAATCCAAAAAGACAGTGTTGATTTTTATGCTGCTAAAATCAACAATGGAGACAACTCGCTCAAAACAAGAAAATTAAGAGCTAAGTATTTAGCAAACGCTTATGTTTTCGATAAAACCAAAGCGCCTATCATCGCAGAACGACTCATTCAGGCAAATTTCGACATCAATTCCATCGTTTTTCAAAACTTGATTAACACTAATTTTGATTGTTCCGACAAATTCAAAAACTTTAAAAAACCGGTTTTAATCCTTCAGGGAGAAAACGATATTATCAGCATTGAAACGGCTCAGGAAATCAAAACCGCATTTCCTAATTCGGAATTAATTACAATAAAAAACTGCAGTCATTACGGCTGGCTCGATGCTAAGGACGTTTATTTTAATGCTGTAAAACGCTTTCTAAAAAGTTAACCATGAAACATTACGAAGATAATTTCGCTCACAATAGCTTACCTGCTCCGGAATTACAACCGGACTATATTTTTGAAAATCTACCGCAATTCCAACATCCGGAAATGCTGAATTGTGTGGAACGGTTACTCGATTTTCATATCAAAAACGGACATGGTAATGCAACTTGCATCCAAACGTTTGAGGAAAAATGGACATACAATGATTTGTATGAAAAAGCAAACCAGATTGCGCATGTTTTAATAGATGATTTGGGTCTGAAATCAGGAAATCGAGTATTGATTCGCTCTGCAAATAACCCAATGATGGTCGCCTGCTGGTATGCCATTCTGAAAGCTGGCGGAGTTGTTGTAGCCACAATGCCTTTGTTGCGTTCAAAAGAATTAACCACAATTATTGACTGTGCCGAAATATCCCATGTTTTATGCGATAGTTCACTTTGCGAAGAAATGGAATTGGTCGACTCTCCTTTTTTGAGAAACAGCTGCTATTTCCGAAATTCTGAATTAGAAGACCTAATGCAGTCCAAACCAAAAACCTTCAACAATTACCACACAAAATCCGATAGTATCGCCTTAATTGGTTTCACCTCAGGAACAACGGGTTTACCTAAAATGACGGCGCATTACCACAAAGATATTTTAAACATCTGCGAAGCTTTTCCTCCGTATTCATTACAACCGACATCAAGCGATGTTTTCACCGGAAGTCCGCCACTCGGATTCACCTTTGGCTTGGGCGGATTGGTTTTGTTTCCGATGTATTTCGGAGCGTCCACATTTCTAATCGAAAAACCTACTCCCGATTTACTTCTACAGGCCATTCAGGAGTATAAAGTAACTGTTTGTTTTACAGCACCTACCGCTTGGCGCATCATCACAACAAAAGTAAAAGAATACGATATTTCCAGCCTGCGTAAATGTGTATCGGCTGGAGAAACACTCCCTTTAAAAGTTTGGGAAGACTGGTACAACGCAACCGGTTTAAAAATTATTGACGGCATTGGAGCCACGGAAATGTTACACATCTTCATTTCTTCCAACGAAGGAAATATGAAACCGGGTTCCACCGGTGTAGCCGTAACGGGTTATGAAGCCAAAATAATTGATTCCAAAGGAAATGAAGCACCCAGAAATACACCAGGAAGATTAGCCGTTCGCGGAATCACCGGTTGCAAATACCTAAACCGTGAAGAAAAACAACGCGAATATGTCGAGAACGGTTGGAATTTAACCGGCGATATTTTCCGTCAGGACGAAGACGGATATTTTTGGTTTGTGGCACGTGGCGATGATATGATTATTTCTTCCGGCTATAATATTGCGGCAATTGAAGTAGAAAGCGTACTTTTAACTCACGAAGAAATTCTGGAATGTGCCGTAGTGGGTTTACCCGATGAAGAACGCGGAATGCTGGTTTGTGCTCATATCGTTTTAAAAGAAAAACATAAAGCAACGGATGAATTAGTAAAAGCTATTCAGTTGTGGTTTAAAGAAGTAGCTGCGCCGTATAAATACCCAAGAGTTATTAACTTTATGGAGAATTTACCAAAAACGGAAACCGGAAAAATTCAGCGTTTCAAATTAAAATAAAGAAACCATGAGAAAAGCATTCATTATTATCAGCATTACAGTATTGTCTCTAACAGGGATGCTTATTTATGTAAACTGGAAATTCAGTTTGCTGTTATTGATTTTCATTCCTTTGATTTTAATGGGATTGTACGACATGTATCAGTCCAAACAAACCATCAAAAGAAATTTCCCGCTTTTAGGTAGAATGCGCTATTTGCTGGAATCTATCGGACCGGAAATGCGCCAATACTTCATTGAAAGCGACACCACCGGAAAACCTTTTAACCGCTTACAACGCAGTTTGGTATACCAAAGAAGTAAAAAGGAAACCGATTCCATGCCTTTCGGAACACAATTAGATGTTTATGAATCGGGCTATAAATGGATTAATCATAGTATTAAAGCCATTCCGTTTGCCGAAGTCAATTCCAATCCCAAAATAAAAATCGGCTCTTCTCAGTGTGAGAAACCTTATGACGCTAGTTTGTTTAACATCAGTGCGATGAGTTTCGGTTCACTAAGTAAAAATGCCATTTTAGCCCTAAATTCGGGAGCAAAACAAGGCGGTTTTTACCATAATACCGGTGAAGGCGGACTTTCCCCCTATCATTTAGAACCAGGTGGCGACGTGGTTTGGAATATCGGAACCGGTTATTTCAGCTGTCGCGATAAAGATGGAAAATTCTCTTATGATGAGTTTACAAAACGAGCCACGCTGGACAACGTAAAAATGATTGAAATCAAGTTCTCCCAAGGCGCAAAACCGGGTCATGGCGGTATTTTACCAAAACAAAAAGTTACCGATGAAATAGCAGCGATTCGTTTGGTCGAAAAAGGAAACGATATCATTTCACCTCCTAGACATTCCGCTTTTTCCAATCCTTTGGAACTGATGGATTTCATCAAATTATTACGAAAAGGTTCGGGTGGAAAACCCATCGGGATGAAAATCTGCATCGGAAACAAATCCGAATTCATGTCTATTTGTAAAGCGATGGTGGCTACCAAAACCTATTTCGATTTCATAACGGTAGACGGTGGCGAAGGCGGAACAGGCGCAGCACCACAGGAATATTCCGATCACGTGGGAATGCCATTGCGCGAAGCTTTAGCGTTTGTTTACGATAGTTTGAACGGATTTGGCATTAAAGACGAAATCAAAATTATCGCCAGCGGAAAAGTAATCACTGGTTTCGACATCATAAAATGCCTTTCCATAGGAGCGGATGTCTGCAATTCGGCACGCGGCATGATGTTCGCGCTGGGTTGCATTCAGGCTTTGGAATGTCACGCCAATACGTGTCCGACCGGAGTCGCCACGCAAGATCCTAAATTAACAAAAGGCTTGGTTCCCGAAGAAAAAAGCGTTCGCGTAGCCCGTTTCCAACACGAAACCGTGAAAAGTGCCATGGAACTAATGGCTTCGGCAGGTTTGCGCCATCCGGATGAAGTCGACCGAACCGTTATCAGTGCGCGCATTGGCGGATCAAAAATTGAAACTTATTATGAAATGTTTCCCGAAATCGAACCGGGCTGCTTACTCAACGAAAACACTGTTCCGAAGGAATATCAGTTTTTCTGGAAAAAAGCATCGGCAGAAAATTTTTAGGAGCTAATTCCCGCTTTCGCCTTTATCTTTTTCGGTTGCCTTCGAGAGCCTCAGGCAACCAAAAAAGGATACCGGCTCTATCGGGGCTAAAATACAGAACAATGAACAACTATTTTATTAAAGAAGAAAAAATCCGTTTCCAACATATTGATTATGCCGGAATTGTGTTTTACCCAAGATTTCTCGAAATGCTTAACGGCATTGTCGAAGATTGGTTTGAAGAAGCCTTAGACCGTCCGTTTTCCAAAATGCACGAAACCAACGGTATTCCAACAGTAGATTTGAAAGTACAATTCAAAAAAGCCGCACGATTAGGCGAAACCTTAACCAAAAAACTTTGGGTAAAAAAACTGGGCGATTCTTCCCTACTATGCGGATTCCGTTTCGAAGACGAACAAGGAAAAACCTGTGTGGAAGGCGAAGTAACCTTAGTAAACATTGCCTTCGGAGAAAACCGCGACAGCATTAAAGCGGAAGCCTTTACCGAGGAAATGAGAAATAAAATAAGTAAATTCGTTGTCTAATCCGTCACCCTGAGCTTGTCGAAGGGCATAACAAATACTATTCATGGATTTTAAAAAATTTAAAGCCGCTACCGTACAAACGTCACCAGTTTTTCTAAACGTAGAAAAAACAATTGAAAAAGCGATTGGTTTTATCAAAGAAGCCAGTTCAAACGGAGCGCAGTTAATTGCCTTCCCCGAAGTTTTCATCGCCGGTTACCCTTATTGGAACTGGATTATGACGCCGGTTCAGGGCAGCAAATGGTATGAAGAATTGTATAAGAATTCGGTTGCTGTTGAGGACGAATCGATGCAAGCTTTATATCAGGCCGCAAAAGACTATAATATTCATATTGTAATCGGAATCAACGAACGTGGCAAAAGCTACGGCGAGATTTACAATACCAATTTAATTATTGACAACACCGGAACAGTTATCGGGAAACATAGAAAATTGGTTCCCACCTGGGCAGAAAAACTAACGTGGACCTCCGGAGACGGTTCGTCCTTAAAAGTATACGATACAGAAATTGGTCCGATCGGAACGTTGGCTTGTGGCGAAAACACCAATACGTTGGCGCGTTTCACACTACTATCACAAGGCGAACTGATTCACATTGCGAATTACATTTCCTTACCAGTTGCCCCACCCGATTATAACATGGCAGAAGCCATAAAAATCCGTGCCGCAGCACATTCTTTTGAAGGAAAATTGTTTACGATTGTTTCGTGTTCGACCATTTCGCAAGAAATCATGGATGCGTTACGCGACGACGTTCCGAATGTGGAGGAATTATTGACGCGCAAAAACTCGGCGTTCTCCGGATTTGTGGGTCCGAATGGCGCTGTCATTGGCGAACCGTTGATTGATGAGGAAGGTATTACCTATGCGGAAATCGATTTGCAGAAATGCATCCAACCGAAGCAAATGCACGATATTCTCGGACATTATAACCGTTTTGATATTTTCGATTTGCGTGTGAATGTAGCGCCAACACGAAAAATTACTTTTATTGACAATCACGAAGAATTCAACAAACGATAACAAAAAAGCGAATAATTTCCCATTCTAGCCCTGATTGCAGCGGTTGCCGTGCAAAAGCGGAAAGCAGGAATAAGGACGGCAAAAAAGCCCGAACCATTCGCTCCAAAAAATAACAAAATGGAAGATAAATTTTCAGATGACGTAATTGGTCGCGCCAGAGTTCAGGACACTCCGGAGCTGGAAGCCTATTATAAAGAATTAGAAGGACTTGGCGCCGGTGCTTTATGGACGGTGGCCAACGATATAGAGCCTTGGGAACCGCGTACCTCATCGGTACCAATGCTTTGGAAATATGACGATTTGCGTTCGTTGGTTTTAAAATCATCCGAACTCGTTACTCCGGAACAAGCGGGACGCCGTGTGGTTTATTTAGTCAACGACAAACGTAAAGATGTGAGCGCCGCTGTAGGTTGGTTGTATACCGGAATTCAGGTAACGCGTCCGGGCGAAAGTACGTCGGCACACCGACACAAAGCTTCTGCCCTGCGTTTTATTATGGAAGGAAGCAAAGGCTACACCGTTGTTGATGGTAATAAAATCATGCTGGAAGTCAACGATTTTGTGATTACACCAAACTCAACCTGGCACGAACATGGTGTAGAAGCCGATGGTCAAACTTGTATTTGGCAGGACGGTTTGGATATTCCGCTCATAAATGCTCTCGAAGCGAATGATTATGCGGTTTACGATGGCAAACAACCGTTGATTTCACCGATTAATCATTCTCCGATGACCTTTGGCGGTGCCGGTTTATTGCCAGCGGATAAAACTTGGGATAAACCCTATTCCCCATTATTCAAATACTCCTGGAAAAATGTATATCCTGCTTTGTTGGAAGCGGCAAAAGTGAATGAAGGCTCGCCCTTTGACGGTATCATCATGCAATACAGCAATCCAAACACGGGCGGACATGTAATGCAGACTATGGGCGCTTCGATGCAGCTATTGCGTGCCGGAGAACATACGAAAGCCCACAAACACACAGGATCATTCGTGTACCAATGTGCCAAAGGTCATGGTTATTCGGTGATTAACGGAAAACGTTTTGACTGGAAAGAACGCGATATTTTCTGTGTTCCTTCTTGGGCTTGGCATGAACATGTGAATTTATCTGAAACGGAAGACGCTTGTTTGTTCTCTTTCAACGATTTACCGGTGATTGAATCGTTGGGATTGTATCAGGAAAGAGAATATACCGAGAACAACGGATATCAAAACTTGATTTAAATAATTACAAAACATAAAAAACTCAGATACTTAGCAACTTAGTAACTCAGCAACTCAAAAAAAATGAAACTAGCCACTTATAAAATAAACCATACCGCTCCAAGATTAGGAGTTGTTCAGGATAACCACATGATTGATTTGGAAGATGTTGCCAAAATCAAGAAAACCGTACTACCTCAAACCATGTTGGAATTGATCGATTTGGGTCTGACGGAAGTAAGCCGAATCCAGGAATTAATCGACAGTTTAACAGAAGAAGAACGCACCAACTGTTACTATCCGTTATCAAATGTAACGTTCCTGGCGCCTATTCCTAAACCAAGAAAAAACATCATCGGAATCGGATTGAATTATACCGAACACGTTGCCGAAAGTGCCAGAACTTTAGACACTTCGAACGATTTACCACAGGAACCGGTAATTTTCTCCAAACCGCCTACAACGGTTACCGGCACCAATACCGAGATTTTGCACAATCCGAAGCTGACACAACAATTAGATTGGGAAGTAGAATTAGCAGTTATCATTGGAAAAGAAGGAAAATATGTTCCGAAAGAAAATGCGATGGACTATGTTTTCGGATATACCGTAATTAATGATATTTCTGCCAGAGATTGTCGTCGTTCCGGACAATGGATTGTTTCCAAAGGTCAGGATACTTTCGCCCCAATGGGACCGGTTTTGGTTACTAAAGACGAAATTCCAAATCCGCACAACCTGAATTTATCCTTAAAACTGAATGGTGTGGAAAAACAGAATTCGAATACAAAATTCATGTTGTTCAATATCAACGATTTAATTGAAGATTTGAGTACGGTTTTCACTTTAGAACCGGGTGATATCATTGCAACGGGAACTCCGGCGGGCGTTGGTGCAGGTCGTAACCCTCAGGAATGGATGTGGAACGGTGATGTGGTAGAAGCTACCGTGGAAGGGATTGGAACGATTGTGAATACCGTAAAAGAGATTTAAACTTTAAGAAAATAGAGAATAAAGCAAAGAAAATAGAGAAATCCGTGGAAATCCGCGTTCAAAAACATATAAACAGTTAAGATGGACAAAACGCAAAAAGCGGTCGAAGTATTCAACAAATGTGCAAATCTCTATGAAGAACGTTTCATGGATTTTGATTTGTACAACGATACTTTCGATTTGTTTTGCAAATCCATTGAAAATCAAAACGCTGCAGTTTTAGAATTGGCTTGCGGACCCGGAAATATTACAAAACACCTATTGCAGCAACGACCGGATTTTAAAATCCTGGGAACCGATTTAGCACCAAACATGATTGAACTGGCTCAGAAAAACAATCCCACAGCGACTTTTCAATTGTTGGATTGTCGCGATTCTTTAAAATTGAACAAAATATTTGACGGAATCATGTGCGGTTTCGGATTGCCTTATTTGTCTAAAGAAGAAGCGATTCAGTTGATAAAAGATGCTGGAAACTGTTTAAACAAAAACGGGGTTTTATATTTGAGTACCATGGAAGACGATTATGGTAAGTCGGGTTTAAAAAAAGGAAGTACCGGTGATGAAATCTTTATGCATTACCATCAGGAAGATTATTTAGCGGAAGCCCTCAAACAAAACGGGTTCAAAATAATAGCTTTGCAGCGGAAAAAATTTCCCGAACAAAACGGAACCTACACAACAGATTTAATACTAATTGCAAAAAAAATAAAATGAAAAAATACAGAATAGGACAAATAGTTCCATCATCTAACGTAACGATGGAAACCGAAATACCGGCGCTTTTCCGTTCACGCGAAACCATTTTACCGGAGCGTTTCACCTTTCATTCAAGCCGTATGCGCATGAAGAAAGTAACCAAAGAAGAACTCGAAGCCATGGACGCCATGAGTTTGAAATGCGCTCAGGAATTATCCGATGCACACGTAGACGTTATGGGTTACGCCTGTTTGGTAGCGATTATGAGCATGGGACGCGGGTACCACTGCGTTTCGGAAGTGAACTTGCATCAGGAAACTGTGGCGAACGACTTCCCTACTCCAATTGTAACGTCTGCCGGAGCCTTGATTAACGGACTGAAAGTTTTAGGGGCTAAAAAAGTAGCCGTAATTACGCCGTACATGAGACCGCTAACAGATTTAGTGGTGGATTATATTGAACATCAGGGATTTGAAGTAGTGGATTCCATCGCATTGGAAATTCCGGACAATTTAGAAGTAGCGGCACAAGATCCGATGAATTTATTAGAAATCTACAAACGTTTGGATTTAACCGGAGTGGATGTTTTAGTAGCATCAGCTTGCGTACAAATGCCATCGTTAGAAGCGATTGATTTAATTCAGAAAGAAATCGGTATTCCGGTAACTTCGGCAGCGGTTTGTACTACCTACGAAATGATGAAAAAACTGGGCATTGAAGCAAAATCAGCTATTGGCGGCGAATTATTAAGCGGGAAATATTAAATAAAAAAGGAGTTCAAAACGAACTCCTTTTTTATTCAATCAAAATTGACTAAAAACAAACACTTAGTCTGTAATATAAATTAGCATCTGTTAATGCTCGTGCCCGTCGTGACCTTCTGCTTTTACTTCGGTCAAATCCATTTCACAAACAGGGCATTTTCCCGGTTTATCATAAGTTTTACCCTTCTCACAATCCATCGGACAGGCATAAGCCAATTGATGTGCTTCGTTTTCCTTGTTTTCAGGGGTAGTTTGTTCCGTAGTGGTTTGCGCTGGAGTAGTTTCGGGTGCCGTTTTTTTATCACAGGAAACAACTGTTAATACGGTCATCATAAAGGCTACGATTGCAATCGATTTTTTCATTTTCTCTTTTTTTTTTATAAATAAACAATGTTTTTAAGGATAAATAGAACTTCTCAAAGCTAAGGTTTTTCTCTTAATTTATTCGGTATATTTGTAATGATTGGCAACAAAATAATAACATTATTTAAAAAGAGTATGGCTTATACAAACACTCCATTACGACAGGCCGTAAATTTTTCACTTTTACTGTTTTGCTTCGCTTTTTCTTCCTGTGAAGGACAAAACAAATCCAAAAGCACAACAAACAGTCAGCCGGAGCAAAAAACAATTGAACCCGTTACTCTCTTACCTGGCAATCCGGCAACCGAAATCGACAAAAACATCCGCAGCATCTTTCAGGATAAAACCGGAACGTATTGGTTTGGCACCAACAACGCCGGAATATATCGTTACGATGGGGTAAAATTGACCCAATTTACCGATAAAGACGGACTGGCAAACAATCAGATTCAAAGCATTCAGGAAGACCGATTCGGAAACATTTGGTTGGGCACCGGTCTTTTCGGCGTTTGCAGGTTTAACGGACAAACCTTTACAACGTTTTCCAATCACCTCAACAACAATACTGCTAACATTTGGCAATCAGAACCCAACGATTTATGGTTCTATGCCGGCGCAGGTGTCTATCGTCTCAACAATAATGCACTCACCTACTTAACTTTTACAAAAACCGCTTACAATAGTAACGATCATAAAAATTCGCCTTACAAACTCAGCGCCCATGCAGTTTATTCTATTCTGAAAGACAAAAAAGGAAATGTATGGTTCGGAACCCAATCCCAAGGGGTTTGCAAATATGATGGAAAAGCACTGACCTGGTTCACAGAAAAAGGACTGAAAGGCCCTGCCGTACTCGCTTTATTCGAAGACAGCAAAGGAAACATCTGGTTTGGAAATAACGGCGCGGGTTTATTCCGCTATGACGGTAAAGCGCTAATCAATTTCACCGAAGAAAAAGGACTTGGCAATGCTGATTTCAGAGCAACAGGCAAATCCGGTCTGAACAACATCGCCAGAATTTATGCCATAAACGAAGACCACAACGGAACGCTTTGGATTGGAACCGTAGATGCCGGCGTTTGGTCCTATGATGGCAAAAAGCTAACCAATTACACCACGAAAGACGGACTAACAAGCAATGCCGTAAATACAATTTACAAGGATAAAAAAGGCGAACTTTGGTTTGGAACAGATGAAAACGGGATCTGCAAATTCAATGGTCATACTTTCACCGAATTTACCATACCCAAGTAATTAAATCTGAAAACTCACATCATGATAAAGTACTTTCTTTTATGGTTTCCCATGTTGTTCCTGGCCATACTAAACGGAACCGCGAGGGATTTATGGTATGTTAACTATTTAGGGGAACTCGCCGCCAGACAACTTTCAACGCTAACATTACTGTTGTTGTTCACGCTTTATTTTCTTGTGCTGTTTAAATATTCCTTAACCGTTTCCAACAGCGAAGCACTGTTCATTGGTGTTTTCTGGGTAATCCTTACCTTGGTTTTCGAGTTTGGTTTTGGCTTATACCGAGGAAATTCCTGGGCCGTATTAGTACAGGAATACAACATCGCTAAAGGAAAACTTTGGATTTTAATTCCCATCTGGGTAAGTATCGGTCCGTATTGCATAAACCGTCTTCTAAACAACTAAACTTGGTTTTAAACCCAATTCCGAAACACACTTCCCTACTTCGAAAATCAAATTTTCTTTCCAACTTTTCGATATATTTGTAAGTCACCCAAAATCAAAAAAACTACTATGGCAATCCTATTCACCATTTTACTTGTAATAATCGGCATCATAGCCTTACTCTTAGGTATAGCGCTTTTCATGAAAAAAGAGTATAATGCTCAATCAGAAATTATAATAAATGCCCCTCGGGAAAAGGTTTTTGATTATTTAAAACAGCTCAAAAATCAGGACAACTTCAACAAATGGGTAATGGTAGATCCCAACATGGAACGAAAATTTACAGGAACAGACGGCACCGTAGGCTTTATTTATGCATGGAAGGGAAACAAAAAAGCAAGCGAAGGCGAACAGGAAATCAAAACCCTTGAAGAAGGAAAACGTATTGCAACCGAAATTCGTTTCACCGGTTCTTTCATGGCAGTCGCTTATGCCGATTACATTCTGGAAACCGCAGCAAACAATCAAACGAAAGTGAAATGGAGCAACGCAAGCACCCTAAAATACCCAATGAATGTAATGATCCCGATGATAGAAAAAATGCTTCCGAAAGACATGAATATAAGCCTGATGAATTTAAAAACCATTCTGGAAAACCAATAATGTTGCACAGCAATAAACGATAATCATCAAACAATCATCGTATGGCAAAAGACAATAATAAAGCGTTAACGGCATCACAACAGGAAGCTCTGCTTACCATTTTGAAACTTCGTTTTGAAAAAAACAATGACCGACATGAAGGTTTAGATTGGACCGCCATTCAGGCAAAACTGGAAGCATCGCCCAAAAAACTATGGTCGCTCTATGAAATGGAAAGAACCGAAGGCGAACCGGATGTAATCGGTTACGATTCCAAAACCAACGAATATATTTTCTGCGATTGCTCGCCGGAAACACCAAAAGGCCGCCGAAGCATTTGCTATGATCAGGAAGCATTAGAAGCCCGAAAATTGCACAAACCGGCAGACAGCGCGATAAATATGGCTACTGCAATGGGTATCGAACTCTTAACCGAAGAACAATACCGAACGTTACAACAATTAGGAAATTTTGACCTCAAAACCTCAAGCTGGATTCAAACCCCTGCTCCCATCCGAAAATTAGGCGGTGCCCTGTTTTGCGATCGCCGTTACAATACGGTTTTTGTATATCATAATGGTGCAGATTCCTACTATGCCGTGAGAGGTTTTCGCGGAATGCTTAAAGTATAATTTCAGATAAAAATGGCAAAAAACAAAACGGCGCAAACCAACGAAAACGTAATTCAGTTCATAGAAACCTTCGCCACGTCCGAACAAAAAAAGCAGGACAGTTACACATTGCTCCAACTCATGCAGGAAGTTTCCGGTCACAAACCTAAAATGTGGGGACCAACCATCATCGGTTTCGGTTCCTATCATTACAAATACGAAAGCGGTCACGAAGGCGATGCTCCGCTACTTGGTTTTTCGCCCCGAAAAGCCGCCATTTCGCTCTATGTTTTTACCGGATTAAAAGAACACGAACCGTTTCTGGAAGGTTTAGGCAAATTCAAAATGGGGAAAGCTTGTATTTATGCCAACAAATTAGCCGATATTAACCTTGAGGTTCTGAAAAAACTAATGCAGGAGACTATTGCTTATATGAATAACAAGTACGGAAATCAGAAGTAATCCCCAAAACCGAAAATTCCATGGACAACAACCGATATCCTAACCAACAAACCAATTTTGAAACCTTCTTTACCCAAGCCACACAACACGGTTTAATTCCAACTCCTTGATTGAGCTAATCAACTGAAAAACAATTATTTATAATCATAAATAAAAGTTACAACCCACTTTAAACTCATTTTTTCTGTGTAAATTTGATTGGACAAAGCAACATCAAAAAAACAGTAAAAGCAGAGGAACCATGAAAAATGTAGCTTATCACTCAGAACTCAGAGCCCTACTGTCAATAAGAAATTTTAACAGCGCTTTAGAAAAGCACTATGCGCAAATGGTTCAGATAGAGCATAATCTGGAAGAATTAAACAAGCATGCTTTGGCGTTAATTGAAGTACACAGTACCCCCGAAGCGCAGGAAAAATGGAAAATGGGCTTAAAAGAAATGAACCATTCTTTAAAAGCAATTCACGAGATACTTAATACTGCAAAGGAAAAAGTCAAAAACCATGACCGGTCCGACTCCTCTACATTGTGGGAACAGTTTAGTCTGCATTTGAATACGTTGAAAGAAACGAATAAGAATCTGGAAAATCTGGGGTTTGAAATACTGCCTGAAAAAGAACACAAACATTGGGAAAAAGACATCTGTAATTTTGAAGACACTATTTTACCTTTACTGGTGTCGCACGCCGAAGCCTGTAAAACAGAACTGCAGTTGATGGAAAAATACACCCCTAAAGAAATCCACCAATTAACCCAGATACTGATAGCCCATATCCCTGAAAACTACAGCTTTGAAGAAGCAGATAAATATGAAAAAGAATATTTAAAAGCTTTTAAAATTTTCAAAAAAGAGTTTAAAGAAGAAAGAAATCTTTGGGACACTTTTTTAGACATCTTGGCGGGTGGAACCCATCAACCACCGTCTGAAAGAGTAATGCTCCAACGATGGATTGAGGGCGAAAGAGGGGATTTAAAAGCAAATTTGTGATTCCCTTTTACTTTTAAAGATTGCCTAAGTGACGACTAAACCTAAACAAAATCGGCTTCGAGTGCCTCAGCCACCATACACCCCACAGAATAATAAAGCCATATCAAAGCCATGGTAAAGTCATGCTTACTCCATGCTTACTCCATGCTTACTCCATGCTTACTCCATGGTAAAGCCATGGTAACGTCATGCAAGCCTTATGAAGAAAGTGATACGGGTTCATCAAAAAAGTGGCTTCGAGAGCCTCAGCCACCGGAAAAACAAGAGCCTGCCTTAGAGAACCTCAGGCACCGAAAAAACGAAAACCTCAGGCACCGGAGGGCACAAAGTTTGGCAATAATGCATATCAAGACAAAAGAAACAGGGAAAAGGAAACTTACTTCCCTATTCCCCGCATCAGTTCTCTAATTCGCTCCGCTTCGGTAAATTCAAAGTTTTGCAAAGCAGTATCTTTTTGCTTCGCGTAGTCTTCTAATAGTTTAGCATATTCCTCTTTCTTAATTTTTTGAAAGATATCGTAATAGGTGTCTTCAAATTGAAGCAGGAACATAAAAAGGCTTTTCTCTTCGAAATCGTTTAAATCACCGTTTCTAAAAATTGTTTTCAGCTTCTCAACTGCCGATTCAATTACAGCTCTTTTTTGCTTTATCAAGATGTTTATATCAGCAGCACTTTCATATTTCTGATTTTTAACCAAAGCTTCTTTTTGTTCTTCCAAAGCAATAATTTCCAATTGTAAGCTGAGAACACTTTTCTTAATTTCTATAAATTGATTCATAAGGGTTGGAATGTTTTAAGTGGTTATTTAAGTGTTAAACCATTAATAGTTTTAAATTGCTGTTGGCAGAAGTACTTAGTTTTTAATTACAATTCAACAAACCTATAAATAAAAAAACACCTACACAATCACCAAATCTAGTGATTTTTAAAAGCTTTTGAGGGTATGGCTTCGAGAGCCTGCCTTCGAGAGCCTCAGGCACCGGAAAGAACGAGAACTGCAACCAAAGAGCAAAACAGCCATAATTAACAGATCGCATGATGAAGTGCCATTTCGATAGCTTTATTGCTGTTAACCCACACGCTGTTCTTCTTTCGTTTTCATAAAAACCCAAAAGCAATAGTATAATTATTTTACGCTATAAAAAAAGAACGTTATTTTTGATAAAACTACACCAATGGAAGTACAACAATTGTTTATCGAACTGCTTGCTAAAATCGGTTTTACCGCTGATGCTGCCATGATTCGATGGAACGAACTTCAAAAAGCCTATTCGCATAAATCAAGACATTATCATAATCTGACGCATTTGCAAGAGATGATTTATTGTTTCGAAAAGTATAAAACGGAGCTTCAGTTTCCCGATGAGGTACTATACGCTATTTTCTATCACGATTATGTTTACAACAGTTCCCGAAAAGACAACGAACTGAAAAGCGCTGAGTTTGCCGTCAGAATTCTGCCTGAAAATGCAATCATTGATAAAAAGGTAGTTTTCGACCTGATAATGGCAACCAAAAACCATGAGCCAAAAAATACAGAAGATGAAAAATGGTTCATCGATTTCGATCTGAAGATACTGTCGAAAGACTGGGAAGCTTATAAAACTTATTTTAAGCAAATACGAAAAGAATACAGCATCTATCCTGATTTCCTTTACAATCCTGGGCGTAAAAAAGCATTGCAACACTTTCTGGAACACGAAAACATCTATCAAACCGAAACATTCCGAAAGCTATACGAAGAACAGGCAAAAATGAACATTCAAAAGGAAATTGATTTACTCTAGCAGAGCATCTATAGGCAAAGAATAAATAGCTCCCGCAAATAAACGGCACATGCAACTGAATATGCTAACGGATTACGGAAAACCAAAACCCGTCTTTCCTTTTCCAATTTATTCCCTATTTTTACACTACCCAAAAGCAGCATTATGGATTTCTCTAAAGTATATAAAATGGCGTTTGCAAGTGTCTATCCGCACTACATCAACAAAGCCGAAAAGAAAGGACGTACTCAGGCAGAAGTACACGAAATCATCTTTTGGCTAACCGGTTACGATGAGCAAAAACTGCAACAACATCTTGAAGACAAAACCAATTTTGAAGATTTCTTTAACAACGCTCCGCAAATCAACCCGAATGCGGCTAAAATTACCGGGGTAATCTGCGGCTATCGTGTGGAAGACATTGAAGACAAACTCATGCAGCAAATACGCTATTTAGACAAGCTGATTGACGAATTAGCCAAAGGAAAAGCTATGGAGAAGATTTTGAGACAGTAATACATTTAAAAACAATAAAAAAGCCGTTTCGTTGATTAAAACGAAACAGCTTTTTCTATATAAATTAAAATCTTAGTATTTCAACAATTCCAATAACTCGGTTTCAAAGCGTTGTTTCGGTAAATACTGATCTTCCAACGACTTCATAAACGGAATGGCTGATTCCAAACTTCCCACTCGGCGAACCGGAGCATCAAGGTATTCGAAACAGTTTTCCATAATCATTGCCGAAATATCACTCGCTACACCACCAAACAACGTATCTTCCTGAAGAATGATTACGCGGCTGGTTTTCTTAACCGAAGCATAGATTGTTTCCAAATCCAACGGCTGAAGTGTTCTTAAATCAATCAAATCGGCTTTAATTTCCGGATGCTTTCCTAAAGTTTCCAAAGCCCAGTGAACTCCTGCTCCAAAAGAGATAACAGTAACATCTTCTCCTTCTTTAATCATCGCCGCTTTTCCGAAAGGAATCGTGTAATAATCTTTAGGCACATCCTGATAAACGCTTCTGTACAATTGTTTGTGCTCGAAGAACATCACCGGATTCGGATCATTAATCGCTGTAGCCAACAATCCTTTTGCATCATAAGGGAATGCCGGATAAACTACTTTTAACCCTGGAGTTTTGGTAAACCATGCCTCATTGGTTTGGGAGTGAAAGGGTCCTGCCTGAGTACCGCCACCGCAAGGCATACGCACTACCACATCGGAATTCTCCTGCCAACGGTAATGTTGTTTTGCCAATAAATTCACAATCGGGTTAAATCCTGTCGACACGAAATCAGCAAACTGCATTTCCACAACCGCTTTATGTCCGTTAATCGACAAACCGTTAGCCGCAGAAACCACAGCACTTTCACAGATTGGCGTATTGCGTACACGTTCTTTTCCAAACTGCGCTACAAATCCATCCGTAATTTTAAATGCTCCTCCGTATTCTGCGATATCCTGACCCATGATTACCAAATTCTCATGACGCTCCATCGATTGGCGCAAACCGTTTGAAATCGCATCAATCACACGAATATTCTCTACTTCATCAGAATGGTTGAATTCTTCATATTCCCACGGACGGTAAACATCGTTTAATTCTTCATGCAAATCGGCCACAATTTCAGGCTCTTCCTGAACTTTTGCCCAATCAGTATCGATTTCTTTCTTTATTTCCGCACGGAAAGCCTCATCTTGTTCATCAGATAAAACCGCTGTAGCTTTTAAATAGTTTCTGTAATTCTCCACAGGATCTTTAATAGCCCACATGTCCATCAATTCCTGAGGAACGTATTTCGTACCACTCGCCTCTTCGTGTCCACGCATACGGAACGTTTTGAATTCCAACAACACCGGACGCGGGTTCTCAACCATAGACGCTTTCAATTCAGAAATAAGGTTTACCACTTCCAAAATATTATTTCCGTCTACCACATGGCTTTCCATTCCGTAACCTACGCCTTTATCGGCAAGGTTTTCGCAACGGTATTGCTCGTTGGTTGGCGTGGATAATCCGTAGCCGTTATTTTCGATTACGAATAACACCGGTAAATCCCAAACCGAAGCAATATTCAACGCTTCGTGGAAATCACCTTCAGAAGTTGCTCCTTCTCCGGTGAAAACTGCGGTTACTTTTCCGTTTTTCTTTAATTTATTGGCTAATGCGATTCCGTCTGCAATTCCCAACTGCGGACCAAGATGCGATATCATTCCGATAATCTTATATTCCTGAGTACCAAAGTGGAACGAACGGTCACGTCCTTTTGTGAATCCGTTTCTTTTTCCCTGCCATTGTGAAAACAAACGGTGCAAAGGAATCTCTCTTGTAGTGAACACACCTAAATTACGGTGCATCGGTAAAATGTATTCGTCTTTATCCAAAACAGAAGTAATTCCCACAGAAATTGCCTCCTGCCCGATTCCGGAGAACCATTTGGAAACCTTTCCCTGACGGATAAGGATTAGCATTTTCTCCTCAATCAGTCTTGGCTTAAGTAAGCTTTTATATAAATCTAATAATTGTTCGTTGGATAGATTCTTTCTCTCGAAGTTCATTGTATTTTGGTTTATAAAACGCTGTCAAAATTAAGAATAAAAACAACGTCAATTCGTTAAATTATAACAAAATAGTAACTAACTTTAAGTAATCCTAACAAGAACCAAATAATCGTTTTAAAATGAGTCATTTAGACAAAAAATCAGATTCAAAAAACAAAACAGAACTTCCTGAGAATGCTTCACCGGTTTGCTATTTGGAAAACCCTGAGCTACGACCGGAATACCGTATCGATAAAGAAACCCAGAATCAAAAAACCACAAACTCAAACCCTGAAAAGTGAATTTTAAGGATTGTTTACAACTTTATTATTTTTATCCAGAAATTATTCTCTACATTTGTTTTTATAATGGTTTTATACCGAAAAAGTTATTAACAAAAACTAAGTACAATGCAAAACATTCCTAGTGTTGACTTACGTGATTTCCTGTCGGGTGACCCGGCACGTAAACAAAAATTTGTAAATGAAATCGGAAAAGCCTACGAAGAAATCGGATTCGTAGCATTAAAAGGTCATTTTTTAGATGACAAATTAGTTGATGAACTTTATGGTGAAGTTCGTAATTTCTTCAACCTTCCTTTAGAGGTGAAAAGCAAATACGAAATCCCGGGCATCGGCGGACAAAGAGGTTATGTTTCTTTTGGTAAAGAACATGCGAAAGGCCGCTCAGCCGGTGACTTAAAAGAATTCTGGCATTTCGGCCAGTATGTTAGCAAAGATTCTAAATATACTGACGAATATCCGGACAACGTTACTGTTGAAGAATTACCAAAATTTAATGCCGTTGGAAAAGAAGCCTACCAAATGCTTGAAAAAACAGGTGTTTATGTGTTGAGAGCTTTGGCAATTTACATCGGATTGGATGAGTTCTACTTTGATAAATTCATCAAAGACGGAAACAGTATTTTAAGACCAATTCACTATCCTCCGATTACAGATGAACCTAAAGACGGCGCTGTTCGTGCTGCTGCTCATGGCGACATCAACCTTATCACGCTTTTAATGGGTGCTCAGGGTAAAGGATTACAGGTTCAAAACCATGACGGACAATGGATTGACGCCATTGCGCAACCGGACGAATTGGTAATCAATGTGGGTGATATGTTATCGCGTCACACCAACAATAAATTAAAATCGACCATTCACCAGGTTGTGAATCCGCCAAGAGAATTGTGGGGTACTTCGCGTTATTCCATTCCGTTCTTTATGCACCCGGTTGGCGATATGCCGCTAAACTGCTTAGAAAACTGTATCGATGCGGATCACCCTAAATTGTACGATGATATTACCGCAGGTGATTTCTTATACGAACGTTTGGTAGACTTAGGATTAATTAAAAAATAATCCCTAAATTTATACTCTTATAAAAAAGACATTGAGTTTTATGCTTGATGTCTTTTTGATTTATTAAAAGCTCCTTAGCTTCTGTGGTATAAAGAAAAAACTCAGTTACTTAGCCACTTAGTAACTCAGCAACTCAAATAAAATGGATTTACAAGACCAATTAAAAAACCTGTTCCCTGATCATGTTCCTTCCAATGAACCGGAAGGAACTCAAAATGAAGAACATACGCTTTTCATACAAAAAGAACCCATGATTTGTAAGTATGAAAAACGAAAAGGAAAAGCAACCACAATAATCGAAGGATACGAAGGCGATGTTGAAGATTTTAAACTTTTAGCCAAAGAAATTAAGACAAAACTTAGTGTTGGCGGAAGCTTCAAAGACGATTCTATCATTATTCAGGGCGATTATCGTGATAAAATAATGGAAATTCTTAAAGAAAAAGGATTCAAGGTAAAACGCGTTGGCGGATGATTCATACATAGGTTTACAATCTCAACAGCAACTGAGCCACTAATAAACACACGACTAAGTAACTCAGAAACTAAGTAACTCAAAAAAATTATGGCAAATATAAAATCATCAGAATTAATATTAAACCCGGACGGAAGTGTTTATCACTTAAACCTGAAACCGGAACATATTGCACACGACATCATTTTTGTTGGCGATCAAAACCGTGTGGAGAAAATCACACAATTCTTTGACAACATCGAATTTTCCACCCAAAAACGCGAATTCAAAACGCAAACCGGAACTTATAAAGGCAAACGTTTAACGGTAATGTCTACCGGAATCGGGCCGGACAACATTGATATTGTTATGAACGAATTGGATGCGTTGGTTAACATTGATTTGGTAACACGCCAGCCTAAAAAAGAGCTGACTTCGTTAAACATTATCCGCATCGGAACTTCCGGTTCGTTACAGGCTGATATTCCGGTGGACAGTATTGTAATGTCGGAATACGGATTAGGATTGGACAACATGCTTCGCTCCTACGTCATCGATTCGATTACCGATTCGGAAATTGAAGACGCTTTTATCAGCCACACCAATTGGGACATGAAAAAAGGAAGACCTTATGTGGTAAAAGGAAGTGAAAAATTAATGAACCTTATCGGAAGTGATTCCATAAACAAAGGATTTACAGGAACTGCCGGAGGTTTTTACGGACCACAAGGACGTGTATTACGCTTGGCAATTCAGGATAGTGATTTGAATGCAAAAATGGACAGTTTCAATTACAAAGGCACCCGCATGACCAATCTGGAAATGGAAACCGGAGCGATTTACGGTTTGGGCAAACTTCTTGGTCACGAAACATTATCCATGAATGCTATTATTGCCAACCGGGCGAACGGAACCTTTAGCGAAGATCCGTACAAAGCGGTAGACGAACTGATTGTATATGTTTTGAATAAATTAGCGAACTAAATGAAATTAAGGGTTGCCAGACATACAGATGACTTGGAGAAAATCAAAACATTCTATAGTGATGTTTTAGGTTTTGAGTTACTCGGAAGTTTTGAAAATCACGATAATTACGACGGAATTTTCATTGGCAAACCGAGTTTGGACTGGCATTTCGAATTCACAAAATCGGATAAAAAAGCCCATCACTTTTCTGATGAAGATGATAACATTGTTTTATATCCGGAAACTATTTCAGATTATAATAAATTGATTAATAATTTAATAAGGCGAAATATTTCAACAATTGCTTCATCAAATCCATATTGGAATGAAAACGGTAAAACGATTCTCGATCCGGATGGATTCCGAATTATTATTTCAAATCTAAAAGCCATTTAAGTGAATATTAAAATTGAAACCGAACGCCTGATTTTAAGACCGATTATTCCTTCCGATGCTGAAGGAATGTTTATATTGGACAGTAATCCAAACGTACACACCTATTTGGGAAACAATCCCATAAAATCAATCGATGAGGCCAAGGGTTATATAGAAAATATTCAAAATCAGTACATCCAAAACGGTACGGGAAGATTTGCCGTTGTATTGAAAGATACTAATGAATTTATCGGTTGGGCTGGCATAAAATTACTGACAGAACCCGAAAACAACCATGTTAACGTTTATGAAATCGGTTACAGATTACAGGAACCGCATTGGGGAAAAGGTTATGGCAGTGAAGCCGCAAAAGCCTGGCTGGAGTATGGTTTTACCGAAATGAAAATTCAAAAAATGTATGCTTCCGTAAACAAAGAAAATGCCGCGTCAAAACGAATTCTTGAAAAATTAGGAATGCAAATAACGTCTGAATTTTTATGGAACGATATTCCGTGTTATTGGCTTGAAATGGAAAACAACAAATTATGAAAATCATCATAGAAACCGAACGTTTACTATTACGTGAATTACTTCCTTCCGATAAAGAAGGAATTTTTCATTTAGATTCTGATATGGATGTGCATGAATTCTTGGGCAAAAATCCGATCAAAACCATTGAAGAGGCTCAAAATGTTATTGATTTCGTCCGACTTCAGTATCAGGAAAACGGTATCGGGCGATGGGCGGTTTTATTAAAAGAAAATCACGAATTCATCGGTTGGGCTGGTCTAAAACTTGTAAAAGAAGAAATTAACGGACACCAAAATTTTTACGATTTAGGCTATCGTTTCATCAAGAGTTTCTGGCAAAAAGGCTATGGTTATGAAGCTGCAAAAGCCTGTCTGGATTATGCTTTCAACGTTATGCATCTCGAAAACGTTTATGCCCACGCGATGGTTGGAAACGAAGGTTCAAAAAGGATTTTAGAAAAAATTGGCATGAAAAACACAGGCACTTTCTTTCATGAAGAGGATGAATGTGTTTGGTTTGAAATAAATAAAAAAGATTATTATTAATAATATGAAAACAGTAAGAATAGCAGGCGTTCCCGAACATTTCAATCTCCCATGGCACTTGTGTATCGAAAACGGCGAGTTTGACGAAGTAGACATTGATTTACAATGGACCGACGTTCCGGAAGGCACCGGAAAAATGTGTCAACTGCTTCGTGAAGGCGAAACCGATATGGCGGTAATTCTAACCGAAGGAATCATAAAAGATATCGCGGGCGGAAACGAATCGTCAATTGTTCAGGTTTACGTGCAATCGCCTTTAATTTGGGGAATTCACGTGGATGCTAGATCGGATTATCAACAATTATCGGATCTGGAAAACAAAAAAGTCGCAATTAGTCGTATCGGTTCCGGTTCGCATTTAATGGCGATTGTGAATGCCAAAAACCAAAATTGGAATACACAAAATCTGCAATTTGAAATCGTAAATACCATAGATGGCGCAGTAGATGCCTTGTCAAACGGAACTGCCGATTATTTCATGTGGGAACGTTTTATGACAAAACCATTGGTAGACAACGGAACTTTCAGAAGAATTGCCGACTGCCCTACTCCGTGGCCGTGTTTCGTAATAGCAGTTCGCAACGAATTCCTGAAAAACAACAAACACATTGTGGAACAGATTTTGGAAATCATTAACAATACCACAACTGAGTTTAAATATATCCCGAGTATTGACAGGACATTAGCATCTAAATACAACCAAAAACTAGAAGATATACAGGAATGGTTAAAACTCACGCGCTGGTCGCAAAAGAAATTAGACAAACTAACCTTCGATAAAGTACAAAACCAATTATTTGAATTAAATTTGATTGCTAAAAAAGCAGATTACGAAACGGTAATAAAATAAAAAAGCAGCAGGAAACACAGTAATGATTCCAGAAATCCCTCCAAAACTCAAAATAGTTCGAGACAAGCTTTCATTACCAAAGCCTTGGGATACTGTTGTTATTTTTCTGTTGAATATTTTAATCGCCATTCCTGTTTTTATCATCGCGCATCAAAATTTAATCAATCCGGAATGGTGGCTGCATTTAGACCGGGTTCTTTTATTTCTAATCATACTTATTGTTATTCAATTGATATTAAGGCTGTTAAAAACCGTAATCATCATTTGCATTTTTCTATACCTGATTGCTCTCGTATGGGGAACCCTTTTTGGAAAATACGGATTCAATGCCGTGTTTGAAGACTACCGCTCGATGGTTTACACTATGGCAGACGACCCTAATCCTCAAGACATTATCATTTCAAAATTACTTCCTTTTCCTAACAAGGGAAAAATTATCGATGCCGTAAATTTTGACAATCCTAAAGTCCGAAATTTTGCCTTAATGGCTACCACAAAGCATTTTACAAACGTAAAAGGTTTTCGAGAATACCGTCAGATCATTCAGTGTTTCGCCGTTTTTACTGAAGTACGAAACCGTTGGAATTACGTAAACGACCCAAAAGGAAAAGAATACATTGCCTACGCCAGTGAATCGTTACAGCATTTTTCGGGTGATTGTGATGATCATGCCATTTTGATGTCGGCACTTGTAAGAGCAGTCGGTGGCACTCCGCGTATCATTCACACCGGAGGACATTTGTATCCCGAAATGTTAATTGGTAATAAATCGGATCTGGAAAACATCAACTACCTTATCAAAGAAGTGCTTTTTAAAGAAGAAAGCCGTGGCAAAGAAGTCCATTACCATATTGATGAACGCGGGCAAATCTGGCTGAATCTGGATTATACAGCCAAATATCCCGGCGGCCCTTTTATGAGTGAAGAAATTCTGGGAGCGCTTACCTTCAATTAAGCAACCTTTTACTATATTTACCATCATTAATAAAAAACATTTATGAAAAAACTAGCTTTTTTAGCGACAGTACTTTTTTTCCAGTTTACTCATGCTCAGGATTCCACAGCGGTGGAAACAGTAAGTCCGATTACACTTAAAAAAAACGAAATTAAAATCGATGTGCTTACTTTAATTGCACGATCCCGATTTCATGTAAGTTATGAACGTTTTTTAAACAAGGATTTTTCTGTGGGATTAAGCGCAAGTATAACCAAAAGCAACAAAAAAGAAGACGATTTTGAAAACGGCTTTAATAAAACACTTCCGCAATATGAAGCCAATCCCTTCGTTCGCTATTCGTTATCCAAAAGTGCCGTAAGCTATTATTTTATCGAAGGTTTTTTATCCGTTAATGGTGGAAAATACAAAGAATTACAACGATTGGAAGAAGGAGGAACCGCTTATTGGACAGCCGTTGAAAAGAATTATACGGATTTAGCCATCGGTGGTGCTTTAGGGTACAAACTATACATTAAGGAAAAATTCGGAATTGAATTGTTCGTTGGTGTGGGCAGAAACATTATAAACACAGACATCAGTCCGAAATACGTACAGCGTGTTGGGGCTAATTTCGGATATCGATTTTAAAAACATAAACAATGAAAAATATAAAACTATACATACTAGCTGTTTTAGGAATATTGACCTTAGTTTCATGCAAAACAGATGATGAATTTTACAATGCTGTGTACATCACGGTTCCGGATTTAATTACGATAGACACCCCAGCCAGTTATACTGTGGGCGATAATCTATCGTTTCATACCGATTTTTCGAGATACCAGCAAGAAGACGGAATGACTACTCTTTTAGACATTTACAAAACCAGCGAGGCCAACTCCTTCGGGTTTGCTTACCGTCTTGAAAAAGAAACCGCTCCGGATGTATGGACTTCCGTACTGTTAAATGAAGACGAGTACAGCGTTGCCGATGCGATTTATCAATCCGGTACGATGACTTACAAATGTGATAAAAGCATACCTCTGACTTCCGCAGGGGAATACCGCTTGAGTTTTGGTGAAAGTTATACCGGAATCCAATCAACAGATTTGATTTCAAGAAATCCTACCAATAAAACCGCGGTAAGAATTACGACGAATGCAAATAATTTAGATACTCAGGGATATTATTATTTTACGGTTAATTAATATCCAAAAGTTTTTATATAAAAATGTCTTTTGTCATTCCAACTAAGGAGGAATCCTATTAATTTTAAATTTATTTTTTACGATTCCTCCTTCCTTGGAATGACAACTTTTTTTGACTGTTTTTTATTACCAAATAATTTCCGGACTCCCTTTTTCTTTCAGAAAATCGTTGGTTTTTATAAAATGATTGTTCCCAAACCAGAAACCACGGTTAGCACTCAACGGCGAAGGATGTCCGGATTCCAAGACCAAATGTTTGTTCCTGTCGATTTTAGCACCTTTTTTCAATGCAAACCCACCCCAAAGTAAAAAAACCACATTCTTTTTTTCTTCAGATATTTTTTGAATCACGGCATCCGTAAACAGATTCCATTTTAAATGCTTGTGACTGTTAGCCATGTCTTTACGAACCGTTAATCCTGCGTTCAAGAGCAATATACCTTGATCGGCCCAACGTTCTAAATTTCCTGAGGTTGGAAAAAACACACGGTCAAATTCAGTATTGATTTCGGTAAAAATATTTTTTAACGATGGCGGAATTGCTACACCATCATTCACTGAAAAACACAAACCGTTGGCCTCCCCTTCGCCATGATAAGGATCTTGCCCAATTATAACAACCTTTACAGCGTCTAATCCACAATGTTTAAAAGCATTAAAAATCAATTCCTTTGGAGGATAGCAGATTCCGTTCCGATATTCTTCATCCACAGCATCAATCAGTTTAGGAAAATAGTCTTTCTCAGATTCGGCTTTAAAAAAAGGTTGCCATGAAGGATGTGTGTTTTCAGTAAACATTTGCTAATTTTTTACAAATATAAACACTTTGATTCTTCACTACTTTGTAACTTTGATGCTTTGATACTTTAAAATGATTTCAATCACTACCAAAACATTACAGGATTTAGAATTTACTACGGTTTTAGAAACCATTGCCACGCTTTGTAATACCGAAATCGGGAAGCAAAAAGCTATGGAAATAAAGCCTTTCAGCAATAAAGAAACCCTGATGGATGCTTTGCAGCAAACATCGGAATATGTTTCTTCCTATTCCAACAACAACGCAATTCCGAACCATTATTTCGACGAAATTACCAACGAACTGAAATTTCTGGCTATAGAAGATAGTTTTCTGGAAGTGGGTAGTTTCCGAAAAATTGCAACGCTGTCGGAAACCACAAATAATTTATTGGTTTTTCTTAAAAAATTTGAAGATTATTATCCGAAACTAAGCGCAAAAGCATCGGAAGTTGAATTGACAAAATTCATCATTCAAAAAATTGATGAAGTTGTTGACAAATATGGTGAAATTAAAGACAATGCTTCACCGGCACTGGTCGACATCCGAAAAAGCATGAATCTGGTTCGCGGAAAAATCAATCAAAGCTTCGGTATGGCTTTATCGAGCTACAACAGTTTGGGGTATCTGGATGATATTCGTGAAACCATCGTAGACAATCGTCGTGTTTTGGCCGTATTGGCCATGTACCGCCGAAAAGTGAAAGGAACTATTCTTGGAAATTCCAAAACAGGTAGCATCACCTATATCGAACCGGAAGCTACCATGCGTTATTCCCGAGAGCTGGGCAATCTGGAATATGAAGAAAAAGAAGAAATCATCCGGATATTAAAACAATTGACCAATGTAATTCGTCCATATCTGGAACTTCTGAAACAATATCAGGAATTTTTAAGTGATATTGACGTGATTACCGGAAAAGCGCGTTATGCCAATAAAATAAACGGAATTTTACCGCACATTACAGAAGAAAAACGATTATTTTTCCGTGATGCCTTTCACCCAATTCTGCTTTTAAGCAATAAGGCGAAGAATCAAACTACTTATCCGCAAACCATAGAACTTAAGAACGACAGTCGGATTATTGTCATTTCCGGTCCGAATGCCGGCGGAAAAAGTATCACGTTGAAAACTATAGGTTTATTGCAATTAATGCTTCAAAGCGGTATGCTGATTCCGGTACACGAACGAAGCGAAACGTTTTTGTTCGACAGGATTCTGACGGATATCGGAGACAATCAATCTATTGAAAATCACTTAAGTACTTATAGTTACCGATTAAAAAACATGAACTACTTTTTGAAAAAATGCAATTCAAAAACATTGTTCCTGATTGATGAATTCGGTACCGGTTCTGATCCCGAATTGGGTGGCGCTCTTGCAGAGGTTTTTCTGGAGGAATTCTATGAACGGGAAGCTTTCGGAATCATCACCACTCATTATACCAATCTGAAAATATTGGCTAACGAATTGCCTTGTGCCATTAATGCCAACATGCTTTTCGATGAAAAATCGCTTGAACCTATGTACAAACTGAATTTAGGTCAGGCCGGAAGTTCGTTTACGTTTGAAGTTGCACAGAAAAACGGTATTCCGTTTGGGTTAATTAACCGCGCCAAAAAGAAAATTGAAGGCGATAAAGTGCGTTTTGACAAAACGATTGCGAATCTTCAGAAAGAGCGTTCCAAAATGGAAAAAACATCGCAAAATCTGAAAGAAGAAGAAATCAGAGCACGTGAAGAAAGTAAAAAAATGGAAAGTATCAACACTAAAATCCAACAGAAACTGGAGAGTTATCAGGAATTGTATGATGCCAACCAACGATTGATTTACATGGGGCAAAAAGTGGATGATATTTCTGAAAAGTATTTCAACAACAAGAATAAAAAAGACCTGATTGGCGAATTCTTAAAAATGGTGGAAATCGAAAATTCGAAGCGAAAGAAAGTCACCGCTAAAGAGAAAAAAACAAAAGAAGTTGTTGAAAAACAAATTATTGAAGAAGTCAAAGAAAAAGTAGAAGAAATCCGCAAGGAAAAGAAAGAGAAAAAAGTTAAAGCGCAGAAAGAAGAAGCCAATAAACCTAAAATTCCTTTAAAAGTAGGCGATCGTGTGAGGATGATTGACGGAAAAGCTGTGGGAAGCATCGATGCCATTGAAAAGAACAAAGCAACGGTGAATTATGGCATTTTTACTTCAAAAGTAGCGTTGGACAGTTTGGAATTAGTAGAAAGAATGAAATAACATGAATTTACCTGAAAATAAAAAAATAATCTTGTTTGACGGAGTTTGCAATCTTTGTGATGCGACCGTTCAGGAACTTATCAGAAAAGATAAAAATGATGTTTTTCGTTTTGCAGCCTTACAATCGCAAACGGGGAAAGAAATAGTAAATTACATCGGAATTGACACTTCAAAAACAGACAGTATTATTTTATATGAACCGGGGAAAGCCTATCATATTAAAGCAGAAGCTGCGATTGAAATTGCAAAAAACATTGGCGGGATATATTTTTTATTAGGTGTTTTTTCAGTTTTTCCAAATTGGATGAAAAATTCGGTTTATGATTTTGTTGCCCGAAACCGCTACAAGTGGTATGGAAAAAAAGAAAGCTGTATGATGCCTACTCCGGAATTAAAAGCTAAATTTTTAGAATAAAAAAGCCCTGAAATTTCAGGGCTTTTTTGATATCATTATAACGAATCGAATTAACTTTTAACGATTTTTTTGGTAGCAACACCCTCATTAGTATCAATACTCATAAAATAAACACCTGCGTTTAGTTCTGAAACATTAACCTGAGTTTCGGTAACTCCATTAAAATTCAATGACTTAACAGTTCTTCCATTGATATCCATAATAGCAACTTTATTAATTTGAATATTTCCGGTGTTGGAAACATTTACAATATTATTTGCTGGATTTGGATAAACTGAAAATTTAGAACTAACAAAATCATCCGTTGATAACGTTGTTGCAGTTACTTTAAAATCATCAATCATTAACATATATCGGTCAGGTGAAACACAACGAATACCAATTCTGATTGTTTGCCCGTTATAAGCATTCAATGATTGTATACGTTCTGTCCAAGTAGTATAACTTGAAGCCTGAATATAAGGTAATGTTGAAATAATGGTAAAATCTGAAGTTTGGGTTGGTGTACCGCTTCCCACATAAACTCCGATACTGAAACGTTCAGTTCCGTAACAATCGGATAGTGCTTTGTACCAAACACTTAATTGTGTTCCAGTTGCTCCAACCAAACTGATAGGAGGACTTATCATCCAGTCATTATTTGCTGTGGCAGTCTGACCGTTTGATGAAGGTACTCCTGCCCAACAAGCGGCAAATTTAGCACCGGTTCTGGGAGTAAAATTAATATTTTCAGTAGTATTACAGTCACCCGTACCATTGGAAACCAAAGCAGTTGTCGGATTAAAAATCTGAAAAGCTTGAGGAGCTCCAGCATTAGCCCATGTTGGGGTATCTGTTCCACCGGTGTAAGTATTTAGCAAGTCAAGATCCAAACTTTGCCATTGTCCGTAACCAGTAATTAAAAAATCATTGTAAGTATCAAAACTGTCTTCAAAAACGGTTATTTGGGAAAAACCCAAAGTTGAAACGAACAATGCAGATAAGAGTAAAATTTTTTTCATAAATTTAATTTTTAGTAATTACCTTATAAATTTAGAAAAAAAATTTAGTATTCTCTATTTTTTAACGTTATTTAATAATAAATAAAAATCTGCAATAACTAAAGCTGCCATAGCCTCAACAATCGGAACAGCTCTCGGAACCACGCAAGGATCGTGTCTTCCTTTACCTTGCAACTCAACTATATTTCCTAGATTATCAAGAACCTCCTGCTTTTGTATTAATGTCGCAACCGGTTTAAAAGCCACTCTGAAGTAAATGTCCATTCCGTTTGAGATACCGCCTTGTATACCACCGGAAAGATTCGACTTTGTAGTTCCGTCCGGATTATACAAATCATTGTGGTCACTTCCTTTCATTTTAGCACCACAAAATCCGCTGCCGTATTCAAATCCTTTAACGGCATTAATAGAAAGCATTGCCTTGCCTAATTCGGCATGAAGTTTATCAAAAACCGGTTCTCCCAGTCCAATGGGAACATTTTGAATTACACAGGTAATCGTTCCTCCAACCGTATCGCCTTCTTTACGAATTTGCCTGATATATTCTTCCATTTTGGCAGCCGAAGCAGCATCAGGACAACGTACAGGATTACTTTCCGTTAATGAAAAATCCAAATCCTGATAAGGTTTATCAATAAATATTTCACCTACCGAAGACACAAAGGCATTAATTTTAATATCTGGAATTACCTGTTTGGCAATGGCTCCGGCTACTACTCTGCTGGCGGTCTCACGGGCAGAACTTCTGCCACCGCCTCGATAATCCCTTATTCCGTATTTTTTTTCATAAACATAATCCGCATGACTGGGACGATAGGTGTCTTTTATATCGGAATAATCATCTGATTTCTGATTGGTATTCGGAATTACAAAACCTATTGGTGTACCGGTTGTTTTACCTTCAAAAATACCTGAAAGAAACTGTACTTCATCTTCCTCTTTTCTTTGAGTTACAATAGCAGATTGACCCGGTTTTCGTCGTTGCATTTCATTGCGGATTGCATCAAAATCCAAATCAATTCCCGGAGGACAACCGTCTATAATTCCGCCAAGTGCTTCACCGTGCGATTCTCCGAAAGTCATTACTTTAAAAAGTCTGCCAAAGGTATTTCCAGCCATTATGTATTGTTTTTAACAAAAATAAGTTTTTTTCAGGAGGCTTTTAAAATCAATTTCGTTTTTCTTCTATTAATAAGTGTGTTATTTAATTTACAAATAACATTCAATTCACAATCGACCCGTTATTTTGAAATAAAATCATGTACTCGAAAAAAAGAGCGGTAGAAATTGTTGTCCTTTCTGATGTTCATCTCGGAACATACGGCTGTCATGCTGTTGAATTATTGGATTACTTAAAAACCATTAAACCTAAAATTCTGATTCTTAATGGTGATATTATTGATATTTGGCAATTCAGAAAATCTTATTTTCCCAAATCACATTTAAAAATTATTAAAAAGATTTTGGATTTTACCTCCAAAGGAACGAAGGTATATTACTTGACCGGAAATCATGATGAGATGCTTCGTAAATTCAGTGATACCAAAATGGGAAATTTCGAAATCCTTGACAAATTGGTTTTGGAACTGGACGGTAAAAAAGCCTGGTTTTTTCATGGAGACATTTTCGACAATTCGGTGCATCATGCTAAATGGATTGCAAAACTGGGCGGTATCGGGTACGATTATCTCATCTTATTAAACCGTTTTATCAATTGGTGTCTTGTAAAAGTAGGAAAAGAACCCTACTCGCTTTCCAAAAAAGTTAAAGCCAGCGTGAAAAAAGCCGTAAAATTTATTTCTGATTTTGAAACAACTACTGCCGATTTGGCCATAGACAATCAATACGACTTTGTGGTTTGCGGACACATTCACGAACCAAAAATTGAAGAACGAAAAAACAAAAAAGGAGTTACAACCTATATGAATTCGGGAGACTGGATTGAAAATTTAACAGCATTGGAATACAACAAAAAAAGATGGAAACTCTATCAATATGAAAAACGCGTTTTGATTGACGACGAAAAAGAATACTTCGAATTTGAAGAAAAACTATGTGAACAGTTAATGATATCAAATATTTTAACAAAAAAATAAAGATAATTTCATTTTTAGTATATTAGCGGAGCTAATTAACCATTAAAAAAAATGAAGAAAAAATTCTACCTACTAACTGCTGTTTTCAGTGTTTTTTTAATTTCCTGTTCTTCCGATGATTCCAGTGGAGGAGACAATACAAATCAGGGAACTAATTTCACAATCCCCTTAACCAATGGAAAATACTGGACTTATGATGTTTCAGGACAAGCAGGAACAACAAGGGATTCATTGTATATTTCCGGAGATTCACTTATCAGCGGAATCACTTATAAAAGATTCGAAGTGAAAAATAATATCGCTACAGGATTTTATTCTTCTTCTTTGCGAAACAATGGCGTAAGAGAATTAGACGATAAATTACTGCTTACTGGAGATTTGTCGCTTGCTTCAGGACAACAATTACCAATAAATCTCGACGTTTCACTTGTTGATTTTATTATCTTCAAAAAAAATGCAACTTTAGACGAGGTTTTATCGACTAAAACCGGGACAATCCAACAAACCGTACAAGGTTACCCGCTTACCATAAATTACACCTTAAAATCAAAAGGAGGAGAAAGTATTCCAAATTACACCTCTCCAAATGGTGATGCCTATACTAATGTAAAAACCGCAAAAATTCTTTTGAATGCTTCCATAACGACGGTTCAGGATATTGGTGGGTTTCCGGTGACGATCACTATTTTATCCAACCAACAAATTCTTGCCTCTACGCAGTATATTGCCAATAACATTGGTGTTGTATATACAAATACAGTTACATCTTATACCATAAATCAAACAATTGCGGACCAATTCGGAGTTCCTGCATCGGATACACAGACGCAGGAAGAATTTTTAGACACATACAATTAATCCGAAAAAACAGCGTTTCTTTCATATTGCAAAATGTTAAAGTTTTTAAAACTCAAATAAAACTTTAGAATATATAAGTTTAACTTTGTTAAAATAAAAATCAAAATATGAGGAAATTAATTTTATCAGCTGTTGTGCTAATCGGATTAGCATTCAGCGCTCAGGCACAAGACAAGAAAAACGCGATTGGTTTACGTTTAGGAGATAATGATGGCTTTGGAGGTGAAGTTTCCTACCAAAGATGGCTTTCTCAAAAAAACCGTCTCGAATTTGATTTAGGCTGGAGAGATACCAAACATTATGATGCGGCCAAATTAATCGGTATTTATCAATGGGTATGGAACATCGATAATGGTTTCAAATGGTATGCAGGTCCAGGTGTAGGTGTAGGAACCTGGAGAGGTGATGTTTATAAATACAACAATGGTAACGGAAATTATTATTATGCCAGTGATAATGGCGCTTTCCTTATTGCCACTGGTGATATTGGTATCGAATACAACTTTGATATTCCGCTTCAGATTTCATTAGACTTCCGCCCGGAAATTTACATCAGTTCAGATTATAACCACTTGAGAGACGACAGTTTCGGACCCGATTTCGGTTTGAGTGTCAGATATAAATTCTAATAAAAAAAGTCCCGATTTGATCGGGACTTTTTTTATTTAAACTTTTCTATGGCACGTTTGTAGAGGTTTTCATATAACGGCATGATTTTTAAAATATCGAATTCTGCCGCTAATGCAAGTGCGTTTTTCTTAAATTTCAGCAATTCAGTGTTGTCAGACAAAATAGATATTGCATTTTTGGCCATATCGTCAACATCACCCACGTCGCTTAAATAACCGGAATACCCTTGTTTATTTACTTCCGGAAGTCCGCCCGAATTACTTGAAATAACCGGAACTCCGCAAGCCATAGCTTCTAAAGCGGCCAATCCGAAACTCTCGGTTTCCGAAGGCAATAAAAACAAATCGGAATAGTTTAAAATTTTATCAATCTCATTACTGTTTCCGAAGAAAATCACTTTATCATTAATTTGCAAATCCGTACACATTCTTTCGGCAATTTCACGTTCAGGCCCTTCGCCTACCATCATTAATTTGGACGGAATCTGTTTCTGGATTTCATTAAATATCTTAATCACATCCGGAATGCGTTTCACTTTTCTGAAATTACTGATGTGTGTGATGATTTTTTGATCCTGTGTTGCCATCAGCGAACGATGACAACTGGAATTTTCATCAATCTTATTCTTATCGATTTCAATAAAATTCGGAATCACTTCGATTTCCTTTTTAATATCGAACAAACGATAGGTTTCATCTTTCAGACTTTGTGAAACCGAAGTAACATAATCAGATTTATTGATACTGAAACTCACCGCCGGTTTATAAAAAGGATGATTACCTACTAAAGTGATATCTGTTCCATGAAGCGTCGTAATCATCGGGATTTTGATGCCTTCACTTTTAAGCATCTGCTTAGCCATATAGCCCGCGTAAGCATGTGGAATTGCATAATGCACGTGTAAAACTTCAATTTTATGAAGCTTAACCATATCGACCAATTTACTGGACAAGGCTAATTCATAAGGCTGATAATGGAACAGCGGATATTCGGGAACGTGTACTTCGTGATAATGAATATTCGGATTTAAAAGTGCCAATCGAACCGGCTGACTATAGGTTATAAAATGAACTTCATGGCCTCTTCGGGCAAGCTCTAATCCTAATTCAGTCGCCACAACACCACTACCTCCAAAGGTTGGGTAACATACAATTGCAATCTTCATTTTTTCGTTTTAGGTGGTCACTAATTTAAAGCAAAAAAGTAAGGCAAACCCTTACTTTTAGATAATATTAACGTTGTTTGGAATTCGAATTTAAAACGGACTCATAATTGGAAATCCACTCCTCAACTGTCATTTTTTGGAACAACTCTGCCAGCAATTCATACGGAATCTGATCCATCTTTTTGAAACGAATACAGCTCTTTCCCATATCCAATTTCGTTTTCACATGTTTAGGGTATTCTGCTGTAAACCAATCCAACAGTTTTTTGTCCATATACATTCCCATATGATACACCGCAATAAAGTTTTTCTGTGAAGCGATGCTCAAAAAAGGCAAAGGCAACTTGGGATCACAATGATAGCCATTCGGATAAGTGGAATGTGGCACGACGTAGCACAACATTCCATATCCCATAGTTTCCTGAAATCCGGCCGGTAAATTAGCTGATGTTATTTTACGTAATTTTTCCATTGCCGATTTTCGGTCTTCCGGTAATGACGCAATATATTCCTGAGGTGTTTTTACTGTTGACTGCATATCTTTTTATCCTAAAATAATGAATTATTTCATTATGGCTTCATAAATTACTTTCTGAATATCTTCTCTTATATTTTCTTTAGATAACTTATTAACGGTTGCATCCGGGAAAGTTCTGTTGGATAAAAACACATACACCAAATCTTCCTGAGGATCAGCCCAAGCAATGGTTCCCGTAAATCCGGTATGACCGAAACTTGTCATGGAAGCACAACCACACGTTGGTCCTTCTCCGCTCAATTGTGGTTTGTCAAAGCCCATGCCGCGACGGTTTCCAACATTGCAATAAGCACAAGTATTAAACAATTCGAAGGTTTTATCCGTAAAATATTCTTTATCTCCATAATGTCCTTTTTGAAGGTACATCTGCATCATTTTGGCAACATCCATCGCATTGGAAAACAAACCGGCATGACCGCCTACTCCATCCTGCATCGCGGCTGCCATATCATGAACGTAACCCTGAACTTTAGTATATCGGAAATAATTGTCTTTTTCAGTTGGCGGAATAACACTCATATCCATTTTTCGCAACGGATTGTAGGTCATCGTACTCATTCCCATAGGCTTATAGAAATTATTATAACTGATAAAATCCAACGGTCGGTGCAATGTTTTTTCCAAATATTCTTTAAGAATTATGAATGTAAAATCGCTGTATTTGTATTGTTTTTTTGGAAGCAGTTTACTGTCGGCAATACGTTTCATAATCGTATCATTGTAATCTTTTCTGAGGAACAGATTTTCTGAAACCTGCAATGGGAATTCAGCCGAATACGTTTTTCTGTAATATTTTTTAGAAGGATGTTTCGTGCTGTCTAAAGTCGACTGATAAAACGGAATCCAAGCCTGCAACCCTGCCTGATGTGCCAACAATTCTTTTAAATGAATATCTTTTTTGTCGGTATTTTCAAAAATCGGTAACATATCTCCCAACTTCGTATCCATTTTAATTTTATGCTTATCGTAAAGTTGCATTAAATTTGGTAATGTAGACAGAATTTTGGTTAAGGAAGCTACATCGTATACATCCTGATTGGTAACCTTAGTATCTTTATTGTATTCATGATATCCGAACGATTTCTGATAAAACACTTTTCCTTTGCGCGCCACGAGAATCTGCATTCCGGGTGTCATTTTTCCATCGATGGCTTTTTGGGCCAGTGCATCAATTTTAGCTAAAATCTTCGGGTTCATCCCAGCACTCTGTGGTGTTGAAAAGGATAAGATATTGTTGATTTTAACTGTTTTTAATCCATCATCCACTTTGAAAAACTTATTAATGGAAACCGGAATTTTCCCTTTAGCAGCAACACTTCCGAAAATGATTTCACCGGCAACCGTTTGTGCAATATCGTTGTTTTGATAAGCCAAAACCACGTTTTTAATGTTTCCGAAATACTGAATTGGCAATAAAGTGTATGGTTTGGCAAAAACACTTAAAACCACATTGTTATGTCGGGAAATCGAATCTAAAAGCACCAATTCCTTGGTTTCGAAATTGTGTTTTTTCCAGGCACCATCGGCTTTATGAAAACCAACAATAACTTTGGAGTAGCTTTTTAGTTTTTCCAACATCAGATGAATGCTGTCCAAATCAATTTCAGTTACAGGCGCATAAGTTCGTAATGTGTTTAAAAAAGTCTGATTCTTGTCGTCGCCCAATTTCACATATGCGATTTTTTCATTTTGAATGTCTTTTATCGGAAAATGATCTTCTTCTTTTTTCAAAACCGTAACCGCACTTTCATACAACTGATAGTTCAGATCTTCATATTCCGGAGCATTCAGATCTTCGTATAAATTATTTAAATCGATTGGCTTGTAATTTGCCAATCCGGCTTTGAATTTATAGCGTAAAATCTTTTTAACCGAATGCTCCAAACGGGCATCGGTAAACAAAGTATCGTTGTAAGCCTGACAGAATTTTTCAACGGCAACCGGAACATTTTCGGCAAAAAGCAAAATATCGTTTCCGGCTAAAAAAGCTTCCAAGTCAATATCTCCGGGTTGTTTGAAATTACTGGCACCCTTCATATTCAGGGCATCGGTAAAAATCAACCCTTCAAAACCCAATTCTTTTTGCAGAATATTGGTCACCACATTATACGAAATCGATGTTGGATACCCTTCTCTCGGTTCGACACTCGGCACATTTAAATGCGCCACCATTACGCTGGCCAAACCTTCATGAAATAGTTTTTTATAGGGATAAAATTCCACCTCATTCAAACGTTCTTTCGAAAAATTCACGAATGGCAATGTATGATGGGAATCTGTTGACGTATCGCCATGCCCGGGAAAATGCTTTCCGGTGGCAAAAACGCCTTCACTTTGAATTCCTTTCATTAAAGCCAACGCTCTTTCGGTAACATTGCCTTTATCTTCACCGAAAGAACGGTTCCCGATAATAGGATTCGTTGGATTGGTATTGATATCCAAAACCGGCGCAAAATTGAACTGAAGTCCCATTCTTTTGGTTTGCTTCGCCATTTGTTTTCCCATTTTTTCAATGAGTTTCATATCCTGCACGGCGCCCAAAGTCATATTCCATGGGTAACGGTAGGTAGAATCCAAGCGCATGCTCAAACCCCATTCGGCATCAATACCCACAAATAAAGGTATTTTGGATTTGGCTTGATATTTATTGGTTAATTTGGCTTGTCGAACCGGTCCGCCCTGAAAAAAGATAACGCCTCCAATTTTATACTCCTCAACCAATTTTTCAATCGATTTTACATGTTCGGCATCCTTATTTGAGTAGGCTGCTACCATAAAAAGCTGTCCTACTTTTTCTTCAAAAGTAAGCTGATTGTAAATACTGTCTACCCAAATTTTCTCTCTTTCCAAAGAATGGTTGATGAAAAACTTTTCATTTTGGGCAAAAGCAAACTGGCTTATAAATAAAATTGTAAAAAGGAAATATCTCATTTAAAAATACTTGGAAATTATCAAATTCGGATTAGTTGAATTCAAATTTTAGAAAAATCGGTTGTGCCAACTTTCCTTAGCTGGAACCTCCCAAAAATCCTGCCATTCTCCAATCGTATTCACTAAATTATTGAAAACAACGGTATTTTCGGAAACGGCTTTCTCTTTCGCCATTTTTTTGAAGTCAATAAGTGTTTTATAAGCAATGTGTTCTCCCAGTTTGAAGGTAACATTCATTTTATCCAGCAAATCCACTTCGTATTTTTTCTCCAGACTTTGGATAAAAGACACAGAAGCATCAATTGAACAGCCCGATGCCGGTTGCAAAGTCTGATCAATGGCTAAAATTATGAATCGGTTGTATTTTGTAACAAATGAAGCGTGAAGTCCGGCACCGTGAGCCGACCATTCTTCAATAAAATTTTTCATTGAGGTTTCTATCTCGGCTAATTCTTCATCAGAAAATTTTCTGTTGGACTGGTAAATCCAAATTCTGGATTCTTCGGGGAGTGTATCAAATTCTACGTACATATTTTTATAATATAATTCACAAAAATAACCTTTTAGATTCAGATAACGTAAATCTTAAAAATATTTTAGCATAAACGAAAAAAACCATCACATTTAAAAATGTAATGGTTTTTTGCCACAATATAACTAACCCCTTATTTTTTAATCCCTAATAGCAATAACAATCCATTTTGAAGCGGAACCGTCATAAACTAATTCCACCGTACCGATTCCGGAAGTAGATGTTGAAGCCCCAATCGTATCAATATTATTTGGTGCTATTGACGATAGCATATGGTCCATTTTCATATTAACCGCAGAAGAATTATATAAAATAATGTGTCGACCGTTGGTACCTCCCGTTATCCCTTTAATGGAGAAATTTTGAGTTGAACCGTATAATCTGAACACAACCACTCCGGCATTAACCCCGTTTAACTGTAAATCCAAATTATCAAAAGTAAAGTTTGAAACTGGTGTGAGCATTTTAACGGCAGCTACTTTATAAATCGAATTATCGCCGTCTGCAGCACTCAATTCGTTATTAACTAGCGACAAATTTCTTCCTACTTTTACATCTGAAACAATCCCCGAATCACAAGTGCCTGTTAATTTGGTAGTTGTTGTAGTGTTATTTGTATCCGTAATCCTCATTGTACCCTGAACATGCAAAGTTGATAACGGATTTGTAGTACCAATTCCAACTTGGGCATACCCCATTTGGAAAAACAGTAATGTAGCCACACATACTGTTTTAAGTGCGTAATTTTTTTTCATGACCCCTTGTTTTTAATTGTATAGCCAAATTACTTTTTCAACAATAAACAATTAAAATAATCCGTTTAAAAGTCATAAAATTTGATAAAAAACATCAGAATCGACAAAAAAACAAATAATATCGACAAAAAAATTAATAAAAAAGCCTGTAAATGAATTACAGGCTTTCTTCTTTCTGATTTAAAAAATCTTATAAGTCTTGTGCGTTGGCAATTAGTTCGGCAACATCCATAACCTTAACGGAACCTTCTTTTTCCTTGAATTTTATTCCGTCCGTTAGCATGGTGTTGCAGAAAGGACAACCCGCTGCTATAATATCCGGTTGCGTTTCCAAAGCATCTTCAGTTCGTTCAACATTTATGTCTTTGTTTCCTTTTTCAGGTTCTTTAAACATCTGAGCGCCACCTGCACCACAACACAATCCGTTTTTCTTGGAACGTTTCATTTCCACTAATTCGGCATCCAATTTCGTTATTAAATCACGGGGTGCTTCATAAACATTGTTAGCACGTCCCAAGTAGCAAGGATCGTGGAAGGTGATTTTTTTGCCTTTATACTGACCTCCTTCAATTGTTAACTTACCCTCATCCAATAAGGATTTCAGGAATTCGGTATGATGAACCACTTCATATTTCCCACCCAATTCCGGGTATTCATTTTTGATGGTATTGAAGCAATGCGGACAAGCCGTAACGATTTTTTTAATTTCGTATGCGTTCATCACTTCAATATTTGTCATGGCCTGCATTTGAAATAAAAACTCATTTCCGGCACGTTTAGCAGGATCTCCGGTACAACTTTCTTCGGTACCTAAAACCGCAAACGAAACATTGGCGTGATTTAAAAGTTTTACGAATGCTTTCGTGATTTTTTTTGCTCTATCATCAAAACTACCTGAACAACCAACCCAAAATAACACATCCGGTTGTTTTCCCTGTGCCATCATTTCGGCCATTGTAGGTACAATTAAATTTGCTGACATATCTTTTTATATTAATTGCAAAATAGCATAATAACTAAGTTGCATTGTTTTTAATTTGATTCTTATTAAGCTTCGTCTTTCCAGTTTAAACGGTCCATTTGGTTGTATTGCCAAGGTGCGCCGTTGTTTTCGATGTTGGTCATCATGTTGTTCAATTCGGTTGGCGCAGCACTTTGCTCCATTACCAAATAACGTCTCATATCCATAATAATGGAAAGCGGACTGATATTTACCGGACATTCTTCCACACAAGCGTTACATGAAGTACACGCCCAAAGTTCTTCAGGAGTAATATAATCGTTCAGCAATGATTTATTATCGGGAACAAAAACACCTTTATTGGCATCGATATTCTTACCAACTTCTTCCAAACGATCACGGGTATCCATCATGATTTTACGAGGAGATAATTTCTTACCGGTTTGATTCGCCGGACACGAAGAAGTACAACGACCACATTCCGTACAGGTATAAGCATTCAATAGTTGAACCCAATTCAAATCCTGTACATCACTGGCACCGAATTTAGCCGGAGTAGCATCAGCATCCGGAGCTGGAGCCGCAAACGGATCAGCATTCGGATCCATCATTAATTTCACTTCATTGGTAACCGATTCTAAGTTATCAAATTGTCCCTGAGGTTTCAGGTTTGCAAAATAAGTGTTTGGAAATGCCAATAAAATATGCAAGTGTTTTGAATAGTATAAATAATTTAAGAAAACTAAAATTCCGCAGATGTGTACCCACCAAGCGCTTTTTTCAATTAAATGCACTAAACTTTCAGATGTTCCGTTGAAAATTGGAGCAATAAACTGAGATACAGGAAAAGCTCCTGCACTTTCATAACCCGGAGCACCAATGGTTTGTAGGTGTAAATCGGCAGCGTTCATTAAAAGGAATAACGACATCAAAACCACTTCGAAATACAAAATATAATTGGCGTCACTTTTTGGCCAACCTGTTAAGTCATTGTGAATGAAACGTTTTAGTTTGATAATATTTCTTCTTGTCCAAAACGTAATAACAGCCACGAGAACCAATAAGGCCAATATTTCAAAAGATCCGATAAGGAAATCGTAAAATCCGCCCATGAAGGAAAAAGCACGGTGAGTACCAAAAAGACCGTCGATTACAATTTCTAAAACCTCAATATTAATAATCACAAATCCGATGTAAACAAAAATGTGAAGTATTCCCGCTACAGGTCTTCTAACCATTTTGGACTGACCAAGGGCAATCATTGCCATGTTTTTCCAGCGTTCCGAAGGATTGTCAGAACGATCAACATCGTGACCTAATTTAATGTTGCGAATAAGTTTTTTTACGTTTTGAGCAAAATAACCACCTCCTAAAATAAGAAGTATTGCAAATAATATATTGTCTAAATAACTCATAGGGTTGGTTTAAATAGTTCTATTTTTTTGGTTCTTCTTTTGGTGCGGTGTAAGGTTTCTCTTTTTTTCCGAAAAGGGAAACATTTACGTAACGGGTTGGGTGCAAACGTAAATCCTGTAACAACAATTCAATTTCTTTTGAAGCTTTAGTAAGGTTGTTATACATGGCATCATCTTTCAGTAGTTTGCCCATGGTTCCTTTACCGGATTCCATATCGGCCATTATTTTATTGACATTAGCCAATGTTTTTTCCAGATTTTCAACAGTTTCCCCTAATTTGGCTTTTTCCAGATCTTCAGAAATCTTAACAAAATTACCGGTTGTTTTATCCAGATTGGTTACAACAGAACCTAGTTTATCCTTGTTATCGGCTACAACTTTATCCAGATTGCCTGAAACAGAACTGAAATTCGTCATTGTCGTATTTAACTCGGCTATGGTTTTCTTTAGGTTTGATTTTGTGTTGGCATCCAGAATATCGTTCAAATTCATCAATAAAGCATCGGCATTAGCCAAAACCTTATCTAACTTTTCCTGAATGGGTGCTAAGTTTTTCTCCAAAGAAGCGGTTAATCCCAATATTACTTTCGGTTGCAGATAATCACCGGATTTTGCATAATTGGTATCTTCAAAATTTGGATTGATGGCGATTTGTTTTCCACCAATAAATCCAGGCTCGTAAATACTTGCCGTACTGGACTTAGCTACAGGAACATCGTTATCCATCTGAATTTCAACCAATAACTTTCCTGTTTTTTCGTCGATTGTAATAGTATTGACCTTCCCTACCGTCAAACCGTTAATAGTTACGGCTGCCGAGGGAGTCAAGCCTTCTACATTATCATATACAACATAGAATTTTCTTGTGGTATCGAATAAATTTTTTCCTTTTAAAAAGCTATACCCCCAAAAAAACAATAAGATGGAGCCAATAACTAAAATTGCGGTTTTTACTTCTCTGGTAATTTTCAAAATCAATATATTTTAAAACAAAATTAAGACAAAATAGTTTAGAATGGATTTATATTATCGTAAAGCCTCCTGAATGGATAGCTTTTGTCCATTCTTATATGCTGCGATAAATGCGGAAGTGTATCCTTTTTCCTTTGCTTCTTCCAATAGTTTTTTAGCTTCAGCATATTTATTGGTGTTTCCGTAGAAATATTTAATGATTTTCCCGTCATCTTCCGTGGAAATACTGTTCAAACCGTTAAAATTACTCGGGATGAGCTCCATTTTCTTGGCACTTGCTGAAATCTGAATCTTAAACACCACTCCTTTTTCATTATCGTTTTTAACTTCTTTAATTTTTGGAGAATCTACTTTTTGAATGACTTCTTTTTCAGGCGTTTGTTTTCTTTCAACCGGCACATATTCTTCGGTGCCCGGAACGAAATATTCTTTTTTATAATCCAAAATGGCTTTTGCTATGGCTTGGGCAATTTGTTCCTGACCTTCATCTGAACTTAAAAAAGCACCTTCTTCTTTATTAGAAACGAATCCCATTTCTATCAATACTCGGGGCATATAGATTTTTCTTAATACCAGAAATCCAGCCTGCTTTACACCGCGGCTTTTTCGGCCTAAACCGTCTTCAAAACCTTCCTGAATTCCTGCAGCAAGTTCGATACTCTGATCCAGATATTCTTCTTGAATTACCGTCATCCCGATAACCGATTCAGGAGAATTCGGATCGTAACCGTCGTACTTGATTTTATAATCCTTCTCCATCGTTACTACTTCATTCTCTTTCTTTGCCACCTCTAAGTTGGAAGCATTTCGGGTAACCCCCATAACATAGGTTTCTGTTCCACTGGCTACTTGATTTTTATTGGCATTACAGTGAATGGAAACAAAGATGTCCGCTTTGGATTTGTTGGCAATATCCGCACGTTCGTCTAACGGAATGAAAACATCGGTTTTTCGGGTATAAATTACCTGAGAACCTGGATCGGCTTCAAGAATTTTACCGACTTTCAAAACAACATTTAAAGCGTTGTTTTTTTCTACGTATCCATGATAGGTTGCTCCAAAATCGTTTCCACCGTGTCCGGCATCAAGAACTACTCTGAATTTTGCGTTATTTTGGCTGTAACTTAATCCTGTGTAAAGAAATAAGCTAAGTAAAGTGATTCTAAAAAAATTAGTCATTTTCATACTCCTGTTAATTATTTACTTTCATTGTCTGAAACAATGTAAGCAGATGCATATCCTTTATTTTTTGCTTCGTTTAATAGCTTTTCGCATTCCGAATTGGTATCTGCACTTCCGTAAAAATACTTGTAATAACCATTTTCAAAAGACCTGCTTATATTTTTCAATCCTTTAAAATTAGACGGTATCGTATCCAATTTCTTTTTACTGGAAGCGATTTGAACTTTATATGTTTTTTTATTGTCTGCCGATTTCGTTTTTACCGTTTGAACCACTTTACTATTTTCGATACTTTCCGAGTGATTGGCTGCTTCCGAAACTGCAAAATAATCTTCTTTAAATTTTAAAATAGATTCTGCAATGGCTTTGGCCAATTCGTTTTTTCCTTTATCAGAACCTAAATATTGTGCCTCGTTTTTGTTTGAAATAAATCCAAGCTCAATTAAAACTCCCGGCATATAGGTCGCATCCAAAACCCATAACGGCTGTTGGTGTACACCTTTGTTTTTTCTGTTCAGTTTATTTCCGAATTTATATTGAATCGTACTGGCAAAATCTATACTGGATTTTAGTGACTCTTCCTGTAATATTTTCAAACCGATTAATGTTTCGGGCTTGTTCGGATCAAAACCTTTGTAATTCTTTTTATAATTCGTTTCCTGAAAAATAACGGAATTCTCTGTTTTTGCAATTTCTAAATTTGTATCTGCTCTTGACAATCCCATCACCAAAGTAAGCGACCCATACGGTTTGGAAGAGGTTGATGAATTACAATGCACCGAAACAAACAAATTTGCTTTCGCTTTATTAGCTCTGTCTGCACGCTCCCGTAATTCTACAAATACATCCGTTTTTCTGGAATAAACAATTTCTATATCGTTATTATCTTCTAAAATTTCACCTATTTTTAATACTACATCCAGTGCGACTTCCTTTTCTTTTAAACCATTCTTTATTGCCCCGAAATCTTTTCCGCCATGTCCCGCATCTAAAACCACCTTAAATTTCGGTTTTGACTGGCACAACAGAAAATTAGGTAAAAACAGCGCAAAAATGAATAAATATAATTTAACTTTATCAGGCATATATCTGCTTAAAAACGGCAATGGTTATAATTTTATTAAATACTTACTTTTGACAAAAAATATATGTAAGTTTGACCCGTCAAAAATTGAGCCACATTTTTACAAAAATAGTATTAAAAGCGTTGCATACAAACTTATTTCATATCGTTTTATTATCAATTTTCCTAACACTTGGAAATTTTGAACTTCAAGCACAGGAAAATCCTTCCAAAACAATTCCCATACCTGCTGTAAAACAGAAAGATAGCTTAAACATAGGTCTTAAAGAGGTTTTAAAACCCGTAGATTCCGTTAAGAATGATTCAATTAAAAAAAAGAAATCTGTTCTTGAGGGAATTGTGAAGCGTAAAGCGGTTGATTATGAAAAAATCGATCAGAAAAAGAAAGAGCTTACGCTTTACAATGAAGCCGAATTGACGTATAAAGACATCGAATTGAAAGCTGGAATCATCATTTTCAACTATGAAAAAGACGAAGTGTATGCCGGTAGAATCAAAGACAGCGTTGGAAATTACACACAAAACCCGGTTTTTAAACAAGGTGACAATGTAATTGAACCGGATTCTATTCGCTTCAATACAAAAACAAAAAAAGCCTTAGTCTGGAATTCAAGAACCCAACAGGGCGAATTCAGAGTCAAGGCCGAAATCAGTAAAAGAGAAAATGATTCGGTCTATTTTATGCGAAATGCACGATTTACCACTTCCGAAAATATTGACGATCCCGAATATTATTTCCTGGCCCGAAAAATTAAATTTGTTCCCAAGAAAAAAGTTGTTACCGGTTTTACAAATATGGTAATTGCTGACGTTCCGACACCATTAGGACTGCCATTTGCCTATTTCCCGATGAGTGAGAAATCGGTTTCCGGATTCATTATTCCAACTTTTGGTGACACACAGCAACGAGGGTATTATCTTCAAAACGGAGGGTATTATTTTGCCCTAAGTGATTATTATGATTTGGCGGTTTTGGGAGATTATTACACCAACGGAAGTTATGCTCTTCGATTTGAAAGCAGCTATGCTCAACGGTATAATTTCAGCGGACGAATTAATTTACGTTTTGAAAATCAGATTTTCAGTGAAAGAGGTTTCCCTGATTACTCAAAATCAAGACAATACAATATACAGTGGTCGCACAGTCAGGACACAAAAGCAAGTCCGAATTCAAGATTTTCCGCTTCGGTAAATTTAGGGAGTAGTCAGTATTTCCGACAATCGTTTAATCAAACCAACATTGGATCGTCTTTAAACAACAACCTGAGTTCGTCTATTTCGTATTCAAAAACGTTCCAGACGGTTCCGCAAGTAAATTTTTCATTAACCGCAACGCATTCACAAAACACCAATACCGAACAGATTGACATGACATTGCCAACCTTACAGGCAAGTGTTGACAGGATTTTCCCTTTTGCGCCGAAAAACGGAATCAAAAAAGGCTTTATAAAAAACATCAATTTCCAATACAATCTAAGAGGAGAAAACAGAATTCGAACTACCGATTCACTGTTCTTTAAATCGGAAATGTTCCGCGATGCCAAAAACGGATTACAACACACCATTCCAATCAGTACAAATTTCAAACTTTTCAAGTATTTCAGTGTTTCGACCAGCACCTCTTACAATGAAGTTTGGTATTTTAAAACCATTAAAAAAGAATACAGTTCTTTAACCAACAAAGTCGAGACCATAGATAACAATGGTTTTGATGCTTTCAGAACTTATAATTTCGGTGCCAATATCGGAACAACCATTTACGGTACATTTAAATTTGGTGATGATAAGAAAATTCAAGCTATTCGTCATGTAATGCGTCCGTCTGCATCATATGGATACACCCCGAGTTTTGACCGATATTACGAAACGTATGCACTTGATGCTACCGGAACAACCTATGCCGATTATACCCGTTTTGAAAATGGTATTTTTGGTGCGCCTGGTAAAAGTTATTCCAACAATGTAGGGATGTCATTAAGCAACACCTTTGAAGCCAAAGTACGCGATAAAGACGAAACAAAAACAGAACCTAAAAAAGTAATGTTGTTAAACAACTTAAATTTCTCCACAAGTTACAACATTGCTGCCGATTCACTTGCGTGGTCACCAGTAAGGGTTTCGGGAGGGACACAGTTTTTCGACAATAAAATGAATTTGAATTTCGGTGCTACTTTAGATCCTTACGCCATCGACAATTCGGGTAAAAGAATTAATGAATTTAATATCGATAATGGTGGCAGTTTATTTAGAATGACTACCGCAAACGTAACGGTTAATTATGCACTTTCCAGTGCAGATGGAAAAAATAAAAGCAAAACAACGGAGCAAACCATTCAAAACGGTGGTCGTGAAGATGATTTATTTGGCCGTGGGACCGATTTAAGCGATCAGCGACAAAGTCTTTTCAACAAAGACGAAAAAAACGCTGAAAAAGAATCATCTGAATTGTACAGCTTAAAAATTCCCTGGAATCTTACTTTCGCCTATTCGCTTACCTATTCTAACATCAACCGTGAAAATGAAATCGTTGGAAATTCCTTAATGATGTCTGGTAATGTTGATATTACCCCGCGATGGAAAATGGGATTCTCTTCCGGTTATGATATGGTGCGCAAAGGAGTTACTTTCACCCAATTGCGTTTCGAAAGAGATTTGTTGAGTTGGCGTATGAGTTTCAACTGGGTGCCAATTGGAACGTATACCAACTGGGGCTTCTTCATCGGAATCAAATCTTCGGTATTGAGCGATATCAAATGGGAAAAACGAAATCTTCCCGACAGACGTTTGAGATAATTAAGGTAATCAGTATTAAATCTACAGAAAAGAAACCCTAATATGAAAAAAATAATCTTTACAGAAAAAGCACCGGCTCCTATTGGTCCTTACAATCAGGCAGTATTGGTTGGAAACACATTATACACTTCCGGTCAAATTGCCATTAATCCTGCTAACGGAGAATTGGTTTTAGACAATATCGAAGTGGAAACTAAGCAAGTAATGGAGAACATGAAAGCCGTTTTGGAAGCAGCCGATATGACTTTTGAAAACGTTTTTAAAACTACCATTTTTATTAGCAACATGAATGATTTTGCAAAAATCAATGGCGTTTACGGCAGTTATTTTGACGAAAAAACCGCTCCGGCACGCGAAACGGTTCAAGTAGCTTGTTTACCGAAAAATGTTAATGTTGAAATCTCTATGATGGCAACGAAATAGCCTTCAGTAATAATTGCGCCGTAGCCTCATTCGTAGCCAACGGTACATTATGAACATCACACACCCTTATAAGCATGTTAATATCAGGTTCATGAGGGTGTTTTGCTAACGGATCTTTGAAAAACAAAACCATATTACATTTTCCTTCAGCCACACGTGCAGCAATCTGGGCATCACCGCCCAAAGGTCCGGACAATAATTTCATCACTTTAAACCCTGCTTCTTCTGCCCTGCTTCCGGTAGTTCCGGTGGCAATTAAAGATACCGATTCCGATTTCAGAAAAGCACTATGATCTTTAATAAATTCGACTAGCTTGGCTTTCATTCCGTCATGAGCGATTATTGCTATTTCCATAATTATACGTGTACTGAATGATAATGAATTAAACCGTCAATCGGTTTTCTGAAAATGTTTCCGAGTTTTAAACCATTTTTGGTTAAAATCATATCCAATTCCTCTTTCAGATAATAAGCAATAGAGCCGATAAAATGTACTGGGACTTCAGTGCTGTTTTCAAATTGTTTGATGTTTAAATCGACAAAATTCTGCATTTCGTTTAAAACGATTTTCTGAATGAATTCGTGCTCTTTATGCTGAATTAAAAACTTCGCGAAGGTTGCCAAATACGCATTCGGATTCGGAACTTTATACAAATTGTGTTTGATGGCATCGGCATCCAAATCATATTCTTTCTCGAAAATTTCGGCCAATTCCTTTGGCATGGTATTGAAATAATACGATCGAATCAAATGACGCCCGAATTGATTTCCGCTGCAATCATCCATAACCATATAACCCAACGATTGTATTCTCTGATGTAAAACCGTACCGTCAAAATAACTGCAGTTTGAACCTGTTCCCAAAATACAAACAATTGCTTTTTCACCTCTTGGCGTTGTGGCAAAAACTGCGGCATAAGTATCTTCTTTTACTTCTACATGAGCGTTGGAAAAATACTCCTGAAGAATATCTGCCAGGTGATTTTTCATTCTGTCTGTTCCGCATCCTGCGCCATAGAAGTAAAGTTCTTTCACTTCATCTTTATTCTGGGCAATATCGAAACGCTCGTTAATTCTTTCAAGTACTTCTTCTTTGGTTAACACTTCGGGATTTAAACCTAAAGTGCTTACGGTAAACTGTATGTTTCCGTTTTCGTCTAATGCAATCCAATCGGCTTTTGTGGAGCCACTGTCTACTACTAATTTCATGTGTGTTGTTTATAAAAAAATCCCGCTTAAAACGGGATTCAGTAAAAATAACATTTTTTTATAAATTGGCAATATGCACCGATAAATCAATCAGTTTTGAAGAATATCCGTATTCGTTGTCATACCAGGAAACAATCTTGTAAAACGTTGAATTCAAACCGATTCCGGCTTTTGCATCGATGATACTGGTTCTTGAATCGGAAACAAAATCCTGCGAAACCACATCGTCTTCGGTAAAGCCCATGATGCCTTTCATCGAGGTTTCAGATGCGTTTTTAAGCACATTCATGATTTCATCGTAAGAGGTGTGTTTTTTCAGTTTAACCGTCAAATCTACCACAGAAACATCGGCAACAGGCACACGCATAGACATTCCTGTTAGTTTTCCTTCCAAAGCCGGAATTACTTTCGTTACTGCTTTTGCTGCTCCGGTTGCGGCAGGAATGATATTCAACAATGCTGCTCTTCCGCCTCTAAAATCACGTCTTGACGGACCGTCTACAGTTAATTGTGTTGCCGTGGTAGCATGAATCGTAGTCATTAAGCCTTCTACAATTTCGAAATTATCATGCAATACTTTTGCCAGCGGAGCCAAACAGTTTGTGGTACACGAAGCATTGGAAACAATAACATCCGTTGGTTTTACTTTATCGTGGTTCACTCCCATCACAAATGTTGGAGCATCGTTTGACGGTGCAGAAATAACCACTTTCTTTGCGCCACCTTTTATGTGATCGTAGGCGGTTTCTACTGTTGTGAAAATTCCGGTACATTCAGCTACCACATCTACTTCTAATTCATTCCATTTCAGTAGGGCAGGATTTTTCTCGGAGGTTACGCGAATCAGTTTATCATTTACGTACAAATGTCCGTCAATAACTTCCACTTTTCCATCGAAACGACCGTGAACCGAATCATATTTTAACATATAAGCCATATGATTTACATCTAACAAATCATTGATGGCCACTACTTCTACATTGTCTCTTTTAATTGTTTCTCTGAAAACAATTCTACCGATTCTACCGAATCCATTAATTCCTAATTTTACTTTCGTCATAATCTTGTTCATTTTGCCCGGCACGGGCTTTAAATTTCTATCTATTTCTGTTATTATTCTATTCTGTTAAGTTGACATGATATCGGAAACCCGAAGCAATTCCTCATCAATTTTAGATTTGCCTTTAACGGCTTGTTCCAAAGGTGTCAGTTCGATTTTATCGGCAATGAGCCCTACCATATAGTTCGTTTTTCCTTCCAATAACGATTCAACGGCTTTTACGCCCAAACGGGAAGCCAGAACCCTATCAAAACAAGAAGGCGAACCACCACGTTGCATATGACCGAGAACGGATACGCGAACATCGTATTCCGGCATATTTTCTTCGACATAATCTCGGAGTTCGAAAACGTTTTTTCCTATTTTATCGCCTTCGGAAACTACCACAATACTGGAGGATTTCCCGGATGCTTTACTTTTCTTTAGTGATTCCAGCAAGCGGTCCAGACCTAAGTTTTCTTCCGGGATAAGGATTTCTTCTGCCCCTGCTCCAATTCCGGCATTTAAGGCAATATGACCAGCATCGCGCCCCATAACTTCCACGAAAAACAATCGGTTGTGGGAATTGGCCGTATCACGTATTTTGTCGATTACTTCTACTACCGTATTGAGCGCCGTATCGTATCCCAAAGTATACATCGTTCCGAAAATATCGTTGTCAATCGTACCCGGAATTCCCATTACCGGAAACCCGAATTCGCTGTTAAAAACCAATCCGCCGGTAAAACTACCGTCACCTCCAATAATTACCAGAGCATCAATACCAAAATTTTTGAGATGTTCGTAAGCTTTCTTTCTGCCTTCAGGTGTTTTAAACTCCATGGAGCGTGCCGATTTGAGTATCGTTCCGCCTTTGTTTACTATGTTTTTAACGGCTCTTGGGCCCATTTCAATGATGTCGCCTTCAATCATTCCTTCAAAACCCCTATAAATCCCCATGCACTGAATGCTGTGATAGGCACAGGTTCTCACCACAGAACGTATGGCGGCATTCATCCCGGGTGCATCACCACCGGAAGTCAGTACTCCGATCTTTTTAATACTTGCTGACATTCTAAAATTTGTTTTTATTAAATTTAATAAATAAACGCACAAAAGCCTAAAGAACATCCGATTTTTCAGTGAAAAACGAATTTCTTAACGTTGTATTGCCGTAAAATTTAGAAGTGTTGTTGTTGGGGAAGTTATTCTATTTCGGGAACCTTTTGTAAGTCTCTTTTAGGTTCCTCGGTACTTTTTTTCTTCCTATTTTCAATAAAATTAATAAATTCTGGTGATAAATCCGAATCCGAATCCTGATCTGGTGAATTTTTTGTTGACACATCAGCATCTTTTTTAGAAAACACCTTTCTCCAAAGCTCTCTAACATTGTCAAAATCAACCTGATACGATAACCCAACACCTTGGGTATACCCGATTCCTTCACCAATATAATTTATATCATTTTCTCTGTTAAATACGCGAGCTTTTAAACTTCCTTCTTTGTTAAGAAGCATTTGCAATTCGACATTACCCACAATGGCAGCCTGTTCGGTTCCGCCAACCGGTACTCCCAGTTTTCCGTTGATTGTAATTCTTTCGTTAATTTGAGTTGACATCGTTACCCCAACCCTATCCTGCGTTTGCAGTAATGGATTACGGTCGCTTTGCACATAATTCAGTCCTACTTTAAATTTATCATCATCTCCGGTAAAGATATCGGTAAACAATCCGCTTGCACGCTCAAATAAAGTTCCGGTAACTGCATTGGCACTGTTTTCCGGAGATAAAAATCCTCCGCCCGACAATAACGCTAAAGCTTGTGTCTGACGTATATCCTTATCACTTAATTTATAATCGATTTCCGATTTTAACACCGAACTCACCGTTGGAAAATCTATTATAAAATCCGGTTCGGGATTGCTTAAATTTCCGTTTACGGTAATGATAACATTGGTTGGCACCTTTCTGTTAAAGGAAGGGTTATCCAGAATTACAGCCGGATTGGATTCAGTTTTATATACCGCTTCAAGGTTCAGAGCAGCATTCATCGGCTCTCCATCCCAGCGAATGGTACTGTACTTTTTAACCGCAAACTTTTTATCGATTAAACCGTAGTTTTTAAAATTATATTCCCCTTCATACACCTGATAATCTCCCCACATGTTGAATTTCCCCAAAGTATTGATTTCCATACTGATGGTTCCTTCCCCGCGTCCTTTCATCCCATGACCGGTATTTCTGTCTAGAATAATTTCAATTTCTGCATTTTGATTGATGTTGAAATCGAAATTCAGCTCCAGCCCTTTGTATTTATTTTCAGGGCTCAGAATACCCTTCTCTTTATCTTTTTTCTCTTTTTCACTAATGAAATGAATATAAGAATTGTTTCCAAGTCCCTGAGAATCATTAACCGGAATTTTAATAGACGTTCCTTTGTTTGATTTGGCTTCCATATTCACAACCAATGCATTGGTTGGACCTTTAATACTGGCCTTTCCATCGATGAAAGCCACGCCGTAATACACCGCATCATCACTGTCTTTGGTGTCCAATGCCAATAAATTATTGGAAGCAATGTCCAAATCCAAACTCCAATCGGCCAATTTATTGTGTCGCACACTACCGTTTACATATCCTGAAGTTTTATGTTTCGTATCGGTAATTTTAATGTGTCGGAACAGAAACTGGTGCTCGGTAACATCCACTACTGCATTTTTTTCCATGTCATAATCGACACCCAAATAAGGTACTTTCATACCGGCCTCTTCCAGATACAGTCGCCCGTCAATTTCAGGATTGCTCACGGTTCCGACAATGGCAGCCTGACCGGATGCAAATCCGCGCACATTGGAAAAAATTGAACCTAATAACGGACCGAATGCCCCGATGTTGAATTTCGAAAATCCGGTTTCCAACGACAATAAACTCTGGTTGTTTACAATTTCAACATTGCCGTTAAGATAGAAACTCTCAACATCTTCATTCTTAATCGTTGAGTTTACATTGAATTTACGGAACGAATTGTCACCGGTAACCTGCAAATCCAAATTACCCAATTGATAGCCATTTATTTGCAGCGAGTCTACCGTTAAGTCGGAAGCAGGCTGATAAATTTCGTTGTTCTGTTTTACATTGACTTTCCCGTTCAGGTTACCGCCGAAAGACAAATTGGTCAGAGACGGTGTTACTTTCGCCAGATCGACATTATCGAAAGAAAGCTGAATATCTTTATGGTTTTTACCCTGAAGCATTCCGGACAACTCCATTTTCTGACCGTTATGTGTCAATCCGATTTTTTCTATTGAAAAATCAGTCAGTTTTTTATTGAAAACCACTTTGTTGTCTTCGGTATCATTTTCATTTAAATACCACAGGTAATTTTTAAAATTCACTTCCGATTTTTTGAAACCAACCACAGATTTATTCTCTTTATCAATGGTATGGTACAAATTCAGATTATAAAAATCCTGATTCTTATTACCGCCTTTAAATTCGGAACGGACAAAAAGCGTGTCGTTCATGGTAACGTTTATCAAACTGAAATCGGAAACTTTATAATTCTTCGTTTTAATACTGTCGAGCTCAATAAAAGCGTTGTAAAGCGGATTTTTATTGTCGATATCGATACGGATATTGTCGAAAGTATTTTTATAAGCCACAACGTTTGGCGAAGAGAAATTCATTTTGAAATTCCCTTCATCGGCATTGATTCTACCTTTTAAAACCGTGTTTTCCCCAAGCGCAATATTTGGATTGAAAACTTCAATGATTTTATTGTAAATCACAAAATCAAAATCTAAAAACTGTCCCGGTGCCAATTTGTTCGGAGAATAGTTCGCATACAGACTTCCCAATGCGTTTTCAACAATTTTCTGAACCTGATTCACTTTGAATTTTCCAACCACTTTTCCCTGAATAATGTCCGGAGAATTGACCGTTATTGTTCGTACGCGAGCAGCATCAAAGGTCGATTCTACCATAAAATCATCAAAATAGTATGCGTCTTTTGTATTCTGATAAGAAGCATTCGCTACGGTTAATTTTCCGTCGATATCGTCAAGCGTATTTCCTTTAGCCTTGAACATTAGTTCTCCTTTGAAAATCGCTATGGAATCCTGCTTTCTGAAATTCAACAAATGCAAGTCGGCATAATCGATATGAGCACTGAAATCGTAATTTTTAACCTTGGAACTTAAATCGACTAATCCGTTAAAATCCATTTTCAGATTCGGATCATTACTGTTGAAATATCCTTTAAAATAAGGCATTTTCATTGTTCCGTCCACTGTAATGTTCTGATAGGTATAGCCGTTATATCGGAACTGGTGAATCTGGCCTTTAACAGAAGTATTCAAATATTTTTTGTTGAAACCTTTTCCGTCAACGTCCAAATCTACAGTGGCACGCTGAATGTCTTTCTGTCCGGTTAAGGTTCCCAAATCAAAATCGTGCAGGGAAATATATCCTTTATATGAAGCATTGTTGATGTTATTGATGTTGTTCATGGAAAGTTTTGACTCCAACTCTCCTAGTTCTGACAAGATATACACATCGGCATCAATGGTTTTCTTGGTAAGTTTCACATCGCCCACCAAATCCACTTTGCCAAGTTTCTTTAAAGTTTGCGGAAGGCTTTTACCTAATATTCTTGGCAAAATCGCCTTTAAATTATCATAATTCGAACTTACCCTGTCGAAATTCCCGTTCATGTAAAACTCTCCTTTTTTATTGAACAGGTCTCTGAAATTCACTTTACCGATAATTTCCGATTTGTTCCTGTCTACGAGTTTCAAATCGTGTAGTACGAAATTATTTAAGGTACCGGTAGCGTGCGTTTTCAGGAAAAAACGTTGGTTTTTACCAAACTCGTTGTAAAAGAAATTCAATTCGTTGGAAGAGACCGAAGCTTTTTCCATCTGAACATCAAAAACAACTTTATTATTAAAATCGGTAAAATCTTTCGGATGGTATTTTAAAGTAACATTACCAATCAAGGTCGATTCATCGGTTTTTAAATCCAACCCTTTCAGGATGATATTTTCTTTGGTATAAGTAAAATCCGCAGCCAGGTTTTCAACTATTAAACCGCGGTGATCTTTTAAAGACAGTTTATTAATTAGTGAAGTAACTTTAGGCCCTTTAATGAAAAAATCTTCCAATTCGCCATTCACTCTTGTAAAATCAAGCGCTTTAGGTTTTTTCAGATTTTCATCAATCAACTGAAAACGGCTGTTTGTTACATATAAATCCTTTGCTTTTAAACGAAACTTTCCGGATCCGGGTTTACCGGTATCAAAAAGTGCTACAAACAAATCAAGATTGGTTCTGGGTTCGCCTTTGTATTTTTTCAGTTTGAAATTCAGTCCGTCAATGCTCGCCTTTCCGAAAAACAAGTGGGAATCTTTAATTTCTTTTATGCTCAGTAAATTGGTCTGCAATCGGTTCACATAAAAAAGCGTATCCTTATGATGATCGGCAATCATAATGTTTTTCAGCTTAACCGTACCAAAAACAGAAATGGCTACTTTTTCAATCTTGATATCCGTACCGTAATCCTTGTTAAGTCTTTCGGTGACATATGAGGCAATTTTCGTTTGAACCACCGGTAATGAAAGTGCAATACCCAGTAGCAACAATAATAGGAGAATTCCTAAAATTATTCGAATTGCTATTTTTTTAAATTTTTTGATACCTTATTTTGTTTTAAATTTGTCGAACGGACTTGTAAATTTAAGCTTTTCAACAACAACCACAAGGTTTTTTTGTCCTTAGTGATTGCTATTTCAAAGATAATACAGTCGGCAGAATTATTAACACAAATTTCGTGCCTTTTTTATGACAAAACCACCAATTTATATATTAGCCATCGAAAGTTCATGCGATGATACTGCTGCAGCGGTACTTGAGAACAATAAAGTTTTATCGAATATTGTCGCAAGACAGTCCATTCACGAGGAATATGGAGGCGTTGTTCCCGAATTGGCTTCTCGTGCTCATCAACAAAATATTGTTCCGGTAATTGATGTTGCCCTGAAAAAAGCGAATATCGACAAATCACAACTATCAGGGATTGCGTTTACACAAGGTCCCGGACTAATGGGATCGCTTTTAGTGGGAACTTCTTTTGCAAAATCGATGGCCATCGCACTCAATATTCCATTAATGGCAATTCATCATATGCACGCTCATGTTTTGGCGCATTTCATTGACGAAGAAGGCTTTGACAAACCGGAATTTCCTTTTTTGGCCATGACAATTTCCGGCGGACATACACAGATTATAAAAGTGAAAAGTTTTTTTGATATGGAAATTATCGGTGAAACCACTGATGATGCCGTTGGTGAAGCCTTCGATAAAAGTGCTAAAATATTAGGACTTCCCTATCCCGGCGGTCCGTTGATTGACAAATTTGCTCAGGAAGGAAATCCGAAAGCGTTTCAATTTACAAAACCGAAAGTTGATGGATTAAACTTCAGTTTCAGTGGATTAAAAACACAAATTTTGTATTTCGTTCAGAAAAACCTGGCCCAAAATCCAAATTTTATTGAAGAAAATAAAAATGACATCTGTGCTTCCATTCAACACACTATTATACAGATTTTGATGGACAAACTAAAACTTGCGGTTGCCGAAACCGGAATCAATCAGATTGCGATTGGTGGCGGTGTTTCGGCGAATTCAGGAATCAGAAACACACTGAAAGAAGCCCAAACAAAATACGGTTGGAAAACTTTTGTTCCAAAATTCGAATACACCACCGATAATGCTGCCATGATTGGCATTGTTGGTTACCATAAGTTTTTAGAAAATCAGTTTAACGATGCTTCGGTGGTTTCCAAAGCAAGAATTGAATTTTAACATGCAGTTATTTTACAATCCCGATATCAATTCTGCTTCAAAGGAGTTTTCATTTGACAAGGAAGAAAGCAAGCATATTGTTAAAGTTTTGCGCAAAAAAGAAGGCGATGTTTTACATGTTACCAACGGATTAGGTAACTTATTTCATACTGAAATTATTTTGGCCTCCGATAAAAAATGTACCGTAAAAATAACCCAAACCGAGACTCAGAAACCTACAGGTTTTCGATTACATTTAGCCGTGGCGCCAACCAAAATGAACGATCGCTTCGAATGGTTTCTGGAAAAAGCCACTGAAATTGGTGTTCATGAAATTACGCCTATTATCTGCGATCATTCTGAAAGAAAAGTGATAAAAACCGAACGTTTTGATAAAATCATTCAATCGGCTATGAAACAATCGCTGCAATTTCATTTACCAAAACTAAACGAACCGATTTCCCTGAAAGACTTTATCAATCAGGAACATAGTGGTAATTTATGCATTGCACATTGTGAGGAAACCGATAAAAAATTGCTTAAAGAAGTCGTAAAACCTAACGAAGCTTATACCATTTTAATTGGACCGGAAGGTGATTTTTCAGAAAAAGAAATTGAATTGGCTCTAAAAAACAAATACATTCCGGTATCTTTGGGAAATACGCGATTACGCACCGAAACCGCCGCTGTAGTGGCTTGTCACAGTGTTGTTTTTGCTAACGAATAAATTGTATTCATGAAAAAAATTGCAGTTTTCTTTTTCGGACTATCATCATTACTGAGTTTTTCACAGGAAATCGCCCTATTAAAATATTCCGGCGGTGGCGACTGGTATGCAAATCCGACCTCGTTACCCAATTTGGTAAAATTCTGCAATCAAAACATCAATACTAAATTAAATACAAAAATTCCAACTGTTGAAGTAGGAAGCCCTGATTTACTGTCGTACCCATTCGTTCACATGACAGGACACGGAAATGTTGTTTTTAGCGATAATGACATCCTAAACCTTAGAAACTATCTAACTTCCGGTGGTTTTTTACATATAGACGACAATTACGGGATGGACCAATACATCCGAAAAGAAATTAAACGGGTTTTTCCTGATAACCCATTGATTGAATTACCGGCTTCGCATGCTATTTTTCAAAAACCGTTTGTTTTTTCGACCGGATTACCTAAAATTCACGAACACGACAATAAAAAACCTCAGGCTTTCGGGATAATCGTTGAAAACCGACTCGTTTTACTTTACACCGTTGAAACCGATTTGGGCGATGGTTGGGAAAATCAGGAAGTTCATAATGATCCTATTGATGTTCGTACAAAAGCTCTTAAGATGGGAGCTAATATCCTTAATTACGTATTTAATAATTAAAGAAGAATCTTAAAAAAAAACTCTAAAACACTTACTTTCAATCTTTTGTTTACCCCTAAAAAAAATCAATATTGTAATATTAAACGATTATTTTTACCGATTATATAATATTTTTCTTAATTAATGGTTTTATAGTTAAAATTGTTCTCGATTTACAAAAAAATCAATTTTATTCAATTTTCAACTTAATCTTACAATTATGAGAAAAATTCTTTTAGCGGCTACTTTATTAGCAATGCTGGTTTCCTGTAATAAAGAGGAATCCTCAACCAATCAAGCAACAAGTTTAAACTTCGAAAAAAGAGGATGTGCTTCGCACGAAGTCCTGCAGGAACAACTAAGGAATAATCCTGAATTAGCCATTAAAATGAATGAAATTGAATCATTTACAGAACAGGCAATTCGTGAAGGTCGTTTGGTAAACGGAAAAATAGTTATTCCTGTAGTAGTTAATGTATTGTACAAAACAGCCGCAGAAAATATATCGCTGACCCAAATTCAATCTCAGATTGATGTTTTAAATAAAGATTTTAATGCTTTGAATTCGGATTTTAATCAGGTTCCGGCTGCGTTTTCAGGTGTGAAAGCCAATGTGGGAATTTCATTTGAATTGGATCAGGTAATTCGAAAATCAACAACTAAAACATCTTGGGGAACACGCGATGCCATGAAAAAAAGCAAACAAGGTGGGTTGGATCCTACTTCCCCTTCAACCAAACTTAACTTGTGGGTTTGCACCATTGGTGGCGGAATCCTAGGATATGCACAATTCCCGGGTGGTTCACTTTCGACTGATGGAGTTGTAATCGACTCAAGATATTTCGGTTTAAGCGGAAGCGCCTATTATCCTTATAATTTAGGACGAACCGCAACACATGAAGTAGGTCACTGGATGAATCTTCGTCATATTTGGGGAGATGCAACTTGTGGTAACGATCAGGTTGCCGATACCCCTTTACATAATGCAGCAAATTATGGTGATCCGGTTTACCCACATTACAGTACATGCACCGGTACACCAATTGAAATGACCATGAATTATATGGATTACACAGACGACAGAGCCATGTACATGTTCTCTGAAGGTCAGAAATCCAGAATATCGGCAATTTTTGTATCCGGGGGTGCCAGAAATTCATTCGCACAACCTTAAAAAGACAGTATCATAACTTAAAATTTAACCGCTTTCTAGCGGTTTTTTTATTTTATTCGAAAGTCAATTCCAAACAAACGCTCAATAACAGTGACAATTTCTCAACCAAACAACTATGTACAGTTTAGTTTTTGAATTATTTACACAAAAAACAGATTATCATTGAAAATCTTTGAAAAATTTAAAATAATACTTTTATTACAAAAAAACTCTTTGTAATTAAGAAAAATGTTATATAATTGCAATCTATTAAACTATTAAACCATTTTTTAACAAAAAATCAACTTTTATGAAAAAAATTCTTTTATCAGCTGCTTTGTTGATGTCTTTAATTTCATGTAACAAAGAAGAGAATTCCGCAACACAGGAAACTGCTTCTTTATCACACAGAGGTTGTGCCTCTCATGAAGTGCTTCAGGAACAAATGAGACAAAATCCTGAATTGGCAATTAAAATGAATGAAATTGAATCTTTCACAGAGAGAGCTATTCAAGAAGGTCGCTTGGTAAACGGGAAAATTCAAATTCCTGTAGTTGTAAACGTTCTTTACAGAACAACTGCGGAAAATATCTCCCAAGCGCAAATTCAATCTCAAATTGATGCTTTAAACAAAGATTTTAACGCTTTAAACTCTGATTTCAGTAAAGTTCCATCAACGTTCTCTGGTGTAAAAGCTAACGTTGGCGTTTCTTTCGTTTTGGATGCGGTTTACAGAAAATCGACTACAAAAACATCATGGGGAACTGCTGATGCTATGAAAAAATCTACGCAAGGCGGTATGAATCCAACTTCACCTACTACTAAACTTAACTTATGGGTTTGTACTATTGGTGGCGGAATCTTAGGATACGCTCAATTCCCGGGTGGATCTTCATCAACTGACGGTGTAGTTATCGATTCTAAATATTTCGGAACTACCGGAACAGCAACATACCCATACAACTTAGGTAGAACAGCTACTCACGAAATCGGTCACTGGATGAATTTACGTCACATTTGGGGTGATGCTACTTGTGGAAATGACCAGGTTTCCGATACACCATTACACAATGCAGCAAATTACGGTGTTCCTGCTTACCCTCACTACAGTACTTGTACAGGCACTCCAATTGAAATGACCATGAACTACATGGATTATACTGATGACAGAGGAATGTATATGTTCTCTAACGGTCAGAAATCAAGAATGTTAGCAATTTTTGCTACAGGTGGTGCAAGAAATTCTTTCGCGCAACCATAATAGCTTTCAAAATAAATCATTAAAACTCGCTTAATAAGCGAGTTTTTTTATATTTTTAAATTTCAAATGAAAACAACTTTATGACATCAAAAGAGATTTCAAACGGAATAATTAGAGCTGTTTTAACATTGATAGGAATAGCGTTGATTTTGTATTTTATTTATCAAATCAGTACAGTAATCACCTATATTGTTATTTCATTAGTACTTGCGTTAATCGGTAATCCAATCGTACGGTTTCTCAAACACAAATTGAAATTTAAAAACACTTTTGCTGTAGTAACCACTTTATTTCTTTTTTCATTAATCATTGTTGGGTTTATCCTGCTTTTCGTTCCTTTACTAACTTCACAGGGAGAAAATTTGTCGCTTCTGAATACCGCGGCTATGGAAAAAGAATTCAATTCACTGCTGCTAAAAGCCAATGAATATCTATCATCTCACAATATTGACGCGCAGCAACTCTACGAAAAATCCGGAATAGCTTCAAAATTTAATATGACAATTATTTCCGATTTTCTGAATTCCTTTATAAATGCCTTAAGTAGTTTCGGTGTGGGAATCGTCTCGGTTTTCTTCATCACCTTCTTTTTATTAAAAGACAAAAAAGTTTTTAATTCCTTGTTTAAATGGATTTTACCCGACGAACACGAAGACAAAATATTAGCATCCATTGATAAAACCAACGAATTGCTATCCCGTTACTTCATTGGACTTCTGCTGCAACTCTTCATTATTTTTATTTTATACCTGATTGTTTTATTGATTTTCGGAGTACAAAACGCTCTGATAATTGCCTTTTTGTGTGCCGTTTTAAACATTATCCCGTATGTTGGTCCATTGATAGGATCGTGTTTGGCTTTCATTCTGACAATGATTGGCAATCTTGGAGCCGATTTCGTTACTGAAATATTACCTACTTCAATTTATGTGCTAATCGGATTCTTTATAGTTCAACTCATCGACAACAATTTGAGCCAACCGATAATTTTTTCAAACAGTGTAAAATCACATCCTTTAGAAATTTTTCTGATTATTCTGATTGGCGGCTATCTTTTCGGAATTACCGGAATGGTGCTTGCTGTTCCTTTTTACACGGTATTAAAAGTTGTTGGAAAAGAATTCATACCCGAAAACAAGATTGTACAAATACTAACCAAAGATATTTAGTTTGGATTCTCCTCTTTTAAATTCTGACGTCCAGGACTTTATAACCAATTCACTACAAGCCAATTTTCCTAAAATTGCGCTGATGAAAAACCCGTTCCCCGAAATAAAATGGAACGATATTTTAAACCAGATTGCCTCCAAAAACAAAGCAAAAGACAAACTGCCAACGTGGTTTGCTCACAAATATATCCTTTATCCTTCAAAAATTTCCATTGAACAAACTTCATCGGAAAGAACTGCCAGTTATAAAGCCTCGCTTATTAACGGAGTCACACTCATAGATTTAACAGGAGGTTTTGGTGTGGATGATTATTATTTCGCTCAAAAATTCAACAAAGTAGCACATTGTGAAATCAATGAAGAATTATCGGCCATAGTGCAACATAATTATCAGATTTTAAATCAACGCAACATCGAATGCTACAAAGGCGACAGTTTGGAAATACTTAAAAAACTGAATCAACATTGGAGTTGGATTTATATTGATCCTTCGCGAAGAAGTGACGTAAAAGGAAAAGTTTTCATGCTGAAAGATTGTTTGCCCAACGTGCCGAATTTATTGGAAACGTATTTTTGTTTTTCAGACAAAATCATGATAAAAACCGCGCCGATTTTGGATATCACTGCCGCTTTAACTGAACTAACCTTTGTTAAAAATATTCACATTATCGCCCTTGACAATGAAGTAAAAGAATTGCTTTGGGAAATCGAAAAAGGGTACAACGGAAAAATCATGCTGAACGCAGTGTCGCTAACACAAGACAAAGCGGAAGTTTTTTCAGTTCAATACGGTGATTCCGACGCAAAAGCTGATTACTCGCTTCCTAAGAAATACCTGTATGAACCCAATGCAGCCATGATGAAAACAGGTGCTTTTGAGGCCATTGGCGTACAGTACAACATCGAAAAACTACACCAACATTCACATTTATATACCTCAGATGCAGAAATTGATTTTCCTGGCAGAAAATTTGCAGTAAAAATGATGCTCCCATTTGAAAAAAAGGAAATGAAAGACAAGTTTGAAGGTGCAAAAATGAATATTACAACACGAAATTTCCCGATATCCGTTGAAGAAATCCGTAAAAAATGGAAAATTAAAGACGGCGGAAACGAATATTGCTTTTTTACCACAAATAGTAATAACGAAAAAATAGTTTTACTTTGCGAGAAAATTTAAAATCAAACATGAAACAACTACTATCCGCCTTAATTCTTATTATCGGAATCAGCCTGAATGCACAACAAAAAAAGTGTGATTATGATGTTGATGAAAAAACAGATTCAACCTTTATCCGAAAAACTCCTGAACATCTTATTTACGAAAAGGACTTTGTAAATTCAAGGGATTTTGTTTTATTTTCGTTGATTAACTCAGACGGAACACCCTACCTTAATTTCCAATTATTACAAAAAAGCAAAGACTTTATAAATCCCAAATGTTTTAGCGCTTCTTCTAAAATTTCACTGCAATTATCTAATGGAAAAATCGTAACCTTATTAAGTGCAGGAGAGATTTGCAGTCAGTTAATTTATGATGAAAAAGAGAAAAACAACATCCGTATTTTAAACAATTATTTTCTTTTCAGTAAAGACGGCTTCGAAGATTTGAAAAAATTCCCCGTAAGTTTAATGAAAATCAATTATGCCACAGAAACGGTTGATTACGTTTTGAAAAAAGAACTGAAATCCGAAAGTATCAAAGGCAATTATTTTCCGGAAAATTACTTTATGGATTATCTGAAATGTGTGGAATAAAAACCCAAACAGCTATAAAACAAAAAAACCACTGAAATTCAGTGGTTTTTTGTGATCCCGTCAGGATTCGAACCTGAGACCTACTGCTTAGAAGGCAGTTGCTCTATCCAGCTGAGCTACGGGACCTTACTCTTTATTCAGTTTTATTGGGAATACTGAAATTTAACTTGTCGGGGTGGCAGGATTCGAACCTGCGACCTCCTGGTCCCAAACCAGGCGCGATGACCGGGCTACGCTACACCCCGAAAAAGCGGAGAGACAGGGACTCGAACCCTGGCGACGGTTACCCGTCGACAGATTAGCAATCTGCTCCATTACCGCTCTGGCACCTCTCCTACTTGCAAAGAACTTATCCTTTTTTGCGGTTGCAAATGTAGCTTAACGATATCTTTTCTGCAACTATTTTTAAGATTTTTTTTGTTTTTTGACAAAGATAATTTAAAACTGTTTCATTGTCAGTTAAATAGGTTTTTCTTAAAATCACCTTTTTTAAGGTTCTTATACTTTGTATACCTGATACAGCTTTAAAAGCTCATATTTTTAAATTCAAATTCAAATATCTTGACAATTTTGGTTAAATTCGCATCTTCAACGAACTAACAACATTACATCATGAATAAAAAAGTAGTTATTGTATCGGCTGTAAGAACTCCTATCGGAAGTTTCATGGGAAGTTTATCAACCGTTACGGCTCCACAATTAGGCGCAACAGCAATCAAAGGTGCTTTAAATAAAATTAATTTAGATCCAAATTTAGTAGACGAGGTTATCATGGGTAACGTAGTTCAAGCTGGCGTTGGTCAGGCTCCTGCGCGTCAGGCGGCTATTTTTGCAGGGTTACCAAATACTGTTGTTTGTACTACTGTAAATAAAGTTTGTGCTTCGGGAATGAAAGCAATCATGCAGGGTGCACAGGCTATCATGGCAGGCGATGCTGAAATCGTTGTAGCCGGTGGTATGGAAAACATGAGTTTGATTCCGCATTATGTTCACATGAGAAACGGAGCTAAATTCGGCCCTGCTACGCTATTGGACGGAATGCAGAAAGACGGTCTAACCGATGCATACGACAATAATGCGATGGGCGTTTCTGCCGACTTATGTGCATCAGAATACAAAATCACACGCGAAGAGCAAGATGCTTTTGCAATTCAATCGTATGAGCGTTCTGCCAAAGCGTGGGAAGCTGGTAAATTCGATAATGAAATCGTTCCCGTTACCATCCCTCAAAGAAAAGGAGATCCGATTGTTTTCGCTAAAGATGAAGAATACACTAATGTTAAATTAGACAAGATTCCTTCCTTAAATGCCGTTTTCACAAAAGACGGAACTGTTACTGCCGCAAATGCTTCAACTATTAATGATGGTGCAGCAGCTTTAATTTTAATGAGCGAAGAAAAAGCAAACGCAATGGGATTGAAACCATTGGCGTATATTAAATCCTATGCAGATGCAGCTCAGGAACCAAAATGGTTTACTACAACACCTGCAAAAGCATTACCAAAAGCATTAGACAAAGTAAACTTAACCGTTAACGATGTTGATTTCTTCGAATTCAACGAAGCTTTCGCTGTAGTTGGTTTAGCCAATGCTAAAATCTTAGGATTAGACAACAATAAAGTAAACGTAAACGGTGGTGCGGTTTCTTTAGGACACCCTCTTGGATGTTCCGGAGCCAGAATCGTAGTTACCTTAATTAATGTTTTAGAGCAAAACAACGCAAAAGTTGGTGCTGCAGCTATCTGTAATGGTGGTGGCGGTGCTTCTGCAATTGTTATCGAAAGAGCCTAAATAAATTATCTTTTATGAGTTGTGGATTATGAATTGATGAAATTTATAATTCATAACTCATAATTTTTAACTCATAATTCTTCCAAATGTTTGCTATTTGTAATCTAGCCATAGTTCCATTACGTGCCGAACCAAGTGACAGAAGCGAATTAGTTTCCCAGGTACTCTTTGGAGAACATTTCAAAATTCTGGAACAAAATGATAAATGGTCCAGGATACAATTGGCTTTTGATAATTACGAAGGCTGGATTGACAACAAACAATTTCAGGTAATTTCGGAAACCAATTATAATTCCCTATCAAATTCTGCTTCGATAATGAGTGCTGATTTGGTGGAATACATCACTACCCCAAACAATTCCCTTTTACCTATTACCATTGGAAGCTCACTTTCTTTTTTGGATAATTCTGAAATTAACACCTCACAATTTTCCTTTGAAGGATTAAAAGTCTGTGGCATCAAACATAAATCGGAATTGATAAAAACCGCTTTTATGTATCTGAACGCTCCTTACCTATGGGGCGGAAAAACACCATTCGGTATCGATTGTTCAGGTTTTACACAAATGGTTTACAAATTGAATGGATATTCGATTTTACGCGATGCTTCACAGCAGGCAACACAAGGAGAAGCACTAAGTTTCATTGAAGAAAGCGAGCCCGGTGATTTAGCTTTTTTCGACAACGAAGAAGGACGAATCACACACGTAGGTATGATTATGGAAGACAATTACATCATTCATGCACACGGAAAAGTACGCATTGACCGATTGGATCATTTGGGAATCTACAATATTGATACCGGAAGACATACACACAAACTTCGGGTCATTAAAAAAATAGTATAAAAAACCACGCTAAAAGCGTGGTTTTTTTTTATATCAATGAATCTTTATTTTAAATAAAAATATTCATAATGTAATATACAATCGCAGCAATTAAAGCTGAAACAGGAATGGTAAGCACCCATGCCCACAACAAGCTAACCGTTACTCCCCAACGAACAGCAGAAACCCTTTTGGTTACTCCTACTCCAATAATAGAACCTGTAATGGTATGTGTAGTGGAAACTGGAATTTTAAAATGCTCAGTCATAAACAACGTTAATGCACCGGCAGATTCTGCCACAACTCCTTCAAAAGCATTTACTTTTGTAATTTTAGAACCCATTGTTTTCACAATTTTCCATCCACCACTTAATGTTCCCGCAGCAATAGCTCCGTAACAGGCTAACGGAATCCAACCCGGCATGTGCCCCTCAGTCTTGATACCGTCTTTTTCAGAAGGTAAAATTACATGTAACCAATCCGGCATCGAATCAACGGTCACCCCGCTTGTATGAATGTAAACCGCTACAGCAGCAGCAATAATACCCATTACTTTTTGCGAATCGTTACCTCCATGTCCTAAACTGAAAGAAGCAGAGGATAACAATTGCATTTTTTTAAGGATAGCTTCCGATTTAGCTGTTGAAAAACTACTGAAAACAAGGTTAAAAATTGCAATACTGAAAAATATGAACGCTACCAGAAACCATTTTATATTAGAAGGTTCAGTAAGTACACTCAGGAAATGACTTTCAAATCTTGGTTTTTTGATATCTTCATATCCAACCAATAATGTAGACATCAGCCAAACAGCCAACAACATCAAAACAACAGTTACAATTTTCGGATAAATATTCTTTTTGGAAGAATACATTAACCATAAGGAGATAAAATAAGAAATCAACATCCCTAATAACGGTGCCAATACAATGAATGCAATAACCACCAAAACACCAGACGGTAATGAACCATCCGATCCAGGTTTATACCAGTTTACCACATTAAAGCCCGCATGTGCAATAGCTGCACCAGCAAAACCTCCGATTAAAGTATGGGATGAAGAAGATGGAATTCCTTTCCACCATGTAATTAAATTCCAAATAATAGCTGCAATAACTCCGGAAAGGATTACAACCAAATCAATATTTTCTGTCTTAGCGGTTTTTGCTACCGTATCGGCAACTCCAAAACCAAAAACCCAATAAGCAAGAAAATTAAAAAATGCAGCCCAAAGTACAGCCTGAAAAGGCGTAAGAACTTTGGTAGCAACTATAGTCGCAATTGAATTAGCCGCATCGTGAAAACCATTAATATAGTCAAAAACAAGCGCTAATACAATGATTAGTATTAATAATGTAAAATCCATAGATTACTTTCTAAATTGAAAAGAAATTAAGAATGCTTAACAACAATTGATTCTAAAACATTCGCAACTCCTTTACATTTATCAGTTGCTGTTTCTAACGAAGATAAAACCTCCTTGTATTTGATTACGTTTTTAGCATCCGTTTCGTTTTCGAAAATATCGGCAACCGCTTTATCGAATACGTTGTCTGCTTTGCTTTCCAATTTATTGATACGCTTACAGGCATCAGTAATCGATTTAAGATTCTTAAGATCTTTAAGTTCAAGAACTGCTTTACTGATTAGCTGACAAGCTTCAAGATTAATTTCAGTTAATTTACGAATAGATTTAGTAATTTTTTCAACCTGATACAAACGCATTCTGCTGGCCGCTTCATGCATATAATCTGCAACATCATCCATTGATTTAATTAAAGCATGAATGTCTTCTCTATCAAATGGCGTAATGAAGTTTCTGCTCAATTCAAGATGCGTTTTATGAGTAATTTCCTCAATATTAGCTTCTAACTCTTCAATTTTCTTGTAATAATTCTCTCTTTCGTTTTTAGGAGCGTTTACTGCTTCGTGAAGTGTTTCGGCTAGCAATGTTAAGTTAGCAGCTGCCTGTTCGAATAAAGGAAAAAACTTTTTGTCTTTTGGTACCAAAAATTGGAAAATACTGTTTATTGACATTGTATGTGAATTTATTGCCGCAAAAGTATCGGTGCAATGTTAAGTTAATGTTAAGTTAACAACAATTCATTTTTAAATAAGAGCCTTAAAATTGTACTAAAATCTTTGTTTCAAAGAACAAAAAGGTTTTGTATTTTAGCCAACCAAAATTACACTATTACAGCTAAAACAACAACATAATGGATATTAACTTCAACAAAAACGAAGATCATAACAAACTTTTACTTTCCGATATGAAACAACGCCTTGCCAAAGTAAAATTGGGCGGTGGCGAAAAACGAATCGCAAAACTTCATTCCGAAGGCAAAATGACGGCTCGTGAACGTATCGAATATTTATTGGATAAAGGTGCAAAAAGCATAGAAATAGGCGCTTTTGTTGGCGAAGGAATGTACAAAGAACACGGGGGCTGTCCTTCAGGAGGTGTTGTAGTTAAAATTGGATACATTAACGGAAAACAATGCATAGTGGTAGCAAATGATGCCACAGTAAAAGCCGGAGCCTGGTTTCCAATTACGGCCAAGAAAAATCTTCGCGCTCAGGAAATTGCAATGGAAAACAGATTACCTATTATTTATCTGGTAGACAGTGCCGGAGTTTATCTTCCGATGCAGGACGAAATTTTCCCCGATAAAGAACACTTCGGACGTATCTTCCGCAATAATGCCATCATGAGCAGTATGGGAATCACCCAAATCGCTGCCGTAATGGGAAGTTGCGTAGCTGGTGGTGCTTATTTACCGATTATGAGTGATGAAGCACTTATTGTAGATAAAACCGGAAGTATTTTCCTTGCCGGAAGTTATCTGGTGAAAGCCGCTATCGGTGAAACAATCGATAATGAAACATTAGGTGGAGCCACTACACACTGCGAAATTTCAGGAGTTACCGATTATAAAGCCAAAGACGATAAAGATGCGTTGGATACTATCCGAAACATCGTTGGCAAAATTGGTGATTACGACAAAGCCGGGTACAACCGAATTAAAGCGGAAAAACCAGCCTTAGACGAAAACGAAATCTTCGGAATCCTTCCAAAATCCAGAGCAGAACAATACGATATGATGGAAATAATTAAACGCTTGGTAGACAATTCTGAAGTAGACGAATACAAAGCCGGTTACGGGCAATCCATCATTACGGCTTATGCCAGAATCGATGGTTGGGCAGTAGGAATTGTAGCTAACCAACGTAAAATCGTAAAAACAACCGGCGCTAAAACCAAGCCAAGCGAAATGCAGTTTGGTGGTGTAATTTATTCGGATTCAGCTGATAAAGCTACCCGTTTTATTGCAAATTGCAACCAGAAGAAAATACCTTTAGTGTTCGTTCACGATGTAACCGGATTTATGGTTGGATCAAAATCGGAACATGGCGGAATCATTAAAGACGGTGCCAAAATGGTAAATGCCGTAGCCAATTCGGTAGTACCTAAATTTACCGTGGTAGTCGGAAATTCATACGGCGCAGGAAATTATGCCATGTGCGGAAAAGCATACGACCCGCGTTTAATTTTTGCATGGCCAAGTGCTGAATTAGCGGTAATGGGTGGCGCTCAGGCCGCTAAAGTATTATTACAAATCGAAGAATCTTCCATGAAAGCCCGTGGAGAAGAAATTACGCCGGAAAAAGAAACCGAATTGTTCAATAAAATCAAATCACGATACGACGAACAGGTTTCTCCTTATTATGCCGCTTCCCGTCTGTGGACGGATGCCATCATTAATCCGTTAGATACCCGAAAATGGATTTCCATGGGAATTGAAGCCGCTAACCACGCCCCTATTGAAAAACCTTTTAATTTGGGTGTAATTCAGGTATAACAATCTTAAAACACGAATACTTATATTAAAATGAAGAAAAAAACATTACTTTTTTTAGGCGCTGTTCTTCTAAGTTCCTTTGCTGTAAATGCTCAAGAAGTAGAAATTGTTAAAGACAAAATACTTTTAGACGGTAAGCAGTTTTTGAAATATGAAAAAATAAACATCTCCAATCATTCGTTTTTCAACATGAACGATGAGGAAATTTTGAACTACAGAAGTTTTGACAACGAAACACCTAAATATGTAGATGATGATTATTATGCTTTGAATTTCATAAACGAAAAAACAAAAGTAGAATCTACCGATTTCAGCAGAATTATGGCTTTTATGAACAGTCGAAAAAGTTGTGAAAAACTGATAAAATGGATGTTGAAAGACAAAGTTTTAAACACAGACGGCACAATAAACCCTGAAAAACTGGAAGTTTTTGTTCAAAAATATGACGAAAAGGTAACAGAAAGAACCATGAGATAATCACTTTGTAATTTTACAATAAAACCAAGAAATAGCACCTGACAGTTCTAAGATTGTCAGGTGTTTTTTTTTATAACAGGTATTTTATTGTAAGTTTTTTTATATATTAGTCAGCCCTACTTTTTCAATATTTGATTGCTTAATCATGAACCGACTTTTACTTATTTTATTACTGTTTAATCTAAATTCGTTAATCGCCCAGAAAGGCGATTCGATTACTCAAAAGTTGTATCAGGATTATAAATTCGAAAAAGATTCGTTGTTTTTTTTTAATGGAATTACTTCCAATGAATTTAGTGCTATCATTATTCCAAAAAAAATTGAACGCCAGTATTCTTACCATGTTTTTACCGAACAAAATGACGGGAGTTACAATAAACTGCTGCATTGGTCTGTTCCAATTAAGATTTTCTTAGACAAATCAATACCTGAAACCATAAGGGAAGATTTCAAACAATTTGTGATGTTTTTACCTAAAATTGAAAGGTTATCCGTTTCAATAGTTGGAAACAAAAATGACGCCAATTATTATATTGTTCCGGTATCCAGACCTATAAATCCTACAGAAGATGATTTTTTTAAGGGAATAACAAGTGTAACAATGGCTGATGATTCCGAAAAGCTCTATTTCGGAAGATTGACCTTCAATCCAAATCAGTTCAACAATCCAGTAATTTTAATGACAAGATTGAAACAGTTTTTCTTTTCATCTTTAGGGAATTTCAATTTTTCCAGAAGTCTTAACCAAAACAGCTTGCTGGCTCTTAACTACATGGATACTCGAACGATTTCAAAATACGATTACATGCTTTTATTTTATCACTATTCACTTTACAATAAAAATCCGATTGGATATCCGGAATATAAAAAACTAATGCAAAAAATAAATACCACAACTTTTACCAATCTTAACGGTAGAATCAATATAAAACTGTAAAATGAAACATGTAGTTACCATTCTTATCTGCCTTTTTTGTCTGAATGCAACTTTTGCGCAGCATCACAACACTAAAAACTCAAAATCAAACCATGAGCAATCCAAAAGTTACATCATGATTGATGATTATAGAGAAGTCTATAAAAAATCCCCCGATTTAAAAGATTCTGCAAATTATATGGTCGTTCAGGGGGATACATTAATCGCGATAAGCAGCGGTAAAAAAAGAAGCATCCCATTTGAATATAAAGATGAAAATTTCTTAAATATTTATAAAACAGTTGCATTCAACGGCAATTATAAAAACAAAGACGGGAAATCATATTTGAAATATTGGAAAACGGGTTTGAAAATATATTTTTCTGAAAGTGTTTCGTCTTCCACTCAAAAATCATTAAAAAAGTTTGCGAAGGAGATTTCCGAAGGAGTTGATTCATTAAATATTTCTTTCGTTAACGACATTAACAAAGCCAATTACATCATTTATTTCAATGGCGACTTCGAATACAATCCCAATTTGGAAAAATCGGATGCCGAATACTACATCAATTGGAATGGCAAAAATCAAATCACCAAAGGGTTTATTAAACTAAACAGAACGGTTTACTTTAATGAAACTTTGATAAATGAAAAAATGCAACAGCTCTTTCTTGAATCTCTGGGGTATTTCAAAACAACTAACAAACTAAATTGCAATAGCTTTTTTTCAAATTGTAATGACAGTGAAAAAAAATTCGGTGCACTTGATAAAGAAATTTTAAAATATCATTATTCTTATGGTATTTGCAAGGGAATTGACGAAGAAACATTTGATAGTCTTCACGAAAAAGCAAAAAATCATAAAAAAAACCACCCCGAAATACCTTATTCGGTGGTTCACATTGAACAATAACCTTACTCTATCATGACAAAAAAACAATTACTGGTCTTAGTACTATTCGTATCATCGTTATCTGTTTTTGCTCAAAATAAAATTGAAAACCTAATGATACACTGGCCCGAAGAATACAAGTGGAAAATAGGGACCAATCAGGAAGATGAAACCGTTCACTTTATGGAATTGGTTCCAGAAAAAGAAAGCATTGATAATTGGACAATTATCGGAACCATGATGTCTTTAAAAAACGTCACCGGTATGCCAATGGACAAAGCAATGAATCTTTTCTTTGATCAAACCAAAACCAATGCGCCCGAGGCAAAATTAACCGTTATTGAGAAAAACGAAACCGATAAAAATCATTGGATATTGTTTAAAGTGGAAGTCGAAAAATATCTGGACGATCCTAAACCGGAATCTCAGCTTTATTACATTATTCAGGGCGAATCTTCGTTATATGTTAATCTTGTTGGGATAAAAGAGAAAAAAATATCGAAGCCTTTTGAAACCAAGTGGAGCGCTATTTTCAAAGGAAGTAAAATTATGTTTCAGTAACGAATACTTTTTGAAAAACAAAAATCTTTTAGTCGCAATTTTCTTCGATATTCTTTAAACACTAGCCTACAAAGTCTTTTATTTATAAACGACTTTCGTAACAAAACAACAAAATCGGCTACCTATAGAACACAGCGATTTTAACTTTACTATTATGAAAACACTACTATACATTTCGTTACTTCTTTTAGGTTTACAACAAGTATCGGCACAGCATTTTACACGAAAAGATACACTTCAGGGCGGTTTACGTCATGAACGCACAAGTTATGATGTGCAGCGCTATGATTTAAACATCAAAATCAATCCCGAAGAAAAAACCATCGTTGGTTATAACGACATCACGTTTAAAATTGCAGAACCAACCAAGAAAATTCAGATTGACTTGTTCGACAATATGAGTGTAGACAGTATTGTTTTCAATAAAAAACCACTACAATACAAAAGAGACCATCATGCCGTTTTTGTAAGTTTTAACGAAATGATGCAACCCGGAAAAGAAGGCAAAATCCGTTTTTATTACTCCGGAAAACCATTGATTGCCCGAAATGCGCCTTGGGATGGTGGCTTTGTATTTAAAAAGGATTCACAAGGAAAACCCTGGATTGGAGTGGCAGTGCAAGGAACTGGTGCCAGTTTATGGTATCCGGTAAAAGATTCCCAAAGCGATGAACCGGATTTTGGATCTTCTGTAAAAGTGGCGGTGCCAAACGGACTTATGAATGTTTCCAACGGAAGGTTTTTAGGATTGGAAGACTTAAAAAACGGGTATACCCGTTGGGATTGGGAAGTTAAAAGTCCGATTAACACCTATGATATTACGGTAAACATTGCCGATTACGTTCATATTCACGACAATTACAAAGGATTAGACCTGGATTATTATGTTTTGCGTGCCAATGAAGAAAAGGCAAAAAAACATTTTGAAGCCGATGTAAAACCCATGATGGAATGCTTTCAATCAAAATTCGGAACTTATCCGTTCACCGAAGACGGTTATAAATTGGTGGAAACGCCTTATTTAGGGATGGAGCATCAAAGTGCCGTGGCCTACGGAAACAAGTATCTTAAAGGTTATTTGGGTAACGATTTAAGTTTTACCGGAGTGGGACTCGCTTTTGATTACATCACAATTCACGAAACCGGTCACGAATGGTTCGGCAACAGTGTTACGTCCAAAGATATTGCCGATATGTGGATTCACGAAGGTTTTACGACCTATTCGGAAACGGTTTTCATCGAATGTACGCAAGGGTATGAAAATGCTATGAAGTACATTAACGGACAAAGCATGAATGTTCGAAACGATAAACCCATTATTGGAATTTACGGTGTAAACAATGAAGGTTCCGGCGACATGTATTACAAAGGTTCTTTAATGCTGAATACCTTACGTCATGTAATTAATGATGATCCGAAATGGTGGGCCTTGATTTTGAAATATTCTGAAACCTACCGTCATAAAATTATTGATACCGAAACGGTTGTGGAGTTCTTCAATAAAGAAAGCGGTATGAACCTTACGCCTATTTTCAACCAGTATTTACGTTATAAAGATATTCCGGTTCTTGAAGTACGTCAAGTTAAAAAGAATGTAGAAGTACGCTGGAAAACCGATGTGACAAATTTTGAAATGCCGGTTGAATACACAATAAAAGAAAAATCTGCCCGAATTAAAGTTACTAACGACTGGCGGAAACTTTCTGAAAAAACCAATATAAACGAAGTGAATTTCAACAATAAAAAAATGTTTTTCAGTATTTTAAAATAGCATAACTCACTGTAAAACTGTTTTTTACACATATTTCGATTACCAAATAAAACAAAATGTAGTATTTGTATGTTCAAATCACATTTTGTCGATTTTTAAATTGCTTTTAACGAAAAAATTACGTTATGTGTTTCGTTATTAATAATTTAGGGTAAACCAAATAAGAAATGCCATGGATACTGTAAAAAACTTAAACAAATGGGCAAATGCACACACAAGCTATCCCATTGACGTATTACGAATTGCTCTTGGGATTTTTTTAATTACAAAAGGCGTTTCGTTTATCACCAACAAACAATACCTTCATGAGATTTTGAATTCAATGCAAAATTTCGGAAGTGAAATGTTACTGATTCATTACATTGCCGCTGCGCACATGATGGGAGGCATTATGATTGCATTCGGATTACTGACCCGATGGTCCATTTGGGCACAATTACCAATTCTGTTCGGAGCTGTGGCTGTGAATTTTATCGGAGAATTTAATACTGTGAATTTTATTCTGTCGTCTATTACATTAATTGTTTGTGTATTCTTCCTTTTCTATGGAAGCGGAAAACACTCTGCCGATTATTATTTTAAAATGCAGCAATAAAGCGAAAACAACTTCTTTCTATACATAACCACAAAGATTGCTTAACCTTCGTCGTATGGGCGATGTGAACTGAAAAAGCGACTTTGTGGTTTTTTTATGCGATTGAATCAGCACGCTTTATTTTCCCGGTTTCCGTTTCTGAAAATTTCGGAACAAACAAAACTTCTTTCGGTTTTTCATATTTATCCAAAGTATCGAAAACCGAATTTTCAATTGTATACGGTTCACTTTCAATAACCAAAATCAATTTTTCTCCCAAAGTGGTATCCGGTTTTCCGATAACAAAAAAACGGTGCGGAATTTTACCCGAAAGCTTCTCCTCTATTTTCTCGGGAAACAGCTTCACGCCTCCACTGTTAATCACATTATCAAAACGCCCAAGCCAAATAAATCTGTTTCCTTCAAGTATTTCAACCACATCGTTTGTAGTGATTTTTTCATCAGAAAGTCGCGGTGCTTCAATCACCAGACAATTTCTGTTATCAGTAGTAATTTCAATACCGGGCAAAACCGAAAAAGCATTGTCCTGTACTTTTTTGGCCGCAATATGCGTTATGGTTTCGGTCATTCCATACGTTTCATAAACTTCCGTTGAAAGTTGTTTTAATGCGTCTGCTAAAGTAGAATTCAGTTTTGCACCACCAATAATTACCTTTTTAATACGATACAACTCTGTTAAAGATTTTTCCACCTGAAGCGGTACCATTGCAGCAAAATCATAGGTTTTGGCAGTTCCGTCAAGCGGATGGTTGTTCGGCTTAACCAAATCCAGATCCCAACCTAAAACCAATGCGCGTATCAACATCATTTTTCCGGCTATATATTGGGTTGGCAAACAATGCAGTGCTTTACAATTTGCTTTTACATTGAAAAACTCAGCCGTAGCCAATGCTGAATTTACCATAGCGTTTTTCTGCAACCGAATGGTTTTAGGAGTTCCTGTTGTTCCTGAAGTGGTTAATTCGACATAATTATTCTCGTCAAACCATTCCAAAATAAATTTTGCCAATTGTTGTTTGTATTCTTCTTCAGAACTTTTTATTTCATTGGCAAACACACACAATTCATCCTTCCCGAAGTGATTTCCATTCAACTTAAAATCAGAATGTACAGTTAAATAATTTACTTTCATTAGTTGCCAATCGTTTCAATTTCTGTCCCGGCAGTAAGCTTTCCGAAAAGTTTTTCTTTCCAATTCGTCCATCCGTATTTTTTTGAAAAAACAAATAACAGTATCGGGAAAATTATAAAAACCGGAACTACGACATCAAAACCCGCTGTAGGTTCTGAAATATCTTTTAACACCGAATTTGTTTGAAAAGCTGTCCAATCCGCGGTAACTAAAAGTGCTCCTACTAAATTATTGGCGGCATGAAAACCCAATGCAAGTTCCAAACCTTCGTCCATCAGCGTTAAGATTCCTAAAAAGAAACCCGTTCCGATGTAATAAATCATAATTACCATGCCCAATTTACCTACTTCAGGATTGGCAATATGCATCAATCCAAACAAAATTGAAGACGTTAAAAACGGAATCAGCCTACTGTTAGTCAGAACTCCCAATCCCTGCATTAAATAACCACGGAAAAAATATTCCTCAAAACTGGTTTGCAACGGAATTAGGATAATTGCCAAAACGAGAAATGTGAAAAACGGTACGGGTTCAAAATTGATTACAAAATTTTCCGGTGCCGAAAAATAAGCGACAGCGGTTAATACCGAAGTAATCAAAGCCCATAAACCAAAAGAGAAAAAAACACGGCTCCAGTCGACTTTCTTGCGCGAAGTGGTAAAACTTCTGAGACTTTGTCTGTTGATGAATTTTACCCAAAACAACAATCCCAAACACATTAACGACAGCGGAATAATTACTATAACAAACGTAATATTAGTTCCCCATTCCGCAATCATCTGGTTCATAATAACCTCAGTACTCATGTCTTGTGTCATGATAAAATTGGAGGCCATTAATAAAAAGAATCCCAACAAAACAGGAAGATACAAAATGAAATTAAAGTCTTTGGTTTTTACTTGTTCAATAAACATGAGCGAAATTTTAGTAATTGGTGCCGTTGCAATGCAATTTGTTACATCGAAGTTACTTCATTTTTCAAATTATATCGGTTACTTTTGCTAAAAAAATAAAATGATTACAATCTATCACAACCCAAGATGCACCAAATCAAGAGAAGGTGTTTGTTTATTGGAAGAAAAAGGTCTGACATTCGAAACTATTAAATATCTTGACGAGACATTAACCAAAAGTGAGTTAATTTCGATTATTGAAAAACTAAACATCAAACCAATTGAACTGGTACGAACCAAAGAAACGGTTTGGAAAGAAAATTTCAAGGACAAAGAACTGTCTGACGATGAAGTGATTGCAATAATGCTTCAAAACCCGATTCTTATCGAAAGACCCATCATTATAAACGGAGATAAAGCTGTAATCGGCCGTCCGACAGAGAAAATCTTAGAGATTATTTAGAATAATTAAACATTTGTTTTAACAAACATTTGTGAATTCAGGCTTAAACCAAGGATTAATTTTGCAGTCTTAAAAGGCAAACAAAATAATAATTCATGAAAAAGCTTCATTCGGTAATAACATTTTTATTACTGGTCACTACACTCTTTTCATTTGCACAGCAAAAGCAGCAAACTGCAAAAGTAAAAGTAACTGGAAAAGTAATTGAGAAATCAACGAATCAGCCACTGGAATACGCCAGTATTTATGCTCAAAACACTAAAAACGCTTCTATCGTTTCTGGTGGAATGACAGACGCTAAAGGAGAATTCACTTTCGATGTTCCTGCTGGTGTTTACTATATTAAAGTAGAATTCTTAGGCTTTAAAACCGTAGAATTCAAAGACAAGGCAATCAATTCCAACACCAATTTGGGAACCATTGCAGTAGCAGAAGATTCTAAACAATTGGATGAAGTTGTTATTGTAGCCGAAAAATCTACAGTCGACATTAAATTAGACAAAAAAGTATACAACGTTGGTAAAGATATGACTGTAAAAGGTGGAACTGCCAGCGATGTTTTGGACAATGTTCCTTCCGTTTCAGTAGATGCCGATGGTAATGTTAGTTTAAGAGGCAACGAAAGTGTTCGTATTCTAATCGATGGAAAACCGTCCGGTATGATTGGCGTTAACGTAGCACAAGCCTTGAAACAACTTCCCGCTGATGCCGTTGAAAAAGTTGAAGTAATCACCAATCCGTCAGCGCGTTACGACGCAGAAGGTGGAGGAGGTATCGTGAATATCATCCTTAAAAAAGGAAAAGCACAGGGTTTAAACGGAAGCGTAACCGGAACTGTTGGTTATTACAAAAACAATAACATCAACGGAAATGTGAACTTCCGAGGTGAAAACTTTAATCTTTTCACCAGTATTGGTTACAACAATAGTGAAAGCCCGGGAAATTATACCCGAAATTCCGAATACACCAATCCTTCTCCGGGTTCACCGAAATACATCGATGAAAAAAGAGAAAACGAAAGACAACGCGAAGGCCACAACGCCAATTTCGGAATGGAATGGTTTTTAAACAAATCGACTTCATGGACAAACTCTTTGTCTTTTTCCAAAAATGACGGTGCCAACCCGGAAGATGTAAATTTCTACAACTACGATGAAAACAGAAATTTATTGAGTATTAAAAACCGATTCAATAATCAGACAAACAACAGCCGTAATTTCAACTACTCGTCAAATCTGACGAAAAACTTCAAAAAAGACGGCCACAAACTAACCGCGGACATCTCATTTTCAACCAATTACGACAATGATATTTCCACAATTTCTGAAACAACACTTAACAGTGGAAGCCTCCCAATCATTTCAGGAACCCTGAATAACCAAAAACAAAACAGAAGCCTTTTCCAAACCGATTATGTTTTACCTATTGGAAAAGGACAATTTGAAGCCGGTTACCGAGGCGATTTCTCCGAAACACTGACAGATTACAAAGTAGAAGAAAATATTGATCCGAACACAAACGCTGGAACAATTAATCCACTATTTACCAACAACTTACAATACAAAGAAAAAGTAAACGCATTGTATACACAATACGGAAACAAAGTGGGTAAGTTCAGCTATTTGTTGGGAATGCGTTTTGAAGATACCAACGTCGATGTTAACCTATTAACAACAAGCGATTTTAACAACAAACGCTATAACAACTTTTTTCCAAGTGCTTTTTTAACTTACGAAATTGCCGAAAAAAGCAGTGTTAGTGTAAATTACAGCAAAAGAATTAACCGTCCGAGAGGCCGCTTCCTGAATCCGTTTTCAAATTACTCGAGTAACCTGAGCTATTTCAAAGGAAATCCGGACATCAATCCATCGTTCACCGATGCTTTCGATATCGGTTTCATGAAACAATGGAGCAAACTGACATTCAATACTTCTGCCTACTTTAACAGTACCAAAAATTCGTTTCAGTTCATTCAGCGTGAATCCGGAACATTTGTTGACGGTACTCCGGTAATCGAAAGTACGCCAATTAACTTAGCAACAGAATACAGAACCGGTTTTGAATTCACGTTAAATTACACCCCATACAAATGGTGGAGATTAAACGGAAACTTCAACATGTTCCGAAATGAAACCCAAGGAGATTACAAATACACCAATTATTTAGGTAATGAAGTGGTTCAGAATTTCGATAACGTAGCATTCTCATGGTTTGCCCGCGTGAGCTCCAAAATTTCATTGCCTTATGGAATTGACTGGCAAACCAATGCAACCTACAACGCGCCACAAAAAAATGCACAGGGTAAAAGTTTAGGAATTGCCTCTGCCAATCTAGCCTTCAGTAAAGATGTACTGAAAGATAAAGGTACCATTTCGTTAAACGTTAATGATGTTTTCAATTCCAGAAAAAGAATTTTCGACAGCAACCTGCCGCAAGCCATAACGCATACAGAAATGCAGTGGAGACAACGTCAGATTAACTTGTCGTTCACGTACCGTTTCAACAAAAAGAAAACCGAAAAAGAACGTCCGGTGAAAAACGGCGGTGATAACGGTGATGATTACATCGGAGGATAATTTTTAACTTGGAAGAATTGGGAGCTAATGGCTTGGGAACTATCAGCCGTCCATGTTCCCGTTTTCTGCTCTATCTTTTTCATCTTTTCCCGCTTTTGTGACGGGAAAAGATAAAAAAGGATGCCACTCCACCCAGGGCTAAAGACATAAACCATATTCCTTTTGGAAACAAAAAAGCATAAAAAAAGTCCCGAAATGTCGGGACTTTTTTATTTCGAAGAAAAACGACTTTGCGCTTACTCTTGTGCTCTTTCTGCTCTTTTCTCTTTGAATCTTTCCCAAAGTGCTCCACCAACCCAGTAAAACACGAAGTTTACCAAGAATAGCATAAGCCAAAATCCTGTTAAGAAAATACCTAAGAAAAGTAAAAAGCCTAAATACTGTTGAAATTCAAACATGTTTTCCGGAATTTTATGAATTCTTGCCAAATATACGGGTAAAATTCAGCATGAACAATACTTATCTTAAATTTATTTTAACGGTAATGATTAAACGATTGATATTCACTAATTTTAAGGAAAATTACCATCGTTATGCACTTTAGAATTGAAAAAGATACCATGGGTGAAGTACGTGTTCCGTCAGAAAAATACTGGGGTGCACAAACCGAACGTTCCCGAAACAACTTCAAAATTGGTGAACCGGCCTCCATGCCCAAAGAAATTATCGAAGCTTTTGCCTATTTAAAAAAAGCAGCCGCTTACACCAATTGCGAGTTGGGCAGTTTATCAACAGAAAAACGAGAGGCAATTGCTCAGGTTTGCGAAGAAATTTTACAAGGAAAACTCAACGATAATTTTCCGCTGGTAATTTGGCAAACCGGTTCGGGCACGCAAAGTAACATGAACGTGAATGAAGTTATTGCCAATCGCGCTCAGGTTTTAGCTGGTAAGGAAATTGGCGAAGAATCCTTCATCAAAGCCAACGATGATGTGAACAAATCGCAATCGTCCAACGACACCTTCCCTACTGCCATGCACATTGCGGCTTATAAAATCATCATTGAAACTACGATTCCCGGTATTGAACAACTTCGTGATACACTGCAATCAAAAGCAGAAGCCTTTAAAAATGTGGTTAAAATTGGGAGAACCCATTTGATGGATGCGACTCCGCTTACACTCGGTCAGGAAATTTCCGGTTATGTTTCCCAATTGAATCATGGCTTGAAGGCTTTAAAAAACACGCTTTCCCATTTATCCGAACTGGCGCTTGGCGGAACTGCCGTAGGAACGGGTTTAAATGCTCCAAATGGCTATGATGTAAAAGTAGCCGAATACATTGCGAAATTCACCAATCTTCCGTTTAAAACCGCAGAAAATAAGTTTGAAGCCTTAGCCGCACACGATGCTATGGTGGAAACTCATGGTGCATTAAAACAACTCGCCGTTTCCCTGAATAAAATTGCGAATGATATCCGAATGATGGCTTCAGGTCCGCGCAGTGGTATCGGAGAAATTCTGATTCCGGAAAACGAACCCGGTTCTTCCATTATGCCCGGAAAAGTAAACCCTACACAATGCGAAGCCTTAACCATGGTTTGCGCACAGGTTATGGGAAATGACGTTGCTATTACCATTGGCGCCACACAAGGGCATTACGAACTAAACGTTTTTAAACCTATGATTGCAGCCAACTTTTTACAATCGGCAAGACTATTGGGCGATGCCTGTGTTTCCTTTAACGAACATTGCGCCAAAGGTATAGAACCGAATTACAACAGAATTAAAGAACTGGTCGATAATTCCCTGATGTTGGTTACCGCTTTAAATACTAAAATCGGGTATTACAAAGCGGCGGAAATTGCACAAACCGCTCATAAAAACGGGACAACTTTAAAAGAGGAAGCCATCCGTTTAGGCTATGTTTCTGCAGAAGATTTCGATACTTGGGTAAAACCGGAAGACATGGTGTAAAGCGCTACAGAGGTGAATTTCCGCTCACATAATTTCAAAAAATTCCAAACGCAGCCATTGCATAAAATCGCGATTAGTGGCCGGATTTTAATTTAGTTTAATATCGTTATTCTCTGCAATTTTTCTGAAAAGGTCTTCTTTATTTTCTTGCTTTAATTTTTGATACATAATTTTTATGAGTTGTTCAGAATCTTTTATGTAGTCTGACTTTTCATTTGTATAAATTCTGTGTGCGATAAATATATTATTCAGAGCTCTTTCGTAATCATCTGTCAAGAAATAATTTTTCCCTGCACCGAAATATCCTTCAGCATCTTTTGGATGATATTTTTTAAGCTTTTCATAGTATTCAATTACCGTTTTAAAATCAGATTTTAAAGAATAAACAACAGCAATATTCATCAATGCAAAGTTGCCCTCGGGATAAATTTCGAGTGATTTTTTATAATATTTTATTGCCTTGTCATACTCTTTCAATTGTCTGTAACAAACTGCTAAATCATCATAAGCTAAAACAAATTTAGGATCACTTTTTATTGACATCAATAAACCTTCAATTGCTAATTCATATTTGTTGGCATCCATCAAATCTTTGGCAATTATATAAGCATTTTGAGCATTTTCATTTTGTGATTTCAAATAAAAAAGCGTCTTTTTTTCCTCGGATTTTTGTTCTCTTAAATTATCACAAGTTTCCGGTAAAATATCATTGATTTTTCGGAATAGACTTTTAATTCCGTCAACCGTATTCATTGCTTCCCGGTTTTTAATGTCTTTTTCGCTAAAAACGACTTCAGTCATCGATTTTGTTATGCAATCTCGATGAACATCATCAGTTATTTTAGATTTTGTTTCTAAACATTCGCAGGCTTTTTCAGCAATTTTTTCCTCTAACGTTTGTGATTTTGCATTATGAAAATTAATTATACAGATAAAAAATAGTATTTTTCTCATTTAAATTTTATTGTTTTTTTGGAGCTTTTATATCAATATTACCGCTGACTATTTCTTTTCGATTCTGTTAATGATATCATTCATCATGTCAATCTGAACTTTCTGAAGTTCGATTAACGATTGCTCCTGATGCATAATCAAATGATCGATTTTCTCGTGTAACATTCTGATTTCGAGTTCCGATTTCAAATTGACCATATAATCGTTTTTCGAACGTTGACGGTCTTTTTCTTCCTGTCGGTTCTGACTCATCATAATTACCGGTGCCTGCAAAGCCGCAATACAGGAAAGAATCAGGTTCAGAAGAATAAACGGATACGGATCAAATCCTTTATTCATCAGAATAAAAGCGTTTAGGCAAATCCAAACAACCAGGAAAAACATGAAAGAAATGATGAATGTCCAGCTTCCGCCAAACTCGGCTACTTTATCGGCTACACGTTGTCCGAATGTAATTTGTGAAGCATCATCTTCATATTGAGGTAATACCGATTGTTTATTTTTTAACGACTTAATTACGGTCTTTTCCAGTTCGTTCAATTCGCTGGCTTCCTTAAGCAGAAAACCGGAAATGTATTTCTCACGGAAATAATTCAGTTCGCTTATCGAAAGTAAACTGTCTAAATTAAACTCCGGATGTTCTTTTTTAATACTGTCGAAAATCGATTTACGAATCATTTTTCCGTAAACGCAATCGGCCATCGGGAATTCCTGTCCTGAAATATCACTGACAAATGTTTTCATACTTCTGTTGTATTTAGAACCATTTTTTCTTTTTGAAATACACAATCATGCCTACAACCAAAAGAAACATTCCGGCCAAAACTTCAAAATAACCATATTTCCAATGCAATTCAGGCATATTGTCGAAATTCATTCCGTAAATTCCAACAATAAAAGTCAGCGGAATAAACACGACCGAAACTACCGTAAGGGTTTTCATGATTTCGTTCATACGCTGACTTTGCGCCGAAAAATGAAAATGGGAAGCACTATCCAGGGAATTCAAGTCATAATCAATCTGCTCCAAAAGTTCCAAACATTTCTGATGCAATCGGGCGAAAAAAGTATAATTGGCACTTTCAATTCCGTCGTATTCATTGTCGTCCTGAAAGCTTTTTAAACTAAATAAAGCATCCCGCAACGGCACAATGGCACGCTTTAAAAAGTTCAGATTCTCGCGGTTATTTTCAATTCGAATCAAAACATCCTGACGGTGATTGGTTTTAGATTCAATCATTAAAGCCTCAATACGGTCTTCATAATTTTCAATGGTGATGTAAAAGTTTTCCATCACGGCATCCAGCATCAGGTATAACAAATAATCGTTTTTCTTTCGGCATACGATTCCGGCATTGGAACGGATTCTTTCCCGAATGTGTGTAAAGAAATCGCTCTTTTTTTCCTGAAACGAAACCAGAAGATTCTCTTTTAATATAAAACTGATTTGTTCTACCCGAATACTGTCCAGATTTTCATCCGGTAAAATCGACTTGATATTAAAAAACAAAGTATCATGGAGTTCTTCCATTTTGGTACGACGGGTGGTGTTTAGAATATCACCAATGATATAAGGTTCAATATCAATCAAATCACCTATCTCTTTTATCAATTCCACATTATGCAATCCGTGCACATTCAGCCACTTTACTTTATCTTCCTGAAATTTATCATTGAGCTCTTTTTCAACTTTAGGCAATGGTACTTTATGGTATTCCTCAAAGTGGTTTTCGGCATAAACAAAGAGCTGCATTTCTACAGGATCCGTTTTGTAAATTCCGGTATATTCGTAAAAATTGGGTTGTATTTTACGTACTTTCTTGTATTTAATCTTTCTCAAAACCGAATAATTTGTCATAAAGATAGGAGTTTTTAAAATTCCATTTTACATTTACCAAAAAATTCATGTAATGAAAATCCTAATCAAAAATATAAAGGAACTTTTACAGGTTCGCGAAAATACGATTGCCAAAGTTTCCGGAGCAGAAATGGCCATTTTACCTAAAATTGACAACGCTTTTTTGATCATTGAAAACAACATGATTGCCGATTTTGGAACGATGATCGACTGTCCGGATACTGCTTTCGACCAAGTTATTGATGCCGCCGGAAAAACGGTACTTCCAACGTGGGTTGACAGTCATACGCACATTGTATATGCCGGTAACCGCGAACAGGAATTTGTGGACCGCATAAACGGCCTGAGTTATGAAGAAATTGCCAATCGTGGCGGAGGCATCTTAAATTCGGCAAAAAAACTCAATGCCACTTCCGAAGAAGAAATTTACAACCAGTCGAAAGTACGTTTGGAAGAAGTCATGCAACAAGGAACCGGTGCTGTGGAAATCAAATCGGGTTATGGTTTAACGGTGGAAGGCGAATTAAAAATGCTTCGTGTAATTAAAAAATTAGCCGAAAATTATCCGATAAAAATCAAAGCTACTTTTTTAGGCGCACATGCTTTTCCGGTGGAATACAAAGAAAATCATTCAGCTTACATCGATTTGATTATCAATGAAATGTTACCTAAAATCGCCGAAGAAAAATTAGCCGATTATATCGATGCTTTTTTAGAAACCGGTTATTTCTCTGTCGAAGAAACCGAACGTATTATGGAAGCGGGAAAACAATTCGGCCTGACCGCAAAAATTCACGTGAATCAGTTTACGGCTATTAACGGTATTGCAGCCTGCGTGAAACATGAGGCACTTTCAGTAGATCATTTGGAAATTGTAACCGACGAAGATATTGAGATTTTAAAAGGAAGTAAAACCATGCCGGTTGCCCTGCCAAGTTGTTCTTATTTCATCAGTATTCCATACACTCCGGCACGTAAAATGATTGCTGCGGGATTACCATTGGCCCTGGCAACCGATTTCAATCCGGGAACCACACCTTCAGGAAACATGAATTTTGTAGTAGCAACCGCCTGCATCAAAATGAAAATGACACCCGAAGAAGCCATCAACGCTGCAACCATCAACGGCGCGTATGCAATAGGAATTTCTGAAACCCATGGCAGTATTACCAAAGGAAAATCAGCGAGTATGATTATTACGAAACCGCTTACCTCCTATTATCAGCTTCCGTATGCCTTTGGCAGTAATCTGATTGATCAGGTGATTATTGAAGGAAAATTGATTTAAATTTAATTTGATTGAATCAACCGCAGATTTGCAGATTAAAAAATAAAAAATCTGCGAATCTGCAGTAAAACAACAAAAAAGGCTGCTAGAAATAGCAGCCTTTAATTTTATTAAGATAAGTAAATTATCGCAAGGTAAAACTTGTTTTGGAAACCAATTCGCCTTTATCGAAAATATTTACAAAGTAAGTACCGCCTTCGATGTCCTTAACCGGTAAATCCTGTGCAACCTGAACCGTTTTGTTTTCATATTTAACCGTTTTCTCAAAACTGTAGGTTAACGTTTTGTCGCCGAAAGATTCTGTTTTCTTGTCGCCTAAAACGTTGTTTTTACTGTCGATTACCTGAACATGGTAGGTTTTGTCTCCGGATTTTGCAATCTGATTTTCAGCAATCATAAAACTGATTTTTAAAACATCAGCTCTGCTTGCTTTGTCGGTATCGATTTGTTTTCCTGATCTTCTTTGTTTAACCGCCATAGTTTGCAAATTCAAAACCGATAATTTCGAACCTTTTTCAACTGTTTTTACAAGATCATCATTTTTAGCAACCAATGTATCACGAACTTTACGCGTATCTTCTAATACAACTTGCGTACTGTCACGCTGAGTTGTTAAAGTAGCGTTTTGTTTTTTCAATGCATTGTTTTCTTTCATCAGATTGTCCATTTCACGTTTTAAACGCAAATAGTCATTTTTGAATTTTGCCATTGAAGCCACATCACCCTGTGATTTTTCTAATTCGGCTTTTAATTGTACTAATTTTTCTCTTTCGGCAGACAATTCATCGGAAAGCGACGTATTTTCGGCAATTGCTTCGTCATATTTTGCAATTGACGCTTGTAATTCTTCACTTAATTTTTCCTTATCTGTCATTAATTTGTTTTCAGACGTCTGATTATCAGTACTCATTTTGTACATATAACCCAAACTTCCCAATAACAACAATGCTAAGACAATAATAATTGCTTTTAGACTAGAATTACTTTTTTGATTTTCCATGGTATATAGTTTTTTTCAAATTTAATTTTTTTTTATTTAAACCCAATTATTAAACGAAAGTTTTACAGAAAATAGTATTTTTGGCTACAACATTTACTGTTTTTATGGACAAACTTATTCGTTTTACACTAAGCGACTTAACAAAAATAACCAACCACAGAAGTACCGAAATTAAATTTGGGGAACGTATTCAAACCGTGCCTAAAGAAATGGATACGCTCGAATTTCTGGAAAGCAGTGATGCCGAATTTGTGCTTTTCGGAATACCCGAAGATATTGGTGTACGCGCAAATTTAGGTCGTCCCGGAGCTGCATCTGCCTGGGAAAGTACTTTGAAAAGTATTGTTAACATTCAGAACAATCGCTTTTGTAAAGGAAGCCGTCTGATGATTCTAGGCCATTTGGACGTAAAATCAGAAATGGAAGAAATTGAAGAGTTGAGTATTAACAATAAAGAGGATCGAAAGAAGTTCTTCAAACTCGTTGATAAAATTGACAAGGAAGTTTCCCATATTATAGGTAAAATTGTAAAAGCCGGAAAAATTCCAATCATTATTGGTGGCGGACATAATAATGCCTACGGAAACATTAAAGGTTTAGCTTTAGCCAAAGGAAAACCGGTAAATGCCATAAATTTTGATGCTCATACCGATTTCCGAGCCTTGGAAGGACGTCACAGCGGAAACGGATTTTCCTATGCGTATGAAGAAGGTTTCCTGAAAAAATACTTCGTTTTCGGTTTACACGAAAGTTATACCTCAAAAAGCATACTGGAAAATATAAAAAAAGCAGAAGATAAAGTAAAATACAATACTTACGAACAAATTGCCGTACGCAAGGAAAAAAACTTTGAATCGGAAATGGAATTGGCCCAAAAACACATTGGTACCGACCCGTTCGGAATCGAAATTGATCTGGATGCTATTCCGAATATTCCCAGCAGCGCTATGACTTTAAGCGGTTTTTCGGTAGAACAATTACGTCAGTTTCTAGATTATTTCGGGCAACATCCAAATGTTTCATATCTGCATATTTGTGAAGGCGCACCCGATTTGGATTTTGAGAAAAACAATCATCTCGTCGGAAAATTAATCGCCTATTTAATTACCGATTTTATGAAAGCAAAATCGATTAAATAACAATGTCGAAATTTTAGAGTACTTTTGTAAACGATAGTCAATAAACACTATCGTTTTTTTTATGCAATTTGACGAACTAAATTTACTCAAAAATATACAGCACGCGATAGCCGATGAAGGTTACACAAATCCAACCCCTATTCAGGAAAAATCCATTCCGATTATATTAGACGGAAACGATTTGGTAGGCTGCGCGCAAACCGGAACCGGAAAAACAGCGGCTTTCGCTATTCCTATCCTAAATCTTTTACACCGTATTGTTGGTTCTTCCAGCAAGACAAAGCACATCCGAACGCTTGTAGTTACTCCAACTCGTGAATTAGCCATTCAGGTGGCCGAAAGTTTTGATACCTACGGAAAATATACCAATATCAGAACATTAGTGATTTTTGGCGGTGTGAATCAGATCTCGCAAGTAGACCAACTAAAAAAAGGGGTCGACATATTAGTGGCTACTCCCGGACGTTTGTTGGACTTAAACAAACAAGGTTTCATCGACTTGAACCATTTACACCATTTGGTTTTGGATGAAGCCGATTTGATGCTAGACATGGGATTCATTAATGATGTGAAGAAAATCATCAAATTAACGCCGGATAACCGACAAACACTGTTGTTTTCTGCAACCATGCCGATAGCCATCCGTGAGCTTGCTGACAGTTTCCTGACAAAACCCGAATATGTTTCCGTAGCTCCGATTTCAAGTACTGCCGAAAAAGTGAATCAGAAGGTTTATTTTGTTGATAAGGAAAATAAGAGAAATCTTTTATATCAGATTATTGAAGGTGAAAAACTGGAAAGCGTTTTGGTTTTCGTGCGTACAAAACACGGCGCCGACAATGTGGTAAAAGCCCTGAAAAAACAAAACATCAATGCGGAAGCCATTCACGGAGACAAATCGCAAAATGCACGTCAACGTGTGCTGGAAAGTTTCAAACGCAACGAAACCACTGTTTTGGTGGCTACCGATATTGCAGCTCGTGGTATTGACATTGAAATGTTACCTTATGTAATCAATTTTGATTTACCGAATATTCCGGAAACCTACGTACACCGCATTGGTCGTACCGGACGTGCCGGAAACTCGGGTATGGCGATTTCATTTTGTTCCAGAGACGAAAAAACGTATTGGCAGGATATTGAAAAACTAACGCGTCAGAAAGTAAAAGTGGTTACAGATCATCCTTTTCAGTGGAGCGAAGTGAATCCTGATGCAAAACCGGATTTGAGAAATAAAAAGAAACCTCAGGGTCCAAAGAAAAAACCAGAATCGAATTCACGAAAATCGGAAGCTTCCAAAAAAAATAAAAAACGTTGGTATTAACATGTATTACAGGTAATTTATGATTTTAAAGAAATTATTTTCATTCTTCTTTCTGACCTTGGTTTGTCTTGTAAATGCACAAGAAACAAAGCAAAAAGATACAATTACAGATAAAAATTTAAAATTCAATTACAAACAGTTAATCATTCCGGCAGGATTAATCGGTTATGGAATTATTGCATTGGACAATCATGAGCTGCTTGGAATAAATACGCAAATTCGCACCGAAGTATATGAACATATTGACGAAAAAGTATCCATTGATGATTTTTCGCAATATGCTCCCGCTGCAACGGTTTATATTCTGAATAATGTTGGTGTGGATGGTAAAAACGATTTAAAAGACAGATCCATTATTTTAGGAACATCTTATTTAATGGTTGCGGCAACGGTGACCGGATTAAAACATATTACAAAAGTAGAAAGACCCGATGCTTCTTCTTTTAATTCATTCCCCTCAGGTCACACCGCAACCGCTTTTGCAGGCGCAGAATTCATGTGGCAGGAATACAAAGATGTTTCGGTTTGGTATGGCATCTCCGGATACCTTGTTGCATCTGGAACCGGTATGTACCGAATGTTTAACAACAGACATTGGCTTACAGATGTTGCAGCCGGAGCCGGAATTGGAATTCTGAGCACTAAAGTAGCGTATTGGCTATTCCCATATACCAATAAATTATTTTCAAAAAAAAATAAGAATGTTGAATCGGTCGGAATCCTTCCTTTTTACAATGGTAAGCAAACCGGAATTGGGATGGCCTTAAAAATCAACTAACTGATTAACAATACATTAACCTTAATCATATTGTTGTTTTTTCTTTTTTTCAGTATTTTTATAATGTAAACTATTTAATAATTTTAAATACAAACATTATGGATTTATTAGCAAACAGTGGTTCAAAATCAACCACACATTCGTTATTAGACGAGTTTTTCCCCAAAGACATTATGGAGTGGAGTTTCAAAAATTTTACCGACATCGGCAGCACCATGCCATCGGTAAATTTATCGGAAACCGAACGTGAGTACCAAATCGATTTGGCTGCTCCCGGAATGAAAAAAGAGGATTTTAAGGTTGAAATTGAAGATAAAACCATATCCATTGCTTCGGAAAAAGAAGAAAGATCAGAGGAAATGAACAAAAAAGAGAATTATACCCGAAAAGAGTTCTCTTACAGATCGTTCTGCCGTTCGTTCCATCTTCCGGATGCCGCTGAAACCGAAAGAATCGAAGCGACGTATAAAGACGGAATTCTTCATATCACAATTCCAAAAAATTCAAATCGTTTATCAAATAGCAAAAAGAACATCCCGATTCATTAATTCGAAAGTTGAACTGTTACTGCATTTTTAAAAAATTAATCGTGAAATCAATTGATATGTTAACTGGTTTCACGATTGATTTTTCTGTAAAAATATAAAGTCTTATTTCGTTACACTTTGGCTTTGGTTTCTTCCTCTTTTTTATTTGAAATATGGATTATCATTTTATACAAATAATTGGGATCAAATGGCTTAACAATAACTTCATTCATTTTAGAAGCCTGAACCTGTTCGATAATTTCCTGTTTATCAAAAGCCGTTACTGCAATAATTGGCGTTGTAACTCCTTTTTTACGAATCAATTTTGAAGTGTCAAATCCATTTATTTTTGGCATGTTGATGTCCATCAGAATTACATCAAAAACTTCATTTTCAAGTACTTTCAACGCTTCATAGCCATCATCGACAATAACACTTTCAAAATGACGGATATCCAAAATTTTCTTGGTAACAATCTGATTGATTTTATTGTCTTCCACAACCAGAATTTTATAGGTACGTTCTTCGGAGAAATCGACTTCTAGGTTTTTCAGTAAATCATTCCGTTTGGTCTCATCAGTGTCGAAACCTATGGTGAAAATCATTTTTGTACCTACATTTTCTTCACTTTCACAATGAATTTCACTACCATAAAGATTTACCAATTGTTTTACAATCGATAACCCTAAACCGGTTCCCTGATAATCGTCTTCTTTACGCTCAATCTGAACAAATTTTTCAAATATTTTTTGCTGATGTTCTTTTGCGATTCCGATACCATTATCAATAACCATAAAAGTCACAAAGCAAAATGAAGCTTCGTTTCGCTCCAATTTGGCAACAATTTTGACTTTACCATCTTTCGTAAATTTTAATGAGTTGCTTACCAGATTCATGAAAATCTGAGACAAACGCACTTTGTCGCCAATGATGAATTCCGGAATGGCCTCATCAACTTCCAAACATAACTTGTTGTTGTTTTTTACGGACAGGAACTGTAAACTCTCGACTATGGAAGTCAACTCGTCGGAAAGGTTGAAAATTGAATTTTCCAACACTATCTTTTTTTCTTCGATTTTGTAAACCTGAAGAATATCATTCACAAGAGAAAGTAAATACTTGGCCGAAAACTTAAGCGATTTGAGATAGGTGCTGTTTTTCAGTTCTTTGTGTTCATCGGCAATCAAATCAGTAATTCCAACCACTCCGTATAAAGGTGTGCGTAATTCGTGGCTGATGGTAGAAATGAACTGTGATTTCAGTAAGGAAGCTTCCTCGGCCTGTTCTTTGGCCACAAGCAATTCTTCATTGGCAATTTTCAGTTTTCGGTTGGACTTTTTTCGTAGCTGATTGCTTCGGTAAAGCGCATAAACCAACAATAACAAAACGAAAAACACAACAATAAACATTACCACAACAAGCTTGGTTTGTTTTAGTCGGTCATTTTGTTTTAATTTTTCAACCTCTATCTTGTCAATTTCCCTTTTATATTCGTCGAGTTGAATACTGGAACCGGCAACATTAACTTCTTTTACCCGTTCAATATTGTAAATCTTGTCTTTTAAATCATTGTATTTATCCAAATACAGATAAGCATTTTTATAATCTTTTATCTTGAAGTAAAATCTCGAAAAATCGTCGTAAAGTTCGGATACATTTGTTTCAAGCAATTCCACTTTATTATTTTCGCAAATTTTCAATGCGTTTTTAAATGAAGCTTCAGCTTTAGCAAATTCATTACGATAGGCGTAATAAGAACCGTATAATGAATTCATGGAAAGGCTGGATTCCATAATGTCCAGCTTTTTCACCAATGGTTCGGCTTTTTTTAAATAAGGATACCCGGAAAGATATTCTTCTCTTGCAAAATAAGCCGCTGCGATATTCAGATTTGAAAACATAATTTCGGTACTGTCTTTTATCTTTTCAGAATAAACCAATGCCTTTTTATAGTTTTCAATACCTTTTTTAAAATCGACTTTTCTGAAACAATACAGATTTCCTAGATTGTTATAAAGCCATCCTTTTAAAGTATCATTCGTAGTTTTATTAGCGTATTTTATTCCGTTATTATAAAAACCGGCGGCTTTTTTGTAATCGGAAAATTCCTCGAAGTTTAAACCTATCAGATTGTACGAGCGGGCAATTAACTGGTTGTCTTCTATTTCATAAGCTTCATTAAGTGCTTTTTTTGCATAATCCAATGACTTATTACACTCTAATTTATTCAAATGCTCTCCCGATTTCGATAATAAATCTAAAATAGTCCTGCGACTGACACTTTCAGATTGCGCCTGAACGCACTGAAAAATCAGCACAAAAAACAGTAGAAATAAATAAAATCGGTTAGTTTGCATTAAAAAATTAAAAAGTACAATTTACTAAACCCTACCCAAATAACATTCAAAAAAAACATGGAAAATTTCAAATTTTGTTAAATTATTTAACATTTGTTTAGACTTGTTCTTTTTGTATTATTTATCCGAAGAAAAAAAGCGACCCTAAGGCCGCTTTTCTATTATTTAGTTTCTGATCAACTTTTTGTATTTGATTCGCGTTGGTGCCACATCACCTAAACGCTTCTTACGATTCTCTTCGTAGTCAGAGAAACCTCCTTCAAAGAAATATACCTGAGAATCGCCTTCAAATGCTAAAATGTGCGTACAAATTCTGTCCAGGAACCAACGGTCGTGGGAAATAACCACCGCACAACCGGCAAAATTCTCCAAACCTTCTTCTAAAGCACGAAGTGTGTTGATGTCCAAATCATTCGTTGGCTCATCCAGTAACAATACGTTCCCTTCTTCTTTCAAGGTCATCGCCAAATGCAAACGGTTACGCTCTCCACCAGAAAGCGTTGCCACTTTTTTATTCTGGTCGCTTCCGCCAAAGTTGAATCTAGACAAATAAGCTCTAGAATTTACCTGACGTCCGCCCATCATAATTAATTCCTGACCGTCACAGAAGTTTTCCCAAATGGATTTGTTTGGATCGATATTGGAATGCGATTGGTCTACATAAGCAATTTTCACCGTATCTCCGGTTACGAATTCACCGCTATCGGGTTGTAATTCATTCATAATCATTTTGAAAATCGTGGTTTTACCAGCACCATTTGGTCCGATAATTCCAACAATTCCTGCTTGTGGTAAAGTGAAATTCAAATCGTCATACAACAATTTGTCTCCGTATGCTTTTGCAACGTGTTTCGCTTCGATAACATTGGTTCCCAAACGCGGTCCGTTAGGGATATACAATTCTAATTTTTCGTCAAGTTCTTTTTGATCTTCGTTCAATAATTTATCGTAATTCTGTAAACGTGCTTTTTGTTTGGTCTGACGGCCTTTTGCTCCCTGACGTACCCAATCCAACTCGCGCTCTAACGTTTTACGACGTTTGGAAGCTACTTTTTCTTCCAATTCCATACGTTTCGATTTTTGATCCAACCAAGACGAGTAGTTTCCTTTCCACGGAATACCTTCACCTCTGTCCAATTCCAAAATCCAACCCGCTACATTATCAAGGAAATAACGGTCGTGCGTTACTGCAATAACTGTTCCCGCATATTGTTGTAAATGTTGCTCTAACCACAATACCGACTCGGCATCCAAGTGGTTGGTAGGCTCATCCAATAACAATACATCGGGTTGTTGTAATAACAAACGACATAAAGCCACACGACGTTTTTCACCACCGGACAATACACTAATTGGTGTATCCGAATCCGGACAACGCAAAGCATCCATAGCAACTTCCAGTTTGTTATCAATCTCCCAAGCGCCTGCAGCATCAATACGATCCTGCAATTCGGCCTGACGATCCATCAGTTTCTGCATTTTGTCGGCATCCTCGTAGACTTCCGGAAGTCCGAACATATCATTAATTTTATTAAACTCATCCAAAATCGCCATTGTTTCGGCAACCCCTTCACGAACTACTTCAATAACCGTTTTGTTTTCATCTAACAATGGCTCCTGTTCTAAATAGCCAACAGTATAATTAGGTGCAAACACCACATCACCCTGATAGTTTTTATCAACACCCGCAATAATTTTCAGCAATGATGATTTACCGGAACCGTTCAAACCTAAGATACCGATTTTAGCTCCGTAGAAGAAACTCAGATAAATGTCTTTTAAAACCTGCTTGTTTGTGGAAGAGTAAGTTTTACTCACCTTCGACATCGAAAAAATTACTTTCTTATCGTCTGACATAGTGCAATTTATATTGTTACTTGTTAATAATCTTCAAAAACTTTTGAATTAAATCTAAACGCAAAGATAGTCCTAATTAAAAAGAAAGCAAATGCTGAAATTGGAATCTTAGCAATTCATCCGTTAAATCCTTTATTGCTCTGAATATACATCCAGTTCTTTTATCTGTTCTTGGTATTCGGATGGCAAAAGAATGTTCTTGACAAAACCATCCAACCTCATCGCTCTACTGATTTTATACATTGGCACTACCGGCGTCAACAAAGAAAAATTACTTAAATTCAATAAACTTTTTACTCTTTCTGGAACCACTAATTTCTGACCTTCAATCAAAATCCTGAATCGAATACTTCCTAAATGTTTTTTATACTGTCTGAATAGGTCTTCTGAAAACGCACTTTTTTGGAGATTCCCAATTAAATGTTCCTTTCGAACCGGAAGCCATGCCTTATAGTTGGGCGGTAATCCTTTCAACCCCATTCTTATTCCCACACGGTAAAAAACATTGTAAACTTCTTCTTTTTCGTCATCGGTTAATTTATTTTCGAGCAATTCATGCGCTGCAATTGAATAATATATTAACATAAAAAGAACATCGCGATACGCCCAATCCGGAATTGCTGCACCGCGGTTTTGTTCTACAGCAGTATGAATTTTTCGCATGGTATCAATAGTGCTGTTAGCCTCATCCATCGACGAAAAAACAATTTTCCGCGCATACCGAACGGTAGAAAACAACCTACCTAAGGGATCCGAAGGCAGCTTCCCGGTAAAATACAACCAATCGACCGCCTTATTGAGTGCAAACTCGGCAGCAGCTCCGGCAAAAATAAAAAGTATCGTATCACTCTTCCCCCAGATTTTTCGAACAACAGATTTTTTCTCAACAAAGAATTGCATAGCATCAAATTATTTGCTGCTAAATTATGAAATTTTCAAACATAAAGTACTTTGTATTTCAAAGTTTATTATATTTGTATCGATCAAATCTGGTTTCACACTAAAATTTAAAAAAGATAAACCACACAAAACGAGTAATTTAAAAACAGTGCATAAATTCAATAACCTAAAAAAACAAAACGCTATGATTATGATGATGCAAAACAAAAGACTTACAGCTATCATGTTTACAGTAACATTTTTATTACTGATACCACTAATCGCAATGCAATTTACAGAAGAAGTAAATTGGTCATTTTCCGACTTTATTGTCGCAGGTTTTCTGCTATACGGTACTGGAATGCTGTGTGAATTTGTACTGAGAAAAGTAACCAAAATTCAATACCGAATTGCCATTTGTGCGGTAATCTTGCTTTTGCTTCTACTTGTTTGGGCAGAACTTGCCGTGGGCATTTTCGGAACACCGTTTGCTGGTTCATAACTTTCGATTTACAAACAGTAAGCATTTAAAACAAAAGGACTTTAGTCAATTCTAAAGTCCTTTTGTTTTAAATGTCCGAAGCAAATCAGAATTTCTAAAAAACCGCAAACAAAAAAATCCGAATCAAGACTCGGATTTTCATACTACTATTGCTGTATTCTGATTTATACTCTTCCTTTCAAAGCGTTAAATACCCATGCATTTGCAAGGAATCCAACACCCACAGCCGCAAATCCCCAGCCTGCCACATCGGCATAACGGTAAATTCCAAGACCGATTAAAAGCAATCCCATAATTACCATGATTAAGGTTGCCCATCCTAAAACCGTATTTTTATTCATCATTGTTTTAAAGTTTAATCATTTGAGGTGGGCAAATATCGGTATTTTAATTGTTTTTAGAAAGTATTTCTGTTTCAGAATAATAGAAAACAATTATCCTTGTTTAGTAACAGAAGCCAATTTAGCACCCAGCCATCCCATAGGGATATAAGCTCCAACAAGATCCAGAACAGAAAACCAAACCGGCGATGGCAACTGATACACCATCATGGCGCCACCTACAAGGAAACAAACGCCTATTCCGAGTGCAATTCGCATTTTGTTGGTTGCTGCAAGCCGTGCAGCAATAAAAGCTGCGGTTAAAGTACCCAAAGCATGGGCCAGAAACGGAAAAATAAAATGCTGGGGTTCAAACAAATGCATGGCAGCTTTTAAGCCTTCTACTGTTGTAACGTCAGCCCCTTCCGGCGGCGGTATTATTGAGCCACTGATAGAAATCAGGCTCCCGTTTACAAAAGTACCCACGATAATTCCTATCAGGACCGCTAAAATGTTTTTTACAATCGGATGCATAGTTTTTGTTTTTGGTTGATACTGCAATATACTATTTCCTTAGTGTAGTAACAAATCGTGAAAAGCTGTCCGTAACCACTATAACATTTTATTGTTTGCGTTTTTCGGGATGATAATCATAATAATCCGGATGCTCCTGCCGCTGCCAGTCCCATTTAAAACCGGTTTTCATAATATCGACACCAAAATCTCTCTTACATGAAAATAAATTATCCGGATTTACCACAAACAACATGTTAAATCCCAATAACAACAGCGTTACGATAAACAGTAAAATGGTAATTACTTTCGGAATCCGGATGTGCCACACAAAACGATGAATCAGATAAACCACACCCAACCAAAACAGGAAATAAACGGCAAGATCAACCGACAATTCGAGCAGAAAAAACTGAGAAGACATGGAAGTATGAAATCCCTGGCAGGTATAAATCAACGGGAAACCATACATAATGGTGTCTGGACCGTCCACTACCAACACATACCACCATTTAGTAAACAGTAAAAACGACATTATCGTTAACGGAAAAACCAATTTAAGCACTAACTGTTTCATTGTGTCTTACTTCCTAATGGTTCTGTACACAGAATTTCATCAAAGGCAGGTTGTGTTTTCTTATACAATCCTTTCAAAATCAACGGTAATTCTCTCTTCTGTAGGTCTTAAAAACAACAGATATACAATTATCAGTATTCCCAATACCATAAAATCCGGTTTTATAAATAACAGCGCAAAAGCCGCCCCTTCAAGAATAGCCCACCGGATAACGGAAGCCGTCTGATACACCGGTAATTTCTCCAAAAGGTCCTGTTTGGGGTTAACTTGCTTTAATTGCATTTTGAACAAAAAGTTACTCAATACGAAAGCCATAACCGGAATAAGTACATAAACAATTTCGGAAGAATCAATAGTTTCGATTTTTAAGGTTTCAATTGAAAACTTTCCTATCGTTGCATACGCAATAATTACTCCGCCACATATGGCAAGATGTATGGTTTGAAGTACTTTTATTTTTTCTTTCATGGTAATGTTTTAAGTGTATTTATTTAAATCTTATTTTGGGAAATCTGTTGACTATAATTTCTAACCCTTCCATTACAGAAGACCAATATCCTTTCGAATTTTAATTTGTGCTTAATTCTTTCTTCAACCTTTCTACATAAGGGCCAAATTTTTTGTCATTATCAATTTGTGTTTTTTTTATCCACTCGTTAAATTTTTTAATATTCTTTTGGCGAAAGTACACTCCTAAAATATTAAAAGCATTTTCTGCATTATAGGTTTTATCAGCAATTTCAGCTACTACCTTATCATAAGTTTTTACAGCATCATCCAGTTGATCATTATGTATTTGTGAATAAAGAAGTTCTTTATAGATGTAGGCATCTTTGGGTTCGGTTTTGAGTGCTGCTTTTAGAATACTGATTGCCTTTTGAGATTGACCCAAGCAATTATATGAAAAGCCTAATTCAACTCTAAGCCCTTTATAGTCGGGATTAATTTTATTTGCTTTTTCCAAAAATTCCAATGCTTTGGCACATTCGCCCCAACCATTATACATATATCCCCATTTATATAAACGCTCAATGGTATTTTCATCTTCTTTATAATATTTGAGCCATTCAGGAAACTTGGAAACTCCCAATTCTGCAAAATGTGATTCCGGAATAATTGCGACCAATACATTGTTAGGTTGTAATCGATGTTTAATAGCCCCTTCCATTTCCTTTTTTTTAAGAAGGTACTTCCCATTGCTGTCAATTTTGAAAGAACCTGAATAATCGAATGTTAATCCCGCCTCTGAATCAATGTATATAAAACCAAAAATATGTGATCCAAGAGAGTCGGCTGAAAAAGCTACCCATTTGTCTTCGCTTTGCGTAAATTTTGTATTGAAATTTAATTTATCTTGAGCAACAGAATAAATTGTCGAGAATAATACGATAAACAAAATAAGTTTCTTCATAATACTGTTTGGTTAAAATTGATTGTAACTCCTAAATACATGAACCCCAAAAGCCAATCCAATCAACACCGGATTCCTTTAGCAGTTTCACCCCGCCAAACTACAAAAAACCAATAGAATTTCCGAATTTTCTTATCAACACTACGGCCGAGTTATTCACATAACAACAACACGCTATCGTAAATTCATTCTTTTTCATTCTTTATCTGTCTTTCTGCATTCATTATCTGTATCAGCGCATTTATTATTTGCTTTAACGCATCTTTATTTTACTTCGGCGCAGCCGTTATCTATCTCAACGCATTCTTTATTTGCTCCAACGCATCCTTTATCTGCCTTGCCGCATTCATTTTCTATATCGGCGCATCTTTTATTTGCCCTGTCGCATTTCTATTTCACATCGGTGCAACTGCATTTGAAACACCTGCTTTTCTTCTTCATAAATCAACATTAAAAAAACAAAAAATGTTTTTAATTTCTTACAATTAAATTTTTGTTTATCAATTAGCTTTTTTAATTTCGCAAAATAATTCTTACGAATTAAATACAAAAACACAAATAGTAAACCACACAACATGGCAACACCTTCTCAGGCATCTTATGCCGCTCGTCTCGCAAGAGCAGAACAATTTTATCAGTTCATCAGCAACTTTCAAAACTATGATCCCGGTATTCCGGAGCTCACTCCTTCAGGATTTCAGTTATTGGTATCGCAACTGAGTACCATTCAAACCGAGCACACAACCACCCATCATGAATTTTCGGAAGCAGTACGAATGCGTAAAAACACTTTCAACGCCAATCCGGATTCCATCAGTAAAAAACTCACGTTAGTCAACTCCTACATTAAAGCAAAATCAGGGGTAAACTCACAGCAATTTATAGATGTTAATAAATTCGTTCGAAAAATCAGAGGCGAAAAGCCACTTCCGGTTACGTCAAACTCTACACAGGAATCCATCAGCCGTTCTGAAAAATCGTATGGAAGTCAACTTCAAAATTTCACCGATATTATTACCCTTTTACAACAATTCGGCACCAATTATGACCCAACTAACGTAGCCATTAAAATTCCTGCATTAAATACTTTGCTAACGCATGCCACAACCGTAAACAACGCGGTAACTCAAAAGTTCAGTGCCTATCAGCCAAAGATAAACGAACGTCAAACCGGTTTCAAAACCCTGTCCGAAACCACTTCCCGAATCAAAGAAATGGTAAAATCACAATACGGTACAAAATCCACAGAATACAACCTCATCAAAGGATTAGATTTCAGAAAATAACCCTAAAAAAAGGGACATTCTTACCGAATGTCCCTTTATATTTCAAATGATTTTCGAAATTATGCTTGCGAGTTGCAAAAGGAATTTCAATTATTTTCCTTTCCAGTTAAATGCCTTATTCCAATCATAAAACTTCGCTACATCGTTTTTATGGGAATTCAGCCATGCTTGTACCACTTCGTCTTTAGAACCTGAAAAAGCGATATAAGCAAAAGGCTCTATAAGTCCCTTAGCTTTCATTTCGGTGAAATAAGGTACGTAGTAATCCCAGTAAAAACCGTAATTATCTTTTTTGGATTCTTCCAATGATGAAAAGAAAGTCCCTGTTTTACGAATGAATCGCTCGATTTGGGTTTCATTTTTATATTTATCATCATAATCTAACGCGGCATCCATGGACAGAATCAAATCGGTCGATTTGAAACTATTCTCTTTTTGCTTCCCGTCAAATCCTTTAAGAATATTGGAATCTAACTGAAGTGTAATCTCATTTTCTCCTTTCTTTTCCGCATTGGCTGTCATTATCCTCTTAATGTAACTCAGATTTTCAGCTCCTCTTGAGCTTTTAGGTTCCAATACCATAAAACGATAATATGCTAATAGCGCTCTAACCCTCGTTTCACTGTTGTCTGATAATCTTCCCAAAGCATTGTGGGAACCGGGATGATTAGGGTTCAAGGAAACCGATTTTTCAAAACTCATTATAGCTTCATCGATTTTATTCATACCGGCCAATGTCACCCCTTTATTGTAATACAGTTGATAATAATTTGGGAAATCTTTAATTCCTTTATTATAGATTTTTACCGACTCTTCTGGTTTTTTCAAGCCATCGTAAGCATTTCCGTAACACACATAAAGTGTTTTAAAACCGTTATCAACGGAATGCCTTTTAAATGCTTTTTCACAACATTCAATTGCCAAAGCATATTTACCTGCAGCATTTAATGTCATCGCCTTTTCGGTAAGCGCAAAAAGATTATCCTTATCTGCTTCCAATGCTTTATCATACTTAATTAGTGCGTTTTCATAATCACCCTTGTCATGATAAACAATTCCTTCTTCAACAAGATTATTTGCTTCCGTGCTGTTCTGACCAAACGTTACACCACTTAATAAAGTAAGTACAAATACTAAAAATCTTTTTTTCATAAATTTTACAGTTTAATGATATTTTGAGGCATTTTCCACATACAAAAATGAATTATTATTTAATATTTACAACATTGAAATTTGAAATAAGGGATAAAATACCACATTTTAGTGAGGAGCTATCACTAAATTTAGTGATACACATTCGGCAATTGTAATAGAAAAGGGACACTCTTACCGAATGTCCCTTTTTACACTATATATTTTAAATTAATTACTGCTTTCCTTAACAATGATTTATACTGTTGTTGTCCCTGAGTTGAAGTCGGCACTAACAGTTTTTGACACCAACCACACTATCGGTAAAATTGCAATCATACAAAGGGCAAACAAATAATTCGGACTAATACCACCTTCATTAGTATCCGTTTGGATAACATTATGGGTAACATGAAAAAACACATTGCCGGCCCAATGCATCATTCCGGTAAACCATAAGTTTCCTGTATTCAAAAGCGGAACAATAAAAACAAGACCAAGCATAAAAATATACGACCAGGATTCCGGCCCATCCGTCAAACGGTAAATATGATTTAAAAGATAAACAAGAGCTGAACATAAAGCCAACAACACTGGTTTTAAAGTAGTATGAAACTGCGAATACAGAATTCCGCGGGTGAGAATATCTTCCGAAAACGAAGAAAATAAAACCCCAAAGGCAAACGGAAGACTCATCGTAACCATCGTTTTAAGATTTGGCACATTGATAACTTGTTCCACTCCTAATAAAAGACTAACCCCAAAAGGCAATCCGTACAGCAATATTCCCATTACTAATCCAATGCCCGCCAGTTTAAACACTTTTCTGTTAAACGGCAACCCCCAAGCTTTCAATCCGTTCCCGGAATACCAGTTCCCAAGAAACCATGCCAAAACGAAGAACAATCCCTGGAGCGCTAAAAACCCAATGACATTATTTTTAAAAACAATCATGTATTCTGCTCCATGATAAACTAAAAAAAGTAAAACAAAAACAACAATTATCTTCCAATAGTGCTTCATTATAAAACGTTTAATTTATTCTTTATTTGTAAAGCTTGCTTCTCTGCCTTCTCCCTCTTCCTCTTCCTCTAATTAAATATCTTCACCAACATCTCCTTAAGCAAATCGTGTTGCGAAATATTATTGGCGCCCACCCCTTTACTTTTCACATCAATATCCCGAAGCGTACTCACAATCGCGCTCACTTTCTTCATCGGATAGTTCTTCAGCGCCACATCATAATCTTTCAGGAAATACGGATTCACTTTCAGCATTTTTGCGGCGTTGGCCGGACTTTTGTCTTTCAGTCCGTGATACTGTAACAACTGTGTAAAGAAGCCGAACACTAATCCGATAGTCAGCACAATTGGATTGTCTTTTGGGTTTTGTGCGAAGTAATCCGCTATCTGATACGCTTTCAGTTGGTTCTTTTCGCCAATCGCCTTACGCAATTCAAACGGGTTAAAATCCTTACTGAAACCGATATTTTCCTCGATAACTGCCGGTGTAATCGTTTCTCCGGGCTTTAGGATAATCGCCAGTTTGTCGATTTCATTTGCAATTCTGCTTAAATCGGTGCCTAAGAAATCTACAAACATCGCTGCGGCTTTCGGTTCGATGTTAAGTTTCTTGCCGGCCAACACGCGTTTCATCCAATCGCCCACCTGATTTTCATACAGCTTCTTACTTTCGAAAACCACACCCACTTTGTCCAGTGTTTTGGTAACTTTCTTGCGTTTGTCGAGCGTTTTATATTTGTAGCAGATAACCAAAACCGTTGTAGGCTGTGGGTTTTCGGCATACGATTCTAATTTATCAATCGTTCGGGACAATTCCTGTGCTTCTTTTACAATCACCACTTGGCGGTCGGCCATCATCGGAAAACGTTTTGCGTTCCCAACAATGTCTTCTATCGTTACATCGCGTCCGTACAAAACGGTTTGGTTAAAATCGCGTTCGTGTTCCTGTAAAATATTATTTTCGATGTATTCCGATAACTTATCAATGTAATACGGCTCCTCGCCCATTAAAAAATAAATCGGTTTGATGTTTCCGGCTTGTATGTCCTTGATGATTCTTAAAACTTCGTCCATGGTTCTTCTGTAGTCAGTATGCAGTGTTTGGTAATCAGTTGTTTCTAATTCAATTTAAAATTATATTTGCTTCATGCAAAAACTGAATTTCCCTGCGTATGCGTTTCGGTTCAAAAATAGTGAAAATAAAGTCGCTGTGTTTGATGAAATCCGTAAAAAATTTGTGGTCCTCACTCCCGAAGAATGGGTGCGCCAACACGTAGTACAGTTTCTGCTAACCGATAAAAATTATCCTAAATCGTACATTAACGTTGAAAAAGTGCTCAAAATAAACGGCATTACCAAACGGTATGACGCGGTGGTTTTTAAACCCGACGGCAGTATTTTTCTGCTGATAGAATGCAAAGCGCCCGAAGTTCCCATCTCGCAAAACACTTTCGATCAGATTGCCCGCTACAATATGACACTCAAAGCCGATTATTTAATGGTAACCAACGGACTAAATCATTATTTTTGTAGGATGGATTTTGAAAACGAGCACTATCAGTTTCTTCGGGAATTGCCTGATTTCAAAAACCAATAACCAAATCCGCGATTCATCTTTTGAAAAAAACAGCAGTAGTCATCTTAAACTGGAACGGTGTAAAACTATTAGAACAGTTTTTACCCTCGGTGATCCAACATTCTCCTGAAGCTTCTATATATGTTGCCGATAACGCTTCTACTGATACTTCCGTGGAATATATCAAAACCCATTTTCCTTCGGTTACGATTATAGAAAATACGGCGAATTTCGGTTTTGCGAAAGGCTATAATGAAGCGTTACGATTTGTAGAAGAAGATATTTATGCCTTGGTAAATTCTGATATTGAAGTTACCGAAAACTGGTTACAACCGATTGTTACCTTATTTGACAACGAACCTGAAACCGCTATTATTCAGCCAAAAATACTCGATTATAAGAATAAAGACTACTTTGAATATGCAGGTGCAGCCGGTGGTTTCATCGACAAATACGGATTTCCTTTCTGTCGCGGGCGCATCTTCGAAACCATTGAAAAAGATAACGGACAGTATAACGACACTATTGAAATCTTCTGGGCTTCCGGTGCCTGTTTCTTTATCCGAAAAGAAGTATATCGTGAACTGAAAGGTTTTGATGATGATTTCTTTGCCCATCAGGAAGAGATTGATTTGTGTTGGCGTGCCTTTAACAAAGGACACATCATAAAATATTGCGGAACCTCAACGGTTTATCATGTGGGTGGCGCTACATTAGAAGCCGGTAATCCCCGAAAAACCTTTCTTAACTTCAGGAATTCTGCCTGGATGATGCTTAAAAACCTTCCGGTATCGCAATTGTTTCCGGTGCTTTTCATTCGTATGTCTTTAGATGGTATTGCAGGAATCCGTTTTTTATTTCAGGGGAAACCCAAACATTTATGGGCTATTTTGAGTGCACATTTTTACTTTTACTTCCACATTTTCAAGTTTTTAGGCAAACGAGAAGGGATTCCGTCTAAAAATTACTTCAAAATAAATTCGATTGTTTATCGTTACTTCCTTAAAAACGGTAAGGTTTTTGATACTAATTTTTAACATTAGTTTATCGTTTTAAACTTTTGAGCCCTTTGGGAACTCTGTAACTTTGTACATCAATTAAAATCAATAATCATGAAGAGATTCTTTATTATCCTTTCAGTAGCCGCAATTTCACTAACATCGTGTGGATCGAAAAAGAAAATTGCTGAATTAGAAGCCAAAAACAAAGAAATTCAGGATTTGCTGAACAGCTGTACGGTTAAACTAAACAGTTGTCTTACCGAAAAAGATGCTTTAAGCAGCCAAAACGAATACCTGAAAAAAAACAACACCGATTTAATAAACAGTTCCAAAGAAATGACTGTTTTAACTACAAAAGGTGCCCAAAATCTTGAAAAGTCATTAGAGAGTTTAAAAGAGAAAGATCTTAAGATCTCCCGTCTTCAGGATGCTTTAACCAAAAAAGACAGTGTTACGTTAGCTTTGGTTACCAGTTTAAAACGTGAAGTGGGAATTGACGATCCGGACATCAATATTAATGTTGAAAAAGGAGTGGTTATGATTTCCATTGCCGATAACCTTTTATTCAAATCAGGAAGTTATGAAGTAAGCGACAGAGCCAAAGGCGTTTTGAGTAAAGTTGCCAAAGTAATCAACAGCAAACCGGATTTCGAATGTATGGTAGAAGGTCATACCGATAACGTGCCGATTAAAAACGCGGTATTGTTAGACAACTGGGATTTATCGGTTAAAAGAGCAACTTCAATTGTTCGTGTTTTACAGAAAGATTTAGGTGTAAATCCGAAACAGTTAATTCCTGCGGGAAGAAGTTCTTATATTCCGTTAGCGGATAACGATTCCCCGGCAAACAGAGCTAAAAACAGAAGAACCAGAATTATCATTATGCCGAAAATCGATCAGTTTTACGACATGATTGAGAAAGAAATGAAAGGTTTGAGTAAATAAGCCGAACGCAGATAGCAGTGTTCAGTGTTCAGTGTTCAAATTAAAAAAACGCCTTGATAATATCAAGGCGTTTTTTTTTCAAACTTTATTCTATTCTTTATCATCTATTCTCTACAGAATATCTAAACTTCCTTTTCCTTCACGGATAACTTCAGGTTCATGTCCGGATAAATCGATAATGGTAGACGCATGATTATCACCGTAACCGCCATCGATGACTAAATCGACCAGATTTTGCCATTTTTCGAAGATTAATTCAGGATCGGTAGTATATTCCAATACCTCATCTTCATCGTGAATGGACGTAGAAACAATCGGATTTCCTAACTGGCGAACGATTTCCAATGCGATTTCATTATCGGGTACACGAATACCTACTGTGGTTTTCTTTTTGAATTCTTTCGGCAGATTGTTATTTCCCGGTAAAATGAAAGTGTACGGCCCCGGTAAGGCTCTTTTAAGAATCTTAAACGTGGAAGTGTCAATCTGTTTCACATAATCGGAAATATTGCTTAAATCGCTGCATACAAACGAAAAATTGGCTTTTTCAAGCTTGATTCCCTTAATTTTTGCAATACGTTCCAATGCTTTGGTATTGGTAATATCACAACCTAATCCGTATACCGTGTCCGTCGGGTAGATAATCAATCCGCCTTCCTTTAGTACTTTCACTACCCTAGCGATTTCTTTTTCGCTTGGATTCTCGGGATATATTTTTATGAATTGTGCCATTTTATGAGGATATTTAATAAAGGTACAAGAAAAAAGGTTCAATAAATCGGCTGAACTTCATTGCTTTTATTCGTTACTATCGCTTTTAGGTTTGACCGTTAAACTCAAAATAAAACTTACTATCGAAGAAACAACTATCGAAATTAGAATTCGCGGTACTGTAATCTCTTCATTATTAATGAATTTTGGAATTACAACACCATTCATCAACGTAAACACAACAAAAAAAATGAAGAACGTCTTCCAGTTTACTTTTTTAAAAATATTCATAATCTTATAAGTTTATCCAATCACATCTAACTTCGCAAAACGCAACAATAATTTCTTGATTCCGCCAACCTCAAATTTGATTTCGGCTTTTTTATCGGCTCCGACGCCTTCCAGATTAAGTATCTGTCCTTTTCCGAATCTTTCGTGCATTACGACATTCCCTACCGCCAGATTATTATCAAACAAATTTGCTGAACCACTTGGCGCTGAACCCGAAACAGGCTTCAATTTACGAATATTTAAATTAGGACTTGGCTCATTACTGGTAATATGTTTCGGCGGTGTTCCTGCTATTGGTTTTGCCAAACGCAATTTCGATTTGTCTACATCTCCAAAAATATCGGTATTAATCATTGGTTTGTAACGATAATTGGTTTCTACCGGCGTTAAATATTCCAGATATTGCGAATCGATTTCTTCGATGAAACGCGAAGGTTCGCTGTCTACCAGTTTCCCCCAACGATACCTCGATTGCGCATAGGTTAAATACGCCTGATGTTCCGCACGGGTCAAGGCTACGTAGAACAAACGTCGTTCTTCTTCCAGTTCGCTTCGGGTGTTCATACTCATCGCGCTCGGGAACAAATCTTCCTCCATTCCCACTATAAATACGGTTGGGAATTCCAGTCCTTTAGCTAAGTGAATCGTCATCAAGGCCACGCGGTCGTCATCTCCGGTATCGTTATCTAAATCGGTTGCCAATGCGACATCTTCCAGGAATTCGGATAACGCACCACGGGCACCGTCAACTTCTTTTTGTCCTTCGATGAAATCCTTGATACCGCCCATTAAAACCTCTATGTTTTCAATGCGGGCAATCCCTTCCGGCGTTCCGTCTTTTTTAAGTTCCTGAATCAATCCGGTTTTCTTGGTAACGTGATCGGTTAAATAAAGTGCATCCTGATTTTCATTGATGATTTGAAAACTCTTAATCATCATCACAAAATCCTGCAACTTACTTTTGGTACCCGAATTCAGTTTTAAATCGATTTTATCGATATGTTCCATCACTTCAAAAATGGAACGTTTGTAATGATTGGCTGCAACCGTAAGTTTTTCAATAGTTGAATTACCGATTCCACGCGCCGGATAATTGATAACGCGTACTAAAGCTTCTTCGTCTTTCGGGTTGATGACCAATCGTAAATAACACAAAACATCTTTGATTTCCTTGCGCTGGTAGAACGACAATCCGCCATAAATACGGTAGGGAATATCTCTTTTTCGTAAGGCATCCTCCATCGCACGGGATTGTGCGTTGGTTCGGTATAAAATCGCAAACTGACCGTTCATCATTTGCTTTTGCATTTTTTCCTCGAAAATGGTGGAGGCTACAAAACGGCCTTCTTCCCCATCGGTTAAACTGCGGTGAATTTTAATTTTTGGTCCGAAATCATTGGCGGTCCAAACCACCTTCTCCAATTTCGTTTTATTCTTGTCAATGATTGTATTAGCAGCTTCTACAATATTTTTGGTCGAGCGGTAATTTTGCTCCAATCGGTACGTCTGAACACCTTCGTAATCTTTTTGGAAATTCAGAATGTTATTGATATTCGCTCCACGGAAAGCATAAATACTCTGCGCATCATCTCCTACCACACAAATATTTTGAAATCGGTCGGACAAGGCACGAACAATCAGATATTGCGAATGGTTTGTATCTTGGTACTCATCCACCAAAATGTATCGGAATCGGTCTTGGTATTTCGCCAAAACATCCGGAAAACGGTTTAACAACTCATTGGTTTTCAACAATAAATCATCAAAATCCATTGCGCCCGATTTGAAACAACGCTCTACGTACTGCTGATAAATTTCACCGATTCTTGGCTTTTTACTCATCGCATCGGCTTCCATCAGTTCGGGATTGTTGAAATAAGCTTTTACGGTAATCAGACTGTTTTTATAAGACGAGATTCTTCCGAAAACCTGTTTAGGTTTATAGATGTCTTTATCCAACTGCATTTCTTTGATAATCTGACCGATCAAACGCACGGAATCCTGTGCATCATAAATAGTGAAATTACTCGGATAACCTAATTTATCGGCTTCGATTCGCAATATCTTGGCAAAAACCGAGTGAAAAGTTCCCATCCAAAGGTTTTTTGCTTCGGGACCAACGATATCGGTAATACGTTTTTTCATTTCACGTGCCGCTTTGTTGGTAAACGTCAACGAAAGGATGTTAAAAGCATCTACACCTAAGTGAATTAAATTGGCAATACGAACAGTTAACACACGGGTTTTTCCGGAACCGGCTCCCGCAATTACAATCATTGGACCGTCTTTTTGCAGTACGGGTGCACGTTGCGCTTCGTTAAGCTGATTTATTATCTGTTGCATTTTATTGGAATCGCTGAGTCTCAAAGTAAACTGTATTTCTTAGTTCATGATATTATAATCGACAAAAATAAATATAAAAAAAAGACATTCAAGTGTTGAATGTCTTAATTATTCTTTAGTTTACTTTCGATTCTTTTTCGAGTTCACTAATAATCTTAGTTTCTTCGGCGGTTAAGACCATTGCTCCGGTGTTAAGCCAAAATTTAGTAGTATAGTTGTTTCCTCTTTTATAGAGAGATTTATCATCATAAACGGATTTTGGGTCGTAGCTGAAATCTTCTTTTTTATAATCGGTAACCACTAAATCACTTTTATATTCAAGAACCTCATCGAATTTCCTTTTGTTCCAAACTTTTATTTTCCCTTTCTTGGAAGAAAAAGCCATAACGTAATTACCGTTACTGATTTTAAATGATGTTTTTACTCTCATATCGAGTAACATCGCTTTTACAATAAGGATATTAATTACCTTAGAATATTTCAAATTGTCCAAATCGGAATAAATTTCAAAGTCGGAAATTAAATTGGTAGACGGGTCGTAAGCAATTACCCCTTTATACAAAAATTTTTCTAATGCTGCCTTGGGCTGAAAACTGATAAGATACACTTCATTGCCTGATTTTTCAGTTTTCGATTTCAATTCAAATTCATAATCCTCGTAATTTTTACTATCAAACAGAACTTTCTCAATCGTATAAAAATCATATTGACGACGTATTCCTAAACGAACATCCAAACCGGAAGCTATATCCTTGGTTTCATCATCATCAGTAATTAATTTTTCGGCCCTGCTTTGGTGTACAATTAAATCCGATTTTGTTTTTTTTGTTGTTCCGCTTATATGATAATCCAATAAGCCGTCGGTAAATCGTGTGTATTTATCGTTTACCCTAACAAACTCACGGTAATACGAGTTTAAAACGATTGGCTTGTTTAATTTTTCTTTTGAAGTAGCGATTACCTTAGCCAAAACTTCATGAATTGGCGATTTGGTAACGATTACTTCTTCCAACATTTGCTCGTTTGGTTCCAGTAAAACAATACTTCCTTTGTCGCTACAATCTGCCGAAAACAACATTTTAGCTTTATATCCCAAATGCGAAATTATAATTTCTGAAGGTTTTGAAACACTTAACTGGAAATCACCCTCCTCATTAGAAATGGTACCCAATGAAGAATTACTAACTACTACTGAAGCGCTTTGAATTGGTTCTTTAGTGACAGCATTTTGAAGCGTTACCCGAATTGTTTTTTCTTGAGCTGCAATTGTTCCAGCACAAATGAAAACAAATAAAAACAGGATGTATTTTTTCACTTATATTTATTTTCTCACAAATAAAGCAAAAAAAATTAAATGAAAAATCATTTACACACGATTTATTTTCTACAATTTATTCGCCAGACTTTCGATGATTTTCTTTTCTTCTTCGGTTGGAGTTAATCCGGAATCAAATTCCCAATAGTTGGTTAAAATGGTATTTCGTTTATTGAACAGGGATTTTTCTTTGTAAACATCGGTTTTATCATAAGGAACCGGTTTCGTACTGAAATTGGTGGTTACCAGATAGTTTTTGACTTCAATACGTTCTTCTTCTTTCTTTTTATTGGTGGTTTTGAAACCTATTTCTTCTTTGGAATTTGCCAAATAATAGTCTTTGCCATCGTTTTTATAGGTAGCATTAAAAACCGAATTAAAGATTTTTCCTTTAATCACTAAAAAATCGGTAACACCTTTGAATTCATATCGTTCGGTAAGTACGGAAGAATTAATTTCAATAATAATATTCTTTTTATAATCATAGACCACGAAAAAATCAGGCAAATATTCATCCAATGTTGGCAACGGTCGGATATTCATAATATAATAATCCTCATTCCCGGGATAGGTTTTAATCTCATACTCGTATTTTTTCTTCGAATAGGCTTCAACAACCTTATTCAGATATTTAAATTCGTAGTAATTCCCCATGATGTCGTTCAAGTTATAGCCTAACGTACTTTCATCAACCACATCATCAATAAGTCCATAAAAACGATTTTGTTCTACAAGAATATCGGTTTTAACATTCGTTGGTCTTCCCTGAATGTAGAAATTCAGAAGTCCATCATTAAAGGAAGTATATTTATCATTCCGTTTAAAAAACTCTCTGACATAAATTTTAAGATTTACCGGAATGGTTAATTTATCGCTGGAATTCTGAACCAGTTTTTTTAAAATTTCCTGTGGATGTTTTGTGGTGATAATAACCTCTTCCAGCGTTTTGTTACTGCTATCCATGTAAATGATATTCTCCTTCAGTTTTAAGGAAGCCGAATTGACCGTAATGGTTTTGTAAGAAGTATGTGAAATTTGAATCTTAGAAGGTTTTTCCAATGAAATTTTAAAAATACCGTCTTTATTACTGACCAAACCCTGTTTTGTATTGAGTACTGTAATCGAAGCGTCTTCGATTGGAAGGTTTGTTTCGTAATCTTTAAGAGCTACTGTAATTTCAACATTCTGAGAGAAAACATTGAAAGAAACAAATAGCAGCAAAGCAAGTAAGACCTTATTCATAGGTTTCTTTTGAGGTTAAACAAAAATAAATAAAAAGACTACAGTAAATACAAACCAATATTAATATTCTTTTATTTTTGTAGAAATAAAACAAAAAAAATGGATTACTCAAAAATCATTGAAATAGCAGCCTATTCACTTCCCTCATTGATTACGGGCGGAGTGGCCTATTATTTTTTTAATTCGTATTTAAAAAACGAAGAAGGACGAAGACGCTTTTTATTGCACAAAGAAGGTCAGAAAACAGCTTTACCTTTGCGTTTACAGGCGTATGAGCGAATGGCCTTGTTTTTAGAACGTATTAATCCGGGTAAATTATTGGTTCGGATTGCTCCGCTTTCTACCGATAAAAACGATTATGAAGCGCTTTTGATTCGCCATATCGAACAGGAATTTGAACACAACCTGACGCAACAAGTATATATTTCAGATGAATGCTGGAACATCATCCTTACAGCGAAAAATACGATTATTCAAACCATCCGAAAAACAACGTTACAGGTTGAAAATGCCGATAAGTTAAGAGAAACAATACTGACCAATTTAATGGAGAGTCAGTCGCCTACCGTATTGGCACTTTCTTTCATCAAAAATGAAATTGCCGAAGTAATCGGATAATAAAAAAAGCCCTGAAAAATTCAGGGCTTTTTTTATTATCTACTTCTGACTACATGGACAACACCGTTTAAGGTGTGAACCCCTGTATCATTGGTATATGTCCCGCTAAAAGTCAAATCTATATATTCCCCAATATTTCCATGATTAATCAAATTAAAAGACATAGTGTTTACTGGTGTATCTCCCCAACCGGCATATATACCTCCAAAAGGACCTGAAATACCATAATGATATGTGTCTGTTGTATATACTCCAGGAGTGCTTATATCTCCGGTTACTTGAATATTTTGACCAGTTGCTGTCCTTCCTACAACCCATAATTCTGTCCCTAATCCCCCTCCTAAAATTGGAATTGGACCTGCCCAATCAATATCATATGCAAAAATAGTTTCTCCACTATCTACTTGATACGAAATATATTCGGTAGCCAATGCATCTCTTTCCGAATTGCTGTCATCATTTCGATCACAACTAACAAATAATATTAAAGTAAAAATACTTCCCAAAAAAATATTCCTTAATTTCATATAACCTTTTTTTATAAAGATACTTTTTTTTAAATAACAACATACAATTCTTACAATAATTTCTGCAATTGTACTTTTTCAGGCTCCGGTAAAGTCGGCAATAATTCCTCAAAATATTTTTTAAAAGTATCTTGTTTAACCATCTCTCTGATTTTCTCCCGACAGAATTTGGTGAATTGCCATTTATGATGTGTTAATCCGTTTACGAGATTGGGCAATACATTTTTATCGGCTTTATTTAAAAACAAAAGGTTTACGATGGCGTTTTGTCTGGTGTTTGCTTCAAATTTTGGTGTAGAATATCCTAACAATTCATCATAGAATGTAACTTTATTCACGTTTTGATAGTCTTTTGTAGCCAGAGCCAAAGTGAGCCATGCAATTCGCAATTTTTTATCATTGAAACCCATCCAATCCTTAGTTTTGTCTAACAAACTAAATCGCTCCTCCGGAAATTGCCCCATCAGGTTTTTAAACGTGATTTCCCTGGTCTGATAGGACGCATCATTTAACAACGTATTGTATTCCGATTTGAAATCCGAAGGAATTTGCTTCATCGTAACGGCAATTGCTTGTCTAACTTTCAGATTATTGGTTTGCATTGCCTTTACAAGTAATTCTTTCTTCTCTTCAAACGGCACTTCCTGAACCTGATAAATTACTTCTTCCTTCAACGGATAAAAGGCATCTGAACTCAAAATCGTTTCAAATTGTTGCTTTTTTTCGGAGAAAGGCTTTTCAAACTGTTCGGACAACGCCAGATAATCGGAAATGAATTTGTTCTGTTTCAATATCGCCAACGCTTCCTGCACTTGAAACCCGGATTGTTCCAACCATACTTTCTTAAATGTATTGGTGTCAAATTTGGATACTTTATTTACCTCAGCTAGAAAATCATCGGTATTTACATTTTTGAATCCGTAGTTGTCCAGATAATTTTTAACTGCTTTTCTGAAAACATCATCACCAATATTGGTACGCAAATAATGCAACGCCCAGGCGCCTTTCTGATAAAAGGACAGTGAGCTTGCCTTTTCATTCATCAGCGGAATGGTATCGGTTATGGACGCTCTTTGCAAGGCTTCCGCCGTTTGATACAATTCAAAATTAAAATGGTCTTCTCCAAACAATTCTTTTTCAGCCAAAAGTGCATAATACGTAGCAAATCCTTCCTGCAACCAATGGTGTTTTCCGGATTGTGCCGTAATCATGTCACCAAACCACTGATGGGCCAATTCATGTGCATTCACGTTTACATAACTTCTGTCGTTATAACCGATTTCATCCACTACAAAATCCTGAGCGAAGATTGTTGAACTGGTGTTCTCCATTCCGGCATATAAAAAATCCATCGCCGGAACCTGACGGTAGACTTCCCAAGGATAATTCACTCCTATTTCGCGTTCAAAAAAATCGAAAATTTCTTTAGAATGTTTGTAGGTTGTGGCGAATTTTGAAGCATCTTCTTTTTTAACATAGAATTCCAAATCGGTTCCTGATTTTGAAGTTTCAGTTTGCTTAATAAATTTCCCGATGGCAAGCATAACCAAATACGAACTCATGGGTTTTTGCATCTGATAGCTCCAGGTTTTGATGTTTCCTTTACTGTTATGACTGACATTTTTCAAAACACCGTTGGAAAGTACTTCAAAATCATTTCGGAAATCAACCGATACATTAAAAACGACTTTCTCGTTCACATCGTCAAAACTTGGTAGCCAATGCGATGTATATTTTCCTTGTCCTTGCGTCCAAATTTGACCCGTAGCAGCATCTCCAACAAAATACATGGTTTGTTTTGGTTTAGCTGAATATGAAAATTCCACTTTATTCTTTCCTTTCTTGAAACCTTGATAAAGATTGAGTGATTTACCCGAATTTTTGAATGGAACCGATTTTCCGTTGATTTTCATTTCCGAAAACTCCATCTTGATCGCATCGATTTTAATTGTATCTATTTTCGATTTTACTACGAAATCATAAATCACCTTTCCGCTAATCGATTTCTCAATAGCGTTGGGTTGTAAATGAGCGTTTATCGATATAAAATCGACTTTCTTGGTTTGTTGTGCGAAAACAAATGGGGTTATAAAGAGGAATAAATATTTCATTTTTATGCTATCAGAATTCCAAAAATACAAAGGAATTTCGGACTTTTTAGTAAGTTTACAATCAAATTCAACTTTGTGAAATCCCATGATTGGAAAACGCAATCACTAATGACTATTTTTTTTTATTGGGATACCATGTTCCAATAAAAAACAAATATTATCTACACATGAAAAAGAAAGCCATTTTTAATTGGAGCAGCGGAAAAGATTCGGCGCTGGCATTATACAAAACCCTTCAGCATCCGGATATCGAAATTGTTTCGTTGCTTACGAGTGTGAATAAACAATACAATCGCATTTCGATGCATGGCGTTCGCGCAGAACTTTTGGAACAACAAGCCGAAAGCATCGGTTTACCACTTTATAAAATGGAAATTCCAGAAATACCCACAATGGAAGTTTACGAAGAGGTGATGCGTAAAACATTAAAGGAATTTACAGATAATGGTGTGACACAATCTATTTTCGGTGATATTTTTCTGGAAGATTTACGAAAATACCGTGAAGACAAATTAGCCGAAATGCAACTCGAAGGCATCTTTCCGTTGTGGAAAATTGATACCAAAGTTTTGCTTCAGGAGTTTTTGGATTTGGGTTTTAAAACGGTTGTAACCTGCGTAAACGAACGCAATCTCGATAAAAGTTTTGCCGGAAAAATAATCGACGAACAATTCATAGCCGATTTGCCTGATGATGTTGATGTTTGCGGTGAAAACGGCGAATTTCACACCTTCACTTTCGACGGACCGATTTTCTCAAAACCAATTGCTTTTGAAATTGGCGAAGTGGTGTATCGCAAATATGAAAAACCAAAAACAGATTCTTCTAACACAGTTTGCGACACTAACGATTCGGATGCTTTTGATTATGGGTTTTGGTATTGCGATTTGATTCCGAAATAAGTTTATTCGATAGCTTTTATTGCTTCTTCAACATACTTTACATCGTTAACAACTTTAGTAATTATCCCTCTTTTATTGATAATGAAATGTGTCGGATAGATTTCTAAATTTAAAGCTGAATCCATAAATTCTTTCTGATTGGGCACAACCGCATAATCAAAATTACATTTGGAAAGGAATTTTTTCAGCGCTGCTTCAGAATCAGAAGCCAAACTCACAAAAACGATATCGTCGCGGTTTTTATACTGTTGCACTATTTTATTCAGTTCCGGCATTTCTTCCACACATTTTTTACAATGAATGAACCAGCATTTCAGTATTACTATTTTTCCTTTTGTATTTTCGGAAGTATGCACATGACCGTTTAAATCGACAAAACGAAAAGGTTTCATTTGCTGCCCTTCTTTCAGAAAATTATTCAATTCGGTCTGGGCAACATTTTGCATTGTACTGCTTATATTTTCATCTGCATTTGGCTTCAACTCATAAAGTTTATAAGTGTTATTCTGCTTATCCGAAGAACAACGCAACGGAATGTATTTTCCCGTACAAAGCGATTTTAAAAAAACTTCTTTACTGACTTCCTTTAAATTAGCGTCATGCGGTTTAAATTCTGAAGAAAGTTTTATGGAATCGTTATAATACAACCACCAATCTTGGTAAGAGTTTTCAATTCGAGCGCCAATTACTTTAGTATCATTTAATTGCTGACAGGATACTGTTATAAGAAAACTAATCAAAATGGGCATGAAACACCTGTTCATAAATATTTTTGTGAGATTTACCTCAAATATACTTTTTAAAATAAATCTGAACATCTTTTAAAATAAAAAAATTAAGTTTTATCTTCGTTTTCCAGACTTTACAAGCCAAAATGAACAACCTTCTTGAAACTCCCATAGAATATTTAAAAGGCGTTGGCCCTCAGCGCGGGGATTTGCTGCGCAAGGAACTCGATATTCACCGTTATGGGGATTTGATTAATTTATATCCGAATCGTTATATCGACCGAACGCGGTATTACAAAATCAACGAACTGCAAAACAGTAATTCCGAAGTACAGATTGTCGGGAAAATCATCAATATCAAAACCGTAGAACAAAAAAAAGGCAATCGCTTAACGGCAACATTTATTGATGATACCGGACAAATGGAACTCGTATGGTTTCAGGGACAGAAATGGATACGCGAAAGTCTGAAATTAAATACACCTTATGTAATTTTCGGAAAAACTACTTCGTTTAACGGTGTTTTCAATATGGCGCATCCGGAAATGGAATTGTTGGAAGAACACAAAGCGAGTTTACGCTCGGCGATGCAACCCGTGTACCCGAGTACCGAAAAATTAGCCAACAAAGGCATTTCGAACAAAGTCATCAATAAAATGATGCAGCAATTGTTCCTCGAAACGCATGCTTTATTTACAGAAACCTTACCCGGTTATTTATTGGAAGAATTAAAACTGATTCCGAAAAATGCAGCGCTATTCAATATTCATTTTCCTAAAAGTCAGGATTTGTTAGCCAAAGCACAATTCCGATTGAAATTTGAAGAATTGTTCTTTATTCAGTTGCAGTTAATTACGAAGAACCTCATCCGAAAACATAAAATCAAAGGGCACCCGTTTGAAAAAGTGGGCGATTATTTCACCATGTTTTACAACAACCATTTGCCGTTTGATTTAACTAATGCGCAGAAAAAAGTACTCAAAGAAATCCGTAACGATTTAGGCAGCAATGCCCAAATGAACCGACTATTACAAGGTGATGTAGGTTCCGGAAAAACAATTGTTGGTTTAATGAGTATGCTTTTGGCAATCGATAATGGGTTTCAGGCCTGTTTGATGGCCCCAACGGAAATCCTTGCTTCACAACATTTTAATGGGATTACCGAATTAGCGAAAGACTTAAACCTCAACATAAAATTACTAACCGGTTCCACCAAAACGGCTGATAGAAAAGTTATTCACGAAGAACTGGAAAACGGAAGTCTGCATATCATAATCGGAACCCATGCTCTATTGGAAGACAAAGTAAAGTTCAAAAATTTAGGTTTGGCGATTATTGACGAGCAACATCGTTTTGGGGTAGAGCAACGAAGCAAATTATGGCAGAAAAACGAAGTGCCACCCCATGTTTTGGTGATGACCGCTACTCCTATTCCCAGAACATTGGCGATGAGTTTGTATGGTGATTTGGATATTTCGGTGATTGATGAATTACCGCCGGGAAGAAAGCCGATTCAAACCGTACATCGTTTTGATAGTAACCGACTGAAAGTATGGAAGTTTCTGAAAGACGAAATCGCCAAAGGAAGACAGATTTATATCGTTTATCCGCTCATTCAGGAATCGGAAAAAATGGATTATAAGGATTTGATGGATGGTTATCATGGAATTACTCGCGATTTCCCATTACCTCAATATTCGGTCTCCATTGTTCACGGACAAATGAAACCCGCTGAAAAGGATGCTGAGATGAAACGTTTTGCGGAAGGAAAAACCAATATTATGGTGGCCACAACCGTTATTGAAGTAGGCGTAAATGTTCCCAATGCCAGTGTGATGATAATTGAAAGTGCGGAACGTTTCGGATTGTCGCAATTGCATCAGTTACGTGGTCGTGTGGGACGTGGTGCCGATCAGAGTTATTGCATTTTAATGACCGGACACAAATTGAGCAACGATACCAAAACCCGAATCGAAACCATGTGCCGTACCAATGACGGATTTGAAATTTCGGAAGTCGACTTAAAACTGCGCGGTCCCGGTGACATTATGGGAAAACAGCAAAGCGGCGTTTTGAATTTACAGATAGCCGATTTGGTTCGAGACAAAGATATTTTGCAATTGGCACGTCATCACGCGATTAAACTATTAAAAGACGACGCTGCAATGGAAAAACCAGAACATCAAACGCTGAGAAAAGTATTTATCGAAATCAGTAAGAAGAAAACGATTTGGAATTATATCAGTTAGCAAGTAGCAAGCTTAAATTTTGTTCTTTAAATGAAAAATCTTTCAATCTTTCAATTATAACTTAGAAACTCAAAAATATGGTACAATACAACCCAAAAGACTGGATTACATTTATTTTCCGATTTCACAAAGCCGATACTTTTCGTCAATTATTACCCATGATGTTTTTCATCGGACTTTATTCGGGTATTGTGGGTTATCTCGAGGTGGAATATTTAAATCTTCCTGAAAAAAGTTACGTTCGTAACCTTGGTGCCATGCACGGAATGCTAGGTTTTGTTATTTCCTTATTGCTTGTTTTCCGAACTAATACTGCCTACGATCGTTGGTGGGAAGGACGCAAAATGTGGGGAAGTTTGGTAAACAACAGTCGGAATTTTGCGTTAAAACTATCCGCAATTTTAAAAGACGAACACGACAGGGCTTACTTTCGAAAAACAATCCCGAGCTACGCTTCCATTTTAAACAAACATCTGAAGAATGAAGAAACCGGATTAATGCTTTTTGATGGTTTGGATTTGAAAATCGACCACGAAAAACACCGTCCGAATCAAGTGGCAAAAATGATGTTTGAGAAAATTAATGATTTATACACATCCGGAAAAATAACCGGCGACCAATTAATTATTCTGAATGCAGAAATTCAATCCTTTACCGATATTTGTGGTGCTTGTGAGCGAATTAAAAACACGCCTATTCCCTACTCTTACAGTGCTTTCCTTAAAAAATTCATTTTCTTTTATGTGATGACTTTGCCTTTTGGTTATGCTTTTTCTTTGGGATATTATGTGGTTCCGGTAGTGGTTTTCATCTTTTATGTTTTGGCGAGTTTGGAATTGATTGCCGAAGAAATTGAAGATCCGTTCGGGGATGATGAAAACGATTTACCAACGAAGAAAATCGCTGAAAACATCAAGCGTCATATAGAAGAAATTTTGTGATTTCAGATAAAAATTAACAAAAATGCTGAGGCTCTGGAAAAATAAATAAGTACATTTAGTTGTTTGAAAATAACTGTTTTATTTATTCTAAGTCCCAAATGCATCAGAATAGAATTTTACTGAGTACACCTCATTTATCGAATGAAAAATCTTTAAAAACTTTGGTGGAAAACAGAACCGTTTATTCGCTTGACAATTGCGAATTGAATCTATTTGAAACCTATCAGGAATCCAGTTTAGTTCCTTTAAAATTCAATGATTTGGTGGTAACCAGCATGCTGCGCGGTAAAAAAGTGATGCATCTTTTCGACGATCCTGAATTCGAATATTTGCCGGGTGAAACGGTTGTGATTCCGTCAAATGTAGAAATGAAAATTGATTTTCCGGAAGCCACAAAAAGTAATCCCACGCAATGTTTGGCCTTAGCCATCGACCATTTTAAAATAAATGAAATTCTTCAGTTTTTAAACGAGCGTTATCCGAAAGAAGGAACCAATAATTTTTGGAAACTTGATTCGGAAAATTACTTTTTTTACAATAATATCGAATTGGCGACTACCATCAATAAACTCATTAAGGAATGCATGAGTACGTCCATCACCAAAGATGCGCTTGCCGATTTAACGCTACAGGAATTACTCATCCGGATTATTCAGACGCAAACCGTAAAAGCAGTTGATACTAATAAAGTTATTGATAAAAACAGTCCGCTTATCCCTATTCTGGAACACATTCGTGCCAACATCCGCGAAAGCATTAACCTGAAAGAACTGAGCGACAAAGCGTTTATGAGTACGACTACTTTTTATCGTTTTTTCAAAAGAGAATTGGGCATGAGTCCGATTGAATTCATTTTGAATGAAAAAATGAAATACGCCAAACAATTACTCAAAAATCCGAGTATCCAGATTAACGAGGTGAGTTATGCTTCGGGTTTTGAAGATTGCAATTATTTCATCCGAATTTTTAAAAAATATGAAGGAGTAACTCCGAAACAATACCAATTGATGAACATTAATAATTAATCGAACGTATTGTATCGAAGCGTTTCAAGATCTAATGTTTCTTCTTCGGTAAACAATCGGTAGTCGATTTTAAACGTTTTTCCGTAAGGAGCTTCCAACGAAAAACCGCCTACTCCAAAACCTTCTACAACATCCAAGGTAAAATGGGCATGTTTCCAATATTCGAATAAGTCTTTATCGACCCAGAAATCACAGTCTTCCACCTGACCGATGCAGACATCATTGGTTCTCGGAAAAAACGAGCCGACTTCAAGACACTGAGGCTGCGTTCCTTCACAACAACCACCCGCCTGATAGAAAAACAATGCTCCGAAATTCTCCTTAAGAAAAGCAATCGTTTCTTTTGCTTTTTCTGTAGCTTCTATTCTTTTTATCATCTTTAAAATTTAAAATTAGTATTAAAAAAAGTGCTCCCTAAGGAGCACCTTCCAACCGACTAACAACCACGAAACCGGATTAAAAAAATCCTAATTTATTTTTATCATAAGAGATTAACATGTTTTTGGTCTGACGATAATGGTCTAACATCTGTTTGTGATTTTCACGACCAATACCCGACTGTTTGTAGCCTCCAAACGGAGCACCCGCCGGATAAGCGTGATATTGATTCACCCAGACGCGTCCGGCCTGAATCGCGCGCGGCACCTGATACAACTCGTGTGCATCTCTGGTCCACACACCTGCTCCCAATCCGTAAACAGAATCGTTGGCAATTTCAATAGCTTCTTCAGTAGTTTTGAAAGTTGTAACGGCCAGTACCGGTCCGAATATCTCTTCCTGAAAAATGCGCATTTTATTGTGTCCTTTAAAAATGGTTGGTTTGATGTAATAACCACCATCCAAATCATCGCCGAATTTATTTTCATCACCGCCAATTAATAACTCGGCACCTTCTTCTTTTCCTAAATTAATGTACGTCATAATCTTATCCTTCTGAATTTTGGAAGCCTGTGCTCCCATCATTACATTAGGATCCATCGGATTTCCGGTTTTAACGGATTCCACACGCTGAATCAGTTTTTCGATGAAACGGTCATAAATAGATTCATGTACGATTAAACGCGAAGGACACGTACAGATTTCGCCTTGATTTAAGCAATACAATGCGGCACCTTCCAACGCTTTGTCCAAAAACGCATCGTCATGATCCATTACAGAAGGGAAGAAAATGTTTGGTGATTTTCCACCCAATTCTAACGTAACCGGAATAATGTTTTCAGTGGCATATTGCATTACCATTCGTCCTGTCGCTGTAGAACCTGTAAAAGCAGCTTTGGAAACTTTCGGATTGGTTACTAAATGTCTACCCAACTCGGAACCAAAACCATTCACGATGTTTATTACACCGGCAGGAACCAAATCGCCAATAATTTCCATTAAAACCATGATAGAAATCGGCGTGTTTTCAGCTGGTTTCAATACAACACAGTTTCCTGCAGCCAAAGCAGGTGCTAATTTCCAAACGGCCATTAAAATCGGGAAATTCCATGGAATAATCTGAGCCACAACTCCGATAGGTTCGTGAACGATTAAAGAAACCGTATGTTCGTCTAATTCGTTTACCGAACCTTCCTCGGCGCGGATTACACTGGCAAAATAACGGAAGTGATCGATGGCTAAAGGAATATCGGCTGCCATGGTTTCACGAATAGCCTTACCGTTATCTACGGTTTCTGCTGCTGCGATTAACGCAAGATTGTCTTCGATAACCTGGGCAATTTTGAATAATAAATTACTTCTGTGTGTTGGAGACATTTTGCTCCATGTTTTGAATGCTTCTGCTGCAGCATCTACTGCAATTTCCAGATCTTCTTTAGAAGAATGTGCCGCTTGGGTAAATACTTTCCCGTCAATTGGGGAAATCACATCGAAATACTTTCCGTTAACCGGAGGAACGAATTTCCCACCGATATAATTATCGTATCGCGATTTAAAATTTGGTCTTTCAATTAAATTGCTCATAATCTTGTTTGTTTGTTTTTACCAAATTTAGACTTCGATCCAGCAAAAAAATAGCACATTTACTTCAATTGATAGCACAATCGCATCATCTTGGGCGCTTTTGATAAATAAATCGATTTGGGATTCATCAAATCAGCGGTTTTTAAGTAACTTTATCTGAAAATTCGCAATTATGAAGAAAATAACATTGTACACCATTACCGCATTCTTCCTGTCTTTGGCGCTGTTCAGTTGTAAAGAAAAGGAACCGGAAACAAAATCGGATCTGAAAGAGTACTTCAAAAAAAGTGAAGTATCGCTCCAAACCGGTGGTATGCAGTTCATTCCGATTGAAACTCCGAAAGGCACCTTCAAAGTATGGACAAAACGTTTCGGGAACAATCCAAAAATAAAAGTATTGTTGTTAAACGGTGGTCCTGGTGCAACCCATGAATATTTAGAATGTTTTGAAAGTTTTCTTCCGGCCGAAGGAATCGAATTTATCTATTACGACCAATTGGGTTGCGGAAATTCCGATGATCCGAAAGACGTTTCCATGTGGGATTTACCCCGTTATGTGGAAGAAGTGGAACAAGTTCGAAAAGCCTTGAATCTTGATAAAGACAATTTCTACCTACTCGGACATTCCTGGGGCGGAATTTTAGCCATGGAATATGCGCTGAAATACCAAGGCAACATGAAAGGGCTTATTATTTCTAACATGATGTCGGATGCTGTAGCATATGGAAAATATGCCGATGAAGTATTGGCCAAACAAATGAATCCAGAAGTATTGAAAGAACTCCGAGCCATCGAAGCTAAAAGCGATTTTTCCAATCCTCGTTATATGGAATTACTGATGCCCAACTTTTATGAAAAACACATTCTGCGATTGCCTGCAAAAGACTGGCCGGAGCCTGTAACCCGTTCTTTAGGAAAAACAAACCAATCTTTATATGTAACCATGCAAGGTCCGAGTGAATTCGGAATATCAGGAAAACTCGAGAAATGGAATCGCATGCCGGATTTGAAAAACATAACTATCCCTACATTGGTTATCGGAGCAAGATATGACACTATGGATCCGAAACACATGGAAGAAATGTCCAAATTAGTTAAAAAAGGAACCTATCTGTTCTGTCCGAGAGGAAGCCACATGGCGTTTTATGACGATCAGGAAACGTATTTCAGAGGATTGATTTCGTTCCTGAAAAAATAAATAACAATTTATGATCTTCTAAAAAACAGTTCGCCTAAAAAACGAGCTGTTTTTTTATCATGATTGGTTCATAAAACCCGTAAATCCACTATACAAATTAAACCACAATTATTATCTTTGCAGACTTATAAAACGATACAGCAATGCGTATATCCTATAATTGGTTAAAACAATTCATTAAAATAGATTGGAATTCTGAAGATGCTTCTGCGTTACTGACCGATTTAGGTCTTGAAGTGGAAGGTGTAGATAAATATGAAAGTTTAAAAGGCGGACTTTCCGGAGTTGTGGTGGGTCATGTATTAACGTGCATACAACATCCAAATGCCGATAAATTAAAAATTACCACAGTAGATTTGGGTGACGGAAACGCTCCGGTTCAGATTGTTTGTGGTGCTCCGAATGTGGCTGCCGGTCAAAAAGTTCCTGTAGCGACTATCGGAACAAAACTGTATGACAAAGACGGAAATGCTTTTGAAATCAAAAAAGGAAAAATACGCGGTGAAGAAAGTCACGGAATGATTTGTGCTGAAGACGAATTAGGTCTCGGTGAAGGTCATGACGGTATTCTGATTTTAGATGAAAAATTAGTTCCCGGAACACCCGCATCAAAAGTATTCAACATTGAAACGGATGAAGTTTTTGAAATCGGATTAACACCAAACCGTGCCGATGCCATGAGTCATTGGGGCGTAGCGCGTGATTTACGTGCAGGATTAATTCAAAAAGGAATCAACCATTCGGAATTAATGACACCATCGGTAAGTAAGTTTAAAGTGGAAAAACGCACGCTGAAAATCGATGTAAAAGTTGAAGATTCAAAATTAGCACCGAGATATTGCGGAGTAACCATTTCCGGCATTACCGTTAAACCATCGCCAAGTTGGTTACAAAACCGCTTGAAAGCCATCGGATTAACTCCGAAAAACAACATTGTTGACGTTACCAATTACGTTTTACACGAATTAGGACAACCTCTGCATGCTTTCGACGCAGCCAAAATCAAAGGAAATAAAGTGATTGTAAAAACACTTCCGGCCGGAACTAAATTCGTTACGCTGGATGAAGTGGAAAGAACCCTTCACGAAGAAGATTTAATGATTTGTGATGAAAACGGTCCGATGTGTATTGCCGGTGTTTTCGGTGGAAAAAATTCGGGTGTTACTGAAAACACTACAGCTATTTTCCTTGAAAGTGCCTATTTCAATCCGGTTTCTGTTCGTAAAACCGCAAAAAGACACACATTAAGCACCGACGCATCATTCCGTTTTGAAAGAGGAATCGACCCGACAATCACTGAATACGCAATGAAACGTGCAGCCCTTTTAATTCAGGAAGTAGCCGGTGGAGAAATCACCTCCGATCCTATCGATATTTATCCGAAGAAAATTGAAGATTTCTCTGTTTTACTGAACTTCAACAACGTAAACAAAATCATCGGACAGGAAATTCCGAAAGAAACCATTAAAAAAATATTGGTATCTCTAGACATCAAAGTAAACAGTGTTTCCGATGCCGGTTTAGGACTAACTATTCCCGCATATCGTGTTGATGTACAAAGGGAAATCGATGTTATTGAAGAAATTTTACGCGTTTACGGATACAACAATATTGGTTTCACCACCAAATTAAATGCCTCAATTTCCAACTCCTCCCGTACGGAAGACTACAAAGTGCAAAATGTAATTGCAACCCAATTGGTTTCCCAAGGATTCAATGAAATGATGGCGAATTCTTTAACTTCTCCGGAGTACATTAAGCTTTCGGATAAATTAAAAGAAGAATTCAATGTATTGATGCTGAATCCGTTAAGCAATGATTTATCGGCAATGCGTCAGTCGTTGTTGTTTAGTGGATTAGAAGCCGTGTCGTATAATATCAACCGAAGAAATTCGGATTTAAAATTATTTGAATTCGGAAAAACCTATCACAAAATGCCGTCTGGTTATAATGAAGTTAAACATTTAACCTTATTTGTAACCGGGAATCGTTTGATGGAAAGCTGGACCACTGTTGAAAAACCATCGGATTTCTTTTTATTTAAAGGCTATATCAATGCGGTGTTATCGCGTTTAGGAATTGAAAAAACAACTACGCAACCACTTGAAAATGATGTTTTCGCGGAAGGAATTGCTCTGAATGTTGGTAAAGAAACCATAGTGGAATTCGGAACCGTTAAGAAATCGATTTTAAAACATTTTGACATTAAACAGGAAGTTTTGTTTGCCGATTTCAATTGGGGCGAAGTTTTAAAATTAGTTTCCACAAAAATCAAGTTTGTTGAAATTCCGAAATATCCGGAAGTGCGAAGAGATTTGGCACTATTAGTCGATACTAATGTTCAGTTTGAGCAAATCTACTCGATAGCCAAGCAAACCGAAAAGTCGTTATTGAAAGACGTGAATTTATTTGATGTTTACGAAGGAAATAATCTTCCGGAAGGTAAGAAATCGTATGCTGTGAGTTTCACGATTCAGGACGCTTCAAAAACGCTTACCGATGCTCAGATTGATAAAATTATAAGTAAACTGCAACAGAATTTCGAAAAAGAAGTTGGCGCTCAGTTGCGATAACAAACAAAAAAAGCGGATTGTTTTTCAATCCGCTTTTTTTTATAGCAAAACTCATGGTTATACCACCTTATGATTTTGGTAAGACAACTGTATCAACCACATGAATTACCCCGTTCGACTGATTTACATCGGCAATGGTTACTTTAGAACTGTTTCCGTTTTCGTCTGTAATGTATAGCTCTTTTCCTTTCATCCAAGCGGTTAATGTTCCACCACTAACGGTTTTCATACTGGCTTTTCCGTTACCCTTTTTAATTGCTTTCGCGATATCCATAGCGTTCATTTTTCCGGCAACCACGTGGTAGGTTAAAATGGTTTGCAACATTTTTAGGTTTTCCGGTTTTAATAAAGTTTCAACAGTTCCTTTCGGTAATTTGGCAAAGGCGTCATTGGTTGGAGCAAAAACGGTGAAGGGTCCGGCAGATTGCAAAGTTTCCACTAAACCGGCCGCTTTTACGGCTGCTACTAAAGTGGTGTGGTCTTTTGAATTTACTGCATTTTCTACAATGTTTTTAGAAGGATACATGGCAGCGCCACCTACCATAACTGTTTTTTCTTTTTGGGCAAAAGCTGTCGTTCCGAAAAACATTGCAAATGCAATCACTGCAACCGATAAAATTCTTGAAGTTTTCATAAATGATTATTTTTAATTGTTTTATACAGTCATTTACGAGAGAACTTTATTCTTGGTTTTAAAAAAATAAAAAAATCCCGAAAACAATTTACTTTCGGGATTTAATATAGTAGTAATCAATAGTTTATTTTTTAATGAATTTTGTATTCGAAGTCCCTTTATCCGAATTAATTTTAACAAAATAATTACCGGAAGACAAACTCGAAACATCAACTGATTTTGTATTCTTAGCATTTGGAATTACCAAAACCAACTGTCCTAACTGATTGTAAATACTGACAGACGAAACTTCAATGGTTTGTTTGGTTTCGATATTCAATACATTGTTTACCGGATTCGGGTACACTGTAAAATAAGTTCCGAAGGCAAAATCCTGAGTACTTAACGCCTGAATGGCTGTCACAGCCGTATTGGTTACAATCGGGAAGTTATAATCGAAATAAATGCTTGCCGAGTTGCTGAACGTATTTCCGGTTACCAAGGTTGGTTTAGTTTTTATTTTGAAAGCCACGTAACCGTCATTGTTTGCATCATCAAACGGTAAATTGATGTTTTCGAAAATGAATTCCACTTTGTTACCGGATGTAATATTGGTTACAAACGAATGACTTCCTTTTATCGGTACTAACGAGTTGATATCGAACTTAGCGATATCAATCATGTCTTTTACCACAATATTTTGAGCATTAGCAGTACCGTTATTTTCAAATCGAATCATGTAATGCACATACTTCCCTACTTCACTTGGGGCTATTGTTGCTCCTTCTAAACAGGTTTTATCGTTTGGATCGTATGAATTTACCACTGTTTGGTTTAGTGCAAATGTGTTATCGTCCGGGGTTTCATCAGTAGGAGCTGAAGTTATAGAAACAGTATAGTTTAAAACGTCTCCTCCATTTACAGCCGGGACTTCCATTGGTGAATTTACATTTAATGTAAAGGTAATTTCACGAGTTTCAAAAGGAAGTAAATTAGCGAAATTCCAAGATAAATTATTCGTAGTCTGATTTGCTATAGTTGGAATTGCAGAAACAAAATCCAAAACAGCATCGTTAAAACTTAAGTTAATGCTTCCGGATTGTGTGTTGGCTCCTTTATTTTTATAAACCAATTTATAAATTGCATCAAAACCCGGGCGCGCACGCACTATAGGTATCAATATAACTTCCAAATCCGGATGCACACCATTAGCTGTCACACAAAAATTCTGGGTAAACGGACTGGCTTGTGTTGGAAAGGTCACAACTACATTAGAAGGTGAAACATTAAAATAAGATGGGTTTTCGAAATAAGGCGTAACTGTATGTGATCCTGCTTGGACCGGTATCGAAAAACCACCTGCAGAGTTAGAGATAAATGCCCCGTTGTTTATACTATCTGATATTGTAAAACTTAAATTTGGAAAAGCGGAATCGGAAGCATCACATCCGTTGCTGTCATTATCCAATTTATTATTGCCTTGAATTGTATAGAATTCTCCTCCTGGTGTGAATGAGCAATACGAATTTACCGTACAAGTATAACCATAACCAGTAGCCTGATTTTGTACTGCATTGATAAACTGCTCGTCTACACATATATATGCTACATTTGGTGATTCACTGAAATCAATTTCTGTTTGTCGCCCATTCTTCATAAAAATCCTTGTAAGAGGGGAATTATTAGTGCAAAATAAATCAGTTAAATTTATCAGATTTTCGACATTTATTTCCGTTAAATTGTTGAAACTGCAATCAATACCAGTTAAATTAGTATTAGTACTTAAATCAATTGATGTCAACAGATTTGAACGAAATGAAAGTATTTGTAAATTATTAAAAGTACTAACATCTAAAGCAGTAAGTAAATTATCATCGATAAATAAGCTTAGCAGATTGGGTGCATTTAAATTAAAAGATGTTAAAGATGTAATCTGATGGAGCTACATTCAAGATATGAAAGATTTGAGAGGTGATTTAGATTTAATACAGGCAAATGATTACTACCAAATTCAAGGTTAGTGATATTATTGGAATTATTTAGATTCAATGCACTCAAGTTATTTTGACTACAGTTTAAATAGGTGAGATTAGGCTTGTTACTCACGTCCAAAGAAGTTAGCCCATTTGACCAACAAAGCAATGTCGTCAGATTGTTATTAGATGTCACATTTAAAGAAGTCATCGAATTCAGACTGCAGTTCAAATATTGCAAAGCTGTTAAAGCATTTAGATTGAGAGACGATATACTATTATCAACACATATAAACGAAGCTAAATTTGTGAAATTTTCTAAACCGGATACATCGTAAATTTTAGAAAAATAGTTATTTGGATTAAATGTAATGTCAAGATACTTAACATTTAGCGCCTCTGAAAACTCTATTTCCCCATTGCTATTAGCATCAATTTTAATTGGATTCCCAGATAAATCTTTCGCAATGTTATTAGTTGGATCGGATAATAGTAATTTGGCTTTAAAATGCGTATTTGTAAAAGTAACAACCTTTGCATTTGCCCCAGTCATAAAAGACAGCACGAATAATAAATAGTAGAATTTCTTCATTTGAGAGTACGTTAATTGGACCAAATGTAAACATAAATATTCTATATAAACGAATTTTCCTATAAATTAACAAATGTGGCAAAATTTATTTATATTAAATTCGGCCATAAAAAAAGCCCCCACTTTCGCGAGGGCTTTTAACTATTCAGATTAAGAAAGAATTAGTTTCCTCCTTTTTCCATTTTCGCTTTTAATTCAGCAAGAATATCATTGTTATCTCCTAATGTAGATGCTTGTGCATTTGTAGAAGATGTAGTGTTAGATTCGGCCGCTTTCACGTTTTTCTCTTCTTCTTCACGGAAAATAGCCGTGTGAGAAGCCACTACTCTTTTAAATTCTTTGTTGAACTCGATTACTTTGAAATCAGCAGTATCACCTTTTTTCAATTTCTTTCCGTCTTCTTTTTCAAGGTGACGTGTAGGAATGAAAGCAACGATATCTTCACCAAATTCTACAGTAGCTCCTTTGTCAACGATTTCAGAGATAGTTCCGTTGTGGATAGTTCCAACTGCGAAACCTTCTTCATATTTGTCCCAAGGATTAGCAGTAGTTTGTTTGTGACCTAAAGATAATTTACGTCCTTCAACATCTAATTCTAATACTACTACGTCTAATTTATCACCAACGTTAACAAATTCAGACGGGTGTTTGATTTTCTTAGTCCAAGAAAGATCAGAGATGTATACTAAACCGTCAATTCCTTCTTCTAACTCAACAAAAATTCCGAAGTTAGTAAAGTTTCTAACGATTCCAGTGTGTTTAGAACCTACTGGGTATTTAGCAGTAATGTCAGTCCAAGGATCTTGCGTTAATTGCTTGATACCTAAAGACATTTTACGGTCTTCTCTGTCTAAAGTTAAGATAACTGCCTCAACAGTATCACCCACTTTTACGAAATCCTGAGCACTTCTTAAGTGAGTAGACCAAGACATTTCAGATACGTGGATTAAACCTTCAACACCTTCAGCAACTTCAATAAATGCACCGTAATCAGCGATTACAACTACTTTACCTTTTACTTTATCACCAACTTTTAAGTTAGCATCTAAAGCATCCCAAGGGTGAGCGTTTAATTGTTTTAAACCTAATTGGATTCTTGTTTTCTCATCATCGAAATCAAGGATTACCACGTTAAGTTTTTGGTCTAATTCAAGAACTTCAGATGGGTGGTTGATTCTTGACCAAGATAAGTCAGTGATGTGGATTAATCCGTCTACACCTCCTAAGTCAATGAACACACCGTAAGAAGTAATGTTTTTAACAACACCTTCTAATACTTGTCCTTTTTCTAATTGACCAATGATTTCTTTTTTCTGTACTTCAATATCCGCTTCGATAAGCGCTTTGTGAGAAACAACAACGTTTTTGAACTCATGGTTGATTTTCACAACTTTGAACTCCATAGTTTTGTTTACATATTGATCGTAATCACGGATAGGTTTCACGTCGATTTGAGAACCTGGTAAGAAAGCTTCAATACCAAATACGTCAACGATCATACCACCTTTAGTTCTGCATTTAACGAAACCGTTAACGATTTCTCCAGTTTCATTAGCAGCGATAACTCTATCCCAAGCTTTGATTGTACGTGCTTTTCTGTGAGATAATACTAACTGACCTGATTTGTCCTCACGAACGTCAATTAATACTTCTACTTTGTCTCCAACTTTTAAGTTTGGATTGTAACGGAACTCGTTTAAAGAAATTACACCTTCAGATTTAGCGTTGATGTCAACGATAGCATCTCTTTCAGTGATTCTAACAACTACACCTTCCACTACCTCTTCAGCATCTGTAGAGATAAAAGTTTTAGCTACTAATTCTTCGAATTCCTGTAAGTTTTTCTCGTCTACTGCATCGATACCTTCTTCGAAGTTATGCCAGTTAAAATTCGCTAAAAACTCTTCTTGTGATTTTAATGTTTCAGACATGTCTGATAAAAAATTTGTATGCCGTGCCTCTCGAGTTTCGTAATGCGATAGAAAACAACAGCAGTGTTTTACATAAATAGTTGATACCTAATGGAAACTCTTCTCTGCCAAAAGGTTTGCAAAGGTAATTCTTTTTTTAATATTACAAAAGTTATTGAAAAAGAAAATAGAATATAGAGAATAGAATAAAGACTTGATTATCAGAAGCGAATGGTTCGGGCATTTTTGGAAAGCATATTCCCGCTGTCCGCGCTACACGGTAGCTTGCTCCCATCGGGGCTATTGAGGAATTGTATTGCATGTCAGCCAACAAAAAACCCGATAAAACTCATCGGGTTTGTATTTTAATGTGCAATATTCTCCACATCTTTCGGATTGTGCTCGTGTTTGAACAATACCGCAAACGCTATGGCAACTATAAATGCATAAACTGCGAATGAAATCCAGATATTATGCCAATCTCTTTGTCCATCGTGAGTAAAGTATTTGTCTATTGCCCAACCGGAAGTAAAACTTCCCAAAACCGCACCAAATCCATTAGTCATCATCATGAACAACCCTTGGGCCGAAGATCTGATTTTAGAATTCGTGGAAGTCTCCACAAACAAGGAACCAGAAATATTAAAGAAATCGAAGGCCATTCCGTAAACGATACACGACAGGATAATCATCCACAAGCCGTCTGTAGGGTTTCCGAAGGCGAACAATCCGAAACGAAATACCCAGGCAAACATCGATATCAACATCACTTTTTTGATTCCGAATTTTTTAAGGAAGAACGGTATCGCTAAAATAAACAACGTTTCCGATATTTGGGAAATCGACATAATGATTGTCGAATATTTCACTACAAAAGAATCTGCATATTCCGGCACACGTTTGAATTCATCCAAAAACACGTCACCGTATGCATTCGTCAACTGTAACGCCCCGCCTAAAAACATCGAAAATATAAAAAACAAAGCCATTTTATAGCTTCCAAACAACTTAAAAGCTTCCAATCCAATCGACTCCATAAAAGAAGCTTTTTCGCTTTTTAAATGTTGTGGCTTACATTTAGGCAACGTAAAAGAATAGATTCCCAACAATATTGCTGCGATTCCGGCAATATAAAATTGATATTCTGAAGCTTTATTTCCGGAAAGATTGGTTACCCACATCGCAACGATAAACCCAACGGTTCCCCAAACACGAATCGGAGGAAAATCTTTAACCACATCGGCTTCACTATCATTTTTTAAAGATGTGTAAGAAATGGAATTGGATAGCGCAATTGTAGGCATGTAAAAACACATGGCCAACAACATAATATAAATAAAATCCGTTGGTGTTGTTACTTGTGGAAGGTAAAACAAAACGCAGCCATACAACACATGAAGTATTCCGTATAATCGTTCTGCATTAACCCACCTGTCTGCAATGATTCCCGTTAGAGTCGGCATAAACAAAGAAGCAATCCCCATGGTTCCAAAAACCAAACCAAATTGAGTTCCGTCCCATTGTTTGGTTCCAAACCAATAATTTGCAATTGTGATAAGCCAGGCACCCCAAACAAAGAACTGTAAAAAGTTCATAAGGGTTAAACGTAATTTAATATTCATAAGTAGTTTTAAGTTGGGTTAATTTTAATCAAGCCGGTAAATCTAACACTAAAAACAAAAAATCCAAAATAATTTAAACTAATCTATTAATTCAAACTATTTTGGATACAATGCTTAATTGATTTAAGCGGTTACTTTATCGCTGACTAAATTCAAAACCAATTGGAATTGTTCTTTTTTAGACATCGCAGAATTATCAACTTCAATTGCATCTGCGGCTTTTACCAAAGGAGAATCTTCACGGTGAGTATCAATATAATCACGTTCCATTACATTTTGCAAAACATCTTTGTATGTAACGTGCTGTCCTTTTTCCACCAATTCATCAAACCGGCGTTGTGCTCGGGTTTCCGGACTGGCAGTCATGAATATTTTAAGTTCGGCATTCGGAAAAACCACGGTTCCGATATCACGGCCATCCATAACAATCGCTTTATTTTTTCCCATTTGCTGCTGCTGTTCTACCAATTTGGAACGCACTTCCGAAATTTCCGCAACTTTACTTACCAAACGGGAAACTTCCAACGTACGGATTTCTGTTTCCACATTCTTACCGTTTAAAAACATTTCGGCAAAACCCAACTCAGGATTAAATTCAAAATGCAGGTGTAAATCGGGTAAACTTTCAATCAGTTTGTTTTTATCTAAATGATTTTCAGAAACATAATGATGCTGCATGGCAAAAAAAGTCACGGCACGATACATTGCACCAGTGTCTACATAAACGTATCCCAAATGCTTGGCCAATTGTTTCGCCAGCGTACTTTTTCCTGTTGACGAATATCCGTCTATTGCTATTGTGATTTTTTTCAACTTTTATTTCTTTTATAAAGAGTATCTGACTCCGTATATTTTTATTTTCTCTCTTTTTTCTGAATTACTCTATGTAATTCTTCGACAGGCTCAGAATTACAAATAGTAAACTTATGTTTTTTTTTCTGTGACCCTCTTCTGAATTACTTTATGAGATTCTTCGACAGGCTCAGAATGACAAATAGTGCGCTTATAGCACAGCTTTTTGTTATATACTTTTGCTTCCTACTTCCTACTTCCTACTTCCTACTTCCTACTTCCTGCCTTCTGCTATCCACTTCCCAACTTACTGCAAATTGATTGTCAATCCAAACAAACTCATATTGGCAGCAATGGTATATCGCGAATACGAATAATCGAATTTAATTTTATTGAATCGCAGTCCAAAACCGGCAGAAATCCCTGAAAAATTACGCTGATCGACAATTTTCAACTCCTCACCTCTTCTGAAATTATAACTCAGCCTAAAATTAATACTTTTTTTCGGGAACAATTCCGCCCCTATAATAACATGTCGGAACGCGTTGTTAAAAAAAGTAACTTTTTCTTCTTTTCCCGGACCGTCAATTGTGGCTTCGGTTCGATTTGGATTACTGAACGCAATATTCCACTGTTGCAGATTCTCAAGTGTTAAATGCCATCGAAGCGGAACATTTTCCAATTCCTGTGAAATTCCGGCAATCACTTCCATTGGCAGTTTTTCTCTGTCGCCGGCATAAGTAGTTATTTGTGTTCCGATATTCCGAACTACAACCGCTATATTGATATCATTTTTTTCGTCAACATACAAACCACCAATATCGGCAGCTGCTCCAAAAGACTGATACGATTCCAAAGTAGACGAAATCAGTTTCACATTGGCTCCTATATAAATTGGTGTCCACGGAATATTATAAGCATAACCGCCCGATAGCGCAATTTCACTACCGGTGAAATCACCACTTTTCTGACCGTTTTCGTCATATCCTTCAAATTGTCCGTAATTAACATAATTCACGCCTAAATGTAGGGTTTGCACATGACGATCCCATGTATAAGCATAAGCACCTGTGCCATAAGTAACCTCCCCGAAATAACTTCCGTAATTCAGCGAAAGATGGTTGTCCATTTCCGGATTGATGGTAGCCGGATTGTAAATTCCCTGATTTACATCCTGATCGTAAATGGTTACTGTTTTTCCACCCAAGGCAGCCTGACGCGGAGAAGTGACCAAATTCAGAAACTGATAGGTATATTTTCCTCCAATCTGACTGTAAGTAACAGCACAAATCAGCAGAAAATAAAGAGTCAGTAGTTTCTTGTACATTTTGGTTTTTCGTTTCTGAATAAATAACGCAAATGCGAAGATAAAATTATAAACGGGATTACACAAAAAAAGAGATTCCAACTTATTGCTAAATTGGAATCTTCTTTATTTATATTTTTTTGGCGTTCTTCACCTTTTGGTTTGTTATGGCGATGTTGAGGACTTCCTCCATCGTATCGACATAATGGAATATTAATCCTTCGATATATTCCGGTTTGATTTCATCAATGTCGTGTTTGTTTTCCTTACAAAGAATGATCTCCTTAATATTGGCTCTTTTGGCCGCTAAAATTTTCTCTTTAATTCCGCCTACCGGCAATACTTTTCCACGAAGTGTAATTTCGCCGGTCATGGCTAAACTTTTCTTAACACGTTTTTGAGTAAAACTGGAAACCAAAGACGTTAACATTGCCACTCCGGCACTTGGTCCGTCTTTAGGGGTTGCACCTTCCGGTACGTGGATGTGAATGTTGTATTTCTCAAGGGTTTCAGGTTCGATACCTAATTTTTCGGCATTGGATTTTATGTATTCCAAAGCGATGGTTACCGATTCTTTCATTACCGTTCCCAGATTTCCAGTCATGGTCATTGCTCCTTTTCCTTTGGAAATAATGGATTCTATAAATAAAATATCACCACCAACGCTGGTCCACGCCAAACCGGTAACTACTCCGGCTGTTTCGTTGTTTTCGTATTTATCACGCTCTAATCGTGGTGCACCCAATACTTTTACAATGTCTTCATCGGTTACTTTTTTATTGTATTCTTCTTCCAAAGCAATACATTTTGCCGCATTTCGAACTACCGAAGCGATTTTTTTCTCCAACGAACGCACACCGGATTCTCGGGTATACCCCACAGCGATTTTCTCCAGTTGTTTTTTACCGATTTGTAAATCTTTCGAAGTTAATCCGTGTTCTTTTAACTGTTTCGGAAGCAAATGCTGTTTTGCGATTTCTACTTTTTCCTCAATCGTATAACCCGTCATGTTAATTACTTCCATACGATCGCGCAGCGCCGGCTGAATACTTGTCATACTGTTGGAAGTCGCAATAAACATAACTTTAGACAAATCGAAGCCCATTTCTAGGAAATTATCGTAGAAATCCGAATTTTGCTCCGGATCCAACACTTCCAATAATGCCGAAGACGGATCTCCGTTAAAACTACTCGATAATTTATCAATTTCATCCAAAACAAAAACTGGATTTGATGTTCCGGCTTTCTTTAAACTTTGAATAATTCGTCCCGGCATTGCACCGATATACGTTTTACGATGTCCTCGAATTTCCGCTTCATCGCGCAATCCTCCTAACGAGATGCGAACATATTGTCGGCCCAAAGCTTCTGCGATTGATTTTCCAATTGAGGTTTTACCCACCCCCGGAGGTCCGTACAAACATAAAATTGGCGATTTCATGTCGTTTCGCAATTTCAACACCGCTAAATGTTCGATAATACGTTTTTTAACATCGTCCAACCCGAAATGATCGCGGTCTAATATTTTCTGTGCGTTTTTTAAATCAAATTTATCTTTAGAATATTCATTCCATGGTAATTCCAAAAACAACTCCAAATAATTGCGTTGAATTCCGAAATCAGGCGCTTGCGGATTCATACGTTGCAACTTGGAAATTTCCTTATCAAAATGTTGCGCTACTTTTTCATCCCATTTTTTGGATTTGGCTTTGATGCGCATTTCTTCGATTTCCTGATCGTGTGAAACGCCACCCAGTTCTTCCTGAATGGTTTTCATTTGCTGATGAAGGAAATATTCGCGCTGTTGCTGATCCAAATCGAAACGGACTTTGGACTGAATATCGTTTTTCAGTTCTAATTTCTGAAGTTCGATATTCATGAAACGCAATGTTTCTAACGCTCTGTCTTTTAAATTATTAATAGTCAACAACTCTTGTTTTTCATCCACGGAAAGATTCATATTGGACGAAACAAAACTGATTAAAAACGGATTGCTTTCAATGTTTTTGATAGCAAAAGTAGCTTCTGTTGGAATGTTCGGACTCTCCTTAATGATTTGGATTGCCAATTCTTTTACCGAATCCATAATGGCCAAAAATTCCTTATCCTTGGCTTTCGGACGTATTTCGGTAACTTCTTTTATTTTCGCTTTCAGATAGGGTTCTTCTGTAGTAACCGAATCGATTTCGAAACGTTTTTTTCCTTGCAGGATGACCGTTGTGTTTCCATCCGGTAATTTCAAAACACGGAGAATTCTCGCCACTGTACCCACATTGTGAATATCTGCAGCGGTTGGCTCTTCTACGTTTTCATCACGCTGTGCCACAACTCCGATAATTTTATCACCGGCATTGGCATCATTAATTAATTTAATGGATTTATCTCTTCCTGCAGTAATAGGAATCACAACCCCTGGAAAAAGCACGGTATTGCGCAAAGGCAATATGGGCAATTCTTCCGGGAGCAATTCGTTATTCATTTCTTCTTCATCTTCGGGAGTTAATAGCGGAATTAATTCGGCATCGGTATCGATTTCCTGAAGTGACAGATTGTCAAGTGTGAGTATTTTTTGATTTGACATACTATATTTGCGACTTTTTGTCATTAAACAATAAAAAACAAACAATTATTTTGATGCCCTCAAAATAACTATTCTGCTGAATATCAATACAAATTTACATTATTATTGAAACTCTCAGGTACTATAGGACAATCTTTATGCCATAAAAAAACCCGAAGCAATTTCGGGTTTTAAAAATAGTATTGAAAATATTATTGTTTCGTATAGATTATAGTGATTCCTGAGGTTAAGAAAACCGGAACATCAACCGGAATACCAACTATAGTTCCTAAATCTTCTCTTATTGTTAAAGTATCTCCTAAAATAGTATATGTATCTGTAAACGTTTCTCCAGATTCTGTATACGTTAAAATCAACTGACTTCCGGAACGCACCCAAGTTCCTGTTATGATTGGATCTGTAAAACACTCTAATGCATCTGTAGCAGAAATATCAACACCTCTTGAATCAGCACTAAACGTATTGTTTTCATTAAGCGTTAAAAACATATTGTTATAACAAGTTGTTTCAGACATTTGATTAGTTGAAGCAGTACCGTCATTATTCAAATCTGTTCTGACATCCGTATTGAAAGCAGTTAAACGATATCTTCCAGTAATAACAGTGGTATCTCCGGTAACAACAGCAGGATCAATAGGTTCTGTATCACCGCAAGAAGTAAATAAAGCTGCTCCAAACACTATGAATGTTGCTAAAATTTTAAATCTTTTCATAATTATTTATCAGTAGATTTTTTAAAAGTTTTCCAAATATAATATTATTTTTCTTTCATCGTTATTTTTTAGGTACTCTTATCAATAAAAAAACACCGGCTATAAAAAATACTGCCAAAAACACGATTGAATTTCGCATACTTCCGGTTATCTGATCTATTAATCCGTACAAAACCATTCCTATAACAATTCCTATTTTTTCAGCAACATCATAAAAACTAAAAAAGGAAGCTGTATCTTTAGTTTCCGGCAAAAACTTAGAATAAGTGGAACGAGAAAGGGATTGAATCCCGCCCATAACCAATCCAACAAAACCGGCTGTAACATAAAAATGAACCGGAAGCGTCACAAAAAATGCGGTGATACAAATTACTACCCAAATGCAATTGATTCCGATAAGCGCATTGATATTTCCAAATTTCTCAGACATTCTCGAGGTAATTACCGCACCTAAAACCGCTACCAGCTGAATTACCAAAATACTGATAATTAATCCCATAGTTCTTTGAGAATCTGATTCCCATGCGATTTCCTGCTCACCGAAATAAGTTGCCACTAACATAACGGTTTGCACAGCCATACTGTAAACAAAAAAACTAAGCAAATATCGTTTCAAACGAAGGTTTTCTTCCATCAGATGCCAAACTTTCTTCAACTCTCTGAATCCGTTAAAAATGACAGCAGTATGTACTTTCCCGTTTCCGTTAGTTCCTTTCGGCAGGTAATAAAAAGCATATTGACTGAAAACAATCCACCAAATTCCAACCGATATAAAGGAATAACGCATGGCTTTCATAGCAGCCTCCCCTTCGGTTCCAGTAATACCGAAAAGTGTTGGTTTCATAACCATCGCTAAATTAAAAATAAGCAAAACCACACTTCCCAAATAGCCCATGGAATAACCTTTGGCACTGATTCGGTCCTGTTGTTCCGGAAAAGCAATATCCGGAAGATACGAATTATAAAAAACAAGGCTTCCCCAAAAACCTATCAGTCCGAAGAAATAACATGCCAAACTGAAATAAATATTTTCCAAATCAAACCAACAAAGTCCAATACTGGAAGTAGCCCCTAGATAACAGAAGAATCGCATGAACGATTTTTTATTTCCGGCATAATCGGCAATTCCGGAAAGTAGGGGTGAAAAAAAGGCAACCATCAAAAAGGCAGCAGCTGTTGTAAAACTAATTAATGCCGTACTTTTTAATGTAGTTCCGAAAACTTCAATATTCAGATTCCCTCTTTCTTTAAAAAGACTTCCGTAGTAAATAGGAAAAATAGCAGAAGCAATAACCAAGCTATAGACAGAGTTGGCCCAATCATAAGAAGCCCAAGCATTTAATAATTTAGAATTCCCTTTTTCAAGTTGTTTCATAGTAGTTTTTAGATATAAAAAAATCCCGACTTACATCGGGATTCGAATATACATATTTTTTCTTACTTAAAGGTCACTCCAAATTTTGCTGCCTCGGCTTTTGCATTTGGAATTAATTTTTTCAAATTGGCAATTCTGGTAGCATCAGAAGGATGGGTACTCATAAATTCTGGCGGTTTTTGCCCTCCGGAATTCGCCGACATTCGTTCCCAAAAAGTAACTGCAGTATCGGGATTATAGCCCGCAATAGCCATTAATGTCAGTCCTATCATGTCTGCTTCGCTTTCATGAGCGCGGCTGAATGGTAACATTCCTCCAAACTGAGTTGTAGCCCCATACGCTGTCATTGCTAATTGTTGCGTTTCTTCACTTTTATTACCGGTTGCCGCTGCAACACCAACTGCACCAACTTGTTGCAACAATCCGGCACTCATACGTTGCTGTCCGTGATTTGCCAATGCGTGTGCCACTTCATGGCCCATAACGGTTGCCATTCCGGCATCATCTTTACAAATAGGCAGAATTCCGGTATAAAAAACAATCTTCCCACCTGGCATACACCAGGCATTCACCTCTTTGCTGTCTACTAAATTGTATTCCCACTTATAATCTTTCAGGTAGCCTTCATAACCATTAGCGTTAAGCCATTTTTCAGAAGCTACTTTAATTTTCATACCTACACTTTCTACTCTTTGTGCATCTTTGGTTCCTTTAACGACTTTATTTTCGCCAAGAAACTGATTGTATTGTTGAAAAGAGGAAGGGAAAATTTCGCTGTTTGACACTAAAGCCATAGTGCTTTTACCAGTAAACGGATTCTTTGCACAAGAAATCACTAATGCTAACGAACCTGCTAAGATAAATCCGGTTTTTAAATTCATAACGTAAGATTTTTAATAAACAAAATTAATGAATTGTCCTTTTACCATTGTTAATAAAGGTACAAAATATTATACTTCTTTTCAGTTACAAATAAAACGCCAAACGATATTTAAGAATTATTTATCATTTAAAACCTTCGGAATAAAGTAAATTGCAGCATATTTTACAATAATGAAAAAGCCAAAACATCAGCAAACCATCAAAATCCCAAAAGGAATACTTTTTACCGCTAAAGCTCTGGAAATCATATCTCCAAAACTGGCCACTAAATTTGCTATTAAATTATTCACCACGCCCATCCGTCATAAACTTCCAAAAAGAGAAATCGAAATGGATGTTAAAAGCAAGCAACAATTAGTAAAAATTGAAGCGATAAATAAAGAAATCATGCTGTATCAGTATGGTTCAGGTGAAAAAAAAGTTTTATTGGTTCACGGTTGGTCCGGAAGGGGTACACAATTGGTTAAAATTGCCGATGAATTACTGAAATTAAGCTATTCCACGATTAGTTTCGATGCACCAGGTCACGGAAAATCACCGGGTAAAACCAGTAATATGACCGAATTTATAGCTGCTGCAATGGAAATTGAAAAGCAATTCGGACCGTTTGAATTTGCCATCGGACATTCCTTGGGCGGTATGACAGTTATGAACGCCATTAAAAAAGGGCTAAATGTAAAAAAAGCAGTGATAATTGGAAGTGGTGATGTCGTTCAGGACATTATGGACGATTTTGTACTAAAACTTGGTTTGAAAACAGAGATAAGCAAACTGATGCGAATTGCCTTTGAAAATAAATTAGGGGAAACCATGAACAGTTATTCTGCGTATATAGCTGCAAAGGAAGTTTCGATTCCGGTTTTGATAATTCATGATGAAAATGATGATGATGTTCCGGTAACTGCCGGTCAACACATCCATCAACACCTGAAAAACGGACAAATAATGATTACCAAAGAGTTAGGACATCGAAAAATTTTAGGAGACAGTAAAGTCATTCAAAGAATTGTAGAATTTATTCGATAAGTATTATGAAAAAAATTGTTTTATTATTAGTATGCAGCATCTTCTTTTCTTGCAATGGTCAGGAAAAAAAAGTTGCTAAACAATCCTCTAAAGTCGTGACCACAGAGGAACAATGGAAAGCAAAACTGACTCCGGAACAATACGAAGTTTTAAGAGAAAAAGGAACCGAAAGACCCTTTACAGGAGAATATTGGAAACACTTCGAAAAAGGAATGTATGTTTGTGCAGCTTGCGGAAATCCTTTATTCACTTCCGATGCGAAATTTGATTCCGATTGTGGATGGCCTTCGTTTGATCAAGCCATTGAAGGTTCTGTAAAATATACTCATGACAGCAGTTTCGGGATGGACAGAACCGAAGTAACCTGCGCCAAATGTGATGGGCATCTCGGTCATGTTTTTGATGACGGACCGGTTAAAACAACCGGAAAACGTTTTTGTACCAATTCCGTTTCCATAAAATTTATCCCTGCAAAAAAATGAAATATCCGATAGAAAAATCCGAAGCACAATGGAAAGCCGAGTTGGGTGACGAAAAATACAGAATTCTACGCCAAAAAGGAACCGAATATCCGCATACGGGTGAATATAACCTGCTTTTTGAAAACGGAACCTATTGCTGTGGCGGTTGCGGAGAACCTTTGTTTGAAAGTAATTCCAAATTCGACGGACATTGCGGTTGGCCTTCTTTTGACGAATCCCTTCCCGGAAAAGTCGAATATCTAAAAGACACTTCCCACGGCATGCTTCGTACGGAAATTCTATGTGCAAATTGTGGCGGACATCTCGGACATGTTTTCAATGATGGCCCAACCCAAACCGGCATCCGATATTGTGTAAATTCCTTATCTTTAGATTTCCATAAAAAATAAAGCAATGAATTTATTTGAAGAATCGGTTGATTGGGCAGCAAATTTAAAACCACTCCTTGAAAATTACAAAGGGAGAAAGCATCCGTTGGAATATCAAAATAGTTACCAATTAATGGTTATGGTTATTTTGTCGGCTCAGGATTCCGATGCAAATATTAATAAAATTGCACCATCGTTTTTTGAAGCCTATCCAAATTTGGAAAGTTTGGCCGTTTCAAATGTTGATGCTTTAATTCCACACATTTCTAAAGTCCGGAATTTTGGCACAAAAGCGAGTTGGATTATCGAAATTGCACAACTACTGAAAGAAGACAAAAATATTCCGCTAACGATGGAACGTTTAATAGCTTTAAAAGGAATCGGAAGAAAATCTGCAAATGTGATTATGAGGGAATCAAATATTCCTGCAGAAGGAATTATTGCTGATTTACATGTGATTAGAGTTGCTCCCAGAATTGGCTTAATAGCCGAATCCAAAGACGGCAACAAAGTGGAAAAACAGCTAATGCAGGTTTTACCAAAAGAAATCTGGGGTGAAATCGGGATGTCCATTTCTTTTTTAGGACGCGAAATTTGCAGGCCAACCAATCCGAAATGTGATAATTGTCCAGTTAAGTTTTGCTGTTCTTACTACAAAAACATATAAATTAAGGTTTTTATAAAATTTCAAACCACAAAAATCAAACGGTTAGTTTTTTTGGAGCGAAAGGTTTGGTTTTGATTGCTATACGCAGTTCCCGTGTTCTGTTCTACTTCGTGCCACTCCACCCGGGGCTAATGGGTAATCCATATTCGTTTTGTAGTTTAGAAAACAGCTTGTCAATTACAAAACCCTCACCGAAAAAATTTTATCAAATGAAGAGTAAAATATCTTTACCTCACGCCCTAAATTAAATCATTGATTTAC
>NZ_AVBI01000018.1 GCF_000498475.1 Flavobacterium cauense R2A-7 | reverse complement strand
GTAGCCGTATTGTTTAAAGCCGGTGACCAGGTTCCAGTAATACCATTATTGGATGTTGTTGGCAAAGCTGATAATGCAGCTCCAGAGCAAATTGGCGCTACCGCTGTAAAGGTTGGTGTCACATTCGGGTTTACCGTAATAGTCATTGTTGTAGTGGTAGCACACTGACCCGCTGTTGGGGTAAACGTGTAAACTGTGGTAGCCGTATTGTTTAAAGCCGGTGACCAGGTTCCAATAATACTATTATTGGATGTTGTTGGCAAAGCCGATAATGCAGCTCCCGAACAAATTGGAGCAACCGCTGTAAAGGTTGGTGTTACATTTGGATTTACCGTAATGGTCATCGTTACCGTACTAGCACACTGACCTGCGGTTGGGTTAAACGTGTAAACCGTAGTAGCAGTATTATTCAATGCCGGCGACCAGGTTCCCGTAACCCCATTGTTGGATGTTGTAGGTAAAGCGGACAAGGTTCCACCTGAGCAAATCGGTGCTACAGCCGTAAAAGTTGGTGTTATTCCAGCATTAACGGTAATCGGCACACTTAAAGAAGTTGAACAACCGAATAAATCTGTAGCCGACAAAACATAAGTAGTACTACTTACAGGAGTTACCGTAGGTGTCAACGTAGTTGAATTCGCCATATTGGTCGTTGGACTCCACGAATAACCCGTAATACTATTAAAATCTCTCAAAACGACTTCCCAAGAAACCAAGCTTCCTGTTCCACCTCCACCACCGCGATTGTCGGCCACTTTTAAAGTCCACGTAGTGTTTGCATTGCCCCCAGCTGCATTAATAGCATTTAAAACGGCTTGCGGGAAACAATAGGTTGCGGTACCACTTACAGCCGGCAAAGGAAGCGGTGTGAAATTATAGGTATTTCCGTTAACCGTAACTTGTACCGCAGTTGGAGTTGGCCCTCTTCCAATATCACTGTGATCACTATGGTTAATCGTGAAACAAATTGATTGAACAGACCCTGTCGTTAATGTTGTATTAAGCATTCCCGAAGTCGTAAGCGCATTGGTTAAACCTGCTGCGTTATTATTTGGAATCGCAGTATTGACATTATTGGTAAACAATCGATCGTTATAAGGTGTTCCAAGAGACAACACCCCATTTAAATTGACACTATCACCGGGACAAATGGTTTGTGAGGCCGGTGTCACGGCAATAACCGGACCGGTATTTAAATTTATTCTTTTTGACATAACACTGGTACATCCGTTTCCGGTTACGACAAGTGATATCAGATAATCCCCGGTACTCGTATAGGTATGGGTTCCGGGATTCGGACTAGTAGAGGTAGAACCATCACCAAAATTCCACTGATAGGTTGAGGCTCCAACCGAATTATTTGTAATCGTCACAACCAACGGAACAGAACACGAAGATTGCGGGGTTGCAGTAAAACTTGCCGTGGTACCCATCTGAAAGGTTCCTCCCCAATCCAGCGTAAAACCGGAATTTGTCTGACTGTAATTATCGATTAACAGAGCGTAGGTTCTTCCGGCGGTAACCGTAATTGGTGCGTTAAACTCCGCCGCACAGGGTTGTCCCGTAGTTGTGGTTAACATTCCGAAAGTAGATCCCGGAATACCGCAACTGAACGGTCCGGCCGAAGCATAGTTATAATTACAGGACACTAAGGTTCCCAAACATCCCGAAGTTACATCATACAACGCCCAGTCGTACTCATCTGCAGCAATTGGCGTTCCCAAAAATTCTAACGTTCCGGTAACCCCAACGGTAAATTTAATCCAAACGTCTTTTCTAACAGCCGCAGCGAAACAGGCAGGCTGAACACCACTAGCAGTAAATCCTGTAAGATCGGGATAACTGATGCTTGATTTATCACAAACATTTGAAGCACTTGCACAACCATCGCCCGGACTGGAACTTGGCGGAGTCGAATTGATACATACCTGAAAATCTCCGGTTCCTCCTCCGTTAGATTCCACAGAAACCCAAACTTGGGTACCGGGCACTAATCCCACAGTACTCGTAACCGGATTCGATCCTGTTCCGGAATTACACATATCGTAGGTTCCTGCTCCACAACCACCGGTCATTAAAGTGACTACAACGTTTGAAATTGGCGAAGCCCCATTTGGCGTAACCGTCACGCTGTTGTTCGAATTGGTGGCGATAAACGTATACCAAACTTCTTTACCGGGGCCGGCCGTATCACACGTTATACTTCCGTTACTGGTCGCATTGATATTGGATGAATTAAAACAAACACTCCCGGAGGCCGGAAGCGCAACAGCCAAAGCATTACTACAAGCATCGTTTGAAGGCACTTGCGCCATTGCACCAATGGAAAGAAGCATTAAAAACAATAAGTAGATTTTTCTCATAACAATATAACTCTAGTAGGTTGAAAAAATATCAATTTTGGTTTGCTTTCCGATTTCATTTTTCGGCAAAACCATCAGTCGTACTGCAGTACCCAATTGCACATAGGTAACCTCTGTTTCTTTTCGGTTGGCCTCAATCAGTTCGTCAATATTATAAGGTATTGCCGGTTTAAGTCGGGGATTTTTAACCTGAATCTGAAAAGTTCCTTCATATTTTTTCAACTTTTCGGCAATAGTCACATTGTTGTTTTTAACGGTGTCCTGACCAAAAACGGACAGTGACAACATAAAAAAGCAAAAGAGCAAAAACATTTTTTTCATTATAAATAGGAATTAAATGGTTGATTTCATTTCACAAAAGGCAATAAAAAGAGGGAAGTACCACAGTTTTAGTGACTTCCTTAATAAAGGCAAAAAAAAAATGATGATTTTTCAAGAGTGCAGTAACATCTTGATGGGACTTTGCTGGCCGCATGTCCATTAGAACGTCAAAACGTTAAGTAAACAAAAGTAAAGTTGCTTCATAGTCCTTTAAAAATATTAATTAACAACACTAAAACAATTCTTAAAAAAAACTAAATTTTAACAAAAATGATAAATTTTAACACATCTTCAAATTTTTTTTAAAGCAAACCCTTAATAAACATGTTTTTCGTTAAAAATTCGACTATATGCAAAAAAAATCGATAAAATACAACAACTCATCTCTGTTTTTTACCACGTTTCAATAAAAAAAGAAAGGAAAATATAAATTTTAACACTAAAATACTTTCTTTTAAAATTTTAATTTGTCAGAAATGAGCTCATAAATGCAATAATGCGAGTCTTTATCGTAAAAATCATACTTTGAACGAATGCCAATCCAAAAGTAATTTACATTTCATATCTTTGAATTCACATTTTTCATGTATGAAACTTCCCGAAGCTAAAAAAGTATATTTCGCATCCGATCAGCATTTTGGAGCACCCACAGCAGAATTAAGCTTTCCCAGAGAACAAAAATTTGTAGCATGGCTCGATTACATCAAGCAGGATGCTGATGCTTTGTTTTTGTTGGGGGATTTATTTGATTTTTGGTTTGAGTATAAATCTGTAGTTCCGAAAGGTTTTGTAAGGGTATTAGGAAAACTCGCCGAACTGCGCGACAGCGGCATTCCCATTTTCTTTTTCGTAGGAAATCATGACTTATGGATGTATGACTATTTCGAAAAGGAACTGAACATTCCGGTGTACCACAAACCCAAACACTTCACCATAAGCGGCAAAGAGTTTTTCATTGGTCACGGCGACGGATTAGGTCCCGGCGATGTGGGGTATAAAAGAATGAAAAAGGTATTTACCAATCCGTTCTCAAAATGGCTTTTCCGATGGTTGCATCCGGATATCGGTGTAAAATTGGCCCAATATCTTTCGGTAAAAAACAAATTGATTTCTGGAGCGGAAGATGTTAAATTTTTAGGAAAAGAAAACGAATGGCTTTACCAATATGCCCAAAAGAAACTAGAAAGCAAGCACTATGATTATTTCATTTTTGGACACAGGCATCTGCCTCTTGAAATTTTATTAAAAGAAGAATCCCATTATTTTAATCTTGGAGATTGGATAGGCTATTTTTCCTATGGTGTATTCGACGGAACGACTTTCGAACTGAAAAAATTCAATCACTAATGGGTTAAATGACCATTGCGTACGGTTTTGCCTTTCCAATATTGCATTAACGTAAACGCCGCTATCGCCGAAGAGGCCAATCCTTCAAAAAGCAATCCTGCACAATATTGATACACCGATGGGCTTCCGCCAAAAAGGAACGCCTCGGAAAGGGTTTTGATGTACGCTTCGCCTCCTCTGATATGAATATAAATGTTGAGTGCAATGATACTTAAAATAACCCCCACAAAAGCGGTCAAAGCGCCCGAAGTAAGATTGAAAAGATAATCGTTATGACCGTCATAGACATTTGCCTTGAGGGTTCTATTAATTCCGTATACGATAATGAACACATTCAGAATTCTCAGAAAAAAAACGTCTGAAAACCCTAAAAATTCCATTAAAAGGAAATAAATCCCGATTCCCAGAAAAATGATAAACCCGTTTATGAATTCTCTTGACTTAAACATAGCATACTAATTTAGGAGTTAAAAAAGATTTTAAAAACAAATTTGCAGCAAAACTTGATTCACTGTTCTAAGTGTGAGACGTATCACAAATTTATAAAATGTTTTTCAATAAAATTCCTAAAGCACTAATAATTAATATTTTATACTGAAAATATACTTACTTTCAAAATCATTCAGAGAGTAAAATCCAATCGTTGTGCCAGAAATAATTCCAATCGGCATTGGCCAAATCCGTTGCTGGATTTATAAATAACCTCATAGGACGCCCGTTAATCGAAACCTTACAGTCCACATAAACACGCACTTCTTTGTTTTCCAGAAGATAATGTTCTTTAATGCGTTGCGCCATCTGCCAAATTATATCCGGTTTGTTGGAGAGGGCTTCCAACTGCGTAGTGGTTAAATGTCGTTCTACCGGATAATACAACGGTTCGTTAGTCTGTTTATCCATAATTTTAAAGCGGATAACCCCGTTGCGTTGCCGAAGCATCATCCGCCAACTCAACCGATGTCCTTCTTCGGTCCATAAAACATCTCCTTTTATAAACCAATGCCGAAGCGGTAAAACCAACTGAACAATAAAATAGGGAATAAAAAACCAATACAACACTGTTTTGCCGTAAGTGAGGTACGACTGGTTTTCAAAAAAAGGTTTTTGTTTGAAAAAAAAGGACCGTATGGTTTCCGGCGGATAAAAGAAAACCGAATAACTTAACGCAAAATAGGGAAATACTCCAATTTTAAGAAAAAAAGAATTAAAAAGATGGAACACCAAAGAAAAAAGGACAGCCAACGTACGGGTTCTTTTCCACAGCAATAATGGGACAATCAATCCATCGAAAAAAATTCCGGCATAAGCGATAAAAATATGAAACGAACTGTTGGTAAACACCTTATGCATCGAAGGATAACCGGTGATTCCGGTAAAAAGCAATCGGGTATAAGTCCCGTCAAGCCAATCCGGATAAAATTTAGCAACCGTGGCATAAAAATATACGATAGTAATCTGAAAAATCATCACATACGAACACCAAGCCGGCATACTGAGCTGTTGAATTTCAGGATGTTGCTTTGCATCTACGGAAGCATACGCATTAGCGGGCAAAAAAAACATAAGGATACAAACCAGCAGTAACAGATAATAGTGGTTGTTGTAAGAGGTTTTCTGCATGAAATAGGCGCCAGCCCAAAGCACCCCAAGCATCCCCAGGCTGAACCGGTATTTGTACCCTATCATAACCAAAAAGGACAAACAGCCCATGATTCCAAAATAAAAATACATGCCATATCCCGGAAGCGGTTGCAGCCATTCCATACCAATATGTGAAAAAGTAAATTCGGGAATCACAAAATTATTTCGGACCCATCCTGTAAAAATGGCCCCAAAAGTCTCGCAGGCAAAAAGGAATCCGAAAAAAATCCGGAAAAGAATTAACGGAGCGTTATCAATGGGCCGGAATAATTTGTAGGTCATCAAATTACAATGTTGTAAAATAGTGTAACGACGTTTGTTTGTCTTTTTCCAATTGTTGTTTCAACGCTTCTACGGAAGGAAACTTCTGCTCCTCCCTTATTTTTTCATGTACGCTAACCGTTACCGAACGGGAATACAAATCCTGATTGAAATCGAAAAAATGAATTTCTATACTTTTATCCGTGCCGCCTACCGTAGGATTGACACCTATATTCATCATCCCGTACACTGTAACGTGGTCGATAACCGCCGAAACAATATACACCCCATTTTTTGGGATTAATTTATAAGGTTGGTCGATTTGAATGTTTGCGGTCGGAAATCCGATGGTTCTGCCGAGTTTTTTTCCTTCGGTTACGATTCCTGAGAAAAAATAGGAATATCCAAGATACTGATTGGCTAAGGCAACGTTTCCGGCATCTAATGAATTTCGTATTTTGGTGGAACTGACCGAAACTGCATCAATTTCCTGAGCCGAAATCTGTTCCACTTCAAAACCATACTGTTCGCCGAAACGAATAAGATCGTCAATGTTAGCGGTACGGTTGATTCCGAAACGATGATCGTACCCGATAATGATTTTCTTGACATTAAATTTGTCGACGAGGATGTTTTTTACAAATTCTTCTGCGGTAAGTTTTGAAAATGCCGCATCAAAAGGATGGATTACCAAATTGTCAATTCCGATTTCCTCCAACAGAAATGATTTTTCATCAATGGTGTTGAGCAGTTTTATCTGAACATCCTGTTGCAGGACCATACGCGGATGGGGGAAAAAAGTCAACACCAAACTTTCACACTTCAAAACTTTTGAAGCAGCAATCAGTTTGTGCAGGATCTGCCGATGTCCCACGTGCACCCCGTCAAAAGTACCAAGCGTAACCACAGTTCCGGATGTTGCACTGAATTCCTGTATGGATGAGAATATTTTCAATCGTAATGGTTTGCGCAAAGGTAACCATTGCATTCATATTTCAAAAAAGATCTGCAATTGTTTTTAGCAATTGACCTTCAGTTTGTTAAAAATGAAAAATGTTACATTTTTACCAAAAAAATAAAAATTTAATGTATTTTTGACAAACTAACCAAAAAACTAATAAAAAAATGAAACGAATTCTACTATTTTCGTTTGTGTCTTTTCTGGCTTTTTCCTCCGTCCAGGCACAAACTGAGAAGGCTTGGAAGCCCAATACCGGCCAAAAAGTCGTTGCTTCAAAGAATGTCAAGAGACTTTCATTCCCCAAAAAGTTTGATTTATACGATTTGAACATCGATCCTATAAGACAGGCTTTGTTTTCCGTTGTGGGCAACTCGTCCAGACAAAGTGTAATTATCTCATTACCCAATGTTAAAGGGGTATTGGAACAATTTGAAATGTATGAAGCTTCCAATTTCGAACCGGATTTACAAGCACAATTTCCACAAATCAGAGCGTTTTCCGGAAAAGGAATTACCGACAAATATGCTACTTTAAAATTAAGCATTTCGCCACAGGGAATCCAAACAATGGTTTTCAGAACCGACAAGGAAAATGAATTCATGGAACCGTATTCTGCAGATGGCAAAGTATACGCTGTTTACAACTCACAAAGAGACAAAGGACAGTTGCCTTGGACTTGTTCCACAGACGACAGAGCTATGTTTTCAGACGTTAACAAACAACTTCCGTCTACACAAAAATCTGACGCCGGAGAATTAAAAACGATGCGTCTGGCACAGTCTTGTAACGGTGAATATGCGGCTTATTTCGGTGCTTCAACCGCAGGAACCGCAGCAGACAAAGCCATTGTTTTAGCGGCTTTCAACGCGACTTTAACCCGTTGTAACGGAGTTTACGAAAAAGATTTGGCTTTACACTTAAATCTTATCGCAACTACAACCAACGTTATTTACTGCAACCCTACTTCCGATCCATATTCCACGAATTTAAGCCAGTGGAATGCTCAATTACAAACAGCTCTTACCAACAATATCGGCGAAGCCAACTACGACATCGGTCACATGTTTGGTGCTTCCGGTGGTGGTGGTAACGCAGGATGTATCGGATGTGTCTGTGTAAACGGCAGCAAAGGTTCCGGAATCACATCACCGGCAGACGGTATCCCAATGGGAGATAATTTTGATATTGACTATGTAGCACATGAAGTAGGACACCAATTAGGAGGAAATCACACTTTCTCTAACAGCAGTGAAGGCTCAGGCGTAAACATGGAAGTAGGTTCAGGAGTAACCATTATGGGGTATGCCGGAATTACTTCACAGGATATTGCACCACACTCGATTGATATTTTCCACGCTGCTTCTATCATGCAGATCCAAAACAATCTGGCTGGAAAAACTTGTCCGGTTACCACTTCGTTAGCAGGAAACAATGCTACTCCGGTAGCTAATGCAGGGGCAGACTACACCATTCCAAAAAGCACTCCTTTCATCCTTACGGGTTCCGCGACAGATGCAAATGCTGGAGATGCGTTGACCTATTGTTGGGAACAATTTGACGATTGCGGAAATCAAACCGGCGCAAGTAGTGTTGCCAGTGCCACAAAAACCATCGGACCAAACTGGAGAAGCTGGAGCCCAACAAGCTCACCTTCCCGATACATGCCGCTTTTATCTACGGTTATTGCAAACAGTCAAACTACTGCAGGTACGGGAAATGACGGTATTAATGTAGAAGCATTAAGTTCTGTTGCCAGAACATTGAATTTTAGATTAACCGTAAGAGACAACGTACCTTACAGCGCTACAGCTCCTATTAAAGTAGGGCAAACAAGCTACGACAATATGGTAGTTACCGTTAACGGAACTGCCGGACCTTTTACCGTAAACGCTCCGAATACAGCTGTATCTTGGGCGGTAGGTACTAACCAAACCGTTACTTGGGCAGTTGCAGGAACTACTGCCAACGGTGTAAACTGTAACTATGTTGACATTTTCTTGTCCACTGACGGCGGATTGACTTATCCAATCCAATTGGCCAGCAAAGTTCCAAACGACGGATCAGAAACGATTACTGTACCTAATAATACAGGAACAACAAACCGTATCATGGTAAAAGGTAACAACCATATTTTCTATGACATCTCGAATACCAACTTTACAATTGCCGCACCGGCTTCTACTTTCGCAGTAGCTTACAACGGTGTAGCTGGAGAACAAAACAAATCGGCTTGTCAGGGAACAAACGTTAGCTACACCATCGACTATAAAGCTTTAGGCGGATTCAGCGGTACTACAACATTCAGCGCCGCAGGAAACCCTGCCGGTTCAACAGTAGCTTTCTCACCAACGTCAATGAGCGGCACAAACGGAACAGTAACCATGACCATCAGTAATACTGCTGCAAGTACGGCAGGTGTTTATAATATCATTGTAACGGCTACTTCTGGAGCAACTACAAAAACAGTTCCTTATTATTTCGAATTATTCAATTCTAACTTTGGCGCAATGTCATTAACCAGCCCAGCAAACAATGCGGTTGGACAAGGATTGAGTGTAAATTTAACTTGGGCTGCCAATGCCAATGCTACTTCTTACGACGTTCAGGTGGCAACAGACCTTGCTTTCACAAGCATTATCAGCTCTGGAAACACTACTTCAACAAGCTACACGGTATCTGGATTATCTCAGGCAACGAATTATTACTGGAGAATTCTTCCTAAAAATTCTTCTTGTAGCGGCACTTACAGTTCAGCCAACAAATTCACTACCGGTGTAATTTCTTGTGGCACAACTGCTTCTACCAATGTACCTTTAACCATTCCTACGACAGCAAACGCAACGGTTAACTCTACTTTAAATATTCCAAGTGGAGGAACAATTGGTGATGTAAACGTTACTATGAACATCACGCATACTTGGATTAACGATTTAACAGCGACTCTAATCAGCCCTTCAGGAACTCAGGTTCAGTTATTTGTACAACCTTGTACTAGTGCCGATATTCAAAATATCGTTGCTACTTTTGACGATTCAGGAGCCAATGTAGTTTGTGGAACGAACCCTGGTATTACAGGAACTGTAAAATCATCGCAATTATTATCAGCTCTAAACGGACAAAGTTCTACCGGAACATGGACCCTAAGAATTTTTGACGGATTCAACCAAGACGGAGGAACAATAAACAGCTGGAGTCTGAACATCTGTACTGTGCAAACAGCCGGAACAGAGGAAAGCATCCTGAAAGACTTTGTGATCTACCCTAACCCTAACAACGGTAATTTCACAGTTCAGTTGGAATCGAATTCCGGAAATGACATTAAAATCAATGTTCACGACATCAGTGGAAGAGTTATTTTTGAGAAATCATATCAAAATACAGGTACTTTCATCCAAAACCTGCAATTGAATACTGTTCAGGCAGGAACCTATTTGGTAACTGTTCAGGATGGTGACAACAAATCAACAAAACGTATAATTGTAAAATAATTCCTTATTCAAGGAAGAGAAAAGCACCCTTGCGGGTGCTTTTTTTGTTTATTTCACTAAAATTTATTAAAATATTAAAATAAAATGTAATTTTGAAAAAAACTAACCTTATTAAAATGAAAAAAACATTACTATTAACCTTAGCAGTTTTCGCGACATCCATTGGACATTCGCAAAGCGACAAGTTCTGGTCTGCTTTCAAAGGAGATAGTGGCAAAATTACGACTGACAAAGGAGTTGCCCGTCTTTCTTTCCCGAAGCAATTCGACTTGTATGATCTTAACTTAAGCAACTTAAGACAAGCCTTGTTTTCAATGCAAAACAGCACCTCATTTAACAAAGTAATCATTACTTTACCAAATGCAGACGGAGGCTTGGAGCAATTCGAAATGTATGAAGCTTCGAATTTTGAAGCCGATTTACAGGCACAATTCCCGGAAATCAGAGCCTATTCCGGAAAAGGTATAACTGATAAATACGCTACTTTAAAGTTGAGTATTTCTCCTCAGGGTATCCAAACCATGGTTTTCAGAACCGGTAAAGCCAATGAATTCATCGAACCATATTCTCAGGATCACAGAACTTATGCCGTATTCAGATCTCAAAGAGAAAAAGGAAAATTACCTTGGACATGTTCTGTTGAAGACAAAGAAATGTTTGCTGGTATTTCCAACAAAACACAACAAACAACAAACAAATCCAGCGCAGGACAATTAAAGACTATGCGTTTGGCGCAATCTTGTACTGCAGAATACGCAAATTATTTTGGCGCTACAAGTGCTGCACAGGTTGGATTAGTCCTAGCAGCTTTCAACAACACCTTAACACGTTGTAACGGTGTTTATGAAAAAGATTTGGGCTTGCATTTAAACCTTGTAGCACAATCAACGAATGTAATTTATTACAATCCCGCAACAGACCCTTACTCAGCTTCCGGAACGGGGGCTGGAGGAGCTTGGAATGCCGAATTACAAAACACGTTGAGCTCAAGTCTTACAGGACCCGCAACTTCTTTAGCAGCCAACAATGCCGCTTACGATATTGGACACTTATTTGGTGCTGATGGTGGCGGTGGTAATGCAGGATGTATCGGTTGTGTATGTGTTGACGACACCGCAAGTACTACCGATACCCGTAAAGGTAGTGGTTTTACTTCTCCGGCTGACGCTATACCACAAGGAGACAACTTCGATATTGACTATGTAGTACACGAAGTAGGTCACCAATTAGGAGGAAACCACACGTTCTCCATGAGCAACGAGGGTTCAGGAGTTAATATGGAAGTAGGTTCAGGAGTTACCATTATGGGATATGCCGGAATTACATCACAAGATATCGCTCCGCATTCCATTGAATACTATCATGCTGCTTCAATTGCACAAATCCAAGCAAATTTAGCAGGCAAAACCTGCCCGGTTACCACTTCTATTACTGCAAACAATGCTACTCCAGTAGCTAACGCAGGATCGGATTACACAATCCCAAAAAGCACACCGTTTAAACTTACAGGATCTGCAACCGATGCAAATGCAGGCGATGCTCTTACCTACAGCTGGGAACAATACGACAACGATGCAGCGGCACAAACTGGTGCCGCCAGTGCTGCTTCTGCTACTAAGACAACAGGACCTAACTGGAGAAACTACAGCCCTACCGCTTCACCTTCCAGATATTTCCCAACTCTAAGTTCTATTTTGGCGAATCAAACTACAACAGCAGGCACAGACATCACTGTGGAAGCTCTTAGTTCGGTTGCAAGAACACTTAACTTCAGACTTACAGTTAGAGATAACGCAGCTTTCAGTGCTACAGCACCTGTTAAAGTAGCACAAACTAATTTCGACGACATGGTGGTAACAATTGACGCCACAAGAGGTCCGTTAACTGTTACTTCTCAGGGAACTACGGGAATTTCATGGAATCAGGGTTCTACACAAACCATTACATGGGCTGTTAACAGCACCAATACAAGTACCGGTGGTGCGAATGTGGATATTTTACTTTCAACAGACGGCGGTCAGACTTTCCCAACCGTTTTAGTTGCCGGCACACCAAATGACGGTTCTCAGACTATTACGGTTCCAAATATCGCTGCTCCATTCTGTAGAATTATGGTAAAAGCTTCCGGAAACATTTTCTTCAATGTGAATTCAAAAGATTTCGCTATCGGTTATACTGTAACCAATACTTGTAATACCTATACAGACAGTACTCCATTACCGTTTGTAGATCAAGCACCTGGAAATTACACTACAAGAACCATTAACGTGCCAACTACAACGAATATTGGAACTGTAAACGTTTTCAACAAAATCACGCATACTTACCTTTCTGATGTTCAAACCGATATCAGCAGCCCGGCTAATCCAACCACTTTTGTGAAATTATTCAACAGAAGTTGTGGAGCTACTAACGGAACAGTGAATCTGAAATTTTCAGATGGTGGTGCCGCAATCAATTGTACTGCTGGTGCCGCAACATTACAAACCGTTGCACCGGGAGCAGCCTTATCTGCTTTTAACGGACAAAATCCAAACGGAACTTGGACCTTCAGAGTATACGACAATTATACTGGAGATACGGGAACTGTAGACACTTGGGGTATCGAAATTTGTTCACAAACGATTACTTTATCGACTGAAAATTTCGGCTTGGAAGATTTCACATTGTATCCGAATCCAAACAACGGTAACTTCAATGTACATTTTACTTCAAACTCCGGAAACACAGTTAAAATTGGTGTTCACGACATGAGAGGCCGATTGGTTTTTGAAAAAGAATATCAGAATTCAGGCGTTTTCAACCAAAATGTTCAACTTAACAATGTTCAATCCGGCGTTTACATGGTAACTGTTCAGGATGGTGAAAGAAAAGAAGTTAAGAAAATCTCTATTCGATAATTCAAGAATAATTCAAGAAAAAGGCGTCATGTTTGACGCCTTTTTTTATTTAACGCTCTGAAATTTGGAATCTTACAAAAAAATCATAAATTTGACACAAACTTAACATTAACTATAATGAAAAAAAATCTACTATTTGCAACCTTAGCTGCATTTGTGATGTCTGCAGGATATTCACAAAGTGACAAGTTTTGGTCAGCCCACAAAGGAGAAAGCAGTAAGATCACAACCGACAAAGGGGTTGCGCGTCTTACTTTCCCAAAAAAGTTCGACTTATACGAACTAAACTTAAGCAACATCAGACAAACGTTGTTTTCCACTCAAATTGCAAATCAAAAAGTCATCATCACATTACCCAACGCGGATGGTGGTTTAGAGCAATTTGAAATGTACGAAGCTTCTAATTTCGAAGCCGACTTACAAGCACAATTCCCGGAAATCAGAGCCTATTCCGGAAAAGGAATTACCGATAAATATGCAACTCTTAAGTTGAGTATTTCTCCACAGGGTATTCAAACTATGGTTTTCAGAACAGACAAACCGAATGAATTTATCGAGCCTTACTCGGCAGATCACACAATTTACGCTGTTTTCAAATCACAAAGAGACAAAAGCAGTTTACCATGGGCATGTTCTACAGAAGACAAAGTAATGTTTGACGGAATTACTCCTCAGGCAAAAAATGCAGCTGGAAAATCAAGTGCATCCCAGTTAAAAACAATGCGTTTAGCACAATCCGTTACCGCTGAATATTCAAACTATTTTGGAGCAACAAGTTCTGCCCAGGTTGGATTAGTACTAGCCGCTATAAACAATACATTAACACGTTGTAACGGTGTTTATGAAAAAGATTTAGCGCTTCATCTTAATTTAGTAGCACAATCTACAAATGTAATTTACTACGACCCTGCTACTGACCCATATTCTGCAGCCGCTACTGGTTCTGGAGGAGCATGGAATGCCGAATTGCAAAACACATTAAGTTCAAGCCTTACAGGTCCTGCAACTTCATTGGCAGCCAACAATGCCGCTTATGACATCGGGCATCTTTTCGGAGCTTCCGGAGGTGGAGGAAATGCAGGTTGTATCGGTTGTGTTTGTGTGAATGACACGGCAAGTACAACAGACAAAAACAAAGGGAGTGGATTTACTTCTCCAGGCGACGGAATCCCTATGGGAGACAACTTCGATATTGATTATGTAGTACACGAAGTAGGTCACCAATTGGGTGGAAACCACACTTTCTCTCACGCAAGTGAAGGTTCTGGAGTTAACATGGAAGTAGGTTCTGGAGTAACCATTATGGGGTATGCCGGAATTACTTCGTATGATTTCGTACCGCACTCTATCGATGCTTATCACGCAGCAACTATTGATCAAATTCAAACTAACTTAGCAGGTAAAACTTGTCCGGTTACAACTTCTATTACAGCAAACAACGCAACTCCGGTTGTTTCTGCCCTTACCAACTACACCATTCCAAAAAGCACACCGTTTATGTTAACCGGAGCGGCTACTGACGCAAATGCCGGAGACGCATTAACTTACAGCTGGGAACAATACGATGACGTTTCCGGTCAAACGGGAGCAAACAGTGGTGCTTCAGCAACGAAAGCTTCAGGTCCAAACTGGAGATCTTTTGCTCCGACTGCATCACCAGTAAGATACTTCCCTACGATGTCAACCATTTTAAGTGGTTTAACAGCTACACCGGGATTAGAAGTAGCTTCAGAAGCCTTAAGCTCTGTTGCTAGAACTTTAAATTTCCGTTTAACCGTTAGAGATAATGTACCATACAGTGCTACAGCACCAATTAAAGTTGGTCAAACGAACTACGGAAACATGGTAGTTACTGTTGACGCTACAAGAGGACCGTTAACGGTTACTTCTCAAAATACTGACGGAATTTCATGGAACCAAGGTTCTACACAAACCATCACATGGGCTGTTAACAGCACCAACACAAGTGCAGGTGGAGCGAATGTAGACATCTTATTATCCACGGACAATGGTGCTACTTTCTCAACTGTATTAGTTGCGAACACTCCAAATGACGGTTCGCAAACCATCACGGTACCAAACATTGCTGCGCCTTTCTGTAGAGTTATGGTGAAAGCTTCAGGAAACATTTTCTTTAACGTAAACGTTAAAAATATTGCAATTGGCTATACAGTAACCACCACTACTACTTGTACCGATTACACAAGAACTTTCAGCCCTGCTCAAGCAATGGCTACAGGATGGACAGGATACACTATACCAGCGATTACTGACAGCTACACAATTTCTGACGCTAACTTCAGAGTAGTTTGTACTGCTGCAAGAACCAACCAAGTTTCTTTCGGATTGGTAAAACCAGGATCTGGTGTAGTAGACGTTCCTGTTTTCGACGGACCAACATCTGGATGTAATAATACTAAAGCAAATCTTGACGCCATTTTTGATGACGAAGGTATCGCTTTCGACTGTAATGCTACTGCCACAGGAGCAAACTACATCCCACAAAGCGCTTTATCTTCTTTAGACGGAATGAACTCTGCCGGAACATGGAGACTTGCTGCAAAAAGTACAGTTACAACTAACACCATCACAAGCGCAACTTTAACCTTATGTCATACCGACACAGTGGTTACACTTGCGACTGACAGCTTCGGTTTACAGGATTTCACAATCTACCCTAACCCGAACAACGGTAACTTTAACGTACAGTTTACCTCAAATTCGTCTAACGAAATTAAAATTGGTGTACACGATTTAAGAGGTCGTTTGGTATTGGAAAAAGAATATCAAAACACGGGAACTTTCAACCAAAATGTAAAATTAAACGGAGTTCAATCCGGAATTTACCTGGTAACGGTTCAAGATGGTGACCGAAGAGAAACTAAGAAAATCGTTATCGAATAATTAGAAGTAATCTTTAACCATAAAAAGTAAAAGCGCCTTAAAGGCGCTTTTCTTTTATATCATAACCGGATAATTTATTAAAACCAAGGTCGCTTATTGACCTGATAAGTTTCGTAAAATTCCCGATCAGTTTTGGTTAAATAAATAATTCCTTCAATGATTCCCATAAGATACGTTATAGCTCCGCAGGTAAAAACCGTAAGCACTAAAGTGATAAAACCTTCCGTAGTATAACCAAGGTGAAACTTATGAATCCCCAAAGGGCCTACCAATATGGCTAAAATACCACAGGCAAGTTTCTTATTTTCCTCTTGGGGTGGCTGTGGTTTGTTCCAATCTTCTTTTGGTCTGGTAACTTCCATATTTTTTTAATTATTAAGTCTCGCTTTTTTTATAAAATCGATTCGTCTTTAGGCTCCCAAAGCTCTATTTTATTGCCTTCAGGATCTAAAATCCATCCAAAATTTCCGTAGTCATACGATTCCATTTCCCCGACAACCGTAACGCCTTCTTTCTTTAAAACTTCTAGAAGCAGCTCGAGATTATCTACCCGGAAATTCATCATGAATTGTTTCTGACTCGGTTCAAAATACTTGGTTTCGGTCGAAAATGGCGACCATTGTGTCGAACCGTCTTTCCCGTTTTCATCTTTCCATTTAAATGTCCAGCCGTAGTCGTTTACAGGGATTCCTAAATGATTTTTATACCACTCTCTGGTTGCGCTAGGATCATCGCATTTGAAGAAAAAACCTCCCAATCCTGTAACCCTCTTAATGTCTTTATTGCTCATATTATTCGTTGGATTTAATTTTAAAGAAAATAGTAGTCGCCAGCAACAGCAACACCCCTTCAATCATAAAAAAGAAAAGGTGATTTACAATCTCGCCGGTGATGTAATTGCAGATTAAGCCGAAAGCGATAAGTCCTAAAGAAAGGAACAGCCCCTGAAGTCGTGCTTTATTGTCGCCTTCTTTTATCGGCTTGGACAGGAACAGCATCCAGATTCCGGTAAGCAGCATCATAATGGACGAATACAGCCAAATGATTTGCATTCCGGGTGCGGCGACTTCCTGAATTTCTCCTTTTTGAATGTGCTCCAAAATAGCAGGATAACCCATAAAAGCATGGGGGATAAATTGCAGACAGGTTAGCACGCCCACAAATACCATGAGATAGTAGCTGATTTTATTCATAAAATAGTTTTTGGTTTTATAAATATACTACAATATTCATTGTTTTTACAAGACGTTTCTTTAAACCACATTTTTACGCCGATACAACAAAGAACCAACACGCAACACCTCTTTTATACCTGTAAACAAAAAAAGCCTTAAGACACCCTTTAAAGCTTTAAAAAAACAGAAGAACTTCATTTAGCGTGAGCCTGTTTGAGAAAACATTGCCACGAATTGTTCAGCATCCTCAGGCGACAGTACAATTTTTTTATTGTTTTGGGTAATCACCATCACCGTTTTGTTTCTTCGGGTGACATACCAGGTCATGTTCCCGAATTCTTTATTCCAAAACTGCCCGAAATACCCGAACAAACCACCCACCCCAAATGTTCGGATGGACCAAGTTAATTTGCCTTGCTCAATCCTAAAAACGTTTTTAATCTGACGAAGAGGAATGACAACATTCCGAAATGGCCTTTTGATAATTAAATCCGTTTCGTTTACTTCGTAAGACAATGGACTAAATGCGTACGTAATTCCGTAAACCACCATCAAAAACAGCAGCACTCCTATCTGAATTTCAGTGTCGCCGGTTTTTCCAAGTAATCTCGGTCCGACAACTATCATTACAAACAACAACGTAATGCTTGCGGTCATGAGTTTTGCGGTGATGTCTAAGGGTGCTTTAAATACCATACTACACTTATTATATATTTCGCCTTCAACAATCGTGTATCAAAAATAAACAATACTTTACTTAATCAACAAAGCGGTTCGTTGCTGGTTTTTCATCACTAACATATTCCAAAATATCGCCCGGTTGGCATTCTAACACCTCGCAAATTGTTTCCAAAGTACTAAATCTGATTGCTTTTGCCTTTCCGGTCTTCAATATGGACAGATTTGACAAGGTCAATCCGACTTTATCCGAAAGCTCATTGAGAGACATTTTTCGTTTAGCCATTACAACGTCTAAATTCACTACTATTGCCATCACTTATACGGTTAAATCATTTTCGTCTTGTATTGCCACTCCTTTTTTGAAAATGGTTGCGATAATATAAATTACGGCTCCCATCAAAATAAACGCCTGACTGTCGGCCCAAAATTGATTTAAATTATCGGTAATAAAACCGTGTCGGTTTAAATTCCCAACAAACGCTCGGGCACTATAACTCAGCAAACCAATTGAAAGCGTGAAATAACCGATCTTGGAAATTTGTCTGGCAACATATGCGTCAAACGGTTTCGACAAATCCATTTTATGCATTAGCATGACAACCAAGTAAAAGAGCCCGGCTTTTAAAATTGAAATAATCAGAATAAAACTATACGTTCCAAAAAAAGCAAACCTATTGTCGCGGTACATTTCACTTAAGTCTAATTTCTGATAAAGATTTTGAACAAATTCAGGTTTGAACAGACTGAAAAAAAAGTTTACGATTACGCCTCCTGCCTCAATGCTCAAGCCGACAAAAATAAGCCAAGCCACAATATGTAACCCTTTAAATACGAAATTGTTTGTTGTTGACATCATTCCTAAAATTAAATTTGACACATCAAAAATAATTATTATTTATCGATAAACAATAAAAATATAACTTTATTTAAAAAATATTTATCGAACAAACAGAATAACCGTCTTGAAGCTAACCTACAATTCTTTATTACAACGATGGAAATGCACAAATGACAGCAAAAAGAAATTCAAAAATCAAAACACAAAAACCACTCTCCGTTTAACGATACAATTGCACTATCTTATCGACGATGGTTTGCGCCAACTTGATTTTGCTTTCTACGGTCCAGCCTGCGATGTGCGGGGTCAACAGTACATTGTCTGCCTGCAGTAAATATTCGAATGCAGGTGGTTTTTCATCCTCAAACAAGTGTTCGAACGAAAGTTTTTCGTATTCCAACACGTCGAGTCCGGCACCCAGTATTTTTTTCGATTGAAGTGCCGCAACCAAATCGGCGGTAACCACACTGTTGCCTCTGGCGGTATTGATAAACCAAAACGGCTTGGCAAAGGCGTTGATAAAATCGGCGTTGATCATTTTGTCGGTTTCCGGCGTCCAGGGCGTATGCAGACTCACCACATCGACTTTCTCCTGAAATTCACCCAAAGACACCTGACGCGCATTTTCGTCGCCCAAATCGCTTACAATATCGTAACACAACACTTCCACATCGAAACCGCGGAGTTTCTTCGCAAACGATTTCCCCATATTTCCATATCCTATGATGCCCACGGTTTTTCCGTCGAGTTCGTGGCCGCGGTTGCTTTCACGGTTCCAATGCCCACTGCGCACCTCTTTATCGGCTTTATTTAAATTATTGAAAAGGGACAACAGCATCCCGAGTGCATGTTCGCCTACCGCATTACGATTGCCTTCGGGAGCAGCGATCAGGGCAACTCCTTTACTTTCGGCATAGTCGCAATCAATACTTTCGAGTCCGGCACCTACCCGCGCGATAAATTGCAGCTTCGTGGCTTTGTCCAGAAACGTTTTGTCGATTTTAAACCGGCTACGGATGACAATCCCGTGATAGTCGTGAATTTTAGCTTCAATTTCATGCTTAGAGGATTTGAAATCTTCTTCGTTCTGAAATCCGGCTTGTTGTAATTGTTCCCACAACAACGGATGGTTGCTGTCGATGTGAAGGATTTTAATTTCTTGTGGTTTCAAGTTACAGTCTGTGTTTTTTCAAAAGTACAAAATTGATTTAAATGCAGATAACTTAAAACAGCTCTAACAGACTATCGGAATTTATACAAATCTTAAGACTTACTTTAACCGTTTAGACTTACTTTTGCCAAAAATTATCATTAAAACGATATGGACAGTTACCAAAGGAAAATAAATAATCCCGAATAAAGACCCCGCATCTTGCGCTTTATTCGACAAACAATGAAGCGTAAAGCATGAAAAACTTTTACAAAAATGGTCTTTCAGGGTTGGTAGCCACTGACAACCAAATCGAAAATTGCTGGATTGCAATTGAAAACCCAACTGCTGACGACCGTAATTTCTTACTGAACGAACTGCAGATTCCCGAAGCCTTTTACAATGATATTGAAGATATCGATGAACGTCCACGTATCGAAGAAGAAAACCGATGGCAGTTGATTATTCTGAGAATCCCTTATAAAAACAATGATTCCAAGCTTCCGTTTACCACAGTACCATTGGGAATCATTTTTAAAGAAGACATTTTCGTGTCGGTTTGTTTCCATTCCACGGAAATGATTGGCGATTTTGTTGCCTACACCCAACGCAAAAACATCCTTATCAAGAATCACTTCGATTTGGTACTGAAACTTTTGCTATCTTCCAGCATCTGGTTTTTAAAATACCTCAAGCAGATCAATCAGCGTATTAAACTGGCGGAAGACAATTTGGAAAGATCCATCAAAAACGAAGAATTACAAGCTTTGCTGCAATTGGAAAAATGCCTGGTATTCTTCATCACATCCATAAAAGGGAACGATGTTTTGTTTCACCGCATCAAAAACATCAAAAGTGAAAGAACGCATTTTGATCCGGATTTGCTCGAGGATGTAGACATCGAATTGAAACAGGCACAGGAAATGTCCAATATTTACAGTAACATCCTCACCGGAATGATGGATGCGTATGCTTCGGTAATTTCCAACAACCTTAACGTAATCATGAAACGGCTCACTTCGGTTTCAATCATACTGATGATTCCGACATTAATTGCCAGTTTGTATGGTATGAATGTGCCGAATGCATTGGAGAACAACCCAAACGGACTTTGGATTGTGATTTTATTTTCAGGAGTATTTTCGGTAATCGGAGCGGTGCTTTTTAAAAAGAAAAATCTGTTTTAAAAACCCAGAATGACTCTTGCGATAGAGAAATAAATCAATATCCCGAGAATGTCGTTGGTGGTTGTGATGAAAGGCCCTGTTGCCAAAGCGGGGTCAATACCGTATTTGTTCAGAATGATTGGAATAAAAGTACCGTTAAGTGAGGCGATAATAATTACCGACAACAAGGCTATGGTTACGGTAACGCCGATATGGATTTCATATCCCAATAAAAAATAACTTCCGGCAAAAAGAATTGCCGATAAAATGAGTCCGTTAAGCAAACTAAGTGATAATTCTTTTAACAAACGTTGTACGATGCTTCCGGTTATGGCGTTGTTGGCCAAACCCTGTACGATAATCGCCGAGGATTGTACGCCAACATTTCCACCCATAGCTGCAATTAGCGGGGTAAAAAAGAACAAGGCTTTATGAGATTCCATGGCCGGTTCGAAAATATTCAGCACCCGTACACTGATAAAACCTCCGAAAAGCGCCAAAACCAACCACGGCAAGCGCGCGCGGGTGAGTTCCAAGATGCTGTCATCCGCCTCCACGTCTTGCGAGATACCGGCTGCCAACTGGTAATCCTGATCGGCTTCTTCCTTGATTACGTCGATAATATCATCAATGGTGATGCGGCCCACCAAACGTCCCATTTCATCTACTACCGGAATGGCTTCCAAGTCGTATTTCTGCATGATACGGGCCACTTCCACATCGGGCGTATCTACTTTTACATAATCTACTTTTTTGATGTACACCTCACTGATAGGCGTTTTGGTAGAGGTCGTCAGTAAATCTTTCAGGGAAAGTCGGCCTTTCAAGCGGTCTTCGTCGTCCACCACGTAAATCGAATGTACGCGGGTAACGTTTTCGGCCTGATGGCGCATTTCTTTCACGCAGGTGAGTACGTTCCAGTTTTCGTTGACTTTCACCAACTCTTTTCCCATCAAACCCCCGGCGGTGTCTTCGTCGTAACGCAACAAATCAACAATGTCTTTGGCGTGTTCAACGTCTTCCAGCTCGGAGATAACCGCTTCCATTTTAGACTGTGGTAGTTCGGCAATAATGTCGGCCGCGTCATCGGTATCCAATTCGTCCAACTCTTCTGCAATTTCCTTAGCGGAGAGTCGGCGTAAGATGTTTTCCCTTAAATCGTCTTCTAATTCGAGTAGAATTTCGGCCGTTTTTTCGGAATCGAGTACTTTAAAAATATAGGTAGCTTCGTCGAAATCCAATTCGTCCAGGATTTCGGCAATATCAGCGTGGTGCAAGTCATTTAGCAGGGCTTCCAGTTGCTGGTCGCTCTTGCTTTGAATAAGTTGCTCTAATTGTTGAATTAGGTCTTTGCTGATTTTAAACTCCATCGGCTCCTATTTTTTGGGTCAGTTCGATAAATTGTTCCACGGAAAGTTGCTCCGGACGGAGGTCAAAGATACTATCTTCTCGTAACTTATCCGACAGATTCATCGATTTTAAGCTGTTACGCATGGTTTTTCTGCGTTGGTTGAAGGCCGTTTTCACTACGTTAAACAGTAATTTCTCGTCGCAGGGTAATTTGTAATCTTCTTTACGGATCATACGCATCACGCCCGATTTCACTTTTGGTGGCGGGGTAAAGACATGTTCATCTACCGTAAACAGGTATTCCACCTCGTAAAAAGCCTGTGCCAGCACCGATAAAATCCCGTAAACCTTGCTTCCTTTTTTGGAACAGATGCGTTCGGCCACTTCTTTTTGAAACATACCCGAAAATTCCGGAATCTGATCGCGCAATTCTAAGGTTCGGAAAACAATTTGTGTGGAAATATTGTAGGGGAAATTCCCAATGATGGCAAACGGTTCACTGTTGAAAACTTCCTTAATGTTGTATTTCAGAAAATCTTTCGAAATGATTTTTCCGTGCAGTTTCGGATAATGTGCATCGAGATAGGCCACCGATTCGGTATCGATTTCAATCACGTAGGTATCGATGGGTTTTTCCAATAAATATTTAGTAAGCACACCCATTCCAGGACCGATTTCCAATACGTTTTTATAACCTTGCAAGGTCAGGGTATCGGCTATGTTTTTGGCAATACTCTCATCGTTTAGGAAGTGTTGCCCGAGGTGCTTTTTTGCTGTTACTTTATCCATATTCAGATTGTTGGATTGTTAGATTAATGGATTGTTGGACTAATAGAAGGACAGATTATTGGATTTGCTAAAAAAAATCAAAACATTTAAAATAGCTAACAATCTTACTGTCCAGCAATCTAATGATCCGATATCAATTCCAGTTCCGTACGAAACGCCAGCATTTTATCGCCAAAAAGTTGCAATCCTTCCTCGCGAAGTCTTGGCGCATCTTCTTGATAATACCGCTCCAGGGTTTCTTTGGAATCGGTGGTATACTGAATGGAATAGGTTACCCCGCCCATTTCTTCTTCCACCAACACTTTCACCATGCGTGCCGCAGTGAATTTTCCGGTGGCCAGCACGTCGTTGATGTGTTTTTCCTGCATCCATTGCATCCATTGGTCGTGAACGCTTTCGTGTATGTTGATGGTTACGTTGTAGATTATCATCTTTGATTATTTGTGTATTTGTTATTTGGTTTCTTCAACCCTTATCTCTTATCCCAATTTCCTATTTCCTATTCCCTTCTCAACTACAAATTCGTATCGCCCCGCAATTTACGGTAATAGGTCCTTGCCTCGACGAAATAAATACTGTCCTGATGACTGAAGAGCACTTTTTCATATAAGGCTTTGGCTTTTTCGACATCCGACAGTTGCTTTCGATAAATCTCTGCCGAGAAAAACAAAGCTTCATCGGTATAGATACTCTCCTTGTGGTTGTCGAGGATTTGCTGGTAGAAATTTAAAGCCTGTTGAAAATCATTTTGTCTTTCATACAATTTTCCGACTCTCAACAGCGTTTCGTCTTCGATACCTTGCCCCTTGTGTTGCTCCAAAATCATTTTAAACTGACTTAAGGCTTCCGGATTTTTGTGCTGGTACATCAAAAAATCGGCTCTTGCGAATTTTTTTAAAGCGACTTGCGTACTATCTTCCACGGTATTGTCGCTAATCAGCAGAAACAATTCCAGCGCATCGTTGGCAATCAGTTGGGAAGACGATGACTTCAACACTTTAAACTGTTTCTGAGCCCATTCGAAATCGCCTTTAAAGTAACTGGCTTTGGCCATTTTCAGACTCGCCTGATGTCCGATTTCATCATTTTTTAAATCATCTTCGATTTGCGCATAAAAAATTATCGCCTGATTGAATTTTTCATCCAACAGTAAAATATCGGCCAGTTCGTCCTTCACTTCCGCTTTTTGGTAATTGTTCAAGGGCAATGCCAACGCGTTGTTTAAAATGGCTTTCGCTGCGTCGAATTGTTTCAGCTGAAAGGCATTAAAATGAGCCGAAAGGATTTGCAGGTGCAACGAATAAGGCGATATCCCGTACTGTTTCAGCAACAGTTCCAGTTTTTGACGGATTGCTGGGTAGACTTTCGCAGAAGCTTTGTCAATTTCCATCGAAACCAATTGGTAATGGGCTTCCATCTGCAATTCCAAATCCTGTGTGTTTTGCAGAATGAAGTTGAGTATTTCCGTAGCGGTTTCCACTTCACCTTCCTGAACTGCCAATTGCGCGAGATTGATGATGTTATAAAAATTTTCGGGATTGCGTTTAAAAATGGCTTTTTCCTGAATAAACGCTTTTCCGTATTCTTTTTGTTGTACAAAATACCAGCTTAAAAACTGGTTCCAGAAAACATCCTGTGTTTTTTGAGTACGAATCAGCAATGCTTTTTTCAGATAGCTGTTGAAAACCTCATTAGATTCTTCGGTCATGAATCGGGTAAGCTGATTCTGCACCATCGGGAGGTTCATCGGATTGGAAAAGGCAAAATCAAGCAATTTATCAGTCATCAGTTCCATATTCCCCATTTGCCCCTGCAATAAAGCCAACTGGTAGTCGAAATTAAAATTGGGATTGAGGGATTTCCCTAATTCATAAGCCTGAATGGCTTTTTCAACGAGTACTTTTTGTTCGAAAGTATTGGCAACCCCATAAACATTATTAGGATTTTCCCTGATTTTGTCTAACGCGATTTTATAATTCTTTTCGGCCTTATCCTGCATTTTCTGCAACTGATAATTGTAACCCAGTTCTACATATAAATTGTCCTGTTTTAATTTATCAATGCGGCTTTGAATGAGCTTTTCGGCCTTATCGTACTGCTTTAACTGCTGATAACAAGCAACTGCTTTTTGAAAAGCCACATAATTATAAGGCTGTGCTTTGATTACATCTTCGTAGACCACAATGGCTTTTTCGAATTCGCCGCGGTCAAAATAATTCTGCGCCAACTGTTCGTTTTGCGAAAAAACGGTTAGCGAGAAAAGGAACAGCAGATGGAAAAAGACTTTTTTCATTGGCACAATTAAGCTATAAATTTAAACATTGAATTTGTAATTGACGTACATTACGTTGTTAATTTACAGCCAAGGTCATTTGTATGGATTTGTATTATAAAAAAAGTCCCGATTTCTCGGGACTTTTTCCTTGTATTTTAATTGTCTTAGTCGGCTAAAACAATTATTTTATTGTCATTCATTTCGATTGTTCCCGATTCGATTGGCAACCAAAATGTCTGTTCGTTCACTTTGTTGAATTTATCAGCAAACTCCTTTGCGATTTTTAAACCCGAACCTACAATTTTTACGTTTCCTTTCCCTAACAACGACACAATTGGCGCGTGGTTGTTTAACATCTGGAACTCGCCGTCTACTCCGGGAACCGCTACCGAGGTAACTTCTCCTTTGAATAATGTGGCTTCTGGTGATACTATTTCTAAAATCATGTTTCTAATTGATAATTGATAATTAACAATTGACAATTATCCATTGTCAATTATCCATTGATTTACGCTTCAGCTAACATTTTTTGTCCCGCTTCGATAACATCTTCGATGGTACCTTTCAAGTTGAACGCTGCCTCAGGTAAGTGGTCTAACTCACCGTCGATAATCATGTTAAATCCTTTGATAGTATCTTTAATATCAACCAATACACCCGGAATACCTGTAAACTGCTCTGCTACGTGGAACGGCTGAGACAAGAAACGTTGTACACGACGTGCTCTTGATACAGCTAACTTGTCATCTTCAGACAACTCTTCCATACCTAAGATCGCGATAATATCCTGTAATTGTTTGTATTTCTGTAAAATCTCTTTTACTCTTTGCGCACAGTTGTAGTGATCTGCACCTAAAATTTGCGGGGTTAAGATACGAGAAGTAGAATCCAATGGATCTACCGCAGGGTAAATACCTAACTCAGCAATTTTACGAGACAATACCGTTGTAGCATCTAAGTGAGCAAACGTAGTTGCCGGTGCCGGGTCTGTTAAGTCATCCGCAGGTACGTAAACCGCCTGTACTGAAGTAATAGATCCTGTTTTTGTTGATGTGATACGCTCTTGCATCGCACCCATTTCCGTTGCTAATGTTGGTTGGTAACCTACCGCAGATGGCATACGACCTAAAAGTGCCGACACCTCAGAACCTGCTTGTGTAAAACGGAAGATGTTGTCTACGAAGAAAAGTACGTCTTTCCCTTGTCCTTCACCAGCTCCATCACGGAAATATTCAGCGATAGAAAGACCTGATAATGCCACACGAGCACGTGCTCCTGGCGGCTCATTCATCTGACCGAATACGAAAGTCGCTTTCGACTCTCTCATACCCATTTTATCTACTTTAGCCAAATCCCATCCTCCATTTTCCATAGAGTGCATGAAATCGTCACCATATTTGATAATTCCTGACTCTAACATCTCACGAAGCAAGTCATTTCCTTCACGTGTTCTTTCTCCTACTCCTGCGAATACAGAAAGACCACCGTGACCTTTTGCAATATTGTTGATCAACTCCTGAATCAATACTGTTTTACCTACACCGGCACCACCGAATAATCCAATTTTACCTCCTTTTGCGTAAGGCTCAATCAAATCGATTACTTTAATCCCTGTGAATAAAACTTCTGATGAAGTTGATAAATCTTCGAATTTTGGAGCCTGACGGTGAATTGGCAAACCATTCTCACCTTCTTTTGGCAAATCTCCAAGACCATCAATAGCGTCTCCGATAACATTAAACAAACGGCCATAAATATCTTTTCCGATTGGCATTTGGATTGGGTTACCAGTTGAAAGCACTTCAGTACCTCTACTTAAACCATCCGTTGAATCCATGGAAATTGTACGAACTGTATCTTCACCAATGTGAGACTGCACTTCAAGTACTAATTTTGAACCATCTTTTTTAATGATTTCTAATGAATCATAAATCTTTGGAAGTTCGGCATTTTGCGTGTTAAAAACCACGTCAACTACCGGCCCGATAATCTGTGCAACTTTTCCTGTAACTTTAGACATTGCTTATGTATTTATTAAACAGCTATTTACGTTTCTTGAAAAAACCTCTTTTTTCAGAGCGCAAAGATAGTTTTTTATATGCTAAAAATGAAAATTAATTTTTGAATTTTTTGCAATAAAAAAGCGGATCGCTAAAAATCCGCTTTGAATATTATTCTACAGTAACCGATTTTGCAAGGTTTCTCGGCTGATCGACATTACATTCGCGCATGACCGCAATATGATAAGACAACAACTGTAACGGTATTGTGGTCAGCAAAGGTGTTAGTGCTTCTGCCGTATCCGGAATTTCAATTACATGGTCGGCCAATGCACGTACCTGCGTATCGCCTTTAGTTACCACGGCAATGATTTTCCCGCTTCGTGCTTTGATTTCCTGTATATTACTTACTACCTTATCGTAATGATTTTGCTTTGGCGCAATGACCACAATTGGCATGTGTTCGTCGATTAAAGCAATCGGTCCGTGCTTCATTTCTGCAGCCGGATAACCTTCTGCATGAATATAGGATATCTCTTTTAATTTCAATGCTCCTTCTAAAGCTACCGGGAAATTATACCCTCGCCCTAAATACAAGCAATTGGGTGCGCTTTTGTATATGGAAGCAATCATTTTTGCCACTTCATTGGTTTGCAATGCTTCTTCCACTTTTTCCGGAATCAGTTCCAGCTCCAGCAAATAACGTTGGTAATCCGACGTGTTCATAGTGCCTTTTGCTTTAGCCAAACGCAATGCCATCATCGTCAATACCGTAATTTGTGTGGTAAACGCTTTTGTAGACGCCACTCCGATTTCCGGACCGGCATGTGTGTAGGCTCCGGCATGTGTCTCACGCGAAATAGACGAACCCACCACGTTACATACCCCAAAAACAAACGCTCCTTTTTCTTTTGCCAGCTTAATTGCCGCTAAAGTATCCGCAGTTTCTCCTGATTGCGAGATAGCGATTACCACATCGTCCGGATAAATAATTGGATTACGGTAACGGAATTCAGACGCATATTCCACTTCAACAGGAATTCGCGAAAATTCTTCAAAAATATACTCCGCAACCAAACCGGCATGCCATGATGTTCCGCAAGCCACAATTAAAATTCGATTCGCGTTGGTAAATTTGTCGATATTATCTTCTACACCAGCCATTTGAATCATACCTTTGTTGGCATGCAAACGCCCTCTGTAGGTATCTTTAATCACACTTGGCTGTTCGTAAATCTCTTTCAGCATAAAGTGATCGTAACCACCTTTTTCGATCTGTTCCAGATTCATCTGTAACTGTTGAATATAAGGATCTACTAACGAATCATCTTTGATTTTACGAACTTTCATCGGTTTATTCAAACGTACAATCGCCATCTCCTCATCTTCAAGATAAATCGCATTGGTAGTATATTCAATAAAAGGTGAAGCGTCGGAAGCAATAAAATATTCCCCTTCCCCGATTCCGATGGCCAACGGACTTCCCAAACGGGCTACCACGATTTCATCGGGTTTTTTGGTATCCATCACTGCAATAGCATAAGCACCAACCACCTGATTAAGTGCCACCTGAACCGCTTTCCCTAATTTAAGATTGTCTTTCTTCTGGATTTCCTCAATCAGATTCACCAACACTTCTGTATCGGTATCCGACTTAAAAGTATAGCCACGATTAATCAACTCTTTCTTTAGTGGCTCATAATTTTCGATGATTCCGTTATGAATAATCACCAATTCTCCGGAATTCGAAAAATGAGGATGAGAATTCACGTCATTCGGCACTCCGTGAGTAGCCCAACGCGTATGTCCCATACCCATGGTTCCGGTTAATGAAATTTCTTTTTCAGCTCTGGCTTCAAGGTCGGAAACTTTTCCCTTTGTTTTGGAAAGTTTAAATTTTCCTTCTTCGCACAAAACCAAACCAGCACTGTCGTACCCACGGTATTCCAGTCTTTTCAATCCTTTAATAATTACAGGATAAGCCTCTCTGTAACCTATATATCCAACAATTCCACACATAATTTAGTCAGGTTTTGTATAGTAAATCTCTAATTTAAGTCTTTTATTCGAATCCGTACTGTTCGGACTATGCAAAATAGTCCCCAACGGATTGATAACCGAAGAAAGCGGCACAACTCTTGTGGGTTGCTGCCCAGCCGGCGGTCTCATGTAGGCATTAGTAATAGTATTTATATTCTCCGTTACCACCAACCCCAATCTGAAATTGGTTGAATCGTTCTTAATACAACTTTTCAGATATTCTGTAATTCTGATTTTATACTTAAGTCCTTTCCCATCGGCACTTTTTTCGATAATCCCTCCAAACCCTCTTTTGTTGAATTTGGGAACAGATCCATTGGTGGAACCGTCAGCATAAAAATCAACGAGCGGTTTTTTATTATTATAATCATACAAATAAATACGATTAGGCTCTAATTGTCCTGTCAGACTCATCGCAGCCTGATCGATATAAAAGGTAAGATTCGCCTCATTAATCAACCAATTGTTAGCTCTCAATTCGTCTAACGCATCGGGTACCTGATTATTATTGGCATCTATACTTGTATCAAATAAATCAATATAAGCTGCCGATCCGTTACCACCTTTTAAATAAAGCTTTTGATTTAATGGATCCGAAGGCAACGTATAATCGGTATCGAAGAAATTAACGGTATTCCCCCCCAATCTCAATGTTAAATTACGCTTAAGTCTTGTAGCTGTTGGGGTAGTCGGATCATTATCATCATCCGTAGAAGAATCCATCTTGTAGGTCATCTTAATATAGCCTTTTGAAAAATCCAACAAAGCCATCGCGCCATCTGTGGCATTAATGGCCTGTGCCTGAAAATACAAGCCCCTGAAATGCGACTTAAAAGCATTGTTATTGGATAAATTTTGAGCCCCTGCCTTTAGAATTTTATTTTCGAAATACTTTTTATTAAGGTTCAACCAAATTCCGGGTGCGAAACGCTCTTTAATAACCCGTAGCGACACATCGCCCTGATCGGCCAAAACCTCACCGGAAGCATTCACATAATCACCGGCTCCATTGGTTTTGTATATAATTCTTTCCTCATTGTTAAAGAAAAACTCTTCATTCTCAGAAAGATTTGTGGAATTATTCAGATAAGGTCCGCTCGGAACTGCATTTCCAGAAGGATCAGCTCCTATGAGATTACTCTCTATCAAACCTTTATCATTCGAATAAAAACGCTGTACTCCATTTTCATTATCCGGGTTGTAATTTCCTAAATAATACCCGTTTTCATATACTTTCAGCTTAAACTTATCGACGTTATTTTTATAAACGGAATCCAACTCAAACTGGCGAATTCCATCCGCATCCGTATCCGTTTGCGTGCTAAAAAACGGCACATACACCCAAACCGAATCAATTACAGGATTTGTATTAACGGTAACATTTGAAAAAGGCAATTCAGCCTGTGTCACAAAATGCGCCGTAGTGGTTCCAAAAGCCGGGTTATGATAAGTCCCAAGTGAATTTAAAGTCAGATTATTGGTTTGTACCGGCCCTGTAGCAAAGTTACTTGCAGTAATCGGAAGTTCCGTTTTGGTAAAATTAAAATAATCATCCCCAACAATTTCCGAACCGATGGTATTGAATTCTTTGTCACAAGAAGCAAAAAAAACTATCGAAGACAACAGCAGCAACTTCTTAACCAATGAAATTTTATTCATATTCTTTTTATCAATTTATTATAAAACCTGCGTTTTGTAGAAATTCGTATATACTTCCGCAAATTTTTCTTTCGGGACGAAAGGTAAAAAAGGTTTATTTGATGTTTCTATAAATTTTGTTAAACTTGGAGACACCTCTTCCGATGCAATAATAACTGCATCCGAATGCATGATGGAAGTTTTCATAATGTTTTCGAAATTCGGAACAGCCAAATCGCTAACCGCCGTTTCAGGAACATTGTCAAAAGTCACCTTCTTAAGCATTTCGGGATCTAAAGTACCGTCAAAAGACTGACTGTACACCGAAGTTACAATTTTAGTGTCGGCAAAAAGCGCTTCATTTTTATAGAAATGCTTCATGTATACCGGAAGCATTGCTGCCATCCATCCGTGCACGTGAATAATATCCGGCACCCAATTCAGTTTTTTTACGGTTTCCACTACTCCTTTCGCGAAGAAAATGGCGCGTTCATCGTTATCCGGATACAAAACCCCTTCCTCATCGGTAAAAGTCGCCTTGCGTTTGAAATATTCGTCGTTATCGATGAAGTAAACCTGAATACGCTCTTTCGGAATGGAAGCCACTTTAATAATCAAAGGCATGTCCATATCATTCACCACCAAATTCATTCCCGACAACCGAATCACCTCATGCAACTGATGTCTGCGCTCATTAATATTTCCGTACCTTGGCATAAAAATGCGTATTTGGCCGCCCTGATCATTAATCATTTTCGGCACGTCATACGACATTAAAGAAACCTCATTTTCAGCTAAGTACGGCACTACTTCGGATGATACATACAATATCCTCTTATCCTCCATTTGTATTTTATTTTTAAAAATTGGGTACAAAAAACAGGCAAAATTACAAAAATTTATGCAGTTATTTAACAAAATAGTAAGTTTGCAGTCAATTTAAACCCGAAGAAAATGTTCATCTTCAATAAAAAGTCTGATTTAACGGCACATTTGGCCGCCATACGTACCCAAAAAACCAAAATCGGCTTTGTACCCACCATGGGCGCTTTGCACCAGGGACACCTGTCGCTCCTGAAAGAATCCATAAAAAACAACGCGATTACGGTGGTGAGTATTTTTGTAAATCCGACGCAATTTAACAATGCCGAAGACCTAACCAATTACCCGCGGACCCTGGAACGCGATGTAGAAAAAATCAAAACCGTTTCCAAAGACATAATCGTGTATGCTCCCTCAGTAGAAGATATTTACGAAGGCAACACCAAATCCACCGCATTCGATTACGACGGACTGGAATTCCAGATGGAGGGCGCTCACCGTCCCGGCCATTTCGACGGCGTGGGCACTATCGTAAAAAAACTGTTTGAAATCGTTCAGCCCACCAATGCCTATTTTGGAGAAAAAGACTTTCAGCAGTTGCAGATTGTAAAAAAAATGGTTCAGAAACACAATCTTACGGTAACGATTCACGGTTGTCCGATTCACCGCGAAGCCAACGGGCTGGCGATGAGTTCCCGAAACGAACGCCTTTCCGCCGACGCACGAAACGAAGCTGCCCTTATCTACAAAACCTTAAAGGAAGCCAAATCGAAATTCGAAAATCATTCGGCAAAAGAAGTGATTGCTTTTGTAGAAAACACCTTCAAAAAACATCCGAATTTTCAATTGGAATATTTTGAAATTGCCGACGAAGCAACGCTATTGTCCTGCATCAGAAAAAGCAAAAGCAAAAAATACCGCGGGTTCATCGCAATTTTCATAAACAACATCAGATTAATAGATAATATTTCACTAAATTGATATAACTTTGCACCATGCAAATTCACGTTGTTAAATCCAAGATTCACCGCGTTAAGGTGACTGGAGCCGATTTAAACTACATCGGTAGTATTACCATTGACGAAGCTTTAATGGAAGCTTCCAACATTTATGAAGGCGAAAAAGTCTCCATCGTAAACCTTAATAATGGGGAACGATTGGAAACGTATGCTATTACCGGACCCCGAAACAGTGGCGAAATCACCCTGAACGGGCCGGCAGCTCGAAAAGTTCATAAAGGTGACATTATCATCATTATTGCTTACGGAATCCTAACTTGCGAAGAAGCGAAAAACTTCAAACCCGCATTGGTTTTCCCTAACGAACACGACAATTCACTGAAATAGTTTTGAACGAAAAAATCAAAAAAGCATTAAGCATCGGACTCCCACTTTTGTTGGGAGTTTTTTTGGTTTTTTACACCTACAATAAGTTCACCGACCAACAGCTGGCGGAAATGAAAGGCTATTTTCAAAATGCCAATTACGGTTTTATTGCTATTTCTTCCGTTTTCTCCATCATCAGTCTGGCTTCAAGGGGCTACCGATGGCGCTATAGCCTGGAACACATGGGCTATTTTTCGCAATTCCGGAATAATTTTTCAGCCGTTTGCATCGGATACCTGATGAATTACACCGTACCGCGCTCGGGGGAAGTATCCCGCGCTTTGGTGCTGAAAAAATACAACGACATTCCTTTCGACAAAGCATTCGGAACCATTATTGCCGAAAGGGTAATCGACCTGTTTATCCTAATCGGATTCATCTTAACCGCACTGATTTTACAATTCGACCAGTTAAAATCGTTCCTTACCGCCACCATACCGGTGGAAAAACTGATGTACCTTGGTTTTATCGGATTGTTTGGCTTTATCGTTGTGGTTTTGCTCTTTATTTACTCCTCCTGGAAACCGATTTTATTCATCAAAGAAAAAATCTCAGGATTAATCGAAGGATTACTGAGTACGTTCAAAATGCCCAACCGCGTTCCGTTTTTAGCACATACCGCTGTAATTTGGATTTCCTATGTCCTCACTTTTTACACCGCCGTTTTTGCACTACCGGAAACCAGCGGTATTGGTTTTGGGGTTATCGTAACCGCTTTTGTGGTAGGCAGTTTGGCGGTAACATTCACTAACGGTGGCTTTGGCGCATTCCCGTTAATGATTGCTCAAATTTTAGTATTATACAATATTCCTGAAACCGCAGGAACTACTTTCGGTTGGATTTTATGGACTTCGCAAACCGCTTTGGTCGTACTTTTAGGCGGACTTGCTTTTTTACTTTTACCGATACTCAATCGCAAAAAATAATTTACTATATTGCTGTTCTATTTTCAACAGCTTAATTAAGTAAATTATGACATCGAAATTACTTCTGTTACTTGCATTTATATCCAGTTCTGTTTTTGCACAACGCATTGACGAACCCTTTGAATCTCAAAAATTAGGCGCTGTGCGAGACATCAGCATCATCCTTCCTCCTTCGTATGAATCGGCAAAAGACAAAAAGTATCCGGTTTTTGTGGTTCTGGACAGCGAATACTTATTGGATCCTGTAATGGGAACCATGAAATACGGCGCGTATTGGGACGATCTTCCGGAAGTAATCATCGTGGGAATCAACCAAAACAAAGCCAACGAACGCGAATACGATTCGCAATTTGACGAAAACGGTCTTCCGGCAGAGCAAGGTGCGAAATTCTTCGAATTCATCGGAATTGAATTATTACCTTATATAGAGAAAAAATACCGTGTTGCCCCGTACCGTTTGATTGCCGGTCACGACCTGACTGCCGGTTTTTTAAATGCGTACCTGTACAAAGACAACCCGGTTTTCAATGCTTATTTGTGTTTGAGCCCGGAATTGCCTGCCGAAATGGAAACCAGAATCCCAGATCGTCTTAAAATTGCCCAAAAACCGATTTTCTTTTATCTGGCTACTGCCGATGGCGACCTGAAACCGATGCACGATCGTATCAAACTCTTAGACGATGGCATTAAAGCGATTAAATCCGATTTTGTTAAATCCGGTTTCGATGATTTTAAAAACACCTCTCATTATTCATTGGTACCGAATGCCATCAACAATGCAATTTCAGCTATTTTCGATGGTTATCAACCGATTTCCATGAATGAATTTCAGGAAAAACTGGCGAAATTAGACAAAGGTCACACCCAGTATCTTGTAGATAAATACACCAACATCCAAAAGAAATTAGGATTCATGCCTAAAATTCGTTTAACGGATTTCAAAGCCATTGAAGCGGCAATTATGAAAAACAAAAATTACGAGGATTTCATGACACTTTCGGAATTGGCAAAGAAAAACTATCCTAAAACGATGTTGAGCGAATACCACAAAGCGATGTTTTACGACAACACCGGCGAACCGGCCAAAGCGCAAAAAGCCTTTATGAGTGCTTTCGGGTTGACACCAATTCGCGACCTTACCAAAGACATGATGCTGGAACGCGCCGACGCCATTAAAGGACAGTTGAAAAAAGGAAAAGAGCGCAACAAGAAAAACAGAGAAGAAACCGAGGAAGCACCAGTGGAAACGCCTGCTGAAACGCCTGCCGAAACTCCAAAAGAAGAACCGAAACCACAATAATGTCTAAAATAAAAACTGCCTTTTTTTGTCAGAGTTGCGGCACTCAGTTTGCCAAATGGCAAGGCCAATGCAACGCCTGCAAAGAATGGAATACCATTGTTGAAGAAGTCATACAGAAAGAGGAAAAAACCGCTTGGAAAACCGAAACTTCTTTGGTAAAAAAAGCGGCAAAACCCTTAAAAATAAACGAAATTGATTCGGCCGAAGAAATCCGGTTAGACACCACTGACGGTGAGCTGAACCGGGTTTTGGGCGGCGGATTGGTTCCGGGTTCGTTAACGCTTTTAGGGGGCGAACCCGGAATTGGAAAAAGTACGCTTTTGCTACAGATTTCGTTACAACTGCCTTATAAAACGTTATATGTTTCAGGAGAGGAAAGTCAGAAACAGATAAAAATGCGTGCCGAACGGATTACACCCAACGGTGACAATTGTTATATTTTAACCGAAACCAAAACCCAGAACATCTTCCGTCAGATTGAAGAAATGGAACCCGAAATCGTGATTATCGACTCCATTCAAACCCTGCATACGGACTATATCGAATCGTCACCCGGCAGCATTTCACAAATCCGTGAATGCACGGCCGAGCTGATTAAATATGCCAAAGAAACCAATGTGCCGGTAATTTTAATCGGACACATTACCAAGGATGGCAACATTGCCGGTCCGAAGATTCTCGAACACATGGTCGACACTGTTTTACAGTTTGAAGGCGACCGCAATCACGTGTACAGAATCCTGCGCTCCCTCAAAAACCGTTTCGGTTCTACAGCCGAACTGGGTATTTACGAAATGCAAGGCTCCGGTTTACGGGAAGTAACGAATCCGTCCGAAATTCTGATTTCACACAAAGACGAAGAACTTTCCGGAACCGCAATTGCGTCTACTTTAGAAGGCATGCGTCCGTTAATGATCGAGATACAGGCTTTGGTTTCTACTGCTGTTTACGGCACACCGCAACGCAGCACCACAGGATACAACGCCAAACGCCTGAACATGATTTTAGCCGTATTGGAAAAACGAGCCGGTTTTCATTTGGGCTCCAAAGATGTTTTTTTAAATGTTACCGGAGGCATTTCCGTAGACGATCCGGCGATTGATTTGGCTGTAGTCGCTGCGATTTTATCTTCCAATGAAGATATTTCGGTAGGCAAGAATTACTGTTTTGCAGGAGAAGTGGGCCTTTCGGGAGAAATCCGTCCCGTAAACCGCGTGGAACAACGCATACAAGAAGCGGAAAAATTAGGATTCTCAACAATATTCGTATCCAAATACAATAAGATTGCGCTCAAAAACACGTTGATTGACATCAGAATGGTTGCAAAAATCGAGGATGTGGTTGGCGAATTGTTTGGGTAAAACATTCAAATAAAAAGAGCAGGTATTAATTATTAACCTGCTCTTTTTATTAATTCCTATACGTTACCGGACTGCATTGCGCAAAATTCTCATTCGCCGTAACCGAAAAACGATAATCTTTCACAAATGCATTCAGCAATCGGTCAAACTCCGCAATTTTAGCCTCCGACAGGTTGGTTTCGGGTTTTTCTTTATTCACGTAGAAGTTGTACAGGAAATAGTCGATCGTACCGTTTTTGTTGATGTAAATCCGGTTAAAACAACGGGTAGGATGTTCCCATACAAAATTGTTTTTCTTTAGAAAAGCTCCTAAATCCTGCAATAATTGTGTGTAAGCCACAATCAATTGTTCCTGCTCTGCTTCTGTTTTAAAAACGCCCGGAATGGTTTCCGTATGAATAGCTCCTTTGTATAAGGTATCCAGTTTTTCCGGCGCATTTCCCTGCAATTTTGCCTCGTTAAAAGTCATCGCCTTGTGCTGCGCCACCATAAAATTGGAAAATGCCACAAAACAAAAAAGTATAAATAATCGCATAAAAAAGATTTTAAAATTATTTTAGGGAAACGTAAAACAACCTTTTTTAGTATAAAAAAAGCAGACCGTACAGTCTGCTTTTATATATAATGGTTTCAATTAATTAATAATATCGAACCCGGTGTATTTACGCAACACTTCCGGAATAACGATTCCTTCCGGTGTTTGGTAATTTTCCAGAATTCCGGCCAATACACGTGGTAACGCCAGGGAACTTCCGTTTAGGGTATGTGCCAATTGGGTTTTCCCGTCTTTTCCTTTAAAACGCAATTTCAATCGGTTGGCCTGGAAGGTTTCGAAATTCGATACCGAAGAAATTTCCAACCAACGGTCCTGAGCCGTAGAGAATACTTCGAAATCATAGGTTAATGCAGATGCAAATCCCATATCACCACCACACAAACGCAAAATACGGAACGGCAAACCTAATTCACGCATGATGTCTTTCACGTGTTCCACCATACCGTCTAACGCTTCATGCGATTTATCCGGGTGTTCAATACGCACGATTTCCACTTTATCAAACTGATGTAAACGGTTCAATCCGCGCACGTGTGCTCCCCAAGAACCCGCTTCTCTTCGGAAACAAGGTGTATAACCCGTTGCCATAACAGGCAATTCACTTTCCTGTAAAATTACATCTCTGTAGATATTTGTTACCGGAACTTCTGCGGTTGGAATCAGGTACAAATCGTCTTTGGCATCGTGATACATCTGTCCTTCTTTGTCCGGCAACTGCCCGGTTCCGTACCCTGAAGCTTCGTTAACCAAATGCGGCACCTGGAATTCCTGATACCCGGCATCGGTGTTTTTATCTAAAAAATAAGAAATTAAGGCACGTTGTAATTTTGCTCCTTTTCCTTTATAAACAGGGAAACCCGGTGCGGTGATTTTCGTACCCAATTCGAAATCAATGATATCGTATTTCTTAATCAGATCCCAATGCGGCAATGCTCCTTCGTGCAGAACCGGAATATCGCCTTCCTGAAAAACGTTCACGTTATCATCGGCAGATTTTCCCTGCGGAACGATATCGGCCGGAGTATTTGGCAATTTGTATAATTCCTGTGTAAGTTCTTCCGAAACCACATTTAAGGCTTCCGTAAGTTCCTTTCCTTTCTCACGCAATTGGGTTGATTTTTCCTTTAAAATTTCGGCTTTGGCTTTTTCACCACTTTTCATCAGTTCGCCAATGTCTTTCGACAACTTGTTCGATTCCGCTAAAATAGTATCCAATTCCACTTGGGTTGCACGGCGTTTTTCGTCCAATGCCACAACGGTTTCAATCATGTCTTTGGCATCCAAATTTCGTTTTGCCAATGCCTGAATGACTTTTTCCTGGTTTTCTCTGATAAAAGCGATCTGTAACATACGTTATATTTTTTAAAGTGAGCAAATTTAAGGAATTGTTTGATTACATCTGTAGTAAAAAACAAACTTGTTTGCCCTAAAACACACAAAACCGAATTGTTATAAAAACACTTAAAAAAATATTCTATGTTAAAATAATTATTACATTTGGGAAAATTTTTAAAGATTATGAAAAAGTTTGCCCTACTTTTTGCATTACTCGCAACCTATACCGGTTTTTCACAGACTCACGACGAAGAGTACCATCGCATGATTGAAGCAGAAATGAAATCAGCTTCAAAAACGATGAATTTCAGAGTCAACCCAAACACCCAAAACTATAATGTTACTTATCACAAGTTGGAATTTACCGTAGATCCAGCAGTATATAACATCTCGGGGGTTGTAACCACAAATTTCACAGCCTTATCCGATATGACATCGGTAACATTTGACTTAACCAACCAGTTAACCGTAAGCAGTGTAACCCAAGGCGCAACCAATCTTAGTTTTATACAAAACACCAACAATGAACTTGTAATTACCCTTCCTACTACATTAACCACCGGAAATTCCACTTCGGTAAAAATAACCTATTCCGGCGAACCGGCAACCGGAGAACAGGCTTTTACCACAAGTACTCACAGTGGCACCCCTGTTTTATTCACCCTTTCGGAACCTTTTGGAGCGAGAGACTGGTGGCCGTGTAAGCAGGACTTAAACGACAAAGTAGACAGTATTGATGTATACATTACCGCTCCGTCAACTTACGTGAGTGTTTCTAACGGTTTGGAGCAGTCACAAGTAATTAACGGCGGTAACAAAACCACGCATTTTCATCACGGCTACCCGATTCCAGCCTACCTGATTTGCATGGCCGTAACCAATTATCAGATTTACAACCAACAGGCAGGTTTAGGGACCGTAGCCAGTCCTTTTTACCCTGTGGTAAATTATATTTATGCCGAAAACAACACGGCTTCAACAAGAACCCAAATAGACCAGACTCCGTTGATTCTGAATTTATATGAATCACTAATTGGCCCCTATCCGTTCCGAAATGAAAAATACGGACATGCCCAATTTGGCTGGGGTGGCGGAATGGAACACACTACGGTTTCCTTTATGTACAACTTCAGCAGAAGCCTGATTGCCCACGAAATGGCACATCAATGGTTTGGCGACAAAGTGACCTGCGGCACCTGGAAAGACATTTGGCTTAACGAAGGAATTACCGAATACATGTCGGGCATAGTAGTCGAAAACTTTGATGGCGCACCCAACTTTGTACTTTGGAAAAACGGAAAAATCAACAATATTACCTCCCAAAATGGAGGAAACTTATACCTGACCGACGCTCAGGCCTTGAATGTAAACACTATTTTCAGCTCTCGTTTATCCTATGATAAAGGATCCATGGTAACCCATATGCTGCGTCATAAGTTAGGAGACACAAACTTTTTTCAAGGACTAAGAAATTATCTGAACGACCCCGCACTAGCGTATGGTTATGCCACAACCCCACAGTTTAAAGCCCACATGGAAGCGGTTTCAGGAGTGAACCTGACCGAATTTTTTAACGACTGGGTCTATATGCAGGGTTTTCCAACCTATACGATTAACGCACAAACATTAGGAGGCAATCAGGTTAGGATTACAATTAATCAAACCAGTTCGCACGTTTCCGTTCCGTTTTTTGAGGTTCCGGTACCCATTCGCATTACCGGTGCAGGAGGACTTACTTACGATGTGGTTTTAGACAACACTACAAACGGACAACAATTTACCGTAACGGCTCCGTTTACCCCAACCGGAATTCTTTTCGACCCGAACAAACACATAATCTCTAAAAACAGCACTGCCAATTTAGGAAACGCTTCCTTTGAATTGGATCAGATCATCAGCCTGTATCCGAATCCGGCCAATGACCGTATCACAATTCAGTTGCCAACAAATATTCAATTGGAAAAGGCTGAAGTTTACAATACGCTAGGGCAATTGGTTGCGACGGAAAATCAAACCGAATTTAACGTAAACCTTTTGTCAAATGGGCTTCATATTGTAAAGATTACAACCTCGGAAGGGGTAATTCATAAAAATTTTATAAAAAAATAGGCAAACCGAAATAACATGATAAAAAGTAAGGTGAAAACCTTACTTTTGTCGTTTATAATAAAATTCACTGTTCAAAATGATACAATTAGGTCAAATCCTCTTCATATTATCTGTATTGGTAATTCTTCACGAATTCGGTCATTACATCACGGCCAGAATGTTCAAAGTAAGAGTCGAAAAATTCTATCTGTTTATGGATGCCGGCTTCGCTTTACTGAAGAAAAAAATAGGTGATACCGAATGGGGCATCGGATGGCTACCCATCGGAGGCTATGTAAAGTTATCCGGAATGGTCGATGAGAGTATGGACATGGAACAGATGAAACAGGAACCACAGCCTTGGGAATTCCGATCCAAGCCGGCCTGGCAACGTCTAATCATCATGTTAGGCGGAATTATTGTAAACATCTTACTGGCATGGTTCATTTACACCGTGGTATACACTACCTACGGTCAAAAATACGTTTCCACAGAAAAACTTCAGGAGAACGGACTTTCTTTCGGCGAAACCGGAATTAACGTTGGTTTCCGAAACGGCGACAAAATCCTCTCCGTAGACGGCGTTCACCAACCACGATTCAATCGTATGGTTTTAGATGCCCTTTTAGGCGATAACATCGAAATCGAAAGAAACGGCGAAAAGAAAACGTTGGTTTTAACCGATGCCAATAAAGCAGAAATTTTAGGCAAAGAAGGAAGAGATTTCGTTGGTGCCCGAAACTTATTATCGCAAGTTATCATTGACAGCGTAACACCGGTTAAAAACAAAACGGCTGTTTTTACCGCCGGAGATATTTTAACAGGTGTTGAAAGTAAGTCGTTTACCTATTTCGACGAATTATCAGACGAACTGAAAAACCACAAAAACAAAACCGTTCAACTCAACATCATAAGAAATAATGTTCCCACCACAATTGCTGTAGCGGTTGATAAAGACGGTAAAATAGGATTTGGCGACACCATATTTTTCGGGCCTTCTTTAGAAATGAGCGATTCCTACGTTAACGAAGTGTCCTCCGGTTCTGAAGCAGAAAAAGCAGGCTTACAGAAAAATGATGTGCTTTTAGGCTTTAACAATCAAACCTTCAAGCAGTTTTTCGAATTCAAAACCGAATTAAAAAAACAAGCCGATAAAGACGTAACATTAAACGTATTGAGAGAAGCTAAAGCGATGGCACTGAAAGCGCATGTCAACAAAAACGGCAAATTGGGCTTCGGATTGCAATCGAAAAAACAACCAAGCTACGAAATCAACAACAAGTTAAGTCTTGGAAATGCCTTTAGCGAAGCAGTAAAAGAATCATGGCAATTATTGGTTTACAATGTAAAACAATTCAAACTGATCTTACGCCCAAAAACCGAAGCATACAAACACGTAAAAAGCCCTGTGGGTATTGCCCGTGCTTTACCGGACAGCTGGAATTGGGAATTTATCTGGAATTTCACCGCCTTATTCTCTATTGGTTTGGCGTTCATGAACCTGCTGCCGATTCCGGGATTAGACGGCGGACATGCCTTATTTACCATTGCCGAAATGGTTACCGGTAAAACTTTAAGTGAAAAAGCGATGGGTCACGTGCAAACCGCCGGAATGATTATCTTACTGACCTTAATGGCATTAACCTTCGGAAAGGACATTTATCAGCTAATCGTCGACAAACTTTTATAAAATTTTTTAAATTTTTATTTGCGAGTATAAAATTTCAGCTTATATTTGCACCGCATTAAAGGTAACACACCTTCCTCCTTAGCTCAGTTGGTTAGAGCATCTGACTGTTAATCAGAGGGTCCTTGGTTCGAGCCCAAGAGGGGGAGCAAAAAACAAAAGCCATTCGCAAGAGTGGCTTTTTATATCTTTAAAACGTTCTATACATAAAAATACAGTTTCCTCCTTAGCTCAGTTGGTTAGAGCATCTGACTGTTAATCAGAGGGTCCTTGGTTCGAGCCCAAGAGGGGGAGCTAAATTGGAAAAGCCATTCTTCGGAGTGGCTTTTTTCATTTCCATACTTTCGGAATCCCTTTGTTTACGGGTTAAAAGCTCAATTACTTTGTTCTCAGAATTGGTTCGAAAACTTCCATTTTCGATAACCAAATTTTCAGGGTAAATCACCCTTAAAAAACTCGCTTGAGCCTCACCAGATAAGCGGTTGAACACATTTTCTAAATTGCAAATCAAATCCAACGATTTATTGACATATTTTTTAGATTCGTCCTTTTTCGTCATTAAATCTAAAATACTATTTTCACACTCTTTCTTCCTTGCATTGTATCTGTTTACTGCATTATCAAACTGCTGCTTGGTGAATTCATCATTCACAAGCTTATCTTCCGCTTTTTCAATCATGCTTTCAATGGTTTTTAGCTCGATTTCTAACTTGTTTAGCCTTATCATATCTTCTTTATTGTTCGAATTAATATAATCCTCCAAAACGGCTTTAAATAAGTTTTTAAGGTTTGGATTAATTGCAATTTGACTTAGCATATCCTTTATGACAAAATGAACTTCATCTCGTCTATACCTTACTTTGCATTTTGAGGAACAATGATAATAGAAATAGTAACCACCATTACCTTTACTTTTACTCCCTGTTATTTGTTTTCCACAAACTGGACAAACAATATTTTTTCTCAGAGGAAATTCTTCATTGTCAACTGATGGAAGTTTAGCATTACGCTTTCGTCCAGTTAACACTTCTTGTACCTTATCAAAAAGCTGTTCCGAAACAATTGGCTTATGTATACCAATAACCATTTGCTCTTCTTCTTTTTTGTATTCTTTTATTAGAATGTAGCCTTTGTAGACTACATTTTTAAGCATATTGTAAAATTGTTGTTTTCCTAATTTACAACCATAATCATTTTTTAATCTTTTTCTGATTGTTTCAACTGGCTCAATCCCTTTGACAACTTCTTTAAATGCTTTCTCCACAATCAACGCATCTGAATTACGAGTTAACGTAGCTTTCTTATCGATTCTTGCTCTGTCAAAACCATAAGGTATTCTATTGAGAAAACACCCTTCCTTCATAGCTCTCCTCATACCATCAATTGTCCTAAGTGAGATTTTATCATTTTCAACTTCAGGCAATATCAGATACATTGCTAACATAACCTTGTTATCAGGATTACTTAAATCCAATGGTTGCTCCATCGAATTGACTTCAATACCATTGTTAGACATTTGACGAATAACCAAATGCGCTTGGTTGGCATTTCTGCTAAACCTATCCCACTTTGTAAAAAGTATTAAGTCAACATTTTTATTGTTTTTTACAAATTTCTCAAGGTTTTTCCATTCAGGTCTATCAAAAGTTTTTGCTGAAAAATCATCCTGAAAATGACTTACTACATTATAACCTTTTAACTCACAATATCTTCTTAATGACTCTTCTTGATGCCCTAAACTAAAACCTTTTTCAGCTTGCTCATCTGTACTTACTCTTGTATAAATTATTACGTTCTTCATGTTTTCTTATTTTATTGATTTTATTTCAATGCCTCTGTTTGACATCTGACTAATGATTTTATATCCTTGATTGACATCTCTACTAAACCTATCCCAATTTGTAATAAGAATCAAACCAACATTTTCACTATTTTTCACAAATTCTTCTAATTTTCTCCATTCTGGTCTATTAAAAGTTTTCGCTGAACAATCATCTTGAAAATGACCTACCACATTAAAACCTTTTGATTCACAATGTTTTCTTAATTCCTCTTCTTGGTTACGAAGAGTTAAACTTGTATTGCTTTGTTCGTCTGTACTTACTCTTGTATAAATTACTGCGTTCTTCATATTTCTTATTTTTTAGTTTTACTTTTTTCTGTTATTTCAACCAATCTGTAAAGCGTTTCTTTTAACAACTCCACTTCTTCGTCATTGTATAAATTTTCATTTTTGTTTAAAATTTTCTTGCACTCACTATTCGTTAACATTGTACCCCATCCGACTTTCTCATTTTTTCATGTCGGGAGATGATTCTCATCACAAAAATTAACACCTAAAATTTAGGCATAGAAATTCCAGCCCAGGTTTACTCGGTAATTTTTTAATTATGTGATTTTGATATGTGAGGAGTACCTTTCCTCTTGAAAGAAATTACTTCAGTTGAAGTAAAAAAGATTATTACATCCAGTAATTAATCCAATATAAGCAAAGATACTAATTAAAGAAACAAGTTGCAAGTTTTTACTTTCACAAAATACTGGCTATCAGTGAAAAAAGAAAAAAAGTGGTTTTATGCCACTTCTTTTTCCTGTAATATTCTTTGTATTTTCTGAGCTGTCCCAAGCGAACAACTTCCTATTTTAGCAGCTCTTCGGAGTGATTCGCCATTTTTGAGTTCTTTAACAACAGCTTTATATTTAACTAGAACTTCATCGTCATTCATTCTTGTTCCGTATAAACGCCCTTTATACGTTCCTTTAGCTTTTGCCAACTCGATTCCCTGCTTTTGTCGCTCTAGCATATTATTACGCTCCATTTCCGCAACGTTGCCAAGTACCGATACAATCATTTTGAAACTTGGGTTAGGTTTTCCATCAATAAGCGAATACATTCCAATATTTTCAACAAAAACTTTTACTGATTTTTCATTGAAAAACTCAATCATTGTCAAAATGTCAATAATTGACCTCCCTAATCTATCTATGGAATTTATGTGTATTTCTTTAATAATCCCGCTTTCAATATCTGAAATCAGTTTACTTGCTTCTTTACGTTCCGAAAACTTAACAGAACCCGAAACCTTATCAATATAAACTTTTGAAAATTCTTTGGAGTTTGTTTCTTGACGACCTGTGTTTTGTTCTGTTGTAGAAACTCTAACGTATTTTACTTTTGCCATGGCTTATATTTTGATTACATGACAAATGTAGTGTATATTTTTAGACTGGCAAAATTATACGCCTGAAAACCAGGTTATTAGTCAAAATAAGTGTGCTATTTTCAAGCATGGGTTAATTTTATACAATCTCATCTGAATCTCATTATTTGAGATACTTTACCAATTATAGATTTTCCGCTTGCAATGAATTTTTCATACCTTGTCATTTTCTTGCATTGAGATACTTCGAGGGTGAAATTACCCTCAGAAAGTTGAAGTTTGATTAAGACCAGTTCGTCTGTTAGCCAAGCTATGAGGTATGTGTCTTCACCGACATTACCGAATTCCTTAAGTTGAGTTCCATAAAATGAAATGAGTTTTTCTTTAATAGCTTCAATTTCTTTCACAAAGATTCCGACACGGTTCGGAGTATCCATCTTTTGTAAGATAATCGATTTTGGATTATCAATCGGATAAGAGGCCATGTTAAAATAATTTAAAACAAATGATGGAATATAATGAGCATTCCTACCATTGATTTCTAAAGTAGGCTCTGTGGTTGGAATCCAAAATAGATAGTCAACCAAATGCTGTCCATTTTCAATTTCTGCTGAATTTTTCTCAATAAACTCCACATATTCTTTTGGAGTAACTACTCGCACATTCAATTTTAGAAGCTCGTAGGCAAGAGCAGCCTTTGCTTTAGTTTTATTGTCATTTACAATGAAAATATCACAACTTGTAGCATAGGCGATATGTTCATAGTCTGTCTCAACATTGTCTAAATGGTGACCTTTTTCAATCTTGTCAGGATAAAATCCATGAAAGTCCAATTGTCTGACAAGCGCAATTATTTTATTAAAGAAACTCTTTTTATCTTCTCCGATAAGCATACTTTCAAAAAGTTCCATAAAGTCCTTTTTCTGTAATTTTTGTGCATTTTCGTCCAGTGTTTCCATAGGATTGAATCGCTTATCTTTGATTCTGCCACTAACCTTTATATCCTGTTGAAATCCCTCACGCCATTCTGAATAGCTATCATCTTCGTACAGTGTACTTGACATTGTCATAAGGTTCTGCATCATGTCCTTCATGGAAATTGTTTCTTCAGTCCCCATAAGACGTTTCACAAGTTCAGAACTTCTTGTATTTGCAATTTCCTTATTAACTTTTTCATCATCTGTTTGCTTCGCAGTGAAATTTGGCAATTGAATTTTAAACAAAGAATCTAACATCGATGAGAATGGCTCTAATGCTTCCATCATTTTATCAACATTAAAATCAAAATCTTCGTGCTCATCATATGCTTCGGCATGTTGCTTCATTGATTCCTTTGAATCCAGAAATTGGAATTCCAAAACGTGTTTGATTGTATAGACAATGAATAGCGACTTGGAATATTTTTGAATTTTCTCGAGATGCCCTTCAATTCCTTCCATGCCTACTTTCTTGTAGCTTCGATATAAGTCCTTAAGATGTGCGGGAGAATAAGGCAAGATATATTTTGATTCATCTGACAATATCTCAGTAAGTCTTTTATAGGCCTCATCATTATGTTCCAGTCTGCTAAACACATTCCAATCTAAATATACTCGAATCATTGCTTCTGTTTTAAGCAAATTTAAAATATAACTGTGTGGCTATAAGGATGATTTTGATTTAATTATACACAACTTCTTCACTATCAGGAGACTTTACTCACACTATCACTTTCCTATAATTGTTTTTTTGTTGGTACATCAATCCTTTTAAAAAAATCTTCCAAAGTAATGTTTAGAAGTTTACAGATTTTTACTAAAGGTTTAACCCTTTTTACTTATTTGCCGTTTGTAGCTCTTAAAATCTTCAATCATTTCAAATGGGACGTCATATACGCACTATCATTCTGATTATTCAAGTCATAAATACTTTAATTTCATTTGTTTTAGTTTTATGGACCCCTACAAATGTGCAATATTTTCTATACTACTTTCAATCTCGTTCTTAAGGTGGGTGGTTACAAATGAAATAAAAACAATAAAACCTCTGACGATCGTCAGAGGTTTTATTGTTTTATACTAATCAACAACAATTCTCACCAGCTTGAATTGGTGGACATTTTACAGTTCCATAACTGCAATACACACAGCAATCACCTTCTAATGGTCGTAATCTCGTTTTACAATTTTCACATTCATAGAAAAACTCACACGCATTGGTAGGCATCATTTCCGTTTTTTTATGACCACATTTCGGGCAAGTAATAGTTGATTCCAATTCAACTTTTTTACCGTTATAAATTGTGCAGGTGTCACAATTTCCGTGAAGTTTGTTTCGATAGTAATTTATAGCCGTACTTATAAACAACCCAAACATTCCAGCATAAATGAAATAGGTGCCATCGTTAGCAAAATAATAACCGTAAAATATTAAAAGTGCACTTGGGATTCCAACCAATAAAGGATAAGTGCATCGGTGCTTGCGGTAAGAAACAAAAAGCCCAATGATTGAAACCAAAACCATTGCTTGGAAAATCCACATTGTCCAACCTCCAAATAACTCAAAACTTCCCAACCCAAGAGCTGAAGCCCCAAATGCAAAAAGGGGAAAACAACAAGGCGAAAAAATAGCTGTCAGAAACAGCCCGACTGTTCCAAGTTTGTCAATATTGTTAGTTAAATTATTTTTCATTTGATAATTTTAAAATTCTTAAAGCACCTTTGCCTACAACAGCGAAAACCAAAACACCAATAACCAAATCAGGAATTTTTGAATTGGTGAAATAAACTAACATACCAGCAACAATCACTCCAATGTTTACAACTACATCGTTCGAGGTGAAAATCATGCTTGCCTGCATATGAGCTTCTTTACTTTTGGATTTCTGTAACAGATACAAACATATAACATTTCCAACAAGCGCAAGCAACGAAATTATTATCATGGTTTGAAACGCTGGTACTTCGGTAAAGCCTAAAAATCTTCTTAGTACTTCAATAAAACCCAATATTGCCAACAGTAATTGAAAATACCCGCTCATTTTTGCAATGTTGTTTTTTCTTGCCATTGCACCACCAACAGCAAACAAAGCAAGAGCGTAAACGATGCTATCAGCTAACATGTCTAAACTGTCTGCAACAAGTCCCATTGAGTTGGAAACAAATCCTGTAACCATTTCTAACGCAAAGAAAAAAGCATTGATTCCTAACACTTGCCAAAGAAGCTTTCTTTGTTGTGTGTCGTCCGATTGTTTAATACTCTCAGAGGTGATTTCGGTTTTCTCTAAACTACTATCAAGATTTAAACTGTTAATTTTATCTGTTATCAAGTTCGTATCACCCGAATGAAACACTTCCAGTTTTCTATTTGGAATATCGAAATTAAGCTGTTGTATTTGTTCGATACCATTTAGTTTAAGCCGTATCAATTGTTCCTCACTGGGACAATCCATCTTTGCTATTTTGTAAATACTCTTATTCATATCGTTACAATTTAATCTTAATTCCCGCATTGATAACAAACCCGTCTAGTGGAGCGTAAATGTCCTTGAAAACAGGATTGTCAATCGTTCCAGTATAGATGCTACCAAACCTTGTTTGTCTTGTATCGGTAAGATTCTCAAAGTTGGTATAAATTGAAAAATGCTCCCACAGTTTTTCAATCATCACACCGCAAATCCAATAATTTTTTCCTGTAGAACCATCACTTAATTTTTGCGGGCTATAATAATAAGCTTCCAATCCAACTTTCCATTTATCTTCAACCTCGTACATCAAAACATTATTAAGACGGTGTTTTGCTGTAAGTGGGTTTTGGGATTTGATACCGTTCTGGTCAATCTGAGCATCTGTATAAGTATATCCAACAAATAATTTGAAGTCCTCATAACCTAATTTAATATTCGTTTCAGTACCTTTCGTGTCAATATGCCCATCAATATTAACAAATTGGAATGTTCCGTTTGAAAGCGGTGTTAGTATTAGTGGGTTATTAATATAGGTATAGAAAAACATTTGATTGATGCTAAACGAAATTTCATCTGTAATATTAGTTTTGTAATTAACATCAAAGTTAGTTCCGTAGCTTTTTTCTAGACTGTTAAAATTATTGTCAATTGGCAGAACATTTTGATATTGAATTCTTTCACTTTCGTCTGTGAATATCGTTGGCGTTTTATAACCAAGTCCACCACCAATTCGTGACGATAATTTTTCCGAAACCTTAAACAATACCGATGCTTTCGGCAATAATGCAAAACCATAATCAGCAATATAATCTCCTCTTAAACCAGTTTCAATGTGTAACCATTCTTTAGCCTTTAAGGAGTTTTGAACAAATACACCGAAGGTAATTTGATTGTAATCACGTAGAGGAAATGTAGTGATTTGTCTTTCAGTAAAGTTATCCGACCAAAGATTTGCTCCCGTAACCCAATCTGAAGTTTCCCCATTGCGAGAATATGTGAATTCTGAAAACGTACTGTTCTGTACACCGTCAAACTCATAATTTGGAATGGAAATTACACGATTGAAATTATTTAAACTATTGCGAAAAGTCAAACGCTCATTCTCATTCAACTGATGCGTAAAAGTTAGTTGGGTGCTAATCCTACGAGTATCATTTTTTTCAAAATAAGCCCCTGTGTTGACATTGTTTTTAATGTAATCAATGTTTCCACCAATACGATTTTCAAATGCAGTATTTAGCCCAAAATCAAGCTTGGTTTTGCTGTTGAAATATACAAATAGCTTCGGATTAATATTGAATCTCTCAAATTTAGGTATAGCTGTTAATTTAATATCTGCTGGGTCATAAGGTGCATTTCTATTGTGTGAAGCAAACAGTGTTAGACCAACTTTATCAAATTTTTGTGAATAGAATCCGTTAACGTCAAGCCCTAATGCTGATGTTCCGTTGATGTGGAAACGTAATTCCCTTTCTTCTGACGGGGTTTTTGAAATCAGGTTTACTAATCCAGCAATTGCACCACCACCGTACAATGTTGAAGCAGAACCTTTGATAATTTCAACTTGTTTTAAATCCAGTGGCGGGGTTTGTAAAAGACCTAATCCACTTGAAGCACCTGAATATAAAGGAAACCCATCTTTTAGGATTTGTGTATATCTCCCGTCAAGTCCCTGTATGCGAATAGATGAATTGGCTGATATTGCTGAGGTTTGTTGTGTTTGAATACCCGTACTTTCGTTGAGTAGCATTCTAATATCCCCAGGTTTCATATTTCCTTTTTCTTCCAATTCTTCACCAGCAATAAACTCAACCCTTGTAGGAATGTCCTTTATTGTTCTGGTACTTCTCGTTGAGGTAATAGTTATTTCCTCTATTTCTTCTGCTTCAGATTCTAAAAAAATCTCTAAAGTGTCTTCGTTAGCGATTGGAAAAGTGAATACTTCAGTTTTCTTTTTGTAACCAATCGAAGAAAAAGTGATTGTATGTTCACCATCTGGAATGTTGGTAATTAATATCAGACCGTTGTCATCAGACACCGAAATATTGTTTGAGCCTTCAACAACCACTGATACACCTATTATTGGCTCTTTAGTGTCATTGTTTTTGACAATTGCCTTAAAACTGTTTTGTGCTTGAGCACCCTCGACAACAAACATTGCCATGATTATAAAAAAATATTTTTGCATGATTAATTGCTTAATGTTTATGTATAATTTTATGCTAATGGCTAACCATTAGTGTAAATAACTAAAAAACATTAAACTATTTTTGGCGGTTGCCAGATACTACAAAAAAAGGCAGAATAAATAGGATTCTTGTAGGAGTAAGGTTGCATTGAAGTATCTTCATGTACAAGAACTTTATGAATTTTAAACGATACTATCACTTCAGAAATAAAACCTGTACATGTACCACATGAATAAAACGGAGAACAATTACCATCGCAATCGTCATCACATTTTCCAGAGTTTTCCTCATGCTGAGTTTCAATTTTATTTTTAGTATCTCCATGATAAGCATAGCATGGCACTATAGAAAGGACCACAACAATAAATGATAATATGCTAACCATTACTTTCATGTGGTAAATTTACTAAAAACTATTTTGTAGTTGGAACATCAATACCTTTAAAAAATTCTTCTAAAGTAACGTTGAGAAGTTTACAGATTTTTATCAAAGTTTTCATTTCAAAGTTTACTCCTGTTTCCAACCGCCAATACGCACTCCTGCTCATTCCCAATTCAAAAGCAATGTGTTCATAGTTAGAATACCCTTTCTGTTTTCTAAGTTCTTTTAAGCGTGAAGCGATAACTTCATACTCTGGTTCTTTTGGATTTTCGGCTGAATTTTTCATACCTCAAATCTCTTTATAATGTATTTTTTACGGTACTCCTTAATAAAGTACACTATAAAATAGAATTTTTATATATTTGAAGCCTAAATCGTTATTAAATTCTATGAAAAAAATAGCAAAATCAGCATTGTGTATGCTACTAATCATTTCATGCTCAAAAGCTAAAAATGAAATAAGTTCTGAGCCAGTATCAAACTCAAAAGACACCATTGCCGCTGAAGTAAAGCAGGGGCCAAATCCTGATTCAGAAAAAAACCATGAAGAAAACACCGATGTCACTACTTCTGAAAATTGCTTTAAAACAGATGAAGACGTATTGCAATATCTAATCGGAAAAACCTTTAGTTATAGAGAAGCATATGTATCATTTACATCAGACGGAGGCAGTTATTCAGGTACAAGGGACTTAAAATGGAAGTCCTACAAAATTGAAGATGCTAAAGGATTAGTTGTGCTTTCAAGTCTAAGTAAAGATTGTCCTGATTGTACTTATACATTTTGGGTATCATGTGAAGAAGGCACTATTACCTCACCACCTGAGGAAGGAGCTTTGGTCTATAGAAATGAATAATTTACAATTACAAAAATGAAAAAAATTATTACAATTATAAGTTGCTTAACGCTATTTGTTTCATGCAACAATCTAAAAGAAAAAAATGATGTCGCCACAGAAACTCCAAACATCACATCCTCTAAGCAGAAAACAGAAGAAGAGCAACTAACAACCGATGAAGATTACAAATCTTTAGAGGGAACTCCATTCGGTTTTAATGAAACAAATTATACAGGAGGCAATTATACAGCTTGCAGTAGAAAATTATTTGGAAGCGATATAATAAAAGTATTAAGCGATTATGAGTTTAGCTCTCCAAATGGAGCACAATACCCAAGAATATCACGTCTAAATGAAGATGGTTATCTCAAGGTTCATGCTCAAGCTGGTGCTGATACCTATTTTGGTAATATGAAAGTTTCTACAAATGGTGAATTTGTGTATTTTGATGCTTATATACAGGATTGGACTTCCAAAAATTATAACAGAACTCAAGTAAAAATGAAGCTAACACCAATACAGATTCCAGATTATCCTTTTCAAATCGAAATTGAAATTGAGCAATATGGAAAATTGGTAATCAAAGAGAAATTAACAATAATTGTTCCGTCTGGAGATTAAAAGTACCACATCACATTTTATTTATTGAAGTAACCCGTGCATTAGGAAACATCTTTTTTGCTAATAAAATAGCGGTAGCACTATTCCCCGCTGAAACAATAATTTCAGAGGGGATAGCACCCACCCATATTTTTACCTTGTATAAATTACCACCACTCTTTTTACTCTCAACTATTTTATTAAATGTTGTTCCATTCATTTGTATAGCAAGCTCTTTATCTCCTAAAATATTGAAATTGACTAATAAAAGATAGAATTGCTCTTTCGTTACTTTAATTTTCATTGTTAAACTTTTCTTTTCCTAAATTATTTCCTAAGATGTCCCAGTCTTCGTTTACTAAACCCTCTTTCGAAGCATAAAACAAGCCTGCTTTATATCTATCGTATTTCTTAACATCAGTCTTATCATAGCTAAAATAATTCTGAATCAGCACAACAATTTCTTGATGTAGCTTTACATCACCTACATACAATACGAAATGATTATGAAAACCAACTCTATTAGTAAATGGTTCAGTAGTAAAAAACAATCGTATTTCTGTTTTATCTCCATACTTACAAAGTATTTCCTCGAAAACTGCATTAATTTGCCTAAAACAAGATTTTTTGTTTCTATCGGTCTTATACGCTACTGTAAAAAAGAAATCCCACTCCATTTGCCATAATCTGTATTGCAAACTGTCTTTATCTACTAAACAATCAATAAGATTCCTCATTGATTGATTTTCTAATTGTAGCAACTTATTCTCATCAAACATAATTTCACTACTGAAATATTTTAAGTGATTTTCTGGATAAAGTCTTTTACCCTGTAGCTTAGTTTCTGTTTTTAATTCTTCATTTTTTTTGTAAAATCTGTATAATTTACTTCTACTGATTTTTGTTTTTGTTGTAAATTCTTTTTCATCATAATAATTCATTTTCCATTACTATTTATCTTTTTGTTATTCTGTAGATACAAGAAGTCCATACAAGAGGATTAATCAAGCACCTTTATAATTAAATACTATACTTTTTTGAAAAGTGTAGCATTTTGGGATAGTTTCATCAAAATATTTTTCAATCTCTACTGTTTCTTAGTGTTTCAAAATGAGACACCTATAAATTATCTCGGATTTTTATAACCAAGATTTATTTAGGAATTTGAGTTTAGCCTACTGACATACTTAAAAATCTCCATTGAAGACCAGGGTAATGTTAGTCAAAACTCCTATAAATAAAGACTTTATAATTTTTAGCAGTAGGGAGAGGAGGTGGATAGTCTGTAATGTTGAGGTGAGAACCACTTACACAAAACAACACCTAAACAAAGCTTAAAGCATAGTTTTAATACGGATTCTCACCATTTCAAGGCTTAAAAATTACGCATCAACAAAGTCAACATAGAAATGATAAAGTCTCTCTAAATCACGCTTAAATAGGTTCGAGAATTCAATACTTTCGGGAGCAGAAAGAGCAATACGAAAGTGTTGCTCTTTTTTTATTTAGAAACATTTCAACAGCACAACCGCAGGACAAACCCCATCACATTTTCTTCTTTTCTATCATCTTTTCACTTTCTTATTCGCATCATTACACCCAAAGTAACATCGGTTACACTTCTTGCAATCATATTTCGTAACTTTACGTGAATAATTAAAAACTTACAATGAACTCATTTTTTAAAAACTGGCATTTCATGCGCTATTTTCGATTGGCATTAGCCCTGCTTTTAGGATACGAAGCTATTCGCACCCGCGAATGGTTTTTCATGGCTTTTGCGGCTTTTTTCCTCGTACAGGCCATCTTTAATTTCGGATGTGGCCCAAGAGGCTGTGCAGTACCCCAAAAAAGAAATAAATAATCATGAGTAATTTTTCAGAAATAATAAACAAAGACCAACCCGTACTGGTGGATTTTTTCGCTACCTGGTGCGGACCCTGTCAGACACTCTCCCCAATCCTCAAGCAAGTCAAAGACGAATTGGGCGACAGCATCTCGATACTAAAAATTGATGTCGATAAAAATCCGGCCGTTGCGGCACAATTTCAGGTGCGCGGCGTCCCAACCCTGCTCCTGTTTAAAAACGGAAAACAATTGTGGCGACAGTCGGGCCTACTTTCGAAAAGCGATTTGATTAGCGTTATAAAACAATATAGCTAACCACTCTTAGCAGAAGAATCAAAACAAAACCATTAAACAACAATAATTATGAAAGCAAACATGGGAAAACGCGACAGATTTATCCGTATCGGAATCGCGATTGTTTTAGCAGTATTGGTTGCCACTGAAACCTTAACAGGAACCTTAGGTTATATCGCCTTGGGTGCAGGCATAATTCTTCTGCTTACGAGCTTTATCAACTTTTGTCCTTTATACACCGCTCTGGGCATCAATACTAACGAGAAACCAAAAAATGAATAAAAAAACCTTATTGTTTTGGTTAGCCGGAGGCGTCTTAGGCGCAGCGGGAGGGTATTTTTATTTCCTGTATTTTGGATGTGAAGGCTCGTGTGCCATTACTTCGAGTCCCGTAAACAGTACGCTCTACGGAAGCGTTATGGGTGGGCTCCTGTTTTCAATGTTTGATACAAAGAAGAAAAAATAACACTTTTACAAATCGAACACTATATCCTTTGCTCAATGCAGGGGTTCACACTATCAAAAAACAATCCTGCAGCATTTTCCACACAAAAACCGTAACTTTACCTTTCACAACGGCACAGTCATGCAAACAAAAATAAATACTGCTCAGGAAGCCTTTGGGTATTGGAAAGCCAAACCCATCAATGAACGCATTGCCCATGTGCAAAACCTTAAAAAAGTACTTCATGAGCACCGGATTCATTATGCAACGCTCATCACTCAGGAAATGGGTAAACCCATCACACAATCCCTTGCTGAAGTCGACAAATGCGGAGTTCTTTGCGACTACTATTGCGAAAATGCCGTAACCTTACTGCAACCCAAACCCATTAAAACCGAAGCCTACGAAAGTTACGTAACCTACGAACCTTTAGGTGTTCTTTTGGGAGTCATGCCTTGGAATTTTCCGTTTTGGCAAGTATTTCGTTTTACAATTCCGTCCATCCTTGCCGGAAATGTCGTATTAGTCAAACATGCGAGTAATGTAACGCAATCGGCAGAAAGTATCGAAGCGTTGTTTATCGAAAGTGACTTTCCTATCGGCATATATCAAAACCTACACATAACCAGTGACAAAGTAGCCGAAGTGATTGCCCATCCTGAAATCAAGGCTGTTTCCCTCACCGGAAGTGAAGCCGCCGGAAGTGCCGTAGCCGCTCAAGCTGGAAAACACCTGAAAAAATCTTTACTGGAACTCGGCGGCAGCAATGCCTTTATCGTTTGTGAAGACGCTAATATTGACAAAGCTGTGGCTGTGGCTGTTAACGCACGCATGCAAAATGCAGGACAAAGCTGTATCGCCGCCAAACGGTTTCTAATTCAGCATTCTATTTTTGACACTTTTACCGAAAAATACAAACAGGCCGTAAGCCAACTCATCGCGGGTGACCCGATGAATACCGAAACGCAAATCGGACCCCTCGCCCGTCTCGATTTAGCCGAAGAACTGGAAAAACAAATCAACCAATCCATTTCCATGGGCGCTAATGTTATTTTAGGCGGCAAACGAAAAGGTGCTTTCTACGAACCCACGATATTGATTAACGTTACTTCCGAAATGCCGGTTTTCAAAGAGGAAACGTTCGGCCCAGTGGCGGCTTTAGTGGCGTTTGACACGTTGAATGATGCCATCGAAATTAGCAACCAATCCGATTTTGGCTTGGGCGTTTCCATCTTCACGGAAGACATCCACTACATCAAAAACCGCATCAATGAATTTCACGAAGGTGCCGTATTCATTAATGAAATGATCAAATCCGATCCGCGACTTCCCTTTGGCGGCATCAAGAAATCCGGATACGGACGCGAATTGTCGGAAGAAGGCATCAAGGAATTTGTCAATATCAAAACCGTCGTCATCAATAAATAATTTAACAGAATTCAATTCGTATGAGAAAACTATTTTTACTGCTTACAACTTTAACGCTGATTTCCGGCAAAATCTCGGCACAAAAACACCAATCCGACAAAAAAGCCATCACTACAGTATTGGACAATTGGCATAAAGCCGCTGCCGAAGGAAATTTCAACAACTATTTCGGCGCCATGTCGGACGAATCCATCTTCATCGGAACAGATGCTACCGAAAACTGGAACAAAAAACAATTTCAGGACTTCGCCAAGCCGTATTTTGATAAAGGCGCTGCATGGAATTTCAAACCCTTAAACCGCAACATCTATTTTGATGCTTCCGGCAAAGTAGCTTGGTTCAACGAACTATTGGACACCTGGATGAAAATCTGTCAGGGCTCCGGTGTAATGGTGAAGGAAAAAGGCGTGTGGAAGATCAAGCATTACGTACTTTCAGCAACAGTTCCGAACGACAACATTAACGAAGTCGTTAAAATCAAAACCCCTATCGAAGAGGCACTGATTCAGAAACTCAAAAAATAACACTCCCAAAACCTGTTCCTTCGAGCAGGTTTTTTTTATCGCTGTATTTTTTTTTTCAATCTGGCAAAACCAACCTTGTTTTTTTCTCGTACATAACTAAACGAACACAAAAAACAACAGGATATGAAAATCAATAAAACAGTCAAATGGATTACGGGAAGCGTCCTGGGAACTATCGCAATCCTTTTTATCGTACTGGTAATCCATGTCGCTAACGCAAAACCGGTACAAATCGACAATGCCACACTGCAAATCAGCCGCATTGACTTTAAACAACCTATCGACTCGCTAAAAGCCAAAGAAATCCACCGTCATTTGAAATCGATTCCAGGGGTAAAAACCGACCGTCTGAACAGGGAAACCGGCGTATTGGTGTACTTCCATGACAATCGCATTAACAACTCCGAAAACATCTACAACCTCTTAATCGCGAAAGGCAATTACAAAGCCGAACGTTTTACGGTTTCCAATGAAACAGCGTCAAAAAAAGTATGCCCGGTTATGAACACCAACAGTTTCAGCTATAAATTTTCCAGAGGTATTCAACGAATTTTTAATTAATCTATAAACTCTACTCTTATGAAAAAGCTAACAAAAATCGCGCTTTTAGTATTGTTCTCCGGAACAGCGGTATGTTTCACCTCGTGTAATGACAATGATGACACCGCAATGACACCCACAGAAAGAACCTTGTACCAGAAATTGGGCGGAACGACAATGGTGGCCGACCCTAACAATCCGGGGCAGATGATCGAACAAGGACGTTTGAGTTACCGTTCAGTGGTAGACAGCACCATCACTTTAATTGTCGCGGATATCGTTGCCGGGGCAGATGGGAATCTCGGTGCTCATTTCGCACCTATCGTTGCGGAAGTATCCGGTGGAAACACCACCAATGTGGCTGTACTGAGTGACAACTTAACCGATTTCTTCTCGGCCAATACCGGCGGGGGCGCTACCAACACCTATACAGGATTAAACATGGTGGATGCACACAATCCCGCTACCAATCCAAGAATGGGAACCACTGCCACGGATGCTAATTATGACAAATTCATAGGCTACGTAGGCGCGGCAGCCGCACTGAACGGCGTGACTGACACAGCCATTATTAATGATGTTGTTGCGGTTTTGGAGTCGTTGAGAGCTCCGATTGTGCAATAATTTGTGTTTGGTTTATAATGCAGAACGCTACCCGAACAGGTAGCGTTTCTTTTATTTTCTTTATTTTTTGGCTAAATTTTCCAGCATTACCGAGGTCATGCGTTCCATGTCGAAATCGTGTTGCCAGCCCCAATCGGTTCTTGCATACGAATCGTCGATACTCGCCGGCCAGCTGTCGGCAATCGCCTGACGGAAATCGGGTGCATAATCGATGGTAAATTCCGGAATGTGTTTCTTAATCGATTCCGCTATCTCTTTCGGCGTAAAACTCACCGCCGATAAATTGTATGACGAACGGATTTTAATCTTCTCTGCCGGGGCCTGCATGATGCTGATGGTTGCTTTAATAGCATCGTCCATATACATCATCGGTAAACCGGTATTTTCGGAAAGAAAACACGTGAATTTTTTATCTTCCAACGCTTTATAATAAATATCCACCGCATAATCCGTAGTACCGCCACCCGGAGGCGACGTCCAGGAAATCAGTCCCGGATAACGGATACTTCGCACATCTACGCCATATTGCTTGTTGTAATATTCACACCAACGTTCTCCGGATTGTTTTGAAATTCCGTACACGGTTGAAGGTTCCATAACCGTATATTGTGGGGTATTGTCTCTTGGCGTTGTAGGCCCGAAAACCGCAATACTCGAAGGCCAGAAAATCTTTTGAATTTTTCCTGCTTTCGCCAAATTAAGCACGTGAAACAGCGAATTCATATTCAGATCCCAAGCGAATGCCGGGTTTTTCTCCGCCGTTGCCGAAAGCAATGCCGCCATCAGATACACGTCGGTAATTTGATATTTTTCAATAAGGTGTTCTATCTGATTGTAATCCAACGCATTCACCACTTCGAAAATTCCGTTTTTCACCACGTCATTTTCCAGTTTTCGGATATCGGATGCGACAACATTATCCACTCCGTAAGTGGCGCGTAGCTTGGCCGTGAGTTCGGTACCAATCTGTCCGCAAGCGCCAATGATTAAGATTTTCGTGCTCATTTGTGTTCGTTTGTTGCTTACAAAGATACTGTTTTGACAAAAATTACGAATCGCTTTTCATTCCGAAAATTCACAATTCACAAAAAACAGAATTTTAGTTAACATAATCCTATCAAAAAAAGGAGTTTACAATAACATTTGTAAATTTGCTTTCTAAACTCGAACTATGAACATCAAGTCATCGCTGCTGCTTTTACTGTCCGTTCTTCTTTTTTCCTGTAACGACAAGGACGAACGAATGGCCGACAGTGACAAAGCAAACAAACATAACGATTCGGTATTTGCCATTATCAACCAAAACTGGAAGTTCAATATTCCGCCGGTAGCCCCAAAAGTACAGGCTAAGATTAGCAATTGGCAGCGATGGCGCGTTTTTAATCAGGAATTGCAGCAGAAACCGAAAAGTTCTCTGAATGCCTTCCGCCTGAAAGCCAAAAACTTAAGCACAAAAGCCGATTCCTTGAGCATCGGCATTCCGGCAATGTTTGACAAACCTGCCGTAAAAAGCCGTATTTCGACATTGAATACCAAATTGAAATCGCTGGACACTTATATTTCACTGGAATACATTCCGACCAAAAAAGTCATCCCGATTATTCAGGATATAGCTACAGAAGTTATTTCCATACAGAATCAGATGAATGAAATTATCGTAAAAAGCGAAATTCCGAAAGAGGAAGGCGAAGCGATTATGCTTCAGGCACTGGACACCGCGCGTCATGCCCGACGGGAACTTCAGGAAGCGCCGCAAATAAAGGAATAATTCACCGCAACGCAGTACACCATCTTGAAAACCGATATTCAAAACACCTATCATAAATCGGCGAAAGTCAATCAGATAGCGGAACAATTGCAAAAACGCGAATCGAAAATCCAAATGAAAGGATTAATCGGCTCGACCTTGTCGTTTGTTATCGAAGCCCTTTTCCGAAAAAACGAACTTCCATTTTTACTGATTTTTCAGGACAAGGAAGAAGCCGCGTATTACCTGAACGATTTGGAAAACCTGATTAACGATCAGGATGTATTGTTTTACCCGGGTTCCTACCGTCGTCCGTACCAGATTGAAGAAACCGACAACGCCAACATTTTACTGCGTGCCGAAGTGCTCAACCGCATCAATTCGCGCAAAAAACCGGCTATTATTGTTACCTATCCCGATGCGCTTTTCGAAAAAGTGGTGACCCGAAAAGAATTGGACAAAAACACGCTGAAAGTGGCAGTAGGCGATTCCATTTCGATTGATTTCATTAACGAAGTACTATTTGAATACAACTTTAAACGCGTGGATTTCGTTTCCGAGCCGGGTGAATTTTCCGTGCGTGGCGGAATTATCGACGTCTTTTCGTTTTCCAATGACAATCCGTACCGCATCGAATTTTTTGGTAATGAAGTTGACACCATCCGAAGTTTTGATGTGGAAACCCAGCTTTCCATCGAAAAACAGAAGAAAATCAGTATCATTCCGAATGTCGAAAATAAATTTCTCAAAGAAAACCGCGAGAGTTTCTTAGACTATATTAATCCGCAAACGGTGTTGTTTCTTCAGAATACCGATTTGCTATTGTCGCAATTGGACAAATTGTTCGGAAAAGCCACAGAAGCCTTTGAAAAACTATCCAAAGACATTCAGCACGCCGCGCCGGAAGCGATGTTTCTGAACCAACAAGCCTTTGTAAAAAAAGCATTGGATTTTACTTTGGTCGAATTGGCGTCCAAGCATCCGATTTTCCGCGCCGAAAAAACCTTCGAATTTCACATCCAGCCGCAACCGTCATTCAACAAACAGTTTGATTTGCTGCTGAACAACCTGAACGACAACCATTTTAACGGCATCAAAAACTATTTATTTTGTTCCAATGACGGACAGGCAAAACGTTTTCATGATATTTTTGAAAGTCTGGACGAAGCGAATCACGAAAACATCCGCAAACAATACAAAACCATTGTTTTTCCGCTGTTTCAAGGTTTCATCGACGAAGAAAATCAGATTGCCTGCTATACAGACCATCAGATTTTTGAACGTTACCACAAGTTCAACCTGAAAAACGGGTATTCGAAAAAGCAAACCATTACCCTGAAAGAACTCAACACGCTTTCGGTAGGCGATTATGTGACGCACATCGATCACGGGATTGGAAAATTTGGCGGTTTACAGAAAATTCAGGTCGAAGGTAAAACACAGGAAGCCATTAAATTGGTCTATGCCGATAATGATATCGTGTATGTAAGCATTCACTCGCTGCATAAAATCTCCAAATACAACGGAAAAGACGGCGCGCCACCTAAGATTTACAAATTAGGTTCCAGCGCCTGGAAAACCTTAAAACAAAAAACCAAAGCAAGGGTTAAACACATTGCTTTTAACTTAATTCAGCTATACGCCAAGCGCCGTTTAGACAAAGGATTTGCGTTTGCACCCGACAGTTACTTACAGGCAGAACTAGAATCGTCGTTCATCTACGAAGACACGCCGGACCAATCGAAAGCCACGCAGGAAGTGAAAACCGACATGGAAAACGACCGTCCGATGGATCGTTTAGTATGTGGTGACGTAGGTTTCGGAAAAACGGAAGTCGCTATTCGCGCCGCCTTCAAAGCGGTTGACAACGGAAAACAGGTTGCCGTTTTGGTGCCGACTACCATTTTGGCGTTTCAGCATTACAAAACCTTCCGCGAGCGTTTGAAAGACATGCCGGTAAACGTAGGTTATATTAACCGTTTCCGATCGGCGAAACAAAAAGCGGAAACCCTGAAACAACTTGAAGAAGGGAAACTCGATATTTTGATTGGCACCCATCAATTAGTAAATAAAAATGTGGTTTTCAAAAATTTAGGTTTGTTGATTGTGGATGAAGAACAAAAATTCGGCGTCAACGTAAAAGACAAACTGAAAACCATCGCGCATAACGTTGATACACTGACTTTAACCGCAACACCGATTCCGAGAACCTTACAGTTTTCGTTAATGGCAGCACGCGATTTATCGGTAATTACCACGCCGCCCCCGAACCGTTATCCGATAGAAACGCAAGTGGTCGGATTTAACGAAGAAGTCATTCGCGATGCCATTTCCTATGAGATTGAACGCGGCGGACAAGTGTACTTCATCAACAACCGCATTGAAAACATCAAGGAAATTGCGGGCATGATTCAGCGTCTCGTACCCGGAGCTAAAGTCGGCGTAGGTCATGGTCAGATGGACGGTAAAAAACTGGAAGAACTGATGTTGGCTTTCATGGACGGCGAATTTGACGTTTTGGTAGCGACCACCATCATCGAAAGTGGTTTGGATGTGCCGAATGCCAATACGATTTTCATCAACAATGCTAATAATTTCGGCTTATCCGATTTGCATCAGATGCGCGGGCGTGTGGGACGTAGTAATAAAAAAGCATTCTGCTATTTCATCTGTCCGCCCTATTCAGCGATGACCGAAGAAGCGCGCAAACGCATTCAGGCCTTGGAACAGTTCAGTGAATTGGGCAGTGGTTTCAACATTGCGATGAAAGATTTGGAAATTCGTGGCGCCGGTGATTTATTAGGTGGCGAACAAAGTGGTTTTATCAACGACATCGGTTTTGACACCTATCAGAAAATCATGAACGAGGCTATTGAGGAACTGAAAGAAAACGAATTCAAGGAGTTGTATCCGGAAGAAAACGACATTGAAACCAAGGAATACGTCAAAGACATTCAGATTGACACGGATTTCGAATTGTTGTTCCCGGACGAATACATCAATAACATTTCGGAACGACTGAACCTGTACAACGAACTGAGTCTGATTAAAACCGAAGAAGCTTTACAACAATACGAACAACACCTGATTGATCGTTTCGGACCGCTGCCAAGACAAGCCGTGGCGCTTTTGAACAGCATCCGCATCAAATGGAAAGCGACCCACATCGGTATTGAAAAACTGGTATTGAAACAAGGCAAAATGGTTGGTTATTTTGTTTCCGATCAACAATCGGATTTCTACCAATCGGCGAAATTTATGAAAGTATTGCAGTTTGTACAGCAAAACGGCAATCTCTGCAAAATGAAAGAGAAGGAAACCAAAAACGGATTGCGTTTGCTGCTGACTTTTGAAAATGTAAAATCGATTAAGCGTGCTCTGGAATTGATTGAAATAATTTAAAACAGAAAACCTCCTCGTCTTACGATAAGGAGGTTTTTGAATAAATAACACACATGCTTACTTAAAAGCTTTGTCACCACAAAAATGGTGCAGTATTTTATTGTAAACATCAGGAAATGTTTACCAATTTGTTAAGACCTTACAGCCAATGTTATTTTAAAAATTCTTGCAGCAAAAATGTTGTGGAACTGTCGTGCGGTTTTGCCGTACCGGTTTGGATTTCCTCGAGGATTGTGGTCGCCAACTGTTTGCCGTATTCCACCCCGAATTGGTCGTAGCTGAAGATATTCCAAATCACACCTTGTACAAAAATTTTGTGTTCATACATCGCAATTAAAGAACCAAGCGTTTTAGGCGTCAGTTTTTTAATCAGTAAAGTATTTGTGGGTTTATTGCCTTCAAACGTCTTAAAAGGCATTAAAAATGCATTTTTAGAGCCTTCAGCCGTTAATTCCGAATCTGTTTTGCCCATCAGCAAGGCTTCCGTTTGAGCGAAGAAGTTGGACATCAGTTTATCATGATGTTCTTTATTGCCGTGAAGACATTCCTTAAACCCAATAAAATCACACGGAATCAGTTTGGTGCCCTGATGGATTAATTGAAAAAAGGCGTGTTGCGCATTGCTACCCGGTTCACCCCAAAGGATGTTTCCGGTTTGATACTTTACCGGATTTCCGTTTCGGTCGACACATTTTCCGTTACTTTCCATAACCGCCTGTTGTAAATACGGCGCCAGTTTTTTAAGATATTGTGAATACGGGATTACCGCTTCGGTTTCACATCCGAAGAAATTATTGTACCAAATACTCAGCAACGCTAAAAGTATCGGGATATTTTTTTCGAAAGGTTCGTTTTTGAAATGCTGATCCATTTCCTCAGCACCATCCAATAATGCTTTGAAATTATCGTATCCTACTGCCAACGCTATAGACAAACCAACGGCACTCCACATCGAAAAACGACCGCCCACCCAGTCCCACATCGGGAAGGTGTTTTCGGAAGTAATGCCAAACTCGGTTACTTTTTCGAGATTCGTGGACACGGCCACAAAATGTTTCGCCACATCTTCCGCCTTACCGGATTGCAAAAACCAATTTTTGAGGGTAATTGCGTTAGAAAGCGTTTCCTGCGTGGTAAAAGTTTTGGAAACCACAACAAATAGTGTTGTTTCCGGGTTTAATTTTTTGATGGTTTCCGCCACATGATCGCCATCAATATTGGAAACAAAGTGAAGATTCAAATGGTTTTTATAAAACTGTAAGGCTTCTACCGCCATATCCGGACCCAAATCCGAACCGCCAATACCGATGTTTACCACATCAGTAAACGTTTTTCCCGTAAAGCCTTTTCGGTTTCCGGAAATAATCGCTTCGGCAAAGGATTTTATTTTTAATTGAACGGCTTCAACTTCGGTTAGGATGTTTGCCCCGTCAACCAAAATATTTTTTTCCGAAGAACGCAAAGCCGTATGAAGAACCGCCCGGTTTTCGGTTACATTAATTTTATCGCCAGAAAAATAGTTCTGAATAGCTTCTTTAAGATGTGCTTCTTCGGCCAATGCCAAAAGCAGTTGTACTGTTTCGGATGTGATTCTGTTTTTGGAATAATCCAACAGAAAATCGTTCCACTGTATATGAAATTTACGGGTTCTATCGCCATCTTCAGTAAACAGTTTCTGCATTGGAGTATGCGCGATGGTTTCGAAATGGGCGCGCAGCTTTTGCCAGGCAACAGTTCCTGTAGGATTTATATTTTCTAACGTCATTATTCTCCGAAATTAGCTAATGAAACACTGTCCAATTCTTTTTTCAACGGTGCAATTTCTGCCATAAAACGCGCTCTGTATTTTGGATTCATCGGCTCCGAATTCGGCAATTTCTGGCGCAACGGATCCACCTGAATTCCGTTTTTCCAGAAGCGGTAACAAACATGCGGACCGGTAGCCAAACCAGTGCTTCCTACCTTACCAATAATTTGCCCCTGTTGCACGTGTTGCCCACGACGCACCAAAATTTTCGACATGTGAAGGTACTGGGTGGAATAGGTTCCATTGTGTTTCACCTTAACGAAATTCCCGTTCCCTCCTGTATATCCTGTTTGTTCTACGGTTCCCGAAGCGGTCGTCATAATTGGTGTTCCGGTGGGTGCAGCGTAATCCGTACCATTATGAGCTTTCCATTTTAACTGTACCGGGTGGAAACGGCTGCGGGTAAATCGTGACGTGATATTTACAAATTTCAGAGGCGCTTTCAGGAACATGTTTTTCAGCACTTTCCCTTCTTCATCGTAATAGTCGACTCTTTTGGAATTTGGGTCCTGTTTAAACGGAAATGCGTAAATCTTTTTGCCTTTGTATTCAAAATAAGAAGCTTCCACACTTTCCACGCCTAAATATTCACCGCCTTCAAGGTATTTTTCGTTGATAATCATAGCAAATTTATCGCCTTTCTGAATCTTAAAGAAGTCAATAGACCAGGCGTAGATTTTGGATAATTCCGGAGCCAGTGCCGACGAAACCCCTTCACGGCTTAACGTACTGGAAACCGAACCATCAATGGCAGCAGCAATCGTTCTTCGCTTTATAACAACTGGTCGTTCTTTTTTATACACCACCGGAATGGAATCCCGTAAATCCACAACATAATAGCTCATTTTATCGGGTTGATAAATGAACACTTTTAAATCGTTAGGTGCTGCTTTATTTTGAAGTAAGGTAAAGGGCTTCCCGATTCGAATATTGCGAACATCAAAAGAATCTTTCACTTTTTCATTGATTTCGTGCACTTTGGCGGCATCAAAACCTTGTTCGCTTAATATTTTTCCGAAACTGTCTCCGGATTGGATGGTATCGTGAACGACTTTGAAATCATTTAATCGAAACCCGAATTCGACAACAATTTTCTCTTTTTTAACCGCGGTTTTTTTGGCACTTCCCTTTTCCTCTTTATTGTTACAAGCAAATAATATTAGTGATAATAATATGATTGTGACGTATCTCAATTTTGTTGGTTTTGGTTGGTTATTGTTTTATTCTCCCCATTTTTCCAATTCTTCTTTACTCCAAAGTTCGGGAAAGAATATTCGTCTCTGGTATTTCGGCAGCATGTATTTTTTCCAATCACTTCCTCCGGTCGCTTCGTGGTTTCCGGGAACGCTCTCAATGTATTTTACCGCAGCGTTGTAATGGCCCATTACCCAGGTGATGTTTACCGTTTTGTCGTAATGACGCATGGCGGCAATCAAATCGGCATTTTGTTGGTCGGCTTCCGGTAGTTGTTTGAATTTGCACCACAAATTGATGGTGTTGTACTCCTCCATCAGACTTAAAAATTCTTTTTTATATTTTCTTTCGAACTCCTGCAGCAAATACGATTTCTCGCCCGTTTGATAGTCTTTTCCGGCGGCTTGCCAATACAGGTGATTGAAAGCGTGTTCGTAAGGTGTATTTCTATCGATAGTCGCTCTGAAACGGTGATCGATAAGGTTGATTAAATCTGTTGAGGCGAATTCAATCATACGGTATTGTGCACTTTGGAATCCGCTTGCCGGTGTTAACGTATTTCGGAATTTCAAGTACTGCTCCACTTCCATACCATCACCCATAATATCGAACGAGGTGGTAAGCATATCAAAATAACGACTGATACGCATTAACCGTTCCGCGAAAAATTCGGTGGTAAGTTTATCGCAGTGCGACACCTGTTGGATTTCCCAAAGAATCATTTTGAACAACAACTCATTCACCTGATGGTACATGATGAACACCATTTCATCGGGCAATGTGGTGCGTTGAATTTGCAGGTTTAAAAGAGCATCGGTTTGAATATAATCCCAATAAGTGATGGGTTTTGACCACAAAAGGCCTTCTAAATGCGTTTCTGTTTTCTGATTGATGGCTTGAAATTTTTCATCAATCTGATTGATTCTATCTTTAATCTCAGGAGTAATTTCCATTATTTCACTTTAACTTTAAAAGAGTTCTTTAATCCTTTGAAACCGTCCAGGTCGGCTTTCAGCGATCCGACAGCCAGACTGGCTTTTATACGTATGGGCATTTTATTATCATCATCGGAAATCCAAACGGTCAAACTTTCCTGTTCCTTAAAAACACGTCCGGATTGTACATAAGGCCTGAAAACCAGGGTTGGAATTACCCCGAATTTGGTATCAATATCTTCTTTTCCAAGATATTTAAGTTTGAACTTAAACACCTCGTCATCAAAAAACATATCAATAAGAATGGACTCACCAACAGCCAGTTTGTCTATTTTGGGATGGTTCCTTAAATAATAAAACGAAGATACAATATCCTGAACATTTTCGGTTACTGAAAACGTTTTTTCGGTATTATTTTTATAGTCTTTAACAAGAACGGTATTTTTTGTCTGATTAAAAAAACCTTCCTGATTTTTGGTATAACCGCCTTCATCAATTTTTCGAAGATATTGGTACGGCTGACCGGTTTGTTTGTCGAAAATACTCTGATAATCGTCCTGAACCTTGAAGAAAAACTTAGTCATCCCTACGGTGTAGCCTTTCCCGACAACGTGATGTACTTTTTTATTGTTGCGAACCGCCTCTTTTACTTCCAATGTAGCGTAACCCGCATTAACAAGTCCGTAATGGATTCGGAATTTGAAAAATTCGCCCGTGGTGAAGGCATCTTCCTGATCAACAACCGTAAAGGAAACGGCAAAAAGCAGTAAAAAGGAAAGCGAAAGCAGTGTTATAAATTTTTTCATTGGTTTAAATTTATCGAATTTATAACCATTATTACAATTTTCATTCCAAAAGTACTAAACAAAAAAACTCAGTCAAACAAATGACTGAGTTTTTATGCTATTAACCAACCAAAAAACTATAAATTATGAAAATTTACTTGCTCCAATGAGGGGTTATGACTTCCTCATTTTTGCGAGTGCAAATGTAGTTGGTTTTATTATCAAATTGCAATCAAAAAATCAACTTTAACACATTTTTAGCAAATTTTGTGTTTTTAACGGCTTATTTTTTGAATTATCAATAATTAAAATCTAATTTTTACAACGTTCCTCGCAATTGTTGCTCTCTTTCAATCGACTCAAAAAGCGCTTTAAAGTTACCCGCACCGAAGCCACGAGCCCCCATTCGCTGAATAATTTCGAAGAAAAGTGTCGGACGGTCTTCTACCGGCTTGGTAAAAATCTGCAACAAGTAGCCTTCTTCGTCAGCATCTATCATGATGCCCAATTTCTGAAGTTCGTTGATATCTTCTTTAAATTTAGACATGTGATCTTTCAAACGTTCCGGGATGGCGTCGTAATACGCTTGTGGCGGTGTACTTAAAAACTCAATTCCGCGAGCGCGCATTTCGGCAACCGTTGTAAGGATATCGTCAGTTGCTACAGCAATGTGTTGCACTCCTTCATCCTCATAGAAATCCAAATATTCTTCAATTTGAGAACGTTTTTTTCCGTTAGCAGGCTCATTAATTGGGAATTTAATCCTTCCGTTTCCGTTAGACATAACCTTAGACATCAAAGCAGAATACTCTGTAGTAATTTGTTTATCATCAAAGGAAAGGAAATTCACAAATCCCATTACGTCTTCAAACCATTTTACAGCTTCATTCATTCTGTTCCAACCCGTATTCCCAACCATATGGTCTATGTATTTTAATCCAACAGGTTCCGGATTATAATCAGATTTCCATTCACTGTAACCAGGTAAAAAGATTCCGTTATAATTTTTACGCTCCACAAAAACAAATACGGTTTCACCATAAGCACCGTAGATACCTGCACGCACTACTTCACCATTATCATCTTTCTCAACCACTGGTTCAAAATAAGGCTTTGCGCCACGTTTTGTGGTTTCTTCGAATGCAGAACGAGCATCTTCAACCCAAAGAGCTATTACCTTAACACCGTCTCCGTGTTTTTTAACATGCTCTCCAATTGGCGAATCACTGTTCAAGGCCGTGGTTAAAACCAAGCGGATCTTGTCTTGTTTCAACACATAAGACGCGCGGTCTTTTACTCCTGTTTCCAGACCAGCATAAGCTAAAGACTGAAAACCGAAAGCCGTTTTGTAAAAATGCGCTGCTTGCTTTGCGTTTCCAACGTAAAACTCCACGTAATCGGTTCCTAAAAGCGGAAGGAAATCCTGTGCGCCTTCAAATATTTTTTCTAATCCGTATTCTACTGATTTTATTTCTTGTGCCATATTGTTTTATTTTTTGTCGGTAACCAAAGAATTGCTTTACGTTACCAGAGTTGTGTTTTTTGTTTTATCTAGCCCCGATAGCAGCGGCATCCTTTTTTCGGTGGCTGAGGCTCTCGAAGTCACCGGAAAAAGATAGAGCGGATAGCGGGAATTGCTTCAAATTATTTTTATGTTACTCTAACCAGGACAGGTAATATTTGTCATCGGCGATATTCATAGCCTCTTCCGTTACCATTAGCGGCTTGAACGTATCGACCATTACGGCCAATTCCTGTGTATCTTTTTTACCAATACTTCTTTCGGCAGCGCCCGGGTGCGGACCGTGTGGAATTCCGGCAGGGTGTAAGGAAATGTGACCGGCTTCGATATCGTTACGGCTCATGAAATCACCATCTACATAGTACAATACCTCATCGGCATCGATATTACTGTGGTTGTAAGGTGCCGGAATGGATTGCGGGTGGTAATCATACAAACGCGGTACAAACGAACAAATCACAAAGGCCGACGTTTCAAAGGTTTGGTGAATCGGTGGCGGAAGGTGAATTCTTCCGGTAATCGGTTCGAAATCGTGAATGGAAAACGCATACGGATAATTGTAGCCGTCATAACCTACTACGTCGAAAGGATGTGTAGCGTATACCAGATCGAAAATTTCATCTTTCTTTTTTACTTTGATGATGAATTCGCCTTTTTCGTCGTAGGTTTCCAGTTCTTCCGGACGACGGATATCGCGCTCACAGAAAGGCGAATGCTCTAAAAGTTGTCCGAACCAGTTGCGGTATTGTTTTGGGGTATATACTGGCGCGTGGGATTCGACAATGAACAAACGGTTGTCTTCAGTGTCAAAATCAATTTTATAAATCATACCTCGTGGCACCACCAAATAATCTCCGTATTTGAAATCAAGATTTCCCAACATGGTTCTTAATTTTCCGGTACCGCGGTGGATGAAGATCACCTCATCGGAATCGGTATTTTTATAAAAATAATCGGTCGTGGATTTTCTTGGTGCGGCCAATACGATGTGACAATCGGAATTCGTCAATACGATTTTTCGGCTTTCCAGAAAATCATCCTGAGGTGCTACTTCAAAACCTCGTAAACGGTAGGACTGAATGTTATTGGTTTTGGCAATTTTGGGCGCTACACTGTATTGGTTTCTGATTTCTTTTACTTGTGTAGGACGGTGTTCGTGGTAGGAGTTGGTATACATTCCGTCAAAACCAACGGTCCCGAACAATTGCTCGTAATACAAGTCGCCGTTTTCTTTACGGAATTGTATGTGTCTTTTATGCGGAATTTTTCCTAATTTATGATAAAATGGCATGTTCTTTTTTGTTTAAAGTTATGGTGCAAAAGTCCGTTCAAGGAACTTTATCAATTAATCAAAAAGAAAATGGCTCATTCAGGATTTCTCTTGATGAGGAACTTCAAGTGCGCTAATAAACCGATCCAGGATTTGTTCATAACACTACAAATATCGGAAATTTTATTGAAAATGCAGCAAATAAAAAATCCCAAAAAGAAGTTCTTTTTGGGATTTTGTTATAGTATCATACTCTTTTTAAAAGATTATTTACCAATCTGACAGATTTAATTCAGTTTGGATTTTCTTTTACCGTAAAGGAAATACACAAATACCCCAACTACCAACCAGCCTAATGAAAGCAATTGCGCTTCTTTACTCAGATTGATCATTAAATAAGTATTGATAAGGATTCCGCAAACAGCGATTACCGGCAAGGCAGGCACTTTGAAAGTACGCACCAAATTAGGTTGTTTTACTCTTAAAATCCACACAGCAACACAAACCATCGTAAAAGCGAAAAGCGTTCCGAAACTGGTCATGTCGGCTAATTTATTAATCGGAGTGAATGCCGCTACGGTAGCAATTACAGTACCCAAAATCATCAAATTGGTTTTTGGAGTTCCGGTAGTTGGATTGATTTTTGAAAACACCGGCGGAATCAAACCGTCTTTAGACATCCCCAAGAAAATACGAGATTGTCCCATAATCATAACCATTAATACCGAAATCAAACCAACAGTAGCTGCAATGGTGATGATGTATCCGGCCCAACTTTGTCCGGCAATATCAAACGCATAGGCCACAGGAGCTTTAATTGCTTCCGGATATTTCCCCAGCGGGTTAAAATCCTGGTAACTCATCATACCGGTAAGTACTAAGGAAACCAAAATATAAAGAATCGTACAAACCAATAACGAAGTAATGATAGCGAATGGCACATCTTTTTTCGGGTTAACCGCTTCACCAGCCTGTGTGGAAACCGCATCGAAACCTACATAAGCAAAGAAAATAGCCGCAGCTCCGGAAATAATCCCTCCCACACCGTATGCATTGTGTGTTGTTTCCTTTTCCACAATTTGTGTAGCATCCGGAATAAACGGCGTCCAGTTGTCGATATTGATAAAGAAAGCACCCGCAATAATGACAAAGATTACAGCCGATACTTTAAGAATTACGATAAAGTTATTCGCTTTCGCAGCACTTTGTGTTCCTTTTATCAGAATAGAGATTACCAACAAAACGATCAAAAAAGCCGGTAAATTCATTGAAAACCCTTCTCCGGTGTAACTTCCCGGGTCGGCAGTAAGCCATTCGGGGAGTTTTATTCCAAACATTTTGAGGAGTTTATTAAAATATCCTGACCAGGAAACGGCGACGGTCATGGACCCCATGGCGTATTCCAAAATCAGCCCCCATCCGATAATCCAGGCGAAAACTTCACCAATCGTACCGTAAGCATACGCATAAGCAGAACCTTCAACCGGTAAAATAGAAGCAAACTCAGAATAACACAGCGCTGCAAACACACAGGCAATACCCGCGATTATAAACGAAATGGCCAAAGCTGGTCCGGCGTGATAATAAGCTCCGGTTCCGGTAAGAACAAAAATTCCACCTCCGATAATAGCTCCAATACCAATTGCGGTAAGGCTCCATTTCCCTAAAACCTTCTTAAGTTCACTTTTTTTCATGTCGGCTTCAAAAGCAGAAACCGGTTTAACTCTCCATATAGACATAAAACAATTCGTTAAAATTTTGAGTCCCAAAAATAGAGTTTTTTTGAAACATTGCTACAAAAAAAGGTAAATTAACACATAAAAACCTTAGTTATACGTTTTTAGAGGCATTAAAACCAGAATCCGACGCTAATCCAGGTAAAATGATTACGGGTTTCCGGTGACCAGGTATGCTTCAGCTCTATCGGGCCTACGAACGTTTCCAAACCGTAACCCAAGGCATAACCAGAGTATTTCGGACGCGAAATCCAACGGTCGTCTTCAAAAATAGCATTGCCTACGTTGGCAAAATTGGCACTGATATTAAAATGGTTCTTTTTATAAAATTCGTAATCCATCGCTACTTCCCCTTTCACATAACTATCGCCGGAAATACTTAAAAAATCATACCCGTAAAAATGGCGGAAATTATTAATCATGCTGTAGCCGTAACCCCCCAATACAAAGTCATGAAAAGGAATGGTACGTTCTCCGATGGCAAATCCGCCTTCCGACTGAATTTTAACCGCAATTCGTTTAAAAACAGTCTGTACCAACTCGATATCCGCTTTGGCAATAGAAAAAGGTTCGAAAGTATTGGTATAATCGGAAGAATAGACAAATGATTTAAAATCACCGAAAAAATGCCAACCCTTCTTGGCGAAATAATTCTTATCCTGCGAATCAAACTTCAGGTATCCGTATAAAGAAGCATAACTACTGTTTTCCAAAACCGAACCGCTATCACCAAGGGTTTCCGATTCAATTTTAAGATGCTTCCATTCGGTTCCACCCCCCACAAGAAACTTTTGGGCAAAAACCGTTTGGGCAAAAATCTGCTGGGTAAAATCTGAAAAATTGATATTGATTGAATTGGTCCCCAGCGTTTCTAAAGCGAAACCGTTGTTAAAATCGGTAGCGATATTTCTGTTGAACTGATTGTAGCGGGAATTGACACCAAAACTCCAATAAAACCCATTATCGTAATAATAATTCAGATTGTATCGGAAGTTATCCCCCAAAATAACATCCAAAGAAATATTGTCATTTTTAAAAAAGACTTTCTTTTGGGTAACATTAATCAATGCGGCACTTTTATACAATCCGTCATAATGCACCCCAAACTTGAGGTAGCGCTTCACCGGGTTTTCTTTCAATTCCATTACAAGCCCTTCTCTCTGTCCGTTTTTTACAAACGAATATGAAATAGCGCTGAAATTCTGTGTAGAACTTAGGTTACTGATACCGTCGCTTAGTTTCTGAAATGTAATTTTATAATTGTTTTTGAATCGAAGCTTTCCTAATACATAAGCGCGGGTGTAATTGTTAAGCGCGTTCACTTTAAAATCATCGATATCAATCGTATCTGAAAGTTGCGTCATCGGTATGTGCTTTCGAACCGGTTTTTCCGTTGAACCCAATTGAGCGATTTTCTCATATACCGAGAACGCAGCCTCTTCCCCCTTTTTAATGATTTCCTGACCAAGATCAAACGATATAACCGAGTATCCTTTGATGTCGGGTTTGATATAAATATCGGTAGCTTTTCGTTTGGCTTCCATTTTTTCAATCATGTTGAAATTGGTAATCTGCACCAAAACCCCCGAAGCGCCTCCCAAATTATTTCTGTCTTTTAACCCTTCCTGCACATCTACACCGATAATAATGTCGGCCCCCATTTTTTTTACCTCTTCAATAGGATAATTATCCGTTACTCCACCATCAATAAGCAAACGCCCGTCAATTTCTACCGGCGTATAAAGCGACGGGAAGGCACCACTGGCTAAAACTGCTTTGGGCAAAATACCACTTTTAAGCACCACTTTCTCGCCGTTTTCAATATCGGTTGCAATACACACAAACGGAATGGGAAGTTTGTCAAAATCACGAACCAGACGCACGTGATTGGTCAATCGGCTGAGTAAATTGTAATTGTACATTCCTTTAGAAAGTGCCGTAGGAACCCCCAATTTAAACTTATTGAACGGTAGTGTTAAAGCATATACTTCGTCGTTTCGTTTTTCGAAAAAACTTTTAGAAGTTCTCGGAATGTAGTCCTGTAGTAATGCATCGGCATCGACCACCCTGAAAATAGAATCCAATTGTTTGGCCGTATAACCCGAAGCATACAACCCGCCGATAATGGCTCCCATACTGGTTCCGCCAATATAATCCACCTTCACTCCGGCCTCGTCCAACACTTTTAATACTCCGATATGCGCCAATCCTTTAGCACCGCCACCGCTCAACACCACACCGATTTTTGGTCGTTTTTGGTCTTGTGCAAAGGCGGAAAAAACTACGCTACATACTAAAATCAGCAGGAAAAGTTTTTTCATTTTATGTTTTTGGATTGGATTCACTGTAAAATTCGACAATTTTTTTGGCTTTTGAAAGCCCTACCACGTCAGAAATTTCTTTTTCGGTCGCTTTTGACAATCTTTTAACGGATTTGAAATGTTTTATTAATGCAATCATGGTTTTTTCCCCGATGCCCGGTATGGTTTCAATCGAAGTCTGAATCGCCGCCTTGCTGCGTTTGTCTCTGTGAAACGTAATTCCGAAACGGTGTGCTTCGTTCCGCAACTGCTGAATTATTTTCAGGGTTTCCGATTTCTTATCCAGATACAACGGCACCGAATCGCCCGGATAAAACAATTCTTCCAGTCGTTTCGCGATTCCGATGATGGCTACTTTTCCGCGCAGGCCTAAATCGTCTAAACTTTTTAAGGCTGATGACAACTGCCCTTTTCCCCCGTCAATAATAATCAACTGAGGTAACGGCTGATTTTCGTCCAGCAAGCGTTTGTATCTGCGGTACACCACTTCTTCCATCGAAGCGAAGTCGTTCGGGCCTTCTACGGTTTTGATATTGAAATGACGATAGTCTTTCTTGCTCGGTTTCCCGTCTTTAAACACTACACAGGCCGACACCGGATTGGTTCCCTGAATGTTCGAGTTATCAAAACACTCAATATGTCTTGGTTCTACCGAAAGGCGTAAATCTTTCTGCATTTGTGCCATGATTCGGTTCGTATGACGGTCGGGATCCACAATTTTGATCTGTTTCAGCTGATCCATGCGGTAAAATTTGGCGTTGCGTTCGGATAAGTCGAGTATCTGTTTTTTATCCCCCAATTTAGGGACGGTCACTTTTATTTTTTCGCCGAAATCGAGTTCGAAAGGTAAAATGATTTCTTTGGAATTCAGATGAAAACGCTCACGCAATTCCACCACCGCCAACTCTAGTAATTCTTCGTCGGTTTCTTCGAGTTTCTTTTTGAGCTCCATCGTATGCGAACGTACAATCGCACCGTGCGAAATCTGAAGAAAATTCACATACGCCATACTTTCATCTGACACGATTGAAAAGACATCGATGTTGGAAATCTTCGGATTTAAAATCGTCGAACGCGACTGGTAATTCTCTAAAACTTCAATTTTTTCTTTGATTTTCTGGGCCTCTTCAAACTTCATCTCCATCGCCAGTTCACCCATCAGCTTTTTGAAATCCTTTAAACTCTCTTTAAAATTTCCTTTGAGAATTTCGCGAATCGCCTGCACTTGTTTTTCGTAGTTCGTAATCGTTTCGAAACCTTCACAAGGTCCTTTACAATTCCCGATATGGTATTCCAGACACACTTTAAATTTTCCGCTGTCGATATTCGCCTTGCTTAAATCGTAGTTACAGGTGCGCAACGGATACAGTTCTTTAATCAGATCCAAAATCGTATGCACGGTCTTGAAACTCGTATACGGCCCAAAATATTCCGAACCGTCTTTAATCATTTTCCGGGTGGAAAAAATGCGCGGGAACCGTTCGTTTTTGATGCAAATCCAAGGGTAGGTTTTATCATCGCGCAACAACACATTATAGCGCGGTTGCAGTTTTTTTATCAGGTTGTTTTCCAGTAGCAACGCATCGGTTTCGGTAGGAACAACAATGTGTTTGATGGAAACGATTTTTTTGACCAACACGTTCGTCTTGGCGTTATCGTGTACTTTATTGAAATACGACGCGACTCTTTTCTTGAGATTTTTGGCTTTTCCTACGTAAAGAATCTTTCCTTCTTTATCATAATACTGATACACCCCCGGACTATCGGGCAGGGTTTGGATTTGGAGTTCTAAAGCGGAAAGCGACATGTTGAGAAGTTGTTCTTAGCTAGTTTCAAAGTTACAAATTCCTGTCACGCAAATGAAGTCCTCGCATAATTTATAACTCATAACTCATAATTATTATTATTTTAGCGTTTTAACCTGCTATGAACTACCGAAATAACGTTTTACGAATACTGAAAGAAGACATTCTGCCTGGAGAAAGCAAAACCATCAACATGGAAATTGCAAAACTCCACACCATGACCAAACTCAAAATTCCCATCATTGTGGAACGCGCCAAACTTCCCGGTCCAACCGTTTTGTTATCGGCGGGATTGCATGGCGATGAAATCAACGGAACGGAAATTGTGCGACAGCTTATCGTTCAGAAAATCAACAAACCCAAAACCGGTACGATTATCTGCATTCCAATTATTAACGTTTTCGGTTTTGTGAATCAGACCCGCGAATTCCCCGATGGACGCGATTTAAACCGAGTTTTTCCCGGAAGCAAAACCGGTTCGCTGGCCAGTCGTTTTGCCTATTATCTGCTGAAAGAAATTATTCCGCACGTGGATTATGCCATCGACTTCCATGCTGGGGGTGCGGCCCGTTTTAATGCCGCTCAGATCCGAATCGCCCCCAACAATCAGGAATTGCGGGATTTGGCAGAGATATTTCACGCACCATTCACTTTGTATTCCAACAATATTTCCGGTTCGTTCCGGAATTCGTGCGACAAACTGGGTGTGAAAATGCTGTTGTTTGAAGGCGGAAAATCCATCGACATTAACGAAGACATTACGCAACAGGGCATCGAAGGCGCCAAACGGGTGTTGGAACATTTCGGTATGTTGAATAGTCGAAAAAAAGCCAGTCATCCCGAAGAAAAAAGCATTTACATTGAAAAATCGGCTTGGATTCGTGCCCGCTATTCGGGAATGTTTCACGGGTACACCAAAATCGGAAGTTATGTCAACAAAGGACAGCTTTTGGCCACCATATCCGATCCGTACGGGAAAATCGAACACAAAATGAAAGCGCCGAATTCCGGTTACGTTATCAACGTGAACGAAGCACCGATTGTGTATCAGGGTGATGCGATTTATCATATTTCGACTGAACTGGAAAAATAAAAACCTAACAATTATCATATTTTATTTGTTTTGAAGCCCTTAGCTTTGAGTCAAATTTGATGGTATATGATAACTTGGAAAAAACTAACCCAGAAAGAACGTCAGCAACGCATTGAGAAAGCGCTGGAAGAAAATGTGAATTTTGCGCACGATGCCTCCTTGGGCTATCCGGCTTCTAAGCTCGACAATAAAGTCTTTAACAGCGACGCGCCTTTTTTAAAAGATGCGCCTACCCTGCAAACCTATGTAGCCAATCCTAATCATATTGGTTGCCACACCATCGGCTCTTCCGAAAAAGCCTTTAGCGGCACCCAGGAAATGGAACGCGAAGTGCTTAAAGTTTTGGCCGTGGATATTTTTAAAGCTGAAGCCGATTCGTATGACGGGTATATCGCACCCGGCGGTACCGAAGCCAATATTCAGGCGATTTGGATGTACCGTAACTATTTCATGAATCATTTTCAGGCAAAACCCGATGAAATTGCCATAATCGCTTCGGAAGACACCCATTATTCCATTCCGAAAGCCGCCAACCTGTTGCTGTTGGACCGTTATTCGGTACCCGTACACTTCGACACCCGTGAATTGGACAATGCGGCACTGGAAAACCTGCTTGTTTCGGCGAAAACCAACGGAAAAAAATATTTTATTGTGGTTTCCAATATGGGTACAACCATGTTTGGCGCCATCGACAATCCGGACGATTACATTTCCCTTTTGGAAAAACACCAATTAGAGTACCAGCTCCATATTGATGCAGCGTATGGTGGCTTTGTGTATCCGTTCAGCAACAAAGATTCGGTGATTAACTTCGAAAATCCGAAAATCAGTTCCATTACCATCGATGCCCACAAGATGTTGCAGGCGCCATACGGAACCGGTGTTTTCATCTGTCGTAAAGGCTTAATCGAAAACGTACTTACCAAAGAAGCCGAATATGTGGAAGGCATGGATTTGACCCTGTGCGGCAGCAGAAGCGGCGCCAATGCCGTGGCCGTTTGGATGATTTTGTTTACTTATGGACCCTTTGGCTGGTGCGAAAAAATACGCGTACTGCAAATGCGTACCGATTGGTTGTGCGAACAATTCGATGCCATGAACATTAAATACTTCCGCGACCCGAACATGAATATCGTAACCGTTGAAGCAAAATACATTCCGCACGTATTGGAAGCGAAATACGATTTGGTCCCGCAAAAACACGACGAAACCAACGAATGGTATAAAATTGTGATTATGGATCATGTGGAAGTAGATCATTTGAGTACTTTTATAGCCGATTTAAAAAGTACGCTTCATGCTGAAAAACGAACTGCGCCTCAAGTATAAAAAAGAAAGAAAGGCACTGCGTTTTGAAGAAATTCAGGACCTGAGTCTGACCATTGCCAACAATTGCCTGTCGTTACCGATTTGGGACAAACGCTATTTTCATTTATTCCTGCCGATAGAAGCACAAAAAGAAATCAATACCGAATTCCTTTTGCAGATTCTCGCCGGACGTGACAAAGAAATCCTGATTTCGAAATCGGATTTTGAAACCCGGAAAATGACGCATTTCCTTTTGACCGACAGCACCCGAATCATGAACAATGACTACGGCATCCCCGAACCAGTTGACGGCATAGAAGTGCCCGCGAGTAAAATTGATGTGATTTTTGTACCACTTTTGGCGTATGATAAATCGGGACACCGCGTGGGTTACGGAAAAGGTTTTTACGATGCTTTTCTTTCGCAATGCAAAACGGATGTGATTAAAGTTGGACTTTCCTACTTTGATCCGGAAGACGCCATAACCGATGTACTCGACACAGATGTACAATTGGATTTCTGCGTAACTCCGTACGGCATTTTTGAATTCAATATTAAATAAGTATATTCGTAAAAACGAAAACCTACTTATTTATGAAAAATGTTCTTACGAAAAGAATTGTTTATGGGCTTTTTGCAATTGGTATCACAGTTGGATTTAGCAATTGTACCGTAAAACACGTTCACCATACTAAGGTTGTAAAAGCCAAACGCATTCCGCCGGGACAAGCTAAAAAAATACACGGAGACCGCAATGCCAGACGTCATGCTCCGGGACATAACAAATAAAAAAAGACCACATAAAGTGGTCTTTTTTTATTTGTTTTTACTTCAGAGTCTTATTTTGCAAAAGCCTTTTTATTGAATACAATCAAAATCCCTACCCCGGTTGAAATCGCTACGTCGGCAACGTTAAAAATAGCGTTGAAGAAGGTAAAATGGTTTCCGCCCCAAATGGGCATCCAAGACGGCAGGTTCCCTTCCCAAATAGGGAAATAAAACATATCCACTACCTTTCCGTGGAACCATTTCCCATAAGGCTCATCACTAAAAAGTGTTGCTACCTGCGTATAACTGTCGTTAAAAATCCGTCCGTAAAACACCGAATCAATAATATTTCCCACCGCTCCGGCCAAGATTAAAGCCACGGCAACGATTAAAAAGTTTGAGGAATGTTTTTTTACGGCATCGTACAACCAGTATCCGATTCCGCCTACGGCAACGATACGGAAAGTCGTCAATAACAGTTTTCCGAAGGTCCCCGGAATTTCTGCACCCCACGCCATACCGGAATTTTCAATAAAATGAATCCGGAACCAATCAAATACTTTGACTTCCTCGTCCAACTGAAAATTGGTTTTGATGTATATTTTAGAGATTTGGTCGACAACCAAAATCAGAATTACCAGTAAATAAGCTTTCTTTAATGACATTTTGCTCGATTTGGTCACAAAAATAAGGGAATTATACCATATAAAAAACGCTCCGGGTGGAGCGTTTCGTATTTTTTGAAAAGATTAACGTTGCAAGTTCTTGGCTTCAATGCTCATGGTTGCATGAGGAACCAGTTTCAATCTTTCTTTATTGATTAATTTTCCTGTTACTTTACAAATTCCGTACGTTTTGTTCTCTATTCGGATTAATGCATTTTTCAAATCGCGAATGAATTTCTCCTGACGAATGGCAAGCTGTGAATTGGCCTCTTTAGACATGGTTTCGCTACCTTCTTCGAAAGCTTTAAACGTTGGTGAGGTATCATCGGTACCGTTGTTTAAGTCGTTCAAGTAAGCGCTTCGTATTAAATCCAAATCGTTTTTCGCTTTTTCCAATTTCATCTGGATCAATTCTTTGAACTCTGCTAAGTCCGAATCGGAATATCTTATTTGTTCATCCACCATAATTTCTCTTATTTTGAAATTAATATTCTTGTTTTTAGGTCATCAAACTCAATTTCCGTACCATTTTCGATACGGTCTTCAAAAACAAGCTCTTCGGTTAACGTCTCGGACTTAATGTATGCTTCGTTATCGTTTACGGCTTCCTGAATCATGCCGTCCTTTTGCATTGTCACTTTAATCCTGTCGGTCACTTCAAAACCTGAATCTTTTCGGATATTTTGGATTCGATTCACCAATTCTCGGGCAATTCCTTCTTTTCGTAAAGCATCTGAAATTGTGATGTCCAACGCAACCGTTATGCCACCGGAATTCGCTACTAACCAACCCTCAATATCCTGTGAAGAAATCTCCACATCTTCAAGTGTTAAGGTAACACTATTTCCTGAAATAACAAGCGCTAAACTACCTTCTCTTTCCAATTCGGCAATCTGTTCCTGTGAAAAATTCTGTATTTCCTTGGAAATCAAACCCATATCTTTACCGAATCGTGGTCCTAATGCTTTAAAATTAGGCTTAATTTGTTTCACCAATATACCGGAAGCGTCATCCAACAACTGTACTTCTTTTACATTCACTTCGGCCTTTATCAGGTCGGAAACCGCTTCGATTTCAGCACGTTGATTTTCGTCAAGTACAGGAATCATAACCTTTTGCAGCGGTTGACGCACTTTAATCATCTCTTTTTTACGAAGCGACAATACCAATGACGAAACCGTTTGCGCTTTCAACATTTTGCTTTCTAACGATTTATCAACAAAGTTTTCAACGTGTTTCGGAAACTCCGCCAAATGTACGCTTTCGAATTTTTCACCGTGTGTAGCCTGCGTTAAATCACGGTAAAGTTTATCCATAAAGAATGGCGCAATTGGCGCTCCAAGCTTCGAAATGGTTAGCAAACATGTATATAATGTCTGATACGCCGCGATTTTATCTTGCGCGTAATCACCTTTCCAGAAGCGACGACGACACAAACGCACGTACCAGTTACTCAAATTTTCCTGAACGAAATCTGAAATCGCACGTGCTGCTTTTGTTGGCTCGTACTCGGCATAGGCTTCATCAACGGTTTGGATTAACGTATGCAATTCGGATAAAATCCAACGGTCAATCTCCGGTCTTTCATTCAACGGCACTTCCGATTCACTGTAATTAAATCCGTCAATGTTCGCATATAACGCAAAGAACGAATACGTATTATATAATGTTCCGAAGAATTTACGGCGAACTTCTGCCACGCCTTCAATGTCGAACTTCAAGTTATCCCATGGATTTGCATTGGCAATCATGTACCAACGTGTGGCATCCGGACCGTATTCGGCTAAAGTCGTAAACGGATCTACCGCATTACCCAAACGTTTGGACATTTTTTGACCGTTTTTATCCAACACCAAACCGTTAGACACTACATTTTTATACGCTACCTGATCAAAAACCAAGGTTCCGATAGCGTGTAACGTATAGAACCAACCTCTGGTCTGATCTACTCCTTCAGCGATAAAATCGGCCGGGAAGGCTTTATTTTCCTCGATTAACTCCTTATTTTCAAACGGATAATGCCATTGTGCATACGGCATCGCTCCCGAATCAAACCAAACGTCGATCAAATCCGTTTCGCGTTTCATTGGTTTTCCTGATGCAGACACCAAAACAATGTTATCCACGACATTTTTATGCAAGTCTACCAAATCGTAATTCGATTCGTCCATGTTTCCAATAACGAAGCCTTTGAATGGATTTTCGCTCATGAAACCAGCCGCAATCGCTTTTTCAATTTCGTTGTACAATTCTTCCACCGAGCCAATGCAAACGGTTTCCGTTCCTTCATCCGTTCTCCATAACGGCAATGGAATTCCCCAATATCTTGAACGGGATAAGTTCCAGTCGTTGGCATTTTTCAACCAGTTTCCGAAACGCCCTTCTCCGGTAGCTTTTGGCTTCCAGTTAATGGTTTCGTTCAAATCAAACATACGGTCTTTTACTTCGGTTACTTTTATGAACCAGGAATCCAACGGATAGTATAAAATTGGTTTGTCGGTTCTCCAGCAGTGTGGATAACTGTGCACGTATTTCTCTACCTTAAAGGCTTTGTTTTCTTCTTTTAAACGAATGGCAATTTCCACATCTACCGATTTCTCGGGCGCTTCCCCTTCGTTGTAGTATTCGTTTTTCACGTATTTCCCAGCCATGTCACCCATTTCTGCGATAAATCTACCTTGTAAATCCACCAACGGCACTGGGTTTCCGTTTTCGTCCAACACTAACATTGGCGGCACTTCCGGAGATGCTTCTTTGGCCACTTTCGCATCATCGGCACCAAATGTCGGCGCCGTGTGTACGATTCCGGTTCCGTCTTCGGTAGTCACGAAATCTCCTGAAATCACACGAAACGCATTTTCAGGATTTTGGTACGGCAAGGTATATGGCAACAATTGTTCGTATTGAATGCCGACTAAATCTTCTCCTTTACATTCGGCTAAAATTTCAAAAGGAATTTTTTTATCACCTTCTTTGAAGTTTTCAAAATCGGCAGCTTCACTGGTTTCAAAATAATTTTTAGACAACTGTTTCGCCACCAGATTTTTCGCCAAAATGATGTTTATCGGCTGAAAAGTGTATTGATTAAAGGTTTTTACTAAAACATATTCGATTTTCGGACCAACTGTTAAAGCCGTATTACTTGGTAACGTCCAAGGCGTAGTCGTCCAAGCCAAAAAGTGGATTTCATCCAGTTCCAACGCTTCAAACTTGTATTGTTTTAAATTGTTGGTCGTGATGTAATCGTAGAATTTGGCGAAGGTTAATTTTCTTTGATTTTCCAGCACTTTAAACTGTGCCACAATCGTAGTATCGGTCACATCGCGGTACGAACCCGGTTGATTCACCTCATGCGAAGACAATCCCGTTCCTGCTTTTGGCGAATACGGCTGAATTGTGTAGCCTTTGTATAATAAATCTTTGTTGTAAATCTGTTTCAGCAACCACCAAACGGTTTCCATGTATTTGGATTTGTAGGTTACATACGGATCTTCCATATCCACCCAATAGCCCATTTTTTCGGTCAGGTCGTTCCACACGTCGGTGTACCGCATTACGGTTCGCTTACACGCTTCGTTGTATTCGGCAATGGAAATGGTTTTTCCGATATCTTCCTTGGTGATGCCCAATTCTTTTTCGGTACCCAATTCTACCGGCAATCCGTGTGTATCCCAACCGGCTTTACGCTTTACCTGAAACCCTTTTTGGGTTTTATAGCGACAAAAAATATCCTTAATTGCACGGGCCATCACGTGGTGAATCCCCGGTAAGCCATTTGCTGAAGGCGGCCCTTCAAAAAACACATACGGAGTCGCGCCCTCACGGGACGTTACACTTTGCTCAAAGATGTTTTGTTTTTTCCAAAAATCAAGCACTTCAGAAGCCACGGTTGGCAAATCAAGTCCTTTGTATTCAGTGAATTTTGTACTCATTTTGTCGTTTTCTTAAATCAATGCGCGAAAGTACTAATTTTTGAATAATTCTGCGTTAATACTAACACAAAATACGACGGTAACTAATGATTTTTGTGTGGTTTACGAGAAAACTTCTTTGAGGACTTCGAGGGATTTCGGTTTTTTAAAGCCATCAAGATGAGCGGAATAATAATCCAACAGGATTTTCAACAGGATTTGACGTTCGGTTCCGGCGAAGATTTTCTGATCAGAATCGAATTTTAAACCGATAAGCTTCTTGAACAGAAACGTCTCGTGTTCGGAAAGACAACTGATGCCGTGATAGGGTGTAAAAATGCCTTCCGAAAGTTCAAAAAAAGACAGTTCTTTTTCAGATAAATCGGGATAAAAACCAAGGAATTTGGTAATTTCTAACAACAAAATCAAGTGAAAATTAGCCATTTCTTCATGAGTATCAAGCCAAAGTAATGCGGTTTCCAGAAAAGAAAACAAGGTGTCGTTTTTTTCTTCTTCACGAATACTGTGATGCAACATTTCCGACAAAAAAATCACAATAGTGCTCTTAAAAACATCGGTGTTTATGGAATGATACGGGGAAGCCAACCGAATTTCCTTAAAATACTCCAAAGTGCCTTTATTCTTATGGTTTGCTTCGATTTCGAGAATCGTTAACGGTTGAAAATAGGCGATTTTCTGATTGGATTTCTTTCCCGAAAAAGCACTCGGCACAAAATACGATTTCAACCCGTCAGATTGCGTAAAACATTTGACTATCAGGCTTTTTTCCTGATACTTCAGAGCACTTAAAACTATCGCTTTGGTTTTGACGAGCATTATCGGATAATCATGACTTTTTTGACTTTCGTTTCCGCACCGTCCTGCGCAGCAATAAAAATCATGTACACCCCGGAAGCAACCTTATGTTTTCCGAAAGCACGGGTATCCCATTCGATGGTACCGCCTTCGGAAGTGGTTTCATATACCAAATTCCCTTCGATATCCGTAATTTTGACATTGGCTTTATCAATCAAACCGCTGATTTTAACGGTTCCATTGTATTCCGGACGAACCGGATTCGGATACACAAATACATTGTTCAAGTCGTCCTGAGGTTTGGTTGAAACGCCCTGAAAAGAAACCAATCCTCTGTCGGTAGCAAAAAAAACTTCGCCGGTGGAACCGTCAATTTCGATGTCGAGAATGTTATTACTTGGCAAAGGAGAATTTTCTTTGGTGAAATGATAGAGCGTTTGCTGTCCGTTGGAAGAGACCAAAAAAGCTCCGGCACCCTCTACGGAAACCCATTTATTGTTGGCGCCGTCTACTTCGATATCCATAATACTCTGCTGATAGAATAATTCCTGAGCCAGATTGTCGTCTAAAATAATGACGGAATTCGTTTCTAAAGCGGTATCGGTTAAAAAGCGATCCACACTGGACAAAATACGCAATCCGGCAAAAGTCCCAATCCATAATTGGTTTCTGTGATCCACCGCAATACTGCGCACATCGTTATCCGGAAGGTTTCCGGAACCCGTGCCGGTTTTTATCAACAGGAATTTATTCCCGTAATTTTCATTAAATCCAATTACGCCGTTTCTGTAGGATGCAATCCATTTTGTTCCATTTTTATCAATCTTAATGCCTGCATAATCGTCGTTGTCAGGATTCATGGTGATATTATTCAGCGTATACGATTGCCAACTCCCGTCTCTTTTCAATACTTTTATGGCATTTTCAACAAGACTGTTGGTCATCCATAAATTACCGTTTTTGTCGAATGCCGGACCGTTAATCCTAACATCGATATAGGACGGATTGGGCGGAGATAAAACCAGTGATTCCAATCCATTAGGACCAGTATTCGACTGATTATACAGTGTTATCTGATTGTTATTCCCTTCCACCTTAAGTAATCCCGAGAAAAAAGAAGTAAAATAGACCTGGTTTGAATTGCTCGGATTTATCGCAATATCAGAAATGGCCCGAGCACCTAAAAGATCCGAAAAAGGAATGGTGTTCCATCCGTTTTGATCGCTGAACTTGCTGATTTCATATTGGCTAGTCGTCCCACAACAATATTCATAAGGATTGTATTGCTTTGTATACCCGCCATAAGCTGCCCAAAGAAAGTTGTCTGCTTTTTTTATCCTAAACAACTTATTACGCACAGGACCGTCCGGAGTAATATCTTCAAATGCAACACTATTGGCCAGCGTGGTCTGATACATTCCTTTATCTGCCGTTCCCACAAAGATCTTATCTCCAATTACGGTAGCACAAGTAAACGTAGAAGCGACATCAGGAATTTGTGTAATGTGCACCAAAGGCAACAATTGGGCATCGTAAACGTAAACATGATTGGCTGAAGTAAAAACCAATCGATTTTCAAATTCCCTCAAATCAACAATTGGCTGTCCCACATTGGCAATCTCCTGAAAGCTTCCGCCAGCATATTTATAGACTTTATTGTTTGTAAGAGAAGCTATCAATTGATTTTGAAAAGTTACAATTCCGCTCCAATACCCCGCATCAAATGTAGACCACTGACTGAAATCAACGAGATTCGGACTTGTATAATCGGCTCTTCGAATTCCATTTAACTCGGTTACCGCATAAATGAAACCATTAAAAACTGTAGTTTGGAAAACTTTTAGCTCTTCACCGGCTGGTCCTATGAAATAAGTATCGCCAAATTGGGAAGTTGCCAAATCGAATACGCAAATTCCAAAATCACAGGACAGGTATGCCTTTCCCTGATATTCGTAAATATGGTTGATTTTTTTTCTGTTGGGTGGAATGGTAGCCTTATTTAGAATATCAATCACATTTAAAACAGCACCATCCGTTTCATTAACCACCAAAAGCAAGCCATTCTGGTTGCCCACCAGTATTTTTTTATATGTAGGGCTATAATGAAATGAAGAAATGATATCGGCTTTAAAATCATTCACCGAATTGACTGTCTGCAATTCATTGGTGATGGTATTTTTAGAAAACACCGCATTTTCAGAAGCTGCATAAACCTTATCGCTATTTTGTGACAGATCCTTTATAGCAGTATAGGAAAAAAAACCTCTCCACAACTGATTTTGTTGTGAAAAAGAATTTAAAGAGAAAAAAGTTAATAGAAAAAAGCTGACTATTTTTTTCATCGATGACAGTTTGTAGTACAAATATAGCGTAAAACGACTTTTTTGGAGATTTTTATATAATTTGATGCAAAATATTTTAAACAAATATCAAATCGCACCGGCACAAGCCTGTTAAATTTACATTTTTTTAAAAGTCTTTTTTTTACTTTTTTTTTAAAGTGTGGTTTGTTTTTATATATTTGTCGGATATTGACCTAAAATAAAGTAAAATGCCCAGAAAAATTTTATTTATCCTGCTAGTTGCCCTAGGTAGTAGTAGCGCTGTTAGAGCCCAATTCGGTTTTTCCCATGAAATTGGAGCGATTGCAGGTCCTGTTATGTTTATGTCAGATTATGGTGAACGATACGATTTAAAAACAAATACCGGTAATACCGGTTACGGAATAGGTCTTATTCACTATTTGAATTTTTCCTACAGAGCGGAATGTAACTGTTATACCCCGGAGACGTATTTCAATGATCACTTCAAATTAAGAACAGAGCTTTCTTACAATAAAACACAGCTTCAACACTTTGGTCAATGGGTTGATTCCAAGAAAAACTCTGTAATGGCGCAACAATTAAGAGCGATGAGAGGTGTTGCATCCAACACGGATATCGGGATGCAATTAGAATATTTCCCATTAAGTATTAGAGATTTTACCGCTACTGACGGATCTTTCGGTCCTTTCGTGAGTTTAGGAGCACATTTCACCTATTTTAGTCCGGAAGCCAGTTCCTCAAGAGGACGTTTGGATCAGCCGGGTGTTTTACCGACAAAATACATCGGTGGGGTTTCTAACGATAGCGGAAGTACATGGTCGGTTGTAGCGAGTGTAGGTACACGATACAAACTAACAGAACTTTCCGATTTAATGCTTGACTTACGTTGGCAGTATTATTTCTCCAACTGGGTAGACGGTTTAAATCCGGACCCTAACATTTACAAAGAAAACAAAGCCAACGAATGGTTGGTTTGGTTAAACTTCGGATACATTTACTATTTGAATTAATAGAAAAAAAATGAATATAAAAAAACCACGCTTTTCAGCGTGGTTTTTATTTTTAGGCCAATGCCTGTTTTAAATCTTCTATCAAATCATCAGCATCTTCCACTCCAACACTCAAACGAACCAAATCATCCGTGATTCCGATTTCTTTTCGTTTGTCTTCCGGAATCGACGCATGTGTCATCAAGGCCGGATGATTCGCTAAGGATTCCACTCCGCCTAAGGATTCCGCTAAGGTAAACACCTTTAGTTTTTCCAAAAAGGCAATTGCATCTTGTTTTGCACCCGATTTGAACGTAAAGGTTACCATTCCGCCAAAACCGCCAATCATTTGTTTTTTGGCAATCTCATGGAACGGATGTGAAGGTAATCCTGGATAGTAAACGCATTCCACTTTAGGATGGTTAAGTAAAAATTCAGCGATTTTTGCCCCGTTTTCACAATGACGTTGCACACGTAAATGCAGGGTTTTGATTCCTCTTAACACCAAAAACGAATCTTGCGGACCCAATGTAGCTCCGGTAGCAAATTGCTGAAAATGCAACTGACTTCCCAGCTCTTCATCTTTTACGATTAAAGCGCCGGCAATCACGTCGGAGTGACCGCCCAAGTATTTCGTAGCAGAATGCATTACAATATCGGCACCCAAATCTAACGGTTTTTGCAGATATGGGGTTGCGAAAGTATTATCTACCGCAAATAAGATATTGGGATGTTTTTTAGTGATGTCTGCAATCGCAGCGATATCCGCCAATTTCATCAACGGATTGGTTGGCGTTTCCACCCAAACCAATCGGGTATTGTCGTTGATTAACGATTGGAATTTCTCAAGATCATTCATATCCACAAAATGGAACACAATTCCGGATTCTTTATAAATGCGGGTGAACATTCGGTATGTTCCGCCGTACAAATCGTCCATCGCAATTACTTCGTCGCCGGCTTTCAGTCCGCGTAAAACACAATCAGTCGCTGCCAATCCCGATGAAAAAGCTAATCCGCGCGTTCCGTTTTCGATACTGGCCAAAGCATGTTCCAATGCCGTACGGGTTGGGTTTGCCGCTCTACTGTATTCGTAATCCGGATTTAACGGTTTTCCGGGACTGGTCTGAACAAACGTAGACGTTTGATAAACCGGTGGCATTACCGCTCCCGTACTCGGGTCATGGTGTTGTCCTCCGTGTATAACTTTCGTATTAAATTTCATGATTTTTATTTTAGACTGTAAATTTACTGCTTATTTCAGGATTATAAAAACTTGTGAATCCTCATCATTACTCCGGTATGAACCCCTTCGTGATAATTGTTAAACTCCATAGCTTCCTGTGCATTTCTTATATTAAATCCCGACATGGTGGTAAAGGCTTTATATTCTTTGAAAACACCATTAGCGAAATCTTGTTTCGTTTGTTCCAGCGTAGCGTAAAGCAACTTCTTCAGTTGCTCAACCTCTTCTTGTGTAACAGGCGTTTCAGGTTTGGTTCCTTTTTTGTATTTCTCCACCATTTCATCGGAAATAAACATTGGTAAACCGGACAAATTGTACACGAGCATTTGCTGCACCACAACAATATGCCCAATGTTCCAAATCAGGTTGTTGCTAAAGCCTTCGGGAATCGTATTTAGTTGCTCCAGTGAATTATTTTCAAGAAACTTCAGCAGAATATTCCTGCTGGACAGGTTAATGTCAAATGTAGATTGCATAGTATATGTTTGATTGATTAAAGCAAAACAAAATCTTCGGTCTTCGGAAAAGCGTGCATCACTTCCTTGGCGATTTCCGGGGTCGGACTGGCCAATTTGCGCAGTTTGGTATCCATCCAGGCACCGTCAACACTAAGTACCGCACACAATTCACCCAGCTGGTTTTTCAGTTCGTGCACAATCGTCCAACGGGAAGCATCGTCTTTCATTTTCCCTATTTTGGTACTGATGGTAATGATATCGCCCAAATGAATTTCTTTTCGGAAAACACACTCTTCCCGAAACAATACCGGACCAAAATGTTGCTGTTGCATGATTCGCATGGTCAATCCTTGTTCTTCAAGAATTTCTATACGATGCTGGGCGCCAAAATCATAATAAGCACTGTGACGCATATGGAAATTCGGATCTAAATCTGCCCAGCGAATCGAAATTTCTTTAGTAAAAACACTCATCTCCTTTAAAGTTTATTCAAAAATAAAGAGAATTATCCGCTTGAGTGCTTTAGTGGCATTTAAATTAAATCTATTTTAACGAAAAGCCTACTTTTGTAAAAAGATTGCTCATGAACAAAATATATTATCTCGCTTCGTGCGACACGTGCCGAAAAATCATCAAATCCTTACCCAACACCGATCGTTTGGTCTTTCAGGACATTCGTCAGGACCCTATTACTCCGGAACAACTGGAAGAAATGTACCAGCTTTCGGGCAGCTATGAAGCGCTTTTCAGCAAAAAAGCCCAATTGTACAAGTCAATGGATTTAAAAAACAAAAACCTTACGGAAGCCGATTACAAAAAATACCTTTTGGAACATTACACCTTCCTGAGCCGTCCGGTATTTATCATTGACGGTAAAATATACATCGGCAACAGTCAGAAAAACATCCTCGAAGTAACCAAAGTTTTAAGTTAATGTCGAAAAGAGCCTATGCCTTAATGGCTGCCTGGACCGTAGCCTTAATTTACGGAGTTACATTCACGATTGCCAAAGACGTAATGCCTAAATATATTGACGCTTTCGGCTTTATTTTTTTACGTGTGGGTGGTTCAACCCTTTTATTTTGGCTGGCAGCTTTGTTCGTAAAAACGGAAAAAATCGATAAAAAAGACTTTCCGCGTATTCTTGCCGCGGCATTTTTCGGAGTAGCCTTTAACATGCTGACGTTTTTTAAAGGACTGAGTTATACCTCGCCGATTATGGGAGCGGTGCTGATGGTGACCACCCCAATGATTGTTTTGATTTTATCGGCAATCATCATGAAAGAACGGATGCAAAATAAAAAAATACTCGGAATCCTTTTGGGATTGGCCGGTACAATCACCCTTATTTTGTACGGAAAGTCGATGGTGAATGCGCCAAATGCCAGTTTGGGTAATTTATTGGTTTTTGTGAATGCTGTTTCTTATGGTTTCTATCTGATTATCGTAAAAAAACTGATGGACAAATACAACGCCTTTTCGTTTGTAAAATGGATTTACCTGTTCGGGTTTCTGATGGTGATTCCGTTTGGATGGAGTGAGTTTCAGGCGGTCGACTGGAGTGCGGTTCCAATGGACATCTTCTGGAAAACAGGATTCGTGGTAGTGTTTTCCACCTTCTTCACCTATTTGCTGAACCTGTTGTCCATGCGAGAGTTAAGACCCACTACCGTTGCCGTTTTTATCTACCTGCAACCGGTTTTTGCCTCGATTTTTGCCATCGGGTTGGGAAAAGACGATTTGGGTTGGGTTAAAATTGGTTCGGCAGTATTGATTTTTGCCGGTGTGTATCTGGTAATTCATAAAAAACCGGAAGTAATCGAAGAATCGCTGTCGGGAACCGACCCAAGCCAACACTAATAATTAATTAACTGAACACCGATCACTGATCACTGATCACTGATTACTGAACACTTTTCTTTATCTTTGAAGTCTATTTAGAAAAACATGATACAATCGATGACCGGATTTGGCAAGGCAACCCTTCAGTTGGCTACCAAAAAAATCACAGTAGAAGTAAAATCATTAAACAGCAAAGGCTTGGACCTGAACGTTCGTATGCCTTCAGTATACCGCGAGATGGAATTGGGCCTTCGCAATCAGATTTCCCAAAGTCTGGAACGCGGAAAAGTTGATTTTTCGCTTTACATCGAAGTAACCGGAGAGGAAACCTCTACCAAAATCAATGCCCCGATTGTAAAAGCCTATATGTCTCAAATGCGCGCTATTTTAGCCGATGCCGATGAAACGGAACTGATGAAAATGGCCGTTCGTATGCCCGACGCTTTAAAAACAGAACGCGATGAAATCGACGAAAACGAATGGAAACAAATCCTAACCGTTATTGACGAGGCTTTAAACAACATCAACACTTTCCGAATTGCTGAAGGTGCGTCATTAGAAAAAGAATTCCAATTGCGCATTGCCAACATTCGCATGTACATGGATTTGGCTTTGGCTTTAGATCCGGAGCGTATTCTGAACATCAAAAGTAAATTGCAGACCGCTATTGACGAACTGAAAGTGAATGTAGACGAAAACCGATTCGAACAGGAATTAATCTATTATTTGGAGAAATTAGACATCACCGAAGAAAAAGTACGCCTGACCAACCATTTGGATTATTTCATCGAAACCTTGAACGGAAACGAAGCCAACGGACGGAAATTAGGTTTCATCACGCAGGAAATGGGTCGTGAAATCAATACGATGGGTTCTAAATCGAATCACGCCGGGATGCAAAAATTAGTCGTTCAGATGAAAGACGAACTAGAAAAAATAAAAGAGCAGGTTTTAAACGTTTTATAATAGCATACCGCTTAGACCGATTGTCCGGCAAAAAACAACACAACAATGAGTAAAGGAAAATTAATCGTCTTCTCGGCTCCTTCGGGATCGGGAAAAACTACTATAGTTCGTCATTTATTAGGATTAGAAGATCTGAATCTGGAATTTTCCATTTCGGCCGCTACCCGTGAACCACGAGGAGAAGAAGTAAACGGAAAGGATTACTATTTCATGTCGATTGCCGATTTCAAGCAACACATCAAAAATGAAGATTTCGTTGAATGGGAAGAAGTCTACCGCGACAACTTCTACGGTACGCTGAAAAGTGAAGTGGAACGCATTTGGGCCAAAGGCAAAAACGTGATTTTCGACATCGATGTGGCCGGAGGTTTGCGTATCAAATCAAAATTCCCGGAAGAAACTTTGGCCGTTTTTGTAAAACCACCAAGTGTGGATGAACTGAAACGTCGTTTGAAAGAACGTTCTACCGAAAGCGAAGACAAAATCAACATGCGTATCGCCAAAGCCCACGTCGAACTGGCAACGGCGCCGCAATTTGATACGATTATTAAAAATTACGATTTGGATGTGGCGAAGCAAGAAGCGTATGAATTGGTAAAGAATTTTGTAAAAAAGTGACAAGAGAAAAGGGATAAGAAATTTTTACTTATCCCTTTTCCCAAATTACTTATCCCTTATAAAAAATGAAAATCGGACTCTATTTCGGCACCTTTAATCCCATTCACATCGGGCATCTGATTATCGCCAACCATATGGCAGAACATTCCGATTTGAATCAGATTTGGATGGTCGTTACGCCACACAATCCGCACAAACAAAAAAGTTCGCTTTTGGACGACTACCACCGTTTGCACATGGTCCATCTGGCGACGGAAGACTATCCAAAAATCAAGCCCTCCGACATTGAATTCAAACTAACGCAGCCCAATTATACCGTCAATACACTGGCACACTTGCAGGAGAAGTTCCCCAATCATGAATTTTGCCTGATTATGGGCGAAGACAATCTGAATTCACTGCACAAGTGGAAAAACTACGAAGTTATTCTCCAAAATCACGACATTTACGTGTATCCGAGAGCGGCTTCCGGTGAAATTGACGCCCAATTTGTCAACCATCCAAAAATCCATCGCGTAGGCGCTCCGATTCTGGAATTGTCGTCGACCTTTATCCGCGAAGGCATCAAAAAAGGAAAAAACATTCGTCCGATGGTACCGCATAAAGTTTGGGAGTACATCGACCATAATTTATTTTACCGAAAATAACGCCCGATGAGTACGTTATTACGACAGCAGATAGAAAAAATAACACCGCTTACCGATGGTGAATTTGAGTATATCCTGTCGCATTTCACCTCAAGGAAATTTAAAAAACATCAGTTTCTGGTTCAGGAAAAGGAAACCGTTCCCAATGATTTTTTCGTGCTCTCCGGTTGTCTGAAAGCCTATCATGTGGATCAGGACGGGAAAGAACACATTCTTCAGTTTGCGCTTTCCGACTGGTGGATAACCGATTACAACGCCTATTTCAACCAAACAGAAGCCACCATAAATGTGGATTGCATCGAAGACAGTGAAGTTCTTTGTCTTTCGTTGTACCATCGCGAAAAATTGTGTGCCGAAATGCATAAAATTGAGCATTTTTTCAGAAAGAAATCCAATGCCGGTTACATCGCTTTGCAACAGCGCATCCTGTCCACGCTCAATAACAACCCGAAGGAACGCTATGAAAAACTGCTGCAGCTCTACCCTTCGCTTTTCCAAAAAGTCCCCAAAAAACTAATCGCTTCTTATCTTGGTGTTTCCCGCGAAACCCTGAGCCGATTCAGTTCGTAATAAAATCGTGTGACAATTGTCACTTCATTTTTGTGATTTTTTACCTTTTCCCGAACGCGTAATTCTTCCGAACTTTGTAAAACAATTTTAAAAAGATCGGTTATGAAAAAAATAATCAGTTTCGGCAGTATCGCTATTATATTAATTATCACAATATTAAACTCATTTACAGTAAACGCACAACCTAAAAATTCAAAGAAGATGGAAAAGAAAATCTTATTTGTGGTTACAAGCCACGATAAAAAAGGAAACACCGGAGAATCCACCGGCTATTACCTTGGGGAAGTTACCCACGCCTGGGAAGTTTTGAAAGACAAATACACCATTGATTTTGTAAGTCCGAAAGGCGGAAAACCTCCTGTTGACGGTTTAGATTTAAGCGATCCGGTAAACAAATTATTTTGGGAAGACAAAACATACCACGATAAAATCGACCATTCTCTTAAACCATCCGAAGTAAATCCGAAAGACTATGTGGCCATTTATTATGCCGGAGGTCACGGCGCTATGTGGGATTTTGCAGATAATGTGGAAATTTCAAAGATTGCAACCGCCATTTATGAGAATAATGGTGTTGTTGGAGCGGTATGTCACGGTCCGGCCGGTTTAGTAAATATTAAACTAAGCAATGGTAAATATCTTGTTGACGGTAAAAAGGTAAACGCCTTTACCAACGAAGAAGAAGCCGCGGTAAAATTAGAAAAAGTGGTTCCGTTTGCTTTGGAAACAAAACTGATGGAACGCGGTGCCCAATTTGAAAAATCCGGACTTTGGCAAAAACACGTTACCGTTGACGAGAGATTGGTTACCGGTCAGAATCCGCAATCCGCAAAAGGAGTCGGCGAAGCGATGTTAACCGAATTAAAAAAGGTAAATCCGTAATTGTTAACACATTTTTACGACTGTCACAACACTCGTTTTGTAATTTTACATAAAACATTACACTATGCTAAACTTCGAATTATACAATCCTACCAACTATGTCTTTGGCAAAGGACAAATCGCAAAACTGGCGGAATTGGTTCCGCAAAACACTAAAATCTTATTGGCCTATGGAGGTGGAAGCATCTTTAAAAATGGTGTTTACGAACAGGTAAAAGCCGCACTTCCTAACGTTGATATCTTAGAATTTGGGGGTATTGAACCCAATCCGCGTTATGAAACGCTAATGAAAGCCGTAGCCATCATCCGCGAACAAAACATTGGTTTCATTCTGGCGGTAGGTGGCGGAAGCGTGATTGACGGCGTGAAATTCATCTCAGCCGCCGTAAAATTTGACGGTAATCCGATGGACATCCTGCACAAACGTTTACTGATTAAAGACGCATCGCAAGTGATTCCGTTTGGAACCGTATTGACGTTACCGGCTACCGGAAGCGAAATGAACTCAGGTGCAGTTGTTACCATCAATGAAACCCAGGAAAAACTTTCTTTTGGCGGCAGTGCTTTGTTTCCGAAATTTTCCATTTGCGATCCTACAGTGATTGCTTCCCTTCCGAAAAAACAAATCCAAAACGGTGTGGTGGATGCTTTTACCCACGTGATGGAACAATACCTAACCTATCAGCACGATGCGTTGCTTCAGGATCGGATTGCGGAAAGCATTTTGCAAACCTTAGTGGAAATCGGCCCTGATGTGGTGGAAAATCCAACCGATTACAAACTGGCATCGAATTATATGTGGTGCGCTACCATGGCCTTAAACGGATTGATTCAAAAAGGGGTTCCAACCGATTGGGCAACGCACATGATCGGACACGAACTGACGGCTTTATACGAGATTGATCATGCCAGAACTTTGGCGATTATTGGTCCGAATCTGTACCGTGTGATGTTCGACACCAAAAAAGAAAAACTGTCACAATTTGGCGAACGTGTTTTTGGTGTTCAAGGCACTTCCGTTGAGGAAAAAGCCGAAAAAGCCATTGAAAAAACAGTAGATTTCTTCCATAAGATGGGCATGCTGACCAAACTTTCTGAAAACACTGCAGAATATCAGTCCACCGCTGATTTTATAGTAACCCGTTTCGAAGAACGCGGTTGGAAAGCCTTGGGAGAAAAACAAAATATTACTCCGGAAAAAGTAAGAGCCATCGTGGAGATGAGCTATTAATAACAGAAAACGCTCCGATTTGGAGCGTTTTCTGTTATTGTTTTATAATGAGAATTTCTTTTATTCCCGATACTGTTTCTATTTTCAGCAAATAAGTACCTTTTGAAAAAGCATGAAAGTCCAGTGAATGTGTTGCCGCTTCAGAATCAAATTCTTGTATTTTCTGTCCTAAAGCATTAAAAACAGAAATCTTGGTCACGTTAACGCCGGTCGTAACATAGAGTTTATCGTTAACCGGATTGGGATAAACAATTAGTCGATTTAAAGTAAACGCTTCTGCTCCCAAGGTTCCTACTTCAATGCTCACAACAAACGAGCTGCTGCCGGAGGCATTGGTCGCAGTAATGGTATAATCGGTCATTAAGGCTACCTGTGTTGGTGTTCCCGAAATTTCACCGGTAACAGGATTCAGGGCCAATCCGTCAGGTAATGCAGGTATAACACTATAGCCGTAAGTGGTTATTTTTCGGATTTTATGGTTGGCATAATCGGCAACATAAACAATTCCTCCATTAGCAACACAAACCCCCGTCGGACTGTTAAACGTTGCGGATGAAGTTTCAGCATCCGCAGAACCAACAGTTCCTGAACCCGCAAAAGTACTTACGTCACCAGATACATTTACTTTTCGGATTTTATTGTTTCCTTCATCCGTAATGAACAGATTGTTATTCGAATCTACCGCCACAATTGCCGGATAATTAAAAGAAGCCATTGTTGACAGTCCGTCTGCTGCACCGGCACTTCCGGTTCCCGCTACGGTAGAAACATCGCCTGAAACAGAAATTTTTCGGATTTTTTGATTGTAGTAATCCGCCACGAAAACATTTCCATCGGTATCAACTCCCACGCCGGTGGGTCCGTTGAATTTTGCAACAGTCAAATTTCCGTCGGTAGCGCCGGCACTCGCTAGTCCGGCATAAGTGCTTACCACTCCGCCCGATGTTATTTTTCGGATCCTGTGGTTGCTGTAATCGGCTACATATAAATTATCGTTAGTATCTATGGCCATTCCGGCAGGATAATAAAATTTAGCGGCTGTTCCTGTTGCATCTAAAAAACCGGCAACACCGGAACCCGCAAAAGTGGAAACCACACCATTGATGTCAATCTTCCTTATTTTATGATTGCTTTGATCGGAGATAAAAATATTTCCCTGAGAATCTACTGCTGCACCATCGGGATAACGGAAAGTAGCTGTAAGCCCTGGTCCGTCAAGAGCGCCGATTGCTCCGGTTCCGGCTATTGTGGTAACCGTTCCGTCGGGTGTTATTTTTCGGATTTTATGATTGCTTCGGTCGACCACTATCAAATTATTGAAATGATCCATAACCACTACTGTCGGGTAATTAAACCCTGCTGCGGTACCTATCGCATCATTTGACGCAATTGCTCCCGAACCGGCGAAAGTCGAAACCAATGGCTGATTGGGAACCGCCCCACCCGAATTGACTGGAAGCAAGGGCACAATCGCTTGATTAACGGGAAAGGTATTGGGTGTCCCATAGGAAATTTGAGGCGCTTGCCCATACAACGAAAACACGGTAAAAAAACAAACGTAAACTTTTAAAATCGCCTTCATTCCTGTTATAAATCGCTCAGCAAAAATAAGTTAAAAAAACGAAAGGCGCTTCGAAATAAATTCCTAAAGCGCCTTTCTCACCAAAAACAAAAATATTAACTAATTCTAACCTAACTTCAAATCGATTTTCTTACTGATGTTTGCCGCAATTACGTTTTAAAAAGATCATTATTCTCTTGAAACCAAATCGGCAGTTGCAAACAACTTTATCAATAACGGCGGTAAAAACGATTCATTGCCTTGTCAAATCATAATCTAATGTTAAATTTAAAAAGCGGTTTGCCAATCAAACGCAAAAACAACAATGGAAAAGCGTCACGTATTTCAAAAATTTCCCAGCAACAAAGCCATGTTAGGCAAATTTTCGGATTAAAAAATGATTCCAACAGAAATCTCCAAAAACAAAACGTCATTTTTGACTTTCATCAAATTTGAGTACTTTTGAAGTTACAAATTTGATAATCAAGATGAGTAACACCCCAAAATTTGCGGTAATTGGCGGCGGAAGCTGGGCAACAGCAATTGCAAAAATGCTTTGCGTAAACCTTCCGGAAATCGCGTGGTACATGCGAAATACCTACGCCATTGAGCATATAAAAATCAACCGACACAACCCTAATTACCTGAGTTCAGTTGAGTTCGATACCAATAAACTAAAACTTACAAGCAACATAAACGAAGCGGTGGCTTATGCAGATTATGTCATTTTTGCCATTCCTTCCGCGTTTTTGAAGGGTGAACTGGAAAATTTAACCGTAAGTCTGGAAGGAAAAGTAATTTTTTCAGCCATTAAAGGGATTGTTCCCGAAACCAGTTTGATTGTGGGAGAACATTTCCATAAAACCTACCACATTCCTTATGACAATATTGGTGTAATTACCGGTCCATGTCACGCGGAAGAAGTGGCGCTGGAACGTCTTTCCTACCTTACCATTGCGTGTGGTGACGATGAGAAAGCGAAAACCATGGCTAAAAACCTGAACAGTCATTACATCAAAACCAAAACCTCCGATGATATTATCGGAACGGAATATGCCGCGATGTTAAAAAACATCTATTCCATTGCAGCCGGAATTGCGCATGGTTTGGGCTATGGTGACAATTTCCAGGCCTTATTGATGAGTAACGCCATCCGCGAGATGAAAAAATACATCAAGAAAGTCCACAAAATGAAGCGTAACATTAACGATTCAGCCTATTTAGGTGACTTATTGGTAACCGGTTATTCCATTTTTTCCCGTAATCGAATGTTCGGAAATATGATTGGGAAAGGCTATACGGTAAAATCAGCTCAAATGGAAATGAGTATGGTGGCGGAAGGCTATTATGCTACCAAAAGTGCTCATAAACTAAATGAAGAATACAAAGCCAAAACCCCAATAATTGATGCGGTTTACGACATCTTATACGAAGGTAAAGAACCCAAAAAAGTATTTAAGAAATTAACCGACAAACTGGATTAGTTTCCCTCCGACTCTTGTTTTCAACTAATTTTCACAGAATAAATCTGCAAACGAAATGGATAATTTAATCAACCACCCTGGGATTCTAACCGCATTTACCATTGTAATTCTTGCCATGCTTTTATTGGATTTGGGCGTTTTCAATAAAAACACCCACGTAGTTTCCAACCGCGAAGCACTCATGTGGTCCGTATTATGGATTTCACTGGCCATGGGATTCAGTGGGGTTATTTACTATTACATGGGAGTGGAAAAATTTGCGCAGTTTCAATCCGCCTATTGGATTGAAAAAGCACTTTCAGTCGACAACCTTTTCGTTTTCATTTTGGTTTTCGGGTTTTTCAATGTCGCAAAAGAACTCCATCACAAAGTATTGTTTTGGGGGATTATCGGTGCGTTAGTGTTCCGTGCAATCTTCATTTTCACCGGTGTGGAACTGATTAACATGACCTATCTTCCGGAAACCGACATTTTCGGTCAATTGGTAAAAATCAATGTAATTCTTTCCGTTTTCGGGCTTTTCCTGATTTTTGCCGGTATAAAATCGTGGTTTTCCGAATCTGACGAAGGCGATAAAGATTTTACCAAAAGTCCCGGAGCCCGTTTGGTACATCGTTTTTTCAAGGTAAGTGAAAACTACGACGGCGATAAATTTTTCACCATTGAAAACGGCGTAAAAATGGCGACACCGCTATTGGTTGTGGTAGCCGTAATCGAATTTACCGACTTGATTTTCGCAGTCGACAGTATCCCGGCGATTTTTGCGATTGCCCCTAATGATCCGTTTATCCTTTACACCTCCAACATTTTTGCAATTTTAGGCCTTAGAGCGCTGTATTTTCTATTGGCAAACTTCATGTATATGTTCAGCCGTTTAAAGTACGGATTAGCCGTTATTTTGGCTTTTATCGGGATAAAGATGATTATCGCCCCGTTCTATCATATTTCATCACCGATGTCACTGACGATTGTAGGTAGCGTATTGTTGCTTTCGGTAATTGCCTCGTTACTGTTTCCGGTTAAAGAGTAATCATCCCCAATAAATCAAAAAAGGCACGAAAGTTTTAAATTTTCGTGCCTTTTTTGGTATGAACCGATATTACTTTACGGTAATTTCATCAATAAATATGTACGCATCATAACCGGCACCCTGATGCCATTCCGGCAACTTTCCGAAGCTATAGGCTTTCACTTTCACGTAACGCGCCTTTCTTTCATTAATTTTCCCGTCGAAAGCGATAATTTTAGTATCGTACTCTTTTGCGTCCAACGTATTGTTTACCGTTGCCGCCAATTGGAAATTCACATTATCATTGGAAACGTAATACTCCACTTTAGTGGGCATCAGGATCCAGGCGCGCGTATCCTGCAGAAACCGTGCGGAAATCTGAGAAATACTTTGTTCTTGCTTCAAATCGATCACTGCTTCAAAATCTTGTCCCTGATAGCCTTGCCAGTCGCCTTTTCGCCAATTTTCGTTACCTAAAACCCCATCGATTAAACCTTCCGGACCGCCGGCATGGTATTGCGGTGTGTATTTTGATTGAATGACAATTGTGAAATGGTTTGGCTTTTTGAAAAATGTCGCCGAAATCGTATTGCTGTTCACGCCATCCCCATTCATAGCATAGGCAAATAGTGTGCTGGTTTTATCGATTTCGAAAGGCTGCACATATTTCTTTAGTTCTTTAGTATTGTCCACGGAATAAAAAATGACATCGCCTTCGGCAGCACGCATCGCAATGGTTATTTTTTCTTTAAATGTCTTGCTCGGCGCCTCTATTACCGGAACAGTGACAATCGGTGCCCCTTTCGTAGTTTTTATAACGTTGAACTCCGTTTTTAAATCGGAACTTAAAAAAAGGTTTCTTGGTTCACCTTTTACAATAGTTTTTGATTGATTATTGTCAAGTTTGACTTTTATTTTGTTGAAATAAGGCGTAGTCGTGGTATAATGACCATTACCCGGAGTCACCGCGTAAATCCCCATGGAACTCAATACATACCAAGCGCTCATCTGTCCACAGTCTTCATTACCAATCAAACCGTCCGGAGTGTTTTTGTAGAAAGTATCCAGAATGTATTTTATTTTGGCATTGGTTTTTTCATATTTCCCGATGTAATTATACAAGTACGCCATGTGATGGCTTGGCTCGTTTCCGTGTGCATATTGTCCGATCAATCCGGTAATATCCACCTGTTCGCGACCGGTAGTGGCAGAAGGCGCTGTGAACATCTCGTCCAGTTTGGCTTCGAATTTAGCCGCGCCGCCATACGCATCAATCATACCCGAAATGTCCTGCGGTACAAAAAACGAATACTGCCATGAATTGCCTTCGGTAAAATTATTGTTCACCTCTCTTGGGTCGAAAGGTTTGTCCCATCCGCCGTTTTTCTTCGGGCGCATGAATCCTGTTTCGGCATCAAAAAGGTTTTTCCAGCTTTGCGAACGTTTCATGAAATACAGATAGTCTTCCGTTTTATTCAGTATTTGCGCCATTTGCGCGATACACCAGTCGTCGTAGGCATATTCCAGCGTTTTGGAAACACTTTCGTGTTCGTCATCAATCGAAATAAAACCGTTTTCCTTGTAGGCTTCCAGTCCCAAGTGATCCAGCATGGCCGAATGTTTCGCCGCTTCAAATGCTTTTTCATAATCGAATCCTTTGATTCTCTTAGCCATCGCATCCGCGATTACCGAAACCGAATGATATCCAATCATGCAATCCGTTTCATTGGACGCCAATTCCCAAACCGGCAATCTTCCGCCCTGTTCGTATTGTTTGAGGAACGTGTTGATATAATCTGCGGTTCTTTTTTTGTCGATTAACGTATACAACGGATGTGCGCCACGGAACGTATCCCAAAGCGAGAACACGGTGTAATAATCAAAAGTATCGGCCACATGAATTTTATTGTCACGGCCTCGGTATTTGCCGTCCAGATCTTCGGCAATATTGGGCTGCATCATTGTATGATAGAGTGCTGTATAAAAAATGGTCTGTTTCTCATTATCCGTTGAAGTCACTTCAATTTTAGACAATTCTTTGTTCCAAAGTGTTTCAGCGTCTTTTTTTACTTTTTCGAAATCCCAGTGTTTGATTTCGCTCATGTTCAATTTTGCACCTTCATAACCTGTTGGTGACAAGGCTACTTTCACTAAAATCTTTTCCCCTTTTTTAACCGCTTTGGAAAAACTAATTGCTACTTCGGTTCCGGAATAAACACCGGCTAAGGAACTGCCTGTGACTTTTGATTTGGTAATCTGCATCGGAACATTGAATTCGATTCGGGCGAAAACGTATTGGTCGCGCGCCCAGGCTTCGCTTCTTCGCAGAATTTCGATGGTTTTACTGTCGATAATTTTCACTTCTCCCTGCAATAATTTGTCGCGATGGTTTAAATCGAGGATTATGTTGGCAATACCGTTTTTGTTGAAGGTATATTCATGAAAACCCACTCGGGTTGAGGTCGTCAAACGGACATCGATGTTGTGTTTATCCAGTTTCACGGCATAAAAACCGGCAGATGCTTTTTCATTTGTATGTGAAAATGGTGAAGAATAGTCTTTGTTATCGAAAGACGGTTCGCCCATGGTAGGCATCAGCATGATATCGCCGAAATCGGAAACCCCTACACCGTTTAAATGGGTATGTGAAAAACCGTAAATCACGTTATCCGAATAATGATAACCGCCACAACCGTCCCAACTGCCGTCGATGCGGGTATCGGGAGAGAGTTGCACCATTCCGAAAGGCACGGTAGCTCCCGGAAAGGCATGCCCATGACCGCCCGTTCCGATAAACGGATTGACGTGCTGGGCAAAATTATTTTTTTGTGAAAAGGCACTTACTGAAAGCAAAGCCGCTATGCATAGAAAAGCTGTTTTTTTCATTCGCTGTTATTCTGAAAAATTTCTCTAAAGTAGCAAATATTTCAGGAACAGCCGGAAGTGATTTTGTGATTTACTTCCCGTAAAACTGTAGTTTTGTCAAAATTACTTGATCAACACACCCCGTTTGTTCATCACCGGTACATCAGTCATTGCGCGGTCGTTAATAGCATTCGCTCTGAAAACATAGCTTTTATCGTATAGTTTATCGCCGATAAAAAACGTAACCAAAAACTCGTTGTTTAACTGTAAGACATTGTTTTCCAGCAATTCGATTTTTACAGCCGAATTGGGTTCCACTTCTTTAAAAGCATGGCGAAATGTTCCGGTTTTGCGGTCTTCCCCGTTAATTTGTCCGTACGCTCTGGAAACCACGATGGCCATTTCCAGTTTGGTATCGTTATCATTTACCAAATAGGCATACCAGGAATTTTCCATAAAATCGTCGTTCCATTCCTGAACGGCGGCTACGTATACGTTTTCTACTTTGGGGATGATGATATCTTTTTGCATTGAACTTGAATTAAAATTATTTTCCTAAAAAAGAAAAACCTCATTGCTAATGAGATTTCTCCTTCGTCGAAATGACAATATTACTTATATACTGGATTTGAATTGTTCCAGGAAACGAACGTCGTTTTCATAGAACATTCGGATATCGCCGATTTGGTACAACAACATCGCGATACGCTCGATACCCATACCGAAAGCGAATCCGTTGTATTTGTCGGCATCAATGCCACAGTTTTTCAAAACATTCGGATCGACCATACCGCAACCCATGATTTCCAGCCAGCCGGTTCCTTTGGTGATACGGTAATCGGTTTCGGTTTTTAAACCCCAATAGATATCTACCTCAGCACTTGGCTCGGTGAACGGGAAATAACTCGGACGTAAACGGATTTTTGATTTTCCGAACATTTCCTTGGTAAAATATAACAACGTTTGTTTTAAATCGGCAAACGATACGTTTTGATCAATGTACAAACCTTCCACCTGATGGAAAATACAGTGGGAACGCGATGAAACGGCTTCGTTACGGAACACACGTCCCGGTGAAATCGTACGGATGGGCGGTTTGTTGCCTTCCATGTAGCGCACCTGTACCGATGAGGTGTGCGTGCGCAACAACACATCCGGATTGGTTTGAATGAAGAACGTGTCCTGCATGTCACGCGCCGGATGGTACTCCGGAAGGTTCAATGCGGTGAAATTATGCCAGTCGTCTTCGATTTCCGGACCTTCGGATACGTTGAAACCGATGTTCGAGAAAATATCGACGATTTGATTTTTTACCAAAGAAATAGGATGACGCGACCCGATTACCAAAGGTTCGCCCGGACGGGTTAAATCGCCATAGATGCCACCGGAAACCTCTTTGCTTTCCAAAGCGTCCTGAATGGCTTTCACCTTGTCTTCCGCGGTGGTTTTCAGCAAATTGATTACCTGACCGAATTCTTTTTTCTGATCGTTCGGTACGTTTTTAAATTCGGCGAAAAGGTCTTTCAACAAGCCTTTGCTTCCTAAAAACTTGATTCGGAAAACCTCTAAAGCATCTTTGTTGTCGGTGGTAAAAGCCTGCGCTTCACCAATATGTTCTTTAATCTTGTCTATCATCTTCATGCAATAATTGGATGCAAATTTAGGAAAAAGTTGGAAGTTAGAAGTTAGAAGTTGGAAGTTTTACACCTTAAATCCACATTCTGTTATCGGATGATTACTTTATCAGTTCTTTTTCCAGAAAATAATTCACAATCGCTTCTTTCATTAAAACCGATTGTTCTCCGGCTTTTAAAGGCGGCAACTCTTCTTTTACGGTATAATGCGGCCAACGGTCTTCGTCGAAAAAGGCAAATTCATAGTACCCGTAAGGCTCCAGCAAACGACAGATAGCGATGTGCATCAGGTTGAGCTTTTCGTCTTTTTTGAATGTTCGGTTGAGTTGCCCCAATTCCTGTAGTCCGATTAAATAAATAATGGCATCCAAATCCAGAGTTTCACCATCGGCGAATTGGTTGGAAAGTATAGTGACCACTGCATCCCAGCGGGTTTTTAATTGTTCGTCTCTTGACATGTTTTGAAATTATGAATTAGAAATTATGAATTATGAGTCCATTCTTCATAAAATTGATTTGCAAAGATACTAAGTTGCAAACTGAGAATCGGAATCTTAACAAAAGTCTTTTCTTCCTCTTTTTTACTTTTCCCTGTATTTCTTTCTGTTCTGCTATCTTTGCTCTTTCATCTATATTCTATTTTATATTTTCTATAACTATGGGTTTTATCGACATTGTACTGGCAGCACTTTTGGTATTCGGACTGATTAAAGGTTTGCGCAACGGCCTTTTCGTGGAGCTGGCGTCGCTGATTTCGTTATTCGTAGGGATTTATGTAGCGATTAAATTTTCCTATTTGGTCCGTTCTGCGGTGGGAAGCGTGGTGTCATGGTCGCCGAAAACCATTCAGGTTACTGCTTTTGTTTTAACCCTTATTGTCGTAGTGGTTGCCATTCATTTATTGGCGAAAATGCTAACCGGCGTTGCCAATTTTGCGTTTGTAGGCTGGCTCAACACTTTAGGCGGAGGGCTTTTTGCGGTAATCAAAACCGTATTGATTTTGGGTGTTGTGCTGAGTTTGTTCCAGAAAGTGAATCTCAACAACATGCTGATTTCAAAAGAAACTCAGGAAAATTCGTTACTGTTTAATCCTATTTTGAAAACTTCGGAATTCTTATTGCCTGTGCTGACGGATTGGTTTGCAGATTTAAAAGAAAGTGTAGTAGCAAATTCTGAATCAACTGAACACTAATCACTAACCTACTGAATACTGATTACTTCAACTCCTTAATTGCGTCTTTCTCAATCCAGCCTTCGGTTTCGTCGGTTAGTTGAACTTTGCGCCATTTGTCCTGGTTTTCCAAGACAAACACTTTGGCCCCTTCATGTAACACAAAGGCTTCCGGAGCATTGGTTTTAGGTTCACTTTTCACCGAAACCACTTCCGCAAAAACAATCGCCGGTCTTTCGTTTTTATAATTGTTTCGTTCCGTAATCGCCGAAGCGACACTAATCAGGATAAAAAACAGAACCACAATCATTCCCACAAAAAAAGTACGCTTTAGCAATGAAGTACTTCCGAAATAATAACCAATGAAAAACAATAGAAACAATCCCGACAATCCCGTGGCAATTCCTGCCCAGGTATCGTAATGGAAGACGTCTAAAGCATCATTAATCATTTTGGAAAAACCAACCTTGGGAACGACTTTTATTTCGTCTATCGCCATTTTTTGCGCGAATTTCAGATTTGTTTGGATTTCGGCATCATCAGGGCTCAGCAACAATGCTTTTTCATAATTGTAGACCGCCGGAGCGACTTTATGCAGTTTGTAATAGGTATTACCTAAATTGAAATACAGTTCGGCCGATTGTTGTCCGGATTTCACTATCCCTTCATACAACACTGCTGCTTCCTCGTATTTTTCTTTTTTGTACAACTCGTTTCCTTTCTCGAAAGCCGATTGCGCGTAAAAGACCTGAGAAATCAATACAAGGATATAGAATATCTTTTTCATCGCTTAAAAATTAAATCTGCTTACTTAATTCGGAAATCACGCCCACTGCTTTATCGTAATCCTGTTGCATAGCCACACTGGTAGACGGTGCGTAACGGGCAAATTCACAGTTATCCATCAGTTTCATAAAATCGGAAACGGTTTCGGTTTGTGCCTTTTTCGACACCAGTAATTCCTGAATATTCTCTTTACTCATTTCCGAAGTTTCAATATGCAGTTTGGCTTTCAGGAAGTTGTGCAACGCACGTTCCATCGCATCGTAAAACGGTTCTTTATTGCCCAATTGTTTGCTGGCTTCCGAAAGGAATTTTTTCGCCAGTTTATTCGACTGACGGATTTTATTTCCGACCACATCACTGTCGATTGCTTCTTTTTTCTTCTTCGCCAGAACGATAATCGGGATGATTAAAAACGGTGCGAACAACAAGGAATAAAACAAGGTCGACCCCAAAAAATCATCGGTTTTCACCGGAGTCAATTCGGTTTTGGATTTGATAAACGCAAACTGATCGCTCTTGGTTACAGTTTGTTTTGCTGCCGAAGCCGTATCATCACCCGCGGTTGGCATCGGTCCGTCCAACACATTGATGTGAATTTCTTCGGAAGTTATGGTTTTATAGGTTTTGGTGTTCAGATCGAAATACGAAAACGCAATTGGCTTAATCGTATAATTTCCTTTATACTGCGGCACAATGGTATACGTATCCGATATTGTTCCCTGTGTTCCGGTTAAAGGCGTGGTAACATTTTCTTTATGCTCCGGATCGTACATTTCCAAAGCGCTCGGAACAATTGGTTTGGGTAGCGTAAACAGTTTCATGTTGCCTTTTCCTGCCGCGCTTACCTCAATTTGCATGGATTCACCCGACTTTAAAGTGGTTTTGGAAGGTTTTACCCTAAAATCGAAATTACCCACTGCTCCGGTAAAACTTTCGGGTTTCCCAGATTCAGGCAGCGCCTTTACGAAGATTGTTTTCGCCCCGGCAGAAACCCTTTTGGTCCCATTACTGATTTCCATTCTTCCGAAAACATCACGACGTCCTGTAGGCGCCTGCATGGTAATGTCTAATGTTAGGGGTTCTATTTGTAATTTGCCCGATTTCTGTGGATACAAAACGGTTTTTCTAAGCACTACATAACGATAATCTTCTCCGTTGTATTTGCCCATTTGTACCGCTAAGTTTTTCACATCGATACTTTGACTCCAGAAATTGTTGTATTTCGGACTCGCCGTTTCGCGGAAATCACTCACACTCACATAAGGACTCACATACAGTTTGTAAACCGCGGTAATGGGTTCGTTTAAATACGGATTGGAATTGGAAATTTCTGCTACAAGATGTACCCCGTCTCCACCTTTTAACGGCGGCGGAATTTGCTGCTGTTGCTGGCGTTGGCGTTGGTTTCCGAAAATAATGGCAAACGGATCTTCCTCTTCTTCAGGTTCCGGTTGTGCCACAGCATTTCCAACGGTAATTTTAACCGGATTGGTTTTGTAAATTTTTCCGGCTATTTCAATTGAAGCGGGTTTGATGACAAAGGTTCCTTTTTTGGTGGGTGCTAAAAAAAACGAATACGATTTACTGAAGGATTTTCTGCCGTTCACCCAAGAATAATTGACCGACTGATTCGGGCCTCCGAAAACTTTAAATCCTTCGAAAGATGGGGCTTCAAAATTATCGCCGTCGTCGTTCATCGTAAAATCAATGCGCAAACGTTCGTTAATTCCAATGTTGTTCTTACTCACCGTGGCTTTAAATTCCACCTGAGCAAACACCCCTTGAACGGTTAGTAATAAGAGAAAAATATAGTTTTTCATTCGTACATTCATCATTAACAGCTTACCAGTCTTTATCATTTCGGGTGGGTCTTCCTTTTACTTCCTTCCCTTTTACTTTATCCTGAATTTTCTTTTCTTCATTGTTTAAAGCATCCAGCAAATTTTCCATGCGTTGTTTGGAAGTACCGCTGGGTTGAGGTTTTTGAGGTTGTTTGTCCTCATCGCCTTTTCCTTCTTTTTTATCTGGATTTTTAGGATCGTCTTTCTTATCCTGATTTTGATCTTTTTGGTCTTTTTTATCGTCCTTATTGTCTTTCGGCTGTTGCTGTTTGTCCTGATCTTTATTTTTGTCCTTATCCTTGTCTTTATCGTCTTTTTTAGGCGGATTTTCTTTTAGTTTTTGTTTTGCCAACGCATAATTATAACGGGTTTCCTCATCGTTGGGATTGTTGCGCAGGGCGTTTTTATACGCCTCCACAGCACCCTCATAATTTTTTTCCGTCATCAGTACGTTACCCAAATTATGAAAGGCTTTGTGTTTCTGACGTTTGCCTTTGGCATTCTCAATCGCTTCCAGATAGGAATGTTTGGCTTCACTGGGTTGGTTCTGACGGTAAATCGCATTTCCTAAATTATAGGAAGCGGTAGCGCGGCGCGGATTTCCAAATTGAGAAATTCGGTAATCGGCTTCGGCTTCGGCGTACTGTTTTTCAGCAAATTTCTCATTTCCCTGCGGCAGGTTTTTATCTTTCTTCTGCGCAAAAAGCACCACCGAAAAAAGCAACAAGCCATATTTAAGTAACTGCTTCATTATTCTTTTTCATTAAATAAATTCAACTTCTTCACCCAGGCGGTTTTTCGTTCCAAAAAGAAAACGTCTATCAGTAATAGGAAAAAGGCAATGCCTAAAAACCACTGAAACTGCGACTCGAAATCGGCAATCTGTTGGCTTTCGAAATCGGTTTTTTCCATATTGTCCAACGCTTTCTTCACAAAATCGAGTACTTCTTTCGTACTTCCTCCGAAAACATAACCTCCATTTGCATTTTTAGCAATGGTTTTCAGGGTTTCCGGATACAATTTTGTGATTACGGTTTCGCCGTTCTGATCTTTCTTGAAACTTTCGATAACACCGTTATAGCGCAACGGAATCGGGCCTCCTTTTTCAGTTCCAATACCGATGGTTACCACTCTTATTTTTTTATCCTTGATTTCTTCCAACGCTTCCTCAAATCCTTCTCCGTGATCTTCCCCATCGGAAAGCATGATGATTAACTTGCTGGTTTGCGGGTCATCAAAATAGGAACTTGCTAATTTCAGCGCTTCACCCAAAGCGGTCCCTTGAGAGGAAACCATATCGGTATTCATGCTTTGCAGGTACATTTTGGCCACGCTGTAATCGGTCGTTATCGGCAAAACCGGATAGGCGCTGCCTGCATAACCCACAATTCCGATTCGGTCAGAACCCAATTGATTGATGATTTGCGAAACAACCTGTTTGCTTTTCTCCAAGCGGTTGGGTGCGATGTCTTCGGCCAGCATACTTTTGGAAATATCCACGGCAAAAACAATGTCTACGCCCTGACGCTTCACGGTTTCCATTTTGGTTCCGATTTTCGGATTCACCAACGCCAGAACCAATGCAGCAAGTCCTAATAAAACCACTACCAATTTCAAAACCGGTTTGAACGTCGATTTTTCAGGGCTTAGTTTTTTCAGCAACTCCAAATCGCCAAATTCCCGCTGCTTTTTGCGTTGCCAATACAAATTGACCAAAAAAAGCACCAGCAACACCGGAAGGATTGCTAATAAATAAAAATATTTCGGTTCGTCAAATTCGAAATTCTCCATGATAACTTATATAAAACCTCTAAACAGGGTCTTTCTTAACAATAATTCCAACATTAAAAAACCAAAAGCCAATAAGGCCAGTGCACGGTATTTTTCATCGTAATTGTAAAAACGTTGCTCCTGTACTTCGGTGGTTTCGAGCTTATTGATTTCGCTGTAAATAGACTCTAAACTTTTGTTACTGGTGGCTCTGAAATACTTTCCGTCGGTCATCAAAGCGATTTCTTTCATCAGTTTTTCATCAATTTCCACCTTCATCATCTTGAACAAAAACTGTCCGTTTGGTGCAATGGCATACGGAAATTCCGCCATACCGTTGGTTCCGATTCCGATGGTGTACACTTTTATACCAAATTCTTTCGCGATTTCCGAAGCCATTCGCGGATCGATAAACCCGGAATTGTTCACCCCGTCGGTCAATAGGATAATGACTTTACTTTTTGCTTTGCTGTCTTTTAGTCGGTTCACCGCTGTAGCCAGTCCCACTCCAATTCCGGTTCCGTCCTGCAATACATTGTCGTATTTCACACCGTCAAGTGCCTGCAAAACAACTGCTTTATCGCTGGTAACCGGTGTTTTGGTATAGGCTTCTGCGGCATACACCACCAAGCCGATTCGGTCGTTCGGTCGTTGCTCCACGAATTCGGACGCTACCCTTTTCAGGGCTTCCATACGATTCGGTTTCAAATCTTTGGCGAGCATACTTCCGGAAACGTCAATCGCCATTACGATATCGATGCCACGTGTGGTTCTCGATTTATTAGTTACGTCGGTCGACTGTGGTCGTGCCAAAGCAACAATTAACGCCGCCAATGCCAACATACGCAAGACAAACAGTATTGGTTTTAGTTTCGGCAGCACCGAATGTGCCGCTTTGAATCCTTTCACAGAACTTACCTTCAAAGTGGCCGATTGCGTTTTTCTTTTCCAGAAATACCATCCTATGGCTATCGGTAAAACCAAAAACAGCCAAAAGAATTCCGGATTGGCAAATGTGATGTTCTTCATCATGGCGCTGCTTTTCTAAGTTCGACTGATTCTAAAATTCGGGCCGTGATTTTCTGTCCGAATTCATCCCCTTCCTTGTACATGGTTAATACCTGTTGCAAACCGCCATCCTGACTGAACATTACGAATTCGTAATACAGTTTCGTGGATTTTTTGGTGATGCCGTCCAACATGTTCATCGTTCCGTAGGCCTTTCTTCCCGACAAACCTTCTCCGGTGTTGAAATCTTCGGTTTTTACGATGATATCCTGTGCGCCTTTCAATTCCATCGCCTGCAAACCGCCTTCGAGTGCTTTATCCAAATCGATTTGAGTTTCTTTTTTGTATTTCAACGTGCTTACGGCAATATAATAATCGTCGAAGTACCCGCCAAATTCGAATATCTGCATTTCTTTCACCATCGCCATTACGGCTTTCGGTACTTCTTTGGTCGCCTCTTTTCGTTTTAACACTTCGGGTGTCGAAATGATAATTCCGGGATTCCCGTATTCGCTCGTAATCCAGTCTTTTTCGTATAATTTTTTGGTTGAACTTCCAAAAAGGTTGATTCCGTTAAAGAATACCGACCCGAGGATAAAGAAAATAGTGAATCCGGCCACGAAACCTATTGTGGTATTTCGCTTTTTGATTTTTCTGCGTTTGAGTTCTTCCTGTTGTCGGGCGTAATCCGAATCGGTTTCGTCTTGTTCAATTTCTTTCGGAAGCGCCTTATCGATGGTGAGTATGATTTTTTCGATGTTTTTACGGTCTTCGGTAATTTCAAAATCCATCGGTTTGGACTTGGCGAATTTCACCAAATCAGCGTTTTTCAGAATTTTTTCAAAGGTTTCCATCGTTTCCTGACGGATACCCATTTTCTTTTTCATCGACGCTTTTTTCATTGCTTCCAAAAGTTCGTCGGTAGTACTTTCCATCGCCGGAATCTGCACCGTTTCTTCGATGTAAGTACGCGTAATATCGGTCATTTCAGAATAATACGATTTTACATCGCCTTGTTCCAAAAGGGATTTTTTCTCTAAATTCTGTAACAAACTGGTCGCTTTTTCAATCGGCGAAGCGTAGATTACCTCTTCTTCTTTCGGACGGTTCTTATATTTTTTATACAACCAATACCCTAAAAATCCTAATCCGCCCAAAACTACAATTCCCAACAAATACCACCAGAAATTGGACGACGGATCTTTAACTTCCACAATCGGTTTGATGTCGTACATCTTTTGTTTGAGCGTATCCACCACCACATTATTCACCTCAACTACCGCAGAATCCGATAAAAACTGACGGTTTCCGATTAACACCGGAATTCTCGGAATCACATAACTCCCGGAATCGAATTGGGTTAATCCGTATTTTTTGATGAACTCGTAGGTGGATTCTTTTTTAATGGTATCGACCGGATAGGATTCCAAAACCTCCAATTGCCCGATATTTTTCGTTTCCGGAAAAGCCACACGGGTTTGTTTGGTTCCTTTTACCTTCAAGGTTAGGTTGAATTGGGAGCCAATCTTAATTTTGGTCGAATCGACACTGGTTTGCACCGGTTGTTGTGCAAAACCCAGCGAGGTCATCAGTACAAAAAGAAATATGTAAAGTTGTTTACTCATTTTTATGTTCTAGCTTTGAAATAGCCCAATAATTTTTTCACATAACTTTCGTCAACACGCGTACTTACCGTTCCGGAACCGCAACGGGAAAAAGTTTCCTTAAAATATTTCACGTTGTCCTGATAATTTTTCTCGTATTCCGTGCGCACCGCTTTCGAATTGGTGTTTACCACCATAATTTCTCCGGTTTCGGCATCTTCCACAGTTACCATTCCGATATTGGGCAGGGTTTCTTCGCGCACATCATATACGCGAACCCCGGTAACATCGTGTTTTTTTCCCGCAATTTTTAAGGTATGTTCGTAATCGGCCGACATGAAATCGGAAATCACGAATACGATGGCTTTCTTTTTCTGTACTCCGGAAAGGAATTTCAGAGCCTGAGACAAATCGGTTTTCTTGCTTTTCGGCTCAAATTCAATTAATTCCCGGATAATGCGCAGCACGTGTGATTTTCCTTTTTTGGGCGGAATGAACAATTCGATTTGGTCGGAGAACAAAATCAGTCCGATTTTATCATTGTTCTGGGTAGCCGAAAACGCCATGGTAGCCGCAATTTCAGTAACGATTTCACTTTTCAGCTGGTTTTTGGTTCCGAAGCTTTCCGATCCGGAAATGTCTACCATCAGCATCATCGTCAGTTCGCGTTCTTCTTCGAACACTTTTACGTACGGTTCGTTGTAGCGCGCCGTTACGTTCCAGTCGATCGCACGAACATCATCGCCAAATTGGTATTGGCGCACTTCCGAAAACGTCATCCCACGACCTTTAAACGACGTGTGGTATTCGCCCGAAAAGATATGATCGCTCAATCTTCGGGTTTTGATTTCGATTTTCCGTACTTTTTTAAGTAATTCTTTGGTATCCATAGTGTCAGTGGTCAGTGGTCAAGTGGTCAGTGGTCAGTTAAATACGTTGCGCAGAGCAACTGATTACTGAATACTAAAAACTGTCAACTGATTAAGGTACTTCAACCTCGTTAACTATTTTGTTGATGATGTCTACCGAAGTCACGTTTTCCGCTTCCGCTTCGTAAGTAATCCCGATACGGTGACGCAACACATCGTGCACCACGGCGCGTACGTCTTCCGGAATTACATAGCCGCGACGTTTGATAAACGCGTAACATTTCGCCGCCAAAGCCAGGTTGATACTTCCACGAGGCGAAGCACCGAAACTGATTAACGGTTTTAAGTCGGCCAACTTGTATTTTTCAGGGTAACGCGTGGCGAAAATGATATCCAAAATATATTTTTCGATTTTCTCGTCCATATACACTTCACGAACGGCTTGTTGGGCACGTAAGATCTGATCTAAAGAAACGACCTGATTGATTTTTTCGAATCCTCCGTTTAGGTTTTGACGGATGACCATGCGCTCGTCTTCCATTTTAGGGTAATCGATTACCACTTTCAGCATGAAACGGTCGACTTGCGCTTCCGGTAACGGATAGGTTCCTTCCTGCTCCACCGGGTTTTGCGTCGCCATAACCAAGAACGGTTTGTCTAATTTGAAGGTTTCGTCGCCAATGGTGACTTGTTTTTCCTGCATCGCTTCCAGTAAAGCGGATTGTACCTTTGCAGGAGCACGGTTGATCTCGTCGGCAAGGACGAAATTCGCGAAGATCGGACCTTTCTTAATCGAAAAGTCGTTCACTTTCATATTGTAAATCATGGTTCCTACCACGTCGGCAGGAAGCAAATCGGGGGTAAACTGAATTCTGCTGAAAGAGCCGTGTACCGCTTGTGACAGAGTATTGATGGCTAAAGTTTTTGCCAATCCGGGTACCCCTTCCAACAAAATATGCCCCTGAGCCAAAAGCCCGATAAGTAAACGTTCAATCATCGTTTTCTGACCTACAATTGTCTTGTTCATCTCCATGGTCAGAAGGTCAATAAAAGCACTTTCTCTCTCTATTTTTTCATTAATTGCTCTAATGTCCAGAGTAGTTGTTGTATCGTCCATTTGTGTGTTTTTTTGAGCCGTGAAATTAATAAGATATTTTAACAATGCAAATTGATAATTAATTTAGTCTTTAGTTGTTAATAATTGGTTAAAAAACAAAAGACAGCCTTGGTTTTAGCTGTCTTTTAATAAAATTTTTATTTCTTTTTAACTTATGGCAGGTTGAGACTTCCCATATTGGTTACTTCTCCGTTAACCACCACTACATTATCCACGGTTAAAACTGCCAGTCCCGAAGCAACATCCGGAGTTAAGGTTACGGTATACGTTCCGGACGGAATTCCGCTTAACTGAAACACGCCTTGCTCGTTGGTATAGGCCGAAACCACCGTTCCGTTTACCTCAACCGACGCTAAGGTTTGCACTGTAATTGGCAAAACCGTTCCTTTAATAACGCCTGAAGTGGCTGCTGTAGTCACTCGGATTACCGGATGCAGGTTGTAATTCCCGGAACCGCCGGCTTCCACTACCACGGAATGTTCTACGTCGAAATCCAAAAGGAAATTATAGGTGGCTCCCGCCTGCAGGGTTTGATTGATCTGTAATTTCAATCCGGATTGTTGGGCGCTTGGGGTATTTAAAGCATAAGTTACGCCATCTTTTACTACGGTATTTTCATCGCCTAAAACCAAACGAAGCTGTCCCAGATAACCGGACGGCACTTCGTTATCCGCTAATAAAACATTAATTCCTCCTGTTAAATCCAACAGGTTATAAATGCCGGGCTGGATATTTCCGATGCTTACCCATCCGTCTTCCGAGGCGTCGGAATTGTTTTTAATCATCACATCTAAAACCTCAACATTCACCTCATCATAATCACCAGGGGCATCGGTCATACGCACCGTTACTTTTGAAGTGCCTTGCGTACTAGTATCATCCTCATCATTACAGCCTATCAGGAAGGTAGAGAACGAGGCGATAATCAAAACAAGCATCAAATACTTTTTTAAATTTTTCATGAGAATCTGTTTTAAAATTAGTACTTTCATAACGTTCCCTTTAAAGCGCATCTTACAAACGTTAACAAAAATTAACGAACTTTATAAAAATTTTACAGTTTAAGATTTAACCCTTTTTCGAGATGATCAACAAGCGTCTTCTTATTAAAAACCTGCTGGCTCACAATGATGAAAGCAGTTTTTATGACAAGAAACGCCAGCTTAATTTACACACCAAAGAAGGCAAAGCGAAGTTTCTGAAACACATTTGTGCGCTTTCGAATTCGAATCCAATGAACAATTCGTATATCGTGGTGGGTGTGGAAGATCAGGACAATGAAATCGTGGGCGATGATTTTTTTGACGACAGCCGGATTCAGAATCTGGTGAATGCCTTTTTGGAAAATCCGCCGAAAATTCAATACGAAAACGTTCCGTTCCCGAATTTACCCAAAGACAAGGTGGTGGGACTGGTTACCATCAAACCGAACAACAAAATTTCGTCGTTTAAAAAAGGGATTCACACGATTGCCGCGAAAAGCGTTTTTGTGCGCCGGGGCAGTAATACGATTCCGGTGGAAACGACCAACGAGATTCCGATGTCGATTAAGGCTAAAAACCTGAATACCGAAACCGTTATCAGTATTGAAAACAACTCACGCAACAGCATTGCCCATACCTTGGAAGGCGTAATTGATTTTATGAACAACCGCCACAAGGACATGAACCCAAAGTACAAGGTGTTTAAGGAACTTTTCGTGGTGTGTTGGGCGGGCAACAAAAAGCGAGTGCGCGATAAAACCTTCTTTTCCCGCGTGGACATCGAGCTGATTAACGAACAGGTGAAACTGTTTTACTCGGCCTTAGACGAAGTTACAGTAGAGTATACCGAAAACAATTTCACGATTACCGAATATGTTCCGTTGGGGCTGAACGATAAAACGAGTTATTATCCGCTGGAGAAGGTGACACTTCATTTTTATGAAAACGGGTATTACAAAATGGACACGGAAATGTTGTTTGAACCGCCGGAATACAACCGGAAAATGCTGTACCACATTTACAATACGAACTTAACGCTTATTGCGAAGCTGCAAAAAGGGTTGGTTTTATCGGCACGGGAAGAAAAAGACCTAGAAAACCTACCTTCGACGCTGATGATTTGTTACCTCAACGGCTTTGAGGAGGCCAAGCAGAAACTGATTGACGCGAAACCGTTTTTAAAGGCACGCGAGCATTCCTCGGTTTATGTGTCGTTTAAGGAAGTGATGCGTATTTTGCGGAAAGTGAAATACAACTAAACGGCAAAACAACGCAGCAACAGGTTTAGCGTATAGACAATAAAAGTGATAATTAATTGTATCATTTAATCGAATTCGTTGAGTCCGTATAGGATTTCTTTCATTTTGGTGCCGTTGACTTCCACCGGTTTGTAGGCCACGTTGAACTTGTTAATCGCCACATCGATATCGGCTTTTAGTTTTTTGTATTCGAGCGGCAGTTTGGTTTCGCATTGTTTGGCGTTTTCGTAACTGTTGAGGATGATTTTGAATTTCTCGTAGAATTTTCCGCCCTGATCGATGAAATTATTGTACTGATTTATGAACTGCAACAAACGGTCAATGGGAAATTCCATGTTGACCTGCATTTTGTATTGTGAAGTTCCGGTGGTGGTTTTCATCTTGGTGAGATACTCTTCCATTTTTTGGGTGATGGTTTCCCAATCGTCATTGGTTCGGCAATTTTCCAGCGTGGCAACATAACCAATCGGTTTGGTATAATCCTTAAAAAGCAATTCAATTTCCTGTTTTATTTTTTCGTTACTGGTTTGCAAGAAAGCCGTTTCAAAATAAATGGTATTCAAATCGTTTTGCATCCGAAGGGTGAAATCGAGTATGCAATCCACATTGGCCAGTTCTTTTTCCTTTTCCTCTTTGGTCAGACTCGAAGCAATCATGTTGGTAAACGTTTGCACTACCGAAACAATGGTATTAGTACCCAATACAGAAGTTAAATCAAGGCTTGTTTTCTTGTCTTTTTTGGCGTTTACTACTTCTTTTAACTTGCTGTATTCGGGGTACTGATTAGGGTTTGATATTTTATTGATTTCATTCAGCGTCCGCACCGAAGCGAAATGATGGTCCAGGCTCAGCACTTTTTCGTATAAGGTTTTGATGACCTGCAATCCTTTCAGATAACGGATTTTGGATATTTCACTATTGGTTTCCAACTGCAGCAACCGCATTTGTTCTTTGATTTCGTCTTTTTGAATCAGAAAATCCAGTTTCCGATCCCGGTTGGATTCTGCCGCTAACTGATTGTTCAGGGCTGTTAATTGACGGCTCAGTTGTTCGTTTTTGCTATGGTGTTCTTTTTGGACACGTCGAATGGCAGTTGTCATTTCGGCAACAATTTCATTCGGTTCGTTTTTAGCATCGTAAACAACATTCGCCTGCATTTGATGGAGCAGAAAAAACAGCAGAAAAACGAATGAATATTGGATTTTTTTCATGCGGATAGCAGCATTATTTTGTTTTTAACCTTCCGATAAAGTAAGGGTTACAGCGACTTTATCTTTTGTGATCGCAATCGGATACTTGCCTTTTTTGAGCAGGCGGTATTTGACATCAAATCCCAGATAAAGCAGGGTGTCGGTATCAAAAATAAAATCCTCATCCTGAATGAATTCCAGGACTTCATTTGGGGTGATTTTTGAATATTCTTTTCCGAAAAACAGCTTTTGTTCTTCCACGGAAAGCTTGTCAGTTTCTATTTGAAGTTCAAGGGTATTGGGCGATTGTTTCGTTATGTTAAAATTTTTCATACTGGTTTTATTAAGTTCCGGTGCTGTTGTTGAGCAGACACCCAATCCTCCGATACAACTTCTGCCGCGAATATCCAACTCAAGGGTTTTGGTTTCGGTTTGGGCAAAAGACAAGACGGGCAACACGACTGCTGCCAAAAAATAGTTGTTTTTCATTTGATTTTTTAATTAACGCCCAGCGCTTCTTTTTCTTCTTTTGTCAGGTTCCAGTTTTCCTGGAAATCGCAGTTCAAGAGATAGTAATTTACGTTGAGGCCTTTTCGTTTGGCCGCTTCCAGCAATTTAACCCAATCGAAGGCTTTTTCTTTATTTAAGGTTCCTGCGAATTTTGCCCAGGTAATAAAAACGGTAATTTCTCCCGGTTTTTCGGATAACAGATTTTTATTTGCGCCAACTACTAACTGTTTCAAATCAGCAATCGTTTTCGTAGCATCTTTTTTGGCTTCGTTAAAAGTCTTCAAATCCTGAATAAAATCATCTACTTTGGCGTTACAGTCCGTTGCCGACTTTCTGTAATCGACAAAATTTCCGTCTTTATCAAAAAAAAGAGCGTTGGGAACCTGCAGTAATTTCTTTTTAGAAGCCTGAGCAAAAGAATTAAAGTCTTTAAAGTATACAACTCTTGCCGTATCCATATCTTTTTTATGCAGATACTTTTGGGTAGCGCTGTAGCTCTCTATTTTTGGATCTTTGATTCCTTTAATGGTTTTTAACGTTGATTTACAGCTAAAAAAGAAACTGCAGAATGCAACGGCTATAATCTTTTTTTTCATTTACCTACTTATACAACAAAAATCAGTTAAGTCTACTTAGAATTTTTTCTTCCGCTTCATTTAAAAGAAGGCTGTTTTTAGTCTTCCAGAACTCTTCCGTAAAATGATTTCCGGCACTGAACAAACTTCGCTCTTTATGTCTTTTGCTGCGGTCAAATTCGAATTCGCCTTCTTTGTAATCGAAAACCACCATGTCACTCATGAACTCGAAAGTTTCGTTAAATTTCTCTTTCCAGTCGATGTATACATTTAGTTTATTCTGATTGTAAACCAGAATGTACTTTTCGCCGTCAATTCGGTAACCGGCCTTTCGGGCATCTTCATGTATTTTGAAACGGAGAATGACAATGTTAATATCCATTGCAAAAACTTTGTGCTTAGGAGATTTTTTAATGTCCATCTCCAGAATCAGTTTCGTTTTGGCATCGAAAACCACGGTTCCGGTATACAAATCCATTTCTACACCTTCTTTGGGAAGAATCGTAACTATTTCGATCGAATTCCCTTTGTCATCCGCTTTCGTTTCAATTTCAAAATCATAACTTTTGCTGTTTAAAATACGGGTTATATTCTTAAAATTATAGGCTTCAGACACCGCATTCCTGACATCAAAAAGATAGAATGACTCCCGATTTTTTTCTCTTTCATCCGAAGGTGCATCCGTCAGCTTTACAGCCCGGCATTGGTTCACGTACAAATCCGATGCACCGCTTTTCCGTTTGATGTTATAGTCCAGTAATCCGTCAGAAAAACTGGTATACTCTTCATTGACTTTGACAAATTCTCTATAATAAGTATTTAACACAATTGATTTTTCAAGCATTTCCTTAGAATTTTTAACAGCATCCGACAACAATTCCTTAACCGGTTTCGCCCGAACAATAACTTCGGAGAGTTGGAACGATTTTGGCTCCAGAAAAATTTCGACTTCTGTTTCCCCTGTTTTCAAGGTATAACTATAGACTTGATAATTCAGATGGCTGAATCGTATCGTACTGAAATCCGCGGAAAACACCAACCTAAACTTCCCTTCCGAATTAGAAATCGTTCCCAAATTGGAATTTTCAACACTAATGGAGACACTTTCAATGGGTAACAATGTAGTGGCGTCTTTTATGTTTCCGTTTACCACTCTCGGAGCCGCAAAAGTTATAACGGAAAGAAACAGTAGGCAGAGAGTCAGTGCTTTTTTCATGGGGAATGGATTAAAAGTGTTTCAGCAATCAACTTTGTGGTTTTGCCTGTGGCTTAACCTCGATTTTCAACGTTTCCCAATCATTTGTTTCATTTAAGAGTTTTTGCACTTTACAAATGTTTTCAGGGGTTACTTTTTCGTTGTTAACGGAAATGATTTCGTCTCCAAGTTTGTATCGATTCGAACCTTTTACTTTAGTCATCACTACAATTTTATCACCCTCAATGCTTGAATAATACATTTTCTTTAAAACAATTTCTTGTGGTAACAACAAATTTCTTTTAATGTAAACTTCTTGTGTCGAAAAATTAATAAACCAATTAAATTGCTTTATTGCTTCCATGCCCATATTCCATATTTTTCCCTCTTTTTGGGTTAAAACTGGTGCTTTAAAAATTTGATTTCCCAATCCAATCTTAGCATCGTAAAACATAATTGCTTCTTCACCGAACTTGCCTTTCAATGAGCTAAGAGATTTACCCTCAATGATTATTTTTTTGTTCGAAAGAGAATCTAAGTGGCTTGAATAAGGCAAGATTAATGTACTGCTATTCCCAGTATCCAACAAATAATTGTTTGTTTCCCCGTTAATTGTTAAAGGTATTTTTATACTTTTTTTCTCGAAAACAACATCAATTTTTTCAAACCCCAGCAACTGATTTTTGTCAAAATTTTCAGTTTTATGAGAGGTAATTACACTCTCTTGACTATTTAATTCTAATATCAAATCAGAATTGATAAAAACATCCAATCCGACAACACCATCAAAAGGCATCCTATAATTACATTTCCCATTTGAAATCGGAAAAAAGCCTACAACTTTATTATCTGATTCAAACCATGGGGTCTCGATATGAACCGGTAACAACTTATTTTTGGTTTTACCACCATCTGGAGTTTTAATTGTTCCGAAAGCAAAAGCTTTTCTGACGGTATTTTCATCTAAAATAGAATCACTGTTTATAAAACTTAAACTGGCTCCAGTATCAAAAAGAAATGCTTTTTCTTTGGCTGTTGCAATATTAATTCTCACGATAGGCAAATTCACATTTTCAACTTTGATGCTTCCCGCTTTTGTGGTAACGCTTTCGTTGTTGATGACTGATATTAATTTACAACTACTGCACAAAAGGAGCCCAAATCCTAAGAATAAAACACTTGTTTTCATATTTAACTTTTTTAAGATACAAGAACCATGTTCAATGACATGGTTCTTGTATATATAACTAAGGTTGTTTAGGACATTGAACATTGAATGCATACAAAATACCACAAATTGTCTGCTGATGATCCTCAATAAAATTTAAAAGGTTATTTAAATGACATAAAAGCTGATACCATTTACAACTTGCCATTTTTAAAGAAGAATATGGATTGTAATCTCCTGTGGTTCCTCCAAATAATTCTACTCCATCGGCCTTTGGATTTTTTTGTTGTAGTGTATATACAAATGACAACGCATTACCAATTTCTATACCTGAATCCGTTTTTATAATAGCATCAGAAGAAACGGATGAATTTATGTAAGTATATGCTTTTTTTAACAGGGCTGTTCCATTCTCGGTATTTTGCCATTTACCAATAATTGTTTTCTCAAAAGTTTCATAAGTTTGACCTTTTACATATGCTGGTTTTACTCCTTCAACAAACGAGACCATCCCTTTGGCTAATTCAACTCTAACTTCTTCACTTGTAAATTTTTGAGCATTAACATTGAATCCAAAAGCAATAACGGCAACAAACCCAAATAATAATTTTTTCATGATTTTTTTACTTTTTAATAATTCTTGATTTTTTTACTTTTTAAACTTCAAATTTTTCTGCAGTAATTTGATGTGGTAAAAGTAATCTCATGAAAAAAGACGGTGTTGTGGTTTTTCCGCAATTAATGTTAAAATCAAATAAATCCCAGCTTTCTAGCTTCCCGGATAATGTCTTCATCATTGCCTTTGTCAATACAGAAATAGTCCTTTATCTTGGCTTTTCGCTTTTCTACGGCACTTTCGGTCAGATTGATTTCCCCCGCAATGGTCTTGGTTTTAAACCCTTGGGAAATGAGCATGATAATTTGCCGGTTAATACTGTCCAGATAATCCTCACGGGACAGTAATTCTTTAATGGCTTTGCGCACGGTTTCGCTGTGATACGTTTCGTCATCCATAATTAAATCGAATGCCTGCAATAATTCATCGGCACTGAAATCGCTTTTGATTAACAATCCTGCCGGGTGAACTTTCTTTACAACATCATAAATAATAAAGGATTCGGCATGCGAAGTGAGAATGACAATTTTAGTTTCCGGAAATTTCTTTCTCCATAAAACAGCCAAATCTTCTCCGGAAAAGATACCTTGCTCTTCAAACGCCGGCATGCTGCGGTCTAAAAAAACTAAGTCGAAATCCGGCGGGTTGACCATGTCTGTTAGTATGGAAAAAGCGTCTTTGCAATTGTAGCATTCGGTCGACTCAAGCTCGAGATTTCGGTTATTGTAGGCTAGAATGGTTTTATAACCAAGGATTTGGGAAGGATGGTCATCTACAAAAAGAATTTTAACAGGCATTTTCGTGTTATATTTTCGCGTGAAAGTATAAAACTATGTTGGAATTATCAAATTAATTTTTGTTCCTTTTCCTACAATTGAAGAAATCGTGAATTCTCCGTTGATTTCGGCAGCCCGTTCGCGCATATTTTTGTGTCCGATACCGTTTTTCGCCGAATTGACTTCAAATCCGATGCCGTCATCGGTTATCGTAACACTCAACTTTTCCTCTTTCTCAAGTATGCTGATTACGACATTTTTGGCTTGAGCGTATTTTTCGATGTTTTGCAAAGCTTCTTGGAGGATACGGTACACCTGCATTTTCACTAAGCTGTTTATCTTGTTCCAGTCGATTTTCTCGTCGGCAACGATTTTAAAACGAATCTCGGAATGTTCTTTAATATTGTCGACCAAATTATTGACCATCAACGTAAAATCAGACACATCGGTAAAGAGATTTTGGTTCAGGTCGTGGGATATTTTCCGGATTTCTTTTTCGATGTTCTGAATTTCGGCTACATGTTCCAGACATCGGGTGATGGTTTCGGGATCGGTTTTTTTACCCAAAACAAAGAGATTTAGACGGATGGCGGTGAGCTTGCCCATAATACCGTCGTGTAATTCTTTGGAAATGCGACGTTTTTCGATTTGCTTCCCTTCTTCAATTTTTTGCTGCTGGTCTAACATCAAACGGTAGATTTCCTCACTGGCTTTCTGTTGTTTCTGAAGGTATTGCAGCTCCCTGCTTTTGGAACGCTGCAAACGGGAAACATACAACAATAAAAGCGAAACGATAAAAAACAAACTGAAACCAAGAATCATCCAGCGTTGTGCTGATATTTTATCCTTTTCGGCTTCGGCTAAATTTTTCTGATTCGTGATTTCGTCGGTTTCAAACTCGATTCGGGCGAATTTATTACGCGTGGCACGCTCTACGTTTTGCAGACTGTCGTTGAGCGTAATATAGCGCTGATTATAATTGGCACCGTTGGTCGGATCAATTTTTGCCAGCAATTCCAACGCTTTGAGTTCGTCTTCGAAAACGTTGTTGGTATGGGCTAATGCTAAAACACTAGTACCATACTGCATAGCTTTTAGAGTATCTTTTTTGAATAAATAATATTCTGAAAGATTATACTTAGAATTTAATTGAATCTGAAAATTTTTCAAATCATTCCCTAAATTCAATGTTTCTTCAAAAACAGAGTAGCTTTTATTGTCTCCAAGCTTAAACTGCGAATAAGCCAATGAATTTTTCAAATAACAGTAAATTGTCGGTTGAGATTTTTTAAAATCATCTAATGATAATCCTTGATTCGCAAAATATATAGAAGCATTATAATCTCTTTGTTTTAATTTTAATAGAGCGATATAGTTATACATTTGAGCCTTCAGAGATAAAAATTGATAGTCACCTTTCAATTCATCTGTTTTCTTTAGCGCTTTTAAATAATAATCTAAAGCCGTTTCATCATTATTTAATCCTTTCAATGATTTTCCTAAAATCAAATAACAATTATAAACCAAAGAATTGTCTTTTTTCTCACTCCCAATCCTAAGTGCTTGTGTGGCCAATGTTTCAGCACCTGTAAAATCTTTTTGGTAAGTTAACAGTTCTGCTTTGTTCATCAATATTGAACCAAGAAAGGGTTTATCCTTAAAATTTTTAGAAAGCTTTTCAGCTTTTGAATAATAGTAATAAGCACTATCATTTTTAAATTTTGTCACGTAATACGTTGCTAGAAAACATTTCGACTGGATTATTCCTAATGTATCTCTACTCAAAGTCGCCTTCTTCTCAATTTTTTCAGATGTTTTTTTAAAAGAATTTAAACTATTTAACTGAAAATATAGCAACGCTAGATCTACATAGCGTTTTCTAACCAAAGTATCATATTTTAAAAAATCTATTTTATCTTTTAACTCTTTAAGATATACTACTTTATGTCTGTTATTCTTTTCAACAGCAATGTTATGAAATAAACTATCTATTGCTGCCAATTTAGAGTTAGTAGCCAATTTACTTTCTCTTTTGACACAACTATTTGAAACTAACAGCAATAAAATAACTAAGAAGATTTTTCTTATAAAATTCATTTGTAAGTAAAATATTGTCAAAAATACTAAACTACTTTATAAAAAGATAATTTGATTTATTAAGTTTTAATCGGAGGAGTCGGTAATTTTGGCGGATCAATATCCTCCTCTTTAGAAATCGAATCCCTTTGCATCATCGCATCGGTTGCGGTATTCTCAAGAACAACGTTTGGCAATGGCGGTTGTGGCGGTTGCATGTCGTCGTTGGAACACGATGCAAGTAAAAGAAGCACTAGAAAAACAGCGAATAATGTAGCAATTGTTTTCATTTTTTTATGGTGGGTTTAGTTAGTTGAAGTGGTTTAGATTCAGGGCAAAACTATCTCCCCGGCCAATTGTTCTCTTGCGGGTTTTTATCAAAAAATGTTAATTCCGGAATTCGTTTCCGATAGGTTTGATAATCCCAATTGTTTTTTGGACATTTGACTAAAATTAAGCGCAACTCATGAGCAGAACCTTAGTAATCGGGGACATACACGGCGGACTGAAAGCCTTAGTACAGGTTTTGGACCGGGCCAAAGTGACTCCGAACGACAAACTCATTTTTTTAGGAGATTTTGTAGACGGCTGGAACGACACGCCTTACGTTATTGATCATTTGATTGAATTGGACAAAACCCACAATTGTCTTTTTATTCGCGGGAATCATGAGGAAATGGTACTGCGATGGTTGTCCGACGGGGAAGACAACGACGAATGGCGTTTGCACGGCGGACAGTCGACCGTGGAAGTCTACCAAAACGTTGAAGCCGACAAAATTGCAGCGCATATCGAATTTTTGTCACGTTTGAACGACTATCATCTGGACGAACAGAACCGTTTGTTTGTACACGCCGGATTTACCAACCTGAAAGGGGTGGAATACGAATATTTTAAAGGCATGTTCTGTTGGGACCGTACTTTATGGGAAGCCGCTTTATCCATGGACAAAACTTTATCGCGAAAGGATCTTTTCTACCCGAAACGCATGGCGTTGTACGACGAGATTTTTATCGGACACACTCCTGTAACCCGCATTGGGTATTCGGTTCCGGTAAACCGCGCCAATGTTTGGAATGTCGACACCGGTGCCGCCTTCAAAGGCCGACTGACCATTATGGATGTGGATACCAAAGAGTTCTGGCAAAGTAAACCGTTACCGGAATTGTATCCGGAGGAGCGGGGTCGCAACTAATCCGTATCTTTACAAAAAATTTGAAGCCATGAAAAATAAATGCTTACTGTTCGGAATGTTGTTTGTCGGACTGTTTTCTGTTCACGCACAAAAGAAAAACGAGGTAAAGATGAACTTCTTCAACACCCTTGTAATTCAGTCGGTTGAAGTGGGGTATGAACATTTCATCGAAGACGGCTTTTCCATAGGAGGCGAACTTTTTATCAACGATCGCTACTCGTATTGGCCGGAAATCAAAAAAGACGGGTACAAATTCAACACCAACAGTGTGGCTGTGAACGCCAATTTTTATTTCAGCGCGAACAGCAGCGGGTATTACATTTCCCCCATGCTGAAATACCGCTTTGGGGATTTCGAAGAAAAAAAGACCGACGAGGTAACGCAACTCGATTATATTAAAAAAACCGACCTGGACAGTTTTATTTTAGGCGTGGGTATGGGTTACAAATGGGTGTGGAACGATCATTTTGCATTCGCTCCTTATGCCAACATTAACCGCAATTTCAGTGAAGACGTGAACGACCGTTTCTGGGCGGTGGAACTAAACGCCGGATTGAGCCTCGGTTATCGATTTTAAATAAACACCAAAACACAATAATTTTTTATAAACACCAAACACATTATTATGAGCGTAATTGAAAAAAAACTAAAAGACCGAAGTGATTCCAAATGCGAATTGTGTGGCAACCCGCACGATTTAGTGGTATACAATATTCCGCCGGATTCGAAAGACACCTTAAACGACAGTATTTTAGCCTGTAAAACCTGCGTGGGTCAGATTGAAAACCCGGAAACTACCGATCCGAACCATTGGCACTGTCTTTCCGACAGCATGTGGAGCGAGCATTTACCGGTACAGATTGTTTCCTGGCGGATGCTGACCCGTTTAAAGAAAAACGACCTGTTAGAAATGATGTATCTGGATGAAGAAGCCTTGGAATGGGCAAAAGCAACAGGAGAAGGTGACGACGACGAAGGCAAAATCGTGCACAAGGATTCTAACGGCAATATTTTGTTAGATGGGGATTCTGTAGTCTTAATTAAAGATTTGGACGTAAAAGGCGCTAATTTCACCGCTAAACGTGGTGCCGCAGTGCACAACATCAAACTGGTTTGGGACAATGCCGAACAGATTGAAGGCCGCGTGGAAGGACAGCATATTGTGATCCTTACACAGTATGTGAAGAAAACTAAGTAAGTTTAACTTCTGATAAATAAAAAAACCCGTTCTGATGATTTCGGAACGGGTTTTTTTTTATATGGTTTAATTAGATTAAAAATCAAATTTGATTCCTTGTGCTAACGGAAGCGCTGTTCCGTAGTTAATCGTATTGGTTTGTCTTCTCATGTAGGCTTTCCAAGCATCGGATCCTGACTCACGGCCTCCACCGGTTTCTTTTTCACCACCAAAAGCACCACCAATTTCCGCACCGGAAGTTCCGATGTTTACGTTCGCGATACCACAATCGGATCCTGCTGCAGAAAGGAACAATTCCATTTCTCTCATGTTGTTCGTGAAAATTGATGAAGATAATCCTTGAGGCACACCGTTTTGCAATGCAATTGCTTCCTCGATTGTGCTGTATTTCATCACATACAATACCGGAGCAAATGTTTCGTGTTGTACGATTTCGAATTCGTTTTTCGCTTCAATGATACATGGTTTCACGTAACAGCCGCTTTCGTAGCCTTCGCCTTCTAAAACACCGCCTTCAACGATTACGCGTCCGCCTTCAGCTTTCGCTTTTGCGATAGCATTTAAGTAATCCTGAACAGCACCTTTATCGATTAGCGGTCCAACGTGGTTGGTTTCGTCTAATGGATTTCCGATTTTCAACTGTCCGTAAGCGCCCTTTAATACTTCTAAGGTTTTGTCGTACACACTTTCGTGAACGATTAAACGACGCGTAGACGTACAACGTTGTCCAGCTGTACCTACTGCTCCGAACACTGCTCCTACCAATACCATGGAAAGATCAGAATGTTCTGAAACGATGATGGCGTTGTTTCCACCCAACTCAAGGATAGTGTTTCCGAAACGAGAAGCAACAACCTGTGATACGTGACGACCGATTCGTGTAGAACCTGTAAACGATACCAATGGAATACGTTTGTCGTTATTGATTAAATCTCCTGATTCGTTACCCACTACTAAACAGCTGATGCCTTCCGGAAGATTATTTCTTTCCAATACCGTTTGGATGATGTTTTGACACGCAACCCCACACAAAGGTGTTTTTGAACTTGGTTTCCAGATACAAACGTCTCCACAAATCCAAGCCAACATTGAGTTCCATGACCAAACCGCTACCGGGAAGTTGAACGCAGAAATGATTCCTACTACGCCAAACGGATGCCATTGCTCGTACATTCTGTGCATTGGACGCTCCGAGTGCATCGTTAAACCGTGTAACTGACGGGACAAACCTACTGCGAAATCACAGATGTCGATCATTTCCTGCACTTCTCCTAAACCTTCTTGGTACGATTTCCCCATTTCAAAGGAAACCAATTTACCTAAAGCTTCTTTATGTTTTCTAAGTTCCTCACCCATTTGACGAACAATTTCGCCACGTTTTGGAGCCGGAACCAAACGCCATGTTTTGAAGGCTTCTTCTGCTGCGCTCATTGCGGTTTCGTAATCTTCTTTTGTAGAAGATTTTACTTTTCCGATCAATTCGCCTGTAGCCGGTGAATACGACTCGATAATTTTTCCGTTGGAAAACCAGTTGGAACCTGTAGAAGTTCCTTCATTTATTTCTTTTAAGCCTAATTGTTGTAAGGCTTCCTGAATACCAAATTGGTCTACTGCTGTTGTTGCCATTATTTTAGTTTAAGTCTGTTTTTAAAATTTTTGCAAAGTTACTGTTTTTTGTTAAATCCATAACAGCTTCAATAGTTAAATCTAACATAAAGAAAATTAGATGGTTACGATTTAAAAAGTACAATACGCCTATTTTGCCACAAATCGCGGATCGGTGTCCATTACGGTGCCGCACTGGGAACAAGTACGCAAGTCCTTCGAATTGTAAAAGTGCCGGAAATGCGGCAGAAAATCCTTTTCAATGTCGTGCAATTCAAAATACACTTCGTACAATTTATGATTGCAGTTGTCGCAATGCCAAAGCAGGCCGTCAGTATACCCTTTCCCGGCTCTTTTTCGCTCGATGACCAAACCGATAGAGCCTTCGCTACGCACCGGCGAATGCGGCACACGCGCGGGATGCAGGTACATGTCTCCGGCTTTCATTTCCATTTCTTTACGTTCACCGTTTTCCTGAATAACCACTTTAATAGTACCTTCCAGCTGGTAAAACAACTCTTCGGTTTCGTTGTAATGATAATCTTTCCGGGCATTGGGTCCGGCGACGATCATGACGATATAATCTTCGGAGTCCACATATACATTTTTATTGCCTACCGGTGGTTTCAGCAGATGACGGTTTTCGTCAATCCACTGATTGAGGTTGAATGGTTTTGAAATACCCATAATTGTATTTTTTTAGCATGGCTAATTTACGAAAATAAAAAAGGCCGACTTTCGCCGACCTTATTATTTTTATTTTCCTTCTTTTATCAGATAGATGTATACCGGGAAGTGGTCACTAAAGCCAACTTCGCCATTCGAATTTCGTAACGGATAGCCTTTGTACTGTCCGGATTTCTGAACTAGGAACGGTTTGTTGTACACGCCCGCTTTCCAATATCTCCAAGAGGAGTAATCGTTGCGGATTAACGGTTCCGACACCATGATGATATCAAACAAATCCCAGGCATCTCTATACGCCAGTGTTCCGATTCCTTCTTCCGCCATTTGCTGCATCGGGTTGTAAATACCCAAAGGTTTCACATCGGCTCTTTTTCCTTTAGCTCCAACACCTTCTTTAACACTTTTGTTGAAACTGCCGTCGTTCAAATCTCCCATGGAAATAATCTTCGCATTAGGATTGATGGCGTATAACGAATCGATAATTTTTCGGTTTAATCTTCCGGCTGCCTCACGATTCGGGCTACTTTTCTTTTCACCTCCGGAACGCGATGGCCAGTGGTTTACGATAATATTAACTTCTTCACCGTCTAGCAATCCGGTAACCAATAACTGATCGCGGGTATAGATACGTTTGGTTGTTTTATCAACGTTTACGTTTTCTTCTTTGTCTTCGTCGGCATCTTTTTTATCTTTTTTGTCCCCCACTCCTTCATAAATAATCAGAGGAATGTTTTTGTAGCTCAACGGTTGAAAATGTTTTTTCTTGTACAACAAAGCCACATCGATACCACGCTTGTCCGGAGAATCGAAATGAATGATTCCGTATCCTTTATTAACCAGGGTAGGATGTTTCACCAAATCTTCCAACACCCCACGGTTTTCGATTTCACACCCGCCGATTAAAACAGGAGATTCTTTTTGTACATCGCTGGTGCCCAATTCGGCCAAAACACGGCTTAAATTGTCAAGTTTCTTCTTGTACTTCTTGCCGGTCCAGTTTTGTGCACCATCCGGAAGCCACTCTTCATCAAAGTTAGGACCGTTGATGGTGTCAAACAGGTTTTCAAAATTGTAAAACGCTACAGTATGCACAACAAATTTTTTCTGCTGCGCCATTAGTGACGTCATTGAAAAAAACAATACAAATAAAATTACGATTCTATTTTTCATAAGTAAAATTATCCTTTTTATTACTAATCCAGTTAGGTTTAACAGCCGTAGAGGGCTTGTTAGATTTCAATTACACAAATACCAGACCAAAATGGAAAAAAACAACCCATTTTTGATTTGGGGCAACAAATGTAAAATAATAATGCTAAAATGTTTACTTTTATTTAGTTAATAAATTAATATCAGAAAAACTGTGAGAGAATTCGAATTTAAAAAAATTTTATATATTTGATTTTCAACGTTTTAATTTTTTAGGACACATTAAATTTTCTACGTTCATACAATTTTATGTTTAAGTTATGATTAAGTTTTGTAAAAATATGAGGTCAGAGCATTGTTTGTTGTTTTAAATCATGTAAATTTGCGCCCCTTTGTCTCTTATTCTTTAATAAACAGAGGATTAACTTTAATTTTATTTATGAAAAAACTTGTAATTTGTACTTTACTTGTAATGCAAGTCGTTTTTGCCTGGGCACAACAAAATCCTTCCCTGAAAGGTAAAGTTGTGGATTCAAAAACTCAGAAACCATTACGAAATGTTGTAGCAACCATTGAAAGCACGAACCAATCGGCATTAACCAATGCATTGGGGGAATTTGCTTTTGCTGCCCTACCCGGAGGTAATCAATCACTGCAAATCAGCAGCAGCGGTTACACTTCGCAAACTTTTGCAATTGAAATTAAAAAAGGAGAAACTCTTGATCTTGGAGTTGTTGTTTTGGAAGAAGACATTACTTCAGAGCAGCAGTTATCGTTAGTAACCATCACCGAAAACGATTTGGGTGACGACAACAGCGGTTCGGAAAGTACTTCGGGACTTTTACAGGCTTCCCGTGACACGTACCAACAAGCTGCCGCATTCAACTGGGGTCAGTCCCGTTTCAGAATCCGAGGTTTGGATAATGAATACGGTACCACCATGATTAACGGTATCGTTATGAACAAACTGTATGACGGAAGACCACAATGGAGTAACTGGGGCGGATTAAACGACGCTACCCGTAATCAGGAATTCACTATGGGTTCCACTCCATCCGATTATACTTTCGGAGGGATTTTAGGAACGCAAGAAATCAATACCAGAGCTTCTTTTTACCGACCAGGAAACAGAGTTTCTTTCTCGGGAACCAATACAAATTACAGCTGGAGAGCCATGGGAACCCATGCTTCCGGAATGAATAAAAAAGGATGGGCATTCGTGGTTTCGGCTTCCAGAAGATGGGCAGAAGAAGGCTACTTCGAAGGAACCGACTACAGTGCGAACTCCCTTTTTGCAAGTGTTGAAAAGAAATTCAACGACAAACACAGTTTGAACTTTACATCGATCTACGCCGAAAACAGCCGTGGAAAAACTTCCCCTAACACCAAAGAAGTTAACGATCTTATGGGCGTTAAATACAACTCGTACTGGGGATGGCAAGACGGAAAGAAAAGAAACTCAAGAGACAAAGACATTCAGGAGCCAATCATGATGTTGAGCCATTACTGGAAAATCAACACTAAAAACACCTTGAATACGAATGTTGCGTATCAGTCAGGTTCTGTTGGAAACTCAAGATTGGATTACCAATTGGCAAACAACCCTGATCCTACTTACTACAGAAACTTACCAAGTTATTATTTAAATTACCACAACGGAAACGTTTGGCAACCCGATTATGTGGGAGCGGCTAATGCAAAAGACTATTTCTTAAACCACAGCCAAATTGACTGGACAGCCATGTATGTTGCCAATCAATCTACAGTATCCGGCAACAGTGCTTATGTTCTTTACGAAGACCGTACCGATGACAAACAAATCACTGCCAATTCAATCTTAACTTCTGAATTGACAGACAACATCAACCTTAATGCAGGAGCAACGTTTAAAAAATTAAAATCACACAACTTCCAAAACCTATTGGACTTAATGGGTGGTAAATTCTTTAACGATATCGATCCATTCTATGACGGAAACGCTTCACAATCCGACTTAAACAATCCAAACAGACAAGTTGGAGAAGGCGATACTTACGGATACAACTACAACCTGAACGCTATTGTTTTTGATGGATTCACACAATTCAAATTCAACTACAAGAAAGCGGATTTCTATTTGGCACAATCATTCTCCCGTACCCAATACCAAAGAGAAGGATTATTCCGCAACGGAATTTATGCAAACAACTCGTATGGAGAAAGTGCAAAAATGGTTTTCGAAAACTTTGGTTTCAAAGGAGGTTTAACCTATAAAATTACCGGAAATCACTTGTTGACTTTCAACGGAGTGTACATGACCAAAGCGCCAACAATGAGAAACACCTTCTCTAATGCGAGAATCAACAACAATATTACTCCGGATTTGGACAGCGAAAGAATTTTCAGTGCCGATGCAAGTTATGTATTAAGAACACCAAAAGTTAAAGCACGTTTAACAGGATTTATGTCCAAAATTCAAAATTCTACAGACATATCCTTCTTCTATGCAGAAGATCTTTTTGACGAAGCCAGTGTTGGAAGTGGTAACGAAGATTCTTTTATCACTGAAATCGTGACGGGTATTGACAAAAAGAATATTGGCGCTGAATTAGGTGTTGAATATCAAATTACATCAACAATTAAAGTCACTGGAGCGGCTTCTTACGGACAATACATTTACTCAAACAATCCTCATTTAACAGTAAACGATGATGCACAAGCAAGTGCTACCAATACAAATCCGTTAACAGATTTTGGCACTACTTATCTAAAAGGATACAGACAGGCGGGCATGCCACAACAAGCCTATTCATTCGGTTTGGAATATCGTGATCCTAAATTTTGGTGGGTTGGCGCTAACGTAAATCATTTAGCAGATAATTATTTGGATGTTTCTAATATATTAAGAACAAATAATTTTACAATTGACGAATCAACAGGTGTATCTTATCCTGGCGCTAGTGAAGAAAACGTTAGAAAAGTGCTTAAGCAAGAAAAATTTGACGCCTTCACTTTATTGAACCTTACCGGTGGAAAATCATGGATGATTAACAGCAAAACAAGAAGTACAATTGGTTTCTTCGCTTCTGTAAACAACGTATTGGATGTTGAATATAAAACAGGAGGTTTCGAACAATCCCGTAAAGCGTCCTATACCGCTTTACAGCAAGATCAGGTTAACGGAACACCAGCTTTTGGTTCTAAATATTTCTACGGATACGGAAGAACCTATTTTGTGAACTTATACATTAACTTCTAATCATAAGACTATGAAAAATATATTGATAAAACCAATTTTCATCCTGTCTTTAACAGCAGGTTTATTCACCTCTTGTGTAAAGGAAGACGATTATGACATTCCAACTGTAAGAGATCCTTTCTTTAGAGAAGATTTTCAAACGGTTACCAACAATACCAATCTTGACCTTGCGGGATGGACCAATTTTGCTGAAGCGGGAACATGGCTTTGGAGAGAAAAAACATTCACAAGCAATGGTGTAACAAACGGATATGCGGAATTTAGTGCTTTCGGTTCGGGAGCTGCCGTGAACAAAGTTTGGTTAGTGTCGCCTGCGATTAGTATGGATGACTATCCAAACGAAAAATTGACCTTTAAAGTGGCACAACACCATTTGGATGTAGATTCGCCTAACAATTCATTGCAGGTTTTAATTTCAACGGATTACGACGGAACAAATGTTACAGCGGCCACTTGGACACCTTTACAGGCTAATATTCCGGTAAAAAGCGATCCTTGGTATGAATTCAAAATTTCGACTATCGATCTTTCAGCTTACACTGGCAACGTTCACATCGCATTTAAATTCACCGGTTCTGGTACAGATTTAACACTTGACGGTGCTTACCAGGTTGATGACTTCTTCATTTACAACGAAAATTAGTATTTTATGAAAAAAATAAGCATTTACTCAATCGCATTTGTTTCTGCTCTTTTAGCAGGATGTGTTAATGGTGATGATTACAACTCTCCGGATTTATCTGAGAAATGTACAACCTTAGAAGTAACGAAACAAGTAGCTGAAATTTCTGGAGCTGCTCTTAATAATAATCCGCAACTTTATGCCGATCCTCGTGATGCAGAAGGCAATCAGACACAAGTAGGCGTTATTGAAGCGTATGTTACCTCAAGCGACGAAGGCGGAAACTTCTACAAATCCCTTTCTTTGGTTTCAGTAGACGGTCAAAAAGGGTTTACCATTCCGGTAGACAGCTACAACCTGTATACAAAATTCGAACCAGGAAGAAAAGTTTTTGTTCGTTTAGACAGTTTGTATTACAACTTCAGAACACAAACCGCTTCTGTTGAATTAGGAAATCTATACAATGGCAACCAAATTGGCCGTTTATCAGGTGTTGAATTTGAAAAAATCATCGCCAGAGGTTGTGACGATCAAAAAATTGACGAAGACCTTTTAGTAAACCACATGACGGTTGCACAAGCAAAGAACGACGCAAATATTAACAAACTTATAGAGTTTGATAATGTTCAGTTTTCCGACTTGTCTTCTGGCAAAAAATACTTTGATCCAAGTGTTAATAACATCGGAGGCGCAACAAACCACAGCATTACTGATGAAGACGGAACAACAATCGATGTTCGTGTAAGTGAATTTGCTACGTTCAAGAGCGCAATCATTCCATCTGGCAACGGTAAAATCAGAGGGGTACTTACCAAATACAACAGTGGGTACCAATTCATGATTCGCACGCTTAACGATGTGAAACTGGACAACCCGAGATTGCATCCGGTTATTGAAACCTTCGAATCGTATGCGACGAATACTGCTACATTCCCTAACTATTACAATATAAAAGTTCTGGGAACCAATGATTGGTTTGTAGGTTCATTCAACAGTAATAAATACTTACAGGCTAGAAAAGGATCCAGCTCTGGTGCTACAAAAATTTTCCTTGTAATGCCTTACGACTTCAATAGTTTTACTAAAGTTTCGTTCCAAACCTTATACGGATACATGTCGCAAACGACTACTCCTATCATGAAAGTGTACTATTCAACAAGTTTTGACCAAGCCAATCCAACGGCAAACCTTGTAGATATTACAAGTAGTTTCACTTATTCTAACCACACCGGTACAGGATGGGCATCTTCTTTCACAAGTTCAGGAGTTCACACCTTCACAGGCGTGACTGGTCAGGGACATATCATTTTTGCATACGATGTGGCTGCTACGTCTACCACAAATGCCGAAACACGTCCAGGTATTCAGATTGACAATATCAGATTTCAGTAGTCTCTCTGCTGATTTAATAAAAAACCACTCTTTTAAGGGTGGTTTTTTTATGGGATAAACGCAACTGTAAAAGAGAATCCAAAACCATTTAAAGCATTAGCTTAAAAGAAAATACCTAACATCAAAAACTATCGGAATTTTAATTAAACATGGGCACAATCTCTTTTCTACCTGTAAACGAATCCAAACCACAAGCCATAATTCAATTTAAAACAAAGAAAAACGAATTCACAACTAAATCCATAATTCCATCATAAAACCTCCTTAAATTAGAAGAAAACAACAAAAAAACACCATGCAAAGATTTAGGATTCAAATTTAAAACCAAATGCTTCTCAAAATGAATTCTAATTCTTCCCGTAAATACAAAAACAGCTTCTCCTTTTACGAATTTAAAGAGGTGAAATCGGAATGTTTTAACCTGTTGAATTCTGAATCAAATCCAACAGTTCTTTGTGAGAGAACCTAACCCTTTGTTCTTAGACTGAAGCGTTTTTATTAAGATCGTTAAAAGCATAAAAAAAGCGCCCCATAACGGAGCGCTTTTTGTTTTAAATATGTTCTTTCCGATTGTTTATTTCTTCACAATCATGAACTCTGAACGTCTGTTTTTAGCATGTTCCTCAGTCGTACACTTATCACACTGTACTTTCGGTTCGCTCTCTCCGTAGCCTTTTCCTTCGATGCGGTCCTTGGCAATCCCTTTCGAGATTACATACTGCACCGTTGCTTTGGCA
>NZ_AVBI01000017.1 GCF_000498475.1 Flavobacterium cauense R2A-7 | reverse complement strand
TTCAGAAGTGTTCGGTGAAGCACCTTAAGGCTTATTTGCGGGCTGCAAAGATAGTTGCTTTATTCTTTACAATCCAAATCTTTTTTTAACTTTTTTCAAAATCTTTAAAGACCCGGTTTGTTTCAAAATGTCAGTAGAACTATGCCGTTATTGCGGGTGCAAAAGTAGCACCTTTTTCCACTATCGCAAATTAATTACAACCTTTTTTACTTCTTTTTTTACCCTTTTTCCTTAACTCACTGATAACCATTTTATAACACAAGAAAGTTTTTTGAAGAAAAAGTAACTGAGTTGCTGAGTGACTTAGTGCCTGAGTGGGTTTGAAGGCGTGTATACTATATAATAGGTGGAAAAGTTTTTGAATAGTTATTGAGTAGACCCTAAAAATAGGTCTCAGGCACTGACAAGCTAAGGTACTAAGAAAAAACCACTATTACTTATAATATATATAGGTAGAAAGCCCGAGTGAATAATTTCTTTACCCTACTATATAAGTAGGTAGCTGAATTATGAGATTCCTCCTAACGTCGGAACGACAACAAACCGGAATACAGCCAATTCAGTAGGACCACACATTTAAAAACACCACAAAAAAGCGACAACAACACTCCCCTAGCCCCGATTGAAGTGGAAATCCCGGAGCAAAGCGGAGGAATTGGAACGGAAAGCGGGAACTGCGACCGCAAAAAAGCCCGAAACTTTCGCTTCAAAAAAGAAAATTATACCTTACATATATATTGTATGTGTTTTTATAAACGATTATATTTGCATCTTATAATTTAAAAATATGATAAAGATTACTTTACCGGACGGTTCGGTTAAGGAGTTTACACAAGGTGTGACTCCGATGGATGTTGCGAAAAGCATCAGTGAGGGTTTGGCCAGAAATGTGATTTCGGCTTCGTTTAATGGTACGACCATTGAAACCACCACCACGTTAACCACGGACGGCGCTCTTATCTTATATACCTGGAACGATGCGGATGGTAAAAAAGCGTTCTGGCACTCGACTTCCCACGTGATGGCACAAGCCTTGGAGGAAATGTATCCGGGAATTAAACTGACGATTGGTCCTGCAATTGACAACGGATTTTACTATGACGTGGATTTCGGCGACAAAAAAATCACCGATGCCGATTTCAAAGCTGTAGAAGACCGCGTTTTGGAAATCGCCAGAGAAAAACACGAATTCAAAATGCGTTCAGCTACAAAAGCGGAAGCATTGGAACTATATAAAGGCAACGAATACAAAACAGAACTAATCCAGAACCTGGAAGACGGAACGATTACTTTTTGTGATCATTCCACTTTTACCGATTTATGTCGCGGTGGTCACATTCCGAATACCGGAATCATCAAAGCGATGAAAATCTTATCGGTAGCCGGTGCGTATTGGAGAGGTGACGAGAAAAACAAACAGTTGACTCGTGTGTACGGAATCTCATTCCCGAAGCAAAAAGATTTAACGGATTACCTTGAGTTATTAGAAGAAGCAAAACGTCGCGACCACAGAAAATTGGGTAAAGAGTTGGATTTGTTCCATTTCTCTCAAAAAGTGGGTCAGGGTTTACCGTTATGGTTACCAAAAGGCGCTGCATTGCGCGACCGTTTGGAGCAGTTCTTGAAAAAGGCTCAGAAAAAAGCCGGTTACGAGCAAGTGGTTACCCCACATATCGGACAAAAAGAATTATATGTGACTTCCGGTCACTACGCTAAATACGGAGCAGACAGTTTCCAACCGATTCACACACCGGCAGAAGGCGAAGAGTTCTTATTAAAACCCATGAACTGCCCACACCACTGTGAAATTTACAATGCAAGACCTTGGAGTTACAAAGACTTACCGAAACGTTATGCGGAATTCGGAACCGTTTATCGTTATGAGCAATCCGGTGAATTACACGGTTTAACCCGTGTGAGAGGATTTACTCAGGATGATGCACACATTTTCTGTACGCCGGATCAGTTGGATGCGGAATTCAAAAATGTAATTGACCTTGTATTATACGTATTCGGTTCGTTAGGATTTGAAAACTTCACGGCTCAGGTTTCTGTGCGTGATTTGAACAATCCTGACAAATACATCGGATCTGTTGAAAACTGGGAAAAAGCAGAACAGGCGATTATCAGTGCAGCAAAAGACAAAGGTTTGAATTACGTAATTGAAGCTGGTGAAGCCGCATTCTATGGTCCGAAACTGGATTTCATGGTGAAAGACGCTTTAGGAAGAAGCTGGCAGTTAGGAACAATCCAGGTAGACTACAACTTACCGGAGCGTTTTGAATTATCGTACAAAGGTTCGGATAACGAATTACACCGACCGGTGATGATTCACCGTGCGCCTTTCGGTTCAATGGAACGCTTTATCGCTATCTTACTGGAACATACAGGCGGAAACTTCCCACTTTGGTTGATGCCGGAGCAGGCTATTATCCTGTCTTTGAGCGAGAAATATGAAAATTATGCCAAAAAAGTTTCAGAATTGCTGGAAATTCACGAAATTCGCGCCCTAATTGACAACCGAAACGAGACAATTGGTAAAAAAATCAGGGAGGCTGAAGTACAAAAACTTCCGTTTATGCTGATTGTTGGTGAGGAAGAAGAAAAGAACGGAACAATCTCGGTTCGCCGTCACGGTGATGCCGGAAAGTCCAACGAAACGATGTCAGTTGAACAATTTGCTTCTTTAGTTAAGGAAGAAATCAATAAAACATTAAAACAATTCTAAGTTTAACTTAAAATTTTAAAGCCATAGCAATAAGAAACAACAGAGGTTACCAACCTCGAGTAGAAAAAAAAGATGCACACCGAATCAATAACAATATTCGTGTGCCGGAAGTACGTCTAGTAGGCGAAAATGTAGAGCCGGGTGTTTTCAAAACAGCGGATGCATTGCGCTTAGCCGATCAGTTGGAATTGGACTTGGTGGAAATTTCGCCAAATGCAGAACCACCGGTTTGTAAAATCATGGACTATAAAAAGTTCTTGTACGAGCAAAAAAGACGTGAAAAAGAGCTAAAAGCGAAATCGACACAAATTACCATTAAAGAAATTCGTTTCGGACCTCAAACCGATGAGCACGATTACGAATTCAAAAAGAAAAATGCGGAGAAATTCCTAAAAGAAGGTTCCAAATTAAAAGCTTTCGTTTTCTTTAAAGGGCGTTCGATTATTTATAAAGAACAAGGCCAAATCTTATTGCTTCGTTTAGCACAGGATTTGGAAGATTACGGAAAGGTGGAAGCCATGCCGGTATTGGAAGGTAAACGTATGATTATGTTTATCGCGCCGAAGAAGAAAAAATAGTACTCAGTTGACAGTAGTCAGTTTACAGTAGAAAAATAGTAAGTAAGATAAATCTAATACCTAGGAAGAAAATGCCTAAAATGAAAACAAAATCCAGCGCTAAGAAACGTTTCAAAGTTACTGGTTCTGGAAAGATCAAAAGAAAGCACGCTTTTAAGAGTCACATTTTGACTAAAAAATCTAAGAAGCGTAAATTAGCTTTAACGCATTCAGCGTTAGTTCACTCAACTGACATGAAGAGCGTAAAAGAACAATTAAGAATTATCTAATCGACAATTAATTGTCTGTTGACCTTAATTATTCTTTCGGTTAAAACAATTTAATAACCCTGGAGTGGGCCTTTTTAAATTCAGAAATTAGAATTTAGAAATTAGAAGTACTGAAAAGTCGCCTTACTGCAAAAAACAATTTAAAATTATGCCAAGATCGGTAAATTCAGTTGCTAAAAGAGCAAGAAGAAAAAAAGTATTAAAACAAGCCAAAGGTTTCTTTGGAAGACGTAAAAACGTTTGGACAGTAGCTAAAAACGCGGTAGAGAAAGCAATGGCTTACGCTTACCGTGGAAGAAAGCAGAAAAAGAGAAACTTCCGTGCATTATGGATCATGCGTATCAACGCTGGTGCGCGTTTACACGGAATGAGTTATTCTCAATTCATGGGTAAAATCAAAGCGAACAACATCGAATTGAACCGTAAAGTTCTTGCCGATTTAGCAATGAACCACCCTGCAGCTTTCACAGCTATCGTAAATAAAATTAAATAAACGTTTGTTAAACATATTTATCTTACTTATTAGAAAACCCATTCGCAAGAGTGGGTTTTTTATTTTAATGTTTTTCTTTTGGGAGCGAAAGGTCTGGGTATTGTCAGGAAACCTTATTCCCGCCATCCGCGCTACACGGTAGCCGCTCCTGTCGGGGCTAAAAGGGAATCCATTTTAATTTTTGGAAACTTCATATTTAAACTACCTTTGCACTTCATTCCATTCCCATGAAAAACACAAAATCCGATACTCCGCAAAAAACATTACATCCGAGAAACCAACACAACGGCAACTACGATTTCGAAATTTTAATCGGGGCTTTACCTGAGTTGAAACAATTCGTAAGTCTGAACAAATTCGGAAACGAAAGTATCGATTTTGCCAATCCGGAGGCTGTCCGTGCTTTGAACAAAGCGTTGCTGAAACAATATTACAACATCAGTTATTGGGAATTACCTAAAACAAACCTTTGTCCTCCCATTCCCGGACGCGCGGATTACATTCATCACATCGCCGATATCTTAGCCGAAAACCATAACGGCAAAATTCCAACCGGTAGTGGTGTGAAAATTTTGGATATTGGAGTGGGCGCGAATTGCATTTACCCTATCATCGGGCATCAGGAATACGGCTGGACATTTGTGGGAACAGAAGTGGACAAACCCGCAAAACTTACTGCGGAAAACATTATCAATCATAATCCGGAATTAAAAGACAGCATAAGTATTCGTCTGCAACAAAGCAAACGTCAAATTTTCAAAGGTATTATTCAACCCGAAGAACGGTTTGACATGACCATTTGCAACCCGCCTTTTCACAATTCCAAAGAAGAAGCGACAAAAGGCACGCAGCGAAAACTTAAAAATTTGGGTAAAGCTACCGAAGGAAAACCTGTTTTAAACTTCAGCGGACAAAATAACGAACTGTGGTACGAAGGCGGTGAATTGGCTTTTATCACCAACATGATTTACGAAAGCGTACATTTCAAGATACAATGCCAATGGTTTTCGTCTTTGGTTTCCAAAAAAGAAAATCTGAAACCGTTCTATACAATCTTAAAAAAAGTAAATGCAACAGCAGTGAAAACCATAGAAATGGAACAGGGCAATAAAATAAGCAGAATTCTGATTTGGCGTTTTTAATTAAAAAATAGACATTCCGGTTTTGGTTGTCAGTTGCTCCAAGGCATACATGCCCAATTCAGAATTACCTTTTTCATTCAAACGCGGACTCCACGTTGCCACCGAAAAATGTTGCGGAAACAAAGCGCCAATGCCACCACCGATTCCACTTTTCCCCGGTAAACCAACCTTATAGGTAAACTCACCCGATTCGTCATAAAACCCGCAGGTTTGCATTAAAGCGTTCAATCGTTTTACCTGACTTTGGGTTAAAATCTGCTGACCGCTTTTGGTTTTTCCTTCATTAGCAAAAAAGAAAAAAGAATGGGCCAATTCTTTACACGTCATTTCCAGCGAACATTGATGGAAATAAAAATCCAAAACCACATCCACATCGTTTTGGATATTGCCAAAGGATTTCAAAAAATTACACAAGGCAGCATTTCGAAATCCGGTATCTTTCTCCGATTGCGCCACTTTCAGGTTATAGTCAATCGTATCACAACCTGAAATCGTTCGAATAAACTCCAGAAAATCCTGTTTTGGGTTTTTAAAATGCGTTACCAGCATGTCGGCAATCACCAACGCACCGGCATTAATAAAAGGATTGCGCGGAATTCCTTTTTCATATTCCAGCTGTACCAATGAATTGAAAGGATTTCCGGAAGGCTCTACTCCTACCCGTTCCCAGACTTTTTCCCCTAACAAAGAGAAGGCTAAAGTCACCGTCAATGCTTTTGAAACCGACTGAATGGAAAATTTTTCATTTGAATCTCCGATACCGAAATCCTGACCGTCAATCGTAGTAAGGTGCATGCCGAATTTGTTGGGATCAATTTTGGCCAACTCCGGAATAGTTGAAGCAACAGTTCCTATCACTGGAAAAGACTTTGCTTCCGTATATATTTCTTTTAAAACCGATTCAAAATTCATCAAAACGCAAAATTAGGTTTTTAATTTTTTCTTACGGGCTGCAGGGAATAAAACGTTGTTTAAAATCAAACGATAGCCCGGTGAATTCGGATGCAGGTCCAAAACCGTAGGTGCATCGCCCACTTTATGTTGATAATCTTCCGGATCGTGACCGCCATAATAGGTAAACATTCCTTTTCCTTTGGTGCCGTGAATGTAACGTGCCTCACCGTTTTGTTTGTTTTCTCCCATTACTAGAACGTTCGATTTGATTAAATCGCTGTCGAAAGCCGTGGTTTGTCCCATGAAACCTTTAATCAATTGGGTGTGATTCTGACACAACATTGTTGGAATCGGGTCCCATTTTGCGGAATATTCCATCAAAGAAAAATAGTCCACATCGGGTAAAACCCTTCTCGTATTGGTCACATCAATATTGGAAAACTCATACGCCATCGGATTACGCTCTAAAATATAATCCTTGAAAGCAAACGTATTGTTGTAGTCTATTTTGGTTTGATAATTCGCATCACTTTCATCGCCGTCAAACATCGGTTCGCAAATATCCACTCCTTCCGCCGAAAGTGCGATATCAAAACTGTCGGTTGCCGAACACATGGCAAACATGAATCCGCCTCCAATCACAAAATTTCGGATCTTGGTCGCCACCGCCAATTTTTCCTGAGAAACTTTGCTATATCCCAATTTTGTTGCCAAAGCTTCCGCTTCTTTCTTTTGTTCGATATACCAAGGCGCATTTCGGTACGCTCCGAAGAACTTTCCATATTGTCCCGTAAAATCTTCGTGGTGCAAATGCAGCCAATCGTATAACAAAAGGGCATCATTTAAAACTTCTTCATCATAAATCGGGGTAAACGGAATTTCAGCATAAGTTAAAACCAACGTTACCGCATCATCCCAAGGTTGTTTTCCTTTTGGCGTATAAACAGCAATTTTTGGTGCTTTTTCCAGTACCACCGTTTCCATATTTTGAGAAGGCGAACTGATTTCGTCCAGAATTCCATTAGCCGTTCCATCGGAAAGGACTTCAAAACTCACCCCGCGAATCTGGCATTCTTTACGGATTTCGGGCGCATCGGGCAACAAAAAAGAACCGCCGCGATAATTCAACAACCAGCTTACCTTGTATTGTTTATCTAAAGCCCAATAGGTAATTCCGTAAGCTTTTAGATGATTTTGCTGGGTTTCGGGATCCATAGGAAGCAGCACAAACGACGCTTTTGCCGATAATGAAACCAGAAACAGAACAATATATAGTGTATTTTTGAAACGCATTTGAGAAATTTATTCTCAAAGATAAGTGATTTTAAAAACAAAAAGTCATAAAAAAAGCCTACAAAATGTAGGCTTAAAAGATTTTATTTAGAACGGCACATCGCTGTCGTCGTCAAAACTGTTCATGTTGCTTCCGAAAGCTTCGTTGGCCGAAGGAAGATTTTTGGTGATAAACGGATTATTATCCATATTCATACTCGATGGCAAATCTTCGAAAGGCGAATGATGATCGTCCAGATTGTCGAATTTACCCAGATTTCCGATAAATTTCAATCGGATGTTATCCAAGCCACCATTACGGTGTTTTGCTACGATAAACTCGGCCTGGCCTTGTGTTGGCGAACGCTCTTCGTCGTCCCATTCGTCAATTTTATAATATTCCGGTCGGTAAATGAACGATACGATATCGGCATCCTGCTCAATCGCACCCGATTCACGTAAGTCGGACAACAACGGACGCTTGCTCGCACCACGCGTTTCCACGGCACGCGACAACTGAGAAAGCGCAATAACCGGAACCGACAACTCTTTTGCCAATGCTTTTAAATTTCGGGAAATGGTTGAAATCTCCTGCTCACGGTTTCCGCCTCCTTTTCCGTTTCCACCGGCAGTCATTAACTGAAGGTAATCGATTACAATCATCTTGATTCCGTACTGAGAAGCCAAACGACGGGCTTTCGCACGCAAATCGAAAATGGAAAGTGACGGTGTGTCATCAATATATAAAGGAGCTTTTTCCAAATCTTTTACTTTGATGGAAAGCTGTTCCCATTCGTGTTTTTCCAGTTTCCCGGTACGCAATTTTTCCGAAGACAAGCCCGTTTCCGAAGAAATTAAACGCGTAATTAACTGTACAGATGACATCTCCAGTGAAAACAAAGCTACCGGTGCACCTGCATCAATTGCCATATTTCTTGCCATCGACAATACGAATGCGGTTTTACCCATACCCGGACGCGCTGCAATAATAATCAAATCGGACGGCTGCCAACCCGAAGTCAATTTGTCCAAATCGTGAAAACCAGTTGGGATTCCGCTCAGACCTTCTTTATTGGCAATTTCTTCAATTCTTTTTTTCGCCTGAATTACCAAACTTTGCGCCGTTTCCGAACTACGTTTGATATTTCCCTGCGTTACTTCGTATAATTTAGATTCGGCTTTGTCCAGCAAATCGAAAACATCGGTGGTTTCATCATACGATTCTTCAATAATTTCAGAAGAAATCCGAATCAGACTGCGCTGAATGAATTTCTGAAGAATGATTCGTGAGTGAAATTCGATATGTGCCGAAGACGATATCTTTTGTGTTAGCTGAATCAGGTAAAAATCACCGCCCGCCAAGTCTAATTTCGCGTTCTTTTTTAGCTGTGCCGAAACTGTTAATAAGTCAATAGGCTGAGTATCATTGAACAACTGAATAATCGCTTCAAAAATGTATTTGTGTGCATCTTTATAAAACGCATCGGGGCTCAAAATATCGATAACCTCGTCTACCCCTTTTTTATCAATCATCATAGCACCAAGCACCGCCTCTTCAAGGTCGATGGCCTGTGGTGGCAACTTCCCTTTTTCAAGGTTGATGATCGCGGTTTTGTCCACTTTGTAAGGGTTTATATTCTTAAGGTTTTCCATGCTGCTAAGGTAACCAATTTTTAGAAAAAATAAATTTGAGTTGTTAATAAGACACTGTTAACAACTTGACTTTTATTGTTAATAAGTCAAAAAAAAATCCGAAGCAGTGAGGCTTCGGATTTTTTTTTTGCGAACAAGCGAATTTATTCTTTAAATTCCCCCATTTTACTGTATTTCTCCATTCTTTGCGCCACCAATTCTTCTGTTGATAAGTCTTTCAATTCATTAAAAGCTTTCATCACATATTTTTCAACGTTTTTGAATGTAGTTTCTCTGTCGTAGTGTGCTCCGCCAAGTGGTTCAGGAATAATATCGTCAACTAACTTTTGTTTTTTCATATCGGAAGACGTCAGTTTTAATGCTTCCGCTGCTTGCTCTTTATATTCCCAGCTTTTCCAAAGAATTGACGAACAGGATTCCGGTGAAATTACAGAATACCAAGTGTTTTCCATCATCATTACTCGGTCACCAACACCAATACCCAATGCTCCACCTGAAGCTCCTTCACCCACGATTACGGAAATGATGGGCACTTTTAATCGGAACATTTCAAAAATATTGCGGGCAATGGCTTCACCTTGTCCTCTTTCTTCTGCCTCCAAACCTGGATAGGCTCCCGGAGTGTCGATTAAGGTAAGAACCGGAATTCCGAATTTCTCGGCCATTTTCATCAAACGAAGCGCTTTACGGTATCCTTCAGGATTTGCCATTCCGAAATTACGGAACTGACGGGTTTTGGTATTGTATCCTTTTTGCTGACCCACAATCATAAATGACTGACCGGCTATCTTTCCTAGACCACCAATCATGGCTTTGTCGTCTTTTACACCTCTGTCACCAAAAAGTTCTAGGAAAGTTTCTCCACACAACGCTCTCACGTGATCCATCGTGTAAGGACGATTCGGATGTCTTGAAAGCTGCACACGTTGCCATGCGGTAAGGTTCTTATATATATCTTTCTTGGTTTCTTCTAATTTTTTCTCGATTTGCTTGCAGGTATTGGAAACATCTACGTCCGACTCCTGACCAATAATCTGGCATTTATCCAATTGATCTTCAAGCTCTTTAATCGGAAGTTCAAAATCTAAGTATTCCATTTTGTTTGTTTCTTTTGATTTTAGTTTGGACAGCAAAGATAAAATTTTCATTTTACAATGCAGAAACTATTTGATAATTAGTTTTTAACTTTCTTGTAATTCTTGATAACCCCATTCAATATTACGGTTATCAATATAATAGAGGCTCCGATATAAAACTCGGTGCTCATTTTTTCGCTTTCGCTGAAAACCAGAATTCCCAATATGATGCCGTAAATAGGTTCCATATTAATGGTTAACATTACCGTGTAGGGCGTTAAATATTTCATCACTTTTACGGAGGCCAGAAAAGCATATGCCGTACAAAAGGATCCCAACACTAACAACCAAATCAAATCGTTTAATGAAATCTGAAAAAAATCATGGGTAAAACTTCCGGAAAACAATAGATAGATAGATAAAAAACCTACTCCGCCCAAAAGTTCATAAAAAGTAATAACTGCCGCGTCATTGTATTTGGCAAATTTTCCGTTGATGACTGAAAACAAAGCCGAAAGAAAAGCAGATGTTAACGCCAATACTATTCCTTCTATGTAATTGCCTTCCACTTTAAAAATGATTCCCAATCCCAAAACCACCAACAATCCGAAAAACACTTCATACAGCACTATTTTTTTTCCATAGAAAACCGGTTCCAAAACAGATGCAAACAAAGCGCCGGTTGATAAACAGGCTAAAGTTACCGAGATATTGGAAACCTTAATGGCGTGAAAAAAAGTGAGCCAATGCATGGCAATGACCAATCCTGAAAATAAAAACCCAATTAACAGTCTTTTGGAATGCAATAAAGGTATTTTACGGATTTTAACATATAGAAAAATAATGGTAACCGCTATTATCATTCGGTACCAAACCAAAGGAAGAGCATCAAGAGAAATCAGCTTCCCTAAAACCGCAGTAAATCCCCAAATAAAAACAATGAAATGGAGATGGAAGTAACTTTTCAGTTTATCGCTTGGCATTTCTAAGTAAATAAATTGCTAAAATTCCGAAGATTACATTGGGAAACCAAACCGCTACAAACGGAGGTATACTGGAAGCCTCGGCTAAAACACCGAAAATCTTTTCAAAGAAAATAAACGTAAAGGCAAGGGCTATTCCCATCGCAAGATTTACTCCCATTCCGCCTCTGCGTTTCATGGCCGAAACCGCGACGGCAATAATCGTAAGGATAAACGCCGAAACCGGTAAACTGAATTTACGGTATTTAACCACCAGATACGTATTAATATTGGAAGATCCTCTGGCTTTCTCTTTTTCGATGAACTTATTTAATTCGCCTAATGTCATCGTTTCAGCAATATAAACTACCGGAGTTAAATCATCGATATCAAAATCCAGTTTCATTCGTTTCTTTTCCAATGAAATCAACTGATCATCCAAATCCCCTACAATTCTTTTTTTGAAACCAAACAAAGTATAAGTGCTGTCCTCTTCATTCCACCGGATACGATTGGCAAGTATTTTATAATCTAATTTGTTTTGTTTAAATTTTTCCAAAGAAAAACTATAACCCATTTTAGACATATAATTAAAATTGCTTACGTAAATAAATTCATCGTCGCTGATTTGTCGATAAACATCCTGATTTTCACGAACTTTAGGATTATTTTTAAGATAAGTATACCTAAAATCGTTATACCCCTTGCTAGCGTTGGGTACCAGAACAAACGCCATCAATAACGCAAACAATGATACTAAAGTTGCCCCAATAATATAAGGACGCATAAAACGGGTAAATGAAATTCCGGAACTTAAGATGGCAATAATTTCTGTATTGTTAGCCAATTTGGAAGTAAACCAGATGACCGATAAAAATAAAAATATCGGAAAAAGCATATTTGCGAAATAAATCGTAAAATCCAGATAATATTTAGCAATTTCAACAAACGGAACTTTATTTTCAATCATTTTGTTGACTTTCTCCGAAACGTCTATCACAATTCCAATCGGAATAAACAACAGTAACATCACTGAAAAAGTACCTAAATATCGCTTTAAAATGTATTTATCGATTATTTTCATTTATTGCCTTTAGAGTTTAGAATTTAGAATTTTAGAATCGAAAAAACTTCTTATCTCAAATTTCCAACTTCAAAATTATAATCGCTGACTCATGTTTTTCACCATCATTTCTTTCCACTCACGGAAATCTCCGGCTAAGATATGTTTTCTCGCTTCACGAACCAACCACATATAAAATCCTAAATTGTGAATTGTTGCGATTTGTTTGCCAAGATATTCGTTTGCAGCGAAAAGATGACGTAAATATGCTTTGGTATATTCGGTATCCACGAAAGTGTGTCCCATTTCATCAATAGGCGAAAAATCAGCTTCCCACTTTTTATTTTTGATGTTGATGGTTCCGTTGGCGGTGAACAACATTCCGTTACGGGCATTACGCGTAGGCATAACACAATCAAACATATCAATACCTAACGCGATATTTTCTAAAATATTGATTGGCGTTCCCACTCCCATTAAATAACGTGGTTTATCTTCCGGAAGAATGGCCGTAACCACTTCGGTCATTGCATACATTTCTTCTGCAGGTTCTCCTACTGAAAGTCCACCGATAGCATTTCCTTGTGCGCCTGCATTCGCAATGTATTCAGCCGATTGCCGGCGTAAATCTTTATAAGTACTCCCCTGAACAATAGGAAAAAACGTTTGTTCGTAACCGTATTTGAACGGTAATTTTTCCAAATGATTGATGCAACGATCCAACCAACGGTGGGTCATTTTCATCGATTTTTGAGCATAACGGTAATCACAAGGATACGGTGTACACTCATCAAAAGCCATAATGATATCGGCACCGATAGTGCGTTGGATTTCCATTACATTTTCCGGAGAAAAGAAATGGTAAGACCCATCGATATGCGATTTAAATTTCACCCCTTCTTCTTTAATTTTTCGGTTGGAAGAAAGCGAATACACCTGATATCCACCTGAATCGGTAAGGATGTTTCGGTCCCAGTTCATGAATTTATGCAACCCTCCGGCCTTTTCAAGAATCTCCGTTTGCGGACGCAGGTATAAATGATAGGTATTTCCTAAGATGATATCCGGATTGATATCGTCTTTTAATTCTCTCTGATGTACTCCTTTAACGGAAGCAACGGTTCCCACCGGCATGAAAATAGGGGTTTCGATTACACCGTGATCGGTAGTGATTGATCCTGCTCTTGCCTTAGTTTGTGGGTCTTTAAGTAATAAATCGAACTTCATATAAACATTTTACAATCGGCAAAGATAAAAGAATTGTGAGTTATGAATTAATGAATTATGAATTTAATTAACATCCTGTAAACATTTCTAAAAATCCGATAATCTAATCTTCTGAAAAATCCAATTATCTGATTATCTTTGCGACAGTTTAACTTTTACACATAAAATGAAGCCTAACACTCAACAATTAAGCAATTTAACGATTCAGGTAAGAAGAGACATTCTTCGTATGGTTCACGCTGTAAATTCAGGCCACCCGGGTGGTTCTTTGGGTTGTACCGAATTCCTAGTGGTTTTATATCAAAACATCATGGAGCGCAAGCCCGGATTTGACATGGACGGTATTGACGAAGACCTTTTCTTTCTTTCCAACGGACACATTTCCCCGGTTTTCTACAGTGTATTAGCCCGAAGCGGTTATTTCCCTGTTAAAGAATTGGCTACTTTCCGAAAACTGAATTCCAGATTACAAGGACACCCAACTACTCATGAAGGTTTACCGGGTGTGAGAATGGCATCAGGTTCTTTAGGACAAGGTTTGTCGGTAGCAATTGGTGCTGCTCAGGCAAAAAAACTAAACAATGATCCGCACTTAGTGTATGCACTAATGGGCGATGGTGAATTACAGGAAGGTCAAAACTGGGAAGCCATCATGTATGCGTCTGCCAAAAAAGTAGACAACCTGATTGCAACTGTAGATTTGAACGGAAAACAAATTGACGGTACTACTGACGAAGTGTTAAACATGGGAAGCGTAAAAGCTAAATTTGTGGCTTTTGACTGGGATGTGGTAGAAATCAAAGAAGGAAACAACATCGAAGCCATCATTGCAGGAATGAATCATGCCAAATCCCTTTCCGGAAAAGGAAAACCGGTTTGTATTTTATTACACACCGAAATGGGACATGGTGTTGATTTTATGATGCACACTCATGCGTGGCACGGAAAAGCTCCGAACGACGAACAATTAACAGCTGCTTTGGCTCAAAATTATTCTGAAGACGAAGTAGATTACTAAAATAAAAATTGACGACTATAAATTTCTGACAACAGAATTTTTAACTCTTTCAATTTTTAACTCTTTCAATTAAAATTCAAATGAAAAAATATACAAATACAGGAAGTAAAGATACCCGTTCGGGTTTTGGAGCGGGAATGACTGAATTAGGTCAAAAGAACGAAAATGTAGTTGCCCTTTGTGCCGACTTAATCGGATCGTTAAAATTTGACGATTTCAAGAAAAACCACCCAGAGCGTTTTTTCCAAATCGGAATTGCTGAAGCGAACATGATTGGAATTGCAGCCGGTTTAACCATTGGTGGAAAAATTCCTTTTACGGGAACTTTTGCTAACTTTTCAACCGGTCGTGTGTATGACCAAATACGTCAATCGGTTGCTTATTCGGATAAAAACGTAAAAATCTGTGCTTCTCACGCAGGTTTAACTTTAGGAGAAGATGGAGCAACGCACCAGATTTTAGAAGACATCGGTTTGATGAAAATGTTACCGGGAATGACAGTTATCAATACTTGTGATTATAACCAAACCAAAGCAGCTACTTTAGCATTGGCAGATCACCATGGTCCGGCGTATTTACGTTTCGGACGTCCGGTAGTACCTAACTTTATGCCAGCTGACGAACCTTTCGTAATCGGAAAAGCGATTATGTTAAACGAAGGAACGGATGTAACCATTATCGCAACTGGACATTTGGTTTGGGAAGCTTTAATTGCTGCCGAAACATTAGAGGCAAAAGGAATTTCAGCGGAAGTAATCAACATTCATACCATCAAGCCTTTGGACGAAGAAGCGATTTTGAAATCGGTTGCCAAAACAGGCTGTGTAGTTACTGCTGAAGAGCACAACATTTTAGGAGGTTTGGGAGAAAGCGTTGCCAGAACTTTGGCATTAAACAATCCGAAACCACAGGAATTTGTAGCAGTTCAGGACAGTTTCGGAGAATCAGGAACTCCAGAACAACTAATGGAAAAATACAAATTAAACAATCAGGCGATTGTAGAAGCTGTTGAAAAAGTAATGAAGCGAAAATAATCTTTCACTTATACTCATAAAAAAATCCCGCTCAATGAGCGGGATTTTTTATTCGATATAATTAATGACAACTGTTATCCAAATGCTTTCTTACTCTTGTGGAAGACGTATAATCCGTACCACCACAATTAGGAATCCCTTTAGTTTCATCTACAAAAGGAGTTGTAACATCATCAACTGCTGCACCATTAAAAGGATAATAATAAGTATATACTGTTTCTGGAACAGTAGTATTATCAGTAACCGTATATTTTATTTCATTTTTGGTAAGATATCCATCATTATCGTCATCAGAATCAAAAAGATTCGGAATTCCATCTCCGTCTGTATCCAATAAAGATCCATCAGCATTTAAAACATACTCATAACGGGAAGGAATCTTATCGAAATCCTGATCCAAATAAGTTACCGCATAAAAATTAAACGCAAAAACAAGCGGGGAGTACGAAGGTACGTTTCCAAAATTCTGATTGTAATATCCCAATCCTGAAGGTAAAAACATTACTCCTGCTCCATAATCTCTTGGATTTAAAGTACCGTCACCGTTAGGAGCATCAAAGAAACCGGCTCTGAATTCAGGGAAAACATACTCCCATCCTTTAACCAGATCAATAAGATTAAACTCAACCGGATTCGGCGCATAATCAAACTCGGTTCCGTCTAAAAGATTTCCGCGATATGACACCAATACTCTGTCTACACCACAAGGTTTATTTCCATCTGCATCGGTATCCCCTTTACCGTCTAATTTAAGATAATAGACTTTAAAATCAACACCATATATTTTTGCAATTTTACTCAACAAAGGATAATCTGTCTGATCCCAAACCGAAACAGTATGCGAATCGTCAAGAGGTAAAATAGAAATTTCATTCACGTCAACTTCGCCATTCAAATTCGAATCATTAACATCAAGGTAATGCGTTTTCAAATAGGTTTCAATTTTAACCAAATCTTCAGGATAAACCTCTGGATGCGGTCTTGCTTCAACAGGTCCAACACCATCGTCTTTTTGACAGTTTGCAAACAATATCGCTAAAGATAAAACACTTACTATCTTAAAAATTCTATTCATTATTCGTACGTTTTAATGGCCGCAAGATACAATTTTCATTTATTTTTGTACGCTTATTAACAATGATTTTAACGAATTCGTATGAGAATCGATAAATATTTATGGTGCGTCCGATATTACAAGACCCGAAGTATCGCAACTGAAGCCTGCAAAAAAGGACACATCACCGTAAACGGTCAGGATGCCAAACCTTCACGAGAAGTTTTCCCTTCCGATAAAATTACGCTGCGCAAAGACCAGATTAAATATATGATAACCGTGCTGGACATTCCTGCCAATCGTGTCGGACCAAAATTAGTGGATATCTACCGAAAAGACGAAACGCCGGACGAAGCATTCGAACATCTGGAATTATTAAAACTATCCAAAGAGCATTATCGCACCAAAGGACAGGGACGCCCTACCAAAAAAGACCGAAGAGACATTGACGATTATACGATAGAACCCGAAGACGATGAAAACACAACTGAATAAAGACTATTGGCAAAACCGTTATGAAAATAACGAAATCGGTTGGGATGCCGGTAAAATAACTACGCCTTTAAAAGAATACATCGATCAGATTGAAGACAAAAATCTTAAAATACTGATTCCGGGCGCCGGAAACGGTTATGAATTGGATTATTTTCTGTCTAAAGGATTTACAAATGTTACCGTGGTTGATTTTGCCGAAAGTCCGCTCCACAATATTGCACAAAGGATTCCTGATTTCCCGAAAAAACAGCTTATTCACAGTGATTTTTTCCAACTCGACGGAACCTATGATTTGATACTGGAACAAACCTTCTTTTGTGCACTAGCGCCGGAACTGCGTGAGAAATACGCTTCCAAAATGCATTCCTTACTTTCCAAAAACGGAAAACTGTTCGGATTGCTGTTCGATTTTCCGTTAACCGAAGAAGGCCCGCCGTTTGGAGGCAGCAAAGAAGAATACCTGAACTTGTTTTCAGAAAAATTTCACATCAAAACACTCGAAACTGCCTACAATTCCATACAACCCAGAAAAGAACGCGAACTGTTTTTTATCTTTCTTGCTAAATAACAATTAGGTTGAAAGAAGAAGTTGGCTTATTAAAAAAAACATTATTTTTGGTTACACTTTAAAACCATGACTTTTGAAGTCGGTTTAAAACAAAACAACAACACTACTCATGAAAAACATCATTTTAACACAAAGCGAAATTCAGCATAAAACCAAACGCATTGCCTACCAGATTTACGAAACTTTTGTAGATGAAAACGAAGTGGTTTTGGCCGGAATAGCCAACAGCGGTTACATATTCGCTCAAAAAATCGCAACAGAACTGGAAAAAATTTCCGACTTGAAAGTGATTTTGTGTGAAGTGAAAATCAATAAAACCAATCCGCAGGACAAAATCATTACCTCATTGACGGTTGAAGAATACCAAAACAAAGGATTGGTACTGATTGACGACGTACTAAACTCGGGCGCCACATTAATTTACGGTGTAAAGCACTTTCTGGATGTCCCGTTGAAGAAATTCAAAACTGCGGTACTTGTTGACCGGAATCATAAAAAATACCCTGTAAAAGCCGATTTTAAAGGAATTTCACTCTCCACTTCTTTATTGGAACACATTCAGGTGGTTTTTGAAGAAAACGAAGAATACGTATACCTAAGTTAAGATACTGATGATTTCATCTGCTATTGCTGCCGGCATTTTTGCATCAACCGAAATAACATATTTGGCCTGATTATAAAAATAGCTTCGCTCAAAGAGATGTTTCGCAATAAACTCTTGAAAATCCTCACCGTCCTTTGAAGCAATCAACGGGCGGTGTTTTTTTTCCGGCTCTAATCGTCTTATTAATTCCTGAAGAGATGCTTTCAAATAAACGGAGGTAATCCCTTCTTTTAGCAATTGCAGATGATTGTTCGCATAACAAGGAGTACCACCTCCCAAACTAAGGATAAAACTAAATTGAGTCGCCAGAAAATGATTTAGTGTTTCATGCTCCAATTTCCGAAATTTGATTTCTCCAATTTCCAAAAATAATTCCGAAATGGTTTTTTGCGTGTTTTTCTCGATGATTTCATCCAAATCAAAAAAAGGAATTCCTGTTTTTTCAGACAATATTTTACCAATTGTGGACTTTCCGGAGCCCATATAGCCAACTAAAACAATTTTCTTCATAACAATAAAACCTTATAAACTAAGCGCTTAAGAAAAGAGATTAAAAAAAAGTCAAATTTATAATAAATTTCCCTTGGAAAATAAATAATACGCCTTATATTTGCACCCGCAATCAGGAAATGATTTCAGACTCGGTAGCTCAGCTGGTAGAGCACATCACTTTTAATGATGGGGTCCTGGGTTCGAATCCCAGCCGGGTCACAAAATGACCAAATACATTTCCTGATAGCAACGACTCGGTAGCTCAGCTGGTAGAGCACATCACTTTTAATGATGGGGTCCTGGGTTCGAATCCCAGCCGGGTCACGAAAAGTTAAGCACATCGCTTAACTTTTTTTTTTATAGCTAGGCCACGTGGAGAAATTGGTAGACTCGCCATCTTGAGGGGGTGGTGCTGCAAGGCGTATGGGTTCGAATCCCATCGTGGTCACGAATAAATACATAGTGCTGATTAAA
>NZ_AVBI01000016.1 GCF_000498475.1 Flavobacterium cauense R2A-7 | reverse complement strand
ATTTTATGCAGGTTTTTATTTTCAAAGCGGAGCTTTATTCAGAAGGACGAAGTCAATCTGACCGTAGTCACGAAACTAAAAATCCAAATAACAGACAACCTCGTTATTTGGATTTTTTTTATAGCATTCTCTCAGGCTTGTAAAAACAGCCTTTTAAAACCCGAATGCCTTATTCAGAAATGCTTTCAGAAAAGGAAACTTCGGACAACTCACAATCACCTCCATATCTTCTATAAGCGATGTTTCTTCGTCTAAAAACTTAAAAACAGTTTCCGGCTTCACTTTGGAAAACATTCCACTGAAAAGCGAATAACCTAAATCATTCTGACGGAACAAAACCGTTACAAACAAAGCATCATAAAACGAAAAACGGTTTGGCTTGTAAAAATGTGTAAAATCGTTCACCCCTTTTTTCAAATACGCTACAACTTTTTTAGACTGCTTTACCGAATTTTTAAACGTATATCCCGTACTCGCTTTTGTCCAGCCACCAGCCGAACCGATGTTCAGAACCCGCTTGGAGTTTTTTTTCCAGAACTGATAAGCCGTCATTGGAATTATGCCTTTTTCTTTTCGGGTAATTGTATACTCAGCAATTCCTTTCTGATTCAGGTAAGCAATAATAGCATTTTCATATTCTTTCTCTTGGAGCAGCTCCGCCGAAAACAAAGTATATTCAATCAAAGCTTCTTTGTCTGAAACCGGTAGCACATACATAAATCGTGTATTCCCATTTTGTGGCACCGAAAAATCCATAAAGGCCGCACGGTTAGCATCAAAACAAGGAACATCTGTTTTCACAAACCAACCCTGAAAGTGCTGCAACAACAAAGGACATCTTTTATTATCCTTCAATTGATTGAAATCCAGAACACTGTTGAATAAAAAATCGGCACTATATATTTCAGAATCTGTGGTAACCGTCACAACCGATTCGCTTTCAGAATACCCTTTCATCCTTTCATTTTTCCAAACTACTTCAGAACACTTATTCAATTCGCTCAGTACTTTTTTATAAAACAACGACGATTCAATCATTTTATATTTCATTCCTTCGCCGAAACATTCGATTTCTTTTTCATTATTGATAAAAAAACCACTGGACCATTCTTTCGCAACAACCGCATCCCATTCCCCTACTCCTTTTTCCCAAAAACACCAAGTTCGATCATTTTGATTTTTAGCATCGGGTTCCAACAGCAAAATCCTTTTGTTTTTCAACACATCAGCCTCCATCATTTCATGCAAAACCATAAGACTTGCCAAGCCAACTCCAGCGAAAATATAATCGTATTGAATCATCTCTGAAATATTTTTAACAAATGTAACCAATCAGAATAAATAAACTCGTAATTTTGTTTAACGAAATCAACAAAAAGATGAACGTAATAAAAAGTGTTTTCAGTATAAAAGATTTGGAAAACCTCTCCGGTATCAAAGCACACACTATTCGCATTTGGGAAAAAAGATATAATATTCTGGAACCCATGCGTACCGACACCAATATCAGAAATTACGATCTGACAAATCTTCAGAAGCTATTAAATATCTGTCTGCTGATTCAACACGGCTATAAAATATCCAGAATCTCTACGTTTTCGAACGAGAAGATTGCCAGCATGGTCAACGAAATATCATCGGAAAAAAACTCAAAAAGTCATGCCATCAGCGCTTTTAAAATCGCCATGATGAATTTTGACCAAACCGCTTTTCTCAAAACATATGACGAGTTGTTAAACGAGAAAAAATTCAGCACGATTTTTTACGACGTGTTCATTCCCTTATTGGAAGAACTGGGGGTATTATGGCAAACCGCAACAATAAGTCCGGCGCACGAACACTTCATCAGCCATTTGATTAAGCAGAAATTATTAATCAACATCGAAATACTACAAAAGACTAATAGCGAAAAGACTGATCGGGTATTTGTGCTTTACCTTCCTTCGAACGAAATTCACGAATTAGGACTGCTATACCTTAACTATGAAATCCTGAGTAAAGGGTACAAAACCATTTTTTTAGGATCCAGCATTCCTACCGAATGTCTTTTGGATGTGAAAAAATACTTCAGTAACATCACTTTTGTAACGTACATAACCGTTAAACCAAGTCCGGAAGAAGTAAATGACTATCTGCAAACGGTAAGCGATACCGTATTAGATGATGCCGATTCAAAACTATATGTTTTAGGAAGAATGACCGAATTTATTGACAATCAACGCATTTCAGAAAAAATTAAAACATTCACTTCTATCGGTGACTTTTCGAAAGAAATAAAAAAATAAAAAAGAACAGTTGTTTTGTTTAACTTTTTAGTATATTTGTTAAACAAAATATGAAAACAACTATTCAAATCATCGGTTCAGGCTTTTCTTCGTTAGCCGCTGCCTGTTATCTTGCCAAAGAAGGTAACGATGTCAGCATATACGAGAAAAACGCAACTATTGGAGGTCGCGCAAGACAACTGCAAAAAGACGGATTTACTTTTGACATCGGTCCGACGTGGTATTGGATGCCGGATGTTTTCGAACGTTTCTTTGCCGATTTCAAGAAAAAACCTTCCGATTATTATGAGTTGATTAAACTCAGTCCGGCGTATCAGGTGTATTTTGATACCAACGATTTTGTTACCATTGCGGATAATTTACCGGAAATCATCACCACTTTTGAAAGCATTGAAAAAGGCAGCGGACAAAAATTAGCGGCGTTCATGAAAGAAGCGCAGAGCAATTATGATATCGCAATTAAAAATCTGGTGTACCGTCCCGGTGAAAGTCCGCTCGAATTGATTACGCCCGAAACCGCAATGAAAGTCGGACAATTTTTCAGCAATATTTCAAAAGACATCCGAAAACAATTTAAAAACGAAAGGCTGATTCAGATATTGGAATTCCCGGTACTTTTTTTGGGCGCCAAACCATCGGACACGCCATCCTTTTACAGTTTTATGAATTTCGCCGATTTCGGTCTTGGCACCTGGCATCCTAAAAATGGTATGTACAGTGTCATTTTGGCTATGGAAAGTCTGGCTCGGGAACTCGGTGTAAAAATCCACACCAATGCTGTAGTGGAAAAAATCCTGACGGAAGACGGAAGAGCCTGCGGAATACAAGTTAACGGACAGAAAATCCATGCAGATATTGTAGTGAGCGGTGCCGATTATCATCATTCCGAAACTTTATTGGAGAATAAAAACCGAATGTATTCTGAAAACTATTGGGAGAAGAAAACCTTCGCGCCTTCTTCCCTTTTATTTTACGTTGGTTTCGATAAAAAAATTCAAAACACAGAACATCATTCTTTGTTTTTTGATGTCGATTTTGATACCCATGCCGCTGACATTTATGACAATCCGAAATGGCCTGAAAATCCGCTTTTTTATGCCAGTTTCCCCTCCAAAACCGATTCAAATTCGGCACCGGAAGGAAAAGAAGCCGGTATTTTTCTGATTCCGCTCGCTCCCGGAATTGAAGACACGACGGAATTACGCGAAAAATATTTTGATAAAATCATTACCCGATTGGAAAAACTGACCGGACAATCAGTGAAAGACAGCATCCTTTTTAAAGAATCGTTTTGCATTAACGATTTCATAAAAGACTACAATTCATACAAAGGAAATGCCTATGGAATGGCCAACACGCTATTACAGACCGCCTTTTTACGTCCGAAACTGAAAAGCAAGAAAGTCAAAAACCTCTACTTTACCGGACAGCTTACCGTTCCCGGACCGGGTGTTCCGCCTTCCTTAATTTCAGGAAAACTCGTTGCCGATTTAATCAAAAAACACTACAAACCCGAAAAACAACCAGTATGAAAGCATTATTTGATCAGATTTCGTTTGAATGCAGTAAGAATGTGACCAAGGCATACAGTACGTCGTTTTCGAGTGCGGTAAAAATGTTGGCGCCAAGCATTCGTCAGGACATTTATAATATTTATGGTTTTGTGCGGTTTGCCGACGAAATTGTAGACACGTTTCATGAATACGATAAAGAGCAGCTTTTTCAGTTATTTGAAGACGATTTGGAAAAAGCGTTGGAAAACAAAATCAGTTTAAATCCGGTGCTGAATTCGTTTCAGCATACCATTAACAAATATGCTATTCCGAGAGAACTGATTACTGCTTTTATGAAAAGCATGAAACTGGATTTGTATAAAAACGAATACACCACTTACGACGAATACAACGAATACATCTACGGATCAGCCGATGTGGTGGGCTTAATGTGTCTGAAAGTTTTTGTAAACGGAAACGATAAAAAATACGAAGAGCTGAAAGAAGGTGCCATGCGTTTGGGTTCGGCATTTCAGAAAGTGAATTTTTTGAGGGATTTGAAAGCTGATCATGATGAATTAAACCGCACCTATTTTCCAAATACCGATTTATCCCGTCTGGATGAAACCTCAAAACAACAAATCATTCAGGAAATCGAAGCCGATTTTGAAGCCGGATTTAAAGGAATTGTAAAACTTCCGTTGGAAGCTAAATTTGGAGTGTACACTGCTTATGTGTATTACAAAAAATTGCTTTCCAAGCTTAAAAAGACACCATCTTTAGAAATTAAAAATACGCGAATCCGTGTTCCTGATTATGAAAAAGTGGGGCTTTTGGCGAAATGTTATCTGAATTATCGCTTAAATTTAATCTAAAAAAACAAATTTTATGTGGCTACATATATTGGTCTTTCTGCTTACTTTCTGCTTTATGGAATTCATGGCTTGGTTTAGTCACAAGTACATCATGCATGGTTTTTTATGGTGCCTACACGAAGATCATCATCATAAAACACACGATTCCTGGTTTGAGCATAATGATGCATTCTTTGTATTTTATGCCATTATAAGTGTTACTTTTTTTCTGTTGTGGAAATTTGATGTTCTTAGCATCGGTTTAGCCATCGGATTGGGAATATTTGTTTACGGCTGTGCTTATTTTATGGTACATGATATTTTCATCCATCAACGCTTTAAACTGTTTCGCAATGCTAACAACCGCTATGCCAGAGCGGTTCGGAGAGCTCATAAAATGCATCATAAACATTTGGGGAAAGAAGACGGCGAATGTTTCGGTATGTTATTATTTCCAAGAAAATATTTCAAACAATAAAAAAGTCCCGATGTGTTTCGGGACTTTTCAGTTAAGGTTGCATCAAGGCCTGTAAAGGCTTTAGCTGTTCCATATCTACATTTGCTTTTTTCAGCAAACTCATCAGATTCATAACGTGCGTCGGATTCATGTCTTCGCCCAAAATCCGGACAACTGCGAAACCGTTTTCTTTTTTATTGGCGAACAATACAAATTCATCGATATGTTCGTCTTCTCCAACAAAATAAATCGCGCCGCCTTCTTTACCGGAACCCACTTTCATCAGTTCCTGATAGCTTTTGTCTTTCAGAATGGTAGTCACTTTCGAACGTTCGGCATCAAATTCTTTCTGATTGGTCGAATCGGCTTTAAAAGCCAATACGTTTATTTTTTTGAAAGAAGCAAGCGCCGCTTTTTCTTCACCGCTTAAAGTTACCTTGTCCACATTGATAATGCTTGGCGCAATATCTACCGCGATGAATTCTTTATTTTCGGTGTTCTCTACAAAATATTTCTGCAGCGAAGGTTTTTGTTCGCAACTTGCAAAGAACAATACCGAAACAAGTCCTATGAATAAATAACGTTTCATATATGTAAATTTTATTTGTTAGAGGTCATATATGTTATCGCTTTATTTTTAGGTGTTTGCGTGCGCAAACTTGTTGTTAATGGCGATTTCATACTTATTGTTTAGAAGCTTTTTTCAAAGAATCACCGCCTGGTAATTTCATTTTTTCGGTCAAAGCAGAAATCTCATCCAAATCGAAATTTCCGGTTAACGAAAGTAAAACGGTTTCGTTTTTAGCATTGGCACCTTCAATAAACATTAAAAGTTCTTTCACCTGATTGCTGCTGGCTCCTGATTTTACATAAATTTTCACGTTTTTACCACCATCGTTCACACGCATTAATTCGTCTAACGGATTGGATTTCAAATAACTATTAACCGTCGATTTCATTTCCGAAGCCGGTTTTGCGCTATTAGTGGTAAACACTTTCAAATTGTCTAATTTTTTAAGCAATCCCATATAGGCCTGCGCTTGTTTATCGGACGCATCCACTTTTACTTTGCTCATTAATTCGAACATTTTCTTGTTTACGATAACCGAAGTTACACTTTCCTGACCGTCGAATTTATCGAAAGCCGATTGTGCAAATAAGGTTGATGAAAATATTACTGCTACTAGTGTTAAAAATAATTTGTTCATTTTTTGATTATTTAAAGATTGTTTTTGTTGTTTGATTGTACTCGTTGACATAGTTGATACTTTTCACGCCTTCGTTTACATTTTCCGAAACCATATTCAGGGCTTTTTGGGTTTCCTCGAAAGCCAATTCCGGGTTATCGAAGGTTCCTAAATCCTGAGGTTGTTCCGGTTTATGATTCATAATGTAAAACGTACCTAACAAAACTGCTACACTTGCCGCAACGGTAATCCACACTACATAACTGTGTTTTCTGGGGTGTAGTGGAACCGTCTTAGTGAATTGTTCTTGTTTTGCCTGACGGAAGTAACCAAAAACCGCACGGTATTGTTCCAAATGGGGCGCCACATCTGAAGATGAAAAGTAGTCTTTCAACTGCTTCTCTTCGGCAACACTGGTTTCTCCTGAAAAGTATTTTTCTACTAGTTTTTCAATTGTATGTAATTCCATAATTATGCTTTTTAACCAATTGTTCTCTTATTTCTTTTCTTGCTCGGGAAAGTGCGACTCTTACTGCCGTTTCACTCATGTCCATTATTTTTGCGATTTCCGCAAATTCATATTCTTCCACATCCCGCATCTGAATAATCAACCGCTGTTGTTCGGGTAAGGTTTCCATTATTTTTTCCACCCAATCCCAACTGTCTTTGTCTTCAATTTGTCGTTGAACACTGGCTGTCCTGTCGGAATAATTACTGTGTACAATCTGCAAATTTGATGCCCTTTTCGATTTTAACTGATCCAGACAGTAATTTTTGGTCATCGTCATCGCAAATGCTTCCACACTGGAATAATTCGAAAGAACGTTATTGTTTTTCCATAATTTCACCAAAACTTCCTGAGTGGCATCTTCGGCTTCTTCGGTGCTCACGAGCAACCTTTTCGCCATCCGAAACAACTTGTCTTTAAAAGGAGAAATTAAATTTACAAACTCCTGTTGATTCATACTTTCATTGGTTTGGTGTTGGTTTATACAATCAAGACGAACTACTCACTTGTTTGTTACAAGGTACAATAAAAAAAATGCAAAAAATAAAACCCCGTTCCAAACAAATGGAACAGGGCTTCAAACAAAACATGAATTTTAATTACTATTAAAAATTTAAATTCAAGCCGATTTTAAAGTTTCTGCCTCTGGTACTGTAGCCAACCGTTTCGACAAAATCTTCATTAAAAATATTGGTTGCCGTACCAAAAACACTCATTCGGTTTTTAATAAGCTCGTGTTTTACCGTAAAATTCACCAATTGATAAGCGTCCAGTTTTACGGGAACTGTGGCAAAAGTACCGCCATCAAAATAAGCGTCTTTTCTATCGTCTACATATTGGTAGTTAAGATTTAAAAAGAGTCTTGAGGATGCATGAAAATCAACAGAAGCATTCCCTTTGTGTTTGGAAATCAAACGGCTTAACTTTTCTTCCGGTTGTGTAAACGTATAATTCGCATTTACTTTCAACTTATCAGTTACGGAATAACTCACAGCCGACTCCACACCTTTAGCATTGTACTTTCCTTCCACATTAATATAATAGGATTCCCATGTAGTGGTGTCGGTATAAAAACCAATTGAATTTTTCTCTTCTCTATGGAAAGCTACTGCATTCAACGTTACTTTTTTATTTAACAAGGTGGTTTCAAAACCAACTTCAGCCGTTGCGTTTTCTTCCGGAGTTAATTTTAAATTCCCGTAAGGCGAATACAGCTGGTATAAACTCGGTGTAATGTATGCCGTGCTGTAAGAGGCCACTACTTTTAACGGAAACCCTGAAAAATTATACGACGGATTGATATTATAAACCAAGTGATTATCATAAACACTGTGCATATTATAGCGTGCCCCGGCATTAATATTCAGTCCGAAACTTGAATTGTAAACCGCTGTCAGATAAGGGTCAATCGTATTGAATTTGGCGTTTTCTTTTTTGATAACGTCATACGGCGTAACGGAATTCATTTCATGAAACTGAAACTGACCTCCGGCTACCACAAAAAACTGGTTAGTGATTTCATATTTATTGAACGCATCCACATTAACGCTGCTGGATTTATAATCACTTGTGTCGATTCCTGAAGTCCAGCTGTTGAAAATATTGTAATTGCGTTCGATAGTATTGAAAGCTGAATTCAAAACAAATTCTCCTTTATTGTATTTGTATTTGGGTGAAAAACCAAATCGGAATTGCTCTGAGGTGGAAACATTAAACGGAGAATCCGGATTAGAGAAATTGTCAAAACTACCATCGAAGGCACTTTTTACTCTGTCGTAATTACCAAAGAAATCCAACGTTAGTTTTTTTGTAGGGGTGAAACCCAACTTTACCAGCGAATTCACTCTCGAAAAACGATCGTCTTCATAAGTTGCCGACTGCGGTACGGTAGCTTCCGAAATTCCTTTGATTTCCGTACTGTTTAAAGTCGCATAGTAATTGAATTTGTCCAAACTTCCGTTAACCGCGAATCCCTGATTGAAATCCTGCGGATTGTATTTCACTTTATCGGCAGTCATTTGTGTTCCCATGCTCATGTAGGCATTTCCGGCAATTTCTTTTTTAGCTGCTTTTTTAAGAGTGATATTGATAACACCTGTTGCAGCACCGGACCCATACAATGTACTGGAAGCGCCTTTCATGATTTCAATACTTTCCACCTGATCTACCGGAATCAAACGCAAATCGTATTCTAAGTTTATTCCTGATGCGTCGGTTACCGGAATTCCGTCAATCATGATTAAGGTCTGACGGTTACGCCCGCCTCGGATATAATATCCCAAATTTTTTCCTGCTCCGCTTTGGTTACCGTTAACCTCCACTCCCGCTACACTGCTTAAAACGGTAGCTACCGATTGCCCCGCCTTTTTCTCTAAATCTTCTTTTGTAATTTTCACAATTACTTTTCCGGATTTTTCTTTTGACAATGCAAATTTTGAATCGGAAATCACTACTTCGTTCAATTGTTTAACCTTAGCAATACTGTCTTGCTCCTGCGCAAAAGTACATGTAGCCCACAATAGAGCTAATGCACCAAAGCGAACCGTTTTCTTGTTCATTTTAGTTTAAAAAAAATTTAATAATCTGGGAGAAAAGCATAGAATTTACCCATACCCAAACCTTTTTTCCCGAAAGTTTGTTACTCATTGTAATAGGCAGGTCTCCTGGCTTGCGTCCTGTTATCCACCTTCCCATCCGCTTGTGCAGACAGTGGCATGAAGAATAACAACAGGCTTTATAGCTTACAGTTGCGGGTACAGCTTAGGTATTACACCTAATTCCCTTTTAATGTGGGTCGCAAAACGCGAACGCACAACCTCAATACGGATACAAATATACTTGTAAGATTGAAATAATCTAATAAAATTTAAAGAAATAGTAGTAATACGTCATAAAAAACTGTAGAAATAAATTTAACTTTGCACTTTATTCAATAATTCAAAAATGAAAAATCCGTTTTCTGTAGTACTTCTGTCCGTTGTTTTCTTATTTCTTTCTTGTAAAAAAGAGCAAGCTGAAACTACTGTTGCCGAAAAAGCCGAAAACACTATCAAGCATGCAAAAGGATTGGAAATTTATAATTACAAAGGGTATTCAGTCGTAAAAGTGAAACATCCTTGGCCTAATGCCGAAAATGGTTTCACTTATATCTTAAAAGAAAAAAACGGAATTGTTCCCGACAGTCTTCAAAAATATACCACTATTTCCGTTCCGGTACAATCGATTATCGTAACCTCAACCACCCATATTCCTTCGCTTGAAATGTTAGGCGTAGAAAATACCTTGGTCGGATTTCCGAATACCAATTTGATTTCTTCCGGAAAAACCCGTTCATTAATTGATGCCGGAAAAGTGAAAAACCTCGGACAGAATGAAAGCATCAATACCGAAGTCGCCATCGATTTGTCTCCGGAAGTGATTGTAGGCTTCAGTATCGACAGTAACAACAAGACCTTCAATAATCTGGAAAAAGCCGGAATGAAAGTTTTGTATAACGGCGACTGGACCGAACAGACTCCGCTAGGAAAATCGGAATGGATTAAGTTTTTCGGAGCCTTGTATGGTAAAAACAAAGAGGCTGAAGCGGTTTTCAACAAAATTGAAAAAGACTATAAAGACGCTGTTGTTTTAGCCAAAAAAGCAACCAACCGACCAACTGCTTTAAGCGGCGGAATGTTTCGGGATACCTGGAATTTACCGCAAGGTGACAGTTGGGCTGCCCTATTTTTAAGAGATGCCAGTATCAATTATTTGTGGAAAGACACCAAAGGCATCGGCAGCTTGGCTTTAAGCTTTGAAAAGGTTTTGGAAAAAGCACAAAATGCTGATTATTGGTTTGGTCCCGGACAGTTTTCGACGTTGAAAGAACTACAGGACACCAATCCGCATTACGCTCAATTTAAAGCGTTTAAAAATAAAAACGTATATTCGTTTACTACCAAAACCGGTGCGAAAGGCGGCGTGATTTATTATGAACAGGCTGCCAACCGTCCGGATTTGGTTTTAAAAGATCTGATAAAAATCACCAATCCGGATCTACTGCCCGATTACCAATTGTATTTCTTTCAAAAACTGAACTAATTTGCCGAATACCAAACGAAATACCTTCCTTTTTGCTTCACTCTTCATAGGGTTGCTTTTGTTGTTTTTTACCAACATCAGTTTGGGTTCGGTAACGATTCCATTCAAGGAAGTTTTCAACAGTTTAACCGGTGGTAACGTTTCCAAACAGGCTTGGGAATACATCATTATCAATTATCGTTTACCCAAAGCCATTACTGCCATTGTAACCGGTATGGGACTTGCAACCAGTGGATTATTGATGCAGACGTTATTCCGGAATCCGCTTGCCGGTCCTGATGTTTTGGGATTGAGTTCGGGTGCCAGTTTAGGCGTCGCGTTTGTGATTTTAGGAGCCGGTTTTCTTCCGGCATTTTTAGGAGATATTGTACTTTCTTCTTACGGAATCGTATTAGCTTCCACAGCAGGAAGTTTTCTGGTTTTACTATTGGTTTTATTCGTTTCACAAAAATTACGGGACACCATTGCGATTCTAATTGTAGGCTTAATGTTTGGCAGTTTTACCAGTGCTTTCGTGGGCGTATTGACCTATTTCAGCACGGCGGAACAATTGCAGAAATTCACCTTCTGGTCGTTGGGAAGTTTGGGGAATCTGCCTTGGCCTTCCATCGGAATATTGTCGGTTTGCGTCGGATTGGGATTACTGATGAGCGTTTTCAGCATAAAACCTCTAAACGCTTTGCTATTGGGCGAAAATTATGCCCGAAGCCTCGGAATGAATTTCCAGAAAACCCGACTGATTATCATCTTAGCCACCAGCATTTTAGCCGGAAGCATTACCGCTTTTGTTGGCCCAATCGCCTTTATAGGAATTGCTGTTCCTCATATTGCAAAACTGTTATTTCAAACAAGTAATCACGTAATTTTATATTGGAGTACGCTTTTGCTTGGTGCCGCCATCATGTTGTTCTGCGATGTAGTTTCCCAAATGCCGGGCGGTGATATTACCTTACCCATCAATGCCATAACATCCATTATCGGTGCGCCGGTGGTAGTTTGGCTCTTGGTTCGGAAAAGGAAAATGATGAATTGAAACAGTGGTCAGTAATCAGATATCAGAAGGCAGATGACAGATTGCAGATGACAGCAAACAGTAGTAAGTTTTCAGAATAATTTAATTCAATAATGGCAGACGTTTTACATACCGACAACCTTTCGATTGGCTACACTTCCAAAGCCGGGAAAACGGTCATTGCCAAAAATCTGAATCTTACTTTACCCGACGGAAAACTGATTGCTTTAATCGGTGCCAACGGAATAGGGAAATCGACTTTATTGCGAACCATTACCGGAATTCAGAAACCGTTGGAAGGAACTGTTTTTCTGAACGATAAAAAAATTACAGCCTACGAACCTTTAGAACTGGCTCAAAACCTCAGCGTGGTGTTAACCGAAAAATTACCGCCCAGCAACCTAACCGTTTTCGAATTGGTGGCTTTAGGACGTCAGCCGTACACCAATTGGATTGGAACTTTGACCGATAACGATGTTGAAAAAGTACGTCAAGCGATTGAACTCACTCACATCCAGCATCTATCAAGCAAAAAACATTACGAAATCAGTGACGGACAATTGCAGAATGTTTTAGTGGCAAGAGCTTTGGCTCAGGATACACCGCTAATTATTTTAGATGAACCCACCACCCATTTGGATTTGGTACATAAGGTAGCGCTTTTTAAACTGCTCCGAAAATTAACTCATGAAACCGGAAAATGCATTTTATTTTCAACGCATGATGTCGATTTGGCCATACAACTTAGCGATGAAATGATTGTGATGACTCCTGAAAAAACGGTTCAGAACGATCCTTGTACTTTAATTACGGAAGGCACCTTTAATACCTTATTTGAAGACGAACATATTTTCTTCGATGCCGAAAAAGGCAAATTTATCATCAAATAAACCGATAATTTACGTCGGTTCTTCGTAACTTTAAGCTTCAAAAAAATAAGGTTATGAAATCGAATTATTTTTTCACTTTACTTATCAGCAGTTTAACCATTATAACTGCACAATCCCAATTAAAACCGGTTGTTTATAATGACGGTACTCAAAAACTGGAAGGGCTTGCTATACAGCCTAAAAAAGCAACTCCAAAAAAAGCCGGTGTTTTAGTATTGCCTGCCTGGATGGGAATTGATGCACATTCCAAAGAAAGCGCTCAGGAACTATCAAAATTAGGCTATTATGTTTTTGTAGCCGATATTTACGGTTTAGAGAATCGTCCGAAAAATACTCAGGAAGCGGGACAAAAAGCAGGTTATTTTAAAAACAATTACAAAGAATATCAGAAACGCATTCAACTCGCTTTAGATCAATTGATAAAAACGGGAGCCAACCCAAATGAAATTGCGGTAATCGGATATTGTTTTGGCGGCAGTGGCACATTAGAAGCCGCCCGAGCCAATTTCAAGGTAAAAGGCGTGGTTTCTTTTCACGGTGGTTTAGGACGCGATGCTGCAAGAACTATTGAACCAATACAACCTAAAATTCTGGTACTTCACGGCGCCGATGATTTTTACATTCCGGACACAGAAATCAAGGCTTTTCAGGATGAAATGCGAACCGCCAAAGCCGATTGGCAAATGGTATATTATGCCGATGCGGTTCATGCTTTCACTCACAAAGATGCCGGAAACGATAAGAGCAAAGGCGTAGCTTATAATGAAAAAGCCGACAAACGTTCTTGGAGAGCGATGAAGGATTTCTTCGAAGAGTTGTTCCGATAATTATTCTTCCAGTTCGGGAATTTTTTCTTTCAAATCGGAAGTAACTTTTTCCGGAATCAGTTTATTGAGTAATTTTTCAAAAACCGGAAGAAACCAAACAAACACCAAAACACCTAAAAAATTAAACAGAAAATGAGCATTGGCTAGGATTCTTTCTAGAGGAACTGCTCCACTCACCCATTCTACAAAATACACAAAAGGAAGAAACAGCAGTAAACAGATAACAATTGAGGTAAAATTGAAAATCAGATGAAACAATCCGGTTTTAATTCCTTGTCGATTACCGCGTATGGTGGCCAATAATGTATCACTGCAGGTTCCTAACTCTGCTCCCAGCATAATTGCGATTCCGCCAACCAGAGTTAAAGCGCCTTTTTTCACCAAAAGGATCGCCATACCCACTGTAGCAGAAGACGACTGAATAATAAGTGTTATAAATGCTCCTGTAATCGAACCTGTAATCGGATTATCCATAGCCGCCATCCATTCATGAAAAACAGGATTTTCTTTTAAAGGCGCAATAGCATTTTCCATGATAAACAAACCGAAAAACAACATTCCGAAATAAATAAAGAGCTGTCCGTATCGCTTGTGATGTTCTTTCTGCATAATCAAAAGCAGTGTCATCCCGATGACCAAAAGGACAGGCGAATACTGGGCAACGTCCAAAGCAATAATCTGACTGCTGATAGTGGTACCTATATTGGCTCCCATTACAATTCCCATCGCCTGACGAAAAGTAAGCAATCCTGAATTTACCAGGACAATCGTTATGATAATCACTACGGAAGAAGAATCTAAAATAATGGTAATCAAAGTACCGGTGAGAATTGCCGTAAATGTGTTTTTGGTAAATCGTAAAAGCCATTTTTTTGGTTTCTTGGCAGTAACGCTCCGAATAACATCAGAAAGACTGGTTACCGCATAGAGAAAAAGGACCAAACCTCCCAAGAGGGTTAAAACGATTTCACTCATGGCTTTCAACTTTAAAATTGAAATCACCACTAAGTTACTGATTTACAATTAAATTAAAGCAATCAAAAGGTTACGATAAGGTTAATTAAAATAAAAAAGCCCCGAAAAATCGAGGCTCAATTATTATCTAAAACGCAGATTATTTCTGTTCGTAATCGTAGTTGACCATCCAGTTGATGCCGAATTTATCCGTAAACATACCGAACAATGCGCCCCAGAAGGTTTTATCCAAAGGCATGGTTACTTTTCCGCCAGCTGAAAGTCCGTCAAAAATTCGTTTGGCTTCTTCTTCACTGTCGGTATTAATCGAAACGGAGAAATTGTCCCCAAATTTCGGAACTCCGCCAAAACCTTCCACTGCGTCACTTCCCATCAAAACAGTATTTCCGATAGGTAATGAAATGTGCATGATTTTGTTTTTTTCCGATTCGGCAATCGGATATTCTGACGGCATGTCACTAAATTTTCCCGCATAAGGAAATTCACCGCCAAAAACGGATTTATAAAAATTAAACGCTTCTTCACAAGTTCCGTTAAACGTAAGATAAGGATGTACTGATGCCATATATTTTTTGATTGGTTATTACACAAATATAAAAGAAAAAAGTGGTTTCATAATGTTTCTTATCGGGGCTGTTATTTCAATCTAAAATTGTCACATATTTATTTTAAATCGTTAAAAATCAAATACTTATATTTTATCCGTAAATTTGTATACTAAAATTTCCAAAAACATTTTTCCTGTACAGAGAGTATTAATTTAAATTTTAAATTATGAAAAAAAAATTCTTAGTAGGAAAAATTATTCTTTTGATTTTGACATTTGCTTTAGTTTCCTGTGAAAAAGAAGAATTTACTGAAGCTGGCAATAACAAAACGTACAATGAAGAAGTAAAAGCAGATTCAAAAGGCAATCTCGTTACTGTTTTTAAAGGTCGTGAAGTCAGACTTGGTGAAGGAATGGTACGAAGTTGGATCAGTGTGGATGCAAATGGGTATCCTAGAGAAATTGGGGTGGAATTTACTCCTGAGGCTTTAAAAGGATTACCGTTGAATTCCGGACACGAAAACACTATAGTTCTGCCTTTACATCTCAAAGCCAGAGAACTCACTCCGTTTGACCATATTGGTCTTAATTGGAATCCCACCGGCCATGATCCGCAAGGTGTTTTTACAGTTCCTCATTTCGATGTTCATTTTTACATGATATCGGTTGCAGAACGTAACGCTATTCCCGAATGGTCTCTTAATTCAGATGCTGCATTTAACAATTATCCCGCAAAAGGACACATGCCCATGGATTATATTACCCTTCCGGGTGCCATAGGTGCTGAACCTCAAATGGGCAAACACTGGCTTCCTTCAAATTTAGGAGCTTATCTCCCATTTTCAAAAATAATGATATTGGGAACATATGACGGTCAATTTATCTTTGTTGAACCAATGGTAACATTACAAACCCTAAACAATATCAGAGCTAGTATGGAATTTCCTTATTCACAACCTGATTTTTTTGATGTTCCGGGCAATTATCCAACGAGATACAATATCTATTTAGATCCGAAAACTCAAAATCGCTATATCACTCTGAGCGAATTTGTACCCCGTTAACAATTAAAAACTTAAAAAAACACTTATGAAAAAAAGTAACCATTTAGGAAAAGTTCTCATAGTCGGACTTTTATTTATATTTTTTTCATGTGACAAAGAAGAATATGTAAACGAAGATTCCGGCAGTAGTGGTGCTGCCTCTCAAACAACTAAAGAAAGCAGTAGTGTCAATGTTATTTACGGTCCTGAAATTCCGTTAGGCAATGGTTTTGCTCAATCATGGATTCGTGTAAACAACTATCAAATGCCTTTGGAAATTGGTGTTGAAATGACACCCGGCGTTATTAATGATCTCCCTGATAATACCGACTTCAATAAGTCGTCCATCATTACGTTACCAAAAATTGCTACGGAAATTACGGCATTCAATCATATTGGAATAAACTGGATTCCGGAGCGTTACTCTGATATTGAAAGTTTCAAAAAAGGACATTTCGACTTTCATTTTTACACGATTTCCTTAGCCGAAAGAATGCAAATACCGGAATGGTCTGAGGAACTGGATTCAAAATTCAGCAACTATCCGCAAAAAAATTACATGCCGGTAGATTATGCTCCGTTACTGAAAGGAGTTGGTTCGTATGCCCAAACTGGCCGCTATTGGCTTCCTGGAAATGCAGATAATTATTTACCACTCGCACACACCCTTGCATTGGGTACTTTTAACGGTAAATTTGTTTTCATCAGTCCGATTGTAACATTAGAATTTCTTAAATCCGGAAAAGTGATAAACAGCTCTTTTTCGCAACCTCTTAATTATCCGATTAACCGATTGTTTCCAAGAGAATACAATATTTACATTGCCAAAAACGGAAATTATACGGTTTCACTCGGAAATTTTATCCACCGATAATACTAAACCTGTAGAAGAACACCGTGCTTTTACAGGTTTATTTATTTTATTTCAGCATAATTTGACGTTTCGCTTCCCCAACCACAAATGCAACCGAATTGGCGATATTGTAACTTCTGATTTTATCCGACATTGGTATGGTCAAATGATTTTCGAATTGTTGCAATACTTCCTGACTCAATCCAACGCTTTCTTTTCCGAAAACCAACCAGTCACCATCCTGAAAATCAGCTTCAAGATAGGATTTTTCGGCATGGGAACTCATCAGAAAAACACGTGACAAATCCGGAATTTGAGCTTTCCATTCGGCTACATTCTGATACTGATGCCAATCCAGATGCACCCAATAATCCAAACCGGAGCGCTTCAGGTTTTTATCCGTAATCTCAAAACCAAAGGGATGAATCAGGTGCAAACGACTTTCCGTTCCTACGCACAATCGTCCTATATTTCCGGTGTTATTTGGGATTTCCGGTTCCACTAAAACAATGTTTATCATCTTTAAATATCGTCTGTTTGAAAATCGGGCACTTCTAAAACTTCTCCTGCTTTCAAATTCTGTAAAGTAATTGTTCCGACTCTAATACGCACCAATCGTAAGGTAGGCAATCCAACGGCAGCCGTCATTTTACGCACCTGACGAAATTTTCCTTCCGTTAGCGTAATGGAAAGCCAACTGGTGGGACCATGTCGCGCATCACGAATGCGTCTGCCTTCACCGATGCAATCCGGTAAATCAGTAACAATTCGCGCCTCGCATTTTTTTGTAGTATAACGAATCCCTTTAAAACCAATCTCCACTCCGTTTTTTAATTGTGCTATGGCTTCTTCGGTAACCAAACCGTCAACTTGGGCAAAATACTCTTTTTCAACAGTTTTACTGCGCACAATTTCACTCATCATGCCGTCTGTGGTTAGCAGTAACAATCCTTCCGAATCTTCATCAAGACGCCCGATAGCCATCGTTCCTTCCGGAAAAGCATGCAATTCGCCCAACAGTTTCTTATGCCGTTTCTTTTCATAAATAAACTGACTTAAATATCCATGGGGTTTATGAAGAAGAAAGTGCCTGTGCATTATTAATTTTTTGGTAAAAATACATTTTATGTTTTATCGCTTGGCAAAAGTATCGTAATTTTATGACACTTGTTTCACCCGATAAAAGACGTTATGGCGACACAAAAACAACCGATAACCGTAACGACTACGGTAAAAGCTCCAATTGAAAAAGTCTGGAAATACTGGACCTGTCCGGAGCATATCACGCAATGGAACAATGCTTCAGATGACTGGTTTACGCCACACGCAAACAACGATTTACGTCCGGAAGGCAAATTCAATTTCAGAATGGAAGCCCGGGACGGCAGTTTCGGATTTGATTTTGAAGGCATTTACATCGCTGTAAAAGAGCACGAAAGGATAGAATATTCAATTATCGACGGACGGAAAGTGAATATTCATTTTGAATCGGATGGTTCACAGACAACGGTCACCGAAACCTTTGAAGCAGAAAACGAAAATTCGACGGAACTGCAGCAAAAAGGCTGGCAATCCATTTTAGACAATTTCAAAAAATACACGGAATCCAACTAACGACTCAATCAGACCACTATGAAATCACAGATTTTTATCAATCTCCCGGTAAAAGACCTCCCGAAATCCATGGCTTTTTATACTGAAATTGGGTTTACTAACAATCCTCAGTTTACCGATGAAACCGCAGCCTGTATGGTTTTTAGCGACGAGATTTATGTAATGTTGTTGACGTATAATCGTTTTAGGGATTTTATCCGAAAAGAAATTGCCAATACCCATAAAACGACAGCCGTTATCAATTCTTTATCACTCGAAAGTGTTGCAAAAATGAATGAAATGGCAGACAAAGCGCTGGCCGCAGGAGGTACAGAACCGACCGAACCAAAAGATTACGGTTTCATGCAACAAAGAAGTTTTGAAGATCCGGATGGACATTTTTGGGAAGTTTTTTATATGGATGTCAGTCAATTTCCCAAACAATAAACCAACCGCTTAGAAATCTGAAAATGAAAAATCCAATCTATCCCTGTCTTTGGTTTAACGGAAAAGCCAAAGCCGCCGCCGAATTTTACTGTTCGGTATTTGAACATGTGAAAATTACTGCCGAAAACCCGATGGTTGTCACATTTGAAGCTTCCGGGCAAAAATTCATGTGTTTGAATGGCGGACCACAATTTCAAATGAATCCGTCGATTTCTTTTTTTGTAGTTTGTGAAACCGAATCGGAAATAGACACTGCCTGGGATAAATTAGTTGAAGACGGAATGGTGTTAATGGCTAAAGACAACTATCCGTGGAGTGAAAAATACGGTTGGGTTCAGGACAAATTTGGCGTTAACTGGCAATTGTCGTATGGAAAATTGGCTGATGTGGGGCAAAAATTTACACCCACTCTGATGTTTACCGAAAAAGTGCACGGTAAAGCGGAAAAAGCCATTCATTTTTACACTTCACTATTTAAAAATTCGGAAATTGTAGGTATTCTGCGATATTCGGAAGACGATCATGATGTAAAAGGCACAATTAAGCATGCGCAATTTCAGTTAAACAAAAATGTGTTTATGGCCATGGACAGTGGTTTGGCAAAAGGCTTCACTTTCAATGAAGCCCTTTCGTTTGTGGTAGAATGTGAAAATCAGGAAGAAATTGATTATTTCTGGGACAAACTCACCCAAGGTGGTGAAGAAAGCAATTGCGGCTGGCTAAAAGACCGATACGGAGTATCCTGGCAAATTGTTCCGGAAATACTTGGGGAATTGATGAGTGATCCTGAAAAAGCACCAAGAGTAGTCAACGCTTTCCTTCAGATGAAAAAATTCAACATTGATGCTTTATTAAAAGCTTAATTATTGTTTTTCAAACATTTGAAGCTTTGCAAAATAAACCCTACAAACATGTAATCATAAAATTCTTACTATATTTTTTTGTTTTTAAAAAAAACCTTACCTTAGAAAAGATTTTTTCATCTGCTTTTAATTGGAACATTTATGAATAAAAGGGAAATTATTGAGAAATTAAAGCTGCCCAATGTTTTCGTTCTATTATTTATAGTGTTTGTTTCATGCGCCTTACTGATTGTTATTAACTATTATACCATTAGGACATTATCGGTTAACAGAGCCTACATCAGCGGAGAATCGTATTATTCTAAAGGACAGAAAGAAGCTGTTCGGCACCTCATAGCCTATCTTTATACAAAGGATGAAAACCTATGGGCGTCCTTTCAGGAAGAATTAAAAATTCCGAAAGGCGATGCTATTGCCCGAAAAGCAATGCTTAACAATGAAGACCCGAAAATAATCAAACAAGGTTTAAGAGCCGGTGGAAATAATGAGAAGGATTTCGACAATATGATCTGGATGTTTAAAAATTTCCATAACGTTCCTTTTTTCAAAAAAGCAATTGATGAATGGGAAAAAGGAGATCGTTTAATCGAACAACTGCAAGTAATCGGAAATGAAGTACATCAAAAAGTACAATCCACCGGTTTAGATTCGGAAGCGAAAAAAGAAATGCTACTCAGGATAAGCAACCTGAGCGATGTTTTAACAAAAACCGAAAAAAACTACTCCGACAGTCTTAATGAAGGCACACGAAAAATAGAAAGTTATCTTGTGTATACCAATGTTTTTTTCATTTTGATAATCATCTGCAGTGTATCGCTGTACTATTTCATTATGATTAAAAAGCTCATTCTTTCGAAAAAAGAAACGGAAGTTCACAATGAAAATTTAACGATTGCAAACCGTGAATTGGACAAATTTGTGTATAGTGCTTCCCATGATTTACGTTCTCCCATAACGTCTCTGAAAGGACTGATTGAAATTGCGTGGGAAGAAAACAATCCGGAACAGCTCAAAGAATATTTACAACTGATGCACCAAAGCCTGACAAAACAAGATCAATTTATAAGTGATATTATTGATTATTCCAGAAACAAAAGGAAGCAATTATCGATTGAAACTGTAAGCCTCAACAAATTGATTGATGATTGTATAAGTCAGCACCAACACATCAAAAATGCCGAAACCATCAATATTAAAAAAAACATTGCACTCGACGAAATTTCTACCGATTGCCTTCGTTTAAAAATCATCCTCAACAACCTTATTTCAAATGCCATAAAATATTCCGATCCGGAAAAGAAAAAGAAACACATTATCATCAAAGCCTATGAAGATAACGGGTTTTGTAAAATTGAAATTGAAGACAACGGGATTGGAATAAAAGACGAATTCAGCATTAAAATTTTTGAAATGTTTTTTGTTACAAACAACAATATGGGCTCCGGTTTGGGACTTTACATCGCAAAAGAAGCAGCGGAAAATCTCAATGGTAATATTACGGTAACTTCAGAAACCAACGTTGGAAGTACATTTACAGTCACACTCCCCAAATACTATGAAATATAAACTTTTATTAATCGAAGACAATCTTATTGATCAGTTGGTTACCAGTCAGTTATTAAAAAAGAACTTGGGACTGACCGATATAAATATTGCCAACAACGGCCGGGAAGGAATGCTATGGCTGAAGAATTCGGATATAAATTTCAACGAACTCATAATCCTGTTGGATATCCGTATGCCCGAAATGGACGGATTTGAATTCCTGTCGGAGTACGAAAAACTTCCGGAATCGCTTAAACACAAAACCAGAATATTCATGCTTTCTTCTACATTGGATTCGGAAGACATAAAGCGGGCGGAAGACAATAATTATGTTCAGAGTTTGTTAAGCAAACCTTTGCCCGTAAATGAATTTAAAAGAATACTCTTTAGCGATAATTGATTGAAATCTTTCTTTAATACTGCAACGTGATTCCTGCTCCCCACTTCATGTCGCTGTCGTAATGTGTTGAAAGTGCCCAATATTTTGTGAGAATGTATTTTGCCCCTAAAGCCCATTCTTTATCCGTATTCCACATCGCGCGCAACCGCATCCTTTCCGTTAGCGGAATATCGTTGCGCGAGAAAGACAATCTGAATTTTCCATCGGTATCTATTCGGGAATCCGCCACTATAAAAAAGGGCATTGTATACTGCAAACCTAAAGAAACCACACTTCTTTTGTTATGGGTATCGGTCTGATTGAACAAATTGTATTCTGTATTTTTTTCCGGTCTGTACCGAAAATCCCAACCCAAATAAGGCATCAAAAACTGGTTTTTACCTAAAAAACGCCCAAAACGCAGTTCATTTTCATACCCATACTCTTTTTGAAATCCCACATGCCATTCGGTTTGCAGCATCCATCGCGTATTACTGTAACGGATTTCACCATCGCTGCTGTTGCTTTCCAAACCGATTTCGGCTCCTAAATAAAAACGACGGTCGTCGGCATATACTTTTCGCAAGGCTTTTTTTGGGTTACCCAATTCCGGATTTACAGGCGAGTTTTCATAACTGAAAATTTTTCCCATTCCCGACATCATATGATACAGAATATGGCAATGAAAATACCAGTCGCCATAATTTTCCGAAGCATGAAACTCAATCACATTGGTCTCCATCGGCATGATGTCCATTACATTTTTCAAAGGAGAATATTCGCCGTACTGATTGACGATTCTGAAAAAATGACCGTGCAGGTGCATCGGATGACGCATCATCGAATTATTTTTGATAATGATACGGATGTTTTCGCCTTTTTTTATCAGAATCTTGTCCGTTTCTGAAATGGTTTTGTTGTCCATCGTCCAGACATACCGGTTCATGTTTCCGGTTAATTCAAACGTAAATTCGCGAAAAGGGACGTCGGGTAACGTTGATTTGGTTACCGATTGCAACATGTTGTAATTCAAAGTTACCATTTCTTCTTTAGGCATTTCAGCATGATCGTGATGCATTTCTTCAGCACTTTCACTTTTCTCCGCCGATGAACTTCCGGTGATTTCGGGATACATTACGGCATTCATATCCATTTGTTGCAGACTCATGTTCATGCCCATATCGTTCATTTTTCCGCCCACGGTCATCATGTCATTCATCATTTTCATGCCTTCAAAATACTGCAAACGCTCCATCGGTTTCATTGGTACTTTTGCACCTTCTCCCAACCAAAGCGAAACACTTCCCGTCCGGTCTTCTGAAGTGGCTGAAAATTCATAACTCCCCTTTTCGGGAACGGTAATCAGAATATCGTATGATTCGGAAACACCAACAATCAATCGTGTTACAGTAACTGGTTTTACGTCGGCACCGTCACTGGCAACCACTTCCATTTTACCACCGGAAAATTGCAGCCAAAAATAAGTGGAAGCACTTCCATTAATAACGCGCAATCGGATTTTTTCACCGGGTTTCAAATCGGAAACCGCATCGGAAAGTTTGCCGTTTATCAGGAATTTTTCGTAAAACATATCACTTACATCCATCGCCATCATGCGTTTCCATTCGTTTTCCAGTTTGGTGGAAAAATGGCCTTCTTTTATCGCCTGAAGATAATTTTGAGTAGCTCCTTTTCGGATAGCATACCAATCGGTAGCCTGATGTAACGATCGCTCAATCTGATTCGGGTTTTCATCGCTCCAATCGCTTAACAACACCACTTTTTCTTTAACCGCAGATGGTTCTTTTTTATGAATAATAAAAGCGCCGTACATTCCAACCTGTTCTTGTAACATGGTGTGTGAATGGTACCAATACGTTCCGTTTTGCACAATCGGAAAACGATATATTGCTTCAGAATGGGGTTTTACGGGAGCTGTGGTAAGATAAGGCACCCCATCCATTTCGTTGGGCAAAATTAGTCCGTGCCAATGCAAAGACGTTTCGTGATGCAGGTAATTGTACACGTGGATTTCGGCAATATCTCCTTCCGTAAATTCCAGAGTAGGCGCCGGAATCCGACCGTTAATCGCTATTCCTTGTTTTGTTTTCCCGGTAAAATTCACCAACGTGTCTTTTATGTGCAAATCGTAACGTTTAACCGTTTGTCCGATTGCAGCAAAAGAATAACTCGTTAAAAACAAAAGAAGGAACAGCCTTTTCATGATTTCTTAATTGATTGTTTTGGTAACGCTTCCGCAGGTTAGCATTGCTTTTCCGTAATATGGATTTTTCACTTCATTGGCATCGTCCAGCCAGCTGGCTTTTTTCATTGGGCAATACACTACATACAAAGTTTCGCTGCCAAATACTTTTTGATTCGCCAAAACTATCATGGATCCGGATATTTTTTCGAATCGGGTTCTGATATCCTCCACCGATGAAGCTTTACCGGCAACTTCCAGATAGGCCGCTAAAAACCTAAGCTCTTTTTGATATGCCTTCCCTGATGCTTCCGGCAGGAGTTGTTGTACTTCTTTTTGCATTTTTGCAACGGCTTCTTTCGCATCGTTTGCGTTGGAACCCACCAAAGCATCCTCGAGAACCAAATAGTCTTTTAACAATTGATTCCAATCGTTACTTTGTGCCTGAGCAGCTGTCAGTCCGACCCAACTCATCAGAATTAAAAATACTGTTTTCATTTTTATTGGTTTTGTGTTAAAGGTTCGATTTTAAATCCGGCGTTTTTAACCTGTTCCAAAAGTGTTTTTTCGTCCAGATTATCTGCGGGAACAGTCAGAATTTTTTCTTTATTAGCCGTATCAACCTGCCATTGGTTTTCACCCAATAACGGATTTAAAAATGGTGTTACTTTGGCCACACAGCCCGAGCAATTGATATTGGTTTTGAATTGTTTCGTTTTCATTGTCTGATAATTTATTACTTATTTGTGCTACAAATTTCGGAAGTTTTCGTCCTGATGTTGTTATACTATTACTGCCCTGTTTTGTAAAATTTACTGTTATTTTCTGAATTTAAGCCGTAAACTGTTGCTTACCACACTCACCGAACTCATCGCCATGGCTGCACCGGCAATCATAGGGTTGAGTAAAAAACCGTTTATCGGATACAGGACTCCGGCGGCTATCGGTATTCCGATGATGTTATAAATAAAAGCCCAGAACAGATTTTGTTTTATGGTGGCTACGGTTTGTCTGGAGAGTAAAATGGCCTGCGATACTTTCAGTAAATCCGAAGAAATGATGGTCATGTGCGCCACATCCATCGCAATATCAGAACCTTTTCCCATAGCGATACTCACATTGGCCTGAGCCAAAGCCGCGCTGTCGTTTACACCGTCGCCTACCATCGCTACTGTTTTCCCTTCTGATTGCAATGCTTTTACGAAAGACAATTTATCTTCCGGTAAAACTCCGGCTTTGTATCGGCTTACTCCAACCGTTTTGGCTACCGATGCAGCCGTTTGTTCATTATCACCGGTAAGCATAATTACCTCTATGCCTTGTTCTTTCAATTGTCTTACCGCTTCAATCGACGTTTCTTTGATTTTATCGGCAACAGCCAATATCGCTAAAACTTGTTCCGAATCGGAAAAATACAAAAGCGTGTGTGCCAATTGAGAATGATTTGCAATAAAATTGGTAAAATAATTATCGATTGCAACCTGATGGCTGTCTAACAACCGTTTGTTCCCGACAAAATATGTTTTCCCTTCCACTTTCGCTTTCACCCCAAATCCGGTGATGCTTTCGAAATCCGAAACTGTTACCGTCGAAATTCCGGAATAGTTCGCCACAACCGCTTCTGCCAAAGGATGTTCCGATTGCTTTTCGATTGCGAACAAAACTGCCGTAAGGAACGCATTTTCTTCTTTCCACAACGAAGCTGCTACAGATGGTTTTCCTTCAGTAATGGTTCCTGTTTTATCAAAAATAACGGTGTCAACTTTTTGGGCGCGTTCTAAACTTTCAGCATCTTTTATCAGGATTCCTTTTTCGGCACCTTTCCCAACGCCAACCATAATAGCAGTTGGTGTTGCTAAACCTAAAGCACACGGGCAAGCGATGACCAAAACCGTCACCATGGCTAAAAGTCCGTGTGTCAAACCGTTTTCGCCTCCAAAAATAATCCAGACGATTAACGTCACTATCGAAATCAGCAACACAATCGGCACAAAGATTCCGGCAATTTTATCGACCAGTTTTTGTACCGGCGCTTTGCTGCCCTGCGCATTTTGTACCATTTGAATTATCTGGGAAAGCAGTGTTTCGGATCCGACTTTTTCTGCGGAATACTGCAGACTTCCTTTTTGGTTGATGGTTCCGGCAAAAACTTCATCACCGGCATTTTTACTTACCGCAACCGGTTCTCCGGAAATCATGCTTTCGTCGACAAAAGAACTTCCTGAAATTACTTTCCCGTCGACCGCTATTTTTTCTCCGGGTTTTGCCAAAAGAACATCGCCCAGAGTAACCGCACTGATTTTCACTTCTTCCTGTTGCCCTTCTTTGGTTAATCGCGTAACGGTTTTAGGTTGTAAACCCATTAGTTTTTTTATGGCCGAGGCGGTATTTCCTTTGGCGCGTTCTTCCAGCACTTTTCCCAAGAGAATGAAAGTGATTACTACGGTTGCCGCTTCAAAATACACGTGTGCATGCAAACCGCGACTGTGCCAGAACTCCTGATTTAACGTATTAAAAACGCTGAAAACATAAGCAATTCCGGTACTCAACGCGACCAGCGTATCCATATTGGCTTTGCGGTGTTTGGCTTGTTTCCAGGCATTGATAAAGAAATTTTTTCCGAACCAGAACAAAACCGGCGTAGCCAACACCCACATAATTTCGTTGGCAAAAGGCATATTCATGAAAAACATTCCGATAAGAAATACAGGAAGAGTGAACAAGGCGGCTGCTATTGTCCGTTTTTTTAATTGCAGATAGTGTTCGTTCTGACGTTCCTGAATCTCATCTTCCTGATTTTCGGATTCGGCAATAATCAAATCATAACCGATGCTTTGAATTGCTTTTTTAAAATTTTCCGGATGCCCTAACCCCGGAACATATTCGACAGTAGCTGTGGCGTTTGCATAATTCACTGCGGAGGAAATAACGCCTTCCTCAAAAGACAGGATACTTTCTACGCTCACTGCACAAGAAGCACAGGTCATCCCTTCTACAGGATAACTTTTTTTAACGGTAGTGACATTATAGCCCAGATCCCGAATATTTTTTGTGAGTTGTCCTAACTTAAATTGTTTGGAATCGACCTCAATTTTAGCCAATTGGTTGTTGAGTTCTACTTTGTGTGACAAAACGCCATCAGTTTTATTAAGAGCATCATCCACAATCAGTGCACAATGTTCGCTGTGAACGTCTTCAAGCGGAATGGTGAGTATTTTGTTGTTTGTTTCCATGATTTCTTATTATTGATAACACAAAGTTCGGTCAGATCAGCAAAGAAAGCATTATAGGATTCTCACAACGAATTGTAACATTTACAGATGATCTAACGGAATACGTTTTTGCTGTCCGATGGATTTAAAATGAGAAGGGGTTAATCCGGTTACTTTTTTAAACTGATTGCTCAGATAGGCTACACTGCTGTATCCCAATCTTTCTGCGATTTCCTTCAATGAAAGTTCGTCGTATACGATGAGTTCTTTTACTTTTTCAATTTTTTGCAGAATCACATATTTTTCGATTGTCGTCCCTTCCACTTCCGAAAATAAATTACTCAGGTAATTGTATTCGTAGCCCAATTCCCCGGCTAAAAAATCGGACAGGTTCATTTTCAGAAGTTCTTTATCGTGATGAATGAATTGAATGATGCAATTTTTTATGCGCTCAATCAGTTGATGCTTTTTATCATCAATAAGTTCAAAACCAATCGCTTCGAGCTGTTGTGCCATTTTTTCTTTCATTGCATCAGGCAACGGATTCTGAAACTCGATTTCCCCCAAAGTAACATTCTTGTAGGCGAGATTTAAGGATTTCAGAATCGTTTCTACTGCTAATATGCAGCGATGACAAACCATATTTTTAATGTAAACTTTCATTTTTGCTTAATTTCGATAAATTATTTTTATTGGCTTCTTATGTAAAAGACAACTCAAAATAAAAGGTTTTCAAAATAAAAAAAGGAGGCCCGTTAGACCTCCTATCGAAGTTTTGATTCATTACGTCTAATTCAAAATACCTTTCAATGTAGGCAGAACTTACGACTGAATACTCTTTTGCGGTTGTGCTTGGATCTATTCAATAACTAATCGAAACCTCAACTCAAATTTACGAAATATTTCGATACGCTTTAGAAATTATCCTTTTAAAACAAAAAAAGAGGCCTTTTAACAGGCCTCTCTACAGTATTCTGATTTACTATTATCCTTTCACTATTTTAGTTGAAACGACTCTCGAATAGATTCTCTTTTCACGGATGAATAAATTCAAATAACAAATCAAAAACCGTTCAGTAAAGTTACAAATATTTTCAATACAAACAACTAAAAATCAACATTTTACATCAAAAATAATCAAAATAGATTTTTTTAACATATTTTTCATAAAATGTTTTAAACTTAAAGTTAAACACATAAATAATGTTAATTTAATAAAACTTTATTTGTTTTTTCGCTAAATTGTATTTAATTTACCAATATACTATGAGACCGTTTTTTTCAATAAAAAACATCTCATTAAGATGAAGAGGAAGAATTTTTAAATTCAATAAATGCTGCTTATGAAAAAAAAGCTACTTTTTATATCTGTATTCCTGCTCTGGAACACTATTGCAAGCACTCAATGTTGGGAAAAAATATCAGCTAAAAACGGCCAATCCGCAGCAATTAAAGAAGATGGCACGCTATGGACCTGGGGCTTTAACGGCCGGGGACAATTAGGAGATGGCACTACCACTAACCGTAACGCCCCTGTTTTAATCTCTTCAGACACAGATTGGAAAACAGTCTCTTCAGGCTACAGTCATATGGTTGCCATCAAACAGAACAATACGTTATGGTCCTGGGGCGGTAACAACGAAGGACAATTGGGCAACGGAACTGATATTGATTTGTATATCCCCATTCAAATGAATACGGAAACAAATTGGAAAACTGCTTCCGGTGGTGCCAACCACACATTGGCCATTAAAACTGACGGCACTCTATGGGCTTGGGGAAGCAATTCTTATGGAGCACTTGGCGATGGCACAACCATAAACAAAAACCATCCGGTACAAATTGGAACCGACACTGACTGGTTATCCGTAGCCGCAGGCAACAGTAATTCTTTTGCTATTAAAACCAATGGTTCGTTATGGGCGTGGGGAGACAACACCAACGGAAAATTAGGAGACGGTACTATTACATACAGAATCACACCGGTACGAATCGGGACCGACACCGACTGGCTGGAGATTAACGAAGGCTATCTGCATACAACCGGCATTAAACAAAATGGCACTTTATGGGCTTGGGGATGGAATGCCTATGGTCAATTAGGAGATGGCACCTTAACAAATAAAGCTGTTCCAACCCAAATTGGTACTGATTCAGATTGGCAGAATGTTAATGCCGGAGGTTACCATACAGTAGCCATAAAAACCAACGGAACCTTATGGGCTTGGGGATACAACAGCTTTGGTCAATTGGGAAATGGCACAAACACCCACAGCAGCATCCCTGTTTCGGTAGGAACTTCAAGCAATTGGACAGACATTGCCCTATCCTATCAACATACCATTGGCGTGAATTCAAACACCGATTTATGGGCTTGGGGTTACAATACAGACGGCAGATTAGGTATCGGATCCAACAATCACCGAAATATCCCCACTTCGGTTTTCTGCGCAAATTTATCCACCGAAAATTTCAGTCAAAGCAGGCCTTTCATCCTATATCCGAACCCCGCCAGCGATGTAATTTCTATCATTAATTACGAAAACAACACTATTGAAAAAATTACCTTATTTGATACTGTGGGAAAAAAAATCAAAGAGCAAACAGGAAACACTTCACAAATCAACATCCATGACCTTCAAAACGGAATGTATATTGCACACATCGTATCGGAAAAACAAAATCATATTCTTAAGTTTGTAAAACGCTGACTGAAAAGTTTTCCGTAAATACCTGAAAAATCTTGAAATACATTACCCGAACCATTTGGATTCTGTCCATAATTAGTCTTTTTACGGACATAGCAAGTGAAATGCTGTATCCTGTAATGCCTATTTACCTCAAATCAATTGGCTTTTCAATAGTTCTGATCGGAGTATTGGAAGGAATTGCCGAGGCTACTGCCGGATTGAGTAAAGGATATTTCGGTAAACTTTCCGACAATTCAGGCAAGCGTGTTCCTTTTGTTCGGATTGGTTATGCGTTCAGCTCTTTATCAAGACCCATGATGGCTGTTTTTACCTTTCCGGTATGGATTTTTCTGGCTCGAACCATCGATCGTTTTGGCAAAGGCATCCGAACAGGAGCCCGAGACGCCATGCTTTCCGATGAAGCAACGCCGCAAACCAAAGGAAAGATTTTCGGATTCCATCGCTCCATGGATACTTTGGGAGCCGTTTTCGGTCCGGCTTTAGCATTGCTGTATCTGTATTATTATCCTCAGGATTACAAAACACTTTTTTATGTCGCTTTCATTCCCGGCCTTTTCGCTGTCGCCGCATCTTTCTTACTAAAGGACAAAACAAGGGTTTCCGACAAAGAAAAAACAAAGGTTTCTTTTTTTTCCTTTCTGCAGTATTGGAAAGCCAGTCCGACTCCTTACCGCAAATTGGTTGCCGGTTTACTGCTGTTTACATTATTTAACAGTTCGGATGTTTTTCTGCTGCTAAAAGCAAAAGAAAGCGGACTTGACGATGCAATGGTAATCGGGATGTACATTTTTTACAACCTCATCTATGCACTGTTTGCCTTTCCACTTGGAATACTTGCCGATAAAGTAGGACTGAAAACAATTTTCATCTCCGGACTCATTTTATTTGCAAGCGTTTATTTCGGAATGGCCATGAGTGTTAACCAGTATCTCTTCTTTGGTCTTTTTGCTTTATACGGCATCTATTCTGCAGCAACCGAAGGCATTTCAAAAGCATGGATTTCAAACATCACCGACAAAAAAGATACAGCCACTGCTATTGGAACATTTTCAGGATTACAAAGTATCGCTACCATGTTGGCCAGCTCCTTAACCGGAATTATTTGGTTTCGGTTTGGTGCCACAACAGCATTTATTACTACTGCCTGCATAACCGTAATCGTAATCGTTTATTTTATCGGAATACCAAAACCTGACAATACTCATTAAAATGCTGAAATTCAACCCACTTTATTTAGCATTTACTGTTGCCCTTTTTATCACAGAAATCCTAATCGCCTTATTTGTTCATGACCGTTTTATAAGACCCTATTTAGGTGATGTATTGGTTGTTATATTACTTTATTGTTTTGTAAAATCGTTTTTTAACTTAAAGGTGAGAACAGCTGCTTTTTTCGTTTTAGCCTTTGCTTTTACCATAGAATTCCTTCAATTTTTAAATATTGTTGAAAAACTGAATTTAGAAAAGTCAAAACTAGCCAGAACCGTTATAGGAACTTCATTTTCCTGGCTTGATTTGCTGACATACATAATAGGGATTGCCATTGTGTTTGCAGCAGAAAAATATAGACACCAAAACAACGAAAAAACAAAGTAAATCCACACAGCAACAAGGCGTTTTATATAAAACAGTCAATTGATGCAGCGGTTTATTTTCACTACAATAAATCATCACAAAGCCATTTCTTTTTTTTACTACATTTACACTATTAAACAAATCATATATCCATGTCGCAAACCCTTTTAGTATTAGCCGCATTTATCATTGCCTTGGGAATAGGCATTTTCATTGGTAAAATCCTTTTTTCTGCCAAATCACAATCCGAAAAATCCGGGTTGGAAGAACGCATTAACGGCCTTTTATCGCAAATCGAACAACACAAACAACAGTTTCAACTTGAACGTGCTACTTTCGAAAAACAACTCCAACAGTTGCATAACGAAAAAGAAACCATTCGCAATGAAAAAGATGCCTTAGCGATTCAGTTGTCCAAAAAAGAAACCGATTTCGAAAACCTGTGGGAACGAAACAAAGAACAAAAAGAAGAAGTGAACCAGCTTCAGGAGAAATTCACCAAGGAATTCGAAAATCTGGCCAATAAGATTCTGGAAGAAAAAACAAATAAATTCACAGAGCAAAACAAAGAACAACTGAAAAACATCCTGACGCCTTTACAGGACAAAATACAGTTATTTGAAAAGAAAGTTGAAGACACACACAAAGAAAGTATCGATTATCACGCCGCTTTACGTCAGCAGATTTTAGGTTTACGCGAAATGAACGAACAGATGAGTAAAGAAACGCTGAATCTTACCAAAGCATTAAAAGGCGACAGTAAAATGCAGGGCAATTGGGGCGAATTGATTTTAGAACGTGTACTGGAAAAATCGGGCTTGGAGAAAGGCCGTGAATACGAAGTACAGCAAAGTTTCGTTACCGAAGACGGTTCGCGTGTGCAACCCGATGTAGTCATCAATCTTCCGGACGGTAAGAAAATGATTGTCGATTCCAAAGTTTCTTTAACTGCTTATGAGCGTTTCATTAATGAAGAAGACGAAGAAAACAAAACCGCTTTTTTAAAAGAACATGTAAATTCCATCAAACGTCATGTCGAGCAGTTAAGCGGTAAGAACTACCATGATTTATATCAGATTGAAAGTCCGGATTTTGTATTGTTATTTATTCCGATGGAACCGGCATTTGCATTAGCACTAAACGAAGACAACACTTTATACAACAAAGCTTTTGAAAAAAACATCGTAATCGTAACACCATCCACACTATTGGCTACTTTGCGAACCATCGACAGTATGTGGACCAACCAGAAACAACAGGAAAACGCCTATGAAATAGCACGTCAGGCAGGAGCATTATACGATAAATTTGAAGGCTTCGTGTCTGATTTGGTTAAAATTGGCAAAAAAATGGACGAGGCAAAAAGCGAGTACGGCAACGCCATGAACAAATTGGTAGAAGGCAAAGGAAACCTTGTAACCAGTGTGGAAAAACTAAAAAAGATGGGAGCCAAAGCAAAAAAATCCCTACCCGAAAACATTCTTAACCGTGCTCTCGAAAAAGAACATACAACCGAAAATTAACGTTTTATGAAAAAATACCTTTTATTTGGTTTACTGGCATTAGTCTTAATGTTCGTTACCTATTTTGCCTACATCTATTATATTCCTTACAGTGATGGTGTGCGCGCTGGTGAACTAATCAAAATCAGCCGAAAAGGATTTATCGTAAAGACCTGGGAAGGCGAAATGAGCCAAGGAATTTCCGGTGCTCAGATTTTCAGTTTTTCGGTATTGGACAAAGATCAAAACGTTATTGACGACTTGGTAAATTATCAGGGGAAATATGTAAAAGTCACTTATGTGGAACGACTTCGAACGTTTCCATGGTGGGGCGATACAAAATATTTCATAACAGACGTGCAATTGGAAAATTCACCACATTTCAACAAATAGAAACTATGGAAAATTTCAAAAAAGTAAGTGCCTCAAAAATCACTTTATCCGAATTAATGCTGCCGTCGCATTCGAATTTCAGCGGAAAAATTCATGGAGGTTACATTCTTTCCCTTATGGATCAGATTGCGTTTGCCTCGGCGTCTAAATATTCGGGAAAATATTGTGTGACAGCATCTGTGGATACGGTTGATTTTTTAAATCCAATTGAGGTGGGCGAACTTGTAACCCTAAAAGCCTCTGTGAATTACGTTGGAAAAACGTCGATGGTGGTAGGTATTCGAGTGACGTCCGAAAACATACAGACCGGAAAAGTGAAGCATTGCAATTCTTCCTATTTTACCATGGTTGCCAAAGACAATAGCGGAAATTCTGTTCCCGTTCCAACATTGATCCTCTCCAATCCGGAAGAAGTGCGTCGATTTTATGAATCAGTTCGAAGAATGAACAGCAAGAAAGAATACAAAGCAATTGAAAACACTTTTGATTATTCTTCTGCAGAAGCACTCAAAAACCTTGAAGCTTTTAATGTAAAATTAGAATTATAACATTTTTAAAATATTTTATTAATAAACCACAATAACCCATAAAAAAGATAAATTTATTATATATTTGAAAGCATTGACTTAAATTATATAATAAATATGCAACAAAAATACCTACTAAAATTATCAGGTTTCCTTTTAATACTGGCGCTGACAACAATAATAGCCTGCAATACCAATGATGAAACAGAAGAATACACACCTGTTTCACCCGTTGTATTGGACATCACTCAGGTTCCGTACCCAAAACTTTCTGATTATAAGTTCTTTGAAGGAACGTTAAAAAATCAGACCCCTTCCTACAAAGTACTTCCTTACGAACCCGCGAGTCAATTATTCACCGATTACGCACACAAAAAACGTTTCGTATGGATGCCTTCAGGCGTAAAAGCAACTTACGATGGCGATGGAAAGATTTTGAAATTCCCAACAGGAACAGCTTTAATAAAAACATTTTATTACGAAAACGTACAACCGGCAAACACTACTCGCATTATCGAAACCCGTGTGATGATTAAAAAAGGTGTTGACGAAAACCTAAAAGACATCTGGATTTTCGCAAACTATGTTTGGAATAATGACCAAACAGAAGCGTACCTTGATTTGGCCGGCAGTTACTTCCCTATTTCGTGGAAGGATGAAAATGATGTGATAAAATCCTCGAATTACCGCATCCCTTCTGGAACAGAATGTCTTACCTGCCATAAATCAAACGAAAAACCGATTCCAATAGGACCAAAACCTCAAAGTCTGAATTTCAATTACAATTATACCAACGGCTCCACAAATCAATTGGCAAAATGGAAAGAAGAAGGATATTTGGAAAGTTATCCGAGCAATATAGTAAGTACCGTTAATTGGAAAGACACATCTAAGCCTTTGGAAACAAGAGTGCGTTCCTACATAGATGCCAATTGTGCCCATTGCCATGCAACCAACAGCCATTGTGATTACCGACCGATGCGTTTTGCTTTTAGTGAAACTGCCGATCCTACTAATTTGGGAGTATGTGTTGCACCACAGGAAAACATTGATAATTCATTAACCCATATTGTCAACAAAGGAAATGCACAGCGTTCGGTAATGCATTTCAGAATGAGTTCTGTAAATGAAGCCACCAGAATGCCGCTATTGGGAAGAACAATTGTTCATGAAGAAGGATTGCAGCTCATTGAACAATGGATTAACTCCTTAACACCTGCCTGCAACTAAATCATAAAAAACAAACCAACACAAAGCATACGCCTATGAAAAAAATTACCCTACTTATTCTTGGAATTACCTCTTGGGTAACCAACGCACAAAACACTTGTGCCACGGCACTTCCGATAACCGCAGGAAGCCATATTGTAAGTGTAATTGACGGTCCGACTCCCATCACTATCTTATGCGGACCAAATACAACCAATGCAACCCTGAGCGAATGGTATACTTATACCCCAACAAGCAATTACACCGTTACCATAACAACTGATTTAGCCATCAATTCCGGCAAAGACACCCGTTTCAATGTGTATACCGGTGGTTGTGCTGCCTTAAGCTGTGTCTCTGGTGATGACGATGGCGGAATTATCGGGAACGGTTATTTATCCATCGCTACTTTCAATGTTACAGCCGGTACTACCTATTATATTGCTTTTGACAACCGCTGGAATGCTTCCGGATTCACTTTTGATCTGATTGAACAGCCTTTGGTTATTCCGGTAATTTCTTTTTCTTCTCAAACGGTTTCACTCTCGGGTACCTATAACAATTGTGTGGTTGATATGAATGGAGATAATCTGGACGATATCGTTTCGGTAAGCGCAACACAACTACAGATTTTAAAGAAAAACGTAGGTTCACCGGGTTTTACAACTGTAAACATACCCGTTTCCGGAGTTACCAATCTGCCTTCATGGAGCATTGCTGCCGGCGATTACAACAAAGATGGCTTTAATGATTTGCTTTTGGGTGGCGGAAACGGCGCTACCTTTTTACAATCGGCGAGCAGCGGAACTACTTATAATTCGGTGAATTTTGCCCAATACATTTTTTGCCAGCGTTCCAATTTCACGGATATTAACAAAGACGGAAATCTAGATGCTTTTGTTTGTCATGATGTAGATCCAAACGTTTATTTCCTAAACAACGGAAGTGGCATCTTAAACTTCAATCAGGGTGGTTTAGGCGATCATACCGAAGGAGGCAACTACGGTTCTATTTGGGTGGATTATGACAACGATGGTGATTCCGATCTGTTCATCGCAAAATGCAGAGGCGGTGTCACCACGGCCAATATTAACGAACTACACCGCAATAATGGTAACGGAACTTTTACCAATGTAAGTGTCGCCGCAAACATGGCCGATCCGGTTCAGACATGGTCTTCCGCTTGGGGTGATTTCGACAATGATGGCGATATGGACGCGCTTGTAGGAGCCAGTTCCAATGCAAACGGCATGCACAAACTAATGAAAAATAACGGTAACGGAACCTTCACGGACGTAACAGCCGGTTCCGGATACGATACGTTTGCCTCCATGGGAATCGAGCATGTGGCGCATGACTTCAACAACGATGGTTTTGTAGATGTTTTCGGAGCCGGAAACGCAATAATGATTAACAACGGAAACATGACTTTCACCCCGTATTCTGTTGCTCCAACCAACGGGCCAATTGGCGATTTGAATAACGATGGTTTTCTGGACGTTCAAAACGGAAGCACTATTTACTACAACAATCCAAATGCAAATAATTGGATTAAAATTAACCTGAAAGGCATACAAAGCAACAGTAACGGTATTGGTGCCCGCGTCGAAATTTATGGCGCTTGGGGCAAACAAATCAGAGATGTGAGAAGCGGTGATGGTTTTAGAAACATGAGCACCTTAAACACTCATTTCGGACTGGGAACGGAAACACAAATCACCCAAGTGGTAATCATTTGGCCTTCGGGTGTAGTTGACACTATAGTCAACCCTACTTCCAATCAAGCTTTAACCGTTATTGAAGGTAGTACGCTTGCTGTAGCGGAAAACAATTTGGGTAATTTCACCATGTATCCGAATCCTGCAAATGACTTTATCCGATTCAATACCGCAAATCCAAATGAAAAAATAAAAACCGTTACGATTTACGACATAACCGGAAAAATCATCAAAAAAACCAGCGTTCCAGACAACTCGATTTCTGTCCAGGAATTAAAAACCGGCACCTATGTTATCGTTCTTGAAAACGATTTAGGCAAAAAATCTTCCGGTAAAATCATCAAAAATTAAAACTAAAAAAGTCCCGATAAAAATCGGGACTTTTTTTATATCTGACAGATTAGAAAACGCGGACCAGATTAAATCCGAAACAAATTTCGCCTTTTGTCCAATCTCCGGAAGTTTGTCCGAGATACCCGGTTTCATGCATGGCTCTGGAATTTGTAAAATGCATCTGAAAAACATGTCCGCCCGTTTCCACATCAACCCCAACCGAAAGCAGATTTCTATATACCGATTCGGAAGCACGGTTCAAATGCGCCGCATAATCCATGTTTATGGATACGTGTTTTGTTATTTTATAACGCCCTCCCATCCCAACAGCAAACTGACTGTTGTTTTGAGGATTTGGCAGTATCGGATTACCATTGGAATCAAACACATCGCGGATTGTATTTTCATGAAAATAAGTTGGTGCTACTTCCAGCGTAAGATGTTCATCGAATTTTCGGGAAACCAACAACTGCGTTACATAACTTAATCGGTTACTGAAATTCATATTCGGATAATCTCGTTTTTTCATTTCAGAATTTACCGCGACACTGCTGAAACCGACAAGCGACACTGGAAAACCATCCTTTTGCTGAGGCTGTAGCCGGTATTTGGCCGCCAAATCATACGTTTCCTGAAAACCACTTCGGGATACATGAATCGTAAGCCATTTGTTCAGACCGTAAAGGAATTTCAATTGTGTATTGGCATTGTCCAATCCGAAAAAGTCGTCGAAACCGTTTTTCAGATAATCAAAACGATGGGCAACTATAAAATAAAAATCTCCTTTGGCTGCTAATTTTGTAGATTCCAGATTGATTATTTTCAATGATTTAAAGGCCGATTCGACTTTAGCTTCCGATTTAACCGTATCAATCTCCGATAATAAATCATCTTGAGAAAAAACATAAAGCGGGAACAACAGTAAGATTAATGTTATTTTCTTCATAAGCTTAATTAATAACTAATGTTTTCGTTCCCTGACCGTCAATTGTTTTAATATTCATGAGATACATCCCTGCATTTAATCCGGAAAGATCAATTTTGTTATTTGTTACAGACAATGCGGTTTCTTTTACCTTTCTTCCGGAAACATCATAGATCTGAATTCGAGCTTCTTCCGTTTGTGGCGGTAATTCGATGGATGTATAATCATTTGCCGGATTCGGATACATTTTAAAACTTTCCAAATCAAAATTCTGAATACCCAGCGTCAGATTGGCAACAGTAGCGCCACAATTGCCGCTTCCGTGGTAAGTTACCGATAATGACAATCCTCTGGCGAAAGTTAACTGCAAAGATTGAGCTGCCAATGGGAAAGTATAGTCTGTCCCTTCACTCGCAACCCTGCTTCTAGTAGCCACAACTGTTCGTACACCGGTATTGATTGTATTTGAAACCACTGTCCAATTTTGCGTATCCAAAGGCGGCGTAACACCTAAACCGTTAAAACTTCTGTCGGTCATACTGGTTCCATCAAAGATTACAACATCTTTACCAATATCATCCATTAAACCCGGCGCATTAAAACCTACCCCTAACCAACTGGTGGAAGGCCCTATCAATGTTAAAGTAACAGTAGTGTTCGTCACATCAACTTTACCGGAATAATTAGCAAAAAAAGTAACTGTTCCGGTAGAATAAGACTGAGCAAACGCACCTAAACCCAATAAAAATGCGAGAAAAGTAAACGTAATTTTTTTCATATCATCATTTTTTTAAAAGTTGGAGTAATTTTTCATCATTAGTCATTTTAACATAATCGACAGCAGAATTTCCTCTAATATCTTTCCAATTCACATTGGCTTTCGCATTTACCAGCATTTCTGCCAAATCGTACTTTTTGAAAATAACAGCGTAAATAAGAGCCGTGTTTCCACTAGAATCCGCAATACTTGTGTCGGCATGATGTTCTAAAAGTAATTTTGCGATTTCACTGTTTCCTTTTACGACTGCAGCCATCAACGGAGAACCGTAATTGCTGGTTCCATTAATGTCAGCCCCGTTATCCACCAAAAACCTTGCAACCGGATTATTACCTCTGTAAGTGGCCAATACCAACAAACTGTATCCATCCTTATTTACGGAATTAATGGCTGATGGGTTTTCTTTCAACACTGTTTTCATCGCTTCGACCGTACCGCTTCTGGCCAATTCAAAAATATCCTGTTGGGAAAAGGACAGTTGACAAACAAACGCACACAGGAAAAAAGTAAAAAATTGTTTCATATCATTCGGTTTCGATTACACATTGGTCCATTTTCATTTCGCCCAACAAATCGTCGTAGCCGATGAAACGTCCTTTTATTTTTATGTCGGATTGCAACCGAAGTCCTGCAGGCATTTTATCCTTAAACACCGCAAACATTTTCTCATCGATAACAATTGTGTTTTCCTTTAAATCCACACTCGAGATTTTTCCGTATACATCTATAGTCTTATCGAGATATTTCTGATTGGCTTTGGATTCATCTGTTTTGAATTCATTGTAAACAGCATCAGCGGTAACCAAAAAACTTTCCTTTTCAGAAGCAATATCACGATGCGATTTGTAGACATAGGAATAAATCAGATAGCCGAGAATCAAAACAAAAACCGAAATAAGTATAATTTTATTTTTTTTCATTTTTACTATTTATTTCTTACAAATTTAACCAAATATTTTTTTAATATCTAAAAAATTAATCATAACTTTAAAGATACAATATTAAAACCATGAACACACGCAAATTAATTCTTATAACAACAACAGCATTGGTTTTATTGAGCTGCTCTAATGATTCTGAATCTGATTTAGCGGGCGCTCCGGTAGAAACAATCACATACAACGGAACGGTTAGAACAATTATCACCGAAAATTGCATCGTCTGTCATACCCAGCCACCCCAAAACGGCGCGCCGATGTCATTACTTACATACGATGATTTGAAGAATGCGGTTTTAAACCAGGGATTAATTGATCGGATTTCTAGTTTTGATCCTAGTTTCTCAATGCCCTTTGGAGGGCCACGGTTACCACAATCAAAAATTGACCAGATTAAAGCCTGGAGAGATGATAATTTTCCTGAATAAACAACTTATCATGAAAACAAAACTATTTTTCACAATCCTGTTTTTTGCAGCTTTCTGTGGATTTTCACAATCGAAAAAAATAACCAAAACCGGCGATATCCGTTTTGAAGCCTCCGTCCCTTCCTTTGAAGAAGTAAAAGCACAAAACAAAACCGCAACCGTAGTACTGAATACTGAAACAGGAGAAATTGCAGCCTTGGCGCTGATAAAAGGTTTCCGATTCAAAATTGCATTAATGGAAGAGCACTTTAACGAAAACTACCTTGAAAGTGACCGGCATCCTAAAGCTACATTTAAAGGCAAAGTATACGGTTTCGACATGAATAAATTATCCGAATCAGATAGAGAATTTACCATAAAAGGAATGTTGGAGTTACACGGAAAGTCAAAAGAAATAACCGTTCCTGCAAAAATCAAAAAAACAGAGGAAGGAATAGCACTGACAACAGATTTCACCGTGAATTCGGATGATTTCAACATCCAAATCCCTAAAATGGTAAGCAACAAAGTATCTAAAAAAGTGAATATCAGCGTAGATTGCATTCTTAAATAAATCGTGTTAGTTAGTAATTTTCAAAGCCTTTTAGTATGAACTGAAAGGCTTTTTTTATAAATAATAATTATATTCGCATTCCAAATACATTGTACTATGTCAAAACGATTTTATGCTTTCCTACTGTTGTCGCTTTTTGTTCAACAGACCTATTCTCAAAAAAACATCGACCCAACAACGGAAGACATCGTATTGGCTAAAAAAATAAGAGAAAAACACACCAAATCGGATGTAGCCATATTGTCCAGTAGTGAAAACATCACCTTCGGTCTTAATGCCAAGGAAGAAAAGGTTACCGTTCTCCAAAACATCAAAGAAAACCTAATGAACATTACGCATCGTGCAGACATTCAAAAGGTTGAATTTTATGACAGCGAAACGGAAATTGAAGATTTTCAGATGAAATTCAGAAACGACAAGAAAGCCAATTTCCTGGTGAAAGATGAATTTTACAAAAGCGACGATTTGTTCTACAACGACGCAAGAGTAAAATACATGACCGTTGATTTTCCGGTTCAGGGCTATTCCTACAACTATGAACTCAACAAAAAATACAAAGACGTAAAATACTTTACTACCATTTATTTTAACGACGAATACCCAATCGTAAAAAAAGAAATAAAAATTTCGGTACCCAACTGGCTGGAACTGGAAATCAAGGAATTTAACTTTGCCGGATTGGAAATCAAAAAAGAGATAAAAAATGACCCGAAAAGCAACAGTACGGTTTACACCTATCTTCTGGAAAACGTAGCACCAGGCGTAAACGAAAAATTGTCTCCGGGACCGAGTTACATCTATCCGCACATAATGCTGATTGCAAAATCGTACACCAAAGACAATAAAAAAACCACGCTTTTCAGCACTACAGCCGATTTATACAAATGGTACAAGTCGTTGGTTAACATGATGAAAGAAAATCCTGCCGCCCTAAAAGACAAAGTAAAAGAGCTGACGGAAAAAGCAAAAACCGACGAAGAAAAAATAAAAAACATCTACTATTGGGTTCAGGACAATATCCGATACATCGCTTTTGAAGACGGAATTGCCGGTTTCAAACCCGACGAATCACAAAACGTTTTCCAGAAACGCTATGGCGACTGTAAAGGAATGGCCAACTTAACTAAGCAAATGCTGAAAGAAGCCGGTTTTGATGCAAGACTGACCTGGATTGGTACAAAAAGAATCGCTTACGATTACACGATACCATCACTTTCAGTTGACAATCACATGATTTGTACGCTTTTCCACAACGGAAAAAAATACTTCCTTGACGGAACCGAAAAATTCAACTCCTTTGGTGAATATGCAGAACGTATTCAAGGTAAAGATGTTCTGATTGAAGACGGCGATAAATTCATCATAGAAAAAGTACCTTCCTCAGATGCACTTGCCAATACGGAAACTTTTTCGGCAAAATTACATATCGAAAACGAAACCATTACCGGCAAAACGTCCAACACATTCACCGGAGAAAGCAGGGCTTCATTTCTTTACAGCTACAACAACATCAAAAACAACAACAAAGAGGAAGCGCTTCAGAATTATTTAACCGATGACGATAAAAACCTGACAATTGCTTCGGTATCAACTTCCGATTTAAGCAACAGGGACAAAAAATTATCCCTTGAATATGACATCAGAATCGACAATAAGGTTTCCCGTTTCGACAATGATATTTACATCGATTTGGATTTTAAAAAAGAATTCGGACACCTTCTGTTCAAAGAACGCAAAAACGATTTCGAATTCCCGCACAAAGAAAATTACGAAGCTTTGCTTAAACTGGAAATTCCGGCAGGCTATAAAGTAACAAAATTACCGGAATCCTTGTCCATCCAGAAACCGGATTACACGGTTAACATCAGTTACGAACAGGTTGGCAATGAAATCGTTTACAAAAAGAAATTCGAGTTTAAAAAAGGACTTATCAAAGCGTCCGATTTCATCGAATGGAACGCCTTCACCGAAAAAATGAACAAACTTTACAACGAACAAATCACCCTAACAAAATCATAATCAACATGAAATCGCCACTAACAAAAAGTTTGCGCAGGTAAACACTAATGAAACATAAGGCGATAACATATTCCACTAAAAAATAAATTATACATCTATGAAACTAAAAATGCTGAAGCTGGCACTGTTCTTCTTTTCTGCAACAGTTTTTGCACAGGACAAAGCAGAAATCAAAGATTTCTTCTGGGGAAAAAACGACAGCTACAAAACGGTAACTTCCATTCCGGAAAAATGGAAAAACGAATCGGCTGTAGTAATTTACAAATATGAAGATTATGATTTTCACAAATTCGGTAAAAGTGTAACCTATCGTTCCGCTATCCGAAGAAGAGTAAAACTTCAGGATCAGGCTGCAGTAACGGAATTTTCGGAATTCACTTATGCCGAGAAATCAAATCCAAGATACGGTACAACTATTAAAACTACAATCGGTATCAAAGTATTAAAACCGGATGGTAAAGAAATCGAAATTAACGTTGATAAAGAAGCGGTAACTGTTGACAACCAGAAAAAAATCGCCATTCCCAACCTGGAAATAGGTGACATTATTGACATCTACGATTACAGTACCGAATCCTTTCAATCGACTTTTGACTACGGATTTGAAGAAGTAGAGCGTACTTTAGGTGGCAACCACCCTATCATGAACTACAAATTGACGTTTCAAACCGAAAACGACTTCTTTGTAAACTTCAACACCTATAACGGAGGTCCGGAGTTAAAAGAAATCCCTTTGGATAAAAGTGGCGAACGTAAATATGAAATGGTTGCTACCGATATCGATAAAAACGATTTCCCAACATGGTTTTATCCTTTAGTAGAATTGCCGTGTTATAAATTCCAGGTATTCTTTGCACGTTCTGGAAAATTTGAAAAAATGGCCGATGCCTTCCTTCCGGAAAAAGAAAGTATCGTTAAAAAAACCGTTTCCAAAGAAGATGTGCTGAACTATTACATGAACAAGTTCCGACCATACGGAAATATGGGAGATATCGAGAAGTTCCTGAAAAACAAAACATTTGCCAGCACGGAAGAAAAAGTAAGAGCGGTTTATTACTACACCAGACACTACTATTACACCATGTATGTGGAAGCTTTTGTGGCCAGCGAAGCCAAAATCATGTATCCTTTTGATTTGTACGGAAGCAATCCGATTTTCTTCCGTTCTGAAATTGACTTTATCGATTTCTTCATGGCGTTCCTGAAAGACAATAAAATCGAATACGACATTATTGTGGGCACCAACCGTCATAACGGACCGATTAAAGACTTACTGATTCAAAAAAATGCTACGGTTCTTTTAAAAGTAAACACCGAAAACCCAATTTATATTGATTATTTCTCTCCTTTCTCTGATTTGGATAAATTTTCAGCACAATTGGAAAATACGGAAGCCTATGCTTTAAAAGTGACAAAACTGAAAAAAGTAGTAGATGTGGATAACGTAAAACTACCATCGTCTACTCATAAAGACAATACTTCTAAACAGGTTACCAGTGTAAAAATCGCCAACGATTTCAACACCTTACAGTTAAATCGTGAAACGGCTTTAAACGGTCATAACAAAGACGAAGAGCAATCTGAAAAACTGTATTTCTTTGATTATGTTAAAGAGGATTATGCCAAATACGGCACTACCCCATTGCTTGACCGCGTTAAAAACAAAAAGAAAAACGAACAATACACCAAAGAATTTGACGCCCTTATTAACAAACTGAAAGACAGAAGAAAAGAAGAATCAAAAGTTTCAACTGGCAAAGAATACGGTTTTGAAATTGACGATCACTCCCTTGAAATTATAAACACAGGACGTTTCGGAAAAACAACTCCTTTTATTTACAAAGAAGATTTCTCCATTAAAAACAAGCTTATCAAGAGAGCCGGAGAAAATTATATTTTTGAAATCGGTAAACTTATCGGATCACAGTTTGAAGTAAGTAAGAAAGAGAAAACCCGAACCAATAACATTTACTTCTCGTTCCCGCGTTCGTTCGATGATGAAATTATTATGGAAATCCCAGAAGGATACACCGTTACCGGATTGGAAAAACTGAATAAAAACATTGTAAACGAAACCGGTGGTTTTACAAGTACAGCAGTAATTGAAGGCAACAAGTTAATTATCAAAACCTTCAAATATTACACGGATTATTTCCAGCCGAATAAAAACTGGAGCAAAATGGTAGACTTCTTAGATGCCGCTTACCAATTCAATCAGGAAAAAATCCTTTTGAAGAAAAACTAAAAACAAAAAGCCTTTCATAACACTGAAAGGCTTTTTTATTTAATTTAATTCGACTGCTTCAAAAGCATTTAATTTGTCAATAAAAAGACGGGTATGGCTGTCGTCTTCACTTCTGGAAAACATCGGAATGAATTTAGCGCCGTACACGAATTCATCAAAAGTATACGAAGTTCGTTTCACTACGGAAGTACTGAACATATCATCAAAAACCTTTACGTAAACTACCAATTCCCCTTGATTTTTTTCAAAATCTTCTTTGGTTAAATTGTAGAGCGGACTCTCCTCTGTAATCGGGTGCACCAATGTCCAACTAAGCGTTAAGGCATTGATTCGTTGCAACTCCAAATCCAGCGAATAGAATTTATTTACCGGTTTTCCGTTTTCCTCAATAGTCATTCCTAAGGTCAGTCGCGCTTCAGCTTCTGTTAAATTGGTGTTTTTATAAGGCGTCATTCGCAGCATTAAAGCCGTAATTTCTTTGTAGGGCGCAATAATGGCATTTTCTGAAAAACGAATAAACGCTTTTGGTTTACTGAATCTTCCGTAGAACAAACCGGTCGCAATCGCAAAGCTTAACAAGCCAAATAATGCCTCCACCGAAGCTACAAAACTGGCCCAAAATCCGGTCGGACTGATATGACCATAACCAACGGTAGTATACGTTTGTGCACTGAAGAAAAACGCCTGTCCGAATTTATCGATTGGATTATCGGCCGAAATCCCGTTAAGATGTTCCACTCCGATAATGCAATACACACTGGCAAAAACCAAATTGACCAACAGGTAAAAAACAAAAATTGTCACCATGAATTTCCATCGGGGAACAACCAGCATCGTATGATACCAACTGATGCTTTCCACAAAACCGATGCCTTCTTTCTTTACGTTCGCATTCCCGTTTTTACTGATAAAACGACCACCATAATTGGTTGAATTGGTTCCGAAACCCGTATTGGCATCTGCTTTTGCTTTCGCATTTATTTTCTTTAAAAAAGCCATGAATAATAAGTTTCAGTAAAGCTATTAAATTAAAAACAGATGATTCCTATGTTATTTTGGTATTTTTGATTTTGAAAACGAAACAGATGAAACCCAGAATCAAACTTCTTTCAGAGAAAAAACTAATCGGAATGCAAACAATTATGTCGTTAACCGATAACAAAACGATGGAATTGTGGCAAAATTTTATGCCGAAACGAAAAGACATTAAGAGAGCTGTTAACTCCAATCTTTATTCCATTCAACACTATGACGATTTGTATTTTAAAGATTTCAATCCGAATGCCAGTTTTGAAAAATGGGCAGCGATTGAAGTAACCGATTTTAAAATCATTCCTAAAGACATGCAAACTTTTACAATCCCAACTGGTTTATACGCCGTCTTCGAATACAAAGGTTTAAGTTCCGACAACAGTATATTCCATTACATTTTCGCAGAGTGGTTACCGAATTCTGAATACCATTTAGACCATCGACCGCATTTTGAAATTTTAGGCGAAAAATACAAAAACAACGATCCTAACTCGGAGGAAGAAATCTGGATTCCGATTAAACCCAGAACATAACTGTCAACAATAAAAAAATCCCTCAACTGAGGGATTTTCTTTTATAAGCATTTGAGTCTTATTTACTCAAGTACATTTTTCTTCTGGAGTACAATTCGTAGAACTGATCGTCTTTCAGGTCATCGATAAACAAGATACTTTCTCCCGTTGATTTCATCTCAGGCCCTAACGCTTTGTTTACATTTTTAAACTTACTGAAAGAGAATACCGGTTGTTTAATCGCGTAGCCATTCAATTGCGGATTGAAGGTAAAATCGGTTACTTTATTGTGCCCCAACATTACTTTTGTAGCATAATTTACATAAGGTTCACCATAGGCTTTTGCGATGAATGGCACAGTACGCGATGCCCTCGGATTTGCTTCGATAATATAAACTGTATCGTCTTTAATCGCAAACTGTATATTAATCAGACCAACCGTTTTCAAAGCCAAGGCAATTTTATGTGTATGATCTTTAATCTGTTGCATCACAAACTCTCCCAAGTTAAACGGTGGCAACGTTGCATTGCTGTCGCCCGAGTGCACACCACAAGGTTCGATATGCTCCATGATTCCAATGATGTATACGTTTTCGCCATCACAAATTGCATCCGCTTCGGCTTCAATCGCGCCGTCTAAATAATGGTCTAACAATAATTTATTACCCGGAATCGATTTTAATAAATCAATTACGTGCTCTTCTAATTCCTGTTTGTTGATTACGATTTTCATTCCCTGACCACCCAACACATACGAAGGACGAACCAATAGCGGGAAATCTAATGAATCGGCTAATTTTGAAGCTTCATCCGCACTTTCCGCAATACCGAATTTCGGGAACGGAATGTGTAAATCCGTTAACAAATCTGAGAAACGGCCTCGGTCTTCGGCCAAATCCAAAGCATCGAAACTTGTCCCTAAGATTTTCACGCCGTATTTCGAAAGCTTCTCAGCCAATTTAAGCGCCGTTTGACCACCTAACTGAACGATTACACCTTCTGGTTTCTCATGACGGATAATGTCGTAAATATGCTCCCAGAAAACCGGCTCGAAGTACAATTTATCTGCCGTATCGAAATCCGTGGAAACCGTTTCCGGATTACAGTTGATCATGATGGTTTCGTAACCGCATTCTGATGCTGCTAAAACCCCGTGAACACAAGAATAATCAAACTCGATTCCCTGTCCGATTCGGTTTGGTCCCGAACCTAAAACGATTACTTTTTTCTTGTCAGACACCACACTTTCGTTATCAACGAAACGAGTACCGTCAGCTTTTTGAATTTCAGCCTCAAATGTCGAGTAATAGTAAGGTGTTTTTGCTTTGAATTCAGCCGCACAAGTGTCAACCAATTTGTATACACGTTGTACTCCCATTTCATCGCGGAGCGTATGTACCTGACTTTCCAAACAGCCCAGCATGTGTGCAATTTGGCGGTCACCGTACCCTTTTTGTTTCGCTTCCAAAAGCAATTCTTTTGGTAACGTATCTATTTTATATTTTGAAATTTCTTTTTCCAACACATACAATTCCTCGTATTGTCTCAGGAACCACATATCGATTTTGGTGATTTCGTGGATTCTGCTTAACGGAATACCCATTGCAATTGCATCGTAAATTACGAAAACACGATCCCAGCTCGCATGAGTTAATTTATCTATAATCTGATCGTAATTGGTATATCCTTTTCCGTCAGCTCCTAACCCATTACGTTTGATTTCCAACGACTGGGTTGCTTTGTGTAGCGCTTCCTGGAACGAACGTCCGATACCCATTACTTCGCCAACCGATTTCATCTGAAGACCTAATGTTCTGTCGGCGCCTTCAAATTTATCGAAATTCCAACGCGGGATTTTCACGATAACGTAATCCAGAGTTGGCTCGAACAACGCGGAAGTTGATTTTGTAATTTGGTTTTGCAATTCGTCAAGCGTATATCCTAAGGCTAATTTTGTTGCAATTTTTGCAATTGGATATCCTGTTGCTTTTGATGCCAAAGCAGACGAACGCGATACACGTGGGTTGATTTCAATCGCCACGATGTCTTCTTTTTCGTCCGGTGAAACGGCAAACTGCACGTTACAACCTCCGGCAAAGTTTCCGATACTACGCATCATCAGAATTGCCATATCACGCATTCTTTGGAACGTTCTGTCGGAAAGCGTCATGGCTGGTGCCACTGTTATACTGTCACCGGTGTGGATTCCCATCGGATCCATATTTTCAATTGTACAGATAATTACAACATTGTCGTTTTTATCGCGTAACAACTCTAATTCATATTCTTTCCAACCCAAAAGTGCTTTATCAATCAATACTTCGTGGATAGGAGACATTTCTAATCCGTAGGTTAGTTTTTCGTCGAAATCTTCTTTCTTGAAAACGAAAGCTGCTCCGGTTCCTCCAAGCGTAAACGAAGGACGAATTACTAAAGGAAAACCGAATTCCTGCGCGATTTCTTTACCTTTAAGGAAAGAGTTTGCTGTTTTTGCAGGCGCGGTCGGAACCTCAATTCGCTCTAATAATTGTTTGAACTGCTCGCGGTCTTCTGTGATGTTGATAGCATTCACATCGACACCAATCATGCGCACGTTAAAATCTTGCCAGATGCCTTTTTCATCCGCTTCCAAACATAAATTTAATGCGGTTTGTCCTCCCATAGTCGGTAAAACGGCATCAATTTGTGGGTGCGCTTTTAAGATTTCGATGATGGATTTTGTCGTTAGCGGTTTTAAATACACATGATCCGCCATGGAAGGATCGGTCATGATGGTAGCAGGATTGGAGTTAATCAAGATAACTTCAATTCCTTCTTCTCTTAACGAACGTGCAGATTGAGATCCTGCGTAGTCAAACTCACAGGCTTGTCCGATTACAATTGGTCCCGAACCAATAATTAAAACCGATTTGATTGAATTGTCTTTTGGCATTGTGTTGTGTTGTTGTAGTTATTGAGACACAAAAAGTTGCGTCTTTATTCTCGATAAGGTATAAAAAAAGCGTTACTGATAAAAAGTAACGCTCTATTTATGATTGTAAAATCATTATTTTTTGTGTCTAGGCTCAGATGAAACCGTTAACTTATGTCTTCCTTTAGCTCTTCTGCGTGCTAATACTTTTCTTCCGTTAGCAGAAGCCATTCTATCCATGAAACCATGTTTGTTTCTTCTTTTTCTTTTCGATGGTTGAAACGTTCTCTTACTCATTGCTTTTATCTTTAAATCGTGTTTTTAAAATAGTTCCAGCTTTGAAATTAACCTCGCTTCAAAACCGAGTGCAAATATACAAAGACTTTTATTTCTGACAAGTGGTTTGATAAAAATTTTTATCGTTATGCCATATAATTACAGTATAAACAGTTAGAACCCTTTTTTCCTCCGAATTGTTACTGTTTAAAAAAACTTTTTTCGGTGGCTCATTACTATTTATTACATTTGCAAACTTAAATATAAAACCATTATGTTTCACAGAAATATTAAACTGATTTTAGCCGGATTGTTAATCGCTTTAGGGATTTGGCAAATCGTAGACAAAGAAATAGGAAACGGAATTTTTCTGATCCTTTTCTCTTCTATTTTTATTTTACTTTATTTTAAAAATGAATTTATATTGTTGGCTTTCCTGCAATTGAGAAAACAAAACATGGAAGGCGCCGGAAAATGGCTTTCACATATTAAAAATCCGGAAACAGCTTTAATCCGCAAACAACAAGGTTATTTCAATTACCTTCACGGAATCTTGGTTTCGCAAACGAATTTATCGGCAGCCGAGAAATATTTTAAAAAGGCAATTGAATTAGGTTTAAGCATGGATCAGGATTTGGCTTTGGCGAAACTACAATTAGCTGGCATTGCCATGACCCGAAGAAGAAAAATCGAAGCAACTAACCTATTGAATGAGGCTAAAAAATTAGACAAACAAAACATGCTGAAAGATCAGATCAAAATGATGAAAGATCAGCTTAAAAAGATATAACAACCTCATTACCAATAAAATAAAAGCGTCATTATGGCGCTTTTGTTGTTTTTATAGGTTTCCTGTCGATTATTCATGCATCTTACCGACATAGAAATTCCGTAGGCGATAAAAGCCGTAATTTTATCGAACCAAAAACGAAGAAGATGCTTAAATTTTACTTCAAAATTATAGCTGTTTGTCTTCTATCTTATACAGTTACTGCACAAGATAGCGCCCATGCTTTGTTTTCTTACAACATCCACAAAAACATCAAACCGTACATCAAAAGTTCAAATGCCGCATTTGAGAAAGGAAATGTGCAATTGGGAAAAACACTGTTCGATTCTCTGGTGCATAATCATCTTATCGGAACAAAATTTGACAACTTCAGTTTCAAACGCGTTCATAAAAAACGACTCCATCTCAATGCCATAAAAAAACCGGTTTACCTCTTAACCTATTCTTCCTGGTGTGTACCGGCAAAAGGCGAAATTCCAGCGCTGAACAAATTGGCAAAAAAATACGAAAAGGACATTCAGATTGTCGTGGTGTTTTGGGACAGAAGAAAGGACATGAAAAAAATAGCCAAAAAATTCAGCTATCAAATTGAAGTTTGCTATGCCGATGAAACCTACAACAAAGACTGTTATCTGGTTTCAACCTTAAAGCACACACTCGGCATTCCGACAACCTTTCTTATCGACGAAGGCATGAATGTGATTGACATTCGCAGAGGTGGCATTAATCCGGGACCGAAAACAACCTATACTGCTTCATTCGAATTGAATTACGATCGTTTTTATGACGCAATCAGCGTACTCATAATTAATGAAAAAACTGCTAAAGACAGAATCGCCAAACAGTAATTATTTACCCAAAATCATTTTACCGGCCACAAGCAACAAAATCACACCAAATATTTTCTTAAGTATTTTTTGGTCGATACTTATTGCCAATTTACTGCCTAAAAAACCTCCGAGAATAAAAACTGCCGAAATGATAATGGCGTATTTCCAGTTGATATAGCCTTCTTTATAATAATTCAGAACCGCCAGCAAAGTAACCGGAGGAAGTAGCGCTGCCAAACTTGTGCCTTGTGCCTGATGTTGGGAAAAACCCAAAAGAAGCAACAACGGAACAATGATTATACCACCGCCAACTCCTATCAGTCCGCTTAAAATACCAGCCAACAACCCGATGACCATCAGCGCCAAAACAAGAGATACTGTCATTTTTTTCATTATTACTTTTTAATATATCCTTCTAACGGAATTTCTATGGTATACACTTTTCCGGGTTGTACTACTAACTTTTTGTCGCGTAACCACGGATTGTGAATTTTTAAAATTTTATAATTAATGCCCTGCTCGATTGCAAAAGCAGCCAAATCATCAATATTGGCCGTAACCGGAATTTTTTTCGTCGGAATTTGAGGATATAAAATCTCATTTGGCAAGGCATAACCGTATTTCTGTTGGTTTTGCATGATTTCCTTCAACGCCAGAATTCTGAAAACGTAACGCGATGTTTCCTCGTTTACAAGTAAATCGTAGTAATCACTCACTTTTTGCGCTTCCATAAAACGATCCATGCCGTTCATACCGCCATTATAAGAAGCGGCTGCCATGGTCCAGTTTCCGAATTTCGCTTTCGCCTTCAAAAGATACTGACAGGCAATCTCGGTTGATTTTTCTACATGATAACGTTCATCGACTACATCATTCACTTCCATCCCCATCTCTTTTGCGGTTTCCGGCATAAACTGCCATACGCCTTTTGCTCCTGAGGGAGAGGTTACATTTACCAGTCCGCTTTCGATAACTGCGAGATATTTAAAATCATCCGGTACCCCATTTTTTTTCAGAATGGGTTCGATAACCGGAAAAACGCGATTGGCTCTTTTAATCACCAATTCGGTCGTCGCATGAAGATTAACGTTTACTGTCAATTCCCGATCAAAGCGCTCGCGGACATCGGCAATCGTTAACGGTGTTTTCTCTCCCGAAAAATCAATATTTAACGGAATTCTGGTAAATTCATAGGTACTTTTCACCGAATTCACACTTGTTGTAGCGTAAATAAATATTCCGCTTATAACCATAACCGCTGCTACTACAGCCAACCTTTTTATCAATTTCATATTCCCGACTTTTTATTCCGTTATTATTCTTGGCAGATTTTCATTCATCCATTTGTATTTAAACAGAATCATGGCGTGTGTTCCGCCTTTTACCACTATACAGTTTTTAATGTTTTTTATTGGAAAAACATCATCGTTATCCCCATGAATATGAACGACTTTTTCATCAATTTCTTTTCTATTCCAAAGCAAAACATTTTCAATAGCCCAATCCAGATACTTTTTATCGTTAACCGAAAGATACATTTTATACAATTCCAAACGTTCTTTTACCCTTTCCCCCATTCCGTATTTCAACAGAAATTCGACATTGGAAAACATACTCGTCGGAATCAGTTTATACGCTTTGGTATTTTTTGCCAATTTCATTCGCATCGGAAATTCATCGGCACACTTTACGCTGGAAATAATGATTGTTTTCCGAACCTGTTTTATTTTAGCAATTTCCTGCACCAAAATCCCACCAAAGGAAACACCAATCAAAACAGCATCATCGTGCTTTATTTCTTCAGCCATACGTTCCGCATACCCTTCTAACGTTTCATTAGGCTTGGGCAAAAACCATTCCAGAAGATGTACTTCGAACTGCTCTTCTGGCAATTGTATTTTTTCAAAAATCTTCGGACTGGCTGCCAAACCCGGCATAAAATAAACGGGAATTTTATTCATTGAGTGGAAATTGAATTCGGATAAAGGTTACATTGAAATTTCCATAAAAATAGTACTTTTAAGCATTTAAACACGATTAAAAAATTTAAATTTAACTAAAACACAAACACAGCCAACCATTTTAATACCTTAGAAAACAGTTTGATATTGATTCTCAAATGAGTACCTTTGTACCTTATTTACATTCGACAAAAACTCCTCTAATGATTATCAAAAACAATGAATTTTCAAGACAGTTTGAAACAACTGTTGACGGTCAGTTACTCACGGTTGAATATTCATTTCAGGAAAAAAAGATTTTCCTTTCCAAAGTGAATATCCCGGAGCAGTTTGAAGGTTCGGAAACCATGTCTGATTTTTTAAAACAGATTTTATTGGTTGCAGAAGAAAAAAAATGGAAAGTAGTTCCGATTCATCCGAAAGTAGCTGCTTTTTTCAGAAAAAATCCGGTGTACAGAGAATTGCTTCCACCGGGAATTAAAATCTAAACAAAACCAAAAGTCGTTTCAAAAAAGAAGCGGCTTTTTTTATTTCTGAAAAAATACTGTACATTTAGTGCATGACATCAGAGGAATTCTACACCGATATTATTCATTTTTTTGAAAACATCGAAAAATATTACGGCAGCAAAACGGAAATCACGGAAGGTATTTGCACTTCTGCCGGTGATTTCTCGGCCGATTTCAGCACCTGGAATCTTTTTGAATTCGATTTAATCCGATCGGCTTACCGCAAAACCGGCGACCGCTTTATGATGGAAGGCAAAAAAAATTATTATGAAATTGCGGCCGGATCGATTGTTTCATTTTCACAACCGGGAAGAAATAAATTTGAATTTATAGAACAATTGGGTGAAAACGTATACCGCATAACCAAATTGCGATTCCACTATAAATATTAAAATAGCGGTTAAATAAAAGTAGTTTTTACGATATTTATTACAGTTAAAATTAAACTTTAAAAGAGGATTTGTCATTCCGACAAAGGAGGAATCGCACAATTAAGAATAAAATAATGAGATTCCTCCTTCGTCGGAATGACAAAAACAACATTTTTGCAATTCGTAATTTCTAATTCGTAATTTTTAAAAACTCCATTCTCACACTGCCGTCTTCATCAATTCGGGTCAAGTTAATCTCATGCAAAGTATTCACCAATTCCGGATTCCACGGCGTTTTTACTTTTACGTAATTTTCGGTAAATCCGTGAATGTAGCCTTCTTTATTTTCACCTTCAAACAAAACCGTTCTGTTGGTTCCAAGCTGACTTTCATAAAAAGCTCGTCGTTTTTTCACGGATAAACCACGTAGCATCTTACTTCTTTTTGCACGAACATTACCCGGAACAATTCCGTCCATTTCAGCCGCTTCGGTATTATCACGTTCCGAATAGGTAAAAACGTGCAGATAGGAAATATCCAGTTCATTTAAGAAATGATAGGTTTCCAAGAAATGCTCGTCGGTTTCACCCGGAAATCCTACAATGACATCCACACCAATACAGGCATGCGGCATTACTTCTCGGATTTTCGCCACACGTTCCGTATACACTTCGCGCAGGTAACGACGTTTCATTTTCTTTAAAATATCGTTACTTCCTGATTGCAGCGGAATGTGGAAATGAGGCACAAAAGTTCGGCTTTGCGCTACAAATTCAATAGTTTCATTTTTCAACAGATTCGGCTCAATCGACGAAATTCGCAAACGCTCAATCCCTTCTACTTGATCCAGATTCTGCACCAATTCGAAAAAGGTATGCTCGTGTTTTTTGTTTCCGAATTCTCCTTTACCGTAATCCCCGATGTTTACACCGGTTAACACAATTTCCTTGATTCCCTGTTCGGAAATTTCTTTGGCATTTTTCAGAACGTTTTCCATCGTATCACTACGTGAAATTCCGCGTGCCAATGGAATCGTACAATACGTACATTTATAATCGCAGCCATCCTGCACTTTTAAAAACGCGCGGGTTCTGTCGCCAATGGAATAACTTCCCACATAAAAATCGGCTTCTTCGATTTCGCAGGAATGTACTTCTCCCAAATCGTTTTTGGAAAGATCATTAATATAATCGGTAATCTTAAATTTTTCGGTGGCACCCAAGACCAAATCCACGCCATCAACATCAGCCAGTTCTTCGGGTTTTAACTGGGCATAGCACCCTACTGCCGCAATGAAAGCCTTATCATTCAGCTTCATGGCTTTTTTTACAATCTGTTTGAATTGTTTATCGGCATTTTCGGTAACCGAGCAGGTGTTGATTACGTACATATCCGCAACCTCTTCAAAATCCACGCGTTCAAAACCTTCGTCCTGAAAATTACGTGCAATGGTTGATGTTTCTGAAAAGTTCAGTTTGCAACCCAGCGTGTAGAACGCTACTTTTTTTCTGTTTTCCATAAGATAGCTCAATTAATGAAATCGTTGTCAAAAAATTGAGTCGGCAAATTTACACACAAATATCGGTTTCACATGTGTAAAATTTATTTTTTAACGGTTCTAAACGGTATCGTTTTTTAATTCATCGGTATTTGTTTATGCAAAACTCTTAGGTAATGGCGATTTCATAAAATCTGTAATCAGCCTCATCTCAAAAAACCACAACTGTTTGAAAATTAATCGATTGAATTCCGAATCGTTTTTCGTAAATTTAAGTTGGAAAATTATTCATACTTAAAACCATATGTCATGAATACGAAAATCATCTTCACACTCTTGCTCCTACTCACTTTTACAATAACCAACGCACAACGCAAGAAAATAAGTCTTTCAGAACTTCCTGAAAATTCTAAGGCGTTTTTGGCGGAACATTTTCCAAACACAACCGTAAAGCATGTTAGCAGAGATCCGGAATATGGCGAAAAAGGCTATGAAGTGTGGCTGCATGACGGAACCGAAGTAGAATTTTGGAAGAATGGCGAATGGCGGGAAGTTGACGGACACAAAAAACCGATTCCGACAGCGTATATTGACCCGAAAATTCTCGACTATATCAAAACGAACTACCCCAATGAAAAAATCACCCATGTGGATTTGGGGCACAAATACATCGATGTAGATTTAACCAACAAAATTGATCTCGATTTTTACCAGAATGGCAACATCAGGAAATGAGAAAACATAAAACTTAAAAAGCCACTATTATCCAGTGGCTTTTTATTAACTCTTTTTGGGAGCCAGCATGTTTTCCGGATTGAGAATATCATCGATTTGTTCCTTTGACAAAATATTATGTTCCAAAACCAGATTGTATACACTTTTACCGGTTTCCAATGCCTCTTTTGCAATTTTTGTACTGTTTTTATAGCCTATGTACGGATTCAGAGCCGTTACAATTCCGATACTGTGCAATACCATTTCACGGCAATGTTCTTCGTTAGCCGTAATACCATCGATACATTTTTCGCGCAAGGTATCCATTCCGTTAGACAATAGCTGCATGGACTCCATAATCGCATAGGTCAATACCGGCTCCATAACGTTCAATTGCAATTGTCCGGCTTCGGCGGCCATAGTTACTGTCAGATCATTTCCGATAACACGATAACACACCTGATTCATCACTTCAGGAATCACCGGATTCACTTTCCCGGGCATAATAGACGAACCCGGCTGCATGGGCGGCAAATTGATTTCATTCAGACCACAACGCGGACCCGAAGAAAGCAAACGCAAATCGTTACAGATTTTCGAGATTTTAATCGCCATACGTTTTAAAGCAGACGAATAAATCACGTAAGCCCCTGTATCCGGTGTAGCTTCAATTAGATTGGGCGCGGAAACAATCGCCAAACCGGTAACTTTCGCTAAATTTTCAGCACACAATTCGGCATAACCGGGAGCAGCGTTAATTCCTGTTCCGATAGCAGTGGCGCCCATATTGGTTTCCAGCATTAAATTGCAGTTTTGAGTCAGGCGGTCCACTTCCTCTTCTAAAGTCACCGCAAACGCTTCAAATTCCTGACCTAATGTCATCGGAACCGCATCCTGCAATTGGGTTCTCCCCATTTTCAGAATATGCTTAAACTCCTCTCCTTTTTTTCGGAACGCAGCAATTAAAGCTTTAAGATGTTCAATAAGCTGAATGTTTGAATGCACCGCAGCAATTCGAATGGAAGTCGGATAAGCATCATTAGTCGATTGCGACAAGTTCACATGATCGTTGGGGGAACAATATTGGTATTCTCCTTTTTGATGTCCCATTAATTCCAACGCACGGTTGGCCAAAACTTCATTGATATTCATATTCGTGGACGTTCCTGCGCCACCCTGAATCATATCAATAGGGAATTCCATATCGAATTTTCCGGAGATGACTTCTTTAGCGGCTTCCACAATGACATTTTTGAGTTTTTCATCCAAAAGTCTTAATTGGAAATTGGTTTCGGCTGCTGCCCATTTCACATAGGCCAATCCTTTAATAAATTCGGGAAACTGATACAATTTTACACCGGATATGTGAAAATTATCAATGGCTCTTTGCGTCTGAATTCCGTAATACGCATTGGCCGGCACCTGCATATCGCCTAATAAATCATTCTCTGTTCTGTACATAACGTTCTGATTTTGAAGAATAAATTTACAAAAAAACCACGACTGTTTTCGCAATCGTGGTTGTCTAATTTCTTTGAAATGTAAACTATTCTTTTCGCCATTTTTTCGTTTCCTCGAAAACGTGTTCTAAAATAGCCGCATCCTGTTCGGTAAATTCCACATGACGACGCGACATTACAATTTTAGCCGTCTCGAAAGCTTTTTTGGTGATGTAGGTTGTAAAACCTGACGCACCGCCCCAAGAGAAACTTGGCACAAAATTACGAGGGAAGCCGCTTCCGAAAATATTAGCAGAAACCCCAACAACGGTTCCGGTATTGAACATTGTGTTGATACCACACTTGCTGTGGTCGCCCATCATAAGTCCGCAAAACTGCAAGCCGGTTTTGGCAAAACCTTCCGTTTCGTAGCTCCAGAGTTTCACCTCTTCATAATTGTTTTTCAGATTGGAATTGTTGCTGTCGGCTCCAATGTTACACCATTCGCCTAAAACTGAATTTCCTAAAAATCCGTCGTGGCCTTTATTGGAATACCCAAACAACACTGAATTATTCACTTCGCCACCAATTCTGCAGTGAGGACCAACTGTGGTTGCACCGTATACTTTTGTTGCCAGTTTTACCTGCGCTTCTTCACACAAGGCAAACGGTCCGCGAATAACGGAACCCTCCATGATTTCAGCATTTTTTCCGATGTAAATTGGTCCGGTGGATGCGTTTAAGGTTACGAATTCCAATTTCGCCCCTTCTTCGATAAATATATTTTCGGGAGCAATTACGTTGATACTTTTAGGAATCGGTTGCGAAAAACGACCTTCAGTGATTAACTCGAAATCTTCACGCAACGCAGCATCGTTTTTCTGAAAAATGTCCCAGGTATGCTCAATTCGGATACAGTCTTCGTTATACTCGATAATTTCATAGGTATCAAAATCAACTTCTTCCTGATTTTCTTTGCTGTAAAACGCAATGACTTCATCCTTATAAAAAATCGCCTGATTGGCTTCCAAAGAACGCACCATTTCCGAAAGAATTTCGTTGGGCAAAAACGAAGCGTTAATCATTACGTTTTCTTCCATTTCCACCATCGGAAATTTTTCTATCAGGTATTCTTCTGTTAAGGTGGTCGTAGTATAGCCTAAGTATTTCTCCCATTTTTCACGAATGGTTAAAATTCCGACGCGAATATCGGCTACCGGTCGTGTAAACGTAAACGGAAGTAAGGCATTGCGAACGGTTCCGTCAAAAAGTATGTAGTTCATTTTTAAAAGTTGCTGAGTTACTGAGTTGCTAAGTTACAAAGTTTTCTTTTGAGAGTTCAAAAAGCAGTGATTATCTGTAGCACTTTCTATGAAAAAAAAACACAGACACTACAAAGAAAATAATTGTAATTACAAAACTGGAAAGCATTTGAGAAGTCGGCATAACATAAACCACTTCTCCATAACCATTTATGCGAGTGTTTGGAAAAATATAAACAAACAGTCTTATTAAAAACATGAATAAGAAATATGAAATAATGAATATAAAAACAATCCCAAAAATAAATTTGAAAATTTTCATAAGTCTACATAATTACAAACAATCCCGTAAATATAAAATAAAAAAAGCCTCTCAAAACTGAGAGGCTTCCATATATCATAAAACAGCGATTATTTGCTGAATTTAGCGTATTTGTTTTTGAATTTATCAATACGACCAGCTGTATCGATAAGTTTAGATTTACCTGTATAGAAAGGGTGAGACGTTCTGGAAATCTCCATTTTATATACTGGGTATTCAACACCATCAACAGTGATTGTATCTTTAGTTTCAACAGTAGATTTTGTAATGAACACGTCTTCGTTTGACATATCTTTAAATGCTACTAATCTGTAATTTTCCGGGTGAATTCCTTTTTTCATGGTAAATCTTGTTTTATTAATTTGGTTACAAACTGTTCTGATGCTTTTAAAACGGTAAAAGGTATAAACGCCTGTAACTTTTTGTTTATAATCTTTTTAATTCAGGGTGCAAATGTACAACTAATTTTTAAAAATCAAATACTTGTGTAACTTTTTTTCAGTCCGTACAACTAACCAAAGATACAGCAGAATTCTTATATTTGTAAATTAATTAAACCAAAAACAAAACTATGAACGAAGTAATTAAAAAAAACGGCATTAATTATGGGATAATCCTTGGCGTTATTTCAATCCTTATTACAGCTTCAATTTACGCAATTGACCTGAAATTATTCACCAATATGTGGATAGGAATTTCCAGTCTCGTTATCTTTTTAATAGTTGGAATAGTTTTAGTTTCGAAAACAAAAAAACAACTTAACGGGTTTATCACTTTTAAAGAAGCGTTCACGGTTTATTTCATCGCAGGAGCCATTGGTGCTACCATGTCTGTTTTGTTCAACATTTTACTTTTCAATGTAATTGATCCCGAAGCAAAAGGAGTCGTAAATGAACACGCTATCGAATATGCAGTACAGATGATGAAAAAATTTAACACCCCTACTGAAGCCATAACAAAAGCGGTGGAAGATATGCAGAAAAACGATAATTATTCTGTAATGAACTTATTAAAAGGACTTGTATTCAGCTTTGTGTTTTCAGCAATTTTCGGTGCACTCTTAGCCCTAATTTTCAGAAACAAAACCTCGAATTTAGAATAATCATAGATGAATTTATCCATCATAATTCCTTTACTGAACGAACAGGAATCCCTACCCGAATTGCATTCGTGGATTGCAAAGGTCATGAACGAAAATAATTTCTCATACGAAGTTATTTTCATAGATGACGGCAGTACCGACGATTCCTGGCAAACCATCGAACAGCTTTCTGCCAAAGACAGCAACGTAAAGGGAATTCGTTTTTTACGCAACTACGGAAAATCGCAGGCTTTACACGCCGGTTTTGCCAAAGCTCAAGGTGATGTTATCATTACCATGGATGCTGATTTGCAGGACAGCCCCGACGAAATTCCGGAACTTTTCAACATGATTACCAAAGGAAATTACGATTTGGTTTCGGGTTGGAAAAAGAAACGCTATGATTCGGTTATCGGGAAAAATATGCCTTCGAAATTGTTCAATTGGGCGGCACGAAAAACATCGGGCGTACAACTGAACGATTTTAACTGCGGACTGAAAGCCTACAAAAACATCGTCGTGAAAAACGTAGAAGTTTCCGGCGAAATGCACCGTTACATTCCGGTTCTGGCAAAAAATGCCGGATTCGCAAAAATCGGTGAAAAAGTGGTAATCCATCAGGCCCGAAAATACGGTTCGTCGAAATTTGGCATGAGTCGTTTTATAAACGGTTTTCTGGATCTGATTACGATTTGGTTCATCTCCAAATTCGGAAAACGCCCGATGCATCTTTTTGGGGCTTTGGGCGTGGTGATGTTTCTTATCGGACTATTGTCTGCAGGATACATCGGCATCATGAAATTACACAAAATTTACAGCCATGAAGCGGCTATTTTGGTAACCAACAACCCTTGGTTTTATATTGCTCTGACTACTATGATTATAGGCACACAACTCTTTCTTGCCGGTTTTTTGGGTGAAATCATCCTAAGAACCAAAAACAACGAAGAACGATATAAAATTTCAAAAGAGTTAAATCTGTAAATCAGAATTGAAAATGCACATTGAAAAAGCAATTTTAGACAAAGTAAACGTTTGGCTTACCCCAACCTTTGACAACGAAACACACGAAGCTATTCGTGAAATGATGACAACTGCCCCAAAAGAACTCGAAGACAGTTTTTACAAGAATCTGGAATTCGGAACCGGCGGCATGCGTGGCATTATGGGCGTGGGAACCAACCGCATCAACAAATATACCTTGGGCAAAAACACTCAGGGTTTGTCCGATTATTTAAAAAAATCATTCCCGGGCGAACAACTTAAAGTAGCAATTGCCTACGATTGTCGTCATAACAGTAACACGCTTGCCAAAGTGGTAGCCGATGTTTTTTCGGCCAACGGAATCAAGGTTTTTCTTTTTTCCGATATGCGCCCAACACCGGAATTGTCTTTCGCCGTGAAATATTTAGGGTGTCATTCCGGAATCGTTTTAACCGCATCTCACAATCCGCCGGAATACAACGGTTATAAAGTGTACTGGCAAGACGGTGGTCAATTGGTACCGCCTCAGGACAATGAAATCATTCAGATGATTGAAGCCTTGGATTACAGCGAAATCAAATTCGAAGCCAACAACGATTTAATTGAATATATTGACGTACAATTAGACGAAGCATTCATCAATTCAGCCATTGAAAATGCAACGTTTAACACTTCAGCATCAGCCAAAGAAAACCTAAAAATCGTTTTCACTTCGCTACACGGAACTTCCATTAAATTGGTTCCCGATGTTTTGGCGAAAGCTGGTTATTCCGATGTGGAAATCGTAAAAGAACAAGCCGAACCTAACGGAAATTTCCCAACCGTAAAATCACCAAACCCGGAAGAACCGGAAGCCTTGACCATGGCATTGGATTTGGCAGAAAAAACAAATGCTGATATCGTTATCGGAACCGATCCGGATTCTGACCGATTAGGCGTTGCCGTTCGCGATACGGAAGGCAAAATGATTTTACTGAACGGAAATCAATCCATGGTTGTCATGACCCATTTCTTGCTCCAACAATGGAAAAAACAAGGAAAACTGACCGGAACTGAATTTATCGGCTCCACCATTGTTTCCACTCCGATGATGCTGGAACTCGCTTCCGGCTATGATGTGGAATGCAAAGTGGGATTGACCGGTTTCAAATGGATTGCAAAATTCATCAAAGATTTCCCGAATCAGAAATTCATTGGCGGTGGTGAAGAAAGTTTCGGATTCATGGTAGGCGATGCTGTTCGCGATAAAGACGCGGTAGCTTCCACCCTATTGGTTTGCGAAATGGCCGCTCAGGCAAAAGAAAAAGGAAGTTCGTTGTACCAAGAATTGCTTCAGATGTATGTGAATTTCGGTTTCTATAAAGAACACCTGATTTCGATTACCAAAAAAGGAATTGAAGGCGCCAACGAAATCAAACAGATGATGGTTGACTTGCGCGAAAACCCAATGAAAGAAATCAACGGACAACGTGTGGTGTGCATCGAAGATTATCAGAGTTCGAAAGGACGTGACCTGATCAACAATGAAGAATTCGGCATCACAATTCCGAAATCAAACGTATTGATTTATTATTTGGAAGACGGAAGTAAAATCTGTGCCCGCCCAAGCGGTACGGAACCTAAAATCAAATTCTATTTCAGTGTAAACTGTGCGATAGAAAGCATTAACGATGTTTCGGAAGCGGAAAATTATTTGGATAACAAAATTAAAAATATAATTGCTGAGATGCGATTGAACTAAATGAACAGTACCTTTTTTAAAATATTACGTTACGCTTTACCGTATAAAAAGTACGCCTTTCTGAATATTTTCTTCAATGTTCTTTATGCGCTTTTCAGTACGCTGTCGTTCGTAATGCTGATTCCGATGTTGAACGTAATGTTTGACAAAACAAAAAGAGTTTCCATTGAGCCCGTATACACAGGAATCACATCCTTACCGGCATATTCCAAAGAATACCTTGATTATCTGGTAACGACAACCAGCGACACCAAGGGACCGGAATATTCACTGTTGCTAATGGTTGTATTAGTTATCTCAATGTTTTTACTGAAAAACATTTTTAACTATTTGGCCATGTACAATGTTACATTTCTGAGAAACGGAACCTTGAAAGACTTGCGTATTGCATTGTACGAAAAAGTAATTCATTTGCCGCTTTCTTTTTATTCTGAAAAAAGAAGAGGAGACGTAATGATCCGACTGACAAATGATGTTGGAGAAGTCCAATTTTCGTTTTTATCCATATTGGAAATCATTATCAAGGAGCCACTTACCATTGCTTTCACGATTATTTCAATGTTTTACATCAGTACAAAATTGACATTGTTTGTTTTTATTTTCATTCCGCTTTCCGGTTTACTGATTTCATTAATCGGAAAAAGTTTAAAGCGAAAATCAAGCAGGGTTCAAAAAGAAGCCGGGATCTTTCTTTCCATATTGGATGAGACGCTAGCCGGCCTTAAAATCGTAAAAAGTTACAATGCAGAAAAAAGTTTTCAGGGGAAATTCAACACTTCAGCGCAAAATCTGTATCGCTTTTCGAATAGTTTACTCAACCGAAATAACCTTTCAACGCCTATCAGTGAGTTTTTAGGGATTGTTGTTATTGCAATTCTTTTATGGTTTGGCGGTAATATGGTACTTATTGAAAAAACATTGGAAGGTACAGAATTTATTGCCTATATGGGACTGGCCTATGGAATATTAACCCCGGCAAAAGCCATTTCAAAAGCTTCCTACACACTTAAAGGTGCTATGGCTGCAGCAGACAGGGTTTTAGAAATTTTGGAGCAGGAAAACACCATTACCAACAAACCCGATGCAATTGTAAAAACGGAATTTGAAGACAAAATCTCGATTGAAAACATCAATTTCCGTTATGAAAATGAAAACGTTCTGAAAAACTTCTCTTTAGAGGTTCCTAAAGGAAAAACCGTTGCTTTGGTAGGACAATCCGGTAGCGGAAAAAGTACCATTTCAAATTTGCTTACGCGTTTTTACGATGTACAGGAAGGCAGTGTAAAAGTAGACGGCATCGACATCAAAGACATGGAAATGCATTCGCTTCGTGCTTTAATGGGATTGGTTACCCAAGATAGCATACTTTTTAACGATAGCATCAAAAACAACATTCTTTTAGGTAAAGAAAATGCCACTGATGAAGAAATTATAAATGCACTTAAAATTGCCAATGCTTATGAATTCGTAAAGGATTTACCGGAAGGCATTGAAACCAATATAGGAGACGCCGGAAACAAATTATCCGGAGGACAAAAACAGCGTTTGTCGATTGCACGCGCAGTTTTAAAAAATCCACCGATTATGATTCTGGACGAAGCCACTTCTGCTTTAGATACCGAAAGCGAAAGATTGGTACAGCAGGCATTGGAAAACATGATGCAAAATAGAACTTCTATTGTGATTGCCCACCGTTTATCAACCATTCAAAAGGCAGACACAATTGTCGTTATGCAAAAAGGAGAAATTGTAGAACAAGGCACACACGATGAATTATTAGCTAAAAACGGAACCTATTCCAAACTGGTAATGATGCAGAGTTTCGAATAATCCCGTTTGCTTTTAAACACTTTTAAAAGATGTATGTAAACAATCCAAATATCAAAATCCCAGAAAATCCGGATACCGTTATTTGGAAATACATGGATTTATCGAAATTCCTGGACATATTAATATCGGGAAAAATGTTCATGTCGCGTTCGGATAAATTTGAAGATCAGTTTGAAGGCACGTTCAGCGAACCCACATTTGAAGAGATTAAGAAAATTTCCGAAAACAATCCGAAGTTCCTGGATTACTACAAATCCCATCGCGAAAATGTGGTAATCAGCAGTTGGCATACTAATCAGTATGAAAGTTTTGCCATGTGGCAGATTTTCACCAAAAACAACGAAGGTTTGGCCATCCAGTCAACCATAGGAAGACTGAAGGAAGCTTTACAGAAAGAGAAACACACCCAGCAATATATAGGCGAAGTGAATTACATCGATTACAAAAAGGAACTGATTCCGTTTGACGATGCTTTCTTTCCCTTTCTGTTCAAACGAAAAAGCTTTCAGTACGAAAACGAGATCCGGGTGATTTCCGATGTGACCTCACAAAACCTAATCATTAACGACGGATTGAAAATCAACGTGGATATCGACAAAATGATTGAAAAGATTTACATCCATCCCAAAAGCGAAAACTGGTATAAAAAACTGGTTATTGAAGTCGTTTCAAAAATAGGTTTTGATTTCAGGATCGAAAAATCTGATTTAGAAAGTGACATTCTTATATAAAAAAACGAACGTCTTAGCGTTCGTCTTTTTTATGATTATTTTTTTATCGGTTCGTATTCTTCACCCGACCAGTCTTTCGAAAGCAGGTTCACAAAATGATAATGCACCTTATCGTTTTTATCAAAAGCACCATTTTTATTGATGTCTTCAATAGTTCGGAAATACAAACGATTTTGCACTTCCACCACATTCCAATCGAGCAATTCCTGTAAATCATCTGAAAGCTTTGTAAACTTCGTGCCGTTAAAATTACTGATATAAAGGGTCTTGATATCGTTGGCATCCAACTTCCCGTCACGGTTCGTATCCGAATCTACTAAGGAATATACTAAAATCTGTTTTTTGGTTTTATCCGAAATTGTATTCAGGTAAGTAGCTGTTTGAATCTGAACATTTTTATCCGTTAACGGACGCAACGCGGTAGAATCAATATGCTGAAACTTCAGGTTTTCAAAATATCCCGTCACTTCAAAACGGTTGTAATTTGAAATGGCATAACTCATCGAATTGGTTTTGCTCGAACCGTAACTACCTCCGTTTCCATCATAAACACGAACGTCTCCAATGGCATGAATAAGGTATTTTGTCCCTTCCATATGAATCGGTAAATCGGCAATTTTAATTTGCGACGAGTCTTTCTTCACGTTAGTTGCGGAAGTATTTTTTTCCTCTTCGTAAATCACTTTCGGCTTTTCGATTTCCTGTTTGCAGCTTGACAAAAAAGCGAACAATACGAATAGCGTATATTTTGAGAAGTTTTTCATTTCAGAACAATTTGGTCTATCAAATATAAAACAATTAAACAGGAACTACAATCTTACATTCAATTTTACATTAAACGTTCTGGTAGTCATATAATTTGGGATGGCATACTGACTTTTGGTATACACGTCGCGCACCCAAGTATTCGTAATCGCATTCTGATTATTAAACATGTTGAAGATTTCAAGCCCCAGACTCAATTCCTTGAATCGCTTCAACCAACTTTTTGTAGATTGTATCGAAGGATCTTTAAATACATACGAAAATCCAGCATCAGCACGACGGTAATCATTCAGACGCAACTGGTATTGGTAAGGATCGGCATAGGATGGTGAACCTCCCGGTAATCCGGTATTATAAACCAGATTCAGATAAATTTTAACATTGGGAAGTGCAGGCATATAATCCTGAAACAACAAGCCGAATTTCAATCGCTGATCGGTTGGGCGGGCAATATTCCCTCGTCCGTTCTGATTTTCTTCGGTTTTAAGATAGCCGACACTAAACCAGGATTCGGTTCCCGGTACAAATTCCCCATTCAAACGTATGTCGGCTCCATAAACATAAGCCGTCGCATCATTATTGGCACGGTATCGGATGCGCACATTATCAATCGTATAGGTATTGACATCACTCAGGCTCTTATAATAGGCTTCAGAAACCAATTTGAATGGTCGGTTAAAAAGTTTAAAACTGTAATCGTTACTCAATACAAAATGATAGGATTTCTGGGCTTTCACATCCGGATTGACCTTTCCATCCGTATCGCGGAGTTCACGGTAAAAAGGCGGTTGCTGGTACAATCCTCCGGACAAACGGAAAATCATGTCTTTTTCCCAAGACGGCTTTATCACAAATTGTGCTCTCGGACTGAAAACAACCTGACTGCTGCCATTCAAATTATCCCCCTGAACGATCCATTGGTGCGCACGGGCTCCCGCATTGATCCAAAGCTGACTAGAACCTAAATTAGTTCTGTAATTCCATTGCGCATAGCCCGAAAAACGATTTATCTGAACAAAATTAGTGGCCCGAACATATTGATATGGCGCCAAAGGACCGGTATACGGAGTATAAGGTTGCTCCTGAGGAATATCTAAAATGGGTGACGGCAATGAAAAACCGGCAGAATCAATTACTTCCCATTCCACAATACGGTCACGGATGTCTTCACGAGTGTATTTAAAACCCCATTCTACCTGACTTTTCTTCTTTTGAATGTCGTGAAAACCTTTCACTTCAGCATTTACGATTAAGGCATCCAGATTATTACGGGCATGGGTAAGTTGCGAACCTACCCCTCTTGAGTACACCACATCACCAAAAGTATCCGAACCGATATTCGTATCGATTTCACCCAAGCGATATTGCGCCATAATATCAAAATGCTCCTGCTCCTGCGTATGATAAGCTGACCCGATAAATTTCAATTTGAAATTTTCATTGGCCTGATAAGTCGATTTAATTGCTCCGAAAAACGTCAGGTATTCATCTTTTTCCTGACCGTCGTAGGCTACCTGCAACGCTATCGGTTCGTCAATAGTTCCGAAATTGGTCTGACGCGTTAAAGGCTGATAATGATATTTGTTCTGAGAAATATTTCCCAAAAAACTCCACTGCCATTTAGTGGAAGCATCGAAATTAATTTGTGTTTGTATATCGGCAAAAGTAGGCGTATAATTGGTTTGTGTTTCCTGACTCTTAACCAGCAAACTGTTATTACGGTAACGGATTCCGGTAATGTTACTCCATTTCTGATTCTTGGACACCAAATCCACCGTAGCACTTCCGCCCAACAAACTTGCATCGAAAGCGGTTTGAAATTTAGTAGGTCTTCTGTAGGTAATATCCAAAACAGACGATAATTTATCGCCGTATTTTGCCTGAAATCCACCCGCGGAAAAATCAACATTGGAAACCATTTCCGTATTGGTAAAACTCAACCCTTCCTGTTGGCCTGAGCGAATTAAGAATGGTCGATATACTTCAATTTCGTTTACATATACTAAGTTTTCATCATAATTTCCGCCACGGACGGCATATTGGGTACTCAATTCGTTGTTGGAATAAACGCCGGGTAACGTTTTTAAAATATTTTCCACTCCGGCATTGGCTCCTGGAATAAGTCGGATTAGCTGTGGTTCTATGGTTGTAACTCCTTCAATTCGTTTTCTTCCTCCGGCGGAAATAATCACTTCTCCTAATTGTTCTGCTTTTTGACTCAGCACTACATTCAGTTCGTAATCCTCATTGATTTTCAACTCAAGGGTTACCGAAGATTTTTTATAGGAAACATGCGATATTTCAACCGTTACTTTTGTATTTGCGGGAATTTTGATCTGAAAAAAACCGTTTTCATTGGATTTTGCAGTAAGATTACCTGCCTTAATCGTAGCATTTTCAATAGGTTTATTGGATTCGTCCAACAAAATTCCTTTAACTCTTGCTGTTTGTGCAACTACAGAACAACCTGCAATAAAAATATAAAGAATCAGGAGTTTAATTAGTTTTTTCAACTGATGATTGTTTTTTGGTTTTAAAAAAATGAGTTTCAAAGATAGTGGAATTTCCCATTTTATCCGAAACAACCACTTTTAATTCGTTCTTACCTTCTTCATAGACTGCCTCACTGAAAAAATGCGTTAACGATTTCGTCTTATAATCGTAATCGGCCAAAACCCATTTCCCGTTTAGATAGGCATTATATTCTTTGATACCGGACAATTCATCACTGATATGAATGCTTAACGAATCGGCTTGATCAAGATTGGCGCCTTCCGCAAAATTTGGTCGGTAGATTTTTGGTGCAACGGTATCGGTCATCAGCACAAATTTCCCCAAATCTTTGGTTCGGATGGAAAACAGATTTCCTTTCTTATACGTTGTAAAATATTCGGGTTTATTGCCATCCATTCTGGAAATAAACGTTTTGTCCCGATTCAAATTCGGAATACCGGAAACATCGAAAGTCACCGTAAGATTATTGTGTACCGGAACCGTCTGGTCATGAAGAAAAAGCACATTGTCCTTCACTTCGAAATTCATGTAGAAATCTTCATAGAAAGCGTTTTCCGGAATAAAAACCGAAATATTGTCTTTGGTATAATTGTTATCGTTTCGGGATTTTACAAAATAAGGCGTTTTCTTTTCCACTCTTGGAATAGTTGCCGCAGCATCAGAATATTGAACCGGAACGTTAACCGTTCGCTTATTCCCGTGAAAATCGGAAATTTCAATACGATAGTTGTACGTCGTATTCGGTAATACCAAAATTTGTCCGTTTTTTTTGTTACCGCTAACGAGTGAAAACGGGTAATTTCGTTTAAAAAAGAGTTTCTGAACCGACTGTTTTATGGTTTTATACCTGTAATAATCGATAAAATTATTGATGTAGCGGGTCTCATCGAAAGCAAATTTATCAAACTCATATTTAAAAATTCTGCTGCCGTTTAAAAAGGTTTCCGCCTTATAAATGCCGTTCCAGTTAAAATTATTATCCGAAAGATCGTAAGTATTCACGCCGAATCCGACATTTCCTTTAGCCAACACCTTATTGGCCAAATAACTGCCGTCACTTTGCAGGGAAAGATTTATAGGGATCGTTCTTTGGGAACTGTTTACCACCGAGCTGTCGCCGATAGCATAGGCAACCAAATCATTAATTACCGGAGCTTTAGTATCGGGCATTTTTATATCAAAACCGAACAGCATCGGATTAATGGTTTGTTCCGTTTTAGAATCGCGGATTTCAAAATGAAGATGGGGACCGCCAGAACTTCCTGTATTACCGGAAAAAGCAATCACTTCACCTTTCTTTACCGACAATTCACCGGACAAAGGAAAAATCTCTACTTCATACGACTTTTGCGCATATTGTCTTTTACGGACAAAATCAGCAATGGCACCATTGAATTTTTTCAAATGACCGTAAACGGAGGTGTATCCGTTGGAATGGGTAATGTAGATTGCTTTTCCGTAACCGCCTTCTGAAATTTTGATACGGGAAACATAACCGTCTGCAACAGCAAAAACAGATAATCCTTCTTTTTGCTGGGTTTTAAAATCCAAACCGGAATGAAAGTGATTTCCCCGTAATTCTCCGAAAGAACCAGAGGCGAACAAAGGAATGTTAAGGGGAGACTGAAAATAATCCTTAGGATATTCTTGGCTTTGTACAAAGCTAAAGGCAGACAGAAAAATGAGCAGGAATGGCAATTTCATAAAAATTTATTTTGGCTAATATGATGCTAATATACAAAAAACCTTCAATTCCGTAATCACCTTAGATCATTTTATATAACTGACTATATAACAAATTATTATGAAAAGACTTTAAACATTTTTGAAAATTTAAACAAAAGTATTGTTATATTTCAAATGGAATACTAACTTTGTAAAATCGTGTAATGAAACAGGTCTGTAATGAATGGATTAACTGAAATCATTGATTCTCTTGAAATTAAATTTTCTAAACTCTCCCAAAAACTGGAAAGTTTAGAGAAAACAAACCAGGAGCTGCGCAATGAACTATCAAAGTCTTCCGGCATTATAACCCAACAGTCAGAGGAAATCAACACATTGAAAAATCAATACGAAACCCTCAAAATGGCAAATTCATTACTGGGCAGTGACGAAAACAAACGAGAAACAAAACTCAAAATAAATTCATTAATTCGCGAAATCGATTATTGTATAGCACAACTTTCTGATTAATAAAGAATGAGTGAAAAGCTTAAAATAAAAATATCAATTGCAGACCGGGTATATCCGCTAACCGTGGATTATTCGCAGGAAGAAGGCCTAAGAACCGCTTCAAAAAAAATTGATGCAATGATTAAGCAATTCGAAGAAAACTATGCAGTAAGAGATAAACAGGATGTATTGGCCATGTGCGCCTTACAGTTTGCCTCGCAAGTGGAACAAAAACAGATCGACAAATCAACCGATTTTGAAACTGCTTTTGAGCGCTTAAAAGCAATGGATGAAAAATTGAGTACAATTCTCTCAAAATAAATACGTTCTTTACATAAACTAAGATACTGCCTACATTAGTACCTATTTGATAAACTCAACACTAACAAATTCAAATGAGTGAATCTTCGTTTCTAAAGCAAACTGCCTTGAGCAGGTCCTTGAACAGCGAGTTAACTCAAAACTTGTCCTTACGAGTTTATGCAATACCCCTAATGTAGGCTTTTTTTATATAAATTTTCAAATACACTATGAACACATTAATTATAATTATTGGCTGTCTGGCCGGAATTGGAATCGGTTTCGGGATTGCAAAATACCTAGAGAAAGCGAATGTTTCCAACTTGATTAAAAACGCCAAGAAAGAAGCTGCTTCCATCTTAAAAGATGCAAAAGTTGAGGCAGAATCCATTAAGAAAGACAAATTACTTCAGGCAAAAGAAAAATTTCTGGAACTGAAGTCGGAGCATGAAAAAGAAATTTTAGCCAAAGACAAAAAAATTGCGGAAGCAGAAAAAAGAACCCGCGACAAAGAATCTCAGATTTCTAACGAATTGGCTAAAACCAAAAAATTAAACGACGAAGCAGAAGCTAAAATCAACGACTACACCAATCGTTTGGAGCATGTTGAGAAAAAGCAAGCTGAAGTGGAAAGACTTCACAAAAGTCAGGTAGAACAATTGGAAACCATTTCAGGGCTTTCGGCTGATGAAGCGAAAAACCAATTGGTGGAAAGCTTGAAAGCGGAGGCTAAAACCAACGCAATGGCGCACATTCAGGAAACCATTGAAGAGGCTAAACTTACCGCTCAACAAGAAGCGAAGAAAATCATCATCAACACGATTCAGCGTGTGGGAACGGAAGAAGCGGTGGAAAACTGTGTTTCTGTTTTCAACATTGAATCAGACGATGTAAAAGGTAGAATTATCGGTCGTGAAGGTCGTAATATCCGTGCTTTGGAAGCTGCAACCGGTGTGGAAATCATCGTAGACGACACTCCTGAAGCGATTATCCTTTCTTGTTTTGACCCGGTACGTCGTGAAATAGCCCGTTTATCATTACATAAATTGGTTACCGACGGTCGTATTCACCCGGCACGTATCGAGGAAGTGGTCGCTAAAACCGCAAAACAAATTGACGAAGAAATTATCGAAGTTGGTAAACGTACCGTTATCGATTTAGGAATTCACGGCTTACACCCTGAATTGATTAAAATCGTGGGTAGAATGAAATACCGTTCTTCTTACGGACAAAACTTATTGCAACACTCCAGAGAAGTTTCCAAACTTTGTGGAATCATGGCGGCCGAATTGGGCTTGAACGTAAAACTGGCTAAAAGAGCCGGTTTACTACACGATATCGGAAAAGTGCCGGATACGGAAAGTGAATTACCACACGCTATCTTAGGTATGCAGTGGGCCGAAAAATACGGTGAAAAAGAAGAAGTATGCAACGCGATTGGAGCCCACCACGACGAAATCGAAATGAAATCATTGATTTCTCCGATTATTCAGGTTTGTGATGCGATTTCAGGAGCGCGTCCAGGCGCAAGACGTCAGGTGTTGGATTCGTACATCCAACGTTTGAAAGATCTTGAAGAGATTGCTTACGGATTCAACGGCGTTAAAAATGCTTATGCGATTCAGGCAGGACGCGAACTTCGTGTAATTGTGGAAAGCGAAAAAGTAAGTGATGAAATGGCCGGTAACTTGTCTTTCGACATTTCTCAGAAAATCCAAACCGAAATGACATATCCGGGACAGGTAAAAATTACCGTAATCCGTGAAACCAGAGCGGTAAATATTGCGAAATAATAATCAGGCGGTTTAGCATTTACAGAATCGCTAACACCAAACTTATACCAAAAAGACTTGTTGAAAAACAGGTCTTTTTTTTTTAGTTAATCGACTGCAAAACTCTTAACACTACAAACTGATCACTGACCACTAATTACTGAACACTGAAAACTGATTACTGAACACTACTTCCTCGGATGATACGAACTCAATACTTCCGATAAAAATTTGCGATCCAAATGCATATAGACTTCTGTAGTGGTAATCGATTCATGCCCCAACATCATTTGAATGGAACGCAAATCGGCACCGTTTTCCAGTAAATGGGTTGCAAAAGAATGACGGAACGTATGCGGACTAATCGCCTTATTTAAACCGATTTTAAGCGCCAAATCCTTAATAATGGTAAATACCATGGCCCGCGTTAATTGTCGCCCTCTCCTATTAAGAAACAACGTATCTTCATGTCCTCTTTGAACATTTTGATGCGACCGAACCAAGTCTTTATACATTGTAATGTATTTCTTTGTCGATTCGCCAATCGGAACAAAACGCTGTTTGTTTCCTTTACCGGTAATTTTTACGAAACCGTCTTCGAAAAACAAGTCGGATATCTTTAATCCAACCAATTCCGAAACCCGTAATCCACAACTGTAAAGCGTTTCCAGCATCGCCCGGTTGCGTTCACCCTCGTCCTTAGACAAATCGACAGCTGCAATGAGCAAGTCGATTTCCTCAACCGACAACGTATCCGGTAATTTACGACCTGTTTTAGGAACTTCAATCAATTCCAAAGGCGTGGTATTGCGGTAGCCTTCAAATATCAGATAATTAAAGAAACTTTTTAATCCCGAAAGAATTCGCGATTGCGAACGGGCGTTCACCACTCCTGAAATCGAATAAACAAACTGCTGGACAATTTCTTCCGAAATTTGAACCGGAGTTACCGCTATGCCTTTTTCAGAAAGAAAACCCATTAGTTTTTCTACATCAAAAATATAATTCTGAATCGTATTTTCAGACAAGCCTCTTTCCAGACGGAGATAATTTTTATACTCTTTTATGTAGTTCTTCCAGGATTGCATGGCTGTTAAATAAATTTTAAAATTACTATGCACGAATACTAATCGGCAGGATTTTCGGTTTAAATATAGAAACTAAAATTTATATTTATGAAGACAGTAAAATTTTTATTGGCAGCACTAGTTTTATCGGCAGTTTCAGAAACCGCCACAGCCCAGCAAAGCAGCATCGGAATTAAAGGAGGCTTAAATTACAGCACTGTGACCAAAGGCGATTTTGAAGAAGGTCCGGATGCCAGAACCAGTTTTCATCTTGGTTTGGTGGGCGAAATCCCACTGATTCCAAAAGTATTCGCCATACAGCCAGAAGCGGTATATTCCCGTCAGGGTTTTGAGTACAACAATCTGTTAGGCGACCGGATGCAGTACAAACTGGATTACATAAACTTTCCGGTATTGGCCAAACTGTATTTAATTAAAGGACTGAGCATTGAAGCCGGACCGCAATTTGGGTTTAAAGTCAGTGAAAAAGTTGATTACAAAGGCGAAAACAATGCACCACCACAAGAGAACAACTACAACAGTTTCGATACGGCCTTAGCAGGAGGTGTTACCTTTAATTTCCCGGGCGGATTGTTCCTGACCGGAAGATACACGCAGAGTTTAAATGAAGTCATCAAAGACAGTGATGCAAAAAATAAAGTATTTCAGGCCGGATTAGGATTTAAGTTTTAACAAAAAAGCCCCGCATTGCGGGGCTTTTCTTTGTAAATTCTGATGTATTAGAATTTGTAAGTCAACCCGAAAGTTGGAGTATCAAAGAAGTTATTGAAAACATTGAAGTTTCCGTTAACCGAAGATGATTTAGTTTCTCCACCACCTGGGAATTCAGATTTACCAGAATTGAATCCTAATACGTTAGCTAAACCGAAGTTGATAGCCATTTTCTCAGTTACGAAGTAGTTCATACCTAAATCGATTCCTAAACCGAAGTTAGAATCTTTTCTAGTTTCAGTTCCGTTAGTTTCCCATTTTTGAGAACCGAATCCTAAACCTGCTTCAGCGTAAGTTTTGAATCTTTGTCCTAAATCTAAGAAATAGTAACGAGCGAAAACACCAGCTCCGAAAGAATTAGTTTTTCCTTCATTTGTAACGTTTGGAGTAACAGTCATATCAGTTACTTCAGTTTTACCAGAAGCTAAATTTAATTCAACACCAACAGCAATTTTGTCAGTTAAGAAATAACCAGCTTTAGGATTGAAGTTAAAAGAACTAGATTTAGTTTCCTCAGTATCAGTTCCTCCGAATGAATCAGTACTTTTTCCAGTTGAAAAACCTAAGTTACCTTCAACCATAATGTTACCTTTAGAGAAACCAAAACCTTTAGCTTCCTTAACTTCTTCTTGAGCATTAGCAAAACCGAACGCGAATACGGCCGCTAGAGATAAAATAATTTTTTTCATATTTACTATTTTAAAATTAGTACTATAAATTTATCCATAATACAAAAGCGAATTCAAAGACCTAAACCAATAGATATCAACAATTTAATTAACAAAAAAAAAGCCCCGCAATGCGGGGCTTTTCATATGATAACTTAATTCTAATTAGAATTTGTAAGTTAAACCGAAAGTTGGAGTATCAAAGAAGTTATTGAAAACATTGAAGTTTCCGTTAACTGAAGATGATTTAGTTTCTCCACCACCTGGGAATTCAGATTTACCAGAATTGAATCCTAATACGTTAGCTAAACCGAAGTTGATAGCCATTTTCTCAGTTACGAAGTAGTTCATACCTAAATCAATTCCTAAACCGAAGTTAGAATCTTTTCTAGTTTCAGTTCCGTTAGTTTCCCATTTTTGAGAACCGAATCCTAAACCTGCTTCAGCGTAAGTTTTGAATCTTTGTCCTAAATCTAAGAAATAGTAACGAGCGAAAACACCAGCTCCGAAAGAGTTAGTTTTTCCTTCATTTGTAACGTTTGGAGTAACAGTCATATCAGTTACTTCAGTTTTACCAGAAGCTAAATTTAATTCAACACCAACAGCAATTTTGTCAGTTAAGAAATAACCAGCTTTAGGATTGAAGTTGAAAGAACTAGTTTTAGTCTCTTCCATATCAGTTCCACCGAATGAATCAGTACTTTTTCCAGTTGAAAAACCTAAGTTACCTTCAACCATAATGTTACCTTTAGAGAAACCGAAACCTTTAGCTTCTTTCACTTCTTCTTGAGCGTTAGCAAATCCGAATGCGAATACTGCTGCTACAGATAAAATAATTTTTTTCATGTTTAGTTTAAATTTTAAAAATTTACTCAGCAAATGTATAAAAATTCCATTCCAAAAAAATTTCAACACAAAAAAGTTATCCAAGACCCCCCATTTTCTCAGCAAACAAAAACTTATTTAATTGATTTATAAAAGATTATAAAAAATAAAAAAAACATAAAATTTCGTTAAACCGCTACAAAAAGCCTATTTTTAAATACTATTTTTCTTACATTTAGTCGTTTTTTTTTCGTAAATATGTCAGCAATCACAAAAGAACTTTCAAAACAGAGCTTACAAACAATCATTTTTATCGGCCGAAAAACCTAGTAAAGTTCTTTTTTACTACATTTACAAAAAGAAATTGTATGAAAATTATCATAATTAACGGACCCAATTTAAATCTTCTGGGCAAACGTGAACCTGAAGTATACGGCGACGAAACCTTTGAGGACTTCTATTTTTTGATGAAAAACAAATACAATACGGTAGACCTACACTATTTTCAAAGCAATATCGAAGGGGAAATCATCAATAAAATTCAGGAAATCGGTTTCAGTTACGACGGCATCATACTTAATGCAGCTGCTTACACCCATACTTCCGTTGCAATTGCAGACGCGGTAAAAGCCATTACTACTCCGGTAATAGAAGTACACATCTCCAATACTTTTTCAAGGGAAAGCTTCAGACACCAATCTTACATCTCTCCAAACGCAAAAGGAATCATTATAGGTTTCGGACTCAAAAGTTACGAGCTCGCCATAAAAGCATTTTTATAATCCATACAACCATCGATACCTTTTTATCGTCATTATCAAAAACCATTTCATGAAGAAATTACTTTTAGTAACCGTTTTATTAATATCCGCCACGCTATTTGCACAAATCAGAGGAAAAGTAACCGATAAAACCGGTCAACCTATTCCCTACACCACCGTAATTATCGAAAACACCTATAACGGTACCTCTGCCAACGATAACGGCTTATACGAATTAATCGTAAAAGACAAAGGTCAATACACCCTTATTTTCCAGTCGTTGGGTTACAAAACAAAGAAAATCACTGCCGACGTTCAGCAGTTTCCCCACACGGTAAATGTTTCATTAGAGGACGAAAACTACACTCTAGCGGAAATGGTCATCAAACCGAATAAAGAAGATCCGGCGTATGCCATTATAAGAAACGCCATAAAAAACCGAAAAATAAACTCTTACAAAACGGATAAATTCGAAGCCGATTTTTACTCCCGAGGCATCTTCCGCGCAAAAAACATCCCGAAAAAATTCATGGGGGTTGAAATTGGTGACTTTGACGGCGCACTCGATTCAACCGGAACCGGAATATTGTATTTATCGGAAACCGTTTCAAAAATCGCTTTTGAAAAACCCAACAAAATAAAAGAAGAAATCGTTGCCTCCAAAGTCAGCGGAAACGACAACGGTTTCAGTTTCAACACCGCTCAGGGTACCAATTATGATTTCTATGCCAATTATGTCGACTTAGGCATCAACATGGTTTCTCCAATTGCCGACAACGCTCTTTCCTACTACAAATACAAACTGGAAGGTGTTTCGTATGACGATCACAATCAGTTAATCAATAAAATTAGGGTAACGCCGAGACGAGACAAAGAGCCGGTTTTTGAAGGCTACATCTATATAGTAGAAGATTCCTGGGCCATTTATGCAGTTGACCTGAACAGTAAAGGTTACCGAATGCAACAGCCTATTTTGGAAGACATCAGCTATACGCAGAGTTTTAATTACAATCCAAGCACCAAAATATGGGCAAAAAACCAACAAACAATCGATTTTAAAGCTTCCATTTTCGGAATGGGCTTTACCGGTAAGTTCACGCACGTTTTCAGCAATTATGTCTTTAAAGACAAATTCGAGAAAAAGACCTTTACGAATGAAATTGCTAAAATCGTAAAGGATGCCAATAAAAAAGACACCTTATATTGGAACGAAAGTCGGCCTGTACCGTTAACCGAGGAAGAAATTGGCGATTACAAACGAAAAGACAGTATTCAGACCATTCGTAAATCGCAAGTATACCTGGATTCGCTGGACGCCAAAGGAAATAAATTCAAAATCCAGAAACTGATTACGGGCTATACCTATAAAGACACTTATCATAAATGGTCCTTCACTTATAAAGGAGTATTAGATTTAACTTCGTTAGGTTTCAATACGGTTCAGGGGTGGAATCTAGACTCGGGTTTTTCATTTATCAAACGCAATGAAGAAAACGGAAAATTTACCTCGATAAATTCGACTTTCAATTATGGTTTTGCCGAAGACCGTTTACGAATTAATGCTACAGCCTACCACCGTTTTAACACAACGAACTACAACGCCATTTCGATATCCGGAGGAAGCAGCATCAATCAGTTCAATGCTTCCAACCCGATTACCAATCTGGTGAATTCGGTGAGCACCTTATTCTTCAAAGACAATTACGCGAAATACTATAATAAGGAGTATGCTAAAATCGGCTACAGCCAAAACATTCTGAACGGAATTTTCATCAACGGAAGTTTGGAGTATTCGGCAAGAAAACCGCTTTTCAACAACACGGATTATGTTCTGATTAAAAACGACAAGGACTATACATCGAACAATCCGCAATTACCATACAACAATTCGGTTCCGGCTTTTGAAAAACACAATTTGATGAAGGCCAACATCGGAACGCGAATCCGTTTCGGGAACAAATACATTACCCGTCCGGACGGAAAAATCAACCTGCCGAACAACGATTATCCGACACTGTCATTTGCCTATGAAAAAGGATTTGCCGGCAGCAAAGACAATTACAATTACGATTTGATTTCGGGAATGGTGGATTACGACAAAACACTAGGCAACAAAGGGGATTTTGCCATTAGATTAAAAGCCGGAAAGTTTTTTAACGCCGACAATATTTCATTCGTAGATTACAAGCATTTTAACGGAAACCAAACGCATATTGGTACAACCGACAAATACCTGAATGTTTTCAATATGCTGCCGTATTACTCCAACAGTACGAACGATGCTTATATCGAAACCCATATGGAACACAACGATAAAGGTTTTATCATGAACAAAATTCCGCTTTTAAACAAATTGCAATGGAATTTGGTTTTAGGATTCCACCAATTGAATGTTTCGAATCTGAAACCGTATCAGGAATTCACCGCCGGATTTGACAATGTTGGTTTCGGGAAATTCCGATTGTTCCGAATCGACTATGTCCGTTCGTACCAAAACGGGTTCCAGACCGACGGAATTGTTTTCGGGATGAAGTTTTTGAATATCATCAATTAAACTATAATCATATATAAAAAAGCGTTGAAAAATTATTCAACGCTTTTTTATTACTTCATATTCGCATCCAATCGCTTAAAAACGGCTTCATCTATCGGAAGAAACTGAAAATCGTCTTCCTTAAACTGTATGCTTTTAGGAATGTAATATGGAATTTTTAAATAGGTATAAACACTACCGCTTCCTAATTTTAAAGTATCCCCTCTTTTTAAAAGTAAAAAAGGTTTTACTGCCTGAGAACCTCCATAGGATATATATGTAAAACGACCTTTAAGCGTATCACCAATTACAACACCTCTGACTTCACCAGAATCTATGATATCATCTGCATATTGTACTTTATAAGTACCGTAAAACTGGTTGTTTTCTACCGAGAGCATCAGTAAAGAGGTCCTTGTACGATCTGTTGCAGAAAAAAACTTTCGTTGTTTTGACGGATCAGACTTACAACCTGTCAGCAAAAACAAAACCGCTATTATGAATAAATATTTCATCTTCGTTCTTCTTTAAGCAAAAACATCGTATGCAAAACGAATTAACGTCCCGATAACCACAACCAGGAAGAAACCGCGAATGAACCCGTTTCCCTTACTGATTGCCAATTTAGCACCTAAAAAACCACCCAGCGCATTGCAAACCGCCATTGGAAGCGCCATTGCCCAAAGAATTTTTCCTTTCAGTACAAACAGGCAAATCGAACCGAAATTTGTGGCCAAGTTGACCATTTTTGCGTTTGCCGATGCGTGAAGAAAATCAAAACCCAATATCGAAACGAAAGCCACTACGAAGAAACTTCCCGTTCCCGGACCGATAAAACCATCATAAAACCCAACGGTTATACTGATGATAATAGCGTAAAGCAATTGTCGCTTGAAACTCAGTATTTTCTCCTGATGTTGTCCGAAGTTTTTCTTCATAAACGTATAGATTGCCAATAAAGTCAGCACCACCAACAACAAAGGTTTCATAAAATCGTTGCTTACTTGTGTCAATAAAGTAGAACCCCCAAATGCCGAAGCAAAAGCCACAACCGACATGATTGCCAGCAACTTCCAATTCATTTTTACTTTCTTAAGGTATTGAAATGCGGCAAAACTCGTTCCGCTGAAGGCCGGTATCTTTAACGATCCGATGATGCTGGCCACAGGAACATTCGGCATTAAAATCAAAGCAACTGGCGTTTGGATTAAACCGCCGCCACCCACGATAGCATCTACAAATCCGGCAGCAAAAGAAGCCAGACAAAGAAAAAATAAAATATCGATTTCCATAGTAAAATAGAAAAGAGCCAAATTCGGGTGAATTCGGCTCTTTATGTATTTATCGGTAAAACATACAGTTACGCACGAATAATGTTGGCACCTAAAGCTCTTAAACGTTCGTCAATTCTTTCGTAACCTCTGTCGATTTGCTCAATATTCTGAATCGTACTGGTTCCTTTAGCTGTTAAAGCTGCAATTAACAACGAGATTCCGGCTCTGATATCCGGCGAACTCATCGTTGTTGCTTTTAACTGCGATTGGAAATCGTGTCCCATAACTACCGCGCGGTGGGGATCACACAACAGGATTTTTGCGCCCATATCGATTAATTTATCCACGAAGAACAAACGGCTTTCGAACATTTTTTGATGAATCAGCACATCCCCTTTTGCCTGTGTTGCCACAACCAAAACGATACTTAGCAAATCCGGTGTAAATCCTGGCCACGGTGCATCGGCGATAGTTAAAATAGAACCGTCAATATCCGTTTTTACTTCATAACCGTTTTCATGCGACGGGATGTAAATATCGTCGCCTTTTCGCTCTAAAGTGATGCCCAGCTTTCTAAATACACTTGGAATAACTCCTAAATTATCCCAGCTTACGTTTTTAATGGTAATTTCACTTTTGGTCATGGCTGCCAATCCGATCCATGATCCGATTTCGATCATGTCCGGTAAAATTCTGTGTTCGCATCCGCCAAGACTTTCAACACCTTCAATCGTTAGTAAATTAGACCCAACACCGGTGATTTTTGCACCCATCGAGTTTAACATTTTGCAAAGTTGTTGCAGATATGGTTCGCAGGCCGCATTATAAATAGTAGTCGTTCCTTCAGCCAAAACTGCTGCCATCACGATATTTGCGGTTCCTGTTACCGATGCTTCGTCTAAAAGCATATAAGTTCCTTTTAATCTTCCGTCGATTTCCACACCGTAAAAATGATCAGCTCTTTCGTATCGGAATTTTGCCCCAAGATTGATAAATCCTTCAAAATGCGTATCCAAACGACGACGCCCAATTTTATCACCGCCCGGTTTAGGAATGTATCCTTTTCCGAAACGTGCCAACAATGGCCCCACAATCATAATGGAACCACGAAGTGAGCCTCCTTCTTTCTTAAACGCTTCGGTTTCAAGATATTTGATATTGACTTCATCCGCCTGAAACGTATAATCTCCGGCTCCGTTTTTCTGGATTTTCACACCCAAATTCCCTAATAATGTAATCAGTTTATTAACGTCGATAATATCAGGAATGTTGGTTACTCGTACTTTTTCTGAAGTTAACAAAACTGGGCATAATACTTGTAACGCTTCGTTTTTTGCACCTTGCGGAGTAACATCTCCTTTTAATCTGATTCCTCCTTCTATTTTAAATGTTCCCATCGCGTTATCAAAAATTATTTTCGGTTGTTGTTATTTTTATTATTGTTATTATTTCTGGAATTATTAAAAGTCTTTCCGCTGTTGGATCCTTTTATCTTCGGATTGTTGAACTGCGTTTTGTTCGACATCTTTTTGTTCACGCGCATCAGATCCGTAGTGTTGGAAAGCTCTTCATCTGTAGTTTGCAGGTTGATTTTTCCTCCCGACAATTCATACAAATGTTCGAAAATCACTTCGTCTTTCACAGTATCTTTGTTCCAGCTCAGGTAACATTTTTTCATGTGATTCGCGATCACCTTAATCAGTGTGTTTTTCAAATCACTTTCCTCCCATTTGTTGGCTACGTCAATCATGTATTTGATGTTATTGCCATAGAAACGGTATTTCGGGAAGTTCTGCGGATAATTCAAACGCTCCGGTTTTTGATGCAAAACTTCTTTGTTTGGTATCGGATAAGGGGAATCTACATCCAGTTTAAAGTCGGACATGATAAAAATCTGATCCCAAAGCTTGTGCTGAAAATCGGGCACATCGCGCAAATGCGGATTCAAACTTCCCATTACCGAAATAATATAGCGCGCCGCTTTGTTGCGTTCTTCACGGTCTTCTATAACCGTAGCCTGATCGATCAGTTTTTGTAAATGACGACCGTATTCCGGAATAATCAAATGCGAACGCTCGGCATTGTATTCTAAATGATGTACCGCTTCTTCTGGTGTAAATTGCATTTTCGTTTTTTTATAAAGAAATAATTCCCTCAACCGTAGTCAGTTCAAGGTATTTGTCAATTACGCTTTGTGCGCTTTTCATCGTTACATTGACAGAAACGCTGGTATATTTTCCTGTTTTGGACTGATTCGTTACAATTACCGCTCCCATTCCGTCGAAAGAAGTTTCGATAATCTGGACCTTGTCCACATCCGTAGGCACAATAAATTTAAATAAATATTCTGAAGGCCAAATGGTTGAGTTAATTAACTCTTCTTTCAGCCTGTGGTAAAAATCTTCTGTCTTCTTGTCCATCTTTCAATCAAAAATAAAAGCAAATATACACTTAAAATTAGGAATTAGGAATTAGGATTTTAGAATTTAGAATTTGAAACTAGGAATTTGACTTTTCCCATCACAAAAAATCAATAGATTCCGTCTAATAACCCTGATGGCAGTGGAAATACTCCCGTTTTTTTTTCGGGAGATTACTTCACATCTTTATTATTTTCATCGGAGTTCAGTGAACTTTGTTTGCAACGTACAGCAGGAATTGCCTTTCCTGAAAAAGCCCAAACCATTCGTTCCGAAAAAAATTTTTAAAATACCGATTCATTTGAGTAAATTTGCCCCTTATTTTAAAAAAGTGGCTAAAGAAATTGTATTAATTATCGGCGGACCGGGCTCTGGAAAAACCACTGTTATAGAGGGTTTAACCGAAAAAGGATACGTGTGCTATCCCGAGGTTTCGCGCGAAGTTATTCACGAAGCCCGAAAGCAAGGTATCGAGCAATTGTTCCTTGAAAAACCACTTTTATTCAGCGAATTATTACTGGAAGGCCGAAAAAAACAATTCCACAGTGCTGTAAATGAAGAAAACGAAATCGTTTTTATCGACCGCGGTATTCCGGATGTTTTAGCCTACATGCATTACATTGGCGATGCGTATCCTGCTTTTTTTGACGAAGCGTGTCGCGAACATAAATATTCCCGAATCTTCATTCTTCCGCCTTGGGAGGAGATTTACACGAGTGATGATGCCCGTTACGAAACCTACGAACAGGCGATTTTAATTCACCAACACCTTATCGAAACTTACGAAAATTATGGTTATTCCTTAACGGAAGTTCCGAAAGACACGTTGGAGAACCGTATTAATTTTATTTTAGAAAATCTTTCGAAATAAGCTATATTCGTAACCGATATTTAGGTTTACAATTTGGAAGCGCAACAAATCCTTAAAACATACTGGAATCACGATTCGTTCCGGAGTCCGCAACTGGAAATTATTCAGTCGGTTCTGGAAGGGAAAGACACCTTTGCCCTGATGCCTACCGGCGGCGGAAAATCGATTTGTTTTCAGGTGCCCGCCATGATGCAACCCGGAATTTGCCTGGTAATTTCTCCGCTGATTGCCCTGATGAAAGATCAGATTCAGAATCTCGAAAAACGAAATATCAAAGCGCTGGCTTTAACGGGCGGAATTTCTTCTGATGACACCATAAATTTACTGGACAACTGTCAGTTCGGCAATTACAAATTCCTGTACCTTTCTCCGGAACGCCTGCAATCGGATTGGATTGTAGAACGTATAAAAGGATTACCAATCAACCTGATTGCCATTGACGAGGCGCATTGTGTTTCGCAATGGGGGCATGATTTTCGTCCGGCGTATCTTAAAATTTCAAAACTCAAAGAACATTTTCCTAAAGTTCCGTTTTTGGCGTTAACCGCTTCGGCGACTCAAAGAGTTCAAGAAGACATTTGTACGCAATTGGGATTGGAACATCCGCAACTTTTTAAAAAATCGTTTGCCAGAGAAAACATTGCTTATATGGTTTTTGAAGCCGAAGACAAACTGTTTCGCATTCAGCAAATATTGACTAAAAATCCGGAACCTTCCATTATATATGTCCGCAATAGAAAAGCCTGTCATGATGTTTCCGCACAAGTGGCTGCAATGGGTTTCAAAAGTACGTTTTATCATGGCGGACTGACCCAGAAAGAAAAGTCTAAAAACATGCAGTCGTGGCTGGATGAAGACGTTCAGGTGATGGTGGCTACGAATGCCTTCGGAATGGGAATTGACAAACCTAATGTGCGCACGGTGATTCATATTCAATTGCCGGAAAATCTGGAAAATTATTATCAGGAAGCCGGTCGTGCGGGGCGAAATGGCGCAAAAGCCTTTTCGGTTCTATTGGTGGCGCCTTCTGATATTCAAACTACAGAAAGTCAGTTTTTAGCAGTGTTGCCTGACAAAGCCTTTTTAAAAGAAGTATACATTAAACTCAATAATTATTTCCAGATTGGTTACGGTGAAGGCATAAACGAGAGTTTTTACTTTAACATGAATCACTTCTGTCATCATTATAAATTCCAGGTGCTAAAAACCTTTAACGCGTTGCAGTTTTTGGACAATCAGGGGATTATTTCATTGTCTAAAGAATTTTCAGAGAAAATCAGTCTGCAATTTTTATTGGACAGTCGAGAAATGTTGCGCTACCTGAGTTTAAATCCCTCAGACGAACCCGTTTTAACCGCCATTTTGCGGAATTACACCGGTATTTACGAAATTGAAACTGCGATAAACACAACACTTATCGCCCGAAAAGCGAATACTTCGGAAGAAAATGTAATTGATGTCTTGAAACGAATGCATCAGAAAGAGGTTTGTGTTTTGCATATTCAGTCTAACGACAGTCGGCTTACGTTTAACGAAGTACGCGAAGACGAACTAACAATTAACCGCGTGGCGAAATTTCTGCAACAGCAAAACGAGATCAAAACCAAGCAATTTGAGTCGGTTATCCATTTTATTTCCGATAAAAAGCTGTGTAAAAGTCGTTTGTTATTAGACTATTTTGGAGAAACGGACACGAAAGATTGCGGTATTTGCTCGGTTTGCATTACGAAGAAAAAAACAGATCGAAGTCCGATTGAAATTGCTCAGAGCATTCTCGCTTTACTTAAAAATTCGGCCTTAACCTCAAGAGAAATTGAAAATGCGCTGGATTTAAACTCGGAGGAAACTATCTTTGCACTACAGCTTTTGTTGGAAAACGACAAAGTAAAAATCAATAATCAAAACCAATACATTAGTTTATAATGGAAAAGTTACGCATCGTTTTTATGGGAACTCCCGAGTTTGCCGTAGGAATCCTTGACACTATATACAAGAACAATTACGAAATTGTTGGCGTGATTACCGCTGCGGACAAACCGGCGGGACGCGGACAAAAGATTAAATATTCGGCCGTAAAGGAATATGCTTTGGAACACAACCTTCGCTTACTGCAACCGACCAATCTGAAAGACGAAACTTTCCTGGAAGAATTGCGCAGTTTGAATGCCAACCTTCAGATTGTGGTGGCTTTTCGAATGTTGCCGGAAGTCGTTTGGAAAATGCCGAAGTTCGGAACCTTTAATTTACACGCTTCCTTATTACCGGAATACCGTGGCGCGGCTCCGATTAATTGGGCGATTATTAATGGCGAAACCAAAACCGGCGTGACGACTTTCTTTATTGATGACAAAATCGATACCGGAGCGATGATTTTGAGTGACGAAACCTTAATCGGTGAAAATGAAACTGCGGGTGAGTTGCACGACCGATTGATGGTTTTGGGAAGCGGAACCGTTTTGAAAACATTAGCACAGATTGAACAAGGCAATGTAACCACAACCATTCAGCCTACGAACGACGATATTAAAACCGCCTATAAACTTAACAAAGACAATTGTAAAATCGATTTCAGCAAAAGCGGAAGCGAAATTCATAATCTGGTACGAGGATTGAGTCCGTATCCAGCCGCCTGGTGCTTCATTAAAGACAAGGATCAGGAATGGAATGTGAAGCTTTACGAAACTTCCTTTGAAAAAGAAGTCCACGAATTGGAAACCGGAAGAGTCCTTTCGACTAAAAAAGAATTGAAAATTGCGGTAAAAGACGGCTACCTTATTTTACACAGTTTACAGTTTCCGGGAAAGAAAAGAATGCTTACTCACGAACTTTTAAACGGAATTACATTTACCGAAAATGCAGTAGCGCTGTAACCCCTATAAACACTATGACTCCCGAAATTTCGAAAAATACAAGTAAGTTTATTAACAATACAGACAAGTTATCAACATTTTAAGCGAAAAACTTGTAAAAAACTGAAAAACACTTGTATAATCGGGAAATTCATATAAATTTGTAGGACAATAATTAATTAATCAATCTATTAATAACTATTATTATGAACAAATCAGAATTAATCGATGCAATCGCTGCTGACGCAGGTATTACTAAAGCAGCTGCTAAATTAGCTTTAGAGTCTTTCTTAAACAATGTAGAAGGAACTTTGAAAAAAGGTGGAAGAGTATCATTAGTAGGATTCGGATCTTGGTCAGTATCTCAAAGAGCTGCAAGAGAAGGAAGAAACCCTCAAACTGGAAAAACTATCAAAATTGCTGCTAAAAACGTAGTGAAATTCAAAGCTGGAGCTGAATTAGAAGGTTCTGTAAACAAAAAATAGTTTATCCCGCTTACAATACAGCCCCGCAGTAGCGGGGCTTTTTTTTACTTTTCAACGATTTTATTTTGGGTAAATATATTTTTTTTGTTAAATTTAATTCTAATCTTTTAGGAGATTGTTAAAATATAATTTAAAACCCATACAAGATGATATCAGTTAAACCTAAAAAAGGAAATTTGCTCGTTGCAGAACCTTCAATCATTGGAGATCTTTCTTTTAACAGATCTGTAGTTTTGTTAGCCGATCATAATAACGAAGGATCAGTGGGTTTTATTTTAAACAAACCCCTTCGCTACACCATTCACGATTTGATTCCGGAAATCAATGCCAATTTCAAAATCTATAATGGCGGTCCGGTAGAACAGGACAACCTGTACTTTATTCACAACATTCCGGAGCTGATTCCGGACAGCATTGAGATTTCAAGCGGTATTTATTGGGGAGGCGATTTTGAATACACTAAAAACCTGATTAATCAGGGAAAAATCAAAAGAAACAACATCCGCTTCTTTTTAGGCTATACTGGATGGGAATCCCATCAATTGGAAGACGAGCTGGAAGAAAACTCTTGGATTGTTTCCAAAAACAGCTATCAGAATAAAATCATCGGAAAATCGGCCACACACTTCTGGAAAGAAAAAATCATGGAACAAGGCGGTGATTATCTGATTTGGTCGAACGCACCGGAAAATCCTATTTTAAACTAACCCAAGCGTATCTGAACATTTAATTTCTTAAGCAATTCGGCAGCCAATTCTGATTTGTATTCCTTTTTACGGTATTTTGTGATAGGTTGAATCCCTTTAATTACATTGGTTAAAAACAATTCGTCTGCTTTTTGCAAATCAAATGGAGAAATGGATTCTTCCAAAACTTCCAAGCCTTCTATCTTTCTTGCAATCGCTAAAATTTGTTTACGCATCACACCGTTAAGGCAACCGTCTGAAATCGGTGGTGTAATCAATCGATTTCCGGAAAGCAGGAAAAGATTGCTTTGAAGCGCTTCTACCACATTCTTTTCATCATTCATGAGAAGACAATTTTCGTAACCGTTTTCGTGAGCAAAAATACTTCCGGTAATCTGAACCAATTTATTATTGCTTTTGATGGTGGAAAGAAGTTGTTTGGTCACCATAAAATCTTTGAACAATTCAACCTCGTAAGCGGCAGTATCAAAGGAATACAATACGCTTTCAAGAGGTTCGGCAGTAATGATAAAATCTACGGCATTGGTCTTCGGTAAATAAAATCCGCCCGATTGTCGGAAAACAGAGAAACGAACCCTGAACGAAGCATTTTTTTTCAGTTGATTTACTAAAAGTAAAATTTGCGCTTCAAGATATTCCATTGTGAAATTCATAGGGATTTCCATTCGTACGATACGCATGGAAGCCATCAACCTAAAGTAATGATCTTCAAGAAACAACACTTTATTATCCAGCACTTTTATCGTTTCAAAAACAGCATCTCCATAAAGGAACCCCCTGTTTTGATGCACTGCAATCCCTGAATCCTCTACTAATGAACCGTTATAATTAATCATAAAAAAACCCCGATTTTATCGGGGCAAATATACTCTTTATAAATTTAAAATTAAACAGATCCAATAACATGTTTTAAATCGGATACCTGATTCTCCCACAACATTTTTGCTTCAGACAAATCATCCTCTTCCGCAAAATCAACCACCATTAAAGAAACGTCTTTTGTAATTTCGTCTTCCAAAATGCGAAGTTCGAAATAATAATCTCCATCGCGGTTATCTTCATCAATCCAGCGAAACTTCACTTTTTCTCCCGTTTTCTTGGAAGCAAGTCGTGCTTTTTCTTCTGAATCATTCCAAACAAATGTAAAAAATTCTCCGCGTGAGTTTACATTATCTGCAAACCATTCCTGCAATCCTGAAGGTGTAGATATATATTGATATAGTAGTTGAGGCGATGACATAATGGGGAACTCTAATTCGTATCTTACTTTACCTTCCATATTTATTATAAATTTGCCGAAATATATAGTATTTACTGAAATAAAAAAAGAAAATAGAAAAAAAATGAAAAAAAATATTTTTTCAAAAATATGTTTGGAAGCTATTAATTTAGTTCTATATTTGCACCCGCATTCAACAAGGATGTACAACCGAATAAAAATGGCGAGGTAGCTCAGTCGGTTAGAGCGCAGGATTCATAACCCTGAGGTCACGGGTTCAACTCCCGTCTTCGCTACAAATTTAAACCCTAACTAATCAAATAGTTAGGGTTTTTTGTTGTTAAAAAACACCATATTCTCAAATTGATTTTTACCGACTTTACAATCATAAAGGCTTTTTTTCTGAAATCATGAATCCGCTTGCCATTGATTCAACCATAAATTCCGGAACACCTTGTTTTTATCATAATCCGTTGCCTGTTTTTCTATATTGAAATAACGATTCCCTCTCGGATCATTTCCCACGCCAGCCAAATAAGCCCAATTGCCCCAATTGCTGCAAACATCATAATCGATGAGTTGTTGTTCAAAATAAGCCGCACCATACCGCCAATCAAAATTCAGGTCGTTACACAAATAACTCGCTACGTTCTGGCGGCCCCGATTACTCATAAAACCGGTCAACTTTAATTCCAGCATGTTGGCATCTACAAAATCATTTCCAGTCTGACCGTTTATCCAGCGTTCCAACAGTTTCCAATCAGTTTTTTCTGTTGCCAATTCTTTATTTCGAATACCGGATTTCTGAAATAGCTTACTTTGATGTTTCTTCATCATAAAACGGAAATAATCACGCCATAAAAGTTCAAAGACCAGCCAATATGTGGATTCGTTAGCACCAAATTGCGTTTCATATTTTTTAAGCTCCTGATAAATAAACCGCGGCGAAATACATCCCAACGCTAGCCAAGCAGAAAACTTAGACGAATAATCGGCACCAATCATACCATTTCGGGTTTCTTTATAACGGGAAATCGCTTTGGTCTCAAAAAAATAGTGCTTCAGTCGTTTTATGGCTTCCGACTCGCCGCCTTTAAACTGAAGGACTGCTCTGGAATCAATGGCTGCACTTTTTAAACCTAACGCTGACAACGTTGGCAAATTGAGCAAGGGAATTTCGGGAGAATAAATACGTGTCGGCTTATCAAAAGTATTCCGTATCGGCGCTTCTTTCTCGGTTTTTCGTCTGAAATCGGTAAAAACATCCGGAATATCTTTAATCGAAAAGGGCAAATCTTCCGCATGATATAACGTACTGGTACTAAAAGTTTCTAATTCACAATGGAGTTTCCAGAGTTCGGCTTGCACTAACGATTCGGTTTGTTTTTCTTCGAAAGCTACTTCGCGTTTGGCATAAACCCGATGGGCTTTGTATTTCGTGACGATTTTAGGAAGCTCCTTTTCTGGTTTTCCATTCACAACGTGCAATCCGGAACCTAATTCCCGTAAATTCCTGTCCAAATCAATGAGTGATTCTAATAAAAATTGGGCTCTGAAGCATCCGGTTTTCTTAAATCCGAAGGGAGTTGTTTTAAAATGGGCCTCATCGATACAATACACCGGAATAACCCTATCATTTTGAGAAATGGCTTTCATCAGGGTTTCGTTATCGGTAATGCGCAAATCTGTTTTAAACCAAACTACTGCTGTTTTCATAACGTATTGATGTGTTTTAAATAGTAATCGGCCTGTTCCAACAACGCTGTTTTATCTTCCGGCTTCATTTTACGCCATACGTTGTACATCATGCCGATTCTTGGATTGTTCGCTAACTTATCTTCGTGTTTATCGTAAAAATTCCAATACAAACTATTGAACGGACAGGCTTTCTCCCCCACTTTTTTAGCTTTCTGATAATAACAACCGCCGCAATAATGACTCATCTTATCGATATACGAAGCCGAACTCACATACGGTTTTGTGCCCACAATGCCACCATCGGCAAACTGACTCATGCCGCGGGTATTGGTAATTTCGACCCAATCCAGCGCGTCAATGTAAATCCCGAGATACCAAGCGTCGACTTCATCCGGATGAACGCCTGCCAAAAGCGCAAAATTCCCGGTAACCATCAGGCGCTGAATATGATGCGCGTAAGCAAAATTCAAAGATTGTCCGATAGTGTCTTTCAGGCAGTTCATTTTGGTTTTTCCGGTCCAGAACCAATCCGGCAATTTTTCGTGATGGTCGAAATAATTGAACGAAGCATATTCAGGCATTTTCAGCCAGTAAATCCCGCGCATGTATTCGCGCCAACCGATAATCTGACGTACAAATCCTTCCAATTGATGGTAAGCAATACGCTCCGGATTTTTTTCCCATTCAGCAATAGCGCTACTGATGACTTCCGATGGTGAAATCATTTTGGTATTGAGCGAAAAAGACAATCGCGAATGATACAGCGACCATTCATTTGGCGCCATCGCATCCTGATACGAACCAAAAAAAGGCAGACATTCCGCAACAAAAAAATCAAGCAGTTGTAAAGATTGAGCGCGGTTTATGGGCCAAATAAATTGCTTCGCATCAATCGTTCCGATGGTTTTGAGGTCGTTTTCTAAAAGCTCATCCATAAGTGCAGAAACATCGGTATTGAAAACCAAAGGCGTTGTGGGTTTGTGATTTTTAGGCAATTTCTTCCGGTTCTCGCTGTCGTAATTCCATTGCCCGGTAATCGGATGATCGCCTTCCATGAGAATCTGATGCTTCTTTCGCAGGGCGCTATAATAACTTTCCATCAAAAACGTCTTCTTGCCCTGAAAAAAAACACCTAATTCGGTTCGGGTAGTAAAAAAATGTTCGGAATCGTAAACGCTGACCGGAATCGAAAGTCCGGAAGTAAAATTACGTAGCATTACATCCACCCGATATTCATCCGGCAATTGGTATTCGAATTTTGTATAATCGCTAATTTTCAGCATCTTTTCCAAATTCGCTTCAAAAGAGTGCAAATTATTCGAATCATTTATTTTCAGATAAATCACCTGATGACCGATAGATTGCAACATTTCGGCAAAAGCCCGCATGGCAGCAAAAAAACCAACGATTTTCTGGATATGATGCAGGGCGTAATCGGTCTCGGTCCGCACTTCCATCATCACATACGTTACCGAGTCATCCACCTTGGCAAACCAACTGTGGTTGCTGTTTAACTGATCGCCAAGTAGTAATCGTAAGATTTTATTTTTCATGATTTTTATTCCTTCTGCATTTATCACTGCAATATTTTACTTCCTCCCATACTTTTTCCCATTTCTTTCGCCAGGAAAAGGGTCGATGACACACCAAGCAAACTTTACTGGGCAGGTTTTGTTTTTTTACTTTTTGCATGATTCTTTTTACTTGATTTTGATGCATTTACATGCTTTTTCAGAATTCTTTTGCCTTCTTCTCGGACCGCATCGGTTTTTCTGAAACTCCAGATAATATCACTTGCGTATTTTCGGGTGGCTTCAATATCGACAATCGGAAACGGATAATCCTTCCCTATTTCACAGTGGTACAATTGCTGGTCCATCAAACTTAATTTCCAGGGTTCATGAAGTAAATGTGGCGGAACATCAGCCAATTCCGGAAGCCATTGTTTAATGAAAATCCCTTCCGAATCGTGTTCTTCCGAATTCTTAACCGGATTGTAAATTCGAACCGTATTGATTCCGGTGACACCCGCCTGCATTTGCAGTTGAGGATAATGAATTCCGGGTTCGTAGTCTAAAAACTGTCGGGCTAGAAAATGCAACTCCCGCCAATCCTGCCAAAGATTGAATACAAAAAAAGAAACGACCATAGCCCGCATCCTGAAATTGATGTAACCGGTTTCCGCCAGACAACGCATACAGGCATCGACAATGGGTACCCCAGTTTTTCCTTCCTGCCATGCTTTTATGTACGCTTCATTTTTGGGTTTTACCAACACATCAAAAGCGCGGTTACTGTTTTGGAATTCCATGCTGCATTCGGATTCAAATTTCTGTATGAAATGACAATGCCAATGCAATCTCGAAATGAAATTGGACAGTGCTCTTTTGTTGACAGCGGCTTCATAATGCAGCATCGTGTACTGATAGACCATACGCATGCTGATGTTTCCGTAGGCGAGATAAGGCGACAATCGGCTGCAGCCTTTTCGACTCAGACTGGGTTTGGAAATGTGTTTGCTGTAATTGACGTAGCGTTCTTTGATGAAACTATCGAGATAGCGCCATGCCCAATATTCGCCGCCTTGTTGAAAATTCTTGTTTCTTGTAGTGATTTCCTCCGGTAAGTTTTGTCCTTTTAAACCTTCATAAAACGAGGCTTCCAAATTCAGAAAAGTTCCTGTATTAGAATCGAATAACTTCGGAAGAGCCGACATCGTTTGCTTCCACTTTTCCTCCCACAGTTCCCGGGATTTTAACTTCCGAATAACGCCGTTGGTTTGAAATTCGTGCCAGGTGATTCCTTTCTGAGCAAACAATAGTTGAATATTTTTGTCCCGATTAAAAGTCAGAGCATTCCCCGTTTCCTGATGAGAAAACACCGAATTTATTTTGTAGTTTTTTGCTAATGCTTCAAAAACAAAAGCAGCTTCCTGATGGAGAACATACAGTTGAATCGAAGCCGTATGGAGTTGGTTTTGCAACGCCTGCAACGATTCGTAAACAAAACGCCAGTGCCGCACATCGGCATCCGGATAGCTCATTACCGACGGTTCAAAACAATACAGCAACAAAATGGGGAGGTTGTTTTGCTGCGCTGTGAATAAGGGTTCGTGATCGGTGAGTCGCAAATCCCTTTTAAACCAGACGATATTGATTTCTTTTTTCTGCAATTTGAAAGAATTGAGTTACTATATAAAATCTGGTCCTGATTAAACTTTTATTGGTTCAAGAATTTAATAATCCCTGAAGGCAAACCGTCTTTTTATCTTCGTTTTGAAATCTTATTATTGGAAATGACACGTTGCAAACTGCATTTAAAACGGTTAATACCGTCGATGCGTTTCGCCGAATGTTTGGTTGTGCAACTTTCAACCCGTTTACGCCACAATACATAACTGCTGAATTTGAGTTCTTTTTTCATCAGCGCTTTTACCTCAGCTTCCGATAAACCGAATTGAAAGGTAATCGCGTCGAAAGGCGTTCGGTCTTCCCAAGCCATTTCTATGATGCGATCGATATCCGTTTCAGACAGTACTTTTTGCATTTTAGATATTTTTTTTGTTTAATCTTTTTATTTATTTGTTGAACAAATTTACTTCTTTTTTGCTAATATTTCCATTCTGTTGCAGTATAAATGACTGAATAAAATTATTTCAAGAAACAATTAAAGAGACTTGATTCATCAAATACTGAAGAAATTAAACACGATAAAATTCAGTATTTGCATACGGAAGCATCAATACATACAACACAAGAGGTTCGCTATTTTAAAATAAATTCTTATTTTTTTATTAGTCAGTCTTACCATAAATTCTTAGCTTTATGATGAATAACTTTTAATCAAAGTAGCATTAATTTCGATTTTCAAAAGAAAAACACCGCTTTATGACTATTAACAACACTTCCGTTTTTCAGAAAATACTGTTTCTTTTTTTAATAGTTGCGGGCTTATACTTTGCAAAACCTTTTTTGATGCCGTTGTTAATAGGTGGAATTTTGGCAACGCTTTTTTTACCGTTATGCAATTGGATGGAAAGAAAGAAATTATCGAAAGGATTAGCGGTTTTTTTATGTCTTTTGTTACTAATTGCCATTATAACCGGCTTTGTGTCACTTTTATTTTGGAAAGTATCCGAAGTAATCACGGATATTGCCCTAATCAAACAAAAACTTTTTGAAGCAGGGTATCATATTCAGAAATACATCTTTGATCATCTTAACATCACTATTGAAGAACAGTTTAAAATTCTTAAAAACGAACAGCCATCGTATACCAATATTATGCAAATTATCGTGGCTTCGTTAACCAATTTCATCACAACCTTTGTACTGATATTGGTTTATTTTGTGTTTCTGTTGTATTACAGGACGCACATTAAAAATTTCATTCTGAAACTTACTGTTCCCTCTCAACAAAATGAAGTGGAAAAAATAATCTACAATGCGGCCAACATATCCCAACAGTATTTAGTGGGACTTTCCAAAATGATTATGTGTTTATGGATAATGTATGGTGTGGGATTCAGTGTTATTGGGGTAAAAAACGCCATTTTCTTTGCAATCCTTTGCGGTTTATTGGAAATTATTCCTTTTGTAGGAAACATAACCGGAACAACTCTTACGGTATTGGTAAGCGCTTTACACGGAGCCAGTTTCCCGCTATTGGGCGGAATTGTGTTAACTTATGGAACAATCCAGTTCATTCAGGGATTCATCTTAGAACCTGTAATTGTAGGCCCGCAGGTAAAAATAAATTCCTTGTTTACTATCATTGTTTTGGTTCTCGGAGAACTGCTTTGGGGTATCCCGGGGATTATTCTAGCAATTCCAATTACTGCTATATTTAAAATTCTATGCGATCATATCGAAACCCTCAAACCTTATGGCTTCTTAATCGGTGAAACAGAAATTCCCAAACAAGGATTTATCGAAAAAATGAAAATCCTGCTCAAAATATAATTTCGAAAAAAAGCTTTTTGATAAAAAAAATCAAAACAAATCCGATTTTGATTTTCATAATAGAAATGCTACTTACAGTAATTAATCAAAAAATATATTAAAGTAGTTCATCGAATGTTAAAATCAATTCATCGAAAACTCTTGTACACTTTAAAAAACTACATTTTAAATAGTTAGCTTTAAATGTTATTCCAAAAACAAAGCCTTTATTAAGGTAAAAATGTATCTGCATAAATTAAAATAATCCAAGTATTTTATCTGCATATTTAATACATTTTATCACACTGTTAAGGTCCTCAACAACAAACAAACCATTTGTGCAACATAAAACTTGAGGATTATGAATAAAAGTTACTTTTTTGGAATACTGTTCTTATTCTGTACCTTCTATGGATTTAGCCAAACTTGTTCCGGATTTACATTATCTTCCGATGTTTCATCCGTGTGTTCAGGTGACCCAGCAATCATTACCCTAAGTGATAGCGAATCCGGATACAATTACGAAATCAGAATTGGAACCACTGTCATAAACACCATTCCCGGTGATGATGATTCCATCAGTTTTACTGTCAATCCCACCACAACGACAACTTACAATGTCATAGCGATTGGATGTCCAGCACCTTTTGATACTATTACAATTAACGTTATACCGCCACCTAGCCTTGCTCTAACATCGGCTAACGCAACCCAAACCCGTTGTCAGAATGTAGCAATTGCCAACATCACTTACAATGTAACTGATGCCACAGGAGCTTTCGTTTCCGGATTGCCCGCAGGAGTTACAGGAAGTTACCTCGGCGGAGTATTCACCATTAGTGGAACTCCAACCGTGGCAGGAACTTTCAACTATACCGTAACCACGTCCGGTGGATGCGCTCCCGCAGATACCGCTTCGGGAACCCTTACCGTGACGCCGTTGCCAAATATTGCTCTAACATCGGCCAACGCTAACCAAACCCGTTGTCAGAATGTAGCAATTGCCAACATCACTTACAATGTAACTGATGCCACAGGAGCTTTCGTTTCCGGATTGCCCGCAGGAGTTACAGGAAGTTACCTCGGCGGAGTATTCACCATTAGTGGAACTCCAACCGTGGCAGGAACTTTCAACTATACCGTAACTACTTCCGGTGGATGCGCTCCCGCAGATAACGCTTCGGGAACCCTTACCGTGACGCCGTTGCCAAATATTGCTCTAACATCGGCCAACGCTACCCAAACCCGTTGTCAGAATGTAGCAATTGCCAATATCACTTACAATGTAACTGATGCCACAGGAGCTTTCGTTTCCGGATTGCCCGCAGGAGTTACAGGAAGTTACCTCGGCGGAGTGTTCACCATTAGTGGAACTCCAACCGTGGCAGGAACTTTCAACTATACCGTAACCACATCCGGTGGATGCGCTCCCGCAGATACCGCTTCGGGAACTCTTACTGTGACGCCGTTGCCAACGGCCACTATTAATTATAGTGGAACTCCATTTTGCAAATCCTTAGGAACAGCACAAAGCGTAACATTAACCGGTACAAATGCCTATACAGGTGGCAGCTATTCCTCGATTCCAGTCGGATTAACTATTAATGCCGGAACGGGTGCGATCACTCCAAGCACCAGTACAGCAGGAACTTATACCGTAACCTATACCATACCGGCCAGCGGTGGATGTGCTACGATACCGGTAACAACAAATGTTACTATCACAGCAATTCCAACAGCAACAATAAGTTATGCGGGAACACCGTTCTGTAAATCGCTTGTTACAGCTCAGAATGTAACCCTAAACGGTACCGGTGCCTATACCGGAGGAATCTATAGTTCAGTACCAGCAGGCTTAACCATTAATACTTCAACGGGTGCTATTACACCAAGTACGAGTACTGCAGGAACTTACACGGTTACTTATACAATACCCGCAAGTGCCGGATGTGCTGCAGTACCGGTAACAACAAGTGTAACCATTACTGCTGTACCAACAGCTATTATTAGTTATTCAGCAACTTCTTACTGTAAATCCGACGGAAATCAAAATATTAATCTAACCGGTACTGGTGCCTATACCGGCGGAACCTATAGTACATCTCCAGCTGGATTAACAATTAATGCCTCCGGTCGTATAACTCCAAGCACCAGTACAGCCGGAACCTATACAGTAACCTATACAATACCCGCAAGTGGTGGATGTGCCGCGGTACCGGTAACCACGAGTGTGACCATCACAGCAATTCCAACTGCAACCATAAGTTATGCGGGAACACCCTTCTGTAAATCGCTTGTTACAGCTCAGAATGTAACCCTAAACGGAACAGGAGCTTATACCGGAGGAACCTATACTGCTCCGGCGGGCCTAACAATTAACGCTTCTACCGGCGATATTACACCAAGTACAAGTACAGTCGGAACTTACACGGTTACTTACACCATACCAGCAAGTGGCGGATGTGCCGCTGTACCCGTGACAACCTCAGTCACCATTACTGCTGTACCGACAGCAATCATTAGTTATGCTGGAACACCGTTCTGTCGATCTGTCGCAACAGCGCAGAATGTAACCCGTTCGGGAACGGGAGCATTTACTGGTGGAACCTACAGTGCTTCTCCAGCCGGATTAACTATCAATGCCGGTACCGGTGCAATCACTCCAAACACTAGTACAGCGGGAACTTACACAGTAACCTATACAATACCGCCAAGTGGCGGATGCGCCGCGGTACCGGTAACCACGAGTGTGACCATCACAGCAATTCCAACTGCAACCATAAGTTATGCGGGAACACCCTTCTGTAAATCTCTTGTTACAGCTCAGAATGTAACTCTAAACGGTACCGGTACCTATACCGGAGGAACCTATACTGCAGCCCCGGCGGGCCTAACAATTAACGCTTCTACCGGCGATATTACACCAAGTACAAGTACAGCCGGAACTTACACGGTTACTTACACCATACCAGCAAGTGGCGGATGTGCCGCTGTACCCGTGACAACCTCAGTCACCATTACTGCTGTACCGACAGCAATCATAAGTTATGCGGGAACACCGTTCTGTCGATCTGTTGCTACGGCTCAGAATGTAACCCGTTCGGGAACGGGAGCATTTACTGGTGGAATCTACAGTGCTTCTCCAGCCGGATTAACTATCAATGCCGGTACCGGTGCAATAACTCCAAACACTAGTACAGCGGGAACATACACAGTAACCTATACGATACCGCCAAGTGGCGGATGCGCCGCTGTACCGGTAACCACGAGTGTAACCATTACTGCAATTCCAACTGCATCCATAAGTTATGCGGGGGCACCCTTCTGTAAATCTCTTCTTACCGCTCAGAATGTAACCCTAAACGGTACCGGTGCCTATACCGGAGGAATCTATAGTTCAGTACCAGCAGGCTTAACCATTAATACTTCAACGGGTGCTATTACACCAAGTACAAGTACAGCCGGAACTTACACGGTTACTTACACCATACCAGTAAGTGGCGGATGTGCCGCAGTACCCGTGACAACCTCAGTCACCATTACTGCTGTTCCAACAGCAACCATAAGTTATACAGGATCCCCATATTGTACCTCTGTAATTACAGCGCAAAATGTTACTTTAAGTGGTACAGGATCTTATTCCGGAGGAACTTTTTCTGCTTCACCAGCCGGCTTATCAATTAATCCAAGTACTGGAGCAATAACGCCAAACGGTAGTGCGACGGGCACATATACTGTTACTTACGCTACGCCGGTTAGTGGTGGCTGTTCAGCGGTAACAACAAACACAACAATTGTGATTGACATTGACCCAGTAGGAGGAACTTTATCGTTATCCAATTCAAGTACAATCACTTCTGTAACCGAATGCTTTACGGCTTCTGGAACATTATATTTATCAGGGCATGTTGGAACAATCGCAAAATGGCAATACTCAATAACCGCAGGAACTTCTTGGGTTGACATTGCTAACACAGGTACTACTTACGCTTATTCCGGTATAACCCAAAATACTATTTTCAGAGCAGTAATTCAAAATTCCGGTGGTTGTGCTGCTTATTCAAACGGGTGTGTTATTTTTATTATTCCTAATATCAAACCATCTCCCGTAACCGCTACCCCTTCAACAATATGTGCCGGAGACAGCTCCATACTATCATCAACCAGTGGTTATGCCACAAATGTGAGCCTTGCCTCGGGAGGAAGTTTTAACAATTCTAATCCGCCAGGATGGACGGTTGACAGCTGCACCAATAACTGTTTGAATGCAGGAGGCAGTAATACAAATCCCGGACCTTGGCAACTTTCAGCAACTAACGGCGGAACTTATTCCGGCACAACTTATACCTCCATTGGAAAATTTGCCATAGTGAACGGAAATTTCAATTCACAATTATACACACCTTCCTTCAATACCTTTGGATTGACAACCGCAAGTTTAACCTTCACACAAGCCTATAATTTAGGCGCCGGAGCAACGGCAACAGTTGAAATTTCAGCCAATGGTGGTCCTTGGATAACCTTGGCAACATACACAGGATCATCAGGAGTTCCAAGTTATACTAATTTTACACCAACAACTATTAATTTAAATGCATACATCAATCAGCCAAATTTAAAAATTCGTTTCAATTATTCCGGAACAACAGGAAGCTCATGGGCTGTCGATAATATTCAAATCCCGGATGTTCCATCCAACCTAAGTACACAATGGGTAGATGCTACAACAGGAGTTGTTATCAGCAACAATGCCACCATAACCGTGACGCCTTTAGTAACAACCACTTATGCCGTAATCTCTTCATTAAATGGTTGTAACAGTTTTGGAACCGACGGAACCGCTTATGTAACCGTTACCGTATTCCCAAGACCAACAGCAAGGATTAGTCAGGACCAAGTGGTTTGCATGGGAGACACGGCCACATTTAGCGTTGCTTTGACCGGAAGAGGGCCTTGGAGCATGACTTACTCGGACGGAACAACACCTACAACAGTAAACAATATTTTAACAAATCCGTACATAATTAATGTCCCAAATATAACTACAAATAAAACCTATACCATAACTGCATTAAGAGATGTAGTTTGTACTGCCATTGGATCTGACATCGCAGGTTCTGCAACCGTAACCGTTTTAAATGGCACTCAAGGTTTGTGGACAGGATTGGTAAGTACCGACTGGTTCGATTGTAAAAACTGGGCTGGCGGACTTCCATCAGCCACTGTTGATGCACAAATTCCCACCGGAGCAACCAGAATGCCTGTAATTGATCCTTCAAGTCCGTTTGCTGCTGCCTACAGTTTTATTGCCATCGGAAGGGATATTATTATCAATTCCGGAGCTTCTGTAACGATGATGCCAAATTCAAACTTACACGTTAAAAGAGATTGGAGAAACAGCGGAAGCTTTATTCCTGGAACCGGAACGGTCACTTTTAACGGGGCAACAAACAATCAGGTACAACTGATTAATTCCGGAATCAAACTGGACGAGACTTTTTACAATGTAACGCTAAACAGCACAAACGGTGCAAAAGGTGTTAGTGTAGCCGATGGTTTTGAACTTACCATTGCCAACAGCCTATTGCTTACCAGCGGTGATTTACGATTAACCGGAGAAGCACAATTGGTCCAAAATGGAAATGTAGCCAATCCTTCCGCAGGAACAGGAAAACTGTTACGGGATCAGCAGGGAACAAAAAGCAGTTACCATTACAATTATTGGTCTTCCCCGGTTAGTGCAGACAATTTGAATTATACGGTAGGCGGAGTTTTAAGAGATGGAACCAACACAGCGGCCAATCCTTTCAACCCGGGCATAATAACTTTTGGTTGGGGGTATGATTTTTCAGACGGCCCGCTTACAAGTCCGATAAAAATAAGCAATCGCTGGCTGTATAAATATACGGCAGTAAGCGCCAGCTACTTTTCATGGCAACTCATCGAAAGCACCGGAAGTGTAAAAGTTGGCGAAGGCTTTACCATGAAAGGAGTTACCGGCTCAGAACCCAGCACAAATTATCAGAACTATGTATTTACCGGAAAACCCAACAATGGCGACATCAATTTAACCATGGCGATGAACCAATTGTATTTAATCGGAAATCCGTATCCTTCTGCGTTGGATGCCAATGCTTTTATTATGGACAATGTACTGGATAACGGCGCTCCATTATCAAATGCATTCAATGGAGCATTATATTTCTGGGATCACTTTGGCGGTCAGACCCATTATCTGAGTGAATATATTGGAGGTTATGCTACCTATACTTTAATTGGCGGTACTGTGGCCATATCAAATGATCCGTTAATAAACAATAACAATGCTACGGGAACAAAAGTACCTCAGCGTTATATTCCTGTCGCACAAGGATTTTTCGTCCGAACAGATGTAGCAGGAGTAACCGGTATTTCAAATCCAATTACCGGCGGAACCATAAAATTCAGAAACAGTCAGCGTGCTTTTAAAACAGAATCTCCGGCGAACTCGGTATTCTTCAAATCAGCCAACAGTACCGCGTCCGAAGACATTGATAATCGACAAAAAATCAGATTGAGCTATGAAACCGCTTCCGGATTACGCCGACAACTTTTAGTGGGTGCCGACACCAATACCTCAAACCAATTTGATATCGGTTATGATGCTCCGATGATTGATGTGAATAAAGACGACATGTATTGGACTATCAGCAACGGCAAATTCGTGATTCAGGGTGTTCCCGATTTCAGTACAATGCAAATCCTTCCACTCGGAATTAAAGTCACCACTCCGGGAATTGGAAAAATTAAAATTGATGCCTTGGAAAACCTTCCGGCTTCGACCGAAATTTATCTGTTTGACAGTACAACCGGAATTTACCACAACATCAAAAATCAGGAGTTCTCGACCGATTTACCGATTGGCGAATATAACGACAGATTCTCGTTACGCTTTACTACAGAAACATTGAGTTCGGAAGAAGTGGCTTTGAATAACGGAATTATGGTTTTCACCGACAGCAATCATATCCTGAACATTAAAAACAATATTACTGATGTTCGCGTAACAGTCGCTCAATTGTACAATATTTTAGGGCAATCCGTTGCGAAATGGAACATAACCGAGGAAGACCAGCGAAACATTAAAATTCCGGTAGAACACATTCGTTCCGGAACGTACATCATAAAACTAAAAACATCCGATGGTTCACTGAGCAAACAAATAATTATCCGATAATACAAAAGTCCTGAGCAATCGGGACTTTTTCATTTAACATCCTTTTCAAAAAGCATTTAAAACAAAAAAAGTACCTTTGCAGCACAACAAATTCAAAGCCATGAAATTTCGTTTTTTAATTCTTCTGACATTATTCACACTCAGTTCTGCTTTTGCGCAATTAAAAACCATCATCGGAGATACCGATTATCCGTTTTGGATTCACATTCCCGAAACCGAAAAAACCGAAAAACAACCCGTGCTGATTTTCCTTCACGGAAAAAGTCTTTCCGGAACCAATATCAATCGTGTAAAGCGTTACGGTGTTTTGCGCGCCATGGAAAAAGGACGAAAAATTCCGGCTATTGTTGTAGCACCGCAACTGGCCTCAGGTTCCTGGAATCCCGATAAGGTTTTACAGCTTTTAGAATACGTCCAAAAAAACTACAATACCGATTTATCAAGAGTTTACGTTTGCGGCATGAGTTTAGGCTCTTACGGAACCTTGCATTTTGCCGGAAAATATGCCGATAAGATTACGGCTGCCGTAGCCATTTGTGGTGGTGGAAATGTAAACGATGCTTCGCGATTGGCAACCCTTCCGCTTTGGATTCAGCATGGGAATAAAGATTATATTGTTCGGATGTCGGAATCAAAAAAAGTCGTGGATGCCATCAAAAAACACAAACCCGATGCGGATGTGACTTTTACGGTAATTCCCGGAGGCAATCACAGCAATGTAGAACGACTGTTTCATGAAAACGCTTTGTACGACTGGTTGTTCAAGCAAGTCAAAACCATAACCAAAACGAATCTTTAATCTTTTGAAACGATGAGCGCTACTTTATTATCTTCCCCGTTACAAGGATTTACCGATTTTCGTTTTCGAAATGCCTTTCATAAATATTTCGGAGGTATTGATACGTTCTACTCACCTTACATCAAACTGAACGGAAAATTATCGATTAAAGGTTCTTACGAACGCGACATTCTTCCGGAAAACAACGACACGTTACAGGTCATCCCGCAAATCATTACCAATGACGCTGAAGAATTTTTGTTTGTTGCCAAATATGTTAAGGAATTAGGCTATAACGAGCTGAACTGGAATTTGGGCTGTCCCTATCCTATGGTTGCCAAATGCGGTATGGGTTCCGGTTTAATCAGTAATACCGAACGAATTCATGATATTTTGGAGCGCGTTCACAATGAAACCGACATTATTGTTTCGATGAAAATGCGCATGGGCTATGAAAATCCAACCGAAATTTTAGATGTGTTTCCGATTTTAGAAAAATATCCGATTAAAAACATCGCCATTCATGCCAGAATAGGGAAACAGTTGTACAAAGGTGGTGTGGATTTGGATTCGTTTCAGAGATGTTTAGAAGTTTCCAAACACAAATTGTATTATAATGGCGATATTACTTCGGTAGCGAAATTCAAAATGCTGCAGGAACGTTTCCCTTCGATTGATCATTTTATGATTGGCCGCGGTTTGATTGCCGATCCGTTTTTACCGAGTATGATTAAAAACGACACGACGGAATATCCTAAAAACCGATTTGAAATTTTCGAGGAATTTCACGATACGATTTACCGTGAGTATGATGCTTATTTACAAGGCCCGACTCCCATCCGAATGAAAATGCTTGGTTTTTGGGAATACTTTTCGGAATCGTTTTCCAACCCGCAAAAGACCTTTAAAAAGATTAAAAAAGCCGGTAATCAAAAACATTACGAAGAGGCGGTGAAAGAAATTTTCAAGTCGGAGCAATAAACATTTACCGACTGTTTTTTCCTCAATCCGTATTCGGTTAGACCAATTTCAGTTTCATCATGATGTCGGTTTGTTCGTCGTCACCTAATCTGAAAATGTGTTTATCAAACGCAACAAAACCGTTTTTTGTGTAAAAACTTATGGCTCTTGGATTTTCTTCCCAGACACCCAACCAAACGTATTCGGCATTTTTTTGTTTTGCAATTTCGATGGCTTTATCATACAGTACTTGTCCGACGTTTTTTCCGTGAAATTCTTTAGACACATAAATGCGTTCAATTTCAAGTGCTTTGCTGTCCTTTAATTCGGTTTGCGATTCCCCAAAATTAATTTTCAGGTAACCGATAACTTGGTTTTCAAGAGTTGCAAAATAAAATTCGGAGTTTTCGTCGTTTAGTTCTGTAGTGAGTTTTGCTGTTGAAAACCCTTCCTCCAGATAATTTTTCATATTCTCTTCGGAATTTGATTCGGAGAATGTTTCCTGAAATGTTTGCCTTCCGATGTTTTGCAACTGGCTAATATCGCTCAGAGTAACTCTTTTAATTTGAATACATTCCATATTTTTTTTACGATGGTATTGAATAATTCTGATTAAATATACAAACTTTACATACACAAACAGCTTTAAATCCAGCGTTTCACAATGTCCTGTTTAATTACAAAACATGATGTGTTAATTGTATTTCCGTTTAAAGTTCCACAAAAAAGGCCATCGTTTCCGACAGCCTTTTTCTATTATTTAAGAAGTTCTTTCAATTCGTCCAAACTTACTTTCTTTTGTTCGCCTGAAGCGAGATCTTTTAGTGCATATTGTTGGTTTGCGATTTCTTCTTCCCCTACGATAACGGTAAAAGGAATTCCGCGTTTGTCGGCATGTTGGAATTGTTTTCCGATTTTGGCATTGTCCGGATACATTTCCACTTTGATGCCGGCTTTACGCAATTGCATGATCGCTTTCATTGCATACAAAGCTTCTTTTTCGCCAAAATTTAAAAACAACGCTTTTGAGGTGGAGGTTACCGTTTCCGGGAACAGGTTCAGTTCTTCCAAAACCAGATAGATTCGATCCAATCCGAAAGAAATTCCAACGCCGCTCATATTTTTCAATCCGAAGATGCCGGTTAAATCGTCGTAACGGCCACCGCCTCCAATGGAACCCATTGCTACGGTTTTTGGTGCAGCAACTTCAAAAATGGCACCGGTGTAATAATTTAATCCTCTTGCTAAAGTCACGTCCAAATCCAATGCTGATTTGTCCAACCCAAGAGCTATAACGTTCTCACATATAAATTGCAATTCCGACACGCCTTTCATTCCTTCCGGTGATGTAACTAATAATGCCGACAGCTTTTCTAACTTTTCCGTAATCGTACCTGTAAAAGCAAACAGCGGTTGCACTTTTGCCAACGCGGCTTCTGAAATCCCCTTCTCTAACATTTCTTTCTTCACCCCGTCTTCACCGATTTTATCCAGCTTGTCTAAAGCCACCGTAAAGTCAATTAGTTTGTCCGATGCGCCGATTACTTCAGCAATTCCGGAAAGTATTTTTCGGTTGTTGATTTTTATCGTAACACCTTCTAATCCTAAAGCCGAAAACACGCTGTCGTACAATTGCACCAATTCGACCTCCTGCCACAATGAGGTTGAACCCACCACATCGGCATCGCACTGATAGAATTCTCTGAAACGCCCTTTTTGAGGTCGGTCCGCACGCCAAACCGGTTGAATCTGGTAACGCTTGAACGGGAACTCAATCTCGTTTTGATGTTGCACCACGTAGCGAGCAAAGGGCACGGTTAAATCGTAACGCAAGGCTTTTTCGGAGATTTTAGCCGTAAACTTATTAAGTTCCACCAATTCTTTAACCGAGATGGTTTCTGCAGAATTGGATTGCAGTACTTCTATCGATTCCGGTAATTCGATTTTATTTTTATTGAAAAAGTAATTTCCGGAATTCAGAATTTTGAAAATCAAACGGTCACCTTCTTCCCCGTATTTGCCCATTAGGGTTTCGGAATTTTCGAAGGTTGGCGTTTCGATGGGCTGATAGCCGAACTTTTCGAAATTCGCTTTGATGATGGAAAAAATATAGTTACGCTTTGCTACTTCGGCAGGCGAAAAATCACGGGTTCCTTTAGGTATGCTTGGTTTAGCCATTTTTTTAGACTTCTTAGATTGTTAGACTTTCTTAGAATTCTTAGATTGTTGGATTTTCTTAGACTTCTTAGATTGTTTCGAATATTAGATTGTTAGACCTTCTTAGACTGTTTAGATTGTTAGATTACAAACAGACCAATGGTTTTTCTTTTAGCCCCGATGGGAGCAACTACCTTGTAGTGCGGACAGCGGGAACTTCGTATCCGGATAAGAAACCGACGTTTCGCTCCTAATACTTTGCAAATATCTTACTTTTTAAAGAATTTCGTAAATCTGTTTGGGGAAACTTGTAACAAATAACCTATTTTAGTGACAAATTACTACTATGGTTGGAATTGGTCTGTTTAAGGAAAATACGAAGATTGCGCTTGGAGCGATTAGAAGTCAGCTCTTGCGTACGATTTTAACGGTGATGATTATTGCCATTGGAATAACCGCTTTGGTGGGAATTCTGACGGTGGTATCGGCGTTGGAAAATACGATTATGAAGGATTTTGCATCGATGGGCGCCAACACGTTTTCCATCAGTCAGTATGATTTTTCGGAGCGTGTGAACCGCAACAATGCCGAGCAGAAAATCAATCCGATTATCAGTTATCCTCAGGCTAAGGCTTTTCAGGAGAAATATACTTTCCCGTTTACTACTACTTCCCTATCGTTCACGGCAACCACAACAGCCGAAGTGAAATACGAAGCCAAAAAAACCGATCCGGAAATTACGGTGGTGGGTGTGGATGAAAATTTCCTTCCCAACAAAGGTTTAGAAGCTACCAAAGGGCGAAACTTTACCGGTTTTGACGTTTCCAATAATAATTATGTTTGTGTTTTAGGTTCCGATTTTGAAAAAGGCCTTTTTAAAGATGTGAATCCGATTGACAAAACGATTTCGATTCGCGGAGCTAAGTTTAAAGTCATTGGCGTATTGAAAGAAAAAGGCTCAACCTTTGGCAACAATCAGGATTTGCGCGTTTTGATTCCGATTCAGATTGCCCGTTCGATATTTTCGGCACCGAATATTAATTATGATATTAATGTGATGATCAGTCGTAAGGAAACTTTAGGACAAGCCTCTGACAATGCAACTATTACCATGCGTAAAATACGAAAATTGAGTCCGGTTCAGGAAAACAATTTTGGTGTGGAACGCAGTGACGATTTGATTCAGCGCTTGCTTTCCAATACGGAAGTGTTGCGCATCAGTGCTTGGGTTATCGGGATTATTACTGTTTTTGGTTCGTCGATTGCGTTGATGAACATCATGTTGGTTTCCGTTACCGAGCGTACGCGCGAAATTGGTGTTCGTAAATCTTTAGGCGCGAAACGTTCCACCATCGCCTGGCAGTTTTTTACCGAAACTTTGGTAATTGGTCAGATGGGTGGTATTGTTGGAATTATTTTGGGGATATTAATAGGTTTCGGAATTGCCAAAGCGATTGAATTCACCTTTGTGATTCCGTGGATGGCTATTATGGCGGCGTTTATTACGACTTTTATTGTTGCGATTGTTTCCGGGTTGTATCCTGCGATTAAGGCTTCTAAGTTGGATCCGATTGAGGCATTACGACACGAGTAAAAGTAGTTGGTAGTTAATAGTGATCAGTTAGCAGATATGATAACTAGATTACTAAGCACTGATTACTGAACACTAAACCTTCCCTTTCATCATCCTGTCATTCCCGTAAATATCTTTGCGTAATTCAACATCCTTAAAATTGTGTTGTTGCAGTAATTGCACCATTTCATTGCCTAAATACTGATTGATTTCGAAATACAACTGCCCGTTTTCCGAAAGGTTTTTGATTGCCAATTCGGTAATTTTTCGGTAAAACAATAAGGCGTCGTTATCTTCCACGAACAAGGCCAAATGCGGTTCGTAGTCCAAAACATTCTTTTTGATTTCTTCTTTTTCCAGATTGCGGACATACGGCGGATTGGATACGATAATATCGAATGTTTCACCTAAATCATTGGTTTCTAAAATACTTTGGTGGATAAAATTGATTGTCACTTCATTTCTTTCGGCATTTCGTTTGGCTACAGCAAGTGCCTTATCGGATACATCCATCGCAAATACTTTAGCATTAGGAAGATTTTTGGCTAATGAAATCGCAATGCAGCCGGTTCCCGTTCCAATGTCCAGAATCTTTAAATCCTTCAATCTTTCGATCTTTAAATTTCCCTTAACAATCCAATCGACCAATTCTTCCGTTTCCTGACGCGGAATCAAAGTGTGTTCGTTCACATAAAACGGTAATCCGTAAAACTCGGTTTCCCCTAAAATGTATTGAATCGGACGTTGTTCCTTTAATTGCGCTACCACGTTTTCCCATTGGTGCATTAATTCAGGACTCAGTTCGAACGTAGGATTCAAAGCCAAATCCACCCGCTTCATATGATGAAAATCTTCTAATATAATATAGAAGAAACTTTCTGTCTCATACTCGTCATATAAAGAAGCCAATTCCTGTGTAAAAATAGTCCGGTAGTCTTTTAGAAGCATAATATCGATTGTCCTTTTTCTTCCGAAATAATTAGTATGGGTATCGGAAATATAATTTCATTCAAAGATAACTCAAAAATTACAGGTTTTAAATCGTATCGGGGAATTCGGGAAATATCCGAAACACAATCCTTGCGCTTGCATACCGTCACTTCATTAAACTAAAACCAAAATTTTCACAGAAATTAATTTTTATGATCCCCGATTTATTTTTTTCAAACATGACAAATATCATGATAAAAGACTTTTTTGTCCTTTAATTTTACACTATAAAATAAGTTAAACAAAAACCCATAATCATGAAAACTAAATTAAAAATTGCTGCTGGAGTATTAGCGGTAACTGCAATTACAGTTGGTTTGTTCGCTTTCGGAAACAAAGATGCAAACGATCCGACCAAAATTAAGGTAGAAGGTGAAATGGTAGCGGAATTAACACCTCCTCCATTTGTACCGAAACCTGTTGGTAACCGTGCAGCAACGAAACTGATTGTAAACATGGAAATCAAGGAACAAGAAGGCGAAATGGCTGACGGTGTAAAATACACGTATTGGACATTTGGCGGATCAGTTCCGGGAAGTTTCATCAGAACACGCATTGGTGATGAAGTACAATTTCACTTGAAAAACCATCCAGACAACAAATTACCACACAACATTGACTTACATGCTGTTACAGGCCCAGGTGGTGGAGCGACATCTTCGTTAGTAGCACCCGGACATGAAAAAGTATTCAATTTCAAATGTTTAAACCCTGGTTTGTATGTTTACCATTGTGCTACAGCTCCTGTAGGGATGCACATTGCGAACGGAATGTATGGTTTGATTCTAGTAGAACCGGAAGGTGGTTTGCCTCCAGTGGATAAAGAGTACTACATCATGCAAGGAGATTTCTACACAAAAGGCGCTTATGGCGAACAAGGATCTCAACCGTTTGACATGGAAAAAGCAGTTAAAGAACAACCGGATTACGTGGTATTCAACGGAAAAGTAGGTTCTCTAACCGGTGATAAAGCGATTACCGCTAAAAAAGGAGAAACAGTACGTATCTATATGGGTAATGGTGGTCCGAACATTGTATCGTCTTTCCACGTAATTGGTGAGATTTTCGACAAAGTTCACATTGAAGGCGGAAGTTTAATCAATAAAGATGTTCAGACAACATTAGTACCTGCCGGTGGTTCTGCTATCGTAGAATTCAAAGTAGATGTTCCGGGTACTTTTATCTTGGTAGACCACTCTATCTTCAGAGCGTTTAACAAAGGAGCATTAGGAATGCTTAAAGTGGAAGGCGAACAAGACAAAACGATTTACTCCGGTACTGTACAAGAAGGTATTTATTTACCGGAAGGTGGAACCATTCAAAAAATGCCTAAAGAAAATGGCGATGGCAAAGCGGCTGCAGCGAAATCATTACCTGAAAAAATTAAAGCAGGTAAAGAGATTTACGGAAGAACTTGTTTCGCTTGTCACCAATCTGAAGGACAAGGAATCCCGAATGCTTTCCCTCCATTAGCGAAATCTGATTTCCTTAATGCCGATCCGAAAAGAGCAATCAATGCAGTACTACACGGTTTAACAGGTGAAATTACGGTTAACGGCAAAAAATACAACAGTGTAATGACCAGCCAAAACCTTACAGACGAAGAAATTTCAAATGTTCTAACCTATGTGTACAACAGCTGGGGTAACAATAAAACAGAAGTTACCGCTGCTATGGTAAAAGCAGGACGAAGCACACCTGCAAAAAAAACCAAAGACATTCACGAATAACCATTAATTATTAAATACTTTTTATCATGAAAAAGATAATTTTAGGAGTTGCCGCACTTGCATTAACTATTGGTCTATATAGTTTTACAACTCCAGTGAAAACGGAAAAAGTAACAAAAGTTGCCATCCAAAACCCAGACAAAGGAAAAGAAGTTTTTGCAAAAACCTGTATCGCATGCCACCAGGCTAACGGACAAGGAGTTCCAAATGCATTTCCTCCTTTGGCAAAATCTGATTACTTAAACAAAGATGCCAACCGCGCTATCAAAACTGTTCTTAACGGATTAAGTGGTCCTATCACTGTTAACGGTAAAAAATTCAACGCCATGATGACGCCACAAGCGTTATCCGACCAACAGGTTGCAGACGTTTTAACTTATGTTTACAGCAGCTGGGGCAATAACGGAACTAAAGTTACACCAGCAATGGTAAAAGCACAAAGAGGTAAAAAATAATTCATTTAAAGTAAGTTGACCATGGTACTCAAGTATAAAATACAACTCATTTTCTACGCTGTTTTATTTATGGCAACGTCTCTTACTGCTCAGGATAAAGGTATGGTTACCATAAAAAGGGGAACATATGTTCCCCTTTATGGAACCACCGATAAAAAACCGGTAACGGTTGCTCCTTTCAAAATGGATGTATATCCTGTAACAAATGACGAGTATTTGGCATTTTTGAAAAAAAATCCACAATACAGCCGTTCAAAAATCAAAGGTCTTTTTGCCGACAAAAGTTATTTATCCCACTGGAAAAACGATTTCGATTTCGGGGCCAACAAAAACAATTCACCCGTAACCAACATTTCCTGGTTTGCTGCCAAAAAATACTGCGAATGTCAGGGAAAACGTTTACCAACCATGGATGAATGGGAATATGTAGCCATGGCCGATGAAAAAAGAATCGATGCCCGAACCAAAGAAGAGTACAACAAATTCATTCTTTCCTGGTACGAAAAATCAAAAACATACAACAATCCGATAGGAAAAACATTTAAAAATTATTGGGGTGTTTATGACATGCACGGCTTGGTATGGGAATGGACTGCTGATTTTAACAGCATCATGCTCTCCGGTGAATCCCGAAAAGATAAGGATTCCGACAAAAACCTGTTCTGCGGAAGCGGATCTGTAAATGCCTCCGATTTAATGAACTATGCTGCTTTTATGCGCTATGCTTTCAGAGGCAGTTTAAAAGCAAGTTATACTACTCGAAATCTTGGTTTCCGATGTGCCAAAGATTTGAAATAACAAACACATCGTACATAAAAAATCACTTTTTCTGTGAAATTCAAATTTAAAACAATGAAAAAGATAGTACTGGGATTGTTAATAATCCTGTTGGGATTGCAAAGCTGTAACTCTCAAAAGAAAAACGAAACTAAAAATCCAACCAATAAAACCATTTCTGATTTATCCATCTACAACCTTCCCTCTCAGTGGACTACGCAAGACAATAAAAACATTGAGATGAAAGATTTAAAAGGTAAAGTTTTGGTAATGGTCATGATTTATACTTCTTGTAAGTCTGCTTGTCCCCGATTAGTTGCCGATATGCGCAATATTGAAGAACGTATCCCTGCTAACTTAAAAGATAAAGTACAACTTGTGCTGGTTAGTATTGATCCTACAGTAGACACTCCAAAACGTTTAAAAGAATTCTCCATAGAAAACAAAATGGATGGCAATCAATGGCTGTTCCTTCGCTCTACAGAAGAAAACACCCGTGAATTCGCTGCCGTATTAGCCGTAAACTACAAAAAAATATCGCCAATGGATTTCTCTCATTCCAACATTATCAGTGTTTTCAATGCTGAAGGAGAATTAGCTTTCCAACAGGAAGGTTTGGGAGTAAGCTATGACGAAACCGTAAACAAAATTACCGAAGAAGCTGAAAAGCTAAACTAATCCAAACTATGAAATCGCCACTAACAACGAGTTTACAGCAAGCAAACATCTAAAAAATAAAGGCGATACCATATAGACCTCTTACAAATAAATTTTACCTATATGAAATCATTACAAAAAGTTGGCTTATCATTATGTTTATTGATAGGCACAGGAGCCTTCGCTCAGGAATTGGATGCAAATTTGCAACTGAGACCCCGTTATGAATACCGAAACGGTTTTAAAGAACTAATGAAAGACGGCTCGTTACCTACTTCATTTGTATCACAACGTTCCCGTTTAAACTTCAACTTTAAACAAGAAAAATTAAAAGCAAAACTGACTTTTCAAAACATTCGCGTTTGGGGAGATGTAGCCACAACAGCCACTTCTGACAAAAACGGAGTAGCGCTTTTCGAAGCTTGGGCTCAATACGACTTCAATGCCAAATGGAGCGCCAGAGTGGGAAGACAAGTACTTTCTTATGACAACCAGAGAATCATGGGGGAAATCGATTGGGCCCAACAAGGTCAAAGTCACGACGCGGCTTTAATTTCCTTTAAACCAACCAACCATCAATTGGATTTAGGATTTGCCGTAAATTCGGATTCTGAAAAATTATACCGCGATGTATACACCAACAGCTACAAGCACATGCAATATGCCTGGTACCACACCAGCTTCAGTAATTTGAACATGAGTTTGCTTTTCTTAAATGTTGGTTTCCAATATAAGGATGTTCCGGCAAATGAATTAAAAGTTGACAACATGCAGACTTTCGGAACGTTTTTATCCTATAAGAAAAACAAATTCGACGGTAATTTAAGTGTGTACGGTCAAACCGGAGATGGTAAATTGGTTACTGAAAACACCAGCATCAGCGCCTTATACGGAGGATTAAACCTGAGCTATGCCATCACCGATAAATTCAAAGCCGGTTTGGGTTACGAATACCTTTCCGGAAAAGACCAGGATGATACCGACAGTAAAATAAAATCATTCAACCCGATTTTCGGAACCAACCACGGTTTCAACGGTTTTATGGATTACTTCTACGTAGGGAATTACAAAAACACGGTGGGTTTACAGGATGCTTTTCTGAAAATGACATATGCGTCTAACAAATGGCAATTCAACTTGATTCCGCATGCTTTCTTAACTGCTGCCGATGTAATTGATCCGACAGATGCAACTAAAAAAATGGACAGCTATTTGGGTACTGAAATCGATTTCACAGCCTCTTATGCACTTCAGAAAGATGTAAACATTACAGGTGGGTATTCCCAAATGTTCGGAAGCGATACTATGGAAGTCTTAAAAGTAGGAAACAAAGGCTACGACAACAACTGGGCTTGGGTAATGATTACCATCAATCCCAGAATATTTACTACCGCAAAATAAATTCAGAGTTAGGTTAATTAGAGAAAAAAGCCTGTGTTACATTGTGTAGCACAGGCTTTTTTTATTTGAAATACTTTGGATATTCTTTCAGATAGTTCTCTATATCTTTCAAAACTTCGGCATCGTTAGTACCGTCGAGTTTGTTTAATTTCATTTTTAACGGCAACAGATAATTGTGCAACTGTTCGTGTGCTTCGCCTTCCATGGTACACTTCTCGAAAATCATTTGGAATTCGTTTTCCAGGGCTTCTTTCAAAACCGCTCCGGTGGCTTCCTGTTTGCGCTCTGAAATAATTTTTTGCAGGTTATGAATTCCTTCCGTTGTTTCCGGATTGGCAATCCATAATTTGCCGTTGTCGAGGGTTACATTTGATGTTTCGGTTGTAGCTTCTGTTGCAGCTACTTCTTCTTTTTCAGTAGTTTTCTTTTCTTTCAGACAGGCGGTTAAACTCAGCAATACCAATCCTGTAAGAACAATTCTTTTTTTCATGATTACACTATTTAGGTTGCATTTCTTATTTCCAAAAAATATCTTTTTCATTTTCAACAAACTCATCTCTTCCGTGAATCTGTACAATTCTTTCTAATTGCTCCGGGGTTGCCACTTTTTGCACTTCCGGAAACAGAACACGTTCTTCAAAACGGATGTGTGCTTCGAGTTCCTCTTCGATTAACCCCAAATTTTTATCAATATTTATCCGCTGATTGAAAAGCCGTCTTAGTCGTCGGTGTTCGGCAAGCGCTTTTTTCACCAACTCATGATTCTCTTTCAAAATAGTAAAAACGTATTCCTCTTCCAATTCAAAATGGGGAAGTAAATATTTGGTATAGAACCAATCGGTATATCTTTTAATGCGCTCCGGACTGACATTACGCGAATATCCGGCTCTGATTTTCCAACACAGTAATAAACCATGATGATGCTCCCGACTTAATTCCTGCAGTTCTTTAGCTCTTTTTAATGGTTTTGTTTCTAGTATCATTATTTCGTTTTTAAATTCCTCCAAACCGTACAAAAGATCCCAGAATGAGCATAATCACTCCGATGGTAGTCACTGAAACGATATGAAAACTCATTTCGGGTAATGCGCCGGCATTATTTTTCAACTTCGGAATCACCCTAAATTGAGCACTTAACGCAAAAAGCACCGTAACAAACAACAAGGCTAATTTTACGGAAACTACTTTTTCTATCGGAGCAGCAAAATGAAACCAACTTTCAATACCCACTCCATATTTATAGGCCATCAGGATTCCGGTAATTACCAATAATACTAAAGCCGGCATTCCCACCGGTTCGTATTTTTTTTCATAGTCCAAAATGATGTGTTGATTTTTTTCCTTTAGTGCTTTCGGCAGATAAGCAAACACCAATAAAAGATGCCCTCCTACCCATATTGCAGCGCAGATTAAATGCACGATTAACAAGAAATGATGGTTCATTTTAAACTGTTTTTCAGATTGGTTGTACTAAAAATAATCATAATAATGCCAACAACCAGCCAAACACTGGATAGAAATAAATTCTGATGGTACATCGGGATTATATTCCAGTTAAAAAACAAATTCCCTCCCTGCGCAAACAACAGGAATTCGGTAAGTATAAAACCCATCAGAAAAATTTTAATGCCGTATTCTGAAAATCGGTTCTTATAGTTTATCACTTTAGTATTCAGTAAAAAACCTAATAAAAAACCAGTGATAACACCCAGCATAATCATATGGATGAATCCGATGACAAAATTTCTGACTTGATGTGATATCAATGCCATATCCGGAAAAATAACCACCAACTGCACCAGTACTTTCAGCCCTAAAGACAACAAAGCAAAGCTGTACACGATTTTTTCGATTTCTTTCAGTTTAGCATAAAACATTCCGAATTGCGGTCGGAGCATCAGCACCAATTTCACAAAAGCGACTAGTTGCACCACTACGCCTACGCCGTTGATCCAAGTAAGAATCGGACTGGAAACGAACCAACTCACCGGCAAAGCGAACGTTAAAACGGTGCTCACAATAAGCCATTTGTAAAAGGAAAAGAAAACCGTATTCTCCACTTTGACTTGCATCTGATGAAATAACAAGGCCAAAACCGCAATAATAAACCAGCCGTTAAACTGAAAATGCAGGAAAAACTGAATGGCAATCTGATAAAAAGCACTCGTTTTCCCCAATAAACCAACCGCAGGACCCAAACACCAAATGCCGCAAGTGGATAAAATCATAAAAAACAATGCGGTTTTAATCAGATAGCGTTCCGGTACTAAATTGGTTTCAAGATTTTTCCATACCAACCGAACAAAATAATAACTGGAAAAAATATGTATCGTTGAAAAAACAATCGAAAAAACCGCATAGCCCTGAAGCGGAAAAGCAATCATCATTCCGATAACAGTGCCTTCCGTAACCCAGAAAAGACGGTTGAATTTCTTTTCGTTTTCTTTATTTTTCGGAATAAAAAAATGATAAATCAACGCAAAAAGCGCCAGATACACCCAGCCCAACATGGCAATATGCGAATGTCCGTGCAAGAGAAACTGGTAATTCACATTTGCGACGGGTGCCACAAACTGCAGGCGCAAGAGTAAACCCATCAGCGCAGCTATTAAAAAATTACCAAAACAAATTACTATCCATTTTTTTAACATAATCAACCTCTAAAATTTACTTGTATTGTTCTTGTGGTGAAATAACTTTTTTCAATTTCACGCGATGATCGGGGCAAATTCCCAATAGTTTCCACATTGTTCACAAAATGCTGAATGTAATAATTGCCGCTGTATTGTTTGTTTTCCAGATAGCGAATCATGGAGCGAAGTTCCGGTTCATCGATTAAATCCGAATGAAACGTCGTACGCACTTCAAACGGAATCGGGTTTTGCAGTAATAAATGTAAGGATTTTTCGAATGCCGAAAACAAATTCGACTGGGTAACACGAGTGTATTTTGATTCGGAAGCTTTAAAATCAAGTGCTACGAAATCAATGAGTTTTTTTGCCATCAGTTGCTCCAAAACATCCGGATTGGAACCGTTAGTGTCGACTTTAACCTCAAAGCCCAATGCTTTAATCTGTTCGACGAAAGGAATCAGGTTTTTGTGCATCGTACATTCGCCTCCGCTGAGGACTACGGCGTCCAATAATTTTTTTCTTTTCGTTAAAAAGAAAAGTACCTCATCAAACGAAATTTTGCCTTTTCCCAATACAATTTCCGGATTATAACAATACAAACACCGCATGTTACAGCCTGTAAACCAAAGAATACAGGCCGATTTATGCGGATAATCCAGCAAGGTGAAAGGCGTTATGCTAAAGATGGCTTTAGCTGCATTTTCTTTCTGTAAAATGGGTACGTTGTTTGTGTTCACCTTTTTTACCGATATTAAAACTTTCTACGGGTCTGTGATAGCCCATTACGCGGGTATAAACCAGACATTTTGTTCTTAAATGCTGATTTTGCTCTAAAATTTCATTACTGTTCTTCATATAGTTCACTTTTGTGGTTTTGTAGTAAGGCGTCGTCACACTTCGGGCAATATTCGTGTTCGCCTGTTAAATATCCGTGAACCGGACAAACACTGAACACTGGCGTGACGGTGATATAAGGCAATTTGAAATTACTCAGTACTTTTTTTACGAACTGTTTACAGGCTTCCGAAGAGCTGATTTTTTCGCTCATGTACAAATGCAAAACGGTTCCTCCGGTATATTGGCATTGTAAATTGTCCTGCATCAGTAAGGCTTCAAATGGATCTTCGGTGTAATTTACCGGGATTTGCGAACTGTTCGTATAATAAATATTGTCGCCTTCGCCTGCCTGTAAAATATCGGAAAAACGTTTTTTGTCTTCTTTCGCAAAACGATAAGTCGTTCCTTCTGCCGGAGTGGCTTCCAGATTGTATAAATTTCCGGTTGCTTCCTGAAATTCTTTCATTCGGTTGCGGATGTGTTCTAAGATTTCCATGCAGAATTCCGCTCCGAAATCGGACGTGATGTCTTCTTTATCGAACGTGAAATTCCGAACCATTTCGTTCATTCCGTTCACACCGATGGTAGAAAAATGATTTCTGAAATGTGGCAGATAGCGTTTCGTATACGGATACAAACCACGTTCGTACATTTCCTGAATGAAGGTTCTTTTTTTCTCTAAAGTCGATTTGGACAGTTCCATCAGCTTGTCCAATTGCTGGTACAACCCTTCTTTATTCCCTTTGAACAGATAGCCCAAACGCGCCATATTGAGGGTTACCACACCGATACTTCCGGTCATTTCCGCACTTCCGAAAAGGCCGTTGCCGCGTTTTAACAATTCCCGTAAATCGAGTTGCAAACGACAGCACATGCTTCGTACCGCATTGGGTTTGTAGGCATTCGGATTTTCAACACGGTTACCGTTTTCATCTAGCAAATACTGACTTCCGATAAAATTCTGAAAATACGAAGAACCGATTTTGGCGGTATTTTCGAAAAGTAAATCGGTGTTTTCACCGTTCCAATCGAAATCTTCCGTAATGTTTACCGTTGGAATCGGGAAGGTAAACGGTTGTCCGTTCGCATCGCCTTCGGTCATTACAGTATAATACGCTTTATTGATGAGATTCATTTCCTTCTGAAAATGTTCGTAACGCATTTCGGTTAAGGATGAAACGCCTCTTTCCTTAGCGCGATTCAAAACACTTTCATCGGTAATATTATCGAATAAATGCTGATCGTTTTTCGTTGGAATCTGTTCTTTCAAATCGGACGGCACTACCCAATCCAATGTGATATTTGTAAAAGGCGATTGTCCCCAACGCGCCGGAACATTTAAATTATAAACAAAACTGCGTACCGCTTTCAGCACATCCTCAAAAGACAAATTATCCTTGAAAACATACGGTGCCAAATAGGTGTCAAACGAACTGAAAGCCTGTGCTCCCGCCCATTCGCTTTGCAGAATTCCGAGGAAATTGGCCATTTGCCCAAGAGCTTCCCGGAAATGCGAAGGCGCTTTGCTTTCCACCCGGCCGCGAACGCCGTTAAAACCGTCGTTCAGCAACACTCTCAAACTCCATCCGGCGCAATATCCGGTAAGGCAATCCAAATCGTGAATGTGAACATCGCCGTTTCGGTGGGCATAGCCTTCTTCTTTGGAATAGACTTTATCCAGCCAGTAATTCGCAATGATTTTTCCGGCGACATTATTCACCAATCCTGCATTGGAATAGGAAGTGTTGGCATTGGCATTAATACGCCAATCGGTCTGACTGATGTATTCTTCAATGGTTTGGGTACTGTCAACATAAGTAGTATCATCGTTTAGTCCTTCGATATGTTCGCGTTGTAATTTGCGCGTGTGTCGGAACAACATAAAAGAGCGCATCACCGAAAAATACTCTTTCTGAAAGAATGTTTTTTCGATCATGTCCTGAATTTCTTCCACGGCCCAAATGTCTTTGATTTCAATAGCCGTCATCACACTTTCGAAAACACTAACATCGAACGGAATGGCGACACTATTAAAACTTTTTGCGATGGCGTCTTTTATTTTAAAATTCTCGAATGGTTTATATTCTCCATTCCTTTTGATAACGAATTTTTCCATAGGTTCGATGTTATTGTGTTTTACTTGTGGTATTAAGTATAATTAAATTGAAAGTGTTTTTTCCAATTGCTGTGCTTTTGGAAAAAGAATATTGTTTTCCAGATGAATGTGCTTGTGCAAATCCTGTTCGAATTCCTCTAACATTGCAAAAGTTACTTTGTATGTGTTGCAAGCATCAGCCGGCGGTGTATAGTTATCAGTTAACTCCACTATTCTTCTGAAACGTTCGCCTTCCGCATCGTGTTCGTGCTTCATCATGGCGATTGGGTTATCTACCGTTCCAAAAGGCGGCATTTCAATTGCTTCATTGTTCATGGTTGCTTTTACCAGTCTTTTGATAAAGGGAAACAATATGAATTCTTCTTTTTTCATGTGTTGTGCCAATTCACCGGCACATCCTTTGAATAAATCGTAAATTTCAAAAAGTTCCGGATGCGCATTCCCGTGTACTTTACACAATTTGTCTAAAAACTGAAGCAACGTTGGTGTTTTTTCTTCCACATAACGGTGATGCGTTTTTTCGATGTAATCAATTAACAGATCGGTTGGCCATGATTTGAAATCGATGCCCCCATCTCCTTTTGCATTTAATACCGAAGATAATTCGTTCTGAAGGATTGAAATATCCATTCCTTTGGCGTCGCAAACTTCCTCTAAAGTGCGGTGTCCTTTACAACAAAAATCGATGCCGTATTTGGAAAAAACAGCGGCTGTTCTGAAATCTTCTGCTACATATTCGCCTATTGTCATTTGTTCAATTGCATTCATAATCAATCGTTTTAGTTTTATTTCTTATACAAAATTACATATTATTTTTAATAAAGGACTATTTTATCTTTTATTATTTTTCAACATTTATTTTGGATAAAATATTTGTTACTACTGTTGTGCAAAACCCGAATTTTTATATTTAATAATAAAGCGAAAAAAAGTACCTGAAAAATGACATTTATCATGTTCTTATTTTAAATCTCAAACGACATTTGCATAATAAAGGATAAAATAGTCCTTTATCTAAATTTATTATTTAACTAACAAATACTAATCATTATGCTTTCAAAATCACAGGCCAGAGCATTCTTTTTAGGCGGAACGGTAGTCACCTTCCTGATATTTATCGGATTGACCATCTATTCGTTCATGCCTGCTAATGATCAGTCAAATTATTCCAAGATTGACAAAAAGGTTATTAGAGGAAAGGAAATTTGGGAATCAAACAACTGTATGGGTTGCCATACACTCTTAGGAGAAGGCGGCTACTATGCACCGGAACTTACAAAAGTAATTGACCGACGCGGAGAAGCTTACGTAAAAGCGGTACTTATGTCCCCTATCCCTTGGGCTCCAAGAGGAAGAAAAATGGTAAAATACAACATGAATGAGGCCGATGCCGAAGCTGTTATTGCCTTTTTAAAATGGAACGGACAAATCGACTTAAACGGATTTGACCGAGTGGTATCACCTTTAGCTAAGGTTAATAATTAAATTTTACAGATATGAAATATAAATCACAAAAAGTAGCCTATTGGTTTTTTGGATTATGTATGTTGCTTTTATCGCTACAGATAATCTATGGTTTTATCATGGGCTTCGCCAGAATTGGCTTTGACGGATTACACGATTTTATTCCGTTTAACACCGCCAGAGCGGTTCATACTAACCTATTGGTAGTTTGGCTTTTAACCGGATTCATGGGGGCTGCCTATTATATTATTCCAGAAGAAGCACAACGCGAATTAGTAAATGTAAAATTAGCGTACGTACAGTTGATATCACTGGCTGTTGTTGGAGTTGTTGCAGTTATCGGCTATCACTTTAACCATTGGGAAGGTCGTAAATTCCTAGAAATTCCGAGAGAATTGGACTTTCTTGTAGTTGTAAACGTACTGTTGTTCCTAGGATTGATTTTGGCAACCTTATTCAAAGGAAAACAAAAAACCACCACTGCCATGGTATTAACAATGGGGCTTTTATTTGCGGCCCTGCTTTATTTACCGGGAATGATCTGGTTTGACAGTCAGGTTATGGATTCATTCTTCCGTTGGTGGGTAGTGCACCTATGGGTAGAAGGCGTTTGGGAATTAATTATGGGAGGTATTCTATCTTTCTTATTAATCAAACTAACCGGTGTTGACCGTGAAGTTATTGAAAAATGGTTGTATGTGATTGTAGGTCTGACATTCCTTTCCGGATTATTAGGAACCGGTCACCACTACTACTTCATCGGCGTAAACAAAATCTGGTTAGTGGTTGGTGGTATTTTCTCTGCTCTTGAACCGTTAGCATTCCTTGCCATGGCGCTATTTGCTGTGAACATGTACCGAAAAGGCGAAAAAAGCCACCCGAACAAAATTGCCTTGTACTGGACTATCGGAGCTTCTATCGTGTCGTTCATCGGAGCCGGATTGTTAGGTTTTGCGCACACTTTACCACAAACGAATTTATACACACACGGAACTTTAGTAACAGCAATGCACGGTCACCTTGCGTTCTGGGGTGCTTATGCGATGATTGTTTTAGCGATTATCAGTTATGCGCTACCAAACTTAACCGGACGTAAACGTTACGATAGTTCACAGGGAAGAATGGCGTTCTGGTTGTCCAACATTGGTATGTTAGGAATGACAGTAGCCTTTGGTGTTGCAGGTGTAGCACAAGTTTATCTTGAACGTAAAATGAAAATGGAGTTTATGGAAGTTCAGAATGAAATCAGCATTCACTTTGTGGTGCTTGTGATTTGTGCGACCATGTTTACCATTGGAATCTCGTTATTCATTTACGACTTCATCAAATACGGAAAACCCTCCGATGAAGCTTTAGATGAAAAGCATGACTTTATGCCGTCCGGAAAAAAAATAAACAACATTCCAACTGCTAAAGCCGCATATTCAGAAGAAACAAACTAGATTACCACTATACTTTTTATTTATTGCTAACGAAACCTGTTCTATTGATTACAGCAAATGTCACTGCCTGTAGGCACAAGAATGGGTTTCGTTTTTTTTAAAACAAAACATCATGGTACAAACTCAAACCATCCCTTATTATCACGCTACCGGAAGAGAAGAAGAAGTCTTCACCCATGCGTTCAAAAATAAAATTCCCTTTTTACTGAAAGGGCCAACGGGAACTGGAAAATCGCGCTTCATCGAATACATGTCGCATCAATTGGACCAAAAAATCATCACCATCAGTTGCCACGAAGAAACCTCGGCTACCGACTTGATAGGACGATTTATCATCAAAGGTGCTGAAACGGTTTGGTTGGATGGACCATTAACCACAGCCGTAAAAGAGGGTGCTATTATTTATCTGGATGAAGTGGCCGAAGCCCGCCCGGACGTCATCGTAGCCATTCACTCGCTTACCGATCACCGACGCGAACTGTTCATCGATAAATTAGGCGAAACCGTAAAAGCACACGACAATTTCATGTTGGTTGCTTCTTTCAATCCGGGCTACCAACGCGGATTCAAAGAACTAAAACCTTCTACCCGTCAGCGTTTTATCGCCGTTTCCTTCGAATATCCTGAACCCCGAGTGGAAATTGAAATCCTGATAAACGAAACGCAAGTCGATGCCGATATCGCCAAAAAACTGGTGAACATCGGAAATAAAATCCGAAACCTGACCGAATTGGGCTTAACAGAAACCGTTTCCACCCGATTATTGGTTGATGCCGCCAAATTAATTCACAGTGGATTACCGAAACGATTGTCCGTACACGTAGCGGTTGTAGAACCGTTAACCGACGACTTACAAACACTGGAAGCACTAAAAGACTTATGTGATTTGATGATTTAGAAGTCTGATTACTGAATACTGAACACTGAATACTGAAAAGATGGGACTAGAATTAGACGAATTCCTCTACGGAAAAATCGTAAAATACTTCAAAAACAATAAAAAAACCGATGCCGAAACCCTCAGCCGAACCGTTTTTTTAGAGGATATCAAACCTCGACTAACCCTTTTGGCCAGCGCATTAACCGGAAAAGCCGTTGAGATTTTCCCCGCAGAACGCGAAGGCGGTTATAAAAATAACAGCTTTTTCCTTCCCATCTCTTTTTCGGCTTTGCAGACTTTTGAAGAGAATCTTTCCTTTTACCTTTTCAGAACCCTTTACCTCAGCGAACAGAAAACGCTGGATTTCAACTGGACCAAGGAAGAACCCTCGTTAGAAGCGTCCCAACAGAAAGCGCTGGAAACCGCTCCGGTAGTTTTGGAAAAAATCTTCAGTGATTATCCGGTTACGAAAAAAATTCACGATACCATTTCAACCTACTTTCAGCAGCAAGCCACCGAAAAAAGACCGGCCGATTTCACCTGGCTGTACGGAAAATGGATGAAAAACGATCCGGAAGTCAAAACCGACAATCAATTACACAATTTTTCGGATAAAGTTAAAAAAGCGGCCGAACAACAACCGAAAACCGTCATCAAAGCCACCGCCGTGGAAGAAGTTATCACATTGGAAATTGACAAAAAACAACAGGAAGATTACGTGATGACGCACAATTTCGAAAAAGTGGAAACGGCGGATGAATTCAGCGGCAACTGGCGGGATTTTGACGGTTCCGATGAACTGGAAGACCATCAGGATGCGTTAGAAGAACTGAGCATGAAATTTACCGTTCGGGTAGACGATATTGCGCATTCAGTCTATCAGGCGGAATTTATCGAAAACACGACTATTTCCGAAAGTGCCGAAACCGATGAAAAAGGCTTCCATTTAAAGTACGACGAATGGGATTACAGCAAACACGCTTACAAAGAGAATTATTGCAAGGTCTATCCGAAAACACAACTAAAAACGGATGCCGATTACTATAAAAACACGATTACCAAAAACGCTTCGACCTTAATGGGCCTGCGAAAAATGCTGACTAACGTAAACAACAAAATGCAGCAGCAACGCCGACAAACCCAGGGAGAAGAATTCGACATCGACGCCATTACCGATTTGTTTGTAGACGTACATTCCAAACGCACGCCTTCGGAAAACATTTATATCTCCAATCGCAAAAAAGAAAAGGATTTATCCATTTTACTATTGTTGGACATCAGTTTATCGAGCGACAGTTATGCGGCCGGAAACCGTGTTTTGGACGTAGAAAAAGAAGTTTCGATTCTCTTCGGGGAAATCATGAACGAATTTAACATCGATTTTTCCATCGACAGTTTTTATTCCAAAACTCGAAACTACGCTTCTTATCTGACGTTGAAAGATTTTGACGAAAACTGGAATACCGCCAAACATAAAATCGGTGCCGTTTCCCCAAGCGGTTACACCCGAATTGGCGCTGCGTTACGTCATGCCGGTGCCCGAATGGACACAAGAAAAACCAAAAACAAATGGATTATCCTGATTTCCGATGGAAAACCCAACGACTTCGACAAATACGAAGGCAAACACGGCATCAATGACGTAAAACAAGCGTTGCGAGAACTCAACGAGCGAAACATTAACTCGTATGCTTTGGCGATTGAAGCACAGGCGAAATACTATTTACCGCAGATGTTCGGTCAAAATCATTATCAGATTCTGACCACACCGGTGGAACTGCTGCAATCGCTGGTGAAATTATACGAAAAAATCAAACATCAAAAATAACACGATCATGAACGATACTCAAAATAACACTGCCATCCCTGAAGGGCACCCGGTTCACACCTATTTTCAGGAAACGGATATTATTCATAAACTACTGGAAGAACTCGCCATCACCAATCCGATGACGGAAGCGCAGAAATTCTTCAATATTTTTAACGAACTGTATACGATTGAAAAACGATTTCAACGCAAAGAAAACCAACTGTTTCCTTATTTGGAAAAACGCGGTTGGAACGGTCCGTCGCAAGGGATGTGGTCGTTTCACGATAACTTAAGGGACCAATTTAGATTAATGCGTAAAGACATCGATGCACGAGATTTTGAGACCATTAAAATCAACACCCCTTATTTAATCAACGGAATTTACCGACTGATGCAAGTGGAAGAAACCGTATTGTTCCCAAATGCCTTAGAAATTTTAACCGATGCGGATTGGATTGAAATGCGCGCCGGCGAAGAAGAAATCGGCTGGATGTTACCTAAAGCGCCGCTTCCGTATCCAAAAGAAGAATATGTGCATCCGAGTCAGGATTTTACCCAACGCGAAATGACTTTTTCACTGGAGAACACCACACATTACGACGAAGGCTACATGACCGTGGAACAGGTAAATTTACTATTGAAAACCATGCCGTTGGATATCACTTATGTGGATGAAAACGACAAGGTAATTTTCTACAACCGTGGTGAAGAACGCGTTTTCCCGAGAAGTGCGGGGATTATCGGGAGGGAAGTTCGCTTTTGCCATCCGCCGAAAAGTGTGGGAACCGTATTGGAAATTCTGGATAAATTTAGAAAAGGCGAACAAAACGAATCGGCCTTTTGGATCAATTATAAAGAACGCCTGATTTACATCCGCTATTTCGCGGTTCGTGATGCCCAAAAAAATTACAAAGGCGTGATTGAAATGTCACAGGACATCACCGATATCAAAAACATTGAAGGCGAAAAACGATTATTAGACTGGAAATAATTAAAATACACGGTCATGAGAAATACTCAAAAACCAAATACTTTTCTTTCCTCATTGCTTACAAAATGCGCTTTAGTGCTGTTAGCAATATTCTTTTTGGAATTTAGTGAACGAAACAATATCGATCCCGAAATAAACAATCCGGAAGAAGCGTTAAACGAATTGATTTATGGCAACAATCGTTTTTTGGACAATGAAATGATTTACACTGATTATCAGGAGCAGATTCAGAAAACCAAAAATGGACAACATCCGCACAGTTTTGTTTTGAGCTGCATCGATTCGAGAGTTCCGCCGGAAATTGTTTTGGATCAGGGAATCGGACACTTATTTGTAGCCCGTGTAGCCGGAAATGTGGAAGACGATAACATTTTGGGCAGTATGGAATATGCGGTGGAAGTAAAACACACCAAACTGATTGTGGTTTTGGGTCACAGTCACTGCGGGGCAGTTCAAGGAGCAATCGACAATGTAAAACTTGAGCACTTAACACAACTTACCGAACAGATCAAACCTGCTTTCAGCAAACACCTCACCTACCCGATTCCGGAACATATCGCGGAAGAAACCTCCAAACTGAATGTAAAAATGACGATGAAACACATTTATGAAAACAGCGCCACCATCAAACATTTGGTAGATGAAGGCAAAGTGAAAATTGTGGGTGCGTATTATGACATTCATACCGGAGAAGTGAACTTCTTTAAAAAATAAATCAAAATGAATGCAACAAAAATCGATTATAAAAATATTTACTACCCGCCAGGAGGCATACTGATTTGGATTATCATTTTCCTTGAATTGTTAACCTTCGGAATGGCTTTGGTAGCTTTTGTTCATGACGGAACAAAAAATTATGAAGTTTTTCATCAATCCAAATTGCAGTTAAATGCTACTTTAGGATTAATCAATACCGCATTTTTACTAACCAGTGGCTATTTTATGGCCAAAGCGGTTCATGAATTTGAAGCTAAGAATATTTCCAAGGCTTCTTTATATCTTAAAATTACCGCTTTGGGCGGAATCCTTTTCATTGTGGTGAAATGCTTCGAATATTCGGCTAAAATCGAACACGGATTAACACCCGAAGTGAACAGTTTTTATATGTATTATTGGCTGTTAACCGCTTTTCATCTGATACATGTTGTGGTAGGCTTGGTCATTATTCTGTGGACCAATTATTCAATGAAAAAAACAAATTCCGATACCGCAGCCGAAGATTTAAAAACCTGTGGTGCTTTCTGGCACATGTGTGATTTGATTTGGCTGTTGTTGTTCCCAGTTGTGTACCTAATCTTTTAAAACATGAAACTCTCAAAAGAATATACCTTCATTGCTTTACTGACGCTGACGCTTATCTCCAGTATAGTTACAATGAAAACCTCGGAAGGCAATACGGCAATCTACTCGTTGCTTTTAATCCTTTGGGCTGTCAAATTTATATTGGTTGCCTTTGACTTTATGGAACTAAAAAAAGCCAATATCTTTTGGAAATTGAGCTTAAGCTTCGTTTTAACGCTTATTTTGACAATAATTTTACTCTTTTTATAATTTTTTTTCGGAAACCTGATAAATATCATATCAATAAAAGACAATTTAGTCTTATATTTGAACTGTTAATTACAACTATATATTTATAAGCCAATTGAAAAGCGTTAAGGGCAAACCTATCAAGGGATTTGGAGTAAAAATTCAAAGAAATAGTTTATTAGTTAAAAAGTGAGCATTTCCAGATTACTTCTTTGATTGAAAAAAATATAGTGTTTAGTCAGGCACTGTACTAACATACCTCAAATCTTTTAAACCAACATTACTGCTGTTGGAAAAATTAGGTGAAATTGGTTGAAAAGCCCTGTTTGTAGTAAGCAGGGCTTTTTTAATTATATTCAAAAAAATAACAAAAACAACAAAAACAACAACAAACATCGTGTTTTATGATTACAATCATAAAAATTTAATATGCGAATTCGTATATTTGTTAAAACCTTAAATATTCTTACTATGAACAAGTCTTCAATTTTAGCCCTCGTTTTCAGCTTCGCTTTTTTCGCTTCCTGTGGTGGTGATAAAACCAAAAAAGAAGAAGATACTTCGAAACCCGTTACGGAAGAATCCAATGATCAGGCAGCCGATCCATCTACCTACGATCCGAAAAGAGGGGAAGGAAAATATACTACTGTTGAATTGGGTGCAACTTTAGATCAGGCCATGGCTACTAAAGGAGAAGAAGTTGCCGGTGTAAAATGTACTTCTTGTCACAAACCAACCGATGAAAAATTAGTTGGTCCGGGATGGAAAGGCGTAACCGAAAGAAGAAAACCGGAATGGATTATGAACTTTATTACCAATCCGGACCCAATGATCAACAAAGATCCGGAAGTACAGGCGCAGTTGGAAATCTGTTTGGTAAGAATGCCGAACCAAGGATTATCTGACGATGAAGCCAGAAACATATTAGAATACATGCGTAAAAACGACGGCGTAAAATAAATCTGAACGGATCATCCTGATCGGGAAAAACAGATTGGGGTAATCTTACTCTAAATACATAAACAATGAAAAATAAATTTCTAAAAGCAGTTTTTGTAATTGCTTTAGGGAGTGCTTTGGTTACTTCCTGCAAACCGAAAAGTTCCGGAGATGCCGTAAGTGGCGATGCGGCACAGAAGGCATACGTTGCGCCCGGTAAATATGACGAATTCTATAATTTCGTATCCGGTGGTTTCAGCGGTCAACTAAGTGTATACGGACTTCCAAGCGGAAGATTATTCAGAGTTATCCCGGTTTTCTCGGTAGATCCGGAAAAAGGTTGGGGATACAGCGAAGAAACGAAACCCATGTTAAACACTTCTCAGGGCTTTGTGCCATGGGATGATTTACACCACACCGAAATGTCACAAACTAACGGTGAAGTTGACGGTCGTTGGGTCTTCGGTAATGCTAACAATACACCGCGTATTGCCCGTATCGATTTAAAAACATTCAAAACGGCAGAAATTATCGAATTACCAAACAGTGCCGGTAATCACTCCTCGCCTTTCATCACCGAAAACACAGAATATGTAGTGGCTGGAACCCGTTTCAGTGTACCGGCAGATTATTCTAACGGAGACGTGGCCATCAACACCTACAAGGAAAATTTTAAAGGACACATCAGTTTTGTTAAAGTTGGAAAAGAAGGTGAAATGGATTTGGCTTTCCAAATCGTAACACCGGGTGTTAATTTTGACCTTTCCCATGCCGGAAAAGGAAAATCACACGGTTGGTTCTTCTTCTCCTGCTACAATACAGAACAAGCCAACACCTTGTTAGAAGTTAATGCTTCCCAAAAAGACAAAGACTTTATCATGGCGGTGAACTGGAAAAAAGCAGAAGAATACATCAAAGCCGGTAAAGGAAAGAAACAATCCGTAAAATATGCGCACAACAAATGGGATGAAAAAACCCATACAGCAAAATCAGAAATCAAAACAGAAGTATTGGTTTTAGATTCAGCCGAATTGAAAGACATTTGCTACATGATTCCTTGTCCGAAATCACCTCACGGTTGTGACGTTGATCCAAGTGGAGAATACATTGTAGGTTCCGGTAAATTAGCGGCTTTAATTCCGGTATTCAGTTTTGATAAATTACAGTCTGCCATTGCAAAAAAACAATTTGACGGTAATTACGGTGGCATTCCGGTAGTAAAATACGAAGCAGCACTTCACGGAGAAGTTCAAAAACCAGGTTTAGGCCCGTTACATACCGAATTTGACGGTAAAGGAAATGCCTATACCACCTTCTTCGTTTCTTCAGAAGTAGTGAAATGGGATATCAAATCGTTAAAAGTATTAGACAGAGTACCAACGTATTATTCTGTTGGACACCTTTGTATCCCTGGAGGCGACAGTAAAAAACCTTTCGGAAAATACCTTATCGCTTACAATAAAATCACAAAAGACAGATATTTACCAACAGGTCCTGAGTTAGCACAAAGTGCGCAGATTTTCGACATCAGCGGTGATAAAATGAAAATGATTCTGGATTTCCCAACCATTGGAGAACCACATTATGCACAAGCCGCTCCAGCCGATTTGATTCGAAACAACGGCCAGTTGAAATTCTATAAAATCGGAGACAACAATCACCCATATGTAACAAAAGGCGAAAAAGAAGCCAAAGTGGTTCGGGAAGGAAACAAAGTACATGTTTACATGACTTCCATTCGTTCTCACTTTGCACCAGACAACATTGAAGGTGTTAAATTGGGTGACGAAGTATACTTCCACGTAACCAACCTTGAACAAGACTGGGATGTGCCTCACGGATTTGCTATCAAAGGTGCCGACAACGGAGAACTTTTAATCATGCCGGGAGAAACCACAACCTTAAAATGGATTCCTAAAAAAGTAGGTATCTTCCCAATGTACTGTACCGATTTCTGTAGTGCACTACACCAGGAAATGCAAGGCTATGTTCGCGTTTCACCAGCCGGAAGTAATGTACCGATATCGTTTAGCGTAGGTACCAATTTGCCTGCCAATAAATAATTTAAACATCAAAAAGGGGCAACAAAATTGCCCCTTTTTTTAACCCTTTCACCATGACAACAGCAAAAATTTCAACAGTTTCAAAGGTGTTGCTCTTGATTGTTGCAGCTTTGTTTATAGGCTCCATATTTGTACCGATGTGGCAAATAGAACTCAATGCTCCCCAATATCCGGAAGGATTGGTCTTAAAATTACATGCCAATAAAATAGGCGGCGATGTGGATATCATTAACGGATTGAACCATTATATCGGCATGGCTACTTTACACACCGAAAATTTCATCGAATTCAAAATACTGCCTTATGTTTTTGCAGGATTCGGATTGATTTCGCTTCTGCTTATTTTCGTGGCAAAACGAAAAGCCATATTGTTTTTTTTCATAACTTACATTGTTTTCATCGCTTTGGCAGGAATCGATTTTTACCGTTGGAATTACGAATACGGGCATAATCTGGATCCGAACGCTGCCATAAGAGTACCCGGAATGGCTTATCAACCCCCTCTTTTAGGATACAAACAATTGCTGAATTTCGGAGCCTATTCCATTCCGGACACCGGAGGTTGGATGTTAACTGGCGCAGGAATTTTACTCTTCGCAATTATTTTCAAAGAGTACCATTTATTTAAAAAACGTTCCTAATTACAGTTCCAATCGATGGATTCCGATAAAGATGCTCGTAACCACACAAGCACTATGTATTTTGAAAAAAAATAAATAACGATGTATGAAAAAAATTGTATTGGCCTTGTTTACGGTATTTTATTTAAGTTCCTGCAGTTCTAATGAACCCAAACCCCTAAAACTAAATTCAGACAGTTGCGACAACTGCAAAATGACCATCTCTAACGGAAAATTAGGAGCCGAACTGATTACTGAAAAAGGACGGCATTACAAATTTGACGATATAGCCTGCATGGTGAAATTCGCTAAATCAGGCACGGCCGTTGCTGCAAAATCCTTTTATGTTAGTGATTATCTTCAGGACAACACTTTAATTCCGGCCGAAAAAGCATTCTATCTAAAAGGCGGAAGCATTACCAGTCCCATGAGAGGAAATACAGCCGCTTTTTCAACAAAACAGGAAGCGGATCAATACAAAACCAAACTAAACGCTACTTCATCATCATGGGATGAAATTTTTAATTCGTTTCAATGAGAATCATATTCTTAGCATATTTCCTTACCCTTTCCGTATTGTGCCAGGCTAAAACTATTTTGGTCGGAAAAAATCATCCGCTAAAAAGTATCAAAGCCGCTATAGCACAATCTTCAGACGGAGATACTATTGTGGTACAAAGCGGCACTTACAAAGAAGGACGTATTTTAATAAACAAACAAATCACCCTTATCGGAAAGCATTTTCCAATATTGGACGGTGAAAACAAATCGGAAGTAATATCCATAAACGCCGACAATGTCGTGGTTAAGGGATTCAAAATTCAAAATTCCGGACACGCCGCTTTGGAAGATCCTTGCGGAATCCGGGTATACGACAAAAGCAATGTTACAGTAGAAAATAACATCCTCGATAACAATTTCTTCGGTATTTACATTCAGAACGGAAAAAACTGTATTATAAAGAACAACACCATCAAAGCGTATGGCAAGGAAGAACAGCTGATTGGCAACGGAATCCATTGCTGGAAAAGCGAAAATCTTCAAATTATTGCCAACAAAATATCCGGTCATCGCGACGGAATTTATTTTGAATTCGTAACCAATTCGGTCATCTGGAGAAACATTTCTTCCAACAATATTCGGTACGGACTGCATTTTATGTTTTCCAATGACGATTCTTACATTACCAATGTGTTTAAAAATAACGGTGCCGGTGTAGCGGTAATGTTCACCAAAAATGTAAAAATGTTCAATAACTATTTTGAAGAAAATTGGGGAGATTCAGCCTACGGTTTATTGCTGAAAGAAATCGCCGACAGCTATATTTTCAACAATCGTTTTTCAAAAAACACTTCGGGAATTTACATGGAAGGCACTTCGCGTATTAAAGTGGAAAAAAATGTTTTTGAATCCAACGGCTGGGGCATGAAAATTCAGGCCAGCTGCATGGAAAATGAAATTGTGAACAACAATTACCTTAAAAATACTTTTGACATCAGTACGAACGGAAGTCTGGTTTTAAATACCTTCAACAGCAATTACTGGGACAAATACGAAGGTTATGATTTGGACAAAAACGGTATCGGCGACGTGCCGTATCATCCGCTGAGTTTATTTGCGGTACTAACCGAAACCAATCCTTCCGCCATGCTATTGTACCGGAGTTTCATGATTACGCTTTTGGACAAATCCGAAAAAGTATTACCCAGTATCACACCGGATAATTTTATAGATAATTCGCCCTTAATGAAGTCATTACCCCTATGATACACATCACAGATTTAAATAAAAAGTTCGGCAAGCTCGAAGTGCTCAAAAATGTAAACCTCAACTGTAACAAAGGCGAGTGTATTGCATTGATTGGCCCAAACGGCTGCGGAAAAACAACGCTGATAAAGTCGATATTAGGGATGGTTCTTCCCGATAAAGGACAGATTACCTTCAACGAAAAATCGATTAAAAACGAATATTTGTATCGGGAGAAGATTGGTTATATGCCGCAAATTGGACGTTATCCCGACAATATGACCATCGGACAGGTTATCGACATGATCAAACGCATCCGAAATACCAATCAGGAATTGGACCAAGATTTACTGAAAGCATTTGAACTGGAAAAAATGTTCGACAAACAAATGCGCACCTTATCAGGAGGAACCACCCAAAAAGTCAGTGCCACACTAGCATTTTTATTCAATCCCGACGTTTTGATTTTGGATGAACCTACGGCCGGTTTAGATCCTCTGGCTTCCGAAATTCTGAAAGAAAAAATCATAAAAGAGAAAGAAAAAGGAAAGCTTATTTTAATTACCTCTCACCTACTGAGTGAGTTGGACGATTTAATTACCGAACTTATTTTTATGCAGGAAGGCAATATGCTTTTCCATAAAAAAATAGCCGAATTGAAAACAGAAACCAACGAAAACAAGATATCAAAAGCGATTGCTAAAATTTTAAAGCGTACGAAAAATGAACCGAATCATTAAAATCATTTTACTCGACATCCTTAAAAACAAAATCGTTTTGGGCTACACCCTTATTTTGGCCATTTTGTCCTGGAGTTCCTTTGCTTTGGAAGACAATTCAGCAAAAGGATTGCTTACAATTTTAAACGTTATTTTGTTCACGGTGCCATTGGTTTCGATACTTTTTGCGACCATCTATCTGTACAACAGCTCGGAATTTATTGAACTTTTATTAAGTCAGCCTGTAAAACGCCAGAAAATATGGCTCAGTTTGTTCATTGGTCTGGCTTCCTCGATGGTTTTTTCCTTTTTAATTGGAGCTGGCATTCCTTTGTTAATCAACTCACCGGACAGCATTGGTTTCATGATGATAATCGTAGGCTGTTTGGTTTCGGTGATTTTTGTGGCTCTGGCTTTTTTGAGTTCGATTCTCACCAGAGACAAAGCCAAAGGGATTGGAATTGCTATTATGATTTGGCTCTATTTCGCCTTACTGTTTGACGGCATGGTGCTGTTCCTGTTGTTTCAGTTTGCCGATTATCCAATTGAAACAGCCATGGTAGGAATCACCGCTTTGAGTCCGATTGATTTGGCTCGGATTCAAATATTACTGCACCTGGATGTTTCTGCGATGATGGGCTATACCGGAGCCATTTTTAAAGACTTTTTCGGAACCGCTTTAGGATTAACCGTTTCGTTTTTATTATTGTGTTTATGGGCCATAATTCCGTTTTTCATTTCACTGCGAAAATTCAACCGGAAAGATTTGTAATGTTTTTAAAGTGCGTTTTGATTTCTAAATTTTCTAATCCGTTACCGTTTTTAAGATGAAAAGAGACCTCAAGAATAGAAAAGACATAGAAATATTGGTAAATGCTTTTTATGAAAAAGTCAAAACCGATACCATAATTGGCTACTTGTTTAACGACATAGCACACGTAAATTGGAACAAACACTTACCCAAAATGTACGATTTTTGGGAAAATATTCTTTTTTACAACGGAAATTACAATGGGAATCCGATGACGGTTCACAAAGAACTGCATCAAAAAAGCGCTATGACACAACAGCATTTTCAGCATTGGATCTTGCTCTTTAAAACTACGGTAGACGAATTATTTTCCGGCAACAAAGCAGAAGAAATTAAGGAACGGGCTTTTAATATTGCCAATGCTTTAATGGCCAAAACGCTATACGGAAACTAAAATCTTTAACACTTAAAATAAAAAAAGCGCTAACTTAAAAGTTAACGCTTTTTTTTGAACATAATTAGAAAAGGAAACTTGAATTAATAATTTCTTATCTTATTTTGGTAAAAGTACATCACCTATTACATGAATTATTCCGTTTGACGTTTCTATGGAAGCGACAATTTCTGAACCGTTCACATAGGTTTTACCGTCTTTCTTAGTGATTTTTACTTTTTTCGGATTCACCATTTCAAATTCCTGACCATCCTGCATGTAGTCGGTTTTTAAAACACCCACATAAGTATGGTATTCCAAAATGGATTTCAAATCTTCTTTCTTCTCGGGTTTCAATAAACCTTCAACTGTTCCGGCAGGCAGTTTGTCAAAAGCGGCATTCGTCGGAGCGAAAACAGTAAAAGGTCCTGCGTTACTTAAAGCGTCAACCAATCCGGCGGCTTTAACGGCAGTTACCAAAGTGGTATGGTCTTTACTTCCAATGGCAGTTTGGACGATATTGGGACTCGAGGTTTCATCGACAACTCCGGATTGTCCTACAGCTTCGGTTGCTGTGGCGTCTTCAGTTGCTTCAGGTGTAGCTTCGGATTTTTTACATCCAAAAACCGCTAATGTTCCGGCTAATAAAAGTATTTTAACTGATTTCTTCATACTGATTGTTTTTTTATCATTCGAATTAATACCTGCAAGTTATAACCTATTCTGCAATTATTTTATGAGCATAATCATAAGACAATCAATTTTTTAACTTTTTTTAAACGTATTGTAAACTAAAATCCCACTGCCTGTCACCAATACCATTGCAGCTCCAAAAAGAAGCTCATTTACATGCGGAATCATGGTATAACTGAAAGACGCAATTCCCTGAACCGCCAGTATAATTTCATTGAGTAATACGCCTACGGAAAACAGAATCAGTCCGAAAACCGTCTGCTCCAATCTTGGAAAAAAAGCGGAGGCATGAATATAAAACAGTAAAAACAGTGTGATAATCGCCAGTAAAACCAAGTGCAGATAAGCGATTACAATTGGTCGAAAACCAAAAGCAAGCTTACTTACAAAAGGAATCGTCGAACCCATCTGAAGCAGTAGTTTTATACTTAATGCGAATCCGACGAAAAGCAAAACATAGCGTAAGGCAAAGCCGAGTTTCCGCATCGCTTCCGATTTCTGCTTCAGAATTCCGTACAGCAACCGGAACCATGCAACACCCTGAATTACAGCTGCAATTACTACAATCACGTAAAGCCACATTGGCAATTCCAGCCACAAAATGGATAAAAAATAAGCAGGAATACAGCATGTAAAAAACAATTTAAACGATGTGGCAAAAAAAGAATCTTCGGTTTTTTTCAGTTGGAAAAAGTCGAAAAACAACCCCATACAGGCAAAGAAAAACCAGCCGTTATATTGGAAATGCAGAAAATAATAAATAGAAACCAGATACTCGTTCTGATGGATGTTTTTGGTCATCATCATATACGCCAAAGCAAAAGAGCCCAACGATGAAATTACGTTAAAAAAAAGAGCGCCTTTAAACCAGTTTTTAAAAAGTAATTTATTGTCAACCCGTTGCAAGTCCTTAAAAAAAGTAAAGGCAAAATAAAACGAAACCAAAATTGTCAATACCGAAAACAGCATACAAATCGGTCCGTGGCCCTGGAGAATAAAAAACACCAGCATCCCATAGGAGCAAATCAGGTTGAGAACAAAAAATTTTTTATACTTCCCGAAATTAAAATTGATGATTTTATGCTGAAGTGTATAGACCATCAGCACCATTAACGTATGACTGATCCAGCCGGTAAACGCAAAATTGGAATGGGAAAGCTGCAGGTTTTTCTGATTGAAATACGGAAATTCGAATCCAATCTTATAACGCATCAGTAACCCTAACAAGGCCACGATAAGCAGATTCACCAGGGAAAATTTAAGCCAAAACTTACTATCGTTCTTCATTAGTAATAAATCTTGTGGTTAACCATTTCAATTTTATTGGACTCTTTCATTCGGGAAAAAACCCTGATAACCGTTTCGACCCGCAATCCCGTGAAATTTGCGATTTCCTGTCGGGTATATGGTACCAGATATTTTTCTTCTTTTCCGCAATTTTTCTGGGCATTCAAAAAAGCCATTATCCTGAATTCCGGTTTTTGATTGATGATATCATTGGCCATTTTGGTTTTGGCATAAAGCCGATTGGCGAGTAAATTGAGAAAATATTTCTGTATAAAAGGATATTCATCCAAAATACTCAAAAAACTTTCTTTGGAGAGTTTCACTATTTTACAATCCCGAAAAGCCACAGCAGTAGCCGGATAGTCTTTGTCGATTAACAACGGGGGTTCGCCAAAACTTTGTCCGCACCAAAAATACGCATGGGTAAATTCCTTTCCCTTATCATTGGCATTGAACATTCTGACGCATCCTTCCAGAATCTGATAATAAAATCCAGCGGGTGTATCTTCATGGAAGATAACTTCATTTTTTTTATATTCCTTAGTGACGGCGCCCCATGAATACAACAAATCTAAATCTATCTGCATATTAAATGATTGATTGTAATGTGAGTAATTCCTTTTCTTTTGCAACTTTTTAAGAACACGCAAAATAATTCCTGTAAATTTAATAAAAATATGACATAAATCATTTAAAAGATCAAATTGTCTTTATAAATTTGTCCTATGAATAAGTATATACTCATATTTACCTTTGTCATACTTCTGAAACCCATTTTCCCGGTTATCAGTTTTATGGTTAATTATGACTATATCGCCAAAGAACTTTGTGAAAACAAAACCAAACCGGAACTGCACTGTAACGGTAAATGTTACCTGAAAAAAGAATTGGCGAAAGCCTCTGAAAACACGAATCCGACTTCACAAGACAAAAAGCAGGTACATCTGGAACAAGAAATTCTATTCTTAGAAATTGTTGCCGATTTTGATTTCCAAAACATACGTTTTCATGATAAAAAATGCATAACAACGCATTATTCAAACCGATACACCCATTTGAATAGTCACGCTGTTTTTCACCCTCCTATTCTTTCTTAATTTTTCCGTTTTTTATGCCTATTATTTCGAAAAACAACTTTTCGGACAGGCTCTTATTACATTAATTTAAAAGAATAAAAATGAAAACTTTAAGAATAGTATCTTTAGCACTACTTGCTATCTTCGCTTCATGTTCCTCCGACAATGACGAAACCGTTACCATAAACGAATTGGACGGTTTAACCAAAATTCAGGAAATAACAAACGACACCCATGTGATCGAATTGTATTCGGCTTCCGGTGTTTTACAACAAGGACACAACGCGATTTCCCTGAGAATCAAAAACAAAACAACGAATGAATACGAAAAAAACGCTACCGTTTCCTGGGCACCGTTAATGCACATGATGTCCATGCAGCATGCCTGTCCGTATTCTGCAGTAACAAAAACTTCCGGTAAAGAAACGTTATACAACGGTTACATTGTTTTCCAGATGGCACAAAACGACACTGAATATTGGTCGTTAAAAATCAATTATTCCATCAACGGAACAGCATATTCCGTAGATGAAACCATTAGCGTACCGGCATCGGCAAAACGAAGAGTAACTTCTTTCACAGGAACCGATGGCACCAAATATGTGTTGGCTTTAATCGAACCGACAAGTCCGAAAGTTGCCGTTAACGATATTAAAATGGGCGTTTTCAAAATGGAAAACATGATGAATTTCCCGATAGTCAACAACTATACCGTTAAAATCGACCCTAGAATGCCAAGTATGGGCAATCACGGTTCACCTAACAACGTGAATTTAACGCAATCGACTGACCTTTTGTACAACGGTAAACTTTCACTAACCATGACCGGTTATTGGAAAATCAATCTGCAATTGTTAAACAGTGTCAACGAAGTACTGAAAGGCGAAGAAATCACAGACACCACTACGGCCAGCAGTATTTATTTTGAAGTGGAATTTTAAGCTTCCTACCTTCCTTTAAAACTAAAAAGGTTGAAAGACAATTATCGCTTTTCAATTCCTTTCAACCTTTTTATCCTTACTAAAAGAGCAGTCACAATCAATAATTGTGTTGATTGCTTCTTGCTTATTCCTAAAAAACACATCATGAAAAAACTTATTTTTCATATCATCCTAATGCTGACTTCCGTTATTTTGACAGCTCAGGAAAAAGACAGTCTGAAAACCACCTCTTTAAATGAAGTGATTGTCATCGGTAAAAAAACGGAATTGCATCAAAAACAAGCCAAACCACTGACTTCGATTGACGATTATTTACAGCAGTCCAATAAAATCACCATGATTAAACGGGGCGGTTATGCATGGGAACCTGTTATCAACAATATGGCTACCGAAAGAACATTGGTAACCATTGAAGGTATGCGTATTTTTGGAGCCTGTACCGATAAAATGGACCCGATTACCTCTTATGTGGAAATTTCAAATCTTTCGGAAGCCAATGTAACTTCCGGACAACAGGGAACTTGCCACGGCGCGACCATTGGTGGCGCGATCGATTTAAAACGCAACCGAAGCAATTTTAGCGAAACCGGCTGGAATGGTGCATTGCATTCGGGATACGAAACCAATGGTAATTACAAAATCATCGGAACTGCAATAAATTATTCCAAGACAAAGTTTTATCTGGATACTGATTTTATGTACCGTGACGCCGACAATTACAAAGCCGGCAACAACGAAGAAGTAGCGTTTTCCCAATTCCGAAAATTCAACATTTCAGGAACTTCGGGTTTTCAATGGGACAAAAACAAGTTGGTTGAAGCTTCCATAATTTATGATAAAGCTACCGATGTTGGCTACCCTGCCCTTCCGATGGATGTTTCCCTGGCAGAAGCCTTAATCACTTCCTTAAAAGTGGAATACAAACCCGTCTCAAAACACTTTAAAAACTGGGAAACCAAACTGTATTACAACGCCATTACCCACAAAATGGACGACACCAAACGCCCTTTTGTCCCGATTCACATGGACATGCCGGGATGGAGCGACACCTTTGGCGGGTATTCAAAAATCATTGGAACGTATAAAAAACACCATTTTCAGGCCAATCTGAACTCGTTTTACAACCGCTCCAAAGCGGAAATGACCATGTACCCGAGTGACCCGAATGAAAATCTGATGTTCATGTACACCTGGCCTGATGTGAGAACGTTTTATACCGGACTGTTTCTGGAAGACCGTTATGAATTCAATTGCCACACGGCGCTGCATGTTAACGCAAGTATCGGAAATCACAATAACGAAGTGGCCAGTGAATTCGGCTTGCAAAGCATACAAATTTTTTATCCAAACGTGGCAAAATCTACCAACCGCATTTTAAAAAGTACCGCTGCCTCGTTGGCGTATACCAAAAATAATTTCGATTATGTTTTCGGATTGGGGTATGGCGAACGCGCGCCCTCGGTTTCAGAAGGCTACGGTTTTTATCTTTTCAACAGTTTTGACCGCTATGATTACATCGGAAATCCGCATTTAAAAAATGAAAAGTCTTTTGAGATGAACGCCTCGTTCGGCTATAAAAACAAAAAGTTCAGTTCTAAAATTGCGGGTTCTTATTTTCACATTTCCGATTATATCGTTGGAAAAGTAAATCCCGATGCTTTACCGATGACCATTGGCGCCAGCGGAATTAAAGAATATACCGCTTTATCGTATGCAGAAATTTTCAATTTGGATGTCACAGCAGAATATCAGTTACTGAATTCTTTGAAATGGAAAAACCAATTGGTTTACAGTTTAGGAAATGACAACAACAAAGAAAATTTACCCTTTATAAGTCCGTTCCGCTATACCTCAACGCTAGCCTACAAATACAATTCGTTCACTGCTGAATTTTCCGTTCAGGGCAACGCACAACAAAATCAGTTTGCACCGAAATATGGCGAAGACAACACACCGGGCTATGCAATTTTAAATTGTAATGCAGGATATATATTCCGATTGGAAAAAACAAAACTTAATGCAAGAATGGGCATGGAAAATATTTTAGACACCAAATATTCCACCTTTGCGGATTGGAACAACATCCCGAGACGCGGAAGAAATGTATTTCTGAATGTTACTTTTAGTCTGTAAAAATTCAGAATCAAACGGTTTAACTTATTTCCGATACAACGCGATTCGGGTTTTACGGATTTGGCGTTCCGATTTATTGCGTAGGTACTGATGATGCAACAGCCATCCGGCAACAGCTCCGATGACACTTCCGATGACAATATCAAAAAAACGGGTGGCGATTAATTCGTTCGGATCAATATTGAGTGAATTTCCAACATCTGCCAGAAAAATGGTAAGGGGTGTGATGAAAATAATTGCCAGTGCATATTGTCTTACGATCAGCGTTTCCACAATAAACTGAAATACTACGATGCTAAAACAGATCCAGAACAAGTTCAATTCCCACTGAAGCAAAAACCATGTTAGCAATAGTCCGACAAAAGTACCCAAAATGCGCTGAAACGTTCTTCGCCAAACCTGTTGCAAGGTAACACCTTGAATTACAGCGGCGCACGAAATCGGCAACCAGTAAGGATTGTCCAATTTCAGTAATAACCCAATCAGTAACGAAAGCGACATAAAAAACCCAATTACAACAGCTTCAAAAATGGTCACATAATTGCGTTGTACCACTACCACAAATTCCGATTTAAAAACCGTCCCTTTGGTTATCAGAATACTGTAACCGAAAGCAATTACCGATGCCAACATAGTTCCCATCGCGATTAAACCGACTTTTACGGGAATTCCCTCAAGATCAAAAGGCATACAACTCGCAATGGAAGCAATCATGATAAAGAAAAAATTTCCGGGCGGTTTTAACTGAAAAAAACGGGACACCCAATGCACAAAAGCGGCAAAAAGTCCCAATATTACTGAAGATAAATACGGGTTAAAACTAAACAAAACCCCAATAGCAAACGCAAACACAAATCCGAAAGAACAGGCCAGCATGGTTACCATACGACGGGCTAACGAACCGGTGGGCAAATACAAAAAAACCAATCCGCCTATACATGCTGTTATACCATAAGTCGGTTTATCAAGATAATAGCCTATAAACAATGGTGTTCCAACGCATAAAGATGCTAAAAAAGGAACATGCCATGTCCGCTCACTTTTTTTGTATCGGAAAAGCGCTAATAGCTCAAATTGCAGTTGTTTCAGGGTTATCATGACACTTCAAAATTACGCTTTTTAAACCACAACACTCTGATTAATTTTCAAAAATCCGCCACAATTCTTGCTGCGTTGTAACGACTGTTCCACAATCAACAAGGCAACCTGAATCATGTTTCGCAATTCGCAAAGTGAGGTCGCTATTTTGTATTGACTGTATTTCCCTTCCACTTCTTTTTGCAATGCTGTCAATCGGATTTTTGCCGAAAGCAAATCGACATCGTTACGGACAATACCCGCATTTTCCCGCATGAGCAGTTGAAGTTCCTCTTCAGTTTCTTTCAAATAACCGGAAGGTATTTCTCCTTTTTGTATCGGATTCCATTCTGAAAAATCCTGATTGACCGTTAATGAAATCAGCGACGTACCTGAAATATATTTAAAAATCCGATCCGAAAACACCAATGCTTCCAACAAGGAATTTGAAGCCAGTCGGTTAGCCCCATGCAAACCGGTTCGGGAACATTCACCGCAGGCAAAAAGATGCTCGACAGAAGTTTTTCCGTTTTTATCCACTACAATGCCGCCACACAAATAATGCTGTGCCGGAATCACCGGAATCCAGTCTTGCGTAATGTCAAGCCCAAGATCATTGCAATGGCGGTAAATCATTGGAAAATGATGCTTAAATTCACCGATATCCAAATGCGTACAATCCAGATAGACACATTTATGCGGACGTTCTTTTAATTCTTTATAAATACTTTGCGAAACAATATCCCTTGAAGCCAATTCGCCTCGGGTATCGTAATCGAACATAAATCGTTGTCCGTCGGCATTGCGCAAAAAAGCGCCAAATCCGCGAACTGCTTCGGAAATCAGGAATGTATCGGCAGACGTTTCATCATACAAAGCCGTCGGATGGAACTGAATAAACTCCATGTCCTTAATTTTAGCGTTGGCACGGTATGCCATGGCGATTCCGTCTCCGGTTGCAATTTCCGGATTCGTGGTATGACCGTACACCTGCCCTATTCCTCCGGTCGCCAAAATTGTATAACCGGCTTTACAGATTTCAATCGTTCCATCACCTTCATTCATCACATAAACGCCATAGCACCGGTTATTTTGAATAATCAGATCGAGTGCAAAATGGTATTCTAAAATGGTAATATTTCGGGTACGGCTGACTTGTTTTAAAATCGTACGTTCAATTTCAAATCCGGTTTGGTCTTTGTGATGCACCACCCTGTTTTCCGAATGACCGCCTTCTTTTCCCAAATCGAAATCGCCTTCGGGATTCTTATCAAATTTTGCCCCCCATGCCACCAGTTCTTTAAAGCGTTTTGGCCCTTCGGTTACCACCATTTCCACAATCTCGGTATCGCAAATGCCGTCGCCGGCAATCAAAGTATCTTCAATGTGTTTTTCGTAGGAATCTTCAATCTCGTCAATTACCACGGCCATGCCACCCTGAGCATATTTGGTGTTGGACTCCGCTTCCTCCGATTTCGTGATAATCGTAACTTTTCGCTCCGGAAAATGATTGGCGATTTTTAAGGCAAAGGTTAACCCCGCCACGCCCGAACCAATGATAAGATAATCTGTTCTCATAACTATTTTGATAACTCCAACATTCTTTCAATCGGCAGTAATGCTTTTTCGCGGATGGTTTCCGGCACGATGATTTCCGGACTTTCGTTTAGCAGACAATCGTAGACTTTCTGCAACGTATTCATTTTCATGTAGGCACATTCGCTGCACGCACAGGTATTGTCTTCGTTTGACGGTGCCGGAATCAAAGTTTTTTCAGGAACTTCCTGCTGCATTTTGTATAATATTCCGGCTTCGGTAGCGATTATGAATTTTGCTTTACTGCTTTTCTTTACGTAGTCAATCATGCCCGCAGTCGAGCCGATGTAATTTGCGGTTTTCAGAATATGGGTTTCCGATTCGGGATGCGCGATGATTTCGGCGTCGGGATGTTTCTTGTGCAGTGCGATTAATTTGTCCAGCGAGAACGCTTCATGCACCACACAAGAGCCGTCCCACAACAACAGCTTTCGTCCGGTTTGCTCCATAATGTATTTCCCTAAATTTTTATCGGGAGCGAATAGAATCGGCACATCTTCCGGAATGGATTCCACAATTTTCACTGCATTGGAAGACGTACAAACGATGTCGCTCATCGCCTTAATTTCTGCGGAACAGTTCACATACGTCACCACCATGTGATCGGCGTGTTTTAAAGCGAAGGCACCGAACAAATCCGGCGGACAGGATTCGGCCAATGAACAGCCGGCTTTCAGATCGGGAAGAATCACTTTTTTATTCGGGTTCAGAATTTTAGCCGTTTCGGCCATAAAATGCACGCCGGCAAACAAAATAATATCGGCATCTACTTTGGCTGCTTCCTGAGATAAACCAAGGCTGTCACCCACATAATCCGCTATTTCCTGAATATCGGCTTCCTGATAATAATGGGCCAGGATGACCGCATTTTTCTGTTTTTTTAATTCGAGTATTTTTTCTTTAAGATTTTTCATGGGTGTTCATTTTCATTAATTCCTTTCAGGTTGTAGGTTGTTAATAGTGTTTTTAGTACGGGCAGTGTTATTAAAAATAATCCGATAAAAATTCCGGTTCCGAAAAGTAAAAATGCAATGTAAATCCAATGCGACTGCGACTGCATTTCGGAAAATGGAATGCCTTTGGTAAAATACATCCAATGACTTCGCTTTACACCGGCCACAAGCAAACTCAGCCAGAAAAGCAGAAGCGATACGTTAAAAATTTTGAAGCCTTTTTTGATGGATGAAAGGTTAAAATCAGGTTTGATCTGATTTACGATAAACAATACCGAAGCCAGTAAAATGGTTGTATTGATTCCGATGGTTGTTCCCATCGAATGCGCCACCGTAATATGCGTGCCGTGCGTGAAAAAATTGATGACCGGTATGGAAAATAATAACGCTAAAATCAGGTTCAGAAATACCCAGACATCCGCCATCACGAGAAATTTATACGGCAACAGGTTTTTGATTTTGGTTTCCTCCGGAAGCGATTTTTTCCATTCGTAAAGCATGTGGAATAAGATAATCCATTCGGTCATGCTGATGCCGTACGCAACATAACGAACCCACGGCGCTGTCGGAACAATATAAATATGATGCGCCCATCCGAACATTAAATTCGTCAATCCGAGAAAGTAAAAAAAGAAGGATTTGCGTTGTCTGCCGATGCTGTCATCCCCTTTGATTTTTGCCATCAGATAAATTGCCGTACCGTACACCAACATATTCCAGGAGCCTACAAACGAACCTCCGGCTTTCCACTGAATCGCCAACGATTTGATGAAATTGTTTTTGATATCGGGATGTAGCCACAAATAGGCTTCACTTAAATGATAGGTCATAAAAACAATTCCGGTACCCCACATCCAGTAATACACCGGCCAGTTTCTTATGTTGCCCACCATTGTTTTGTAATAATTAATACCGAACAACAGCCATCCGAAAAGTATCGGTAAAATCAGGTACGGCGGAAACTCGAGGTATTCTTTTCCTCCGAAATTTCCCGTGTAATAGCTATAATAGATGGTCAGACCAATACCTAAAAAAAGGAAATAATGGAGTTGCGACAATCGGTTCGAATACAAACGCAGGGTTCCCGAATTCGACAAATAATAATAAATCCCGCCGACAGCGCAAAGAATAATCCAGGCGATAACGCTCGTTACATGGAAAGGACGCAAACTGTTGAAAGGAAGCAGTTCTTTTATAAATTCGGGAATCACGTATTGCAGTCCGGACAAAATTCCGAAAATCATGCCCAGCAATAATGCCAGTAAAGCGGTGGCTATGTAAACTAAGGATATTTTATTTCTCATTTTTATACTCAATATCAACCCACCCATCCGGTTTGATGGTGGCATTATAATTCGGATAATACCCTGACGCATCCACTTCTTTCAGAAACGTTACGATCGCTTCTTGCTCCGCCTCGGAAAAATGAAACTTGGGCATTGTTTTGATACCACTGTTCAAAAAAGCTTTGATGTAGTCCGGACCTTTGTTTTCATCTGAAAAAACATTTGTTAAATCGGGCCCCAAGTAACCTCCCAAACCATACAACTGATGACAGGAAAAACAATTATTTTGTTGCCAAAGTGTTTGTCCGTGGAGTGCTTTTTCACTGAGTGGTGTTTCGTATCGGCTGTCCTCACCGGTATAAATCGTAAAATTGTACAACCCGAAAACACTCACCAAAGCAAGCATGCAGCCCATATAAATTTTCGTTCTCTTTTGCATTATTAGAGTTAAAAACAATAGAAGACAAAAATATCCTTAATAAAAACAAAGAAGTATGATTTTTATCAGTTTCTACTAAAAATAGAAGCGCAATATTTGCGAATTAAATTCAACGCAATGCAAAAAACATTAAAAACCAATAGCTTACACACCTTTCACATTCCGGTGATGGGATTGGCGTATACAATTGACAGTCCGATTCGCGTGGCACAATACGGCATTTCGTCTGTGATTTCCATTATGGATGATGAACTGATTGAGAAAATGAACGCCTTTTACAGCAAAAAGTTTGATTTGCCATATCAGGAAATTTCACAAAAAATAAGCGATTACCGGGCCAAACGTATTACGTCTTATCTGAATACGGTTGATAAAATCGTAACCGAAAAATTTGAAAATTTCAAAACCGAACTTTCGGAAAGCAAAGCCGCTTTGGAAAATTACATCACCATGCTGCCCAACAAATCGGAAATTAAAAAAGGACTGGAAAATTTCATTCAGGAAGGTTGTATCATTAAGGAAAACATCAAAAATTATCTGGAAAAAAACCTGTTTCCCGGTGAAATCGACATCAACATCATGACGAAAGTCGACAAGGACAACTTTGACAAAAAAGAACAGCTTCCGGTGGAATTTAACGATGCGCATGCCGCTTTGCGAGGCTTTGCCAACAGCACTTTAAATTCATCGGTGGTTTTGTCTGCCGGAATGAACCCGAGACTGTACAGCTATTTTGAAACGTTTCCCGATTTCTTTCCAAACGAAAATTCGGAGCTGAAGAAGAAAATCATATTGAAAGTAAGCGATTTCCGTTCGGCAATGATTCAGGGCAATTTCCTTGCTAAAAAAGGCCTATGGGTTTCCGAATACCGCATAGAATCAGGACTAAATTGTGGCGGACACGCCTTTGCCACCGACGGTTATTTATTGGGCCCAATTCTGGAAGAATTCAAACAGAAAAAAGAAAATCTGATTGCTTCGGCGCATGAATTATTGTGCAAAGCGTTACAACAGAAAAACCTTCCGGTACCTGAAACGCCTTTGGAACTAAAAATCACGGTACAAGGTGGTGTAGGAACAGCTGAAGAACACGAATTCTTATTGGATTTTTACAAAACCGATTCAGTGGGTTGGGGTTCTCCATTCCTTTTGGTTCCCGAAGCAACTTCCTCGGATAACGATACCCGTGAATTGTTGGCCAAAGCCAAAGAAGAAGATTTGTATCTGAGTCATATTTCGCCGTTGGGCATTCCGTTCAATACCGTAAAAGGCACTACCAATGAACTACTGAGAGAAAAACGCATTCACGAAAACAAAGCCGGAAGTTCATGTCCGAAAAAATACTTGGCGTTGAGCAAGCAATACGATGAAAAAGGCATTTGTACCGCGTCCCGAAAATATCAGGACATAAAACTGGAGGAACTCGAAACCGAAAAAGAGAACCTGTCCGAAAGAGAATATGCTAAAAAACAAAATGCCATCACGGAGAAATCCTGTCTTTGCATTGGATTGGCGAATGCTTCTTTGTTGGAGAACAATATCAAAATCAAAGGCGAAGCACAAGGCGTTGTGGTTTGTCCAGGGCCGAATATTGCTTATTTTAACCGACAATATTCGTTACCCGAAATGGTACAGCACATTTACGGGTACAAATCGGTGTTGAACAACGTGAGGCGCCCTAATATGTTTGTGAAGGAACTGTCGTTGTATCTGAATTACTTTAAAAAAGAAGTACAGGAAGCTTTCGAATCCGAAAATGTCGCACAACAAAAGAAGCTGAACAATTTCAAAGAAAACTTGCTTTCGGGCATTGAGTATTACAGAACTCTTTTTGCGAGCGGAAACTATTTCCAAAAAGAAAAAGAAGCGATACAGCACGAACTGAACCAATACAAAACCGAACTCGAAACCCTTGAAATCGGAGTGTTGACATAATAAAAAAAGGCTTGAAAATTCAGGCCTTTTTTGTTTTAATATCTCAGGAAAGTGCTGCCGGATTTTATTCCCAACGCGAGTTCTTCCAAAGTGGTATCTTCCAACATTATGGTCAGTTCCCCACGGATGGATTTGAACTTATCGTGTACCGGACAAGGATGGTCTTCGGAACAATCGCTCAAGCCCAAACCGCAGCCTCTGAAAATGGAATCGCCGTCAATGGCTTCCACGATTTCCACCAACCGGATGTCTTTCAAGCGGTTTTTATCAATACTGAAGCCGCCGCCTACTCCCTTAGCGGAACTCACAATATTGCGGTGTACGAGTTTCTGGAGAATTTTAGCCGTAAAAGCCACGGGAGAATCAATTTCTTCCGCGATTTCTTTTTGTCCGACTCTGTTATTTTTTAAGGATTCGGCCGCTATAAAAATAGTGGCTCTGATTCCGTATTCGCATGCTTTTGAAAACATAAACAATTAGTTTGATAATTGATGGAATAATCACCCTGCAAAGTACGAATTTTGAAATTCACTCAAAACCGATTTACAAAGTAATCCGGATATTTATTCAAAAAAGATAAAAATATCGTGTTTCAAAAAGAAATCAAAGAAAAAAATGCCTTATTCCAGATGTTTCAGCATCCAGACCGGGCACGACGAATGTCCGGTACAGCCCATTGGCGCATCAAGATATTCAAATCCAGATTTCACATACAATTTCTGAGCGGCTTCCATATACGGCATAGTTTCGAGATAACATTGTTTAAATCCGAATGCCTTTGCTTTTTCGAGACAGGTTTCCATCATCTTTGCACCAATTCCCAAGCCTCGGGTTTCGGGTAAAAAATACATTTTCTGCAATTCACACACTTCCGGAGCACCGTTAGCCAAAGGGGCAATTCCGGCGCAACCGATTATTTTGCCGTTTTGTTCCACTACAAAATAGGCCGAATTCGGTTCGGAATACGTTTCAAACATGCAATCCAACTGCGGATCGGCGTAAGCGGTTCCGACTTTCGGCACGTTAAATTCTTCCAAAACACTTCGGATTACTTTAGCAACCGATTCATTATCTGCTTTTTGGATTTCTCTGATAATCACTTCACTCATTATTGCGAAATAGCTTATTTTTGCAGGGTGAAGATACACGAAATTTATATAAAACGCTGCATCGAACTGGCTAAAAATGGCTTGGGAACGACGTATCCGAATCCGTTAGTGGGCAGTGTGATTGTACATGACGGTAAAATCATCGGAGAAGGCTGGCACCGAAAAGCCGGCGAACCGCATGCAGAAGTGAACGCCGTAAATTCCGTGAAAGACAAGTCGCTTTTATCCAAAGCAACCATTTATGTTAGTTTGGAACCGTGCAGTCATTTTGGAAAAACACCACCGTGTTGCGATTTGATTATTGCCCACAAAATTCCGAATGTCGTTATTGGCACGATTGACCCGTTTGCAAAAGTAGCCGGGAACGGTATCAAAAAACTCATTGAAGCCGGAAGAAATGTCACTGTGGGTGTTTTGGAGGACGAATGCAACGAACTCAACAAACGATTTTTCACCTTTCATCAGAAAAAGAGACCCTATATCATTTTAAAATGGGCTGAAACTGCGGATGGTTTTATTGCACCAATCACTAGAGAGGAGCAAAAACCGGTTTGGATTACCAATCCGTATTCCCGACAATTAGTCCACAAATGGCGTAGCGAAGAACAGGCGATTCTGGTGGGCACCCAAACGGTTTTGGACGATAACCCGAAATTGGACGTACGCGATTGGTCAGGAGAAAACCCAATTCGGATTGTATTGGACCGCACCGGAAAAATTTCGGAAGAATATTCCGTAAAAGACCATAAAACCAAAACAATCATCGTAACAGCGCATCAAAATTTCAAGAATTCTGATAATCTTTTTTACGAAAATTGTACCTTTGATGCTTCTTTACCTTTCAATGTTGCCGAGACGCTTTTCAAGTATGAAATTCAATCGGTACTCATAGAAGGCGGAAGACAAACTTTACAAACCTTTATCGACGCGAATCTTTGGGATGAAGCCTTGATTTTTAAAGGAAATGTAAGTTTTACAAATGGAATATCGGCACCAAATCTCACAGGAAAACTAACCGAAAAGCAAACTGTTTTGGATGACGAACTTTTAATTTTCAGAAATGTATGATCGATACAATTATTTTTGATTTCGGAAACGTTTTTATCAATTTGAGTCAGGAGGCTCCTTTTGATCATATGCGAAAAATAGGTTTGGTATGCTGGAACGAAGATTTGGACAGCTTGAACAAACGTTATGAGAAAGGAAAAATTGACGAGTTGCAGTTTTTCACCGGATTTCAACGTTATATCCCCAACAAAGAACTCGATGAAATTCGCGAGGCCTGGAACAGCATTTTGTTGGATTTCCCATTGTATCGCCTTGAATTTTTACAACGTTTATCCCAAAAATACCGATTATTCCTACTAAGCAATACCGACAGAACGCACATTGAAAAATTCGAACATAAAGTAGGAATGACTTTCGCACGCGAATTCTATCAGTGTTTCGAGAAAGTGTATTTATCGTATGAGATTGGTTTGCGCAAACCCGATCCGGATGTTTTCAATTACATCATCAACCGTCACGATCTGAATCCGAAGAAAACCCTTTTTGTGGACGACAACAAACACAACACCGAAGTGGCGGCCAATTTAGGCATGCACGTTTGGAACCTAGAAGTAGGTAAAGAAGACGTGGTGGATTTGTTTGAAAAAACCTGGTAACACTTTCATTGGAAACCGATTCATACAAAACGCTAGCTTCTCCTTCCGAAGAAGTGCTCTACAAAGAAAAAAACAGCAAGTTTTTTGGCTACGCCTTTCCTGTGCATTCAGAAGAAGAGGTAAAATCCATCATTGACGATTTAAAAAAACAGCATTTTTCAGCCCGACACTGGTGTTATGCTTATCAATTAGGCACTACCAAAATACAATACCGCGCCAACGACGACGGTGAACCCAATAATTCGGCAGGAATGCCCATTTACGGACAAATTCAGTCGTTTGAAGTCACCAATATATTAGTAGTGGTCGTTCGTTATTTTGGCGGTGTAAAACTGGGCGTAGGCGGATTGATTTCAGCTTACAAAACCGCAGCTCAAATGGCGTTGGAAGTTTCCGAGATTGTTGAAAAAACCATCGACATCCATTACCTGATTCGTTTCGATTACAAAAACATGAATAAAGTGATGCGGGTCATCAAAGAAAAAAACCTCGACATCGTTTCCCAAAAAATGGAAATGAGTTGCGAAATTGAAATCGCCACCCGAAAAAAAAATGCCGAAATGGTATTCGACATTTTCTCTAATTTATTTGAAGTGGAGATTCTGGAAAAAGAATAAAATTATTTTGTGATATTTTTAGTTTTCCACAAAATCCACCAACCGTTCCGAAACGTATTTTGGAGGTAAAGTCGGGCGTCCGGTTTTCATGTCCACAAACACCAGAATTGAGTTCCCAATTGTTAATAACTCCCCTTGTTCATTATAGATTTCGTAGTCAAATTCTATCTTAACAGAGGTCTGACTTTTAAAGATGGTTTTCACGGTAAGCAAATCGTCGTAACGCGCCGGTTTTTTATAATTCATGGACAGCGAAACTACCGGAAGCATAATTCCGTTTTCTTCCATCCATTTATACGAAACCCCAAGGTTTCTGAGCCATTCCACGCGTCCCATCTCAAAATACTGCGCATAATTTCCGTGATAAACAACCCCCATTTGGTCGGTTTCCGCATATCGGACACGCACCTGAAACTGATAAATTTTCATCTTAAATTTACGTTAATTTATTCTAAATTTTATTTAAAAAAGGCTTACAATTTTTTTTTTACAAAACCAATATGTAAAAGATTTTTTTTTGAAAAATTTTGTCCACATATTTGTCTTCCCAATCAAAAAAAAGATAACCTACGTTAACTTTTTGTCCAACACGTAATTACAAAAACATGCCTGAATATATGAGTACAACTGCGCAATCAGTATGGGAAAACTGCCTGTCTTTTATAAAAGATAATATTCAAGACCAAGCATACAAAACTTGGTTTGAACCTATCAAGGCTGTTGAACTTACAGATAACGCATTATATATTCAAGTTCCCAGCAAATTCTTCTACGAATGGCTCGAGGAACACTATGTTAAGTTATTAAAAGTAGCGCTTACCAAAGAGTTAGGACCGAGCGCAAAGTTACTTTATAAAATTAAAATGGAGAACAAACTTGGCAACAAACTTCCGTTTACGGAGCAGCTGCCAAGTAACAATCGTTCTGCGGTAAAAACTCAGGAAATCGACGTTCCGATTCAGAACAAAAATCCGGAGTTAAAAAACCCATTTGTGATTCCGGGCATCCGAAACGTAAAAATCGAATCGCAATTGAATTCGAATTACAGTTTCGACAATTTCCTTGAAGGCGACTCCAACCGATTGGCGCGTTCTGCCGGTATGGCCGTTGCTAACAAACCGGGCGGAACTTCTTTCAATCCCTTCCTTATATTTGGAGGTGTTGGTTTAGGAAAAACGCATTTGGCACATGCCATTGGTGTGGAAATCAAAGAAAAATATCCTGAAAAAACCGTTTTGTATATTTCGGCAGAAGTATTCACACAACAATATATAGACTCGGTTAAGAAAAATACAAGAAATGATTTTATTCATTTCTACCAATTAATAGATGTTTTAATTATTGATGATGTGCAGTTCCTTTCCGGAAAAGCAGGAACACAGGACGTATTCTTCCACATCTTTAATTATCTGCACCAAAACGGAAAACAGGTTATCCTGACTTCCGACAAAGCACCTGTAGACATGCAGGACATCGAACAACGTTTGTTATCACGATTCAAATGGGGACTTTCCGCGGAAATTCACCAACCGGATTACGAAACACGTGTTTCCATCCTGAAAAACATCCTGTATCGTGACGGTGTTGAAATGCCGGATGATATTGTAGAATATGTGGCCAAAAACATCAAATCCAACGTTCGTGAATTGGAAGGTGCCATTATTTCCTTAATTGCCCAATCGTCTTTCAACCACCGTGAGGTTACGATTGAATTGGCAAAACAGGTGGTGGAGAAATTCGTTAAGAATGTAAAACGCGAAGTTTCCATCGATTATATCCAAAAAATCGTTTCCGATTATTTCCAATTGGACGTGGAAACCTTACAGTCAAAAACCAGAAAACGCGATGTGGTTCAGGCAAGACAATTAGCGATGTTTTTTGCTAAAAAGTTCACTAAAGCTTCTTTGGCTAACATCGGTTCGCAAATTGGTTCCCGCGATCACGCTACCGTTTTACACGCTTGCAAAACCGTGGACAATTTGGTTTCTACCGACAAGCAGTTTAAGAAATACGTAGACGACATCCACAAAAAGTTATCGTTATAAGCTATGCCGGTTAAAATTTTAATGGTCTGCCTGGGAAACATTTGCCGTTCTCCTTTAGCAGAAGGCATTTTACAATCCAAGCTCCCACCAGAACAGTTTCTGATTGATTCTGCCGGAACCGGTGGCTGGCATACAGGAGAACAACCCGACAAACGCTCGATTCAAACTGCCAAACAAAGAGGGCTTGACATTACCCATCAACGCGGAAGACAAATTCAAATCAGTGATTTCGATACTTTTGACTATATTTATGTAATGGACAATTCCAATTACAAAAATGTGATGGCATTGGCACCAACTGAAGAAGCCAAATCAAAAGTACAAATGATTCTGAACGAGCTCTTTCCGAATGAAAACGTTGATGTTCCCGATCCTTATTACGGAGGACAAAACGGTTTTGAACAGGTATTCGACATGTTGGATGATGCCTGCGAAATTATTGCCGAAAAACTTAAAGCCAAACACTGATGAAACCAACTGCTCTTCTTGGAAAACTGTATTTGATTCCGACCACTTTAGGGGAAATGAACCCTGAAGACGTGTTGCCGCACACCATTAAGAGAACAATCAATTTCATCGACCATTATATTGTTGAAAACGAAAAAACAGCGCGTCGTTTTATCAAAAGTGTACATCCGGAGAAGAAACAACCCGATTTAAAACTTTTCGCCTTAAACAAACACACGGACGTTTCCAAACACAATGAGTTCATAAAACCATTACTGGAAGGAAAGAATATGGGACTAATGAGTGAGGCCGGCTGTCCCGGTGTTGCTGATCCCGGTGCCGTGATTGTAAAATTGGCACACGATAAAGGCATTCAGGTAGTGCCATTGGTTGGCCCCTCTTCTATTCTATTGGCCATGATGGCATCCGGTATGAACGGACAGAGTTTTGCGTTCAACGGTTATTTGCCAATTGACAAATCCGATAAGAAAACCGCGTTAAAGAATCTGGAAAAATTATCGTTTGATAAAAACCAATCGCAGTTGTTTATCGAAACCCCTTACCGAAACAATAAATTTTTAGAGGATTTACTTCAGATTTTACAGCCGAACACTTTATTGTGCGTGGCTTGCGACATCACTCTTCCTACGGAATTTATCAAAACGCAATCAGTAAACCAATGGAAAAAAAATAAGGCCGATTTACACAATCGACCTTGTATTTTCATTATACATAAACCTTTTTAGTAAAGTTTTACTTTGGCATCCGGGTTGGCCACAATATTGGAAGTATCGTACCCTCCGAATTTCTTAATGTAACTTCGCAAGGAAGTTCCAAATCCGTCCGTAAAACTATTTTGCCCGTTTGATCTCAAATAACTTTTCACCGATCCGGCGCCACCCAAATGGGCTGCAGCCAAAAGTCCAGATTCTGTTATTTTAACACCATTAATTACGCGACCTTCATAGCGATTAATTTCTTTTCTGAGCTCCCATTTGTTTTTGGCGAGCAGTGCTTTAAAAGCTTTTTCCTGTAAAGCAGGATTTTTTAAAAAATCAGCGGTGTTTTGAACACCTAAAGTACGTAAAGTGCTTTTTCCGAATTGGTATTTTCCCATATAACCAAAAGGGTTCACTAAACTGTAAAGTCCTAAAGACTCTTTAATCGCAATGGCCTGCTTAAAACCTACATACGATTTTCCGGTATACGGAAAATTGTAATACACTTTTTCAGTTTCTTCTTTGGTTGGCACCAGGTAGTTAATTACTTCGTCATTCGCTACGTGAAAACCTTCTAATTTCTCTGGTTCAAAGGCTTTAAAACCCGAACTGATCAATGTAATCAGAAGTACCAATCCTAAAAAATACGTCCATTTTTTTATCATACATTTTATTTCTTCAAGCGCTGTCACCGACATGAAATTACCGTCGACAAAGGTACGCCTAAAAATATAAAACTGAAAATCAATAAGTTAAAGTTTGTTAAAAATAGATAAAATGCCCTTTTAGACCGCCGAACTGACTGACTTCTAGAGTAGGCGCCGGAACCTTGATTGTATTAAAAACAGAGAAAATCGTTTTTAAAATGTGAGAATTTGTGTTAATTTTTGTAAGATCAACATCTAAACTGAGGTAAAATTGACGGGTTCGATGATTTAAAGCTGCCAATTCAGGGGAAACCGTTTCGCTGTTACCGGACACCATTCCGTCAGCGCCATAACCCAAAGCTAAATTTACCCATTTCGGGATCTTACTTCCTTTGGCAAACGAATACAAATTTAAGGAAAGCCAATAGGTTTGCCCGTTATAATCCTTCAACAATTGTTCGTTCCAACTGCCTCCTAACGTATTCGGACGCAAGGCAGCATATTTAGTCGTATGAAAAGAAAACTTTGGGGTAATTCGTTGTTCGCTCCAAAGCAACTCCTGTGAGACATATAAACCCGTCCCGACAGCATTTGCGGTAACATCACCCCAAGACGCTCCCCATTCGCTGGAAAAACCATCAAAAACCTCTACGACCGACATAAAGACAAAACCAACAGTCGCCCCATAAACCAATTGCTGTTTTTTAGTAGCGCCACTCCAAGCCAGACTTTCCGCGCCAAACCGTCCTAAATGGTAGGTCGAAAACAAATGTCCCGCTTTATCCATTTGCAGCCAATCATCATTATCATTGATAAAATGGAAAGAGGATTTCGGATAATCTTTATACCAAAGTTGATTCAGTCCAATCAATGTTCCGCCCAAAAAAACCGATTCGGAAATATACACCGTATTTTTTCGGGGAACGTTTACTGTATCGGAAGGCGTTAAAAAGGATTCAATTCCCGATTGCGAATGTAAACTCAGTGAAAAAAAAACAAAAAGAATCGCAAGCACTTTTCTTGTAAAAAACACTTGCGATCTCTCTTGATATATTTTAAAAAAAGGAGTCAAAAATTAACGTTGATATCCTTGTTGTGCTACCCATTCGGCATACTTTTTAGCAATCACCTGATGTTCTTCATAGGTTTTTGCAAACTCATGATATCCGAAACGCTCAACGCTGGCACAAAAATACACATAGTCGTGTTTTTCGGCATTCAAAACCGCATCAATAGCCGAAATATCAGGCATTGCAATGGGTCCAGGGGGTAAACCGGTATGAATGTAGGTATTATAAGGAGAACTGATTTTCAAATCGTTATACATAACTCTTTTTATCACCTGATCGAAATTTCCCGACTTTTCCTTAATCGCATAAATCACCGTTGGGTCAGCCTGCAATGGCATTTCCTGTTTCAAACGATTTAGGTAAACGCCAGCAACACGAGGCCTTTCGTCTGCTTTTGCCGTTTCTTCATGAACGATTGCCGCTAAAGTCGAAACCTGAACCGGCGTTAAATCCAACGCTTTTGCTTTTGCCAGACGTTCTTCATTCCAGAATCTTCGGTATTCTTTTGCTAATTTGTCGCGTACTTTCATTGGTGTCACGTTCCAGTAAAATTCATACGTATTCGGAATAAACATGGCCAAAACCGTTTCCTTATTGAATCCGTTTTCTGCCATAAAAACAGAGTCGGTGAAGACTTTGGTCAGCGATAAACTGTCCGGTTCAATCTGAGAAGACAAACGTTGCACTAATTTGCTCAACGATTCCTGATTATTAAACGCCAATTTCACAGGAACATTATGACGTAAAGACGATACCAGATCAAAACTACTCATTCCTTTTTTCATCAGGAATTTACCCGGATTCACATTTGAACTGTAGCCTCGGTTATTGGCCACAAAATCAAATTTACTCATGTCTTTCACAAAAGGCGACATGATTTTCTGAACATCCTGATAAGTGGAATTGGTTGGAATATAAACGTAAAATTCGCTCTCGTTAAATTTTGTGTTATCCGAAAACACTTTTTCATACATAAAATAGCCAAAAATTGTTGCGCCAAATAAAACAACAACAGAAGCTATCGAAATTATTTTTTTGAATTTCATTTTAATTTTTTGGGTTAATTAGCTGATACAATCCTTCATCTGTATAGTGATTCTGAAAACGGTTCCAGTCTTTTTTCACACCGATACATTGAAAGCCAAAAGTAGTAAAAAGGTTGATACTTGCTGTATTTTCCACGCCAATATTTGCATACAACTGATGCAATTGCAGTTGTGTAAAACAATACTCGATGAGCAAGCCAAGTGATTCTTTTCCAATACCGGAGCTTCTGTTTTCAAGATTTTGAATAACGATTCCGATACCGGCACGCTGATTTCTCGGGTCGAAATCGAACAAATCAATCAAACCGACCGCTTCAAAAGTGTCGTTTTTACAAATCGCCAGACGAAGTTGTTTTGCTTCATAAATATCCTGATGGGCATTCTCGAGGTACTGATGAATTAAAAAACGACTGTAAGGTGTTTGTGTGTTGCTCACTTCCCAAATGGCTTCGTCGTTTTCTATCGCATAGACGAATTCCAGATCTTCCGGTTCGAGCGCACGTAAAAAAATGGTATTGCCTTTTAGTGTATACATTCTTTGTTATAAAAGATCCTTCGACAAGCTCAGGATGACATTGAATTATTAGATTTTTTTTTGTAGCATCACAGACAGCCCATTAAAACATCTCTGCCTTCTGCCTTTTGCCTTCTGCTTTCTATTCTACTGAAATTTCTCCTTTGAAAACAAACGTTGCCGGTCCTTTCAGAAAAACATGTGTAAAAAAACCATTTTTCTCGGTAAACGAAACTTCCAGATTTCCGCCTTCGACCTGCAATTCGATTACAGAACTGTTGGTTTTCCCAGTGGCTCTCATGGCAATTGCTACAGCCGTAGCGCCGGTGCCACAGGAAAGCGTTTCATCTTCCACACCGCGTTCGTAGGTGCGCAAACGAAATTTATTTTCATCGGTTTGCGAAACAAAATTCACATTACTTCCCGCCTTCCCGTACAAATCGCTGTATCGGATTTTAGAACCTTCATTCCGTACATCGAAAATATGCAAATCCTCTACTAATTGAACATGGTGTGGTGAACCGGTATTCAGAAAAACATGCGTATCGTTTTGCTGTACTTCATCAACATCTTTCATTTGCAAGGACACGATATTTTCATTGGAAATCGTCGCAAAATGTAAACCGTCTGTTGCAATAAAAGTAGTTTCGGCTTCAATAATCCCCAATTGTTTTGCAAAAGCGACCAAACAACGACCACCATTACCACACATAGAGCTTTCATTTCCATCGGAATTATAATACACCATTCTGAAATCGGTCGATTCGTCATTTTCCAATAAGATGAGTCCGTCGGCACCAATGCCAAAACGACGGTCGCACAATTTCTCTATTAAATTGGTATCATTTTTGGGGAAATGTAAATCACGATTATCAATCATGACAAAATCGTTTCCGGTTCCTTGATATTTGTAAAAAGTATAGCGCATCTGAAAGTCAAATTAATAACAAAAGTACGAATATTAACGAGAAGTTAAAGAGTGTTAAACGGGCGTTAAACCCTTTTTTCTAATCGATGAAGTTTTTAATTTTACTGTTAAATAATTAAACATACTTTGTATTATGAATAAATTTTCAAGCTTATTAGTCGTATCTCTGTTAAGCGGAACAATAACGCTTGGCGCCTACAAATTACTTTTTGATACAAATTCTGCTTCAGGAAGCAAATTATCCGTCGCCTCCGACAACTATTCCAGAAACGTAGGTTTGGGAGCAGAAAACGTTGATTTCACTACTGCGGCTGAAAACGCCGTACATTATGTGGTACACGTAAAAAACGTTTCGGTTTCTGAAGTCCCTTCTAACCCGATTATGGAATATTTCTATGGCTATCGTGGCGGACAACAGCAAACGCAAATCGGAACCGGTTCTGGAGTAATCATTTCCGAAGACGGGTATATCGTTACCAATAACCACGTGATTCAGAACGCTACCGAGCTGGAAGTCACTTTAAACAACAACAAAACCTACAAAGCAAAATTAGTGGGAACCGACAGTAAAATGGATGTTGCCCTTTTAAAAGTGGAAGCCGATGAAAAACTGCCGTATGCCACTTTCGGGGATTCCGACAACATAAAAGTGGGCGAATGGGTATTGGCCGTTGGAAACCCGTACAACCTGAATTCTACGGTTACCGCGGGAATTGTATCGGCGAAAGCCAGAGATTTAAGCAATACCGGTATTCAGTCGTTCATACAAACCGATGCTGCCGTAAACCCCGGAAACAGCGGTGGAGCATTAGTTAATACCCGAGGAGAACTAGTGGGTATCAATACGATGATTTCTTCACAAACCGGCTCTTATGTAGGGTATTCTTTTGCAGTTCCTTCAAACATTACCCGAAAAATCATTGAAGATTTAATGGAATACGGAAACGTACAACGCGGTGTATTGGGTGTTGCCGGTGGCGAACTGAACAGTATGGCCGCAAAAGAATTCGGCGTAAAAGAAACACAAGGTTTTTACATCAATTCCATTTCCAAAAATTCGGGTGCTGAGAAATCCGGTTTGAAAAAAGGCGATATTATTGTACAATTGGACAACCAGCAAATTAAAGGTTATTCGGATTTAACCGCTTACATTAACACCAAACGTCCTAACGATGTGGTTCAGGTGGGTATTCTCAGAGAAGGAGACCGAAAAACCATTCCGGTAAAATTAACCAAAAAAGAATTGGTCAATGTAGATTATGAAGGCTTTGAATTTGAAGAAATTGATGCCGCCGATAAAAAACGATTCAAATTAAATGAAGGCGTAAAAATTAAAGATGTGACCAACGAACGTTATCTCGAGTATGCCAATATATTGAAAGGAAGTATTATTTTGAGAATCGATGGCGCAAAAATCAGCTCTATGGAGCAGGCCTCCCGAATTTTAAACTCGAAATCCAACAATCAGAAATTCCGCGTCGAGGTAATTACACAATCCGGAGAACGCTTACAAATGCTATTATAAAAATTAAAATTATCCACCAAAGCCCAATCGTTTGATTGGGCTTTTTTTATAACAATTTCACAAAATAATTTTCTGCAATCTGATTAAAAATCAATATTTTTGCACCAAATTTTAACAACACACTTTAATATATGGACAATTCAGCTTTATACGAAAAAGAATTGGCTTTTCAGGCAGACAGAAGAAGAGCTGGCGTAGAATTAATTAAGATTATCAGCGATTTATGGTATGACAAATCTATCGAATTGGTGCTTTTCAGAAACCAGTTAATCGACAGAAACGTTAGCGACATCATCAATTTGCATGAATATGCGGTTGAATTCGTTCAAAAACCAATCAATGTTTTTGACTCTGTAGAAATAGCAAGAGCTATTCAGGCTTTAGACTTACCTCCTTCCCGAATTGATATTGGTAAATTAACCTACGAATACCATTTAGAAGACGACAAATACAACGATGCTACAGCATTTGTAATCGACAAATTAAAACACGCTAAAGACACTTCTGAAATCAAACCAAAAGACGTAGTATTATACGGATTTGGACGTATCGGACGTTTATTGGCTCGTGAAATGATGTCGAAAATCGGAAAAGGACAACAATTGCGTTTAAGAGCAATCGTTACCCGCGATAAAAGTGATGCGGTTTTATTAGAAAAACGTGCTTCATTATTGCGTTATGATTCGGTTCACGGTGACTTTGAAGGATCCGTTTCTGCCGATGTTGAAAACAATGCCTTAATCATCAACGGATCTACCGTTCACATCATTACTGCAAATGCTCCGGAAGAAATTGACTATACTGCTTACGGAATTCACGATGCTTTGGTAATTGACAATACCGGCGCTTTTACAACCGAGGAAGCCTTAAGCCGTCACTTAACTTCAAAAGGTGTTGAGAAAGTATTATTGACTGCTCCTGGAAAAGGAGTTCCGAATATTGTTTACGGTGTAAACCACGAAGATTACAATCCGGATGAAGTAAAAATCTATTCTGCTGCTTCTTGTACTACCAACGCAATTACTCCGGTTTTAGCTGCAATGGAAGAAACGTTAGGGGTTGTTAAAGGACACTTGGAAACCATCCACGCGTATACAAACGACCAGAATTTGGTGGACAACATGCACAAAAAATACCGTCGTGGTAGAGCTGCAGCTTTAAACATGGTTATTACTGAAACGGGTGCTGGAAGCGCTGTTGCAAAAGCATTACCGAGTTTAGCCGGAAAACTAACATCGAATGCTATTCGTGTTCCGGTTCCAAACGGATCTTTAGTGGTTTTAAATCTTGAAGTTGGTAAGAACACCACTAAAGAAGAACTAAACGCTATCATGAAAAAATATGCTTTAGAGGGTAACTTGGTAGAGCAAATCAAATATTCTCTGAATAACGAATTAGTATCGTCGGATATCGTTGGAACTTCGGCTCCGGCTATTTTTGACAGCAACGCTACGATTGTTTCTGCCGATGGTAAAAACGTGGTAATGTATGTTTGGTATGATAACGAATATGGTTACAGCCATCAGGTGATTCGCTTGGCGAAATACATCGCTAAAGTAAGACGTTACATGTACTATTAATCGTCAGAAAATAAATAATAAAGAAATCCGCTTCGAGAAATTGAGGCGGATTTTTTGTTACTTTTGAAAGACATCATCAATTCCTTTCAGATGAAAAAAATACTATTTTTATTTATACTCCTTTTCGGAACATCCATCACATTCGCACAGAAGAAAAGCGACAAAAGTCAAGCAGAAAAAAAGCCTTTCGTTTTGGGTGAAATCCGGACAATCGACTCCAAAATCCTTTCCGAAAAAAGAACCTTAAACATTTATTTACCCGAAAGCTATAAAGAAACGGACACGATTAAATATCCGGTTATTTATTTGTTGGACGGTGCTGCTGATGAAGACTTTATTCACGTGGTAGGATTGGTGCAGTACAACACGTTTCCTTGGATTAATCGCATTCCCGAATCTATTGTGGTCGGAATTGCCAACACCAACCGAAAGCGTGATTTCACTTCCCCTGCCACTATTGAAATACTGAAAAAACAAATGCCGAACAATGGTGGTTCTGAAAAATTCATTTCCTTTCTGGAAAAAGAACTTCAACCTTATATTGACAACCATTTCAAAACTTCGAATTCCAAAACCATTATCGGACAATCGCTGGGCGGACTACTGGCAACAGAAATCCTCTTTACCAAACCAATGCTTTTCAACAAATACATTATCATCAGTCCGAGTCTTTGGTGGAATGACGGCGCATTATTAAAAACAAATCCTTCGCTTTTAGAAGATACTTTTTCAAACCAAACCGATATCTATATCGGCGTGGGTAAAGAAGGCTTGAGTCCGTTTTTCGACAACCATGTAATGGAAGTCGATGCTAATATTTTATGCGACAAAATTAAGTCGGGCAAAAGCAAATCGGTAAAAGTTCATTTTGATTATTTACCCGAAGAAGATCATGCCACGGTTACCCATCCGTCGATTTTTAATGCTTTCCGAATATTGTATCCTAAAAAAAATTAGCGAATGAACCTTCAACCCATTCTAGAAAACGAAATCGTACAACTAGTTCCGTTGCAGGAATCGGATTTTGAAATTTTGTTTCAGGTTGCCTCCGACCCGTTAATCTGGGAGCAGCATCCTAATAAAGACCGCTACAAAAGAGAGGTTTTCCAAAACTTTTTCGAAGGAGCGATACAATCTGAAGGAGCGTTTAGAATTATCGATAAAGCTTCAGGGGAAACCATCGGAAGCAGTCGTTTTTATGATTATGACGAAGCGAATAAAAGCGTTCTCATCGGCTATACCTTTTACGGAAGAAACTATTGGGGTTCCCATTACAATCCGTCCGTAAAAAAACTGATGTTGGAGTATGCGTTTCAGTTTGTGAATACTGTTTATTTCCACATTGGAGCCGAAAACATTCGTTCGCAAAAAGCCATTGAACGATTAGGCGCTGTAAAAGTGCGAGAAATCAGCGTTGCTTATCACGGCGAACCCGAGAAACTGAATTTTGAATACCGAATTGAAAAAGAGCACTGGACTTAATTCAACACGCGGTTTATCTGTACAAAACGTTTGGAATAATACGGTTCTTTCGTTGAGGAAATTATCACACCGGCACTGGTGGAAGAGTGAATAAATTTGATTTCATCATCGGTGATTTCCGTAATCATCCCCACGTGACCAACCCATCTTCCGCGGGTGGCAAAGAATATCAAATCGCCTTTTTGGGCCTGACTTCTATCAATTTTTACTCCCGAATTGGCGGCCATATCGGATGATGATCTGGGCAGAGTCATGTCCAGATTTCTGAAGGTAGTAAACATTAATCCGGAACAGTCAAAACCATTTTTATCGGTTCCGCCGCCACGGTAGCGCACCCCTAAATTTTCAGAAGCTTTGGCAATTAAGAAATCAGCTTTCATGGCTGCATCTGCTGACAAAGGCAAAACCTCTCTTTTTGCTTCCACAAAATCAGCTTCAGAAGTCGAAGCAACATCATTGGCATCAGTAGTTGTCAAAATTTCTTTAGTCGTTTTAACCTCCTCTTTTTTAACTTCACCTCTAACAACTAATTGTTGTCCGACTTCTAAACCATTGGTAATTTGCGGATTTAATTTTTCCAATTCAGCGATTGAAATCCCGTAACGTTTTGAAATTCCGTATTTGGTTTCTTTGGCTACTACTTCATGAATTGTTCCGAGAGTTTCATTGCCTGTGCTCTTTTTTTCTTCCGTAACAACAACAGGGGTTTCAACTTTTATCTTTTCAACTTCTTTCTTCTTTTCTTCTTTAGCCTTCTTATCTTTTACAACAACATTTTCAGTACCGGGAATAAACACAACATCCTTAATATCCAATTTATCATTTTCAACTTGCGGATTAGCCTTTTTTAATTCCTCTACTGAAATATTGTATTTTTTGGCAATTACATAAAACGATTCCCCTGAGGCTACGGTATGTTTCTGTAATTTACTTTGAAGCTTGGCAATTTTGGCACTTTCAGCTTTTGAAGGTTTATCCTCGACTTGCTTTTTAATTCCTTTTGGCAATGCCAGCAACTCACCCAATTGCAGATTATCCGAATCCAGTTGCGGATTGGCTTCCCTAAGCTTATCCATTGGAATATCGTATTTTTTGGCAATTGTATACAATGATTCACCCGACTCTACTTTATGAGAAGGTCCTTTAGGAACAAATTTAGCCTTTTTGTCTTCTGCCTTTTTTTTAGAATTCTTAGGAATCGAAAGCACCATATCCAACTGCAGTAACCCTTTGGCTTTAGGATTGATTTCGATGATTTCAGCCTCCGTTACATTGTACTTTTTGGCAATGCTGTAAACCGATTCACCACTAACAACCTTATGACTGATTGTTTTTTGCGCAAAACCGGACACTGACAGCAGCAGAAAAAGAAAGAAAAGTGATTTTGGAAATCTCATTAATCTGGTATTTATTTAAACTTCAAACGCAATGTATTGAAATTTGTTTTGTGTAAAATATTAAAAATCAATATTTTCAGGTTTCAGTTATTTTTTGTTTTTTATCAACTCATCTAAAAATGCCCTGAAATTCTTTGAATTCCAATTGGCAGCTCCAGTATGATTTACGACAATTCTGCCTTTTTTAGTAATCATATATGTTTTAGGAGCTTTGTCAAAAACCATGGAACGCAAAGGAGTACCGCCCGAATAATACATTGGAAAAACATACTCCTTTTCTTTAAAAAGTTTCGTTGCGTCAACCTGTGAATCCTTGGTTACAAAGATAAAAAACACATCGTTTTTGTAATCTTCGTACAACTTTGCCCATTGTTCCAGCTCTTCAACCGATTCGGGTGAATTAGCAGACCAATAGTTTATAATTACATTTCGATTCATATATTCCACAAATGAAATCGCTTTTCCGCTAGGCCCTATTAATCTCCAATCGTATGAATATAATGGCAACTGCTTTTCAAATTGAATTGTGGTTGGTTCGGGCAAATCTGAAGAATCGAAAGCTTCCTTAATTTTATCAATATAAAGAACTGTTACAAGTCCGATCAGGACAATTCCAATCACAAGTATTTTTTTCATTGAATTCAGAAGTTAAAAGTGTAAATATAGAAACTACCATTTAGACCAACAAAAAAACGCTCCAAAACGGAGCGTTTTTAATATAATTTTAATACAATTAAGCTTTTCCGGCTGCAATCAGGTTCAAAGCAGAACCGGCAACAAACCACCCAATCTGACTGTCATTATAGGTATGATTTGCCAAGATTACATCTTTGGCACCGTCTGCATGAAGAAATTCCAATGTTAATGGTTTTCCCGGTGCAAATTCGGTCAAATCCAAGAAATTGATTGTATCGTCTTCCTGAATTTTATCGTAATCCGCTTCGTTAGCAAACGTTAAAGCCAGCATTCCTTGTTTTTTAAGGTTCGTCTCATGAATACGGGCGAAGGATTTGACTAAAACCGCTTTCACCCCTAAGAAACGAGGTTCCATCGCGGCATGCTCACGGGAAGAACCTTCTCCGTAATTGTGATCGCCCACCACAATGGAAGGAACTCCAGCCGCTTTATACACTCTTTGTACTTTTGGCACCTCATCGTAGGCTCCGGTCAACTGGTTTTTAACCGAATTCGCTTTTCCATTAAACGCGTTTTCCGCACCAATTAACATATTGTTAGAAATATTATCAAGGTGACCACGGAAACGCAACCATGGACCCGCCATAGAAATATGATCCGTAGTACATTTTCCATACGCTTTGATTAACAACTTCGCACCAGTAATATTTTTTCCGTCCCACGGATCAAATGGCGCTAACAATTGCAAACGCTCCGATGTTGGCGAAACAATTACGGAAACAGAAGAACCATCAGCGGCAGGTGCCTGAAATCCGGCATCTTCTACATCAAAACCTCTTTTCGGCAATTCGTCCCCGGTTGGCGCTATTAATTTAACTTCTTCCCCTTTATCGTTTAACAAGGTATCGGTAATCGGGTTGAAATCCAATCGTCCTGAAATCGCTAAAGCCGCCACCATTTCCGGTGACGTTACGAAGGCATGGGTGTTCGGATTCCCGTCGGCTCTTTTGGAGAAGTTACGATTGAACGAGTGCACAATGGTATTTTTCTCCTGTTTGTCAGCTCCTTCTCTGTCCCATTGTCCGATACAAGGTCCGCAGGCGTTGGTAAACACTTTGGTTCCCATTTTTTCAAAATCAGCAATAATGCCGTCTCTTTCAATGGTGTAACGAATTTGTTCGGAACCTGGATTTATTCCAAATTCTGCTTTCGGAGTAATGCCGTGTGCAACCGCTTGTCTGACAATGGAAGCGGCACGCGACATATCTTCATAAGAAGAATTCGTACACGAACCGATTAGCCCCCATTCTACTTTGATCGGCCAACCGTTCGCAGCAGCTTCTTCCTTCATTTTAGAAACCGGTGTACCTCTATCCGGCGTAAATGGTCCATTGATGTGTGGCTCTAATTCAGATAAATTGATTTCGATTAATTGGTCGAAATATTGTGTTGGATTCGCATACACTTCGGCATCTGCAGTTAAATATGACGCTACTTTATCGGCAGCATTTACTACATCCTGACGACCGGTTGCCGTTAAATATCTTCGCATGGAATCGTCGTAACCAAATGTAGAAGTTGTTGCTCCGATTTCCGCTCCCATGTTACAGATGGTTCCTTTTCCGGTACAGGACATCGACTCGGCACCTTCACCGAAATATTCTACGATGGCACCGGTTCCTCCTTTTACAGTAAGAATATCCGCCACTTTTAAAATAACGTCTTTTGGGGCAGTCCAACCGTTAAGTTTTCCTGTCAATTTTACACCGATCAGTTTTGGAAATTTCAACTCCCAAGACATTCCGGACATTACGTCTACAGCATCGGCACCACCGACACCAATCGCCAACATCCCTAACCCTCCGGCATTAACCGTGTGTGAATCGGTACCGATCATCATTCCGCCCGGAAAGGCGTAGTTTTCCAATACAATTTGGTGGATGATCCCGGATCCCGGTTTCCAGAACCCGATCCCGTATTTGTTGGATACCGACGACAAGAAATCGAAAACTTCTTTGGATTGTGTATTGGCCACTTGCAGGTCTGTAGCAGCACCCACTTTGGCTTGAATTAAGTGGTCACAGTGTACCGTTGTCGGAACAGCGACTTTATTTTTTCCGGCATGCATGAACTGTAACAAAGCCATCTGAGCCGTTGCATCCTGACAGGCTACTCGGTCAGGCGCAAAATCCACGTAATCTTTTCCTCTTGTAAACGCCTGTGTAGGCATCCCTTCCCAAAGGTGAGAATACAAAATCTTTTCCGACAAGGTAAGCGGACGTCCTACCAACTCTCGTGCTTTGTCTACACGGGCAGCCATAGTCGCGTACACTTTTTCAATCATTTCAATATCAAAAGCCATAGTATCTAATAATTATGTTGTTATTGTTTTAATCCTACAATTTACGAAAAATAGCTTTTCGGTAACAAAAAAAGCCCAAGTTTCTCAACTTGGGCTTTGGGATTAACAGCAAATACTCACTGCAATTATTTCACCAACAACTTGTGTGAAGGCGCGAACTTGGTTAAGTTAATTCCTTCCACTGCTGCTGTATATTCTTCAATGGTTGGGGTTCTTCCCAAAATTGTAGACAATACTACAACCGGTGTAGATGAAAGTAAGGATTCCCCTTTTTTCTCCTCCGAATCTTCTACTACACGACCTTGGAAAAGACGTGTTGAAGTCGCCATTACCGTATCTCCCTTAGCCGCTTTTTCCTGGTTCCCCATACAAAGGTTACAACCCGGACGCTCTAAGTACAACATGTTCTCATATTCGGTACGTGCTGCTCCTTTAGGCGCATCATCGTTAAATTCGAAACCGGAATATCTTTGTAATACTTCCCAGTCGCCTTCCGCTTTTAATTCGTCAACGATGTTATAAGTTGGTGGCGCTACAACCAATGGAGCATTGAATTTCACTTCTCCTTTTTGTTTTTCCACATTCTTAAGCATTTGTGCTAAGATTTTCATATCCCCTTTGTGTACCATGCACGAACCGATAAAGCCTAAATCGACTTTTTTCGTTCCGCCGTAGAAAGAAAGCGGTCGGATGGTATCGTGTGTATAACGTTTGGAAACATCAGCATTGTTTACATCCGGATCGGCAATCATTGGTTCTGCAATTTGATCTAAATCCACCACAACCTCAGCGTAGTATTTCGCATTGGCATCAGGGCGCAACGCTGGTTTTTCTCCTGAACGGATTTCAGCAATTCGCTTGTTGGCTTTATCAATCAATCCTTTCAATACTTGCTTCGCATTATCCATTCCTTTGTCGATCATGATCTGGATTCTGCCTTTTGCAATTTCCAAGGATTCGATTAACGTTTCGTCTTCCGAAATACAGATAGATGCTTTTGCTTTCATTTCGGCCGTCCAGTCCGTGAAGGTAAAGGCTTGGTCTGCTGTTAAAGTCCCAATATGAACTTCGATGATTCTGCCTTGGAATACATTTTCACCGCCAAATTGTTTCAACATTTGTGCTTGTGTCGCATGAACCACGTCACGGAAGTCCATGTAATTTTTCATTTCCCCTTTAAAGGTCACTTTTACCGATTCCGGAATTGGCATGGAAGCTTCTCCAGTCGCTAAAGCAAGAGCAACCGTTCCTGAATCTGCACCGAAAGCAACTCCTTTAGACATTCTGGTATGGGAGTCACCACCAATAATGATGGCCCATTCGTCAATAGTGATATCGTTTAGTACTTTGTGAATTACATCGGTCATTGGGTGGTAAACGCCTTTCGGGTCACGCGCTGTGATTAATCCGAAGTCGTTCATGAATTGCATCAATTTCGGAATGTTCGTCTGTGCTTTTTTATCCCAAACCGATGCCGTGTGACATCCTGATTGGTAAGCACCGTCAACGATTGGCGAAATTGTGGTAGCCGCCATCGATTCTAATTCCTGAGCGGTCATCAAACCTGTAGTATCTTGCGAACCTACAATGTTTACCGTCACACGAACGTCTGAACCGGCATGCAATACTTTTCCTGGTGTAGTACCAACGGCATTTTTGTTGAAGATTTTTTCAACGGCTGTTAAACCTTGACCTTCATGAGAAACTTCTTTGGAAGGCGCGAACACCACTGGCGCTTGAATTCCAAGTGTTTTAGCAGCGAACGTTTGAATTTTTTTACCAAAAACGATCGCATAAGAACCACCCGCTTTAATGAATTCCATTTTTTGAGGCGTGAATGCCTTCGAAATATCAATCAGCTCTTTGTCTCCGTTGTATAATTTTTTTGTTTTTGTATTGATAGTAAGCACCGTTCCTGTTGCAACAGAATACACTTGTTCCAGAATAGGCTCACCGTTTTCATCGCGAACCAATTCTCCATTTGCATCGGTCTTTTTTACCCAGTTTTTAAGGTCTAAACCAATACCTCCCGTTACATCCACAGTAGTTAGGAAAATTGGAGAGATACCGTTTGTTCCTGCCACAATCGGAGCAAAATTTACAAACGGAACGTAAGGACTTGCTTGTTTCCCCGTCCAAAGTGCCACGTTGTTAACACCCGACATACGAGAAGAACCAACACCCATCGTACCTTTTTCTGCAATTAACATCACCGATTTATCAGGATGTTGTTCCTGTAAAGCCTTGATTTCAGCTTGTGCTTCAGGGGAAATCATACATTTTCCGTGTAGCTCACGGTCGGAACGTGAGTGTGCTTGATTACCCGGAGATAATAAATCGGTTGAAATATCACCTTCACCAGCAATAAATGTTACTACTTTAATTTCTTCCGCTACTTCAGGAAGTTTGGTAAAGAATTCCGCTTTTGCGTAACTTTCCAATATGTCTTTCGCTACAGCATTTCCGTTTTCATAGGCCACTTTCAAACGATCCATATCAGCATCGTATAAGTACACTTGTGTTTTCAACACCTCACCGGCAGCATTAGCGATAGCCACATCATTTCCTAAAGCCAAATCCAACAATACTTCGATCGAAGGTCCGCCTTTCATGTGGGATAATAATTCGAAGGCAAAAGCAGGTGTGATTTCTGCTACAGTTGCTTCTTCTAAAATAATTTCTTTTAAGAATTTTGCTTTAGCACCAGCCGCAGGAGTAGTTCCCGGCAACGTATTGTAAATAAAGAATTTCAGGGAGTCTTCGCGATTTGGATTCGCTGTGTCTTTGATTTGCGCAATGATTTCACTTAGCAATTCGGCACCATCAATGGGTTTAGGATGAAGTCCTTGTCCTTTACGCTCTTCGATTTCTTTGATATAATCGTTATAAATATTCATTGTAACAGTATTTGAATCAGTTATGTTAGTACTTGTTTTATTTTAAAGTCGCACAAATTTAACCATTCTTAACTGAATTAAAAAATATTTAGCATTTCATTAATTTACAAAGAATATTATTTATAAACGTTCTATTTTAATGCAGATACCTCAACAAAAGAACATAAAAATATTAATTTTTTACGAATTCTTAATTTTTTAATTTTATTTTGAGAAATCGCAAAAAAACAGGCTTTATTTTTGACAAATCAACAGGATTAGCTATTGTCACGTAGGTTCATTAATGGTTTTTCATAGTACTTGTACAGTAGAAAACTAAGTCCGAAAACCACAAACAAATAAAACAAAAGAAACCCGAGCAGCCCGAATGAAGAAAATTTCGAAACATCGAAAAACTGTTTCATAAGCACCGTAACTATACTGTAATGCAGCAAATACACACTATAGGAAACCTTGCTGATAAATTCAACCGGTTTACGAAGAAGGTTTCCGGCTGTTTCCCAATTGATGAAAAACGGAAGCCCTAAAGCAATCGTTAGCGACGAAAAAGTAAAGTAGAAAACCATAAAATAAAGTGGTTTCGAGATAATATCTACTCCCAATACGTTAAGAACCACAAATTGCAAAAAGAACAAATGAAGGGAAATAATAAACAGGTAAACACAGTATTTTTTGATTGTTTCCTTGTAATAATAATGTCCCCAAGCCATCAAAAAACCTATCAAAATAGAGTCAATTCTATAAATCGTTAATGATTTCACGGCCAGATTCCATGCCTGCATGTCTGAAATTGTTATATGCAGATATAAATTAAAACGCAACAAATGAAAAAACGCAATCAGAAGCACGATAAGGACTAAAAAACCGAACTTTTTATTGTTCTTAAAAACTTTATAACCAAAGAACAACACTAATGGCGTTATTACATAAGTCCACTCCTCCACCGACAAGCTCCAGGATTCCGTAAAAATGACAATATCGTATGTTGAGAAATTCTGAATAAAAACAAAGTATTTCCACCAGCCGCTGATATCGTAGGCAAAAAAAACAGCAATAACGATATTCACAATCAAAACCAGATAATAGGCCGGTAACGTTCGAAACCATCGTCGCTTCAAAAAAATGAACAGACTGCCAACTGAAAAATCATCGGCCAAAAACATTTTCAGCAAAATTGTTCCGATTAAAAAACCACTCAGCACAAAGAACAATTCCACTCCGGCAAACCCGAAAAGTCCGCTAACAGAAATCAAAAGCGGATTACTGCTACCAATCAGATAATAAACATGCGAAAACAGCACCAGTAAAATCGCCAATGCTCTAACAACGTCTAAACCAAAGATTCTCTGATTATTGTGTTTTTCTAAACTCATTTCTATTATTTTTGTGACTATTCTTTTCACTATGTTCAAACGCTCAAAGATATATAAATATTTAGCCTTTAGTTTTATCCTTTCAAGTCTTTTTGGAGTGGTAATTTACAGCCAACTCAGCAACCGCCACAAAGCGATTGTTAAGACACTTGCATTGCATAAAACTGGTTTGGTAGACAACGATTGGCTGATAAACAACAGTAAAAAAGAATACAAAATGCTGTCGCCGACATTTATCATTGACGGCATTTACAAATCGATGGAAGGTCCGAAAGCCTCGCGTTATATTCAACTGGATCAATCGGATAAAATTTTATGGATTACCGGATTCAAGGTAAAAGCAGTGGATGCGAAAACCAACGAAGCGCTCTCCAACGACTACATCTGTCATATGAATGTAGACATTAATGACACACAATATTACACCCAATGGCATCTTGAAGACCGCATCGGAAAACAATATCCGAGAATGACCTCGTTATCGCACGGATTGGAACATTTCGATTTTCCGAAAGGCTATGGCGTACCGATTATCGGGAAAGATTATCTGTTTGTAACCACACAAACGCTCAATCACAACCAACCCGATATTTTCAAAAAAGTCAAACATGAAGTTTCGGTACGTTATGAAGCCTACGATAAAACGCAAAAACCTTTGATGAGCAAAACGGTTTACATTCAGTTGCCGTTTGACAAACACGATCCTTTTAAAGGACCGCTGGATCCGGCCAGTAATCAATGTATTCCGGTGGAAACCAAAAACCACACTTATTGTGATAAAGCCGGAAACATGCTATCCGGACATTGGGTTATTCCATCGGGAATTAAAACCTACAGAAGTTCCATAACAGAACAATTACAGATTAAAGACAGCGCCCGATTGCATTTTTCGGCGCCGCACGTACATCCGTTCGCCACTTCGATAAGTGTGGTTGACAAGACTGAAAACAAGATGCTCTTTACCTGCAAGGTTACCAATTATACCACTAAAATCGGCTTACAAAACATTGAGACCTTCAGTTCTAAGAATGGTATTTGGCTGTATGAAAACCACGAATACGAATTGGTAATGACCTGCAACAACACTTCAAAAACCGATCAGGACATGATGGGCAGTATGTTTTTGTTCTTTTACGACAAAGAATTAGACCGTACGATTTCAAAACTTTAATCCCTTTTAAAAATAATTTTAAAAAAACTAGCGTGGTTTCAAATTATAATTAACTTTGTAATTCAAAGTACTTTTAATTTAATTGTTTATTTTATGAACCACCACTTTGCAGTATTAAAAAACTACACACGTAAAACAGGCGTTGCAACCAGTATAACCGTGACGCTTTTCAGCATCTTTTTTCTAACGGTTTCACTTTTGGGAATTGAATTCAAAAATGATGTTTTAGAGCCCATTTGCTTTTTGAGTTTGATTGTGGAATTTATTTACGGAGTCATAGTTTCTTTTAAAATTTTAAAAAACCGAACAAAATACCTTCACTTAACTCCGTTTCTATTTCTTAACTGGTTTATCGGTTGTTTCTGCACTAATGTTTTCATAAATATTTTTGAAAATCTACCTATCTGGGTTTATGGAGTGACTTTCTTATTCTGCCTCAGCAACTTCTTCATCTATGGTTCTTATAAAGACAAATTTATCACGCCACTATCTTATTTCTGCAATGGAATTTCTTTTCTGCTTATTGTTTATTACATGATTTATCTGGTTCCATTCGCACCTATTTCATTTGTAGGGATTTTGGCTTTAGGTTTTGGCTTCTACGGATTGGTTCCTGCCATCGTTTTCATATGTCATTCGGTAACATTGACAAAAATTTTTTCAGAATCCCGAGATAATCTGCGCTGGTTTGGTATCGGATTTTCAACCATACTGATCAGTCAACTTCTTTTTACAATCCTTCTAAACATCGAAAGCAGAAAGATCAGTGAAAATTTCATCACAAAATCATTTGAAACCAACAACGACCTTCCCACATACATTACCATTTCACAAAACCTTAAACCCAACTTTTTCAATGAAATACTCCTGAAAAAAGACATTGTATATATATGCGTTGACAATATATTTGAATTCAGAGGTTTTGATTCCTTTGGCGGAAAGCAATACAATGAAAGAAAAACACACAATCCCTTAATAAACGTTGCCTATTTATTTACGAAGAACATAGTTTTAAGCGATGATGATAAAATCAATATTTTAAAATCGAATTTCGACAAACGCCTGGAAACGGAAGAACAATTGTGGAGCGGAAACGATTTAGTAACCCGAAACATAAAAGAAGATGTAAAAATTTATGCCGACAGTCGTTTGGCGTATACCGAAATCACCATGGATATCGCCTGTGAGAAAGACTCCTGGGGTGATAAGGAAGCCATCTATTCTTTTCAGCTGCCGGAAGGTTCTGTAGCGACTTCCCTTTCGTTATGGGTGAATGGCATGGAGCGCCAAGGTGTTTTAACTACCAAAGAAAAAGCAAAAAAAGCATACGATCAAATCGTTGGTGTGGAAGCCAGAGATCCGTCCTTGATGCAATGGAAAGAAGGAAATAAAGTGGTCGTAAGAGTCTTTCCTATCAACAAAGACCTGCCCAGAACTTTTAAATGCGGATTCACTACTCCTTTGAAAGTTGACAATTCCCATATGAAATACCAAAGTCTGAATATCAAAGGCCCAAACCTTTCCAATGCAGAAACCTTATCCCGAATACAGTTGGTTGGAAACCAAAAATTTGAAGCTGACAAAGCATTTGAATTAAGAAACAATTTTTACATCAACGAATCAAAAGGTTTGGACAAATGGGAAGCGGTAATACCGATAAACAATGCTGTTTTTTCAAATTCCTTTATCTGGAAAAATAATGTTTATGAGATTAAACCAATTAAAAGAACAGCGGTTGCATTTACGCCATCAGAAATTATTTTGGATTTGAACAGCAACTGGACAGAAGAAGAGGTAAAAGCCTTTACCGACAAAAACGATACAAAATACAGTGTTTTCATCAATAATCAGAAACAGGAAATAACCAATGCAAATTACGAAAGCATCTTGCCCCAATTTGAGAACCTGCATTATTCGTTATTACCGTTGTACAAACTAAAAGAAAACAGTCTGATTGTAACCAAATCCGGCACATTTTCAGCCAATTTCGAAGAATTGGAAACTTCCGACTATCTTAAAAAAATTAAATCCGGAACAAAACAGAAGAACATCAAAGTCATCAACATTTCGGAAGACATCAATCCGTTCTGGCAGACGATTAAGGAACAGAAATATGTGGATTTCATTCAAACCGATTTACAAAATTGTCAGAAACTCCTTGATGAAAATCAGTTTATCACCTTAAAAACAGCTGAAAACCGCATCAACATTGAGCCAGCCAATATTGCCATTGAAGAAAATCTAAAAACCAAAGAAACCGACAGCAATGGCCCCAATCACATTTACAGAATGTATGCCTTTGGAAAAGTTTTGGAGGAACAGGTTACCATTCAAGAAGATTCCTTAGCAACCAATAAATATGTTGCTCTGGCAAAGGACGCTAATATCGTGACGCCAATTTCATCGTTAATCGTCCTTGAAACGGATGAAGATTATGAAAAAAACGGCATTGAAAAAAATGTAAACACGCTTGGCAATGCTTCCATAAACAATGACGGTTCTGTTCCTGAGCCTCATGAATGGGCGCTGATTCTGATTACTTTAACTGCAGCGCTTTTCTATTACAAAAAACACAGAAAACAAACTTCATAAATGGATTTCCTGATAAAAAATACCAAAACGGTAACGGTTCTGGCCATAATCAGCATTATGGCCCTGAACGGAAACACTGTAGCCTTCGGACTGGAAAATGACTTTTTCGGGGTCATTTTTTCGGTGGCTTTATTTTTTATCGGCGGAAGAAAAACCAATTACAAAATAAACTATTTGCTCATCGCATTACTTCTGGTTTTTGAATTTATAAGCTACCGACTGCATACAAAATCATTGCATTTTTTGTCCTTGACGTTGCTCGTTTGTTTGGTATTCTATTACTTCACCAACCGATTTTCGTTCATCGCCTTCATTTGTATTTTATTGTTTTCATCACTGTTCAACAAGTTTTTTGACCATTTAACAACCGAAATCAAACAGGCATTGTGTTATATGGTTTTCATGACCCTGAAAAACGTCTTACACATCGACCGGATTGAAGGCGTAACTTTTTACGCTAACAATGCCAAAATAACCATTGATACCGCCTGTATGGGATTATCGATGTTCAAAACCGGATTATTAACAGGTGCTTTGTTGCTTACTTTGGAAGAAAAAAAACAACGCCTTTATTTTGGAATACTGCAAATAACGGGGTTCTGTTTCATAATTATAATACTGAATATTATCTCGAATTATTTCAGAATCATAACGCTGGTTTTGCTTAATTGTACTAAGGAAAACATGCTGCATCACACCGTCGGCTTAACTTGCTTTGCACTTTATCAGGTAGTGCCAATGTTGATCATAATACGCTTTTTCAAACCCAAGATAAAAGAAATTACCACAGTTGATTTACAACCAAAAATGTATCCGGTAGCCGTTGTATTCGGAATTGTAGCAATCACCAGTCTGGAAATGAAAAACGAGACGAATGATAACATCCTTACCAATCTGAATCCTAAATACGATCCATCCAAAGGCGTTTGGGTCAACAAAGAAGTGTTTAAAATTGTAACACCGGAAAAACTCATTTACATCAAAACACCATCACACAAACCTTTAATTTGCTGGACAGGAGATGGCTATACGATTACCGAATCAAAAGAAATCACGAATGAAAATGAAAAAATATGGGTAGCGACAATGGAAAAAGATTCCGTACACTATCATTCCTATTGGTGGTACGAATGCGGCACTAAAAAATACACTTCTTTTATTGAAGTAATGTTGATGAAACTCGTTTACAACAAACCGATAAGACTAATCAATGAGACTTATAGAATTAACCTGAAAGAAGCTTAGAAAAACAATCGTCAAAGAATCCACTACATCTACTTCAAAGTATTTTTTCAACGAAAGAGAACTATAATTCAAAATTCTAAGCCTTAAAAAACCAGTCAAAAAAACAATAGACAGCAATTGCACAGATCAGAAACAACGCTGAATTAAAAAACCATCCGTTACATTTCGGACCGGCTTTAAAAAGCAGTAAAATTACTTTAACAACTCCAAACAAGGTAAATACCGAAAAAAGAAAGGCTAGAAAAACAACAATTGTTATCCCTAGCCCTAATTCTAAAAACATAGTATATTAAAACAATTTCTTAATAATCATTTCTTCCGATATCCCCTCCGCATCCGCTTTGTAGTTTTTGATGATTCGATGACGCAAGATTCCGGTTGCAACCGCCTGAACATCTTCAATATCCGGAGAGTATTTCCCGTTTAAGGCCGCGTTGGTTTTCGCTGCTAAAATTAAATTTTGAGAAGCGCGGGGTCCGGCGCCCCAATCCAGATAGTTTTTGATATAATCTGTGGCCAGAGCATTATCGGGACGGGTTTTGGACACTAATGTTACCGCATATTCAATTACGTTATCCGCCACCGGAATACGACGGATCAACTGCTGAAAATCGATAATTTCCTGAGCGGTAAATAACGGATTCACTTTTATGGTAAAATCAGTGGTTGTGCTTTTTACCACCTGCACTTCTTCGGCAAATGAAGGGTAATCCAATTTAATGGCAAACATAAACCGGTCCAGTTGCGCTTCAGGTAACGGATAGGTTCCTTCCTGCTCAATCGGGTTTTGAGTTGCCAATACAAAAAACGGCAAATCTAATTTATAATGATGTCCGGCTATGGTTACCGCTTTTTCCTGCATCGCTTCCAATAAGGCAGCTTGCGTTTTTGGCGGAGTACGATTGATTTCATCGGCCAGAATAATATTGGAAAAGATTGGACCTTTCAGGAATTTAAAACTTCGGCTTTCATCTAAAATCTCACTTCCTAAAATATCAGAAGGCATCAAATCGGGTGTAAACTGAATTCGCTTGAAATCCAAACCCAAAGCCTGTGAAATTGTATTTACCATCAAGGTTTTTGCCAAACCGGGCACACCAACTAAAAGCGCATGTCCGCCGGAAAAAATGCTAAGTACGATTTCATTTACCACCTCATCCTGACCTACAATTATTTTGGCAATTTCTTCTTTAAGGGCTTTTTGTTTCTGAACCAGATTCTGAATTGCTGCTACGTCCGACATTTGCGTATAATTTAAATTAAAAAGAGTTAGTGTTATGATTCCATAAAACTAACTCTTTTGGGTGTTTTTTAAAAATTTATTTTTTCAACCAATTGTTAGTGAATTTACAATCTCTGTATTCACCGTTGATTTTAATATACGTTTCTTTGATTTTTGCTTCGGTCCATTTTGCCACAGCTTTGAGTTGTTTTTCTTTCAGAGCCAAATCCTTAATTTTCAGGTAATCTTTGGCAAAATCAGCCGTATGCTCTTCAAAACGATTGGTTATTGTAATTAATTTGAATTTTTTATTCCCGTTTTGCTCTTCATCCGTTAAAGGTAATGACACCTCATTGTCTTTCAGTTCAGAAACCTGACCGTATAATGCCGGATCCATTTTCGTCAATTCGAAACGAGTTTCCATAGTTCTTGGATTGATTAAAATACCACCACTGTTACGGGTTTCTTTTTCATCGGAAAACTGACGGGCTGCCTCGGCAAATGAAATATTACCTTCAACAATACGTTTACGGATATTCTCAATTTTGGTTTTGGCTTCCGCTAACGCTTCATTAGTAACTTTTGGCGCAATCAGAATATGACGCACATCCAATTCCTGTCCGCGGATTTTTTCAAGATAAATGATATGGAATCCGTATTCGGTTTCAAAAGGATCTGAAATTTCACCTTCCTGCAAACTGAAAGCCACATCTTTAAATTCTTTTACAAATTGTGTTTTCTTGGTTAATTTGTAATATCCTCCATTTGACTTCGATCCCGGATCTTCTGAATACAATACCGCTCTACTGAAAAAACTGGAACCTTCCTGAACTTCTTTCTTTAACGCTTTTAACTTATCAATTACTTTTTGTTTCTCAGCCTGACTGATAACGGGTTTCACTACAATTTGTGCCACTTCCATTTCAGCACCGAAAACGGGTAAATCTTCTTTTGGGATAGACGTAAAAAAGGTTCTTACTTCTTCTGGTGTAATTTCAACTTCTTCAAAAATTTTACGTTGCATCTGTGAGGTAAGCTTATTCATTTTTACCACATCAAAAAAGTACGTTTTAAAATCTTCCAGGTTCTTTTTGTTGTAAAACTTGATTACTTTATCTACAGAACCCACCTGTTCCACCATTTGGTCTAACTGCGAATTCATGAACTCGTTTACCTCACCGTCACTCACAACAATACTGTCCTGAATTGCCTGATGCGCATACAATTTGTCCTCTAACAATTTACCCAACATCTCACAACGGGTAATATTTTTCACCTCAACTCCCTGGGCTTGTAATTCAATAAATGTTTTGTCTATATCGGAATCCAGAACAACATAATCTCCAACAACAGCAACAACGCCATCAATTTTCTTTTTCTGACTCGGCTGTGCGTACATTGTAGCGCATGTACAGATTAGTACTCCGAAAATCAGGGCAACTTTATTGTTCATCAACTTCATGTTTCTCTTTTTAAATGGCATCTGCTTTTATTAAATTTTATATTTATTTTGTTTGTAACTGACTTTTAATTTTAGTGAACACCTCCTGATTAACTTTAACGGTGAATTCTTTTTTCAACTCATCCACCCAATTCGCTTCAAGGTATTGCTGGTAATCGTTAATTGCCTTTCCTCTGGTTTCTTCCAGTTTTTTAGGGCCTTTGTCTAATTTTTTATTTACCTGAGTAATGAAATAATAATTTCCTTCGTGACTGATGTCTGTAATTCCAAGGTTGAAATTCTGATGTTTCGGTAAAGCGGCATCGCCAATTTCAAAAATTCCGGATTTCACCATGATGGAAACGGATCCGTTCGTGTTTAAGTGCTCTTTTATGAAATCAATGGACTTTTTCTTTTTCAGGAACTTTTCGGCTTTTTTAATCGCATCTTCTTTGGTTGATGAAAACACATTTGCCTCAACACGATCTTTCCATTGGTAGTTGGCTTTATTTTTTTCGTAGAAATTTCTAAGTCCTAAAGTGTCGGTTTTTGCTTTGGTCCAGATTTCTTTTTCCATCAGGTCAAACAATAACAAACCGTCACGGTATTCGTCCATTACGTTGGCAAAATCAGGAAATTCTTTCTCTAGATTATCGTTATAATAATTTGCCAGTTGCTCTTCTACAAATTTTGTGTACATTTTATCAACCAATTTAGAAATCGGCTTAAGAGTACTGTTTGTCTTTTGCTGCGCATAAACATAATTTAAAAATGCAGGAACCGTAACCGTTTTCTCCTTATTGATTGTAAATAATTTTTCATTCATACCCTTCATGTCTGAAGGAAGTTCCCATTCTTGTTTATAATATTTGTCCGTTACCAGAGAAAGTGCTTTTTTATAGGCTTTCTCCTCTCTTTTAACCGGGTATTTTTTTCTTAATTTCTCATTCAAAGAGGCATTAATCAATCGGGAACGATCGTCTTTACGGATTTTAGCATCGAAATCCATCTCAGTTTCTTCCAAAGGTTTTATCGGATGTTTGTCAATCAGTTTAATGATATGCCAACCGAACTGACTTTGGAACGGTTCTGAAATCTGTCCTTTCTCTTTAAGTGAAAAGGCCATATTTTCAAATTCTTCCGAACTTAACTCTCCTGAACCGAATCGTTGCAATTGTCCTCCTTTTCCGGAAGATGATTTATCCTGTGAAAACTGCTGAGCCAGACTTTCAAAAGCTTCTCCCTGTTTCAGTTTTTTATATACATCATCAATAGTTGATTTTGCAGCCGCCGCTTCAGTTTCATTTTGACCGTTGAGCGTCATGATATGTGCCACGGTAACCTGACCTCTATTGTCCCGAATGTCGTTTACCTTAATTAAATGGTAGCCGAAACGGGTTCTGACAGGCAAAGACACCTCTCCTTTTTTTGTTTTATAAGCAGCAGATTCGAAAGCATACACCATTCTGAAAACCGAAAACCAACCCAAATCGCCTTTATTTTCTTTTACAGAAGGATCTTGCGAATATTGAGTTGCCATGGTTTCGAAGTTTTCGCCGCCAAGAATTTTTTTGCGGACTTCCATAGCCTGATTGTACACTTTTAAAGTATCGGCAGGTTCTGCGTTTTCATCCAAAGTAAATAAAATATGGGAAGCTTTAATTTCTTTCAGTGACCGTTTGTAGGCCTCTTCGATAAGTTCTTTGGTCACTTTGGTATCCGTCACATAATTTTTGGAAAGTTGTGCACGATACGATTTCAACTCATTCTGATAAGCGGAATTATTTTGTAAACCAAGCTTATTGGCTTTTTCGACTTTTAATTTGTATCCGATAAAAAGATCAAGGTAATGATTCAGATCTTTTTGTGAATCGTCTTTAACCAAATCAAGGTTTTTTTTGTAAACCCTGGCAAACTCTTCAGTGTAAAAAGGTTTTTCATCTATTGTAAAAAGAACCTCTTTTTTATTATCCTGAGCAAAAGAAACTGCATTGGCAGCAATAAAAAGACCTATAAGAACCTGTTTTAATTTCATTTCTTTTATAACACTATTTAGTTTGAAGTTTTTTAAAAAATTTCAGCAATTTTAAACAAGGCACCATAAAATGCGGAACACCTGATTTGCAACCAACAAAAATAGCAATTCAAAGCTATTATACAACCATACTGATTACTATTAACAAAAAATTATGCGCAAAAAACAATATACAGGATCAAAGGCTATTTTTTTGATAATAAAACGAGTTCTCGCAAATTATAATTACTTTTGCACCCACTAATTTTTGTCTGATGAGTTTTCAAAAAGAAATACAACGAAGAAGAACATTCGGAATCATTTCCCACCCCGATGCCGGTAAAACCACATTAACGGAAAAACTACTTTTATTTGGAGGAGCAATCCAGGAAGCAGGAGCCGTAAAAAGTAATAAAATCAAGAAAGGAGCCACTTCCGACTTTATGGAAATTGAGCGCCAAAGAGGGATTTCGGTAGCGACATCGGTATTGGCTTTTAACTACAAAGACAAAAAAATCAATATCCTGGACACTCCGGGACACAAAGATTTTGCTGAAGACACTTTCCGAACTTTAACTGCCGTAGACAGTGTTATTGTAGTTGTCGATGTGGCAAAAGGAGTCGAAGAACAAACCGAAAAATTGGTAGAAGTTTGTCGTATGCGAAACATTCCCATGATTGTTTTCATCAATAAATTAGACCGTGAAGGTAAGGATGCTTTTGATTTGATGGATGAAGTGGAAAAAAAATTAGGCCTGCATGTTACTCCGCTGAGTTTCCCGATTGGTATGGGATATGACTTCAAAGGAATTTACAACATCTGGGAGAAAAACATCAATCTTTTCGAAGGCGACAGTCGTAAAAACATTGAGGAAACTATTGCTTTTTCCGACATTGACAGCCCTGAACTGGAAAAAATCATAGGAGAAAAACCGGCAAACAAACTTCGTGAAGAATTGGAATTAATTAACGAAGTATATCCGGCTTTTGACAGAGACGCTTATTTGGCAGGCGATTTACAACCCGTTTTCTTCGGTTCGGCATTGAACAATTTCGGAGTACGTGAGTTGTTGGATTGTTTCATCGAGATAGCACCTTCCCCAAGACCTAAAGATTCCGACACCCGTGAAGTAAAACCGGACGAGCCTAAATTCTCCGGCTTTGTATTTAAAATTCACGCCAACATGGATCCGAAACACCGCGACCGTTTGGCTTTTATAAAAATTGTTTCCGGAACTTTTGAAAGAAACAAACCGTATTTGCATGTTCGTTTGGGCAAAAATCTGAAATTTTCGAGTCCGAACGCCTTCTTTGCGGAGAAAAAAGAGATTGTTGACATTTCCTATCCGGGCGACATTGTAGGCTTGCACGATACCGGTAACTTCAAAATCGGAGACACCTTAACCGAAGGCGAAGTGATGCAATTTAAAGGAATCCCAAGTTTTTCGCCGGAGCATTTCCGTTACATTAACAATGCAGATCCGATGAAAGCGAAACAATTGGAAAAAGGAGTGGATCAGTTAATGGATGAAGGAGTAGCACAGCTATTTACATTGGAAATGAACAACCGTAAAGTCATCGGAACTGTTGGAGCGCTGCAGTATGAAGTGATTCAATACCGTTTGGAACACGAATACGGCGCAAAATGTTCGTATGAAAACTTCCCGGCATACAAAGCCTGTTGGGTAAAACCGGAAGATCCTAAAAACGAAGAATTTGCCGAATTCAAACGTATCAAGCAGAAATTTATGGCAAAAGACAAATACGGACAATTGGTTTTCCTTGCCGATTCTGATTTTTCGATTCAGATGACCCAAAGTAAATTTCCAAGTGTAAAATTACTTTTCACTTCTGAATTTGAATAATTAACATTTTGAAAATCAATTTCTTAAACTTAATTTATACTTTTACACCCCAAATAAAAACTTATGAAGTCGAATTTATTAAAAATATACATTTTCAGCTTTTTATTCCTGTCTGATTTTGTAATGTTTGCACAGCCCGGAACGGATGATGGTAGTGGTGGACTTGAAGGTGATGATCCTCCTCCGGCACCCATAAACACCAAATTGATTTGGTTGGCTGTTTTCGGAATTGCCTTTGCTTTTTATCATTTCCGAAACCGAACAAATAAAACCGCTTAACATAAAAAATCCACCAATTGGTGGATTTTTTATGTTTTATATTTAAGAGTTCTCCCTAAAAAACAATTTTCTTATTTACCACAGCGCCATCAGCTGCAACGATTTTAACCAATAATACTGCATTGTCAACTTTTAGTTCAGAAACTGATACGGTAGAACTGTTTATTGCTGATTTACGTATCAGTTTTCTTCCTCTAACATCGTAGACCTCTAAGTTATCCAATACAACTCCATTGGCATTTACATTCAGATTACCGTTTGCATCTTTAAACACCACAACCGAATTTTCATTGAAATCACTTTGATGCGTTCCTAAAACACCGGTTTGGTAAATGATTTCAAAACGATTGGTAAAAGTCCCTACAGCGGATGTAAAAGAATAGGATCCTGTTTTTAAATCATGGGTAACATTCAACACGTTATCTTTCAGGTAAATATTCTGACTACCGGTAAACACCCCTCCCAGATGGTCAATTGAAATTGAATGTGCACCGGAATAGGAAGTTTTAAATCGTAACGGAACAACATCTGAAACATCAAAAGTTGGTCGGCCCTGAATCAGATAATTTACCCCAGCAATATCCATCGTCAAAGAAACCGGAGCGTCTTCAATTGCCTTACCATCTATACCAAAATCAACTCCCAACGTAGCACTTGAAAAATACCCTAAAAGCATTTGATTGTGTGCACCGGAAGTATTGGTTATATTCAGCCAGATTCGGTCGCCGTTTAATTCTCTGTCGGAAACAGCTTCACTGTTCTTAAAAAACTGATCGGCATTATCGGCTATACGCATCGTGTTGGTAAAAGAAACATTTGTAGCTCCCGAGGTCATTTCAACAATAAACCCCTGACCGGTTCTTAAAATACCGTTCGGATTCACTACCTGCGCCTCTCCATTACTCACAAAACCAGCAGTTGTCCAAGTGCAATACCCCGGATCCGTAGTACTGCTATTTGTTTTACGCCAGAAATATAACGTACCGGTTATGTTTCCGGCATTACCATTTACAAAACTACTCATGTCAACCGGTGAAGGATACGGATTTCCAACTCCGTTATAACGAAATCCTGCCCCTCCGTTGTAAGCACTAAAATTGATTGATCCATTGTTTGGCACACCTGTAAAAACTCCATCCCATTTGGTTGGTGTTGTTGGATGATTGTCCGGCATACGAATCAGATACGCTTTCCCCAATTGAAAATTTGTAGTACTTGGTGTCACTGTACTGTAAACATTTGTTGCCGAATTATACACATAAAATCGGGTTGTTACCGTTAATGGTGAAAATGCCAGTAAATTTTGTGAAGCTACCGGAGAAGACCAAAGCGTATAATCCAAACGCATTAAAGCAGAACTTTTTCGGTTAACAACAATATTTCCGGAATTCGGCACATTATTAATCTGAATCAGATTGGCGTTATTTTGCAGTGTCAAGTTAGCACCACTGGCTACAGTAACCGCATTGGTAACCGTTATATTATTTCCTGAATTAACCGTTAATGTAGACGTTCCGTTAAGCACAAGGGTATTGGCCAATGCATTAACTCCTGAAACTATTATTGCTCCTGAATTTATTGTCACATCAGTTGCAGCCGTCGGCAATGTTCCACAACTCCAGTTTCCCGGCGTACTCCATTGGTTATCCACTGCACCTGTCCAAACATTGGCATTATTCACAACAACTGTTGACGTCCCACTAATCGCCTGAGAACAAGATCCCAGCGTAACAGCAACCAACGATAGGGTTTGGTTTACTGAAGCGCCAACAACAGTAATGATTCCTACACCTCCTGTTAACACAACGGTTTGATTTGTGCCGCCGTTTATAGAATAAGTAAGCGTTGCCCCTGAAGAACCGGTTACGTTAAAAACAGCATTGGAACCCAAACAAATCGGACTGTTATTGGAAGCGATTGCTGCCGTAAGCATTGGATTCACTGTAATTGTTGCTATGGTACTGTAAGATGAACAATTAGCATTTACAACTACCACGCGATAATACGTTGTTGCAGTCAGGTTTGTAACGGTAAGCGTTGCAGCAGTATTGGCGATATCAACCACCCCGGAAGAAAAATCGTTCACGGGAGAAGATTGCCATTTCTGAATTGTATTGGTAAAACCGGTTAAAGTTAATGTGGTACTATTGGTTCCGTAACACACGGTTGCGCTTCCGGAAAGTGTTCCTCCTTTAGGACTGTTCTGAACCGTAATTCTTGCCGAAGTACTGTTTACGATGGAACATCCACCACTTTGCACAACCGCTCTATAGTAAGTCGTAGTAATTAAATTAGTAACCGTTAAAGTGTTTGTCGTATTGGCTATATCTACTGCGTTATTAAAATTTTGCATTGTTGATGATTGCCATTTGACAATACTTCCTGTATATCCTGACAGCGTAAGCACTGTAGAATTTATTCCGGAACATACTGTTGCATCCGACAAAACTGTCCCACCAACTGTTGCAGGAGAAACTGTTACGGTAACAACGGCACTGTTAACTACACCACATCCGCCGGTCACTACAGCGCGATAATAGGTTGTCACACTCAAAGTTCCCATTTGTACCGATGTCAGTGTTGTTGAAGTAGCTCCTATTATATTTGAAAATGCAATATTATCTGTGGAACGTTGCCATTGTATCGTTCCGGTACTACCGGCAAGAACTATGTTTGCAGGTTGCGTCCCAGAACAGATACTCTGATTGGAAGATACAGTCCCTGGATTAGGATCTACTGTTATGGTAGCTACAGCACTTTTTGCTGTACAGGTTCCGTTAGTAAGAATGACTCTGTAGTAAGTTGTCGTAGAAATATTTGTAACTGTAAGACTGGTTGTAACATTTGCTATGTCGGTAACCGATGACGAAAAATCACTCACTGGAGACGACTGCCATTTCACAACACTTCCGCTATGACCGCTCAGTGACAAAACCGTATTGTTTGTTCCGGGGCAAACGGTTGTTCCTCCTGAAACAACCCCTCCGTTTGGAGCAGCATTAACGGTAAAGTTGGGAGAAGATCCCACACCTGCGCTTGCATCAAAAGTTGGATTTACAGAACCAACGGCTATCTTATATGTCCCAGAAGCATTTGCAGGTAACGCAATTGTAGCCTGAACATTCAAATTAACGGCTCCATTATTCCCGGAAAACGTATACGGCAGCAAGGTCATAGAACCAAGAGACACATATGGTGCACTCCCGGTGTTATTACTTAAATAAGCCGTAAAAACGGTTGATGTTGTATATCGTCTGCTCGGACCATTGCCGTTTGTTGCATTAAAAGTAACCGTAACCGTTTCTCCACCACAGGCTGGATTTGGCGAAACACCGGTGACCTGCACCGTTTGTCCCATACCTGAAAAACCAGTAAGCAGTGACAAAAACAAAATCATCTGTACGATTATTTTATCTGTCGCTATTTTAAAAAAGGTAGTTTTATATCCCATAACAATTCCTTAATGATTTTTCACACTTAAATTTAACCATTAATTAAATAAAAAATAAAAAAAATATTTAAAATCGATAAAATACACTCTAAATCAGTATTAAACAAGATTTTTCAAACAACTTATCGAAAAAAAAGCCTCTTTAAATCTAAAGAGGCTTTTTTTTTACTTTCATACTAATAAACAATTTTCTTATTCGAAACCTGTCCGTCATCTGTAGTAATCTGAACCACTATCACTCCTTTACATTCATCCAAACGAAGGCTTGCTTCTGGAGCAGCAACATCATGCATCTCCGACAGCAATCTTCCTCTGACATCATAAACTTTTACGGCACTGATATTAACTTCCGATTTAACCGTTAGCATTCCGACATTTTTGTAAACTTGTACCACATTCGAAAACTGTTCCGCTGCAGGAGAATTACTCTTCTTATATGTCAATTCAAAACGATCTTTAAAAACACCGGACTCCGACACAAAACGATATTCAGAACGTTTCAGATTATGCAATTTTCCAGCAATTTTATCTTTAAGATATACGGATTGATTTGAAGCAAAAACACCGCTCAGTTCGTCAATCGAAATAACAAACTCCCCAGCGGTTTCCGACTTAAATCTCAGCTTAACCTCATCCGAATCGGAAAAAGAAGAACGGCCTTCAATAGCATACTCAAGATTATCGATTGTTGTTGTTAAGTCAATTGGATAATTATCCAACGATTTTCCATCGATTGCATAATCCACACCATTGGTTGCGTTTTCAAAATACCCTACAAGCAGCTGATTTTTCAATCCGGCAGAATTGCTGATACTCAATTTAACCTTATCGCCTGATAATTCAGACAATGTTTCTTCGTTTTCCGAATTTCTGAAAAACTGATCGTCATTATTTGCAACCCGCATAGTATTGTTAAAGGTAACCGATGTTTGAGTATTGATTGCCTCTACTAGAAAACCTTGTCCCGTTCTCAAAATTCCGTTAGGATTAAAAACTTGTGCCGCACCATTGCTTACAAATCCGGCCGTGGTCCAAGTACAATAACCCGGATCGACTGCAGTCCCGTTGGTTTTTCTCCAAAAATAAAGCGTTCCGGTAATTTTAGCCGTATTCGTACTGACAAACGAGTTTAATTTCACCGGAGACGGATATGGATTACCTATGGCATTGAAACGAAAACCTGTCCCGCCATTATACAGTGGTACTGTAATATTACCATTATTAGGAACCCCAGTAAAAACACCATTCCAAATGGTAGGGGTTGTAGGATGATTGTCGGGCATACGAATTAAATACCCTTTACCTAGTTGAAAACTATTTGAAGCGGGGGCAATTGCGCTATAGGCATTTGTAGCAGAATTATAAGTATAAAAACGGTTGGTTACTGTTTGCGGAGAAAAAGCTAGTAAATTTTGAGAAGTTACAGGCGAAGACCATAACGTGTAATCCAAACGCATTAAAGCAGAACTATTTCTAGCTACATTAATATTTCCGGCATTGGCACCGATATAAGAGCCCTGAAGAAGATTTGCATTATTCTGTAAAGTAAAACTTCCAGTACCCTGAACAGCAATCGAACCGTTAACAGTTAAATTGTTCCCTGAAGCAACTGTTAAAACCCCACCTGTCTCTACGATTAAATCTTTGATTTCTACCGTTGAACTGATTAGTGCAGGATTGGTACCTGGAGCAATGATTGCGTTCACACCAGTTGTAGGCACAAAGTTACAACTCCAGTTGGCAGGATCAGTCCAGGCAGAACTAACCGCTCCGGTCCATTTGTTTGATTTTACTGAAACCGATTCTGAGGCAGAAGTCGCCACAGAACATCCTCCGGTACCTTGTGCTAAAACACGATACTTAAGTACCATTTCCGCAGTAGCTTTGGTTGTCTTAACCGATAAATTATTGACAATAGCCGTACCACTTCCGTTGATAGTCTGCGACGTTGCATAAGTGATTCCGGAAATACTGTACAAATTAATATCTTGCCACACACCCGGAGAAGTTTCAATTTGCCAGGTAAATACAACTGAATTTACATTTCCCGCAAAATCATTACATGTCCCTTTGGAGACTGTTACGCCTATTTTCTTGTAACTTCCGGCACAGACTTCAAGTGTTAACCCATTCAAGTTTGTAGTAAAAGCCACTTGAGCATGGGAAAAAAGCACAAAAATTAGTGAAAGGAATATGCTGTACAGCAAACCTTTTTTATTAAAGAAGGAATTCATAAAAAGTAGTTGTTTATATCAAATTGGGGCTTAACTTTTTTTTAAAAAAAACGAGATGACTCTCTATGAACAAATATAAAATTAATAAATTGATTATCACCAACCGTACAAAAAAATAACAAAAAAAGCCTCCCTTTATCGGGAAGCTTTTTTGTATTAAGCTTGTCCTGTCGGCCCAAAGCTAAACGGAAGCTGTGGTTGTTCTGCTTCTTTGATTTCGCCGTGTGCACTTTCGAAACGGTGAATATTTTCGCCCAGAGCCATCAAAAGTCTTTTGGCGTGCTGAGGCGTTAACACAATTCTCGATTTCACTTTTGCTTTTGGCATTCCAGGCATAATGCTCACAAAATCCACAACGAATTCTGTATTGGAATGGTTAATTATTGCTAAATTAGAATAGGTACCTTCAGCCGTTTGTTCGTCTAATTCAATATTGATTTGTCCTTGTGGGTTGTTTTTATCACTCATTTTCTTAAGATTTTAAATAGTTGCTAAAATATAAAATCCTAACAGTAAAATACTGTTAGGATTTATAAATATAATGAGAATTTTATTTACTAGTAATTAAATTCTTCTTTTGCAGCCATCAATTCGTTGAACTCTTCTTTAGAACCTACAATCGTATTATCGTAGTCTCTCATACCGGTACCGGCAGGGATTCTGTGACCCACGATAACATTCTCTTTCAACCCTTCTAATCCATCAACTTTACCCGCTACAGCAGCTTCGTTTAATACTTTAGTAGTTTCCTGGAACGATGCCGCAGAGATAAACGATTTCGTTTGCAATGATGCTCTTGTAATACCTTGAAGAACCGGAGTTGCCGTTGCCGGAACTACATCTCTTGCCACTACAATGTTTTTATCATTACGTTTTAACAACGAATTCTCGTCTCTTAATTCTCTTGGAGTGATGATTTGACCTGCTTTTAAATTCTCAGAGTCACCTGCATCTTCCACCACTTTCATTCCGTATAACTTATCATTTTCAACGATAAAGTCAGAAGTATGAGCCAATTGATCTTCTAAGAATAGTGTATCTCCCGGATCTTCAATTCTAACTTTACGCATCATTTGACGAATTACCACCTCAAAGTGCTTGTCATTGATTTTTACCCCTTGTAAACGGTATACTTCTTGAATTTCATTTACCAAATACTGTTGAACAGCAGCAGGTCCTTTAATTCTCAAGATATCGTCCGGAGTAATTGCTCCGTCAGACAATGGTACACCCGCTCTTACGAAGTCATTTTCCTGAACTAAGATCTGACTTGATAATTTCACCAAGTATTTCTTAACCTCACCGAATTTTGATTCGATAACGATCTCACGGTTACCTCTTTTGATCTTACCAAAAGAAACAACACCGTCAATTTCAGAAACCACCGCCGGGTTGGAAGGATTACGAGCCTCTAACAACTCAGTAATTCTTGGTAAACCTCCGGTGATATCGCCTGCTTTCGAAGAACGACGCGGGATTTTTACTAAAATTTTACCTGCTTTAATTTTCTCTCCGTTGTCCACCATTAAGTGGGCCCCTACCGGTAAGTTGTATGAACGGATTAGTTCACCATCTTTTCCGTAGATTAATAAAGTCGGAATTAATTTTTTATTTCTACCCTCTGTAATTACTTTTTCCTGGAATCCGGTTTGCTCATCGATTTCAACCATGAACGTTTGTCCTTGCTCGATATCTTCATAAGCAACTTTTCCTGTAAATTCAGAGATAATTACACCATTATATGGATCCCATTTACAGATAACATCCCCTTTAGCTACGGTCTGACCATCTTTAACAAAAATGCTTGAACCGTAAGGAATATTATGAGTATTTAATAGGATACCTGTTTTCTCATCCACCAATTTCAATTCAGTTGAGCGGGAGATTACGATATCAACAGCGTTTCCTTCGTTGTCTTCTCCTTTAACTGTTTTCAAATCTTCGATTTCCAATCTACCTGCAAAACGAGTGATGATACTAGACTCTTCAGAGATACCTCCTGCAACCCCTCCTACGTGGAACGTACGAAGTGTTAACTGTGTACCCGGCTCACCAATGGATTGCGCTGCAATTACCCCAACGGCTTCCCCTCTTTGCGTCATCTTACCGGTTGCTAAGTTACGTCCGTAACATTTAGCACAGATTCCTTTCGGAGCCTCACAAGTAAGCGGCGAACGTACATCTACTTTTTCTACCGGAGAAGCATCGATAGCTTTCACAATAGCTTCTGTGATTTGTTCCCCAGCATGAATGATTACTTCTCCGTTTAGCGGATTTATCACATCTTGTAAAGCAACACGTCCTAAGATTCTCTCTCCTAACGATTCTACAATCTCTTCGTTTTTCTTTAAAGCCGTAACTTCAATACCTCTAAGCGTACCACAATCTACAGAGTTTACGATAACATCCTGAGATACATCATGTAAACGACGTGTTAAGTAACCCGCATCCGCCGTTTTAAGTGCCGTATCCGCAAGACCCTTACGAGCACCGTGCGTAGAGATGAAGTATTCTAAGATCGAAAGACCTTCTTTAAAGTTCGATAAGATCGGGTTTTCAATAATTTCACCACCACCAGCAGTTGATTTTTTCGGCTTAGCCATCAAACCACGCATACCGGTTAACTGACGAATCTGCTCTTTCGAACCACGCGCTCCAGAGTCAAGCATCATATATACCGAGTTGAAACCTTGTTGGTCTTCACGGATATTTTTCATTGCCAACTCGGTAAGCTGTGCATTCGCTGAAGTCCAAATATCAATAACCTGGTTATAACGCTCGTTATTGGTAATAAGACCCATGTTATAGTTCATGGAGATACCGGAAACTTGCTCTCTGGCATCAGCAATCAATTGAGTTTTTTGTTCTGGAATACGGATATCTCCTAATGAGAAGGACAAACCACCTTTGAAAGCGAATTTGTATCCCATATCCTTCATGTTATCCAAGAAGGCTGCCGTTGTAGGTACATCAGTAACACTTAAAATGTGACCGATAATATCACGCAACGATTTTTTAGTCAATACCTCATTGATATATCCAGCTGCTTCAGGTACTACTTCGTTAAATAATACTCTACCGGCAGTTGTTTGGATAATTTTGTATACCAATTCACCTTCTTCATTGAAATCCTTCGCTCTGATTTTAACGCGGGCATTCAACTCTACTCTTCCTTCGTTCAAAGCGATATTACACTCTTCGGCAGAATAGAACGTTAAACCTTCCCCTAAAATTGGGTGCTCTGGTGTAGACAAACGTTCTTTGGTCATGTAATAAAGACCAAGTACCATGTCCTGAGAAGGTACCGTGATAGGTGCACCATTCGCCGGGTTCAAGATATTATGAGAAGCCAACATTAACAATTGTGCCTCTAAAATAGCCTCTGGTCCTAGCGGTAAGTGAACCGCCATCTGGTCACCATCGAAATCCGCGTTAAACGCCGTACACACTAACGGGTGTAACTGAATCGCTTTTCCTTCGATCAATTTCGGCTGGAACGCCTGGATACCCAAACGGTGTAACGTAGGAGCACGGTTTAGTAATACCGGGTGACCTTTAATTACGTTTTCAAGGATATCCCATACTACCGGCTCTTTTTTGTCGATGATTTTCTTAGCCGACTTCACTGTCTTAACAATTCCTCTTTCGATTAACTTACGAATAACGAATGGTTTGTACAATTCAGCAGCCATATCTTTCGGAAGACCACATTCGAACAATTTCATTTCCGGTCCAACAACAATTACCGAACGAGCAGAATAATCCACACGTTTACCTAATAAGTTTTGACGGAAACGACCTTGTTTTCCTTTTAAGGAATCAGAAAGTGATTTCAAAGGTCTGTTTGATTCTGTTTTAACAGCAGAAGCTTTTCTTGTGTTATCGAACAACGAGTCAACAGATTCCTGTAACATACGTTTTTCGTTTCTCAAGATTACCTCAGGTGCTTTGATTTCCATTAATCGTTTCAAACGATTGTTACGGATGATTACACGACGGTAAAGGTCGTTCAAATCGGAAGTCGCGAAACGACCACCATCAAGCGGCACTAACGGACGTAATTCTGGCGGGATAACCGGAACAACTTTCATAATCATCCATTCCGGACGGTTCTCTCTGTTGTTGTTTGATTCACGGAAAGACTCCACTACCTGAAGACGTTTTAACGCTTCTGTTTTTCTTTGTTTAGAGGTTTCATTATTCGCAGCGTGACGCAATTGATAAGATAACTCATCAAGGTCAGTACGCGCTAATAAGTCCATGATACATTCCGCACCCATCTTAGCAATGAATTTGTTCGGATCAGTATCATCTAAATATTGATTTTCCATCGGAAGGGTATCTAAAATATTTAAATACTCTTCTTCAGTTAAGAAATCCAATCGTTGTAACGATTCACCATCAGCATTTTTAGCGATACCAGCCTGAATAACTACATATCTTTCGTAGTAGATAATCATGTCTAATTTCTTAGACGGTAAGCCTAAAATGTATCCGATTTTGTTTGGAAGTGAACGGAAGTACCAGATGTGAGCGATAGGCACCACCAAGTTGATGTGACCAACTCTGTCTCTACGTACTTTTTTCTCAGTTACTTCAACACCACAGCGGTCACAAACGATTCCTTTGTAACGGATTCTCTTGTATTTACCACAAGCACATTCGAAATCTTTTACAGGTCCGAAGATGCGCTCACAGAAAAGTCCGTCACGCTCTGGTTTGTGCGTACGATAATTGATGGTTTCGGGTTTTAGAACCTCACCTCTTGACTCGGCCAAGATAGATTCTGGAGATGCCAAACCGATCGAAATTTTATTAAATCTCTTGATCGTGTTTTTATCTTTATTTCTATTATTCATCATAGTTTTTACTATTGATTTACGTGCAATTAAAATTGATTTTAGACTTATAATTTCCTCTTATAAAAGAGACAAATCATTACGCTGCCACCTCGAATTACTTCTCTAAACTTCAGACTCTCCTCTGAAGTGCTAGTTATACAATGCCCTGCACTGGTATAAAAAATCGGAACGGGTTACGGGTATAAATCCTTAAAAACTCTATAAATGAGTAATCAGCCCCGAAAAAATCGGGACTGAAAACTGCTTTTTTTGTTATTCTTCTAATCTGATGTCTAATCCAAGACCTTTCAATTCATGCATCAATACATTGAATGATTCAGGTAATCCTGGTTCCGGCATAGTTTCTCCCTTAACGATTGCTTCGTAAGTTTTTGCTCTACCGATAACGTCATCCGATTTCACGGTCAAGATCTCTCTTAAAGTACTTGAAGCACCATAAGCCTCAAGAGCCCAAACCTCCATCTCTCCAAAACGCTGACCTCCGAACTGTGCTTTACCTCCTAAAGGCTGCTGCGTGATCAATGAGTATGGACCGATAGAACGTGCGTGCATCTTATCATCAACCATGTGTCCTAATTTCAACATGTAAATTACACCCACGGTTGCCGGCTGATGGAAACGCTCTCCAGTTCCTCCATCATACAAATAGGTATGACCGAATCTTGGAACACCTGCTTCGTCAGTTAAGGCATTGATTTGGTCAAGAGAAGCTCCGTCAAAAATTGGCGTTGCATACTTTCTTCCTAATTTTTTACCTGCCCATCCTAAAACGGTTTCGTAAATCTGACCGATGTTCATACGAGATGGTACCCCTAGTGGATTCAATACGATATCTACCGGTGTTCCGTCTTCTAAGAATGGCATATCTTCCTGACGAACGATTTTCGCAACGATACCTTTGTTACCGTGACGACCTGCCATCTTATCTCCCACTTTCAGTTTACGTTTCTTAGCGATGTATACTTTAGCTAATTTCAAGATACCTGATGGTAATTCATCTCCAACAGTAATCGTGAATTTCTCTCTACGTAATGCACCTTGCAAATCGTTCAACTTAATTTTATAGTTGTGGATCAAGTCATTTACCATAGCATTTGACTCGTCATCTGTAGTCCACTGACCTTTAGTTAAGTGAGCAAAATCTTCTACTGCGTAAAGCATTTTTTGCGTGTATTTCTTACCTTTTGGCAATACTTCCTCACCCAAATCGTTCATTACACCCTGAGATGTTTTTCCGTTAACGATCTCGAATAATTTCTCAACCAACTTATCTTTCAACTCGTTGAATTTCACTTCAAACTGCGTTTCAAGAACTGCTAAATCGTCTTTATCTTTAGAACGTTTACGTTTATCTTTTACCGCTCTCGCGAATAATTTTTTGTCTAAAACCACACCGTGTAATGATGGAGACGCTTTTAACGAAGCATCTTTCACGTCACCCGCTTTATCTCCGAAGATCGCTCTTAACAATTTCTCTTCCGGAGTTGGATCGGATTCTCCTTTTGGTGTAATTTTTCCGATTAGAATGTCGCCAGGCTTCACCTCGGCTCCGATTCTGATCATACCGTTTTCATCCAAGTCTTTAGTTGCCTCTTCAGAAACGTTCGGAATATCATTCGTCAACTCCTCGTTACCCAATTTCGTATCACGAACTTCTAATGAATAATCGTCAACGTGGATGGATGTAAAGATATCATCACGAACAACTTTTTCAGAAATTACAATCGCATCCTCGAAGTTGTACCCTTTCCAAGGCATGAACGCTACCTGTAGGTTTCTACCTAAAGCTAACTCTCCATTTTGCGTTGCATAACCTTCACACAATACTTGTCCTTTAGTAACTCGGTCCCCTTTTCTAACGATAGGTTTCAAGTTGATAGACGTACTCTGGTTGGTTTTTCTGAATTTAATTAACTGATAAGTTTTCTCATCCGGATCGAAGCTTACCGCACGTTCTGCATCTGTTCTATCGTATTTGATAGTAATCATGTTTGCATCAACATACTCAACCACTCCTTCACCTTCTGCATTAATCAATACTCGAGAATCGGTAGCTACCTGACGCTCAAGACCGGTTCCAACAATTGGTGCTTCAGGACGTAACAATGGTACAGCCTGACGCATCATGTTTGATCCCATCAACGCACGGTTCGCATCATCATGCTCTAAGAACGGAATCAACGAAGCCGAAATCGAAGCGATCTGGTTTGGTGCTACGTCGGTATAATGAACCGCTGATGGTTCTACAACCGGGAAGTCACCCTCTTCACGAGCAATAACATTCTCAGCCGTAATTTTACCAGTTTGGTCCATTTCGATGTTTGCCTGAGCAATCATCTTACCTTCTTCTTCTTCTGCACTTAAATAAACAGGCGTTGAAACTAAATCTACAGTACCGTTAGTTACCTTACGGTACGGTGTTTCGATGAAGCCCATTCCGTTTACTTTCGCGTAAACACCCAAAGATGAAATCAAACCAATGTTTGGTCCCTCTGGTGTTTCAATCGGACATAAACGTCCGTAGTGCGTATAGTGAACGTCACGCACCTCGAATCCGGCTCTTTCACGGGAAAGACCTCCAGGTCCTAGGGCAGACAATCTTCTTTTGTGTGTAATCTCTGCCAATGGATTCGTTTGGTCCATGAACTGAGACAACTGGTTGGTTCCGAAGAAAGAGTTGATAACCGATGATAATGTTTTCGCATTGATCAAATCGATTGGCGTGAACACCTCGTTATCACGAACGTTCATTCTCTCACGGATGGTTCTTGCCATACGAGCAAGACCAACACCAAATTGTGCCGACAATTGCTCACCTACTGTTCTGACACGACGGTTGGATAAGTGGTCGATATCATCAATCTCTGCTTTAGAATTGATTAGTTCGATCAAGTATTTCACGATAGTGATAATATCCTCTTTGGTCAACACTTGTTTTTCCATTGGGATATCCAAACCTAATTTTTTGTTCATTCTGTAACGACCAACTTCACCTAAGTTATAACGTTGATCGGAGAAGAACAATTTATCGATGATACCACGAGCTGTCTCTTCATCAGGCGGTTCTGCATTACGCAACTGACGGTAGATGTGCTCAACAGCTTCTTTTTCTGAGTTTGTAGGGTCTTTTTGTAACGTGTTGTGGATGATGGCATAATCCGCTTGGTTGTTATCCTCCTTGTGTAACAAGATTGATTTTACGTTAGCGTCTACGATTTCTTCCACGTTATCTTTATCTAACAAAGTGTCACGATCTAAGATAATTTCGTTACGTTCGATAGATACAACTTCTCCTGTATCCTCATCCACGAAATCTTCGTGCCAAGTATTCAATACACGAGCAGCTAATCGACGACCAATATATTTTTTAAGACCTGATTTTGAAACTTTGATTTCTTCTGCAAGGTCAAAAATTTCAAGAATATCTTTATCACGCTCAAATCCGATAGCACGGAAAAGAGTCGTAACCGGTAATTTTTTCTTTCTATCGATATACGCATACATTACGCTGTTGATATCGGTAGCGAATTCAATCCAAGAACCTTTAAAAGGAATTACTCTGGCAGAGTATAATTTTGTTCCGTTGGCGTGGAAAGATTGTCCGAAGAAAACACCCGGTGAACGGTGCAACTGAGATACTACAACACGCTCTGCACCATTGATAACAAATGTACCGCTTGGTGTCATATACGGGATAGTACCTAAGTATACATCCTGTACAATTGTTTCGAAATCTTCATGTTCAGGGTCAGTACAGTATAATTTCAAACGTGCTTTTAACGGCACACTGTACGTTAAACCTCTGTCTATACACTCTTCAATTGTATAACGGGGTGGATCAACAAAGTAGTCAAGGAATTCCAATACGAACTGATTTCTGGTATCAGTGATTGGGAAGTTTTCCATGAAGGTATTATAAAGACCTTCGTTTCCTCTTTCGTCGGACTTGGTTTCCAATTGGAAAAAATCCTTAAAAGATTTTACCTGAATATCCAGAAAATCCGGATAGTCTGGGATGTTTTTCGTCGAGGCGAAATTTAATCTTTCAGTCTGATTTGTTAACATCAATGGACAAAATTTTGATTAAAAAAAGTAGATTTTGTGTAAACACACAGTTTTATTTTACTTTCTTCTTAATAACCGATACATCTTTGAAAATGAACAGAAAGTTATAATTTCATTTTCTTTCTTCGTATTGACTATTATTTACGCTTTCAAACTATTTTCAAAACAAATTTTAAGAATAATTATTATACGCAAAATGGTTTAGGCCTTGGAAAGTACTTCCAAAGGCCTAAACCTAAATTATTAAACTTAGTTTAGCTTATTTAAGCTCAACTACAGCTCCAGCTTCTTCTAAAGCTTTCTTAAGACCTTCTGCTTCGTCTTTAGAAACACCTTCTTTAACGTTAGTTGGTGCAGCATCTACTAAATCTTTAGCTTCTTTAAGTCCTAAACCAGTTAATTCTTTAACCGCTTTAACAACTCCTAATTTAGAAGCTCCAGCATCTTTCAATACTACAGTGAATTCAGTTTGCTCTTCAGCAGCACCAGCATCACCTCCACCAGCAGCAACTACTACTGCTGCAGCAGCTGGCTCGATACCATACTCGTCTTTTAATATTGTTGCTAATTCGTTAACTTCTTTAACTGTTAAGTTAACTAATTGTTCTGCGAATTGTTTCAAATCTGCCATTTTTTCTATCTTTTAAAATGATTTGTAAAATATAATAATTAATTAGTGCGCAATTTATTCAGCTCCCTCTTCGTCTTTGAATTGGTTCTTAAGAGCAGAAATAACTCTTTGAGCTGGGGATTGTAATAATCCGATGATTTCTCCAATAACCTCTTCTTTCGATTTAAGAGATGCTAATGTATCAAGTAAGTTATCTCCAATGTAGATTTCTTCGTTGATGTAAGCCCCTTTCAATAAAGGTTTATCAGATTTCTTACGGAATTCTTTGATAATTTTTGCAGGACCGTTTGCAGTCTCAGCAATTAATATAGAAGTATTTCCTTTTAAAACGGTAGATAACTCACCGAAGTTGCTTTCAGAAGCTTCCATAGCTTTTTCAAGCAATGTGTTCTTAACAACCTCTAATTTGATACCTGCTTTAAAACAAGCTCTTCTTAAGTTTGAAGTAGTTTCTGCATTAAGTCCAGAAATGTCTGCCAAATAAACAACATTCACCCCAGCTAACTGTGCAGTTAAATCTTCAATCGCGATTGATTTTTCTTCTCTAGTCATACTAAAAATTTTTAACTACCAATTAAACTGCTTTAGGATCTAAAGCAATTGCAGGGCTCATTGTTGATGAGATGTGGATACTCTTGATGTAAGTACCTTTTGCTGCAGTTGGTTTCAATTTGATTAATGTTTGAATAATTTCGTGAGCGTTCTCCGTGATTTTTTGAGCATCAAAAGAAATTCTTCCGATTCCAGCGTGAACGATTCCTGTTTTGTCAACTTTAAAGTCGATTTTACCAGCTTTAACTTCTTCAACAGCTTTCGCTACATCCATAGTTACAGTACCTGTTTTAGGGTTTGGCATTAAACCTCTTGGACCTAAAACACGTCCTAAAGGACCTAATTTACCCATAACAGCAGGCATAGTGATGATTACATCAATATCCGTCCAACCGTCTTTGATTTTTTGTAAATAGTCGTCTAAACCAACGTGGTCTGCACCAGCAGCTTTAGCTTCTGCTTCTTTATCCGGAGTAACTAATGCTAATACTCTAACATCTTTTCCAGTACCGTGAGGTAACGTTACTACGCCTCTTACCATTTGATTCGCTTTTCTAGGATCTACCCCTAATTTCACTGCGATATCAACAGACTCATCAAATTTTGCAGAAGCAACTTCTTTAATTAATGCAGATGCATCTTTTAAAGAGTATAATTTGTTCTTCTCAATTTTTGCTGCAGCCTCTTTTTGCTTTTTTGTCAATTTTGCCATGTCTTTTTCTTTTTACGATTAAAAAGGAGCTGTTCCTGATACTGTTATACCCATAGATCTAGCTGTTCCGGCAACCATACTCATTGCTTTTTCGATTTCGAAAGCATTTAAGTCAGCCATTTTGTCTTCAGCGATAGCTCTAATTTGATCCCAAGTAACATTAGCTACTTTTTTACGGTTTGGTTGCCCTGAACCAGACTTTAATTTAGCTGCTTCTAATAATTGAATTGCAGCAGGTGGCGTTTTAACAACGAAGTCAAAAGACTTGTCTTTATACACAGTAATCTGTACTGGTAAAACTTTGCCAGGTTTATCTTGTGTTCTCGCATTGAACTGCTTACAGAACTCCATGATGTTAACTCCAGCAGCCCCCAAAGCAGGTCCAACCGGTGGCGAAGGATTCGCGGCACCTCCCTTAACTTGTAGTTTAACTACTTTACTAATTTCTTTAGCCATTTTTAAAAAAATTTAGCACATCTATCAATTGGAAGCGATTGATGTGGGTTTATTATATGTAACGATATTATACTTTTTCAACCTGCATAAAACTCAATTCCAATGGTGTTTTTCTTCCGAAAATCTTCACCATCACCTCAAGTTTACGCTTCTCTTCATTCACTTTTTCAACCGTTCCGTTGAATCCATTGAATGGTCCGTCAATTACTTTTACGGTTTCACCAACTGAATACGGTATAGCACCTTGATCTACCTTTACAGATAACTCATCCACCTTACCTAACATTCTGTTTACTTCTGCCTGACGTAACGGAACAGCTTCTCCTCCTTTTGTTTCACCCAAAAAACCAATTACACCGGTAATCGATTTAATGATGTGAGGAATCTCTCCGGCTAAGTTAGCTTCAATCATAACGTATCCCGGAAAGTACACACGGTCTTTGCTTATTTTTTTTCCATCACGCACGGTTACCACTTTTTCAGTCGGAACCAATACCTGTGAAATAAAATCACCCATACCCAAACGGTTAATTTCCGTCTCGATATAGTTTTTGACCTTATTTTCCTGTCCGCTAACCGCTCTAACTACATACCATTTTTTGACATTATTATCAATCATATCAAAAAAATTAAGCTTTTAACCAATTAAAGAAAAATCCTAATGCTTTAGCAAATACGGAATCCACTCCCCAAGTTGCCAATGCAAATAAAATAGAAAATAAAGCTACTATTATAGTTAACTTTTGCACTTCAGCCCATTCCGGCCAAGTAACATTTGATTTTAACTCTTCAAATGCTTCCGTTATGTAATTAACAACTTTTGTCATTATATATTGCTTTTGCACGGGCGGAGGGATTCGAACCCCCATCAACGGTTTTGGAGACCGCTATTCTACCCTTGAACTACGCCCGTTTGTTAAAAAAACCAGCAGCTTACTGCTGGTTTTTAGTATAATTGACTATGAATTAGTCTAAAATTTCAGTTACCTGACCAGCACCTACTGTTCTACCACCTTCACGGATAGCGAAACGTAAACCTACTGACAAAGCGATTGGGCTTAACAAAGTTACATCAATTGTTAAGTTATCACCTGGCATAACCATCTCAACACCTGCTGGTAAAGAAATAGTACCTGTTACGTCAGTTGTACGTACGTAGAACTGTGGACGGTAATTGTTGTGGAATGGAGTGTGACGTCCACCTTCTTCTTTTTTCAAGATATATACCTCAGCTTTGAAGTGAGCGTGTGGTTTTACAGATCCTGGTTTAATGATAACCATTCCTCTTTTGATATCTTCTTTGTTGATACCACGTAACAACAAACCTACGTTATCTCCAGCTTCACCTCTATCAAGGATTTTACGGAACATCTCAACTCCAGTAATTGTAGAAGTCAATTTCTCAGCTCCCATACCGATGATTTCAACAGCATCTCCTGTATTAGCAACACCAGTTTCGATACGACCTGTAGCAACAGTTCCACGACCTGTAATTGTAAATACATCCTCAACTGGCATCAAGAAAGGCTTATCAACGTCACGAGCAGGTAACTCAATCCAGTTATCAACCGCTTCCATCAATTCCATTACTGTAGCAACCCATTTCGGCTCACCATTTAAAGCTCCTAATGCAGAACCTTGAACTACTGGTCCGTTATCACCATCATATTGGTAGAAAGACAATAAGTCTCTGATTTCCATCTCAACAAGCTCTAACAATTCAGCATCATCAACCATATCCACTTTGTTCATGAATACTACCATTCTAGGCACACCAACCTGACGACCTAAAAGGATGTGCTCACGAGTTTGCGGCATTGGACCATCCGTTGCAGCAACTACAAGGATAGCACCGTCCATCTGAGCAGCACCAGTAACCATGTTCTTAACGTAATCCGCGTGACCTGGACAGTCTACGTGAGCGTAGTGACGGTTAGCTGTAGAGTACTCTACGTGAGAAGTGTTGATAGTAATACCTCTTTCTTTTTCTTCAGGTGCGTTATCAATCTGATCGAATGATTTAGCTTCTGATAAACCAGCATCAGCTAATACTTTAGTAATAGCAGCAGTTAAAGTTGTTTTTCCGTGATCTACGTGTCCGATAGTACCAATATTTAAATGGGGCTTCGAACGATCAAAGGTTTCTTTTGCCATGATTTAATAATTTAATCTTAGTTATATAATTAGTGTTCAAATTTACATAATTGAGCCAATGACGGGAATTGAACCCGTGACCTCTTCCTTACCAAGGAAGCACTCTACCCCTGAGCTACACCGGCTTTTGTGCATTCAGGAGTCAGCTTTCAGAATTCACAAAACAAATCCTTACTTCTAAATCCCTAATCCGACAACCATCGCATTACTTTGATGATTTTTGTGGGGAGAGCAGGATTCGAACCTGCGAAGATGTAATCAGCGGATTTACAGTCCGCCCTCGTTGGCCGCTTGAGTATCTCCCCAACTTTTCTTATTATCAGTACATTGAACTTCCAGAGCCGATAGAGGGACTCGAACCCACGACCTGCTGATTACAAATCAGCTGCTCTAGCCAGCTGAGCTACACCGGCAATTACAATAAAAAAAGTCCGCTATTTCTAACGGACTGCAAATGTAGGGAATTTATTTTTGAATCAAAATAAAATCTGTTTTTTTTTCACATTTATATATGTGCTCTTATTTTTTCTTTTCTTTTCAACAAAAGTCGCTCTAACGAATCTACCGATAAATCCACAGCTTCCTCAAACGTTTTGCTCTGTTTTTTAACCACAAAATCATCTCCCGGCACCATCACTTTAACTTCAACTATTTTATTTTCCTTATCACTTGTGTTATCCAACTTTAAAAAAACATCGGACGACACCACTTTGTCATAATACTTTTCTAATTTATCTAATCGCTCCTGAACAAAATCTACTAGTTTTCTATCAACGTTAAAGTTAACAGCATGAACATTTACCTTCATAATAAAAATTTTATTGGGTTACACTTTGAATTATTTTCGGTTCCGCGGATGCGCATCTTGATACACTCGTTTCAATTCAGCCAGACTGCTGTGGGTATAGATTTGAGTAGAAGATAAACTTGCGTGACCTAACAATTCTTTTACTGAATTTAAATCGGCACCATTGTTAAGCAAGTGGGTTGCAAATGTATGCCTAAGAACGTGGGGACTCTTCTTTGTTTTTTCAGAGACAGTACTAAAGTAATCATTTATTAATCGATAAACAAACGATTCACTTACTTTATGACCGTTTTTATTTAATATTAACAAATTCTTATTTTCGATGACAGTTAATCGATTTCTTTCAATAAGATAACGATTTAATAATGCCGCCGTGCATTCCAAAAGCGGCAAAACCCTTTCTTTATTCCGCTTCCCCAAAACCTTCAAAGTCTTATTATAAACACTGTAATCCCCAACCTGAAGCGCTATCAATTCTGCACGACGCATGCCTGTGGTATAAAAAAGTTCAATAATCAACCTATTCCGCACCCCTTCAAAATCACCAGGATAATCATTTTCCTCAAACACCATCTCGAGTTCTTTTTCCGAAAACGGTATTTGTACTTTTTTAGGAGTTTTTAAAGACTTGTGCTTCTGAAGCGGATTTACCTCAATTTGCTTCGATTTCATCAAAAATCTGTAAAATGATTTTAGTGACGACATTTTTCGGTTTACCGAGTTATTAGACAACCCATTCTCCACCAAAAAAACAATCCAACTGCGTATTTGCGAATAGACAACCGTTTCCAAAATCACATCGGCATCGTGGGTTTTCAGAAAACTTTCAAATTCAGCGACATCATTTAAATAAGCAGTAAGCGTATGCGGAGAATAATTTTTCTCTTTCTGTAGATAATCGCAAAACGCTTGTTGGGAAGTAATCATAAAAAAAACCGTTAGCTACAAAGTTATAAAACTTCATAAACTAACGGTTATATAGTCATTCAAAAAATATTAGTTCTCTAACGAGTCTCTTAATCCTTGGATGTATTGTGCTTTTTGAATCTGAGCTCTTCTGGTTACAGATGGCTTAGTGAAAGCTTGACGCGCTCTTAACTGACGAACAGTTCCGGTCTTGTCGAATTTTCTTTTATAGCGCTTTAATGCTCTATCGATATTTTCTCCGTCTTTAATTGGTATAATTAACATAATCTAGACACCTCCTCTCATTTAGGCCGCAAACTTATAAAATAATTACGAATTATGAATTATAAATTTTGATTTATTTTCCTCTACTCCACCAACATTACAATTTACAACAAAAAGAGCCAAGTGACTTTTTCCGTCTCTTGGCTCTTTTTATCTTATACCATCCTACCTGTTAATGTTTCACAGCCGGTTGGTAATTTTGCTTATCGATAATCATTTTCGACAAAATTTCTTTTAAGATTTCTGAAGTACCTCCTCCGATTGGCCCTAAACGACTATCTCTTAACAAGCGCGCCAACGGATATTCCTCCATATAACCATAACCGCCTAACATCTGCAAACAACTGTAAATGGTTTCATCTGCTACTTTTGTGGATTTCAATTTTGCCATAGTAGCTTCTTTCACTACATATTCCCCTTGATTTAATCGGGCTACAGCAGCATAATTAAAAATCTTGCAGTGCTCAACATCTGTTGCATGTTCCACCATCGTATGTCGTAACGCCTGAAACTTATTAATCGTGGTTCCGAATGCTTCACGTTCGGCCATATATCCAATAGTATAGTCAATGGCATATTCTGCCCTTGCGTGAGCATTAATCGCCATAATCAATCGCTCTAAAGCAAAATGCTGCATGATGTACGGAAATCCTTTTCCTTCTTCACCCATTAAATTGGCTACAGGAATTACCACATTATCAAAAGCAATTTCCGCTGTATCGGAAGCTCTCCAACCTAACTTATCTAATTTGGTAGCCGCAATTCCTTTTGTATCGGCATCTACCAAAAACATACTGATTACTTTATTTCCAAGCTCCGGACTTGTTTTCGCAGCTACCACATAATAATCGGCATAAACCCCATTGGTTATGAACGTTTTGGAGCCATTAATCACATATGTATCACCTTGTTTCACCGCAGTAGTTCGCATACCGGCAACATCACTTCCTCCAAAAGGTTCCGTAATGCACAACGCCCCTATTTTATCACCGGAAATACTTGGCGCCAAATACTCTTGTTTGATACGCTCATCGCCTTCAGCATTTAAATGCGTCATTGCCAAATAAGCATGCGCCCACATAGCCGCCGCAAAACCGGACGATTTAACCTTTTGCAGTTCTTCTAAAAAAACAACTGTATAAAACAAATCCAAATTCATTCCACCGTAAGCTTCAGGATAACGCAATCCAAAAAATCCCATCTCCCCGAATTTTTTCCATATGAACCGCTCAATAGTCCCCGTTTTTTCCCATTTTTCTATATGAGGAACGACTTCTTTTTGCAAAAAATCACGAAAACTTTCCCTAAATAATTGATGCTCTTCTGTAAAGTATGTTGAATTCATTTTAAAATTGTATTGTGGTTTGTTTGTTTAAAAGTCCAAATATAAGGCAATTATATCAACTTTTTCAACTGGAAAATCCTTAATTTTTATTAAATCTTCTTTACTTTTTATTGCACCATTCATACTTCGGTAGGTTACAATCTCTTTCGCAAGATAATACCTAAAAAAAGGCAACTTGGTCATTTCTTTAACCGAAGCATTGTTAATGTCCAATTTTGCTATTGTCGGCTTGACCAAAACTTTAAAATGCTTGTTCAGGCTTTCGATAACTTCCGGCGACAATCCCCAAACATCCTTCATTTGCTCCATCGACACAAAAGCGCCCAATTTCTCCCGCTCTTTCAAAATCCGTTCGGAAAGCCCTGGACCAATTCCGTATACTTTCATCAGCTCTTCCTGTGTAGCCACATTAATATCCGTCACCGTTATTTTTACTTTCTTATCAACCGTTTGCTTTGCATAACCGGCATAAAAATCATGTTTCTGTTTGTTTTTCACCCAATCCGGAAACTTAAAATATGGTGAAATCTCAGCCAACAATTCATCTGAAACTTTGGTTACCTTTTTAAACTCTTCAGCCGAATTCACAAATTTATTCCCTTTTCGAAATTCATGAAGGCGATCGATTTCAGTAACCGACATTCCCAAAGTATAGCCTTTGTAATCGGAAATAAAATTAGGATTGAACGGATAAATTTTATGTGACTCGATATTTTTCGCTTCTTTCAGACTGTCAATTTCGGATTGTACAGAAAGCCATTCCTTTGAAATATCATTTTCCGATTGCACATCCGAAGTCAACCGCGAGAAATAAAAATAATAGCTCAACTGAATAAAAATCATCAGCAAAATAAGCACAACAATACCGCTCCGCTGTTCGCGGGTGTATTTAAAATAATACGTTGTTTTCATGATATAAGGGCTATTTACAAATCAAAAACAGAACTGCGTTTCGTATAGACCATATCTTTTAAGCGAAGTAAAAATGCTAATGTAAGATAGACCCCGAACCAAAGTCCGACAGTAAAAAAGGAGATGTAAATAAAAAACAGACGAACACTGGTGGTTCGCATGCCCAAACGATCGGCGAAACGTGAAGAAACCTCGAAGCCGTGTTTTTCAAAAAAGTGACGTATAGTAGTTATCAGTCCCATAGTACAAATGTAATTTATTTCTTTAACAATTCTATTCCAATTCCGCATTGCAGGCATTTTTTATGATTGCAATATTCATTTTTAAGTTGCAAAAGCGTTTGGGAGTCGAAAGCATTATCAACTGAAACACCGAAATCCGTAAACTTGTCGACAATGGCATTTTTCTCGGGAGCAATGGCTTGCAGAAAATGAATCAGTTCTTCCGATATTTCTTTCCCCTGATGTTTGGCATACGCAAACTGCATTGGAATAACCGTATTTATAAGGAGTAAATCGATAAAAGATGCCGTCAGGGATTTGCGTTTTTTGGGACTTTCCTTATCGAATTGATAATGCGTTTGCCAATAAACGGAGACCTTCAAATCGAAAATCGCATACAATTCCGAAACCGATTTTGCCGTACAGATTTTAGAAAATAAATTATCCTGCAAATGGTAGAGTTGCGCCAATTGTGCCAACCGAATCGTTGGGAAATTATCGGGACGGAGTTTAAAAAAATGAAGCGGTTCAACAAAAACACTTTTCAACTGGTATTTTTCAAACAAATACTGCCATCGGAATTGCAAATCCCTGTAATAAAGATCTTCTTTTGCTTCCGTCAACAATCCGGCGCGGCCAAAAAACAGTGCCTCTAAATTTTCAATTTGAAACTTTTCCTTCCGAAGGACCGAAAACGGTATGGAATTGGCAATATCGAAAAACGATTCCCCATTAGCATTGAGTCCGAAGTTTTTCGCTAAAAAACTAAAAAGAGAAGCTTCCCAATCGTTTCCATTTTGCAATAACATTTTGAAAATTGGTTCCGACTTCCGCTCCAAACGTTCAAAAAACAATCGTTCCTGCCAATTTTTAAAAACAAAAGCATCAACAGCGCTCAAATCCCTTTCGCAATAAATCCATGTTTTGGTAACGGTAAGCGACAAATAATTCTCCAACACTTCTTTGGCAACATAATTTTTGAGTTCCAAAACCGGAATTTCTGTATTGTCATTGCGAAAAACCGCCGCATCATATTCCCAGACCACGTGTAGAATTACGCTATCATAAGCAGAATCATTTTGGTGTTGGTGTACATACCAATCCGAAGACTTGACGTGTATTTCGACATTTCCGGCCCACTTCTGATTGCCGATTCGAAGTTGAGCGTTGAAAAAATCAGGACCGGCCTGTTGTAAATAATATCCGGAATGCAGGATTTGAAGAGCTTCTCCCTGCTGCGTAGTTAGTGCGGTAACCGCAAATTTCTTGCGGTCCCAAATGTGGTGTAAAAAATCTTCCTGCATGGCGTATAAAATAGAGCACTAATGTATGAAAAAAATTATCTTTGTTGCACAACACAATTTAAAAAAATGAAAAAAAATCTTACAATTATATTTTTACTGCAGTTCGGACTAAGTTTTGCACAAATTAACAGTCATCCTTCGAAAGGCTATAAAATTAGTTACTTAAAAAGTTCTAACGGAAAACAGCTTGATAACCAGAATCCGATTTTGGTTTTTACCAACGAGACAGAAACATTAGTCACTTCTGAGGCGATTAACGCAAACAAAACATCATTTCCTTACGAGCAAACCTTAATCAATCATTTGAAAAATGCTTATTTACAGCTGGGACAAATGGATAAAACGAAATCGGTTACCACCTTAGACAGTGTTTCTTTGGCAAAACAAAACTTTGAAATTACCAACGATACAAAAAAAGTATTAGGCTACCAATGCCGCAAAGCAAAAACGATTATCAATTCAAATACTATCGAACTTTGGTACACTAACGAATTGAAAGTGAAAGGAGCCCCGACTGTTTTAGGACAGAATCTGGGATTGGTTTTGGAAATGGTTCGAAACGGAAATTTTGTAATAACCGCATCCAAAATTGAAAAGCAAAAATCCTTCAGCCCAGCACAAATGGTGGAGAACGCTATCCATGGAAAACAGGTAGATCAGCTGACCTATCGTGATTTATTATGGAAAAGCCGTTTTACAACCCTTGCCGTGTTTGAAAATGAAACCATCAACTTTTCCGATGCCTCTAAATCCAACGACAGTATTTTACGCTTTGCAAATGGCACAATAATCCTGAAAAAAATAAAGTTTCCGGAAATCAAAAACGGCAGTCAGATTTTTGTAGATGTTTTGGAACAGTCCAATGGAGATGCCTATGATCGTACTGGTTCTGTTTTTGTGATTCCAACCGACCAGAAAATTTCTTTCCTGGACGGATTGAAAAATGGTGCCAAAACCCTTCCGATTTATGAAAACGGGAACGGTAAAAAATACCAGGGAGTGGTACGCACCGAAAACTATGCTCCTTTATTGGAACTGATGCGTTTTTTCACTCCGTTCGGCATTAAGCAATACAATCATATTCAGCTAAAAGATAAAACGTGGCACGAAGTGGTGCCTTATCGTCAGGACATTTCTGAACTGCAATCCCAACTCAGCGGCAAAGAACTTTGGGTAGGCACTTTTATTGGAAACTACGACAAAGGCGGTCATAAAATCTCAATGAATATAACCATTCACAATGAAGAAAACCAAAGTCTGAAAAACACGTTTGCCTTACCGCTTTTCAACACGACCAATGTGATGGAAATGGCAGAACAGGAATACAGCACCATGTTTAATCATGAAAAAGGACTGGAAGTTACTTTTGTTCTGGATAAAGATGTGAAAAATGCCCGACTCCGTTATATTACAACCGGTCATGGCGGCTGGGAAAATGGCGACGAATACCTGCAAAAGAAAAACACCCTTCTTTTAGACCATAAAGAAGTATATGCTTTTATACCGTGGCGACAGGATTGTGGTTCCTACCGTTTATTTAATCCTGCCTCGGGAAATTTCCCTAACGGATTGTCGTCTTCCGATTACAGTCGGTCGAATTGGTGTCCGGGAATGGTAACCACGCCAACCCTAATCGATTTAGGCGATTTGAAAGCCGGGAAACACACCCTGCAGATTAAAATACCGCAAGGCGCAACCGAAGGAACAAGTTTCAGTGCCTGGAATGTTTCCGGAGTTTTGATCGGAAATTAAAATAAAAAAGCCGCTTTCTAAAAGCGGCTTTTTTATAATTTGACTTATAACTATTTTATCGAATTGATAATATCATGTTTGGTGATGATATGGTGTTTTCCGTTTCCTAAATCCACCAGCACGGCCTGATTGTCTTTGTTGATTAATTTGGAAACCTCTTCTACGGAAGTTCCTAATTTTACGATTGGAAATGCTGCGCCCATCACTTCACGAATTGGTTTTTCAGCCACATTTTTATCAGAAATGAAGCTTTGAAACAAATCCGATTCGTCTACCGATCCTACAAACCCATTGATGTCAATCACCGGGATTTGAGAAATCTTGAATTTACGCATACGATCAATTGCGTGGGAAACCAACTCTTCGGTACGGACAACCACCAATGGTTTGTCGATATGTTCTTTGATTAAATCTTCCGCTTTGGTGATTTCGTCTTCCAGATAACCGCGGTCACGCATCCAATCGTCATTGAAGATTTTCCCCACATAACGCGAACCCGAATCGTGGAATAAAACTACTACCACATCGTCCGGACCGAACTCGTCTTTTAACTGCAACAATCCTTTGATGGCAGAACCGGAAGACATCCCTACGAACAAACCTTCTTCCAAGGCTAATTTACGGGTATACACCGCTGCATCTTTATCGGTCACTTTGGTAAAACCGTCAATAAGATCGAAATTAACATTCTTAGGAAGAATATCTTCTCCGATACCTTCTGTTACATACGAATACACTTCGTTCTCATCAAAAATTCCGGTTTCCTTATATTTTTTGAAAACCGAACCGTAGGTGTCTACACCCCAAATTTTGATGTTCGGGTTTTTCTCTTTTAAAAATTTAGCGACACCCGAAATCGTTCCTCCGGTTCCAACACCAACCACAAAATGCGTTACTTTCCCATCAGTTTGTTCCCAAATTTCCGGTCCTGTTTGCTCGTAGTTTGCTTTGGTATTGGATAAGTTATCGTATTGGTTTACATACCATGAATTTGGCGTTTCTTCTGCCAAACGTTTGGAAACCGAATAATACGAACGCGGATCGGTTGGTTCTACATCGGTTGGGCAAATTACTACTTTGGCACCTACGGCACGCAGGATGTCCATTTTTTCTTTGGACTGCTTATCCGTAATCACACAAATTAATTTGTATCCTTTGATGATCGCTGCTAAGGCCAATCCCATGCCGGTATTTCCAGAAGTTCCTTCGATGATGGTTCCGCCTGGTTTTAAACGTCCGTCAGCTTCAGCATCTTCCACCATTTTTAATGCCATACGGTCTTTGCACGAATGACCTGGATTGAAGTATTCCACTTTTGCCAAAACCAACGCCGGTATTTCCGCGGTGATTTTGTTTAATTTCACCATTGGCGTATTCCCAATAGTTCCTAATATGTTTTCTACGTATTTCATTTCGATATTTTATCGTTGTTATTTCACAGCTTTTGAGCGTGTAAAGATATTGATTATTACCCTGTTTCCAAAAAGTAAAATGGTTTCCTGAATAGCCCCGATGGGAGCGGCATCCTTTTTCGGTGGCTGAAGTGTCATGCTGTGCTCGTCGAAGCTCTCACGAAGCCCCCGAAAAAGATAGAGCGGACAGCGGGAAAACGGATTCCAAAAAAGCCCGAACCCTTCGCTTCAAAAACTAACTGAAGAAATTCCAGATTACCCCGAAACGCACCATAAAATCACGGTACGGATAATTGGGTGCCGTATAATAATCGTATCCGGTAAAGCTGGAGTTGAAATGCTCTGCTTTCAAGAAGACGCGGAACGTTCTGATTTTGGCGTTGATAAAGAAGTCTAACATTGGAAAATCGCCGATTTCTTTTTGGTTTTGGATATAGAATTCGCCCAGTAGTGGGTTATAATCGTTGGCGTAGTATTTTGAAAAATAATTGAGGGTTACACCGGTTTGCAAAAACAATGCTTTTTTGAAAAAATGATTGTTATAATACAAAGTGTTACGAGTGGTGAATTTCGGAACATTCAGAATCGCATCAGATTGCTGTACCTGTTGAAACAAAACAGTATTGTCTAAACCGAAATTCCAAAATTTGAATTCTTTACCGGCTTTAACCGACAAATAGTTGATGGTTTTATCGTATTGAAACGGTTTAACGATTAATTTATCGGCGATTCCGAATTCGTTATAGGTTGGATTCACATTGGCAAAAAACAAGTGATCATTTAAAACGGTATACTGAACCGAGGCCGTTAACCATTGTGTTTGGGCTTCGAATTCGATGTTATTGATTTTTTCGTTTTTGAAATTGTTGAACCAATTGTATTCTTTGTAATCACTTTGGTATAAAACGTAATTGAGATTAGGCAATTTGTTCATGTTTTGATATTTGAACAAAAAGCAGTTTTTCTCATTCAGAGTATAACGGATTTGCGCTTCAAGGTTGGCCAACGATTGCTTCGTAATCGAGTTGGAAACCAAAAAAGTACCTTTCCAATTGTTTTTCTGATACACGTAATTGGCCCCCCAGGTATTTATTTTATCATTATTACTATTGGGAACGAAACTTCCAAAAGCCTGTGTAACGGTTCTGTAGTAGAAATAATTATACTGATAATCTTCGACAAAGAAATTAAAGTCGCCGATAGTTTTGTGCGAGTAAGCAACACCCAATTTATTGTACATACGGTTGTAACGGGTTTTGTTGCTGACATAAGAAGTATAACTATCGCCAAAACGCTGGTGTGAAGTCATAGAGTAATCAAAAAACTTATACTCATAGTTGAACTGATGGTTAACTACAAGACTACTTGGTTTTTTACTCAACTTAAACGAATGGTCTATAAAAAAGCGGTTCCCTTTTAAAAGCGATTTGGCATCACCAAAATAAACATCCAAACGCGGTCGTTCGGAATACAGATTATCGCCATCTTCAAACTGGGAAAGTGTTACAATTCCGCCGTTTTCCTGATTCAGGATGTCCTGACCGGTAAAATGAGCTTTGAGATAATACCGTTTATCAGAGGTATTGTAACTGGCACCGATTTTAAAATTCCCGGTACTGGACAATTGGTTTTTATATTTCCCCAACGAGCGAAGGCCTTTATAACCCGCAAAAAAATTCAGGTTTTTTGATGTATTGGCAGTGGCAAAAGCATCCAGATTTTGTCCTTGTTCCATAACGGATTTGAAATACAAATCGGAATAAGGGGTAGGCACATTGTAATACTGGATGTCGCGTACTTCAAGATAATTAAAATGTTTGGCTAGGAATCCGAATTCTGGAAAAGGATTGAAATGGGTTAAGCCAAAATCGAGCGTATTATAGGTTTGTCCTTCGTTTAAAAATTGCAACAACCCAAAAGTATCTTTACGAAGGTAATTAAACTTATACTCACGTTGTACGGTTAGGGAAGTATCCACAATAATAGTATCCCGTTCAATGGTAATTATTTTGTATAAATCAACGGGAGGTTTTGTCTCCGCAACGGTTTTTGACGAATTGTTTTTCAATACCAACTCATCGTCTTGTGCAAACACCGAAAAAGAAAACAACAACAATAAACAAAAAAGACCTTGTCTCATAAATTTTTATTAGAAGACAAAGGTAATCAGATTTGGATAAATTATTCAAATAAAAAAAGCCCCACAAAGTGGGGCTTTTATAAGAACTCAAAAAGAAATTATTTTCTTCTGATGTTTTTGATTGCTCTAATTCTTTCTCTTAATTGAGCTGCTTTACCAGAAGCTAACACATCACCTGTATTGAAATCAGATAAAGTGTAAGTAGTTCCTGATTTAGTAAGAATTGCAGCAAGAGTTTCACCTCCGTTCAACCCACTTGGAGCTGATACTGCATTATCACTGAAATATGTTAATGGCATTGAATGATACCAAACACCATATTTAGCAACTTTTAAGTTAATATCGAATTTGAATCTAACCGCTGGATCAGTTCCTGAATCGTATAAATCAGGGATGATGTAGTAATCTCCATCAACTAAATCAGCATCTAAAAGAACCGCTTTTTCAGGAGCATTTCCTGTTGCAGCAGCGAAACCTGTTACTTCATTGAAAGCCGCATCGAATACGTAGAAATCAAAATCGTAATCAGTGAAAGGATGTTCATCACCGGCAGCATCAAGATAAGTACCGTCAACTAAAGTACCGAAACGATCCGGTCTTGTTTTAGACCAATTCAATTCGATAGCGATGTCATTGCTAACATAATCCGCTACGTTAATGTTGATAATTTTATCAAGAGCACCGTTTGAGTTACCCATTGAATAAACTCTCAACTTCAAAGTTTCAGCTCCTTCTACGAACATATCAAGTTCCGGAGTGATTGTAAAGGAATAGTCAGTAGCATAAGCCGGGAAAGAAAATCTGTGCCCGATAATACCCATACCGTCATCCTCAACAGTCTCATCACCACTAGTAGTATAATCTCTGAAAGAACCAGTACCACCAATCAATTCAACTTTAAACTCCATCGTGTTATTGATAGGCTGTACAGTAGAAAGATTAATAGTAATTTCATCACCTTCAGTAACTGAAAATTCCGTTTGGTCAACTTCAATTACAGGTTTAGAAACTCTTTCGTTCTCAGTAGGATTATCCTGGTCACAAGACACTAAAACAGAAGAAGCTAATAGTACAGAAAGTAAAAACTTATTTCTATATATTTTTTTCATAAATATTTCTTATTAAAATTATAAATTTCTTGTGTAAGTACAAGTGAAACCTCTCCAAACCGTGTTACTTGTAAATCCGATTTGATATTTAGTATAGAAGTTATTCGGACCTGTTACTTCTCCATCCAAACCATTGTTAGCCGGATCAGGACGTAAGATGTTAGAATACACTTCATTTAACTGCATTTGAGGAACAGTAATTTCTCCACAAATATCAACAAAGTGGTAACCGTTAGTTCCTTGCAAAACTCCAATTTGGTAGTTACCAGATCTTTTTGATTTGAAATTGTTAACCGATGTCATAGTGATATCCTCATCTGTCCAAGTTACTACAGCAGGAGAATCAGATCTAGTGATTACAACTGTGTAAGAACCTGCAAGTTGAGATTGACAACCTACGAAAATTACTTTGAACGTTTTGTATTGTTCTCCAACAACAGTGTTATTAGTAGCAGAAGTTAATTTAACTACTAATTCCGTTTTTTGTGTTGGATTTAAACTTCCAGTGTGAACTACAATTGGTAAAGTAGCGAAGTTACCTCCAGCAGGAATAGTTACTTTTCCAGTTGTGTCTACGAAATCATATTCTGTTCCTTCAACTGCAGTAGTATTAGCAACATCAATTTCATAGTTCACATCGATAGCAGAAGACAACGTTTCACCTGTACCTAAACCGATTAAATCAATCGGAAAATCCAAAGTAACATCACCTTCATCGGTAAAATAAGAAACAGTTTCAAATGATTTAGAGAAACCTACAATTTTAGGTCCATTATCAAGAACGTGTTCCGATCTGATATCATCATCGGTACATGCAAAAGCAACACCTGCGATGATAAATAAAGACATTAATTTTTTCATAATTCTATTTTTTAAGTTTGTAACAAATCAATTATTATTCAAACCAGAATGGAGCCGTGTTGTATGCATCTGAAATAGTTTGAACAGGAACGTTAGCACTGTTACTTGCATATTCAGAAATTGGATACATTAAACGACGTGGTTTGTTACCTGTTGGTGTAACAGAGTTTAATGGCATTGGGATGTTTTCATCAATTAAAGGGTTACCGTTTTTACGAGCTCTAGTGTACTCGATAAAAATTTCAGCACCATTAATACCATTCAAAGCAATACTTTTTTGGTAGAAAATAGCCTCTAACTGTTGATCAGGAGTAGCACCTGCAGCGCCATATCCTTTTCCAATTGCACCATTGATACTAGTGATGTAAGCAGCAGCTCCAGTTGCTCCTAATTGTGTGAAAGATGCATTAATTGCCTCATCAAACAAAGCTTGAGCATCTCCAGCTAAATATCCTTTGTGTACCGCTTCAGCTTGAAGTAATAAACTTTCAGCTTTTAACATCATATAACCATCTTGAGCGTTATCAATCACTAAACCTGGGCCTAATGAAGAAATTGCAGCCGGTGCAGTTCCACCACCATTCAATGCAGACTGGTCTCCTTGGATAACACCTGTAATATTACTTCCTGAAACCGGTTTAAACAATCTAGTTCTTCTTCCGTCAGAAGTTGAGTTCAATTGTCCAGCGATGTAAGCAGAAGCTCTTCTGAAACGGAAAGCGTTTCTTTCAACGAAGTTACCGTTTGAATCTTTTTTCAATTCAACCATTAAGTTCATCCATGGGTTTTGTCTTGAATCACTACCACTTGAATAACCAGGGTTGATTGTTACATCCTGATCCACAAAACTAGCAGAAGATAATTCAGCGAATTCACCTGCTAAGTAAGTTGTAGTTTCAGTATCTGTTAATTCAGATTGTCTTAATAAGATTCTTAATTTTAACGTGTTGGCAAATTTTACCCATCCGTTCATATCACCTCCTAAAATAACATCTTCAGCACCAACAGTTTTAGCAGTAGCAGGAGCATTTTCAATCATAGAAATCGCATCCTCTAATTGTACTACTAAATCTCTGTAAATAGCTTTGTCGTCATCGTAAGCAGGAGTAACAGAGTTAACACCTTGATGAGCTTCTGAATAAGGAACATCTCCATAAAGATCCACTAAATACTGAAAGTAAAACGCTTTACAGATTTTAGCAATCGCTTTGTGGTTATCATACCCTGAAGATGGGTGGTTAATAATTCTGGAATATAACCCAGTACTTCTGTAAACACCATCCCAGATATCATCATAAAAGTTATTACTCAATGTGATACCGAATTCTTCAGCATACCCTCCAGTAAAAGAGTTTACATTAGCTCCCCAGTTGTTCATAAATACGTTACCATATTCATTCATACGTCTGGTTAAGTTTCTGTAGGAATCAGATTGTGCAGCAGCTAACGACAAGTCTGGCGTTACTGAAGCCGAAGTAGGATCATCAGGTGATTGATTCACATCTAAGTAATCACTACATGAAAATAGCATAAATCCAGCTATTAACGGTAATATAAATTTAATTCTTTTCATTTTTCTCTAATTAAAAAGTTAGATTAACATTGAATCCGAAAGTTCTTGTTGCAGGATATTGACCTGTAACAGCTAAACCTTGGTCATTTCCACTTGATCTTGATTGCTCAGGATCATGATACCCTCTATTTTCTTTTGGCAATACTGTGAAAGGATTTCTAGCATTTACACCAAAACGTAATGAAGATAAACCAGCTTTTTCAATCATTTTAGATGGTAAAGAATAGCTCAAAGACAACTCTCTCACTTTGAAAGCCGTAGCATCCAACACCATGTTTTCAGAAACTGCACGGTACTCGTTAGAGAAATAGTTCAAGTAAGAAGTGTAAGTATTACCACCTGTAACAACAGTTGTATTTGCTTCGTAAACACCGTCCCCATCTAAATCTGTAGCAGAGTTAGGGAAGATAAATCCAGTACGTCCGTTTTCAGCAGATTCTACTAAGTGACCAGACCATGATAACCAGTCTTTAGTACCAGCCCAGAATTGGTGACCTGTTCTGTAATCCATTACCGCAGCTAAACGAATACCTTTGTATTCTACTGAAGTATTGTAGTTGATGATGTAATCAGGAGTAGCTTTTCCAAGAATTTTGTACTCAGAAGATCTAACTGGGTTACCAGTACTTGGATCGATAATTACTCTACCTTGATCATCTCTTTCGTAAGCGATACCTTTGATTAAAGGAAACTCTTCTCCTTCATCAGCAAAGATTCCGATACCGTTTCCAGAGAAGTTAACCAATGCGATTGATTTAGCATCTGGAGCCGCTTTATCTACAACTGATTTAGAATGAGAATAAGCGATTCTGTTTTCCCAAGAGAATTTATCGTTTCTGATAGGTGCAAAACCTAACTCGATTTCAAAACCTGTAGTTGTCATTTGACCAACGTTAGTTAAAACGCTTGTGATACCAGAAGCTGCAGAAACAGATCTTCTTGTAATCAAATCATCAGTTTTAGTATTGTAATATGAACCTTCTAAAGTAATTCTGTCTTTAAAGAATCCTAAAGCAGCACCTACCTCGAAAGTTGACATAAACTCTGGCTTAATATTGATATCTGTAGGAGTTTGTGTGTTTGTGAACGAGTTCAAACCTCCAAATGGATATCCTGTACCTGATAAATATGTATCATTTGTACCATAAACACCAACAGCAGAAGAGTTACCTACTACAATGTAGTTAGCGTACAATTTAGTATAGTTAACCACTTTACTATCTTTCAAACCGTTAATTTTTGTAGGTGTAAAAGAGATACCTGCAGATGGGTAGAAATAGTTATCTTTTGGAGTTTGAGACATAGTTGAGTTCCAGTCATTTCTACCTGTTAAGTTTAATGATAAGAAATCTTTGTAACCTAAATCCACGTTAGCAAAAAACGCAAATCTTCTTTGTCTTGAATAACCATTATCTCTTCGTACCTCACCAGTAACGTTAGAAATATTGTATAATCCAGGAATAGTTAAGTTATCACCACCAACACTTGTAAATTGAGTGTAGTTATCTCTCATGTTGTTACCGATATTCGCTTTGAAGCTGATATTATCAGTCAACATATAATCAAAGTTAATCATGAAATCCCCATAGAAATTTCTTTGATTTTGATTGAATGTATCAAAAGAAGAAACAATAGTGTGATTACCACCACCTACTTGAAGGTTATCAATGTAACCATTAGTATGTGATCTTGAATTGTTTTGTCTAACCTGAATACTTGCAACATAGTTGAAGTTAATATTCTTATTTAACGCATAGTTCAATGTAGCAATACCACTGAAATAATCAGATCTGTTTGTATTACGTACGTTATCTCTCAACCAGTAAGGGTTGTTGTAGTATGCAGTCCAGTGACCTTCGTTACCAGAATGCTCAAAACGCTCAACAGGAATGTTTGTTGCAGTTTGTAATAACTCTGTAAATAAGTTAGAAGATGTAGTTTCAGTTTTTTCAGAAACATAAACTGTATTTCCTTCTACTGTCCATTTTCCGAATTTTTTTCCTCCTTTGAAAGAGAAAGTACTTCTATTTAATTCATCACCTTTAACAACGAAGTCAGTTTTTTGGTTGTTTACAGATAATAAAGCATATCCGTCATCCAAAGAACCTCCACTGATTGATAAACCATTTTGTAAAATAGTACCGTCGTTGAAGAATTTCTTGATATTATCTTTAATAGAGCTGTAAGGCGCCATAATATAAGATCCGTCAGCTTGAGCCAAACCTACTGGTCTAACTACACCGTCAAACTCAGCTCCCCAACCACCATTCTCGTAAGAAATCTGTTGACCGTTCCAACCTTGACCGTAACGTCTTTGTCTTTCAGCAATAAAAGAAACGCTTTCAAAGTCAACTGATGAGTTCACACTCACATTTAACTTTCCGCTTTTTGCTCCTTTTTTAGTAGTAACCAAGATTACACCATTAACCCCAGCATCACCATAAAGTGCAGCTCCTTGCGCACCTTTCAAGATGTTAGTTGATTCAACAATATCCGGTGATAATGATTGTAAAACTGCAGCAGTCGAAATTACGTTATCGATAACAACCAAAGCCTGGTTATCACCCGTAATTGAACGGTTACCACGTAATACGATACGAGTAGTAGCATTAACACCATTGTTTGTAGTATTAATTTGCAAACCTGCTACTTTACCAGCTAACGATTGAACAACGTTAGGGTTTGCAGCCTGCGTTAACTCTTTCGATTTAACCAATTGAGTCGAAGACGTGATTTCATCTTGTCTTTTCTTAATACCCAATGCAGTTACAACAACATTCTCTAACGTAGTAGATTCAGCCGCCATAGCAACATTAATTTTGTTTGACGCCCCTACGGCCGCCGATGAATCTTTCATACCAATGAAAGAAAATACTAAAACCTCACCAGTTTTAGCTTTGATGGAATAATTTCCATCCATGTCAGTTTGTGTACCACGTGTTGTACCTTTAACCACAACACTCACACCAGGCAACGGCAAACCACCTTCGGTTACCGTACCAGTAACAGTCTTCTCTTGTGCGAACGAAAACTGCATTGAAAACGCCAATAACAGCGTAAAAATCCATTTAAACTTCGATCTCATATTAAATTTATTTGAGTTAGTTATTTCGCAAACTTCTTAATAATTTCTTAAATAACCAAATTATACTACAGAATTATACTATTTAACATGTGTTAAATATTTTATCAAATAAAAATGAATTACGCACGAAACAACGACTTTGAAGACAAACATCTTAATAATCAACTGCTTTTTTTTGTATTTTTGCAAAAACCAAACAATGCTATCCGAAAATTTTTCAACTTTATTATTGGAAGCCGGAACCGATGAAGCCGGCCGTGGCTGTCTCGCAGGGCCCGTTACTGCTGCCGCCGTAATACTGCCTCAAGGCTTTTTTTCAGAAAAACTAAACGACTCCAAACAATTATCCGAAAAAACAAGAGAGCAGCTCAAACCCATCATAGAAAAGGAAGCCGTTACATTTCACGTAATCCATCTGGAACCTAAAATAATTGACAAAATCAATATTCTAAACGCCTCGATTAAAGCCATGCAGGAATGCGTCCTGAATTTAAACCCAAGTCCGGAATATATTATAGTAGACGGAAACCGATTCAAACCTGTAAACAACATTCCGCACAGCTGTATTGTAAAAGGAGACAGTAAATATTTAAGCATAGCCGCTGCATCGGTTTTAGCCAAAACCTATCGGGATGAATATATGAATCGAATTCATGAAGAATTCCCAATGTACAACTGGAAAAAAAACAAGGGATACCCTACCGAAGAACACCGTGAAGCCATTAGGAAATACGGCACTACAAAATACCACCGTATGTCCTTCCGTCTTTTACCGGAACAACTAAAATTGGAACTATAAATAAAAAAGGAAGTCAATTGACTTCCTTTTTTATTTATACCATTTCCGCTTCAAACAAATCGGCGAAATGTTTTACTATTTTTTGCTTCACTTCCTGCTCATCGACCGTTCTTCCCAATTCGGCATGCATTGAAGTAACCGCCTTACCTTTTATGCCGCACGGAATGATATTGTCGAAATACCCCAAATCGGCATTTACATTTAACGCAAAGCCGTGCATGGTCACCCATCGGGAAGCACGAACCCCCATGGCACAAATTTTTCTGGCAAACGGCGTTCCCACACCCAACCAGACTCCGGTTTCGCCCTGGCTTCTTTCGGACTGCAAACCGTATTCCGCCAAAGTAAGAATAATAGCTTCTTCCAACAATCGTAAATATTTATGAATGTCAGTAAAGAAATTCTCGAGATCCAAAATTGGATACCCTACAATTTGTCCCGGTCCGTGATAAGTAATATCCCCTCCCCTGTTTATTTTATAAAAAGTCGCTCCTTTATCTGCCAATTGCTTTTCCGACAAAAGCAGATTCGACAAATCGCCACTTTTTCCCAAAGTATAAACGTGCGGATGCTCGACAAATAAAAAATGATTTGAAGTAACAATTTCCGGATTTTCTCTTTTAGCCACTTTTTGCGCTACAATATCCGCAAACAATGTTTCCTGATAATCCCATGTATCTTTATAATCTTTCCGTCCTAAATCCTGAAGGCTTACTTTTTTATTCATTGTGCAATTGAAAAATTATTTTTTTCAGAATACAAAAGTACAAAATAGTTTCCTAATAGCCCTGATGGGAGCAAGCTACCGTGTAGCGCGGACAGCAGGAACAAGGACTCCAAAAAAGCCCGAACCATTACGCTCAAAAAAAGTCCTCAGAAGACAGAGTTCAGACTGCAGAAAACCAATGACCGACAACCTTAACAACATTACAATTACAGCTTTTCAAATTGTCGCATTTTCAAATTGCCTCATTTTCAAATTATACCTATCTTTGCAGGCTTAAAATAAATAAGAATTATGCAACTTTCAGAACAAGAAATCATCAGAAGAGAGAAATTGAGCAAGTTGAGAGCACTTGGTATCAATCCGTATCCCGCAAATTTGTTTCCCGTAAATCATACGTCGAAGCAGATAAAGGACGCTTTTGAAGAAGGAAAGAAAGTTGTGGTAGCCGGACGTTTAATGAGTGTTCGCGATCAGGGGAAAGCGTCGTTTGCCGAACTTCAGGACAGCGAAGGCCGAATTCAGGCGTATTTTAACCGCGATGTGATTTGCGAAGGCGAAGACAAAACGCTTTACAACACGGTTTTCAAAAAACTGACCGATTTGGGAGACTTTATCGGAATTGAAGGCGAATTGTTCACCACACAAGTGGGCGCAAAATGTATTCGTGTTTCCAATTTCACTTTTTTAAGTAAAACATTACGTCCGTTACCGTTACCGAAAATGGACGAAGAAGGTCATGTATTCGATGCCTTTACCGATCCGGAATTGCGTTACCGTATGCGTTATGTGGATTTGGTGGTGAACCCTCAAGTAAAAGAGGTTTTCATAAAACGAACCAAATTATTCACAGCCATGAGAACCTTCTTCAATGAAGCGGGTTATATGGAAGTGGAAACACCGGTATTGCAATCGATTCCTGGTGGAGCGGCTGCAAGACCTTTCATTACACACCACAATTCGTTAGACATTCCGTTGTATATGCGAATTGCCAATGAATTGTATTTGAAAAGATTAATCGTCGGTGGTTTTGATGGTGTATATGAGTTCTCGAAAAACTTCCGTAACGAAGGAATGGACCGTACGCACAATCCGGAATTTACCGCGATGGAAATATATGTAGCCTACAAAGACTACAACTGGATGATGACCATGACCGAAAACCTTTTGGAATACTGCGCACTTCAGGTGAACGGTACTACAGAAGCTACTTTCGGCGAACATAAAGTGAATTTCAAAGCACCGTATGCACGCGTTACGATGACGGATGCGATTAAACAATTCACCGGTTTCGACATTACCGGAAAAACGGAGGAAGAATTGTTTGAAGCTGCCAAATCTATGGGCATCGAAGTGAACGAAACCATGGGTAAAGGAAAATTAATCGACGAGATTTTCGGTGAAAAATGTGAAGGCAATTTTATCCAGCCGACGTTCATCACGGATTATCCGAAAGAGATGTCACCGTTGTGTAAATCGCACCGCGACAATCCGGAACTGACCGAGCGTTTCGAGCTGATGGTGTGCGGAAAAGAAATCGCTAATGCCTATTCGGAATTGAACGACCCAATTGACCAAAGAGAGCGTTTTGAAGCCCAAATGGCATTAGCCGAAAAAGGAGACGACGAAGCAAATGGCATCATCGATGAAGATTTCCTAAGAGCTTTGGAATACGGTATGCCGCCAACGTCCGGTTTGGGAATCGGAATGGACCGTTTGATTATGTTCTTAACCAACAACCCGTCGATTCAGGAAGTATTATTCTTCCCGCAAATGCGTCCGGAGAAGAAAGCGATTGCCGTGGAACTGGAAGCCGAAGAAAAAGCGATTATCGAAATTCTTCAGAAAAACAACAATTCGTTAGAATTGGCAGCACTGAAAAACCAAGCCGCTTTAAGTGGAAAAAAATGGGACAAAGCCATGAAAGCTTTAGCACAACACGGATTGACATCAGTGAGCGTTAACGGCGAAAGCAAAGTTGTGGTTTTAAAAGACTAAGTGTAAAATCAATTTTCAGATAAATTAAAGGAATCCAATCGGGTTCCTTTTTTTGTTATTCAAGATTAAAATTAAACCTTTTTAACTTCTAGATGTCCTATAGGCGTAACACAATAAAAACGATATACCATGAAAAAATTATTGATTGCCGTTATAATGACAGGATCATTGGCAACTTTTGCCCAGGACAGAAAAATGAAAATGGAAGAATTCACTCCCGAACAAAGAACTGAATTACAGGTTAAAAAAATGACCTTAGAATTGGATTTGAACGACAAACAGCAAAAAGACCTTAAAAAACTTTTAACGGAACAAAGCAAAAAACACGAAGAAGCAAAAGCAAAACGTGAAGCTGCCAAAAAAGACGGTACAAAACCAACAAATGACGAACGTTTCGCTATGAAAAGCAAGATGATGGACGAACAAATTGCCTTTAAATCGGAAATGAAAAAAATTCTGAATGAAAAACAAATGACCAAGTGGGAAGAAAAACGTGAAAACAGAATGGAAAAAATGCAGAACAAAAGAAAAGAAATGCATCACAAACGACAATAATAATGTTATTATTTGATTGAAATTTGGCATTTCTTTCAATTTTATTTAGATTTGGCACTTATAACCAGTAACTACATAAAAAATTATGAAAAAAATAATTGCACTATTGGCTTTGTTTTTTGCCTTTTCCGTAAATGTTTCCGCTCAGGACAATTCTGTTCAAATCGAAAAAAATGCTAAAAGCGATCTTGAAAAACTAATGACTGTTATCACAGTTGAAAACGACATGCAAATGACGTTCTTTAATCTTTTCAAGAAAAAACACGAAGGAATGTTAGATTCAAATGCCACTGAAGCTTCAAGAAGAGAAATCAGTCGTGTAATCGAGGCAAAATTAAGAGCCACACTTACTCCGCAACAAACTGCTTCTTTGGAAAAAAACAAAACAGTTTTGGCTCAGTTAGTTGGTGCTCCGGCTCCTGTAGCTAGCGCAAAAAAATAATGAAATCATCATTATAAAATAAAAAAGCTCACCTTGCTTTTTTATTTTATAATGATTTTGCTACTTTATCAATCGCATTTATGGTAAAATCCAAGTCATCATAACTTAACGCATCGGTTATAAACCAGGTTTCATAGGCCGATGGCGCGATGTACACCCCTTCTTGTAACAAACCGTGGAAAAACTTCTTAAAGGTTTCATTATCGCCTTTACCTGCGGTTTGAAAATCATAGACCGGATCAGCATCAAAATGAACGGAAATCATAGACCCAACACGGTTAATGGTAAATACCACATTGTTTTCGGTAAGCTTTTCGCGAATTCCTTTTTCCAGATAAGCCGTTTTATCCTCCAAACGCTGAAACAATGCTGTGTCGCCATTAATTCCCTGTAACATTGCCAATCCAGCCGCCATAGCCAACGGATTCCCCGAAAGTGTCCCCGCTTGATATACAGGTCCTACAGGCGCCAAATAATTCATAATTTCATTACGGGCAGCAAAGGCACCAACCGGTAAACCACCGCCAATTACCTTACCAAAACAAACAATATCTGCTGCAATTCCGAACAATTCCTGCGCACCGCCCTTAGCAAGACGGAATCCTGTCATTACTTCATCAAAAATCAACAAAGTACCATTTTCAGTACAAAGTTGTCGTAAACCCTCTAAAAACCCCTTTTGAGGAGGTATACACCCCATGTTTCCGGCAACAGGTTCAATAATAACAGCCGAAATTTCACCTTTATTAGCTTCGAACAATTCTTTTACATTGTCCAAATCATTATAACGCGCCAGCAGAGTATCCTTTGCCGTACCAGAAGTCACACCCGGGCTATTAGGAACCCCAAACGTACTTAAACCACTTCCAGCTGCAATCAGAAAAGAATCCGAATGTCCGTGATAACAACCTGAAAACTTAACAATCTTATCTCTTCCTGTGAATCCACGAGCCAAACGTATGGCACTCATACAGGCCTCCGTTCCAGAATTCACAAAACGTATTTTATCGATATTGGGCACCATGGAAACTGCTAAAGCCGCAATTTCGGTTTCCAAAGCGGTAGGTGTTCCAAAGGAAGTCCCTTTTTTAGCTTTTTCAATAACCGCAGTAACAACAGGCTCGTAAGCATGCCCTAAAAGCATTGGGCCCCAAGAGTTGATGTAATCAATCAGACGATTACCGTCTTCATCATACAAATAAGCCCCTTTGGCTTCTTTAACGAATATCGGAGTTCCTCCAACAGCTTTAAATGCTCTAACAGGCGAATTTACTCCACCCGGAATAACTTTTGCAGCTTCTACAAAAAGTTCGCTGCTTCTTTGATATAACATTATGATTTTATTTTAAGGATTTGACCGATGGCGATGGCGTTGCCCGGTAAATTATTCAACTGCACCAATTCATCAACAGAGAGGTTGAATTTTCTGGAAATCGAATACAGCGTATCCCCTTGCGATACGCGATAAGAATTTGCATCCAGGGGCTTCTCAGACATTTTAGCAATGGGTTTATACCCTGAACCGATTACCTCCTCATCTATTTTATACAACTCATAGCGCTCAATAAGTCCTATTAATTTTTCAGGGTATTTGACATCGGTAGCATAGCCGGCAGCACGAAGCCCATTGGCCCAAGCCACATAATCTCCTTTATCCAATTTAAAAAGACCAGCATAACGACTCCTTGTGGTAAGGAAAAGGGAATGGTCTCGGTAGGACTCTGAAGACTGTTCGTACTTCCTGAAACATTCCTGTTCGGCATCATCATCATGGTGTACGCTTTCGCCTGTCCATCCGGTATGGCATTTAATTCCGAAATGATTGTTGGCTTTTTGCGCCAAAACCCCTGTTCCCGCACCCGATTCAAGAACACCTTGCGCAAGAGTTATACTGCAGGGAATTCCATGTTTACGCATATTCTCTTTGGCGATTTCTTTATACTGTGAAATATAATTATTCACCACTTCCGGAGTCACCGCTATTTTTGACGTAGCTTCCAATACTTCCGATTTTCCATTGTTTTGCTTTACCACATCCGTTTCTTTAGCAACAACAAAGGGACGCTTCTTAACAACAGTTGTTTTCTTGGTACGATTCACCGTAGCAGTGCGCACTTTAGAACTCGAACCGCAACTGTAAATCATCAATACCGTCAATACTACAATAATTCGCTTTAACATCATATATAATTTAACAATGGTAATTTTTTCTTTTCCAAAACCATATTCATTCCTTTTATTCCCTGCAATCCACCTGTATGGATAGCCAATATTCTGGAACCTTCCGGAAAATATCCTTTTTCAATCAAATCGTAAATACCAAACATCATTTTTCCGGTATAAATTGGATCCAGAGGAATTTCAGTTTCACGATAAAACCGATTAAGAAAACGAATTAATTCTTCTGTTATTTTTCCGTATCCTCCAAAATGATAATCAGAAATCAAATCCCAATTGGTATTTTTTACAAAACTACGAATATCATCGGACAAAAACGAACCCTTTAACGCAGGAAATCCAAGCATCTTTTGATGGGACAATGACGAATTAATAATTCCCGAAAGCGTTCCTCCTGTTCCCACTGCACAACAAATATGAGTGAAGCCTGCATCTTCATCGGTTAAAATTTCTTCGCATCCCTTTATTGCCAATTCATTTGTTCCGCCTTCCGGCAAAATATAAAAACCTTCGTACTCCTTTTTTAACCTATCTATAAATGCTGCACTTGATTTTTCCCGAAATGATTCTCTGGAAACAAACACAAATTTCATACCGTTTTGCTGTGCTGCCAACAAGGTTGGATTTTCCGAAATTTTACCAGCCAACTCCTCACCTCTGATTACACCAACCGTATCAAACCCGAATTTCTTTCCTGCAAAAGCAACAGCCGCAATATGATTGGAAAAAGCACCGCCAAACGTAAGGACTCCGGAAACAGATTCCGATTGTGCTTCAAGAAGATTATACTTCAGTTTTCTGAATTTATTTCCGGAAATTTCAGGGTGAAGAAGATCTTCTCTCTTCAAAAAAAGAGAAATATTTTGGGGTAAATATAATTTGATTTCCTGATTCACTGAATGCATGCCTCAAAGATAAAAAATACCGCAATAAAAAAGTGCAACCTTTTGAGTTGCACTTTTTTATTATTATGATAAAATTCTAATGTTTTACAATTACTTTTTTACTCATTTCTAAATTAGTATTTGAACTTACTCTTACGATGTAAACTCCGTCACTTAAATTTGATGTAGGAAAAGTGTATTCTGCATTGGAACCCAAACTATTTTTAGTAAAAACCAATTTACCTGCAAGATCATAAACTGAACATGATTTCAAATCGATCATTTGAGAATTGGCAATGGTTAAGTTATTCGTTTCGTTGTTCTGAAATACAGTCAAGCTTTCTGCGAATTCTGCATTTCTTAATGCCTCTTTAGCATTACCATCTCTGAAGGTAATTTCGAATCGATCTTTCACTACACCGGCAGGCAATGTGATTTCAAAGAAGTTGTTTTTGATATCATGGAAAATGCCAGTTACTCTGTCATGTAAATATACCGTATCCGAATCTGTGAAATTAATTGTACTACCAACTGTTACCTTAAAGGTAGTTTGTTGTCCTGCTTTGAAAGCGAAAGGAATTTTTTTATCGATATCAAATGGCAAAGTAGAGATCACATACTGATTCGTTGCATCGATTGGAAAATAAGCATCATTTGGCAAAGTATACTCTGGCGTTTTAGCATCCATTCCTAAATCGAAACCGTCAGTTGCTTTTTTACTGAAAGCAATTGCTACTTCTCTTGAGTACTGATCGTTTAAAACCGTATGGATTTTAATCTGTGGCAATTCTCTTTTTGAATAACGGGTATAGTCTACACCGGCAACATTTTGAATTTCTCCCCAAGTATCTCCATTAATATCCGTTCTGTTTCTTTCAAACTGAGAATTGTTCAACACACCTTCTTTAACAAATACACGATAAGCATTTTTCATCTGAACAACACCTAAAGCTGTACCTTCAATTTTGAACCCTTGTCCAATTGGCGTAAACATTCTTTTATAGGTACTTCCGGTAGATACTCCTGAAGTATTCAAAGTTCCGTCATTGTTATACGTATTCCAAGTAGCAGATGTATAAGTTCCCGGAGAGAAATCGCCGTTATTAGCAATATATGTTCCGTAACCTCCTTGATAGTCCGCAAGATAATGTGAGTTTACTGCATCATTATGTTCCCAAAAATAAGCTGTCCCATTCATCACCGCTAAATTAGCAGGGTCTCTCAAAAAGAGATTAAGATTAATCGCTGAAGGATAAGGATTACCCGTCAAAGTTCTCATCCCGGCCGCTACATTAATTCCGATTGTTCCATCGTTCGGTTTACCTCTGAAATCGTAACGTTGGTTCGCACCCGGATTATTTGCGCTGGTACCATCTGTTCCTTTCATGGTAAAACCTTCACCAGCATTAATCGTATTATTACTACCTACATAAACCCAGTTGGCATAAACATTGGAAGTAATAAATTTATAAATCCATCGATTAGAAATGGTCAAAGGAGAAGCCGTACCATTAAAAGCAGTAGTCAACACAGGGTTATTAGCCGTAGTCAAACCTGTAATATCTTTTAATTGTGCAATTCCGAAAGGATTATTAACCGCTGTGGCTGACAAAGTATTCCCCACCGGCGAACACCAGTAGTTATAGTCAAACCCATCGGCAGTACCTTCTTGATAAACAGAAAGATTTCCAACACCTTTATTTACACCGGAAGCGGTAGTTCCCTGAAGCAATTGAGCATCATTCCTCAGATACATATTACTGGTAGCGGAGTTTAACTCAACATCCCCTTTAACAAACAACTGTTCGTTATTAACAAAAACATAGCTGTTAGGGCTAACATACATTTGAGCAAAAAGCTCCTGCTGACTAAACATTGCAACTGTCAGTAACAATGTTCCTTTGAGTAAATTTAACTTCATAAGCTTTCAGGTTTATCTTTAGTATAGATTTAACAAATATAAATTATTTTTTTTCAACTAAAAAACATTTCATTTTATTTCGGCCAAAGACACATAAATCCGATAAAAAACAAAACAAAAACAAAACAAAAACCACCAAATAAGGAAAGTAATCTTTTCATTTCAAAATAGTTACTTACAAAACCACCTTATTTTATAGTTAAGATGCAAAGCATGAAAAAAAAACACCTCAAAGTAAGATTATTCATCTAACTTAAATTGAAAAAAGTAATCTTTTTCTTTAAAAAAAAGTTACAAAAAGCAAAAAAGTTAATTTTTTTGTTAAAAATAACTCCTTAAACAATATTTACAAGATCACAAGAAAAAAACAAACTATAAATTAAAATTCAGTAAAAGCTAGACTTTTGAGAGTTCTCAGCGCACAACAACAACAAAATAACCACAAAAAACACTTTTGTTGTGAAAAATAATCAAAGACTAACGCAACCCTCTTAATAAAATTAGTTTTTTTAACATTTTTTTTTTAGATTTACAATATCAGTTAAATTGAAAAGTATGAAGAAAAATTACCCAAATCAAATTATCACACAAACTTGTGATAATACATTTATTACCCAGATTAAATTGATTGACGACAGTATGAAAAAGAAAAACTTAACTTTCAATTGTGTATTGTTGCTTTTTGCTTTTGTTTTAAGCAGTAATATATCATTCGGACAATCCCCATCAATCTTTACAACATCCGGCACATGGAAATGCCCCAATGGCGTTACATCCATTAACGTAGACGCCTATGGAGCTGGAGGTGGTGGCGGACGAGGTCATGGCACGAACAATAAATGGGGCGGCGGAGGCGGCGGAGGCGGTGCTTTCAAAACCGCAACTTCAGTAGCCGTTACACCCGGAACCACTTATACCATAACTATCGGTACCGGTGGTGCTGGAGGCACAACTTTAGCAGATGGACAATCGGGAGGTACAACAACAGCAAATTTTGACGCAATATCCGTTACAGCCAACGGTGGTAATGGAGGTATGAACAATACCAATGGAGGCAATGGTGGTGCAGGAGGCGGTGGTGGAACCCGAAACGGCGGAAACGGCGCCAACGGAACCAATGGTTCCGGAAGTGGCGGCGGTGGCGGTTGTGGCGGTACTGTATCAAACGGAGCGAACGGTTCAGTTATTGCCGGCGGTGCTGGCGGTGGCGGTTCAGCCGGAAAAGGTGGCGATGGTCAAGCAGGTAATTCAGGATCTGGTGTAGCCGGTTTTAATTATGGTGGTGGCGGTGGAGGATCAACTAAAAGCACCAATGGTATGCCAGGCGCAGGTGGTTATATGGTAATTACTTTTACCTGTCCAACCATTACACCAAACGCAGGTGTAGACCAAACACTTGCAGCCTGTGCAACTACTGCGACTTTAGCAGGAAGCGCGGTTCCGGCAAACACAACAGGACTTTGGACTGTAGTTTCAGGAACAGCAACAATAACAACCCCTTCATCGCCAACCTCAGGCATTACAGGTTTAGTTCCGGGAACACCGGTTACATTACGCTGGACCATCGACAATGGCAGATGCGGCACTTCTTTTGACGATGTAGTTATCACACCGGTTGTAGGACCGGGTTGTTTGAACTATTGTACCCCTACCGGAAATTTAGATTGTACGCTAAACGATTATATCTCAAACGTAACTTTTAACACGTTAAACAATACAACAACATGCGGTGCAGGGGGCTATACTATTTATCCGGCATCCGGGGCACAAACAACTTCAGTACTTAAAGGATCATCCTATAATTTAAGTCTATCTGTTGGTTCCGGTTCCGGAACACACGGAGCAGGTGTTTGGATAGATTTCAACCAAAACGGAGTATTTACCGATGCCGGTGAGTTCTTCTTAATAAGCAATGCCATAGCCGCAAGCAGCACAACTGTAGTATCAATTCCAATTCCAATTGGAGCAACATCAGGACCTACAAAAATGAGAATCCGTTACGCATACAGCTTAACGGTAACTTCAACCATGAGCTGTACAATGGCAGGTACATGGGGTGAAACGGAAGACTACACAATTACTTTAGTTGCACCTGCAGCCTGTACAACACCTACAGCGCAACCAACAGCTTTAAATCTTACACCTACCGGAAGTACCATTACAGGTAGCTTTACTGCTGCTTCACCTGCTCCGGACAATTATTTGGTTGTAATCAGTACATCTGCAACACCTCCTTCTCCTGTAAACGGAACAACATATACCATTGGAGGTACAATTGGAGCAGGATACACTGTAGTAGATGTAGACAACAATACTTCATTTACCGCAACTGGTCTAACTCCAGTAACACTTTACTATATCTATGTGTTCTCCTTCAACTCAGCTTGTTCCGGAGGCCCACTATATTACACAACCTCTCCACTAATCAACAGTACGACTACGCTTACTGCGGATTACTGCATACCTTCAGTTGGAGCGGGATATGAATCATTGGTTTACTTCACCAATATTAGTTTTGTAGGTACTTTAAACGATACTTCCAATAATTCCACGTACTCATCTGCACCAAGAGGCTATCAGGATTTTACATCCTTACCAAACCTTGCAATTCAAGCACAAGGTGAAGGAGTCAACATCTCTCCTCAAACAACCAGCAGAGGATACATGAAGGCTTGGGTAGACTGGAACAAAGACGGTGATTTTGTTGATGCAGGAGAGAATGTTTATTCCTCAGGATCCGTTGCTACTTATTCCACAACTTTTGGATTTGTAATTCCGGCAGCACAACCGATAGGAAATTACAGAATAAGAATACGTATCAACAAAGATGATAATATCGCACCAATTGATCCTGGGGCAATTTCAACTTACGACTCATGTCAGAACATCAATTACTATGGAGAAACAGAAGATTACTTGTTTACTGTAATTGCAAGTTGCCCTTCCCTTATCACAAGCATAACTAATGGGAACACTTGTGGAACAGGACCAGTAACTTTAACAGCAACAGGTTCAGCCGGAACAACACAGTTCAGATGGTATACTGCCTCAACTGGTGGAGCACCGGTTGCAACTACTGCTACCGGTACTTGGACAACACCATCGTTATCATCCACAACAACCTACTATGTAACAACATTTAATGGCTCTTGCGAATCATTAGTAAGAACTGCGATAACCGCAACAATCAGCCCGGTACCAACATTAAACTTCACCCCTACAAATCCAGAGGTTTGTGGTGAAAACGTAGTAATTGCGCTTACCGCTGGAGGAGATACAGAACAAGTATATTTAGTCGATGAGAAATTTGAAGGCGGTATGGGTGTATTTACAAATTCCAACTACATTAACAATGGAGGTACCGTAAACACAAATGCTGCATGGCAATCAAGAACCAGTACTTATGTACCTACGAATCCACCGGGACAAGTATGGTTCCCTGCCATCTCTTCAGGTTTCGGAACAAATAAATTTGTTTCTACAACTTCAGATTTGGGAGCCTACAACATCCACACCGGACTTGTATCTCCAACTGTTAGTTCGGCAACCTTTACCGATTTAACTTTATCATTCGACATGTATTATTCACGTTATTATGTAGACGGAACCAACCTTGCTTTAGATTACGTTTCTATAGAAGTTTCAACCAACGGTGGAGGTGCATGGGCAGAAATACAACGTTATACTGCTGATGTTGGTATCGGAACGCGCTTCGTAAAACAAACATTCAACATGAATGCTTACATCAATCAGGCCAACCTTAAATTCCGTATCCGTTATTATGGAGAATGGTGTGACGGTGTAGCTGTTGATAACGTAAAACTATACGGTACAAAACCATTAAACACAGCATTCAACTGGTCTGGCGCTTCTTTACCGGATGCCTATACAGACGCAGCTTGTACAATTCCATACACAGCAGGAACACCAGCTGTAACAGTTTATGTAAAACCTACTTTAGCGCAATTGGAAATGGGTTCCTACACCTTCACCGCTAGTGCAATTTTAGCAAACGGATGTTCTGCAAGTACACCAATTACGGTGACTAACAAATCTAAAGTATGGAAAGGAACCACTTCCACGGATTGGAATACAGCCAGTAACTGGTTACCAGTAGGAGTTCCTGACGCTAACACCTGTGTAATCATTCCTGCAAATGCTATAATTTCAGGAAGCGGTTACAATGCTTACGGAAAAAACCTTACCATCAAAAACACAGGAAATCTTGAATTACAATCTGCTAATAACCTAACCATTACAGACTGGATTAATAACGAAGGTGGTATTTTCAACATCCGTAACACGGGAAGTTTAGTACAGATTAACAATGTAGCCAATACAGGTAACATGAACATGGAACGTACTTCACAACCAATGTACTTATACGATTACACGTATTGGAATTCACCTGTAACAGCTGCTTCAGGTTTCACACTTGGAAATTTAACAACAGCGACTTCTTACATCTACAATTACACCCCTACTCAAGCGGGAGGAAATGGTATTTGGTCACAACAAAGTGCCGGAACAGTAATGAGTCCAACCAGAGGTTACATCGCTAGAGCTCCATTATCATTCCCTACTTCGGGAGTTAAACAAACCAAAACGGTTAATTTTATAGGAACTCCTAATAACGGTGATATCACTATGCCGATTTCCAAAGGTACTAATGCTAACATTGGAAGCACAACCCCTAGTGGAGGTTCGACAGTGGTAACAGATGCGGATGACGAGTGGAATTTAATTGGAAACCCTTATCCTTCTGCCATTGATATTGTAGCTTTCCTTAACCATCCAACGAACACACCGGTTGTTGACGGTACAGTATATTTGTGGACACACAATACTCCGCCATCATCAGCAATACCAGATCCGTTCTATGGAAATTATGTACAAAATTATACCGTAAACGATTATGCAACCGTAAACTTATCAGGAACAACCACAACGGCTGCTACAGGAGGAACTACCCCATCGCGTTATATCGCTGCAGGACAATCGTTCTTTATCAGTGCTGACAACGCAATGGCTAACGGAACGACTGCAAACGTGGTTTTCAACAACAGCATGCGTGTTACCAACAACAACAACACGTTCTTAAGAAATGAAAACGACACTCAGTCCCCAGAAGGATTTGACGCTAAAAGATTGTGGTTAAACTTATCTAACAACGGCGGAGGTTTCAGCCAGATTCTGGTAGGTTACATCACAGGCGCAACACTTGGTTGGGATCGTGGTTTTGACGGAGAAGCTCTAGCCGGAAATGCAGTTAAATTCTATTCATTAGCTGAAGACAAAAAATTAACTATTCAGGCACGCCCTTGGCCTTTCGTTCAGGAAGACATCGTTCCTTTAGGATTTAAAGCTACAGCACAAAACAATTACACTATCGGAATCGATCATTTGGATGCCGACTTCAACAGTCAGAACATCTATCTTGAAGACAAAATGTTAAACGTAATTCACAACTTAAAATCAGCACCATACAGCTTCACTTCTGCTGCAGGTACTTTTGATACTCGTTTTGTATTACGTTATACTGAAAACACATTAAGCACTGACAACATCAACGCTTTGGAAAATTCAGTTTACGTATACAACAACGGAAGAGTTAACGTAAAATCTTCAATCGAAACTATAAGTGAAATAACAGTCTTTGATGTACTAGGAAGAACACTTGGCAACTACAAAAAAGTAAATGCTAATGAGTTTGAAATTAAAAACTTACTTCCGGAAACAAAAACTATTATTGTAAAAGTAACTTTAACTAACGGTACTATCATCACCAAGAAAGTGCTCTTCTAAAAAACAATAGCCAATGAAAAAGCCCCGAAATATTTCGGGGCTTTTTTTATTATAAAATATAAAAAAATCAAACCAAATAACAATTTAATAGAAATATAACATTTTATTTCAAATTAGTTAATTTAAGCGTCTACTGTGTGATTTTACATTTATTTTCACCATTTTAGCAAAAAAATACGGTTTCATCGATAAAATGTGTATTTTAACGATGATTTCATATTTATAACCAAAAAAAACACCGTTCTAACCAATTTAACAACCAACATAAATACCACTAAATCGTGAAAAAAAGTTACTTTATGAATTCTGTTTTTAACTCATTGCTGAAAGCAAATGAAAAAAAAGCAAATAAAAAAAGCCCTTCGGAAAAACGGCTTTCTTTGTTTGCCTTTCTTTTGTTTTTATTTTCAATTACCCAATTAACCGCACAAACACAGGTTAACTTTACCGCATCGGGCACTTGGACTTGTCCTGCTGGCGTAACTTCCATTAAAGTAGAAGCCTATGGCGCCGGTGGTGGTGGTGGTCGTGGATACAGCGCCAACAAAGAAGGTGGCGGTGGCGGTGGTGGTGGCGCTTACACCGTTAACAACTCCGTTCCTGTAACACCCGGCAACACTTACAATATAGTTATTGGCGCAGGTGGAATCGGTGGTTCTGGATTAAGTCCAGGCACAAATGGAGCAGATGGAGGAAATACATCATTCGGTGGAGCAACAGTAGTTGCCAATGGCGGTAAAGGAGGAAAAAACTTCCCTAATGGTGCAACAGGTGGCGCTGGTGGAATTGGAGGGACATTTAACGGTGGAAATGGTGGAGATGGCACTAGCAGCACAAGTGGCGGCGGCGGAGGCTGTGCCGGCCCTAATAATACACAAACAAATGGTGTAGGAACCGCTGCCGGAACAGGCGGTGGTGGAATGGCAGGTAATGGTGGCGCAGGTACAGGAGCTGGTTCAACAGCAGGTTCTCCTGGAGCAATTTATGGTGGTGGCGGTGGTGCATCCACAAAAGCTAACAATAATGGTATTGCAGGAGCAAACGGTTACCTAAGAATCGAATACATCACCAACGACAACTGTAGCGGAGCCATTGCCTTAACGGTAAACCCTACTGCAACATGTACAACGACAACAACAGGAACTACGGTTACTGCGACACAATCGCAAGCCATTACTTGTGGGGCTGCAGGAGGATCAGACGATGATGTTTGGTATTCCTTTACAGCAACCGGAACTACACATACCGTAACAGCTACACCTGGTACAATGACGAACATTACCCTTGAAGTATTCAGCGGTGCATGTGCAGCAACAGTTACAGGATCAATAGGTTGTGCTGATGCCACTTCTGGTGCATCTGCAGAGACTTTAACATTAACAGGACTTACCCCTGGAAACACATATTTAGTAAGGGTTTACAGTAGAAATAACGGAGCAAATCAAGGTACATTCACGCTATGTGTAACTACCCCCCCTACACCACCATCAAATGATGACTGTGCAGGAGCAATTGCCTTACCGGTAAATACAAGTTGTACGTATGCAACTTATACAAACGCAAATGCAACAGCCAGTGCCGGTGCACCAGCCCCAAGCTGTTCTTCTTATTCAGGAGGCGATGTTTGGTTTAGTGCTGTAGTTCCTGCTTCAGGCGAAATCACAATAGACACACAAACAGGTGTTATTACGGATAGTGGAATTGCAATCTACACAGGAACCTGTGGCACTTTGACACAGATAGCATGTGACGATGACAGTAGTGCAAATGGACTAATGTCAAGCGCAACAGTTACAGGTCTTACACCAGGAGCAACAGTATACATTCGTTTCTGGGAATACGGAAATGACAACAATGGAACGTTTGGCATCTGTGCTTCAACAAGAACATTATGTACAACTCCAACGGCTCAACCAACAGCTTTAATCTTAACGCAGCCTACTAACGGCACCATAAATGGTTCCTTTACAGCAGCAAGCCCTGCACCTTCTAACTACTTAGTGGTTTACAATACAACAGGGACAACTCCAACTCCGGTGAACGGAACGACTTATACAGTTGGTGGCGCTGTAACCGGCGGAACAGTAGCAGATATAGATGCTAATACGACTTTTTCAGTTACAGGATTAAGTGGTAACGTTACTTATTATTTCTTTGTATTCTCTTTCAACAACAACAGTTGTGCCGGAGGACCATTGTACTTGACAACGTCACCGGCTACTGCAAATGCAACTACTCCGGTATTTTATTGTGCATCTACTTCAACCAGTTCAACCTATTACATTACCAACTTCTCAACAACATTAGGAGCCACAAACATTACCAACAACGCCTCAGGTTATTCTGCAACGGGTTACGGTAATTTTTCGGCACAAACCGTAACACAACAACAGTTGGCTAGCGTTAATTTCTCAGTAGCTACCTTTAACGGAACATACACTTACGGTATCAACATTTGGGTAGACTGGAATAACGATTTAGATTTCAACGATGCAGGCGAAAAAGTATTTGCCTCAGGCGCTTACGTATCATCTGCTACAGGCTCTATAACGGTTCCGGCATCTGCAACAGTTGGAAATCACAGAATGAGAATCGTAGCCAATTACAATTCAACAGACCCTGCTGCATGTGGTTCTATCACCAGCGGTGAAACTGAAGATTATACCTTCGCAGTAACAGCAGCAACAGCTTGTACAACTCCAACTGCACAACCAACTGCATTGATTCTGACACAGCCTTCAAATGGAACAATAAACGGTTCTTTCACAGCTGCGAGCCCTGCTCCTTCTAATTACTTAGTTGTTTACAACACTACTGGAGTAGCTCCTACACCGGTTAACGGAACAACCTACACCGTTGGTGGAACTGTTGGCGCTGGAAATATTGTTGCTGACACAGACAACAATACTACTTTTTCAGTTTCAGGTTTAGCAGGCGCAACAACGTATTATTTCTTTATCTTTTCAAATAATGCGGTATGTACAGGCGGTCCGTTATACAACACAACCTCGCCGGCAACAGCAAACACTTTTATACCATTTTATTATTGTATCGCCAATAACACAAGTAATACAACATATTACATCAGCGGCGTAACAACAACAGGTGGCTCTACCAACTTCTCTAACACAGGAACTGGTTTTTCAGCTACCGGTTATGCAGATTACACAGCTACTTATTCCGTTTCGCAAAATGCAGGATTAGGGTTCAACATCACAACAACGCACCCTTCAAGTACTTACGGATATAGTGTTTGGGTAGACTGGAATAACGACGGAGATTTCAGCGATGCTGGAGAAAACCCAATTATTACAAGTTACTTAAGTAGCCCTGCAGCCATCGGAACAGTAACAATTCCGGCAGGAACACCAGCAGGTAACTACAGAATGAGAATCCGTAACGCATATTTGAGTAACCCGGCTCCGGCATGTGGCGATCAGGCGTATGGCGAAACAGAAGATTACAGAGTTGTTTGTTTAGGACCACTTCCATGTTCCGGAAACCCAACAAACGTAACGGTTAACGTTACTTCATTAACGACTGCTACTGTTAACTGGACCGCTGCCGTACCTGCTCCGGCAAATGGATATCAATACTACTATGCAACCACAACTACTGCACCTTTATACGGTACTGCCCCTACAGGAAGTACTGCAGCAGGTGTTACAACCGTTAACCTAACAGGCTTAACTTCAGGATCAACTTACTACATTTGGGTACGCTCAAATTGTGGTGGTGGTTTAGGTCAAGGGGCATGGGTAGGACCAATTACATTCTACGTACCAAACTGTTTGGTAGGACCGGGAACAGGAACATCAACTTTAGGCTGTCCTAATGTTGTTACCGGTGGGTTATCATTAAGTGGCGCAGACCCTGCTCCTATTACCTGCGCAACAGGAAGTTGTACGGATATAGAAGCTACTTTCCTTCAACTGGGAGACACTTCTGCTTACACGGTTTCATCTATACCTTACAGCCCCCCATATCAGTACGGATGCCTTGCCAATCCGGTAAGTGTTAATGATGATGACGTTTGGTCACCTACCATTAATTTACCGTTTAACTTCTGTTTTTACGGCAACACCTACAATCAATGTTCAATCGGATCAAATGGTATCTTAACGTTTGACATGTCAAAAGCAGGTTTAGCTTCAGGCTACTCTTTCAGTAATAGTTTACCAAGTACTACAGGTGCTTTGTTTGCCAATTCAATTTATGGCGTTTATCATGACATCGACCCTAGAAAAGGTGGTGAAGTTGGATGGGAATTAATCACTTTAAATTCCGGCTGTAGAGCATTGGTTGCCTCTTGGAGTAATGTTCCAATGTTTAGTAACAACAGTTTACTTTATACTGGTATGATGGTTTTATATGAAAACACAAATATTATTGAAGTATACATTAAAGAAAAAAGAGTTGACGGAACTTGGAATGGAGGAAATGCCATCGTAGGGATTCAAAACGCAACAGGAACTGCCGCTACAGTAGCACCTGGAAGAAATGGCCTTGATGCAGATTGGACTGTTTTACCAGCTTCAGGTGAAGCTTGGAGATTCACTCCTTCTGGAACATCAATTACGTCTTTAAAATGGTTTGAAGGTCCAACCGCAACCGGTCCGGTTATTGGTACTACACCAACGCTTAATGTTTGTCCGACTACAACAACAACTTATACTGCGGAAGTTACCTATACCCTTTGTAACGGTACAACATTAAAAGAAACCGATCAGACAACTGTTACGGTATCTGCAAACAAAACCTGGAATGGTTCTGTAGGAACAGATTGGAATACAGCTGCTAACTGGACACCTGCAAGTGTTCCTACAGCTACAGAGGGCGTTTTAATTCCTAATACAGTGAACAAACCAATCCTTTCAGGTGGAGCAGCTGCTGCAGCTTGTACTTTAACTATTCAAAGTGGCGCTTCTCTTACCATTAATCCGGCAAACACTATTACTGTTACTAATGCCGTTAGTATTGCTGCAGGTGGCGACATGATTTTGGAAAACACTGCAAGTTTAGTTCAAATAAACAATTCTGCAAACACAGGAACAGCTCACATCAAGAGAACAACACAACCGATGTATCGTTTGGATTACTCTTATTGGAACTCTCCGGTAACTGCTGCGTCCGGCTTTACAGTTGGAAACCTGACTTCAGGAACAACTAACATCTACAGATATACTCCTACTGTTGCCAACGGTAGTGGCACATGGACACAATTAGGTGCCGCTACAGTGATGAACCCTACGTTCGGAGTAATTGCTCGTGCCCCATGGTATTTCCCTGATAGTGGTGCAAAACAAACCTACACGGTAAACTTTACAGGGACACCTAACAATGGACCTATAACCATGCCAATTGCCATGGGTACTAATGCCAATATTGGCAGTACTTCACCAAGCGGTGGTTCAACAGTTGTAACGGACGCCGATGACGAATGGAACCTTATCGGAAATCCTTACCCATCTGCCATAAACATTGTAAGCTTCCTAAACAACCCAACGAATGTACCGGTAGTAGACGGAACTGTATATTTATGGACACATAATACACTTCCTACAGCTGCAACACCTGACCCATTCTATGGAAATTACGTTTACAATTACACTGTGAACGATTATGCAACTGTAAATTCACTTGGAGCTACAACAACAGCTACTACAGGAGGAACCATGCCAACACAGTATATCGCATCTGGTCAGTCTTTCTTTATCAGTGCGGAAACAAACGGCAACGTTACTTTTGACAACAGTATGCGTGTAGCCAATAACAATTCCAATTTCTACAGACCTAGTAACCAAGCTAATATTACGGAAGGTTTCCAAAGTCAAAGATTGTGGTTAAACTTATCCAACAATAATGGTGGTTTTAGCCAAATTTTGGTAGGGTATGCAGAAGGTGCTACATTAAATTGGGATCGTGGTTTTGACGGAGAAGCTTTAGCAGGAAATGCAGTTAAATTCTACTCTTTGGGAGCAGATAAAAAACTAACAATTCAGGGAAGACCTTGGCCATTTGTTCAAGAAGACATTGTCCCTCTAGGTATGAAAGCAACAGCCCAAGGAAATTACACTATCGGAATTGATCATTTTGATGATTCTTTCAACAATTCAAACATTTATTTAGAAGATAAAGCCTTGAATTTGATTCACAATTTGAAAACAGCTCCTTACAGTTTCACTTCTCAAACAGGAACATTCGACAATCGCTTTGTGTTACGTTATACAGAAAACACATTGAGTAACGAAGACATTTCAGTGATAGAAAACTCTGTAGTTATTTATGCGAATGAAAAACTGAAAGTAAATTCAACATTGGAAACAATCAAAGAAGTAGTTGTATACGATGTATTGGGAAGATTATTGGTTAACGGTAAAAAAGTAAATTCCAATCAATTTACCGCGAGTACATTAAGTCCAACGAACTCAACTTTAATTGTTAAAGTAACCCTAGAAAACAATACAGTGATTACTAAAAAAGTGGTTTACTAATTGATTTTTAAAACAATAATTTATCAAAAAGCCCTGAATTTCAGGGCTTTTTTTTGTACCTAAAAGTTTTTGAAACATTTGTTTTTTTGAAGTTGCAAATGAATTTAAAAAACATAAATTTGTTGCCTTTAAAAAACATAAATGGCCCAAATTGTTAAATTATGAGAAATTTAGTCAAATCATTGATTATTATAACATTATCGTTGAGCGTAAACGATATGTGTGCGCAAGTGGGAATCGGCAACACGAATCCGGAAGGAGCGTTGGATGTTACATCAACCACCGAAGGCTTATTAATCCCAAGAATTGCACTTACTGCAACCAATGTTGCTACAGTAACTACTCCAACCACTTCTGAATTAGTGTACAACACTAACACTTCAGCTGTAGGTCCAAATCAAGTGACTCCTGGATTTTACTATTGGGATGCTACAAGTTTACTTTGGATACGCATAGCCACAGGAAACAGCACAGGTGGCTGGTCCTTAAACGGAAACACTGGAACTATTGCAGGTACAAATTTTGTAGGAACGACAGACGCACAAGATTTACGTTTTAAAACGGGAGGCAACAACCGATTGAATATATCCAACACTAATGGTCAGGTACAGAGTTTCTTTTCCGGTACAGCTGCAGCACCGGCTTTTTCATGGAATACAGATCAAAACACAGGCCTGTACAGATCCGGAGCCGATAACGTTTCCGTAGCAACAAATGGCACAGAAGCCATTAGAGTACAAGCCAATGGAAACGTAACCATAGGCACAACTTATGCCCCCGTAAATGCAGCACCAACAAATGGTTTAAGAGTCGAAGGACAAACCGTTATAGGAAAAGCATCTGGTGAAGACGCAAGAGATATCATGACATCGAATACTTCCGCAACAGCTTATCAAAACATAACGGGTTATCCGAGTAACGCTAAAAAGAGAGCCATTGCGGGTTATGCCGACGACAGCGGTATAGGTGTTTTTGGTTTTTCAAACAGAACCGGTTACGGCGTTGTTGGCTTAACACAGCCAAGTGTAATCTCAGGATTTGTTCAAACGGGTGAAGGAGTTTTAGGGCAGGCAGACGGTTCATCGGGAGTTGCGGTAAAACCAATTGGTGTTCATGGAATTATCGATGAAACAGCTGTAGGACTTGACACAGCAACTCCGGTTTTAGGAGAAAACAACAACATTACTACCGGAGGCGGTTTCAAAGGAGGAGCCTATGCTTCAGCGGGAAACAGAGCCGTTGCCGGTGTCTATGGAAACATCGGTTCCAGAGTACCATCAGGTAGCGACGGATATATGTTTGGTGTTATAGGTGATATTTTAACTGTTGGCGCAGGAGGTATTCCAAATGGATCCGGTGGTGTTATGGGCGCAGGCGGATCAAGCCAATTTGGAATATTAGGATACAAGGCATTAAGCGGAACAAACTACTGTGTTTATGGTGGCGGTGCGAACAGTAGTATGAACAACGGTAATTCAGGAAAAAGCAACGAAGCAAACAACCAAATCGGCTTAGGAATCAATGGTGGTTTTATGGGTGGATACATCAAAGGGGATCAATACGGAGTAATTGCCAAAGGGGATAAATTCGGAATGTACGTAGAAGGAAACACACTTACAAACAAACCTATTGTACAGTTAGTAGAAAACGGAAATGCAACCAGAACCATCACTTATACTGCTTCATCCACAAATGTTGATGTAACTACAAGAGGCGTTGGCCAATTAAAAAACGGGCAAGCTTATATTGCATTTACAAACAATTTTAAATCGATTGTTTCAAAATCCGAACCCATCAATATAACAACCACTCCAACCGGTGAAACAAAAGGAGTATACATCAGCAAAGTAACTTCGGAAGGATTCTATATCAAAGAAAACCTTAACGGTAGCAGCAATGCTTCATTCAACTGGATTGCTATCGGAACCAGAGCCGGATACGAAAACGGAATGAGTGTTTCGGAAGAAATTTTATCCGAAAATTTTGATAAAAACATCAATGGTGTAATGAACAACGACGGAACTAAACAAGCAGGAACTCCTATTTATTTTGACGGTCAGAATGTTAAATTTGAAAGAATACCGGAAGGCTTAGTGAAATACAATAAAAAAGAAGAGCCAAAGAAAAAATAAATTAAAATAATTTGACTTAAATAAACCCCACAATTGATTGTGGGGTTTATTTTTTTAAAAACAAAAACAAATAAAAATGTTATACAAAAATACAGATTAAACCTACTTTTATGTAATTAATCGATTAAAACTACCACCTTGTCGATTATAATTAGTTTGGTCATGATTAATAAATAGATTCGCGTCCAAAATAAAATCTACCATGAAAACAAATTGGCTGAAACTAGCTATTACTTCATTATTCTTTACAACAATAGGTCATGCCCAAGTTGGCGTAGGAACGACCACGCCCCGCGGATCATTTGAAGTTAATTCCACCACACAAGGAATGGTTTTACCTTCAGTAGCACTAACCTCCAAGGCTGTAGCTGCACCGGTTACCAATCCTGCCGGAGGTGCTTTAGCAGTTAACACTTTGGTTTATAATACTGCCACTGCAGGTGTTGCACCAAACAATGTTGTTCCTGGCTATTATTACTGGAACGGAAGTCAGTGGATTCAATTTTCAACAGGAAACAATTCGGACTGGTCACTTACCGGAAATGCAGGAACCACTGCAGGAACAAATTTTCTAGGCACAACTGATGCTCAGGACATGCGTTTTAAAACCAACAGTACCGACAGATTTAACATTTCAAATGCCAGCGGTCAATTACAATCATACTATGCCGGAGCTGCCGGTATTCCAGCATACTCATGGAGTGGTGATACAAACACCGGTATTTATCAACCGGGTGGAGACATGTTGGCTGTTTCTACCAACGCAACAGAAAGATTTAGAATAAGCAACACTGAATCAGTTGTTAATGAACCAAGCAACGACCACGATTTCAGAGTAGAATCAGACGGAAACACACATGCCTTATGGGTAGACGCCAGTGAAAATTTAACCCGATTCGGAACCAACATAGCTACAAGTGATTACGACAATGGAGCAGTATACGGCGGAGTAACTGTAAGCTACGTAGCGGATTTCGACAAAGGCACAGCTGATGGAACAGCAATAGGTATCGGATCTGTAGAATATTTATTGGACGGTTTAAGCGAAACGTTCATTAACAACGACTTTAGTCCTAACGCAGCAATTACATATGACTTGGGATGGACAAATGCATGGGATGATGTATATGCAGATGATTTTTGGAATGTTTCTGATGCAAGATTAAAAACAAACATAAAAAATTTAAATTACGGACTAAATGAAATAATGAAACTTCGCCCGGTTTCGTACATTTGGAAAAAAGGAATGTTCGGAAAAACCTTTGTTCCGGAATCTGAAAGAGCTCTAAATCTAGGTTTTTTGGCACAAGAAGTTCAAAAAACTATGCCGGAATTGGTTCAAACAGAAGACTGGAAGCCCGAAAGTGAAAAAAATCCAGATGTTTATGTGAAAAAACAGAGAGATTTCATGGCCGTAAATTACGTAGAAATGGTTCCCGTTCTGGTAAAAGCAATGCAGGAACAACAAGAATTGATTAACGAATTGAAAAAAGAAATCGAAGCACTTAAAAACGCAAAAAAATAATAAAATAATCATACATTACTATCAAAAAGACCTTTACTGAAACAGTGAAGGTCTTTTTTGATTTCATCAGGACTCCATTTATGTTAAAAAATATCCGTTAATCGATTAAATTTACTAAATATCTGATAATCAAATTTTTACAAATTTATAACCTTAAATTTATTAAAAACTTCATGGTTATGAAAAATAGTATCTTTTATTTGATTGCCATTTTAGCATTTTGTTCGCTACATGAAATGAATGCTCAAGTGGGTGTTGGCACGACAGTTCCCAATGGTGCATTGGACGTAACATCGTCAAACGATGGCTTATTGATTCCCCGCGTGGCACTCGCCGCTACTAACCTTGCAGCTCCACTTACATCCCCTACCGTTTCGGAATTAGTATACAACACCGCAACAGTTGCCGGAATAAACGGAGTCAATCCGGGATATTACTATTGGGACGGCACACTTTGGATAGCATTATCAACCGGAAAAAACGCAGATTGGTCGCTAACAGGAAATTCAGGAACAACAGCCGGAACAAATTTCATCGGCACTACGGATGCGCAAGACTTCCGAATTAAAACGGGCGTTGGCGGAGTAGACCGTTGGAATATCTCGAACACAAATAATGGACAACTCCAGTCGTACGCTTTAGGTACCGCAGCACTACCAGCTTACTCCTGGCAAACCGACACCAACACAGGACTCTTTAGCCCAGGAGCCGACATACTAGGAACCGCTACAGCCGGAAACGAAAGAATGCGGGTGGAAGCCGATGGTGACGTAGGAATCGGAACAACCGCGGCTTCCTATAAACTATCCATCCGCAACGATCAGGATGGTTACGGTGTAATGTCGATTGACAATGCCACAGCTGGCGGATTTAGTGGTGTTTATTTTTTACAAAATACGGTCTACCGCGGACACATCGGCTATGTAAACACCGGAGGAGCATCAACCTTTGGCGGCAAAGGCTCATACCAATTGGCTTCCGGAAACCGCCATATGTTATTCAGTACGAACTCGGGTTCCGAAACCTATTTAGAACGCATGATTATTGCGCAAGACGGACGAGTGGGTATCAACACAAACCCCACAAATTTATCGGCAACCATACAACCTACATCAACCTTACAGGTTAACGGCTCTGTAGCTGTTGGCGTCGTCAGATTGAATGTTGGTGGCGGAGGCTTAACGTACACCGTGCCCGGCACCATCAGCAAAGTAATTCTTGATGCCAGCGGTGGCGGCACCTTAACAGTAGAATTGCCCGACCCAACTACATGTGCCGGCAGATTGATAAGCGTTTCAAGAGGAACCGGTACAAAAACCATAACCATAGATCCAGTAGGAGGCAATAACATACAAAGTTTAGACGGTACGATTGGCAACACCACTTCCCTCCCACTTCATTCTGCGGCGGGATCAGGTGTTAACATACAATTCTGGTCGGATGGTGTAATCTGGTATCGTTAATCAGACATATTTCAAAAATTTCCAAAAAGACCTTTGCTTTAGATAGTAAAGGTCTTTTTCATTAGCATACGCTTCGCGTTCAAAACTGATGTTCCGATAGGCCGCAAAACGATTTCTGAATTGCAACCATCGGATCAAAAACTCAATCCCATACCACAGAAAAAAAGGCACTACCAACATTTCCAACTGCTGCCGAATATGAATTTTTTCATGATTCATGACCACTACATCCCCCTTATCTTCCCGATGCGTTAAGAGTATAAAAGGAAAAATCGTAATGCCGCGAAAGCCCTTCGGCGTTAAATATTTTAGGATGAGTACAATCATTACCGGTAAAGTTCCTAAATTTGTCATTATGAACAATGCATTAGACCCGAATAATTTAAAAGAAGGGGAAGATTTTTATTACACGCCCGAAGGTTACAAATGTTTTACCGAAAAGTACCATTTAAAACGCGGGTATTGCTGCAAAAGCGGCTGCCGTCATTGCCCTTATGGGTTTGACAAAAAAACAGGAGAAATTACTAAAAAATAGTTGGGCGTTCCCCTATGGGTCGGGCTATCCGCAAGTACACGGTACTTTGCTCCACACGAGCAACGCGACTGCCGAAGGAATTCCTAACGCAATCCGACTTAACAACAACACACAATTAAAAATGGACATCCATTTACAAAAATACAGAATCAAAATCCACAAGTCCTACCACCGGTCGGACATTCGTTATCCTTAGTAATCATACAAGCTGATTCTTTTTTCTCCTCAAGAAAAACGGACAAACATGTAAATACAAATAATAACGAAAAGCTGCATAACAAATCAACTCAGTTACTTTGTTACTCAGTCACTAAGCAACTTTTAAAAATGACTTTTCAAGATCAAATAAAACAAGGAATACCATCGGTTTTACCACAGCCAAAACCATACGAAACTATTATAAACCACGCTCCAAAGCGTAAAGAAATACTATCGGAAGACGAAAAAAAATTAGCGCTTCGCAACGCGCTTCGTTATTTCGAACCCAAACACCACGCCGAACTGATTCCGGAATTCAAAGAAGAACTGGAAAAATACGGCCGAATTTACATGTACCGTTTTCGTCCGGATTACCGCATGTACGCCCGCCCTATCTCGGAATATCCCGGAAAAAGCGAACAGGCAAAAGCCATCATGCTGATGATCCAAAACAATTTGGATTATGCTGTGGCACAACATCCGCATGAATTGATTACTTACGGAGGAAACGGAGCCGTGTTCAGCAACTGGGCACAATACCTGTTGACCATGAAATACCTGGCCGAAATGACCGAAGAACAAACTTTGGTCATGTATTCCGGTCATCCGATGGGACTTTTCCCTTCGCACAAAGAAGCACCAAGAGTAGTTGTCACTAACGGAATGATGATCCCCAACTACTCCAAACCGGACGATTGGGAAAAATTCAATGCTTTAGGCGTAACGCAATACGGCCAAATGACGGCCGGAAGCTATATGTACATCGGTCCGCAAGGCATCGTGCACGGAACTACCATCACCGTACTGAACGGGTTCCGAAAAATCAAAAAAAATCCAAGCGGCGGTTTATTCGTTACCTCAGGTTTGGGCGGAATGAGTGGCGCACAGCCAAAAGCCGGAACCATTGCAGGTTGCGTTACCGTTTGTGCCGAAGTCAACCCGAAAATCACTAAAATCCGTCACGAACAAGGATGGATTCACGAAATCGTGGAAGACATAACACTATTGGTTGCCAGAGTCAGAAAAGCATTAGAAAATAAAGAAATCGTTTCCATTGCCTATTTAGGAAACATCGTCGATGTTTGGGAACGCTTCGATCAGGAAGGCCTGCACATCGATTTGGGTTCCGACCAAACCTCACTTCACAATCCATGGGCAGGTGGCTACTACCCTACCGGATTCACTTTTGAGGAATCCAACGAAATGATGGCCAACAATCCGGAAAAATTCAAAACGGAAGTCCAAAAAACATTGCGTCGCCATGCAGATGCCATCAACAAACACACCGCAAAAGGAACGTACTTCTTCGATTACGGAAACGCATTCTTACTGGAAGCGTCCCGCGCTGGTGCTGATGTTATGGCTGCCAATCACATCGATTTCAAATACCCTTCTTACGTGCAGGACATTATGGGTCCGATGTGTTTCGACTACGGTTTCGGACCATTCCGTTGGGTTTGTACTTCAGGAAATCCGGAAGATTTAGCCAAAACCGACAAAATTGCCTGCGATGTATTGGAGGAAATGATGAAAAACTCACCCGAAGAAATCCAACAGCAAATGGCCGATAACATCCAATGGATTAAAGGCGCACAGGAAAACAAACTGGTTGTAGGTTCTCAAGCCCGTATCTTATATGCCGATGCAGAAGGAAGAACCAAAATTGCCGAAGCGTTCAATCAGGCGATTGCCAGAGGAGAAATCGGTTTAGTGGTTTTAGGGCGCGATCATCACGACGTTTCCGGAACCGACTCCCCGTACCGCGAAACATCCAACATCTATGACGGTTCCCGTTTTACTGCCGACATGGCCATCCATAACGTAATCGGGGACAGTTTCCGAGGCGCTACATGGGTATCCATTCATAACGGTGGTGGCGTTGGCTGGGGCGAAGTAATTAATGGTGGTTTTGGTATGGTTCTTGATGGTAGTAAAGAAGCATCAAGACGCTTAGAATCAATGCTTTTCTGGGATGTCAACAACGGAATTTCCCGAAGAAGCTGGGCAAGAAACGAAGGCGCCATGTTCGCCATAAAACGCGCCATGGAAACGCAACCGCTATTGAAAGTTACCATCCCTAATTTAGTGGATGATTCTTTACTATAGTCTGAAGTTAAAGTTTTAAACTTATAAGAAAGTAACTTTAAACTTCGGAACTTTAAATTTAAAAACAAAAGTATATGAAGACACTTAAACTGCTTTCGTTAACGTTACTCTTTATTTTAGGTGCTTGCAGTACCGTTAGAGTAGATGCTGATTACGACAACAATGTCGATTTTAGTCAGTTTAAAACTTATGCCTATCAGAAGAGCGGTATCGATAAAGCCGAAATTTCCGATTTGGACAAAAAAAGAATCCTTCGCGCCATCGACACTCAAATGCAGGCAAAGGGGTATACCAAAAGTGAAACTCCCGATTTGCTCGTGAATATTTTCACAAAAGAAAGAGAACGGGTTGACGTGAACCAATACAGTGCCGGCTGGGGCTACGGCTGGGGTTGGGGTTGGAATCCTTATATGTGGGGCGGCCGCAATTATGTAACCACCTCCACTGAAGGAACTCTTTACATTGACCTAATCGATGCCAAAAAAAAGGAATTGATTTGGCAGGGCAAAGGAAGTGGTTATCTGGAACAAAGCCGTGAAAAAAAAGAAGAACGCATCAATGAATTTGTTTCAAAAATATTAGCACAATTCCCTCCGGAGAAAAAACAATAACACACTATTAAAAAAAGACTGTCTTCGGATGGTCTTTTTTATACGAACTAACATTTATCATGTTTTCAGTCATCTCGACAACTTATTTTTACCTAAAATAACAACAATGCAGGACATCCAAAATCGCGACGATATCGAACAAATGGTCAATTCTTTTTATGCCAAAGTACAAAAAGATGAATTCATCGGACCCATTTTCAATGAAAAAATACAGGACCGTTGGGCAATCCATTTAGAAAAAATGTACGGTTTTTGGCAAACGGTTTTGTTAGATGTACACGCGTACTCCGGCAGCCCGTTTCCGCCACATGCGCAATTACCAATTAACAAAGAGCATTTCGATCGTTGGATGGCAATTTTTACCCAAAACATCGACGAACAATTTGCCGGACCAATAGCCGATGAAGCCAAATGGCGCGCGGGAAAAATGGCCGAAATGTTTAACTATAAAATCGAATATTTTAGAAACGCTAATCAAAAACCTTTAACATAACAGTTTCCTTTATTATTTTGATTATTTTGCAGCTAGTTAATCGCTGAATTTTAATCAAACTACTGATACTCATGACCAAAAACCATTCTAAAATAGCCGTAACACTGCTCCTTTCAGGGTTCCTTTTTTCGTGCAGTCCAACGAATCTGTTAACATTAAGCGTAACTGAACCCGCTCCGATTTATCTGCCCGCTCAGGGAAAATCGGTTGGTGTTATCAACCGGAGTCTGCCCTCCAAACAAAACGAAGCTATTGATGCCATCGATAAAATTCTGTCGGTGGAAGGAAAAGATTTAGACAAAGAAGGCGCGAACGAACTGGTACTGGGTTTACAGAACGAACTGAGTAAAAACAACGGTTTCAACGTTGTTAAAATTGTAGAAGAAACCGATTTAAAAAGTGTGGGATTGAGTGTTTTTCCCGCTCCGCTGCCTTGGGAAACGGTTGGGAAAATTTCCAAACAACACCAATTGGATTATATTTTCGAATTGTCTTTCTACGATACCGACACTAAAATCGACTATAAAACAACAACCGTGGAAAAAGCGAATGTAGTCGGCATTAAAATCCCCGTAATTGAACATCAGGCCACGGTTACCACGCTGATTAAAAACGGATGGCGCATTTATGATGTGAAAAATAAAAATATCGTAGACGAAATAGGATCCAACAATGTGGTTACTTCTGTAGGAAGAGGCATCAATCCTGTAACCGCTGTGGAAGCCGTAATGGGACGTAAACAAAACGTCCTGCAGCTCAGCAATCGTTTGGGCGCCGATTATGCTTTGAAAACCCTTCCCTATAAAATCAGGGTTTCGAGGGATTATTATGTAAAAGGAACGTCCAATTTTGAAATCGGAAAACGAAGAGCACAAACCGGAAACTGGGATGGTGCTGCAGAACTTTGGGCAAAAGAAGTCAACAATTCCGACCCTAAAATTGCCGGAAGAGCTTGTTATAACATGGCTATCATCAACGAAATCAACGGAAATCTTGATGTTGCAGCCGATTGGGCATCGAAAGCCTACAGTGATTATGGCGATAAAATAGCCTTGCGCTACCTCAACATATTAAAAAACAGAATAGCAAAAAAACAACAACTTGAAGCAGAAAACAAATGATGTTTCAGGGAAATAAAGTCGGAATGTAAAGCGTTGATACCGCATCAAATCGTTGTAAGGTCATCAAACATTTCATAACTTTACAGCAAAATACAACACACAAGAATATCATGAATACAGCCTTTGAAACCAATCCGTTAATCGAAAGATTACCCAAACATTTAAAACAATTCATTAAACCGCAGGATTACAGCGAATACACGCCTATAAATCAGGCAGTATGGCGTTATGTAATGCGTAAAAACGTGGATTATTTGGGTAAAGTAGCACACAGCTCATATCTGGACGGCTTACGTCAGACCGGAATCGACATCGAAAGCATTCCGAACATGTACGGCATGAACCGAATCCTGAAAGAAATCGGATGGGCCGCTGTGGCAGTAGACGGATTCATTCCGCCAAACGCTTTCATGGAATTTCAGGCGTATAACGTTTTGGTTATCGCTTCCGACATTCGTCAATTGGAACACATTGAATACACACCAGCGCCGGACATTATTCACGAAGGTGCCGGTCACGCGCCTATTATTGCCAATCCGGAATATGCCGAATACCTGCGTCGTTTTGGCGAAATCGGCTGCAAAGCCATTTCATCGGCACACGATTATGAAATGTACGAAGCCATCCGTTTGCTTTCTATTTTAAAAGAAGCAGAAGGAACGCCACAAGCAGAAATCGAAGCAGCCGAAAAACATGTAGACGATTTACAAAATAACATGGGCGAATTGTCCGAAATGGCACAAATCCGAAACCTGCATTGGTGGACGGTGGAATACGGCCTGATCGGAACCGTGGAAAACCCTAAAATATATGGTGCCGGCTTGTTATCGTCTATTGGCGAAAGCGCCTGGTGCATGACCGACAATGTAAAGAAAATCCCGTATGATATTTCGGCAGCGAATCAGAGTTTTGACATTACAAAACCGCAACCGCAATTGTATGTAACGCAGGATTTCGCTCATTTGAGTATGGTGCTGGAAGAATTTGCCAACAAAATGGCCTTACGCACCGGAGGATTGAGCGGTATCAAAAAACTAATTACTTCCAAAGCACTGGGGACTATCGAATTAAGTACCGGAATACAAATTTCGGGTGTTTTCACCAATGTGATTGAGCACGACGGGAAACCGGTTTATGTTCAGACTACAGGTAAAACGGCATTATCCTACCGTGAAAAAGAATTGGTAGGCCACGGAACAGAATACCATGCGGAAGGCTTCGGTTCTCCAATCGGGAAACTGAAAGGTATTAATTTGGCCATTGAAGACATGAGTCCGCGTGATTTACGTGCGTACGATATCTACGAAAGCGAAAAAGTAACCTTGGAATTTGAAGGCGATATTACCGTTTCCGGAGAAATCATTACCGGTTCACGAAACCTTCGTGGCGAAATCATCATTATCAGTTTTAAAAACTGTACCGTTAAACACAAAGACACCGTTCTTTTCCAACCGGAATGGGGCGTTTACGATATGGCCGTGGGTAAAAAAGTAATTTCTGCTTTTTCCGGACCGGCCGATGTGAACAGTTTTGACATGATCAGTCACGTTCCTTCCACACATACCATCAAACAGAAAAAATCACCGGAGCGTGAAGAGCTGGAACATCTTTATGAAAATGTGCGCAATATCCGCGAAGGAAAACATTCCGAAATCACGTTAAAAGAAGCTTTTGCAGCAGTTTCAGCTAACCATCCGAACGATTGGTTGCTTTCTGTTGAAATTGCAGAACTGGCTCAAAAAGACCCTTCCAACGACCTTACCGATAAAGTGTTGAATCATTTGGAAAAAGTAAAAACAAACCGACCTGAGGTAGCCAAACTGATCAATAACGGATTAGAGTTGATTTTCAGCAAAGAAACGGTTTAGTAACATTGGTTACAATAGCTTTGTAATCAGCGCTATATCTTTGTCAAAAAAAATAAACACTATGGGATTATTAGACATGTTAGGATTAGGCAATAAATCGGAAAGCATTCAGGAATTTGTTGCAAAAGGCGCAGTGATTATTGACGTAAGAAGTAACGGAGAATATGCTTTCGGACACATAAAAGGTTCGAAAAACATTCCGTTGGACACGATTGCCTTTAAGATTCAGGAAATAAAAAAATTAAACAAACCGGTAATTGCCTGTTGTCGATCCGGAATGAGAAGTGCTCAGGCAACATCCATTTTAAAACAAAACGGCATCGAGGTTATCAACGGCGGTGGCTGGGAAAGTTTACAGAGCAAATTATAATGGAAGATTTCGACAGAAAAAAACATTGGGAAACCATTTACGACACCAAAGCGGTAAATGAAGTGAGTTGGTATCAGCCGCTTCCGAAAACCTCTTTGGATTTCATCCAGAGCAATACGATTACCAAAGACGAGGCCATCATCGACATTGGCGGTGGCGACAGCTTTTTAGTGGACCATTTGCTGGAGTTAGGCTACACCAATGTTTCTGTGCTGGACATTTCCGAAAATGCAATTGAAAGAGCCAAAAAACGCTTGGGCAGCAAAGCCGAAAAGGTGAAATGGATTGTAAGTGACATTACCCATTTTGAACCTACGGAAAAATATGTCCTCTGGCACGACCGGGCCGTTTTTCATTTTCTGACAAACGCTTCCGATATTGAGAAATACCAACAAATTACGGCCTTAGCCATAGCAGAAAACGGAAAAATGTTAATCGGAACGTTCTCGGAATCGGGACCAAAGAAATGCAGCGGCATCGAAATCAAACAGTATTCGGCTAACGTATTGGAAGCAACATTTAAAAAAGATTTTAAAACAGTGGAATGTTTTTTTGAAAACCACACCACGCCTTTCGATACGGTTCAGAATTTTGTATTCTGCAGTTTTGAGAAAAAATAAAAAAATCCCGTCCTAACATGACGGGATTTTTCTTTACTACTATCCTTAAAACATCAATTTCTAAAATCGGAATAGGTATTCTTTATACAAATTTCCTTACTCCTAAAATCATCCGTCATATTGGCAATTACGATGTTAACCGGATTGCCCATCGCATCATATTCGTAGCGATAGGTAGTTGGGGCTTCTTTTTCATTCTGTTCTGAAATCAGGTTTCTTTTTTCGTCATACAAAAATGTAGTATTTGTTTTCAAATCGAACATTTCATAAATGCCGGACAGCAACAATCCATCGGCATATTGTTCTGTTTGTTGCTGCACGATTTTTGTCCCGGAATAATCAGTTGTGACTACCTTATATTTTCCTGCTGTGGTGTAATTGGAACAAAGCGTCACAACAATATTCGCATTTCCCGTTTCTTTTTCAACCGCTTTCTGAAGTCTTCCTGTTTTATCATAAGCATAATTCGTTTCAGAAAACAAGCGTCCCGATATAAATTCATTCTTCTTAACCAATTGTCCTTTTTTATACTGATACAAGATTTTGTTTTCGGTTTGAGCCGTAAGATCTTCTTCGCGTATTTCCACCAACAAATTGTCGATGTTGTAATGATACGTCGATTTTAATTGCGAACTACCGTAATCCTTGTATACCGTTTGCAGATAAGTATTGTAAAAGGTCATCGTTATCACACTTCCCACCTCTTTTGCATTGGTATCCAGATTAAAAACATATTCTGTGCGTTCGACAGTTTCGGTTTTGGGATGCAGATTAAAATCTGAAGTCCGATGATTTTCCTGTGCCGAAATCGTAATCGAGAACACTCCAAACAATAGTACAACTAATTTTCTCATCACTTATTTTTTATAAATAGGATACAGTTTTCCAACTTCGACTTCGTCCACCGCTTTGAGCAGGTACGGATTGTTAATGCCATCATTAAGCAATAAATCTTTTTCATCGGAAGCGTCAGGTTTTACCGAAAAATTAGCTGTCGAAAGAAATTGCCCGCTTTTATAAATAAAAATCTTATTCTTTTCATTCTTCATCCAAAACATTCCTGTTGGCGAGGAAACTTGTTCCAAATCAAACCACCGGTGTCTTTCAAAAGTATCGGCAAAAAATTCTTTTGCGAAATGCGTACTGTTGTCGACCTCACAAAACACGATTGCGTGATAGTCCACCGGAGACGGCAACAATTTCACCACTTTAGTAAAGTCATTATCATAGGTGTCCTGCACTTCAAAATCGCTATTTTCTCCCTTTAAAAGCTGAAGATAGCCTTTGCTGTTCCCGGAATAAGTGACCTTCCTGTGATGTTGCAGCAACGAATCGCGTTCCCGGAAAACCTTATCATGCTTCTTTATAAAATCATAATCGACAGCCGTGTCTCCGGAAATTGTTCCATCGGCATACGTGATTTTAACGAAAGTAAACGAATGGTCTTCAGGCTGCGACGGACTCAATTTTGCAATTTTAATCCGATTGTTTTTAGCGTCGAATTCGTAATGGTAACGAAGTTCGGAAGCATCGTCATACAATTGATGAATTAGATTACCATACGAATCATATTCAAACGTATTTTTCCATGTTAAGGTTTCCGATTGTGCTGTTTTCAGTACAACTTTTCCGTTTACAAAAGTTTCCTTGGTGGTGAAAGTCACTTTCTTATTGGCATCATAGGATATCTTTGTTTTTTCATACGTTTTTGGGGCTGTATACTTGAAATAGTCTGCAATTTCCGTGACGTTGCCGTAAAGGTCTTTTTCAGTTTCTTTTCGTAGATTTCCTTTGGCATCATATTCGTAATCCGTGTTAGAAATCCCTGCAATTACCATACGTTTCAGCTTTCCTTTTTCATACTGAAAGTGAATTTCAGTTAGTTTCCCGAAACTTCCGTTAACGGGTTTGTACACAATGGCTGCGATGGTTTTATCCTTATTATACGTGTAGTGATATTCGCCCACACTGCTTCCTTCATCAAAAAACGATGCTATTTTTTGCTTTTTGAAATACGATTTTTCAAAAGCGGTGGTATAGGAATTTTGCACCTTAAAAACCCTTTCGTCCGGATGGAACTTATACAAGCATTCTTCCACTTTTACCACATCGTCTGAATAACCAAAATCGGAAGTACGAAACTGCTGTTGGGCAAAACAACATACCGAAAACAAGAAAACTATTATATTTTTCATCATTTCGAAATTTGTTCCAGTGGATAAATAACCAAAGCCTGCAGCTGATCTAAATGCGGAACGAAATAGCTTTCCTTGCCCGCTTCGGCAATTATCAAAGTGTTTCCGTCGATTCCTTTGTGGAGTTTGTATTGAGAAGATTCCGCTACATTTCCTTTTTCCAGAATAAAGAAATTCCAATCGGTATTTACTACAATATGCTTCCCTGTTGGCGAATTATAAGTAACGGCATCATACCATTCGTTTGCTTTAAAAGCATCGGTGAACAAACCAAACAGCACAACGGTTTCATTCGTTTTGGCATCGTAGAAAAACAAATCTTTTCGCTCGAAAATCATGCTTTCCTTGGTATTAATCGGCACGGTTTCGCCTTTGCTGTTTTTCACCTGATAGTTTACCGGACCCGTTTTCATTACTTTATACTTCTCCTTCTGGTTTTTATTCATGGACTGGAGAAGAATCGGCTGTTGGATTCCTTTTGTAAAATACGGTGCAAAAGTGGTGCTTCCCGACGTGGTTCCGTCTTTAAACGTTACTTTTGAGAATTTAGAATACAATTCGGCGGCATCATTACTGCGTTCTTTGATAACATTCCCTTTTTCGTCATAACCATAAACAGTTTCATTAGAATAATTAGGGTTGGTGGATGATTTTACCAAATTCCCATAAGCATCATAATCCAGAGTATACAAGGTTACTTCGTTGTCTTTAGCGCTAATGTGTTTGTATGTTATTCTAACATCGTTTTTATACTCGCCTTCTTCCGAAAACAGCAGTTCGTTCTTCATAGCTTGATAGTATTTCAATTTGTAGTGGTAATTCTTTGACGAAGTATAATTGAAAAACACTTTTTCCTGATCAATGAAGGAACCTGTTTTTTTAACCCATTTTACCAAATTTCCCTTTTTATCATAGGTAAATTCTTCTGAGATTTTTTCTTCAGTATTTCTTGGTATTTCAACTTTAACAAGCCTTCCTTGATTGTCATAATAAAAATTTTTCGGATATCTGCCTTTGGCTTCAATTGTAATTAGTTGGCCTTTTCCGTTATACGAAAATTGCTCCACGGTATTCATTACTCCGCCAAAAATACCGGACTCCTGATGCGACTTTTTCAGCAACTTCCCTTCTTTGAACTCTAAAATATCGGTTTTGGAAGCTTCAAATTTTTTAAGAATTACATTATAGGCATATTCAACCGATTCATAGTTAACCACATCTTTAGAGAGATGGAAATCAGAAGTCAAATGATTTTCCTGCGCAGAAGCCCATCCGAAAACCAACAACAAAACCATTGTTCTCATACTTAATTATTTAAAAATTCTAGCGGATAAAACGTCTCAAAGCCTTTTGAATTCAGATTACGGATAATGTATTTATCGATACCGGCTTCCTGAACTATAAAATCATCTTCTTTCTGTGTTTTTACCAATTTATACAACGACATGTCAACAACAACTCCGTTTTTCACCACAAAGAACTCCGGTGTTTCCGAGAAAATCCAGAAATAACCGGATGGTGTCGTCATTTCTTCCATGTTGTACCACTCCCCTGTTTTTATATCAGCCGTGTAGAATTTTTTCAGCATCAGGTTTTTCTTGAAAAGGATGTCGTAAACCAGAATATCGTTTTTACTTTTTACGGCATCGACATCGTTGGTAATTTCCTCGCCGTTGGCATCTTGTATGGTAAAAGTATTGTCCTGATTTTTTCTGATTTTATAATTCGATTGCAACGAAGCCTTCAAACCGTCTAATGCTTTAGTCAATTCTTCGCCGCTAACGGTATTAAAAGCAAAATTTACGTCGTAGGAAGCCGATGACGGTTCGTATTTCTTCACAAAACTTGCATCAAAATCAATATTCCCCGTCGATTTTCCATTCGCATACGTCATCTTGGCAAACGTGAAATAATTGGTATCCGCCATTCCGTCAAACCCCTGCTGAATTTTCATAGACTGAATTACATTGCCCTTTGCGTCATACCCATAACTGTTTTTTGTGGTTTTCCCATCGCTGGTAATCGAAAGTTCGTTACCGTATTTGTCGTATTCATAGGTGGATTGTCCTTTATAATATTCGCCATCCACTTTATCAATTATCAAGCAATTGTTTTTAAACGTTTGCTCATACGTACTTTGCACCGTTTCGTTGTAACAATTCGTTATTTTTTTGAAATACGATGTTGGTGTAGTGTAATTGGAATACGCAATTTTCTTCACCAAAACACCGTCTTCATATACGGTTTCCTTGCTTAGATTTCCTTTGGCATCATAGGCATATTCGGTTTTGGAAGGCGTATCTCCGGTTACCGTTTTACTGACGATTTTACCGTTCTGGTACGCATACTTTTCTTCGGTGACTGTACCGGAACTTGTAATGGTCATTTTATCAATCAGTCCGTTCTTGTATACAAAATCCATCGTGGATTTGACATACATAAAGTAGTTCATTTCCGATTCGATTTTGGTCACCAATCCGCCTTTTAAGAAAGTAGTGCGTTTGCTCGACAGCTGATATTTCTTTTGAGCAGCATCATAATAAAATTCCTGTTCTTCATATTTGGTCACATCGGAAGAAAGCTTGAAATCAGCAGCTTTGTATTTTACGATTTGGGCATTAGCGAAAAAGGTTGTCAATAATGCCAGAATTAGTATCTTTTTCATGTTTTTAATTGTTTGGAATTAGTATTACATCGGAAACCGTTTTAGGCTGTGGCGAAGTATTTAAGGTTTTTGCAACCGACATCAGTAATCCGCTGGAAGTTCCTTCAATGGCGGTGATTCGTTCTCCTTCAAGGGTTACATTCGGTCGGTCCACCACAAATGTTGAACCTGATAATTTGTAGAGGTTTTTATCAGAGCCCGTAATCAAATACACATTATTCCCGGTGAATTTCAACTCTTTGAAAGTTCGGGTAGTTCCGTAAATAACCGGAATCGCCGTTGGTAGCGTAACACCCGTTTTCACAATCTCAATGCTCGAACCCGTAAACTTATAAATATCCAGAATGTCGGTATTGTAACGTCTGACTACCAAATACGGATTGTTTAGATTATTCGGGTTTTCATAAATAGTGATGGAATGTTTGTATTCCATACTGAAAGTCGTTCCGATACTTCCGATTCCGTCTAATGAAGTTACATTGCTGAACGAAGAACCGTTATAACTTATGATATTGATTTTACCGTTATCTGTCGTAGTCGTATAACTCAACCATGCCCAAAATACTTTGTCGGAATTTCCGGCTTTGGAGGCATCGTTTGTGGTTGGGATGTTAATTCCACTACCCTGAACATAATCCATGGCAGGAACAACCGATCCTTCCCAGGAGGAAGTAGACGGAATGTATTGGTACAACATCGGTTTGCCGTAATTCGAATTCAACCCCATGCTTAACATAAAGTTGCTGTCATTTAAAGTATGCATATAACCTTGGTTAGCACTTGAAGATACCGCACCCGAGAAAAAAACAGGATTGTACACATTCACTCTTGCTCCGGTAAATCCGTACAAACCGTGAGCCCCTCCGGTGGCATTATACGAAATCAATCGCGCGTTGTCCAGCACCTCGAAATCATCAAAAACGTTTGTATTGGGAACACTTACCGCGTTTGAAGACTGAGGAGAAACGAATTCGCTGTTAACATTTAAAACCGCGCCGGAAAACTGAAGCGAAATGGCCGGAACACTATACCTTCCTATGACCGAAATTTGTCCGTTATTTTCAATGATTTTATGAATATCGGCCGTATGATTGTTATTGTTGGCAGAATTTCCTTCCGTTGGAGGATAATTGTATAATCTGAATTTAAAAGGCGTTCCCGCGTTGGAATAGAAACTTTTCGCCGGTTCAATTTCCTGAGCGATTGTACTTCCGCCGCTGCCATCAGCTCCGTCTTCAGAAGAGGAACAAGACCCTAAAGCCAAAGTGGCCAAAAACAGTAAAAAGGTGGTTACATTTTTCATAATCGTTAATTTTTTTTTAAAAGTTATATTGTACTCCGAAACCCACCTGATTGCTTTTAAAAGATGACGTTCCGCCGTTGGCATTTTTCCAAGAATATTTTCCGAAATCGAATTGCGCATTACAAGACCATTTTTCGGAATCCGACTGATAGATTACAGGTTGAAAACCCCAACCGAAATACTTCATGGTGCGTTTTACGGTTTGGTCCTGAAAAGTAACCTCATCGACATAAGCCGTTTCTAAAATTTTGCCGCTTCCTACACCAAAGTCAAAGTGCAAACTGTTGAACACCGAATAAATACCGATGTAAACCGGAATCTCAACCATGAGCGGCAGATCTCCCGGAAGCAATTGTTCCAACCCATCCTCAATGTGGCCGCTATACGAAAGTGGATAAATCCGGCCTTTTACGCTCGGTACCGACACTTTTAATTCGGTCAAGCGGTCGTTGGAAAGAAAATTGGCCCAATCCTGTCCGGCAACTCCGGCAATGCGGATTCCGAATTTGGTGTTTTTTGTATAATTGAAATGATAGCCTACTTCTAAGGAAGTCGCCAATTGCATTGCTTTTCCTTTGGTGGCAACCTGCCCGAGTTCGCCCGTAGGTTTTGAAAAAGAAGTTCCTAAATTGAATTTTACTGAAACCGGATGGCTTTTCTGAGCCAAAACCGGAACAGAAAACAACACCAGAAGTGTAAAAAGAGATGAAAATTTAAATGAAGTAAAATATCCCATAATGCAATGTTTTGTATTGATTAATTATGGGATAAAAGTAACTTGTTACCTTACGGAAGGAAATACGTAAAAATGCGTATTTTGATTAAATCAGCTTATTGGATTTTGCTTTTTGAATGGCCTCCAACTTGTTGTGCACCTGCAATTTCGTGTAAATATTCTCCACATGTTTTCGGATGGTTCCTACGGAAAGAAACAGGTTTTCGGCGATCGTATTGTATTTTAAGCCTTTGCTGAGTTGCTCCAGCACTTCAATTTCGCGAGCGGTCAAGTTGTATTCTTCTTTGTTGGGAAGGTCTTCAAACGCGGCAGGATTCCGGAACAATTTCAATGTTTTTAAAGCAATGGAAGGCGTCATGATCGCACCGCCGTTTAAGGTTTCTTTAATGGCATTATAAAGTTCCTGCGGGTTGATTTCTTTCAGCAGATACCCGTCAGCACCCGCTTTAATCGAATGGAAAATATTCTCATCGTTATCAAAAACGGTCAGCATGATGATTTTGATTTGGGGATAACGGTTCTTGATGATTTCCGTGGCTTCAATACCGTTCATTTTCGGCATTTCGATGTCCATCAGAATTAAATCTAAATTATGGTTTTTCTCTAATTTCTCCAGTAATTCCAAGCCGTTCATTGCTTTGAATTTAACGCTTACCTCATCAAAAAAAGCAAGCTTATCCTGAATGGTTTTCTGCAAAAAAGTATTGTCGTCAACAATTGCCAATCGTATCATTTACCAGTTTTTATGGGTTAACATTACCGTTACTGTGGTTCCTTTTGAAATTTCGGAATGCAGCTGAAAAGTCCCGCCGATTTCTTCGATTCGTTTTTTCATGTTGTATAGTCCGTTACCGTAATCCGTTTCATCGGCATCAAATCCTTTCCCGTTGTCTTTAATTTCGATTTTTATGGTTTCAATTTCGCGAAGCACGTGCACCGTTATTGCATCGGCATCGGCATATTTCATCGCATTGTTAACCGCTTCCTGAATGGTTCGGTAAAGGTTAATGCCTTCCAGAGAAGAAAATTTTGCTTCTTTCACATTATCGTCGATTACAAACTGAAAACGGATATTTTCTCTAACCGATTGCGCCTTTTCGATAAAATTATAGATGCGGGAACTCAGATCTTCAAATTTGAACTCATTCGTGTTCATCGCCCAAATTGTGTCGCGTAATTCCACTATAGTGGTTTGGGTAAAGTCACTGATTTTCGACAAATGGGTTTTCACCTTCTCCTCAATGCCAGGAAAACCGAATTTGAGATTTTCCACCGAAGAGATGATGAAGGTCAGCTGCGCACCGATATTATCGTGCAAATCCCTTGAAATCGCCAACCGCTGTTCATGGAGTTTATTTTGCGTTTCAATTTGCGCAATGGCGGATTTCAACTGAAACTCCTGTTGTTGCTGCTGGTTTTTAAGTTTCAGCTGACGGTAAATCAGGAAGCCAACCAATGCAATAAAAAAAGCCACTAATGCTAAAATGATTATGGTCGCGGTTTTTCGTTTGGATTCGACTTCTTTTTGCAATAATAATTTTTCCTTTTTTGCCGTTTCATATTTCGTTTCCAATTCTGCGGTTTGCTCTAAGACAGATGCTTTTAGTTTTTCATCTTTTAAACTAGCATATTGATTAAAATAAAAAGCACTACTATCTTTCATTTCTTGATACAAACAAACAAGAGTTAATTTTTTGTAGGTTTCCAGCAAATACCTGTCGGAATGATATTCTTTGTGAATCTTTTTAACTTGCAACAACATTTCGTAAGCTTCACGATATTTTTTTTGCTGAATGAAGTCTTCTGATTTTGACAACATTACATTCGTTTGCTCAATTTCTGAATTTAATTCTTTTAAAAGTTTCTCTGAAATTTGATAATACTTCTTCGCGTTTTCTGAATTTCCTTTTGCGGAATGTACTGCCCCAATTCGCTGATTTAGAGTTGAAATCCCAAGATTGTCTTTGCACGATTTACAATTTTCGAGACTTATTTTGTATGAATTCAGGGCTTTCAAAGTGTCTTTTTTATCCAAATACACATCACCAAGAGAAAGATACGTGTGACACAAACCTTGTTGCATGTTATTCTTTTTCAAAAAATCGGTTGATTCTTCTAAATATTTAATGGCTTTCGGAAAGTTCTTCATTTCGTAGAAAATCAAACCTAGATTCCCTTTGGTCAAACTTACGATGGTATCGTTTTTACCTTCAAAATATTGAATTGCCTCGATAAAATATTTGGTCGCTGACACATACTCTTGCTTGCTTGCAAACACATTCCCAATGTTGATTTTCGCTTTAGCAACACCTTCAAAATCTTTATTTGTGGTTCTAATTTGGATTGCCTTTTGATAATTTTCTTCCGATTTTTTAAAGTTCTCTTTTCGTAAATATACTCCTCCTAAATTAGAATAACATTGTGAAATTAATTTGTGTTTCTTGGTTTTATGAGCTAATGCTAACGCTTTTTCTCCATAAACTATGGCAGAATCAAGCGAAACATCCATGTAATCCCAAGTTAAATCAGAATAGATTTGCGTGGTTCTTTCTAGATTGGGCTTGATTTTTAGTTCCGCTTTCAGGGAATTGATGTGTGCCTGTATATCTTGCGCCTTGCTAAAAAAGGGAAATAACAGTAAAAAAAAGAGTATCTTTTTTGACATAACGTCTAACGGTTTATAAACTAAAATTAAGGTTTATTTTTTTTTGAAAGCAGTTCCATAGTGGTTTTCTGCAACGAAACGATTTCATTCCCAAGTACTTTTATCCTTTTCAGATAATCGGAATTATAATTAGACAGCAACTGCAATTTGTCTTTTAGATAGAGCTGTTGCTGCTGTAATGAAGTCTGTATCAGTTCCATTTTCCGGATATGATTGGAATGCTGCCGTTTCATTTTTAAATAATGAAAAAACAAGGATACCACAACGCTCATCAAAACAAGCATCAGAAAAAAAAGAAAATAAATCATACGAAAGATATTAAGTCTGATACAAATTTGAACCAATACCATCCGTTTCACAATACGAACAAATGCGTATTTAAGGAACGATTTTCAATTCTAACTCTTTATCGCTTTTCACTACTACGCCGTTATATTGCAGCATCCAACCCATTGAATTCGTGAGAATTAAAACTTTGGCCAGCTCACTTACCAAGCGATTTTTGGCATTAGATTTTAAAGATGATTTTTCAATTTTCTTCGCCAGATCGGCCTTCACTTTTTTGTTGATTTTATTGTAATCATCTCCGGTGAAAGGATTCATTGTGCTTTGTTCCACATCATAAAACTGAATGTCCGGACTGATTTTGATTTCTTCTTTCGGAATTCCGACGATGGTAATCGTTTTGTTTTTTTCATCGATATCGTATTGTATCTGACGTAAATCATACGCTACCGTTACATCGGCATTAATGATAATCAACGCTTTTTTTTCGAAGGAAATCAGATCCATCATGTACTTCTGTTGGTCTTTGTAGGTCATCACCTGTGAAAAATGGCCTTCGGTAACCACTAGTTTCCCGACATTCTTGATTTGCTGTTGAATCAACTCGGTATTGTATTCAGTAGTCGCAGTTGTTTTTTCGGAAGTAAAATACTTGTAGGCAATAACTCCGAGCACTACAAAAACAATCAGATAGAGCAATTTCCCGGAACGTCCGATGGCTTGTACCAATGGAATCAACATGTTTTTGATTGCGGTTTCGGTAGAAGAATTCCTGCGTGTTGCCATAATTTCGATATTTACACGAAGATATTAAAAATAGCTTTTCCTTAAAAAAAGGGCCCTCAAATTTGAAAGCCCTTTTACATTATAAGTCTAAAACGATAAATTCCACTCTTCGGTTTTGTTGTTTTCCTGCCTCGGTTTCGTTGGTGGCAATAAACTTGGTTTCGCCATATCCTTTTGAGGTAATCCGATCGGCGCTAATCCCTTTGGAGATTAAATATTGCTGTACCGAATTGGCCCTGTTTTTAGAAAGTGTCATGTTATCCACATCTGAGCCGACAGCATCGGTATGGCCTGCAATTTCAATTTTAATTTTCTGATTCCCCTGAAGGATCGCATGCAACTTGTTCAATTCGGCATAGGATTCCGCCAACAACTCGTATTTTCCGGAATTAAAGAAAATATTATTCAATCGGATGACTTCTCCTTTTTCAATCGGCGTCAGATACAAATCGACTTCCATTTCCTTGTATTCGTTTAATTTGGTCAAATCCACATTTTGGGAAACCGCATAATAGCCTTCTTTATTACCCATGAAACTGTACAATTCACCGTAAGGCAATACGATGGAATAACTACCGTCAGCCGGATTTGAGATAGCAGTTCCAAGATTCTTGTTGGTTTTTAAATTGTTGTATTCAATTTGTGCCCCGATGGTTTTCTTGGTTTTACTGTCAAAAACCTTTCCTTTAACCAAAACCACCGGATCCTGTTTTACGGTATTGATAATTTCGTAAATATCGCGGGTGCGGCTTACATAGGCTTTATCGCCTTTAGCCGATAAAAAAATCCCCAATTCGGCACCCACGGAATTAATCACGTTTCCTAAATTTTCAGGCACGCTCCAATTGGTCCAGGTATCGTCTAAGCGCTTGGAAACAAACAAATCCGCATCACCATAACCACAATGTCCTTTACTGGAAAAATACAATGTTTTACCATCGGAGGCTAAAAAAGGGTTCATCTCTTCTTCAAACGTATTCACCACATTCCCCAAACTTTTCGGTTTGGACCAGGTATTATCTTCTTTCAGGAAACTAACATATAAATCTTTCAATCCTAAGCCTTCTGGCCGTTCCACAGACAATAACAGGTGTTTGTTGTCTGCCGATAAAAAGTACCCAACATATTCATTGGTATTGATATAATCTTCAATTACCACATCTTTCGGAATTTCCCAGCCGTTAACCGTACGTTTGGCAATGGAAACCCCTGCACCATTCGGACTAACGCCGTCTGCAGCATATTTGTTTCCTAAAAGCAGCGTATTGTTATCGGGAGACGATGAAATCACAAAATTATAATCACGGTTGTTGAGCGGTCTGCCCATATTTTTGGAAGCAGTCCAGTTTCCGGCAGCGTCTTTTGTACTGAACCAGATGTCGTCTTTATTTCCTTCGATATTCATCGGACAGTCTTTTCGGTCGTAATACAGAGTGTTACCATCGGCAGAAACAACCGGATTCACCTCTTCGTAATCTGCAGAGGAAATCGTCTCCGGCAATTTATCCATTTTCAGGTTCGGATTGTACGACGGAACTACTTTAATGCCCAAAGGATATTCGGTAACTTTTAATTCGTCGATAGCCAAAGTCACGCCTGCATCCAAAATAAATCCGACTTTGGAACCGTAATACGAGTTGCCACCGTTCTGATACACCAAGCCGTCGTTAACATACACTTTAATAATGTTGGCGCGTTTTACCACTTTAATTTTATTATCTTTTCCTTTTCCGAAAACATAATTGGACGTTTCCCATTTTTTATTGTAGTGAAACTCCTTGTTGAAATAATTGTACAATTGTACTTGTTTGTTGGCCGATAACTGTACTACCCTATAATCGGAATAATCGTTGTAACAGGACCAAACCAAACCGTAGGTTGCGGTTTCTGAAGGTGTTTTTTCTAAAGTCAGCGTCGCCTCAACATCGAAATCGATGGCATCCGGAGCACTGACAACACTCATCAGTTCCCATTTGGAATTTTGCGGATCATTGTTTTCCATAACCAGACGTCCTTTTTTAATGTAAGTCGTCAGATTATTATTGCTTAACGCCCATTGATTCCGGTCGTCTTCAAAAGTATCATGGAAGACCACTTTTTGGGAAAAAAGCGGAAACGTTAACAAACACAGTAATAGTGAAAAGTAGTTTTTGTTCATTGTCGCGGATGGTTTATCGTAATTCGTTTTAAATTTAATTGCTCTGAGTTTCAAAATTGATGGATTTCCGGATAAAACACAATACGCCATTTGCCGTATTTGACTGATTACTAAATCAGTTTGTTTTCTTTGGCTTTTTGAACTGCTTCAATTTTGGAATGCACCTGAAGTTTTTTGTAAATGTTCTCGATGTGCTTTCGGACGGTGCTAGGTGACAAATACAGATTCTCCGCAATAATGGTATAACTTAATCCTTTGCTTAACTGTTCCAGCACTTCCACTTCTCTTTCGGACAATTTCACTTCTTCTTTATCCTTCTCATTGGTAAACTCAATTGGATTACGAAGCAAGCGCAGTGTTTTTAAGGCAATGGAAGGCGTCATTGCGGCACCTCCGTTTAAGGTTTCCACGATACCATCATGCAGGTCTTTCGCATCGATTTCCTTTAACAGATAACCGTCGGCTCCGGCTTTAATCGCTTTGAAAATATTTTCATCGTTATCAAAAACCGTCAGCATGATGACTTTAATCTGCGGGTATCTTTTTTTCAGGATTTCGGTCGCTTCGATACCATTCATCACCGGCATTTCAATGTCCATCAAAACCACATCGATGTTTTGATTCTCTTTAAATTTCTCCAGCAATTCCTTTCCGTTAAGCGCATGAAAACGGGAATCCAGATCTTCAAAAAAAGACAGTTTCTCAAACACGGTTTTGAGTAAAAAAGTATTATCGTCGGCTATGGCAATTCTTATTTTCTGACTCATGATTGGCTATTTTTCAGGAAATTGTATTTTGATTTCGGTTCCGTTATTGATTTCGGTATGGATGGAAAGCATCCCGCCTACTTCGGTAATTCGTTTTTTCATGTTGTTGATTCCGTTGCCGAATGTTGGCGTTTTACTGTCGAATCCTTTGCCGTTATCAGAAATTCGGATGATAAACCCTGCACCTTCTTTTTCGATTTTCACGGTAATATGCGTTGCTTCGGCGTATTTGATACTGTTATTAATCGCTTCCTGAATCACCCTGTAAAGATTAATTCCTTTGAGTGACGAAAACGTTACCGCATCCGGAATTCCTGCATCGATTTCAAAATCAAACTGAATGCCGTGTGAAGCAGTTTTGGCACTTTCAATAAAATTAGCAATTCGGGTTTTTAAATCGGAAAACGCAATTTCGTCTTTGTTCATCGCCCAGATCGTATCGCGCAACTCCATGATGGTATTTCTGGTAAACGTACTGATTCCCGAAAGACGACTGTTTAATTTTTCGTCCTCAATCGTGAAACCGTATTTCAGGTTGTCCAGGGAAGAAATAATAAATGTAAGCTGTGCTCCGATATTATCGTGCAAATCCCTTGAAATTAGTAATCGTTGTTCCTGCAATTGATTTTGGGTTTCAATTAACTGAAGGGCTTCCTTCAATTCGTTTTCCCGTAACATTTGTTTGTTTTTCATTTTTTGGCGGTTAAAAAAGAGGTATCCCATCAGAACCGAAATAATCAAAAGTGCCACTGCACCCAACAACCAAAGATTTTTTTGAGCCAATGATGTTTTCTGCAACAGGATTTTTTTTTCTTTTTTCTCAGATTCGTATTCGATATCCAATTCGGCCTGTTTGGTTCTTAGTTCCAGGTTTTGAATACTGTCTTTGTAACGAACATGATTTTTGTAATGGATTAAAGCCTTCTCATACTCTTTGTTCCCTTCGTAGAGTTCCGACAGTACCTGATAGTTTTCCACGGTCAGGTTTTTATAATCGTGTTTTTTGCTTAGTTCCAGTGCTTTTGTAAAATTTGCAATCGCTTCTACAGTGTTTCCGATGGCTTTATAGTAATGTCCGTAGAAATTCAGATTTTCTGCCATCCCGATTTTATCATCCATTTTCACCCGAATGGCATACGCACTATCGAAAAGCTGTTTCGCTTCCGCAAATTTTTTCTGCATGATTTTCACCATGGCTATTTTATTCAGACTATACGGAATGCCCAATTCATCCTTATCCGCTTCTTTGAATTTCAATGCTTTATCATAAAAATACAAGGCGCTGTCCAGATCCATCTGCATTTCTTTCAGCACGCCGTAATTATCATAAACGGCCCGCAATTCTCCTTTCATTTTTTGTTCTTCCCCTAACCTTATGGCTCTATTCATGTAAGCTACCGCTTGCGGCATGCTTCGTCGTTTTAACTGATAACCGTAATCGCCATAGACTTTTACCAAGGAAGCAATATCATTTTGTTGTTCATAAATACGGATGGCTTTGAGCATGTACAAGGTATTCTTATCGTATTTCCCCTGATAATAATACATCAGTCCGAGACTGAAATACCCATCGGCCACTCCTTTCAGATATTTAATCTTTCGGGCTTTTTCCACATTTTCTAATGTGAGCTTAATCGTTTTGGAAGTATTTGCAATTTTATAATCGAAAGGAAGATTGTTGATGGAATCAATTTCTTTTTTGCCCGGTAAGGTATTGGCAAAAACAAACGAACCCGTCAAAAAAAAGACAAAGCAAAATAAAGTAAGTCGAAACCGCATAATTACATGTTTTGCTAAAGTTACAAAAAACCACAACAGATTAAGGATTTGCAACAGAAGCCACTCGATTTTAATGCATGAAAATACAATAGATATTCAGTATCAGGCAAAGCAATACCAAAAGCGCAATCAGTAAAATTCTGATTGTCAGTTTTTTGTTTTTAAAAAACTTGCTTTTCATTTTGTTCAAAATCAGCAGCATCCTCTTTAGATTAAGTAAGGTAAAATTGATGATTTCTTACTACGATAGCAATACGGCAATTGTCGTATTTTAAAACCGGATGTGCGGAAGTTGTTTTTGTAGTACGGTTATTTTCTTTTGGAGGTTATCTAAAAACTTCTGATGGGATTCTGATTCGGGATTGAAAGGTCTGTGGTGCAGCGCTTTTTGGATATCGCACACCTGTTGCATCAACTGAAATTCTTTTTCGGCTACAAAGTTTTCAAAAAACCGCACCCAGATATAATCGATAGCCGTTTGATTCGGATGCAACATGTCTTCAGCATAAAAACGATAATCGCGTAATTCGTCCATCATGATTTCGTAGGAAGGAAAATAAGCCGAGAAATTAGTGCTGAGCGTTTGATGTAGTGCTGTTATCAAATGTGATTTGCTTTGTTGATTTTCGACAAAACCATCTTTGATGTGGCGAACCGGTGAAACGGTGAAAATAAATTTCGCTTCTTTGTTTGCAGAAGTAATTAATAAAATGATGTTTTGAATGCTTTCTTCAATTTGGGCAACCGACAACAATTCTTTCGTAAACTGCTTTTGCGGCACTTTATGACAATTGGCTACAATTTGTCCGTTTTCAACATTTCGGTACACCCAGGCAGTTCCTAAGGTAAATATGATGTGTGACGATTCGATCAGCAACTTATGAAATTCGTCCAAGGTTTGGTTGAGTTTTTTCAGAAACAACTCTTTGTCGGCAGTGCTCAATTCGGAATGCACTTCAAAACAATGCCATAAATCGTTATGGTAGAAAATATCGTCTTCGGTAAAATACTTTTTTTGAAGACTGCGTCGGATAATTGTCTCGAGCGATACCGGATTGAAAATGATTCCGAAGGGATTCACCGAATTCCGGAATTTAAAATAATCGAATTTTTCTCCGATATTTTCTGCAAAACAAGAACCCAAAGACACTATTCCGGAATGGTAATCTATTGGAAAATCACTTTTGGAAACAGGTATTTGGGTTCTGAACTGCATGGTAAGTTTGCTTTTTACAAACTTACTGATTTTTAATAAAAATACTGAAAAACGATAGAGCCTTTGTTGGCAGTAACCGGATAATTCTGTGCATTATAAGTGTATTGCACCACATCGTTTCCGGAATTTGCCAGAGTAGCACCAACCGTTGTTATTCCGGTAACATTTCGTGCATTTCCGTTTAACGCCATATCATAATACGTTAATTTATCAAAGCCAAGAATGTCTTTAAAAGGAGAATTTTTGGTATCGAACGCATAATTAAGTGTTTCGGTAACGGCAGTACCATTTGAAATCGTATAGTTTTCTATTTTACTGACCTGGCCGTTTAACAGGAATACTTTTCGGTTAACGGTTTGCGTACTGGCCGTTTGTGTACTGCCTTTGTATCCGGCAACAGAAATCGTTCCGTCACTGTTATACTGATAAACCGTGCTAAACAATATTGCATTGGAAGCGTTTAATCTTTTGTAATTTATAAGTTGTTCGTTAGCATTGTATTCGAAAATTTCTCGGGTGTTTAACGTTCCATTGTAATAAAAAGTTCGCTCAGAAATCAGATTCCCGGTGTAAGTATACGTAACATACGTTCCGTCGGAGGAATTGATTCGCGAGAGCTTACTGCCGTTGTAAAGGTAATCACTCGTGGTTACTGTGGTTCCTCCGTTAACAGTGACAACGATACGCTTTAATAAAACCCCTTTAACATTCAGTTTGGCGTCATCCATCGTGTCGGTTGTGTTTGTATCAAATTCGTCTGTAGAACACGAAGCTAAGATACCCATCGTCATTATTCCTAAAATCAAGCTTAGTCTTTTCATAATTTGAGTTTTATATTAAACTTGAGCAAAGGAAGCAAAAAAAGGTATTCAAAAATGTATTTTAACGTATTTTTTTGACTTTAATCGATTATTTATCAAGTAGTTATGTAAAAATCTTACCGAAAACCATCTCGATGTTTCAGAGAGTTCCTGTAAAAATATTCCAAAGGTATCTTCTGTGAAGCCTAAAAATCATAATTATTTTATAAATTAATGATATACAGCCAAATAAAAAACCCAAAT
>NZ_AVBI01000015.1 GCF_000498475.1 Flavobacterium cauense R2A-7 | reverse complement strand
AGAAATATTGAGCCGTGAAATCATTATCGTCATTTCCGAAATCGTCATATACCTCAGTTACAGGATAATTTCCAGAATTATAAGTATATGTAAACGATTCTTTTTCCACACTATCTTCACTATATCCCATTGGATTATTTAACAGCCCTGGATAACCTTCAGTATAACTAGGCAAACCGATTTCAATCTTTGCAAAACCTATAATATTTTTAAATGGGTTATTTTTAGTGTCAAAAGTTGTAACCTCTGTCGTGGTAAATTCAAACTCTCCCCCCGGTTCTCTTGTGATTACTTTCTTAAAAGGCTGATTACCGTTAAAATAAATAGTACCTGTTGCAATTGTTTCTGATCCGGAAGTTGTCACAAACGATACTGTACCATTGGCATTATAAGTTAAAACATCCTCTTCGTGAACAAATTCACCATGTCTGGTTGTACCAATCAATTTTGAATTAGCATCATATTCATAGGTAATGGTTTCATCCAAATTACCGTCTATATAATATTTTTCTTCCGTAATTAGATCTCCTGTGTAAGTATAAGTAGTTTCTTCAGTAATTGTCCCGTCAATACTCAAAGTATTTTTAACGATTTTATTACCACTATAAGTAAAAGTAATTGTTTCTACAGAACCGTCTCCATAAGTCTCAACTACTTTAGTCAATAATCCCGTACTGGAGGTGTCATCAGTAGAACTGTCACTATCACTAGAACAAGACGCAAACAAAAGTGTCAAAGCACTGAACGCATAAATAAGTTTTTTCATAGTTTTTCTTAAATATTTTTTTACAAAAAAAAAGCATTATCACGTTATAAAAAAATAAAACCCTTTATTATTTGTTATAAAAAAAACCCAAATCAATAATGATTTGGGCTCCAGTATATTATCTAAAAATATTACTTTACAAATTCAACAGCTTTTTCAAGCGCTTCTTTAATTCCTTCAACATTCTTACCGCCGGCTGTTGCGAAAAACGGTTGTCCGCCGCCGCCGCCTTGGATGTATTTTCCTAACTCACGAACTACCTGTCCGGCATTTAAACCTTTGCTTTCCACCAATTCTTTGGAAATATAGCACGTCAACATCGGTTTTCCTTCTTCGGCTGTAGCCAATAATAAGAATAAATTAGTTTCGTCATTTCCTAATTCGTAAGCCAGATCTTTGGCGCCTTCCGGATTTAAATCGACTTGCTTTGCCAAAAATTTCACTCCGTTGATTTCCTTTACTTCCGAAGCCAATTCCCCTTTCAGGTTTTTCGCTTTTTCTTTTAACAATTGCTCCAGTTGTTTTTTTAGCTTGGCATTTTCATCCTGAAGAGAAACTACCGACTTGATTACATCCTGCGGATTCTTCAAGGTTTCCTTGATTTCTCTCAGCGTATTCTCCTGAAACGCGTAGAATTGTTTTACCGCATCATTCGTAATCGCTTCAATACGACGGATTCCGGCCGCCACAGCCCCTTCACTCGTAATTTTAAATTGCCAGATGTCTGCGGTATTCTTTACGTGGATTCCTCCGCACAACTCCATACTTTGTCCGAATTTAATCGCACGTACATTGTCGCCGTATTTCTCTCCGAACAACGCCATCGCGCCTTCTTCAATTGCCTGAGCAAACGGAATGCTTCTTCTTTCGATAAGTGGCAATTGTTCTTGGATTCTCGCATTTACAAAATCTTCCACTTGTTTCAATTCTTCGTCAGTCACTTTTGCGAAATGTGAGAAGTCAAAACGCAAATAATTCGGTGCGACCAACGATCCTTTTTGCTCCACATGGGTTCCTAAAATGGAACGCAATGCCTGATGCAATAAGTGTGTTGCTGAGTGGTTGCTGGCGGTATGATTTCTTAAATCGGCATTCACTTTTGCTACGAAAGTTCCGTTTACGTTTTCCGGTAAGCTTTTCGCGAAATGCAGAATTAAGTTGTTTTCTTTTTTGGTATCAACAATTTCGATGGTTTCGTTAGCGGAAACTAAAGTTCCTTTGTCACCCACCTGTCCTCCACCTTCCGGATAGAATGGTGTGTTGTCTAAAACGATTTGGTATAATTTTCCGTCTTTTTTAGAATCTACTTTTCTGAAACGGGTAATTTTCACTTCATTCTCGGTTTGATCGTACCCTACGAAGGTTTCTACGTTTCCAGAAACTAAAACACTCCAGTCTTCGGTAGACACTTCGGAAGCGGCACGCGAACGTGTTTTTTGTTCCAACATCGCTTTATCAAAACCGGCTTCGTCCAAACTCAACCCTCTTTCTCTTAAAATCAAAGCGGTTAAATCGATTGGAAATCCGAAAGTATCGTACAATTCGAAGGCTTTTTCACCAGAAACTTCTTTACCAGATGTTTGCGCCATTACATTTTCCAACAACTGCAATCCTTGATCCAACGTTCTTAAGAACGAAGCTTCTTCTTCTTTGATTACATTGGCTACCAGATTTTTCTGAGCCACAATTTCCGGGAAGAACGCCCCCATTTGATTGCTCAACACCTCAACCAACTGATAAATAAAAGGTTCTTTGGTGTTTAGGAACGTAAATCCGTAACGAATCGCACGACGCAAAATACGACGGATTACATAACCTGCGCCACCGTTAGATGGTAGCTGACCATCCGCAATAGCGAACGCCACCGCACGTACGTGATCCACGATTACACGAATCGCAATATTAGTTTTGTTTTGCTCGTCGCTGATTTCTTTGATTTCGTTCGAAGTATATTTTGCTCCCGTAATTTGGGATACTTTTTCAATTAATGGTGTAAAGACATCAGTATCGTAATTTGACGTTACCCCTTGCATCGCCATACACAAACGTTCGAAGCCCATTCCGGTATCCACGTGTTGTGCCGGAAGTTTTTCTAACGAACCATCCGCTTTACGGTTGAATTCCATGAATACGTTGTTCCAGATTTCCACTACCTGCGGATGATCGGCATTTACTAAATCACGACCGGAAACGGCAGCTCTTTCGGCATCGGTTCTTAAATCGATGTGGATTTCCGAACACGGTCCGCACGGGCCTTGGTCGCCCATTTCCCAGAAGTTGTCTTTTTTATTTCCCAAGATGATGCGGTCTTCCGAAACGTATTGTTTCCAAATGTCGAACGCTTCCTGATCGAAAGGAACGTTTTCCGCCGGATTGCCTTCAAACACGGAAACGTACAAACGGTCTTTGTCTAATTTCAACACTTCGGTTAAGAATTCCCAAGCCCAAGCCAAGGCTTCTTTTTTGAAGTAATCACCAAACGACCAGTTCCCTAACATTTCGAACATGGTGTGGTGGTAGGTATCAAACCCTACATCTTCTAAGTCGTTGTGTTTTCCGGATACCCGAAGACATTTTTGCGTATCAGCGATTCTTGGCGATTTTGGTGTTCCGTTCCCCAGGAAAAACTCTTTGAACTGCGCCATTCCGGAATTGTTGAACATCAAAGTCGGATCGTCTTTTAAAACAATCGGTGCAGAAGGAACGATTAAGTGTCCTTTGCTTTCAAAAAAATCAAGGTAAGCCTTACGAATGTCTTGTGATTTCATTTTTTTATTTCTTTTTTGCCACGAATTACACGAATTCGCACTAATTTTCTGTTTCGATTCCAAAAATAAAATGGCAGCTTTCTTAGCCCTGATGGGAGAGGAAATCCTGGCCTTGGGAGATTGCCGTGCAAGCTCGCAAGGACAGATTGGAGCGGACAGCAGGAATACGGAAACCAAATACGCCAAATGTTTCGCTTCAAAAACCGATTAATTTGAAACATTTTTTAAATTTGTTCGTATAACCCCTACAAGCAGTTAACCAACACCATTTTACAAGCTGCAAAAATAGTATATTTTAGAACATGTCGAAGGTAAAATATGTTTACGATCCAGAAAAATTAGCCTATCGGAAAATCAAACCGAAAAAGGGGCGGAATTTCGGGTATTTTGCTTTGTTTCTGGTCGCTTCGGCCTTGTTTGGTTTTTTGTGTTTTGTGGTACTTTTGAATACCTCGTATTTTGAAACTCCGAAAGATCGCATGATGGCACGTGAAATCGACAATATGAAAATCAACTATGCGATTCTGAATAAAAAAATCGATCGCCTGAACGCCACCATGAGTGACCTGGAAGACCGCGACAACAATGTATATCGTGCGTATTTTAACAGTTCGCCGGTTGGGGAAGAAAAACGAAAAGGCGAAAAGAACGCAAACGACCAATACAAATTACTGGAAGGTTTTGACAATTCGGATTTGGTGATTAATGCGAACAAACGCTTGGATGTAATTTCGAATCAATTGGCGTTTCAATCGAAATCGTTGGATGAAATTATAAAACTGGCCAAAGGAAAAGAAAAATTACTGGCGGCGATTCCGGCGATACAACCGGTTAAAAATGAAGCATTGAAGCAAATGGCTTCGGGTTTCGGGTATCGAAGCGATCCGTTTACCAAAGTACGTAAATTTCACAAAGGCATGGATTTTACGGCCCGAACCGGAACCCCGATTTATGCCACAGGCGACGGTGTAGTGGAAAAAGCCGATGCCTCGCTTTCGGGCTACGGTAATCATATCGAAATCCGTCACGGTTATGGTTATAAAACCTTGTATGCGCATTTGAGCAAGTACAAAGCACGCCCGGGACAACGCATCAAACGCGGTGATATAATTGGTTATGTGGGCAGTACCGGACGAAGTGAAGCACCGCATCTGCATTATGAAGTATATCAGAATGGAAAAGTGGTGAATCCGCTGAATTTTTATTACGGATCGATTTCAGCCAAAGAATATGTGTTAATTTCACAAATTGCTAATCAGGAGAATCAGTCGTTAGACTAGCAGAAGAAAAGAGAGAACAGAACATAGAGAAGAGACAAAATCAAGAGTTGAAAAGATAAAAACGCATAACTCATAACTAAAAAATGCATTTAGACTTACCAGAAAAAAGATATTACAGTATTGGTGAATTGGCCAAGGCTTTTGACGTAAACGCTTCCCTCATACGTTTTTGGGACAAGGAATTCGATATCCTGAAACCCAAAAAGAACGCGAAAGGCAACAGAATGTTTACTCCCGAAGACGTTAAAAACCTGCAACTGATTTACCATTTGGTAAAAGAACGCGGTTTTACCTTAGACGGCGCAAAAGTACATTTGAAAGAAGGACAGAAAAAAACGCTGGATAAGTTCGAAATCATTCGTAAATTGGAAGGAATTAAAGTCCAACTGACCAACATTAAAAATGAATTGTAAGTAACAATTTGCACAATCAACGACTAATACAAACAAAAGAAAACAACTTTAAATTTAAAAACACATGAGAAAATTTGCACCGGTTTTAATTATTGTCGCTATTCTGGCGGTTATCGGATTTTGGTACATCGGAATCAAAAATGGCGCTATCCGCGAAAATCAGGCGGTAGGTAAAGAATGGGGTAACGTAGAAACCGCTTACCAAAGAAGAAACGATCTTATCGGAAACCTGGTAAAAACCGTAAAAGGAGCTGCTGATTTCGAAAAAGGAACCTTAACTGCAGTTATTGAAGCACGTGCTAAAGCGACTCAGGTAACCATCGACCCTTCGAATGTAACTCCGGAACAATTGGCACAATTTAATCAGGCGCAAGGCGGCGTTTCCTCAGCTTTATCAAGATTATTGGTTACTGTGGAGCAATATCCTGATTTGAAAGCCAATGCCAACTTCTTAAAATTACAGGACGAATTGGCCAGCACTGAAAATCAGATTTTAACGGCAAGGACCCGTTTTAACGAATCAGTTCAAAGCTATAACAACTATATCTTAAAAATCCCTAACAACTGGTTCTTATCCGAATACAAAGAAAAACCATTCTTCGATGCAGTAGCCGGTGCTGAAAAACCAGTAGATGTAGAGTTCAATTTCGACAACAACCAAGAGAAAAAATAATGTCGTTAACTGAAGATTTTCTAACCCCGGAAGACGAAAAAGAAATTGTTCACGCGATTTCTTTAGCCGAAAAAAACACTTCCGGAGAAATTAGAGTTCACATAGAAGCACATGCAGAAAAACCTCCGCTCGAAAGGGCCAAGGAGGTTTTTCATGCTTTAGGCATGGATGCAACGCAAGCCAAAAACGGCGTTTTATTCCATGTTGGCGTCCAGGATCATTCCTTTGCCATTATTGGAGACAAAGGTATCGACGACCTTGTGGAAGATGATTTTTGGGACTGCACGAAAGACTTAGTGATTGGTCATTTTAAAAACAAAGAATACAAAGAAGGTTTGGTAAATGGCATTTTAAAAGCCGGAGAACGTTTGAAAAAATATTTCCCTTACGAAAATGACGACACCAACGAATTATCTAACGAAATATCCAAAGGATAAATGACTAATTTCATTTTAAAAATGATAAAATTCTCTGTTGTTATAGCATTGCTGTTATTGCACCAGTTGGGATTTGCACAATACGATATTCCTGAAAAACCAAGTTTTCAAACCAGCGTTTACGATTATGCCAACTTACTGGAAGCAAATCAAAAGAAACAACTGGAAGAAAAACTGATTCGCTATTCGGATTCCACCACAACGCAAATAGTTGTGGTTATTGTGGAAAGCCTGAAAGGAGAAGATATTGCGCAATTAAGCGTCAATTGGGCCCAAAAATGGGGTGTCGGGCAAGCCAAGGAAGACAATGGTGTATTCATTTTACTTTCCAAAAACGACAGAAGGATTCATATTTCGCCTGGTTATGGAGTTGAAGACCGTCTTACGGCCGGAACAACCGGTGAACTAATCCGAAACATCATTATTCCCGAATTTAAAGCCGGAAGTTACTACAATGGTTTAGACAAAGGTGCCGATGCTATTTTTGATGTCCTTAAAGGAAAATACAAAGGCGAACGTAAAGGAAATAACGATTCTGGTGGCGGAAAAATCATTTTCTTCATCATACTGTTCATTATCATCATCGCGATTCTTTCCCGAAACAAACGTGGCGGTGGAAATAGTGGCCGCTTTTCCGGACCGGATTTGGGCGACATCATCATCCTGAGCAGCTTGGGTCGTGGAGGTTTCGGTGGCGGAAGTTCTTCCGGCGGAGGTTTCGGTGGCGGAGGCTTTGGCGGAGGTTTCGGTGGCGGAGGTTTCTCCGGTGGCGGATCTGGCGGAAGCTGGTAAATCAGTGTTCAGTTTACAGTATTAAGTTAGCAGTAAACTAACTTCTTAAATAAAAAAGAGATTGTTTTCACAATCTCTTTTTTATTTCATCTTACTTACCGTACTAAATCCTTTTAAGAATCTATTGCATTATCATTAACACAACTCGGCATCAATTCAGCGTACCTTTAATAAAACTAAAGATTATGAAAAATTATGCCATTAAGCTGGTTTGGTTCACTACGGCATTTGTCTTTATTTTTACTGGCTTATCTCAGACAAATGTGCCACTGCCACTGATAAGCACTTTGTTTATTTTGGGAAGTTTTCTTGTACCCTACATGGTTTACACGGTACTTCGCGATAAATATAAAACCAAAAAAAAGTTTAAAGACTGGTACAATGATTATCCAGTAAAAACATTAGAAAAAGACGAGACAGCCCTTAGCTGATTGAACATTGAAAACGCTATAAAAACAAAAGAAGAGATTATAAAAAACAATCTCTTCTTGATATTAGCACTAAAACATATGTCGGTTTCGGGATGGTTTTTCTTTTCCTCCGAATTTTTCAAGTTTGTAGGTTAACGAGAACATTGCATAACGCTTCAGCACCAAGTTTTCTTCATCACGAATGGTTGTTGCCGAAATGGTTCGCGTGGCACTTTGATTTTGGTTCAGCAAATCGTATACTTTCACTTTTGCCGTAAATTTCTTGTCGAAGAAACTGTACGCTAAACTGGTGTTCCACAAATAAAAATCTTTTTTAAAACCATCGGCTATATTGGAATTGTAAGTATACCCGAAGTCATTTCCGAAAACCCAGTTCTTCGGCCAGTAGTTTGTTGCCTGAATATTGAATCGGTGCAGTACATTTGTAGCACCACTGACAGAATAATTGGTGTATTTGGTATCGCTGTAGGTCATGTTATAAGAAGGCGAAATAGTTAACAATTCCCCATAATCATAACTAAACGAAGCTCTTGGAGTTAACCGAAGGGATTTGGCATCATACATTTCCCCATTGGCAAACCCTTTAGAAAGTCCCATATTGGTATTGAAACCTAAATTGAATCGGAATTTATGAGCTTCTTTCTTAATCGTTTTATTCCAATACACGCCTATCCAGCTGTTGTACGTATCCGCAACATTTACATAGCGGGTTTCACGTTTTCGGTTTTCATCGTAAAGCGTTGATGTTACAATCTGGCTATCGTAAAAAGTCCCGTTCATATACACACCGTAACCTGAACGCGAAGCATAATCATAATCGCTAAAATTCAGATACATCTGATGCGATTTATTTAAATTCAAATCCGGATTCCCAATAAACGTATTTAAAGGATTGGCCAAGTCCCGAACCGGCAAAACCTGATTCGCCGAAGGAAAATCAAATTCATAATTATAATGCATCCACAACGATTTTGATTTGGTAAAATTATAATTGAAATGCATGTTTCCGGTAGGCAACGCATATTTTTTATTCAAATCTGTTGTTACACCAAGATAAGAGGAATGATTGTCAAATTCGGAAATCGCGGTTCCTGCAGAAAAACCGAATCCAAAATTCTTTTTACTAATACGCATTCCGGCGGTTGGCTTTACAGTCTTAGTAGTGGACGTCAAATAATTCGTTAAAACGTCATTTTCATCGGAATAGGATTGGGAAATCACATCATAATCAAAAGCTTTGCGGTCTTCCGAAGTTTTGTTGTGCTCATAATTAACAGCCAAAACAACCGACAATGAATCTTTCAAAGGTTCAGAGTACCCGATATCAAACTGATAATTATCCTTAACATTCCGACTCTTTTTAATCTGATCCCGAACATCATCCGGGTCTGTTCCTTGATAAAAAACCGTTGTTGATCTGTTGGACGCAAGAATTTCATCCTTATTATTTTCATTATCAAAAGAAGCATTGATAAACCTTCCTTTTTTCTTCAGTGATTTATTGAAATAAATTGAATTTTTAAAATTGGTCCCGTCACTATCATTAAAGGTTTCCGATGTACTTTCATTCAACAAACTATTCGTTTCATCGGCAGAAGACTGAAATGACTTTTCCCGGTCTTTCCCATTTGATTTGGAAAATTTAGGCGAAACCACAAGCGAAGTAGTGGAATCGATTTTATATTCCAACTCGAAATTAACATTGTGCCCGAAACGGTCTGCCGATGATTCGGAAGCTGATGCGGTATTGAAATTTCCGGTTGGCAAAAAGTTCGTTTGATTGGTACGGCTTTTGTTTTTACTATGTTGGTCAGAGAAAAAATAACTCGAGGTAGTTTCAGTTTTTTTGGTCCATTCATCCGAATAGTTAATCCCCACCATATCCGATTGGGTTATTCCGCTTCCGGCACCAAAACGCATTCCGTTAATTCCGAAAGATCCGTTGTCGTTATAATACATCGATCGGCTGCGTCCGCCCCCCATGTTGTCGAAAATCTCGTCCATCGAAAATCCTACCGAGTTGATGTTGTTGGACGATGCCAAAACACTCAGTTTCCTTTTGTTTTTGAAATAATTAATCAGGGCACTGCCCTCATACCGGTCATCCGTACCGTAGCCGCCCATGAATTTCCCGAAAAATCCTTTATTCTTATCTTCGTCAATGGTTAAATTGATACTGGCGTTGTTAGAAGTGGCCTTTTGACCCGACAATTCCTCCTTTTTGGTTTTCGTATCGGTTACCTGAACTTTATTAATAATATCCGAAGGGAGATTTTGCAACGCAATTTTTCCGTCTTTGTCGAAAAACGGTTTTCCGTTCACTAAAATCTGATTCACTTCTTTTCCGTTCACCGTGATTTTGCCTTCCGCATCAATTTCCACGCCTGGTAATTGCTTTAAAAGTGTTTCCACATTTGCATCCGGTCGTACTTTAAACGAAGCAGCATTGAATTCTAAAGTATCTTTTTTGATACGAACCGGAGGAGCTTCTGCTTTCACCACCACTTCATTCAGCAATTTAGACTGCTCTTTTAGTGCAATAACTCCAAAATCTTTTGCCTGTAACAGCTCTTTCATGCTGGTTTTTTGGTCTTCAAAACCAACCATCGATATCTTGAGAAAAACCGGCTGGGTTGTTTTTTTTACCGCCAGGGAAAAATTTCCGTTTTTGTCGGTAATCGTATAATCCACCAATGAGGAATCTTTGGCCACCGATAAATAAACAGTAACGGATTCCATAGGAAGTTTACTGGCTTCTTCAATAATTTTTCCTTTAATATAAAAGGAATTCTGGGAAAAGGCACACACTGAAAACAGTGCAAGAACGAACGTAAAAAAGTGTTTGGACATCAATAAAAAAATTGCGGTTAAAATGATTTCTCATATTAACCGCGAATTAAAGATTTTATTATGTAAGAATTTTATTTATTTGCTAAATTTTAACAATTTATTTCTGTCTGAAGTAAATATCGATAGGCACACCGGTAAAATTATAAATCTGGCGCAATTGATTTTCAAGGAATCGTTTGTACGGATCTTTTACATATTGTGGCAGATTGGCAAAAAACACAAACTGAGGCGTTGGCGTTGGCAACTGCATACAATATTTGATTTTCACGTATTTTCCTTTCAAGGCCGGTGGTGGTGTACGCTCGATAATCGGGAGCATCGTTTCGTTGAATTTAGACGTTGAAATACGTTGTTTACGGTTTTCAAAAACTTCTACAGCGGTTTCCAAAGCTTTTAGCAAACGTTGTTTGGTTAATGCCGAAACGAATAAAATAGGCACATCGGTAAACGGCTCCAGTTCTTTGCGGATTTTCGCTTCATAATCACGGGTTGACATCGTGTCTTTTTCCACTAAATCCCACTTGTTCACTAAGATTACAATTCCTTTTCGGTTTTTTTCGGCCAACCAGAAAATACTCTGATCCTGACCTTCAAAACCACGCGTGGCATCAATCATAAGGATACAAACATCCGAATGTTCAATCGCGCGCACGGAACGCATTACCGAGTAAAATTCCAAATCCTCTTTCACCTTCGCTTTTCTTCTGATACCCGCTGTGTCGACCAAATTGAATTCGAATCCGAAACGGTTGTATCTGGTATCGATGGCATCACGGGTTGTTCCCGCAATATCAGTCACCACAAAACGATCTTCGCCAATCAACGCATTAATGAACGATGATTTTCCGGCATTGGGACGGCCTACCACACAAAAACGAGGCAATGGCTCTTCTTCTTCCACCGCATCCGGTAATTCCGGGAGTACTTCCACCAACTTATCTAAAAGTTCTCCGGTACCACTACCATTCATTCCGGCGATAGTAAAATATTCGCCCAACCCTAAATTATAAAATTCGATAGCGTCTTTTTCACGCATCGCATTATCTACTTTATTAACCGCGATAAGAATTGGTTTGGTTACTTTTCGAAGCAGTTTTGCCACTTCAGCATCCATCGGCGTGATGCCTTCTTCCACATCCACCATAAAAATGATAGCATCAGCTTCATCAATAGCCAATTCTACCTGACGACGGATTTCTGCCTCAAAAATATCATCGGAACCTTTAATGTATCCTCCCGTATCAATAACCGAAAACTCTTTTCCGTTCCATTCGCTTTTTCCGTAATTACGGTCACGGGTTACACCGCTCACCGAGTCAACGATAGCTTCTCTTCTTTGAATTAACCTGTTGAAAAAGGTTGATTTCCCCACATTAGGTCTTCCTACAATGGCTACGATATTATTCATAAATATTTTTTTGAGTCTGCAAAATTACACTTTTTTGAGCAGTTTTAGCACTTTAATGAACATCAATTCTTGGATTACTCCTAAAAAAATAAATTCAACCCGTTGATTTTATGCCAATTCCAATGAAAAAACTTGTTTGTTTTTAAAAAAAATGTAATTTAGTTTTCAACAAACCTACGCCTATGGAACCAGACAAAAGCATTTTACTCCGCCCACGATTTTACAAGGAAACATCAAAGACTACCGAAACCATACTACAGAACTACCAACAATTAAAATTGGAAGTACAGTCCGACTATTCCATTAAAATTTCCGGAAATCACATTTGGTTGTATATCAGTCCGAAAAACAGAAAGTACTTTTCGCCGCACCTCCATTTGGAATTGGAAAAATCCGAAAACGGAAACACCCTTGTACGCGGTTTGTTTGGCCCAGATCAAGCCTTATGGACCATGTTTATGTTTTTCCACTTTATGGTTGCCGGTATATTTTTGATTTTCGGCATGATTGCTTATTCCAACTGGACCTTAAAACAACCGTATCAAAATGATCTGATGATTATGGGTTTGATGGTTGTCGTATGGATATTGCTGTACCTGATTGCACGCAGCAACAGACACAACAGCGTTCCTCAGATGCACGAGCTGGAACAATTAATGGACCGTGGTTTGGATTAATTATTTCTGATTATATCCGAAACGACGCAACTGAAACGCATTGCTTCTCCAGTCTTTATTGACTTTCACAAACATTTCAATATGAATCTGCTTGCCGAAGAATTTCTCTAAATCCTGACGCGCTTCAACCCCAACTCGTTTTATCGCCGAACCTTTATGCCCGATGATAATTCCTTTTTGGGTATCGCGTTCCACCATGATAACCGATTTTATGCGGATGATATCGTCGTCTTCGATAAACTCTTCGGTTTCGATTTCCACAGCATATGGAATTTCCTTGTCGTAATGCAACAGGATTTTTTCACGGATGGTTTCATTTACAAAGAAACGCTCCGGTTTGTCGGTTAAAGCGTCTTTTGGATAATAGGCCGGTGATTCCGGAAGCAATTCTAAAATTCTGTTGAACACTTCGGTTACATTGAAGTTTTCCAAAGCTGAAATTGGGAAAAGTTCCGCATTGGGTACTTTTTCTTTCCACAAATTCACCTGTTCTTCCAACTGTTCCTGATTGGATTTGTCGATTTTATTCAACAACAGCAATACCGGAATTTTGGAATGGATGATTTTATTGAAAAAAGCTTCGTCTTTTAATTCTTTCTCCCCTACTTCTACCATATAGATCAACACATCGGCATCTTCAAATGCTGATTTTACAAAATCCATCATGGAATTTTGCAACTCATAAGCGGGTTTGATAATTCCGGGCGTATCCGAAAACAACACCTGAAAATCATCACCATTCACGATTCCAAGAATTCGGTGACGCGTAGTTTGTGCTTTGGAAGTGATAATCGACAAACGCTCTCCCACGAAGGCATTCATTAAAGTCGACTTCCCGACATTTGGGTTACCAATAATATTTACAAAACCTGCTTTATGCATCATTAGTAATTTTTAAAATTATATTTATTTAACCGAATGTCCGGTGGACATTCCCCTCTTAATATCAAATCGATGATGTTTACAAAACCTGCTTTGTGTGACATAGTAAAAATATTAGCCTACAAAGGTAGTCATAACAAGCGAATAGTAGAAATAAAAAAAGTTTTTATCGTTTTTGTTGCACGGATGAAATTTCGTTGTACCTTTGCACTCGAAACATCGCGGGATAGAGCAGTAGGCAGCTCGTCGGGCTCATAACCCGAAGGTCACAGGTTCGAGTCCTGTTCCCGCTACTAAGAATTTATTGAAATTACAACCGTACATCGCGGGATAGAGCAGTAGGCAGCTCGTCGGGCTCATAACCCGAAGGTCACAGGTTCGAGTCCTGTTCCCGCTACTAAGAAAGAGAATCATTTGGTTCTCTTTTTTTTTGAAAAAACAATAATTAGAGATTTCCTTTGATTTCAGGGCTATCTTATTGCTAATCAAAGTCATTCGTAAAAGAATTGCTTTTTTATTTACATGTCATGAACACAAAAAAAATTGCCGAGTACCGAAAGTTATTGGATGTTACCAAAACGGCTACTTTAAAAGAATTGAAAACGATTTACAGAAACAGCATGAAGGAAGACCATCCGGATACTATTGCTGATCCTGTTGAACGTTTGGCTGCCGAGGAAAGAAGTAAAGCCATTATTGAAGCCTACCACTTTTTAGTGAGCATTGCACCGGAAACTCAGGAAAAAGACAAAGACGAATACATCAAAACCACAACCACTTCGAATATTTTGGAGTTTTACATGGACAATGGTGTTTTGTACATTAGCTTTTTAGACGGCAATCAGTTTGAATATTTTGGCGTTCCGAAAAACACCTACATCAAAATGATCAATGCAGAATCGCCAAATCGTTTTGCAAAACGTCATATTTTCAATGAATTCCTATACAGAAGCGCAAGCAAGCTAGTTGCCGCTGAATAATTCTATTCGATTAAAATTCAGAACCATCAACGAAAGTTGGTGGTTTTTTTTATGTTTTTTAATTTATTTTCGATAGATACTAACAACAAAACACTAATAATACTACCTTCGGAAAAAAAATGACGATGTCGATAGAGCGCAGAGTAAAACTGGTCGAACAATTGTTTGACAAACTGGAAACCGAAATTACGGAATTCCAAACCCAAACCAAACTTGGATGCATTGCCGGCTGTGGAAAGTGCTGCAGTACTCCGGACATCGACGCTTCTCCCCTAGAATTTTTACCGTATGCGTTTCATCTTTTTGTAAACAGCAAAGCCGAACAAGTGCTGAATGAATTAAGCGCAAAAGAAACGCCTACCTGCCATTTATACAATCCGCTTTCTTTGCTGGAACCCGAAAAAGGGAGTTGCAGCAATTACCAATATCGTGGTTTAGTTTGCCGCCTTTTTGGCTTTGGCGCCAGTAGTGACAAATACGGACAACTCCGATTGGCTACCTGCAAAATCATAAAAGAAGGACAGCAAGCGAATTTTGATGCCGCTACAACAGCCATCAACAACAAACTTTATGTTCCGGTTTTCACCGATTACTACATGAATCTTTCGCAAATCGATTTTAAATTGGGTAACGTTATTGTACCCATTAAGAAAGCCATGCAACTGGCCATCGAAGAAGTTTTGCAATACTACGCCTACCGACCAATGCCAAATGGTTTCGATAATTGCGCCTAACAAAACAGCCTTTTAAAATTCCGGATACTTTTCAATATTGCATTAAAAAGCACTGCTTTTTTATTCCGTTTCTTTTTGTTAAATTTGAGAATAACCAAAAACAAACTATTTATGGAATTTAATTTTTTAGCAGTATTAGTAGCCGCTTTGGTCACACTACTTGTTGGGTTTATATGGTACCATCCTAAAGTTTTCGGAACCATTTGGATGCAAGAATCCGGAATGACCGAAGAAAAAGCAAAACAAGGAAACATGTTGAAAATCTTTGGACTGACCTTCTTCTATTCCTTTATGCTTGCCTTCATTATGCCGGCACTTACGGTACACCAAATGGGCGCCATGGGCATGATTGGCGGTCCTGAATTTATCGACAAAGCACTACCCTCCTATGCTGCTTTCATGGCCGATTATGGCACAGCCTTCCGAACATTGCATCACGGAGCATTGCACGGATTCACATCGGGTCTTTTCATAGCTTTGCCGATTACTTGCATCAATGGTTTATTTGAACAAAAATCCTGGAAATACATGCTGATCAATGCTGGCTATTGGATTGTTTCGATGACAATCATGGGCGCGGTTGTGTGCCGATGGATTTAAAAAATTAACATTTTATTATACCACAATCGCTCTACATTTGTGGAGCGATTTTTTTCTTTGTGAAACACCACTACCATTATAAAATATATTCTTCTGTTGCCGAAATTCCTGATTCCTGGGACACTTTGGCCGTATCGAATATTTTTCTCACCAAGGATTACCTGAAAGTTCTTGATGCATCCCGTCCGAAAAACATGACCTGTCATTACATCGGATTGTTTGACAACGAAGAATTAACAGGAATTGCGCTTTCCCAATTTATCGATTTAAATCAGGTAGGTTCTTTTGGAGAACGCGACAATTGCTTTAAGACTTCGGTTCGTAATTTTGTATTTCGGAACTTTACCTCGCACGTTTTGTTTATCGGCAACAACATGCTTACCGGTCAGAATGCGTTTGTTTTTGCAAAAGAGTTCGGTGCAAAACAAGGCATCTCATTGCTGCATGATGCTGCAAAAGAACTGCAACAGCGTTTTAAAAAACAAGGCAAAAAAGTGCACCTTACCACATTCAAGGATTTTTTCACTGAAGATGAATCCGTTTTAAACGCTCCGGAATTCGAATCGTTTTACCGGTTTTCGACGCAACCCAACATGATTTTCACGATTCCCAAACAATGGACTTCCGATACTGATTACATTGCGGCTTTAAACAAAAAATACCGGGACCAATACAAACGCGCCCATAAAAAACTCGACGGAATTGAAAAACGGAAAATGGGATTGTCCGAAATCGAAAGCCACAATACAACAATTCAGAATTTATATTTGAATGTTTCTAAAAACGCACCCTTCAACACATTCTTTTTAGCGGAAAACCATTTTTACGAGCTCAAAAAACAATTGGGACACAACTTCCTTTTTTATGGTTATTTTCTGAAAGAAAAACTCATTGGATTTAACACGCTGATTAAAAACGGCGACACGATTGACACCTATTTTTTAGGTTATGACGACGAACACCAACGCGAAATGATGGTATATTTAAATATGTTGTACGACATGATTAAGTATTCGATTAAAAAAGGTTTTAGGGAAATTATATTTGCCCGAACGGCTTTGGAAATTAAAAGTTCTGTGGGCGCCAAACCTTATGACATGGTGGGTTTTATGCAGCATTCCAATCCCGTTATCCATAAATTTATCGGGAAGATTTTCAAATCGCTGGAACCGGAAACAGTTTGGCAGCAGCGGAATCCTTTTAAATAGTAGTCAGTTTGCAGATTGTAGATAGCAGATAGCAGATGCCGGAAATTTAGAAAACTGAGATAAGCCGTAAAAACAAACCATCAAAAAATGCCTTTAGCAGTCTCATAGCCCCGATGGGAGCGGCATCCTTTTACGGGGGCTGAGGCTCTCGAAGACCCCGTAAAAGATTGAGCGGACAGCGGGAAAACGGCTTTATACAATTCCCAAGCCATCCGCTCCTAAACTATTTACAACGCATCGATTTCCATTTGAACGGTTTCCCAGTCCTCGAGCAATTGATCTAAGTCCTTCTTTTTCTTTTCGTAAGCGGCAAAAAACTTCGCATCCTCGACGTGTTTGTCGTAATTGGAAGCCAAGGCCTTATCATCATTTTGAATGTCTTTTTCCAATTGCTGAATCTGACTTTCAATTTTACTCAGACGGTTTTGCAATGCTTTGTTCTTTTTTTGCTCTTCATAGGAAAGCGCTTTGTTTTCCTTGGGTGCTTCTTTTTTCTCGACATCTTTCTTTTCCACCTCGCGCATGTTTTCCAGTTTGCGTTGTTCTAAGAAGAAATTGATATCGCCTAAATATTCTTTTATTTTCTGATCTTTAAATTCGTAAACGATGTTCGACATACCCTGAAGGAAATCACGGTCGTGCGACACAAGCAACAATGTCCCCTCATATTGCTGTAAAGCGGCTTTTAAGACGTTTTTAGACTTAATATCCAAGTGATTGGTTGGTTCATCCATTACCAACACGTTGATGGGCTGTAACAACAATTTACAAAGCGCCAAACGGTTGCGTTCACCTCCGGAAAGTACTTTTACTTTTTTCTCGACATCGTCGCCACGGAAAAGGAACGAACCTAACATGTCGCGCACTTTGGAGCGATTGGAGTCGGTTGCCGCTTCAACCATGGTTTCCAGCAACGTTAATTCTCCATCGAGATATTCCGCCTGGTTTTGGGCAAAATACCCCAACTGTACGTTATGACCTAATTTGATGCTTCCGCCGTATTCGAATTCGTTGACGATGGCTTTCATGAAGGTGGATTTCCCCTGTCCGTTCTGTCCTACGAAAGCGATTTTACTGCCGCGTTCCACCAACAGATTGATGTCTTTTAAAATGGTTTTGTCGCCGTAAGCTTTGGTTACGTGTTCGGCTTCTACCACTACTCGGCCTGGCGTAACGGAAACCGGAAACGAAATATTCATTACCGAATTATCATCTTCATCGACTTCAATACGTTCCACCTTGTCCAATTTCTTGATTAAGGATTGCGCCATAGACGCTTTGGACGCTTTGGCACGGAATTTTTCGATTAACTTTTCGGTTTCTTCGATTTTTTTGGCTTGATTTTTTTGGGTCGCCAATTGCTTTTCGCGGATTTCCTGACGCAGAACCAAATATTGCGAATACGGTTTGTTAAAATCGTAGGCTTTCCCTAAAGAAATTTCAATGGTTCGGTTGGTAACATTATCCAGGAACATTTTATCGTGGGAAACGATTACCACAACACCCGGGAAGTTTCTTAGAAAACCTTCCAGCCAGATGATACTTTCGATATCCAAGTGGTTCGTAGGCTCATCCAGCAACAATATATCATTGCTTTGCAGTAATAATTTTGCCAATTCGATTCGCATGCGCCATCCACCAGAGAAAGTATCGGTTTGATTGTTGAATTCTTCGCGTTTGAAACCTAATCCCAACAAGATTTTTTCGGTTTCTCCAACATAATTATAGCCACCTAAAATTTCATAATGATGCGTCACATCGCTTAATTGCTCAATCAATTCGGAATAGCTTTCACTTTCGTAATCGGTTCTTGTAGCCAACTGGTGGTTGATTTCATCGATTTTGAGTTCGGCATGTTTGATTTCTTCAAAGGCCTGATAGGCTTCTTCCAAAACGGTTCTGCCTTTAACAAAATCGATATCCTGACGCAGGAAACCAATTTTTACTTCTTTTTCCGTAGCGATGCTTCCCGAATCCGGCTGAATGTCTCTGGAAAGAATTTTAAGCATGGTTGATTTACCGGCACCATTCTTTCCGACAAGTCCTACTCTATCCCCTGCACCCAAACGAAACGTTACCTCTTCAAACAAGTACGTACCACCAAAAGAAACCGATAAATTGTGTATGTTAAGCATAAAAGTGACAAATGTTACATAGGTAAATTCTTAAATGAAGTACCTTTACATAAAAATTTATGCAAATGTTAAAAAAAGGATCCAAACTAAACAGCATTTTAACAGGAAGTTGTCCTAAATGTCAGGAAGAAAGCATGTATTTGGACAAAAATCCGTATCATTTATCGAATACCCTTAAAATGAATGACACTTGCAGTCATTGTGGAACGCGTTATAAAATTGAACCTTCTTTTTTTTATGGTGCCATGTATGTGAGTTATGGGGTGGGGATTGCTTTTGGCGTTGCCGCTTTTGTCATCAGTCATTTATTTTTAGGGACGAACCTGAAAGTATCATTTATTGCCATCATTGCCACACTGATTTTCTTCATGCCGGTAATTATGCGTTTGTCTAGAAACATCTGGATTAACATATTTGTACATTTCGATAAAGACTGGAAAAATCATAAAAAATAAAGGAGCTACAAGGCTCCTCTTTTTTTATAAAATCGTTGAATATTAATTTGGTCATCAAGCGGAACTTGTTGTTCTATGAATTCAAACAACGATTTTGCGAGCCAAGGTCCTAACATAACCCCTCGGGTCCCTAATCCGTTTAACACATACAGATTTTTATGCCCCGCATGAACACCTACCAAAGGTCTTCTGTCATTAACGGTAGGGCGAACGCCTGCAAGATGTTCAACCACTTCAAAATCGCAGGTTAACAGCTCCATTAGTCGAATTAACAGTTCCGCTTTTCCTTCAGGCGTAGGCGTACTTGTTTTATCGGACCAATTATAAGTGGCACCAATTTTATATAGATCATTACCCAACGGCAGTATGAATAAATTGGAGTTGATAATTACATCCAAATCCATTTTAGGCGCTTTGATAATCAACAATTCACCTTTGGTACCATCAAGGGGCAAATCATTGAAATAAGGATTTTTGTGCATAGAGAATCCTTCAGCAAAAATGAGGTGTTTAGCTTGAATATCTTTGTATTGAACATACTCTTGATTAGATTCGATTAACGAATAATCAAATGTTTCGTTTAAAAGTAATTTCTGAGTAGAAAAAAAATGATTGCAACTATCCAGAAAAACATTCATATCCAAGTATCCTGTTCGGAAGATTTCGCCAAAACCAAAGGGCGAATCAATTCCATTATATTTTTTGGTAACGATCTCCAACGAAAGAAAAGGAGAAAGTTTAGGCTTATCGCTGGCGGTAAACCAATTATTTTGTTCTTCAACCGAAACAAATTTTCGATAAACCGGAAGTGGATGCACAAAGTTTACTCCTAATTTCTTTTCGATACTCTCATAAAATTGTAATCCGTACTCAAGTTGTTCCGCAGCTTTCCAAACAAGGCTAAAACGTTTTAAAATAACAGGGTTATACAAACCTCCAGCCACTTTTGAAGAAGAAACCGAAAAATCATCAATGAGCAAAAAGGTCTTTCCGTTTCGCATAGCCGTTTCTGCAAAACAAATACCTGCTAAACCAGAGCCTACAATTAAATAATCTATCATGGTACAAAAGTAAAAAACTCCAACCATTTAAGGTTGGAGTTTTTCTATATTTAAAAAAGAAATTCACTATTAGTAGTTCCACATATCTTGCTCGAAGTTGCGGATTTTCTCTTTTACACGCTCAGATTCTAATAACTGCATCTGAGAGTTCTCTTTCATGTAGTCTTCGATTTTTCTATCTCCGTATACGTTTTCTTCTTTGTAAATCACGGCGCTGAAACGACGAGCATTTAACAAGTGGTCGAACGTAATAGGCATAGCTGAATTCTTGTCATTGAAAGCTTTGTTTTCATGTAATACATCTCTAATTGACGGGAAGTACACCCAGAACAACTCGATTACATCAGGATTTTCAGCTCCAATATCTCTCGCTTCCGGAGCTACTGGACAAATACCCAACATTCTGTATTTCAATTCACCTTGTCTTTTATCAAAATACCAGTAACCTTTAATTTTATATCCTGAAATATCAATACCTGTCAATTCTCTTTTGTCAATGTATTGAGGATCCAAAACTTTAGTTGGCGTTCCAGGAACAGTTTCTGTTACCCACTTACCGTTTACTTTTTTTCGTACAGTTTTAGCTTGAGGGAAATACTGATCATAGTAAGTATTAATCTCATCTCTACCTGCTTGAGTAGTATCAATGTAAGTGAACGAAGAAGCCATGTCTTTAAGAGTCTTCTTAGTATTGAAATAATCATCAGTATACACTTCAGTTATTCTTCCCGTTTTGATTCCTTTTATAAGAACATCAAACAAAGAACGTCTATCGCTTCCAATGTTTACTGAATCAATTGGATAATACATAGGAAAATTAACTCTTTCATCCAAGTCAACAATTTCCCAAATAGCTTTTCCCATAAGGATATCACGATCGTGAACATACCCGTAAGGAAGTGGCTTATCATTATCCGCATTCATTTGCGCAGCAGTCTTCTTCCCGATTTCATCAGGAGTTTTAGCATTCAACAAGTTCGACTGTGCGAATGATGCATAGCTTCCTGCCACTGCAAAAAATACTACTAAAAAGTTTCTCAATTTCATGTTCTAAAATTAAAGTTATTTAAGCTAACCAGTACTTAAATTATTATTGAATTTCGTATACAACTGGTGCTGTTTTACCAGTCATAATATTAGCACTTACGCCAATGATTTTTGTTTTAATATCAGAAATCGTAACCTGATCACCACGTCCAGCTCTAGCTAAAGCAGCTTTACACTGACCGTTAACTCTGTCTCCGTTTACAATAACTGCCGCTTGTCCAGGAACTTTGAAAGTAAATTGAGTAACTTGGAAATTCAAGTCATACAAGAAATCCGGTAATTTTGCAGAAACCTGAGACACTTCCAATCTACCTTTAGCACCTTTAACAACACCCATCTCACCACCGATTGCACCGATTGGAGGAGGAATGTTTTTAATACGGAATGCTTTTTTATCAGCTACGGTTTTACCATCAGGTAATTTTCCAGTAACATTCACTACAACTTCTGTTCCTGATCCAGGATTCAAATTGTATGCACCTGGTTTTCCAGCTTTAGATAAGCCCGGTGCTGAAGCATTTACTTTATCATCAGAGATACCAGCAAATGAAATTGTCATTGGGTTTGGTAAACCTCTATATACTACATTCATTTTATCAGCAGAAATATTCGCTGAGTTTGGTCTTGGTACTACAACATATTTTTCTTTGAACTCAACCGGGATAGATTTTCCATCCTCGATAAATGTAAATTTACCAGAGATTTCTTTTTCTCCAACACCACCAGCTGTTGCATTGAACACAGCCTGACCGTTTTCAATTTTAGAGCTAGCTCCGTTTACGTTAAAAGAGTTTGGAACCGTTGATTCGTCATAACGACCTAATACTACTTTACCTTTAACTGCTTCTCCTTGGAAAACTACAGATTTTTCAAAAACAACAATTGCTTTATAGTTTGACATTGAAGCTGCTTGAGCTGTAGTGTTACCAATTAAAGCGTTGTAGATATCCTGCTCTGTTTTTTTGATATCACTTTGGATAGCAGACAACTTCGTTAATGAAGCAACAGCCGGGAATCCTTTAAAGTGGTAATCTAAGAACAATTTAGTTACACCTTCTTTATCTTTCACATCAGCCGTGCTGAATTTTGCGTTAACGTCTTTAAGGATTGGTTGATATTTAACATCTTTACCAATAACACCAGCGATTCCACTTTTGAATTTATCGAAAGCAGCGATGATTTCTTTTCCTTTTTTAGAATAACCGTCTCCACTAAACCAAGCTTCGTCGATTTTATCACCTTTATCCATTGATTCGTAAGGCAATTTACCATCCTTATCTTTCTCAATATCTTTAGTGATATCGTTTTTCAATGTTTGGATATAATCATTGAATTCTTTAACGATAGGTTTAATCTGTTGTGCTTTAGCAAACGGAGCACCAAACTGTGCTTTATTTTCTCCAGCTTTAGACTCTAACTGTCCGTATAAACTTCCGTTATATTCATCAGAGAACTTATTAACACCTTCGAATTTTTCATTCATCAAACCGAAAGCCGTTAATACTTCTTTTGACATATTTAATGCCAACATCGCGATGAAAACCAAGTACATTAGGTTAATCATCTTCTGTCTAGGACTTAATTTTCCTCCTGCCATTTTCTAATTAGTTTTAAAAATTAATAATTATGAAACTAATTAGCCTCTGTTACTCATTGCAGAAAGCATTCCGCCATATACATTATTTAATGAAGATAAGTTTGCAGTCAACGATTGCATTTGATCTTTTAATTTCAAGTTGTTTTCAGCAACTTCTTTGTTGATCTCTGCATTACGTGTAGCGCTTTCCAACTGTACTTTATACATACCGTTTAAAGTTTCCAATTGCGCAGCAGCCATACCCATTTCTTCAGCATATTTCTTTTGAGAAGCAATTGCATCTACTGTAGGAGCGATGTTTTTAGCAGCACCTTCGAAATTTTTAATACTGTTTCCTAAGCTAGCCATTAACTCACCGTCAATTTTAGCCTCTTTCAACATGTTGTCTAATTTTTGAGACAACAAACCTTGAGCCTCAGCTGGGTTTTCTTTTTTCGCTTCTTTCTTTTTAGCTTCTCCACCAGCTAATTCAGGATAAACCAAAGACCAATCTAATTCTGTTTCAGTTTCGAAAGCTGATAAACCGAAGATAAGAGCCTCAGTTCCTAAACCAATAATAAGGAAAGTTCCTGCTCCTGGCCAGTGCATGATTTTAAATAATGCTCCGATGATTACTACTGCTGCCCCCATACCGTAGGCAAAACTCATGACTTTTTTTGGTAATACTGCCATAATAAATAAATTTTAGTTAGTTAAGTTAATATAAAAAATTGGTTAATTTTTAAAACTATTTTTGGGTTTTTGTATTGCTTGTACCCATGTAATCCTGAACTGTTCTGAAACCGATGTATGATCTTGCAGAATCCGCATACTCATAATCACGAGTACTCACCTGTAAGAAATACGCAACATCTTTCCAAGAACCTCCACGAGTCACCTTACGCATGTTAGATAAATCTGGAACATTCGGGTTCATTGTTGAAACATACTCATAAGCCGCAGGATCATAAGAAGAATCCGTCCACTCTGCTACGTTACCCGCCATATTATACAAATGGTATTCATTTGGCTCATATGATTTTGCCTCTACAGTATACAAAGCACCGTCAGCAGCATAATCTCCACGATTTGGTTTGAAGTTCGCCAAGAAACAACCTCTGTCATTTTTAGCATAAGGACCTCCCCAAGGGTATGTTCCAGATTCCAGACCTCCTCTTGCAGAATATTCCCACTCTGCCTCCGTAGGCAAACGGAATGAATTCACCTGATCTCTTCCTTTTTTCTTTTTAATGTAAGAGTTTTTATTCATTGTTCTCCAAGCACAAAATGCTTTAGCCTGTTTCCAAGAAACACCCACTACAGGATACTCCCCATAAGCTTGGTGCCAGAAATAGTCATTATGCATTGGCTCATTGTACGAATAAGCAAAGTCTTTAATCCAAACGGTTGTATCTGGATAAATTTGAATATTTTCCGTTTTGATGAATTTACTTCTTTTTGTTCTGCTGCTTCCAACAGATTTATCTTTAGCCGCAGCCTGAATGTCCATCCAAGAATAACGGAATTTCAATTTAGAAACATCAAATGTTCTTAAACCATTGTAAGATTCAGTAGCAGGCAAATACAAAGAGTCCATCACTTCAACATAATGCTCATCCGGATATTTCTGAACATTATTGTGCAATTTCACTTTTCTATTTAAACGTCTACCCGCATACGGATCCTCATCTGTACCTACACTATAATAGTTCTCATACATATATTTATCATAAGCAGACATTTTAGCCGGATCTTGGTCTTTGAACGCAAAATCACCGATGCTTCCAGCCTTACCACCTGTACCTCCACCTGGTTTTATACCCTGCTCATCAGCAAGTATAGCCAATCTTGTTCTGGTAATTGAATCCTTTACCCATTCCACAAACTGACGGTACTCACTATTAGTGATTTCCGTTTCATCCATATAAAATGAACGAACGGTAACAGTTTTAGTGGGTGCATCCTGAACATTAGCTAAATCATCATCTGATTTACCCATAATAAATGCACCTCCAGGAACCAAAGTCATACCATATGGCTTCTCTGGATGCCATTTTCTTCCTTTAACTCCTACTAGTTCACCTCTGTCGTTTTTGTGACAACTACTAAAGAACAATGAAACAAGTGCTGTAAACGCTATGAACTTCTTCATATAAATCTGGGTTAATTATATATACATATTTAAGGGCGTAAACCTATTTATTTATTTTCTAAAAAACAATTTTTTTCCTAAAAAAAACTTAAAAAAATCAAATTGTTGTAAAATGTATAGGTTTATCGCTATTTAATCACTTTATATTAAATTTTTCTTCTGTGCTTTCCACCATCGTTCAGGAATCTCCTGATTGGTAGCCCCTACATAATCCTCATAGGTGCATGGTAATAACGTACTTCTTCTTAATTTATTGTTAAGATTCGACAAAAAAGGAATTTCTATCCACCATCTGTCGGTTTTATCACTTTTATAGAAGATTAATTCTTCGTCCTCCAAGGGCACAATATATTTCAGGTAATCTTCTTTAACCCCGAACGGATACTCTTTGGATCGATAATGAAACCCTTCTATAAAATACCACAATACCTGAGCTGTCAGCACCGATTCCGCTTTAGAATTTCCGTGATTAAACACCCCAAAAGACGTTACCTTATCACTGATTCCCGAATAGCGCGAAAGTACACAAATTTCTTTTCCGTTGAATCCGTTTGGTATAAAATTCACAAAATTTCCGGAATCTGATGATTTTACCGATGTTAAATCCAACGACACCAAATCCGCATCGCGAAAAACAGGTTCTGCAATGGCAGGATTATTACAAACTTCCCCTAAACGATAGGCATCAAAATACAATTTTTCAATCAAATCAATTTCTTCCTGAGAGTTAAAGTAGGTTTGATATCCGATATTACTGTAATTAAAAAGATTATTCGGCTCTTCCACAATCATTGACGACAAAAAAGAATTGGCCGGTAATCCGTTTTCTTTGGCAAAATCAAACCTACTGTCCACCGAAACCACATTCACCATTTGCTCCAACTGATCGTAAGCACGGTACATGGCATAGGTCAAATCCTGGGAACCTCCTATCACAAGAGGAATTACTTTATTCTTTATCAATTGCGCCACCGCATTTTTCAACACATAATAGGTATCTTCCAAGGAATTCCCGGGAGCAATATTCCCTAGATCCACAATTTGTGCTTCCCAATTTCCGGGAAACATACTGTAGAATTCTTTTCGGATATGCGTCAAATCGGTTTCATAATTTCCCTCACCCATTCCGCGACTTTCCAAAACTCCAATTACTGCAATGGAAGCCTTCTCGATGTTCGGAAAATCCGTTTCGGAATGAAAAACCACTTTTTTACCCAAAGTCTGACTGCTCAAACCTTGAACAAACTCAAAAAAATCAGCATCCAGCGGTTGAAAAAAATCAAATACCATAATTATTTCTTTTTAGCAGGCGCTTTTTTAGCGGTTGTTTTCTTTGCAGCGGTTTTCTTAGCAGGTGTTTTTTTCTCAATCAACTCCTTCACTTGTTCCAACGTCATCGCCGCAGCATCTACCTCTTTACTCAATTCGATTTTAATTTTTCCTTTGGTAATTACCGAACGCCCCCAACGTGCTTTTTCCACGCGAATTCCTTCGTCTTCCCAATTATGGATTACCTTATCGATTTCTTTCTGCAATTTATCTTCAATTAACTCCGTTATATCCGATTGCGATAAATTATCGAAATTGTATTTCTTACTCACATTAATAAACATTCCGTTCCATTTGATGAAAGGCCCAAAACGCCCCACCCCTTTTTGTACCGGTTCGTTTTTATAGGTTGCGATTGGCGCATCGGCTTTCGCTTTTTCATCAATCAGCTCCTGCGCTCTGTCCATCGAAACATCCAAAGGCTCCTCACCTTTAGGCAATGAAATAAAGACACTTCCATGACGTACATACGGACCGAAACGACCGTTGCTCACTTCCACTTCTTCTCCTTTATAAGTACCCAACACTTTTGGAAGCAAAAATAAATTCAACGCTTCTTCCAGTGTGATGTTACCGATATTTTGTTCGGTACGCAAACTTGCGAATTGTTTGTTCTCATCGTCGACATCCCCAATTTGAGCCATCGGTCCGAATTTACCCAAACGCACACTCACTTGTTTTCCGGTTTTCGGATCTTTTCCTAAAATACGTTCCCCACTTTCTCTTTCGGCATTCTCCTCAACATTTTTAACTGTCGGATGAAAATGCTTATAGAAATCATTCATCATTTTAGCCCATTCGATATTTCCTTCGGCGATTTCATCAAAATCCTGTTCCACTTTTGCCGTGAAGTTGTAATCCAAAATGGTTTCAAAGTTCTTTACTAAAAAGTCGGTTACAATGGTTCCGATATCAGTTGGGACTAACTTCCCTTTATCCGAACCGGTATTTTCTTTCAATTGTTTCTCCACGAGTTTCCCCGACTGAAGTACCAATTGTGTATAATTTCGTTCCTGACCTTCCAGATTTCCTTTCTCCACATAATTTCTGTTGATGATAGTCGAAATGGTTGGCGCGTATGTTGACGGACGACCGATACCCAGCTCTTCCAGTTTTTTTACTAAAGAGGCTTCAGTGTAACGAGCAGCGGGTCTTGTATATCTTTCGGTTGCCGTAATGTAATTGTTTTGCAGTCTTTCATTCACTTTCATAGCAGGCAACATTCCTTCCTGTTCCTCTTCATCGTCATCATGACCTTCGAGATACACTTTCAGAAAACCTTCAAACTTGATAACCTCTCCGGTTGCCGTGAAAAGCTCTTTATGATTGTTCGCTTCGATTTTCACATTGGTACGTTCCAATTCGGCATCGCTCATTTGAGATGCTAAGGTTCTTTTCCAAATCAAATCATACAAACGAGCCTGATCTCTGTCGATGTTAACCGTATGTCTGGACATATCCGTTGGACGAATCGCCTCGTGTGCTTCCTGTGCTCCTTTACTTTTATTAGCAAAAGTTCTCGGTTTAGAAAATTCTTTTCCGTACGATGCAATGATTTCCGCCTGAGCCGCCTCCATAGCTTCTTTGGAAAGGTTCACACTATCCGTTCTCATATAGGTAATCAATCCGGCTTCGTACAAACGTTGCGCTAACTGCATCGTGATTCCCACCGGCAAATACAATTTACGGGCCGCTTCCTGTTGTAAAGTCGACGTCGTAAAAGGGGCTGTGGGTGATTTTTTGGTAGGTTTGGTTTCTAAATCCGCTACCTTATATATAGAACCTATATTTTGGTTTAGAAAATCTTCGGCTTCTTTTTTTGTATTGAAGTTCTTGGGTAATTTCGCTTTGAAGGTTTTACCAGCTTCATTGGCAAATTCAGCTACAACCGAATAAGACGCCACCGGCTTAAAATTCTGAATTTCGCGTTCCCGCTCGACAATCAAACGAACGGATACCGATTGCACACGACCGGCAGACAATCCGCCTTTGATTTTACGCCATAAAACCGGCGACAATTCGTATCCCACCAAGCGGTCCAACACACGTCGTGCCTGTTGTGCATTCACTAAATTATAATCGATCTGTCTTGGATTATCGATTGCTTTTAAAATGGCATTTTTTGTAATCTCATGAAAAACAATACGTTTCGTCTTTTTTGGATCCAATTTTAATTCTTCCGCCAAGTGCCATGAAATAGCCTCTCCCTCGCGGTCCTCATCGGAAGCCAACCAAACCGTATCCGCAGCTTTAGATAACGTTTTCAATTTACTCACCAAGGCTTTCTTATCGGGAGAAACTTCATATTTTGGTTTGAAACCATTTTCCACATCCACTCCGATTTCTTTGGAAGGAAGATCCGCAATATGTCCGTAACTCGATTCCACCTGATAGTCGTTTCCTAAAAACTTCTCTATGGTTTTTGCTTTTGCAGGTGACTCAACGATCACTAAATTCTTTGCCATTTACTCTTTATTTGAAGCGCAAAAGTATAGGATTTTTTTAAATATTGCCGTTTTGCCAATTTTAAAAGTAAATTTTGTCGTTGAAAAACAATTACACCTATATATAGTATCCAAAAATTCCTGACGCAAATTCAATAGCCCCGATTGCAGCGGAAATCCTTTTTGCTCTTTCTTTAAGAGCGAAAAGAATTGAAGCGGAAAGCGGGAAAACAGACTCCAAAAAAGCCTGAACCATTCGCTTCATAAAACTTTTGTTAAACAAATCTGCCATCTTGTCAGAAAATCAAATTTAGTATTATCTTTGCGCATTGATTTTTACACGCTTGAGTGCACTATGGAAAAGGAAATTGACGAGAAAAAACAAGGAACAAGCCTTGTATTAGAACAAAAAGAAGAGAATACGAAAAAGCTTTTTATAGAAAGTTACGGTTGTGCGATGAATTTTTCGGACAGTGAAATTGTAGCTTCCATTTTAACCGAACAAGGTTACAACACCACCCAAAATCTGGAAGAAGCCGATTTGGTTTTGGTGAACACCTGCTCGATTCGCGACAAAGCCGAACAAACCGTTCGCAAACGTCTGGAAAAATACAACGCGGTAAAACGCAGCATTAATCCAGGTATGAAAGTGGGCGTTTTGGGCTGTATGGCCGAACGTTTGAAAAGCCAGTTTCTAGAGGAAGAAAAAATCGTAGACATGGTCGTAGGACCGGATGCCTATAAAGATTTACCGAATCTTTTACAGGAAGTGGAAGAAGGCCGCGATGCGATTAACGTAATTTTATCGAAAGATGAAACTTATGGCGATATTTCGCCGGTGCGTTTGCAAAGTAACGGCATCAACGCTTTTGTTTCCATCACGCGTGGCTGCGACAACATGTGTACGTTTTGCGTAGTTCCCTTTACCCGCGGACGCGAACGCAGCCGTGAGCCACAATCGATTCTAGAAGAAATCAAAGATTTATACGACAGAGGCTTCAAAGAAGTGTGTCTTTTAGGACAAAACGTCGACAGTTACCTTTGGTACGGCGGCGGACTGAAAAAAGACTATGATAAAGCAACCGAAATGCAGAAAGCTACGGCAGTTGATTTTGCACAGTTATTGGACATGTGTGCCATTCAGTTTCCGAAGATGCGTTTTCGTTTTTCGACTTCAAATCCGCAGGACATGCACGAAGAAGTATTGCATGTGATTGCAAAACACCATAACGTTTGCAACTACATTCACTTACCGGTGCAATCAGGAAGTACACGTATTTTAAAAGAGATGAACCGTCAGCACACCCGTGAAGAATATATGGCTTTGGTGGATAAAATCAAGGCGATTATTCCGGGCTGTTCGATTTCACAGGATATGATTACCGGTTTCCCAACCGAAACCGAAGAAGACCACCAAGACACTTTAAGTCTGATGGAATATGTGGAATACGACTTCGGTTATATGTTTGCCTATTCGGAAAGACCCGGAACTTTGGCGGCCCGAAAAATGGAAGATGATGTTCCGGAAGAAGTTAAAAAACGTCGTTTACAGGAAGTGGTGGATTTACAACAGGAACTGAGTTACAAAAGAACTTCCCGTTTCCTAAACCAAACCGTGGAAGTTTTAATTGAAAAAGAATCCAAAAAATCGGAGGCGCACTGGAGCGGAAGAAATTCTGAAAACGTAGTAACAGTTTTCCCGAAAGGCGATTACAAACCGGGCGATTTCGTCATGGTAAAAGTAACCGATTGTACTACGGCAACCTTAATTGGAGAAGCGGTGGGTTACAGCGAAATGCAAAACTAATTAGTTAACAAAAAGAACTTATTTAGCAGGTTCTCAATAACACATGGAATCAGTTCAAGCCATAAAACAGCGATTTGAAATTATCGGGAACGACCCGAAGCTTAACCGTGCGATTGAAAAAGCGATTCAGGTAGCTCCTACCGACATTTCGGTATTGGTTACCGGAGAAAGTGGTGTGGGTAAAGAAAGTATTCCGAAAATCATCCATTCCTTATCACACCGAAAACACGGAAAATATATTGCCGTAAACTGTGGTGCGATTCCGGAAGGAACGATTGACAGTGAATTGTTCGGACACGAGAAAGGCTCTTTTACCGGCGCTACGGCTACGCGTGAAGGGTATTTTGAAGTAGCCGATGGCGGAACCATTTTCTTAGACGAAGTGGGCGAATTGCCGTTAACCACCCAAGTGCGCTTATTACGTGTTTTGGAAAATGGTGAATTCATAAAAGTAGGTTCTTCACAGGTACAGAAAACCAATGTCCGTATTGTGGCAGCCACCAACGTGAACATGTTTGATGCCATCGAAAAAGGAAAATTCCGTGAAGACTTGTATTATCGTTTGAGTACGGTTGACATTATGTTGCCGCCGTTGCGCGAACGAAAAGACGATATTCATTTGTTGTTCCGGAAATTTGCTTCGGATTTTGCTCACAAATACAAAATGCCACCCATTAAACTGGATGATAATGCGATTCAATATTTAACGAAATACCGTTGGAGCGGAAACATTCGCCAGTTGCGCAATGCCGCCGAACAGATTTCGGTTCTGGAAACCAATCGTGACATTACATTGGCTACCTTACAATCCTATTTGCCGGCAGAAGGCAGCAACCTGCCTTCGGTAATCGGAACTAAAAAAGCGGAAAGCGATTTCAGTTCGGAACGTGAAATATTGTATAAAATTCTTTTCGACATGAAAAGCGATTTGAACGATTTGAAAAAACTGACTTTGGAATTGATGCAGAGTGGCAATGCAAAAAATGTTCAGGAAACCAACAAAGGACTGATTCAGCGCATTTACGGTCAGAAAGAGGAAAGCGAAATTCCGTTTGAAGAGCCTTCGTTAGCCGCTATTCCGGTTCAAAACCAAAATCTTCAGGAAGAATTTGACGATGACGATGACGATCAGGATTATCTTTTTGCAGAAACCGTAGAAGAGGAAGACTCCCTTCGATTGGATGAAAAAGAAATCGAATTGATAAAAAAAGCCCTGGAACGCAACAAAGGCAAACGCAAAGCAGCTGCAGACGAATTGGGAATTTCCGAAAGAACATTGTACCGAAAGATAAAACAATTCGATTTATAGTATATTTGGACTTTAAAATTAAAAATGAAACACTTACAATATATAATTGCACTCATTACTCTTTTCTGTTTTAGCAGTTGTTCTTATTACAACTTCACAGGAACCGGAAAAATCGATGCCAAAACCTTTCAGGTCAATTATTTTCAGAACAATGCAGCCTTGATTGAACCCGGAATTGAACGAACGTTTACCTTGGAACTTCAGGAAATCCTGCAAAACCAAACGAATCTTAACCTGACTAATTCGGGTGGTGACTTGGTATACGAAGGCGAAATTAAAGAATACCGGATTACGCCAATGACAGCCACAGCCGATCAGTTGGCCGCTCAAAACCGACTTACCATAACAGTAAATGTACGTTTTACAAATAAAAAGAAACCGGACGATGATTTTGAAAAACCTTTTTCTTTTTATTATGATTTTGAAGGGAACCAACAATTAGTAGGTGCAAAATTAACTGAAGCACTAGATGTTATTTTTGAAAGAATTACGCAAGACATTTTCAACGCCTCGTTAGCAAAATGGTAAATCAAAACAATCCGTTGAAAGCCTGAAAATTTATAAATGGCACAATAGAAAAACTGAACACTGAATATTAAACCTTGAATGTAAACGATTTAACATACCTGATTAACAGACCCGAAGCGATAAACGGGAAACAAACCATCGAGCTGGAAACGGTTTTGGAGGAGTTCCCTTATTTTCAATCGGCAAGAGCAATTCATCTGAAAGGACTTTACAATCAGAACAGTTTCCGTTACAATCAGGAATTAAAAAAAACCGCTGCTTATACCACAGATAGAAGTGTACTTTTCGAATTCATTACTTCTGAAGATTTCACTTCCATCCAGAAAGCTTTTTTAGAAGAAAAAGAGGCCGCAATAAACGAGATTATTGTCAATCAATATAAAATTGTAGTTTCCGATGCTGTTGAAGTACAGCCTAAAGCAAATCCTTTAGAGCAGTCCATACTCCATTCCATCCAAATTGCAGCACCGGAAGCGATAACTGAAGATGAAGAAGTCACTGTTCCGACAGAAACAGAAAAGACGGAAACCATTGAGGAAAAATTAGAAATCGGTAAACCGTTGGATTTTTCAAAACAGGAAAAACATTCGTTTCAAGAGTGGTTACAATTAGCTAAAATCACTCCTATTCAGAGAGAAAACGAGGCAAAGTCGCCTGAAATTGACGAAGAAAAAAAGAAAAAAACAGAGCTGATTGACAAATTTATCGAGAGCAACCCAAAAATCATTTCAGTTAAAAATGCTCCTGTAACCCCAATAAATATTGAGAAATCCACTCAGGACAACTCCTACTTAATGACGGAAACTTTAGCCAAAGTGTATCTGGAACAGAAAAAATATCAAAAAGCGATACAAGCTTATGAAATTTTAATTTTGAAATATCCGGAAAAAAGTAGTTTCTTTGCAGACCGAATTTCGGATATTAGACTTTTACAACAAAATAATAATTAAAGAATAAAAATATGTTTTCAATTTTTTTAGTGTTAATCACAATCGTATGTTTTTTACTTGTAGTGGTAGTTATGGTTCAAAATCCTAAAGGAGGAGGTTTATCTTCTGCTATCGGAGGATCACAAATGATGGGTGGTGTACAGAAAACAAATGATTTTCTTGACAAAAGTACTTGGACATTAGCCGGCTTGTTAATTGCCTTAATTTTATTATCAAGTTTAAGCTTCACAGGAACATTAAGTGATACCGGTTCTAAAATTATTGACAACAGCACTCCTGCCCCAGTAGCGGCTCCTGCTCCGGCAACAGCAACTCCAGAAGCTGCAAAACAAGAAACTCCTGCTACAACTGATGCAGCTCAACCGGCAGCTACAGAAGAAGCAAAAAAATAATTATTAGCGAAAGCTTTTTTAAAAATGCCAGCCTGTCAGTGCTGGCATTTTTTATTTGGTAAATTTGTCAGTTTACGAGGCTTGGCATAATTTCTGAAAAAAAGAATTCGTCAAAAATTTAATAACATCAAAAAATATAATTATGGCATTAAACATTAAACCACTTTCAGACCGCGTTCTTGTTGAACCAATGGCAGCTGAAACACAAACTGCCTCTGGAATTTTCATCCCCGATACTGCAAAAGAAAAACCACAAAAAGGAATTGTTGTAGCTGTAGGAAACGGAACTAAAGACCACAACATGACTGTAAAAGTTGGCGATACTGTTTTATACGGAAAATATGCCGGAACCGATTTAAAATTTGAAGGCAAAGATTATCTGATCATGCGTGAAGACGACATTCTAGCGATTATCTAAGACACAAAAAATTAAGTTGCAAACATTAAATTAACTAGAAGTTAAATTTTTAAATTCTGACTTCTAAATTCTAAATTAAATTATGGCAAAAGATATAAAATTTGATATTGAAGCACGCGATGGTTTAAAACGCGGTGTAGACGCATTGGCAAATGCAGTAAAAGTAACTTTAGGACCAAAAGGACGTAATGTTATCATCAGCAAATCCTTTGGCGCACCAACAGTAACAAAAGACGGCGTTTCGGTAGCAAAAGAAATCGAACTGAAAGACACTCTAGAGAACATGGGTGCACAAATGGTAAAAGAAGTAGCTTCTAAAACGAATGATTTAGCCGGAGACGGAACCACAACAGCAACGGTTTTAGCACAAGCCATCGTTAAAGAAGGTTTGAAAAACGTTGCGGCAGGTGCCAATCCGATGGATTTGAAACGCGGTATCGACAAAGCTGTAGAGGCAATTGTTACCGATTTACAAAAACAAGCAAAAGAAGTAGGCAGTTCAACCGACAAAATCAAACAGGTTGCTTCCATTTCGGCTAACAACGATGATGTAATCGGAGAACTTATTGCCATGGCATTCGGAAAAGTAGGTAAAGAAGGCGTTATCACTGTTGAAGAAGCTAAAGGAACAGACACTTACGTGGATGTGGTAGAAGGAATGCAGTTCGACAGAGGTTATTTATCACCTTATTTCGTAACGAATCCGGAAAAAATGGAAGCGGAATTAGACAGTCCTTACATTTTATTATACGACAAAAAAGTATCTTCTCTAAAAGAATTACTTCCAATATTAGAACCGGTAGCACAATCCGGAAAACCATTATTGATTATTGCTGAAGATGTAGACGGCGAAGCCCTTTCCACTTTAGTAGTTAACAAATTACGCGGTGCCTTAAAAATTGCTGCGGTAAAAGCTCCAGGTTTTGGGGACCGCAGAAAAGCAATGTTGGAAGATATCGCAGTTTTAACCGGCGGAACCGTAATTTCTGAAGAAAGAGGTTTCACTTTGGAACACACTACTTTGGAAATGTTAGGAACCTGTAAACGTGTTACTATCGACAAAGACAACACAACCATCGTAAGCGGAAACGGAGATCACGAAATGATTAAAAATCGCGTGAACCAAATCAAAGCCCAAATGGAAACTTCAACTTCGGAGTACGACAAAGAAAAATTACAGGAGCGTTTGGCAAAATTAGCCGGAGGTGTGGCTGTACTTTACGTTGGTGCTGCTTCAGAAGTGGAAATGAAAGAGAAAAAAGACCGTGTGGATGACGCTTTACACGCAACCCGTGCGGCTGTAGAAGAAGGAATCGTTGCCGGAGGTGGTGTAGCTTTATTAAGAGCGAAAAAAGTTTTAGACAAAATCAAAGCCGACAATGCCGACGAAGCAACCGGAATCCAGATTGTTTCCCGCGCTGTGGAAGCACCTTTAAGAACCATTGTTGAAAATGCAGGTTTGGAAGGCTCGGTAGTGGTAGCGAAAGTTGCCGAAGGAAAAGACAACTTCGGATACAACGCCAAAACCGATGAATATGTAGACATGCTGAAAGCCGGAATTATCGATCCTAAAAAAGTAACTCGTGTAGCGCTGGAAAATGCCGCTTCTGTAGCAGGAATGATCTTAACTACCGAATGTGCTTTAGTGGAAATTAAAGAAGAGAATGCCGGCGGCGGAATGCCAATGGGTGGCGGAATGCCGGGAATGATGTAATTCCCAAAAAAATATTTTTTCACAAACTGCCTGGATATAAATTCAGGCAGTTTTTTTTATATCTTCGCGAGATAAAACTTACATCACTATGAGGGTTCAAAAAATATTCTTCCTTTTTCTTCTTTGCATCACATCCTATTCATCTATTGCACAAGCAGAATTAAACCAAACCAAACAAAAAATCGAATCTGCTTTTACAGAATTTTTCAAACTGGATCGCGAAAACATTCACTTACATCTCAATAAAAACCTTTACTTGAACTCCGACAACATCTGGTTTAAAGGTTACATCATCGAAAAGAAAAACAAAAAACCTTATACTGCCACATCAAACGTATACATTACTTTGATGGATAAAAAGGGGGAAAAATTGATGACAAAATTGTTTTATGCCGATAACAGTATCTTTGAAGGCAATATAAAACTGGATGAAAACATAAAAACCGGTATATACTATCTGCAAGTTTACACCAATTACATGAATAATTTTGCAGAAGACGAATCCTCGGTTTTTGAAATTAAAATCATCAATACTGAAGAGAACACAATTCTTCCCGATACAGATATTGTCAACTTAGAAACGGCAAACATCGAATTTTTTCCCGAAAGTAATGTTTTTTTGGAAGGCACATCCAATACCATCGGTGTTAAAATCACAGACTGCAACGGTAACGGAATTATTGTCAAAGAGGGTGAAATCAAAGATTCCAAAGGCATAACCATAACCAATTTCTCCACCAACGAATTTGGATACGGAAAATTCGATATCCCGCAAACAAAAAACGAACTCTACAAAGCCGTATACACCATTAATTCAGTAAAGAAGGAAAAAGCATTACCCTTACCGTCTCAGAACGGCATTACATTTTCCGTTAACAATTACACCTTTGAAAACAAAGCCACTTTAAAGGTTAAAACGAATGCAAACAGTTTAAACAATTATAAAAACGAACTCTTAACTCTTGTAATACAACAAAACAGCAATACTGCTTTTGTAGATTTTACTTTCAAGGAAAACACTCCTGAACAACTCATCGTTTTACCGGATGAAGTGTTTTCAGAAGGGATCAATACTATTTACTTAACAAACAAAGAACTAAAAAAAATAGCCGAACGCGTTATCTTTAAGCCCTCAAAATTTGAAAAGAATCTTGATCTCAAAATCATTAAAAAACAAAATGATTCCATTTCCATAAGCGGGAAAACCAATATACCATTAGGAAGTATCAGCATATCCGTTTTACCCGCTGACACAAAATCTGCAAAAAAACAGAAAAGCATCTACAATTCGCTTATAACAAACAATGAGCTTAATGAAGAAACACCAAATGGCACTTATTTCTACTCGAACTTTAACAAAAGAAAACATTACGAATTTGACACCTATCTTCTTTCACAAAAATCAAAATACAATTGGCAGAGTATGATGATTGCTCCGCCCCAAAAGAAATTTGATTTTGACAATGGATTAACGTTTAAAGGAACCCTAAACAAACCGTTATCGGACAAAAAAGCATACAAAGTCCAATTAAGTTCGATTGCTACCGGACTTAATGAGTTTTCAGAGATTAATGACAACAACGAGTTTTATTTTAAAAACATCTTAGCAGTCGATTCCACCACGGTGCATTTTTCATTATTGGACAAAAAAGAAAGAAGAGAAGAAATTAAATTGTTTGCCCAAATTTTAAACAACAACAGACCTTTTATAAAACCTTTCAGAACATCAGGAAAAGACTGTCCCGTAATTACTGCACAATCCGAAAAATCAGAATACAGCTTCCCAAAAATTGCCAACACAGTTCATCTGGACACTATAACCATTAATTCCAAAAATAAAAAGCCCCAACTTACCAATGTAAAAAGATACAACAACAATATGTCTAAAGGGTTCAAAATCTCAGAAGCGGATTCCAATAGAGACCTTTTACAATTTATAGCGGCAAATGGCTACGATGTTTCTATTCAAGGCGTCAATGTAATCATAACCGGAAGAAGATCCACCTCTTTTTTGGGAACAAAGAGTCCGGCTATCTATATTGATGATGCGCCGGTTATGGATTTCAGCCAACTCTTGGGTTACAGTCTAAGAAATGTTGACGAAATCTACATCAACAAAAGCGGTTACGGAGGCGGTATGGACGCTGCAAACGGAATCATAAGGGTGTATACAAAAAAAGGAACCGGAGGCGTTCAGAAAATTAAAATAAACTCCCAATCGTTTGTGGTAAAAAATGGATTTCAAAAACTAAACCCTTTTAAAAATCCAAAATACACAAGCTATACCAATGAAGGATTTATAAACTTTGGAACAATTCATTGGGAACCCTACGTAGAAACGGATGAAAACGGCATGTTTAAATTTTCAATCCCAAATTACTATCAGAAAAGCGTGAAAGTAATAATTGAAGGGATAGCCACAGACGGCCAATTAATCTCCGAAACAAAAATTATCGAAATACCATAGCAAAATAAAGCCGTTCAGAAATACTGAACGGCTTTTTTATTAATATTGATTTACAAGACTTTTTATCGGTCGTACTGACAACATTCATGAAGTTTATCATAATCTTCCTGCACCGCCTTAACTTCCTTAGTATCATGACCGGCTTTCGCAACGGCTTTCGCAACATCCGAAGCTGAGCATTTTTGTTCATTAAACACCAAATGCAGTTGTTGGTCCTCCGGATGCCAAACCGCTGATTTCACCCCACCAACAGAATAGGCGGCTTTCTCGATGCGTTTTTTACACATCTCACAGTTCCCTTTTACCTCAACATCCGCTTTGGCATTTTTATTTTTCTTCTCTTGTGCCTGTGCCGCGAATCCAATCAAGGAAACAAACAGCATTAAAATTATTTTTTTCATATGGTAGTTTAAAATGGATTCTTATTTTATTTTAAATCGGATGCCGGCATAATACATCTGTCCGAAAACCGGCGCATAGATCATAGAACTATCAAAATACGCACCAAACGGATTGTCCGCACCTAAAATAGCATTTTTCTGTTTATAATTCCCAATATTCTCACCTCCTACGTACGCTTCAAAAACACTCGAAAAAGTTCTGGTGATTTGTGTATTCATCACAGAAAACGGATTCGAAAATTCTTTAAGCTGATAGGCTGACGGATTAGAACTCGTGTTAGGCAAACGTTGTCTTCCCATCCAATTGTAGGTAAAGTCAAACTTCCATTGCTTCCCTTTATCTTTAATATGCGTTTCATACGCCAAATTAGTAAAGAAACGGTGTTTGGCCTGCAACGGACGCTCTAAAGTACCCGACAGATAATCGGTTTGGATATCGTAGAATTTGTAAGCAGTTCTGACAGTAAAATGTGTCATCAGATCCACATTGAAATCAATCTGCAAACTGTTTGCAAACGACTTCCCGTTAAGATTATGAAAAACGGCTTGTTGCGGACTGTAATCCAAATCCACCACGGCCTGATTCTGGAAATCGGTGCGGTAATAATCCAACGTCACTTCGGCTTTTTTACCGAACAACTGGAAGCCTTGCATAAAACTGATGCCGTAATTCCAGGCAATCTCCGGATCCAATCCGTAAATTTTACCGTTGGCATTCAACACGGAAAACGCTCTTGAACTGGCAAACAACTGTTGGTTCTCGGCAAAAATATTCGCGCTTCGTTTCCCTCTTCCGGCTGAAGCTCTGAATACGGCTTTTTCCCACGGATTGTAGCGCATGTGAATTCGCGGCGTAAAGAACGCACCCAAACGATTGTGAAGATCAAAACGACCACCGGCCACCAAACTGAAATTATCGGTATTATCATAGGTATATTCGAAAAACGCACCAACCGAATTATCTCTTCGGCTAACATCCATAGGCATTCCAACGTTTACAAATTCGTTATAATCATCGGAAGTAAAATTCAATCCGGTAGCGAATTTATTTAAAGTATTGCTGATAATCGAATTGAAAATCAAATTCGAATAAAAACTGTTTTGCTGAATATTGTACTGATTCAAACCGAAATACGATTCCTGTTTGTGGTAGTTAAATGAATTTTGAAAACCGATACTCTGCCAAGGCATGTCCGGAAAAACATAACCGATTTTCGAAGAAAGCTCGACTTTATCCGTATTGATTTCAGAACCCCAGTGGTTTGTTGTAAGCTTGTCTCTGTCGGCATCGAAATCCACCTGTCCGGTTTGTTTTTCATCCTTCATATAACGGACATTCAGAAAACTTACCCAACCTTTCTCCAGATTGTTGTACTGCCAGCGGTTCATGATATTGATTTGTTGTCCTAACGGATTGTCCAGAAAACCATCGTTGTTCATATCGTTTTTGGAAACTCGGGTATTTCCGTGCACAAACAAACTACTGCTCAATTTATCCGAAAACTTTTTGTTGAAATGCGTATTCAGCTCGAAACGACTGTCGGTAGAACCATAAGCATTCAAATAAAACGGAATATCATTGGCCGGTTTGATTAATTCGGTGTTGATTTGACCGGAAATACTTTCATAACCATTGACCACACTTCCGGCACCTTTGGTAATCTGGATGCTTTCCACCCACGTTCCCGGAATGAAAGACAATCCATACGCTTGTGAAGCGCCGCGAACCGATGGGATATTTTCTTCTGCAATAAGGATATACGGACTCGTTAGCCCCAACATTTTAATTTGCTTGCTGCCCGAAATGGCGTCCGAGAAATTCACATCGATGGAAGGATTGGTTTCAAAACTTTCCGATAAGTTACAACAAGCCGCTTTCAGTAATTCTTTACCGGTCATCGTGGTAACATTTGCCGTTTTTACATAGGATTTCTGAAGCGAATTGCGCTTAGTTTGCACCACCACTTCATCGAGCGATTTCGAAACTTTCAACTGAACGGCTATTGTTTTTGGCGTGTGTACCATCATTTCCACACTTTCATAGCCCACAAAGCTCACCACAATCTCGTGACTTCCCGGATTCATTGGGAGTGTAAATTGTCCTTTGTCGTCTGTAGAAGTTCCCACAGTGGAATCTTTCCATACTACCGAAGCACCCGGTAACGGATTATTTTTTTCGTCGGTTACGGTTCCCGACACTTTTTCCTGCGCTGACACCACATTGGCTAACAGCATACAGAAAATCATAAAATAGTTGTACATGATTTTTATTTTAATGTTTGAATAGAAGTGTCTTCCGAAAGCATCGGAAATTTCAAAACATTAAAATTTATCGTAGAAAATGTATTGGCAATAGAGTTTGTAGAGCGGCGGCGCATTACTGTCGCAGTAAAAAGAAGGTATATCACTGCTGTTTACTTTTTCTTCCGCTGTTGCAATTAAAGAAGGTTTCCATTCCTCAACAAAAGTAAAAACACCTAAATCAAGTTGAAAACTTTTTACCAGAACTTCATCAGAAGCCGATTTTTTCAGTGTTACCTTACTGTTCGAACAACAATCATCGTGTTTGTCTGCAGAAGCGCAACAAGTAGCTTCTTTTTCAACTTTCTTTTCGACACAAGGTTCTGATTTTTTATAATCGAGCGAAATTTCGGCCAGTTCGCCTCCACAATAATGCACATTGAAAGCCAAGCCTACATTGGAAACCAATATCAGCAGGGCTAAAAGAAAACTGATGTGCTTGTTTATTTTCATCGGATTAAAAATCAGGTCAAAAGTAATTATTTTTTTGATACCAAAAATACAAATCCCTGTTAATTGATTTCAATGGTTTGTTCCTGATACGGAATTTCACAATTTATCCCGTACTTCGCTACTATTTTACTTTTTAAAGTCACCAACGCTTCCGTTTCGCCATGCACTAAAAAGACCGTTTGCGGTTTGGTTTCGAGTTCCGACAACCAATTGAGCAAATCATCCTGGTCGCCATGCGCCGAAAGTCCTTCGATTTCAACAATTTTGGCTTCCACCGGATAATATTTCCCATACATTTTGATTTCCTTCTCCCCTTCAAGCAGTTTTCTTCCGCGCGTTCCTTCTGCCTGAAAACCCACAATAATCACAGTCGTTTCCGGACGGACAATGTACCGTTCCAGATAACTCAAAACGCGCCCGCCGGTAATCATTCCGCTGGCCGCTATAATCACTTTCGGCTGATCGTCGTAAATGGCCGCAATAGTTTCTTCGTATTCGGTAATCATCGAAAAAATGGCGCACATTTCCTGACATTCATCAATGCGTAATTTGTGCCATTCGCGATTTTCGGTAAAAATATCGATGACTTTAATTCCCATTGGTGTGTCGATGATATAAGGCATATCCGGAATTTTGCCTTCTTTTTTTAGTTGCCAGATCAGGTACATGATCGCTTGCGCACGTTCCACAGCAAAGCTCGGAATCACAACATTGCCGCCTTTTTCAAAAGCTTCATTGATGTACAGTTCCAATTCGGCTTTCGCATCGGTATCGGGATGGAGCCGGTCGCCATAAGTACTTTCCAGAAAAACATAATCGCCTGTTTTCGGTTTAATCGGAGGAAACATCAAATCATCATTATCGCGGCCAATATCGCCTGAAAACACTAATTTTTTCCCTTCAAGCGTCAACTCGATGGAACAGGCACCCAAAATATGACCGGCGGTAAAATAGCGTGCGGAAATTTCGGCATCCAAATCAAAAGTTTCTTCCGGTTTGATGACTCTGAAAAACGGCAGCACTTTCTCGGCTTCTTCGACCGTGTACAGAGGTTCGGCAGGAATGTGCTTGGAATAATGTTCCTTGTTGGCTTTTTCGGCTTCTTCTTCCTGAATTTTGGCACTGTCCATAAGAATTAGCCGGGTAATCGCTTTGGTCGGACTGGTGCAATAAATTTTCCCTTCAAAACCCTGCTTGATTAACAACGGAAGCCAACCGCAATGATCCAAATGACCGTGTGTAAGCAATACAAAATCGATACTCGACGGCAACACCGAGAGCGGTTCCCAATTGCGCTGACGGGTTTCTTTTCCGCCCTGAAACAAGCCGCAATCCACTAAAATGCGGATGCCATTGGATTCGATTAATGTTTTTGAACCGGTTACGGTTCCGGCGGCTCCTAAAAACTGTATTTTCATTTTCAGATGGTTTTAAATGTTAGGCACACAAATCGGAAGCTTCCCGAATGATATTTTTAAAGCGATTGCGGTTAATCCCGATATGATTTAAAAGTTCAATATCGTGTATCAGGTCTTTGGCTAAAAGAATTTTTTGCGCCAGTAACATGTCTTTTTCCGACTGCGAAAGCGTAGTCAGACACGTTATCGGATACATTCCTTTCTCATCAACCCTATTTTTAAGGCTTTCTTTTGGCGGATAATCCCAACTCAGCATTTTCAATCCCGAGCAGGTTCCGAATTGTAATGCTTCGGAAGTAAAACGGTTATTCGTAATCACGATACAGGCAGAAATCTGATCGTTTTTATCAAAAATCATGTAACGGTTGTTCTTCAAATCATTAAATCGGGACAAAATGTACATAGGAATTTTCACATCCGATTTCACATCACTGTTCGAATGGAATTTGCATTCTATCATGGTAACCTGCTCATCCTTTTTAATAAGTACATCTAATTCGTGGGAAACGCAACTTCCGTCAAGAAAAATATTGGCTTTGGTTTCATAGCCGTCGGCAGCGAAAAGCATGGCAATGTATTCTTCAAAGAAAAAGCCGGCGGGACCGAGCGATTGTATGGCGGATTTTAAGTTATAACGGGCAGCATGCGCTTTGGATGATTTTTTCAGCATCTGAAAAGCCAGCTTGTAAATTTTACGGGTAGGCATCCCTTCGTAAATTTCGCCTTCTATGAATTCGAGGATTTCATCGACTTTTTCTTTTTTGGCTCCGGAATGCTGCAAGGAATGTTTCAGTTTTTCCCGATCGAAATAGACAATTTCCCCGGATTGTTTTACCACTTTCATGAGTACACCTTTTAAACTTCAATTGTTTAAAGGTACGAAAATTTCTTACTTGTTTTTTTTCTGATAATAGAATGCCGGCAGAAATAATACTAAGAATAGTGGCTGAATCAGGAATCGGCGCACATAAAACAGTAACATATAATCGGGTTGGCCTGAAAACTTGAGGATTCCGAAAAAAAGTCCAATCAGCACCAGAAAGAAAATAAGATATAAAGCTGAAGTGAATTTTGTCAGCAGAAGATCTTTAAAAACTACATAAATAACAGCTATGGAAATAACCGAATTCAAAAAATAACGAAACACCAATCCGAAGAAAAGCGGTACCGATTTGTATTCCGGCAATTGGGCAATCTGAAATTCGCCTTTAAAAAAATCGAGAAACGGATCGTAAAATAACTGCTTTTCAAACAAACGAATCAGCGCTAAAAGAAGCACCAACAGGACAACCGAAACTACTTTCTTTTTATTTCTTAGGAGTATCTGCAGCATAGCCTGAAAATTTTTGAACCCACAAAACCCACAAAATAAAAACCACCGCATAAATGAACAACGGAAAAATCACACCGTGCAAAATGTGTTCATAGTCCGGATAACTGTAAAGCGCCATTGCCAAAAAAGCAATCCGAAGCACGTTTAATACATGAATAAGCACACAGCCCAACAGAATGTATGAAAATGTTTTGAGCCATTTCCCTGAAAACGCAAAAACAAAAGCAGCGAAAAGTATCATGACACTTAGTGCATTACAACCTTCAATTATTCTGGCTACAAATTTCCCGTTATAAATTAAATTCACACAAGGTTCAAAAGCATTGGGTTCCGTTTTGGCCTCTTTCCCTAAAAAAACCAAAACTGTTTCGGATTGTTCAGCCACCATTTGCGTAAAGCAGTCGACTTCAAATCCGGTAGTATCAAACTGATTGAGATACAATTTGTAGCCGACCGTCAGCACCACATAAAGCACAAAAAACTTTATCAGGAAAAGAAAAAAAGGCTTGTATTGCAAAAAGAGGTTTTTCACACGATTGATTTTAACAAAAATATAAAAATAAAAAGAGTGCGATTAAATACTTTTGCATAAAACTAAAAAACATGACATTTCAGGAATTACAACCAAAAGTTATCGAAATACTGTCGCAAAACAATTTTACCCGCGATGAAAAATTAAAAAACGTTTGCCAGCTCTTAAGTGACACCATCAGTTATTACGACTGGGTGGGATTTTATTTCGCCAATCATGATACCCAAACCTTGCATCTCGGACCTTATGTGGGCGCAGAAACCGATCATACCGTAATTCCGTTTGGAAAAGGCATTTGCGGACAAGTAGCGGTTTCCAATGAAAACTTTGTAGTGCCAGACGTGAGCGCTCAGGACAATTACATAGCCTGCAGCTTTACCGTGAAATCGGAAATCGTGGTGCCGCTTTTTGTTAATGGCGTAAACATTGGACAAATTGACATCGACAGTCATGTTCCGGATCCGTTCACCGAAGCCGACGAACGCTTCTTGGAGTTTGTAAACCAAGAAATTGCAAAACTTTTTTAGGCAACTTTGACGTTTTATTTGTCAATTCAAAAATAAAATTTACCTTTGCACCACGTTTTAGGACAAACCTATTGCGCTACATAATAATCATTTAAAGGATATTAGCATGTACTTAACTAAAGAAGTTAAATCAGAAATCTTCGCTAAACACGGAGGTGCAGCTGCCAACACTGGTTCTGCAGAAGGTCAAATCGCGTTATTCACATTCAGAATTTCTCACTTGACTGAGCACTTGAAAAAAAATCGTCACGATTACAACACAGAGCGCTCATTAGTTTTATTGGTAGGTAAAAGAAGAAGTCTTCTTGACTACTTAAAGAAAAAAGATATCAACAGATATCGTGCGATTATCAAAGAATTAAACATCAGAAAATAATCAGAAGAAGAGGTGCTCGCGCGCCTCTTTTTGTTTTGTATATTTAACAGAAAAAAGTTTGGTTTTTCATTGGGTATTAGACAACTACAACAACACAACAACAACACAACTAACACCCATTGTTTAATTTTAGAATTAAGTTTTTATGATTCCTAAAGTATTTCAGGAAATTATCGATTTAGGAGATGGCAGAAGCATCTCAATCGAAACAGGAAAATTAGCCAAACAAGCTGACGGTTCAGTAGTTGTTCGTATGGGCGACGCCATGTTACTGGCAACTGCTGTGTCCGCAAGAACATCAAATCCAGGCGTAGATTTTTTACCGTTAACAGTTGACTATCGTGAAAAATTTGCTGCTGCAGGTCGTTTCCCGGGCGGATTTTTCAAAAGAGAAGCCCGTCCAAGTGACAGCGAAGTATTAACCATGCGTCTTGTAGACCGTGTGTTACGCCCGCTTTTCCCGGATGATTATCACGCCGAAACACAGGTGATGATTCAGTTAATGTCTCATGACGAAAACATTATGCCGGATGCGTTGGCTGGTTTAGCTGCCTCTGCAGCATTGGCTGTATCCGACATTCCATTTTACAATTTAATTTCAGAAGTGCGTGTAGCGCGTATTGATGGTAAATTTGTAATCAACCCTAGCAGAGAAGAATTGGAAAAATCCGACATCGACATGATGATTGGTGCTTCTATGGATTCTGTTGCCATGGTAGAAGGTGAAATGAAAGAAATCTCAGAAGCAGAAATGGTAGAAGCCATTAAATTTGCACATGAGGCGATCAAAGTTCAGATTCAGGCACAAGAGCGCTTAAGAGCTGCTGTTGGATCTCCGGCCTACAGAGAATACGAAGGTGAAAAAGAAGACGAAGCCATTTATGCCAAAGTTAAAGCTGCTGCTTACGATATGTGTTATGCTATCGCTAAAGAAGGAACAGCCAAACACGAAAGAACCGCACAATTCGCTGAAGTAAAAGAAGTAGTAAAATCTTTATTTACCGAAGAAGAATTAGCAGAAAACGGTGATTTGGTATCGAAATATTTCTACAAAACCAACAAAGAAGCAGTTCGTAACGTTATCCTTGAATTAGGCGTACGTTTGGACGGAAGAAAAACTACGGAAATCAGACCAATCTGGTGTGAAACCGATTATTTGCCTTCTGTACACGGATCTTCTTTATTTACAAGAGGAGAAACTCAGGCTTTGGCAACGGTTACTTTAGGAACTTCCAGAGAAGCCAACCAAATTGACTCTCCATCCGAGCAAGGTGAAGAACGCTTCTACTTGCATTACAACTTCCCTCCTTTCTCCACTGGTGAAGCAAAACCTTTAAGAGGAACTTCCCGTAGAGAGGTTGGTCACGGAAACTTAGCACAACGTGCTTTGAAAAACATGATTCCTGCTGACTGTCCTTATACCATCCGTATTGTTTCTGAAGTATTGGAATCTAACGGTTCTTCTTCAATGGCAACGGTTTGTGCTGGAACAATGGCATTAATGGATGCCGGAGTTCAAATGACAAAACCGGTTTCAGGTATTGCGATGGGATTAATCACAGACGGACAAAAATTTGCCGTTTTATCGGATATCTTAGGAGATGAAGATCACTTAGGAGACATGGACTTTAAAGTTACCGGTACTGCGGACGGAATCACCGCATGTCAAATGGACATCAAAATCGACGGTTTACGTTACGACATCATGGAGCAGGCTTTAGGTCAGGCACGTGACGGACGTTTGCATATTTTAGGAAAAATTACTGAAACTATTGCTACTCCAAGACCAGATGTTAAAAAACACGCTCCAAAAATCATCACGCGTACTATTCCAGGAAACTTCATTGGTGCTTTAATCGGTCCTGGTGGAAAAGTGATTCAGGAATTACAGAAAGCTACCGGAACGACTATCGTAATCAACGAAGTTGATGAGCAAGGTGTAGTTGAAATTCTTGGAACGAATCCGGACGGAATCGCAGCAGTATTGGCGAAAATCGACTCCATCATTTTCAAACCGGTAATGGGCGAATCCTACGAAGTGAAAGTAATCAAAATGCTTGATTTCGGGGCAGTAGTAGAATATACCGCAGCACCAGGAAACGAAGTATTGCTTCACGTATCGGAATTGGCTTGGGAACGCACGGAAAATGTTTCCGATGTAGTTAAAATGGGCGATGTGTTTATGGTAAAATACTTAGGTGTGGATCCAAAAACAAGAAAAGAAAAAGTTTCCAGAAAAGCTTTATTGCCAAGACCTCCGCGTGAGGAGAAAAAAGACACTCCAAAACAAGGTTAATTTTTTATAAAAATTAATTCATAGAAAGCCCCGCTTCATTTATTTGGAGCGGGGTTTTTGTTTAAACACCATCAAAAGTAAGATTTTCTTTAAAATAATTTCTATTTAACATTTTTGAATTGAAATTATGTCTAATTTGCGTAAGAATTATCCATTCTTTTTTTTAGATAAATTTCAGATGAAAACCAAACACACCTCTTTGTATTCCAAATTACTGCTAACAAGCTTGTTAATCATAGCCATAAGCACCGCACAGGCTCAGTCTTCCGAAGAAGTTCTCACAAAACATTTCGATCAAACACTTGGCATTGAAAATCTGGACATCAATAACGGAACTGTGCATACAAATGAATTTCGTATTTTAAATAACAAGCACCGCTATTACCCTTCGGACAACTTTGAAATTGGCAAAGTCAATTATAACAACCAACAATATTACGACATCAGCCTTAAATACGACATCTACAAGGACATACTAGTTTATAAACCCAAAAATTCAGACATCATAAGCATCAACCTGATTCAGGATCGGGTTAGCTCATTTATGATAAACAATAAAAAATTCATCTACATAGACAACCTTTTTTTCCCTCTAAGCCCTATAAAAACAGGCTACTATGAAGAAAGCATCTCTGGGAAAAACTTCATTTTTTACATTAAGCACCATCGCGACAAAAGAGAAGTACTAAAAGGCGCATCCGTTTACAATGAATTTGACGACAATTACGAGTACCTTATTAAAAAAGATGATGCTTTTATTAAAATAAATTCGAAAAAAGACATTATAAAACTATTTCCGGAACAAAAAAGAAAAATAAACGACTTTTATTCCGCAAACGGTAAATTAAAAAACAACGAAGAAACAGTATTTTACGAAAAGTTACTAACCTATCTGAGCAATGCAATTGAAAACAACACTAAGTAATCCAATGAAAAAAATTCTTATTACACTATTGGTCGTATTCTTGCATCAGATTTCCATTGCGCAGGTTAAAGGAAAGAAATACTCCTTTACGTTTAACAATGTTTCCCTTGAAAAAGCAATAGAAACAATAGAAAAGGATTCCGGTTATCAATTTTATTTTGACAAAGACTGGTTTAAAAATTATCCCGATCCGATTACCGCAAACTTTAATGACAGCACGCTCGAATCTGTCTTAAATGACTTGTTTCAAAATACGTCGCTGAATTTTTACATGTCGGATGAAAAAATAATTCTGACTAAAAACAGTGTGATATATGATAAATTACCTGAGAATTATTTCAACACCGAGAAAAACAAACCCCAAAACAGCGCAGTCGTTTTCCAAGGAAGTCCAGTTTTTGAAAAAGAGCACAATGATGGCAACATAGAAAACGAAAACACTATTTCTTTTGTAGGAAAAGAAAACAAAGTCTCTACCGGAAAAACTTTCGAACTTACCGGATATGTAAAAGATGCCAAAACAGGAAAACCCGTAGCGGATGTAATTATACGGACTAAAAACAATGAAGCAACCGCCATTACAGATCAGCAAGGCTTCTATTCCATTAAACTGCCAATAGGGATAAATACCATCGAAACAGAAAATTTCCTTTTTCGAAAAGTAATCCGAAAAGTCATGATGTACAGTAACGGAAAAATGGACCTTACCGTCTCGGAAAACATCAACCAATTGAAAGAAGTAATTGTTAAAGGAAAAAAAAGTGAAACCGTAAAAAGCGCCAACACAGGTGTTACTTCCATTAACATTGAAGGACTAAAGAACATACCCATGGTTCTTGGCGAAAGGGATATTTTAAAAGTTGCCACCACCATCCCCGGGATAAAAACTGCCGGAGAAGGCTCATCCGGGTTTAATGTACGAGGCGGAAAAACAGACCAAAACCTTATTCTTCTGGACAATGCGGTTATCTACAATCCGGCTCACTTTTTTGGATTCTTTTCAGCAATAAATCCATTTACTATCGGAAGTGCCGACATCTACAAAGGAAGTATTCCGGTTGAATTTGGCGGTCGATTGTCTTCTGTATTTGATATTACCACCAAAAATGGGAACACCAGCAAACTTTCCGGCGAGGGAGGTATAGGCCCCGTAACCAGCAACATTACCGTAAGCACCCCAATAGTGAAAGAAAAATCAAGTTTACTGATAGGGGCCAGAGCCACGTATTCAGACTGGATTTTAAAAACGCTCGATGAAAAATCACTCAAAAACAGCAAAGCTTCTTTTTATGACGGTGTGGTAAAATATAGCCATAAGATAAATGACAATAATGACATCGAAGCTACCGGTTACTATAGTCATGATGCCTTCAGCGTATCGTCCGATTCCCTTTACAAGTACAGCAATCGTTTGTTCTCGTTAAAATGGAATCACGCCTTCAGCATAAAACACAAAGCGGCTTTACTACTTTCAAACAGCCAATACAAATTCAACATCGACTATGAAAACGAAAACAACATGACCAAATCGTTTGATTTCGGGTATAAGATTGACGAGAATCAAGTTCAGTTGAAATTCAATTATACATTAAACGACAAACATAAAATAAGCTACGGTATCGCTTCAAAACTGTACAAAATAAATCCCGGCTACCTGAATCCGATTGGTCAGGAAAGTTTGCTGACTCCTGTTACAATAGAAAAAGAAAAGGCCATTGAATCCGGAATATACCTATCCGATTCGTATAAGGTTTCCGAAAAACTTTTAATAAACGCAGGACTTCGGTATTCCTTTTATGCTGCTTTAGGAAGTTCAACACAACGGGTTTACCAAAACGACGCTCCAATGACAGACGCCACCGTAACTGAAACCAAAGAATTTGGAAACAATAAAGTCATAAAAACCTATAGCGGATTCGAACCTCGCATTTCCGCTCGTTTTTTTATTACCGAAGATTTATCGGTAAAAGCAAGTTACGATAAAACCTACCAGTACCTGCATTTACTGTCCAGCAATACTACCCAATCGCCTACCGATACCTGGAAATTATCCGATCTTAATATTGCACCTCAAAATGCCGATCAGTATTCACTGGGTTTCTACAAAAATTTTGCTGAAAAAGATTTTGAAGTGAGTCTGGAAGGATACACTAAAAGAATAAACAACATTCTGGATTACAGAGTAGGTGCCGAATTATTATTGAACGAAAACATTGAAACCGAACTTTTAAAAGGAAAAGGAAAAGCTTACGGTATTGAATTTCTGATTAAAAAACAATCCGGAAAACTGAACGGTTGGTTGGGCTATACCTACTCAAGAACTTTTATAAAACTGGACAGCAAATTTGATAGTGACAAGGTTAACAACGGTGATTATTTTCCAGCGAACTATGACAAACCACATGATTTAAGTGCCGTTTTGAATTATAAATTCACAAAACGTTATAGCCTTTCCACAAATTTTATTTATCAGACCGGTAGACCAATTACCTACCCGATTGGCAAATACACCTATGGAAACGCGGAATACACCCTTTACAGCGACAGAAATAAATTCCGCATTCCGGATTACTACCGTTTGGATATAGGTGTAAATATTGAAGGTAATCATAAAATAAAAAAATTAGCACACAGTTTCTGGAACATCTCCATTTATAATGTTTTGGGAAGAAACAACCCATACTCAGTCTTTTTTGTAACCAAAGACGGGGAAGTGAAAGCATACAAAACTTCCATATTTTCTGTTCCGGTTCCAACAATTACATACAATTTCAAGTTTTAATTTAAAAACGAAGAAGAAATGAAAACAAAATTTACAACAAAAGCCATCGCCTGCATACTGTTTTGCATAAGTTTAGTAAGTTGTACGGAACCCTACCAGATCCAAACAAACACTTTTGAAGATGCTCTGGTTGTTGAAGCGACCATTACAAACGAGCTAAAAACGCAACAGATAAAAATCAGCCGTACCTATCAGTTTGAAGAAAACGGGCCAACAATGGAGACTGGCGCAGATGTATACATAACTGACAATTTGGGCAACCGTTATGATTTTACGGAACAAAACGGAGTATATGTTTCCACCGTACAATTTCAGGCAGTTCCAAATGTTAACTATCAACTTTTCATAACGACTGCCAGCGGTAACGAATATGCTTCAAACATTCAAAGAATGACCACTGCCAATCAAATTAGCAGTATCGACACAGACATTGTTACGAAAGACTCGGAAAGAGGAGTTCAGATTAGCGTTAACAGCTCAGACCCCACCAATACTTCCAAATTCTATCGTTACGAATATGAGGAAACCTATAAAGTGGTGGTTCCGAAATGGTCAAACTATAAAGCGTATCTGCTAAACCCAAGAACAGTCAGTTATATGGAACGGGGTTACGAATCCAAAACCTGTTTCAAAACCAATAAATCAGACACTTTTTTATTAACAAACACAACTGATTTAATGGAAGATTTGGTGTATAAATTCCCCATTCGCTTTATAGGCGACCGGGAATACATGCTTTCCGAAAGATACAGTATTCTGGTAAGGCAATTCGTAATCAGCCAACAAGCTTACGAATACTATAAAACAATCAAAGCCTTATCGGATTCGGGGGAATTGCTATCACCCAATCAACCCGGTTTTGTTATGGGCAATATTAAATCTCTAACCAACCCTAAAGAAAAAATCATTGGTTTTTTTGACGTATGTTCCGCATCTGAAAAAAGAATATTTTTCAACTACGGGGATGTTTTTCCTAACGAACCGATACCACAGTTTTTTATGGATTGTCCTGAAGAAAGTTTAGACGCTGGGGACTTCAGAACCAATCCTTTGGGTGATGGTTTTAAACTAATCAGCTACGTGCAAAGCGGTCAAAAAGTGTTTTACGATTTCATTTACAATCCATTATCCGAGACACATCCGATTTACGTAATGGTACCCGCAGCCTGTGGAGACTGCACAACCTTTGCATCTAATGTCGTACCTCCATTTTGGCAATAAAAAACATAAAAATGAAAACCAAATTTCACAAATTCCTGTTTCTATTGGTGATTTCATTATCAATGGTATACTGTACCGAACCTTACAAAATACAAACCGAAACGTTTGAGGAGGCTTTCGTTATTGAGGCAAGCATCACGAACGAATTGAAAAAACAGCAGATAAAAATCAGCAAAACCTATCTACTGGAAGAAAACGGACCTGTTTTTGAGGCGGGTGCTACAGTATACGTTCAAGACAACACAGGAAATCGCTACGAGTTTAACGAACAAAACGGAGTTTACGAATCTGTCTCCGAATTCCAGGCAAGTCCCGGGAAACAATACCAATTATTCATCACTACAAGTGACGGCCAACAATACATATCCTCAACCCAAACGCTAACTACAGTCACTGAAATAGAGAACCTTAGCACCAATGTCATTACAAAAGACGGACAAACCGGTGTTGAAATTGCGGTAAACAGTTATGATCCATCAGGAACATCTAAATATTACCGTTACGAATATGAAGAAACTTCAAAAGTAGTTGCTCCAAAATGGAGCCCTTTTAAAGCCGTATTGTTCGATCATCCAAGAATTTGTGCAGGGACAGAATTCCCTGGCTTCGAAACCATTGGACTTGAATTAAAAACTGAAGAGAGCAGAGTTTGTTATACCACAAAAAACTCTGTAGGAATCCTGTTGACTTCTACTAGTACACTGTACGAAGACAGGGTGGTAAATTTCCCGGTACGCTTTATATCAAACACAGATTATACCATAGCAGAACGATACAGTATTATGGTTCGGCAGTATGTACAAAGTATGGAAGCCTATACTTTTTACAAAACTATGAAAGACATGTCAGAAACGGGAAGTCTTTTATCGCCCAATCAGCCCGGTTTCATTTACGGAAACATTAAGTCCGTTTCCAATCCAAAAGAAAAAGTAATTGGTTTTTTTGAAGTGGCATCCGTTTCATCAAAAAGAATCTTTTTTAATTTTAATGATATTTTCCCAAATACTCTAGCCCCTCCTTACCCATACGAATGCATCGAGTACACCTTTAACAGTATGGATTTTGGCGTTAATCACCATCCAACCCCTGAAATCCCATGCGGAACCGGAGGAGATGGAGGCGCTTTGAGAGAAGCCATCAGATCCGGAAGATTAATTTTCTATGAATCAGATTTTCCGTTTTTTGTTATGGTAAAACGGGTGTGCGGCGATTGCAGAACATTTTCATCCAATGTAGTTCCCCCTTTCTGGCAATAAAAACATGAGATTTAAATTAACATATTACAAATTCCTGTTAGTATTGATAATTTCATTATCAATGGTATACTGTACCGAACCTTATCAGTTACAAACCGAAACCTATGAAGACGCGATTGTTATCGAAGCTACCATTACTAACGAATTAAAAAAGCAACAGATTAAAATAAGTAAGACCTATATGTTGGAAGAAAACGGTCCTGTTTTTGAAACAGGAGCGAACGTTTATGTACAGGACGATACAGGCAATCGCTACGAATTTTCAGAACAAAATAATCTTTACGAATCAACGACCGAATTTCAAGCTGTACCCGGAAAACAATACCAATTGTTTATCACCACAAGTGACGGAAGGGAGTATATTTCCACACCGGAAACGCTGACAACAATCACTGAAATTGAAAGCCTGAGCACAAATGTGACAACAAAAGAAGGGCAAACCGGAGTTGAAATCAGCGTTAACAGTTACGACCCAACCGGCACTTCAAAATTCTACCGTTACGAATATGAAGAAACTTCAAAAATAACGGTTCCCAAATGGAGTCCTTTTAAAACGGTCTTATTACCGCATCCAAGAATTTGTCCTGGAACATCGTTTCCGGGATTTGAGACGATAGGCTTTCAATTAAGACCAACAGAAACACATGTTTGTTACACTACAAAAACTTCTAACGAACTCTTTCTGACATCAACTAACACTTATAACGAAGACCGTGTTGTCAACTTTCCGGTGCGTTTTATTTCCAATACCGACTACACCATTGCCGAACGATACAGCATTATGGTTCGCCAGTATGTGCAAAGTTTTGAAGCGTATACATTTTATAAAACCCTAAAAGAAATTTCGGGTTCTGGAAATATTTTATCACCCAACCAACCCGGCTTTTTCTATGGAAACCTTAAATCTGTTACAAATCCAAAAGAAAAAGTAATTGGCTTTTTCGAAGTAGCCGCTGTAACCTCAAAAAGAATATTTTTTAATTTCAATGATATTTTTCCAAATACGCATGCTCCGGCCTATCCTGTAAATTGTGAAGAATATGAATTTGACAGCATGTACTTTGGCGACCCTCCGTATTCGCCAGAATTCCCTTGTGGATACGGCGGTCCCGGCCTCGAACTCAGATCAGCTATCGCACAAAAAAGACTAATTTTCTATAAAGAAGCATTTCCTATTTTCATTATGGTTAAGCCGGTTTGCGGCGATTGTTCAACATTTTCATCAAACGTAATACCACCCTTTTGGCAATGACAAAAATAATTTCACTTCTGGCACTTTTACTTCTAACCAACAATCTGTCTTTTGGTCAGAATGCCTATTCCGCAAAACCTGTAAGTCAAATCAACACTATAGAAGAGACTCTGTATGTGCACTGTAACACAACAACGCTCCTTACAGGCGAAACACTTTTATACAAAGTATATGCGTTAAATTCTACACTGAAAAAATTTAGCTCAACGAGTAAAATCGGATATATTGAATTACTGGATGATACAAACCATTCCGTTTTAAAACAAAAAATCACTTTAAAAAACGGAATCGGAAAAGGGGATTTCTTCATTTCGACTACCTTAAAAACAGGAAATTATAAACTTATCGCATACACGAACTGGACTTTAAATAAAGCTGAAAACGGAATCTCCAAAACGGATCTTTTTCTTATAAATCCGTTTGAGAACAACTCCTTGAGAGAAACAGCAAAAAACATTCCGAATTCAAAAGAGACTTCGAATACCCCGTTCGCTGTACAAAAAAATGAAGCAAAGCATTCTGAAAAAAATCTTATCGAAGTTAAAACCGATAAATTAAAATACAGCAACCGTGAAAAGGTCAGCCTTGAAATTAATACTGTTTTGAAAGAAAAAACTGCAGGTAACTTTTCGCTATCGGTAAGAAAAACAGACAGTCTCCCAATGCCAAAAAAGCTTTCTTCGGTTGAATTTTTAAATTCTCTTTCAGTCACAAACAATTCCAGCACGGAAAAAAGTCAGTATTTACCGGAATTACGCGGCGAAATCATCTCCGGTTCAATCATCGCAAAAGACAACAATAAAGATTTGAAAGACAAAACCGTCACACTCTCTCTTCCGGGAAAATCGTTTGGATTTAAAATCGCCAAAACCGATGAAAAAGGAAAATTCAATTTCATTCTTGACGAACAGCCCAGCCATTCCAATGCGATAATCCAAGTTATGGAAAAAGACCGTAACGACTATGAAATCGTACTCAACGAAACCAAATCGCCTGACTTCAAGTCTATGGAAACCATTACCTCATCGCTTTTAAATCCGAAAAACCAGATCGAAATTGAAAACCGTTCCATCGCAAACCAGATCGAGAACAACTACTATCAAAAGAAAAAAGACAGCCTTAACGGTCCGTCGAAATCGTTACTATTCTTCCATCCACTTGAAAAAGAATATGTTCTGGATGACTACACCCGTTTTCCAACCTTAAAAGAAACCATCATTGAAGTGCTTTATGAAATAACCTTTAAAAAAGAAAAAGACAACTATTCCATTATTATAAAAGATTTTTCTGCTCAGGGAGAAGCCTACGGAGAAGCTTTAGTATTGGTTGATGGGATTCTAATCCAGAATATTAACGAGCTGTTTGAATATGACATGCAAAACATATACAAAGTAAGTTTTGTCAACCAAGGATATGTTTATGGTCCAAAAGTTTTTAACGGTATTATTAATTTCGTTACCAAGAAAAACGATTACAAAATTAAAACCACTGGTAATTACATTAAAGAAGTGACACTTGACAGGCCGCAAACAGAAAAAAAATACTTCAGTCCGAATTATTCGCATGCGGGTTACGAAAGAATTCCAGATTTCAGATACCAACTGTACTGGCAACCCGAAATCACATTAACAGGAAATGAATTGCCACTGTTTTTCTACACCTCCGATGTGAAAGGTCGATTTGAAATTTCATTAGAAGGTTTCACTAATCAAGGTGAAGCGGTTTCATTGAAGGAATATATAACGGTAGAATAAATCAACTGAAATAACTGACATTTAATCGATTAACCAATACAGCCATTGCTAAATAGAAATTAAAGTTGCTAAATTTATGTAAATCTTAAAATTGAGCATTATGAAAAAAATTATTATTCTATTAGTTTTTAGCATGGCGTTATTCAGTTGCTCAGACGACAGTAATGATACCACTACGCCTGACGACAATACATTATCAACCGCCCCCGAAGCAAAAGCAGAGTTTGATGCCAGCAATTACGGTGTTTACAAAGGCATATTTGTCGGTTCAACCGGAACGGTCTACGTCAACATCAACAACAGCGGTTCCGTTTCGGCAAAAATGGTAATTGACGGAACCACATACAATTTCACAACAGCAGAAAGCGTAACCAATGGCCAGGATATTTCAGGACTAACTTTCACTAACGGAAGTTCTACCTTTGACTTTAATGTTTTGAGTGACGGAGAAAATCCTCTGATTGACAATCTGAACATCAGTGGTCATGCCAATGCTTCAGTGCAGATGTTCAAAGAATATTCCTTTGCACACATTAAATGTTATCTCGGTACGTTCAGCGGTGATTCGAGCGGTATATTCAATTTAGCCACAACTTCAGACGGTTATGTTTTAGGGTTAGCGGTTCCTAATGACGATATCAATGCAATTTATATGGACGGTTCTGTGGAAGGTACTTCCATCACCGGCACTTTTGAAGGCGGCTCATTCTCCGGCACTATAAACGGTAATACGATAAGTGGTACTTGGCAAAACTCAGTGCCCGAAAACGGCAGCTGGACAGGAACACGGAAATTATAAGTTTAGTTAGTTATTCGCAACAGCTCTTCCAGAAGAAATTCCGGAAGAGCTGTTTTATTTTTTTACAAATATTGTAACTTTTTGGTAACGCATTACGTATAACAAACTGAACACTTTAAAAGACAAGGAGATTCTTAAATGAGACAACTTAAAATCACCAAGCAGGTTACCAATCGTGAAACCGCTTCCTTAGACAAATACCTTCAGGAAATTGGAAAAGTTGATTTGATTACTGCAGATGAAGAGGTAGAATTAGCACAACGCATTAAAGCCGGAGACCAGAGAGCGTTAGAAAAATTAACGAAAGCAAATTTACGTTTCGTGGTTTCGGTTGCAAAACAATACCAAAATCAAGGGTTAACACTACCCGATTTGATTAACGAAGGTAACTTAGGGTTAATTAAAGCCGCGCAACGTTTCGATGAAACGCGTGGATTTAAGTTTAT
>NZ_AVBI01000014.1 GCF_000498475.1 Flavobacterium cauense R2A-7 | reverse complement strand
CTTCAGGCATTGGCCGAACAGTCACGTATTGTTCGTTTACCATTGAATAAAATTGGTTCGATTAATAAAATTAACAAAATGTATGCTTTGTTAGAGCAATCTAACGAGCGCGCTCCTTCAGCAGAAGAAATTGCACAAGAATTGGACATGACCGTGAATGACGTAAAAGAGAGTATGAAAAACTCCGGTCGTCATTTATCGATGGATGCACCGCTTGTGGAAGGTGAAGATTCCAACTTATACGACGTTTTACGTTCAGGAGAATCACCAAATCCGGACAGAGAATTGATTCACGAATCACTACGTACGGAAATCGAAAGAGCCTTGGAAACCTTAACTCCAAGAGAAGCGGATGTAGTACGTTTATACTTCGGTTTAGGCGACCAACACCCGATGACATTGGAAGAAATCGGCGAAACTTTTGACTTAACTCGTGAGCGTGTACGTCAGATTAAAGAGAAAGCCATCCGAAGATTGAAACATACTTCAAGAAGCAAAATTCTTAAGACTTACTTAGGATAGTTGGAAAAATCGTTAAAAAGTTGTAAATTCAATTGTTTATTATAACTTTACAACCGAAAATTTACACATTCCTATAAAAATATTGAAAGCAACAACAGTTTCAATAACTGTTCGTTTTTTGATTGATGATTGAAACTCCGGCTGATTACCGGAGTTTTGCTTTTTATGAATCAAAACTCCAGTCAGTTCGCGTTAGAACGCTCGGGTTTCCGGAGTTTTGCTTTTTATAGTATCTTTGCAAAAACAACACAACATTAATACCCATGAGTAAACAAACCCTAATAGCACCATCAGTGCTTGCGGCAGATTTCGCCAATTTACAACGCGATATCGAAATGATCAACCAAAGTGAGGCTGATTGGTTTCACATCGACATTATGGACGGCGTATTTGTGCCGAATATTTCTTTCGGGATGCCGGTATTGGAAGCCATCAACAAACATGCAAAAAAAACCATCGACGTACATTTGATGATTGTCGATCCTGACCGTTACATCAAAACGTTTAAAGATTTAGGTTCCGATATCCTAACCGTGCATTATGAAGCCTGCACGCATCTACACCGTACTTTACAGGCAATTAAAGCTGAAGGGATGAAAGCCGGAGTAGCTTTAAATCCTCATACCAATGTTGCGCTTTTGGAAGATGTAATCAACGATATTGATTTGGTTTGCATCATGAGTGTAAACCCAGGTTTTGGCGGACAGTCTTTTATTGAAAATACCTATAAAAAAGTAAAACAATTAAAAGAAATGATTGTTCGCAACGGAGCTTCTACGCTTATAGAAATAGACGGTGGTGTAACCAATAAAAACGCCCGACAGTTGGCCGAAGCCGGCGCCGATGTTCTGGTAGCAGGAAGCTATGTTTTTAAAGCCGAAAACCCTATTGCAACGGTTGCCCATTTAAAACAAATCACCACATTATAAAAAACTAAAAAAGGCGCTGATTACAGCGCCTTTTTTTAATCGTATTGTTTTAACAGGTACCGAATCAAATCGGTTGTTGTTACTATTCCCACCAACAAATCACCTTTGCATACCGGCAACGCATGAAACTCTTTCGAAGCCAATATTTCCGCGGTTTCTTTAATAGTTGTCTCGGGCGCGACCGTAACCAAGTGTTTGCTCATGACTTGTTCTACAGTAAACATATTATAAACCGTTACGTCCACTACTTCATCTTCATCATCCACGGCATCCACAAAAGAAATCCTAAGCAAATCGCCATAACTCAATATCCCTAAAATCTTATTCCCGTTCACTACCGGAATATGGCGAATTTTATGTTGTTTAAACAAACTTTCCGCTTTTGTCAAATCATCTGTAATATTTAATTTTACTACATTTTGTGTCATTATGGTAGACACGTTAACATGTTGTTTCATAGCCGTAATGTATTGATTATGAATAAAATTACCACTATAAAGTTACAAAACAACTGACAAATATCAGGTAAAACTAAAACTTGATATTTCCTGTTATTTCATTTAACATAACCTCTGAAATTTTTGCCTGAAATTTAGCACTGCTGTTTCGGGCAATGGCGTTAACATAGTTTTGCTGCGCATTTCGGAATTCAATTGTAGGAATGGTTCCGATTTTAAATTTATCCAGAGTAATTTCCAGATTTCGCTTAGCAATCGCTTCATTACTTTCTTCCAGTTTAGCCAACTCAACATTGGTGAGATACGTCTGAAACAGGGAAGCCAACTGTGAACTGATTGTTTGTTTCTGCTGCTCGATAGCGAGTGTCGCATTTTCCACCTGAAGCTTTGCAATTTTTTCATTTCGGTTCTGAAGAAATCCATTAAAAACATTCACCGAAGCCGAAACCCCATAATTCAAACCTCGGGCAGCCGATTGAGAAACAAACCCCAAACTCGATTCGGATCGGTTAAAATTATAACCGGTATTCAGTTTTACTGTCGGATATCGGTTCGCCCGTACCTGTTTTAATTCCAATTCGGTTACGGTTTTATTTATCAGTGCCAATTGCAATTGTGGATTTTGCTTTTCCACCAAAGCGTTCAAATCCACAAGTTTCAGCGTATCATCAACCGCAACCGTTTCCACAACTTTAAAATCAGTAGCAACATCGCGGGCCAAAAACTCGTTCAAACGAATTTTTGTGGTTTCAAAAACCTCTTTCTGTTTCAGTAAATTCGAAAAATCGGTATTTAAATCCACCTGAGCATTCAACACTTCCAATTTGGATGCTTTCCCGATAGTAAAACGATTCTCAGCCGTTTTCAGTCGCTGTTTCGAAATCACAATGGTAGTATCCAGCGCTTTTAGCAATTGCTGTTGCTGTACCAAATCGTAATAAGTCGTCATTACATCGCTGACTTTCGTCAAAACCGTCATTTTCAATTGAACTTCACCTTGTTTTTCAAGCGATTTCAACTGATCGTATCGGGCAAACATCTTAAAACCGTCAAAAACAGTCCATCCTAAATTCACTCCGTAAACCAAACTGTTATTTTTGGCATTCTCTAACTCCCGAACTTCTCCGGTAGCTTGTGTTTGCTTTGTATTCTGAATGGTATTGCTCTGCGTTAATGTAGCGTCGATTTTAGGCAACATACCGGCGTTAGCGATACTCTTATTGGTTTTACTCACTTCCGAATCGTTAGAAGCAATTTTAATATCGTAATTATTTTTAAGGGCTATCTGAACTGCTTCATCAACCGTCAGAATTTCCTGTGCCTGAGCCGATGTAAAAAAAACAGCCAGCATCAGGATCTGAAACAGCATTCTTTTTATAGTTTTATTCCTTTTCATAGTCTTTTATATTGTCAAATTCAGGACGGTGTTTTTTCTCTCGTGACCACATTAAATAAATGGCCGGAATTACGAACAATGTCAACAACAATGAAAACAAAGTTCCGCCAACGATTACCACTCCCATCCCTATTCTACTCGTAGAAGCAGCGCCCAATGACATCGCAATCGGCAACGCACCCAAAGCAATTGCTAAACTGGTCATTAATATCGGACGTAAACGGGATTCGGAAGCTTCGATAATCGCCTGATATTTCGTTTTTCCCTGCTCGCGTAACTGGTTGGCAAATTCGACAATCAGAATACCGTTTTTCGTTACCAGACCAATCAACATAATGGTTCCGATCTGACTAAAGATATTCCACGTCTGACCGAACAACCATAAAGAAAACAACGCTCCGGCAACCGCCATCGGAACCGTTAAAATAATGATGAACGGATCGATAAAACTTTCAAATTGGGCCGCTAAAATCAGGAAAATCAACAACAAAGCCAATCCGAAGGCGAATGATGTATTCGAACTACTTTCCACAAAATCGCGGGATTCGCCACTCAAATCGGTGGTAAAACTATCGTCCAATACTTTTTTCTTAACGCGTTCCATTGCTTCGATTCCGTCACTGATACTTTTCCCGGGCGCCAATCCGGCAGAAACCGTAGCGGCCATATAACGGTTATTATGATACAATTGCGGCGGACTGCTTTTCTCTTCAATAGTTACCAGATTATCCAGCTGAATGAGCTCTCCAGAAGTACTTTTAACGAAAATAGACGTCAGATCCATCGGTGCGTTTCGGTCCTTTTTGTCGAATTGCCCCATCACCTGATATTGTTTTCCGTTCATCATAAAATACCCGAAACGCTGTCCGCTCAAAGAAAGCTGAAGCGTTTGCGCCACATCAATAATGGAAACGCCCAAACTTTGCGCTTTTTCCCTGTCTATGGTTACATATACTTCCGGTTTGTTGAATTTCAGATTCACATCGGTATTGGAAAAAGTTGGATCTTTAGCTACTTCGTCCATGAAGAGCGGAATTTTTTCTTCCAGTTTTTTGAAGTTCGGCGCCTGAATTACGAACTGAATCGGCAATCCACCTCTTCGGTTTACAGCAATCGTTGGCGATTCCGATACCGATACTTTCGCTTCCGAATATTGCTTGGTCCATTTTGTTAAACCTTCGGCAATTTCTTTTTGAGAACGCTTTCTTTCATCCGGCTGTACCAAAGCAATTCGCGCTCTACCTGAGTTTACCGAAGAAGCACCGAAACCGGGCGACGTAATAATCAAACTCACTTTTTTCTCCGGAATCGAATCGTTGATTAACTCCGTCAAATCTGCCATAAAACGATCCATATAATCATACGAAGCGCCTTCCGGTGCAGTTACATTCACTCCGATAAAACTTCGGTCGTCATAAGGTGCCGTTTCTTTGGGAAGCGTACTGAAGAATAAATAAATCAATCCCATACAACCGATTAGAATTGGAAAGCTCAGCCATTTTCGTTTCATGAATCCTTCCAAAGCTTCCGCATAAGAAGAATTCATTTTTTGAAAATACGGTTCGGTTACTTCATAAATTTTTGATTTTTTCTGTTCACCGCCTTTCATGAGGTAGGCATTTAGCATCGGCGTAAGCGTTAACGACACAAAAGCCGAAATCAATACCGCAGCACCAATCACCACTCCAAATTCACGGAACAATCGTCCTACGAAACCTTCCAGAAAGATTACCGGTAAGAACACAGCCGCCAGCGTAACGGAAATTGAAATTACCGCAAAGAAAATCTCATTTGATCCTTTTATGGCCGCTTCAATCGGCGTCATGCCTTCTTCTACTTTTTTGAAGATGTTTTCGGTTACCACGATTCCGTCATCCACTACTAATCCGGTTGCCAGAACAATCGCCAACAAGGTCAATACGTTCACGGAAAATCCGCACAGATACATAATGAAAAACGTGGCAATTAATGAAACCGGAATATCAATCAACGGACGGAACGCGATGGCCCAATCCCTGAAAAAAACATAGATAATCAAGACCACTAAAATGATGGACAACAATAGTGTTTCCGCTACTTCTAAAACGGCTTTCTTAACGAAAACGGTGTTATCAATCGCGATATTCAGTTTAAAATCTTTAGGCAAATCCTTTTTTAACTGATCGTACTGTTCGTAGAACTTTTCGGCAATATCCAGATAATTGGTTCCGGGTTGCGGAATAATCGCCATCCCTACCATCGGTTGTCCCGAATCGGAAAGTTTTGTTTCAAGATTTTCTGCTTCCAACGAAGCTTTCCCCACATCACTGAACCGCACGATTTTATCGCCTTCAGCTTTAATGATGATGTCATTAAAACCTTCTTCGGTAGAAATATTTCCGATGGTTTTCACCGTCAATTCGGTATTTGCACCCGTTAATTTTCCGGAAGGCAATTCTACATTCTGCTTGTTTAAGGCTTCGCGAACTTCTGAAACTGTACAACCGTAAGACGCCAAGCGCACCGGATCAATCCACAAACGCATGGCATATTTTCGTTGGCCCCAAATCTGTACGCTACTCACGCCCGGAATGGTTTGCAGGCGTTGTGAAAGTACATTATCCGCATAATCCGTAAGTTCCAAAACATTTTTAGTATCACTCTGAACCGTCATCGTAATAATCGGTTCCGAATCGGCATCGGCTTTGGAAACTACCGGCGGAGCATCAATGTCTTGCGGCAAACTCCGAACCGCCTGCGATACTTTATCGCGAACATCGTTCGCGGCTTCTTCGAGATTCTTATCCAGATTGAATTCAATGGTAATATTACTTCTTCCCTGACTGCTCGAAGAGGTTATGTTTCGGATACCGTCAATGGAATTTACCGCTTTTTCAAGCGGCTCGGTGATTTGCGACTCGATAATATCAGCGTTCGCACCGGCATAATTCGTTTGCACTGAAATTTGTGCCGGATCGATAGACGGGAATTCACGAACACCCAAAAAAGTGTACCCGATGACTCCGAAAAGGATTAACATCAGGTTCATCACTATGGTTAAAACCGGTCTTTTTATACTTAAAGTGGATAAACTCATACTAGCTTACTTTAAGGTTACTTTAACCGGTGAATCGTCTTTTAAGGTCATTACACCGCTGGTTAAAACCGTATCTCCGGGTTTCAATCCTGATAACACTAAAACATCTTTATCGGTTCGCGCCCCGGTTTCTACCATAATTTCTTTGGCTTTTCCGTTTACCGACACAAATACTTTTTTACCGTTTTGTACCGGAATTAACGCTTCGGTTGGCACCAATAAGGCATCGTTAATTTTTTCCAGAGGCAAGGCTACGTTGGCAAACGTTCCCGGAATTAGTTTACCGTCCGGATTTTGAGCCAGCGCGCGCATTTTCAACGTTCGGGTAGCCACTTCAATTCCCGGTTCGATGGCGTAAATTTTAGCCAAAAACTGTTCTTTTGTTCCGGCAACCGTGAAAGAAAGCATCGTATTCACTTTCATTTGAGTGGCATATTTTTCCGGTATGGAAAAGGTAATCTTCACCTGACTTGTGTTGACTAAATTAGCAATTACGGTAGTTGGCGTTACGTAAGTTCCTTTAGAGATAGAACGCAAGCCTATTTTTCCTGAGAAAGGTGCCTTAACGGAAGTTTTAGCAATTTGCGCCTGTATCAATTGGGTTTGTGCTTTTGCGGAACGGAAATCGGCACTGGCGATATCGTATTCTTCCTGACTGATGGCTTCTTTCTGAAGTAACAATCGGGCTCTTCGTTCGTTTTCGGAAGCCAACGTTTGTTTGGTTTTCGCTTGTGAAAGCTGTGCTCGAAGTTCTAAATCGTTGATCTTGAAAAGCTGCTGTCCTTTAATGACAATAGTTCCTTCCTGAAAATTGATATCTTCCACAATTCCAGAAACTTCGCTTCGGATTTCAACCTGTTCATTGGCATCAATAGAACCGGATAGTGAAAGGTTATCCGAGAAAACCTGAGGTTTTAGAATAATACCGGTAACTTTTGCTGGCTTTTTATCACCTCCCGGACCTTTTCCTTTGCCGCCATCGGTATTTTGTTTGTTTTCGGATATTCGGTAGAAAATCATCCCTCCCAAAACAACAGCCAACAATAAATAAATTATGTATTTGAATTTCATACAATTAAGATAGTAGGTTTAAAACTATAAAAATATTCAGTTAAAACAAAGCTACTTCTTATCTGTCCCTTAGGGAATTTTTAAGGTGGTTTTTAACAAAATTTTAGCGCCCTTCTTTGAAGTTAATCATCAATTCCACCTTGTGGTACAGCTCTGGAAATTCCTGCTTAAACCGCTCCGGAGTTTCAAAGAAATGCTCCAAAACAACAGCCAAAAATTCAAACTTATTGGTGTAGGCATAAATCCTGAAAAATTCCGATTCCACCAAACGTTTGGCATTGGGCGGATGATGAATATCTTGCATAATTTCCTTGAACATGTCCGAAAAAATAAGCATACTGGAATTACTGCTTTTCATGGCTTGAAAATTCAGTGCATGTGCAAATTCGTGCAGTCCCAGATTATGGTTGTTGTTGTTAATTTGAAATCCTTCCTGAAAATCCTTCCAGGAAAAAACGAGCGATTTCACCCTTGGATTGAACTCTCCTTTGTGATAGACTTCGTTAACAGTTGAATAATATTCCTGCGGATAGATAATGATACGCTCAAAAACATCGTAGAGGTAATTTTTCATGCCGAAAGTCAGCATTGTGGAGGTGGCGGCGATTAAGACTTTCATTTCACCGGTGACTATAAGATTTTCTTTCCCGACAAATTCGTATTCGGCAATAAAATCGGCTACGCGGTATTCGAAATACTTTCTTTCTTTGCGTCGGAGTTTCTGATAAAAAACAAAATCTTTCTTGAGGATATTTCGTTGTGCCCTGTTGAGTCTTTTAGGGAAAAGATAAAAATGAACATAGAGCGGCTTATTGTAAAAAGCGATGTAGCCCAGCTCGAAAACCCTGAAAAAGAGCAATCCGATTAAAACAACAACTACAATAATAAATAAAAAGTCTTCCAAATGTTATCGTTTACGGATTGGGCAAAAGCATTCTTTTAAGGAGTTACATCTCAGGCAAAAAAACATGCTCCGAAATAAAAATAAAACAAAAAAAACTTAAAAACAAGTTTTGCGGTTTATTCAAAAACAAGGAATGTATTGGCTATGAATAAAAAGACGCAAAAGTAAAAGAGATTTTACTTTTGCGTCCTGCTTTTATGCCTTGGTGCCTCGGAGGGGTTGACTTCGTCTTCCCCTACAAAGCTCCGCTTTGAAAATAAAGAAGTGCAAAAAAAATGCTCAAGCGAGCTTGGACATTCCTAACACGAGAGGGGTTGACTTCGTCTTCCCCTACAAAGCTCCGCTTTGAAAACAAAGAAGTGCAAAAAAAAATGCTCAAGCAAGCTTGGCATTTTTTTTGCACTTCATTATTTATTCGTGACCTCGGAGGGGTTCGAACCCCCAACCCTCAGAGCCGAAATCTGATATTCTATCCAGTTGAACTACGAGGCCATTTTTTTTAGAGAATAGAGAAAAGAACAAAGACGGTACCATCTATATTCTTTTTTCTATTCTCTTTATTTTATACTAATAATTTTTTAACGATAGTCGAAATGGTTTTCCCTTCAGCGGTTCCTCCCAGTTTAGTGCTGGCTAACCCCATTACTTTGCCCATATCTGCAATACTGGAAGCTCCGGTTTCTGCAATGATTTGTGCCACGATTACTTCCACTTCCGCTTCGGATAATTGTGCCGGTAAAAACTTCTCGATTACAGCGATTTGTGCCAATTCCGGTTCTGCTAAATCCGGACGGTTTTGTGCCGTGAAAATCCCGGCGCTGTCTTTACGCATTTTTACCAATCGTTGTAACAATTTGATCTCTTCTGCTTCCGAGATTTCTTCTTTGGAACCGGATGCGGTTTGCGCTAATAATAATTCTGATTTTATAGCACGCAACGCTTCTAAAGCAACAGTATCTTTGGCTTTCATGGCGGTTTTCATCTCGTCCATGATTTGTGTTGATAAGCTCATATTGTTTATTTTATTATGTTAGTTGTTTTTTTCGTTCGCAAAAATTCAAATGGCTTCCCTCCTAGCCCCGATTGCAGTGGCACGAAGTAGAACAGAAAGCGGGAAAATGGCTGGCTGATAAATCCCTAACCATTCGCTCCAACCTTTTTTCGTTTTTGCACTGCGAAGATAAAAAAATAACCCGAAACATTACGGCTTCGGGTTAAAGGTTTTCTCAAAAAGGGTTAGTTAATCCACATTATCGTGCAGGAAGGAATTGTTGGAACGCAACTGAATGTCGTCGTTACTGTCCATTCCCAAAGACATGCGGGATTTGCTGTTATCCACAGAAGCAGCGTTTAAATCTACTCCCATTCTTTTATAAGCAGGTTCTCTTTCCAATTCGTTCACGCGGGATGCGCTGTTGTTGAATTTGTAGTTGAACTCTTTCATTTTTCTTTTACGCTCATCGGCACGCATTCTTAAGGTTTCTTCGATGGTCATTTCTACCGGAGAAATATCGTCGAATTGGGTTTGAGTTGCTGCCGGAGCTTCTTCGGTTCTTTTCATGGTGAAGTTTAATTCGGCCGCAATTGGTTCTTCTTTCACTTCTTCCACAACCGGTTTTGAAGCCGCCACCAATTCGTTTTCTTTTTCCATATAATCATCCAAAGAATAACGGATTACGCCCGATTGGTTCACTTCGGTTACCGGAACTACCTGTACCGGCTCGTTTACGAACATTTCTTTGGTTTCATTGGACAAATCGAAAACTCTTCTGTCGTCGTTGGTGGAAACACCGCCGTTTGTTAAATCAAAAGAGAACGTGATTTGTTCCTGAACCGGTTCGATTTCCGCTTTTACGATTTCAGCACCGAACACTTCGATTTCACGGACGTCTTTGATTTCGAATTGCACTTCTTCTTTTACCGGAGAAACGATTTCGAAGAACACATCCAGGTTATTGATGAATTCAGAAGTCGGAATTAAATCCACTTCCGCTATGGGCTTTTTTACTTCAACTACTTCAACCTCCTCTTCCAGCGTAAATACGATTTTGTCTTCAACAATCGGAGTTACTTCAGCCACTACCGGCTCGGCTTTAGGCTGTTCGGCAGGAATCGAAAAATCGAAAGCAGGAACACTTGGCTTGTGGGATAAATCCTGAACCAGTTTTTGTTCACCTTCTAAAGTATGAATGATTTTTTTAGGCTCGGTATTAACGATTTCGGCTTGTTGCTCTACGTTGAAACCTGTAGCAATAATTGTTACTGCAACTGCATCACCTAACGATTCGTCTTCACCAACCCCCATAATAATGTTGGCATTGAAACCTGCTTCGGTTTGGATGTGGTCGTTGATTTCTCCGATTTCGTCAATCGTGATTTCATTCGTACCGGAAACAATTAACAACAATACGTTTTTAGCGCCTGTAATTTTATTATCGTTCAACAACGGAGAATCCAACGCACTGATGATGGCATCTTTAGCACGGTTTTCACCGGAAGCGGTTGCCGATCCCATGATGGCCGTTCCACTGTTAGACAATACCGTTTTAGCATCTTTTAAATCGATATTTTGGGTATAGTGGTGTGTAATTACTTCTGCAATTCCTCTGGAAGCTGTTGCCAACACCTCGTCCGCTTTCGAGAAACCGGCTTTAAAACCAAGGTTCCCATATACTTCTCTTAATTTATTATTATTGATAACGATTAAAGAATCCACTTGCTTTCTAAGTCGTTCAACACCCGATAACGCTTGGTCCTGACGCACTTTTCCTTCAAACTGGAACGGAATGGTAACGATACCTACCGTAAGAATATCTCTTTCTTTCGCCAATTGTGCGATAACTGGAGCAGCACCTGTGCCTGTTCCTCCGCCCATACCGGCAGTGATGAATACCATTTTAGTATTGGTATCCAACATTTTTTCAATTTCTTCGATACTTTCCAATGCGGATTGCTGTCCTACCTCAGGATTTGCTCCTGCTCCAAGACCTTCCGTTAAGTTAACGCCCAACTGGATTTTATTAGGTACCGCACTGTTTTGCAATGCCTGAGAATCAGTATTACAAACAATGAAGTCCACCCCTTTAATCCCTTGTTTAAACATGTGATTGATGGCATTACTACCACCTCCACCTACACCAATAACTTTAATTACATTTGATTGGTTTTTTGGTAAATCAAATGAGATACTTCCAAAATCTGAATTGCTTTCCATACTGTATCGGTTTTATTCTGCGTTATCTAAAAATTCTTTAATTCTGTCAATATATTTATCGAAAAAGCCGCGCTTGATCTTATCACCTGTTGATTCGTGTTGCATTTCCGGTTGTTTTACAGGCGCCGCTTTGGGTTGTTCCTGTATCGTCTCTTCTTCTACACGTTCTTCAACAACAGCCTGAGGCCTGATTTCAATTTTAGGCTCTTCTTTTTTCATTTCCACCAAAGGCGTTGCGCTTTTGGTATTGTTGCGGATACTGTTCATTACCAAACCAACCGCTGTGGCATACATCGGGCTTGAAATTTCTTCATCCGAATCCCCGGCCAAATGTTCGTTGGGGTACCCGATTCTGGTATCCATTCCGGTAATGTATTCCACCAATTGTTTGATATGTTGCAATTGTGCACCACCTCCGGTTAATACAATTCCGGCAATTAATTTTTTACGTGGATCTTCATGTCCGTAGGCTTTAATTTCTGCAAAAACCTGCTCAATAATTTCCACTACTCGCGCGTGAATAATTTTCGAAAGGTTTTTCAACGAAATCTCTTTAGGCTCACGACCTCTCAATCCTGGGATTGAAACAATTTCGTTATCTTTATTTTCGCCCGGCCAAGCCGATCCGAATTTCACTTTTAACAATTCGGCCTGCTTTTCGATAATCGAACAGCCTTCTTTGATGTCATCCGTAATTACGTTTCCTCCGAAAGGAACCACTGCAGTGTGGCGAATGATACCGTCTTTGAAAATCGCCAAATCCGTAGTTCCGCCACCGATATCGATTAACGCTACTCCGGCTTCTTTTTCTTCCTGACTTAAAACGGCATCCGCAGACGCTAACGGTTCCAACGTCAATCCCGACAAATCCAATCCGGCACTTTTGATACATCTTCCCACATTTCTAATGGAAGACGCCTGCCCTACCACAACGTGAAAACTGGCTTCCAAACGGCCGCCGTACATTCCGATAGGTTCTTTAATTTCCGATTCACCGTCAATTTTAAATTCCTGCGGCAATACGTGAATGATTTCTTCACCCGGCAACATGGCCAATTTGTGTACCTGATTGATCAGCAAATCGATATCCGCATCACCAATAACTTCTTCTGCATTCGCACGACTGATGTAATCGCTGTGCTGAATACTGCGAATGTGCTGGCCGGCAATACCTACCACCACATCATTGATTTTGTATCCTGAATCGGCTTCAGCCTCTACAATAGCCTGCTGAATCGATTGGATGGTTTGTGTAATATTATTTACAACACCACGAGCCACACCAAGGCTTTTGGATTTTCCAACGCCTAAAATCTCTAACTTCCCGTACTCATTTTTCTTGCCAATCATCGCAACTATTTTCGTTGTTCCGATGTCTAATCCTACTGCAATACTTTCTTTTTCCATATTCTCCTATTTGGTGCACACAACCTGTTGTGTAAACTTCAGATTAATCATTTTATATTCGCCTATCAAGGTGTCTTTCATTGCGTGTTGAAAAAAAGCTTTGTAATTGTTAAACTTCTTGTCAACATTTATCGGTTTGCCGAAAAGAATCTCATAATCGTAATTCCTGTTCGTCATCAACAGACTTCCCGACTCCAGAATTTTAGCTCCGGTAATGTTCTTTTTCAAAAAATCATCGTCGTGGATTTTCTGAAAAACCACGGTCAAATCTTTTCTGTTTTCATCGTTTATTTCCCCAACAACAAGCGGCACTCTTGCGGAAAAATTGTCCGACAAAGGCATTTTATTTCCTTCATAGTCAATGTAATAAGAACTACTTTCGTTACTCACTCTAGCGATTGGGGTCTTTTGCGTTACGAGTGCTTTTAGAGTTCCGTCAACAGTAGCGTAAACCTGTGCATCGGCAATCATTTCATGATTATCGAGTTCGCGCTCTAATCTATTCAAATCTAATTTATCTTTTCGAATGCTCGTAACCCCGTTAAAATTTTGTATTAACAAGTTATTAACCATTTCATCGGTGACGAACGGCGTGTTTTCACCGGCAAACTGCACTTCGGTTTTGACTAATTTTCGGTTTTCATTTCGTTTTGAAGAGAATGAATACAAAAAAATCAGCACACCCAACATGAGCACCAATCGAACGTCTGTCCATTTAATTTTCTTCATCTTCCAACGCTCTTTTAATATCCGGAACCATTTCACCAAGATCGCCTGCACCGATTGTCACAACAACCTGAGCATCAGAAGCTTTCATCAATGAAACCAATTCTTCTTTCTGGACCAGTTTTTTATGGTCATTTTTCATTTTATCCAACAACCATTGTGATGTTATCCCTTCCAGCGGTAATTCACGGGCCGGATAAATATCCAACAACATTACTTCATCAAATTGCGATAAACTTTTGGCAAAATCATCGGCAAAATCTTTGGTTCTGCTGAACAAATGCGGCTGAAAAACCGCCAATACTTTTTTCCCCGGATACAATTCACGAACTGCCTGATGCACCGCGTTGATTTCCGTCGGATGGTGTGCATAATCATCGATATACACAAACTCCGGTTTTCGGATCTGAAACGAAAAACGACGACGTACGCCTTTGAACGTTAAAAAAGCCTTGGCAATGTCCTCGGTCGGGGTGCCGAAAGTACGCGCCATCGCCAAAGCTAACAGAGCATTGGTCAGATTATGTCTGCCCGGTAGGCCAAATTGTAAATCCTTTATTTCTTCTGTTGGTGTTTTTACGTCGAAAACATACCAACCGTTTTCTATTCTTATGTTTCTTGCCTCAAAATCGGAACCGTCTTCCACTCCAACCGTTATCGCTTCTAACGGCAAACCGTTGTTGATAAAAAGATGCTTCTTATCTTCGACTTTATTCGCGAATTCCACAAACGAAGCTTCAATTGCCGTAGCATCGCCGTAGATATCTAAATGATCGGCATCCATGGACGTTACACAAGCAATATTCGGATGAAGGTGTAAAAACGAACGGTCGAATTCGTCGGCTTCCACTACCGTAACGGTTTTTCCGCTTCCGATTAAATTCGAATTGTAATTTTCCACAATACCGCCTAAAAAAGCAGTTACATCGGCACCGCTTTCATACAACACATGCCCTAAAATACTTGAAGTCGTTGTTTTTCCATGCGTTCCCGCTACTGCAAAACAGAAGGTATCTTTAGTGATGATTCCTAAAACCTCGGCACGTTTTTTTACCACGAAGCCGTTATCAAGGAAATAATTCCACTCGGCATGCTGCTTCGGAACTGCAGGCGTAATAACCACCAATGTATTTTCCTTATTTAAATACTCCTGACCAATCAGCTTCACGTCGTCTTCAAAATGAATCGCAATACCGCTTTCCTCCAATTCCCCCGTTAAATGCGTGTGCGTTTTATCGTAACCCGCCACATTTTTTCCGATGAATTTGAAATACCGCGCTAAGGCACTCATTCCGATGCCTCCGATTCCGATGAAATAGACGTTTTGTATTTGGTTTAGGTTCATTTTTTTTGAGTTACTGAGTGACTAAGTTGCTAAGTGACTGAGTTTATTTCTATGATAATTTAACTTTCTGCTATCTGATCAACTTTACGATTTCGTCAACGATTTGTTTTGTTGCGTTGGGCAAAGCCAATTGTTTTATGTTGGTACTCAATTGTTTTTGATGTTCTTCATTGATAATTAACTGCTGAAAAACAGTTTCAAACCGAGCATCTAATTCTGATTCTTTTAGCAAAATCGCACCGTTTTTATCGACGATTGCTTTTGCATTTTTGGTTTGGTGATCTTCGGCCACATTAGGTGACGGAATGAAGATTACCGGTTTCCCGACGATGCACAATTCGGAAACCGAAGACGCTCCGGAACGGGAGATTACAAAATCTGCAGCAGCGTACACCAAATCCATTCTGTCAATAAACGAAAGCACCTGAACATTTTCTTTTTCCGAGAAATGTTTGTATTCTTCGAAATACAGTTTTCCGCATTGCCAGATAATCTGAATGTTTTGCGATAGTAAGAAATCCAATTCTTTTGCAAGCAACTGGTTGATTCTTCTTGCACCCAGACTCCCTCCTAAAACCAACAGCGTTTTTTTAGAAGCATCCAATTTGAAATGCGCAATTGCCTCACTTCGTTTTTCGCTTACCGAAATCAGATCCTGACGCACCGGATTGCCGGTTAGAATCATGTTTTCTTTCGGGAAGAAGCGCTCTAAATTTTCATAGGCCACACAGATTTTGTTGGCTTTTTTACTCAATAATTTATTGGTAATTCCGGGATAGGAATTTTGCTCCTGAATAACCGTTGGAATCCCCATCATGGAAGCCACTTTTAAAACCGCTCCGCTGGCAAAACCTCCGGTTCCCACCACTACATCCGGTTTAAAACTTTTCAGAATTCCAAATGATTTGGTTAAACTTGAAATCAGTTTCAACGGAAACATCGCGTTTTGCAACGTTAGTTTTCGCTGAATCCCCGCAATCCACAATCCTTTAATCGGGTAACCGGCCTGAGGCACTTTCTGCATCTCCATTTTGTCCTTGGCGCCCACAAAAAGGATATCGGCATTTGGAAAACGGTTTTTCAACTCGTTCGCAATGGCCACCGCCGGGTAAATGTGCCCTCCGGTTCCTCCTCCGCTGATTATGAATTTTGGATTGTTTTTCATTTTTTTTAGTTACTTAGTCACTTAGCTGCTGAGTTTCTTAGTTTTCTTTGTCGCTAAGTTTTCTATTCTCTATATTCTATTCTCTATATTCTATTCTCTTATTTCTTGCTTCTATTTCTTATTCAAAACTGCATTCATCGGATTGTCCGTGTGGTCTTCAATCGAATAATTTCCTTCTTTCTCAGACGCTTTGGCTCTTTCAATTATCGCATCAATTTCATTTTCACTTTTACTTTCGCTTTCGGTTTCGAGTGCCACTTCACGATCGATGATACGTTGTAAAGCCTCATCTCTCAATTTCGCTTCGGCTTCAATCTGAGCAATTTCTTCTTCCTTCTTCGTTACACTTAAAATGATTCCAATCGCAATACACGTCATCCAAATCGAAGTTCCACCGCTACTGATTAACGGCAACGTTTGTCCTGTCGTAGGCAACAACTCCACCGCCACACCCATATTGGTGAATGCCTGGAAGATTATCGGAAAACCGAGTCCGACAATCAACAATTTACCAAACAAGGTTGGGGCTTTGTGCGAGGTTATCAGGAAACGGAAGAACAGCAACAGGTACAATCCCATGATGGCAAATCCGCCCAATAAACCGTATTCTTCTACGATAATCGCGTAGATAAAATCGGAAGACGATTGCGGCAAGAAGTTCTTCTGAACACTTTTACCGGGACCTAATCCGTATATTTTTCCGGAAGCAATCGCAATTTTCGCTTTTTCAATCTGATAATCGTCTTCATTCTCTTCGTCCGAACTGAAACGCTCGATACGGCTCATCCAGGTGTTTACACGACTGGTCAGTTTGTTATCCGGAAAGGCCTTTGCCACTAAAACAAACATCAACAATGCGGCAATCCCCATTCCAATAATCGTAAAGAGATACTGCAAACGGTATTTCCCTACAAAAACCAACATACAAACCATTGAAAACATTAGGGCTGCAGTGGAAAAATTGGCCGGCAAAATTAAGCCAATTATTCCGAAAACCGGCGCCCAAAGTTCAATTAATGACGATTTAAATGTATATTCTTTTTCTTCGATTTTAGACAGGTACCGCGCAACATATACCATCATGATAATGAACGCAAAAGCAGAAGGCTGAAATGAAACCCCCACAAACGGAATCGTCAACCAACGACTCGCATTGGCGCCTCCAATTGTAGTTCCCTGAAGCATGGTAAAGCCTAACAAGACAATCACCACCGGCATCAGCCACCAGGAGAAGGCCTTGAAATAATGGTACGGCGTTCGGTGGACAAAATAAATAAAACAGAACCCCACAAAAACATGCACCAAATGCTTAAACAAATAACCAATCGTAGAACCTTTTCCCACCACATACACCAAATTGGTACTGGCACTAAAAACCGGCATAAAGGAAAATAGCGACAAGAGGGCTACAAATGCCCAAATCCCTCTGTCTCCTTTAAGTTTACCAATTAGTTCTTTCATTTCTTTTAAGTTGCTAAGTTACTGAGGCGCTAAGGCACTGAGTTTCCAAGTATAGTTTATTCCTTATTATAAGTTTTGCACTGCATTTTTAAATTGCTTGCCACGGTCTTCGTAGTTTTCGAACAAATCGAAACTTGCACAAGCCGGTGATAACAAAACCGTATCGCCTTTTTCGGCCATACGTTGTGCAATTTTCACTGCATCGGTCATACTTGTGGTTTCAATCATAACATCTACCACATCTTCGAAAGCTTTCATGATTTTGGAATTGTCAACCCCCAAACAAATGATTCCTTTTACTTTTTCACGAACCAACGGCATTAATTCGGCGTAATCGTTTCCTTTATCAACACCGCCCACAATCCAGATTGTTGGGGTATTCATGCTATCCAAAGCAAAAAAAGTTGCGTTAACATTCGTTGCTTTTGAATCATTGATGTACTGCACATTCTGAATTTTCAACACTTTTTCCAAACGATGCTCTACCCCCTGAAAATTCGACAAACTTTCACGGATCGTTTCTTTACGGATACGCATTAACTGTGCCACGGTGGTAGCAGCCATTGCGTTTTTTACATTGTGTTTTCCTTCTAAAGCTAGTTCGTTGATTGGCATGATAAATTCGTCGTTATTAATGTGTGTTGTTATATTTTCTTCGTCTGCGTAAGCACCTTCTTCTAATTTTTTAACCAATGAAAAAGGAATTTTTTTGGCTTTTATTTCATTTTCGGACAACCATTTTACTATTGCCTCATCATCATCATCATAAATAAAATAATCGTCTTCCGTTTGATTTTTCGTAATTCGGAATTTGGCTGCGATGTACAAATCGTAATCATAATTGTAACGATCCAAATGATCCGGACTGATGTTTGTCATTACCGCAATATGTGGGCGGAAACTTTCAATTCCGTCCAACTGAAAACTGCTCAATTCCAAGACATAGGCTTCGAACTTGTTTTCAGCAATCTGCCAGGCGTAACTTTTTCCGATGTTTCCGGCAATCCCCACATTCATTCCGCCTTGTTTGAGCAAATGATGCGTTAACATTGTGGTGGTGGTTTTACCGTTACTTCCGGTGATTCCGATGGTTACAAAGTCGTTAAACTGACTTGCAAATTCGATTTCAGAAATAATAGGAACGTTGTTTTTTTTGAGTTGCTTCACGATGTTGGACTTATCCGGAATTCCGGGACTTTTCATCACCACATCTGCGTTTAAAATCAGTGCTTCCGTGTGTTGCTTTTCTTCCCACGGAATCTGATTCAGAATCAGCACTTCTTTATAATTGTTTTTGATTTCTCCGTAATCCGAGACAAAAACCTCATACCCTTTTTTCTTTCCGAGGATGGCGGTACCTACTCCGCTTTCTCCTCCACCTAAGACCACTAATCTCATATTATCTCAGTTTTAAGGAAACCAGTGAAAAAATCGCTAATAATATAGCTACAATCCAGAATCGGGTTACGATTTTACTCTCGTGATAGCCTTTTTTCTGATAATGATGGTGTAATGGTGACATCAGGAAAATACGTCGGCCTTCACCAAATTTCTTTTTTGTGTATTTGAAATACGAAACCTGAAGCACAACCGATAAATTTTCAGCTAAGAAAATCCCGCACAGCACCGGAATCAATAATTCTTTTCGCACTGCAATGGCTAATACCGCGATAATTCCGCCAATGGTTAAACTTCCCGTATCGCCCATAAAAACGGTTGCCGGATAGGTATTATACCAAAGGAAACCGATGAGCGATCCAACGAAAGCAGCGATATAGACCGTCATTTCTCCCGAATTGGGGATGTACATGATGTTCAGGTAATTTGAAAAAATGATATTCCCCGAAACGAACGCAAAAATACCGAGCGTAAGCACCGATATGGCCGATGTTCCTGCTGCCAGACCATCGATACCATCTGTTAAATTGGCGCCATTGGAAACGGCCGTGATGATAAAAATCACCATCGGTATGAAAATCAACCAGGCGTAATCTTTGTAGTTATCACCAGTCCATGCTAAAATTTCAGCATAATCAAACTCGTTATTCTTAAAAAACGGAATGGTCGTTGCCGTCGATTTCTCTTCTTTGGCTACTGCCGAAATAGTCGTTGCCGGTTTAAAAATATCAGACGTGGAAGTATCGGTACGCACCGTCACCCCCGGATGGAAGTACAAAACTGAACCTACAATAATTCCCAATCCAACCTGACCAATTACTTTGAATTTTCCTTTTAAACCTTCTTTGTCTTTTTTGAAAATCTTGATATAATCGTCGATAAAACCAATGGTTCCCATCCAAAGTGTTGTAACAATCAAAAGGATGATGTAAATATTATCCAACTTTGCCAATAACAATACAGGAATCAAAGTCGAAAAAATAATGATCAAACCACCCATAGTTGGCGTTCCCGCTTTTTGGGTTTGCCCTTCCAGACCCAGTTCGCGAACCGTTTCACCGATTTGCTGTCTTCTTAAATAATTGATGATTCGTTTTCCGAAAATAGTGGAAATCATCAGTGACAAAATAATAGCCAATCCCGAACGAAAGGTGATATACTGAAATACCCCCGTTCCCGGAACATCCAAAGTTTTGTCTAAATATTGAAAGAAATAATACAGCATATCTTATTTGTTTAATTGGTCTAATAGTTCTTTTACAATTTTCATATCGTCGAAATCGTGGCGAACGCCCTGAATTTCCTGATACGTTTCGTGTCCTTTTCCTGCAATCAGGATAATATCGCCGCTTTGCGCCAACTGACACGCCGTTTTGATGGCCTGCTTTCTGTCGACAATCGAAATTGTTTTTTTATAATTCTGTGGTTCCACGCCTTTTTCCATTTCGGAAATAATTGCTTCCGGATCCTCGCTTCTTGGATTATCAGAAGTAAAAATAGCTTTATCACTTAGTTCCGAAGCAATTCCTGCCATGATAGGTCTTTTCGTAGTATCACGATCCCCACCACAACCTACAACAGTAATCAACTGTTCGTTTTTGGTACGGATATCTTCTATCGTTTTCAATACGTTTTCCAAAGCATCCGGCGTGTGTGCATAATCCACAATCGCTGTAATATTCGACTCGGAAACAATAAACTGAAAACGTCCCGAAACACTTTCCAACTGACTTAACAAGCGGAGTACTTCCAGATTTTCCAATCCTAACTGAATCGCCGTTCCGTAAATTGCCAATAAATTATAAGCATTAAACGAACCGATTAAACGAACCCAAACTTCCTGATCGTTAATTTTAAGCAACAAGCCTGACAATTGGTTTTCTAAAATCTGTGCGCGGTAATCGGCATACGATTTTAAGGCATATGTCAGTTTTTTAGCTTTGGTATTCTGAAGCATTACCGCTCCGTTTTTATCGTCTATATTTGAAAGCGCAAAAGCCGTTTTCGGTAAATTATCGAAGAACGATTTTTTTACATCACGGTATTCGGCAAACGTTTCATGATAGTCCAAATGATCGTGTGACAGGTTCGTAAAAATTCCGCCTACGAAATGCAGCCCTTCGGTTCTTTTCTGATGAATTCCGTGCGAGCTCACTTCCATGAAACAATATTCGCAACCTTCTTCCGCCATTTCATTCAGAAAATGATTTATCGTTAACGAATCCGGAGTCGTATGTGTTGCTTTGTACTCTTTATCGTCTACCAGAATTTTAACCGTAGAAAGCAAACCTACTTTGAATCCTGCATTTTTAAACAACTGATATAAAAGCGATGCGATTGTGGTTTTGCCATTTGTTCCGGTTACGCCAACCAATTTTAAATTAGCCGACGGATTTCCGTAGAAATTAGCTGCCATAAATGCCATCGCCGCACTGGTATCTTTTACCTGAACATAGGTAATTCCTTCCACGATAAGGTTTGGCAAAGTTTCACAGATGATTACGGTTGCCCCAAGATTGATCGCCTTTTCAATGAAATCATGACCGTCGGAAACCGTTCCTTTTATGGCTACGAAAACATCATCCGAAACAATTTTTCTCGAATCGAATTCGATTTTATTCACTTCGATATCCGTTGAACCTTTTACCGCTTCAATCGCTACTTTATATAATATGTCTTTTAAAATCATCACGATAATTCGATGGTTATGATTTGATTTCTGTTAAATCGTTGTCCCGGCTGAATCGATTGTTGTTTTACTTTTCCAACACCTACAACTTTCACTTTCATTCCGAAATTTTCCAGCAACGCAATGGCATCCATCCCGGACATTCCTTTTACATTGGGAACAACACTTTCTTTCTTTTGTACTTTATTGTAATACTCCGCATAGTTTTTTTCCTGATGCTTGATTTTTACGTTTAACGTTTTGATTTCGTTGGTGGACGGCACATCGGTGAAGATTTTCTGTGCAATTCTTTTGAAAACCGGACCCGCTACATCTGCTCCGTAATATCCAGCAGCCACATTGGGTTTATGAACCACCACTACGCAGGAATACTTTGGTTCATCGGCCGGAAAGAATCCCACAAATGAGGATGCGTAATACATTTTACCATCGCCCTTATGATAATCTACCTGAGCTGTTCCTGTTTTACCCGCCATGGAAAAATCTTTCGAATACAATTTCGAACCGGTTCCTTTTTTCACAACATTTCCTAAAATCGCTTTAATTTTAGCCAAAGCTTCATCGGAACAGATTTTCGGATTAATGACTTCCTTATCGAATTTTTTAATGGTTTTGTTCCACTCTTTGATTTCACGAACAAATTTTGGTTTTACCATTTCTCCGTTATTAGCAACGGCATTATACAAGGTCAGCGTTTGTAGAGGCGTCATGGAAACTCCATATCCGAAAGCCATCCACGGCAAGGAAATCGCCGACCACGATTTTTCACTTGGCTGTGGAATTCTCGGAATCCCTTCTCCTTTAAACGGCAAACCCAAAGGTTTGTTCAAACCCATAGTATTCAATCGGTTTACAAATTGTTCCGGATTGTCTTTGTAATTTTCGTATATCGCCTGAACCAAAATCGTGTTGGATGAAACTTCAAAACCACGCGCCAACGAAATTTTACCGTAACCTCCTTTATGCGAATCGCGAACGTGTCTGTTTCTATAGGTAATATCCCCGCCTTTAGAATCGTATACTTTACTGGTATCAACTTTTTCATCATCCAAAAGCGCAATCAGATCGACCAATTTAAAGGTAGAACCCGGTTCATGGGATTCGGCCACAGCATAATTGATGGTTTCATAATAGCTTCCGCTTTCAGCGCGCCCCAAATTGGAAATCGCTTTCACTTCGCCGGTTTTGGTTTCCATTACCACTACACATCCGTGATCTGCCTGGTAATATTCTAGTTGTTTTAATAAGGCATGATGGGCAATATCCTGAATGTAAACATCGATTGTGGAAATGATATCATAGCCGTCACGAGGTTCAATTTCGTTGTTATCACTAATGGGTTTCCATTGGTTTTTGGCAATTTTCTGCATCAGACGCTTTCCGTCTTTCCCGTTGATGTATTCGCCAAACGCCCCTTCAATTCCAACGCGGGTTCCTTTTCCGTTTTCATCGAAACGTTCGTAACCGATAGTTCTTTCGGCAATTTTCCCGATAGGATGCTCGCGTACCGTTTTTTGTTCGGTAATCATTCCGCCTTTATTGGCCCCTAAATTGAAAAGCGGAAACGTTTTCATCCGCATGTATTGCGTATAGCTCAATTTTCGGGCAATTAAATAGTAACGGTTTTTGTGATTTCGTGCCGTTTTCAATTCACGCTGATAGTATCCGGAAGGTTTTCCCAGCATCACCGAAAGCGAATCTGCCAGTCCTTTTATGTTTTTATCAAAGTTTTCCGCTTTGGGCGCGACAGCATCAAAACGAATGGTGTAATTTGGAATCGAAGTGGCCAGCAAACTGCCGTCAGCAGAATACACATTCCCTTTATTGGCGGGAATCACGAAATTTTTCACGGTTCGTTCCTTAGCCAATTTTCGGTAATATTCGCCTTCCACCCACTGAATGTTGGTCAGTTTTACAGCAACGAAAATAGCCATCACGAAAATCGCGAAGGCTACCAAATAAATTCTGTATGAAATATTTTTATTTTCTACTGCCATATCTTTTTCAGAATACTGCTTTCCTCTTCTTTAACTTTTATTTTTTGTGGCGGAACCGACGATGGTACTATTCCGTAAGGCTCCATTTGTCTTGAAATGGTCGATTCCATTTTGAGTTCCATGAGTTCCGAACGACGGTCAACAAATTCCGAACGCAATTCCTTTACCTCATTGGTTAGCTCTGTAATTCTGTAATTTTTTTGTTCGTAACGGTGTGAATTTCCAATCATAACCATTGCCAATAAAATCAGAAACACTATGAATTTCCAGTTTTTAAGTGCATCGTCGTCGATTAGAAATTTTGCTTTCAGCAAGCTGTATACTCCGCCCTTCATCGTTTATTTCTTTTCTGCGATTCGCAATTTGGCACTTCGAGCACGACTGTTTATTTTAATTTCCTCATCCGTTGGCACAATCATTTTACCGATTAATTTGAACGGCACTTCAAATCTTCCGAAGAAATCACGCTCCGGTTCCCCTTCAAACAAACCGTTTTTCATGAAACGCTTCACCAATCGGTCTTCCAAGGAATGATAAGAAATCACACTCAAACGACCGCCCGGTTTTAAAACTTCAAGCGATTGTTCTAAAAACTCTTTCAGTACTTCCATTTCCTGATTCACTTCGATTCGGATAGCTTGATAGATTTGTGCTAATATTTTATTGCTTTTGTGTGCTGGCAAAAACCGACTCAACACCTGTTTTAATTGCTCTGTATTTTTAATCGGATGTTCTGCTCTTGCCTGAACGATAGCATACGCCAATCCTTTTGCCGTTGTCAATTCACCGTAGTCAGCAAAAATTCTTCGCAATTCACTTTCCTCATATTCATTCACAACATTATAAGCACTGATGGCATCGTTCTGATTCATACGCATATCCAACTCGGCATCAAAACGGGTTGAAAAACCACGTTCGGCCACATCAAACTGATGCGAAGAAACTCCTAAATCACCCAAAATTCCATCGACTTCTTTCACGCCGTAGAAACGTAAAAAGCGTTTGATGTATCTGAAATTCTCATTAATTAAGGTAAATCGCTCGTCATCGATTGCATTCGCCAAGGCATCTGTGTCCTGATCGAACGCAAACAACCTTCCGTTTGGCCCCAAACGACGCATGATTTCCCTGGAATGTCCGCCACCGCCAAAAGTTACATCCACATAAATTCCGTCCGGCTTGATATCCAAACCATCCACCGTTTCTTTCAGCAAAACCGGATTATGATATTCCATTTCCATCGCCATTTAAATTACCCATTACTTCTTCCGCTAAATCCGCAAAATCCATATCATCACCCGAAATGGATTGTTCATACAAATCTTTATCCCAGATTTCAATGATGTTCACTTTGGAAGTCAACACCAAATCTTTTGAAATTCCGGCAAAATCAATCAAATCTTTCGTGATTAAAAGTCGGCCCGCATCATCAATCTCCACCATCTTCACGCCTGCCATAAACTTTCGAATAAAATCATTATTTTTTTTTACAAAACGATTCAAGCCATTGATTTTCAACATCATCATATCCCATTCCGATTTTGGCCAAAGCTCCACACATTTATCAAAAACAGAGCGTTTCAATACAAAACCATCCCCCAAAGAAGGCAATTGCTTCTTCAGCGGCGCAGGCACCATCAGCCTCCCTTTTGCATCGATTTTACACTCGTATGTCCCGATTATGTTCGACAATTGAATCCTTTTTTGAAATGATTTATAGCAAAAGTACAGATTTTTTTACCACATTTTACCACAAATTACCACTTTGTTGATAAGTTTTTCCACTTCAGTACCTAATCGTAAGAAAATCTGTTAAATCACTCATTCTTAATATTTAGCGATAGTTTAAGGTTTTAAAAGAATCATCAAAAAAAATTCAAAAAACAGCAGCATTTCACAAGAATTCTTATGGATTTAAAAAAATTAAAACAAAAGCCGTCTTTAGTCCTTTGGAGATGAAATTTGTTGATAATTAACCTATTACAAGAAAACCCGCAACAAATCAGGTTTTAATAAGAAAGTATTTTCGATTTTCATTTGGAAAGCTTCCTATTTCTGGAGAAAATCATATATTTGTCTGATTTTGATATTGGATAATTATACACCAAAAACACATGTTAAAAAAAGAAGGCAAATACCAATATTTTGAAGCTGGAGAAGGCACGCCTATCATTATTTTACACGGTCTTATGGGAGGGTTGAGCAACTTTGAAGCAGTTGCAGATTTCTTTCCGAAACACGGATATAAAGTAGTAATTCCCGAATTGCCTTTATACACCAACAACATTTTAAAAACAAATGTGAAAGCATTTTCCAAATTTGTAAAAGACTTTATTACCTATAAAGATTTTGACAAAGTGATTTTATTGGGAAATTCTCTTGGCGGACATATCGCGCTGTACCATACTAAGATGTATCCTGAAAAAATGGCCGGATTGGTTATTACAGGAAGTTCCGGTTTGTACGAAAGCGCTATGGGGGAAAGTTACCCGAAACGCGGTGATTACGAATACATTAAAAAGAAAGCCGAAGACGTTTTTTACGATCCGAAAGTAGCCACCAAAGAAATTGTAGACGACGTATATGCAACGGTAAACGACCGAATCAAACTGATTAAAACGCTTACCATTGCCAAAAGTGCGATTCGTCATAATATGGCGAAAGACTTACCGAAGATGACTACACCAACCTGTATCATTTGGGGAAGAAATGACAAAGTTACCCCACCGGATGTAGCCGAAGAATTTGACCGTTTATTACCAAATTCGGATTTGTACTGGATTGACAAATGCGGACATGCTGCCATGATGGAATGCCCCGATGAGTTCAACGCTTATTTGCTGGAATGGCTTAAAAAAACAAATTTATAATACGAAAGTTACAGGCAACTGTAACTTTTTTCAACTATAGTAAAAATGAAAATCAATACTGCCGAATTTATAATCAGTAATTCCGAAGTCAGCAAATGTCCGAAAGAACCTTTGCCGGAATATGCTTTTATTGGTCGTTCCAATGTTGGAAAATCTTCTTTGATTAACATGCTGACGAACCATAAAAATCTGGCAAAAACTTCCGGAAGACCAGGAAAAACACAATTGATTAATCATTTTAAAATTAACAACAATTGGTTTTTGGTCGATTTACCCGGTTATGGCTATGCCCGTGTTTCCAAGAAAACCAAAGAAGTGTTCCAGAAATTCATTACCGATTATTTCGAAACCAGAGAACAGTTGGTTTGTGCGTTTGTTTTGATTGACATTCGTCACGAGGCACAAAAAATTGATCTGGAATTCATAACCTATTTAGGAGAAACCGAAGTGCCGTTTTGCATTGTTTTCACCAAAGCAGACAAAATCAGTAAAGGTAAAGTTGACCAACAAGTAGCTGCATATCGCAAAGCACTTTTAGCTAACAACTGGGAAGAAATGCCGCAATATTTTGTAACTTCCTCCACAGAAGAAACCGGAAGAGAATCGCTTTTAGAATTTATTGACGGCGTGAACAATGAAGTATTTAACAGCAACGGATTTTAAATAAAAAAAGCGTTCGCCTGGCGAACGCTTTTTTTTTATTTTTTTAATTCGAGTTTTTCCGCAAAATAATCACAGAAATCCCTCATGGTAGCCGTCATTTTTTCGTCTTCGGTCGCACGATGAAACGTATCCGCCATCGCTACTAACGTTTGATGAAAAAACACCTTCATTTCATCTACCGGCATGTCTTTCGTCCATAAATCGATACGTAAAGTTTCTTGAGCCTTACTGTCCCAAATGGAAAGCAGCATTGCTTTTGCCTCTTCAGCATTGACTCCGCCATCTTGTGCAGTCCATTTTATTTTTTCCGGAACTCTGTTTTCATCTAATTCAACAGTCAGTTTTATTTCAGAGGTGATTGTTTTTGACATTATTTTTTAGGTTTGTATTTTGAGTTATCAAAGATTTCTTTGGCATCCATTGCCAACATTTTCTGCATACTTACATCATTATTTTCCATATAGGAACGAACGATTTGCCAGCCCAACCATTGCCCTACTCTTCCTGGCGATTCGTTATCAATTTCCAGATAAAATTTTGAATACGGCCCGATAGCCACAAAGCGCTGCATTAATTTAACGTCGGTATCATACAACAATTTATTATTGATGAAATACTTCCACATTTCGCTTTCGTTTTCCTTACACCATTGAATCTGCTCGTCTGTATATTCAATTTTAGCCGCATCGGAAACATCCGGCAACAGCATATCTTTCATGTACAACTCTTTTCCAAAATAAATCATTTGCGCCAACAAAGTTCTGTCGGTCGGCTGGGCTATTTTTCCTTGTGAAAAACTACTTACCAAATCAGGCATCATTTGTGAAGGTTCAAATCCCTGACGCATGTATTTCGGGAAACCTTCATAAAAACGATGGTCTTTACCCAAATAAGTATCCAAGGAAAGTAATACCAAACTATCCGTATAAATTGCTTTGGCATCTTTATCGACTTCAGAAATAAGCGCAATAACCTTAGGAGTTTTCAATTCAGGATAATAGAATTTGATGCGTTTGAAGAGTTGTTCCAAATTGTCTTCAAAGGCAGCATTATTAGGGTATTTCTTTTTTACTTCACCGTACAATTCGCGCAACAATGGGTTTTTCATCTTGTTGGTCCAAACTGTATCAGGGTTACCGGCCGGAAAGAAAAAAGGAAATTCATTTTTTAATTGAGAAAGTTCTTCCGGCTTTGATTCATAGAAACGTTTATCAAAACGCTCAATGTTCACTTTCACAGGAATGGCTTGGGCCGCTTCGGTTACCTTATCCTCTTTTTTACAGGAAGTAATCCCAAGAGCAAAAACTGCAAGTAACAAATACTTCTTCATAGTTCTTTTGTCAAAAATTTATACTTTTATAGCAAATAAATTCGGCGCAAATATACGTCACAGTTTTATAAAATTCTCATAAATATTATGTCAACATCAAACACATTTCAGGCCGATAAAATCAACACTCATATTGTAAACTGGTTGCGCGAGTATGCAGCAAACGCAAAAGTAAAGGGTTTTGTTGTGGGCATTTCCGGCGGAATCGATTCGGCACTAACCTCAACCCTGTGTGCGCAAACCGGATTACCCACCTTATGCGTAGAAATGCCGATTCATCAAGCACCCGGACAGGTTTCGAGAGGCAAAGAACACATTGCCCAATTAAAAGCCCGTTTTTCGAATGTTAGCAGTGCTCTTGCTGATCTGACCCCTGTTTTTGAAGAATTTAAAACTGAAGTGCCGACTTCCGAAAACGAAGCCGCTTTAACCTTAACCCTTGCCAACACCAGAGCACGACTTCGCATGACTACTCTTTATTATTTTGCCGGATTGTACAGTGCCTTAGTGGCCGGTACCGGAAATAAAGTGGAAGATTTTGGCGTAGGTTTTTTTACCAAATATGGCGATGGAGGTGTGGATGTAAGTCCGATTGCCGACCTATTAAAGAGTGAAGTACGAAAATTGTCTGCCTATTTACAAGTTCCCGAAAGCATCTTACAAGCAAAACCTACCGACGGATTGTTTACCGACGCTTCTTTTGAAGACGAACGCAGTGATGAAGACCAATTAGGCGCCACGTATGACGAATTGGAAGTAGCAATGGCCGCATTAGCAGAAGGAAAAACCGAAAATGACTTTGAAGGACGCGAAAAAGAAGTATTCAAAATTTTCTTACGATTAAACACGATAAATCAACATAAAATGAACCCAATTCCGGTTTGTAAAATCCCAAATGAATTGAAATAAATTTCTTTCATTGATTATCAATACTTTATATTTTTTTTTAGTACCTTTACAGGATAATTACTATTAAAAATTGATAAAATGATAAAAGTGTGTTTAGCCGACAATCACCCTGTCGTACAATTTGGGGTGAAGTCCTACTTTAAAGACAATGCGGATATTAGTCTTGTAGGAGTCGTTAGTAATTTGGACGATTTGGACGAAATACTAAAGAAAAAATCTATGGATGTGATTGTTCTTGATTTAGAATTAGAAGGACTATCAAGCATCAACGTTGTTAAATCATTGATTAGGGATTACTCCGATACTAAAATTGTAGTTTTCACTAATTTAGGAGAACAAATTTATGCACCAAATGCTTTAAAAGCCGGTGTTTCTGCTTATATCCATAAAAATTCAAAACTTGAAGATTTAGAGAGTGCGATTAAAAAAGTAAACGACGGCGCCGTAATTTTCAGTGATGCAGTGAAGAAAAACTTAGCATTACTTAATAAAGGTAAAAAATCGGACCGTTTGTACCGAAAATTATCTTCTCGTGAAATTGAAGTTTTACGTTATTTAAGCGACGGTAAGAAAAACAAAGAAATTGCAAAATTGCTTACGTTAAACGAAAAGACAATCAGCACCTACAAATTGCGTTTGTTAACAAAATTACACGTAACGAATTTGGTAGACTTGGTAAACAAAGCTAAAACGTTAGAAATCGTCTAGCTGTATCGGGACAAAACTCTACCCAATTTAGAAGAAAAAGAATTAATCAGTGTATAATAATCCATCGCGGTGGAAAGAATTTCAGAATTATCGGCTTCCGGTTCGTTTGAAATACTGTTTTTTAAATCACTGATAATTTTATCCACTAAAAACCAGCGTAAAGTCAGTATCGTTTCTGAAACATATTGACTTATCGTCTGGTTTTTTTGTTTCACCACAATTTGTTTCGACTCCCAATTATGAAGCACTTCGCGTTCCTCTTCCATTAGAATATGGGTGACTTCGCGCGCCAATTCCGGATCCAGACGCATTAAATACTGTTCCAGTTCAAAGGTTTCCTGTTGGTGAAAATAATTCACCAAATCATTATATATAGCCCTAAACAACGGATTTGCCAACTCCACCTCATCTTCCTGCAAACTCAGGTAAATGCGTTGGTATACTTTATAGGTATTCATTTCCTTTACCTCTATAGGCTCACCGTCTTCATTGGCTTTTAGCAAAACATCTTCGAATTCTTCCTCAGCGGTACCGTACAACAGTAAAATTTCAATGATTTTACGCTCCAGTTCGTTTTGCACATCTACGGTAGAAGTTACTGTTTCAGGAACATTCTTAACCACTTCAAATGCTTTCTGGTCGGTTTTTTGCTTTTTACCGGCTTCGTGAATGTCTTTCTGAACGAGTTGTGCCAGCGTATTGAAAAGCACTTCCTCAGAAATATCCATAATTCGGGAACATTCCTGAACATAGATTTCGCGTTTGATTTTATCCGGAATTTTGGAAATACTCGTCACCATATCGCGAATCAGCTCCGCTTTCTTGATGGGATCGTTTTTGGCTTCCTTCATTAGTAAAGACGCTTTGAATTGAATAAAGTCCATCGCATTTTCACTAAGGTATTGCACCAGTTCGTCATAAGGCGTTTTCTTGGCAAAACTGTCCGGGTCATCGCCTTCGGGAAAGGTGCAGACTTTCACATTCATGCCTTCTTCCAGAATCAGGTCGATTCCACGCACTGAAGCACGCAATCCGGCCGCATCGCCATCGAACAATACCGTAATGTTTTTGGTCAGACGATTCACCAGTCGGATTTGATCCGGTGTTAAAGCCGTACCGGAAGACGCTACTACATTTTCGATTCCGGCCTGATACATCTGAATTACATCGGTATAACCTTCCACCAAAAAACAGTTGTCCTGTTTGGCAATCGCCTGTTTGGCATGAAAAATTCCGTAAAGCACTTTACTCTTATGGTAAATTTCACTTTCGGGAGAATTCAGATATTTGGCTGCTTTTTTATCATTGGACAGGATTCGGCCACCAAAACCCAGTACGCGTCCCGACATACTCTGAATCGGAAACATCACTCGGCCTTTGAAACGGTCGAATTTTTTGTCGTCTTTAACAATCGTCAAACCGGTTTTGTCCAAATAATCTAACTTATACCCTTTCCCTAATGCCTCCATAGTAAAGGCATCCCAGGTTTCAGGTGAATATCCTAATCCGAATTTTTCAATCGTGTCTTTGGTAAATCCACGTTCCTTGAAATAAGAATAGCCAATTGCCTTCCCTTCATCGGTGTTCATTAAAACATTGTGAAAATACTTTTGGGCGAATTCCGACACCAGATACATACTCTCCTTTTCATTGGCTTCAGCCTTATCATCATCGGTTTGTTCGGTTTCTTCGATTTCGATATTGTATTTTTTAGCCAAATACCGAATGGCTTCCGGATACGAAAAATGCTCGTGTTCCATCAGGAAAGTTACCGCATTCCCCCCTTTTCCGGAACTGAAATCCTTCCAGATCTGTTTCACGGGCGACACCATAAACGAAGGCGACTTTTCATTCGAGAACGGACTCAGCCCTTTCAGATTGCTTCCGGCGCGTTTCAATTGCACAAAATCGCCGATAACCTCCTCGACACGGGCGGTTTCAAATACGGTTTCTATGGTGTTTTGTGAAATCAATGTATTGGAATTGGTTATTGTTCGGAAAAGTCCAAAGTTACAAAGTTTTGCAAATAATCAACCCTTTCAAAGTTGAAACTCTGAAAGGGTTGCAAAAGTATGTAAACTAAAACAAATTAATTCAAATCGAAGCGGACTCCCAAAGAAACATTATTTTGTTTCACCGGATTGTCCTTGAATAACGGACTCAAATCGTATTTGACATACAAACTGGTTTGTCCCCAACCTAAGTATGAACTCAAACCGTAATTCCAGTCGTTCACATTCCAATTCCCTTTTTGTTTTTCCTTAATTCGGTAACCATCCACTTCATAAGACAGGAATTGTTTGGAGTTGATGTTGTATCCTGCATAACCTCCCAATCCGAATCGGAAACCGTCGTGGGATTTATAGAATTTCTTCCCTTCTTTTACCGATTTTTTGGAAAAATCAAATTCCAAATGCAACGGAATTGCAATATAAACGTTTTTAAAGTACGTATCTTTTTTTCTTAAATCGATTGGAAAAGTTTCCAAAACTGTTTCTTTTCCGTTATCCACAAAATAGCGATTATCGGTTGGCGCCACGATATTGTACATAAAAGACAAACCGTATTTTAAATGCAACAAATTACTTTCTTTGGCCAAACGGGTTCTTTTGGTAAAACCCCACTCGTAAAATACTGAGCGTAAGTATCCAAAATCAGAATTCGCTACAGCTCCGTTAGTAACCAAATTATTAAATCCTCCAGCGATTACAAACTGGCTGGTGGTTCTTTTTTCTTTTCCTTCTTCATTCAATTCACCTCCGGAAACCGTTATCCCGTATCGGCGTTTTTTTCTAACTTTGGTAGTATCACTGATTTTTCCTTCCACTTTTTCCTGCACCAATGCGTTTAATTTTTCCTGCTCCATTGCCACACGATTTTCGATTTTCTTTGCCTGAACCGTGGCGATTTCAATTTTCATCTTATCGGCCTGTTCCTGAGTTAGCCTTCCCATTTCCAATTGTTTGTTGATGTCATCCACCTGATCTTTCAGAGCTTGTTTTTCTTCTTTTGTGATGGATTCAATGTTTTGAGCGATCATTTTCGCACGCTCTTCAAAGGTTTCCTGCGCAGTGATTTTGCTTACGAAAAAGCATAACGATACCACTACATAAAAAATGATTTTCTGCATAATTTAAAATTTAACTGTTCGATTTTTGATTGTTTTTTACTCGTAATTTCTATTGGCTACAGCCGTTTTAACTGTTTTAAAATTTCTGTTGAGTCGTTGCAAAGTGGTCTCTCTGAATTCCTGATTCAATTCACCTTCCACGGAAGACAGCAACGAATTAGCATTGACTTTTACCTTCTGTTTTTCTTTCGGTGCATCGGTAATGACCAATAATTTTTCGCTATCCACATTACTTTTTTGCATTTCCGGTTCCTGTTTCGGGATAACTTGGGCGATTTGTTCTTTTATTGTTTGGTGTTGAAAATCCGTTGTGGTTTCTGCATTCGATTTCACTCTTTTCTTCGTTACCGAAACGACCTGATTTTCAGCAATCACTTGGTTTGGTTTCCCTTCCGAAATTTTCTGATCCGCTTCTCCTGTTGTTTCCTGATATATTTCCGATTGTTCCAAAACGGGTGATTTTTCATCCGAAGTCACAACCGTTGGATTCGTCAAACGGATTTCCGGATTTGTTTTTCCCTGTTGGAACAAAAACAAACCCACTGCGAAAAACAATGCCAAACCTGCTGCAATAAAAAGAAACGTATTATTGCGTTTGGGCTTTTTATTTTCGGCTACCGAAAGCATCGCATCCAATCGGTCCCATGCCGCTTCAGAAGGCTGAATCTCTCTTGCATTCAGCTTTTTTCTGAACTCCTCTTCCATTTTATTCGGTTCCATTTTGATAATTTTTAAGTTTATTCACTTGATTTTGGAGCATTTTTCGGGCGTGCGACAACTGCGATTTGGAAGTTCCCTCACTAATATTCAACATTTCAGCAATTTCCTGATGCTTGTACCCTTCAATCGCATACAGGTTAAACACCATTCGATAGCCATCCGGAAGATTGTCAATTAAAAACTGAATGTCTTCAACAGAAAACTGACTTTCAATATTATTAAACCGTTCTTCAAAGAAATTTTCATCTTCCGTAAATTTCACCTGTTTCTGTACTCTCAAAAACGAGATGCTTTCATTGACCATAATTCTTCGGATCCATCCTTCAAAACTGCCTTTGTGTTCGAAGTTTTTCAGATTGAAAAACACTTTCATGAAAGCGGTTATCATTACATCTTCCGCCTGATGCACGTCTTTAATATACTGTCGGCACACACTTAACATCTTGGGAGCGAATTGCGAATAAATCTTGTGTTGCGCATGTCGGTTATTTTCGACAGCCAACTGGATGATTTCTTTTTCGCTCTGATGTAAGTCAATTACTTTCATTCAAAAATTGTGTTTTGAAATCGGATTCAGCAATTCACAACCGACTTCTATTAGCATAGACGACAGAAGTTTAAAAAGGGTTGTATGATGATGGAAAAAAAATTAAATTTTTCGTTCAATCACATAGTTCACCATTAAGACAAGGGAGTTTTTATAAGGAGAATCGGGGAAGTTTTGAATCAATTGCAGCGCTTCCTGCTGGAACTGCACCATTTTTTGTTCGGCGTACGTCAACCCATTTTTGTCTTTCACAAACTGAATTACCTCACGAACGCGTTTTTTGTCCTTATTATGATTTTTAATGGAATTGATGCACCAGCTCTTTTCTTTGGAAGAACAATTGTTCAACGCATGAATCAGCGGCAAAGTCATTTTTTGTTCTTTGATGTCGATACCCGTTGGTTTTCCGATGGCATCGTCGGTGTAATCAAATAAATCGTCTTTAATCTGAAAGGCCATTCCGATCAGTTCGCCGAATTTTCGCATGCGTTCAATTACTTCCGCATCATCCGGATTTACGGCACAGGCGCCCAACGAACAACAGGCCGCAATTAAAGTCGCCGTTTTTTGACGGATGATTTCATAATATACGTCTTCGGTAATATCCAATCTTCTGGCTTTCTCGATCTGAAGCAATTCGCCTTCACTCATTTCACGAACGGCTACTGAGATGATTTTGAGCAAATCGAAATCGTTATTGTCGATGGAAAGCAGCAATCCTTTGGAAAGGAGATAATCCCCAACCAAAACCGCAATTTTATTTTTCCAAAGCGCATTGATGGAGAAAAAACCGCGACGTTTGTTACTGTCATCCACCACATCATCATGTACCAACGTTGCGGTGTGAATCAGCTCGATAACAGCTGCGCCACGATAGGTTCGCTCGTTTACCGTACCATCGGAAATCATTTTAGCAGTTAAGAAAACGAACATAGGACGCATTTGTTTTCCCTTTCGGTTAACAATATAATGCGTGATTCGGTTTAACAGCGCAACTTTTGATAACATAGAATCGCGAAACTTTCTTTCAAAAAGTTCCATTTCATCCACTATGGGCTGCTTTATTTGCTCAACGATTTTCATTGGAACCAAAGATACAATTCTCGGAGAAATAAAAAACATTGTTTTTCGATTAAACCTTTGTATCTTTTTTGCATCTAATGAGAGAACCTTAATCCAGATTTATTATGAAAACACGCAATTATGTGATAATGACGTTATTGTTAGCGACATTGTCTTTTATCGGATGCAATAAAGAAGAAGATGCCGATTCCGGAAGGATGACTACCGAAGACGTTACCATCAACAACAAGATGGATGCCATTTCAAACGATGTGTCTGAAATTGCAGAAGACCAATTAGACCAACAAAGCTCAGGAAAAATGAACCATGTTTCGATTCTTCCCGATTGTGCCACGGTTACAACCACTGTTAATGGAACAACCTGGACAAGAGTTATCGATTTCGGAACAACGGGCTGTCAATATTACAATGGCGCCATGTTAAGAGGTCAAATCATTATCAGCGGAAGTACCGACTTTAGTCAGTCTCCATACGTTTGGACCTATAATTTCAACAACTTCTATTATAACAACATTTCGGTTTCGGGCACCAAGACGCTTTCAAGAACCGTTCAGGCCACTACGGCTCTTGCCACGGCACATCCGGTTGTTGTTATTGATTTGGATTTAGATTTTACCTTCCCTAACGGAAACACCTATGCAAGAACAGGAACCCGCACGAGGGAATTGATTGAAGGCTATGATACGCCACACATTTTTATGGACAATGTATATTTGGTTTCCGGAAACTGGACCACAATCGGTGTGAACTTTTCTCAGGTGACCACTATTACCACTCCGGTAAGAATTGAGATTAGCTGTGCCTACAAATTGGTTTCGGGTGTGATTGACATCAGACGCAACACGCACAATGCCGTCTTGAATTACGGATCCGGAACCTGCGACAACATTGCTACCATTTCGATTGATGGCGGAACACCTTACACGTTCACTTTCGGGAATTAAACTCAAAAATAGATTTATAAAAAAACGTTCGCTTATTTAGGCGAACGTTTTTTTATGCTTCTTTATTGGCCAACTGACCGCAGGCCGCATCGATATCTTTACCACGGCTTCGGCGTACTTTCGCTACAATATTATTCTGCTCCAAAGCCTTGATATAATTTTCAATCGCTTCTTGTGAGGCTTGTTGGAACTGACCGTCATCAATGGGATTGTATTCAATCAGGTTCACTTTACAGGGCACGTATTTGCAGAATTTCACCAAAGCATCGATTGATTTTTTATCATCATTGATTCCTTTCCAAACTACATATTCATAAGTAACCTTACTTTTGGTTTTCTTGTACCAGTATTCCAATGCTTCACGAAGTCCGCTCAACGGAAAATCTTTGGTAAACGGCATGATTTCGTTTCGGATTTCTTCTACAGCCGAATGCAATGACACCGCCAATTTGAATTTCACCTCATCATCCGCCATTTTTTTAATCATTTTAGAAACCCCGGATGTGGAAACCGTAATTCGTTTTGGCGACATTCCCAAACCTTCCGGCGATGTGATTTTATCAATCGCTTTCATTACGTTGGGATAATTCATCAAAGGCTCTCCCATTCCCATGAAAACGATATTGGACAACGGTCGGTTATAATACAAACGGCTTTCCGCATCAATGGCAGCCACCTGATCGTAGATTTCATCCGGATTCAGGTTTCGCATTCGTTTCAGTCGTGCCGTAGCACAGAAATTACAATCCAAGCTACAACCTACCTGACTGGAAACACAAGCAGTGGTTCGGGTTTCGGTAGGAATTAAAACCGATTCCACAATTAAATCGTCGTGCAAACGAACGGCATTTTTCACGGTTCCGTCCGAACTGCGCTGCATTGTATCGACCTTGATGTGATTGATTACGAAATTCGCCTCCAGCATTTCACGTGTGTGCTTGGACACATTGGTCATGTCTTCAAACTTGTGCGCGCGTTTGCTCCACAGCCATTCATAGACTTGATTGCCGCGAAAGGCTTTGTCGCCATTGGCCACAAAAAAATCACGTAATTGTTCTTTGGTTAAAGCTCGTATGTCTTTTTTCTCCGTTTGCATGGCGCAAAGTTAATTACAATTTGTGGATTTGGTTATTGGGTTATTTGTAATTTTGTAAAAAATTAAGATTATGCACTTCATCTCCGAAGCTTTAGAAGACTACGTAGCGTTACATTCCGAAAACGAACCGGAATTGTTAGCGCGTTTAAACAAAGAAACCCACCAGAAAATACTACAACCCAGAATGTTGAGCGGCCATTTTCAGGGAAGGGTTTTGAGTATGTTTTCTAAATTGATCCGACCGCAACACATTCTTGAAATTGGCACCTATACCGGTTATGCCGCCTTGTGTTTAGCAGAAGGTTTACCCGAAAACGGCACTTTGGATACGATTGACAACAATGAGGAATTGGTTGATTTTCAGAAAAAATATTTCGATCAATCGCCTTGGGCAAATCAGATTCAGCAACATTTAGGCAATGCGTTGGAAATTATTCCGACGTTAAACAAAAAATTCGACTTGGTGTTTATTGATGCTGATAAGGAAAATTACATCAACTATTTCCAAATGATTGTCCCGATGATGAACAAAGGCGGAGTGATTTTGTCCGACAATGTGCTATGGAGCGGTAAAGTATTGGAAGAAGTGAAAGCGAATGACAAAAGCACGAAAGTGTTATTGGAATACAACGAACTTTTAAAAAATGACCCAAGAGTGGAAACCGTTTTACTACCGATTCGCGATGGTTTAACGATGAGTCGGGTAATTTAGGTGACGGAGGGCAGAAAGCAGATGAGCAGGTTACAAAAATAAAAACAGATACTTTTTAGCCCTGATGGGAGCGGCATCCTTTTTGGGGTGCCTGAGGCTCTCGAAGGCTCCTCAAAAAGATATAGCGGACAGCAGGAATATGGAAACCAAACCATTCCCAAGCCATTGCTTCGCCAATTCGCTATCGCTCGGGTCGCTCCTTATAAACTTTCAGGAAAATATTTCTTTCTGAAAACAGTATAGAGCTTTGAAAACCCTAATCCAAACAACGCTCCGAAAAAGTATCCTGAAAGGATATCGCCCGGAAAATGCAAGCCCAGATAAATACGACTGTAAGCAAATATTAACGGGAACAGAAACAACAAAAAAGCATATTTGTAATATTTCTTGAGAATAAGGAATACGAAAACCGTAGTTGCCATCGAATTGGCCGCATGTCCGGAAAAATAACTGAAGGTGTCACTTGCTTTGACGATTCGGATGATATCTTTAATTTCCAGATCGTTGCAGGGGCGCAATCGCTGCACGCTGTTTTTAACAAGATTGGTAAACTGATCGCTGAAAGTGATGAGCAGTGCAATGGAAACAAGAATCAACAGCAAATGTTTCCAGCCTACTTTTTTATAGAGTAAATAGAAAACAAAAACAAAAAAAGGCGTCCAGTGCAACTGTTTGGTGATAAGCAACCACAAACCGTCAAATTGTTCCGAACCCAATCCGTTTAAGAAAACGAATAGTTGTTTGTCGAATTGAATAATTTTCTCCAAAGTTACATTTGTCTTTTAATCGGTCCGGTCATGTCTTCAATGTTCTCTTTGGCCTTGTCGATTTCTTTGGTAATATCGGAAGTCAGATCCAGTTGATTCATCGGATTTAAATTGGTAAGATCGTTCAAACCGTTGGCTTCGGCACTTTTCTGGATTTCGCTTTTAATATCATTGGTGGCATTTTTAAGTTCTGCCATTCCTTTACCTAAGGTACGCGCGATATCCGGAATCTTTTCAGAACCGAACAACATCAATGCTATCGCTATAATAAGGAAAATCTCCCCGCCTCCTATTCCGAACATGATAGTTTATAATTACAGGTTGTAAGTCGCAAAGTTACAAAGTTTTCGACTTGAAAGTGTTATGAAAAAGCAAAAAGACTGTCGGATTGCAACAGTCTTTTTGAATTTATTTGTTTTGAGAAAGTTCATCAAACTTGGATTTCACTTCTTCTTTTGGCCAAACATTGTTGGTTACATCGATATCGGCAGTTTCCAGTTTCGGATCCAACTGAATTTTTTTCACCGGTTTTTCGGTAGCGAAAACTCTTTTAGCCGTATCATTTCCTTTTCTCCAGATTTGTACCGGGAAATGGTGATTTTCCGTCGTTCCGTCTTCAAACTGTAATTCTACAATTACCGGCATCATCATTCCGCCCGGTTTGTCGAATTCCACTTCGTAAAAATATTTCGGTTGTTTCAATGCTTTCTTTTCCTCAGCGGAAAGTTTGGCTACGTATTCATTCAACGTTTTTACTTCCTGAATATTTAATGGTTTTTTCATTTCCGGTTTAAAATCTTCCGCTGTGCTGGAGATCATGTACACCATTGGTTCTCCGCTGTTGATTTTTCGTCCTCGGCGGTTAAATTGTTCCTGAACCGCTTTGGAAGGATCTTCGGTAACAAAATACTGTTTTACCTCTTTGATTCCCATGTCTACATAATCGGTCGAATAGAACCAACCTCTCCAGAACCAATCCAAATCAACTGCCGAAGCATCTTCCATCGTTCTGAAGAAATCTTCCGGTGTTGGGTGTTTGAACTTCCAACGTTGTGCATACGTTCTAAAAGCATGGTCAAATAAATCGTGACCCATAATGGTTTCTCTCAAGATATTCAATCCGGTTGCCGGTTTTGAATATCCGTTCGCGCCGAAGTTGTAAATCGTTTCCGAGTTGGACATAATCGGTTCTAAAAATTTCTGATCGCCACTCATGTACGGCACAATTTTAGCGGCCGGACCACGACTGGACGGGAAGTTTTTATCCCAGCTTTGTTCGGTTAAATATTCTAAGAACGTATTTAGCCCTTCGTCCATCCAGGTCCACTGACGCTCATCGGAATTCACAATCATCGGGAAGAAATTGTGTCCCACTTCGTGAATGATTACGCCCATCATACCGTATTTGATTCGGTCGCTAACGAAACCTTTTTCATCCGGACGGCCGTAATTCCAGCAAATCATCGGATATTCCATTCCCTGATCTTCTGCCGAAATGGAAATGGCTTTCGGATACGGATAATCGAACGTATATTTAGAATACGATTTTAATGTGTGCGCCACTACTCTTGTGGAATAATCGCCCCAAAGCGGATTGGCTTCCGGAGGATAACATGAAATGGCCATTACGGTTTTTCCGTTTTCCAGTTTCACGGCCATCGCATCATAAATGAATTTTCTTGATGAAGAGAATCCGAAATCGCGTACGTTGGTCGCCTTGAATTTCCAGGTTTTCTTTTTATCCGAAAAACCTTTGGATGCTGCTTCTGCTTCTGCCTGAGTAACAATTACCACCGGTTTATCGTAGGTTTGTTCCGCTAATTCGTAACGTTTTACCTGTTCGGCATTGTAAACTTCTTTACGGTTTTGCAACACTCCTGTGCCTTCCAAAACGTGATCGGCCGGCGTGGTAATATTCACTTCAAAATTTCCGAAAGGCAAAGCAAATTCTCCCGAACCCCAAAACTGCATGTTCTGCCAGCCTTCTACATCGTTATACACGGCCATTCTTGGATAAAACTGTGCAATAACGTATAAATTATTGCCGTCTTTGTCGAAATGCTCATAGCCGGAACGACCGCCGTCTACCATATAATTATTGATGTTGTACCACCATTTTACGGAAAACGATACTTTTTCTCCCGACTTTAACGGTTTGTCCAAATCGATACGCATCATCGTTTGATTGATTGTGTATCGCATCGGATTTCCTTTGGCATCCTTTACATATTCGATATTGAAACCACCGTCGAAACGTTGTTGCATGAACTGTTTTGAAAAATCGCCTGCTCCCATGGCACTACTCACCCTTTGGCTTTGTACCAATGGCGATTTACCGTCGCGTTTCTTTTCGTTTTGATCCAACTGAACCCACAGATACGTTAAGGTTTCCGGTGCGTTGTTATGATACGTAACCGTTTCTTTTCCGTACAGCTTTGTGTTTTTATCGTCCAGTTCGATGTCGATTTTATAATCGGCCTGTTGCTGATAATACGCCGGTCCGGGAGCACCCGATGCCGTTCTGTAAGAATTGGGCGTTGCCATTTCGTGATACATCTGGCTGAACTTGTTAGTATCGGCATGACCCGGTTCACGTTTTTTCTCGGTTGGTTTTGTTTCCTGAGCTAAAGCAACAAATGGAATTGCTAAAGCCACTAACGAAAAAAGAGAAACTGGTTTTTTCATATTTATGATGTTTTGTTTTGGTCTAAAATTCTAAACTTCCTTCCGGTTCACTATCAGTCAGCAAAAGACTCTTTTTGTTACCGTTTATGTTTACGTGCACTATATTTTGTTGTTCCGGATATTTCTCGGTCAACACCGTATTGTAAATTTCGACTGAAGTTATTTTTTCGGGAACCGAGGTTGTAAGGTAACAAATCAGAACATTATCTTCGGTTTCTTTTCCTAAAAATTTAAGATTTTTAACCGACGTGTTAACTTTCAGATGAAATTTCTCATCCAGATAACTTTTGATAAAACCATTGGTTTCACTGATTTCTTTGGGAGTAGCCAGATACATTTTCTTTTTATATTTGGCTTCGAGTGCTTTTTCAAGATCGTCGATAAAGATGCGCGTGGTAATCTGAATTTCCTTTTTCTTCGCCACATAATTCACTTGGTAAATACCGACATAGAATTTATGCAGTGCAAAAGAGCAAAGCATAACGAAAAAAAACAGCGGCAAAGCATACTGAAAAAGTTTCTTCATGCGCCAAATGTAATAAAAGAAACTATTTACCGATTTTTTTTAAGATATTCTTCACTTTTTTTTAGCAAAAAATCAATAAGTGCGAATTCATTTTTAGGATTCAGCAAACCTCTATTTTCCAGCGAAGTGTCGTCGCAAAAAGCCAGAAACAAATCAATTTCTTCAACTTTAAGCTTTAGTGTTTGGGTAAAAAAAGACGGATTAAACTTTTCTTTCACTGCTTCCGAGAAGATTTTTTCGGTAACAAATTCTACCCGCTTGGGTTTTGGTTTCGACTTAAAAATTTTTCCTCCAATCATTTTACCCAAGGCTATAAAATCTACGCCATTGAATTGATTGCCGGAACCCGGCGTAATGTTTTTCAAAGCACTGTCTGCTTTATTAACTTTAGGGAAAGGATTAGATAAATCCAGATTAACAAGATTAAGATCAACCGTTTTGACTTTCAGATGTTTGGAATCCGTTTCCAGATTTCCGCTGAGCGTGTAGGGACGCACAATCAATTCTTCCAATTCATTGACTCTTACTTTCAGTTTTATTTTCAAAACTTCTTCATTCATATGACTGTACGTAATCACCAAAACCGATGATTTAAAAGACACGCCGCTAAAAACCAACGTGTCTTTTTCTTTTACCATCAACCTGAAATTTCCTTTTCCATCCGTGGAAGTTACCTTTTTTGCCGTTACATTATCAATCGTGATGTTTTCCACTTCGAGCGAATCGGAAACCACAACACCTTGCAAGAGTTTTCGGGGTAACTCTTGAGAAAAAGAAATGCATGAAAACAACGAAAAGAAAAACAGTAGTTTATTTCGCATCGGCAACCATTTTATTATACTCTACCGCTAATTCACCCAAAAGAAATGTCACTAATGTTTTGTTTTTTTCTTTCAGAGCCTGTTTTACTTTCGGATTTTCGGAAACATACACTATAAAACCATCGAGGTATTCTTGTTTAACATTAAGTTCTTTTGTCAAAAAATCTTCGTCAAACATATTTCCCAACTTAACTTGCACCATTTGGTGTTTTTCGACGACGATTTCTTTCTTAAGTCGGTCTGTTTTCCCGTTGATTTTATTTATAATCGGATCGAAAGGCATACTACCTCCTAAAATTGCCAACAAATGTATCGGTTTAAAATCGCCGGCCGTTCGTAATTTTCGTTCCGCCGGAGTATAGGTTTTTGTACCTTTTTGCACCAATCCTAAACTTTCTGCCGAAATGTTACTTTGCTGAATGACAACTTCTTTTAACTGGGTGACATTCACTTCCATTTTTACCAGATAGGGTAAATAATCAAAATCTTCTTTTTCAATGACTATTTTTCTGGATTTCAGCTGAACAGCCGAAAAAAGTAAGGTATCTCCGGGCTTTGCAGTAATAGAAAACAAACCTTTGTGGTCAGTAGCTACTTCTTTCCTTAATGCGAGATTAACCACATTAATCCCTTGCACATCTTTAACATCAGCCAACACCTGCCCTTTCAGAAGCTTTCCCTTTTGAGCCGAGCAAACCATTGCAATTAAACCGAAAACAAAAAGTAACTTAATTTTCACCGGACAACAGTTTAATATATTCAGACGCAATTTTTATCAATTCAAATTTTATCAGCCATTTGTTTTTCTGTTGCATAACATTCGCCAATCCCTGATTTTCAGAAGCAAAAACATAAAAGCCAAACAAGTGTTCCGATGGAATCTTCAGTTCGTCAACAAAATAAGATTGATTAAACATCAGCTCAAGCTTATGCTGTAATCTTTGATGCCCCACTACAGCAATGATTTCTTTCTTCCGCCGTTTGGCCGTCCCGTCTATGGCATAAATCAGCGCTTGTAACGGCCCCGTTTGTGCCGTATAATACCTTCGTACAGCTCTTTCTTCCTGCGATTGTGTTTTTATCCCTTTTGGCACCAATCCTAAACTTTCTGCGGTAATATTACTTTTTTCGATTATTATCTCATTTAATCGAATCACTTTTACATTCATGCTGACAAAAAAAGTCAGATAATCAAAATCTTCTTTTCCCAACACAATTTTTCGGGGTTGTAACTGTACGGCTGTAAAAAGCAAGGTATCTCCAGTTTTGGCAGTTATTAAAAAAAGACCTTTTTCTTCAGAAACAACTGTTCTGTTTGAGGAAAGATTTGTTATGCTAATCCCTTTTACTTCACGGGTTTTTGCCACAATCTGTCCTTTCAAAACTTTTAGGTTTTGGGACCAGCTTACTGAAGAAATCAAAATAAAAAAGAAAAGTAATTTATTCCTCATCCGCAAGAATTTTAAGATACTCAACTGCCAATTCACCTAACAAAAATAACGTAAGGATTTTATTTTTGGATGTTATGGCCGCCATCAGCCGTGAATTTTCCGAAGCATACACCAGAAACCCGCCAACATATTGGTCCGGAATCTTGAAATGACTGATATAATAGTCTTCTTCGAATAAATTTTTAAGATGATTTTGCATGCGTTCTTTTTTCTCGACCTCAACTTCTTTTTTGAGCATGGCTGTTCTTCCGGAAATCCAGTTCAGCAAAGGATCTAAACCGGCCGAACCGTTAAGTCCGATTGCCGCATACGAATTTGATGCGGTGTTGAGTTTTCGTTCCGCGGGCGTAAATTTCATTTGTCCTTTTTTAACCAAACCTAAACTTTCTGCATTAATGTGACTGTAATCCTTAATAATTAATTCACTCAACTGATGAACTTGTGGTTCCAAACGCACTAACAACAAGTTCTCACAAAAATCTTCTTGTTTTAGCACAAGTGTTTTTTCATCCACCTGAACAGCCGAAAACCGAAGTGTATCACCAACTTTAGCTGCTATTGCAAAGTGTCCGTCATTTGTTGTGGCGACATATTTTGCAGCAGTAACATTAATCACCATAATCCCTTCCAAATCCCTAATATTGCCCATGATTTTTCCTTTCAGAAGCATTTCATTCTGAGCCCAGATTCCCGATGAGAGTACCAAAAGAAAAAAAAGTAATTGTTTCCGCATTAAAAACAGCATTGTATTGCAATGGTGTAAAAGTATCTGTTAAGATTCCCAATTTAATGCCAACAACTTTGTAATTTTTTGTTAAATCAGAAATCCGAATCTTACAATTCCTTTTCCAAAATAATTACCTTTGCAGCAAAGACTTTACCATGAAAAAAATTATTATTGCCAGCACGTCTACATTGCACAACGGAAGTTATCTTGATTACTTACTCCCAACATTAGCGTCCCATTTCAAAGGAATCGGAAACCTGCTTTTCATTCCGTATGCAAGACCCGGCGGAATTTCGCATGACGACTATACGTCTAAAGTGAGTGAGGCTTTCGCAAAAATAGGAATCGGCGTTAAAGGAATTCATGAATTTGACAATCCGATTACCGCTTTAGAACAGGCTGAAGGTATTTTTACCGGTGGCGGCAATACTTTTTTACTGGTAACCCAATTGTACAAAACCGGAATCATCGAAACCCTTGAAAAAGTGGTAAAAAACGGAACACCTTATTTAGGAACGTCTGCCGGGAGTAACATCTGTGGTTTAACTATGGGAACAACGAATGACATGCCGATTGTTTACCCGCCAAGTTTTAAAACACTTTCTTTTGTACCCTTTAACATCAATCCGCATTATCTGGATCCGATTGAAGGCTCAACTCATATGGGCGAAACCCGCGAAACCCGAATTAACGAATTCCATCATTTCAATTCACAGCCGGTTTTAGGATTACGTGAAGGAAGTTGGCTGGAAGTTATCGGAAATAAAATAACCTTAAAAGGTGATTTAACCGCGCGTTTGTTCCGACAAAATCAAACTCCAGAAGAAATTACCACTGGCAGCGACTTGTCTGATTTAAAATAAAAACAACACATACATTCCGGGCTTATACAAATTTAGTAAGAAAATTTTCTTTAAATTTGTATAAATCCGTTTGTTATGAAAATCAGAATCGAAGCAATCCAGGTTGCCGAATCTTTCAATATCAAAAAGTTTCGGACTGAATTTCGCACAGAAGCCTTTTCAGGCTCGACTGCCGAAGTATTTTACGCCCTTACGGAATACAACAGTTATCTCTACATTTTCGACTATGGTGTGGTCGTTTTTGCCAATTATGATCCGGTAGCCAAAAGCGAATTCCTGAATTTTGTTAAAAATTACACCACAAATCCTGTCGATTTAAATTTATCCGAGGAATACCGCATCGAAATCGATCCGAAAGAATCCAAACCTATCGTTAAGAATGATTATGTTACGGTTCCGAATATTGATCCTTCACTGCTTCGGATCGTAATGCTGAACATCGGTCAGTCGGTAGCACTTGAACATTATGAAGTACTAACCGACGAATTAATTACTTCCTCCAAACACTACATTTTGGAATTGGAACAAAAAGGAAGGCTCAGTATTTCAAAAACCAATTTACTGAAATACATAGGCAAAGTACTGAATGTCAAAAACAGTATCGTTGATAATTTATACATTCTGGACGACCCCAATCTGGTTTGGGACAACGAGGAACTCAACCTGCTCAACCGGAATCTGAAGAATAATTTTGACATCCATCCGCGATTCAAAGATCTCGACTACCGCTTACAGATTGTGGAAGACAACCTTACGCTGTTTACCGATGTACTAAATGTTAGGGAAAGCCATCGTTTGGAATGGATCATCATCGCCTTGATTGCTTTCGAAATAATAATGGCATTATTTGTCCATTAAAATAAAATTTAAGCCAATAAAAAAGCCCCAATCGAAAGTTTGGGGCTTGGAGCGGAAGACGAGGCTCGAACTCGCGACAACCAGCTTGGAAGGCTGGAGCTCTACCAACTGAGCTACTTCCGCAGGTGATGATTTTTTAAAACTTCATCAAGTTTTTGGAGCGGAAGACGAGGCTCGAACTCGCGACAACCAGCTTGGAAGGCTGGAGCTCTACCAACTGAGCTACTTCCGCATTATTGAGGTGCAAATATAGACAAATATTTTTTTTCAAAACAAACTTTTTTCAAAAAAAATATTTTGTTTTTTGAAGCAACTTTTCAGCCGCTTTTACATCTTGTATATAATTAATTTAGTATTAAATCGTTACGCTTTTATAATTGTGTATAAACTCAACTGAAAAATTATGATTTTTATCCGTCAAATAGAAGCTGAAGAAACTTTTTCCGTACGACAACCTGTTTTAAGACCCGGAAAACCTATAGATAGTTGCCATTTCGAAGGCGATAATCTGGGCACTACAGCCCATTTCGGAATGTTTAAAAACGATAAAGTAATTGGGGTGGTTTCGGTTTTTAAAGTCAACAATCCCAATTTCATCAAGAAAGAGCAGTACCAGGTTCGTGGCATGGCGGTTTTAGAAAAACACCAGCGAAAAGGACTTGGCGAACAACTGATGAAAAAAACAGAGCACTACGTAAAAGAAAAAAAAGGCGAACTTATCTGGTTCAACGCCAGAGAAAATGCGGTTCCTTTTTATGAAAAATTAAACTACAAAATTAAAGGAAATGCTTTTGAAATAAGCGAAATCGGCACGCATTTTGTAATGCTCAAATGCATCTAAATGTTAAAAAATAAAAACCGAAAGCCCACATTTCGTACCTTGCAGTAAGAAAATTAAACAGAATTATGTCATACAAATACCTCTTTTTTATACTCCCTTTTTTAATAATCAGTTGTAAAAAAGAAACTGTATTGGCAAGAAATGTTCAGAACGATACGGTAAAAGTAATTCCGATAACTTCCCCAAAATCGATTGCGTTTGACAGCACTTTCCTCAGTAACAAATCCGAACGCATCAAAGAATTTTACCGAAACAATCTTTTCAAAACCGTTTGGACGGAAACCAAAGACAAAAAAAACCTAATCGATTTAATCAAAGAAACGGAAGCCGAAGGACTGAATCCCGAAGACTACAACTTAAGTCAACTGGAAAAGAACGAAAATTCAAAAGAAAAACGTTCCAATCAAGAAATCGTTGCTGCCGACATTCTTCTGACGGAATCGTTCCAAAAACTGGCCAATCATTTATACAACGGAAAACTGAATCCAACCCAACTCTATACCAATTGGGACATGTATGAAAAAAAAATCAAAGCCATCGATCTGCTTCAGGAAGCCATCAGAAATCATGAGGTCGAAAAAACACTAGATACTTTAAAACCTACGCATCTTGTTTATCGACTGCTCAAAAAAAGCCTGGTTAAAATAAATGAAATGCCAAATGACGATTTTACGCCCATAACCGTTGCTGATAAAATCAATCCGAACGACACCATCGCTGCCATAAAAGAGGTAAAAAACAGGCTGTCGTATTGGGGCGATTATAAAAAACCGGACACCTTAACCGAAATTTACGACAGTAAAACTGTAGCTGCGGTTAAGAAATTCCAGGAAAGACATGGCTTACTAGCAGACGGAATCATCGGAAAAGGAACAGTTGCCGCCTTGAATTTTACAAAAAACCAACGCAAACAGCAAATTATAGCCAATTTGGAACGCTGGAGATGGTTTCCGAGAAATTTGGGCGAAACCTATGTGGTGATCAATATTCCTGAATTCAAATTGCATCTGGTAAAAGAAAACGACACCATTCAGGTACACAAAGTAGTGGTTGGTCGTGACAAACGAAAAACGCCGGTGCTTTCTTCAAAATTCAGCAATTTGGTAATTAACCCGACTTGGACCGTTCCGCCGACCATTATCAAAGAAGATCTGGGTCCGACCGCTGCCAAAAACAGAGGGTATTTTGCCGCAACCGGAATTACCATTTACAATTCGAAAGGACAGGAAGTCAATCCGAGCAACTGGAACGCTTCGAAGCCCAACAATTACCGTTACGTTCAAAAACCGGGATATAATAATTCTTTAGGATTGGTGAAATTTAATTTTCCGAACAGTCACTTGGTCTATTTGCACGACACCAACCACCGGGATTTCTTCGGATTGAGCGGACGCGCACTGAGTTCAGGCTGTATACGTGTGGAAAATCCGTTCGATTTGGCCTATTACATTTTGGAAGCCGATGAAAGCGTCATGAACAAAGAACGCGTGGAGAAAATCATCGCCAGTAAAAAAACCTCGGGAATTCCAATAAAAAAACCCATTCTGATTCACGTTCTATATTGGACAGCTTGGATGAATGAGAATGGATTTCAGTTTCGAAACGACATTTACAACCTCGATTTCGAATTATATCAAAAACTACGAAACTAATTTCGACTGTTTTTCATACGTTCTTGACGGATGATAAATAAACAAACATGATTTATCTTTGATCAAGTTGATGATTTCTTTGTGAATCGCAAACGGAACTGCCGGACAACCTTGGCTTCTGCCTAAACGTCCCTGCTGTCTGATAACACTTTCTGCAGCATAATCCGCACCGTGCATTACAACCGCTCTGTTTCTGGCGTTGTCGTTAATTCCGTATTCCAAACCGTCTAACTTTAAAGACAATCCGTGTTTTCCGTTATACGTTTCTCCGGTAGCATAAAAACCTAAACTGCTTTTATTGGAATTGCTCTCATTGGAAAACGAAGTAGCAAACTCCTCACCACTGTTTCTCCCGTGAGAAACCACTGATTGCAACAAAACACTGTTGGTAACCATATCAATAACCCAAAGTCTTTTTTGAGTTGATGACAAACTGAAGTCGACAATTGTTAAGATTTCTTTCTGAACAATTCCTTTTTCTTTCAATTGATAATAGCCTTCTAATGCTTTAGAAAAACACTCCAATTGGGGCATTGAAAAAGATTTCACATCTAAAGAATTGTATAAATTCTTAACCTTTAATTCTAGGGAAGCCTTTGCATTTGCAGCCAATAACTTCGGATCGTTGTTCTCTGCTACCGTAATGGGTTTGAAAGATAACAGGAACAAAAACAAAATCGGCAATACTCTGTAAATCATTGATATTCTAGTTGTTATGTTATAGTTAAGTCGTTCCAAAAATATACAAATAAATTAAACCACCAAATTTTTTTTGCAGTTTGTCGGTAAAATTTAACATTTCATCGATTGCGTAATTTCCTCATAGTTAAACATTTCTTAATATTCACAAGGGTTGACGTAAATATTTATCTTTGACATGTCAATCATCAAAAAAATCAAAAAATGAATTTAAAGCTGTCGTTAGTAGTAAGCTTTATTTGTACTTCTATTGGCTTTTCGCAAGAAAGCATTTCGCCGGAATTACCAAACATTGCAGCAAAAAAAACGCTAACCGTTCTCAGAACCGACCAAACCGTTACCATCGACGGAAAATTAGACGAACCTTTTTGGAAAAATGCACAAACGGCAACAGACTTTGTAATGTTCCAACCCGACAACGGAAAACCCGAGCTGAAAAACGAAAAAAGTATTGTGCGCGTAGCCTATGATAACGATGGTATATATATAGGAGCAGAATTGTATCAGGACAGCGCAAACATGCTCAAGGAAATCACCCAAAGGGACAACTTCGGGACTTCGGATCATTTTGGTATATTTCTGAACGGCTACAACGACGGGCAACAGGATTTCCGATTGATTGTAAGCGCCGCAGGAACCCAAATGGATTGCATCGCCACGCAGGAAAACGGTGAAGATTATTCCTGGGACGGCATTTGGTACAGTGCTGTAAAAATGACCGATTTTGGTTGGACAGTCGAAATGAAAATCCCATATGCCGCCATTCGTTTCTCCAAAAAAGACAAACAGGTTTGGGGAGTGAATTTTTTTAGGGAAGTACGCTACAAAAAACAAAAATATGCCTGGAATAAAATTGATGCCAACATCGGAAACATCATGCAACAGGCAGGCGTTTTAACCGGAATCGAAAACATCAAACCACCAACAAGACTATTTTTAATTCCTTATGCGTCGGGTTATGTAAATCAGAATAAAGAAGGAACCGAAACCACTTTAAAAGGCGGAATGGACATTAAATACGGCATCAACGATTCGTTTACCCTAGATGCCATTTTAGTTCCCGATTTCGGGCAGACCGTTTTCGACAATAAAATTCTGAACCTTGGCCCGTTCGAACAACAACTCAATGAAAACAGGGCTTTCTTTACCGAAGGAACCGATTTATTCAACAAAGGCGGCTTGTTTTATTCCCGCAGAATCGGAAGCAAACCTTCGGGAAAAGTGACGTTAAACGAAAATGAGTCCGTACAGGAAGAACCGGGCGCCATCAATTTGCTGAATGCCCTAAAAGTTTCCGGAAGAACTTCCAAAGGACTGGGTATCGGAATTTTAAATGCGGTTACCGAAAAAACCGAAGTTTCCATAGTCAATAACGTTACCGGAGAAACCCGAAACGAAGTGGTGGAACCTTTAGCAAATTATAATGTATTGGTATTCGATCAACGTTTCCGAAAAAACTCGTCTGTAAGCTTTGTAAATACCAGTGTAATGCGAAACGGAAGTTACAGGGATGCCAATGCGTCGGCTTTGCTTTTCGATTTAAACACCAAAGCGAATACTTATAAACTTTCGGGTAACTTTAAATACAGTACGATAAACGATATCGAAGACAAAAATGGATTCAGTTCCAATCTTTATATTGCAAAAACCTTTGGAAAATACCGCTTCAGTGGTGGTGGAAATTATGTTTCCAAAGATTTCAACATCAACGATATGGGTATTAATTTCACGAAGAATTACCATAATTTTTTCGGAAATTTCAGCTATCGAATCCTGAATCCAACCAAAACGTTCAACTCTTTTTATTACAATGCCAACAGTTCGTTTGAATGGCAAAACGAAACGGGAAAACTGCAAAATGCCTGGGTTGGCACCAGCATCAATTTCTCGAACAAAAAGAACGATGATTTCGGAATCGGGTTAGACTTCAATCCAATCGAAACCTATGATTTCTACCAACCCAGAACGGCAAACCGTTACGTGTACCGACCAAAAAATTACGGCGGTTGGTTTTACGTTTCCACTAATTACAACAATCCGTTTGCATTCGACTTCAATCCGTATTTTTATATTTACGACCAGACCAAGAGAAATTCGTATGGTTTTAGCGCCGGTCCGCGATTCCGCTTGAGCGACAAATTATTCTTATCCTACGGAATCAACTTTGCCAGAGACAATAACGACAAAGGTTTCGTAGACAAAGCAGCTTCCGATATTATTTTCGCCAACAGAAATGTAACCACCATTGAAAATTCCGTTTCCGGAAAATACGCCATCAACAGTCAAATGACATTTAACATGAAGGTGCGTTATTATTGGTCGTATTCCGAAATAAAAAATTACCTGACTCTTTTGGAAGACGGTTATTTTGCACCGAATACCACTTACGATCAGAACAATAACGATAATTTCAAATCGTGGAATTATGATTTGTCTTATACCTGGTGGTTTGCACCGGGAAGTCAGATTTCCGTTTTATACAGAAATAACGCAATTCATTACGAACAGCGCTTAAATAAAAATATAATTGATAACTTAGCGCATACTTTAGAGAACGATTTAAATCACACGTTTTCTGTGAGTGTTAAGTATTTAATTGATTATAACAAAGCCAAAAACTGGCTGTAATACCATGAATAGGAAAGTAATTTTAATGATTTTGGACGGTTGGGGAAAATCTCCCGATCCGAAAGTTTCCGCGATAGACAACGCCAATATCCCATTTATAAATAGCTTGTACACGAAATATCCCAATGCCCAATTACGAACTGACGGATTAAACGTAGGGTTGCCGGAAGGACAAATGGGAAATTCTGAAGTAGGCCACATGAATTTGGGCGCCGGACGTATTGTGTATCAGGATTTGGCAAAAATCAACCTGGCCGTGGAACACAAAACCTTACATCAGGAAAAAGTACTGCGCGATGCCTTCGAATATGCCAAAAAAAATAATAAAAATGTTCATTTTTTGGGCTTGGTTTCCGATGGTGGTGTACATTCCCATACATCGCATTTAAGAGGTTTGCTCGACGCTGCAAACGACTTTGGTTTACAGAACGTTTTCGTTCATGCCTTTACGGACGGTCGCGATGTCGATCCAAAATCGGGTGCGAAATACATTCAGGATTTAGAAAAATACCTTCAAAATTCCTCGGCAAAACTAGCTTCCGTTGTAGGGCGTTATTATGCGATGGACCGTGACAAACGTTGGGAGCGTGTAAAAAAAGCCTATGATTTGATTGTAAACGGAACCGGAATTCATTCCATCAATGCCGTGAACAGCATCTTATCGAGCTATCACAATCACGTTACCGACGAATTCATCGAGCCGATTGTTATGGTTGACACCAACAACAAGCCGATTGCAACTGTTCAGGAAAACGACGTCGTGATTTTCTTCAACTTCAGAACCGACCGGGGAAGACAATTGACCGAAGCGTTATCGCAAAAAGATTTCCACGAGCAGAACATGCACAAACTTAATTTGTATTATGTCACAATGACCAATTATGACGATACCTTTGAAAATGTACATGTGATTTACGACAAAGACAACCTTACTGAAACCTTAGGTGAAGTTTTGGAATACAACAATAAACTGCAAATCCGAATTGCCGAAACCGAAAAATATCCACACGTAACCTTTTTCTTTTCCGGTGGCCGTGAAACCCCTTTTATTGGTGAACGACGCTTACTTTGTCCGTCTCCAAAAGTGGCGACTTACGATTTGCAACCCGAAATGAGCGCTTTCGATATAAAAGACAAATTGATTCCCGAACTTAAAAAAGGCGAAGTGGATTTCGTTTGTTTAAATTTTGCCAATGGCGATATGGTAGGACATACCGGCGTAATGGAAGCAGCCATCAAAGCCTGTGAAGCCGTTGATGTTTGCGTAAAAGAAGTGATTGAAACCGCTTTGGAAAACAATTACACCACTATTGTCATTGCCGATCACGGCAACTGCGAAACCATGATTAACCCTGACGGAACACCTAACACAGCACATACTACTAATCCGGTACCTATTATTCTAGTTGACAAAGAATTAAAACAAATTCACGATGGTGTTTTAGGCGACATCGCTCCCACCATTTTAGATTTAATGGGTATCAAAAAACCAAAAGTAATGACAAGACATTCATTAATTGCGCCATTTTCAATTGAACAAATCCAAGAAGTACAAAGCAAAATAAAATCGGGAGTTGATTTTCCTAAATATGCCGCAGAATTAAAAAAACTAGGGGTAACTTCCTATGAAACTCATGTTTCGAATGGTAAAACCGTTTATTTCGGAAAAGACAATTTCATCCTTGAAAGCGAACCCAAATACGAAACTATTATCATATCAGACGACCAATCAACATTTGAATTGGAACGTGTTATTTTTGCCCATCAGGAAGGAAAAACCGATTATATAACATTTTGCCATCAGGCTGCCGCAGCCGGAGCTGACAAATGGGTTTGCGATTTTACCGACATGACCTGTTCCTATTATGATGAGGACGGCAATAAAATGATTCTAGATGAAATTCCTGATTATTCCGCTTAAAATATGAAAAAAGTCATCACATTAATAGCGCTTACCACTACAATTATTAGCTGTAAAGCCCAAACCAAACCAATTATGACCTCAGAAACAACGGTTGTAACAACCAATGAAATGCTAGTGGGAAAACGAACCAAAGAGGAGCTTTTAAAACTTCCTTACAATCTTTGGTACAATCCGAACCATGATAATTATAAACCGGATGCCGCTATTATAAACGATTTAAAGAAAAATATCCGCGACATTTCCATTACTGTTTTTATGGGAACGTGGTGCGAAGACAGTCAACAGCAAGTACCTCATTTTTATAAAATTCTGGAAGCGCTGCAATTCAACGATGCCAATGTTACCTTAATTACGGTTGATAAAAACAAAACTACTCCGGAACAGCTGGAAAAAGGGTTAAACATCACCAATGTTCCCACCTTTATTATCTACAAAGACGGAAAAGAATTGCACCGCATCGTAGAGCGCCCGATGGAAACACTGGAAAAAGACATGCATAAAATTGTAACGGGACAACCTTACAAACACGCATACGAAAATTAAAAAAGGCTCCGTTTGGAGCTTTTTCTTTTTATATGTTTTTTATCATCGTATGATATTCTCTTTCAATCCATTCCTGATGGTTCGGATGTGCAATTTTTACCATTTCGGCAAAACGCTGTTTTAATGTTTTCCCGTATAAATTCGCAATTCCGTTTTCGGTAATGATGTGATGTACATGAGAACGTGTGGTTACCACACCTGCGCCTTGTTTCAGATATGGAACAATTCGGCTCTCCCCTCTTTTGGTTACTGAGGGCAAAGCGATAATCGCCTTTCCGCCTTCACTTAACGAGGCACCGCGGATAAAATCCATTTGTCCGCCCACACCGGAATACATTTTGGCACCAATCGAATCGGCACACACCTGCCCTGTTACATCGACTTCTATTGCAGAATTAATTGCTACCATTCGCGGATTTCGACGAATTATTGCCGTATCATTCACATACGACGATTCCCGCATTTCGATAAACGGATTATTATCCACAAAATCATACAACCGTTGAGATCCCACTAAAAATGTCGCCAAAGCACGACCGCGATTCACGCCTTTATAATTACAGTTAATCACGTCGTTTTCAATCAAATCGATTACACCATCAGAAAACATTTCGGTGTGTAAACCCAAATCTTTATGATTCGTAAGTTTCGCCAAAGCGGCATTCGGTATCGAACCGATTCCCATTTGCAGCGTACTTTTATCTTCAATCAGACTGGCTACAAAACTCCCGATTTTCTCTTCGTCCGGAGAGATTTCTCCCATTCCGTGACCATGAATCGCATCATCAACCTCAACCAAATAATCAATTTCAGAAACATGCAAAATTCCATCACCGAAAGTACGCGGCATTTTCGGATTTACTTGCGCAATAACCGTTTCCGAATTTTCAATTGCCGCCAAGGTTGCCTCTACCGATGTCCCCAACGAACAATAACCATGATTGTCGGGTGGCGAAACATGAATGAAAACCGCGTTCAGTGGCAGTACTTTTTTTCTGAAAAGCAGTGGCAGTTCACTTAAAAAAACCGGCGTATACGATCCGTTTCCGGCGGCAAGCGTATGACGAACATTACTTCCGATGAAAAAAGAATTCACATGAAAATTCTCTGACAATTCCGGATTAGCGTAGGGTGCATCGCCTTCGGTATGCAAATGACACACCTCAACATTTCGTAATTCTGCTGCTCTTTCCGCTAACGCTTTGGTTAAAACCGACGGCGTTGCAGCTGCGGCCTGAACGTAAATCCGATCTCCGGATTGTACTACTTTGACAGCTTCCGCTGCCGTAACATATTTACTCATACCTTTAATTTTAAACAAAATTAAGCACTCATAAGTTACGAAAATATGACAAAACTCATAACGAAACATCAATTAAAGATTTATCAATAGAATGTTGTATTTTTGCAGTCCAACAATTTGTAGCTATGATTATCGTTAAAACCCGTGAAGAAATCGAATTGATGCGCGAAAGTGCGTTAATCGTTTCAAAAACCCTTGGAATGATTGCTTCGGAAATTAAACCCGGCGTGAGCACTCTATATTTAGACAAATTAGCCGAAACGTTTATTCGTGACCACGGTGCCACTCCGGCATTTTTAGGAATGTACGGTTTCCCGAATTCACTTTGCATGAGTCCGAACAGCCAAGTGGTTCATGGTATCCCAAATGACAAACCTTTGGAAAGTGGCGACATTATTTCTGTAGATTGTGGTGCTTTGAAAAACGGATTTTACGGCGATCACGCCTATACTTTTGAAGTAGGCGAAGTCAGTGACGCTACCAAAAAACTATTAAAAGTTACCAAAGAATCGCTTTACGTGGGCATCCGCGAACTGAAAGCCGGCAACCGTACGGAAGACGTTGGAAATGCGATTCAGAAATATTGTGAAAACCACGGTTACGGAGTAGTACGCGAATTGGTAGGCCACGGTTTAGGACGTACAATGCACGAAGCACCGGAGATGCCGAATTACGGCAAAAAAGGTCGTGGAAAACTGTTGGTTGAAGGAATGGTGGTAGCCATTGAACCGATGATTAATCAGGGAACGAAAAACATCAAACAACACAAAGACGGCTGGACCATTACTACGGCCGACAACAAACCCTCAGCACATTTTGAGCATGATGTGGCAATTATCGATGGAAAACCGGAATTGCTTTCTACCTTTGCTTATGTTTATCAGGCTTTGGGAATTACTTCTGATGAAGAAAATGAATTTAGGAAACAACCGTTTGTTATCTAATGAAGAAACTTTTCAAATTCATCTTAAACACCATTCCGCGTCCAATCTTGATCCGTTTAAGTATTGTGGCACGTCCTGTTTTGGCCTTTTTACTAAAAGGAAACACCTTCACCGATCCTATCGACGGAAAAAGTTTCCGGATGTTTTTACCTTACGGTTACGGCACACAGCGCAATAATGTATTATCACCAAGCACTTTGTCTTTAGAAAGACACCGTTTGCTTTGGCTCTATTTAAAAAACGAAACCGATTTTTTTACCGCTACCGAAAAGAAAAAAGTATTGCATTTTGCTCCGGAGCAGGAATTTTACAAACGTTTCAGAAAACAGCAAAACATCGAATATACCACAACTGATTTGCTTTCTCCGTTAGCGGATGTGAAAGCCGACATTTGCAACTTACCGTTTGAAGACAACTCCTATGATGTGATTTTTTGCAATCATGTTTTGGAACACATTCCGGACGACACTAAAGCGATGCAGGAATTGTACCGCGTTTTAAAACCCGGAGGCATGGGAATTTTTCAGATTCCGCAGGATTTATCGAGAGCGACCACATTTGCAGACGATTCTATAACCGATCCTAAAGAGCGTGCTAAGATTTTTGGACAATACGATCATGTTCGTGTATACGGAAGAGACTATTTCGACAAACTAAGAAGTATCGGTTTCAAAGTAATCGAAGAAGACTACACCAATAAATTAAGTCCTGAACTGGTTGAAAAATATTGTTTGGCTAAAGGCGAAATTATTCCGGTTTGTTATAAATAAAAAAACTCCCCGCACAAGTACGGGGAGTTTTTCATTTAACCAACTACCAATTTATTATTTATTGTTTTCGGGCATTAGCATTCCTACCACTTTCTCTTTTGTTAGGTACTTTTTAGCCACATCCTGAATTTCATTTGCGGTTAAAGCGTTGACTTTTTCTTCAAATTTCAAAACTTCTTCAGCACTTTGTCCGTTCGTGAATGATCGGGTAAAGTTCGATAACCAGAATTTATTTTCTTTGCTTTCTTTTTTAAAGTCCAGCAATTCACCTTCTTTAAACTTAGCCAAATCCTTTGCTTCCGGTCCGTTAGCGATAATTTTATTAAGTTCGCTTAACGCAGAAGCGGTTAGTTTTTCGGCATTATCCGGTCCGCAAGGGAAAGAGATATTGAAATTGAAATACCCATAAGGCACTTTACTCATGCTGCCGCGCGCTCCTACTCCATAAACACCGCTTTCGTTTTCACGTAACTGTTCTATCAGTTTAATGGTTAGGATTTCACCCAAAGCCTGCATGGCAAAAGCCTCTTTGGCTGAATATTGTGCATCGCCATAAAACATAATATTTACGGTACTCTTAGGATCTTTTCCTTTGTTCACCACTTTTTTATGTTCTCCTTTCAGCATTCGGTACCCCAAATCTTTAGCTTTTTCTTTCATTGGCGTTGCCGGCAATGACGCTAAATATTTAGTCGCATATTCTTCGATAACTTTGTCATCAATGTTTCCTACGAAGAAAAACTCAAAATCAGCCGCATTGGCAAAACGTTCTTTGAATTTATCATAGGCTAATTTATAATCGGTTTCCGCCCAGGTCTTATCTGTAGGAACCAAACCATTAAACCGCGGGTTTTCCTTGTTCAGATAAGTGTAAAACTCCTGCTGAAAATAAAACGCCGGCTGGGAAGTCATATTTTTATAAAACGCCGATTGCTTTTGTTTGTATCCTTCAAAAGCTTCAGTATCATAATTTAAATCGGTGAAATACGCATAGGTTTGCTGGAACAGATATTCCAGGTCTTTTGGAGTTGCATTTCCTCTTAACCCTTCGCTGATATTGCCAACATAAGGACTCACCGATGCAATTTTACCCGTCATAAATTTATTAATGTCGTTTAATTTCAAACCTGAAAAACCAGCTTCGGTCAAGGCACCGTTTGCAAACTGTACTTTTTTCATTTCGGCATCGGAATACAAATTGCTCCCACCGAAACTTACCGCTTCAAAAACCACCTCATCGTTTTTAAAATCGGTTTTTTTGTAGGTCACTTTTGCTCCGTTGGACAAGAACAACGTTTTAGTTCCTAATTTTTCATTGCTTTCACGGCGTACAATGGTTCCTGCATTCGGTTCTGTTCGCAACAATCCTTTCGCTACAGCAACATCTTCATACGGAGTGATTTCAGCATCATTTACTTTTAACGCATTTAAAACTTCCTGCTCGGTTGCTTTTTTAAGACCTTCTTTTTCCGGACCGGTTAAAATCACCACGCGGTTTTCATCTTTGATAAACTCTTTAATCAACCCGTTTACGTCTTTCAATTGAATTAACGGCAACATTTGTTTGAAGGTTTCAAACGTCCAAACGATTCCCGGAACCGGCTCTTTTTCTAAGAAATGCGACTGGTAATCGCTTACGAAATTTTCGGAATTGGTTTTGGAGCGTTCGTTATAACTCTTCTCTATCATGGACAGGAAATCAGCTTTGGCACGATCCAATTCGCCTTGGGTAAACCCAAATTTCTTAACACGTTCGTTTTCTTTTACTAATACTTTCAAAGCCTCAATTTGTTTATCTTCCTGTGACATCGCAACTGACTGATAAGCTTCTTTTGTTCTGGCCCAGGCTCTTCCGTGATACGAATAACCATAAGTAAACGGCGGTGTTGCCGAATTGGTAAGCTCATCCAAACGCGCATTTAACATCGAGGTGAACAAGCCTTCAGCCAACTCGTCTTTAAAATCTTTTAAATTCACTACCGGTTTTGGTGTTCCGGCATCTTTATACATTAACTGTACTTGTGCACTTGGCGCTTCTTTATCACTTTCGATGGCTACAAAAGTTTCTTTGTGATTGGGAACGTCAAATGTTTTTCTTGGCTTTTCGTTTTTCGGATTTTGGTAATTTGAAAAATGATCGATGATTTTTTGCTCCATTTGCGCCACATCAATATCTCCTACCACGATAACACTCATCAGGTTCGGACGATACCAGTCTTTATAAAAACGAATTAATGCCTCATGTTTGAATTTTTCAAGAATTTCTTTTTGACCGATTGGCAAACGTTTTGCATAATGCGAATTGTACATCATTTTTGGCATAAAACGCCCCATCATTCTTTTTTGAGCGCCCAAACCTAAACGATATTCTTCTAAAACAACACCTCTTTCCTTATCGATTTCTTCCGGTGTTAATACGGTATTGAATGCCCAATCTTCAATAATCTGGAATCCTTTTTCCAATTTTTCAGGGCTGTCGGACGGAATCGGCAAAAAATAAACCGTTTCATCAAAACTGGTGTATGCGTTTAAATGCTGTCCGAATTTCACCCCGATACTTTGCAGATAATCCACCAGTTGATTTTTAGGAAAACGCTTTGTTCCGTTAAAACACATGTGTTCCATAAAATGCGCCAATCCTTGCTGATCATCTGCTTCCAGAATTGATCCCGCATTTACCACCAATCGCAAATCCACTTTGTTTTCGGGCTTGGCATTTTTCTTGATGTAATAGGTTAATCCGTTTTTCAGTTTTCCGGTCTTCACTTCCGGATCAAAAGGAATGGTTTTTGACCAATCCATTTCCTGAGCAAAGAATACTGCCGGAAACAGCAATAACCCAAAGGTTAATTTGTTGAGTTGTTTCATAAAGGTTTTAGTTAATTATTATTTTGTAAAACTATTCATATAACTTAAAAGTAAGTTTTTTATTATACTTAATTTAACATTTTTTTCAAGACATGAACAATCCTGAAACATCAAAACGATTTAAATCAATGTTAATCATTATATTTACAACTTAATTTCTTCTGCATAAAAGATGATTACAAAAAAAATATTTTCGCTTTTACTCGTTTTTGCAAGTTTAGTACAGGGATATGCACAGGTAGAAAAAGAAGTTACACCGCCTTTTAACATCAAAACCGTAGCTTTCATCCAAAATGGAAATGTTATGATTCCGATGTTTCGGTTGGGCGATTCCTTTCAATTGGAATTTGATGATCTTTACGGAAACGAAGCCGATTACTATTACACCATCACGCAATACAATTACGACTGGACTCCTACCCAACTTGGTAAAGCTGAATATTTACAGGGAATGGACAACCAACGCATCATGAATTATCAGAATTCATTTAATACACTACAGATTTACTCGCATTATTCGCAAACGTTTCCAAACAAATTCAACCGGATTCTGCTTACCGGAAATTATATGCTGAAAATCTTCAATTCGGACCAAGAGTTGGTTTTTTCCCGCAAGTTCATCATTTACGACGAACAGCTTTCAGTTCCGTTACAAATCAAACGTTCCCGAGATTTATCAACAATAGACGGAATGCAAAATCTGGATTTCGTGGTAAAAATGGGCGACAATATTTTACAGAATCCGATACAAAACGTTAAAGTTGCCCTTTTTCAAAACGGACGACTGGACAACGCGATATACAATGTAAAACCGCAATACACCATTGGATCAGATTTAATTTACCGCTACAATAAAGAAACGCAGTTTTGGGCCGGAAACGAATATTTATATTTTGAAAACAAAGACATCCGAACGGTAAGCAACAACGTTGGACATGTAAGTGCCGGTGAAATTTACAACACCCACCTGTATATGAATACCGCCAGAAGAAACAACCCGTACACCTACTTTCCAGACATTAACGGACGGTTTTTACCCAACAAAATAAATGCTGAAAACAACAATCTGGAAGCCGATTACTCCTGGGTGTACTTTACACTGAACACCAATACGTTCATGGACAAAAAAGACGTCTATATTGTGGGTATGTTTAACAATTATTCGCTCTCCCCGGAATACAAGATGGACTACAACGCTGAAAAAGGACTTTTTGAAAAAGCCATATTGATCAAACAGGGATTTACCAATTATCAATATGCAATTGCGGATAAAAACGGAAAAATCGATCAGGAAAATGCGGTAGACGGAAATTTCTATCAGACGGAAAACAATTATTTCGTTTTAGTGTATTACAGAGGAAACAACGACCGTTACGACAGAGTAATCGGAAGAGGCATCGCAACTTCGGAAAGCATCACAAATTAATTAAATCATAAATTTTACAATCAAAAATAAATATTTCTTATTTTTGAAGTTATAAATTGATTTTTGCGAAAAAAATATGGTTTCACAAATAACCAGCGGCATAAAGATTTCTGTCCTGACTAGTTTTGAAGGTACGTACTTCAAAAACTACAAGATTCATTTTGCCTTTTCCTATGAAGTAACCATCGAAAATCAAAGCAAAGATTCCGTGCAATTGAATTCCCGCCACTGGGAAATCCACGACTCCCTTAATGATTTGGAAATTGTTGACGGGGAAGGCGTTATCGGCAAAAAACCTGTTTTAAAACCCGGAGAAAAGCACACCTACAGCTCAGGCTGCTTACTTTCCTCACCATTCGGAGCCATGCGCGGTTATTTCAACATGGTGAATTTCACTTCTACCCGAAGTTTTCGCGTAATCATTCCTACTTTTAAATTGAGTGCTCCTTTCGCGCTGAACTAAGCCGAAATTTTACAAAAGCATTAACAACTAACCGATTATCATATTGGGTAATAATTTGTATCTTCGCTACGCGAAATTTTTGATAACTCAAATTATAACAAATTATGCCAAAAGGAATTTATAATGTTCCAAAAGCGGTTAACGAACCCGTTAAATCATACGCACCCGGAACTCCGGAAAGAGAAGCTGTAGCAGCTACTTTCAACAAAATGTTCAACAGTACTGTAGATGTACCCTTATATATTGGCGCGGAGGAAATCCGTACCGGAAAAACAAAAAACATCACTCCGCCATTCGACCACAAACACGTAGTCGGACAGTACCATGAAGCCGAAAAAGAACACATTGAAAAAGCAATTGCCGCTGCTTTGGAGGCTAAGAAAAAATGGGCAGCCATGCCTTGGGAACAAAGAGCTTCTATCTTTTTAAAAGCAGCTGAATTACTAGCCGGTCCGTACCGTGCAAAAATCAATGCCGCAACCATGATTGCTCAGGCAAAAACTGTTCATCAGGCTGAAATCGATTCAGCTTGTGAATTCATTGACTTCTTACGTTTCAACGTAGAATTCATGACAAAAATTTACGCCGAACAACCGGTATCCTCAGAAGGTGTATGGAACCGTATGGAGCACCGCCCTTTAGAAGGATTCGTGTATGCTATCACTCCGTTTAACTTTACTGCTATTGCCGGAAATTTACCTGCTTCTCCTGCTTTAATGGGGAATGTTGTAGTTTGGAAACCTGCCGCAACTCAGGTATATTCTGCCAATGTGATTATGGAAGTTTTCAAACAGGCTGGTTTACCGGCAGGAGTTATCAATATGGTAACCGGGAATTCAGGCATGATTTCAGACACTTTACTATCAAGTCCGGATTTTGCAGGCATTCACTTTACAGGATCAACCGGAGTTTTCAATGATATGTGGGCGGAAATTGGAAAAAACATCAGCAAATACAAAACCTACCCAAGAATTGTTGGGGAAACAGGCGGAAAAGATTTTGTTGTGGCACACCCTTCCGCTATTCCGGCACAAATCGCAACCGCCTTATCGAGAGGTGCTTTTGAATACCAAGGTCAGAAATGTTCTGCCGCTTCAAGAGCATATATTCCCGCTTCATTATGGCCGGAAGTAAAAGAGTTATTATTAGCCGATTTAGCAACTATGAAAATGGGATCTCCTGCCGATATGAGCAACTTCGTTTCTGCGGTAATTTCAGAACAGTCTTTTGACAAATTAGCAGGATTTATTGATCAGGCGAAAAAAGACAGCGATGCGGAAATCATTGCCGGAGGAAATTATGATAAATCCGTTGGGTATTTCATTCAACCAACCGTTATCTTAACTACCAATCCGAAATACAACACAATGTGTACCGAATTGTTCGGACCTGTATTAACAATTTACGTATACGAAGATGCCAAATGGAGCGAAACATTAGCTTTAGTAGACGGCACTTCAAGCTACGCCTTGACCGGAGCAATCTTGAGTCAGGATCGTTACGCGATTGTGGAAGCTACCAAAGCATTGGAAAATGCAGCCGGAAACTTCTACATCAACGACAAACCAACCGGAGCTGTTGTAGGTCAGCAGCCATTTGGGGGTGCGAGAGCGTCAGGAACTAATGACAAAGCCGGTTCTGTATTGAACTTATTGCGTTGGGTTTCTCCGAGAACCATCAAAGAAACGTTCGTTACACCAACCGATTACAGATATCCGTTCTTAGGATAAGAATCTTATCATAAAAAGAAAAAAGTCGAATCATAACCGGTTCGACTTTTTTCTTTCTATTTCCTTCTCTCTTTTCTCTTTTACACTTTATACTTCAACGGAAGATGCACCACTTTTTTGGTTTCGAAAAATTCATCTTCAAAGAAATCCGATAAATTGTATTGGGTTGCTTTCGGAAAAGCTGCCAATTCTTCGGTTAAATCGCCGCCTTTCAGATACAAAATCCCGTTTTTCAACTCGTGGTTTTGTTTCTTTTTGATTTTGTCTTTTACCCATTTATAAAAATCCGGCATGTTAGTTACGGCTCGACTCACTATAAAATCGAAATCTTCTTTTACATTTTCGGCACGCATTTGTTCCGCTCGTACATTTTGCAATCCCAATCCTTTAGCCACTTCATTTACCACACGGATTTTCTTGGCAATCACATCAATCAGATAAAAATCGACTTCGGGAAATAATATCGCCAACGGAATTCCGGGAAAACCACCACCGGTTCCCACATCTAAAATTTTAGCACCCGGCTGAAAGTCAATAATTTTAGCAATCCCCAACGAATGCAATACGTGTTTGGTATACAACTCATCGATATCTTTTCGGGAAATTACATTAATCTTTGCATTCCAGTCTTTGTACAATTCTTCCAGTTTTCGGAATTGTTCTATCTGATTCTCAGTAAGATTAGGGAAATAGTTTACAATATGCTGCATTCTTCTAAATTTTCAACAAAAGTACACATTTTACTGTTGAAAATTTTGACTAATTTAACGGTTTGCGTTTCTTTTAATAGTTACCTTTGGAACGAATAAATGCATTTGATTATGACTACACCAGCTCCAATTTTTTCAAAAACGGACAATATGAAATTTTTCCGAACGCTAAACAAACGCGTAAACGACTATTTCAAAGAAAATAATATCAAGAAAACCGGCAACTGGAAACTGCACCTGAAAACCATTATTATGTTTTCACTTTTCCTTACACCTTACTTTTTAATTCTTACTTTAAACTTACCTTTTTGGGCCCATTTGTTGATGACCATCATTATCGGAATCGGAATGGCCGGCGTGGGAATGAACGTAATGCACGATGGCAATCACGGCTCGTATTCCACCAAACCCTGGTTGAATAAAATCATGGGCGGAAGCATCTATATTTTAGCAGGAAACGTTTACAACTGGCAGGTACAACACAATGTATTACACCATACCTACACAAATATTCCGGGTCATGATGAAGACTTGGAAGCGGGTCGCGTAATCCGTTTTACCAAACATGCCGATTGGTCGCCTATCCACAAATTCCAACATTATTACTCTGTTTTTCTTTACGGTTTGTTAACCTTCAACTGGGCTATTACGACCGATTTCAAACAGATGCGCAACTACATCAAACGAAAATTATCCTATGGTGAATTCCCTAGTCCGGTACGTTTATGGACAACCCTTGTAATCACAAAAGTGATTTATTTCTCCATTTGGCTGGTTATCCCGATGATTTTAGGAATTGTTTGGTGGGAAGTGCTTATCGGATTTTTCGTAATGCATTACACTGCGGGCTTGATTTTAAGTATTGTATTCCAGTTGGCGCACGTTGTAGAAGAAACCACCAACCCTACTCCGAATGAAGAAGGGGAAATCGAAAACACCTGGGCGATTCATCAATTGTTCACCACTACTAATTTCGCTCCGAAAAACTGGATTGTTAACTGGTACACGGGAGGTTTGAACCATCAGATTGAGCACCACATTTTTCCGAATATCAGCCACATCCACTACGGAAAGATTGGTGAAATCGTAAAACAAACTGCGAAAGAGTGCAACTTACCGTACTACGAATACAAAACCATGACCAGCGCTGTAATTGCCCACTTCAAACATTTGAAAGAATTAGGACAAAAACCGCAAATGGCATAATTTTGCAAAAAATAGAATAACTACATAACACCACAAATATGAACCCGCTTTCGGACAGAATTAACAATCTATCTACATCACAAACGTTAGCCATGGCTGCGTTAGCAAGAGAATTAAAAGCCCAAGGAAAAGACATTATCAGCTTAAGTTTAGGGGAACCGGATTTCAACACGCCGGATTTCGTGAAAGAAGCTGCTAAAAAAGCCATCGACGAAAATTACAGTACTTACACTCCGGTAGAAGGTTATCTGGAACTGAAAGAAGCCATCTGTCGCAAATTCAAAAGAGACAACAACTTAGAATACAAACCTTCGCAAATTGTAGTTTCCACAGGTGCGAAACAATCCCTATACAACATTGCACAGGTAATGTTAAACGAAGGCGACGAAGTAATTCTTCCGGCACCCTACTGGGTTAGCTATTTTGAAATCATCAAACTTTCAGGAGGAACTCCGGTAGAAGTACCAACTTCTGTAGACACTGATTTCAAAATCACACCAGAACAATTGGAAGCCGCCATCACACCCAAAACAAAAATGATGTGGTTCAGTTCGCCGTGTAACCCAAGCGGCTCAGTTTATAACAGAGAAGAACTTACGGCTTTAGCAAAAGTTTTGGAAAAACACCCGAACATTTACGTGGTTTCCGATGAAATCTACGAACACATCAACTTCTCCGGCACGTTCTGCAGCATCGGATCCATTCCGGGCATGCTGGAAAGAACCATCACCGTGAACGGAGTGGCAAAAGCCTTCGCCATGACCGGTTGGAGAATCGGTTACATCGGCGCACCAGAATTTATCGCAAAAGCTTGCACTAAAATTCAGGGACAGGTAACCAGCGGTGCGAACTCTATTGCTCAACGCGCTACCATCGCTGCTGTTGACGCAGATCCATCCGTTTTAAAACACATGGTGGATGCCTTCCACAGTCGTCGTGACTTGGTGGTTGGATTGTTAAAAGAAATCCCGGGCATTAAAATCAACGTTCCGGAAGGCGCATTTTATGTATTCCCGGACGTTTCTTCGTTCTTCGGAAAAACTTTAAAAGGAACCGAAATCAAAGACGCAACGGATTTCTCCATGTATCTTTTAGCGGAAGCCAACGTAGCCACGGTAACCGGAGACGCTTTCGGAAACCCAAACTGCATCCGTTTCTCTTACGCGACCAGCGAAGATTTACTGAAAGAAGCCCTACGCCGCATCAAAGAAGCAGTGACTACAACAGAAGTTTTAGCATAACCAACACAAAAGCCTCAAGAAAATCCTGAGGCTTTTTTTTATTCTCCTAAGTTTATTGAAAGATGGCATGCCCACAAGGGTCAGGCTATCCGCTATATCTGCCGTTGCGAGTTTGCAGGCAACCTCACAAAGTCAGGATGCCGCTCCTATCCTTCATGCGACATCGGTTTTCATAACTACTCCGAACTTGAAATCGTATACCCGATTCCGATATTGTACAACGGATATTTTTTATCTTTTTTGTACACCATCGGACGCTCTATCCGATACCACTTTTCCGACTCATTAAACACGTGCCGGAACAAAGTCAGCTGATTTTCAGAATCCTCTACCAAAGGATAATTCGGTAAAATAATCTTAACAAATTTCTTCTTTTCCCCGTTTATTTCCCGAACTCCATAAGGCATTTCCGGAACATATTCACCTTTCGGGTTGGTTTTTCCCAGTATGGTCATCACCGCAAAAAAACCGTTTTCGGGCAACACAATAGTTTCCTCAAATTTCACTTCCACTTTCCCATTCACTTTTGCAGAATAAATAACAAAAACCTTATCGTAATCGTATATTTTTTTTCCAGGCTGATTACCAACATTACTCATAAATTCGATTTTCATCATCGTACCGTATGGGTTATCCTCAAAAGACTGATCTGCAATACCCTGATACAAATCTTTTACAATTAAAGGGATGGCAACCGATTTCAGGACACTATTCTTTCGTTCATTCGGAATATAAAATGCAAACTGTTGTCCTAACGACGACCAATACATTTCGTTGCTGTTATCATGCATCGATGGCTTTACAACATACTCTTTGCGCTTCTTTGCATCATTTCTGGAAACCGCAACTTTCAATTCCCCGAGAATTTCAGTGGAAGGTTTTAGAAAAACATCAGCATTCCCCTTTAACGCATCCAACAAAACAAGCTTATCCGAATAACCGATATGCGTAATTTTCACCTGATTGGGAACGTCATTATCCAAAATCACTTTCCCGTTTTCATCGGAAAAAACGCCATAACCGTTTAAAAAATTGATATTCGTATACGGCAACGCCTCTTTGGTAATCGAATCTTTCACAACAAAATACCGCTCCTGAGCATACGATTGCGCCGACAAACAACAGAAAATGAAAAGAAAAAACTTTTTAAACATGATAGAAAACGTTGGAATTATGAAATTCGGTTAGCATCAAACAACAAATATAACAACTCCAAAAACAGGAAAATCGTATCCCTAAAAAACATTTCTTGCCAAAACCTTTTAAACTATTTACCTTTAAACTTTCAAAACAACACAACAACAATGCAAAAGAAAATACTATTATTAGGTTCCGGAGAACTGGGAAAAGAATTCGTCATCGCTGCACAACGCATCGGTCAGAAAGTAATTGCTGTAGACAGTTATGAAAATGCGCCGGCTATGCAGGTAGCCCACGGATTTGAAGTCATCAATATGTTGGACGGCACCGAACTGGACCGCATCGTAGCCAAACACCAGCCGGATTTCATCGTACCCGAAATAGAAGCCATTCGTACCGAACGTTTTTACGATTATGAAAAACAAGGCATTACCGTAGTGCCTTCAGCGAAAGCCGCCAATTTCACCATGAACCGAAAAGCGATTCGGGATTTAGCAGCCAAAGATTTAGGTTTAAGAACAGCCAATTACCGTTACGCCACCACCAAAGAGGAATTGGAAAAAGCCGTTTCGGAAGTCGAAATGCCTTGCGTGGTAAAACCGTTGATGAGTTCGTCCGGAAAAGGGCAATCGACAATCAAAACACAAGACGACATTGAAAAGGCCTGGAACTATGCCGTAGAAGGTTCGCGTGGGGACATTATTGAAGTCATCGTAGAAGCGTTCGTGAATTTCCATTCCGAAATCACTTTACTTACCGTTACACAAAACAATCATCCAACTTTATTTTGTGCACCCATCGGACACCGACAAGAACGCGGTGATTATCAGGAAAGCTGGCAACCGGCAAGAGTATCACAAAAAGATATTGAAGAAGCGCAAGATATGGCCAAAAAAGTAACCGAAGCTTTGGGTGGCGCAGGATTGTTTGGCGTTGAATTTTTCTTAACTGATGAAGGCGTTTATTTCTCTGAATTATCCCCTCGCCCGCACGATACCGGCATGGTAACCTTAGCAGGAACGCAAAACTTCAATGAATTCGAATTGCATTTGCGTGCCATTTTAAGTCTGCCAATTGCGGAAATCACATTGGAAAAAGTAGGAGCGAGTGCCGTAATCTTAGCCACTGAAAATTCAGAAAACCCAACGTATACCGGAATTGAAAAAGTGGCCGGACTAACAAAAACCGATTTCAGAATCTTCGGAAAACCAACGTCACGACCTTACAGACGAATGGGTGTGATACTATCAAATGACACTATAGAAACTCCTGTGGAAGAAGTTGTCGAACGTGCCAAAAAAACTGCTATCTTAGTAAAAGTAAATTCGTAAAACTTAAAACGGACTTTAACAAATACTAAAAAATAAAGTTATGACTAAAAAAATTTTAACGCTGTTTGTTTTCTTCTTTGCGCTAACCATGAACGCACAAGAAAGAAAAGAGCCTATCAAAGCACAAATCGTTGAGGCCGCTTGCGGACAATGCCAATTTAGAATGGAAGGCAAAGGTTGCGACTTAGCCGTTCGTATTGGCAAAAAAACCTATTTTGTTGAAGGAACCGCTATGGACCAACACGGAGATGCACATGCACATGACGGCCTTTGCAATACCGTTCGTAAAGCACAGGTTTCCGGAGAAATCGTAGACAACAAATTCAAAGCCTCCGCATTCCAGTTATTGGATGAAAAAAGAGCCGTGAACAAATAATTTTGAATCTTCTGCTTGAAAATATTGCCAAACACGTTTCCCTTTCCAACGAAGAACAGGAACGTGTTTTGGCTTTTACCGAAACACAACACTACAAAGCTAAAACCATCCTTTTAAAGGAAGGACAAGTTTGCACCCATTCTTTTTTTGTACTTAAAGGCATTCTCCGCAGCTATAACATCGACGAAAATGGTGTCGAACATGTGGTAAGTTTCGCCTGCCCCGGTTGGTGGATTGCCGACATGTACAGTTTCTTATCCCAACGACCGGGACAATTGTATATTGAAGTTAATGAAGACGCCGAAGTTTTAATCCTCTCCAAAGAAAATCAGGAGAAATTATATTTGGAAGTTCCTAAAATGGAGCGTTTCTTCCGCATTCTGATTGAAAATTCTTTGGTAGCCAATCAACAACGACTAATTGACAACATGAGCTTCACCGCCGAAGCCCGTTACGACAAATTCACCAAAAAATATGCGGAACTGGTGCATTGTCTTCCACAAAAACAAATCGCTTCCTATATTGGTGTTACACCCGAGTTCTTCAGTAAAATGAAAGCGCGTCTTCTTAAGAAGTAGTTCCAAAGTAACAAAGTTGAAGAGTAGCTAAGTCCTTGACCTATAAAAAACATTTTGCTTTCTTTCTAAACTTTGTCACTCAGCAACTTTGCCTCTCTGAAACTCCAAAAACCACTTCTTAATCTAGGTTAAGTGTTTCCGCTATGGCGTCATCGTAACTTTGTCCTATCAAAATGAACAAGTTATGAACCGAAAAGATTTTATCCGAAAAACAATACTGGGCGGTGGTGCAATAATCACCGGTACCGCTTTAGCCAAACAGGTTTCCGAAGCTAAAGAAGAAACCGTTGGATTCAATCACATTCAAAACACCAATTCAAAGATTATGGAAAATATTATCTTACACAAAGCCAATACACGAGGCAATGCCAATCACGGTTGGCTGCAAAGTTTTCACACCTTTAGTTTTGCCAATTATTACAATCCGGAACGCATGAATTTCGGCGTACTGCGCGTGCTGAATGACGATACGGTAGCCGCCGGAATGGGATTTGGAACGCATCCGCATCAAAATATGGAAATCATCAGTATTCCGTTGGAAGGCGATTTGGAGCATCAGGACAGCATGGGCAATAAAACCGTGATTCGTAACGGAGACATTCAGGTGATGAGCGCCGGAACCGGAGTACAACACAGTGAATACAATAAAAACCAGGACAAGGAAGTGAAATTCCTTCAGATTTGGGTGATTCCAAACAAGCAAAGCGTAACACCACGTTACGACCAGATTACCTTGAAGGAAGAAGAACGTCACAACAAATTACAGCAGATTTTATCTCCGAATCCGGAAGACGCCGGTGTATGGATTCATCAGGACGCTTGGTTTCATTTAAGTAAATTCGACAAGGATTTTACAACCGAATATAACTTCAAAAAACAAGGTAACGGATTGTATGTTTTTGTGTTGAACGGCGATGTTACCGTAAACGGACAGGATCTGAACAGAAGAGACGGTTTCGGCATCTGGAATACCGACAAAGTAACGATTAAAGCCAACTCGGAAGCCGAATTCCTGTTGATGGAAGTTCCGATGGCCGTTTAAAAACTCAGCTACTCAGTCACTTTGCAACTTAGCTACTTAAAAAAACATTTCTTAATCTAGATTAAGTGTTTGACACACAACTCCGAAGTAACTTTGCTTCATCAAATTGAAATAAAAATTTAAAAAATAAAATTATGGCAACTACAAAATGGGCAATTGACCCGACACACTCAGAAATCGGATTTAAAGTAAAACACATGATGTTTACCAACGTATCCGGAAAATTTGAAAACTACGATGCGAATATTGTAACCGAAGGGGATGATTTCACCAACGCTACTATCGAATTTTCAGCCGATATCAATTCAGTAGACACCCGTAACGCCGACAGAGACAACCACTTAAAAAGTGCCGACTTCTTCGACGCGGAAAACCATCCGAAAATGACCTTCAAAGCCTCTTCGTTTACGAAAGTGGATGACGAGAACTACGAATTGGCTGGTGATTTAACCATGAGAGGCGTTACGAAATTTGTAAAACTTCCGGCAGAATTCAGCGGATTGATGACCGATCCTTGGGGAAATACCAAAGCAGGCATCAACATTTCCGGAAAAGTAAACCGTAAAGACTGGGGCTTGAACTGGAATTCGGCTTTAGAAACCGGTGGTGTTTTAGTGAGTGAAGACGTAAAATTGAACATCGAATTACAACTTTTAAAACAATAAGTTTCCCTTTTTGTCCCAATAAGAGAAATAGAACATCTCATAATAATAGGTTTTTGGTTGATGATTACCCTGTATTTTGTAATGAAATGCAGGGTTTTTTCATTCCCGACACCAAAGACACTTCCTTTTAGCCCCGATGGGAGCGGCATCCTTTTTTGGTAGCTGAAGCGCCATGCTGAGCTTGTCGAAGTACTCTCGAAGTCACCGAAAAAGATAGAGCGGACAGCGGGAACGACGATTCCAAACCATCCCGAAACTTGACGCTCCAAAAAAATCATTACTTTTGTCCTTCGATTGCAAACAAATTTTCAATTTTTAAATTAAATTTTATGAAAGCATACATTTTCCCGGGTCAGGGTGCACAGTTCACCGGAATGGGTAAAGATTTATACGAGACTTCGCCTTTGGCAAAAGAATTATTTGAAAAAGCCAATGAAATATTAGGGTTCCACATTACCGACATTATGTTTGAAGGAACGGCAGAACAATTGAAAGAAACCAAAGTAACGCAACCGGCCGTGTTTTTACACTCGGTTATTTTGGCCAAAACCTTAGACATTAAACCGGATATGGTTGCCGGTCACTCGTTGGGTGAATTTTCCGCTTTGGTAGCTAACGGTGCTTTGTCTTTTGAAGACGGACTAAAACTGGTTTCCCAACGTGCGATGGCGATGCAGAAAGCCTGCGAAATCACGCCAAGTACAATGGCAGCCGTTTTAAACTTAGACGACAAAATCGTGGAAGACATTTGTGCTTCGATTGACGGTGTGGTGGTTGCGGCCAATTACAACTGTCCGGGACAATTGGTAATTTCCGGCGAATTGAAAGCAGTGGAAGAAGCCTGCGAAAAAATGAAAGAAGCCGGAGCAAAACGCGCTTTGATTTTACCGGTGGGCGGTGCGTTCCACTCTCCGATGATGGAACCGGCACGTGAAGAATTGGCTGCTGCTATTGAAGCAACCACATTCAACACTCCGATTTGTCCGGTATATCAGAATGTAACGGCAAGTGCAGTTTCGGATCCTGCGGAAATCAAGAAAAACTTAATCATCCAATTGACGGCTCCCGTAAAATGGACACAATCCGTACAACAAATGATTGCCGATGGCGCAACATCGTTTACCGAAGTAGGCCCAGGAAAAGTATTGGTGGGATTGGTGAATAAAATCAATAAAGAAGTCGAAACGATTTCGGCCTAATCTTTAGAAAACATACTTGAGAAACTCCGACAGTGCTACGTCGGAGTTTTTTATTTTAATGATATCTTTGTGAAAGAAGACACTACTTATGAATCAGAATAATTTGCGAACCGTTACCGTGATGCGTTACATTACGCCCCTTCGGGAAGGTGGTTCATTGCCGGCTTTGGCGGAAGCCGATGACGATTTCAAATACGTTTTGAAATTTCGCGGTGCAGGTCATGGCGTAAAAGCATTGATTGCCGAATTGTTAGGCGGTGAAATTGCCCGTTTTTTAGGCTTGCCGGTTCCGGAATTGGTTTTTGCCAATCTGGATGAAGCGTTCGGCAGAATGGAAGGCGATGAAGAAATTCAGGATTTGCTAAAATTCAGTCAGGGCTTAAATTTAGGGCTGCACTATCTTTCGGGCGCTATCACGTATGATGCCGCGGTGAATGACTGTGACGAATTGCTGGCTTCTAAAATTGTATGGCTGGATGCGTTTATTACCAATGTGGACCGTACTTTCCGCAATACTAACTTACTGATTTGGCACAAAGAATTGTGGTTGATTGACCATGGCGCATCGTTCTATTTTCATCATTCCTGGGACAATTGGGAAACGACGGCAAAAACTTCATTTGCTTTGATTAAAGACCATGTATTATTGCCGAAAGCGACCAAACTGGACGAAATACATGCAGAATTCACGCAGAAATTAAACGATACCATAATCGAAAATTTCATAAAATTAATTCCGGACGATTGGTTGCACTGGGAAAATGGCGCGATAACTCCTGAAGAAATCAGAATGGTTTATTTCCGATTTTTATCGATTCGATTACAAAACGCAGAACTCTTTTTAAAACAAGCGCAAGATGCACGAAAAACACTTATATGAATATGCCGTAATTCGTGTGGTGCCTAAGGTCGAACGCGAAGAATTCATCAACATCGGACTAATGCTTTTTTGTAAGCAGCAAAAATACTTACGGATTGACTATCAGATTCCTTCGGAGAAAATCAAAGCTTTGTGTCCGGAGTTTGATGTGGAACAATTAGCCGAAAATCTGGAATCGTTTACCAAAATCTGCGCCGGCAAAAAAGAAGGCGGCCCGATTGGCACGTTTGAAATCGCCGAACGTTTTCGCTGGTTAACGGCAGTGAGAAGTTCGAGTATCCAAACCTCAAGGCCTCATCCCGGGTTTAGTACTGATTTGAACAAAACATTCGAGAAACTTTACAGCGAATTGGTATTGTAAAATACTTTCCGTTCACTTTTTTTGATAATAAAATTTCAACATCTTTTGTTTTTAATTAAAAAATTATTTTAACTTTAGCATTAAGTATAATTAATTATTAATTCTTAAAAATTAGAAAATGAAAAAAACACTTTTAGCTTTAGCTTTTGTTGGAGCATTGATGGTTTCTTGTAAAGAAAAAACAGAAGAGAAAATGGATGAGGCTGCTGACGCTGCTGCAACTGAAATGACAGAAGCGGTTGATACAGCTGCTGCAAAAATGGAAGCTACTGTTGATACTGCTGCTGCAAAAGTAGAAGACGCTGCTGCTGCTGGTGCTGCGAAAGTAGAGGAAGTTGCAAAAGACGCTAAAGAAGCTGTTAAAAAGTAATTTTAAAGGCCGGTTTATCAACCGGCCTTTTTTATTTGCAAAAAACACACTTATATAAAAACTCCCAAACCGTAATGGATTGGGAGTTTTACTTTATACAATAGTATGTTCTTAACTTCTGATTTTTTGTTCCCATTTCCAGGCACTTGCCAAAGCCTCTTCCAAAGTAGATTTGGACTTCCAGCCCAAAACAGTATTGGCCTTATCGGTATTGGCGTAGGCAACGGTAATATCCCCTTCTCTTCTGCCCACGATTTTATACGGTAATTTCTGATTGCTCACTTTTTCAAAAGTCTGAATCACTTCCAATACCGAGCTTCCGGTTCCGGTTCCCACATTGAAGGTTTCAATTTTTTCGGCATTCTTCTTTTCAATTAAACGTTGCAAGGCCACCACATGTGCTTTTGCCAAATCCACCACATGAATATAATCGCGAATGCACGTTCCGTCTGTCGTTGGGTAATCGTCACCAAAAACAGAAAGCTCCTTACGTAGTCCAATTGCAGTTTGAGTAATAAACGGTACTAAATTTTGCGGAATTCCAATTGGTAATTCCCCTATTTCAGCACTTGGATGCGCTCCAATCGGATTAAAATAACGCAATAAAATGGCATTGATTCCGGATACTTTTGCCACATCCGAAATAATTTCCTCACCAATCTGTTTCGTATTTCCGTAAGGAGACATCGCTTGTTGCACAGGAGCATCTTCGGTAATCGGCATTTTTTCGGCTTGACCGTAAACGGTGCACGAAGAACTGAAAATTAAATTTGCCTGTGACTTTTTTTGCAACTCCTGAAGCAAATACACCAAAGCACAAATGTTGTTTTCATAATACAACAGTGGATTTTCAATACTTTCCCCCACCGCTTTAGAAGCAGCAAAGTGAATCACCCCGGAAATATCAGCGTGTCGTTTAAAAAAATCCTGAACTTTACTTTTCTCACGCAAATCCAGTTTTTCAAAAGCCGGTGTTTTTCCAGTAATTTTTGAAATCCCGTCCAAAACCGTCAAAGAAGAATTCGACAAATCATCTACTATCACAACTTCAAAACCCTGATTTTGCAATTCGACGACGGTATGCGAACCGATAAATCCCAAACCACCAGTTACTAGTACTTTCATTTGATTAAAGAAAATTAGAATTGATTATAAAAATAAGTTACTGGTTGCATTAATTAAAAAATTCCAAAACAGAATCGACAATAAAGCGAATTTGTTCGTCGTCTAACTCGGTATGCATTGGTAAGGAAATCACTTCTTTCACCAATTGGTTGGTTACCGGAAAATCTTCTTCCTTATATCTCGAATCTAAATAGGCTTTCTGACTGTGTAACGGAATCGGGTAATAAATTGCACACGGAATCCCTTTTGCCTGAAGATGTTCCATCAACGCATCACGATTGGCATCTATAATACGCAACGTATACTGATGAAAAACATGGCAATCGCAGGCGTCACAAATCGTTGGCGCAATAATGTTTTTATGACCTTCAAATCCTTTTGAATATTTTCGGGCGGCATTTTGTCTTGCTGCATTATACGAATCCAACAATGGTAATTTAGCATTCAGAACCGCTGCCTGAATACTATCTAAACGGGAATTCACGCCAACCACATCATGATGGTAGCGCACGTACATACCGTGGTTCACGATTCCGCGTAAGGTATGTGCCAAAGCATCATCATTAGTAAAAATCGCACCACCATCACCATAACAACCTAAGTTTTTAGAAGGGAAGAATGAAGTTGCCCCTACATGACCAATGGTTCCCACTTTTCGTTTCACACCATCTCTTCCGGTAAAATCAGCTCCAATTGCCTGAGCATTATCTTCAATTACATATAGATTATGTTCTTTGGCAATGTCCATAATCGCGTCCATATTGGCGGCGCGACCAAACAAATGCACCGGAACAATGGCTTTGGTTTTCGGAGTAATGGCTTTTTTTATGGCTTCGATGGAAATATTCATGTTTCCCATTTCCACATCCACCAAAACGGGCGTAAGTTGCAGTAAAGCGATTACTTCAACCGTTGCCGCAAAGGTAAAATCGGCAGTAATGACTTCATCTCCGGGTTGTAACCCCAAACCCATCATTGCAATTTGCAATGCATCGGTTCCGTTGGCACACGGGATTACGTGTTTTACACCCAAATAATCCTCTAATGATTTTTGGAATTGCTGTACTTGTGGTCCGTTAATGTAAGTATTGGTATCTAAAACCTCCTGAATGGAAGCATTTACAGTATCTTTTATTTTTTCGTATTGACTTTTCAAGTCAACCATTTGCAATTTTCTCATCTGAAAAATATATTTAAAACAAGCAAAAATACGAATTAAAGTAGAATGATTTATGGATAATAAAAAGAAACCGTATTTTAGCGCAACAAAAGGAACATTATGTTTTTTCTCTACAATTTAGTGGTTCAGTCGGCGGCATTTTTACTGAAAATCGTAGCCTTATTCAGTCCGAAAATAAAATTATTTGTGGAAGGACGAAAAACAGTTTTCAACACCTTGTCCGAAAAAATTTCACCCTCCGACAAGACCATCTGGTTTCACGCCGCTTCCTTAGGCGAATACGAACAGGGACTTCCGGTGATGGAAAAAATGAAAACCCAATTTCCCAATCATAAAATCGTGGTAACGTTCTTCTCGCCTTCCGGTTATGAAGTCCGAAAAAACAATACAATTGCCGATGCCACGGTGTATCTTCCGTTAGACAGCATAAGCAACGCCAAGCAGTTTTTAAAATTGGTGCATCCCGAAATGACTTTCTTCATCAAATACGAATTTTGGCCGAATTATCTGAACGAGCTCAAAAAACAAAACATCAAAATCTATCTGATTTCCGGAATATTCCGTAAAAAACAGCCTTTCTTTAAATGGTACGGTGGTTTTTACCGAAATGCCTTAAAAAGCTTTCACTACTTTTTTGTACAGAATGAAAGTTCTAAAAAACTACTGCAAAATATCGGTTTCAATAACGTAAAAGTTTCGGGCGACACACGCTTTGATCGCGTAGTTTCGATTCTGGAACGCGACAATTCACTGGATTTTATTGAAGAATTCAAAAATGAGACTCCGACCATCGTCATCGGAAGTTCCTGGCCAAAAGACGAAGAACTTTTGATTAAGTACATCAATCAAGCCAATGACGCTGTAAAATTCATCATTGCTCCGCACAACATCAAACCGGAACAAATTCAGCAATTAAAAAACTCGATTACCCAAAAAACGGTTTTGTTTTCGGAAAAAGAAGGTCAAAATTTAGCCGATTATCAGGTTTTCATCATCGATACTATCGGAATTCTAACCAAAATTTACAGCTATGCCGATATCGCCTATGTGGGTGGTGGTTTTGGAAATCCGGGCGTCCACAATATTCTCGAACCGGCCACTTTTGGCATTCCGATTGTAATCGGACCAAATTATTCCCATTTCGCCGAAGCTACCGCCTTAGTTAACATGGAAGGCTGTATTACGATTAGCAATCAAAACGAATTGCATCAGGCGTTTGATCTGTTGGTCCAAAACGAAGACGAACGCCATGAAAAAGGACATATCTGCAGTACGTTTGTTCAGATGAATAAAGGTGCCACCAACACGATTCTGAACCATATTCTTGCGTAAATGGAAAACGAAATCCGTTTTAAAAGTCTGACCCATTCCGACATCGACACCATTGTTTTGCTGATGCAGGATTTCTATGCCATAGACCATTATCCCATCGATACCGAAAAATCAAAAGAGCTTTTCAAAACCTTCATCGAAAATGAAAGTCTTGGAAAATCATGGTTGATTTACCGCAACAATGAAGTCGTTGGTTATGTAATTCTGACTTTCATATTCAGTTTTGAATACGGCGGAACCATCGCTTTTTTAGACGAATTGTATCTTTCCGAAAAAGCACGCGGAAAAGGAATCGGTAAGGCTGCAATTCAGTTTATTCAGACAGAAGCTCTTAAATTAAAGTTAAAAATCATCTACCTCGAAGTGGAAGGGCACAATGAAAATGCACAAAAATTGTATATTGCTCACGATTTTGCCGTACATCATCGAAAATTGATGAAATATACTGTAAAATAACACCCTAAAATTCCAAAAAATGAAATTTTTAAAACTACTTATTATTTTATTCGTTATTCCGATATACGCGCAACAGGGCGGTATGTGGATTCCTTCGTTGTTAAAAGGAATGAACGAAACCGAAATGAGAAATCTGGGAATGAAAATCTCTGCCGATGATATTTATTCCGTAAACCATTCCAGTTTAAAAGATGCTGTTCCGCATTTTGACGGTGGCTGTACCGCGGAAGTAATTTCACCGAAAGGGCTGATTTTAACCAATCACCACTGTGGTTATGACAACATTCAGAGTCATTCTTCGGTAGAACACGATTACCTTACCAATGGTTTTTGGGCCTACAAAATGGAAGACGAATTACCCAACAAAGATTTATTCGTAACCTTCATTGTTAAAATCGAAGACGTGACCAACAAAGTTTTGGAAGGTGTTGTGAATTTACCGACCGAAGCCGAAAAACAAAAGAAAATCCAGGACAACATTTCGATGTTAAGCAAGACCCTACCGAAAGAAGCCTGGCAGGAAAACAGCATCCGTACGTTTTATGACGGAAACCAATACATTTTATTCTTAACCGAAACCTTCCGCGATGTGCGTTTGGTGGGCGCTCCGCCTTCATCGATTGGAAAATTCGGTTCGGATACAGACAACTGGGTTTGGCCGCGTCATACCGGAGATTTTTCGTTGTTTCGAATTTATGCCGACAAAAACAACCGTCCGGCAGAATATTCAAAAGACAACGTTCCCTACACTCCGAAACACTTCTTCCCGGTTTCCGTTAAAGGTGTTCAGGAAAATGACTTTACCATGGTTATGGGGTATCCCGGAAGAACTCAGGAATACTTACCTTCTTATGCTGTTGAGCAAATTATGAATTCGTTAGATCCTGCCAGAATTGAAGTACGCGACCGCGCTCTAAAAGTTCAGGATGGCTTCATGCGAAAAGACAATGCGATTAAAATTCAATATGCTTCAAAATATGCCAGCGTAGCCAACTATTGGAAAAAATGGATTGGTGAAGTAAAAGGGCTGAAAAAATCGAATGCAGTAGGCATCAAACAGCAATTCGAGAAAAATTTCAGCGAGAAAATCAATAAAGCCGGTAAACAAGCCGAATACGGTAATTTGTTAGCCGAATTTAAAACCAATTACGAAGCCATCGCTCCTTATGCTTTAGCGAGAGAATACTATACGGAAGTAGTTTTAAGAAACACGGAAATTTTAAGTTTCGGATACCGTTTGTACCAATTGGAGCAAGTTTACAATACCAAAGGCGAACAGGCATTTAACGATCGAAAAGCAAACTTAATTACAGGATTTGAATCCTTATACAAAGATTTCAACGCCAACGTAGACGAGAAAGTCTTCGAACAATTGATTAGTCTGTATGCTAAAAAATCACCACAACAGTTTTTACCGGAAACCGTTAAGAACATCAATCCGGAATACAGCGCCAAAACTATTTTCACGAATTCGAAATTAACTTCTTATAACGGGTTAAAAGAATTGTTACAAGGCGACACCAAAACCGTTCTTGAAAAAATGAATCAGGATCCGGCTTTTATCTTGGTAAAAACCATTGCGGACGCCTATACTAAAAATGTGGCTACGAAATACGACGAATTGAACCTGAAAAACATCGCATTACAACGCACGTATATGAAAGCTATTTTGGAATTGAGTCCGAAATCTGCCCGTATTTTCCCGGATGCCAACAGTACGCTTCGTGTTACTTACGGAAAAGTAAAAGGCTACCAGCCAAGTGACGCGGTGACTTATGCACCGATGACGTATCTGGACGGAGTTATGGAAAAATATGTTCCGGGCGACTACGAGTTCGATGTTCCTAAAAAACTGATCGATCTATACAACGCTAAAGATTACGGACAATATGCCGACAAAAACGGAAAAATGCCAGTAGCCTTTATTGCTACAAACCATACTACAGGAGGAAACTCTGGAAGCCCAGCATTGGACGCTAACGGAAACCTTATCGGATTGAATTTTGACCGTGTTTGGGAAGGTACTATGAGCGATATTCACTACGATCCTTCCATCTGTAGGAATATTATGGTTGATATCCGTTATGTACTATTTATAGTAGACAAATATGCCGGAGCGAAAAATCTGATTGAAGAAATGAAATTGGTAAAACCGGTAAAAAAGAAAAAGAAATAACACTAACTGTAAATCAGTCAAATAGAAAAAAATAAAGAATTTTTAACTTACAAATTCCATTTATTTCTTTTGGCACGTAAATTGCAGCATAGGCGTTAGTTGCATTGAAAATATTTTTTTTGAAAAAAAGGAAAAAATTATTTTATCATATCAAAAAATTTATATCTTTGCTCCGAATTAATAATTAACCTTTATAATTTAGTAAGATGAAAAAAGTTGTTTTAAGCTTAGCTTTAGTAGCTATGATGAGTGTTTCTTTCGTATCATGTAAAGAAACTGCAAAAGAAGAAACTGTAACTGAAGAAGTTGCTCCAGTTGCTGAAGAGGCTGTTGAAGCTACTACTGAAGTAGTTGATTCTGCTGCTGCTCCTGCTGCTGATGCTGCTGCTACAGAAGCTGCTCCAGCTACTGACGCTGCTGCTGCTCCAGCTAAAGAAGAAGTTAAAAAATAATTAGAACACTTCTAAGAAAAAATAGTCCCGGTTTATAATCGGGACTTTTTTTATGCCTTATTGTTACGCATAAAAAAAGAGACTAACAGTCTCTTTCATAATTCTTATTGGTTTTTACCACCTCACATCGTCCGGGACCACAGCCCAGTCTTCTTGGCCCACACGAGACCAGTACACCACACAACAGCACAAAACAGATTACCTTTTTCATATTGCTTACATAATTTCCGAAAACTGCATTGCTTTCAGACGTTCCAAATACTCTCTTTGATTGGACAATCTCGGAATCTTATGTTGTCCACCCAATTTATCCTGATCTTTCAACCAATCATAAAATAAATTCGTTCGTGCCACATTCAGCACCAACGGATTCAACGTCATATTATTGTAACGCTTCGCTTCGTAATCGGAATTTAAGGTTTGCAGTGTTTCATCCAAGAGTTTTCTAAAAACTTCGATATCAGCTGGCGCTTTTCGGAATTCTACCATCCACTCGTGTGCTCCTTTCTCTTTACCGTCCATAAAAATTGGCGCAACCGTATAATCAATCACTTCACAGCTTAATTGCTCGCACGTTTTCGCTAAAGCCATATCGGTGTTTTCCACCATCAATTCCTCTCCAAAAACATTGATATGATGCTTGGTCCTTCCGGTTACCCGAACACGGTACGGATTTAAAGACGTAAATCGAATGGTATCCCCAATCAGATAACGCCACAACCCGGAATTGGTAGTGATAACAACGGCATAATTCTTATTCAACTCTACTTCCGCTAAACGAATCACGCGCTGATTTAGTGTTCCGAAAGTATCCATCGGGATGAATTCATAGAAAATTCCGTAATCCAGCATCAGTAACAAATCACTGGAATTGTTCAGATCCTGAATCGCAAAGAACCCTTCCGAAGCATTATAGATTTCATAAAACTTAAAATCCGGATTCGGTAAAATCTTTTTGTATTGTTCACGGTACGGTTCAAAACTCACACCGCCATGAAAATACACCTCCAGATTCGGCCAGATTTCCAGCAAATTCCCTTTTCCGGTTTCTTCCAGCATTTTATTCAGTAATACCAACATCCAGGAAGGCACACCGGCAAAACTGGTTACATTTTCATTTTTGGTTTCGTTGATAATCGCCTGAATTTTGGTTTCCCATTCGCTCATCAATGAAACCTTATTGCTTGGCGTACTGCTGAATTCGGCCCAAAACGGCATGTTATCAATCAGAATTGCCGACAAATCGCCAAAAAAGGTATTATTGTCTTCATACAACTGCTTACTGCCCCCCAAGCGAAGGCTTTTCCCGGTAAACAATTCTGATTCTTCATTATTGTTTAAATACAAACACAACAAGTCTTTACTCGCTTTATAATGACAATCCTCCAGAGCTTCATTACTCACCGGAATAAACTTGCTTTTGGCATTGGTCGTTCCGCTGGATTTCGCGAACCATTTGATAGGCGTTGCCCAAAACACATTTTGTTCGCCTTTACGCGTCAGTTCGATTAACGGTTCCAACTCCTCATAGGTCGACACCGGAATTCTTTCGGAAAACGTCTTGTAACTTTTAATGGAAGAGAATTCATATTTCTTACCCAACACCGTTCCTTCGGCACTGCGAATCAGGTTGAACAGCAATTCTTCCTGAACCTCATTCGGGTATTTTAAAAACAATTCCATTTGATGAATTCGTTTTTTCAGAATCCAGGTAGCAATTGAATTTATAATGGTTAACGGCATCTTTTATAAGTATGAATTATGAATTGTAAAATACTAATTATAATTTTACGTCTTTCTCAAAAATACTAATTTTTTTGATGAATTTAAATCCGAAACCCGAAACAAATGACTTACGAAGGCGTACTCACGAAAATGCAAACCGAATTCGGAAACCCAATTCAGTATTATCTGGTTTTTGAAAACAGTTTTTTAAACATTAATCAACTGTTAAACAAAGAATTGGAAATTACTTTTCAAGGCTACCAATGCTTGAATTGCGGAAAGAAAAAGAAAATTTTCCGTCAGGGATTTTGTTACGATTGTTTCATGTCGAGTGCCGCAGCCGGCGACTGGATCATGAAACCGGAATTGAGTACCGCCCATTTAGACATTGAAGACCGCGATTTGGATTACGAAAAACGCGTACAGCTGCAACCTCATATTGTTTATTTGGCTTTGTCCAGCGAAGTGAAAGTCGGCGTAACCCGAAAAACACAGGTTCCCACACGATGGATTGATCAGGGCGCCATTCAGGCCGTACCGATTGTGGAAGTGCCGAATCGCTATCTGGCGGGCATTACTGAAGTCGCTTTGAAAAATCATTTCGCTGATAAAACGAATTGGCAAAAAATGCTCAAAAATGATGTCCCGAATGTCGATTTACTTTCTGAAAGAAACCGTTTAGGCGAGCTTATCCCGGAAGAAGTGCAACCGTATTTCGCCGCTTCTCCAGAAAAAATATACGACTTAGTCTACCCAGTTTTACAGTATCCTAAAAAAGTAACCAGTTTAAATTTGGATAAAACCCCTAATTTCTCAGGAAAACTTTCTGGCGTAAAAGGACAATACCTCATCTTCGAAGACGGCACGGTTTTTAATGTCCGTACTTTTGAAGGTTATATCGTAAAAATCAATTTATCATAAAAAAAGCCCCTTAATTGGGGCTTTTATTTTTATGGTGTTGTTGTTGGCTTCGGTTCTTCTTTTTTCTTCTTCCCGAACAAATCTTTAATTGCGTTCGTTGCGGCACTTTTCACCTCATCTTTCACTTTTGGTGCAGTGGTTTTGGTTGTATCTTTTGGCGTCGTAGTTCCCGAACCGTTTGTTTTCGGACCACCGAACAAGCCACCTAAAGCCGACGTGCCCTGATTCAACAACTTATCTTTCTGATATTTTACCAATTGCATTGTTACATTGGTTACCGCTTGTTTTGTATCGGTTGTGATTTTCGGGCTTTTGAAATTCCCTGTCATCGTAGCATTTACGGGAACGTTATCCAGTTTCCCTTGCTCTGCCGGAGTCAATTTCGCTAACAGCTTACCAACTTCCGGGCCTAAATATTTCGCCGGCACATCAAATTTCAAATTGTAATTCATGGTTTGATCAAAACCATGGGTTCCGCCAACTGTTACTTTAACATCCTGATATTTCAAGTCGATTGGTTTTACCGTTACCCGACCGTTTTCAAACGACAAGGCAGCTTTTACATCGTTTAAATTCAACTTGTTCACATCGATAAACTTCACATTGGAAGACAACGAAGAAAGCAATTGTGAATTGTTCGCATTCACAGTGGTAGAAAGCAATTGTCCCAATAAACTTCCGGAAAGCGTTTTAAGATCCGGTGTCATTTCCATGGCATCCAGATTACCGGAAAGATTGATGGTGGAATTCAGTTTACCATTAATTACACCCGCAATAGGCGCAATGGATTTCAACATGTCCAATTGGGTAAACGATTTGGCAATATCCACTTTATTCAATCCCAAATTCATTTTAAAGGTTGGCACTTTCCCTTTTGTAGAAACCACACCATCCATACCAATCTGACCGTCGAAAATACTGGTTTTCATGTTTTGCAGCGTTACTGCCTGATCGCGGATAATCATTTTTCCGGAAACGTCTTTTAGAGTCAAATTATCATAAACCACCGTATTTGCTTTTGCTGTAACGGCACAATCCAAAAACGCAGGAATTTTAACCGCTTCTTTTTTAGCTGTTCCTTCTTTAGTCGTTGTAGTAGTCGGCGCCATGAAATCGGAAACCAAAAACTGGTTCGAATTCATATTGAAATTGGCTTTCAGAATTTGGTTTTTGAATACAAATCCGTAGAAATTATCTAAAGTACCTGTAACCTGCATATCTGATTTCCCGGTTTTCAAATCCAATTGGTTCAGACGGATCTGATTCGGATTAAACGCTACAACTGCCTGGGAAATCTGAACCGGTTTTGCCATTTCAGGACCAGTATAATTAAATCCGGTAAGCGATATGTTTCCGGAATTCTGTATGTTCTGATACTGACTCGTTTCTACCGATTTCATATCGAATTTGGTTACCACATCGGCTTTTAAAATTCCCGATAAAGGTTTGTCCATTTTTACCGGATAAGCCTTGGTTACGTTCGCAAGGTTGATTACCCCTTTTAATTCGGCATTCACCAACGCGTTTTCGGCGATGTTTCTGATGTTCGCTTTGGCATTGAAAACGTCCTGATCGATTCGGAACGACAATTTGTCCAGATTCACATACGTATCGTTCATTAAACCGGTTTCGTTGATGATTTTCGTATCAATATGGATATCCTGTACCGATTTCGGTAAATCCGGATATTGGAAAGAAGCATTATTGGACGCAATGGCGATGTTGAATTTCGGAATGGTCGTATCAGTCAGTTCACCGTTTACCGTTCCGTCTACTTTAAATTCACCAGTTGTTTTTACGGTATTGATATTTCCGGCATACGCTTGAGGTACTAGACCCAAAAAGTTTTTGAAATCGGAAGTTGGTGTTTTGAATTTCAAGTCGTACACCTGACCTTTCTCCACCATCTGAATGAATCCGTCGAATTCCAACGGCAATTGGTTAATCAAGGCTTTGTTATCACGGAACGTATATTTTTGGTTCTTCATGTCGATTCCCAAAACCGCATCCAAAGACAAAGCTACATTTTTCATGTAATTCATCTTATCCATATCTAAGGTTAGCTTTGCGGTCGATTTGGTTTTTAAATCCAATTTTTCTTCGGCAAAATTTCCGGTTCCTTCATGATTCAGACTATCGATTACCATTTTGATTTTCGATTTCTCATCAATATAACGGAAACGCAGGTTTTCAACCGAATACTGCTGAATGTTCATGGCAAACGGTTTGCTCTCCGATTTGTCTTCCGGCTTGTCGTCTTTTAAAGCGATGTCGAAATTCCCTAAGCCGTCTTTGTTGAAAATGATATTCACCAAGCCGTCTTTCGAAGAGAAACCTTCGATATTCATTGCTTCGCCTTCTCCTTTGAAAAGTTCTTTCACCGACATTTTCAGGTTAATTTCTCCCGCATAAAGCAGCGTATCCCCTTCAAACGGTGCTTTCCCGATAATGCTCAGTTTGTCAATCGTAACGCTGGCATTGGGGAAATTTTTAAACAAACTCAGCCCAACATCTTCAAAAGCTACTTTGGCATCTACATTTTCGTTGATGGTTTTGGCAATCAACTCTTTTATTTTGTCTTTAAACAAAAAAGGGGCAGCTGCCAACACAATGATGATGACCAACAATGAAATCCCTGTAATCTTTAAAACTTTCTTTACCATATCTGGAACTATTTATCTTACGAAATTACTACAAAAATCAAACCAACTTATTAATGAAAACATAAATAAGTTGGTTTAGTATAAAAATAATTTAGATGAAGTTTATTTGATGCTCAGCTCAAATGGCATAATCACTTGGGTTCCGCGACGTTCGTTCACTTTTCGGATGCGTTCCAAAACCTGATAATTTTCGGCTCCGATTTGCTCTTTAATTAATGTTTCTTTTGATTGGAACATGGAAATTCCGGAGAAACCGCGCAACAAATCCTCAAACGTTTTTTCGTATTCCGGATAATTTTCGGTACGGTATTCTTTCACTTTTGCCAAAGTAGCCGCATGTTTGATGGCCATATCCATACCGCCTATTTTATCTACCAAACCTAATTTCAGTGCATCGGAACCGGTCCAAACCCTTCCTTGCGCCACTTCATTTACTTGTGCTACAGTCATTTTTCGTCCGGCAGCAACGCGTTTCAGGAAGATATTGTAGATATTCTCGATACTTTCCGTTACATATCCTTTAAAATTTTCATCGATCGGTTCAAAAACACTGTAACCGCTCGCATTTTTATGGGTGCGCACCTGCTCGGCATTAATCCCGATTTTGGTCGCCAACGGATGGAAATTCGGCAATGCACCAAAAACTCCTATGGAACCCGTAATCGTGTTCGGCTCTGCAAAAATCGTATTGGCATTACACGAAATATAATACCCGCCGGATGCTGCTAAATTCCCCATGGAAACCACTACCGGTTTTACTTTTTTGGTCAGTTCGATTTCCCTCCAGATTAACTCTGAAGTTAAGGCACTTCCTCCGGGAGAATCTACACGTAATACCACTGCTTTTACTTTTTCATCGTTTCGGGCTTCTTCCAGTGAACGGCGCATCGAACCTTCTCCGATATACGTCACATCACCTTCTCCGGATTTGATTTCACCCTGCGCATAAATGATGGCGATTTTATCTTTTTTGGAATAATCCGTATTCGTTTTAGCCACTTTATCGGCATAATCCAGAATACTCACCTTATTGTATTTTTCGTTTTTCTCCACCTTCAAGGCTTTACGGATGGCGTTATGGTATTCATCTTCGTAAGCAATTTTATCGATTAAGTGTTTTTGTTTGGCCAGTTCCGGAGTTCTTGCACCCAATGAATTGGCAATGGAATTCAAGCTGTCTACTGATATTTTTCGGCTTTTGGAAATATCCGAAACCACCGAGTTCCAGATGGAGTTCAGTAAAACCGTCATTTGTTCGCGGTTGGCAGGACTCATTTCATTCTCTAAAAATGGTTCTACGGCACTTTTATATTTTCCGTGGCGAATCACTTCCATTTTCACACCCGACTTGTCCTCAAAATCTTTAAAAAACAAAATTTCAGACGACAATCCTTTAAAATCCAGTTCTCCCACCGGATTCAGATAAATCGAATCGGCCACCGAATTCAGGTAATAATCCTTTTGCGTAAGTGCGTTTGCGTAAGCCACTACAAATTTTCCGGATTTCTTAAACTCTTCCAGTTTGCGTCTGATTTCTTTGCTTTGTGCCATGCCCAGCATCGACTCGTTGTTCAGAATCGAAATTCCTTTGATATCGTCATCGGTTTTTGCCACTTCAATAGCATTCAGAATATCCGAAACGCCGTCGTGTTTGGTTTCAAAATAATCAAAATCGGTAAACTTAAATTGTCCGCCATAATCATTGGTAACCTCTTTCAAATCCAATTCGATAACCGAATTCTCTTTCACCCTCACATGGTCATCCCCTCCGAAAAGCGCACCCATAAGGATAACTCCGAAGAAAAGAATCATAAAAAAAACAAACAATCCTACGATTGTAGCCAGTACATTTCCTAAAAATTTCATTCTGTATAGTTTAGTGAATAAGTAGTCAAAATGTTAAAATTGTTACAGTTGGAGGGAAAAAATAAGTTATCAACACTTACCATAAATATTCTGAAATTCTGAAATTCATTTCGTTATTTTGTCGAATGGACCGTCAGCATCAAGTAGTTTTATCGTTAGGGAGCAATCAGGGAAATCGTCTGGAGAACATTCAGACCTGTATCGCCTTGATCCACAAAAACATAGGCACGATCCTTCGCGTTTCAAAACTTTACGAAACACCTGCATGGGGTTTTGAAAGTGACGCTTTTTACAATTGTACCATCCTGCTCCACACTGCTTTTTCAGCCGAAAAAATTCTGAGTAAAATTCTGGAAACCGAGAAACAACTTGGTCGCATTCGCACAGAACAGCAAGGCTATCAGGCACGGGTGATTGACATTGACATCATCGCTTTTGATGAAATTATGATGGAAACCGAAACGCTTCACATTCCGCACCCGCAAATGCACAACCGTTTGTTTGTTTTGTTGCCGATGCAGGATTTAGGTTACGATTGGAAACATCCGAAAAACAACAAATCAATTACCGAACTGATTAAAGACACAGAAGACAAAAGCGATTGTGTAGTCGTTGGAACGTTGAAAGCTCCTTTAGAAAATTTCAATTTACAGCAATACAATTACATTGCTATCGAAGGGAATATCGGTGCCGGAAAAACGACTTTATCGGCTAAAATTTCAGACGATTTTAATGCAAAATTGGTTTTGGAACGTTTTGCGGATAATCCGTTTCTGCCGAAATTCTACAAAGATCAAAACCGTTATGCTTTTCCGCTGGAAATGTCTTTTTTGGCCGACCGTTACCAGCAATTATCCGATGATTTGGCACAATTTGATTTGTTCAAAGACTTCATCGTGGCCGATTATCATATTTTCAAATCGCTGATTTTTGCAAAAGTTACCTTGGCTGAAGACGAATACCGTTTGTACAAAACCATGTTTGATATCATTTACAAAGAAATGCCTAAACCGGATTTGTATGTGTATTTGTACCAAAACACAGAACGCTTATTAAGTCAGATCAAACAGCGTGGTCGTTCATACGAACAGGAAATTCCGGCAGAATATCTGGAAAAAATCAACCAAGGCTATTTGGATTATATCAAAACCCAAACCGACCTGAACATTCTGATTATCGATGTTTCGGATATGGATTTCGTGGAGAATCAGGAAGACTACTTAAAAATTCTTGAACTGATCAATACTAAATAACGTTCTGATTTGTCATTTTCTGAAACAAATCCCAGATAACGATTCCGGCACTCACCGAAATATTCAGGGAATGTTTGGTACCCAACTGCGGAATTTCGATTACACCATTGCTTGCATGAATCGCTTCCTGAGCAACACCTTTCACTTCGTTTCCGAAAACCAAAGCATATTTCTGATGTTCTTCAATCTGAAACTCATTCAGCATCACTGAATTTTCAACCTGCTCAATGGCATAAACGGCAACCTTTTCGCTTTTAAGTTTTTCGATAACTTCCAAAACGTCTTTGGCATATTCCCACACTACGGTTTCCGTCGCACCTAAAGCCGTTTTATGAATTTCTTTATTGGGAGGCGTGGCCGTAATACCGCACAGGTAGATTTTTTCAATCAGAAATGCATCAGCCGTACGGAACACTGAACCGATATTATGCAGGCTTCGGATATCGTCTAAAACCACAATCAAAGGTGTTTTATCGGCTTGTTTGAATTCTTCTACGTTTTTACGTTCCAGTTCGGCATTGGTAAGTTTTCTCATGATAGTGCATTAAAAAAGCCTCCAAAATTAAACATTTTGAAGGCTTCCTGAATTATTATTTTTCAAAAATTAGCTTTTCACTTCTTGCGTTTTCGCTGCAGGCGCTTTTACATCCCCTTTAATTGTTAATGTTTTTGGCGTAGCAGATGCATTGGAAGTTACCGTTACTGTTTTTGTAAAAGGACCTACTCTGTTTGTGTCGTATTTTACCTTAATCACCGCTTTTGCACCTGGAGCAATTGGCTCTTTAGGAGCATCCGGCACCGTACAACCACAAGATCCTGTTGCACTCATGATAATTAATGGCTTATTACCATTGTTTGTGAATGCAAATTCTCTTTGTCCGTCTGCATTTTGATCAATCGTTCCGTAATCAATCGTTTCGTTTTCAAAAACCATTCCCGGTCCTTCAACTGCAGGTAATGCCCCTTTTTTAGTTTTCTTTGCTTTCTTTGCTTTTTTTACTTCTGTTTTCACTTTAGTAGTAGAAGCAATTTCCTGAGCGTTCGCAGCGGTAATTCCGAAAACGAAAAACGCACTTAATAGTAATATTTTTTTCATAACCTTTTGTTTTTAAACATTTAAAAAGCAAATCTATTAAAAAAATACATCGGGTTCGTTATTTCTGAGTGTTTTTTAATTAATTTTTAAGAAATGAATCCCAGCCCTCTAAAACACTAACATTCAAAAACAAGCACCTGATTACCAACAAGCTAAATCAAAACATATTAAGCAAAAATGACATGCCTTTTCATTTTCGTTACAAATTTCACAAATTAACAGAAATCACAAAAGCACAACCTTCGAAATCCCCAAGTAAAATTATCTGTTAAAACCTGACTAATACACCTTCTTAACCATTCCGGTCTTACTGTCCTGCTTTCCGGAGTCTTCCATCAACTTTTTCACCTCGTCCTCAATCTGCAAACGTGCTTCTTCCATTGTGTACCTTTTGTCCGATGTCAGTTTTGGTTTTTCAATAAAAAATGGTTTTTCGGACATTTCAACCTTTTCCAGCGCTATTTCAATTTGTCCGTATTCCATCTTCACAATCAGTCCGGGAAGTCCGTCAAATTTTTCCGGACCGCTCTTTATTGGAATTGCATCCGTGAACCATGCCGTAAAACTATACCCCTTCCAATTTGAAACTGCTTTTCGACACGGATAGCTTTTCACCTGCTTTACTGTGTCGGTTATCTTCCAATCCATTTTTAAAAGTTCGTCAACTCCCTGAAAAGTCTCATTCGCAAAATTAAAACGGTACAGCATTTGATTTTTCAGCAGGTCTTTATAAAAAAACAAATCATACGGATCTTTAAACGCATTTGGAGAAATCATTACATTGGAATTAGTTGCTTTTTTCATTTTTTCAGCGAAAGGATTGTTCGTATTCACATCTTCGTAAATCGAAATCCCATCTGCATATTTCAGCACAAACTTATGTTCCTCTTTAGCCAGTTCTCTTTTGTGTTCTTTTATATCTTCCGGAAAATCTACCATACTTTTCTCATCCAAAATTCTCTTTTGAACATAGGTAATTATGTAATGCTGGGAAAAAACATTTCCGGAGAATAACAAAAAAGACAATATGACAAGCATTTTTTTCATGGCCAATTTCTTAACAAATAGTTTACGAAATTAAGTTAATGCAAAAAGAAAGATCAATTTAAAATCATAATCTTTTCACAAAAATCTTCGTGTATATTTGCAAACAAACCCGTTATCATGTCAGCAAAAGAAAAAGCGCCGAAAGAAACCCCGTTAATGAAGCAATACAACGAGATAAAAAACAAATATCCCGATGCCTGTTTATTGTTCCGTGTAGGTGATTTTTACGAAACTTTTGGAGAAGATGCTGTTCGTGCTGCCGGAATATTGGGCATTACCTTAACCAAACGCGGTGCCGGATCGGAAACGGAAACCGCATTAGCAGGATTTCCGCACCATTCCATCAACACCTATTTACCTAAATTGGTTAAAGCCGGACTTCGCGTGGCGATTTGCGACCAATTGGAAGATCCGAAAATGACCAAAACCATCGTAAAACGAGGCGTAACCGAATTGGTCACTCCCGGCGTAGCGATGAACGATGAAGTATTGCATTCCAAATCGAATAACTTTTTGGCTTCTATTCACTTCGGTAAAAAAAACATCGGTGTTGCCTTTTTGGATGTTTCCACCGGAGAATTTTTAACCGCGCAAGGCAACGAAGAATATATTGACAAACTGTTGCAGAACTTTAACCCGAGTGAGGTTCTGGTTCAGAAACACTATAAAAATCAGTTCAAAGACAGTTTCGGAGAAGATTTTCATTCGTTCTTTCTGGAAGATTGGATTTACAAAGAAGATTACGCTTTTGAACGATTGACCAATCATTTTCAGACGAATTCTTTAAAAGGGTTCGGAATTGAAGAATTGCAGGAAGGCATTATTGCTTCCGGAGCGATTTTATATTATTTATCCGAAACACAACACAATAAAATACAACACATTACCAACATTCATCGTATTGCGGAAGACGCTTACGTTTGGATGGATAAATTCACGATTCGCAATTTAGAGTTGTACCACAGCTATAACCCGAATGCCGTAACCTTATTGGATGTGATTGACCGGACGCTTTCACCGATGGGAAGTCGTCTATTAAAACGCTGGCTGGCCTTACCTTTAAAAGATGCCAAAAAAATTCAGGGCCGACATGAAGTCGTGGAGTATCTGAAAGCCAACAAAGAAGTACTGCAGAACATACAATACCAGATCAAACAAATTTCCGATCTGGAGCGTTTGATTTCGAAAATTGCAACCGGAAAAGTGAGTCCGCGTGAAGTGGTTTATTTATGCCAATCACTGGACGCTATTATTCCAATAAAAACGCAGGCGCTGGAAAGTACTAATGATGCTTTGAAAACCATTGGCGACAGTTTGCATTCCTGCGATTTATTGCGTGAAAAAATCAAAACCACTTTGAATCCGGATGCGCCCGTAGCCATTAATAAAGGAAATGCGATTGCCAAAGGAATTCACGAAGAATTGGACGAATTGCGTTCCATCGCCTTCTCCGGAAAAGAATATCTGGAAGCTATGGAAGCCCGTGAAAGTGAAAAAACAGGTATTCCGTCATTAAAAATATCCTTCAATAATGTTTTCGGGTATTATATTGAAATCCGAAACACACACAAAGACAAAGTTCCTGCCGAATGGATTCGTAAACAAACCTTAGTGAATGCCGAGCGATACATTACCGAAGAACTCAAAGAATACGAAACCAAAATCCTGGGTGCCGAAGAGAAAATTTACAAACTCGAATCCCAACTTTTTGAAGAATTGGTATTGTGGATTGCTTTATACATCAAACCGGTGCAACTAAATGCGAATTTAGTAGCCCAACTCGACTGTTTGTGTTCCTTCACGCAATTGGCTATCGAGAACAATTATGTGCGTCCGGAAATCGATGACAGTTTCGAATTGGACATCAAAAACGGTCGTCATCCCGTGATTGAAAAACAATTGCCGGTTGGCGTTCCTTATATTGCCAACGATGTTTTTCTGGACACTGAAACCCAGCAGATTATTATGATTACCGGTCCTAACATGTCGGGTAAATCGGCCATATTGCGCCAAACTGCTTTAATTGTTCTGTTGGCACAGATGGGAAGTTTTGTTCCGGCAGAAAATGTTCGCATGGGCATTGTTGACAAAATCTTTACCCGTGTGGGCGCAAGCGACAACATTTCGATGGGCGAATCGACCTTTATGGTGGAGATGAATGAAACCGCTTCCATTTTGAACAACATTTCGAACCGAAGTTTGGTCTTATTGGATGAAATCGGACGCGGAACCTCGACTTATGACGGAATTTCGATTGCGTGGGCGATTGCCGAATACCTGCACGAGCATCCGAACCGACCAAAAACACTTTTTGCCACGCATTATCACGAGTTGAATGAAATGGAAGTGACTTTTGAGCGTGTACAAAACTTTAATGTATCCGTAAAAGAATTAAAAGACACGGTGCTTTTTATCCGAAAACTGATTAAAGGCGGAAGTGCGCACAGCTTTGGTATCCATGTGGCGAAAATGGCCGGCATGCCTCAAACGGTTATTCTGAAAGCACAAAAACTACTTAAGAAATTAGAAAAAGACCATTCCAGTGAAGCTTTGGCCGGAACCAAATCCGACAAAGAGGAAATGCAGTTGAGTATTTTTAATTTGGACGATCCGCTTTTGGAAGAAATCAAAGAAGAAATCATCAATTTAGACATCAACACCTTAACACCGGTGGAAGCTTTGATGAAACTGAATGAAATCAAGCGTATGTTGACTAAAAAATAATCACTTTGTAACACAAACGTTATCAAAGAATTAAAAAAAAGTTTGTTTTTTTTCACCACAAACACTTGCAAAATTAAATTTATGTGCTACATTTGCACTCGCAATACGAAACAAGTACTGCAGTTCTTTTAAAATCTGATTATGCGAAAATAGCTCAGTTGGTAGAGCGCAACCTTGCCAAGGTTGAGGTCGCGGGTTCGAACCCCGTTTTTCGCTCAAACCAATTATAATGCTCGAGTGGTGGAATTGGTAGACACGCTGGACTTAAAATCCAGTGGACATTAGTCCGTGCGGGTTCAAGTCCCGCCTTGAGTACAAAAGCTTCAAATGTAAATTTGAAGCTTTTTTTATGCCCTTTTTTATCTTGTTATAAATATAACAATTGATTTTTCAATTGTTATATTACCGTTAAACGATTTTTTGTGCGTTTTAACGATTTTTTAATGATACTATAATATAAGGAGTACTTTTGCACTCGATTTTAGATTATTAAAAGTAAATCAACCAAAAACAAAAATAAATCGTAAAAAATGAGAACAAAAGTTCTGTTACTAGTTACACTTATTTCCTTTTCTTTTACTGCTTTTTCACAAGGGGGTCAAAACAAAAAACACACCAGTAAAGTTTTAACCGCATCCAAAATGGAAACAACCGGGTTGAACTTCATCACGAATGACGCCGGAATCAACACTGAACTTTCAGAAGTGGGCACTACTTTTTTCATGGACAAATATTTGGTATTATCCAACAAAAAAAGAGGTTTTGCCAGAGTTACCGTTGACACCAACACTAACACTCCAAACAACAACTTGTTCTGCGTTAACGTAGACAAATATGGAAACCTTTCCTACCCTATCGTTTTCTCAAAATTATTGGACGGTGAAACCAACGAAGGCGGAGTAGCTTTTTCACCTGACCAAAAAACGATCTATATCACAAGAGCCAAAGCTAACAATGCTAAACAATACACTATTTTCAAAGCTACTTTGGATTTGGAAATTAAAGGATACTGGAAAGATTTACAAGAATTAAGCATCAACAACGAAAACTATTCTATTGAAACCCCTTCGGTTTCGGTTGACGGGAAGAAAATGTATTTTTCATCCGATATGCCCGGTGGTTTTGGAGGTTATGATATTTATGTTGCCGATGTCCTTGCAGACGGAACTATTGAAAATCCAATCAACTTAGGCCCAACAGTAAATTCTGCTAAAAACGAGAAATACCCATACACTTCGGGAAGATACATCTATTTCTCCTCAGAAGGCCATGAAAACTACGGCGGATACGACATCTTCAGAGCATCGTTAACCGAAAACGGCATCACAAACCGTTCGAACATGGGAAACACTCTAAATACGATTAATGACGAAGTAGCCTTCATTTTGAGCGGAAAAGACAAAGGCTACATCTCTTCCAACAAAAACAGCGACAAAGAAGACTTCAACGTGTATAAATTTGAGTTGACTCACATTGCACAAAACTTAAGTGCGACTGTTGTGGAAATCAAATCAAAAACAGCGTTGCCTAACGCAAAAGTGATCATCAAAAACGAATTCGGTGACGTAATCAAAAACACCACTTCGGATGAAAACGGAAGAATCGCTTTAGCTGTAGAACCGTTGACACAATATGCAATCACCACTGAAAAAGACGGATACGATGTTAACCTATCCAATTTCAAAGCCTGGAGCAATGCGAACAGCAACTACAGCGAAGTAATCGCAATGAATCAAACCAAAGCAGAAATCATTGACAACGCTATCGTGATCGAAAACATCTATTTCGATTTCAACAAAGCGTCGGTTAAGAAAGAATCCGAACTATCGTTAAACAAAATTGTTGAAGTTCTGAACACGAAACCGGAAATGAAAATTACCATCAACGCACACACCGATGCAAAAGGTTCGGATACATACAACATGAATTTATCAAACAAACGTGCAAAAGCGGCTTATACTTATTTGATCAGCAAAGGAATTCCAGCTGAACGATTAGAATACAAAGGATTTGGAGAATCGCAATTGAAATTCAACTGTGGTGCTAAATGTACCGAAGAACAAGACAGCAAAAACAGAAGAATTGAATTCATTATCCAATAACCTTATGAAAAAAATAATTTACTGCGCCATGATTACCTCAACCGTTCTACTGACTTCCTGCTCAAGCGGTTGGAACTGCAAAGCGCGCTATGTTAAATCTGACACGACGAAAAAGAACGAAACGCACCGCGTTGCCTAAATAAAAAGTCCCGAATATCATCGGGACTTTTATATTTTTGCAGGCTTTTATACCAAACACCGTATATGGGAACTTTCGCAATCAGCAAAAAAGAGAACGGACTAATCAAATTCGAATTTAATTCCCGAAAAGGAAAAACGCTTTTAACCAGCCAGAGTTACAAAAGCAAAGACGAATGCGAGAAAGATATTTTGTTTTTAAAGGAACGCATCGAAAATGTTTCCTTTTTAAAATTTAAAACGCCAGCGGGAAAGTTTTTTTTCAAACTAATCCACAACGGACACATTCATGGCATCAGCAGAAAATTCACTACCGAATTACTTTTAGCCAAAGGACTCGATGAAATGCAAAACAGCTTTACGGATTCTGAAATTTTGGATTTCTCCGAAGATATCTTTTTCGATTAAGACAAAAAAAATCCCGAACTATTGCTCGGGATTTTATATTTAAGAAGCTGCCTGCAAACGCTGCAACAAATTTTTACTCAGCGAATGTTCTGCATAATCCTTATCAATATACAGTGTCGTTTCATCCGAACTTGGCAAATCGTACATCGCATCGGTTAAAATAGCCTCACACAACGAACGCAATCCACGGGCGCCTAATTTGTACTCTAAGGCTTTGTCTACAATAAAATCCAGCGCATCATCCGAAATGGAGAATTCCACCTCATCCATAGCGAAAAGTTTTTTGTATTGTTTCACCAAAGCGTTTTTAGGTTCAGTCAGAATCGCACGCAATGTTGCTTTGTCCAAAGGATCCATGTGGGTTAACACCGGAAGACGACCGATTATTTCAGGAATCAATCCGAAGTCCTTAATGTCTTTCGGGATGATGTATTGTAATAAATTATCTTTATCGATGGCATCAGCACTTTTAGAAGTACCGTAACCAACCGCCTGACGGTTCAGACGCTTGGAGATGATGCGCTCAACACCATCAAAAGCACCTCCGGCAATAAACAGAATGTTCTGCGTATTTACCTCAACGAATTTCTGATCCGGATGTTTACGACCTCCTTTTGGCGGCACATTTACCACAGTTCCTTCCAACAACTTCAACAATGCCTGTTGCACGCCTTCTCCAGAAACATCTCTTGTTATCGATGGATTATCACTCTTACGGGCAATTTTATCAATCTCGTCGATGAAAACGATACCACGTTCGGCTTTGGCCACATCGTAATCGGCTGCCTGTAACAATCGGGTTAAAATACTTTCCACATCTTCCCCTACGTATCCGGCCTCGGTTAAAACCGTTGCGTCTACAATAGCCAAAGGCACGTTTAGCATTTTGGCAATCGTTTTGGCTACCAAAGTTTTTCCGGTACCGGTTTGCCCCACCATTATGATGTTACTTTTTTCGATTTCCACCTCATCGTCCAATTGCTTTTGCAACAAACGTTTGTAGTGGTTGTAAACCGCAACCGACATTACTTTTTTAGTCTGATCCTGCCCGATTACGTATTGATCCAAAAAGGCTCGGATTTCTTTTGGTTTACTCAATACCAAATCGGCAAGCAAACCGGAATTTCCGCTTTGTTTTAATTCTTCCAACACGATACCGTGTGCCTGCTCAATACACTTATCGCAAATGTGCGCATTGATTCCGGCAATCAGTAAATTGGTTTCTGGCTTTTTCCTTCCACAAAAAGAACACTCTAATACTTCTTTAGCCATTTTATTTTTTTTGTTGCAAAGTTACAAAGTCCAAAGCCGATTTCACGAGCTTTAACTTCTCACTCTCAATTATTTAACTTCTTCTCAACACTTCATCGATCATACCGTATTCTTTGGCTTCATCGGATTTCATCCAATAATCCCTTTCGCTGTCCTTAAACACCTTATCGTAAGGTTGTTTGGAATGGTGCGAAATAATCTGATACAATTCTTCTTTTAGTTTCAACATTTCTCTCAGGTTGATTTCCATGTCGGTAGCAACTCCTTGTGCCCCACCGGACGGCTGGTGAATCATTACACGCGAATGTGGTAATGCGGAACGTTTTCCTTCTGCTCCTGCACACAATAAAACCGCTCCCATGGAAGCCGCCATACCAGTACAAATAGTAGCCACATCCGGTTTCACGAACTGCATCGTGTCGTAAATTCCCAAACCGGCATAAACACTTCCTCCCGGAGAGTTGATGTAAATACTGATATCTTTGGAAGCATCCACACTTTCCAGGAACAACAATTGCGCCTGAATAATGTTTGCCACATAATCATCCACACCCGTACCCATAAAAATAATTCTGTCCATCATTAAACGGGAGAATACATCCATAGAGGCTACGTTTAATTGGCGTTCTTCAATAATATACGGAGTCATACTGCCTACGATTTTATCATAGTACATGCTGTTTACTCCGTGATGCTTGGTGGCATATTTTTTAAATTCTTTTCCGTAGTTCATAGGGTAAGCTTTTTAGTTTGTAAAGTTAAAAAAAGCGTCAAACAAAATGTCTGACGCTCAAATATACTTATTTTTTACGAAAAATTATTCTCCGTACATTTCTTTAATAAAGTCTTGATAAGAAACTTCTTTAGACTTTGCAGAAACCTTCTCTTTGAACAGGTTCACCATCTTCTCGCTCATGATTTGCTCTGAAAGACGTTTTACTTCGTCTTGATTCGATAAAACTCTTGCCACGATTCCGTCAACATCAGCATCGGTAGGATTCATTTGACCGAACTGAGCCATTTGTTTTTTGATTAATTCCGAAGTAAAGGCTTTTAGTTCTTCGAAAGTCGTCTGTAAATTATTTTCTACGATTACTTTACCTTCGATTAACTGATAACGCAATCCGTTTTCCGATTTTGCGTATTCCTCTTCCGCCTGCTCCGGAGTCAATGGAGTCTCACCAACGGTTTGAATCCATTTTTTAAGGAATGCTGCCGGCAAATCGAATTTTGTGTTTTCGATTAAGAATTCAGTAACATCATTTAAGAATTTTTGATCGGCCTGAGAAGCGAATTGTTGCTCTGCATCTTCTTTGATTTTAGCTTTCACTTCTTCCACAGAAGTTACATTTCCTTCTCCGAATAATTTATCGAACAACTCTTGGTTTAATTCTGCTTTTTCGGAAGTATTGATTTCTTCGATAGTAAAGTTCACTTCGATATCCAAACCGTGAACGTTATCGTGATCTACTTTCAGGTAATCCATTAATTTATGATCATCATCAAAAAGACCTTTTGTTCCTAAAGTCACCACATCTCCTACCTTTTTACCGATGAATTTTTTCGCATCGGTTTTTCTTTTGAAGATATCAAGAGTGATGTTTACGGTATTGTTGATGCCGTTTTCTTCGTTTGTGAAAGTTCCTCTCAAATCGTCACCTTCTTCTACTTTATCTTTTGAAACCAGTTTCCCGAATTGCTTTTGGATACGCTCTACTTGCTCATCCAACATTTTATCGTCGGCAACAATCGTGTATTTTGTGATTTTGTTTTTCGCGGTCAAATCCACTTTGAATTCCGGTGCCAAACCTAATTCGAACTCAAAAGTATAGTTATCGGCATCCCAGTTAAAATCTTCAGTGATTTTTGGAAGCGGATTTCCTAAAATATCCAATTTTTCTTCAACTAAATAGTTGTTTAATGAACTTTGCAACAATTTGTTAACCTCATCCAGAAGAACCGCTTTACCGTATTGTTTCTGAATCAGACTCATTGGTACCGCCCCTTTTCTAAATCCAGGAATGCTGGCATTTTTACGATAATCTGCTAAAATTTTTTCTACCTGACCTGCATAATCTTCTTTAGTAACTTCAACAGTTACAATCGCATTTAATGCATCTACATTGCTTCTTGTAATATTCATTATTTTGATTTTTTTACATACTAAAATTGGGTTGCAAAATTATATATTTTTTACAACCCAACCAAGTTTTTAACCTATTGTATTTCAATTGGCTAAAAAAACAATTGCTTTTATCCTTAATCTTTTACAAAAAGATTGAGAATCCACTGACTTAACGATAAAACCACACTAAAAACAAAGGCATTCAGAAACGTATCCACGCGGAATTCATCGATAAAATAATCCGCCAACAAGACCATTCCTGCATTGATTATTAAAAGAAATAATCCCAAAGTCAGCATCGTAATTGGCAACGTAAAGAAAACCAGTACCGGTTTTAAAAAAGTATTCAACAATGCCAAGACAACCGAAACAACTAAAGCAGTTTTAATAGTATCCACATGGATTCCCGGAAGGAAGTTTGCCAACACCACGATTAAGATTGTGGTTAGTAAAAGTCGGACAAGTAAATTTTTCATAATGATTGTATTAATGCATAAAAATAAAAAAAGCGCCGAAAATTCAGCGCTTTTTTATGAAAATATTATTTCTTAGTTAGACCCCAGAATGGTAACTCCAGGGAAACCACCAACTTCATAAATTGGTAATTTTGCTTTATAATGCATATTAATCACCTTAATGATTTCATTTGCAATAACCGCATATCCTCTAGGATTAGGGTGTACACCATCTAAAGAGAACAATACTGTACTAATGTTAGATGTTCCGGCAAAATAGTTTGCAGTATAAATCTGACCATCTTCTAATCTTAAACCGGAAACCAAACGATTCATAATTGCATTCATGTCTGCAACAGCCAAACCTTTTGAAGCTGCTATAGCGCGAATTGCATTATTGTATTCCGTCGTAGCATCTGCGATAGCTGTTTTTTCAGTCGGGATCAAGATGTGTTTGTCTTCCAACGGATAAGTAATACCGTATTTATCTAACGGTGCAGGAACTCCTACTGGAGCAGTACCGATTGCTGATCTTGTAGTCAAAAGTACTAAATCCTGAGCTGTAGCTTGTCTTGCCTGACCAAAAACAGAACCGTAAAAAGCAGCTGTAGGCGCACCAAGTGACGGTGTAAATGCTGCTGTTAATTGAGCTGATAAATTTGTCAACGACTCATCTTTAATCAATAATGGATTACCTCCAGTAGTAGACAATAGGTTAATTCTACTTCCAGCTCCAAAAGCAGTCAACGCTTGTTTTAACGGACCGTACAATTGTGCATTTAATTGAGCGATTGTAGCATCACCTACGGCTGTATTTCCACCACCCAAAACACTTGACGTTAATGGATTATAAGGAACTGTAGTAAAGAAAGGAATTGCAGTTACACTTGGAACTGTCGCAACTACCCCTTTAGCACCATTTGAAGTAAGCGTATTTACGATTGAAGAGTATACACTGGCAAAAACATTAGTATTTGTAATATCATTACCACCGTAAGTAGACGGGTCTAAATTCCCAGTTACGTTATGATCCACACCTACACCACCGGAAGTAGCGAAAGCCAACACATCATTAGCACCAATCCAGTTAGTAAAAAATGTTGGGTTTTTAGACATCGCATCACCCAATACCGTTGCTGTTGGTGACGTTGCATGACGCACGAAATAAGGATTTGCCTGTCCTAAAGCTACTCCTGCCAAATTTCCGTAGCCAGGCGCTAACAAATGGAACGACTTAGCTCCTGGAACCCCCATGTTATTATAGGCTTTTGCCTGAAGATTTGAAACCTCGATTGTTGGAGTTCCTGCAATAGGCTCCGGTCCTCCAGCAGAAAAATCGATTACCAATCTTGTTCCGGCAATCTGCATACCGCCTAAAGTAAGCCCACCAAGATTGTTCACATCATCTGCATACGAAGGCTGTTCAAAAGCCCCACCTCCTACAACCGCAAATTTTTGTGCCAATAAGTTAGGATACGAATACATCTGTCCGCCACGGGAAACCGTTCCGTCCATATAACCTGCCGTTAGGGAATTCCCAACTGCCACATAAGTCGAAAAGTCAGCCTCTCCTGCAGAGTAGGAAGCATTTGTTACTTCATTTTCAAATTCAGGTTCACAAGAAGCAAACCCTAACGCTGCCAAAACAGCAAAATATATAAATTTATTTTTCATCATGATTTCTTTTTAGATAATTAGAAGCTATACGTTAAACCAATACCAGGAGAGAAAACGCTTGACTTATAGGTTCCTCCGAAAGGAATCACGTTTCCGTTTTCTGTATAATGATCGTAAGACGCATCGATTTCGTCAAAATGCAAGTATAAGAAAGATGCATCAACACCTAATTTTTTATTGATTTGATACGTTAAACCACCTGTGTATCCCATAGAATCGTTACGTGGTGTTTCCGGAGCAAAATACCCTGCAGAGATAGGACTTTCGTCTTTGTACCAACCTGCTCTGAATGTGAATTTATCATTCACAACATACTGAGTTCCTACACGGAAAGTATTTGTATCATGGTAATTTCTAGCATTAACAGAAGTAGGCACATTGTTATCAAAATCAACAGTTAATGATTTATAAGCACTCCACATGGTTCTGTTAAAATCAAAAGCAATCATCCATTTTTTTGTCACATTAAAGGACAAACCTGCTGTTAATTCAGCCGGCAATGGCAAATCTGCATTGAATGTTGTATTGGAATAAGTTCCCTGAGCGAAAACCGGCACATCATTAAATGTAGCGTCTCCACCACGAGCCTCCATAATAATTTCCGAACGGTAGTTCACCCCCAAACGCAAATCTTTGCAAGGATTAAACATAAATCCTGCAGTATATCCCCAAGCACTGATTCCTTTAGCCTCAAGATTCACATCGGATCTGTTTCCGTTTTCGTCTGTCAAACTTCTGTTTAAGTTTCTGTCAAAAGTCACAGAACCCGTAACATAAATTGGTCCACCACCGATTGCGAATTCATCACTCACTTTCAATGAAATTGTTGGCTGAACGTAAATCGCTTTCAAATCGATATTGTTCACCAAGTGCGAACCTTGCCAATCCTGATCCCACTCCACTTTACTACCGTAAGGGGTATAAACAGCGATACCGGCAGACAACCATTTGTTTATTTTGTAAGAAGCGTATACATTAAATGGTGTCCCTAAGTTATCAGTAGAATTTTGCCAATTATACGTTTCATTTTGAAATTTAGTTTTTGCAAACAATGCATTAGCTCCTACTGATGCATTGAATTTATCTTCCAGGAAAGCCATCCCTGCAGGGTTAAAAAACAAAACTTCCGCACTGTTCACAACAGCTACACCCGTGTGCCCCATTGCAAGTTGCTTCTGCCCCTGTAAACTCACACGATATCCTCCCGCAAACGCCGAAGTACCCGCTAAAGCCAGTAATGTTAAAGATAATAATTTTCTCATAGTGTTAAAATGTGTTAGTTTTTTTATCCGTTTTTATAAAACATCAACCCAAATTTATAACAAAATATGGATTTTACAATTTTTTTAAGAAAAATGTTATGCAATCATAATATTTTCTTAAAACCGTCCGAGTTTCGTGAATTATTTTTTCAGATAATCTAAAACCATTTCATAAAAATCTCCCGGGTTTTCAGCATGCAGCCAGTGTCCAGCATTTTTAACTGTCCGAATTTCCGCATCCGGAAAATGATGACGAATCGTTTCAAAGTCGGAATCCAATATGTAATCGGATTTATCACCCCGAAGAAAAAGTGTGGACTTATCGAAATGATTTTCAAATGGAAGCGCGTTTCCTATCGTTTCAATTTTTCGATTAAAAACGTCGAGATTGAACCTAAAACTTAACTGACCGGGTTCAACCCAATAAAGATTCTTCAGTAAAAACTGTCGGGTACCAAAATCCTTAATATATAAGGAGAGTGTTTCTTCCACATTTGCCCTGCTGGGCTGCTTGGAAAAATCAATCGCGTTCAAGCCGGCCAAAATCGTCTGATGATGCGGCGCGTAGTATTTCGGACCAATATCCGCTACAACCAATTTTTCCACTTTTTCAGGATAAGTTGTTGCAAACAACATTGCGATTTTACCCCCCATCGAGTGCCCGATAAGATTTACACTTTCCAAATGATGTTGCGCACAATATTCATAAACATCCTGAACCATTGCTGCATAGGTAAAATCTTCACTGTGCGGACTTTTTCCATGGTTGCGCATGTCAAGCAAATGCACCTGAAACCCTTGCAAGGCAAACTGACTGCCTAAGGTTTTCCAGTTATCCGACATTCCCAGAAAGCCATGAATAATCAACAGTGGCTTACCTTCCCCTTCTATTCTCGAATACAGCTCCATTATTTTAAGCGTTGCAGGTACATGTTAACTACATTTTCCAAGCCAAGATACAGCGATTCCGAAATCAGGGCATGCCCGATGGAAACTTCCAAAAGTCCCGGAATGTTATCTTTAAAGAATTTGATGTTATCCAGACTCAAATCGTGACCGGCATTAATCCCTAACCCCAATTCATTCGCTAAAACCGCAGCTGCCACATAAGGTTCGATGCCTTTTTTATTTCCCAATCCATACTGATGTGCAAATTCTTCGGTGTAGAGTTCAATTCTGTCGGTACCGGTCGCCTTAGCCCCTTCTATCATCTGCAGAACCGGGTCCACAAAAATGGAAGTTCGGATACCGTTGCTTTTAAATTCGGCAATAACTTCTTTCAGATACGATTGATTTTTTACGGTGTCCCAACCTGCATTCGAAGTTAGTGCGCCAATAGCATCTGGAACCAAAGTTACCTGCGTTGGTTTACACTCCAATACCAAATCAATAAAATTGTGTTGCGGGTTGCCCTCTATATTATATTCCGTATAAACAACCGAAACCAAATCCCTGGCATCTTGGTAACGGATATGTCTTTCATCAGGTCTTGGATGCACTGTGATTCCTTCAGCTCCAAAACGCTGAATATCTTTGGCAACCTGTAACAAATCAGGCACGTTACCCCCTCTGGAATTTCTCAGTGTGGCGATTTTATTTATGTTTACGGATAATTTAGTCATAAGAAAATGATTTTCCCACAAAAATACAAAGTTAAATTAAGGTAGAATGTCCTATTTTTTGATTATTTTGCAGTCGATTTCAATTTTACATCATGACTGAAATTACAGAATATATCAACAAAGAGGTAGAACCGATTCTCATTCAGGATACCATTGAAGTGGCGCAGGATTTATTTCTGGAGTTCCCTTACAGCCACTTTCCGGTTTTGGAAGACGGTGTTTACATTGGCTGTGCCAGTGCCGAAGATGTGGAACTGCTGGACAGCGACCGGAAAATTGGCGAATTTCGTTATACATTCGAACGTTTCTTCGTAAGAAAAACAACGAATTGGCTGGATGTTCTGGAAGTGTTTGCCAAAAACGAAACCAATGTGATTCCCGTTCTGGACGAAACCAATGCGTATGTCGGGTACTATGAAATGGCCGACATCATCAAATGTTTTCACGAAACCCCTTTTTTAAAGGAAGACGGCGGTGTACTTGTAGTGGAAAAAGCCGTAAAAGACTATAAAATGAGTGAAATCACTCAAATTGTGGAAAGTAATGGTGCCCGTTTACTGGGACTTTTCATCTCCTATTCCGATTTGGAAAAAATTCAGGTGACTGTAAAACTAAGCCTTGGCGGAATGAATGAAATCATCCAGACTTTCCGTCGTTATAATTATGAAATCATTAGCGAGCATCAGGAAGACGCTTATCTGAACAACCTCAAAGACCGTTCGGATTACCTTGATAAATATTTAAACATATAAATTGAAAAATACGGTATGAAGTTAGCGATTTACGGACAAACCTATCAGCAAAACACCAAAACCATTATTGATAGAATTTTGACAGTGACCCAAAAAAACAACGCAGAAGTTGTTTTCGAAGCTAATTATCATGCGATTTTGTCCGAGAATAACGTTTTCGAAAAAGAAATCCCTACGTTTTCCAATCACACAGAACTGAACGAGAGTTTCGATTTTTTCATCAGTATCGGCGGCGACGGTACCATGCTTCGTGCAGCCACTTTTGTTAAAAGCAAAAACATCCCTATCGTAGGCATCAATGCCGGGAGACTGGGTTTTTTAGCCAATGTACAACAGGAATCCATTGAAAAATTACTACCGTTTTTATTCAACGGCAATTACAAACTGTCGCAAAGAACGCTACTCAGTTTAGAATGTTATCCGGATCCATGCGATATCTTTGATTTGAATTTTGCCTTAAACGAAATTACGGTTTCCCGAAAAAACACTACTTCCATGATAACCATAGAAACGTGTTTGAACGGTGAATACCTTACCTCTTTTTGGGCAGACGGCTTGATTATTTCCACTCCGACAGGATCCACCGGCTATAATTTAAGTTGTGGCGGACCGGTAATCACCCCCGAATCGAAATGTTTGGTCATTACCCCTATTGCACCACACAATTTAAACGTACGCCCTTTGGTAATTTGCGACGAAACGGAAATAAAACTAAAGGTATCCGGTCGTGAACCCCAATTTTTGGTTTCCCTGGACTCGGGCACCAAAGCCATTGAAAACGAGAATGAAATTCACATCAAAAAAGCACCTTTTACCATAAATATGGTTGATTTTCCCGAAGAAGGTTTCCTAAAAACCCTGCGAAACAAATTACTTTGGGGAGAAGACAAACGCAACTAGACAAAATTAGCCCCCAAACATACTACAACCCCTGCAAATTCCGTTAGGTAAAGACTATTTACAGTTTTATTACTTTTAACCCTGTGAAAATGTAACAATAAAAGCGGTTTAGAAATCAATATTGTTATATTTGCACACTATTTTAACAAAATGAAGAGAATCTTTACAGCAATTTTCTTTCTTCTGGTCGGCATTTCAGCCAATGCTCAAATTAATGAATTGGGTATTTTTTTAGGAGGAAGCAATTACATTGGCGATGTAGGTCCCACGACATACATTGCTCCTAAGGATTTAAGCTTCGGAATTTTGTACAAATGGAACCGGAGTATAAGACATTCTTACCGATTTTCTTATACTCAGGCAAAAATAACATCCAACGATTTGGACTCGGATGCCCCGTCAAGAGAAAAGAGAGGCTATCGGTTTGAGAATGAAATCAAAGAACTTTCAGCAGGGCTGGAATTTAATTTTTTTGATTTCAACCTGCACGAAAGCGGTGTACAATTCACCCCTTACGTACATACCGGACTGAGTTTTCTCCGTTACGATGAATTGTATGTTCTGGACGGACAGACGAAGATTGACAAAAGCAGCTATTCATTGGCCATTCCAATGACCTTGGGTCTAAAAACCCGCATTGCAGACAAATTCGTATTAGGTCTGGAAAGTGGTGTTAGATATAGTTTTACAGATAATTTAGATGGAAGCAATCCGAAAAACAACGATTTTGCTTCTTTAAAATTTGGAAATTTAAACAGTAATGACTGGTATGTATTTACGGGGGTGACCCTTACGTATACCTTCGGACAAAACCCTTGTTACTGCGCAGAATAAAAATGAGTGTGACTGAAAATATAAATAAAGACAATTTACCCAAGCATCTGGCAATCATCATGGATGGTAATGGCCGTTGGGCAAAACAAAAAGGAATGCTCCGAGCGTTTGGTCATGAAAAAGGCACCAAATCTGTTCGGATTGTAGTAGAAGCCTGTGCAAAATTAGGTATCGAAAATCTTACTCTTTATGCTTTTTCCACCGAAAACTGGAACCGCCCCAAACTGGAAGTGGATACCTTAATGAAATTGTTGATATCCTCTTTAAAAGGAGAACTGAAGACACTCCAGAACAACGACATCCGACTGAATTCCATCGGCAATCTGGACAATCTTCCTGGCTCTGTCAAAAAAGAATTAATGGAGGTTATCGAAAAAACAAAAGACAATAAACGAATGACTTTAACGCTGGCCTTAAGCTACGGTTCCCGAGAGGAAATTGTTACTGCCATTAAAAACATCAGCGATAAAGTTAAAAATAATATAATTTCAATTACTGATATTGATGAATCAATTATTAATCAGCATCTTTACACGCACAATCTGCCCGATGTAGATTTAGTAATCAGAACCAGTGGCGAGCACCGTATCAGCAACTTTTTGCTATGGCAAATCGCTTACGCCGAGTTCTATTTTACGGATGTATTATGGCCTGACTTTAGAGAAAAAGATTTATATGACGCAATTATCAGTTACCAAAAAAGAGAACGAAGATTTGGAAAAACAAGTGAACAAATTAAATAATTTCAGAATGTTTCAAAAAACTATAAAACTAGTTTTTGCTATCATATTTTTAGGAAGTATTTCCGCAGTAAACGCCCAAGATACCAATATTCCGGAAGCCGGAAAACAATATGTTCTTGCAAATGTAGACGTTACCGGTAAGATAACTTACAATCAACAAACCATTATTACATTTTCAGGTCTTGAAAAAGGACAATCCATAACCGTACCCGGAGATGAAATCAGCAGCGCCATAAAAAAACTATGGAAGCTGGGGCTTTTCAACGACATCAACTTCTATGTGGATAAAATTCAAAACGATAGTATTTACCTGGAATTAAATATCAATGAACTTCCAAAACTTAACGATGTGAAATTTCAAGGTGTTAAAAAAGGAAAAATCGACGACCTGATTAAGGACAATGACCTTAAAAAGGATAAAGTTGTCAATGAAAACCTCCTTACCACTACTAAGAATTACATCGAAAACAAATATAAAAAAGACGGATACTATAATACGAAAGTAGTCATCAATACAATTCCCGATTCTACTCAAAACAGAGTGAATATGGTTGTGAATGTAGATCGTGGTAAAAAGGTAAAAGTCAAAAGCATTGAGTTCGTAGGCAACTCGGAATTAAAAACCGGAAAGCTTAAACGTGCCATGGCCAACACCAAGAAAAAAGGCTTCCTGAACCCGATGAGAATTATAAAATCCTCAAAATTCATAAAAGAAAAATACAACGAAGATTTAACATCCATTGTAGACAAATACAAAGAAAACGGTTTTCGTGATGCCCGTATTACAAATGAAACCGTAACCTACAACGACAAAAAAAATACCGTTGCCATCAAAATCAACCTGGAAGAAGGGCGAAAATATTATTTTGGAGACATCCGTTATTTGGGTAATACGGTTTACAACAATCAGGCTTTAGATCAGATATTGGGTATTAAAAAAGGAGACGTTTACAATGGAAAACTCCTTCAGGAGCGCATTGCCGACAAATCAAAACCGGACGGTGAAGATTTAACCAATCTTTATCAAAACAACGGTTATTTGTTCTCCAATATTAATGCCGTTGAAGTTAAAACCGTTAACGATACTATCGATTTCGAAATCAGAGTCACCGAAGGTCCCATCGCCTATTTTAACAATGTGACAGTTACCGGAAATGACAAAACAAATGATTACGTAATATATCGTGAATTACGAACAAAACCGGGTCAAAAATGGAGCAAGGACAATGTAATCCGAAGCATCCGTGAATTAGGACAGTTAGGTTTCTTCGATCCGGAAGCTTTGAAACCGGATGTAAAACCAAATGGCGCCGATGGTACGGTAGACATCAACTATAATCTGGTAGAAAAAGGATCCAGCCAGGTAGAACTACAAGGAGGTTATGGCGGTGGCGGATTTATTGGAACTTTAGGGCTTTCGTTCAACAACTTCTCAGTTCGAAATCTTTTAAAGAAAGACGCCTACAAACCTTTACCTATGGGTGACGGTCAAAAAATGTCATTGCGTTTACAAGGAAGTTCCTATTTCCAAACCTATAGCATCTCTTTTTCAGAACCTTGGTTCGGAGGAAAGAAACCGGTGAGTTTCTCTACATCCTTATCACACAGTAAACAGTTTTTATACAACTATTCAACGCGTGACGTAACCCGTAACCAAAGTTTCAACATCACTTCCATATCCATGGGAATTGCGAAAAAATTAACGGTGCCGGACGATTACTTCATCTTATCACAATCCATAGCATTCCAATATTACGACCTGAACAATTATTTCTCCGGTTTATTCACCTTTGGAAACGGTTCATCACGTAACCTTACTTACACTATCGGTTTATCCCGAAACAGTAAAGGTTTCAATCCAATTTACCCTACTTACGGTTCTGAATTTTCAGTTACGGGTAAATTTACACTACCATATTCTTTGCTGAATGGAGTAGATTACAAAAATTTAGGTAACTTAGAGGAAAATAAACTGAGAACTAGTCAAAATCAACAAACCACTGATGGTACTTATGTGCCTGCCGGTACGTATTTGGATGAAAACGGAAATGCTGTAGCCAATAACGATTATCACTTAGCCGCTGCCGACGCAGCTAAAGTGGATCAAAAACGTTTTAACTGGTTAGAATATTATAAAATTAAATTCAAAGCAGATTGGTATACGAAAGTATACGAGAAGCTTGTTTTACGCTCATTGGGAGAATTCGGATTCTTGGGCGCTTACAACAGCGACAGAGGTCTGGTACCGTTTGAAAGATTTTATTTAGGAGGAGACGGATTGGCGAATTTCTCTATGGACGGTCGTGAAATGATCCAGTTAAGAGGTTATCCGAATCAATCCTTAGCGCCAATTATTGAATCAGGACCAAAACGAGGACAACAAACAGGAGGAACAATTTACAATAAGTTTTCATTGGAGTTACGTTACCCAATTACATTGGCGCAATCCGCTTCAATTTACGCCCTCACCTTCGTTGAAGGAGGTGCATCCTACGATTCCTTTAAAGGATACAATCCGTTTGCTTTAAAACGTTCGGCAGGATTTGGTTTGAGAGTATTTATGCCGGCTTTCGGTTTATTAGGGATTGACTTTGCCCACGGATTTGATGCACTTCCGGGCGAAACCCAAAAAAGCGGATGGCAAACCCATTTCATCATTGGCCAACAATTTTAAAGTTTGGCATGATAGTTGAAATTAACTTTATCAACGTTATGAGAAAATATTTTTTAATCGCACTTGTTGCTCTGGCTTTTTCAGCCGCTAATGCCCAAGGTAAAGGGGTAAAAGTTGGATACATCGACATGGACTATATTCTGGAGAAAGCTCCTGATTATGCCGAAGCAAAAAACCAACTCGAACAAAAAGCACAGGTCTGGAAACAGGAGATTGAGGTTAAAAAAACTGAAATCAACAGGCTTAAAGATAATTTGAATACCGAAAAGGTTCTTCTAACCAAAGAATTGATTGCAGAAAGAGAAGAAGCCATTGCGTTCCTTGAAAAAGATTTATTGGATTACCAGCAAAAACGATTCGGTCCCAACGGCGACCTGATGATTCAGAAAGCTACATTAATAAAACCAATACAGGATCAGGTTTTTACAGCCGTTCAGGATATTGCCGAAGCACAGAAATACGATTTTGTATTTGACAAGTCTTCCGACATGACCATGCTTTTTGCCGCACAACGCTTCGATCTTAGCGATCGTGTTTTAAGAGTATTGGTAAGAGCTCAAAAGAAAGAGCAGATGTCTAAAAAACAGGTAAAAGAACAGGAAAAACAGGACGCTTTAGATGATATGGCAGCCGAAAATCCGGATCAGATTGAAAGACAGAAAAAACTTGACGAGAAAAAAGCCGCCAGAGAAAAATTGGCAGAAGAACGAAAACTGGCTGCTGCTGAAAAGAAAAAAGCCATAGAAGATCGCAGAAAACAACAACTGGAAGAACGAAAAAATAAAGCCGGGAAAAAAGAAAACAGTAAAGACGAAAAAGGAAATACTGTTGCTGCGAATAAAACTGCTGAAAAAGCCGCAACGGATTCCATAATGGTAAAGAAAAAAACAGACGCGGAAGAAAAACGTAAAACCGCAGTGGAAGAACGCCAGAAACTACTTGACGAAAGAAAAAAAATTCTGGATGAAAAACGCAAAAAAATAATAGAAGACCGGGAAAAAGCTAAAAAAGAAAAAGAAGAAGCTTTGAAAAAGAAAAAAGAGGAAAACAAAAATTAAAATCATTAACAACTATTTTAACAATGAAACAATTAAAAACTTTACTTATCGCTGCCGCACTTTTCATGGGTGCTAATCAAACAATGTCGGCTCAGGCTAAAGTGGCGCACATCGACGTTCAGGAATTGATGACTACAATGCCGGAAATGAAAACCGCTCAGGCTCAGGTTAAAAAAATAAGCGAGACTTACGACAACGAATACAAAACCATGGTAACTGAGTACCAAAATAAAATGAAAAAATACGAATCGGAAGCTACAACTGTAACCGAAGCTGTTAACGAAACCCGTGCAAAAGAAATGCAGGATATGGGTTCCCGTATCCAACAATACAGAGACACTGCACAAAAAGAATTGCAACAAAAAGAAATGGATCTTGTAAAACCAATCATGGACAAAGCCAGAACTGCTATTCAAAAAGTAGCGAAAGCGAAAGGATACCAATACGTATTGGATGCAACAAGCGGAAGCGGAGTTATCGTTGCAGACGGTCCAAACTTATTAGCTGATGTTAAAAAAGAATTAGGATTCTAATTCACTTTTTCAAGAATACAAAAAACTGTCTCGCGCTAAAAAATCGAGGCAGTTTTTTTTTACATTTGTTTTATGAGCAGCACAAACCCCATAGGCATCTTCGACTCCGGTATCGGAGGCACTTCCATCTGGAAAGAAATACACCAGCTTCTTCCCAATGAAAACACTATCTATCTGGCAGACAGTAAAAATGCCCCATACGGACAAAAAACGAAGGAGGAAATAATACAATTAAGCTGTAAAAATACAGAACTGTTATTAGAGCAAGGCTGTAAAATCATAGTAGTAGCCTGCAACACCGCCACTACGAATGCCATTAAGGAATTGCGTGCAAAATACAATGTTCCCTTTATCGGCATTGAACCGGCCATAAAACCGGCAGCAAATCAAACCGAAACGGAAACCATAGGCATATTAGCCACCAAAGGCACACTAAACAGCGAACTTTTCAATAAAGCGGTGGAAACCTATTCCAACGTAAAAATCATTGAACAAATCGGTTTTGGCTTGGTGCAGCTCATCGAAGAAGGGAAAATGGAATCCGAAGAAATGACAGGCCTGCTGAACGAATACCTGAAACCAATGGTTGAGGCGAATATAGACTATCTGGTACTCGGTTGCACCCATTACCCTTATCTTATTCCACAGATAAAAAAAATCATCCCGGAACACATCAAAATCATCGATTCTGGAGCAGCTGTTGCCAAACAAACCAAGAAAGTACTGGAAAAAAATAATCTGCTAAATCTTTCCGAAGAAAAGAAAAAGCAGATCTTTTATACAAACAGTGATTCCAAAGTATTAAAAGAAATACTTGGCTTCTCAAACGATGTTTTTGAAAAAGAGTTTTAATCTTCTTTAAACCAACTCGAATACATCACGTAATTATTAGAAATACGTTCGATTTCACCCGCGAAATCAGAAGCATTGATATCTTTAACCTTCTTAGCCGGAATCCCAGCATAAATCGTCCCGGATTCAACCGTAGTGTTTTGTGTAACCACAGAACCCGCAGCCACAATCGAATTGCTTTCAATTACGCAGTTGTCCATAACAATGGAACCCATACCAATTAGCACATTGTCGTGAACAGTACAACCGTGTACAATAGCATTATGACCGATAGAAACATTGTTTCCAATTACAGTAGGATGTTTTTGATAGGTACAATGAATAATGGCCCCATCCTGAATATTCACCTTGTTACCAATTTTAATAAAATGGACATCCCCGCGAACCACCGCATTGAACCATACACTGCAGGACGCTCCAAAAGAAACATCGCCAACAATAGTGGCATTATCCGCCACATAACAATCCTCCGGTATTTGAGGATACTTTCCTTTAACTTCTTTAATTAATGCCATAAGTAAACAAAAAAAAGTCCCGATAAATCGGGACCAATTAATTTTATAATTAATTAACTGCAGGACAGTTACAATGGTAAGGCTCTCTCTTACAATTAAAATTGAATCCTAAAGTTAGCTGGTGAAACCCACTGTTATCAAACTTAACAGCACCTGTTAAATAAGAATACGTGTAAGCCGCCATGAAATTTTTATAATTAACCCCTACAATCGGAGTAATATACTGTAAAGTTTGATCTTTTACTGATCCTCCACTGGAGTACTGAGTTGCGTCAAAACTTCTTCTGTAAGACAAACCTCCCCAGATTTTACCAAACTCTTCCATTGTTTTGTACACTTTTAAGTTTACGTCAATAGATTTTTCTTTGGTTTTTTCAGTCATTTGGAACATGAAAGAGGGCTCCCACAAAAGTCCGTCCTCTTTACCAAAAGTATATCCAGCAGACCAAAGGAATTTTCTCAAGTTATCATCCTCGAACTCAGTATAGATCTTACGTCTTGTTTCGATTGCATTTTTTACGGTAACATGCGTATAGAAATCTACCAAGTGGTATGACATCCCGATATCAACGTTAAAATAAGAATACTTTTGCTTGATGGTTCCGTCTACAATCGGGTCAAAAGTCGGCTCGAACTGTGTCTCATCCAACATACTCTGAATAATTCCAACGTTTGCCCCAAAAGACAACATGTTCAAATCATCATTTCCTTTCGAAAAACGAATATGGTGCGCATAAGTAATTTTAGCTCCTTTTTGCGAATGGTAACCGTTACGGTCATTAAAAGCAATAGCCCCAAAAGCTGAAGTACCTTCTTCCCCTAAAGCGGTGTTGAAACTTAATGTTTGCAGTCTTGGTGCATCCGACTGGCCAAACCATTGCTGACGTGCTGTCAATCTGACTTTAGCACAATTCGCAGCTCCGGCCATAGACGGGTGAATCAAATAATAATTATCAGACAAATAATCCGAATAAACTGCAACACCCTCCTGAGAGAATGATAGTTGTGTCAAAAAGAAAGCTAAAAGTAAAAAGCGCTTTTTTAGTATATTCATAATTCCTTTTTATTGAAAACAGACTCTTTAGTTGAAAAAAATTACCGATATTTTTCAAACTCACCAAATATATAAATTTTTGAATAAGAAAAACAACTGTAAGACAATATTGTACAATAAAATTTTAAAAAAACCTTATTGTTGTGTTAATTTTTTCTTTAAAAAGCCAAATATACTTATTCAAAGGATATAACTTCACTAAATTTGCAAAAAATCACAAAAATCATGTTGAAAGTAACAATAAAAGAAACACAGAATCCTGCCATAATGAAGTTTGAATTTCCTGAATTCATCTCCAGAAATCAGAATTTTGAATTCAAAAACATAGACGAAACCGCACCGTCCCCATTGGCAAAACAATTGTTTTACCTTCCGTTTGTAAAAACCGTTTACATCTCTGGAAATTTTATTGCCATCGAGAAATTTTCGATTGTGGAATGGAATGAAGTAAAAGAATTGTTAGCCGAACAAATTGAAACATTTGTGGATAAAGGCGGAAAAATTCTAAACATCGAAGAATCAGCGAACAAAAAAGTTCCGGTAACCGTTTACAGTGAAACCACTCCTAACCCATCGGTGATGAAATTCGTGGCCAGTAAAATGCTTACCAAAACTGCGGTGGAATGCAAAAATATCGATGAGACAGCTGCAGCGCCTATCGCAAAAGAACTTTTCAGTTTCCCGTTTGTAAAAGAAGTTTTCATCGACGAAAATTACGTTTCCATTTCCAAATACGATGTTGCCGAATGGATGGAAATCACACAGGAAATCCGTTCGTTCATTAAAATGTATATCGAAGAAGGAAAAACCGTTATCGATGAAACGCAGCTCGTAAAAACAGCCAATCACGAAAAACAACAGGAAGAATATTTCGACAAACTGGATACCACTTCCCAACAAATCATCAATATTTTGGAAGAATATGTAAAACCGGCCGTACAATCCGATGGCGGAAACATTGCCTTCCAATCGTTTGATGAAAAAGAAAAAAGAGTAAAAGTTGTACTACAAGGCGCCTGCAGCGGATGTCCTTCTTCGACCTTTACCCTTAAAAACGGAATCGAGAACATGTTAAAAGAAATGCTTCACGATCAAGAAATCAAAGTGGAAGCAGTGAACGGATAATTCCAACCGTTGCTCTAAAATTTCCCCATAGAATTGTTTTTCAGGAAATTACGCTCTAATTTTAATAGTTAGAACCTTAAAAAACAACATATTATGGGAGTAATGAAAGTTATCGAAATTCTATCCAGTTCCGATGTGAGCTGGGAAGAAGCCACAAGAAAAGGCGTTGCAGAAGCATCCAAAACCTTAAAACACATTCGTTCCGCATATGTTCAGGAACAAAGTGCCGTGGTAAACGAAGATGGAAAAGTAACCGAATACCGTGTGAACCTGAAACTGTCTTTTGAAATCAAATAATTTTAAGAAATCACCGTATCTTTAAGCGTTCAAATTTTTGGACGCTTTTTTTTATACTTCTTATGAACGAATTACAACATGAAACCAGTCCGTACCTATTGCAACACGCCAACAATCCGATTCATTGGAAAGCCTGGAACGATACCTCGCTAAAAGCCGCAAAAAACGAAAACAAACTCATCATTGTCAGTATTGGCTATTCCGCATGCCATTGGTGTCACGTAATGGAACATGAAAGTTTTGAAGACGAAACTGTTGCCAGGGTAATGAATGCAAACTTCATTTCGATAAAAGTCGACCGTGAAGAACGACCGGATGTCGATGCCGTTTACATGAAAGCCGTGCAACTAATGACCAAACAGGGCGGATGGCCTTTAAACGTGGTTTGTTTGCCCGACGGACGACCGGTTTGGGGCGGCACGTACTTCAAAAAGGACAACTGGATGGATATTCTCGGGCAATTACAAAACTTATATACAACAGAACCCGAGCGCATGATGGAATATGCCGAGAAACTCCATCAGGGCATTCAGATTCTGGGTATAGTGGAGAAAAATCATTCCGAAGCAAAAAGCAATCCCAACAACATCAAACCTTTAGTCGAAAAATGGTCTAAAAGTTTCGACTGGGAATTTGGCGGTTATGCCCGAGCCCCGAAATTTATGATGCCCAACAATTATCTGTTTTTACAACGATACGGTTATCAAACACAATCAAAGGACTTACTTGAATTTGTCGACTTAACCCTGACGCGGATGGCCTACGGAGGTTTGTTCGACACAGTGGACGGCGGATTTTCAAGATATTCGGTCGACATGCGTTGGCACGTGCCTCATTTCGAAAAAATGCTGTACGACAACGGACAACTGATTTCGTTGTATTCCGAAGCGTATAAAAGAACTCAGAATCCACTTTATAAGAACGTTATTGAAAAAACACTGACTTTCGTGGAACGCGAATTATACAATTCGGACAATGCTTTTTATTCGGCGCTTGACGCGGATAGCCTTAATGAAGTCGGCGTTTTGGAAGAAGGCGCTTTTTATGTCTGGAAAAAAGAGCAATTGCAACAGCTATTGAAAGAGGATTTTGAAATGTTCGCAGCCCTTTTCAACGTGAACGATTTCGGCTATTGGGAACACGACAATTATGTTTTGATTCAGAGTCAATCTGCCGAAACCATCGCATCGCAATTCGGCTTGACCGAAAACGAACTACTCGATAAAAAGAAAAACTGGGAACAACTCCTTTTCAACGAAAGAGAAAAACGCCCAAAACCACGATTGGACGACAAATCCCTAACCTCGTGGAATGCGATTATGCTCAAAGGCTATGTCGACGCTTATACTGCATTGGGCCACGAACATTATCTTACCGTCGCAAAGAAAAATGCGCAATTTATCACCGACAAACAATGGTCTACCGATGGGTTTCTTTGGCATTCCTATAAAAACGGCAAAAGTACCATCACCGGTTTTCTGGAAGATTATGCTTTTGTCATCGAAGCTTTTATTGCCTTGTATCAGGCTACTCTGGAAGAATCGTATTTACATCAGGCCAAACAACTGATCGATTATTGCTTAGAACATTTTTACGACGAAGAAAAACAGTTTTTCACCTTTACTTCACGTGATGGAGAACAACTGATTGCTCCGCATTTTGAAACCGAAGACAATGTGATTCCGGCATCCAATTCGGTCATGGCGAATAATTTATATGTGCTGGGTATTTTGTTCCACAACGGTTATTACGAAAAAACCGCACTGCAGATGTTGCATCACATGATTCCGAATATGGATTATGCTTCGGCGTATTCGAACTGGCTGAACCTTTGGCTGAATCAATCGGATGACAATAAAGAACTGGCCGTTTGCGGAAAAAATGCTTTGGAAAACATCCGAAAAATACAAGCTGAATATTTACCAAACATTATACTTGCCGGATCCACAAAAGCATCCGAACTACCTTTTTTGCAAAGTCGGTTTGACGAACAAAATCTTCTGTTTTATATTTGCCAAAATAAAAACTGTTTGCTGCCCAACACTTCATTAGAAACCACAGTAGCAGCACTGAAAATTAGCTAAAAGCCATGGAAGTAGAAAAAATGAACAACTTTTTTGTGCATTATTTTAATGTACTGATTGATTATTCCCCGAGAGTAGTATCGGCAATTTTAATCGCGTTGATTGGTATTTGGGGGATTAAGATCTTCCGTAAAGTCGCAGAACGCATCATGGTCAAACGCGAGCTGGAGCCGACCGTAATTCAGTTCATCTCTGATATTTTAATCTGGGGCGCCCGAATCTTGCTTTTTGTAACAGTTATTTCCCGACTCGGAATCGAAACCACGTCTTTCGTTGCCATTTTTGGAGCCATCGGTTTGGCCGTGGGGATGTCGTTGCAGGGTTCGTTATCCAATTTTGCGGGCGGAATGCTGATTATCATGTTCAAACCGTTTAAGGTGGGCGACAACATCGAAGCGCAGGGCGAAACCGGAAAAGTGATGGAAATTCATATTTTCACTACCAAAATCCTCACGGCACAAAATCAGATTATTTATATTCCTAATGGTGTTTTATCCAACGGGAAAATCAAAAACTTCTCTCAAAAGAACATGCGTCGCAGTGATTTGATTGTACGCACCGGTTATGATTCGGACATCAAAGTCGTAAAAAACGAATTGGAATCGATTGTAAAAAACCATCCAAAAGTACTGAAATCACCGGCTCCGGAAGTCACGGTAAACGAACTTACAGATGCTACCGTTAATTTCGCCGTTAGGGTTTGGGTAAAGAATGCCGATTTATCTTCGGTGAATTCCGATATCCTGGAACAGAGTAAAAGTATTGTTAAGCTTTAGCTTTGGTAGTCATCACAAAGTCTTTCAGATAAAAAGGTTCAAAATAAGCGACATCCACAAAGTCGCTTTTTTTGTACTTTTCAAAAGACATCAGACTCATTTCGTTGGAAGACGGATATACAACTTCGTCATGATACACAACCTTTTCGGAATGCAAAACTTCTTTGCATTTCATCGCGCCATCACCAACCAAATGGATTGTCTCCGACACCTCTGAATACGTTGTATCGTCAATTATTTCGGCTTTTGTATCGCGTGTTTTGGCATAACTCTTATCAAAAAAAGCAGTAAAAACTTCCATGCGACGGGCATCAATCATCGGAACAATAACGCCGCTTTCAATAGTAATTTTGCGCGCCAAGGCTTCTAAAGTATCCACAGCAATCAGCGGAATGTTCAGCGAATAAGACAATCCTTTTGCCGCGGAAACCCCAATGCGCAATCCGGTATAAGAACCCGGACCCTGACTTACCGCTACGGCTTTCAAATCCTGAAAAGTGATTCCGGCTTTCTGCAAAGCTTCTTCAATGAAAAGATGCAGCTTTTCGGCATGGGAATACCCTTCCTCCGCCACTTCAATGCAAACAATCGTTTTTCCTTGGTTGGCAACGGTTACCGAACAATTTTTAGTTGCCGTTTCGATATTTAAAATGTAGGCCATGAGTTTAAAATTATTGGCAAAGATACGGTTTAGAATTAAAAAAGGCCTTCAGTAAAACCGAAAGCCTTTATGTTATGCTTTTTTATCCTTTTCCTTTTCTTCGGAATCTTTTTTCTTAATGGTGACTTTATCGTCCGGATTCAATTCTTTGGTTACCGTTGTGTACGGACCGATGATGATCACGTCGCCTTTTTTCAAACCGCTTACCACTTCGATATTGGTATCGTCCTGAATGCCGGTTTTAATCACACGAAGTTTCGCTTTATCGCCAACTTTCACAAAAACACATTCGTATTTTTTATCGGTTGAGCCTTTAATTTTTTCCTCTTGTTCTTTTTCCAGTTCTTTCACCACATCTTTTTTAGTCGCTGTAGTATCCGTTTTCATTACCACCGCACTAATAGGCACTGCCAGAACATTTTCTTTTCTTGTGGTAATAATATCAACGGTAGCGGTCATTCCCGGACGGAACGGCGAGAAATTAGCCGGTTTTCCTTCCATTAAATCCATGTAGGATTCTTTCAGAATGCGGACTTTCACTTTAAAATTTGTCACCTGATCTGCAGATGTAGTGGCAACTGAAGAGTTGGAAATACTGGTTACAACCCCTTTGAATTCTTTTTTCAGGTAAGCATCCACTTCAATTTTTGCTTCATCACCGATGCTTATTTTTACGATATCGTTTTCATTCACATCCACTTCCACTTCCATGTTGTTCAGGTTGGCTACACGAAGTAATTCGGTTCCCGCCATTTGTTGGGTTCCTAAAACGCGTTCCCCTAACTCAACATCCAATTTAGAAATGGTTCCGTCAGCCGGAGCATAAATATTGGTTCGATCAAGATTATCGTTGGCTTCTGTTAAACTCGCCGCGGCACTTTTCATGTTAAAATATGCCGATTGCTTGTTCGCTTGTGCCACTTCATAAGCCGCAACCACTTTATCCCATTCCGATTTAGAGATTACGCCTTTTTCAAATAATCTTTTATTTCGATCGTAATTTCCTTTAGCTTCCTTCAGTTGTGCTTCGGCTTGATTTAAACCTGCTTTCGTGGTTGACAATGAGGCCACGGTACGGTTCACCCCCGAAACATAAATATCGCGATTGATTCTCACCAATAAATCCCCTTTCTTAACTTCCTGACCTTCTTTGATGGGCAAATCAATAATTTCCCCCGAAACCATAGAAGCTATTTTGACTTCAACTTCAGGTTGAATTTTTCCGGTTGCCGAAACGGTTTCCACAATGGTTATGGCATCGGTTGTAGCGGTTTCCACTTCTTTACCGGTTTCTTTGTTTCCGATAACACCTTTCTTGCTTAATACAACCAACACTCCGGCTAAAGCCAGTACGCCTCCTAAAATTAAATATTTTGTTTTTGTTGTCATGATTTATTGTTTTGATACAATCGGGATTCCGAAGTAAAATTCTAATATTTTGGTTCTGAAAATATAATCATATTTAGTACGCAATACTTCTGATTGCGCGTTCACATATAACGTTTGTGACTGATTGAAATCAAAGACATTCATCAAGCCAACTTCGTAGCGTTCTTTGGCATAATTAAAAGCCTGTTGTCGGGATTCTAAAGTCGAAACCGCTGCTTCATAGGATTTCAGCGCACCTTTTGTATCCGTATAAGCCGTATAGACCGTACGTTCCAAGTCCAATCCTTTTTGTTCCAGACTAATCTTGGAACGCTCTAATGCCACTTTGGAACGGGCTACATTGTTTCGCACAGAAAAACCGTTTAAAATCGGGACATTAAGTGACACTCCGAAATTATGACCTTTATTATCACTTAATTGTGTAAAAAACGGCAATGGGGCCGCAGTAACAGGTGTTCCGGTCACCGGATCGTACCCTACCACTCTATCTGCATAAGCAACGCGGGAATTAAAACCATAAAATCCCGACAATGACGGTTGGTATCCGCCACGGGCGATTTTTAAATCCCTTTCAGCAATATCCACATTGGTTGCTGCCAGTTTTATATCGGTACGGGTTTCTTTGGCTTTGTCGAAAATCGCTTTCGGATCCTGTAATAAAATAGAGCTTTCTGCAACGGGGGCAGAAGCATCGGCAATATCAAATTCCTGAAAATTCTCCAATTGCAGCAATTGTGCAAGACTTAATTTGGAAATCAGCAGTGCATTTTCTGCAGCAACCAGTCTTTGGTTATCGGTTGCTACTGTTGCTTTCACATCCAACAAATCCCCCCTAGGTACTACTCCGGCATCCACCAACTCCTGAGAACGCTCCAATTGCTTGGTGTCGTAAGCCAACTGCTCTTGTTGCACTTTCAGGTTTTCTTTATTGAAAATAATCTGCAGATATGCATTCACCACATTCAGCGACACATCTTCCTGCATCTTGGTTAATTGATATTTTGAAGCGATTATCGAAAGATTCGCTTTTCGAAGCTGGTTCTGATTTTGCAAGCCTTTATAAATATCGATGTTCGCATTTAAACCACCGGAAGAATATTGTGTGGTTTGCGTTTGCGCCTGATTGGTAACCGGACTGAAGTTCAAACCTATGTTCCAAGAATGATTTGCCTGCGCATTAATTGTTGGCAAGAAATTACCAATGGCATCTCTTTTCGAGATATCCGACAGCTGCTGGTCTAAAGTTGTATTTTTGATGGAAATGTTTTTCTCCATGGCATAATTCACACATTCTTCCAAAGTCCACTTTTTAGTTTGGGCTTTCGACTGAAAGGAAACGAGCAATAAACCGAAAAACAAGGTCTTAATTGTTGTTGTACTTTTCATATGGTTCTTTTGAAAAGAGAGACACAAAGATATGATATTGCGAGTAATCTCTTATTCTTAAAAAACATAAGACGCATTTCTTTACAAAAAGTTACATTCTTCAATCTATAAAAATTATACTTTTACAGCGTTTTATTAAAAATTCACATGAAAACACTAATAACCACAATAGCTCTTTTGGCATTACTAACAGTATTCATCAGCTGTTCCTCTACCAAAAAGATTGAGGCACTGAAACCACTGCCGAGCGACAACACACCAACCGTTTATAAAACTACCACTTCCTACATCAATATGCCGGTAGAAGTTCCACTGAAAGAAATTGAGAACCAACTCAACAAAGCACTTTCGGGACTGATTTACAACGACAGTATCATGGAAGACGACAAGACCGAGATGAAAATCTGGAAACAGGCCCCTATAAAACTGACGGAAAAAAACGGTAAAATTCAATCCGAGATTCCGATGAAAATCTGGGCAAAAGTAAAATACGGGTCCGATTATCTTGGACTGAACGACATTCGGGAAATCAACCTAAACGGAACCATAACGCTTTTAAGTGATGCAAGGCTTTCGAACTGGAAACTAACCACGACATCGGAAATTCAGGATTTCGAGTGGAGTGAAAGTCCGTCGATTGTCGTAGCCGGAAGAAATGTTCCGATAACCTATCTGGTAAATCCAACCCTGCGTATTTTCAAAGCTAAAATTGCCAAAAAAATTGACGACGCCATTAACAAAACAACTGATTTCAAGCCAATGGTTTTATCGGTTTTGGAAAAATTAAGCACACCATTTCAAACCAGCGAACAATATGAAACCTGGTTCAAGCTCATTCCTTCTGAATTGTATGTAACCGATGCCGTTCTGTCCAAAAGCAAAATTACCATGGACATGGGACTAAAATGCAGCATGCAAACCATTGTAGGACAACAACCCGCAAATACTTTCAAAAAAGAAGCCATCGTATTAAAACCGGTGAGCAAAATGCCCAACAAAATTGAAGCCACAGTAGCGGCAGTTTCTACCTATGAAAGTGCTTCGCGCATACTAACCAAAAACTTTCAGGGACAAACCTTTGCTTCCGGAAGTCGTAAAATTACAGTGCAAAAAGTCGATTTATGGCACAAAGACGGTAAAATGATTATCGCTTTAGACATGACCGGCAGTATTGACGGCACCATTTATTTGGCGGGATATCCGAATTACAATGCTGTTACCAAAGAAATCTATTTTGATCAACTGGATTATGTTTTAAACACCAAAGGCGTATTAACAAAGACCGCCAATTGGCTTTTAAGCGGTATGATTCTGAAAAAAATCCAAGAGAGTTGTCGCTATTCCATCAAAGGCAATTTAGAAGACGGAAAGAAAAACATGTTACCGTATTTAAACAACTATTCCCCAATGAAAGGTGTTTTTGTAAATGGCGCATTAAATGATTTTGAATTCGACAAAGTAGAACTTACCGATAAAGCCATCATCGCCTTTATTAAAACCTCAGGACAAATGAGCGTGAAAATTGATGGGATGGAATAATTCAAACAGAGCGGTTTGAAGATAGCAGATTTCAGACAATAGATGACACAAACGAAAAAGCAGTTTCTTACGAAACTGCTTTTCATTATTTATTCACTTCCTTTTTCTTTCCGTATTTCAATCGGTAAATTGCAAATCCGATTGCGGCTACCAAGATATAAGGAATTGCCATGAGGTATACAATTCCGTCATTTACGGCGCCTGCCTGCACCCCGGATTCTTCACTTTCCAATGCAGCACGACACATCGCGCATTGTGCTTCAGCTGAAAAGCTAAAAATTAAAAAACCGAGGATTACTATCCAATTCCACTTTTTAATGCGCATAATACGGAGAAATCATTAGGTAAACAACAACACCGGTTACCGCCACATACAACCATAACGGGAATGTGATTTTAGCAATTTTCTTATGTCGTTCAAAACTATTCGAAATTGCTCTTACATAAGTAATCAATACAAAAGGGATAATGATAATGGAAAGCAGGATGTGCGTTACCAGAATAAAATAATAGACATATTTTACAATTCCTTCTCCGCCAAATTTAGTCGAATCTGATGTCATGTGATACGCCACATACATTCCCAAAAAGGCAACGGAACAGGCAATAGCAGTTTTCATTAGTCTCTCATGCAGACTTCTTTTCCCATTCTTAACAGCCCAAACAGCTGCGACCAACAATACTGCCGTAATCGCGTTTATTGTAGCGTAAATGGGCGGTAAAAACGATAACGGTTCCACATCATAACCCAATTTTCTTAAATTCACTCCAAACAGCAACGCCACCACCAAAGGAATGGCAACTGATAAAACGACAATCCACTTGTTGTATTTCTTTTCTACAGCATTTTCCATCTATTCTTCCAATAATTTTTTAATATCTTCTTTTAACATATCAATCCCGGCTTGTTCCAATCCGTCGTAATACAAAATCGGATTATCAAACTGATCTCTACGGCAACGAATATTTCCTTCTTTGTCGATTAAGGCAAACATTCCGGAATGCTCAAATCCGCCATTTACATTTTTATTTTCGGCAGCGTACAAATTGAAACCCGTTTGTGCCAGTTTGTAAATGTACTCTTTATCACCGGTCAGAAAATGCCAATTGTAATGCTTTACGCCCAATTCCTCGGCATGCTTTTTCAAATGTTCCGGAGTGTCGGTTGCAGGATCAATGGTAATCGATGCAATGCCGAAATCCGGTTTTCCGTAGAATTCTTTTTGCAACTGCAACATGTTCTGGTTCATTTTCGGACAAATGGTCGGACAGGTGGAAAAGAAAAACTCTACCACATAAACTTTTCCAAGATAATCCTTATCGGAAATCTTTTTATTGTTCTGATCGGTCAACACGAAAGAAGGCACCGGCCCCATGGTATGCAAATCGGATTTTTGAAATTTGGCAATGATTTTCGGCACGGCCCAGATTCCGAACAGCAATACAATGAATGAAATACCTATGTATGATTTGTTTTTCATTACTGCTTATATTTTTCTTTTATTATTTCTTTTCAATGCCAGACGGTACTCGGCCAAAATAATCTTTACATCATCCGCCATTTCATTGTGCAAATCGGCAGCCGAAATGGTATTATAGCCTTCGCGGTACTCTACTTCTCCTTTTTTATTTTTTCCTTTTCGGCCACGAAGGTTCAAATCTTTATCTATAATAAAAACATTAGGTGTTGCCAGATTCTGATTCAATTGCCCCACAAGATTTAGTTTGGCATAAAAAGCCTTGATTTCCTCCGGTTTTGCAAAAACAAAGAACCAGTGCGACAAATCGGATATTCTGCCCAATTCGGCCATCAATTGTTTTGCCTGATCCTGAGTTCCGTCGGGTACCAACATCACCACCTGAAAGTCTTTAAACTCTTTATTCTTGTTGTAAATTTTCTGATCGAGATTGAAAGCATTCCCTTTTTCCTTCAGAATTTCCGTTCCGGGAAATCCGAGAATGGTAATTTTTTCTTTCAGCTGAACAGGTTTTCCGTCTAAAGTTGTCCAAGTGGACAGCTCCGGTACATTCGGGGTTAGCGTTGGTAATTTGGCAAAATTATTAACTCCTGAGGAGAAGAATAAATAGGCACAAATTGGCAAGGCAAACAAAACGGTAAGAACAATATATTTTTTCATTTAAGAATCGGTTTACTTGGGTACAAAAATAAAAAAAGGTACGCAATTGCGTACCCTTTTTATAAGTTAATATGTTATTAAAAAATCCATTTATAATGAGAAGTTTTAAACACATCAAAAACATAATTACCTTCTACTAGTAAGATGAACACTAAATAGAGAATTAGAAACACTAATGGTCCAACTATTGACCATCTTAAATTACTTTTTTCACCTTCCAGGTGCATGAACGCCCACATAATGTAGTACGCTTTAACAACTGTTAATATAATGAATATCCAGTTTAATAAATTCATTGACAAAAGGTTTGTCATATATAAGGAATGTGGCTTGTGAATTCCTAAGAAAACTTCAACGATAGTCACTACCGATAAAAGTCCGAAAACCAACCATATTCTTTTTGTATTCGATTCGTGTGCGTGTCCCATGATACTTCGTTATTATAAAAATTACACTAAATAGAAGAATGTAAATACAAACACCCATACTAAATCTACAAAGTGCCAGTACAATCCAACTTTTTCAACCATTTCATAGCTTCTTCTTTTCTCGTAGGTTCCAAGAATAACATTGAAGAAAATCAAAATGTTAATCATTACCCCTGAGAATACGTGGAATCCGTGGAATCCTGTAATGAAGAAAAAGAAATTCGCAAACAATTTATGTCCGTATTCGTTTCTTTTCAAATTAGCACCTTCAACTACTAATTTAGCTTCCTTCAAACGCTCTAAAGATTGCTCTCTGGTTAAAACGGTTTTCTTTTTGTCTTTGTTCAAATATTCAGAACGGATTAACAAATCCGGATTCGCTTTGAAACCTTCCACAACTTCTTCCACAGAATAAGTAGGAACCGTTTCACCGCTTTCGAACCAAACCCCAAGATTTTTTTCTTTCTGGATTCTTTCTTTAGGCAAATGTGCTGCGAAATCAGCCAAAGCCACTCTTTCTCCTTCTTTGTTTACGAACTGCAGAATAGAACCCCCTTTAGTTTCGATAGCTCCGTGAGAACCCTGAATAAAGTTTTTCCACTCCCATGCCTGAGAGCCCAAGAAGATAAAACCTCCTACGATGGTTAAAAGCATGTAAACTGCAACTTTAGTTTTTTGCAATTTGTGTCCTGCATCTACAGCCAAAACCATAGTCACAGAAGAGAAAATCAATATAAATGTCATTAAGGCCACGTAATACATCGGCGCTTCCACACCATGTAAGAACGGAAAGTGCGTAAACACTTCGTCGGCAATTGGCCAAGTTTCAATAAATTTAAATCTTGAAAAACCGTAGGCTGCTAAAAATCCGGAGAATGTTAAAGCATCTGATACGATAAAAAACCACATCATCATTTTGCCATAACTTGCTCCCATCGGCTCGTTTCCGCCGTCCCAAGTTTTTCCGTTAGTAGCTGTTGTAGTAACTGTCGCTCCCATTGTAAAGTTATTAGTTAAAAAGTTCCCAAATTTACATTTTTTTTCTATTTGTAGAAATAGAAAAATAAAAACAAATACAACCACAAGAAATCAAGAAAGTGCCAAAACATCGCACCAAGCTCTATACCAAGGGTTTGAGTGGAATTGTATTTTTGTTTAAAATGATTATAAATTATAATTAAAAGTGCAAATATACCCCCAACAAGGTGTACAACATGCACAATAACGAAAGCATAAAGAAAGGCAACGGTAATCGTACTGTCTGGTCCTGTTGGCACAAGTCCGTTATTAAACAATTCGTTAAACCCTGAGAACTGAAGCCAAACAAAAGCCAAAGCCAAACCTAAGGTTGCGGTTAAAAACAGCGTTGTCTTACTTCTGTCGTCTTTTTTAATTGAAAGCTTAGCCAAATGAAAAGTAACACTGCTTATCAACAAAACAACGGTACTTATCATAAATGCTTTGGGCACAGCCAAATCACTAATCCAGTCCGGACGCGATTTACTGATAACAAAAGCACTGGTTAATCCTGCAAAAATCATCACCACACTCATCATCCCAAACCAAAGCAGCATCTTATACGATTTTGCTTTTCGTTCATTGTGTTCCTGAATTGACATTTCCATAATTATCTATCGTAAAAATTTATCTATAACGTAAACCAATTGTAACAGCGAAATATATGAAACACTAACCAGCATTAACTTTCTAGCTGCTTTTTCATCCATTTCACGGTATAATTTCACTGCAAAATAAAGCATCCACAACCCCAAAAGGAATACGATTACCGCAGCGATGTAACTCAGTTTCAAGTCGCCCGTAAATCCTAAAACCGGAAGTAGCGAAGCTACAATCAGCCAAATGGTATATAAAATGGTTTGCAATGCTGTTTTCTTATCCTGTTTCCCGGTAGGCAACATAAAGAACCCTGCTTTTTCATAATCTTTATACAAAAACCAGCCGATTGCCCAAAAATGGGGAAACTGCCAGAAAAACTGAATCAAAAACAACGTTCCGGCTTCGATTCCGAAATTATTGGTTGCCGCTACCCATCCTAACATAAACGGTATAGCTCCTGGAAAAGCTCCTACAAATACCGAAAGCGGTGTTATTGTTTTTAAAGGCGTATAAACACTGGTGTAAAGAAAAATGGAAATAGCCCCAAACATAGCTGTTTTAGGATTAATGCTATACAAAATTGCCAAGCCTGTAAGCGTTAGCACCACCCCAAGAATAAACGCATTTTGTTTGCTGGTTCTTCCGGAAGGAAGCGGACGGTTTTTGGTTCGGTCCATCAGAGCATCCAGATCTTTTTCAATAATCTGATTGAAAACATTGGAGGCTCCTACCATGCAATAACCACCGATACCCAACAAAACAAACGTCAGCCATGAGAAAGGAAACTCTTCCGAAACACCAAGAAGATACCCAACTATTGAGGAAAAAACCACACTGATAGCCAATCCGGCTTTTGTGATTTCTTTAAAATCAGTAAGCAACGAGGTTAGTGTTAACGATTTATCTGAAGTATCCAATGCAGTTTTCATTTAAGTCCCATAAACGGTGCGCAAATATACTTCAATTTTTATATTAACTCAAAAGCAATCTCTTAAAATCAAAAACCATCTTCAGTTTTAACAAAAAAGGCAAACTTTCGTCTGCCTTTTCCAATTATTCTTCTAAAATTGTTTTTAAATTTTCAAGTCCGGTTTGCAAAGCGCCCCCAACTTCCTTATCCATATCAAAAGTGAGCAACATAAGATTCATCGGATAATTCATATGCCCTTTGAAACCCCATTTTACCTTTGTTTCATAAAGCCCGGTTTTTTCAGTAATAAAGTAGGCATTGTCTTCGGCCTCGAAAGGTTCTTTGAATCTCAGTTTAAAATCAATGCGCTTATTCTCATCTATACCGACTATTTCCTGCTCCCCTTTTCCCACTTCTTTATTGGTACTTTCCCAGGATGCAATAAAACCTACCTGGCCATCAGTCCCTTTGTATTCCTTTTTAGCATTCGGATCTTTTTTATTCCAAACACTGAAGTTGTCCTGATTTTTCACCATTTTTAAATAATGAAATACATCGTCTTGCGAACGATGAATCACAACTTCCTTTTCAACCGCATAATCTTTTTTAAGAAACAAACCAGCGATTAACAAAATTGCAAGTACTGCAACAACGAACAATAGTAGTTTTTTTTAAAATTCCCATACACTTATTTTTTTTAGTTGATTTTTAAATGTACGAAATATTTTCTTAAATACCGCTAAAAATCATAATACCAGTTAAATAGGTCGGAACGAAGTCCAATAGAAAACCACACGGTATTAGACTTCTGAATATTTAAAGTTGCAGATGCCACTTCTTTGGTAGGATCGAAATTACGGTAAATCAGATTTCCAAATACCTTCAGATTCATCGTCGGATTTACCACATATCCAGCCTGCAAATCGGCAATCATGATGGTTGTTTTGTTTCCTTGTCCAACTTTCACCCCGGTGTCCGAATAACGCTCAACATCATATTCGCGATAAATATCACCACCATAATTAGAATTAGGAATTGGATTATTTTCTGGATCTATAGATTTCGCATAATCAAATCCTTTAATCCCGTAAACCAGTTTTGCATCGGCAAACAACCTTCCTTTATAATAACGCCCAATAGCTACAAATTCACGGAAGTTAGCACCCCATAAATGACCCATACTCTGGTTGTTATGGGCGTAATTGGTAATGGCCCTACTATGGGAATACACATAAGGGCGTACATGGTTGTACTCCGCCTGAAGCAATAAGTTTTTGATCTTAAATGCGTCGTAATATTTTGCCCCCAATTGATATCCGAATTTATTTTTCCAGCTTTGGTTACCGCCTTTCATGTCGCCCAATGAAAATTCATCCAACAAAAACTGGCCGTACAGATTTACTTTACTGTTCCATTTGTATTTTGAGGTAAGACCCAATGTTGCGTTACCGCTTCGGGAAGAAGAAGCAAACTCGACCGTTCGATAAAAAATAATTGGATTGACAAAGTTCATATCGAAGCCTCTATTGTTGGTATTAGTCCAGATTACCGACTCGAATAACCCGATATTCAAACGTTTTGAAGCATTCCAACTCAAATAATGATTTGCCATGTATTTGGACGCGTAGGTGCCGTCAACGGTTACAGTATCACGAACATCTTTCAGCCACATATAGGTGTTGGTGTATTTAATTTTCCAGAAAGTGGTGTTGATTTTGAAAAACGGGTACGGACTGGCCGCATCACTCGTTAATAAAGAACGATACCCATCACCAATAAAATTTCTGCCGTACCCCAACTGAAGATTAATCATCTTACTGGGTACGTAGGTTATATTTGCCTCCGCTGATGGAAAATCATAAGCATCAGTTTTGAATTCTTTAGCGATTCCGATTCCAGGAATAATGGCCGGATTTCCACCTGAAGGACGAATCGAATTTGCATAATTATTATAATAATCAGCAAAACGTCCCTGACTTTCAAAAATGGAAGTTGAAAAGAACAACTGTTCCCCCAAACCACCTTGAATCTGAATTCCTCGTGTGTTTACGAATGTACTGTTAACCGTTTTACTGCTGAAATCTTTCCCCAGACGGAAATCGAAAATCGGATTCATGGTAAACCAATACTGTTCTCCCTGAATGGCCACCGTATTTTCATTCCATATTTTACGACCAAACCACGAGCTTTTATTCAGCATGTTCTTCTTATACACGCCATTCAAATCATAATATCGGGAAACCTCCGCATAGGAATACGGTTTTGACGCCGTGTGATTGTTGGTTCCTACCTGATTCATGGGCGCATCAAACACTCCGTAATTATTATGGGAAAAAGGAATGTTAAGATGACTCTTGAATTGCGGATTTTCGAATTTTTTATACACGATTTTCTCAAATTCCTTAGACTCGGAATTGGGATCAATCGTATTGTTTTTCATAACATTTTCAACTACCGCTTCTGCTCCGAAAGGCTGCGGTTTTACCAATGGAATGGCTATTTTAACCGAATATTTTGAATACGTAGGTTTTCCGGCATATTGGGAAGGCTCCACTTTAGGCAATTGCGAAAAAACACGTTTGGTTTCATCAACAAGTTCCGGAAAAGCCGCATCAACATACATTACTTTAAAAGCCCCTGTAGTGTCCACTTCGAATAACGCGATAACGCCTCCTTTGTATTTCTTTTCCGCAACAACTTGGGGTACTTTAAAATTGTTATAAATAAAATCCTGAAGTTGATTGTAAAAACAAGCTTCCTGCTGATTCGTGGTTGCCACTTTACAATCGGGAAAAACAGGAAACTGCTCCACCAGATTGGTTTGCGACCTACTCATTTGGCAAAAGCCGAAGAAAAAAAATAACGCTACTAAATATCTCATGTTCTGTTTTTATTGCTTGTCCATACATTTACAGTGCGCTGCAATCCCTTTCGTAATGTATGTTCTAGTATTCGTTTTTGGAAATCTCACCATTGGCAATTGCCTTTGCAGAAGACGTCCCGATTCGTTTCACTCCCAGAGCAATCATCTCTAATGCTTCATCATAGGTTCGAACGCCGCCAGCCGCTTTAACCGGTAACGGAAACGAATTTTCAATCATTAATTTAATTGCAGGTACGGTAGCACCATTGGGCAACCCTCCTTGTGTTTGATAAAAACCGGTAGACGATTTTACAAAAACATTTGCATATTGATCTTCCTTGAAATGAGCCATTACCACATTTTTAATTAAGGCGGAAAGCTGCACAATCTGATGCTCATTTAAAGCAGCCACCTCAATAATCCACTTTACTATTTTATTATGGGCAAGCCCCAAACGGGTACCTTCAAGAACTTGTTTCTTTACCAGATCAATCTCGCCGGCTTTGAACGCTTCATAATCCACCACATAATCCAAATCATCAGCCCCATCTTCAATGGCCTGAGCCGCTTCCTTTAGCTTTTCTTCCAATGTGCTGTTTCCGTTTGGAAAATCAATCACGGTTCCAATAGTAACTTTAGAATTGGCCGCGTTAATTATTTCCCTGGCCATTTCCACCATGTCCGGGCGAATCATGATGAGTTTGAATTTTTCGTCGATTGCTTCCTGAACAAAACCTTTTACCACAGCTGTATTTTCCGCTTTTGTTAAACCGGCTTGTGCTGCTGTTTTTAAATACGTTGAGTCTAAATATTGTCTTATATCCATGGGATAAAAATAAAAAAATCCCACCGAAGTGGGAGATTTATTTACTACTATTTTTAATTGCTTTTCGCTTTCGGATATTTTCCGTGATGCGCAAGACTAAAATGGCCAGTATACTTCCTGAAACATTTGCCGCCACATCGTAAACATCTGCTTTCCTTGAAGCCGTAAAGAGTTCTTGACATCCTTCAATGATTGCACCGTAAACCAGCGCGGAAAAAAGAATAAGAACTGCTTTTTTTACAAAACTCCAATGCGGCATTTCTTTTGTTAAAAACAAAAACCACAAAACAGAAAAAACAAAATAAAAAAACGAATGCACTGATTTGTCTTTACCGGCAATGGAAATATTAGGGACTTCACTTATGCTTATCAGACAAGCTACCGTGATTCCAATGGTCCAAAAAACCGCTAAAAAAAAATTCTTCTTATGCTCCAATTAATTCTTTGTATGCGTCCGCTGATAACAATGCGTCAATTTCCGATGCATCGGAAATTTTAACTTTTACCATCCAGCCTGCTCCGTAAGGATCTGAATTTACTGCTTCAGGAGTAGTTTCCAATTCTTCATTAAATTCGATTATTTCACCGGAAAGCGGTAAAAACAAATCAGAAACCGTTTTCACAGCTTCAACAGTTCCGAAAACCTCATCTTTTGCTAAAGTCTGATCTAATGTTTCCACTTCAACATAAACAATATCTCCTAGTTCTTTTTGCGCAAAATCTGTAATTCCTACAGTTGCAATATCGCCATCAAGGCTTACCCATTCGTGGTCTTTTGTGTACTTTAAATTAGCTGGTATGTTCATTGTGTTTATTTTTATTCGACAAATGTATATTTATTCGGGGTAACTATAAAATGTTTTTCCCTTAATTTCCAAAGTTATATCGCAGCGTAAATCCGGAACGTATATTTGTTATCGGGAAAGTGGTCGAGATAACCGCTTTGGAGAACGAATGATCGTAATAGAAAATCGCTGTCAAGTTTTTACTGAAGGAATAATCGGCGGTGAATTTAATCGACCAGATATTCTGTCCGCCACCCAGCTGATTGTTATCATAATCCAGATAACGCACAATTGTTTTGTTGTTTCGGAACGATACATCGGCTTTCAGATTCAAATCGCTTTTTATTACTCCCGAAGGATCCTCAGCCAGAATCGTACTGAAAATAACATCTTTTACACGGTAACCCAATCCCACGATGTATTCATTTCCTTTCACTTCCGTCAACAAGTTGTTGTCAAAACTTAACGAAAGCGCACGGTCTTTTTTCATTTCGGCTAAAATCTTGAATGAGTTTTTCATCTCAAAATCAAGTCGCACCAAAGGATTGAACTGTTCCACCAGATTGACATTGGAAATGATGGTTTTCACAGGATAATTAACTGTTCCCGAAGCCACCACAGGATCCGGATTTCGATCGTATTCAAAATTCGAACGGAAAGAATTAATCGTATACGACGCACGGTACCCATGCTGCAAAGAGAAACGCTTAAAGTTGTCTTTAAACCATTGGTATCGCATTAATCCGGTATATTTTACATTCCAGTTCGGAATAGGTACGTCACGGAACGGACCCGTTTTTACGTTGGACGCATCAGTGCCCGTATAAGCGGCATAGAACGCCGGAAGCAAAACCGCCTGACTGTTCTTTCCGTACCCTTTAGGGAATCCATCAGCATCAATATTGGCCGGGTTATTAATATCGATTCCCCTACCTATTGCTAATCTGTTAGCCACGATTAAACGATTATTTCGGAAGTCATTAAAAGCCGCCGACATGTTTTCATCACTCTGACTGAATGCCGTTTTTATCAACACCGTTGACATGGAATAATTTCCATAGTTGTATGGCGAACGGGAGTTGTACTGACCGTCAGCAGAAACATCATATTGTTCAGAATAATTCTCACTCAACACTCTATCAGCTGTAATGTCTATTTTAAAATCAGGAAACAATTCCAGCTGTCCGGTTACGTTTAATGTTTTGTTTTTAACCTGAGTAAAATTCTGATTGAATTCCGGATAATAGGTCAACCAACCATTTTTCGCCGCTTCATAACGCACATCTGCCTGACTACCCAAAACGAATCCGACTGTTGGCTTTGAAGTTCCAAGGAAACCAACACGTTGTAGGTAACCCGGAAGCATTGTTCCTTCATTTTGTGTATAATTCATCTGAAGGGTTTTGAGTGACGTTGCCAACCCAATCAATCTTTCGGTTAACAATCCGCGCTCATTCGCCACATTTGTTGGTGCAGCCGCTAACTTCTGCCCCGGTTTTGGCGCTGCAGGTTTCACATTGCCCCCCGGTTGTTTTTTGGTTTTATTTGTAATACCCACATAACGATATAGCATATCCATATTGAACGTGGTATTCAGCTTATGCGATCCTGCATTCTGGATGGTATTCCCCAAAGAATAATTTACTCCGTTATAATCAATGGAAGATAAGGCATCCGATGAACGTTGCCAACTGTAATCACTGGTATAGGAATAGCTGGACTTAATAAAACTCAATGCAGGGATTTTGTTAATCGGCAAATCGTAATTCACAACCAATTGCTGGGTGTGCATGTTTGCTTCTCCGATGTTAAAGTAATCATCCCAAATCGTCAGCTCATCGATTGGTCGTTTATTTTCATCAAAATAATTGCGGACAATATTGTTGGTTGCCACCGTATAATTAAAACGCAATGCTTTGGTAAGGTTATAGTTAAATCCGTAATTGTAATTGAACAAATAATTTCTTCGGTACAATGGATCCAACCCTATTCCTTCAACATCTACCTGACGGAATTCCTGTCTGTTATACTGACGCAATACATTTGTGGAAAACGAAATTGTTGAAGGCAAATAACTGAAGTTAAAATCGCTTAACATCTTCCAATAGCTGCTTTTCTTCATGAATTTCGTATTCTTGAAAGGTTCAACCGATTTAGGTTTGAACGCAAAAGCATAATCGGCGCTACTCTTAACTTGCTGGTCCACCAAACTTTGTATTTGGAAATCATGGTGTTGCATCTCGTTAAAAGAATGCGACAACGTTAGATTTTCCGGATCATAAAAATGCTGTTTCTGATCCTGACTGCGTTCTTTTTTAACTCCGATAAAATTAATACTGGTACGCTTGGTATAATCTATCGCTCGGTTTTTTATATTTTTCTTCTCTGCTTCATCTTGGGTTACATCCAACAATTGCTGCAATTCGATATCCTGATAAAAAGGATCAAATTTTGGGGTTATGGTTTCTTCACCAACGGCATAATTAAACGGTATGGTAATGCCCCATTTTTTAGGAAGCAGTTTCCCTACATTTACGTTAGAAACCACATTATACTGAAACACATCTTCACGGCTTCTTTCGTTTGGTCCTTCTTCCAGTCCTCCGAAACCGATGGTTGATTTCCTTCCGGTAGCAGACACATTGGCAAAATCAGCAAAATTGGTATCCATGTTGGCTACGGCAGCCCAACCGCCTTTATTGTCCATATCCGACATTCGAAGTTCGTTAAACCAAACTTCCCCACGAATTGTTTTACCTGGATTGGTTCGGTTTCGCACCCCAACCATCAACGTTCGCACCAATCCAAAATTCGGATTTCCTTTCACTCCCACACGAAGTAAGTTTTCCTTACCGGCCAAAGAACCGTCAAGATAGTCTTCGTTAACAAATTGAATTCCGTCGGTCAAATCATCATCCGGCGGTAAATTGTTTTGCAAGGCTAATATTTTCAATTGGGTCAGCAAAGACAAGGACAAATCAATCTCATTAGCAACAGGCCATATTTTAGCTGGATCGGTTTCACCAAAAGCAGTTGGTTTCAGCGGAATCTGAATTTCATAGAAATTTTGTGTAAAATCATTTCCGAAACGAATGAACCCGACCATTTCATTATTTTGCAGATCGGTACTTGTTTCAAGAGACTCAGCATGAAGGAACATTCTCAGTTTTTTAAACTGGCGCATGTCTACACTCACATTTTTAAATACCGCACGAGCATCTTTCTCTTCCAAACCACCGCTAGGAGAGCCGTCTTTACTATACACCCGTAAAGAAAGTGACTGTTCATTCTGATTGATAATGGAATTATTATTATTTAATTGTTCACGTTGAACTCCCGGAGGCATCACATACGGAATTGGGCTTCTGCTCCCGTTTTCCTGAATATTCAATGCCGTAACATCAAAACCGGTATTATCATCGGTAACATCCGGATCATTATTATCCATAGAAGAAAGGAAACGTCTCCATTCGCCACGTACCAAATCCAAAGAACCAAAACGCAGTGTCAACTCTTCCTGAAAATCCGAAAGGAACATTCGCATAAAACGTATCGAACGGAAATCGGATATCGATCCTACCGTATTGGCTGCGGTTGCTTCTAGAATAGGAATTTTATACAATACCCATCTTACTTTCGTGGTACCGTTTGCAATCGGAACGGCATCATTAACCCTCGTATCAACTACATAATTCTGACCAATAACAGGATTAGGTGTAATCGGGATTTCGAATTTATAATAAGCATTAATGGTATTCATCGTATTGTCCCGATTAATATCCTCTACATCGGGTAATGTTGAAGAACCTCGATTAGTGTCGGATAATGATACCGGGGAATTCCCTTCAACTCCATTATAATTTTTATAGCGCTCAATAACATTACCGCCGGCACTAAGATAATATTGATAATTGTCTGCAGCAGGGTCGGAACTAGCAGCGAATGTTGGGTATTTAACCGCTTCTTCTGCATCGCTCAAACCGTTAAAACCTAAATCCTGCACAGCTCTGTTACCTTCATTAGAATCAAAAGCATAAATTAACGATTGGGCCGCTGGAATTTTACCCCAGTTGGTCGTGTAAGTCGGCAACGTAGAGCCTACTTCCGGCAATCCGTTTTCATACAATTTTCTACCGTCATTTAAAATATCCTCAGAGATTTCCCCTAAGTTTATGGTTAACTTACCGGTGTTGGTAACCGGTGTTGTGTCTTCAGGGTTTTGTCCGTAATAAGGATCCATCATCCAAAACTGAATGTATTCCACATTGGACTGTTCAAAATTGGTTGAATTAATGGAACGCATGATACCTCCCCAGTTGTCCGTTGGATTGGCCAATGCATTCGTAACAGGATTAGCCAGCGGACTAAAATTGTAAGGCCCTCTTTCTGTGGGATAGTAGGTCATATCCAGAGTACTTACAACTGTTGTTTGCCCTTGGGCAATATCCGTATTAGGGTACAACTCATCACTGTAAATTCGGCGTACTCTGTTGGAACGCAAATCGGCTTCCGAAATACCGTCGGGTCTTTGCGAATCTACATAGAAAATTGGATCTACGGTATACCAAGACAGTTTGGCTCTTTTGTATCCGACAGACAAATCGTCTGAAGGCGGCGTTGCTTCACCGGGAACACCATCCAGATTACCTTCCAATGGTGTACTGGCCAAAGACCAAGCTTGAGGCGCACGCATGTCGATTGTTGATTGTGACCCTTCGAAATCATCAATATAAATAGTGGATTCGCCATTGAATCGATCGTTCTTGGAGTTCCCCGGCATCAAGTAGGCAATTTCCCCACGGAATGACAAATTGGACGGTACATCGGTATCAAGATTTGGTAATTTATTTACCATTCTGGTAAAGAAAGGCACCTCTGTAGAGAAATTACCGTTTAGTCCCACTATCGTATTGTTTACCGATTCCTGACCGTAGTTGGATTTTTGGGTAAACGGTTTTTCCGACATTCTAAGGAAGGTTCCCGACAATTGGAATTTATCACTGAATTTATGTTCAACGTTCAATCCATAGAAACGTCTTGTTTGTTGTCCGAATACCGAGTTATTTTCCACCGAAACCTCGATAGGAGTTGTTGATAAGGACGGATCCAAAATTTGAACACGGCCTCGTTGATAATCAACAGTATAATCGACTCCTTCCACCAAAACACGTCCTCCCGCAGAAACTACAACAGAACCTTGAGGCACATTGAAAGCCCCTATTGAAATCCCATCGCCACCGGTGGATTTGAATTTCCCTTTTAACTGGAACTTATTCTTTTCACTATCCTGAAGGGCTAAAGCCTGTGTTTTCTTATATAAATTTCGGAACACGTATTTCTTTTGGTTATCGTTGAAGGTATTCGTTGTGTTAGCTTCATTATAATCCTCAAAAGGGCTGGTTCGTAATTTATTAAACAACAGCTTACCAAATGGCTCAACCGTAGTAAAGATGATTCGGCCGTTTTGAGGATCAATAGTCATCCCCGGAATAAAATCGAAGAATCCGTCACCACCCTCCTGAGGGTCGTTGGTATAATTTAATTTATCCAGATTGAATACTTTCAACAAAGGCGTACTGGTAACCAGATCCGGACTAGGTAATGGTGCCACTAGATTAATATAATTCAGCGGTGACGGATCGGTATAAACGATATTAAATCGGAAATCCTCTCTAGACAACTGATAAGCGCCCGGAATCTGATAAATATTCTTCATCATTAAATTCCAAACCGGTTGATCTATGTTGTTCAGATTGCTTTTCAGCATCTTAAGCACTAAACTTTGTGTTGTTGGTATTCCGGAACTTACATCGGTTGCATCGACTCCGTCCGTTCCGAATTCCCCTACCTGATAAATCTTATCACCAATCGTATATTGATAGGCAACGGCTAAAACTTCATCATTGGCCAATCGCTGATTAAGAGAAATATACCCCAACTGCGGATGGTAGGTATAATCACTCGGCGACAGCTTCCGAGCATTTTCAAGTTTGGTATAATCTTTCCCTTCGATAGCAGCTACCGGTGCATTAAACCCATTACTTGCAGTAGCCACATCCCGTATTGCTCCATTAAGCAATCCCGGTGCAATACCAATCAATGCAGGATCAAAAAGGTTATTACTGTTGTCACTCGGATTATTAAATTGTGATCCGTTATAAAAATTCGCAAGTCCTTGGTTGTGAACCCCTACTGTAGAGGCGGTGATATCGACACCATCGGCATCGGTAAGTTGTCCTTCCCCCAAATCCTGCAAAGCAATAATATTTCGCAAATTATTATCGGCAGTATTAATACGGTTTTGCTTGTTGGTAATCCAAACTTCGATACGGGTAATCTGAGCACGGCTGCTGATAATCGGATAAGTTTTCATCGCCTCATCATACTTGTTTCGGAAATATTGTGAAAGAAAGTAGTGACGGTCGGTGTCGTAATCCAACGCAAACAATTCGAAATCCTGCAAAGTTCCTCCGCCCTGAGCAGTAACCGACTTGGTTTGGGATTTTTGTTCCGAGAAAACTCCGGTAATGGTTGTTTTTCCGAACTGAAGCTGCATTTTAGCACCAAAAAGACTCTGCGCTCCACGAATTAAGGAACTGTTCAATGGGAAACTCACGTTTCCGACTTCAATTTTTTTAATGATATCGTCTTCGGTTGGCGTATATTCTAATTTGATTAAATTCTGAAATGCGAAAGTGGATTGTGTGTCGTAATTGGCATTCACCATCAATCGTGTCCCCACTTTTCCCTGCAAACTCAAACTGATTCGCTGATCGAAATCGAAGGTTAAACTTTTTCGGTTTCGGGGCGAAAATGACGGATTGTCCTGTTTGGTAAAACGAATGCCCAAGTCCATTTCCACGGAACCTGTTGGTTTCACATCAATAGTATTGCCACCGAAAATGGTTTCAAACAAACCGGAATTCACATAATAACGCGGTAATAAATCTTTTTTAGCTTCTTCGGCTCCGGCCTTTTTTCCGTCTATTGCATCGAGTTTTTTCTGAAAATAATCCCGCATGGATTCACGGGTAAGAAGTTCTTCGTATTCTCGGGGCGTTAATATAATGGGGTAGTTGATATTAAATCCGTCAAACGTTTTGGTATAAATATATCGGTCTGATGCCGGATCATAAGTATAGGCTTCGGTGATGCTTTGCGGATTTCCCAGTTGCAAATGTCCTAAATCTACACCGGTTTTTACGGAATCCTTTACTTCCTCATCTACCTGAGCATGAAGAAAAAAACCAAAAAACAGCAACAGTATGGTTAAACCAAATTTATCGATCTTGAAAATATCTTTAAGGTATTGCGTTTTCAAAGGACTACAGGTTTTTTAAAGCTAGTTTAATAATAGTTTCTACGGAAGCATCATTATTTTCCTTAACGATTTTGTCGACTACTTTTTCAGCCGTTTTTCTCACAAATCCTAAAACTTCCAAAGCAGATAACGCTTCATCTTTATTTGTATTGCTTTGAGAGAAAGATACTTCTTCCAAATTGTATATTTTCAATACTTTATCTTTCAGGTCGAGAATAATACGCTGTGCCGTTTTGGCCCCGATTCCTTTTATGGATTGAACGGTTCCGACATCGCCCGAGGCAATAGCCTGAATGACTTGTTGCGGCGCAATGGAAGACAACATCGTTCTTGCCGTACTGGCACCAACTCCCGAAACCGACAACAGTAATTTGAACAATTCGCGTTCTGCCTTTTCCACAAAACCAAACAACGTATGCGCATCTTCTTTAATCTGAAGATAAGTATATAATTTCAGATGGTCTGAATTGGGCAACAAAGAAAATGTGTGTAAAGAAATATTAATCTGATACCCTACTCCGTTGCAGTCTATTACAACTTCGGTAGGCGTTTTTTCCACTAATTTCCCCTGAATGTGTGCTATCATACGTATTAATTCATCAATCAAAAATAAGAAAAATCTTTTACCCTGATAATCAGAACGGATGAAGTTCCTATTTATCGGATAAAAGATTCTTATTTATTATTTTTTCACTGCTTGTTTAAGTCTTTTTTCTTTTTCCTGCGCATCCACCACTGCCACGGCTGCCATGTTTACCATTTCTTCAACACTGGCACCCAATTGGAAGATGTGAACCGGCTTGTCCATTCCCATCATAATAGGTCCGATTGACATAACTTTGTTTAGTTCTTTCAGCATTTTATAGGTAATATTAGCTGCGTCAAGATTTGGAAACACTAAAGTATTCACTTTTTTGTTAGCCAATTTTGAGAACGGGAATTTACTGGCCAACATCTCCTGATTTAAAGCAAAATCGGTTTGGATTTCACCATCAACGATTAAATCCGGATGTTGTTCATGCAAAATTTCAACTGCTTTTCTGATTTTGACTGCACTTTCGTCTGACGATGAACCGAAATTCGAAAACGAAACCATTGCAATTACCGGTTCCATTCCAAACATTCTTACCGTTTTAGCCGCCATTAATGAAATGCGAGCAAGATCTTCCGCCGTTGGATTCGGGTTGATGGCCGTATCTGCTAAAAAGATAGGACCGCGCTTGGTCATCATCATATTCGTAGTCGCGATACGGGTAACGCCCTGCTGTTTCGGAATTAATTCCAACATTGGCTTTACCACCGTTGGGTAACTTCTTGAGAATCCGGTAACCAAAGCATCCGCTTCCCCTTCATTAACCATCATGGCAGCAAAATAATTGCGTTCGCGCATCCATTTTTGAGCATCTAAAAGAGATGTACCGCGTCTTCTTCTCGATTCCCAATATGCATTGGCGAAACGGTTTCTGCGTTCTTCTTCTTCTTTGGTTTTTGGGTCGATGATCACCACATCTTCATCGAAACCAATTTCGTTTTTAAGTTCGATAATCGTTTCCTTATTTCCTAACAAAATAGGTTCCCCGATACCTTCCTCCTTAACAATTTGAGCTGCTTTCAGCACATCTAAATGATCGGCTTCGGCAAAAATCACTTTTTTAGGATCGGTTTTCGCGCGGTTAATTAACAAACGAACCATTTTATTATCAGACCCCATTCGCTCCAACAATTCGTCACGGTATTTGTCCCAATCGGTAATCGGAGACAACGCCACACCTGATTCCATGGCTGCTTTTGCAACTGCCGGTGGTACTTCGGCAATTAATCGCGGATCGAAAGGTTTTGGAATAATATAATCGCGACCGAAAGTCAGTTTCGTTTCGCCGTAAGCGATATTCACCTGTTCCGGCACCGAAGCTTTCGCCAAATTGGCCAAAGCCACAACGGCTGCTTTTTTCATTTCTTCGTTAATTTTCGTAGCGCGAACGTCAAGCGCTCCACGGAAAATAAACGGGAATCCCAGTACGTTGTTCACCTGATTAGGATGATCTGAACGCCCGGTAGCCATAATAATATCTTTTCGTGTAGCAATCGCCAAATCGTATTTGATTTCCGGTGTCGGATTCGCCATGGCAAAAACAATCGGGTTATCGGCCATTCCCAACAACATTTCGGGCGTCACAATATCTCCCGAAGACAATCCGATGAAAACATCGGCACCTTTCATGGCATCAGCAAGTCCGTCATAATGCTTATCGGTAGCATAGGCGCGTTGCATTTCTGAAATTTTAGGGTCGTCTTTTCGTAGTGCTCCTTTACTGTTGAACATTACGATATTCTCGGGTTTCACCCCGAAAGAAACATATAAGTTCGCACAGGCAATCGCTGCAGAACCGGCACCTGAAACCACCATTTTAACCTCTTCCATTTTCTTTCCGGCCAACTCTACTGCATTGAGCAACGCCGCCGAAGAAATGATAGCCGTTCCATGCTGGTCGTCGTGCATTACCGGAATATTCAGTTCTTCCACCAAACGTCTTTCGATTTCGAAAGATTCCGGTGCTTTAATATCTTCTAAATTGATTCCTCCAAAAGTTGGGGCAATGTTTTTTACGGTTTCGATGAATTTCTCTACATCTTTAGTGTCGACTTCAATATCGAAAACATCAATATCGGCAAAGATTTTGAACAAAAGTCCTTTTCCTTCCATTACCGGTTTTGAGGCTTCCGGACCGATATCGCCCAATCCTAAAACCGCGGTACCGTTAGAAATTACGGCAACTAAATTTCCTTTGGCAGTATATTTATAAACGTTGTTAACGTCTTTTTCAATTTCTAAACAAGGCTCGGCAACTCCTGGAGAATAGGCTAAAGCCAAATCTCTTTGCGTAGCATATTTTTTAGTAGGAACAACCTGGATTTTACCCGGTGTGGGTTTTGCGTGGTATAATAAAGCTTCTCTTCTTTTACTGTCTTTATGCATGGTTTGTTTATTTACTAACTAACAAAGATAAAAGGATGTTAAGAATAATTGAAATTTTTAGCCTTATTCTTTAAAAAAGTTTTCTTACACATTCATTAACAAGTAATTAATCCATTTCTGAAACCCAAAATCGTTAACCGTGCTATAATTTCAATTCAGAAATCCGAATCTATAAAAAAGGAACGCGAAAAAACATTGCCCATCTTATTAATTTTTCTTAAATTGATGACTATCAAACTTTTATTGTTCTTTTCAGAATTTAAAAAGGACTTCATGATGCAAAACACTACAACCAACTTTTCAACAGAAAACGTTATACTGGTACATAGCGGAAAGGATTTTTTTGACCGGTTGGAAAATATAATTAACGAAGCCCGCACCGAAATTCATTTTCAAATCTATATTCTGGAAAACGACGCCACCGGAAACCGAATTGTAACAGCGCTAAAAAAAGCCGTTGCAAGAAAGGTAGAGGTATATCTTTTGCTGGACGGCTTGGGTTCGCGATCCTTACCGGATGTTTTCGTAAAAGAGATCTGCTCAAGCGGCATTCAGTTTCGCTTTTTTTCACCATTACTATCCTCCAATTCCTTTTATTTCGGAAGACGTTTGCATCATAAAATTGTAGTTATCGATGCCGAAACTGCTTTGATTGGTGGTATTAATGTTGCCGAAAAGTACGAAGGTATACCTACAGAAAAACCTTGGCTGGATTATGCTGTTCTGATAAAAAACACTCGTATCGCCCGCGAACTACAAGCCATTTGTTATTACTATTTTTTCAAAAAGAAACACCCTTCTTTTCAAAAAAGCAAAACCGATTCCGCCGAAAATCAAACCAAGATTAGCATCCTTCAAAACGATTGGCTGCGGCAAAAAAACGAAATCCAAAGAAGCTACATAAAATCCATATACACTGCGCAATCTGAAATTATTATCGTGTGCAGTTACTTTTTACCCGGAAAAAAACTTACCCGAAGCCTAAAAAAAGCGGCACAACGAAACGTTCGCATCCGGCTTATCCTTTCCGGAGTATCGGACGTTCCTTTGGTAAAAGAAGCCATTAACTATTATTATGCGTTTCTGCTTCGGAACAACATTGAACTCTACGAATGGAATCAGTCCATTTTACATGGAAAAACAGCTGTGGTGGATCAAAAGTGGACAACCATCGGCTCCTTCAACCTGAACCATTTAAGTTCTTATGCCAGTATCGAAATGAATGTCGGCATCGACTCGAAGGCATTTGCGGAAAACTATCAAAAACATTTGGAAACCATTATTGCTCAATGCGATCCAATCACATCGGAAGCTTTTCAAACGCAAAACAACATTTTTACCCGATTCAAACAATGGGGTTCGTATTACATTGTGCGTTTTTTCGAAATCCTGCTGACGTACTTGCCTTACAACCGTTTTTTTAAAAGCATTTTGAAATGAAATGGAAAACCATAGCCGAATTCTTTGAAAAAATAGCCAAATCCAGAAACAGCACTGCCGAAATTGCCTGGGGCGCTGCGATTGGTACGTTCATCAGCATCTTTCCCACTTTTGGCTTAGGAACCCCAATTGTACTGCTTTTGAGCAGAATTTTTAAATTCAACTTGGCCATTGCACTTGCCACCAGTCTTATTTCCAATCCTTTTACAAGTCCTTTTTTTATGGTTTTAAATTATATGGTTGGCACAATATTCCTTCACAATACAATTGTTTTCGAAATCGATAATTGGAAGGCAGATTTAAAGGAAATAGGAGTAACAATTTTAATCGGATCTTTTTTCGTGAGCGGAATCATGGCAACAATAGCCTTCTACTTTTCGAAATACATGGTGAGAAAATTCAGGAACGACAAAGAGTTCTGATTATTTTAAAAAATCGATGTTGCGTTGCAATCCGGATAGTTTGGCACGCTTTAAAGGTGAATTCGGGAATACTTTTTCGAAGGTTTCCTGCGTGATTTCTTCCCAGTCTTTTTTGGTATAAGAGAGCAATTCCGGATACGGTTGAAACGATGGCTCATTATGCGGTTTTGAAAACCTATTCCAAGGACACACATCCTGGCAAACATCACAACCGAATATCCAATCATTAAATTTTCCCTTCATTTCGGTCGGAAGATTGTCCTGCAGCTCAATCGTATAATAGGAAATGCACTTACTGCCGTCTACCACATACGGTGCAACAATGGCTTCTGTCGGACAAGCATCGATACAAGCTGTGCACGAACCGCAATGATCGGTGGTGGCGTGGTCGTACTCCAGTTCCAAATCGACAATCAATTCGGCGATAAAGTAAAAAGAACCGACTTTTTGCGTCAGTAAATTACTGTGTTTCCCAATCCAACCTAAACCACTTTTGGCCGCCCAGGCTTTATCCATTACGGGAGCAAAATCGACAAAAGCCCTACCAGAAACATCACCAATTTCGGCTTTGATATGATTGAGCAGTTTCTTTAGCTTTTTTTTAATGACATTATGATAATCTTTACCATAAGCATATTTTGAAATCTTATAACTTTCTTCGGTTTGCAGTTCCGGCGGATAATAATTCAGTAAGAGTGAAATCACACTTTTGGAATCGTCCACCAACAACGTTGGGTCCAGTCGTTTGTCGAAATAACTTTCCATAAAACTCATTTCCCCTTGGTAGTTGTTTTTTAGCCAAGCTTCCAGACGCGGCGCTTCTTCTTCCAAAAATCCTGCTTTCGATATGCCACAAGACAAAAACCCGAGGCGTTGGGCTTCGGATTTGATTATTGTTGTGTATTTGGATTTACTACCGTTCATGTTTGCATTAGGGATAGAGCAATTGTTTGAGCTCTTTTTTAGTGGAGCATCGCGGAACTAAAAAAAGCGAGTGCGAAAGCCCGACCCGAAGGGGAATGCCCTAAAAAAGTCCGCCCTGAATATTCGTTTTGATTTTACCCAAATGTTTATAGGCTTTCTCGGTGACTTCCCTACCTCTTGGGGTGCGCATGATAAACCCTTCCTGAATTAAAAACGGTTCGTACACTTCCTCGATGGTTTCGCCACTTTCGGAAACAGCAGTCGCCAAAGTGGTTAACCCAACCGGACCGCCTTTGAATTTTTCGATGATAGTGGTTAGGATTTTGTTGTCCATTTCGTCCAGACCGTTTGCATCTACATGTAACGCTTTTAGGGCGTATTTGGCAATTTCGATATCGATTTTACCGTTTCCTTTGATTTGCGCGAAATCACGAACACGTCTTAAAAGCGCATTGGCGATACGCGGTGTTCCACGGCTGCGGCCTGCAATTTCGATAGCGGCTTCCATTGAAATCGGGACATTTAATATCGAAGAACTTCGCTGCACGATGGTCGTCAGCAATTCGGTATTGTAATATTGTAAGCGGCTTTGGATTCCGAAACGGGCGCGCATGGGTGCCGTAAGCAAACCGGAACGTGTTGTGGCCCCTACCAACGTAAACGGATTTAGATTAATCTGTACCGTTCTGGCATTGGGACCGCTTTCGATCATGATGTCAATCTTGAAATCTTCCATTGCCGAATACAGGTATTCTTCCACGATTGGACTCAGACGATGGATTTCGTCAATGAACAAAACATCGCGCTCTTCCAGATTGGTTAACAAACCGGCCAAATCACCGGGTTTGTCCAAAACCGGTCCGGACGTGATTTTGATACCCACACCCAATTCGTTCGCCAGAATATTGGCCAACGTGGTTTTTCCCAATCCCGGAGGACCGTGAAAAAGGGCGTGATCCAGCGCTTCTCCTCTCAGATTAGCAGCTTCCACGAAAACTTTCAGATTGTCCAGCACCTGATCTTGTCCTGAGAAATCATCAAAACTTAACGGACGCAAGGCTTTTTCGATGTCGACTTCCTGCGGGGTAAAACGCTCTTTGTTAGGATTCAGATTTTCATTCATGGGACAAAGATAGAAAGAAAGTAATCAGATTACAGTGTTCAGACGGCAGATTCTAAAACCGAAAATCAAACGTGATATCCCAGCGCAAGAATTTCCTTCCATTCCGGATGTCTTTTGACATAGGCGGCAGTGAAAGGGCAAAGCGGTGCCAATGTATATCCATTTTCCTTTATCCAGGTAAGCGCAAGGGAAATCAAATGAGAACCCACCCCTTTTCCTTCCAAATCCGAAGGTACTTCGGTATGGGTTACAAAAACGATGTTGTCGTTATTCGTTATGAATTCAGCAAAGGCGATATGATTTTCCAATTCCAGTTCAAACCGTCGCTTATCAGGATTCACCCGAAACAGCGCATCGTGTAAATCACGCATTTTTGTCTTTGTTATAGTAAAACGATAAAGCTCCGGACGGGCATTTCTTTACCTGTTCGATCATTTCCTCGGAACTGGCGCCGCGAACATTAATCCACGGTTGTACTTTGGCACGAAAAACTTCCGGCAAGCCCCGAACGCAATTTCCGGAATGTTCACACAAATGCTGTTTCCAAACTATCGTGATTTCACCGTTGGTATATTCTTTTGTATTTTCCATAATCGTAAGAATTTAGCTTTATCAAAGTTACAAAAAAAGTAGCATTAAAAAATTATGTTTTTTATATCTTTAGCGATATTTAACACAAATTTTATGCAAGACGAAAACCAGAATTTAAAACGGGAATTGGGATTGTTGGACGGAACCATGCTTGTGGTCGGTTCGATGATTGGCTCCGGAATCTTTATTGTAAGTGCCGATATTGCCCGACAAGTGGGCTCTACCGCCTGGCTGTTGCTAATCTGGTTGTTCTCCGGATTGATTACGGTTATTGCCGCAGTAAGCTATGGCGAATTGAGTGCGATGTTTCCTAAAGCGGGCGGACAATACGTATATCTGAAAGAAGCTTACAACAAATTAATTGCTTTCTTATACGGCTGGAGTTTTTTCGGCGTGATTCAGACCGGAACTATTGCTGCCGTTGGTGTGGCTTTTTCTAAGTTTGCCGCGTATCTGGTTCCCTTTGTGAGCGATGAAAACGTGCTGTACGAAATCGGTTCCTTTAAACTGAATGCTGCACAATTGGTATCCATTTTCACCATCATCCTTTTAACCTACATTAATAGTCGTGGCGTCAAAAACGGCAAAATGCTGCAAACGGTTCTAACGATTATAAAAATCGCTTCTTTGATAGGCTTGATTATTTTCGGACTTACCATGGGAGCAAAAGCAGAAATCTGGAATGCAAACTGGACCGATGTTTGGGCAACAAAATCTTTTAATGCAGCAACCGGAGATTGGCTTCCCATTTCGGGAACGGCATTGATTACCGGAATTTCTGCAGCGATGGTGGGTTCCTTATTTTCGAGTGATGCCTGGAACGGTGTGACTTTTATTGCCGGGGAAATTAAAAACCCGCAACGCAATGTGGGACTTAGCTTGTTTTTAGGAACATTTATCGTGACCTTTATTTACGTATTGGCTAATGTAATGTATGTAGCTGTAATTCCACTGGAAGAGATTGCCACAGCAAAATCGGATCGTGTGGCGGTGGTTGCTGCCAACTACATTTTCGGTAATATCGGAACACTCATTATTGCCATCATGATTATGATTTCGACTTTTGCCTGCAACAACGGACTGATTATGGCAGGAGCACGTGTATATTATACGATGGCTAAAGACGGCTTATTCTTCAAAAAAGCGGCGCATCTGAACGAATTCAGTGTTCCGGCTTGGGCACTATGGGCACAATGTATTTGGGCTTCGGCCTTATGTTTGACCGGAAAATACGGTGACTTGTTGGATTTCGTGGTAATTATCGTTTTGATCTTTTATATACTGACCATTTACGGCATCTTCATCTTACGTAAAAAACAACCGGATGCGGAACGTCCTTACAAAGCGATCGGTTATCCTTTGCTGCCGTTGTTTTATATTGTCGTAGCTTCAGCCATCAGCATTTCGCTATTGATTACGAAATTCTCAACTTGTGGCTGGGGGGTATTGATTATGTTGGCTGGCATTCCGGTCTACTATATAACCAAAGGAAAAGAGCAATAAACCCAATTATATGAACTGAAAAACCCGCAATGAAGTATTGCGGGTTTTTTATTGAGTTATACCGTATAAGAACCTTGTACGACTAAGATCTACCGAGCCATCAAATGGGATAATCAGAAAATAGTCTAACTGCCATTTTTGAGAAGTCTGCGCCTGCTTGTTTATTGTAGTATCCCAAGGCGGATAAACCCGAAACCCGCGCTTGCCTTCTTTTCCCTCCGAAGTAATAATTCCGCGTTGCGCTAGAACAGCTTTCGGAAAGACAAATTGTCCGAAATGAGTATCCGTTTTAGCATTAATAACAACCAAATCAAAATCATCTGAAACCTCATAAGGCTGAATGGGGCCGGCCTGTTTTCTTTTCCATAGCGTTACGAACTGCCCTATTTTCGTTGGTGTTGTTTTGGCCGAACGAAATACAATCTTTAAACCATTGAGTTGAAATCTACAAGCATCATACTCGGCGCTTTCTTTTCCCAATAAAGGATTCTGAAGTACTAAGCCACAGCTATCAAAGACACATAGCTTTGTTTCAATTAGAATCTCTGGAATTATCATTTCAGACATAAGCTGTAACAAGTATTAAAAAAAGCCTCTCCAAATGGAAAGGCTTTTTATGTGATTTTATAATCTTAATGATGAAGTTGTTCTTCACCCTCTTTATAAGGAACAGTTTGTGGAACGAAATCCTCATCATGACCAGGCTTGCTGTAATCGTAAGCCCATCTGTGTACGTGAGGAATTTCACCTGGCCAGTTCCCGTGAATATGTTCAACAGGTGTTGTCCATTCTAATGTAGTCGATCTCCATGGATTTTGTGTAGCCTTCTTACCGTAGAAAATACTATAGAAGAAGTTCCAGATAAACACCAATTGGAATGCTGCACCCACTAAAGCGAAAACGGTTATCAAGACGTTAACATCGGCTAAATCATCAAATAAAGGGAATGCAGTGTTAGTATAGTAACGTCTAGGAAGACCAGCCATACCGATGAAGTGCATTGGGAAGAAAACTCCGTAAGCACAAACTGCTGTAACCCAGAAGTGAATATATCCTAAGTTTTTATTTAACATTCTACCGAACATTTTAGGGAACCAATGGTAAACACCCGCGAAGAATCCGTAAAGTGCAGAAATCCCCATAACTAAATGGAAGTGTGCAATAACAAAATAAGTATCGTGAACATTAATATCCAAAGTACTATCACCTAAAATAATACCTGTTAAACCACCAGTGATGAATGTTGAAACCATACCAATTGAAAACAACATACCAGGGTTTAACTGCAAATTACCTTTCCATAAAGTTGTAATCCAGTTAAATGCTTTAACCGCTGAAGGAATCGCGATCAATAGAGTAGTAAATGTAAATACCGATCCTAAGAATGGATTCATACCGGAGATGAACATGTGGTGACCCCAAACGATAGTCGACAAGAATGCAATCGCTAAAACAGAAGCAATCATCGCACGATATCCAAAAATTGGTTTTCTTGAATTCGTTGCTAAAATTTCAGAAACGATACCCATTGCAGGTAAAATAACGATATAAACTTCAGGGTGTCCTAAGAACCAGAATAAGTGTTCAAACAGTACTGGCGAACCCCCTTGGTAATGTAACACTTCACCAGAAATAAAGATATCCGATAAGAAAAACGAAGTACCGAAGCTTCTGTCGAAAATTAACAATAATGCTGCTGATAACAAAACCGGAAAAGAAACTACGCCGATAATTGCCGTTACAAAAAATGTCCAGATTGTTAATGGTAATCTTGTCATTGACATTCCTTTAGTTCTCAAATTGATAACCGTTACGATATAATTTAATGATCCCATTAAGGAAGAAGCAATAAAAATTGCCATAGAAACCAACCATAACGTCATTCCTGTACCTGAACCGGGAATTGCTTGTGGTAAGGCACTCAACGGGGGATAGATTGTCCATCCGGCAGATGCTGGGCCTGATTCAACAAATAAAGAACACAACATAATTACGGTAGAGATGAAGAACATCCAATACGAAATCATGTTCATGAAACCGGATGCCATATCTCGTGCCCCAATTTGCAACGGGATTAATAAATTACTGAAGGTTCCACTTAAACCTGCTGTTAATACAAAAAATACCATGATGGTACCGTGAATAGTAACCAAAGCAAGATAAGCATCATTCTTCATCACTCCGCCCGGAGCCATTTTTTCACCTAAGAAAAATTTAAAAACTCCAAAAGATTCTTCGGGCCAAGCTATTTGCATACGGAATAAAAGGGACATACCAACACCTATTATTCCCATTAACAAACCTGTAATTAGGTATTGCTTTGCAATCATTTTATGATCAATACTAAAGATGTACTTAGTAATGAAAGTATCTTTATGGTGGTGTTCGTGATCGTGACCGTGATCGTGACTTAAATCGTGTCCTACTGCTGACATATTTTTTTAATTTGAATAGTATTAAAAAACAATAATTATTTAACTTGAGCTAAAGCTTTAGTAGAATCTACTTTTACAGCTTCTGCTTTCACTGCAGGAACTGCAGCTTCAGTTGCAGGAGCTTCTGCAGCTTTTGCATCTTTAATCACTTTGCCTAGTGCTGGCTTTTCGCTTAACCATTTTTTGAAATCGGCTTCGCTTTCCACCACAATTTTCATTTGCATATTATAGTGTGATGCCCCACAGATTTTATTACATAATAATAAATAATCAAAAGTGTAGGAATCTAATGCAGCTTGTCCTTTAGCAACTAATTCAGCACTTTTCTTAGCTCTGATTTTGTTGATTCTGGCCACTTTTTCAACCATGTCAGGAGAATTACGCATCTCATCTGTAGTCATGGTAGGTTTGAAAGCAAATTGCGTTACCATACCAGGAACACAGTTCATTTGTGCTCTGAAGTGTGGCATATAAGCTGAGTGCAATACATCCTGAGAACGCATTTTGAAAACAATTTTCTTTCCAACCGGCAAGTGCAATTCCGACACCTGTTTGTCATCCTGAGCGTTCGGATCAGACAAATCAACACCTAACGTATTAACACCTTCAATATAACGAACATTGGCTTTTCCAAGTGAGTTGTCTTGACCGGCATATCTTGCTTCCCAGCTAAATTGTTTTGCATATAATTCAACATACATCACATCTTCCTCTTCATCAACAAACATAATGTTTGTCCAAGCGTACAATCCGTAAAGGATTAGACCTGCTAGAACAATTACAGGGATAATAGTCCAGATAAACTCTAACTTATCGTTATCCGCAAAGTACAAAGCTTTGTTACCATCTTTTCCACGGTATTTGAATGCAAAAAAGTGAAGTAAACCCTGAGTGATAGTCTGCACTATGAAAATCAAAATCATTGAAATCCACATCAAATTATCGTAATCTGCACCGTGTTCCGAAGCAGAATTGCTCATAAGAGGTAAATCCCCGAATTTCACAACACAGAAAATAGTGGTCAGATAAATGAAGACTAAGAAGCCAAACATTAGGTATCCGTTCACATTATTATCATTATCGTTGGCGATTTCAGAATTTTCTTTCTTTGCCCCAATCTGCGTTAAATCGAATATCTTAGTCAATTGCCAAACCGCAATTCCTAATAAAACTACAACTATAAGTACCAATAAACTTGTCATTTGTTTATTACTTTAAATATTAATAATGGAAATGTTTACTTTCTTCGATTAATGGGTTGCGTTTTGCCAATAACGGTGATTTCGTTAAAGCGGTAAACACTACAAAAATGAATAATCCGAAGAAGAATAACAATGAACTGATTTCTGATACCCCAATGAACCATTGATCTCCAACTGTTGCAGGCATAATCATATTGAAGAAATCAATATAGTGACCTGTTAAGATAATGATTCCAGCCATAACGATAACCCATGTTAAACGTTTGAAATCGGTGTTGATTAAGATAAGGATTGGCAACACGAAGTTCATTACCACCATACCGAAGAACGGTAATTTGAAATGTTCAATTCTTGTTACGAAATAGGTTACCTCTTCTGGGATATTAGAGTACCACATCAACATGAATTGAGAGAACCATAAATACGTCCAGAAAACAGAGATACCGAACATGAATTTAGCCAAATCGTGGATGTGACTTGTATTCACGAATTCTAAATACCCTTTAGATTTCAAGTATAACGTTACAAAAGCTATAGTTGTAATACCACTTACAAAGAAGCTGGCAAAAACATACCATCCGAATAATGTACTGTACCAGTGAGGATCAACAGACATAATCCAATCCCAAGAAGATATTGATTCCGTCACGATAAAGAACGCTAGGAAACCAGCTGCCATTTTGAAATTCTTTTTGTAGAAAGAATCATCTGTAGCATTGTCTTGTGCTAATGAATTTTTTCTTGAGAAGTGACGGTATAAATTCCATCCCAATAAGAAAACGATGGCTCTGCCTAAGAAGAAAGGTACGTTAAGGAAACCTGATTTTCCGGCAATAATTGCATCGTAATGTTCGCTTTTAGGATCCGTTACACCTTCTGCCATCCAAGCAAACAAATGGTTCATGTGCATACCCGACAAAACCAATAAAATCAAAAAGATGATAGAACCTGGTAATAAGTATGCGGTGATACCTTCCATAACACGGAACAATACCGGAGACCATCCTGCTTGTGCAGCCCATTGGATAGCATAAAATGCTAAAACTCCAACAGAAATCAAAAGGAAGAAAATACAAGCAACATACAAAGCAGCCCATGGTTTGTTTTGCAATTGGTGTAATACATGCTCCAAATGTGCTTCGTGTTCTTTATGAGCATCCGCTTCAGCTCCATGATGCGCTTCTGCTTTGTGTGCATCATTGTGAGGTGCTTTATTAGCATGAGCAACAGCGGCATGTGTAGTGTCCGCGTGGGTTGCAGTAGAATCGGCATGAGCTTCAACAGTTGCTGCTAAAGTCGCCACTGCAGAATCGCTAACTTTTTCTCCGTGAACAGCCGCATCTTTTACCTCTTCGATAGCTTTAACTGCTTCTGCGTGTGCAGGTGCAGCGGTATGATGTCCGTCATGATGACTTTCGGCTAATATTTTTTCTACGTCTGCAGTAGTCTTTGGTGCAGTTAAAAAACCATATGCAATTCCTAGAAGCCCAAGAGCCATAAGAACGAATGCAAAAGTTTTTAATTTGTTTGAAAATGTGTACATATTTAAACTTTCAAATGATTTTTACTTACTTAATTCACCTTTTAATTTCAACACATGAGCCGTAACCAACCAACGCTCTTGCTGAGATAATTGGTTAGCGTGAGAACCCATAGAGTTTAATCCATAAGTAATTACATGAAAAATACTTCCTTCAGTAATTTCTCTGTCGGCATAATTAGGAACCCCTAAGAATTTTTCTCTTTTAACTAAATTACCCTGCCCGTCACCTTTTTCGCCATGACAGATAGCACAATAAATGTTAAACAATTCGGCTCCCTTTTCTTCGTTAACAGATAAGGAATCCAAAGGAGATTTTAATTCTGCTTTAGCTTGCATGTAACCTGCAGGCGTATTTTCATATGCATAAGGTTCAAATCCTCTTTTTATACTTCCCTTTGCTGGTAATTGCCCTTCTTTTCCACTGTTAAAAGCAGAAGACTCAGAATAGGTTTCATAGGCTACCGATTCGTACATGTTAGGGAAGAACTGATAGTTAGGTTTCGATTTATCGAAACAAGACGTCGCGACAATCGACACACCAACCAATGCTACTATTTTATATAAGGCTTTCATATCTTCTATTAATGCTTATCAATTACTTTAACTTCTACAGCACCGGTATTTTTAAAGAAAGAAATCATGTCTTCCTCATTTCCATTTACTGCTACTTCCATTAAGAAGTGGTCGTCTGTAGTTCTCACATCTGGATTTTCCGCTTGCTTGAATGGCCACAATCTACTTCTCAAATAGAAAGTAATAACCATTAAGTGGGCAGCAAAAAATACGGTCAACTCGAACAAAACAGGAACAAAAGCCGGTAAGTTCTGATAGAAAGCAAAACTTGGTTTTCCTCCGATATCCTGTGGCCAATCCACAATCATGATGTAATTCAATAAATTAGCCGCCACTGTTAAACCTACAACTCCATAAAGGAATGAAGCGATAGCAATTCTTGTTGGAGCCAATCCCATAGCTTTATCTAAACCGTGAACCGGGAAAGGTGTGTAAACTTCTTCAATGTGATGATGAGCCGCTCTCGATGCTTTTACAGCATCCATTAAGATATCATCATCAGTATATATAGCATGTATAACTTTATTCGTACTCATGATCTATTAATGATTATGTGAATGATGTCCTTCTTTTTCTCTTTGTCTTTTGTAGTTGTCACCAGAAGTTTTCAAAATAGTTTTAACCTCTGCCTGAGCAATTACTGGGAAGCTTCTTGAATATAATAAGAATAATACGAAGAAGAAACCAATTGTTCCGATATAAATACCTGCATCAACAAACGTTGGCTGGAACATTGTCCAAGATGACGGTAAGTAATCTCTGTGTAATGACGTTACGATAATTACGAAACGCTCGAACCACATACCGATATTTACTACAATCGAGATGATGAAAGAGAACATGATACTTGTTCTTAATTTCTTGAACCACATGAACTGTGGAGAAAACACGTTACATGTCATCATCAACCAGTACGACCACCAGTAAGGTCCTGTAGCACGGTTTAAGAAGGCGTATTGTTCGTATTCCACACCAGAGTACCAAGCCACGAACAATTCCGTGATATAAGCACATCCTACAATCGAACCAGTGATCATTACAACAATGTTCATTAATTCAATATGCTGAACGGTGATATAGTCTTCTAAATTAGATACTTTTCTCATGATGATAAGCAAGGTATTTACCATCGCAAATCCGGAGAAGATTGCACCCGCAACGAAGTACGGAGGAAGGATTGTAGTATGCCATCCCGGAATTACCGAAGTAGCAAAGTCAAAGGATACAATCGTGTGTACAGAAAGTACTAATGGTGTTGCTAAACCAGCCAATACAAGAGAAACCTCTTCGAAACGCTGCCAGTCTTTAGCTCTACCCGACCATCCGAAAGAAAGGATGGAATAAATTCTTTTGTTGAAAGGAGTTACCGCTCGGTCACGAATCATCGCGAAATCCGGTAATAATCCAGTCCACCAGAATACCAATGATACCGAAAGATACGTTGAAATCGCAAATACGTCCCAAAGTAATGGCGAGTTAAAGTTTACCCAAAGCGAACCGAATTGGTTCGGAATTGGCAATACCCAGTACCCTAACCATGGACGACCCATGTGAATGATTGGGAATAAACCTGCCTGAACAACCGAGAAAATGGTCATAGCTTCCGCAGAACGGTTAATAGCCATTCTCCATTTTTGACGGAATAATAATAGTACGGCAGAAATTAGTGTTCCGGCGTGCCCGATACCTACCCACCAAACGAAGTTAGTGATATCCCAGGCCCAACCTACTGTTTTATTTAATCCCCAAGTTCCGATACCGGTAGAAATGGTGTAAACCATACATCCTGCTCCCCAAAGGAAAGCTGCTAATGCAATTGAGAAAACGGTCCACCATAGTTTGCTTGCTTTACCTTCTACAGGTTTAGCTACATCTACTGTTACATCGTGATAAGATTTATCACCTATAACTAAAGGTTTTCTAATGGGTGCTTCGTAATGAGACGACATAATCCTTTATATTGTTTCTTATTAATTTATTTACTACTCTTAGTTGTTTCTAACCTTTACGTGATAGAAAACATTTGGTTTTGTTCCGATATGCTCTAATAAATGATACATTCTTTCGTCTTCTGCTAATTTAGCCACCTGACCATCTTTATCATTTACATCACCAAACACCATCGCTCCGCTGGTACAAGCTGCAGAACAAGCCGTTTGGAATTCGCCGTCTTTAATTTCACGCCCTTCTCTTTTCGCTTTCAAAATGGTTGCCTGTGTCATTTGAATACACATTGAACATTTTTCCATAACTCCACGAGAACGAACGTTAACATCAGGATTTAATACCATACGACCCAAATCATCATTCATGTGATAATCAAACTCGCTGTTTTTGCTGTACAAGAACCAGTTAAAACGACGTACTTTGTACGGACAGTTATTAGCACAGTAACGAGTACCCACACAACGGTTGTACGCCATATGGTTTTGTCCTTGACGACCGTGTGATGTTGCCGCAACCGGACAAACAGTTTCACAAGGTGCGTGGTTACAGTGTTGACACATTACCGGCTGGAAGGCTACCTGAGGATTTTCTGAAGGATCTTCCATACCTGTTAAGGTATCGATAGAGTTCATCAATCCGCTTGTATTTCCTTTTAACACTTCATCTCCTTTAAATGTTTCTTCAGAAGAGTAGTATCTGTCGATACGCAACCAGTGCATATCACGGCTTCTTCTTACCTCCGACTTACCAACAACAGGAACGTTATTCTCTGCATGACAAGCGATAACACAAGCACCACATCCTGTACAAGCATTCAAGTCGATTGATAAGTTAAAGTGGTGACCGATAGTGCGGTCGAAAGAATCCCAAAGATCCACTTCTGTAGCAGGAGTTTCTTTGTGATCTAAAGATACCATTGGAATTGGGTTCCATTCTTCAGCATCTTTAGTATTGAATATTTCTAAGGTAGTGTCTTTGATAATATCACCTCTACCCATTAAAGTCTTTTGTAACTGCACACAAGCAAACTCGTGATCTCCTTCCGTTTTGATTACTTTAGCAACCTGATTTGCATTTTGGTTCGCATACAATTTATATGCATTAACACCAACTTGCATCTCTTCTTTCAAACCTTCTTTACGTCCGTAACCCAACGCTAAACCGATGGTTCCAACAGCCTGACCCGGTTGAATAATCACAGGAACATTTTCCAATTTAACACCAGCAACTTCAATCGTAGTATAACTTCCGTTAAGACCTCCGTTAGCCACATTGTAGTTTTGCAATCCAAGTTTTTCAGCATCTTTTTTGGAAACCGTAACATAGTTATCCCAAGAAGCTCTTGTTAACGGATCCGGAAACTCTTGCAACCAAGGGTTGTTAGCCTGTTGTCCGTCTCCCATACCGGTTTTAGTGTATAACACCAATTCCAATCCGCCGGCGTTTTTAGCATTTGCTAATGTAGAAGCCGCCGTTGCGTAATCCGCAGAACCTCCTGAAACTACAGCCACTTCAGAAGAATAAACTCCATCATGAACCAATTTGTTCCAAGTTGTTCCGACAGCAATTGAAGAGCCAACCGCTTTTAAGAAATCATAATAAGAAGCTGTATTTCCAGTCCAAGCCATTAAAGCTTCCTGGAATTGTTTTGTATCAAACAACGGACGAATGGTCGGTTGCATGATTGCGTAATGTCCTTTTGCAATCATCACATCACCCCAAGACTCCAAATAGTGTGGTGCCGGTGCTGCGATTGTCGATTTAACAGCTGTTTCATCTTCTCTCAAAGAGAAAGAAACAGAAGTTTTTACTTTTTTCAAACCTTCAGCAAAATCAGCACTGTTTGCCAAAGTGTACAGCGGGTTAACACCATTCATAATTAAAGTATGAACTGCACCAGCTTTCATATCTGCAACCAACTGTGCAACTGCTTTACTGTCACCTTTACGGATTAAGCGTGCTGCAGAAGGATTAAATGCCTCAGAAGTTAACGCTTTGTTGATTGCCAACACCAATAATTGAGCGTTAACATCATCCAAACCGGAAACCAAAACACCTTTTCCACCGGCTGCTTTTAATTGTTGTGCCGCTTTCATTACCGCGTCTTCCTGCTTACCTAAATTGGCAGCACCTACTGAAGCACCGGTAACAACATTATATATTTTAACTAAAGCATGTTTTTGCTCGGTAACCGTAAGCGGAATACGTTTGTCTGCATTTGCTCCGGCCAATGACATATTTGCCTCAATTTGGATGTGCTTAGACATTTTTCCGTTCTTAGGCACACGTCCTTGGGAATATCCAGCATCATAAGCACCACCTTGCCAATCTCCCAAGAAATCAGCTCCAACAGAAACAATTACATCCGCTTTAGAAAAATCGTAATCAGCCAAAGCTCTCTCCCCGTAAACCATTTGGAAAGCATCCAAGGCAGTAGAAGAAGAAACCGCATCATAAACAACATGTTTAGCCGTTGGGTTTTTAGCAATAAAATCAGCAATTAATCGATCAGTAGAAGGGCTTGCCATTGTATTGGTTAACAACACCACCTGACCACCTTTAGCTTTCGCTTCTGCCAAACTTTTCGTTACAGCAGCATTAACATCAGTCCAAGAAGCATCTTTTCCAGCAATTTTTGGTTGCTTTAAACGCATACTGTCATACAATGACAATACTGAAGCATGAACTCTTGCATTTGCACCAAACTTCGCATTTGGTAAATTATTATTTTCAACTTTAATAGGACGACCTTCACGGGTTTTGATTAAGATGTTAGCAAAATCAAAACCATCCATCATAGTTGTCGCATAATAATCTGCAACACCAGGAATGATTTCTTCAGGTTGAACTACATAAGGTATAGACTTTACAACCGGACCTTCACACGCAGCTAAAGAAGCAGCTGCTGTTGAAAATCCAACGTATTTCAAAAAGTCACGACGAGTTGTTGATGAAGCAGACAAAGTAGCTGCATCTCCCAGGAATTCATCCGTAGGAATCTCTTCAACAAATTCATTGTTTCTTAGCGTCTCAACAATAGAGCTATTTTGGTCTAGCTCCTCAACACTTTTCCAGTATTTTTTGTTTGATGCCATTGTATATAAATATTAGCTTCTTAATTTATTATTAATAGTGACACTTACCACATTCTAAACCTCCCATTTGCGCAGCAGTCAATTTGTCTACACCATATTTCTTAGAAAGTTCGTCGTGAATTTTAGCATAGTAAGCATTACCCTCCACTTTTACATTTGTTTCTCTGTGACAATTCACACACCATCCCATAGTTAATGGAGAATGTTGTTTCATAATCTCAAAAGTTTCAACCGGACCGTGACATTTTTGACACTCTACTCCAGCAACAGAAACGTGTTGAGAGTGATTGAAATAAACGAAATCTGGAAGATTGTGAACACGAACCCATTTAACAGGTTTCGTTTTACCAGTATAAGCCATATTTGTTTTATCCCAACCTACAGCATCGTATAGCTTTTGGATTTCACCTGTATAGAACTCTTTTGAATACTCAACATAAGTAGAATCTTTATCCCCTTGGAATTCAGAAATACTCTTATGACAGTTCATACAAACGTTTAGAGACGGAATACCGGAGTTTTTACTCACACGCGCAGAAGAGTGACAATATTTACAGTCAATCTTGTTATCACCCGCATGGATTTTGTGAGAGAAATGAATTGGCTGAATCGGCTCGTAATTTTGATCCACACCTATCTGCATCAAATAACCATAGATGAAATACATCCCGATTAAAATCATCATAATAGACGTAACCAACATTAGGAATTGATTTTTTGCAAAGGCTTTCCAAATTGGCAAAGATTTCTCTTTCGCCGCCACTTCAACACCGTTTGCCGCTGCAATTTTATTAAGCACATTCTTAACAAACAACAACATCACCACCAATATAGCCAACACAAAAGCAAGAACTCCCAAAATCAAATTATTGGAAACCCCACCTTCTTGCGCAGCAGCCCCACCAGTTGCAGCCGTTGCAGTTGCAGCAGGCGCTTCTTCTTTTGGCGCAGACGTATAGGCAATAATATTATCAATATCCTCGTTGGATAATTGAGGGAATGCCGTCATTGGAATCTTGTTGTTTTCTTCGAAAACTTTAACCGCTTGAGCATCACCAGATTTGATAAGCTCACCACTGTTATGAATCCATTTGTACAACCACTCCTTGTCATACTTGTCAGCAACCCCACGCAACGCTGGTCCCGTGGCTTTAGCATCAAGCTTATGACAAGCCGCACAGTTTGTGTTAAAAATAGCTTTCCCTTTTGCAGGATCACCTGCACCAGCAGCCGGAGCGGCAGCATCTTGGGCCAAAGAACTCAGCGAAAGCGACAATACCATCGCGAGGCTGAATATTAATTTTTTTGAAAACGAATTATGGTTACCCACTTTTTTCATAATTAAAATGATTATCAACTAAACTTGGCACTATTTTTATGCTACGTGAAAACAGGCCTTATTTATAAACTCGGACAAAAATACGACTTATGTCTTATTATCAAAACCTTAAATTTATCTTAAATTGTAATTTATACCAATTCTAAATAAATTGCTGTTTTCAGATTGATTTAATTAATTGTATTTTTGCTTCAAATATACTTCATTATGAGAATTTTAAGAACATGCCCCTATTTAACTTTACTTGTTTTAGCCTTGGTAACAGGAATAAAATCCTATTCACAGACCGCAAAAATTAACATTATTCAGGATCCAAAATTTGAAATGCTTCTAAACGAGAAAAGAAAGATAAACTCTTCCATTACTGTTAATGACCGTTATAAAGTACAGATTTTTTACGGCACCAATGAAGAAGCAAAAAAAACACTTTCGACATTCAAAAAGGAATACAAAAACCTGGATGGCACAATAATATATTCCAATCCCAATTTTAAAGTATGGGTAGGCACGTTCAAAACCCGAATTGAAGCGGAAAAACAATACAAAGAGATTGTAAAAAAATACCCTACCGCTTTATTAATAAGACCAAACAAATAGATGACCCTCAAGAAAACAATAATTTTAAGCATCGCAATCCTCTACGGGTTGCTTTCGTTTTTATTGTTATCAGAGACCTTTATCATGCATTTGCTGGAAACCAAAAGAGACTTTCACATAAAACAGTCGCAAAATCTTAAAGAAATCACATTCACAAAAGAAGACTGGAATAAGTTAGCCAACAAAAAAGAATTCAAACTGGCAGGGGCTTATTACGACGTTAAAAAAATCAAGTTGGGTTCAAAAAAAGTATATGTTTTAGTAGTAAAAGACGAATACGAAAATGCTATCAAATACATTTCAAAAAACATTTCCCCTAAAAACAAAAAAAGCAAGGCTTTAAAAAGTAAAAACACTTACGACGTTTGCCTCCACACCCCTATTTTGAAACAGCCTTCAATTGTTTATCAAAACGTTCAAAACAATTTCCCTCCCGTAAAAGAATTTAAAAGCACAGCCCTCCAAAAGGGCTTTCGTCCGCCATGTGTATAATGTTTTTATGATACCAATCGCAATCAAAAAGCGAACATACATAAACTTTTATACACAAAAACGAAATGAAAAAATATTTCTACTTATTGTCATTACTGACAATGAGCACTTATGCCCAAACCCAAAAAGACACTACTAAGTCGAAACACCTGGAAGAAATCATTGTAACTTCCAACAAATACGTAAAAAACAAAAAAGCGATAGCGCAACAAGTCGAAACAATTTCCCAAAAAGAAATTGAATTCCAGAACTTCCAAAACACCGCTGATGTATTGGCAAACTCTGGAAATGTAACGGTTCAGAAATCACAACAAGGAGGCGGAAGTCCGGTTATCAGAGGATTTGAAGCCAACCGCATCCTGCTTTTGGTCGACGGTATCCGCATGAACAATTTAATTTTCAGAGCCGGACATTTGCAAAACAGCATTACCGTTGACAAAAACAGTATCGAAAACATGGACATCTTCTACGGGCCGACGTCCACTATTTTCGGGAGTGATGCTCTAGGTGGCGCTATCAACATCAACACCAAAAAAGCCAAATTCTTCAGCGAAACCAACAAGCGTTTTTCCGGTAATGCCATAACACGTTATTCGTCTGCCAATGAAGAAAAGACAGGTTATTTTGATTTCAATTATGCCGGTGTAAAAATTGCATCGCTTACCTCGTTCTCATACAACGATTACGGCGATCTAAAAATGGGTAAAAGGAAAAATCACGGTGCGGATTATTTCGGCGAACGCGAACACTACATCACCACTCAAAACGGAGTGGATGTTTTAACGCCAAACAGCGATAAATATGTTCAAAAAAATACAGCATTCAAACAGTATAACTTCATGCAGAAACTGTCGTACAAACAAGACAATGGCACTTTGCACAATCTAAACCTGCAGTACTCGACCACCTCCGACATTCCGAGATACGACCGCTTAACCGATCCCAACGGAAGTGGCTTAAGAAATGCCGAATGGTTTTACGGCCCTCAAAAACGATTGCTTTCGGCGTATACGTTTTCTAAAGACAAAGCTTTTATCGGAAATGATTTGAAACTTACGGCAAGTTATCAGAATGTAGAAGAAAGCAGACATAACCGACGTTTTGGGAATTACAACCTTCAAAACCGCATTGAAAAAGTAAACGTGTTTGCTTTGAATGCCGATCTGAAAAAAGAGTTCACCAACAGCGATGTTTTATATGGTATTGAGGCCTATTACGACGATTTGAATTCGACAGCCTATTCCAACAACATCAACACCGGAGAAATCAAAGACATCGACACCCGTTATCCGAATGGCAAAAACAACATGTTACGAACCGATGCTTATGTTACTTACAGCACCAAAAACAATGAAAAAACCAGTTGGAATATTGGTGCCCGCGGTGGTTATGTTACATTAAAAAGTACTATTGCAGACAATTCTATTTTCGAATTGCCGTTCACTTCGGTAAATCAAAGTAATTTTACATATAGCGCCACAACCGGAATCATTCATAACCCAAGTAAAAATGTGCGTTTAGTAGCCAACATCAGTTCTGGTTTCAGAGCGCCGAACATTGACGATTTGGCAAAAATATTTGAATCCGGAAACGGTTCGGTAATTGTTCCGAATAAAGATTTGAAACCGGAAAAAACCGTTACTACCGATTTAGGTTTCACGGTAAAAAGCAACAACAGACGTTTTCAATTCGAAAACACTTACTTCTACACGAGAATGTTTGATGCCATCGTAACCGACACATACACCTTTAACGGTGCCAGCACAATTGTTTATGATGGATCGACAAGCCAGGTTTTAGCCAACCAAAACAAAGGAAAAGCATTCATTACCGGTTTATCCAGTTCCGTAAAAGCTTATGTAATCGACAATGTACTGGTAACCGCTAATTTCAATTATACCTTAGGACGTATTGTAAATGAGGACCACACCTATTCTCCACTAGACCACATTGCTCCTTATTACGGAAAAATAGGCGTGAATTACGAACACAAATTCTTTACCCTTGAAGGCTATATGTTGTACAACGGCAAAAAAGACATTTCCGATTATCTTTTAAACGGCGAAGACAACGAACAATACGCCCCAAAAGGCGGAATGCCAGCTTGGGAAACGTACAACTTTAAAGCATCTAGCAAATCGTTCTTTGGGGTAACATTGTATGCCGGAGTTGAAAACATTCTGGACACACAATACAGAACATTCTCATCTGGGATGAACTCTGCCGGAAGAAACATTTACGGAGGTTTAAAATACAGTTTCTAATATAACTTCCATATAAAAACCATAAAGCCGACAAATGTCGGCTTTATTTATTACTGTATCTTAACTGAGAAGCTCCAAATGAGTTCCTTCTGTATGCAGAATATGTTCTGCCTGTTCAATTTCGTCTAACGAACCGTTTACTACCACCATAAACTTTCCTTCTTTCAGGTGTTCCTCACACCGTACTATATTATCTTCTTTGATTCCGATGAAAGACAAGAATGATATAAGTCCGCCCGTTACGATTCCCAAATCAAAACCGGCAATTGCTCCAACCAGAGCGCCGGCGCCGTACAAAAAACCAAAACCTGGAATTGTAAAAACACCAATCCCCGACAACAATCCGATAACGGTACCTGCCCCCATACCGATAATGGCCGGAGCTTTTTTTATCGCATCGATTGATCTTACGTGGATATGGTCCTCAATTACTTCCGCTGTTCCCAAAAGCGAAACATTGCTCATGGGAAAATTTTGGTCGTTTAACACTTTAACAGCATCCACTGCTTCTTGATGGGTGTTGTAAATTGCAATTTTTGATTTCATGACTTTAAAATTTAAGTCCAAAAACACAAAAAATATTAGTAAAATTATGAATTTTAGTCAGTTATATAATATTCTTTCACATTAATATAACCTTTGCTTCTTCAAAACTCCGGGCAGAAATCAAAAATTCCGTTATCCTTCAAAAAGATGTAGTGAATAAATTAAGTATCGTGACACATCAAACCTAAACAAGAAGTCCCAACTTATTTCCATCCGAATTCCCGCTTCATTTTTTCGGCAAAAAAAGCATTCTCAATTGGGATTGCACTAAATTCGTCGTAATCCTTATTCCTCAAAAATAAAGGAAGTGATTCTTTGGTAATCAACCCGTATTTCTGAAACCCAAAATGTTTAATACAGAACGCGTCATAATTCCTGTATTCGCCGTAATCGATATCGTTTTTCAAGTAGGCTTTTTTGATATACGGTTCAAAAAGGAGCCAAGTGCGTTCGATATTTTCCTTGATTTCCAGATTCTGATACAAACCCATATTATAAAAAGAATGTATTACTGCGAAGTTTTTGACCGATGGAAAAAAATCAAACTTCCGGCAAATGCCATACAACGTAGTACTGTTACTAAACTTAAACTCATTCAATTTGGCGTTTACCGCTTCTATCTGGAAAGAATCAAGCGATTTGATTTCCATAATCTTTGAAGCAAATGAATGCACCGCCTGACTTTTCAATTCCATATCATAAAGCTTTCGCTGATCGAATTGTTTGTCGAAATTATGCTCAAGCCAAATGAAATGTTTCTTCAGATACATCGGTTTGAACCATGAAGAAAGTTCTCCTGTAAAAATAGCATCATAATACAACTCACCACCTTTCATAAACGAAATTGTGTAGCCGTATTTTTCTACCAAAATCTCTAATTGTTCTTTAAAAAAGGTAATATCCTTATGACGGTAACTGTATTCCAAAAGCGTCAATTTTAAATCGGTTTCGTAGCCATATTGTGCTTCCAAACCGAGAATAGCCTCTTTTGCTTTCTGATAATATTCAGTGTCCATTCTCGCTTTTTGAAAGGAAGGATAAACGGTTTCATAAATTACTTTGTCACGGTAATTCTGAGAAATAACTACACTGGTCGAAAACAAAAAAAAGAGCAAAAGAAAACGGATTGATATGTTCATCATAAGAAACAATAGATTAAAGCAAATAAACGGAAAAAAGCAAAAATCGTATACTGCAAAAAGTAATAGAAACAAAAAATCCCGACGAATCGGGATTTAAAATTTATTTTTTTACAAAATTCAGAACCTGGACACCTTCATCGGTATCAAGGCGCAAGAGATAAACTCCATTTTGAAGCATGGCAACATTAGCAATATTGCTGTTTGCAACCTTTAGCACTACTTGTCCTTGCATGTTTAAAATGGAAAGGATTTTAATCTCACTTTTAGAAAGAACGGTAATATGCTCCGAACTTGGATTTGGATAAACGGTAACACCACCGTTAATTGAAAAATCGGCAGTTCCCAAAACCGTGCTTTGCACAGCGCCGGTTAAAACCGCATTACCTGAAGTCAGAACACCACCGCAAGCCGAACTGGTTGCCACGGTATTCTCAACCCAGCTCCCCAAAGTCAAATCGGGTGGATTTGGCGTAGAAGAGGAAGTATTATAATAGATCAAATGCGGATTTACAAAATCGCCGTTTCCACTATCGGCAACAAACTCCCAACGGGAATTGGAAACACTCCACTGAATTTTGAATTCACAGGTTCCCAATCCTCCACATGACTGACCGCCATCCACAGGATTGGTAGTAAAAACATTTCTCCCAGACACATCTGTCGTTTCCTTGTTAAAAATATAATCCTGATTTTCAAACAAAGCGTGACATCCGTTGAAGGTAATGGTTTGCGCTTTTATTGTAAAAGAAACAACCACTGCTAGTAATAAGAATATCTTTTTCATACAACTTCTTAAGGTCTTGTTGGCCAAACACCTTGTAAGGCTATAATATAAGTAAGCGTTGTATAAGGCTGTATGTTATTTACAGGCTGGCTTCCGCCACTAACTCCAATCATTGAAGGACTCATAGTAGTATTAGCTGCACTTGCCGTATATTCCTTATCCAAAGCTTTTGTATTAGCCGGAATACTGCCTGTTGGCACGTTTTGATCTCCATCAACAGTAGAAGCATTAACGGTATGATTGTGCATCGGCATTTGAGCAATCGTTAACGTATTGGTTTCCGAACCGCTCTTCTCTCCTAAAACTCTTGGTGTAAGACCAGGACCGTTACCATCTCCCATTGGCACACGCCCTCGTAAGTCCGGTAAAGCAAAAGTAGTCATACCATCACCGCCATAAGTCGTACCCAGTAATGCAAAAAGCGCCTGATTTTGAGCAATCGGCAACAATTGACCTTCACATTTAGCCCATCCTTGTGGAGCATAATTAAAAGCAACTACAGCAATCTGACCAATAAAGGGCTCGGATTGCGCAACTGTCTTATTCACAGAGAATAACGACATCAATACAACTAATAAAATTGTAATTTTTTTCATATATAAAATTTTAGTGTCGCAAAAATAACATCTAATTATCTTACATAAAAATTTACTGAATTAAAAAACCGTTAAGTTTGTAAAAAATCGATTAAACGCAAAAAATCCCGACGAATCGGGATTTTTATAGTTATAGAACAAACTGTTATTTCAGTTTCTTTTTCACCTCCACTTCGTGGAAACACTCAATTAAATCGTATTCTTTAAGATCGTTGTAGTTTTTAATCTGCATACCACAATCGTACCCTTTGGAAACTTCTTTCACATCGTCTTTGAATCGTTTCAATGCCAACAATTCACCAGTGTAAATAACCACACCTTCACGAATTAAGCGGATTCTTGCATTTCTAAGAATTTTACCATCGGTAACCATACATCCGGCGATAGTTCCCACTTTAGAAATTTTGAACAATTCACGGATTTCGGCAGTACCGGTAATTTCTTCTTTCATTTCCGGCGACAACATACCTTCCATCGCATCTTTCAAATCATCGATAGCATCATAGATAATCGAATAGTGACGGATATCGATTTCTTCTTTATCAGCCAATTGTTTTGCATTTCCTTGCGGACGAACGTTAAATCCGATAATAATCGCATCCGAAGCCGAAGCCAACAATACGTCAGATTCTGTAATTGCTCCTACTCCTTTATGAATAATCTTGATCTGAATTTCTTCAGTAGACAATTTAGAGAAGGAATCCGACAAGGCTTCCACCGAACCGTCCACATCTCCTTTAAGGATAATGTTCAATTCTTTAAACTGACCCAAAGCGATACGACGACCGATTTCGGCAAGTGTAATGTGTTTTTGTGTACGAACCGATTGCTCACGTAACAACTGCATACGTTTCGCAGCGATTTGTTTCGCTTCTCTTTCGTCTTCAAATACGTTGAATTTATCTCCGGCAGTTGGCGCTCCGTCCAGACCCAAAATGGAAATTGGTGTAGAAGGACCTGCCTCCTTAACGATATTTCCACGCTCATCGTACATCGCTTTCACTTTACCGTGATTTTTACCGGCCAATACGTAATCACCGATTCTCAATGTCCCCGCTTGTACTAAAATAGTAGAAACATAACCACGACCTTTGTCTAATTGTGCCTCAACCACTGTACCAACAGCTGGTTTATTTGGATTGGCTTTAAGGTCTAAAATTTCCGCCTCAAGCAATACTTTTTCTAATAATTCTTTAACACCTAAACCTGTTTTTGCAGAAATGTCATGCGATTGGTATTTACCCCCCCAATCTTCCACCAACAAGTTCATAGCCGCTAAACGCTCTTTAATTTTCTCCGGATTCGCATTCGGTTTATCCACTTTATTGATTGCAAAAATCAATGGAACTCCTGCCGCTTGTGCGTGACTGATGGCCTCTTTGGTTTGTGGCATGATATCGTCGTCCGCAGCAATTACGATAATAGCAATATCCGTAACTTGCGCACCACGGGCACGCATTGCGGTAAACGCCTCGTGACCTGGTGTATCCAAGAACGCGATTTCCTGACCGTTATCCAACTCTACTCCATACGCTCCGATGTGTTGTGTAATACCTCCGGACTCTCCGGCAATTACATTTGTTTTACGGATGTAATCCAACAAGGATGTTTTACCGTGGTCAACGTGACCCATTACCGTTACGATTGGTGCTCTGTGTACCAAATCTTCCGGACGATCTTCCACTACTTCAATAGCTTCTTCGATATCGGTCGTGATAAATTCTACTTCATAACCGAATTCATCAGCAACAATAGATAAGGTTTCCGCATCCAAACGTTGGTTCATGGTTACCATAATTCCAAGCGACATACAGGTACCGATAACTTTCGTGATAGGCACATCCATCATGGTAGCAATTTCACCTACGGTAACAAATTCCGTTACTTTCAGTATCTTACTTCCCTCTTCCATCGCTCTTTGCTCATCGTCTGATTTCTGACGGTGCGAATCACGCTTGTCTCTCCTGTATTTCGCAGCTTTAGATTTCCCTCCTTTACCTTGAAGTCTTTCTAAAGTTTCTTTGATTTGGTTTTTAACCTCCTCCTCGGTTGGCTCCACTTTAGCAACGATAGCCGGACGGTTTCCTTTTTGGAATCCACCTCCACCGGGCTTGTTCGGACCAAACTTATTACCGCCTCCTGGTCTGTTAGCACCGCCTTGAGCATTTCCACCTTGACCTGGTGTTCCGGCTCCTGGCGCTCCCGGTTTTCCTGGAATGCGTTTTCTTTTATTTTTGTTCGCGTTATTTTGTCCTTGCGCGGCCGCACTTCCGGGCGCATTGGGCTTAATAGCTGCGTCTTTTTTGAAATCTTCTTTCTTTTTCTTAGGCTTGTTGAACTGAGACAAGTCAATCGTCTGACCCGTAAAAGTCGCCCCTGTAAGCTTTTGGTATTGTGTTTCGATTTTCTCGTCTTCCACGGGTTCTGCCACAGCCGGAGTTGCCGGAGCTTCCGCTATTGGAGCCGCTTTTTTCTCGATTTTGTCAACTGCTTCAACCTTATCTGCTTTTTCAGTTTTTTCTGCTTGTTCAACCTTTTCGGTTTTCGCTACAGTAATTTTTACCTCTTCTGCAACCGGCACGGCTTCCACAGTTTTTTCAACTACTTTTTCAGGCGCAGGCTCGATAGCTTTTTCGACTTTTTCCGAAGATGGTTTTTCAGCAACAACTTCAGGCTTTTTGGGCTCAAGATCAATTTTACCAACCGCTTTAGGCCCGGAAAGGGTAGCTTTGGCTTTAATTATTTCCTGACGTTGTCTCTCTTCGTCTTGTTTGCGTTTTTCTTCAATCTCTTTTTCGCGCTCGATACGCAGGGCTTCTTTTTCTTTTTTCTTTTCTTCACTTACTTCAAGAGAAGCCACCTTTTTTCCTTTATCAGCAGAGAATTGACCGCACAAGATAGAGTATTCCTCATTAGAAATTTTGGCGTTAGGACTTGATTCGATGGTATGACCCTTATCTTTCAAATAGTCCACAGCTCTATCTAGAGAAATATTTAATTCCCTTAAAACCTTGTTTATTCTTATTACTCTTTCTTCAGACATATAATCTTTATTATTAATACCTTAATGCGTGTTGTGTTGTTGTTGCGTTACTACTTACTCTTCAAATTCATTTTTCAGAATACGCATCACATCCAAAATAGTTTCTTCTTCCAGGTCGGTTCTTCGCACTAAATCGGCAACATCTTGTTTCAGCACGCTTCTTGCTGTATCCAATCCGATTTTCGCAAACTCATCGATAACCCATCCGTCAATCTCGTCTGAGAACTCTGTTAATTCAACATCATCCTCTTCTTCAGCAATATTTCCTTCACGGATAACATCCAATTCGTAACCGGTTAACAACCCGGCCAATTTAATATTGTGTCCGCCACGTCCAATCGCCTTAGAAACCTCTTCTAATTTCAAGAACACTTCGGCTGTTTTTTTCTCTTCGTCAATTTTCACTGAAGATACTTTTGCAGGACTCAATGCTCTTGTAATATACAATTGTGTATTGGTGGTGTAGTTGATAACGTCGATATTTTCATTTCCTAATTCACGAACAATTCCATGAATACGAGAACCTTTCATACCTACACATGCCCCAACCGGGTCAATTCTGTCATCATAAGAATCTACGGCTACTTTTGCTTTTTCGCCAGGTATTCTCACCACTTTTTTCACGGTAATCAAACCATCAAACACCTCAGGAATTTCCTGTTCGAACAATTTCTCCAAAAACTTATCGGAGGTTCTCGACATTAAAATCTGAGGCTTATTTCCTTTTAATTCAACACTTTCAATGATTCCACGCACGTTATCTCCTTTACGGAAGAAGTCGGACGGAATTTGTTTTTCCTTCGGCAACACGATTTCGTTTCCTTCATCATCTACCAAAATTACAGCTTTTGGACGTACGTGATGCACTTCTGCTGTATAAATATCACCAATTAAATCTTTAAATTGTTTGTAAAGATTGGTATTATCATGTTCGTGGATTTTAGAAATCAGGTTCTGACGTAAGGCCAAAATCGCTCTTCTACCCAATTGTATTAACTTCACTTCTTCAGACACATCCTCACCCACTTCAAAGTCGGGCTCAATTTTTCGTGCTTCCGATAATGAAATTTCAGAATTCTCATCTTCCACTTCACCGTCTGCAACCACCACACGATTTCTCCAGATTTCCATATCCCCTTTGTCAGGATTGATAATGATATCGAAGTTATCATCTGAACCGTATTTCTTTTTCAATGCATTTCTAAACACATCTTCTAAAATCGCCATTAAGGTAACTCTATCGATAAGTTTATCGTCTTTAAACTCTGAAAACGACTCGATTAATGCAATATTTTCCATGCCAACTCTTTATTTAAAATGTTATTATAACAATTGCTTCTTTAATATCTTCGTATTTAACTTCTGCTCTTTTCTGAACAGTTTCTTTTCCTTTCCCAACTTGCTTTGGTTCTCTGGCAGACCATTCCAAAACAATAAATTCATCATTTGCATCGGTAATTTCCGCTTCAATTTTTTCTGTTGCAGTAGTCACTTTCAGTTTTCTTCCGATGTTTTTCTTAAACTGTCTCGGCATTTTCAGAGGAGAAGTTGCTCCCGCCGAAGCCACTTCCATCGAAAAATCCTGCTCCTCACGATCCAAACCGCCTTCAATAGCCCTACTGACATCGATACAATCCTGAAGAATCACCCCGTTATCACCATCTAAAGTTACGATAATTTTGTATGCGTCCGTAATCGTCAGGTCAATCAAAAAAAGAGAAGGCTTTTGCCCCAAGGCTTCATTAACAACACTGCTTACTTTTTCTTTAAATGTCATATTTGTATAAAAAGAGGGAAGCACTGCTTCCCTCATTACTTAGTTCGATAATAAATAACGGTGCAAATATACAATTTTTTTTAAATATTGAAAATCATTGTTAATTCTAAATATATTTATATCTTTATGAAAAAGTATTTAAACACCAATTTCCCACATTTAACAGTTATGAAACGAATTTTAGTACCAACAGATTTTTCCCAACACGCCGAATACGCACTTAAAGTAGCTGCACAAATTGCCAAAAAAAATAATGGCGAAATTTTTTTACTTCACATGCTGGAGTTACCACACGAAGGAAATGACGCTCAGGTTCATGGTCACGAAATCCCAGAAATCATGTACTTCAAAAAAAGAGCTGAAGAAAAATTAGACGAAGTTACCAATGCAAGTTATTTAGACGGTTTGGAAGTTTCTGAAATCATCAAATTAGAATCTGCTTTCAGCGGAATCATTGATGTAAGTAAAAAAAACAACATCGATTTAATCGTAATGGGATCACATGGTGCCAACGGATTTAAAGAAATGATCATCGGTTCCAACACTGAAAAAGTTGTTCGAACTTCAGACATTCCTGTTTTAGTAATCAAAAAAGAAACCGGAGAATTCAATGTAAACAAATTCGTATTTGCTTCTGATTTCTCAGATGAAGTAACTAAAACATTCGAAAACGCTGTAGAATTCACCAACAAATTCGGAGCACATCTACACTTGGTCTCCATCAACACACCAAACAATTTCAAATCAACCGCGGTGGCTGAAAAAATAATGAATGATTTTGTTTCGAAATTCCAAATCAACAATTTCTCTACACACATCTATAATGACGTGAATGTTGAAAAAGGAATTTTAAATTTCGCCAACAGTATCGATGCCGACTTAATCGGAATGAGCACACACGGAAGAAAAGGCCTGGCACACTTCTTCAATGGAAGTATCAGCGAAGATTTAGTAAACCACTCGGTAAGACCGGTGGTTACTTTTAAAATCTAACCACATAGCATATAAACAAAAAGCCCGTTCGTTGAACGGGCTTTTTTATACCTTAATTACACAGAGATTCAAAATAAAAAAACCCCTCAAATTGAGAGGTTTCCTGTTGGCCCACAAGGACTCGAACCTTGAATGACGGTACCAAAAACCGGAGTGTTACCATTACACCATAGGCCAATAACCAAAACCATCTTGCGATAGCGGGTACAAATATACTATATTTTTACACAAAACAAAACCACAAAAGCCCACTGAAGCAAAAATTCATAAAAATAAAAAACTCCTCAATAATTGAGGAGTTTTTTGTTGGCCCACAAGGACTCGAACCTTGAATGACGGTACCAAAAACCGGAGTGTTACCATTACACCATAGGCCAATAACCAGCGCTATCATTGTGATTGCGGGTGCAAATGTAATATATATTTTTTTCAAACCAAATTTTTCCATAAAAAAATATTAAAAAAATAAATTGCGCGTTTGTATATGCAAAAAAAGAGTTTCTTTGTAGTAGAATTCAACCTGAAAAAATCGACATATCTTATATGACTACTTTCAACTTTAAAAAATGGAACACCATTTTAGGATGGCTGACATTTGCAATTGCCCTATTAACCTATACATTAACCGTTGAACCTTCCCTAAGCTTTTGGGACTGTGGGGAATACATTGCCACATCTGCAAAACTGGAAGTAGGACATCCGCCGGGAGCACCGCTTTTCCAAATGATCGGCGCCTTTTTTGCCATGTTTGCACCAAGTGCCGGAAAAGTAGCCTTGATGGTTAACATGACATCAGTTTTTTCAAGTGCGTTTACCATTTTATTCATGTTCTGGTCCATGACCATTATTTTAAGAAAAGTAGTTTCTTCTTATTCTGAATTCAATAAAGACAATGCAATTGTTGTTTTAGGAAGTGCTTTTGTAGGTGCTTTAGCCTTTACTTTCACCGACAGCTTTTGGTTTAGCGCAACAGAAGCCGAAGTTTACGCAATGGCATCGTTATTCATTGCCTTATTACTTTGGATGGGATTACGATGGGAAGAAGAAATGTATACCCGAAGAGGCAACAAATGGTTGTTATTGATTTCACTGGTTATCGGACTATCCTTCGGAGTGCACTTTATGGCTTTATTGACAATTCCTTCCATTGGGTTGTTGTACTATTTTAAAAACTACGAAAAAATCACCCTGAAAAACTTCATCATTGCCAATGTGGTTATGGTAGCGGTTTTATTCTTTGTTTTCAAATTCCTATTACCTTATACCTTAGGATTCTTTGGTAAAATGGAAATTTTCATGGTAAACAGCATCGGCCTTCCTTTCAATTCCGGAACCATTTTTGCCGCACTGTTAATCATTGCTTTCTTTTACTTCGGATTACAATACACTAAGAAAAAAGAATTACCTTTTTACAACACCATTTTACTTTGCATCCTGTTTGTATTAATCGGATTCTCGACATGGTTAATGCTACCCATAAGAGCCAATGCCAACGTGGTAATCAATGAAAACAAACCATCGGATGCCGCAGAGGTTTTAGCCTATTACAATCGTGAACAATACGGTGAGCAAAAAACCTTCTACGGACCGTTATTCTCCGAAACCTATGCCGGTTTAGACGAAGACAAACCCTACGAAGACGACAAACCCAACTACGAAAGAGACTATAAATCCGGAAAATACGTAATCGTTAACAACTACGTAAATGCAAAAAGCAACGGAAGCGACAAACACAACGGCATTTTACCAAGAATGTGGTACGGCGACAGTCCGGATGCCCGCGTAAACTACATGACGTTTACAAAACCACTAAACTTCACCATCAATCCGGAGTATTCGCACGAAGACGAATTGGTACAGATTGTTTCTGAATTCAGAAGTGCTTTTGCTGCCGGAAAAATTGATTTGGAAGGCTATGATAAGTTTCTGAAATCCTACGGCGATTACCTTATAATTGAAAAACCGTCATTTGCCGACAATATGAAATTCATGTTCGAATACCAATTCGGTTATATGTACTGGAGGTATTTAATGTGGAATTTCGTAGGCCGCCAAAACGATATTCAGGGGAAATACGATTCTCAAAACGGAAACTGGCTGAGCGGCATTAGCTTTATAGACGAAATGCGCTTGGGTTCTCAGAAAAACCTCCCACCGGATATCACAAACAACAGAGCAAGAAACACTTATTATTTCTTACCTTTTATCTTAGCGGTTATCGGAATGGTTTTCCACGCCAAAAAAGATCTTAAAAGTTTCTATGTATTATTAGCGTTATTCCTCTTTACGAGTTTCGCCTTAAAAATTTTCCTGAACGAGCGTCCTTTCGAACCAAGAGAACGAGATTATGCCGTAGTGGGCTCTTTCTATGTTTTCGCCATGTGGCTGGGATTTGGTGTTTATGCCATTTATGATGCCGTCAAAAAATACCTGCAACCCAAAGTAGCCGGACCGGTAATTATAGCCGTTGCATTGTTGGCTGCTCCGGTACTGATGGCGAAAGAAAACTGGGACGATCACGACCGCTCCGACCGCTATACCGCTATTGCGATGGCAAAAGCCTATCTGGATTCCTGCGAACCCAACGCCATACTGTTTACTATTGGCGACAACGACACATTCCCGTTATGGTATGCTCAGGAAATCGAAAATTACAGAACGGATGTGCGCATTGTAAACACGCAATTGTTCAGTCAGGATTGGTACATCGATCAGATGAAAGCCAAAGCCTATAAATCAGAACCGTTACCGATACGATTTACTCACAGTCAATATGTTTCCGGAACACGCGATTATGTAATCCACAGAGAGATTACCAAAGAACGTATTCCTATTGAGCAATTCATGAAATTCATCCAATCAGGAGACGAAAGAACTATTGAAACCATGCCGAACGGACAAAAAGTACAGTTTTACCCAACCGATAAAATCAGTATTCCGGTCGACAAAAATGTGGTAATTAAAAACAAAGTTGTGCCTGCTGCATTAAACGACTCTATTGTAGCCAATATCGATGTTAATATTACCGGTGGCGTTATCTACAAACACCGTTTAATGATGCTGGACATTGTAGCGAACAACAACTGGAAACGTCCGATTTATTTCTCTCCGGGAAGTTTTGACGACGAGGATTACATCTGGATGAAAGAATACCTCCAAATGGAAGGCATGGTTTACCGATTGGTTCCGGTAAAAACTCCGAAAACCGAAGGTGCAAACCAGTTTGAAATGGGCTATATCGACACGGAAAGAATGTACAAAAACGTTATGTCGTGGGATTGGGGCAACAGCGAGAGTCCAAAAATTTACCACGACCCGGAAACCCGTAAAAACAGTATTTCCTACCGAACAAACCTTGCCCGTTTAATGGAAGCATTAATCAATGAAGGCAAAAAAGACAAAGCCAAAAAAGTAATCGATTTGGCTATGACTAAAATGCCGATTGACTATTTCGACTATTATCGTTTTGTGGATCCGTTTGCAGGAGGTTATTATGCGATAGGCGAAAAAGCAAAAGCAAGAGACGTTTTATCTCAATTAATGAAGAAATATCAGGAAAACCTAGTGTATTTCAGCACCCTAAAACCTACAGAACAAAACGATTTGTATGTTGATATTGTAACTGATATTGAAAGCTACAGAAGCCTACTGCAAATCATGAAAGAAAGAGGTGATTTGGAATTCTACAACCAAAACAAAGTAAAATTCAACAGTTACAACAAGTTGTTCCCGCTTTTCGAAAGAGATATGGAATAATCCTTTTTCAAAATAATATCAATTAAGGCTTTTAAGGTTTTTTAACTTTGAAAGCCTTACTTTTATAGTATGGATTTCTACTGGATAAAAACCAACCGGATAATTAAGCAACTTTTTTCCAAACAGATTTGGGATCTCCCGAATACTGAAAAAAAAGTCTACCTTACCTTTGACGACGGCCCCACTCCGGAAGTCACCGAATGGGTCTTGTCCCTTTTAAAAGCACATAATATAAAGGCAACCTTTTTCTGCATTGGAGACAATATTCGGAAATATCCGGAAATTTTCAAGCAAGTTGTTGCAGAAGGACATCGCTTTGGGAATCACACCTACAACCATTTGCAGGGATGGAAAACCAACAACAAAGAGTATTTGATGAATACAATTGCCTGTGAAAAAGAAATGGAACAATTCGAATTGAATCGTAGTCAGACGAAACTCTTTCGCCCTCCTTACGGAAAAATAGGTGCCATACAAGCGGCAAAACTGCGCAAATTGGGCTATAAAATTATTATGTGGGATGTTTTAAGTGCCGATTTTGATGTTCAAATCAGCCCGGAAGAATGCCTGAAGAATGTAGTTTCAAATACCACACAAGGAAGTATTATCGTATTTCACGACAGCCGCAAAGCCTTCAAAAATCTTGAATACACTTTACCGGAAACCATTGCAATTTTAAAAGAAAAAGGATTTGTGTTCGATACTATCGACTAAGAATTCTCCTGAACCAAACCAATAATAGTATTGGCATCCAGCTCCCCCGATTGTCTCCAAACCATTTGACCTTCTTTGTAAATCATCAGCGTTGGTAAACCTTTAATACGTAAGGCTTCTGCCAATTCCTGATTTTTATCGACGTCAATTTTAATTACCTTGGCACGATCACCAAGTGCTGCAGCCACATCTCTGATCACAGGATGCATAGAAACGGAAGACTCGTTCCAATCGGTATAAAAATCGATTAAAACAGGTACTTGCGTATTGATTAGTTCTCCAAATTTTGACATAAGCGAGAAAATTAGATGAATTAAAAACTATTGTTCTTAAAAAAATAGTATACAAATATAATATTTTTAAGCATTTATGCTACTATTTGCCCTTTTTTTAGTTGAATTACCGTTATTTCCGGCCAAATACCAACGCGCCCCGGATAGGCATGAAACCCAAAGCCACGGTTCACATAAATATAACGGCCTAAATTCTGATACGCACCGGCCCATTGCTTGTAAACGTACTGCACTGGACTCCAACGGATAACCCCCGGAATTTCAATACCAAACTGTAATCCGTGCGTGTGCCCTGACAAGGTCAAATGATAATGATTTTCATGGTGTTGCACTTCGGCATCCCAATGCGACGGATCATGACTCATCAGAATTTTAAAATCTTCTTTTTTAATTCCTTCGGAAGCTTTGTTCAAATCCCCCGCCTGTTTGAACTTAACCCCCCAGTTTTCCACACCAATCAAAGCGATTTCTTCGTCACCCTGTTTGATTTTTACATTTTCGTTCAGCAACAGCTTAAAATCTATCTGACGGTACAAATCCTTAATCGCCTTAAAGTTTTCTTCTTTTGCCGATTGCGAAGGCCAATCAACATATTCCCCATAATCATGATTTCCTAAAACGGAATATTTTCCAAATTTCGGCGTATGAATTTTCCGAAACGTATCAATCCACGGGTGCATTTCTGTAGCATGCGTATTTACAATATCGCCCGTAAAAAGGACCAAATCCGATTGTTGTTGGTTCACCAAATCAATCGCATATTCAATTTTTTCAGGATTATCGAAACTCCCGCTGTGCACGTCGGATATCTGTGTTATCGTCATCCCGTCAAAACTCTCCGGTAAATCCGGGAAAAATAAGGTTTGACGAATCACTTTATAATTGTATTTCCCTTTGGTCATCCCATACAATAAAGACGTAAGCGGAATCGCGGCAATTCCCAAAGCAATCTGACTGATGAATTTTCGCCTGCTCGGAATAGCCTCTGCAATACTGTCGGTTTGCGTAAAATAAGCAATGATGGTCGCAAACATTCGGTAAACATCTTCTCCTAAAAGAATCACCGCCACCAATAATTTAGGAACCAGCATCAGCAAAAATAATCCTATCGTAAAAAGCGATTGTGCATTTTGCCCTACCTTTCTGTCAAACTGGCTAAATCCGTACAATATATACACAAAAGCCAAAAAACTGACAACCTGATACGCAATCAGTATCCATCGTTCTTTGGTGATGGTTTTTACTGCCTGAAAAGCATATAATTCTATTAAAAGAAGAATTACCCCTATAAAAACTAAACGCATTATTATTTGTTTTGGAACAAGCAAAGTAACGAAGAATGAAGCGCTTAGCGAACACTATTTAGATTAATTTTAACGTAACAATTGATTTCGAATCGATGTTTTAGCATATTCTTCTCACTTTGCTTATTTTTACCTACTAATTTTTTACATCATGTCACAACAAAAACGTCTGTTTCTTTTAGATGCTTATGCCTTAATTTTCCGTGGTTATTATGCTTTCATCAAAAACCCGCGAATCAACTCCAAAGGAATGGACACCTCGGCCATTATGGGTTTCATGAATTCCCTGATGGATGTTATCCGACGCGAAAAACCGGATCATTTGGCAGTAGCGTTCGACAAAGGCGGGAGTGACATCCGAAATGAAATGTATCCGGAATACAAAGCCAATCGCGACGCCACACCGGAAGCGATTAAAATTGCGGTTCCGTATATCCAGCAATTATTAGAGGCGATGCACATTCCGATTATTGAAAAAGCCGGATTTGAGGCCGACGACTTGATTGGAACCTTGGCCAAACAAGCCGAAAAGGAAGGCTACCAGGTTTTTATGGTTACTCCCGATAAGGATTTTGCACAATTGGTTTCCGAAAACATCTTCATGTACAAACCGGCCCGAATGGGAAATGACATTGAAATCTGGGGCATTCCGGAAGTTTTGGCCAAATTCGAAGTCGAGCGTCCCGAACAGGTGATAGATTTCTTAGGCATGATGGGCGATTCTGCCGATAACATTCCGGGATTGCCGGGTGTGGGAGAAAAAACAGCCAAAAAATTCCTGGCCGAATACGGTACGCTTGAAAATTTATTAGACAACACTCATCAGCTGAAAGGTGCGATGAAAGATAAAATCGAAGCCAATAAAGAACTCGGCTTATTGTCCAAAAAACTGGCCACCATCCTACTCGATTGTCCGGTAACGTTTGATGCCACGGATTACGAATTGTCCAAACCGGATGTAGAAAAAACCGATGCGTTGTTCCATGAATTGGAATTCCGTCAGATGAAAACGCAATTCGACAAATTATTCGGCAGCGGAAAAGAATACGACGAAATCGACACCAACGGAAACGGAGCAGAAGAAGTCAAACCGGCCAAAAAAACACCGGCCAAGAAATCAAACGAAGACCAATTCGATTTATTTGGTTTCAGCGAAGTTTCCGACGAAGCAACGCCGCATCATTCTTATTACAACACTTTAGAAAACACCGAACATTTTTACCAAAGCATCCAAGGCGATTTGCCGATAAAACTGTTACTGCAGAATTTAATGAATCAGCCTTCGGTTTGTTTTGACACCGAAACCACCGGAATCGATGCCTTAAACGCCGAGCTTGTGGGGATGTCCTTCGCCTTCGAAAAAGGAAAAGGATTTTATGTACCGTTTCCGGAAAATCAGGAAGAAGCGCAAATGCTGGCGGATAAATTCCGACCGTTTTTTGAAAATGAAGCCATTGAAAAAATCGGTCAGAACATGAAATACGATTTAAAAATCCTGGCCAATTACGGCATTCAGATCAAAGGAAAATTGTTCGACACCATGATTGCGCATTATCTGATTAATCCGGACATGCGTCATAACATGGATATTCTATCGGAAACATATCTGAACTATTCCCCGAAATCCATAGAAACCTTAATCGGGAAAAAAGGAAAAAACCAATTGTCCATGCGCGACGTCGCTTTGGAAGACATCAAAGAATACGCCACAGAAGATGCCGATGTTACCTTTCAATTAAAAGAACATTTTCAGCCGATACTGGAAAAAGTCGGCACCAAAAAACTGTTTGACGAAATCGAAATCCCGCTGGTTCCGGTTTTAGCAGCTATGGAACGGGAAGGAATCCGATTGGATGTGGATTTTCTGAAAAGCATGTCGGCCGATATGCAAAAGGAAATCGAAACCTTCGAACAGAAAATATACGAAACCGCCGGCGAGAAATTCAACTTAGCCTCTCCAAAACAGTTGGGCGATATTTTGTTCGACAAACTGAAAATCGGCGGCGCCAAACAAAAGAAAACCAAAACCGGGCAATATGCAACCGGCGAAGAAGTATTATCGTATTTGGCCAACGAACATCAGATTGTAAAAGACATCTTGGAATGGCGTCAGATGGTGAAATTACAAAGCACCTACATTGATGCATTGCCGAATCAGGTCGATAAAAAAACCAATCGCGTGCATACCGATTACATGCAAACCGTAGCCGCAACAGGACGTTTGAGTTCCAACAATCCGAACTTGCAGAACATTCCGATCCGTACCGAACGAGGCCGACAAATCCGAAAAGCCTTCATTGCCCGCGATGAAAATTACACGCTGCTTTCTGCCGATTATTCTCAGATTGAATTGCGCATTATTGCCGCTTTGTGCGGGGAAGAAAACATGATTAAGGCGTTTCAGCATCATGAAGACATCCACAAAAGCACCGCTGCCAAAGTATTCAATGTCCCATTGGAAGAAGTGACCAAAGAACAACGAAGCCATGCCAAAACCGTAAACTTCGGGATTATATACGGAGTTTCGGCATTCGGACTGAGCAATCAGACTTCTTTATCGCGAAAAGAAAGTGCCGATTTGATTGAAGCCTATTATAAAACCTATCCGAAGCTAAAATCATTCATTGCCAATCAGGTGGATTTTGCCCGAGAGCACGGTTATGTAGAAACGATTTCGGGAAGAAGACGCTATTTAAAAGACATCAATTCTGCCAATGCCATCGTTAGAGGCGGTGCCGAACGAAATGCCGTGAACGCTCCTATTCAGGGAAGTGCTGCAGACATCATCAAAATTGCGATGATTAACATCCATAAAAAGCTGACTTCGGAAAACTGGCAATCAAAAATGTTGCTTCAGGTACACGATGAATTGGTTTTTGACGTTCATAATAGTGAGCTAGAAAAAATTCAACCGATGATTAAATACGAAATGGAAAATGCGTTCAAAATGGCAGTTCCGTTGGAAGTGGAAATCGGTTTGGGTAAAAACTGGCTGGAGGCGCATTAATTTAGTTGGCAATGGTCAGTAATTAGTATTTAGTTCACAGAAAAAACAAAACATCAACAAATAGAGCACCATGAAAAAAACACTCTTTTTATTCGCATTTCTTTTGTCGCTAACAATCTCGGCTCAGGAAAATGCCCGTTTTAAAAAAATTGACAGTTTGCTCAGTTATCTGAACCATAACAACCGATTTATGGGACAGATCAGCATTCGGGAAGGCGATGATGTGGTTTTTGAAAAAGCCTACGGTTTGCCTAATTCGAAAGAAGCGCAGCCCAACAAGAACACGAAATACAAGATCGGCTCGATTACCAAAACCTTTACAGCGGTCATGGTCATGCAACTGACGGAGGAAAAAAGACTGAAACTGGACGACAAGCTTTCAAAATTCTACCCAAAAATTCCCAATGCCGATAAAATCACGATAAACGATTTGTTGCGCCACCGCTCCGGAATCCCCGATTATGTTAACGCGGATACCACAACAAGCATGAAAACGACAATCAGCAAAAAAGAAATGCTGGCAAAAATTACCAATTACAAGCCGATTTTCGAACCCAATTCCAAAGCAGAATACAGCAACTCCAACTATTATCTATTGGGTTGCATCATTGAAGACGTTACCAAAATATCGTATAAAACCAATCTAAAAAACAGAATTGTTGACAAACTGAAGCTCAAAAACACCTATATAGTAGATAAAACTGACGCGAAACGAAATGAAGTCGTATCCTATATCTATAAGGATGAAAAATGGGAAGCGGTTCCGGAATGGGACATGTCCTTGCCTTTTTCGGCTGGAGCTATTACCTCGACTGCCAATGATCTTACTTACTTTTTACGCGCTATCTTCAGTGGAAAATTATTAAAACCGTCTTCTGTAGATGAAATGACCCAATTAAGAGAAAGTTATGGCATCGGACTGGTGACTTTCCCTTTTGGTGAACGAAAATTCTTCGGTCATACAGGAGGTATTGAAGGTTTTAAATCGGTCGTTGGCTATTATCCGGCAGAAAAAATGGGGATTTCCTTAATTGTCAATGGCGATAATTTTAACCGAAACGACATTATGATTGGCGTTTTAAGCATTTATTACAAGATGCCGTTTACTTTCCCAAATCTGAAATCCTTTAAAGTAAATGAAACCGTACTGAAATCCTACGAAGGCACTTATGCTTCCAAAGAAATTCCTTTGAAAATCAACATCAAAGCCGATAAAGGTCAGATTATAGCGCAGGCAACCGGACAAGGCGCCTTCCCGTTAAATGCAATTAGCGAGAACGAATTTGTGTTCGATCCGGCGGGTGTAAGCATGACTTTTGGCGACAAAACCATGCTGTTAAAACAAGGCGGAGTGGATATTAAGTTTGTTAAAGAATAAATTTTAACCCTTACAAACCTCACAATCAACTACTCGTCTGACAATCAACTGATAAATTTATACCGAAGGTGCTTGCATTATAAATAAATAATTGTACTTTTGCACTCCCTTTATTGGGGATGGAATGTTTAATTAAAATAAAAAAACGTGGACAATTTAAGCTACAAGACAGTATCAGCAAACAAAGCGACTGCTCAGAAAGAGTGGATCGTGGTAGATGCTGAAGGTCATAACTTAGGTCGTTTTGCTTCTAAAGTTGCGATGCTTTTAAGAGGTAAATACAAACCAAGTTATACACCGCATGTGGACTGTGGAGATAACGTAATCGTTATTAACGCAGAGAAGATCAACCTAACAGGTAACAAACTAGATGACAAAATTTACATGCGTCATACAGGTTACCCAGGAGGTCAAAGAACTTTAACTGCTAGAGTACAGCAACAGAAAAACCCTGCTGCTTTAGTAGAAAAAGCTGTAAAAGGAATGTTACCTAAAAACAAATTAGGTGCCGAGTTATTCCGCAATTTGAATGTAAATGTTGGTTCTGAGCACAAACATGAAGCTCAAAAACCAAAAACTGTAAACTTAAACGATCTTAAGTAATGGGAGTTATTCACAAAATCGGTAGAAGAAAATGTGCTGTGGCACGTGTTTATGTTTCAGAAGGAACAGGAAAAATCACCGTAAACAAAAAAGAATTTACAACTTACTTCCCAACAGCTACATTACAGTACAAAGTAATGCAACCAATGTCTATGACAGAAAATGCAACTAACTTTGACGTAAAAGTTAATGTATACGGTGGTGGTACTACAGGACAAGCTGAGGCAGTTCGTATGGCTATCGCAAGAGCTATGTGTGAAGTTGAAGTTGAAAACAGAGCAATTTTAAAACCAGAAGGTTTACTTACTCGTGACCCTCGTATGGTTGAGCGTAAGAAATTCGGTCAGAAGAAAGCTCGTAAGAGATTCCAATTCTCTAAACGTTAATATTTATTATTATTTAAAAACACTAAGTTTTTGTTGCTCTCCTACTGAGGTAGGAATTAGTTTAGCATCTAAATGGTTAAGACCTGAGAAATCGCTACTCAACCATTGCTAATACACAAGAACGTAAACTATTACAAAATGGCAAACAAAGTAGAAGTTAAAGAATTACTAGAAGCAGGTGTTCACTTCGGACACATGACTAGAAAATGGGACCCAAACATGGCTCCTTACATCTATATGGAGCGTAATGGTATTCACATTATCAATCTATATAAAACTGCAGCTAAAATTGAAGAAGCTAACGAAGCTTTGAAAAAAATCGCTGCATCTGGTAGAAAAGTACTTTTCGTAGCTACCAAAAAACAAGCAAAAGATATCGTTGCAGAAAAAGCTGCAGCAGCTAACATGCCGTACATCACTGAAAGATGGCCAGGTGGTATGTTAACCAACTTCGTTACTATCCGTAAAGCTGTTAAAAAAATGGCTTCTATCGATAAAATGAAGAAAGACGGTACTTTCATGACCCTATCTAAAAAAGAGCGTTTACAAGTAGATCGTTTACGTGCGAAATTAGAGAAGAACTTAGGTTCTATTGCAGACATGACAAGACTTCCGGCTGCGTTATTCGTTGTAGATATCAAAGCAGAACACATCGCTGTTAAAGAAGCTCAAAAATTAAACATTCCAGTTTTCGCTATGGTAGACACCAACTCTGACCCACGTCAGGTTGATTTCGTTATCCCGGCAAACGATGATGCTTCAAAATCAATCGACAAAGTTTTATCTTTAGTATCAGGTGCAATCATTGAAGGACTTTCTGACAGAAAATCTGACAAAGATGAGCAACCGGCTGGAGAAGTTGCAGAAGCAAAAGCAGAAGCAACCACTTCAACTGAAGAATAAAAATAACATTATGATAAAGTCGTTATGCTGATGGATGTTTACTTTCGTATTCACTATCATTATGACGACTTTATAATTTTTTTCAAACTTAAAATTTTATACAAAAATGGCAACAATTACTGCTGCAGACGTAAATAAATTAAGAACCATCACCGGAGCAGGTATGATGGATTGTAAAAAAGCATTAGTGGAAGCTGATGGAGATTTCGATTTAGCAATCGAGAACTTACGTAAAAAAGGTCAAAAAGTAGCTGCAAACCGTTCTGACAGAGAATCTACAGAAGGTGCCGCAATTGCTGTTGTAAATGCTGACAACACTGCTGGTGTAGCAATCACATTAAACTGTGAGACAGATTTCGTAGGTAAAAATGAAGGTTTCGTAAAATTAGCTACTGATTTAGCTAACCAAGCATTAAACTTCGCTACTAAAGAAGAGCTTTTAGCTTCTGACTTCGGTGGAATCACTGTTGCTGAGAAATTAATCGAGCAAACAGGAGTTATCGGTGAGAAAATTGAAGTAGGTCAGTTTGAGCGTCTTGAAGGTGCTTTCATCGGATCGTACATTCACGCTGGTAAAATCGCTACTTTGGTTGCTTTATCTGCTAATGTTGCTGGCGCTGACGAGGCTGCTAAAAACGTAGCAATGCAAGCGGCTGCGATGAACCCAATCGCTTTAAACGAAGCGGGTGTTGACGCATCAATCATCGAGAAAGAAGTAGAAATCGCTAAAGAACAATTGCGTGCAGAAGGAAAACCGGAAGCTATGTTAGACAACATCGCTAAGGGTAAAATCCAACGTTTCTACAAAGACAACACTTTGGTAAACCAAGACTACATCAAAGACGGTTCAATGAGCGTTGCTGCTTATATCAAATCGGTTGACAGTGGTTTAACAGTTACTGGTTTCAGCAGAGTTGCTTTAGGATAATCCTTCTAAACATAAATAACAAAAACCTCAGTCGCAAGATTGGGGTTTTTTTATTCTCCGAAATGCCGTACATTTGGATTTAAACCCCTTTTATGTTCAAAAGCAAGAAAGACATCGTTTACATCATTTTAGCCGGAATTTTCATTACCAACGCCATTGTGGCAGAACTCACCGGCGGAAAACTGATCCAGATCGGCCCGTTCATCATGAGCATCGGAATTCTGCCATGGCCTATTGTTTTTATCACGACTGATATCATCAACGAACATTTCGGTCGCGACGGCGTTAAAAAATTGTCATTTATCACCGCCGGTCTCATCGCCTATTGCATCTTAATTCTGTTTATCGGTACAAAAATTCCAGCATTTGTAACGGGAGAAACCGTGAACGACGAACAATTTTATGCCGTTTTCGGACAAGGTTTGTTCATCATGATCGCCAGTATTATCGCCTTTTTGGTTTCCCAGTTAATCGATGTGAGCATCTTCTGGTTCCTCCGAAACAAGACCGGCAAAAAAATGATTTGGCTCCGAAGCACCGGTTCCACAGTAATCTCTCAATTAATCGACAGCTTCATCGTTTCCGGAATCGCTTTCTGGATGACCGGAAAAATCACCACGAGCCAATATCTCAACATCTCGTTTACCGGCTATACTTTCAAATTAATCTTAGCTGTTGCTTTAACTCCGTTAATCTACCTTGGGCATTATCTGATTGAAAAATATTTACACGAACCCAAAACAGAAACCCATGCCGACTAAAACCCGCTGCGCCTGGTGCGAAAAAGACGATTTATACCGCAATTATCATGATACCGAATGGGGCATTCCCGTTTACGACGATCAAAAAATTTTTGAATTCCTGATTTTAGAAACCTTTCAGGCGGGATTGAGCTGGTACACCGTTTTAGCGAAGCGCGAAAATTTCCGAAACGCCTTCGACAATTTCGACTATCAAAAAGTAGCCAACTATTCGGAAGAAAAAATAGCGCTTTTAAAACAAGACGCGGGCATCATCCGCAACGGATTAAAAATCAAAGCAGCTGTTACCAATGCCATCGCTTTTATGGAAGTACAGAAGGAATTCGGCACTTTCTCCAACTACATCTGGGGTTTTGTAGACGGAAAACCCATCAACAACAATCGCAAAAATGTAAAAGAAGTTCCCGCCACCACTGAAATCTCCGACAAACTCAGCAAAGATTTAAAAAAACGCGGATTTAAATTCGTGGGTTCCACCGTTGTCTACGCCCACATGCAGGCCACCGGAATGGTCAACGATCATGTGGAGGATTGCTGGACGAGGAATCAGAAATATGTAAGCACTTTGAGATAATAATGAATAATTTTTAATCCTTTAACGGACTTCCATTCCGCTAAAATTTAACTACATTTATCCTTAATAAAGGATACTTACAATCTTCTTTCAGCCATGTTTAGACACCAAGGCAAAAACCGCACCTTCCGGCATAATTTACGCTTGGCTTCCAATCTTTCTTTGGTGGCCGGGATAGTGAATAGTGTGGGTGTTTTAGCTATCAATACGCTAACCACTAATGTTACGGGTCATTTTGCCTATTTTGCCGAAGCCTTCATTGTTGGACACTATGCCAAGGCGATTCCGTTCCTGCTTTACATCTTCTTCTTCTTTTTAGGCGCTTTCGTTTCGAATTCATGTATTGAAATTGCCGCCATCAACAAAAAGAAATACCTTCATACCGCTCCAATGTTTTTGGAAATCGTGTTATTGGTATTCGTTGGTTTTTGGAAGGATTGGAATTTTACCGATGCAGAAAACACCAACCAAATTGCCTACCTGCTTTTGTTTTCGATGGGTTTGCAGAATGCTTTGGTGACCAAAATATCACAATCGACAGTTCGCACCACGCATCTCACCGGACTTTTTACCGATTTGGGCATTGAAACCTCACAATACTTTTTCTACCGGCAGCATCCGAATGAAGTTAAACTGAAAAAAAACATTTTTCTGAAACTTTCCATTATCGTTTTTTTCTTCACGGGGTGTATTTCGGGTACGTTATTGTTTTACCGAATTGGACTCAAAGCACTGTTTGCAGCCGCGTTATTGATTACTATCGCTTTAATGATGGACAATCTGATTTTTTATTATAATTTCACCCGAAGAAAATTCAGAAGAAAAACAAACGCCTAAAGCATCGAAACAAACTTAAAAAACATGAGTAAAGACCCTTTACATGGAATTACCTTAAAAACCATTGTCGAAACGTTGGTGGATTTTTATGGTTTTGACACTTTAGCGGAATTGATTAACATCAAATGCTTTAAAGAAAATCCATCGGTAAAATCGAGTCTGACGTTTTTACGAAAAACCGATTGGGCAAGAAAAAAAGTGGAGGAATTGTACATTCGAACATTGCCGAAGTTGTAACGCAATTAAAATAAAAAAAGGCTGTCAGTTGACAGCCTTTTTAATTAAATATTATAAATATAAATACCGAGTAAAATCAATACTAAATACAGTACTACTAATAAAAATTCAACCCAATGTTTATAAAAGAACTTCATTACTGTTTGATTAATTTGTAAGATTCTGAATTGCCACTATTATCAAATGCTTTTAACAAGTAAACCCCTGAACTGAAATTTGAAATATCAACACTGTTTGTACCGATAGCTATTTTTTGATTTAAAACCAATTTCCCCACTAAATCATAAACTTCTACCACCAAGTCCTGCTGTGAAACAATATTGAAAACACCTGTGGAAGGATTCGGATAAACAGTGATTTTTGCAATGTTTTCAAAATCTGTATTTCCTAAAGTTGCGCAAGTATTACCCGTTGTAACTGTAGAACCCGATTTCCAGTTTGATGTGGTTCCTGTTAAAGCAAAATTCGTTAACGTTCCATTATTTGAATTACTAGAACCATCAAGAAGGGAAGTAACCGATGCATTGTTTATGATATCATTGCCTTGGTTAAACTTGTAATACGCAACTAAGCCTGTTTCAGAAGCTTGTATTTCACAGTTCATCGTGCTTAAAATATCTGTTGCATTTAAAACTTTATTCCAAACACGAACTTCGTCAATATCCCCATTGAAATATTCAGAAGCGATATTTCCACTACCAATTCTTAATTTATTATCAGAATTACGTAATGTTCTATTTCCAATGACTACAGAAGCTTCTAGATTACCATTCAAATACAAACGCAATGAATTGTTGTTTTCAAATACAAAAGTTGCATGGTACCAAGTGTTTGGTGTTAATACAGTTGTTCCTGTTACAAAGGTATCTGGAGAAGCACTAATTCCGGCACTTAATTTACCTGCAGCATTTACATCGATTTGTACAGACCATCCTCCAGTTCCATCATTTCCTCTTTGTAGAATACGATCGCTGTTAGCAGGAATAGAAGGAATTCTAAACCAAGCTTGATAGGTCTGATTTTCAGTATTGTTAGTAACAGCATTTGTTGAAACAACAAAATCATTAACCCCATCAAAATTCAAATGGGTTGCCGGAACGACATAATCATAAGCCGAAACTTGGAATTGAGCATTTGAAATTCCGAAGACATTTTCCCAAACTCTTACATATAAAACAGTTCCAGGAGTTTGACCCAGTAGAAGAATTTTAGAATAATCACCATTCCCGCTATTATCATCGCAGTTTACTAAACTTAAAGCGCCACAATTACCTGAATAAACTTCTAAACCGGTATTATAGAGTCCTGCTCCATTGGTTTCAATAACTACATTACCTGAAGCAGGAACCGTTACAGTATACCATACGTCTCCACCTTGGAAATTTCCACAAGTAGGCGCTGGAGCTCCTGAATTAGTAGCCGTTGTTAAATTTACATTTACTGGAAAATCATTAAATGAACTAGCCCCAACAGATAAATTGATTGCATTAGAACAGTTATCATTAGCCACAATTACATTCACTACAATTTGAGTTCTTGCACTTTCACAACCGTTTGCATTTGTTGAAGAAACCCAGTAAGAGGTGTTTCCAGCTGTAGTAGTGCTTGGAGTTGGAGCTGTCGTAGAACCTGTTCCTCCTGTTGCTGTTGTATACCACATTAATCCTGTTCCGTTTGTACCAGTTGTAGCAGTTAAAGCAGCAGCTGTATCACCTTGATTATAAACAACCGGAGTAGTCACAGCTGCAACTGAGGGAATTATTGAACCTGTAGTTACCGGCGAACCTGCTAACCAGTTTGATGTTGTACCATTTAATGCAAAATTGGTTAATGTTCCGTTTGGACCTGTTGTTGCATTTAATGTCGTTACCGCTGAATTATTAGCTAAGTCTACACCTTGATTAAATTTGTAATAAGCTATTAATCCTGATTCAGTACCTTGCAGTTCACAATTTTTAGAACCATTTAACTGTTCAGTTGTTTTTACTGTATTCCAAATTCTAACTTCATCAATGTTACCTTCGAAAATTTCTCCTCCAAAAACTGAATTACCAATAAAAGTTTGGGGAGATGTATTGGCTAATGAATAGCCAGATGGAACAGAAGTAGAACCTACTTCTACTCCATTACGATAAATTTTTAATGTTGTATCATCATAAACCATAGAAACATGAGTCCATGTATTTGCAACAATTGTTCCTGCTGCAGAAGAAACACCATAATAACCATCCCCTAGAAATGCATTCAAAGTATTGTTTATTACTCTAAAATTAAATTGTGTTCCTCCCCAACCGACATGGTTACCTACTATTGTTTTTGTTCCAACAACATTGGGTACTTTAATCCAAGCTTCCACTGTAAGAAAATTTGAATTATTTAATAAACTTGAAGTTGTTGTTCCTAAATTTACCACATCATTAACTCCATCAAAATTTAAATGCGTTGCAGGTGTATTGGGAACAACAGTAACCACAATTACCGATCGTACACTTTCACATCCTGAAGCATTGGCTTGTGACACATAGTAGGAAGTGGTACCAACAGTTGTCGTTGAAGGCGTAGGCGCAGTAGCGGAATAATTATCCCCAAATTGATCCGTATACCATTTTAACGTTGTACCGGTACCATTTAGCGTTGCTGACAAAGGACTTGCCGTATCGCCCTGAACATACGTAATATTAGTTACTGTTGGTCCGGTTGCTGGCATAGACGCATTGTTTGAGGTAATATTTACGGTCAAATCCACCCAAGACCAGCTTGAATACAAACCATTCATTTGAACGGAAGTAATCGGAATATAAGATGAAATATCTATTGTTTGTGAACCTAAAAAAGTTCCAATATTTGTCCCGTTAACAACTACATTGTAATTTCTATCTGCCCAAATACCACTATATCCTTGAGAACCTGTTGTAATGGAAGCACTTGTTTGACAAGTCGAGAAATTATTTAATGTAACAGAGGGAAATCCACTCGTGTAAACATCATCGTTGTAGGGCAAAGTAGTAGTCTGCCCAAAGGAAATTAATGATATCCAAAAAAAGGATAGTAAAAAGTAAAGTTTTAGTTTCATGCCTTTAATATTTAAAGTTTATGAAACAAAAATAGCAATGGATGCCCTTGAACTTTTTACTTTGGGATGAACCGCAAAAGTTTGTGGACGAAACTAAAAATCAAATGAAAAATTCCTTGAAATCGGCAATTCGAAGTCGTTGACTTTAATGGAAGAAGATTTTTTTTGGGTAACTTTAGCTTTGTTTACGACATAGGAACGATGCACTCTGCAAAACAAATCATTGTCTAATTCTTTGCAAAAGTTATCCAATGTATTTCGAACAGTTATGGTTTTGTTTGTCAATTGAATATCTACATAATTCTTGTCGCTTTTTAAAAAAAGGATGTCTTCAAAATACACCTTAACTTCGTCAAAACCGTTTTTAACAATCACATAACTAACCTTGTTTTTTATCTTAGCCAACTCAATGGCAGCAATCAAATCCGATTCTTTTACCGGCTTGGTTAAATAGGTTACCGGATTGACCTCAAAAGCTTTCAGCATGGTTTCCTTTTCGGTTTGACCAGTGATAAAGATGATTTGACTATTTTTCACAAACTCTTTTGCCCAGTGAATCCCTGTGTCTTTCCCGTGAAGGTTGATATCCAGCAAAATAACATCAGGCGTATGCACATTCAACTTCGCTGTTGCATCTTCAACTGTAAAGGCTAATTTAACATCCGTTATCTCATTATCGGCTAATACATTTTTGATGTAATTGGCAATTAAAACCTGATCCTCAACAATTAATATTTTAGGCATTTTCTATTGATTTTGTAAAACTTAAGTGAAACCCGTTTTCGATACTTATTTCAGGATGTACCGCTATTTGCTGACATAATTGTTGCACCAAAATTGGATGAATCGCTTTAGACTTGTTCTTTTGACCATTATCGGAATAATTGAAGGTAAACTGGTCTTGCATCTTTAGTATTTTAATCGTAATCGTTTTTATTTGATCTTCATTAAAAGCATATTTTATGGAGTTCATGATTAATTCTGTCACTAACAACCCGATATACATTGCACCATCTGAATCACTGACAATGGGGTCTACCATTAATTTTAAAATAATCTTCTCACTGGTGCATATTTCAGAAAAACTTTCTTCAATTTTTGCAAAATACACTTGCAAATCAATCGTTTTTTTATCCTTGGAAGCAAACAATTCTCTATGTAATAAGGCAATAGACTGAATTTTGGATTGCAATCGAATTAAATCGATATTTTCTTTATGTTCAACTTTGTTCTTTCTAATCGTTTCATTGATTAACAAACTGATTAATTGCAAGTTGTTATTCACTCTATGGTTCGTTTCGCTTACTAAAAATTCATTTTCTTTGTTTAGTTTTTCTAATACTTTTTTTGATTTTTTGATTTTTTTACTGTAAACCCACAGTGTTGCTAAACCTGTAAACAACAAAAGTAAAATTAACAGCAACAACAATTGATTTTTTTTTGATGTAAGTAGTTCTTTCTCCTTAGATTGAATGATAAAATTATTCTCTAATAGTTCATATTTCTTTTTATTGGTATAGTCATTCAATAAATCATTTACACCATTTAACGAATCTCCATAATACATGGCACTTTTATAATCTTGACTTAGTGCAGCGGTATTTTTCAACTCATTATAGCATTGTTGCATCTGCCATAAATTATTGATTTTTTTGGCCTGAATTAATGCTTTCTGATAATAATAAATTGCGGTTGTGTAATTATTTTCCTTTTGTTGATAATACCTTCCTAAATTTATGGAAACATCAACATACGCCATTTTAGTATCATATTTTTCGGCAACTTTAAATGCTTTCAAAAAATAATACAGTGCTTTTTTAGGTTCCTTATTAAAGCTTAAAAAACCAATTTCATTTAAAGTATAAACTATTATTGACTTATCTTTTATTTGATCTTGGTTGGAAAGAATAAAATTGCTCAACTTATTTATTTTGGCAACAGAATCTTGAATATAATTATAATATTCTGCCAAAAGCGCAATTCGCCTGTTTAAATAGTAAAATTTATATTCTGGGTTATTACTTTTTAAAAATAATTTATCAGCCTTATATATAAAATCATTAGCCAAATTTCTATTCCCAAGGAATCTTGAAATTTCAGATCTTACAACTAATATGTGAAAAAGTTCATTTGTATCTTTTAGTTTGCTAAATGTCTTTTCTGCACTATCAAGATAATAAAAACAACTGTCCGATTTCGCTAATGACTTTAAAACTTTCGCATATTTAATTTTAAAAGAAGCTTTTTTCTTGTAATCGTTATTATCATTTTTAAGTTCATTAAGTATTATTAGTCTTGCAGAATCGTATTGAGAATTTTCTAAAAAATACTGCAATCGTTTTTCAGAATTTCCCTGTGAAAATAAACTTTGAAAGGCTAATAAAAATGATATTACAGTTATTATTCTCAAGTGTTATAAATTTAAAATCCCATAAACATACTAAAATCTATTCAATTTTATAAGAATTACATTTTCAACACCGCTAAAAAATCTTCCCGATCAATTTCGCCGCATCCCAGACTTTCCAGATGTTCGTTGTACACCTGACAATCCAACAACAGATAATTATTCTCTTTCAGATAGTTCACCAGCGAAACGAAAGCAACTTTACTCGCGTTTGACACTTTGGAGAACATGCTTTCCCCGCAAAACACATGACCCAAATCGATGCCGTACAAACCGCCAACCAATTCATCGTTTTGCCAGACTTCCACGGATTTTGCGTGACCTTGTTCGTGCAGTTCGCAATAGGCAGCAATCATGTCGTCGGTGATCCAGGTGCCGTTTTGCCCTTCGCGTTTTATGGTTTGACAATTGGAAATTACTTCGCGGAAATTTTGATTAAAAGTCACCTTAAAGATCTTCCGATTTAGGATATTCCGCATGCTCTTGGAGGGTTTGAAATCCTCGGGAAACAACACCATACGTTCGTCGGGCGACCACCAGGTAATGGGTTCACCGTCTTCGAACCAAGGAAAAATACCGCTGTTGTAGGCTAACAAAAGACGTTCGGTCGACAAATCGCCTCCCACGGCAATAATTCCGGAAGGATGTGTTTCGGAAACGGGCGGAAACCAGAGTTCTTTACCTAAAAAATGAATTTGTTGCGGCACAACTTTACTGTTTACAAAAATTAAAATGATTCCTCTGCCAGCCCCGATTGAAGCGGCATCCTTTTTTCCGGTCATTGCGGTTCCCGAAAGGACCGGAAAAAGATACAGCGGAAAGCGGGAACACGGACCGCTGAAAAAGTCCAAGTCATTCGCTCCCAAACAAAAAAAGTCAAAAATTCGAAATAACCCGAACTTCTGACTTCTAATTTATAAATTCCGCCTTCTGAATTAGAACGGCAAATCGTCGTGTTCTTCTTCTTTGAAATTGGTTGCCGGTTCGAAAGCTTCGCTGGCTGGCATTGGTGGCATTTGTGGCGCACCTGCCGGAGCTTCTGCTTGTAATCTTTCGATTCTCCAACCTTGGATCGAGTTGAAATATTTGGTTTCTCCCTGCGGATTCACCCACTCTCTTCCTCTTAAATTGATGGACACTTTTACAGGTTCCCCAACGCGGTAGCTGTCTAACAAATCACATTTGTCCTGCGTGAACTCAATCATAATGTGCTGTGGATATTGCTCCTCCGTAGTCACTACCAACTCTCTTTTTTTGAACGTAGCACTTACTTGCTGTGCTGCGTTAATCACTTTTACTTTTCCTGTAACTTCCATCGTAATTTAATTTATTGTTTTGCTAAAAGCACTTTCCAGGCGGTCAGTACTTCGTTTTTATCTAAATATTCTTTGGCCATTTGGAATTTCTTTACCTCATCGTCTGAACTCAAAACGGCTTTAATCGCGAAATTCTCTTTTACAAATATAGCAATTTCTTCTTCGGTTGGTATGGCTTCGATGTTTCCTAGTTTACCCAAATCGTTACCGTCGAAAATCGGACTTTCTTTCACGAAATCGGGTACGGCATCCACACCAATTCCTAAAGTCGTCAAGGGTTTTTCCACTTCAAAAAGTCCCATGTTGGCACGGGAATACCAATTTCCGCCCATACGGGAAACCAAATCGATTTTGTGTTGGTCGATGGTTCCGTTGGCATCCAGAACTTCTTCGTTGATATGGATTTTCACCACTTCGCAGATGATTAGATTCCCTGCTCCGCCTTCGGTTCCCAGATGAATAATGTCGTTTACCTTGCACTCAAACTGTACCGGACTTTCGCCTACACGATACGGTTGCACTACGTCGGACGGCACCATGGTTAATCCTGCTTTTTCAAATTCGTTTACGCCATCTGCATATTCGGTACTGGATAAAGACGCTTGTTGCACGATAGCATAATTCACCACATTAATTACCACTTCGCGAGTCGCCTCAGCATTGATTAAAGTATGCTTGATGGTATTGTCACGCACGCGTCGTGCCGGTGAAAAAATCAGTATCGGCGGGTTCGAACTGAACACGTTAAAGAAACTGAACGGGGATAAATTCGGGTTTCCGTTTTCGTCTAACGTACTGGCAAATGCAATCGGTCGCGGACCAACAGCACCTTGCAGATAGGCTTGTAATTTCATCGGAGCCAACTCCTTCGGATCAACGCTAATCATATTGTGAAAAATTTTGACAAAGATACTTTTTTGCCCTGAAACTTCAGGCAATTTTCATCGAAAACAAATGTAAGAAAATATTTCAAAATAAAAATAAACTTTGGCTATCCCAAGAAACTTAGTACCTTAGCTACTTAGTAAATCAGCTACTCAAAACAACGTATGAACTTTTCTTCCGACAGACGCAATTTAATACGCTGGGTAATCATTCTGGCATCCTTCAATCTTTTGGTGCTGATTTTATGGAATACCTACACTTTTTTCCAAACATTCAAAAATGAAGAACGCCTGAAAATGGAGGTTTGGGCATCGGCACTAAAAACCGTTAACAACGCTGATGAAAACACGGAACTTGAATTACCATTGCAGATTTTAAGCAAGAACACAACCATACCAATCATACGGACTTCTGACAACGACAGCATTATCGACATGATTAATGTGGAAGAAGCGATTACGAAAGACAAGATCAAATCGATTTCGTTCCTGAACCGACTCAAATCGGAAAATAAACCCATCACGATTGATTATGCAGGAAAAAAACATTTGTTATACTACGGCAACTCGTCTTTAATCACAAAATTAAAATACTATCCGATTGCACTGGTTTTAATCGGACTGTTTTTCAGTGGCATGATTTTCAACTTTTACCGCGCCAGTAAAATGGCCACCCAAAACCGACTTTGGGCCGGTATGGCGAAGGAAACGGCACATCAGATTGGCACACCCTTATCATCCTTAATTGGTTGGCTTGAGATTTTAAAATCTGAAAACGTAGATGAAAGCATGGTCGCCGAAATCGAAAAAGACATTACCCGACTCCAAACCATAACGGATCGTTTTTCGAAAATTGGTTCGGAACCGGTTTTGGAACGCCGCGACCTGATTCAGGAAACGGAACAATCGTTCGATTATCTGAAATCGAGAACTTCCAAACAAGTTGAATTTTCCTTTAGCGCTCCGGAACATCCGATTTTAATTAAAATGAATCCGGTATTGCACAGTTGGACTATTGAAAATCTGGTAAAAAATGCGATTGATGCCATGAAAGGCAAAGGAAAACTTTCGGTAACGATTGAGGAAACCGATCGTTTTGTAAAAATCAAGGTAAAAGATTCCGGTAGCGGGATTCCGAAAAACCAGTTTCAGAGCGTTTTTGAGCCCGGATTTACCACTAAAAGACGCGGTTGGGGACTAGGCTTATCGTTAACCAAAAGAATTGTGGAGGAATACCACGACGGACGCATCAAGGTTGCGCAATCTGAAATTGGAAAAGGGACCACGATGCAGATTACTTTTAAGAAAGAAACGGCTTAGAATTTTAGTAGTGCTAAAACAAAGTTACTTAACAGCAACAGGAATACTAAATTGACCTCAAAATGAAAAAATATTTCTCTTTACTCGCATTAACCTTCACCTTAATTTCCTGCAAGCAACAAGCAGATTAAACTAAAATTTTAGAAACTAAAATTGACAGTTTAGAAAGCAAAATAGCCGAAACATACAAACCCGGGTTTGGAGAGTTTATGAGCAACATACAAATACATCACGCAAAACTTTTGTTTGCAGGGGAAAACCAAAATTGGGCGTTGGCTGATTTTGAAATAAATGAAATAAACGAAAATTTAGAAGGAATTCAAAAATATTGTTCCGAAAGAACAGAAACGAAATCAATTGGAATGATCAATCCGGCAATGGATAGTTTAAGGAATGCTATTTTAAAAAAGGATGAAAAACTGTTTCGGAAAAGCTACACAAATCTAACCAACTCCTGTAATAGTTGTCATCAATCCACCAATCATGAATACAATGTTATCGTGATTCCTAAAAATCCACCCTTTTCAAATCAGGATTTTTCAAACAAAAACAAATAGCACCATCCCAATTTTGTAGTGCAAAACTTGCAACACATTTACAGAATCATAAAAAAACGCAGATTCACAGATTTTATACTATTAATCTGTGAATCTGCGGTAAAGCAGAAAATCGCTATTGTACTATTATAAATTCTGATGAATCGCTTGCGCCAAATTCTCAAATTCCTCTTGTGTTAAACTCGTTTTTCGTTCAAAACGCATGTCGTCCATATCCTGAAGCGGAATTAAATGTACGTGCACGTGCGGCACTTCCAGCCCTACTACGGCCACACCAATACGCTTGCAGGCAACGGTTTTTTCCAAAGCTTTGGCTACTTTACGGGAAAATTGCATCAAAGCCAGATAATGCGCTTCTTCCATATCGAAAATCTTATTGATTTCCTGTTTCGGAACACAAAGCGTGTGTCCTTTTGCATTCGGATTCACATCCAGAAAAGCAATGAAATTATCATCTTCCGCTACTTTGTAACACGGAATTTCGCCGTTGATGATTTTAGTAAAAATAGAGGCCATGTTTATTAAAATTTAGAAATCAGAAGTTAGAATTTAAAAAAATGTCGGTATTTCAAAATCAGAAATTAGAACCTAAAGTTCCGGTATCTGATTTAGTCGCGTGAAATTTCTAAAATTTCGAATTTCAACACACCATTGGGCACATTGATTTCGGCCACTTCTCCAACAGATTTCCCTAACAATCCTCTACCGATTGGAGACGTTACCGAGATTTTACCGGTTTTCAAATCGGCTTCGCTTTCGGCAACCAAAGTGTATTTCATCTCCATACCATTGGTTTGGTTTTTAATCTTAACGGTAGACAAAACCAATACTTTGGAAACGTCCAATTGTGATTCGTCGATTAATCGGGCATTGGCCACTACTTCTTCCATTTTGGAAATTTTCATCTCCAATAATCCCTGCGCTTCTTTTGCAGCATCATATTCAGCGTTCTCAGACAAATCGCCTTTATCTCTTGCTTCAGCAATGGCTTGAGAAGCTTTTGGCCTTTCTATACTTTTCAGATGATCCAATTCATCTCTTAATTTTTTTAATCCTTCTGCGGTGTAATAAGATACTGTACTCATAACTTCATCGTTTATATAAATAGAAAAAATCCCATCGGAACGGGATTTCTTTCTACAAAGATATTGTTTTTATTTTATTTCAATTTTATCAGTGCATTACTGCATTTGTCAAAGTTAATTAATTTAAATTTGTTTATCAATTCTTTTACTAATTTATTTAAAAATGAAACATTTCTTTTTTCTCATCATATCGACCTTCTTATTCATCAGTTGCAATAAAGATGAAAATGTAAACAACAACAATCCTTATTTACCCAATTACCCTGTTAATCTGCAAATTAACACGAGTTTGCCGGCGTATAACGATTTAAATTATGTTTCCAATCCGGTTTACATCAACATTGCCGGTGCAGGAATCAGAGGAATCATCGCAATGAAAACAGGCGAAGGACTATACACCGCGTTTGATGCCGCCTGTCCTAACCAATCGTTAAGCGACTGTTCTACGATGACCATAAACGGAATCAATGCGGTTTGCCCCTGCGACGACAAACAATACAGTCTGTTTACCGGCCTGGCTGCGGGAGCGCAATATCCGATGAAACAATACCGTGTTTCCTTTAATGGGGGAATCTTAAACATTTACAATTAAAAAATCCTGACAAGCAAAAACTCGTCAGGATTTAATCAACCTATTTTAATTAACTAAACATTTAAAATTTAAGGGTCGCTCCGAGCATAACATTTCTGCCGGCTTGCGGATAATACCCTGTTCCTTCAATCGTAGTCACACTTCCCGGAGTAGTCCAATCGTCATCATATGTGTAAAAATATCCGTTGGAAACGTATTTGTAATTAAGAACATTATTTACCAATCCGTTTATAATGATGGACTTGAAAATAGATTTCGGCTTGATCTCCCAGTTTACCGAAAAATCATTTACCCAGTACTTTTTAAGTGCCGACATCTCCGAATCGATATTTCCCATGTACTGTTTCCCAACCACTTTTGTCAAGAACGACAACTGAAGCGTTTTAATCGGGGCAAAAACAAAAGCATTCCCAAAAATAAGGCTCGGAGAATAGGCGATGTTCGTATCGCCTAAATGCTGTAATTGTCCGTCTCTCTGAAACACAAAATCCTTGTTTTTATTCACACTCAGCGTAGCATTCGGGCGGATGATCAGTTTTTCCAATACCGTTACAGTAGCATCTACCTCTAACCCCAATCGATAACTGTCCCCGCTGTTCGCTCTTATCGGTGAACCCACATCATCCAACTGGCCGGTTAAAACCAGTTGATTTCGGTAAATCATTTCATAAATATTGACGTTCAATTTGGTCTTCGGTGTACTGTAGCGCCAACCCAATTCAAAATCATTCAGACTTTCCGGTTTCGGACTGCCGTTTTCATAATCGGTTCTATTCGGTTCGCGGTTAGCTCTCGCATAAGAAACATAAATATTGTTCTTATCGTTGATGGTAAATGTAATCCCCGCTTTAGGATTGAAGAAATTAAACGTATCATTCACCAAACCGGTTTCCGGAGCATTGGCTTTATAGTTTACGCGTCGGAACTGCAAATCTCCATACAAACTGATGTGATTGGTCATTTTATAATTTACTTTGGAGAATACGTTCCAGTCGGTTTTAACCCCGCGGTCATTGTAATATTTGTCTCCCAACTCACTTGTAGAAGCATAACGCGCCCAAATCACCTTACCAAAATGCAACCCGTCGTATTTGTTCCAGGCGCCGCCCATGATAACATCCAAAGAGGCATTTTTATAATTTCCTGAAAATGTTGCACCGTAAAAATCGTTATCGAGCCATTTCTGACGAATCAGATCAGTGGACGATTGCCCAGCTACTGGTTGCAATCCGTAATCGGAAAAATCGGCATCTTCTTTATAATTCTCATAATATCCTTTACCCTTGGTATAATGTACTGCCACATTCGTATTCCAGTTGGAATTGATTTGCTCGTTCCAATGCAATTGTGCATGATCTTGTTGATAATTATCGGTTTCATTATCGTAAAAACGGGTATTCCCGAGTTCATCCGTAAACATTCCCGAAGAATTAAAAGTACGATCATGTTCCAAGGTATAAGAATCGATACCGTTCCACGACTGATACGTTTTTTCCTTACCGCCAAAAACCAAAGCTTTGATTAAAGTGGTTTTTCCCACGTAGGTACCCTGAAGAAAATAAGATTTTAAATCGGAAGCAGCACGGTCAACATAACCGTCCGAATTAATTTTAGACAAACGCCCTGCCAATTCGAACTTGTTATTCATCAAACCGGTACTGAATTTCACGGTATGTTTGTGGGTATTGAAACTTCCGATGGAATTAGAAACCTCTCCGTTACTTTTTTCGGAATACGAATCGGTTAACATGTTCAGACTTGCTCCGAAAGCACCGGCTCCGTTGGTAGAAGTTCCTACCCCGCGCTGCAACTGAAGATTTTCCACCGACGACACAAAATCCGGCATGTTTACCCAATAGGTACCGTGCGATTCTGAGTCGTTGTAGGCAATACCGTTAATCGTAATATTCACTCGCGTTGCATCACTTCCACGCACACGGATTCCTGTATACCCCACGCCGTTTCCGGCATCTGTGGTGGTCACTACAGACGGTAAATAATTCAGCAACACCGGAATATCCTGACCCAGATTTCGGGCAGCAAGCTCCTCTTTACTTACATTGGTAAAACTTACCGGTTGTTTGGCATTGGCACGAACAGCTGAAACCAAAACATCGTCTAAGAGTTTGACTTTAGTCGTATCCTGAGCGGTTGTTTCCTGAGAAAAACCAAAAGAAGTTTGCAGTATGGCTCCTGCAAAAAGCACTTTGAATAAAATTTTCATTCGTAAAAAAGATTACAAATAAAAGGGGCAATTATTCTTTTAAAAAATTAATAAATGATATTTCCATGACACGAACGATGAATGTTTCGTTAACTGTCATTTTTCCCTTGGCAGCATTACCTGCCCAGGTTCATTGGGTATAATCTCAGCTCGTTATTTGGAGCACCCCTTTGAGACGGTGCAAAGATAAACCTATAAAAACCAATTATCCAAACGGATTTTCAAATAATTAGAATTTAGGCTTTTGACGGGATTGCTTTATATCCGACTGATTCCTCTTTTCTTTCAGTCGCTTTTCAATTACCGAACGCGGTATTTTGGTCGCTTTCCGGGGTTTTTCCACTTTCAGGGCGCCTTCAACAATCAGCAGAAAACGTTTGATTACAATTTCTTTGTTACGAAGCTGGCTCCGGTCTTCATCACAACTTAAAATCAAAACCTGTTCTTTGGTAAGTTTGTTTTCGAGTTTCGCCAAAAGCAGTTCCTTTTCCTCTTCAGAAAAAGCAGTGGAAATCTTCAAATCGAAAGACAATACCACTTTGGAGGAAACTTTATTTACGTTCTGACCTCCGGCTCCGCTGCTGCGTACCGCCTTAAACTGCAATTCCGACAAAAGTTTTTCCCTATTCACAATTATTCGTGCTGGTGGGCCGGTTTGAGTAGATCGTTCACTGTTTTCACCGGATTAAAGGTTTCCAGCGACACTTCCGCGAAAATAGTAATCCAGTTGGCCATGGCACCGTTCCAGAGTCCAGGAAGCTCGTAAGCCTTAATATCTTTACCATTTTTGGTTTTCTGAACGATGAAACCCGCATTATGGTTTACAAAGTCCGACAAATTGAACTTTTCGCCTTTAAAATTTTTCAGGCCGCACACCAAATCCACCGGGTTAAAATGGGTCGATTCTGAAAATATTCTCTTCTGATTCTCATTGTTCAGATCGATTTGGGACGACTCTACAATTTGAAGGGAAACCGTTCCATTGTCTTCGTGTACCCAAAATGGTCCGCCACCGGGCTCGCCTTCATTTTTCACCATACCGCAAACACGAATTGGTCGGTTTAGCAATTGAAACAATTCGGTTTTCTGATTATCAAGAGAGTATTTTGAAAAATCTTTTGGCAATACAATATTCAGTTTGTCGCTTACAAAAGTAATTAGGGCATCGAGATTGATATCGGACGAACGCTCGAGCATTTCGAGATGACTGAAAATATCTTTCTGCAATTGCAGCAATACGCCACCCAATGCTTTTTTATGAAAAACAATTTCCTCAAAATGATTGAAAGCCACATTATCGATGTTTTTGATAAAAACAATATCCGATTCGAGCTGGTTTAAATTTTCAATCAAAGCGCCGTGTCCGCCGGGACGGAAAAACAGATTCCCGTCTTCCAAACGAAAAGGTTTGTTATCCATATCCACCGCCAAAGTATCGGTTGATGCCTTTTGGAAAGAATAGTTCACCACAACATCCGATCCGATGCTGCTTACTATCGTTTTAAAATCTTCCAAATGTTCTTCCGAAACCGTAAAGTGAATTTGTGGTTTTCCGTTTACATCAGAATAAGTAACCGCTTCTTTCAGATGTTTATCGATAGGGGTAGTAATGGTATTGTCTTTTCTATGAAAAGGCAGCACTCCTTTGGGTTTATTGGCAAAATCAAACCCTTCAAGAGAAAGTAAGGTATTGATGAAATAATAGTACTTTTCATCTTGGGAAAAATCATCGTAATTGGCATATTGCAATCGGATTTCTTCCAAAACCATTTCATAAAACGGGAATTTTTCAATCCCTACCAAAAAAACGGAAAGTTTGTTTGCCTTCTGACGATTGATATAGGCATTAATGGTTTCCTCACCCAATTGAAATTCATTGATGAACTCAATCAGAAATTTAAACATTCTGCTGGCCGCTCCTGAGGCAGGAACAAATTTTTCTATCGAATATTTTTTTCTTTCTGTTTCAAAATAAGCCACAAAATACTCCACTTCTTCTTTTGAAAAAGTAAGAATCCCGTTGCCTATCTTAGCGGCTTCTTCCAAAGAAATTTTGGTAATGCCTTTTTCAAACATTTCGAGTTCACGACTGATTTTTTCCACCGTAATACCGTAATGCTCTATATAATCAAAATCCGATTCCGTAAAACCGTATTTCTTCATTAAATGCTCTTTTGCTGTACTATCCTTCTCCATTCCAAATAAGCCAAAACGGCTAATGCTGTAAAAATTAAATACTGTAACGACAACATCCCCAACCCTCTGTAGGCGTAAATGGGTGTTACGATAAAATCACCGATTATCCAAAGCGTCCAGTTCTCTATTTTCTTATGGGCCATATACCACATTCCTGTAAAGAAAATTCCGGAAGCCACAATATCTACATAATTTTCTTTTTTTATTTCGTAATTAAAGAATTTATAGATAGCGAAAACTACAATAATTGTGATAAAAAACAATGCAATCCCTATTATTTTTTCTTTAAAATTCGTTCGTGTTATGGGCAATGTGCTCTGATTCTTTCTTTTCCGAGCCCAGTTCCACCATCCGTAAACGCTCATCACCGAAAAATAAAGGTTGATGATCATATCCCCGAGATAACCGGCAATCCAAAGCAAATACGTAGTGATTACGGTTGCTATCAACCCTGTCGGGTAGACCAATATATTCTCTTTACGTGCAAAAATCACGCTGGCAATACCGCAAACAAAAACTATAAACTCCAAAACAATTCGGGCAACCGAAGCATCTTTATAAGCATCAAGAAAAAACTCCATCATAACCGTTACAGATTAAAAAAATCAGGATTGTCTTCAAAAGCCGTTCCGATTACTACCAAATCTGCGCCCGAAGCATACGCAGCATCAATTGCTGTTTTTGAACGAATACCGCCGCCAACGATTAACGGAATTTGTATGTTTTCCGACACTTTTCGAATCATTTCCAAAGGAACCGCATTTTTGGCACCACTTCCGGCTTCGAGATACATCATTTTATTTCCGATGAATTCACCCGCTTGAGCCGTTTGAACCACATAATCGGGATTTTCCCGGTCCAATGGATCCGTTTTACTCACGCGTTCCACAGCGGTTTGAGTACCGCTTTCTATCAGAATATATCCTGTAGAAATTACTTCAAGCTTTGTTTTTTTCAAAATCGGCACCGCATTCACTTGATGTTCAATCAAGTAATCCGGATTTCTTCCCGAGAGCAGCGTCAGAAATAAAATCGCATCCGCTTCGTTGGAAATCTGCGAAGGGTTTCCGGGAAACAAGATGACTGGTAAATCGGTTTTCTGTTTCAAACGAACAATCAGTTCGTCAATAATATTAGCTTCGACTATACTGCCGCCCACAAAAATATGCGTCGCCGGCGAGCCATTGATTTTATCTGTCAAAACAGCAACTTCTTCCAACCCAATTTTATCCGGATCGAGAAGAATGGCTAATAATTTTTGACCTTTTTGTTTGGCTGATAAAATCTCGTTATAAAGCATTTGTTTTGTTCTGTCTTAATGAATTGGTAAATGTAGCTTATTTTTAAAATCCGTAAAATTATAATGTTATTTTTGTAAAGAATCTTTAGCATATCCTTCATGATAACCGAAGAATTATTAGAATCTCATCAAGCCCTCCGAAAAAAATACACCAAAGGTGATATTATTTTCCGCGAAGGCGAATTGCCCAACCATTATTTTCAGATCATTAGTGGCGAAGTAAAGATGTGTAATTTTAATGATGACGGAAGGGAATTCATTCAGGGCATTTTCAGTCCCAAACAAAGTTTCGGGGAACCTCCTCTATTTTTAAACCGTTTATATCCAGCCAATGCAATAGCAGTTTCGGATTGCGAATTGTTTGTCTTATCCAAACCCTTATTCCTAAAACTGATTAACGAAAACGCTTTGGTTTCCATGGCGATTATCGAAAATCTGGCGCAACGGTTACATTACAAATCGGTTATGGCCGCCGAAATTTCTTCACAGGAACCCGAGCACCGATTACTGAAACTCATCGATTATTCCATTCGGTTCTTCAAAATTGAAAAAGAAAAAGAAGGACATCGCATCGACTTGACCCGACAACAAATGGCCGATTTAACAGGACTTCGCGTTGAAACCGTCATCCGGGCCATCAAAGCTCTGGAAAAGAAAAACGAAATTAAAATCATCAACCGGAAAGTTTTTCGTTAATTTTTTGCTTTATGATTTGAGTCATAAACCGACCTCTTCCCTCCGTCATAACTTTGTGAAATAAAATCACAAACTATGTCACTATATCAAAAAACACTTGAAGATTTTCAGAGAGGCTATTTAGGATTTGCTACCTTATCCATTATCGGACAAAGCTGTTTGGGCGGCGCGGCAGCCATGTACATTTTACAAAACGGAACCTCCTTTTTTCAAATGGTGCAACTGGCAATTATCGTATTGGCTTGCAGTCTGGTAAACGGTGCCATTTTAGCACAACAAAAACCCAAACTGGTTTTCAATTTAATCATTACCAGCGTAGTCTTAAGCGCCGTGATGATTATTTTGAACACACTGATTCTTTAGTATGAAGACCGACCTACGGAACAGGGATGATGTAGCGAAACTGGTTCATTCCTTTTACGACAAAATCAGAATTAATGAAGAAATTGGCCCGTTTTTCAACGAAACCATTCATGATTGGGACGCACATTTGGAAAAACTGACGGATTTCTGGGAAAGTAATTTGTTCGCCATTCGGAACTATTATGGGAATCCGCCTCAAGTACACGTAGCCGTCGATCAGAAATTCCACCATACCGTAAACCCGGATATTTTTGGCTTATGGCTGAATTTATGGTTTGAAACGTTGGAAGAATTGTTTGAAGGCGAGAATGTGGAAACCTTAAAATTCCGCTCACGAAAAATGGGAACCGTTTTCATGATGGCCATCTACGAAAACCGCAGACAAAATCCTTACGATTCGACCGCACAAACCAAGGTGTAAACTTGTTTTAACTCCCCGTTGGCATTGGCGTCGATTTCTTCAAAAATAATGTCGTAGTGCTGAATTACATTATTAAAATGTAGTTCGGCACTGCATTTTTTATCCGACAACTGAAACGGACTTTCGAAAATATGATCCGGAAAACTGATGCCCACTTCGTTTTTCAGTTTAAAAATCGCTTCCTTTATTCCCCACACCACCGTTGCCTTGCGCATTTGTTCTGCTTCCGATAAATTATCCAGATGCGAAACATCCATAAAACGTGGTGCGATGCGCAACACTTTGTCTTTCACCAATTCCAAGTCGATTCCGATATTGCAAGTACTCAAAACAATCGCCGAAAAATCAAACGAATGCGAAATGGAAATGTGCGTTCCGTCTTTTAAATGCGGTTTCCCAAAGGCGTCGTAATACAAATCAAAATCGCTATAACCGGCTTCCTGAAACAACATACGCACCGCCATAAATCCTTTTTGATGGCTCTCCGATTTCATACCTTCCAAACGGGCTAACGAGGTGTCTTTCAGCGAAACATTTCGAAAAAGTTCGTTGAAATCTTCGGTTATTTTCCAGAGAAAAACCTTTGCTGAAGGATTGATATCGATGATTTTAAAAAGTGGCATAGAGTATTTTACTGTTTTTCAAAAGATTAGAAGTTTAAACAAATCACAAAATAAGTCAAATGCTTTAGGAAATAAAAAGGAAATGCGTAAATTTGCAGTCCGAATTTAATGAAAAAATAAAAACAAATATACAGAATAGATGAGTACAACGACAATCCCATTTGTTGCCTACAAAGTAAAAGATATCAATCTTGCTGCTTGGGGAAGAAAAGAAATTGAATTGGCAGAAGCAGAAATGCCAGGATTAATGGCACTTCGTGCAGAATATGGCGCAAGCCAGCCTTTAAAAGGAGCGCGTATTGCAGGATGCTTGCACATGACCATCCAAACAGCGGTTTTAATTGAAACTTTAATTGCTTTAGGAGCAGAAGTAACTTGGTCTTCTTGTAACATTTTCTCTACTCAGGATCAGGCTGCTGCTGCGATTGCTGCTGCGGGAATTCAGGTATACGCTTGGAAAGGCCTTGACGAAGAGTCCTTCGACTGGTGTATCGAGCAAACGTTATTCTTTGGTGAAGACAGAAAACCGTTGAACATGATTTTGGACGATGGTGGTGATTTGACCAACATGGTTTTCGACCGTTACCCTGAATTAATCCCTGGAATTAAAGGTTTATCCGAAGAAACTACAACTGGCGTTCACCGTTTGTACGAAAGAATGAAAAACGGAACATTGTTCATGCCGGCGATTAACGTGAATGACTCGGTTACCAAATCGAAATTCGACAACAAATACGGTTGTAAAGAATCTGCGGTAGACGCTATCAGAAGAGCTACTGACGTAATGTTGGCTGGTAAAAGAGTGGTAGTTTGCGGGTACGGAGATGTTGGAAAAGGAACTGCAGCTTCTTTCCGTGGTGCTGGTTCTATCGTAACCGTTACAGAAATCGACCCAATCTGTGCTTTACAAGCGGCTATGGACGGTTTTGAAGTAAAAAAATTAGACACTGTTGTTGGTAATGCCGATATCGTAATCACCACTACAGGAAACAAAGACATCGTTGTAGGAAGACATTTCGAAGCAATGAAAGACAAAACCATCGTGTGTAACATCGGTCACTTCGACAACGAAATCGACATGGCTTGGTTGAACAAGAACCACGGCGCTTCTAAAATCGAAATCAAACCTCAAGTGGACAAATATACTATCGCCGGAAAAGACATTTTGATCTTGGCAGAAGGTCGTTTGGTAAACTTAGGTTGTGCAACAGGTCACCCATCATTCGTAATGAGTAACTCCTTCACGAACCAGACGTTGGCACAAATCGAGTTATGGAATAATTCTGCTAACTACAAAAACGAAGTGTACATGTTACCAAAACATTTGGATGAGAAAGTAGCAGCATTACACTTAGCGAAATTAGGCGTGGAATTAGAAACGTTAAACGCAGAACAAGCGGCTTATATCGGAGTAGAGGTTCAAGGACCATTCAAACCGGAATATTACAGATATTAATCGATTTCTAAACTTCTTAGAAAGTTAGATATTTAGAAAAACCCTTGCAGTGATGTGAGGGTTTTTTGTTTGCGAGACTTCCGAAACAAAAAGACAACTCCTTCCTAGCCCTGATGGGAGCGGTATCCTTTTTGGTGGCTGAGGCTCTCGAAGCCACTAAAAAGATAAAGCGTACAGCAGGAACAGAGACTCCAAAAATCGGCAAGCCTTTCGCTTCAAAACCCAAACTAAAGGCAAACGGAATAACACTAAACAAAAAACCCCACTTCTTTCGAAATGGGGTTTTGTATTGTTAAGAGTAATTCTTATGCTTCAAATGGAACCACAGAAACAAATGACTTGTTGTCACCTTTTTTCTGGAATTTCACTACTCCATCAACTTTTGCATGTAAAGTGTGATCTTTACCCATGTAAACGTTTTCACCTGGATTGTGCTTAGAACCTCTTTGTCTTACGATAATGTTTCCAGCAATTGCAGCTTGTCCACCAAAAATCTTAACACCTAAACGTTTCGATTCTGATTCTCTACCATTCTTGGAACTACCGACACCTTTCTTGTGAGCCATGACGTACTAGTTTTTAATGTTAATTATTCTTCTGTAGCTTCCGCTTTTTTAGTCGCTTTTTTCTTTGTAGCTCCTCCTGCAACGATACCTTCGATTACAATTTGAGTTAAAGATTGTCTGTGACCGTTTTTCTTTTTGTAACCTTTTCTTCTTTTCTTTTTGAAAATGATTACTTTATCACCTTTTAAGTGTTGTAACACTTTGGCTTCTACTGAAGCACCTTCTACAGCTGGGGCGCCTAAAGTTACATTTCCGTTGTCGTCTAATAAAAGAACTTTGTCAAAAGAAACTTTTGCACCTTCTTCTACTGCTAAACGGTGAACATAAACCTTTAAGTCTTTGCTTACTTTGAATTGTTGCCCTGCTATCTCTACGATTGCGTACATAACAATAATGTTTAATTAATTTTAAGGTTGCAAATATACAACTATTTCTTTACCCTACAACTCTTTAAACGAAATTTAGCCTTAAAAAACTAAAAATCAGTCGTCTCCGAAAAAAAACTTCCTAATTGTAACAAAATCACGAAATTGCACACTCATTAACGTAATATAAAATAACTATTAACTCTTATGAAAAAATCTTTAATGGCTTTGAGTTCGCTTTTGATGCTTGGAGGTATAGCTTCAGCTCAGAAAGTAGCATTTGAAGAGTACACACTAGGCAATGGCTTGCATGTAATTTTACACCAGGACAAATCGGCTCCGGTGGTAATTACATCGGTAATGTATCACGTAGGATCTAAAGACGAAAATCCGGAAAGAACAGGATTTGCTCACTTTTTCGAACACCTTTTATTCGAAGGAACTAAAAATATCGCTCGTGGCGAATGGTTTAAAATCGTAACAGCTAACGGCGGAAACAACAACGCCAACACTTCCGAAGACCGAACGTATTACTACGAAGTTTTCCCTTCCAACAATTTACAATTGGCGTTATGGATGGAATCCGAGCGCTTAATGCATCCGGTAATCAACCAAATTGGTGTTGACACTCAAAACGAAGTGGTTAAAGAAGAAAAAAGACTTCGCGTAGACAACCAACCTTACGGAAATCTGATTGCTGCAGTAAAACAAAACATGTACAAAGTACACCCTTACCGTTGGGCACCAATCGGTTCGATGGAACATTTGGATGCAGCTACTTTAGCAGAATTCCAGGCGTTCAACAAAAAATTCTACATCCCAAATAACGCCGTTTTGGTAGTAGCAGGTGATTTCGAACCGGCGCAGGCTAAAGAATGGATCAACGGCTATTTCAGCGCTATTCCAAAAGGAACTCCGGTAGTAAAACAAAAATTTGAAGAGGCACCTATCACGCAAACTATCAAAGCTACTTACCAAGATCCGAACATTCAGATTCCGATGATGGTAGCAACGTACAGAACTCCGTCCATGAAAACACGTGACGCCAGAGTTCTGGACATGATTTCTTCTATCTTATCCGATGGAAAAAGCTCAAGACTGTACAAGAAAATGGTAGACGACAAGAAAATGGCATTGCAAATCGGTGCTTTCAACTACAGTCAGGAAGACTACGGAATGTACATCCTTTACGGTTTACCAATGGGACAAAACACTACCGAAAGCTTAGTAAAAGAAGTAGACGAAGAAATCGTGAAATTACAAACGGAATTGATTTCTGAAAAAGACTTCCAAAAATTACAGAACAAATTCGAAAACCAATATGTAAACGGTAACGCAAGCGTAGAAGGTATTGCCGAAAACTTAGCTTCTTTCTATTTGTTATACGGCGATGTGAACTTAATCAATACCGAAATTGACATTTACCGTTCTATCACCAGAGAAGAAATCAGAGAAGTTGCAAAAAAATACCTAAACCCAAACCAACGTTTGCTTTTAGATTATGTTCCTGCAAAAGACAAAGCACAAAACTAAGTTGACGATCATTATGAAAAAATACATTTACATAGCAGCAAGTTTGTTTTTAACAATAACCATGCAAGCACAAGACCGAACACAACCAAAACCAGGACCTTCCCCAACCATTAATGTTGGTAAACCAAGTTCTTTCGTATTGAAAAACGGGTTAAAAGTTTTGGTAGTGGAAAACCACAAATTACCAAGAGTTTCCTTCAATTTAACTATCGACAATGCTCCTTATGCGGAAGGCGATAAAAAAGGGGTAGCCGACTTAACAAGCGCTTTAATCGGTAACGGAACCAAAAACATTTCCAAAGACGCCTTCAATGAAGAAATCGATTTCTTAGGAGCAAACATCAATTTTAATGCAAATGGCGCTTCTGCCAGCGGATTGTCGAAATATGCGGGAAGAATCATGGAATTAATGGCTGATGGCGCCTTAAATCCTGTATTCACTCAAGCAGAATTAGACAAAGAAAGAGAAAAACTATTAGAGGGCTTAAAATCAAACGAAAAAAGCGTAACTGCGGTAGCGCAACGCGTGGAAGACGTTTTGGCTTTCGGTAAAAATCATCCAAACGGAGAGTATTTAAGCGAGGCTACCATTAAAAACGTAACCTTAAACGATGTCATTTTAAACTACAACACTTATTTCGTTCCAGGGAACGCTTATTTGGTAATTGTGGGTGACGTAAAACTGAAAGACGTTCAGAAAATGGTTGAGAAACAATTCGGACCATGGAAAAAAGCAGTAGCTCCGGCATTAACTTATACCGATCCTAAAAACGTACAGTACTCACAAATCAACTTCATCGATATGCCAAACGCGGTACAATCGGAAATTGCTTTAGTGAACACGGTGAACTTAAAAATGACCGATAAAGAATATTTCGCCGGAATCTTAGCCAACCAAATTCTTGGTGGTGGTGGCGAAGGTCGTTTGTTCTTAAACTTACGTGAAAAACACGGATGGACATACGGAGCATACTCTTCATTGGGTTCAGGAAAATATGTTGAAAAATTCCGCTCCGGAGCTTCTGTTAGAAACGCTGTTACCGACAGTGCCGTAGTAGAATTCATGAACGAATTGAGAAGAATCAGAACCGAATTGGTTTCTGCGGAAGATCTTAAAAATGCTAAAGCAAAATACATCGGAAACTTCGTAATGCAAATCCAAAAGCCGGCAACGATTGCCCGTTATGCCTTAAACACAGAAACACAGGGTTTACCGGCTGATTTCTACGAAAACTACATCAAAAACATCAATGCGGTTACTGCAGAAGACATCAAAGCGGCAGCAAACAAGTATTTCTTAGCAGAAAACACACGTGTGGTTATTGTTGGAAAAGCGTCTGAGGTTTTACCAAACCTTGAAAAAATGAGCGCGAAACAAAAATTACCAATCATGTATTTCGACAAATTCGGTAATCCAACAGAAAAACCAAAAGTTAGCATTCCTATTCCTGCTGGTGTAACAGCTAAAACTGTTTTCAACAACTACATCAACGCTATCGGTGGTGAAAAAGCGGTAAAAGCAGTTAAATCGGTTGTTACAGTTTCTTCAGGAACAGTTCAAGGAACACCAGTTGAATTGACTACTAAAACGACTGCCGACAACAAAATGGCGGTTGAAATGAAAGCAATGGGTATGTCGATGATGAAACAGGTAATTGGAGACAAATCAGGTTACCGCGTAGCGCAAGGACAAAGAAAAGACTTAACAGCTGAAGAACTGAAAGAGCAAAAAGCAAGCGCCGTTCCATTTGAAGAATTAACGTTAGCAAACAATGCAAGCGCAAAACTTGAGGCTATTGAAACCATGAACGGAAACGATGTTTACGTAATCAAAGAAGGAAAAACCACGTATTACTACGATGTTAAAACCGGTTTAAAAGCTGCAGAATCTAAAGAAATGGAGCAAATGGGTCAGAAAATGACACAAACTACTTACTACAGCGATTACAAAGAAGTGAAAGGAATCAAATTCCCTCACACTACTGACATGAACGTTGGTATTGAAATCAAATTAATGACTACAGAAGTAAAAATCAACGAAGGCGTTGTTGCTGAAGATTTTAAATAAGAATACCGTTAGTTATAAATTTAAAAGGTTGTCTGTAACGGACAACCTTTTTTTATGGTACTGCTTTACAAAATTTTATTTTTTAGCCGACAGATATACCCCAATCAGGATAACAACCGCTCCAAAAACCTGAAAAATCGACAATACTTCCCCATCCAATAATCCCCAAAAAATAGCCACCACCGGAAACAAATACGCCGAAGAAGCCGCAAAAACAGGCGACGTTATCTGAATGAGCTTAAAGTACAGCATGTTGGCAATTCCTGTACCGATAACTCCCAAAATTCCGACAAACATTACCGAATGCTGCACTTTCACTTCCTGAAGCTGACTAAAAAAACCTGTTGAAATCAGTATAATCAAGGCCGGAACCGCCATCACCACAAAATTACCGGTTGTAATTGCCAAAGGATTCACATCCGAAAGATACTTTTTAATAAAATTCACATTGAGCGCATAACAAAAGGTTGCCACTACCACAAAAAGGGCGTATAAATAATTCTGATCCGGATTGTGTGCCGCACCGCTTAAAATCAGAATCAAACTCCCGGCCAATCCAATCATAACACCGATAAATTGATTGCGCTGAAATGCCAATCCGAAAAAAGTAACACCTAAAATCAAAGCATTCAACGGGGTAAGTGAATTCAGAATGGCACTGATTGAACTGTCGATTTCACTTTGCGCAATGGCAAACAGAAAAGCCGGCACGAAAGTTCCGGTAAAAGCCGTAAGCGCAATGTATTTCCATTTCCCCAAGGAAATCTGCGTCAGACTTCTGAAACCCACAAGCATAAGAAACGAAAAGGCAAACAACATGCGCAGCGAACCCACTTGAAAAGGGGTCAGTCCCACAAGACCGCGTTTAATCAGAATAAACGAACTTCCCCAAATAAGGGCCAGTGCTGCCAGTAAAAGCCATTTCAGCTGTTTTGATTCCATGAAGTTGATTTTGAAATGTCAAAATTCTGTTATTTAAATGACAATCGGTTACTTTTTTGGGTAATTTTGCCAACGATAATTTATCCGATTCAAAATCAAAAACATAAATAATATGACATTTTCAAAAACAGCATTGGTTCTTACCCTTGCCACAATAAGTTTTACCAGTTGTAAAAAAGAAGAAAAAACAGCCGAAAACACTACAAACATAGAAGCAGCAGCTCCTAAAAAAGAAATTGCCGCTGAAAACTTGGAAACCGCCAGTTTTGAAATCAAAGGAATGACGTGTGCCATGGGTTGTGCTGCCACCATCGAGAAAAAACTAGCAGAAACGGAAGGCGTTAAAGAAGCTAAAGTGGATTTCGAATCCAAAACCGCTACCGTAGCTTTCGATAAAACGGTTAACAATCAGGAATCGCTAACCAAATTAGTAGAAGGTGTTGCCGATGGTAAAACTTATAAAGTGGCCAACTTCAAAAAAGCATAACAAAAAAGGAACTCAGTCGAGTTCCTTTTTTTATTGTGTTGCGTTATTATTTCCACTTCACGGTTTCCATAATCTTTCGCATATCGTTCTTGATGTACGCTGCAGCAGGCAATATGGAATCATAATTCGGTTTTGCATAAAAATACACAGAACCTACTAAGAAGTGTCGCGTACTGTCGGTCACATAAAACTGTGCATTGGTAGCAGCATTCCCTCCCACCTGATAAAACATCCCGTACGCTTTGTGCACCGGGTTTACAAAAGGCTGTTCGGCAATATCGTCTGCCTTCACCACATGCTCATAGGTTAATTTTTGTGCATCACGAAGCAATTGTTCGATATTGTTATTTACCGGCTTGTAATTCAGGTAAATGGTCGCTTTCATCTTCGGGTATTGAATTTCTACAGAACAATCCTGTTTCATTTTTACTTTCGAACTTTCGTTGATATCAAAAGTAAAAGCGCAATTTCCGGAAGTATTGGAAAACGCACTGTATTTGGCAACCGGATAGTCCAATCGCAAATGACTTTTGGGTTTCGGCACCGCTTCCTCTTTACAGCTTATCAAAGCCAAAGAAACAAAAGCGCCCCATAAAAAAACAATAGCTTTACTTTTTATCATAATACAAAAACCTTACGCTGAATTTGGCGTAAAGATACAATGTGAAACGCAGTTTTTGAAAGTTTATTTGAAGTCCGAAAAATTAAAACGGTAAATCGTCGTTACCCGCAGGCGCAATCGGCGGTTCGTTCGTTTGCGGCGTGTAACCACCCTGTTTTTGTTCGGTATCTTTTTTGGTAGTTAAAAAGGTGAATTCGGTCACCTGAATTTCGGTAGTATATTTTGTCGTACCGTCTTCAGCTTGCCATTGGCGCGATTTTATACGACCTTCCACATAAATTTTATCTCCTTTGGTCAAGTATTTTTCGCAGATTTCAGCCGCTTTATTCCGCACCACTAAATTGTGCCATTCGGTAGACGTGATTTTCTCTCCGGTAGTCTTGTTGATGTAAATTTCGTTTGTCGCTAACGGAAATCGTCCGATACAATTTCCTCCTTCAAAATAGTGCATTTTCACATCGTCACCCAAATGTCCGATTAAAATCACTTTATTCAATGTACCGTTCATGGCTTATAGTATTTAATTGTACTCAAATATAGTAATTTCTACACTTCTGCCCAATGTTCCTCCATAAAATTGTGGATTACGATAGGAAACGGGTACTTCTTAATTTCTTCAACCGTCATTGCGCCCGGTATTTCACAATCCGTTTCCACTTCCCAGAAACGAATCTTCAAATGCTGATGCGAAAGTTTGTGAACAATCGGAGCATGATGTAACGGCTTAATATGCATCGGTTTAAATCCAAACGAAAAACCTTCAATCAACCGGACTGTCGCATCGAAATCATTTTCCTGAGCCGTCTCCATCAATGGAAATTCGTATAAATTATGCCAGATGCCTTTCGCAGTACGTTTCTGAATTACGGAATTCCCAATCGCATCCTTTATAATAAGGTAATTAAAATACCGATTAACAACTTTTGTCTTTTTAAGCTTTACCGGAAGTTCCCCGACTTTATTCTTTTGCAAAGCCAGACAACCTTTATTCAAAACACAGTTAATACAATCCGGATTTTTCGACACACATTGCAACGCTCCGAACTCCATCATCGCCTGATTGAATTCGGAAGCTTTATCTTTTGGCAACAACGAAGCTGCCAATTCAAAGAATTCTTTTTTAGCTTTTGGGGATGAAATATCGGTTTCCACGTCAAAATAACGTGATAAAACACGATATACGTTTCCATCCACCACCGGAACCGCTTCTCCGTAGGCAATGGAAGCAATCGCGGCGGCAGTATATTCCCCTACTCCTTTAAGTTCCAACAAACCTTTATAGTTCTCCGGGAAAATTCCGTTCAAATCGAAAGCGACGTGTTTTGCGGTCGCATGAAGGTTTCGGGCGCGGGAATAATACCCCAACCCCTGCCAAAGTTTTAATACTTGTTCTTCATCGGCAGCCGCCAGATCAAAAACGGTCGGAAAGGCTTCGGTAAATCGCAAAAAATAAGGCAAACCCTGCGCTACCCGCGTTTGCTGCAGCATGATTTCAGAGAGCCAAATAGGATACGGATGGGTGGTTTTTCGCCAGGGTAAATCCCGTTTTTCACGTAAATACCATTGAATTAACAAGTTAGTAAAATTCATCACAAATAATTGGATAACAAAAATAAAACTTTATGTAATTAAATTTTAATCGATTAAGGTTGAAAAATTGTTTTTTTAATTCCTATATTTGCACACTCAAAAAATTACACATCAATATAAAACGAAAGAAAATGACGAAAGCAGACATCGTAGCGAAAATTTCTGAGAAATTGGGTCTTGAAAAAGGAGACGTTCAGGCGACAGTTGAGTCTTTTATGGACGAAGTAAAAAACTCTTTAGAAACTGGAGATAATGTATATTTAAGAGGTTTCGGAAGCTTCATTATCAAAACAAGAGCTGAAAAAACCGGAAGAAACATCTCTAAAAACACTACAATCAAAATCCCTGCTCACAATATTCCAGCTTTCAAACCGGCGAAAATTTTTGTTGATGGCGTGAAAACTAATACGGAAGCAAAAAATTAACTAATTTATTAATCACTAAACACTACAAGTTATGCCAAGTGGTAAAAAAAGAAAAAGACATAAGGTAGCTACTCACAAACGTAAAAAAAGAGCGAGAGCTAACCGTCACAAGAAGAAAAAGTAGTTTAAAACTACTTTTTTCTTTTTTAAGTAAAAGTTCATTGAAATTTGGATTAAGACAGCAGATCGCAGTTTTCAGAAAGCAGGTAAATCCTCCAGCCTGACACCTGCAGTCTGACATCTCTAATTCATCCGGGTACAACACCTGTAAAATTATTGTTTAATCCATCTGTACGAGTAGAATTCAGAATTTAGAATTCAGAATTTAGAATTTTTCTAACTTCAAATTTCTAACTTCTAACTTTATAAGTATGGATAAAAATGTACACATTTTGAACAAAGAATTAATTATTCGAACCAGTTCAGATGCCGTAGATTTTGCCTTATTAAAAGATGGAAAACTAATTGAATTGCACAAAGAAGAAGGTGGCGAGGAAAAAAACGGGTTTCAGGTAGGTGATATTTTTATTGCCAAAATCAGAAAACCGGTTCCCGGACTAAACGCCGCGTTTGTTAACGTAGGTTTCGAGAAAGATGCGTTTTTGCACTATCACGATTTAGGTCCGAACCTCTCTTCAATGATCAAATTCATTAAACTTGTAAGCGCAGGTAAACTAAAAGATTTCTCCCTAAAAAACTTTCCTTTTGAACCGGAAATAAACAAAGATGGCGCCATCAGCGACGTGCTGAGTGCCAATCAGTCTATTCTCGTTCAGGTAGTTAAAGAACCGATATCAACCAAAGGTCCAAGAATAAGCTCTGAGCTTTCCCTGGCCGGAAGATACGTGGTTTTAGTTCCTTTCTCCGACAGGGTTTCGGTTTCACAAAAAATCGAATCCAAAGAAGAAAAAGACCGATTAAAACGACTGGTTCAGTCTATCAAACCAAAAGGATTTGGTGTTATTGTTCGCACAGTAGCAGAAGGCAAAAAAGTGGCCGAACTGGACAAAGACTTGCAAAACTTGCTCGACAAATGGACGGCAACCTGCAAGCGCATCCCAACCGCACATCATCCGTCGCGAATTTTGGGCGAAGTCAACAAGGCTTCTTCCATCTTACGTGATGTATTTAATGACACCTTTACGGGAATTTATGTCGATGATGAAGATTTGTATTATCAAACAAAGGACTATTTGCAAGAAATAGCACCCTCAAAAGCCTCTATCGTTAAACATTATCAGTCGAGAGATTTACCTCTTTTTGAAAAGTACAACATAGAACGACAAATAAAAACGTCTTTCGGAAAAACGGTTTCTATGAGCAAAGGAGCTTACTTAATCATAGAACACACCGAAGCTTTGCACGTTATCGATGTTAACAGCGGTAACCGATCCAACAAAGCGACCAATCAGGAAGACACCGCACTGGAAGTGAACCTAATTGCCGCGGCAGAAATTGCACGACAACTCCGACTTCGCGACATGGGCGGGATTATTGTAGTCGATTTTATAGACATGCAAAATCCGGACAATCGTAAAACACTCTACGATTTTCTGAAAGAGGAAATGAGTGACGACAAGGCGAAACATAAGATCTTGCCCCCTAGTAAATTTGGATTGATTCAAATTACTAGACAAAGAGTCAGACCCGAAGTGAATATCAAAACAAGAGAAGAAGACCCCAACAACGAAAACGGGGAAATCGAAGCTCCCATCTTGATTGTTGATAAAATAGTGGCTGATCTTGAACGCATTACCAAAGACCATAAAAAGGTTGTTTTAAACGCACACCCTTTTGTGGCAGCCTACCTTACCAAAGGTTTTCCATCAATACGTTCAAAATGGTTTTTTGAACATAAAAAATGGGTAAAAATCATACCGCGTGACGCTTACACGTTCCTCGAATACCATTTCTTCGACAAAGAAGGAAAGGAACTTCGATAAAAAACAAAACCGCCCGTTGCAAAACGAGGCGGTTTTTTTATGCCTTTATTTTTTTCAGGAGCTGTTTCCCGCTGTCCGCTGAATCTTTTTGTCACACCAATTTGTTCATTATCAACATCGGTTAAAACAAAAAGGATGCCGCTCCCATCGGGGCTAATGCACTCGTTTTCAGAAAGCACCTTACTCCCTGACAATCTCAATCTTTCTCCGGATTTCCGTTCCGAATTCATCCACTACCGTAATATAATGTATTCCGGAATTCGCCTGAATCGGCATTTCATGAAACGTTTTGGTAGTTCCTTTATACACCTCATCCACATACCAGAAAAGCTCGGTATCCCGTTGCGAATGGGCTACTTTTAAAATTACGGGCTGTATTTCGCTGTTGAAATTTTTGGTCAGGTAAATTTTACTGTTGGCCTTCGGATAAATAAAATCCATGGAAGTGGTTTGTGTCGCCATACAATCTTTCCGGAACGGCGGCAAAACCTGATAATCGATGTGCTGACTCTTATAATACCATTCCATCACCGGTGGCAGTACAAACCATTTTTTGGTAATGATATTGTCCACACTTTCGCAACTGCTGTTCACCCGAAATTGTCCCGTTTTATCCAAATGCACCGTTTTATGATACGGGCAAACCGAAGTTGTTCTTCCTTTCAAAGCCACCAGCTGCTTTAGCTTCGGACAATCTTCCTGAGCCAAATGCCCACTCAAACGACACACTTCTAGAGTGGTTAAATCACCCAAAGGCGTTGCAAACCATTTGGTACGCGGCAACAAATTGAAAACATCAAACAAAATTGGCGCCGCACTGGTTACACCTGTCAAAGTTGGTCGTCCCTCGCCGGAAGCATTTCCAACCCAAACCCCCACCACATAACGGGAATTGGTTCCAATAGCCCAAGCATCGCGGTTCCCGAAACTGGTACCGGTTTTCCAGGCGATTTTCAGCGAACTGTCGTAAAATTTCCACGCTTCGTCTCCTTCCGGCCGGTTTACTTCCTCCATAGCGTTGTATGTTAGCCAAATGGAACCGGCTCCCAAAATGGTTTTATCCTTGCTTTCCGAACCAAAATCTGGTGTAAAATCGCTTTTATAGTTCAGTTCGGCAAATTCTCCCGTACGGTATTTCCCTTGATTTTTATTAAAATAATTTATCGTGGAAGACAAACCGGCATAGGTTCGGCACAAATCCCACAAATTGCTTTCGGCACCACCAAGAATCAATGACAAGCCGTAATGATCCGGTTGTTTAGAGATGTCTTTTAATTTAAACCGCTGCAATTCTTCATAAAATTTATGCACGCCGAATTCCTGCAACATCAACACAGAAGGAATATTCAGCGAACGGGATAACGCCCGATGCGCCGGAACAGCCCCGTCAAAAGTAAGGTTGAAATTTTGCGGTGTATACCCGGAAATCTGCGTAGGAATATCTGCTACTAAAGTGTTGGGCAACAATTCTCCTTCGTCCAACATGGCGGCATACAACAAGGGTTTCAAAATACTTCCGGTACTTCTGGGCGCCCCGATTACATCAACATCTTTCTGATGGTCGGCATCGGTTGGGGCATTGCCCACGTAACTCATCACATTGCGATTGGCAACATCAATAACCATAATCGCCAGATTGTTGACTTCATTTTGACGGTACTGACTGTAATAATATTTCGCGATTTGATTCACCCGGTTTTGCAACGCCATTTCAACAGTGGTTTTTACGCGGCTCCCTTCCTGATTTTTAGCTACACGCTGCAATAAATGTGGCGCAATCTGCGGTAAATCATACGGTTTTTGCGGCAAAGGTTCGGCGATAGCCAATTCATAGGTTTGCTGATCGATAACACCTTCCTGTTTTAGCTTTAACAAAAGGCGGTTGCGCTTGTTCAATAAACGGTCTTGGTTTCGTCCGGGAAAAATCAAACTCGGTGCATTGGGCAAAACCGCCAACGTAGCACTTTCCGCCCAGGACAACTGATGCGACTGTACTCCGAAATACCGCCAGGAAGCCATTTCCAAGCCCACGACATTCCCACCATAAGGCGCATGCGCGGCATACAACTCAAGGATTTTATCTTTCGAATGACGAAATTCCAAACGCGTAGCCAAAACAATTTCGATGATTTTTTCAAAATAGGTTCTTCCTTTCCCTTTACGGGACAAACGGATTACCTGTTGGGTAAGCGTACTTCCACCCCGAACCACCTTTCCGGCCTTATTGTTCTGTTTTATGGCATTGAACATTGCCATCGGATTGAAACCGGGATGTTTATAGAAATACTGGTCTTCGAAATAAACGATGCATTTTTTAAATTTATAAGGCACACTGTCCTGCGCCGGAAACCGCCATTGGCCGTCCCGTGCAATTTTCGCTCCAAGTAGCTCGCCTTCTTTGCTTTCAATAACTGTGGCATACGGCTCTTGAAACAAAACCCTTGGCAATGCAAAATAGTAACCCGTTACTACCAAAAAAAGGACAGCCGACTTAATTCTGTTGCGCTGAATCCAATGGATACTGCGCTGTACTAGTGCTTTTATGCTGTTTTTCAAAGTTTACAAAAATTCAAATGGTTTCTCTAATAGCCCTGATGGTAGTGGAAATCCTTTTTTGGTGGCTTCGAGAGTACTTCGACAGGCTCAGCATGACATCTGAGCCACCAAAAAAGATTGAAGCGGACAGCAGGAACAAGGATAACCAACAATTCCCAAGCCATTCGCTTCAAAAAAATTATTTCACTACTTCCACCCATTGTCCTTTGGTGCGTGCCAAAAACGTGTGATCGTACATTGCCTCGCACTGTAATCCCGGCAGGTAATACCTTCCTAAATAAGACGCGTTGAGCAGAATTCGGAACGTTTTGGTTTCGTTGGCTTTCAGTCCGAAATAGAAATTAGTTCTGTCGTCACGGATATCGGTATAATCGGCCACATTTTCGGTTGCGTCGCCGTAGTCGGTAAAGCGCGTGTTCACGATTTCGAATCCGGAAGGCAGAATTTGCGAAAGCGCTACATTTTCGACACGCTCGTTGGTTTGATTTCGGACGGTAACCACAGCCACAAATTCTGTTCCCTGATTGATTTTGCTTACGTTGATAACAGCCCCTTTACGATTTTTGAAAACCACATTTGCCGACAGGTTGCTTTGCAGTACCTGTTCTTTACCAATTGGCAGGATTCCCGAATTCAGTACGCGTACATAAACCGTATTGTTTTTATTGTTCTTAATCGTAATGCCGTTCACACCGGATTTCACGACCAGATTTCTTTCCGCCAGTGATTTATTTGTTGAAACGGTCTGACTTTTTCCACCATTACTGAATTGTACCGCAATGCCTTTACCACCGTTAAACTGCGCGAATTTCGACATCGCATACAAGCAATAAGCAGTGGTTTGCGTGCTCATCCATTGGTCGGCCGACATTTGTTTTGCCAGCTTGTTAGCCATTGCGAAAGCTTTCTGTTTCTGACCTAATAAAATCATGGTTTCCAAGGTCATCGCGCGGTTTCTTTCGCTTGAACCGTAATAGAAATAGTGGTATCTGTTGCTGTCTTCATCGATTTTACTTTTCAGCAACAATGACATTCCGGCAGCTTTTTGTCCCGCCAGCACATAAGCCGCAGCCAAACGCAATTTACTTTCGTTGGAAATGCCTCCGGTTTCGCGCAAACGATTCATGGAAGATAAATCCGGAGCACCGGCCAGTGCTAAAGTATAAAGACGGTACGCCTGCGCCAAATCATTACCATATTGGGCGGAGAAACGCCATTGTTTGGCTTCTTTCTGCTGATAGGAAATCCATTTCGTTTTAAAATTAATCGGCAATACGTAACCTTTCTTTTCAGCTTCGATCAGGAAATGTCCGGCATAGGAAGTTCCCCAATCGTCGGCTACGGCATTCCCCTGCCAATAGGAAAGTCCACCGTTAGGCAATTGGAATCCACCCAAGCGTGTAATTCCGGCCGTCACATTTTTCTGGATGCTTTGCTTGCGGGCAGCATCAATATCCACCACATCGTTTAGGAACAATTGCGGAAAAACTGCTGAAGTGGTCTGCTCCACACAACCGTGCGGATACTCAATCAGGTATTGCAAACGTCGGCTGAAATCGATAGTCGGCATAGACGACACTTCTAACTTCGCCTTGTTACTTCCTGCCACTCCGAAAGTATTCCAAGAGATCGATTTAGAGCTGTTAGGTCCTAAAACAACATCGGTAAAGGTGTTGGTAAGCGGATTTGGATTGGTCATGTCGATTTCCACCTCATAAGTTGATTTCTCTTTCCCGGATGTGGCAATAACCTGCACTTTTCCGATACCGGTAGCCCCACCCACTTCTAAATTGAAATAAGCCATTTTCTCATCCGGTTGGGCAAACGTTAAACGCTGCGTGGCATTTCCTATGACTTTCAATCCCGGATTCGTTTTAATCTGAACGGTTACATTTTTAATATTTTTTTCCATCGCAAAAACGGTAATCGGAACCGTTACTTTTTCCGACGGTGAAATTTTTCGCGGCAACGAAGCCAACACCATTAGCGGACTGCGAACCGGAGTTGCTTTTTCCACGCTTCCGTATGCACTGGTTTCCGCATCGCCTGCCACGACCATAGTACGCACAGAACCGATATATTTCGGTAATTTTAACTGATGCGTTTTTGTTTCTCCTTCTTCCAATTTGAATGGCCCTAGATAAATCACCACCGGTTTGAAACGATTGGCTTTTTTCGCTTTTCCGCCACCTAAATCCTGATCACCCCCGATACTGAAAATCTGGTTGACTTTTCCTCCGTACGCGCCAATAACATCGTCGTAAACATCCCAGGTTTTAACACCCAAGGCTTCACGTACGTAAAAACTTTCCCAGGCATTTGGAGTTTTGAAACGGGTTAAATCCAACAAACCTTCGTCGACCACAGCAATGGTATACGTCATCGCTTTTCCGGATTTCTCACTTACCTTCACGTTAAACGACTGCTCCGGTCGTAACACTTCCGGCATGGCGATTTTTGGTTCCAGAATGGTATTTTTATCGATAACTTCCACCGGTACGATTCCGTACATTCGGATGGGTGAATCATTTTTGGTGGAGGCGTGTGGTTGTAGCAACGTAATATTGAAATACACATTTGGCGCCATCGCTGCCGTAATCGGAATTTCTACTTTTGTTTCGCCCTTTTGCGTTGAAGCCCAAACCGACTGCAATACTCTTGATCCGTTTTCTACCGAAATCAATGCTCTTCCGCCTTCACTCGATGGGAACGAAATTTTTGCTTTTTCGCCAACAGCATAGTTCTTTTTATCGGTGGAGAACACGAGCATATTCGCCGTAGAAGCATCGGTATTTCTGGTTTTTCCGGACCAGGAAGGCCAATCGATATTCACGGTTAGCGAGGTAGCATGACCACTTAAAGGATCGGAAGCCCTAATCAGATAACGACCCCATTCTTCATCGCTCAACGCAAACTGTATACTTCCTTTTCCGTTGTTGTCTGTATTAATTCGGAATGTTTTATAGGAAGTCGTAGCATCCGATGCGTTATAATTCGACAGATTATCCGTCGAAGCATCCCACCACCAACGCCATTCGACTTTATATACTTTCACTTCCAGATTTCTGACCGGTTTTGGTCTTCCCTTTTCATCTACGGTAACAATGTCAAATCGATTCGCTACGCGGGTTTCCAGCATTCCGTATTTGGTTGGCTCGGGTGATTTTATCCCTACATAAGTTTTGTATGGCGAATACGTGGTTGCCATTACATCCGTACTGAAATCACCGCCTTCTTCATACACTTTTGTGATAAAAGCCGCTTTCAGCATGCCGGGCGCCTGTCCTTGTAATTTAGGCTGAATAGTTACCGACGCCTTTCCGTTAGCTGCGGTTTTTCCGGAAAAAACAGTAATCTCTTCGGTTTCAAACTGACGTGTCAAATCGTCGAAAACATATTTACTGTAATTTTGAAAAGTGGTTGTCTGTTGCGAAAATTTAGCTTGCATTTCCACCTTAAGATCTTTGGCCACCGCACCGTGAAGCCAGGTCACTTCCAGATTACTCGTATTAGGATATGAAGAGGAAAGAATCGGACTTCTGAAACTGTTCTTTATTTTCAGACGATTGGGTTTAATCGTTTCAATTTTTATGTTTTTATAGAATTTGGCACCTCCTACACTAACCATCGCTTCCCAGCTTCCTGTTGGCGCGTCAGCATTGGTTGGCACAGTAAACGCATAATGATTCAGCTCGTTCGATTTCTGTACCGTTTGATAGGTTATTTTTCCGTTCGGATCGGACAATCGGAATTTAATCGGGTGGGATTTCGGCAATTTGTTGGCTGCATCATTCAGGATGAACGACAAATACAAATTATCGCCCGGACGCCAAACACCTCGTTCGCCATAGATAAATCCTTTCAATCCTTTCTGCAATGTTTCCCCGGCAACATCGAAATTACTTACCGATAACGAATTCCCGTCGTCCAGCTTAACATAAGTGGATTGATTGCCTAAAGTTACTATGGCAAAATATGCAAACTTATCCAGCTTAAAAGTCGAAATTCCCTCACTACTCGTAGCGCCGGTAGCTAATTTTTGCTGTTGAAAACTGTATAAATCTACTCTGGCATTCGAAACCGGCTCTGTGGTTACAATATTATTTACGGCAAAGAAATACGATTTGTTTTCCCCGCGTTTGGCAATAACTCCCAAATCGGTTGCCAAGATGTTGGTTCCAATTTTAGCATTGTAGAAATACGAATTCGAACACGGATCCTGACTTTCACGCCATTCGTAATCTTCGTAATAATAATCGTCATACGAATTACCGCTGTAGTTCACATCGTTTTCCTCGACTTCTTCTTCCTCTGACTGTTCTTCATCATCTGCTTCAGATGTTGTACATTGGTATAATGAATAGGCTTTTTTAAAGGAAAATTCCACCCGATAAATAGCGCCCGGTTCCGGAGTAATAATTTTGGACAAATCCAATGCGAACGTATTCCATTTGGCGGAATTCACCAAGGAGCTTTCTTTTAAATCCAATGTGGTTTTAGCAATCGGCTGGGATACTCTTTTAAGGTTTTGCGTTCCGTTCAGTTCATTATCCTGTAGAAATTGAAGAATATTGTTTTTATAAATTTTGAAAACTTTCACATCAACCGCCTTCAGATTAACCGCTTCAAAATTAAGTTTCAGATTGTTGGAGCTCGGTAAAATTGTTCCGCTTTTGATAAAACGTACATTTGGCTTTAATTGATCGAAGGTAACCTTGGTTGTAAAAGTCTTATCCAATTGTCGGCCGTACTCGCTTTCAATCCCTTCAAAAAACTCAACCAGCAAAGCACCCGTTACTGCAGATGCATCTGTAGTTTCTGAAGAAACGTATTCTTCCTCAATGGTTTCGTCTGCTATAGGCGCTTCATAAACAACAGCAGCACTGTCCACTGCAACGGATGCAGTATCGACAACTTCCACAGCAGCAGCTTCAACCGCCTCAACAGCAGCTGTAGCAGTGGCCACCGGTGTCTCATCGGACATATTATTTTTAAAAAAGACTTTTAACAGATTGCCCTGCGTGGCAAATTTCAGGTTGCCCGCATTCTGAATGGACACCAAACCACTAAAATCCTGTCCTTTTTTTAAGGGTTCGGAAAAATTAACCAACATCATCTGGTTGTTGCCTTCCGGAAGCTGTACGTTTACAACTTTAAAATCGTTTTTGGCGGTTACCGGATAATCGATTTTTCCTTTTTGATCGATATCAAAATCATCACCATCGTAGGATATCTCCAGATTGCTTTCTTCCGAAAAACGTTCAACACTATCGATGATAAATTTGAATTCGGTTGCCATTGCCGGAGACTGCACAAATTTAATATTCAAACTCTTTCCTTTTTGTTGGGCGCTGATGAGTTTCTTTGCGGTTTCAAAATCGATTTTATCCGCCGTTTTCAACGTTCCGTTCAGATATTGATACTGCTCACTATACGACTGAATGTCCTGCGTTTCCACAATAAAATCCTGCTTTATGGTTTTTACCGTAAAGTTGAATTCTTCCAGCTCTTTTTTAGGGCTGATTAGTTTACTCAAATGCAGTGTGACCTGATATTCGGTATTCTGTTCCAGTTGTTCTTCGGGAATAAACGCAACCGTATTATTGGAAAGCGCCACAACTTTTCCGTCCACACTTGGTGAAATATCGAATAAATCGGAATCCAGCACCTGATTGGCTTTCCATTCTTTTTTATCGAAGGCCAAAACCACCCGGATGTCGGAATGCGCTGAAACGATTCCTCCCGAAAAATTGGTGATATACTCTTTGAACAATGAAAAATCAGAATTGAAATCGGCGGCCGATTTGCGGTTGCACGCCTGAAAAACAAAAAACAAAAAAAACACGCAAACAAAACCTTTCGTTTTCATTGTGGTAAGAGTTAATGGGTTACGGATAAGCAATTGAACGAAAAACACCTTTTCCTCAATTAATGCAATAACTGGGAAAGCGTTTTTATATTGTAGTAAAAGTAGGGTATTTTTTGAAATAATTTTAAGAAGAAAATTCAGAGTAAAAAAGACAGGTTTCACCACTTAGAAAACACTGGATTATTTTCTCTTTTTAGCAAAAAAACGTTTCATGAGTTCGGAAGCTTCATTTTCCATTATCCCGCCAACCACAATGGTTTTCGGATGCAACTGCGTTCCCATTTTCATGAACCCGCGGTGTTCGTCTCGCGCACCAAAAACGATTTTGGTAATTTGCGACCAATACAACGCTCCGGCACACATCTGGCAAGGTTCCAGCGTAACGTAAAGCGTACAGTCTTTAAGATATTTTCCACCCAGGAAATTTGCCGAAGACGTTATCGCCTGCATTTCGGCATGAGCCGTTACATCATTCAACAATTCTGTCAGATTGTGTGTTCGGGCAATCACACGATTATCAACCACAACTATAGCGCCTACGGGAATTTCGCCTTTTTCAAAAGCAATTTCCGCTTCTTGCAAGGCTTTTTTCATAAAATAGGCATCGGTGAAAATGTTTTCCATAGAAACAAAAATACAATTTCAAATCGTACATTTGCCTTATGGCTGAAAAACTCTTGCAAAACATCCAAAACCCAACCGATTTACGGAAACTTTCTCCAGAACAACTTCCTGTTTTGGCCAAAGAACTTCGCGAATTCATCATCGATATCGTTTCCCGAAAAGAAGGTCATTTGGGTGCCAGTCTGGGTGTAATTGAACTCACCATCGCTTTGCATTATGTATTCAACACACCGGAAGACTTATTGGTTTGGGATGTTGGACATCAGGCGTACGGACATAAAATCCTGACAGAAAGAAGAGATCGTTTTCATACCAACCGTCAGTTGCACGGTATTTCCGGTTTCCCGAAACGCAGTGAAAGCATTTATGACACGTTTGGCGTTGGGCATTCCTCAACTTCTATTTCAGCAGCACTCGGAATGGCTTTAGCGTCCAACCTGAAAGGCGAAACCGAAAAACAGCATATTGCGGTTATCGGAGATGCTTCGATTGCTTCCGGAATGGCGTTTGAAGGACTGAACCATGCCGGAGTAACGGATGCAAACCTTCTGGTAATCCTGAACGATAACGCGATTGGGATTGATCCTAGTGTAGGAGCGCTGAAAGATTATCTCACTTCGGTAAAAGAGGGAAAAAACCCGAAAGACAACAACATGATGAAATCGTTGAATTTCGAGTATTCCGGACCGATAGACGGACATGATTTAGACGCACTTCTAAAAGAATTAAACCGATTAAAACATAAAAAAGGACCGAAATTCCTTCACATCATTACCACCAAAGGCAAAGGCATGCAATTGGCCGAAGAAGATCAGGTAAAATACCATGCACCCGGAAAATTTGACGCAATAACAGGAGAAATTCATCCCAAATCGGAAGAAAATTTACCACCGAAATTTCAGGATGTTTTCGGGCATACTTTAGTGGAACTGGCAAAACAAAATGAAAAAATAATCGGAATCACGCCGGCCATGCCCACCGGATCATCGATGAAATTCATGATGGAGGCCTTTCCGGAAAGAGCCATCGATGTAGGTATTGCCGAACAGCACGCCGTTACCTTGGCAGCGGGGTTGGCAACACAGGGAATGATAGTGTTTTGCAACATTTACTCTACCTTCATGCAACGTGCGTATGACCAACTCATTCACGATGTGGCTTTGCAGCATTTACCGGTTATTTTCTGCCTGGACCGAGCCGGTTTGGTAGGCGAAGACGGGGCCACCCATCACGGCGCTTATGATTTGGCGTATCTGAATTGTATCCCTGAAATAATGGTTTGTGCCCCAAAAGACGAATTGGAATTACGCAATATCATGTATACCGCCCAACTTGGTTTGGAACACCCTATTGCCATCCGTTACCCTCGCGGAAGAGGCCTGCTTCAAAACTGGCAGCAACCGTTTGAAAGAATGGAAATCGGGAAAGCTGAATTACTTCGAAAAGGCACTGAAGTTGCGGTTTTATCTACAGGTTTTATCGGCAACAATATCACTGAAGCACTTAATACGATTGAGAATTCCGGATTGTTTTCGCATTATCATTTTCCGTTTGTGAAACCATTGGATACCGAAACCCTGAAAGACATTTGCGAGAAATACAAAGAAATCATCACCATCGAAGACGGAACGGTAGTGGGCGGATTCGGAAGCCAGATAGCCTCATTCTGCACGGAAAACAACTATATCATTTCTGTAAAAAAACTCGGAATTCCAGATACTTTTATAGAACAGGGAACCGTATCCGAACAACAACAAATTTGCGGAATTGACGTTAATAGTTTGAAAACCATTTTCACAAGTCGTTGAAAATGTTCATTTTTGCACCGAATTTAACCTAACTAATTATTATGAATTGCTTGAAAACCTATTTTTTAGGATTAATTTGTATTGTTTCCTTTCAGCAAAGTTTTGCACAGAACATCATCCGAACATCACAACCGGACACCATCAAACGATGGACGGGTAAAAACATAGTAGGATTGGATTTAACACAGGTTTCCTTTGTGAATTGGAGTGCCGGTGGAGAAAATTCGATTTCAGGAATTGTAAAAGGTCAATTTATCCGAAAATATACTAAAAACAGATTCATCTGGCACAATGAATTAATTACACGCTACGGTTTAAACAAACAGGATGGCAGGGAATCCAGAAAAACGGATGACATGCTTCTATTGAACTCGACAGCAGGATTTAAAACCGATAGCATTTCCAACTGGTATTATTCGGCGAAGTTTAACTTCAGCACGCAATTTACCAACGGTTATGCCTATCCGAATACGGATATTGCCATCTCCAAACCTTTCGCACCAGCTTATATTTTTCTTGGAGTAGGTTCAGAATACATTAGCCCAGACAAAAGTCTGGTTATGTATTTTTCACCGTTAACAGACAAAACCACATTGGTATTGGATCAAAAACTGGCCGATCAAGGAGCTTTTGGAGTCGATAAGGCTACTTACGACGACCTTGGGAATCTTATCCAGCACGGTTCTAAAACCAGAACAGAATTGGGTATTTTAATAACGGGACAATACAAAAAAGAAGTTCTAAAAAACATTAATCTGGACACAAGGGTTTCCTTTTACACCGATTATCTTAACAACTTCGGTAATATTGACGTAAACTGGCTGATGCAGTTGGACATGGTGGTTAATTCGCACGTAAGAGCCAGCATTAATACCAATTTAATTTACGATGATGATATTAAGTCAAAAGAAAACATTGATGGCACACAGGTAACCAAAGGACCAAAAATACAGTTGAAACAAATTTTGGGAGTTGGCTTAAGCTATACTTTCTAAAGAAAAAAAATCTTACATTTACATTTTTAATTTAAAATCGAAAAATTATTGATATAAAATAACGACCGAACCACAACAACAACACAACAAATGAAACTTATTATTGACCAACTCAAAGAGTGCATCAGATCACATCCTGATGTTCTTAACAGTGCTATTGGTAATACCCAAAACTGGAAGAGAACACAATGCATCGTACTCTCACAAATCATTTCGGACACTTTGGCAAAGTCGGACGTGCTGAAAGGCGCCAAATCGAATCGTAACGGGAATTCCATTTCGGCCATGACCCTGCAGCGTTTTTTCAACGACACCTATACCGACAAAGTGAACCCGGACCTTCGTTTTCTGAAAACATTAGACAAATTGGCCATATTTTTAGGCTACACTTCGCTTAACAACTTTCTTGCCCATCAGAACGAAAAAGAAAAAGAAACCGAAGTGGAAATAGGTAAAAAACAAACCGAAGCTTTTGAAAAATTAATTTTTGATTATTGTCAGGAATGTTTCAAATGCCTTCAAAATCTACCTGCCGTTAATTGTGGCGAATTATCCAATTTTGTTTTTGACGATGGCCCCTTGAAGAAAAGAATCAAAAAGGCACTGGCCAAATATTCCGGTTATAACGTCTCCATAAGCAATATCGAGAACAAGCCTACTTTTACCATTAGTGATTTCAACATGGTAACCGTAGATGCAGATCTGATCGTACTAACGGTAAACGAATCCTGGAACTTTGAATGGAAAACCAGCAATGATATCGAAGGCAAACCCTATAATAAAGTCAACCGTCAAAGTTATTTTCTGAAAGAGCGGGAAGGCAAATGGAAAATCTGGGACAACCACAACCCCGATTATAATGAATTAATTACCGAGGTAAAAAAAGCCTGTTCAATACAAAAGATATCTTTTTAACAATATTAATAAAAAAGGGAACCTAAATTAGGTTCCCTTTTTTATTTTGGCTTATGAACTTAGTCAAGAATTACTTTTTGGTTGTAGTTAAGGTTATCACCGTTAACTTTAACCACATAAACTCCTTTTTGAAGACTGCTCATGTTAATTGCACTTTGCGCGTTAAAATCATTTACATCTTCAGTGTATACCTGTCTTCCGTTTAAGTCGAAAACCGAAACACTAAGTTTACCAGAGTAGTTATTAATTGCAATATTCAATTGTCCCTTAGTTGGGTTTGGATACATTTTAATACCTTTTGAAGCAGCAAATTCATCAGAAGATAACGTTGTATTGGTAAATAATCCGGAGAATAGACCTCTACCATAAGTAGCAGCAAAAACCGTATTATCATTTCTTAAATCCAAATCAACAACTTTAACATTGCTCATTCCGTTATAAGACTGTCTCCATGTTGGTGTAGCCGAGTCGAAATTATTAGAATACCAAACTCCTAATTCAGTACCGATAATCACTTCTGTAGCGAAACCACTTCCATCCACTTTCAAAGGATTTCTCATGATAGCCTTAACCGGTATATCAGGGAAGTTTCCTTCTTTATTTGACCAAGTGGCTCCTCCGTCTTTGGTATACCAAATACTTACTACATTGTAGTTATGCATGGTAACAAAAATCTCATTGTTATTCGCACCGTATTCAACATCTGAAATACTTCCTACGAAACCTGGACCTGTAATGTCTACCCATGTTCCGGTAGTTGTTGCAGTTCCTGAATAAGTATCAGCTCCGGGAACTCTGAATAATTTCCCAAGTCTTGTTCCCACTAAAAGTGTAGTGGTTGCCGTTGTATAAGGAGAAACCGCAAAAGCTGTTGGAGGCGACGTTAAAAGAGCATTTGAGAACGAAACTCTACCAACTACTCCACTCTTAATGTTTTTATATCTTCTGACAAGGTAGCTTGTTCCAGAAGAATAATCAGCATATAAAATATCTAAACTTGAATCCAATACCATTGGAGCAATAAATGCGCCATTGGCCGCTGTACTCGCATCATTGTCAAGATTTCTTACAGTCCCTGAAGGGATTGGTCTAAGGTTAATATTGTTATTGTATACATAGTTACTGATATAATATTTATCAGCTCCCTGATCAAACAACGTGAAAGCACCGTCTCCACCCTGAGATTCAACTGAAGCGTTAACACCGGCTCCGGCAGCAGCAAAATACTGCGTTCCGTTATCCTGTGCACCTGCTGCAAAATATTCTCCTGTTAAACCACTCACCGCATTGGTTGGCGCAACACCTACACTATAAAACTGTGTAATATTTAAACCATTGTTTCTTGTTGTAACACCACTGGTAGTAGTTGCTGTAGATAAACTTCCCGCATAATAAATACCTCCGTCATTTCCGAAAATTGCAGAGTTTGTAGCAGTTGGTCGGAAAGCCATTGCATGTTGATCGGAATGAACAACCTGCATCCAGTCTGTAATTTGTGACCAAGAGTTTCCACCTGTAGTAGATCGGTGAATGTTTAATCCACCAACATAAACGATTTGGTCATTGGCAGGATCTGATTCAATCATTAAGTTATAAAAAGCCTGAGCTCCCGTAAAACCATAAGTTGCAGATCTTGAATCGTTGTCTGGAGGCAAAGGAAGGGCTGTCGCTGCCGTTGCAAATCCATCAGTCGTTCTGAACAACGCAACTTCAATCGTTGGTGTTGTTGGAGTAGCTTGATCAAGCTCACTCAATACATATATTTTATTTGCATTGGTTGCTGAAGCCTCAATTTGAACTCGGGCCCCACCACCGTTACCGGTTACTGTAAATTTCTCTGTAAAAGTTACTCCATCAGAAGAAGAATAAACTTTACCACCACCATCTCCGAAAACAACGCTGTGGGTTGAAGAAACCCAAACTTTACCGTCCGCACCAATTTCAATATCATTAGGACAACGTTTATTACCGTTTGCTGTTAAAGGAAGTGCAATTTCAGTCCAGTTCGCACCACCGTCAACCGATCTGAACAAACCAAAACCTGTTCCACCAAGATATGTTGGCGCATTCGCTGCAGCGTAATAAGAATCTCCCGCAGCAACATAAATTTCAGAGTTACCGCCGTTGTTTCTCACTTTAATATCGTTGATATGTTGTTTTCCAGGTACTAAATTCCCTGTAAAAGGTCCTGTACTTGGATTCAATGTACCATTAACAGTACCCGCTAAAACGGCAGCCTGTAAAATATCACCGTCAGCTTTGGAAATCATAATAGATGGAATTGTAATTGCCGGATCTGTTCCACCCATTGCTACAGGCGTACCATCAATATTATTCATCATAATTACACCGATGGCACCAGCATCTTGAGCATTCAATACTTTTTGAACAAACGTACAAGATCCTCTTCGGATTAATGCAATTTTCCCGCTAACGGAAGCGCCGTTGGTCAAAGCATTACAACCTAAAGTTGAAGTAGCACCGGTTCCATCATCCACCAATACAATATTTGATGTAATAGGAACAGTCACTGCAGTACCAAAAGCCGTAGTTGGGTAACAAGCATAATTTCCTGCCACACCTGCCGGGCTGTTAATTGTTAAATTTGCAGCAGATTCAAAAGTTGTTGGACCTGTAATTCCACCAAAAACTTTTGTCCAGGAAGTACCCCCGTTAGTCGACTTCCAAACACCGTCTCCGTTAACATCACCACCAACATACGATTCTCCTGTTCCAACATAAAATACATTCGTATTGTTCGGATCATAAGTAATTGCAGATACCGCTAAGTTTTCAGGAATATTAACTCTTGTCCAAACTGTAGCTGCATTGGTTATATCAGTGTTTTTCCACAAACCACCACTCACACCTCCTGCAAAAACTGTTTTATAAGTAGCATCGTTTGGATCAAACATCAAAGCGCGAACACGTCCTCCAACATTATTAGGACCTCTTTCCACCCAATTGTTGTCTGTGCCGTCACCTGGTGTTCTTCCAGCTGCTATTGCCAAACGTCTTTCTTCTGCCAATTGTTTTCTAACTGCAGCCAAATTCTCAGGAGTTGGTCTTCCCAAAGTAGGATCCATGGTTAACTCCCACTCCATCTCATAATATTTATTAGGAGGAATACCCATTGCTTTACGTTCTTTACCCGAAAGCGCCATGTTTTTCTTAAATGGACTATTGGCTAAAAACTTAGCATGTTGTTTTCTCAAAGCAATTGTCTTTGGATCTTGTTTTGCTTTGTTAATGGCGATTTTTTTAGGAGCTGTTGTACTAACTTCCTTTTTTACGCCGGAGCGATTGGTACTGCTCTTTTGTTTTGAATGAGATTGAGAATATCCATTCACAAAAAAAACAGCCATACTCATTAATAGTATTAGTTTTTTCATAAATCTATAGTTAAGATTCCTAGTTAAGTCTCACAAAATTAAACTTTTAATTGAAATATCAAAAAAAATCACAACATTATGCTTTCTCTCCCTGAATGATTTTAAACAACTGCAAGGCTTTTCCGTCCGTTAGCATCGAAACAAAATGACAAATGTGCATCAGCCGCTCATACAGACTCATTTTTTCGGTCACAAATTTCTCCGGAAGCAATTTTAAAATCAATTCATCGTAATTACTTGATTTTCCATCAAACTTATTGTTATACGCAGAAGAAAACTTATCCAGAAGTGTATTAATCACCTGATATCCCACCACTTCTTTTTCGATTACTTCCTTACTTTGGTAAATATTTTTGATGCTGATTTTAATCACATCATTCATCTGCGCCTTAAATTCGCTTTTATCGGTTAAAGCAAACGGAAATTTCCCTTCCAGAATGAGTTTTTCATTATCAATGAAGACTTTAACCGCATCGTTAATCAAGCTACCGATAGCCAAAGCACGCAAATAACTGATACGGTCTTCTTTTGTTACCAACGATTTGTACTTATCGGAATCGATGTTGTTTTTCACCAGTTTGATCAGATATTCCAACGCAAATTCCTCCTGAATCAAGCCGAGATTAATCCCGTCTTCAAAATCGATAATCGTATAACAGATATCATCGGCTGCTTCTACAAGATACGCCAACGGATGTCTTTCGAAACCAACATCATCACCGGATTTATTTGAAATCAGCCCCAATTCTGAAGCCACTTCTTTAAAAAAGGATTTGTCCTGTTGAAAAAAACCGTATTTTTTATCGGCAATGTTGGAGGTGGGTTTTTTGGGCAGACTTTCTTTCGGATACTTCATGAAAGCTCCCAAAGTAGCATAGGTTAATCGCAAACTTCCTTCCACACCCGGACGCGAACCGGTTACCACCGAAAATCCGTTGGCATTCCCTTCAAAATCGATTAAATCCTGCCATTCCTTATCGGTTAACTGCCCTTTAAACTGTTGTCCGTTTCCGGTTTTAAAGTATTCGCCAATGGCTTTTTCACCCGAATGTCCAAAAGGCGGATTTCCGATATCATGCGCCAAAGCTGCTGCTGCAACAATCGCACCGAAATCGTTCATATGATATCCGTGTACTTCTTTTAAATGAGGGTACTTTTCCAGCAATTGCTTCCCTACCAAACGCCCCAGCGAACGTCCCACCACGGAAACCTCGAGACTGTGCGTTAATCGTGTATGTACGAAATCGGTTTTGGAGAGCGGAATCACCTGTGTTTTATCCTGCAAACTTCGGAAAGCGGAAGAAAATATGATTCGGTCGTAGTCGACTTCAAAACCCAGGCGGGTGTCGTCTTGTTCTTTTCGCAAGCGTTTGCTTGTATCGCCCTGACGTCGTAACGACAAAAGCTGTTCCCATTGCATCATAACCTAAAATTTGAAAATTTAGCGTTACGAATGTACAAATTGCAAACTAAAATCTGTTATATATTTTTTCGCATGCAAACGCTACTTGACACGCCGATGTATTGCCCGTAATTAGGCATAGCTTGGTAACCAAATTTTTTATACAACGCAATGGCGTTTTCCAATTTGAAAGAGGTTTCCAGAATACAGGACGTAAAGTGCAGTTCTTCCGCCCAACGTTCCAACTCCTCTAAAACCAAATGGGCAACCCCTTTGTTTCGGTGCTCCGGATGCACGAACATACGCTTAATTTCTCCGGTTTCGGAATCATACGTTTTGAGGGCGCCACAGCCTACCGGAAGAGCATCCTCATAACAAACAACTACATTTTTCAGGTAAATCTGATTGTATTGGGCAAAAAAATCTTTTTCATCCCCATCAATATCGATTAAATACGTATCGAACATTTGGGTAAGCATTTTAAAATCTGAATTATCCGAAGTGGTGCGAACGAGTTGCATGCTTAATGTAATTTATTGATTTCAGCCTGAATGATATTGTTTTTCACTTCTTTGAAAACATGATTTTTTGCTTCCGCAAAGGAAACGTCGTAAATACGTTCCAATTGGGTAAACTCTGAAGGATATTTAGCCAGCAAACGGTCATAATAACTGTCTAAAACGGCTTTGGAAGGCAATGTGAATTCCAGTTTCAGTTCAAAACGGCGCACCAAAGCTTCGTCAATCATTTGAATTTGATTGGTTGCGGCAATTAAAATGGATTTCTTCGGAAAATGGTCAATCAACTGTAAAATCGCATTTACCACACGCTTCATTTCGCTGTTGTCTTTGTTGTCGTAATCCCGAATTTGTCCCAACGAATCGAATTCATCAAAGAACAAAACAGCACTTTCGTAGTTGACTTCCTTAAACAAGCCTTCAATATTCTTAGCGGTTTCCCCCAATTTGGAAGAAACAATATTCGCCAGATTGACAATGATGATTTTTTTGTCTAATTTTTTCGCAATCGCCTTGGCCGTCATGGTTTTGCCACAGCCGGTTTTACCGTACAGCAACATTTTGTTCACCACCGGCAAATCGTATTTTTCCAACACATCACGGAATTGGTATTCTTTAAGAAACTGACTAATCTGCGCCGAAACCGCTTCGTTAAAAACCACTTCTTCCAGATTGACATTGCTGCGATCGGTAAAATACAAATTGCTCAAGGAAAGTAGGTTTTAGTTACTCTTTTTGGTTGGATAAAAAGAAATTGCGGGATTTCTTCGGGTACTGATCGTAACTTTTATCACTCGGATTTTCGATTACTGTTTTGATATTGATTTCGTCGCCCACTTTAAAATTGGCTTCGGTATATTGGTAATCTAATAAATATTCGCCACAGAAATAATTTCCGTTCGCGTCTTTTTCGATGATTCCGGTATACACCCCTTTTTTCTTATCTTTTGTCATGATTTTCATTTTAGAACAACAAAGGTACGAAGACCGAACCGATTTGCCGAAAAATAAAAACAGCCATCATTTTGTGACGGCTGTTTTTATTATGGTTTATTCCAGTTCCTGACCAATTTCATCGAACGAATTATGGATTCGCATTCTCTGCTCCAACAAATCTTTCTTGACCACATAAGTTTCCGAGATGGAATCATGCCATCCTCTGCCGGAATTCCCCAGAAAAGAAAAATGATTAAAGGGTATGATTCTACAAAAGGTTCTTTTGACGATTGTTCCAGCGGAAGGTTTTGATCCGTCTGCCATAACCACAACCGTTTTAGTAATGTATTTTGCTACTGATCTTGCAAACAAAATTTCGAAAAAAGAATAATAGAGAATCAATACAACAACCCCAAGCAGGTATTCTGTAAGTTTATCAATCGTGGCCAGCCAATTCAGAAACCCTTCAAAACCCAAAAACAGTGCAAGCGCAGCAAGAACGAATCCTAAACCGAATGTGAGTCCGTATTGCACCAGTAAATCGATAAAATAATTGACCAAACGCTGTCCTTGTGTCGCCAGCATGTCGTTGGTAACCCTGAATTGTGTACTTTCCATGAATTGTTTTTTTTGCTAATATAAGAAAAAAGCCATCGAATGATGGCTTTTTTTATTCTATACTCTATGTTCTTTTTCCCGATTTAAGACCCGCACATTTCGCAATCTTCAGGGCCGGCGTTTTTAGAACGCTCCAACATTGCTTTGAACTCGTCTTCGGTCATTGGCGCTGTTTCATTAGCCACTTCTGCTGCAACTGCAATCGGTTCAGCTTTCTTATCGTTATTCAATGTAAACTTGATGGCGTCTACGGCAGATTTCGTTCTTAAATAGTACATTCCCGTTTTCAATCCGGATTGCCATGCATAGAAATGCATTGACGTTAATTTCGAGAACGTAGCACCTTCCATGAACAAGTTCAATGACTGTGACTGGTCAATGAAATACCCACGCTGACGGGACATATCAATGATATCTTTCATACTCATTTCCCAAACGGTTTTGTACAATTCCTTGATATCCTGCGGAATGCCGTTGATATCCTGAATTGATCCATTGGCTCTCATGATTTCCTGTTTCAGATTTTCATTCCACAAACCTAAACCAACTAAATCCTGCAACAAGTGCTTATTCACAACAATAAACTCACCGGACAATACACGACGGGTGTAAATATTGGAAGTGTACGGCTCAAACGCCTCATTGTTTCCTAGAATTTGCGACGTAGAAGCCGTTGGCATCGGCGCCATTAACAACGAGTTACGCACTCCGTGTTCCATCACTTCTTTACGAAGTGAAGCCCAGTCCCAACGACCGCTTAAATCGCCATCGTTTAAGCCCCAAAGGTTGTATTGGAATTCTCCTTGTGAAATCGGAGACCCTTTAAATGTAGAGTACGGACCTTCTTCTTTTGCCATTTCCATGGAAGCGGTTACGGCTGCGAAATAAATCGTTTCGAAGATTTCCTGATTCAGTTTTTTAGCTTCATCCGACGTAAACGGCATTCTCAGTAAAATAAAAGCATCCGCCAAACCTTGCACGCCCAATCCAACCGGACGATGACGCATGTTCGAGTTTTCGGCTTCTTTTACCGGATAGTAGTTTCGGTCGATTACTTTATTTAAGTTTCGGGTAACACGTTTGGTTACGTCGAATAATAATTTGTGATTGAACTGCCCATTTTCAATAAACATCGGAAGGGAAATCGAAGCCAAATTACACACTGCGATTTCATCTGCAGACGTATATTCCAAAATCTCCGTACACAAGTTCGAAGAACGAATCGTACCTAAATTTTTCTGATTCGATTTACGGTTTGCTGCATCTTTATACAACATATACGGTGTTCCGGTTTCAATTTGCGATTCCAAAATTTTCTCCCAAAGTTCACGCGCCTTAATGGTTTTTCTACCTTTTCCGGCTTGCTCGTAAGCAACATACATCGCATCGAACTCATCCCCGTATACATCGTACAATCCCGGACATTCGTTCGGACACATTAGCGTCCAATGCGCATCGTCCTGCACACGTTTCATGAACAAGTCGTTCATCCACATCGCAAAGAACAAATCACGCGCACGCATTTCTTCTTTTCCGTGGTTTTTCTTCAAATCCAGGAAGTCAAAAATATCGGCATGCCAAGGCTCGATGTAAATCGCAAAACTTCCTTTACGTTTTCCTCCTCCTTGATCTACGTAACGCGCCGTGTCGTTGAAAACACGCAACATCGGTACGATTCCGTTTGAAGTTCCGTTAGTGCCGCGGATGTAAGATCCTGTTGCTCTTACATTATGAATAGACAAACCGATTCCTCCCGCGGATTGCGAGATTTTGGCCGTTTGTTTTAAAGTATCGTAAATTCCGTCGATACTGTCATCCTGCATGGTTAACAGGAAACAAGACGACATTTGTGCTTTTGGTGTTCCGGCGTTGAACAATGTTGGTGTTGCATGCGTAAAGAATTTCTTCGACATCAATTCGTACGTTTCAATCGCAGCAGGAATATCGTTTAGGTGAATCCCTACGGAAACACGCATTAACATGTGTTGCGGACGCTCTACAATTTGCCCGTTGATACGCAACAAATAGGAACGCTCCAAAGTTTTAAATCCGAAATAATCGTAATTGAAATCACGGTTGTAGATGATTGTTGAATCTAACAATTCGGCATTAGCCATAATCGCTTCATAAACCTCATCTGACAACAAAGGCGATTCCTGATTGGTTCTCGGATTTACATAATGATACATATCCGACATCGTTTCAGAAAACGATTTCTTGGTGTTTTTGTGCAAGTTGGAAACAGCAATACGTGCCGCCAATTGAGCATAATCCGGATGCGCAATCGTCATGGAAGCCGCAGTTTCAGCCGCTAAATTATCCAATTCTGAAGTGGTAACTCCGTCATACAAACCTTCAATAACGCGCATGGCTACTTTTACCGGATCAACCAAATCGTTTAATCCGTAGCATAGAATTCTCACTCGGTCCGTAATCTTGTCGAACATTACCGGCTCTCTTCTTCCGTCTCTTTTTACTACATTCATCTTGTTATTGTTTTGAAGGTTTTATATATAATGGGCAAAGCCCTGAATTTTCTTTTTTAATCTTCCCTTTCAGTCGATACTTTTTAAAAATCGGCGTCGAAACTGATCTTCTGTGATTCGCTGTCATTGTTCAAAACACCAGCTTTTTGGTATTCTGACACTCGTTTTTCGAAGAAATTTGTTTTTCCCTGAAGCGAAATCATGTCCATGAAATCAAACGGATTGGACGAGTTGTACACTCTTTCACATCCCAATTCCACCAGCAATCGGTCTGCCACGAACTCTAAATATTGTGTCATTAAAGTGGCATTCATCCCGATTAAACTCACGGGAAGCGATTCAGTAATAAATTCTCTCTCAATATTTAAAGCGTCCACAATAATATCGGTGATTCTGGCTTTCGGTACTTTATTTACCAAATGGTGGTTGTGCAGGTGAACGGCGAAATCACAGTGCACACCTTCATCGCGGGAAATCAACTCATTGGAAAAGGTCAACCCCGGCATTAATCCACGTTTTTTCAACCAGTAAATCGAACAGAATGCTCCCGAGAAGAAAATCCCTTCCACTGCTGCAAACGCGATTAGTCTTTCGGCAAACGAATCCGATTCGATCCATTTTAGTGCCCAGTCGGCTTTCTTTTTGATTGCCGGAAACACTTCTATGGCGTGGAACAATTGATTTTTCTCTTCTTCGTTTTTCACATACGTATCAATCAGCAACGAATAGGTTTCGCTGTGAATGTTTTCCATCATAATTTGGAATCCGTAGAAAAATTTCGCTTCGGCATATTGCACTTCATTTACGAAATTTTCGGCTAGATTCTCATTAACGATTCCGTCCGAAGCAGCGAAAAACGCTAATATATGTTTGATGAAATATTTCTCATCATCATTCAGCTTTGTATTCCAATCCGATAAATCCTGGTGCAGATCAATTTCTTCCGCGGTCCAGAAACTTGCCTCCATTTTTTTATACCATTCCCAGATATCATTGTGTTTGATAGGAAAAATTACAAAACGATCTTTGTTTTCTTGCAATATAGGCTCGACTACAGACATAGTATCTTGACTTTTATACGATTAAAAAATTGATTATTTAACTAGATTGGGGTTTACAAAGATTGTCATTTGAATTGTAAAATGAAAGTCAAACTTATTCACAATTAAGCCGAGTTTTTAACAATGGAGAATTTTCTTTCGATTGAAAAATCACATTACAAAATTCTGATTTCCAACAAATTACAAAAGAGGAATTTTCTGAACATTCGTTGCGAACGGCAGTAAAATCATTGGCTGAAAGCCATTTGAACGGATGAAATAATACGAGCTACTTTTTGTATTCTTCGGCTACTTTTTCCAATTCGGCATACCATTCGGAACCGAATTTTCGAACCAGTGCTTCTTTGACAAATTTGTACACCGGAACTTCCAATTCTTTCCCCAGCGAGCAGGCATCGTCACAAATGTGCCATTTATGATAGTTCACTGCCGAAAAATCGGAAAACTCTTTGACTCTCACAGGATATAAATGACAGGAAACCGGTTTTTTCCAGTCGACCAAACCTTGATTATAAGCTTGTTCGATACCGCAAAGCGCCGTTGGTCCGTCAAAAATCACATATGCACAATCGGCACCGTCAATCAGTGTCGTTTCCAACTCGCCGTCTTCACCTACTACTGAAGTTCCCTGAGCTTCGATGGCGGCAATCCCTTCCGGACGTAAAAAAGGTTTTACTTTCGGATAAATTTCAGCTAAAATTTTAGTTTCTTCTTCCGTTAAAGGAGCACCTGCATCGCCGTCTACACAACACGCGCCTTTACAGGCAGACAAATTGCAGACAAATTCTTTTTCTAAAATTTCTTCCGATACGATGGTTTTCCCTAACTGAAACATAATTACAACTTCTATTTGCCGCAAAGTTACAAAGTTTAAAACCATAATTCCCGAAATGACAAAAATTAACGATTTATTAGTTATTTTAGCTCCATAAAGAAATACTTTTGCACCTTCAAAAAACGACACACTATGGGATTTGACTGGAAAGAAATTTTAACCATTGGAATGGTACTTTTTGCTGTAATTGATATTGTGGGAACCATTCCGATTATCGTGGACTTAAGATCCAAAGTAGGTCATATTCAATCGGAAAAAGCCTCGATTGTTTCCGGAATCATCATGATTACCTTTCTTTTTGTGGGAGAAGAAATTTTGAAATTCATGGGGGTTGATGTAAAATCATTTGCCGTTGCCGGAGCCTTCATTTTGTTCTTTCTGGCCCTTGAAATGATTTTAGGCATCACCCTTTACAAAGACGAAGAGCCCAGCACGGCTTCCATCGTGCCGTTAGCCTTTCCTTTAATTGCCGGAGCAGGAACAATGACCACATTACTATCGCTTCGTGCCCAATACCAAACTATTAATATTGTGGTAGCGATTCTGATCAATATCATTATTGTATATATCGTTTTAAAATCGTCTTCAAAAATTGAAAAAGCCCTTGGCAAAAATGGCCTTGGCGTGATTCGAAAAGTCTTTGGCGTCATTCTCTTGGCAATTGCTGTTAAATTATTTGCCGGTAATGTTAAAGGTTTGTTTGTTTAACCTGAATTTTACTAATTTCACACCTTGTTTGATAAATCTAATGAAGATGAAAGTTTTTACCTATGTTTTGATTGCCCTGGCCCTGGGTCTGATAATTTTCAACATTACGTTGCTTGATTTCCAGAATCTTTTTGAAGGAAACAGTCTGATTGCACTTATCGGAATTGCTGCCTCGCTTTGTGCGGTTTGCATTTTACTTATTTTCCGCATGTCGAAAATGATTGACGAAAAAACCAGAGGCAACTAGTCCGCAGACGGGAGTAATCAGTTTGCAGAAAGCATCTTTATAAATCCCAAGAAGGATTCATTCTTTAGAAATCGTAAATTCCAAAAAACAACCATGTTTGACGTACTGATTATTGGCGGCGGTGTTTCGGGAGTTTCCTGTGCCTTAATTTTGGGATCTGCCCATAAAAAAGCTTTTGCTGTCGATAAAAAAATCGGGATCATCACCCATCAAAAAGCTTCTTCGCTTCAGGATGCGGTATTTCACAACGCTTACGGCATTTCCAACGGAAAACTGGGCTCGGAAATCCTAACCGAAAGCACCCAACATTTAGCCGACGCTTACCCTCATATTGAACAGCTTGCAAACGAGAAAGTCATTTCCGTAACCGGTACAGCCGGAAACTTCACCATTACCACAAATAAAAATACGTACGCTTCAAAAATCATCGTGGTTGCCATTGGCGCTTCCAATTTGTTTGCCATTGAAGGACTGACACAGTATATCGAACCCCATAAAAAATCAATCGCTGAGAAAAACCGCATTCAGCTTAAAAACAACGATCATAAAGTTGCCGAAGGCATTTATGTTTGCGGAACCCTTGCCGGGCACAGAAGTCAGCTTTCCATTGCCGCCGGAAGTGGCGCAGCCGTTGCAACCGACATTTTGGTTTTGTGGAATGACGGAATGGAAACCCATAGTCACGACAGCATCAGAAAATAGTAGGCAGTCATCAGTAGCAGTCTGCAGAATTTTACTTATTCCTTTTTACTTTCTACCAAGAACCGCTTTGACCATCGCGTCTTCTTTGAGCACAATCTGAAAATACTTATTCTCATCAAACAACTGACGTGCGAATTCGGCAGCGATATAGCGTTTCACTACAGGTTTTTGAGCCTCCAGATTAAAAATCAGTCCGCTTTTAGCAATATAGCTTTTAAAATTATTGAAGTACGCATCGGTCGCATTTAGTTTTGCAACCATTTGCGGAAAAGTAAGCCCTTGAAACGCTTTTCGGTCTTTGTCCAATTGTTCAAACACAAAATAGCTCATCAGTCCGGATTGCATCAGCATCCCTAATGCTTCATCGCCGTGACTGCCTTCAATCGGTACGAAAATATCCGGAATAATTCCGCCGCCGCCATAAACGATTCTTCCTTTTTTGGTTTTGAATTTCAAACTATCAGCCACCTTAATACTGTCGGCCGCAAAAAGTTCACCGCTCACAAAACGTTTTTCGAAATCACTGAAATACTCGTCTGTTCCGTGATTGTAAGGCTTTTGAATGGAACGACCGGAAGGCGTATAATAGCGCGCAACGGTCAATCGAACCGCTGAACCATCACCCAAAGGCATTTCTTTCTGCACCAGTCCTTTTCCGAAAGAACGACGTCCGACAATAGTTCCCCTGTCGTTATCCTGAATGGCTCCCGCCAGAATTTCACTTGCTGAAGCGGAATTTTCATTGATTAGAATATAGAGTTTCCCGTTTTCAAAATTCCCCTCTTCGGTAGCCAACGTTTTATCGATGTTCCCTTTTTTGTTTTTGGTTTTAACTATCAATTCGTTGTCTTTCAGGAATTCATCGGCAATATCCGCCGCCATTTCCATATAACCGCCGCCGTTGTCTCTTAAATCGACAATTAATTCGGTAGCGCCCAGTTTTTTCAGCTCCAACAAACCGTTGTGAAATTCCTTGTAGGTAGTTTCGGCAAACCGATTGATTTTGATATAGCCCGTTTTATTATTCAGCATAATGGCAATATCCACACTCTTTATGGGTACTACGCCACGGGTAATGGTGACTTTGAATTTTTTTTGTTCCGATTTACGGTAAATGGTCAGATTTACTTTGGAACCTTCTTCCCCTTTTAGCTTGGAAAACAAGCTGTCCGAAGGCAGTTTCCTTCCGAAAAGTTTCGAAGTACCGGCATATAAAATACGATCGCCGGCTTTCAATCCTGCTGCTTCCGACGGACCGTTTTCAATAGGTTTGATAATCGCCACCGAATCGTTGTACATGTAAAAATTAACACCGATGCCCACAAAATCACCTTTCATGCTTTGCGTCACCTGCTCCATTTCATTTTTAGCAATGTATACCGAATGCGGATCCAGTTTTTCCAGAATGCCGTTCACGGTCAAATCGACTATCGAATCGGTATTCACATCATCAACATACTCACTTTCGATTAATTCCATAAGCTTGTTGAGCTTGCTTCGGTTCGCATTGGCCGTAAAATTTCTTCCCGGTCCTGAAAAATTCAGGTAACCGCCAATCAGTACGCCCACCGCTAAAGCCGTTGCTAAAATAATCGGTAAGTATAGTTTTTTAATTCGCATCGTTTTTATTCCAATTCGGTAATAATATCAACCTCAACACCCGCTTTTCTTAAGAATTCTAATCCGGAATCGTCCTTATAACCTTCATGATACACCACACGTTTCACACCCGACTGGTGAATCAGTTTGCTGCATTCCTTACAGGGCGACAACGTAATATACAATGTTGCTCCTTCACACGATTGGGTGGAACGGGCCACTTTTGAAATCGCATTGGCTTCGGCATGCAGCACATACCATTTTGTCAATCCTTCCTGATCTTCACAACAGTTTTCAAAACCGGTTGGTGTGCCGTTGTAACCGTCGGAAATAATCATTCTGTCTTTCACAATAATCGCGCCGACTTTTTTACGCTGGCAATAGGACAACTGTCCCCATTCTTTCGCGATTCGTAAATAGGCTTTATCGTATTTTTCTTTTTTCTTTTCTTTCATATCTTAACACACACGATGCTTTAAAACATTGTGCTTTTATCTTTATCTTTTATTCCAAAGCGCCAGTTTTGCTTTCAGATCCTTGTATTCTTCTGCGAAAGCGCCGTCCAGTGTCCCGAATTTGGTTTCAAAATCCAAAAAGTATTTTCTGGCTTTCTCACTATTGGAAATGGCGGCAACAAACAACTTATTGCACAACACCATTGTCTCATCATTCAATTTAGCATCTGCTTTTTCAAATGCTTTCAAAACCTGTTGAATCTGATTTTGAGTATACTTTTTTATTCCTTTATTGATTTGAAAAATACGTTGGAGCTTGGCACCAGAATAATAAAAAGTCTCGGTAGACCAAACAAAATCCCTGTATTCATAATCATTTCCCAGCGGCAATGGGAGTAATGTTTCGATATTTAATTTATCATTTGAAAATCGGGTAAGACATGTAGCAGTAGCCCCCCAGAATTCAATGATTTTATCGCTTCCGCATTCCGAAATTACGAACTCGGAATAATAGCTTTTATCATCGATAATTTCTTTATAACCACAAAGAGCGATTTGCCTGTTATTTGAAAATGAAAAAATAGTATCCGATTTCTGAAAAGATGTCACCTCCGATTTCGGACAAAAACACTCCGCTTTTGACTGGCTGAATCCCATCGCAGAAAGTAAAAAACATAGTATTATCAGGTATTTTTTCATCGGTTCCAAATCTCACTATTAATAATCATGGGCAACACCACACCAATTACAAAGGCCGAAATCACCAAAGACCAATCGCGTTTTGAAAACCTGAAAAACGTTTGTACGATATAAGAAAGGATCAGAACGGTCAATACAATTATGATTTGCGCCACTTCAATGCCAACGGCAAACTCCAGCAACGGTATCAATTTATCCGAAGCACTTCCCGGCAAAATGGTTTTGAAATAATTGGAAAAACCCAAACCATGAATGATTCCGAAGAACACCGTAACCAAGGCCACAAAAGTAATACTCTCCTGTTTTCCAGACTTCCCTGCTGTAAACAAATGAAAAAATGCGGTGATTAAAATCGTAATGGGTATCAGGAATTCGACCAGACCCGGTTTGATATACACCACTCCGTAAACCGAAAGAATCAAAGCCAATGTATGACCGATGGTAAATAAAGAAACCAATATAAATACCCTTTTCCAGTCCTTAAAAGCATAAGGCGTAACCAAAGCAATCAGAAACAACACATGGTCATAGGCATTAATGTCCAACACATGATGCAGACCAATATTGAAATACGTTAGAAATTCCGACATTTTAAACAGTTTAAAGATTGGGTATTCAAACTTACAATTTATTTTGATAATTGCTTTCTTCCGTTAAGAAAAGCTTATCAATTTAATCTGAAAGCAACAGAAAATTCGTAAATTTGAGTTTCACTAAAACATACAGCTATGTCATTTTCAGATTTATTCGACAGCGAATTCAAAAGTCGCAACAAAGGGCATTTTTCGGCAATTGTAAGAGTGGCAATAGCCGATGGTGATTTAAGCATTGAAGAGAAAACTTTTCTCGATAAACTTGCTGTTAAACTGGAGATTTCTCAGGAAGAGTATGAAGAAATTCTCGAAAACCCAATGAAATATCCCATCAACGCGCCATCACTTTATCTTCAGCGACTGGAACGGTTGTATGATTTATCCAGAATGGTCTATGCCGACAATGTTTTAGGTCCAAGACAAAAAGAGATTCTCACAAAGTTCGCGTTAGCGCTGGGTTTCACCCCGGGCAACGTGAGTCTGATTGTGGAAAAAGCCTTATCGCTTTTAATTCTGCATGTGGATTTGGATACGTTTATTTATGAAATGCAGCATATGAATAAATAGAGTGGCTGAGTGGCTGAGTGGCTGAGTGCAAAAATAAAATAAAATAAAAAAGGCGTAAAAAACCATGGTTTTTTACGCCTTTTTATTCGCAAAATTTACTACTTTATAACTCAGCAACTTTATTTATATTTTGCCATAAATTCTTCGGCTTTTGCCACCATGTTTTTGCTTCCGCAGAAAAACGGCACACGTTGGTGCAATTCTGTCGGTTTAATTTCCATGATTCTTCCGTAACCGTCTGAAGCTTTTCCTCCGGCCTGTTCTGCGATGAACGCCATTGGATTGCATTCGTACAACAAACGCAATTTTCCGTTGGGCGCTTTGGAACTTGTCGGATAAATATACACGCCGCCTTTAATCATGTTACGGTGGAAATCGGAAACCAAACTACCAATGTAACGCGAAGTATACGGTCGGTCGCCTTCTTCCATCTGACAATATTTAATATAATCTTTCACGCCTTGCGGAAAATGAATGTAGTTTCCTTCGTTCACCGAATAAATTTTACCATCCGCACTGTATTGCATGTTCGGGTGCGACAAATAAAAAGTTCCGATGGCCGGATTCAGTGTAAATCCGTTAACCCCATGACCAGTGGTGTACACCAGCATGGTTGATGTTCCGTAAATCACATATCCTGCTGCCACCTGTTGGTCGCCCGGTTGTAAAAAATCTTCCAGCGTTACCGGTGTTCCCACTGGCGTTACTCTTCGGTAAACCGAAAAAATAGTACCTACCGAAACATTTACGTCAATATTGGAAGAACCGTCCAACGGATCCATCAATACCACATATTTGTTATTGTCATCCCCTGCTTTTCCGTGAACCGTTATAAAATCATCGTTTTCTTCCGAAGCAATTCCGCAAACGATTTCACGGTTAATCAACGTCTGAATAAAAACCTCATTCGCGTAAACATCCAATTTCTGCTGATCTTCACCCTGAATATTCTGTTCGCCTGCAGCACCCACAATATCCACCAAACCCGCTTTATTTACTTTGTAATTTACAACTTTCGCTGCCAAACGAATGGCATTGATAATTCGGGATAATTCTCCTGAAGAATATTTAAATTCTTCCTGTTTTTCGATGATGTATTCACCTAACGTTTTATTGCGTTCTTTCATGATTGTTGTGTTGCGTTTCCGTATGCAAATATTGTTTATAATTTTTGATTTTCACTAAATCTGGTAAAGAAAATCGTTTTCGAAAAAAATCTACCGTAAAGTTATTTTATATTTGAATCAAAATTCAGAAAACTGAAATCAGTACACCAAAACGCAACCGTAAAAGCAGCTATTTTGGCACATAAATTGCAAATAAGCACATTAAAAATAATAAAATCTCACAAATGAAAAAAAAGACCTTATTTATAGCACTTGCTTCCTTAGTAATGGGAATGACTCAAGCCAACGCACAAATTAATCTTGGGGAAAAAGCTTTGGGAGCCGTTCAGAAAGGGGTAACAGGATTTACGTTCAGTGATGCGGATGCCGCGGCCTTATCCAAAGACGCGGTTATAAAAATGGACAAGGAAAATCCGGTGGCCGATGACAAAGATCCGTACACCATCCGATTGAAAAAAGTTTTTGGAAAACACGCTGCCGAAAACGGCATGACTTTAAACTTTAAAGTATACAAACTAAAAGAAGTGAATGCTTTCGCTACTGCCGATGGAAGTGTACGCGTTTATTCCGGATTAATGGACATCATGGACGACAACGAATTGCTGGCCGTAATCGGTCATGAAATCGGACACGTGGCCAACCACGACAGTCGTGATGCGGTTAAAGCAGCCTACAAAAAAGAAGCGTTGCTTGATGCTGCGGCTTCACAATCTGATAAGGTAGCTGCAGTTACCGACAGCCAGTTGGGTAAAATCGGAAACGCAATGATTGACAGTAAACACAGCCGTAAACAAGAATCGGAAGCCGATATGTATTCGTATGATTTCATGAAACGTCATGGTTACAATGTGAACGCGGTGGAATCTGCTTTTAATATTTTAGCCAAATTGAGCGAAGGAAAAGAAGCTTCGTTCTTCGAAAGAATGTTGAGTTCCCACCCCGACTCTAAAGAAAGAGCTGCGGAAGCCAAGGCAAGAGCGGAAAAAGACGGTTTATACAAACCGTATGTAAAACAAACTGCGAAACCGGCAACCGCTAAGAAAACGACTAAGAAAAAGAAAAAATAATTCGCATGATCATCAGAAAAGGAACTATAGAAGACATGCCCGCCGTACTCGATTTGATTCGGGAACTGGCCATTTTTGAAAAAGAACCGGATGCCGTTGTTGTAACCGTTGCCGATTTGGAACGCGATGGTTTTGGTGACAACCCGTTATTTCATACGTTCATCGCTGAAACCGACAACCAAATTGTAGGTATGGCACTATACTATTACCGTTATTCGACCTGGAAAGGCAAAACCATTCATCTGGAAGATTTAATCGTAAAAGAAAAAATGCGCGGTACCGGATTAGGGTTGGCTTTGTACACCGAAATAATGAAACAGGGCCAAGCCGACGGGGTGCGACGCATCGAATGGAATGTATTGGACTGGAACCAAAATGCCATCGATTTCTATGAAAAATCAGGCGCCAAGGTTTTAGACGACTGGAGAGTGGTTCAGATGACCGAAGACGGCATCATCACTTTTTTAAACAATAACTAACTATATCAACAACTAATAAATCGCTGATTTCGAGTTAATACTGATTTCGGAATTGGAATAGTAAACAACATGAGAATTTTCAAATTTGGAGGTGCATCGGTAAAAGATGCCGACGGAATCAAAAACGTGTACAGCGTTTTGCAGCAAGTAGGTTACGAAGATGTTTTACTGGTAGTTTCGGCTATGGGTAAAACCACGAACGCTTTGGAAGTCGTAATCAAAAACTACTTTGACAAGTCTAATGAACTGAATGCTTCGATTCAAGAGGTAAAAAAGTACCACAACCAAATTTTACTGGATTTGTTTGACGACGAAAAAAACGATGTTTTCACAGCCGTAAACAAGCATTTCACTGATTTGGAATACTTCTTACATTCCAACAAATCCCCAAATTACAATTTCGTGTACGACCAGATCGTGAGCTTCGGAGAGATTATTTCCACTACGATTCTGAGTCATTATTTCAATCATGTCGGACTAAAAAACAACTGGCTGGACGTTCGTAACCTAATCAAAACCGACAACACCTATCGTGATGCAATTGTCGATTGGGAAACCACACAGAAAACCATTTCCAAAAACGTAAAAAAGAAAGTCTTAAACATCACTCAGGGATTCTTAGGTGCCGATGAAAACAACTTCACTACAACTTTAGGACGTGAAGGTTCCGATTACACCGCGGCCATTTTCGCTTATTGTTTGAATGCGGAAAGTGTAACCATCTGGAAAGACGTTCCCGGCGTTTTAAATGCCGATCCGCGTTATTTCGAAAACACCACGTTGTTGAATCAGATTTCTTATCGTGAGGCGATTGAATTAGCCTTTTACGGCGCCTCGGTAATTCACCCGAAAACCTTACAACCCTTGCAAAGCAAAGAAATTCCGTTGTATGTAAAATCGTTTATCAATCCGCTTTTGCCTGGAACGAGTATTTCAAAAGGCGCGCATCTGGAACCGCAAACCTCGTGTTTTATCGTAAAGAAAAACCAATTGTTGCTTTCGCTTTCGTCCATCGATTTTTCGTTTATCATGGAAGAAAACATCAGTGAGATTTTCGCGTTGTTTCACAAATACAAAATCAAAGTGAGTCTGATTCAGAATTCGGCCATCAGTTTTTCGGTGTGTATTGAAGACAAATTTGGGAATTTCAACGAACTGAATAAAATCTTGGCCAAGAAATTCAAAATCACTTACAACGAAAACGTTTCCTTATACACGATTCGCCATTTTACCGACAAAGCCATCAAAATGGTGGAAAAAGACAAAACGGTTTTGGTAAAACAAATGAGCCGCGAAACGATGCAAATTGTAACCAAAGAATAAAGCTATATGCAGCAGGGCACGCTTACAGCCATCGGAAAACTGTTCCTGAAACTCGGACTGATTGCTTTCGGCGGACCGGCTGCTCACATCGCCATGATGCGTGATGAAGTCGTTCGAAAACACAACTGGATGTCCGACAGCCATTTCCTCGATTTAGTAGGCGCCACCAATTTGATTCCCGGCCCGAACAGCACCGAATTGGCCATTCACCTCGGAAAAGAAAAAGGCGGCTGGAAAGGATTGCTTGTGGCAGGCTTGTGCTTCATCCTTCCGGCGGTGTTCATTACGCTTTTTTTTGCCTGGCTGTACAAAGCCTACGGTACTTTACCCGAAATTCAGCCTTTTATTTACGGTATCAAACCTGCGATTATTGCGATTATCCTTTCGGCCGTATATCCGTTGGCGAAATCTTCCCTGAAATCGAACTTGTTAATCGGCATCGGAATACTTGCTTTGATCGTTTCATTTTTTGGCGTAAATGAAGTCATTGTCCTTTTCGGATGCGGATTGTTAGCTTTAGCAATACACTATTTCCAAAATTCCAAAACCGAAATCAAAAGCCTTTCCCCGATGGGATTTTTGACGGTGACCAACACCAAACTCTTTTTCATCTTTTTGAAAATCGGAAGCATCTTATACGGCAGTGGTTACGTTTTGTTCGCTTTTCTCGATTCGGAATTGGTGCAAACCGGCATTTTACCGCGTCAGACGTTAATCGATGCCATTGCGGTGGGACAATTTACGCCCGGACCGGTTTTTTCATCGGTAACCTTTATCGGGTATCAGATTAATGGCGGGATTGGCGTTTTGGTTGCTACTATTGGTATCTTTTTGCCTTCGTTTGTTTTTGTGGCGATGTTGAATCCATTGGTTCGAAAAATGCGGAGTTCAAAACTTTTGGCTTCTTTTTTAGATGCGGTGAATGTGGCTTCCGTCGCCTTAATCATCGTGGTCTGTTTTACGATGGGAAAAGATTCCGTAACCGAATGGAAAACAGTTTTGATTGCTGTTTTGAGCCTGATTATCACTTTTGGCTTCCGAAAAATCAACAGCGTTTGGGTGGTTTTGGGCGGTTCGCTTTTGGGCTACCTACTTTCGTTACTGTAATCTGAAAACAATTTCTCGATTAATTACACTACTTTTGGTATTTCCGAGTTATAGTAGTTATGTTGAAACGGGCGTATGTACTCCTTTTTTTCTTTTGTCTTTCTGTCGCTACAGCACAGGAAACGAAAACGCCGTATCAATCCAAAAAAATTAGGGTTTCCGAAAATCCGGTGACCATTGACAGCGTAAGCATCAACAAGGAATTTTTAAAACTTTTGGACCAATCGGGCAACGAAATCGACACTGTTTTTTACAAAGTCGATTTTCAGAAAGGAACACTGGTATTTAAAAACAACTTTCAGTCTTCCGATACGCTAACTGTCCGTTACCTCAAATTCCCCGAATACCTTACCAAAAAATACAGCATTTACGACAAAAGTCGGGTGGTAAACAACGAAGCCGGCCAGCAATTGTATCAGATTTCCCGAGAACCGATTTCTATTTTCAAACCTTTTGACGGACTGAGTACTTCGGGAAGCATTACCCGTGGCGTGACCGTGGGCAACAATCAGAATACGGTGGTAAATTCGAATCTGGATTTACAGATTACCGGAAAAATTTCGGAGAAAGTCAGCTTGAGGGCTTCATTACAGGACAGCAACATACCGCTTCAGGAAGGCGGTTATTCGCAAAAACTGGACGAATTTGATCAGATTTTTGTCGAATTGTATTCCGACAAATGGGCGATTCGTGCCGGAGATTTGTTTCTGGAAAACCGCCAGTCGCGCTTTCTGAATTTCAACAAAAAAGTGCAAGGCTTGTCGACGCATTTCACCTTTGGCAAACCCGAAAGTAAAACCGATGTTTTTGCCGCCGGCGCCATTGTTCGCGGTCAATACGCCCGAAGCACCTTTACCGGACAGGAAGGCAATCAGGGGCCGTACAAATTGAAAGGTCCTAACGGCGAACTGTATGTGTTGGTCATTTCCGGATCCGAACGGGTGTTTGTTAACGGAATTCTGCTGGAACGCGGGGAAAACAATGATTATGTGATTGATTACAATGCCGGAGAAATCCGGTTTACGTCTTTGTTTCCGATTACTTCCGAAATGCGAATTAATATCGAATACCAATATTCCGATCGGAGTTATACCCGATTTGTAACCTATGGCGGTGTGACGCACGAACGCGAACAATGGAGTATCGGCGGATTTATTTATTCCGAAAACGATGTCAAAAACCAACCGTTACAGCAAAATCTTTCACCCGAACAGGCACAGATTTTAGCACAGGCCGGCGACAATCCGGATTTGATGACCGCGCCTTCCGCGTACGAAGATGGTTATTCTGAAAATAAGATTTTGTATAAAAAAGTACTGATTGGTGCTATTGAAGTCTTTGAATATTCCAACAACCCTACCGATGTTTTATATAACGTAAAATTTTCCTTAGTGGGCAACAATTTGGGGAATTACAAATTAAAAAGCAATCAGGCAATAGGTCGGATTTACGAATACATCGCACCTGTGGCTGGTGTTCCGCAGGGAAATTACGAGCCTATTACGCGCTTGGTTCCGCCTACGAAAATTCAGATTGCGACCGTTTTGGGAAAATACAATCCGGGTGAGAAAACGAATGTCGATTTTGAAGTAGGCATCAGCAATAACGACAAAAACTTATTTTCTTCGGCAGACGATAACGACAACAAAGGCATTGCCGGAAAAATCAATGCAAAACAACGTTTGTATACCGGAAAGTGGAACGTGGATGCCTTTGCCAATTATCAGTTGGTCCAAAAAGAATTCAAAACCATCGAAAGGTTGTTTACCATTGAATTCAACCGTGATTGGAATTTGACGAATCCATTAGGCGACCAGAGTTTGCTGATTTCCGGTGTAAATTTCACCTTACCCAACAAAGGATTTGCCAAATATCAATTAGAGAAACTCGATTTTTCGGAAAGTTTCTCGGGAACACGACATGTGGTGGACGGTTTTTTCAAATTCAACCGATGGACGTTTTCCAACAACAGCAGCGCTTTAAAAAGTGATGGAACCTTAGCCGATTCGCGTTTCATCCGAAGTCAGACCCGAACAAAATACCATTTTAAAAAGAATTGGATTGGCGGCAGTTTCCGAATGGAAGACAACGAAGAGAAAATCAAAGCTACTAATCAGTTTTCGGCTTTGAGTCAGCGTTACAAAGAAATTGGCGCCTTTATCGGTCGTGGCGACAGCACGAAAGTCTTTACCGAAATCGGCTATCTGCAACGCACCAACGACAGTTTAGTTGGTGGATTGGTCAAGAAAGTCAACACTTCACATTCCTATTATCTGAAATCGAAACTATTGCAAACCGACAAAAGTGATTTGTCACTGTTTGTGAATTACCGCAACCTAAAATTCGAAGATCCGAACCAATCCGACGAACCGTCGCTGAATTCCCGTTTGTTGTACAACGATCGTTTTTTCAACCAACTGATTCAACTCACAACCGCTTACGAAACCAGTTCCGGAAAGATTGCGCAACAGGAATTCACCTATCTGGAAGTTGAACCCGGACAGGGAATTTACATGTGGAACGATTACAACAACAATGGCATTCAGGAATTGCAGGAATTTGAAGTGGCGCCGTTTCCGGATCAGGCGAAGTACGTTCGGGTGTTTTTACCGAATCAGATTTTTGTAAAAACGCATCAGAATAAATTTTCGCAATCGGTAACCCTGAACCCGTTGCAATGGCAGAATGAAACCGGTTTCAGAAAATTATTGTCTTATTTCTACAATCAGACTTCTTTTATGATGGACCGTAAAATCCTGCGACAAGGCGACAATTTCGATTTGAATCCGTTTTCCGGAAGCGATACCGATTTGCTGGGACTCAACGCAAGCTTTCGCAACAGTTTGTTTTACAACCGCGGAAAACAACGTCATTCGACCACTTACACGTATTTGACGAATCATGCTAAAAACCTGCTTTCGGCCGGTTCGCAGGAAAACAAAACCGATTCGCATCAGCTTCAATATGCCCATTTGGTGCAGAAACTCTGGTTGTTCGGATTCAACGGAAAAACCATTTCGAACACGCTGACTTCCGAAAACTATCCGAGTAAAAATTTTGATTTGAAAGGTTATCAATTGGCACCGAAAATCTCCTATTTGTTTTCTCAAAACGCGAGTTGGGATATATTTTACGAATTTCAGAAGAAAGAAAACCAAATCAATGCGATGGAAACCTTACATCAGCAACGATTGGGAACCTCTTTCAATTATTCCTCCGAAAAGAAATTTACCCTGAACGGCGAGTTTTCATTTTACAAAAACAAATTTATCGGAAATCCGTTATCGGCAGTTGCTTTTCAGATGCTGGAAGGACTTCAGGCGGGTGAAAATATGACCTGGCGTTTGCTTTTACAGAAAAACTTAACCCAATATCTTGATGTTAATGTGAATTATCAGGGCAGAAAAAGTGAAACCAGTCAAACGATTCACACCGGAAGCATCCAGTTAAGAGCCTATTTTTAATTGTACTAATCTGACATTTTTTTCATACATTTATACTGATAATCAATAATTTGCTAAATCATGAAAAAATTAATTTTGCTATGTTTGAGCATAGCGTTATCAATGGGTGCCTTTGCCCAGGAAACTACCGTTAAGAAAACCACCAAAAAAGTAAAAGCCAAAACGGAAAAAGCGGCTGAAAAAACGGAAGCTGCTGTGGAAAAAGCGGAAGCTGCTGTGGAAAAAGCAGCTAAAAAGACTAAAGAAAAATCAAAAGAAGTAGCCGATAAAACCAAGAAGGAAGTAAAAAAAGTAAAAGAAAATTCAGCTTCTGAAAAAGGAGAAACAAAATCGACAGCCGGAAAAACAAAAGCAGCGGCAAACAAAGCAGATGCTAAAATTAAAGACGAAAGCAAAAAAAACGTAAAAAAAGTAAAAGAAACACCGAGCAACGAAAAAGCACCTAAAGTGGCAGATAAAGTTACCGGAGAATACAACGGTAAAAAAGTTTACACGGGGCCGAGAGGCGGAAGATATTACATCAATTCCAACGGAAACAAGACCTATATTCAGGATTAATTCCATATTAAACAAACATAAAGAGGTTGACTTACGCATTTGTAAGTCAACCTCTTTTGTTTTAAATAAAAGTTAAACTTTCAAAATGTGATAGTAATACTATTAACTTTGAATTGTTAAATATCAAATCATGCAAAACTTACTTTCAAATTTAAAAATAACCCTCAACGAAAAACTGTATGTAAAAGACCCTGAAACATCAGAGTTAGGTCGTAATATTTTAAAAAACAGCATTCTGTTGATGAATGAAATTGGGTTCGAGGCCTTTACTTTTAAAAAATTGGGCGAAAAAATACAATCCAACGAAAGTTCCATTTATCGTTATTTTGAGAACAAACACAAACTTTTGGTTTATCTGACTTCATGGTATTGGTCGTGGATGGAATATCGAATGGTACTTGCAACAACAAACATATCCAATCCCGTGGAGAAGTTGGAGAAGGCAATTAAGCTGGTGACCGAAAATGTAGCAGACGATCAAACCACTCCGCATATTAATGAAGAAATCCTGAGTCGCATTATCGTGGAAGAGTTCGCTAAAACCCTAATGACCAAAGAAGTGGACACCGAAAACAAGGAAGGTTTCTTCTTGGTTTACAAAAGGGTAATCAACAGAATCATAGCGATTATTCAAGAAGTCAATCCGGAATATCCTTTTGCCAAAAGTTTGGCTTCCAGTATTGTGGAAGGTGCCTTACACCAACATTTTTTAAAGAATCATTTAAAAACGATTACCAATTTGTCGGAAAAAGAATGTGCAACTGATTTCTATACCGATATGGTTAAAAAAATATTACTATGACACCGTTAGAACGATTTAGAAACCTCATTTTAATCGACAAACAGGATATTTACCAGATTTTCCTGTATTCGATTATTGCTGGGCTCATCAGTTTATCACTTCCGCTGGGAATTCAATCCATCATTAATTTTATCCAGGCGGGAAAAGTAAGTACTTCGTGGATTGTTTTAGTATTGGTGGTTATCATTGGCGTTGCCTTTGTCGGGGTATTAAAAATAATGCAATTCCGAATCACCGAAAATCTACAACAAAAGATTTTCGTTCGCTCTTCCTTTGAATTTGCTTACCGCTTCCCTAAAATAAAATTTAGTGAATTGCACAATCAATATCCGCCGGAATTAGCCAATCGTTTTTTTGATACCTTAACCGTTCAGAAAGGATTTTCTAAATTATTATTGGACATATCCGGGGCGGCATTGCAGATCTTTTTTGGAATAGCCTTACTTTCTTTGTACCATTCTTTCTTTATCTTCTTCGGTATAGTTTTGCTTTTGCTGTTGTATCTGATTTTCAAAATCAACTTTAATCTAGGTTTACAAACCAGCTTAAAAGAATCAAAATACAAGTATAAAATTGCCCATTGGCTACAGGAAATTGCCCGAAATCATTTAAGTTTTAAAAGCAATTCCATTTTTAATTTCTCGTTGCACAAAAATGACAAACTGGTTAACGAATACTTAAAACAAAGGGAAAACCATTTTCAGGTTTTATTGAAGCAATTCATTCAACTGACCGGTTTTAAAATCATTATAACTGCCGGATTATTAATCATTGGGGGCTTATTGGTGATTAACCAGCAGATGAATATCGGACAATTTGTGGCTGCTGAAATCATCATTCTTAGCATTATTACCGCCGTTGAAAAATTGTTTTCGGGGCTGGAATTATTTTATGATGTGCTGACTTCCTTAGAAAAATTAGGCTCCGTAGTGGATATGGAACTGGAAGAAGACATTCGCAATTCCAACTATTTAGTAGATGAGAATAAAATTACCATTGAAACCGAAAACGTGGCATTCCAGTATCCGAAATCGGACAAAGAAGTTCTCAAAAATATCAGTTTATCCATTCAGCCCAAACAGCACACCCTGATTTTAGGGGAAAACGGATCGGGGAAAACCACCCTGTTGCGTTTGCTGGCCCGATTGATTGAACCAACTTCCGGAAATATTTTCATCAATAATACCAATTACAAAAAATATTCTTCCGATGAATACCGTTCAAAAATCGGCATTATTACAGCCCATGAAATGCCTTTTGAAGGTACCATTCTAGAAAACATTACCTGCAATAATCCTGAAATAAAGATGGATACGGTTTTTGAGTTAATCGAAAAACTGAAACTTACCGAAGCCATTAAGGCGCTTCCAAAAGGTTTGGACACACAAATCTCATCGGAAGGCAAACAAATTAATTCGTCGACGATTCAAAAAATCGTGTTGGCCCGTTGTATAATTAATCAACCGAAACTGTTGTTTTTAGAAAATCCGCTGGACAAAACCGACGAAGAAAGCGGCAAAGAAATTATTGATTTCCTGAGTGACGAAAAACATCCTTGGACACTGGTTGTTATCAGCAAAAACACGCATTGGAAACAAATTTGCAAACAAACGATTCTTTTGGAAAAAGGAGAACTTAAAGCTATTTAAATCATGCTCAATATCACAAAAAACAGAATTGACCAATTCGTAAAAATTGATGAATTTAAATCGACTGCCATTTTAAAAGAACAAAAGTACTACAAGGTAATCCGTAAAATTATCTGGGCTTTTGTGGTGCTTGTTGTGCTCTTTCTTTTCCTTCCTTGGACACAAAACATTCAGGGAACCGGAAATGTTACTACTTTAAAACCGAACCAACGACCGCAAACCATACAAACGGTCATCGCCGGCCGAATCGAAAAATGGTACATCAACGAAGGAGATTTTGTCAAAAAAGGCGATACTATTTTATTTATTTCGGAAATCAAAGAAGACTATCTGGATCCTAATTTGGTTGAAAACACCGGAAATCAGGTTAAAGCCAAAGAAAATGCCGTGCAGTCCTATGCCGATAAAGTAAATGCCCTGGAAAATCAGATGAGTGCGATTCAGAACGAGAAAAACCTGAAATTAAAGCAAGCGCAAAACAAATTAAGACAAGCGTATCTGAAAGTACAAAGTGACAGTGTCGATTTTGAAGCCACCAAAACCCAACTGAAAATCGCAAAAACACAATTCAACCGTTCGGTAAACTTAAACAAAGAAGGGCTGAAACCCATGACCGATGTAGAGGAAAAAAGAATGAAATTGCAGGAAACGGAAGCGAAAATCATCACTCAGGAAAACAAATACATTGCCAGTAAAAATGAGGTTTTAAACGCCACAATGGAGCTGAACCGGATCAATGCGGAATATGCTGAAAAAAACGCAAAAGCCAGCAGTGACAAACAAACCGCCCTGAGTTCGCAATTTGACACCGAAGCTCAGGTGAACAAACTGAAAAACCAATACAAAAATTACCAAATCAGAAACGGGATGTACTACATTACCGCACCGCAAGACGGGTATGTCAATCGAGCGTTACAATCCGGAATTGGTGAAACGATTAAAGAAGGCACTCCGATTGTCAGCATTATGCCGGCGCGTTTTGAGATTGCCGTTGAAACCTACATAGAACCGGTGGATTTCCCATTGATTAACCAAGGAGAGAAAGTACGCGTTTGGTTTGACGGCTGGCCCACAATTGTATTTAGCGGTTGGCCCGATGTTTCATTCGGAACGTTTGGTGGTGTCATTGTCGCTAAAGAAAATTTCATCAGTCCGAACGGCAAATACCGCATCCTGATTGCCCCCGATCCAAAAGATAAAAAATGGCCGGAGCAATTGAGCATTGGTGCCGGAACCCAAACACTGGCACTTCTAAGCAATGTGCCGATTTGGTTTGAAATTTGGCGTACCTTAAACGGTTTCCCTCCTAATTTTTATCAGGCAAAAGCAACCGAAAACACTAAAAAGTAATGAAAACGAAACTGTTATATGTAATTCTTTTCCTTTGCTGCAGTATAAAAGTACTCGGCCAAAACAACGCGGCCGAATTCAGCTTCAATGAGTTTTTGGGGTATGTCAAAAAATACCATCCTTTGGTAAAACAAGCCGATTTAAAACTGAATGAAGCTCAGGCTAATTTAATGCAGGCTCGCGGTGCTTTCGATCCGAAAATTGAAGTCGATTTCAAAGAAAAGGAATTCAAAGGCAAGGAATATTATTCATTGCTCAACAGCAGTTTCAAAATTCCCACCTGGTATGGCATTGAACTAAAAGCCGGATTCGACAATGCAGAAGGCATGTATGTGAATCCGGAAAACACCTTACCCAATAGCGGTCTGACATCGTTTGGGGTTTCGGTGCCCGTTGGTCAGGGATTGCTCATCAATCAGCGCATGGCCGATATCCGAAAAGCAAAAATTGCCCGCAGTTTAAACACCGCAGAGCGAAATCTTCAGGTTGTCGAAGTTATTTATGACGCAGCGGTGAGTTATATGCACTGGAAAAGAAGTTTTGACGAGGTGCAACTCTATGAAACCTATCTGAAAAATGCTTTACGACGCTACGAAGGGGTTTCGAAATTAATAGAAGAGGGTGACAAACCGTCCATTGACAGTGTGGAAGCCGGAATTGCGGTAAAAACAAGACGATTACATCTCGAAGAAGCCAAACTAAAACTAACCAAGGCCAAATTGGAGTTGTCGAATTATGTTTGGTTGGAAAACAACATTCCGCTGGAGCTAAATGACAATTTACAACCCGAAAGCCTTCTTTCTAAAACTCTTAAAGAAACCCTGCGGATAAACGAACTCAACCCTATTTCCTTGGACAATCATCCGAAAATCAAAGCTCTGGATGCAAAAATTGCAGTATTAAAAGTAGAGCGAAAACAAAAAGCCAATTCTCTCTTACCCAAACTGGATTTGAGTTACCATTATTTATCCGAACCCAGCTATATCGATACTTATCGTTTTGAAGATTATAAAATCGGACTCAACTTTTCGTTTCCGGTGTTTTTAAGAAAAGAAAGAGCCGGCGTTAAATTGGCCGACCTTAAAATTCAGGACTCGGAATTTGGTTTGCAGTTCGAACGAAAAAATCTGGAAAATAAATTCAAATCACAACAACAGGAAATCATCTCCTTAGAAAAACAGCGCGATTACAATACTAACCTGGTAAAAGACTACAACACGCTTTTAAATGCAGAAGATCGCCTGTTTGAAATGGGAGAAAGTTCCCTGTTCATCATCAACTCGAGGGAAAATGCACTGATTGGTTCTCAAATCAATGAAATCATTTTAGAAAACCGATACTTGAATGCCCTACTGGGATTATACAAAACCGTTGCAAATCCGGAATAAAACAAAATCACCGTACAAAATCGTACACCCTAAAAAACAAAAACCGCAGCTTAAAAAAGTTGCGGTTTTTTTTGTGGAGAAGATGGGGCTCGAACCCACGACCTCTTGACTGCCAGTCAAAGTAAGTATGTTAACTTATTTTAACAAATGCTTATAAATAAAGGGATTTCAAAGATTTCACTTTTCACTTGTTAACTTTTATTATCACTTTAAATTAAGAATGTTTGACCTATGTTTGACCCAATTATTAAATCCAACCCAGACAATACTAAGCTTTTTTTACAACTGTAAACAGTATAAGTCATATTATCATATAAAAAACATTTGAAGAAAATATTCCTTCTTGTTTTCTTGACTTCACTATTTGCAATTTCATCATCTTTTGATGCACTTTTTAAAGTGATAATTAAACTAAGAATATCACAATTATAGAATAGAAAAATCCCTTCTACTTTAACATCTTTTTCAAGATATTTATAAACTTGAAAATTTAAACCAAGATAACAGTCTATCTCCCCTAACCACTCAACATTAAATTCATTAAGATAGTACTGTTCTCCAATCTTGAACTTTTCAAGAACTTGCAGCTTCTTTTTCATAGAATAAAAAAACCACCTCAAAAAGGTGGTTTGAAATTATAATTAAAGATATTAATGCCACGAACTATTAACTGTTAATTGCTCTGTACTTGTGTTGAATAGTAAATTAATCTCATAACAAATATCAGCACAATTAACTAACCATGCATTAGGGTTAGTATCAATTAGCACATCTTGAGTTTGATTCCCTGTAACTTTTAAATGCAAACTATCAAATCCCTCACCAAGACCTGAATTTAAATTACTTGGATTGTAGTCTGTAAGTTTGAGTTTAATACCAATTACATTACCTGTTAAATCCCTACTTACTGTTAAAGCTTGTTCAATGTTGCTTTGTGCATTTTGGGTTGCAACAACATTACCATCCTGCAAAAATTCAAATGTTACTTTTGATGTATTACCAGTTGCATCACACCAATCTGTTTGATAGTTTCCAGTTAGTTCAATCTTGTAGCTTGTATCTACTATTGTACTACCTTCTCTTTCATAAATAACGAAATCTGTTGTGTTTCCAACTTCAAAGAGTTTTATCTTATCAGGATTAATGAATGTAATGTTGTCCTTTTGAATAACAGTTACTGTTTGAGGAAATGTGCGTGTAAGTAATCCATTTACTAAAGTCCATGTTCCATCTTCTTCATAATATTCTGAACATGAAGAATAACTTCTGTAGTTAATATTTCTATCAGAGGTAAAAATATGAGTATTTAAACATTGACTGTTTACTGCTGAAACAGTTTCTGTTCCATTTGAATTGACATGACCATAGGCAACATATTTCCAAGTCCCTAATAATGCCTGTTCTTCTACACTAAGGTTTGAATTACTACTTTCATCATTTGAACTACAGCCATTAAGCATAATTAATGTAAACAGTAGAAAAATTGTCTTGAATAAGTTTCTCATAATATTAATTTTAATTACAGTATTTCTGAATAAGTTGATACGCCTCTTGATAGCCCAATTCTCCTGCTTTACTTAAATCCATACAGCCTTCATTTTTATTTCCCGAATTTAATCTATAGAATCCTCTGACATAATAAGCTATTCCTTCATAGGGTTTATATTTGATTGCTTCTTCAGCATCTTGCATAGCTCCTTGACTATCATCCAGTTTTAATTTGCACAAAGCTCTATATGCATATGCTTCAGCATTCAAGTCTTTTAATACATCCCCAAACACATCACTTTTAAGAGTTTTTTGATGGTCTTTGACAACAACATCGAAATCCAATATAGCTCCCCTATAATCTTGCAGGTTCATCTTTAAGATTCCACGTGTTTTGTATGCATTTATATTATTCTTATTGATTTGAATTGCTTTTGCTAAATCAGTCATTGCTTTTGAAATATCATTTATTCCCATATAAGCATTTCCTCTTAATTCATAAGATTCTGAGTCTTTTGGATTTTTAGCAATTGACAATGTAAATTGACTTATCGCTTCTTTATAGTTTCCTTCAATAAGGAATCTGAGACCTTTTGTATGATTTTCATCTTTTTGTTGAGAATACATATTGAAAGCATATAATAGAAGTAAGAGTAAATAGATACTTTTTTTCATAATAATAGATTGATTTATAGTTATCTCACATGATAACCAACTAAGCAAAAATAACACAAATTTTGAGTTGTCATAAACAACAACTAAAAATTGCTAAAATTCGACAATACAGTTCACAAAAAAGTGGGCAAACGCATCAAGGAAATAAGGACAGAAAAGAATCTGTCCCAACAAGACTTGGCTGCTAAATGCAACTATGAGAAAAGTAATATGTCAAGAATTGAAGCTGGAAGAGTAAATCTAACTTTAACTACTTTAGATAAGGTTAGTAAAGGACTTGAAGTTGAACTTATGGAATTATTCAGATTCTAAAAAGGTATTTCATCTTTATCAATCCCCTCATTTAAAGAATTCAGGTTTTCTTTTTGCTGGTAAAAGCCATCCTCATGGTCAGCAATGTTCGAGAATGAAAAGACTACATCATTAATCAAGAAAATATTCAGATTATCAGTATTGATATATCCATCTTCAATTGCATAGCCAATAAATGTTCTATACTTTTTGTGTTCCCATTCCCTTTTAATGTTTTTGATAGCTTCTCTGTCATATTCAGTATAACAGATACGTTTCTTATTGCAGAATCCTAATTGCAAATCACATTTACAGGCAACTTTTGAAACTGATTCGTTTTCAGGCGCTAATAGATATAGATTGTAATAAGCTTTAACAAAGGGATTGTTCTGTAATACTTCCCAATCCCAATTATCTTTAAACTTCTCCAAAATCTCTGAATCCCAATTAATGTTGTGATTGTCTGAGAGTAGCTTGAAATCAATATTCTTCTCGTAGTCTGTTATATCATCAATTGTAAAAGGATATTCCAAGAAGAGTATTCTCTTGAAATATGCCTGTTGGTACTCAATGGGATAGTCATTAAACTTTTTAGGAATCATAAAGAGTTATCTTGTGTGATAAAATTAAGAAATCGCTATTAATAATAATATGAACATTTCACAAGTTTTAAAATGAATAGCAATTTGGCTGTATTAGACCAGGAGAACAAATACATATAAGTTAACAAATCCCATTATCTGCGAAACTGTAATATCCATTTTTTGTTACAATTATGTGGTCAAGTAGCTTCACTTCTAAAAACTCTGATGCACTTTTGATTTTCTTAGTTATCTCTTTATCTGTAGAACTTGGTTCAAGTTTACCACTTGGATGATTATGGCTGATGATAATTGAAGTTGCATTGCATTTCAAAGCCACTGCAAAGAGTAGTTTAACATCTACGACAGTTGCTCCACCTCCACCTCTTGACATGTTGTAAATTCCTAAAACATTGTTAGCTCTATTTAAGAGAAGCACCTTAAATTCTTCCTGTAGTTCCATTGTACCAGCAGTCCAAGAAGCTTGTAATAGTTCATAAGCAGCATGACTGCTTGTAATTATTGGTTTTACCCTACTATTTGTATTGTAACTAACCTGTATTTCTGCAAGTGTATTTTCCATGATATAAAAAAGTTCTGAACAATCATTCATTTTTACATGAACAATTATTCAGAACATTACTGATTAAACAATTGAATTAGTGTTGAAGTACTCCATTTGATGAGAAGCTGTTTCTCAATGGAATATTACCTACTAATTCCTCAACTGTAAATTCTGATTTTTCAACTGCTGGAGTTGCTGCTTCAACTTCATCAACATATTCAAATCTGTGATGAAGTGTGATTACTTCGCCAGTGTCTTTAATGACATACTCATAAGGTTCACAAGCTACTTTTGCAATTGTTCCCGGCATTTCAGTTCCAATTAAAGCCTTACAAGCAACTTCATCAAATGTTGATGAAATAGTAGCCTTATTGGCTGTTGCATAGAATTTGCCAGTTTCTTTGGATTTAACCATTGTTATCCCTGACTGGATTTCGAGAACAAAAAACTCCTTACTGTTCTCTGACATTCTTTTTTGATAGTTTACAATTCTTACCATACTATTTAATTTTTGAGTTAGAAATAAATGCAATGACTTTGTTATAGAACTGAAAAGATGTTTAAATACACATATCTTTTTCCTGCTGGTATAATTTTATCATTGCTTAGTATGGGTGGGGGCTTTGGATTGACTTAGTGAGGGGGTGGGTGTTTTGAGAGGGAAGCCTACGTGTACAAATCAATCATGTAATTTTTTTAAAAAAAAAGTAACTGACATCAAAAACCATAAGTAGTAAAATTCCCTATTTTTGTTTGAACTAATAGTTTATAAAGACATGTTCAAGAAAAGTTGGCTAAGAAACAGAACACATTCAGAAATCAAAAAAAACTACAATGAGTTATACAAATCTCGTTGGAAAAATTTATGTTTCAGATTTTCAGAGTTGATAGTAGAAAGTAAAAATTGGTGGATTGTAATTCTTACAGTTTTATCTATATATATAATTTCAGGGTTGTTAAACATTAATTTCTTAAATATTCTTGAAATAAAATATGAGACAGCAAAAATATTAGTAGACCAAAGAGCCAGTAACATTGCTACTATCATAAGTATTACATTAGTAGTTGTTGGATTTATGATAAACAATTTAGCTGTTAAAGAGCCTTTTGCTTATAGATTATTATTTAAAAAGTCTTATCTATACCCTATCATCTACTTTATTCTTTCTGTTATTGGTTTTTTTATAATACTATCCACTTTAAGAGACCATTTAAATGAGTTTTTATTCGTGAGATTAGTTTTAACTGGAACATATCTCGCTATTGTGGTTCTTTTTGTAATAGGTTCCCTTTTTGCAACAATCATTAAATTTTCAAACAAAAATGAAATAAAAAAATTATTTCGAAGGGAATTAACAAGTGAAGCCTATAAACATCTTAAGCTTCATTTATTGGAGAAAACAAGCAAACAGATTTTCAATGATACTTTACAAAGCATAGGATTAAAAAAATATGATTTCTGGAACAATTTTAACATCTCAAATTCAACAAAAGTAGATGTTGGCTATTATGATGACAAACAACAACCAAAAGAAGTAGAAAGGAAAGTTGTATATGATATAGATATAGAAGGAATCGCTAAAATTGTAAAAAACAGTAAAACAAAAGATTTATCATACAAAGAATTATTCATTGGAGATATAACAACCAGCCCTCATGAATCGATAATAGACCTTGATGAAAAATCAAAAAATAAATTGAAAAAATGTTTTACATTGAAAAAAGTAAGAAATAAAGAAAGTGAAAACAACAATTTAGCAAGAACTTTTTTTGATGAAAAGATTGACGAATATTCTTCAAATGGCAATCACAAAGACTTAGAAGACATCTTAGATGCCTATTATGAATTGTATGAAATAGAAATTAAATATCAATTATAATGTCATTAAAATTAACTGAAGGTATTTATTCTAACATTTACAGCTCACTGTATAAATCAATAGAGAAAAACAACATTGAGAGTGTACAAGTAATAAATACATTTATTAGAAAGGTTTTAAGCCTGAGTATAAAAAATGAATCATTAAAACAATTCAATGAATATATTGACTTTCCAAACATAACTTACTACATCACGCATAGTGAGTTCGCAAAAAACAACTCATTAGAGAAACTGTATTTGAGATTTTCAAGAAATTGCTCAATGACATTAAAAGAAATAATATGGTACAACATATCATTTCATGAAAGAAAGCATTCTGATGACTTACAAAAATTAGTTGTATTAAATGATTTCTACTATTCTACATATAAAAGTTTTAGCAAACTTCTATATTACATGGTTAAGAATACAGATTTTACTCAATTCAAATTTGCAATTGAAGAGATTGAGCAGATTAGTGATGAACGCAATACATTTGGTTTAAGGAACCAACTTTTTTACAATCCTCATATAGAGATAGTCAAGAAGGAGAAAATAGAACAAGAATATAATATTAGAATCCAGCCTTCAAATTATAGACGTCATTTATTGACAGGTATTAAATACTGGATATTTTTCTTATTTAATACAGGTAAAATAGATGCATCCACGACATTAAAATTTATATCAGAAATAAAAATTTACTATTATGACCCTGAAGAATCTTTAAGTGATATTTTATTCTTCAGAAGTAACCAGTTATACGGGAGTAGATATATGGGATGGGAAGATTGGGATTACACTGAAAGAAGGTCAGGTAAAGTTTATTCTCCTCCAATGCCTTCAGACTGGCTGGTTTTAGGCTTTCTCATTGAACAAATTAGAGGAAATGTTTTTTCAGTAAATCCAAATAAATATTCTAAAACAGAAATTCAAGATTCTGAATTCTTATTAGACCGTTTAAAACACTTTCAAAGTCATTTAGTAGCAAATATTGATAAATGGAAAGAGATACTCAACGTTAAGAATGAGGAAGAATTAAATAAAAAAGCAGGAGAACTCATTTCAAAAATTGCTTTGCTTAAAAGAGTTAACAAAAGTCAAATTGAGAATGAAATTGCAGGCACTAAACTGAGTCTTGAAAAAATAAATTCATTTAAAGAAAGTGTCGCGGAAACATGGAAATCAACCAAATTTATAAGAAATTTATTCGATTTTTTTAATGCCTCAAAATTAATAAGTGATGATACAATAAAACTAAAAAATATTGGACAACATTTATTCTTCGAAAGAGCAAAAATGATGTTTATTGATGGGAAAAACTATCAAGAAATATATGGAATGAATGACATGGGAAGTAGAATTGCGAGATGGGAAAACGATTTATTTTTTAATTATATTGCTGAATCAGAAGTCACTACTCTTCACAATAAAGAATTAGTAAAAATTTTAGATGATTCAATCTCTGAACTTAAAAATAGGGGTTTCATTCCTTCATTAATTTTAATCCCTTATGGATACAGATATGATAAAAACGCATTTGTAAACAATCCTCTTTTTGTTCCAAAAACTGAAAGCAATATTGAAGACAAGTTTTTAAAATCTGAATTTGCTGGAAAATATGATAATATTTCTGTTTTTAAACATTCTAATAGCAATTTCAGAAATAAAATACTTGTCTGTGATTTGAAAAGCACAATAGTATTAAAATACAAGACAAATGATAATTGGGAGCAACAGCATTTATATATAGATGTGAAAGAAATTGATGATGATGAAGCAAAAAAGAAATTTGATGAAAGACCTGATTATTGGTCAAATCAAGAAGACGGGATAGCAAAACTTGACGAAAAAGATGCATTAATACTGATTAAGACATCTGTTATAATTGATTACTGGTCAACCATGGACTTTGAAATTTTAGATAAAAATGCTTGTATTATAGGTAGTATTGTTTCAGAACAATTATAGTTAAAAAGAGTAGGTTTACAGTGCATAAAATATAAATAAAGGGTTAATTCAAATGAACTTGAATATGAATAAAAAAGTTTTTATTTCTTATAGCTGGGGCAATAAAGAGCATCAAGAATGGGTTGTGAATTTAGGCAAGAGATTAATGTCTAATACTGTTCTAACAATCTTGGACAAGTGGAGTCTAAAAGATGGTCATGATATTCATGAATTTATGGAATCAATGGTCAAATCAGATGACATATATAGAGTTTTAATTATTTGCGATAAAAACTATAAAGAAAAGGCAGATGGTAGAAATGGAGGGGTTGGAACTGAAACCCAAATCATTACCCCTGAAATATATAATAATCAAAAACAAGAAAAGTTTATACCTATTGTTGTTGAAAGAGATGAAAACAATAATCCATATCTACCAATTTTTTTAAGCTCAAGAAAATATATTGATTTTTCAAATGAGGAGTTCTTTGAAGATAGTTATGAAGAACTTTTGAGAAATATATTAGAGGCTCCTGCTATTCCAATGCCCAAATTAGGCACTAATGTACCATTATATATAACAGAATCTGTTATTAACAACACACCTACAAATTCAATCATAAGAACATTAGAAAACCAAATAAAGAAACACCCTGAAAAAATCAACAGCTATTCCTCTGATTTTTTAGATGCTTTTTTAGATGCTTTATGGGAGTTTGAATTTAAAAGCAACGCATATGACATTGATACTTTTGGAGAAGAGCTGTTTAACAACTTGATTTCATATAAAATCCTAAGAGAAGATTTTATTCAGTTCTTAAATATTACAACTAAACCAGAGAACAATCTTGATGTTGACGAATTGATTAACTTTTTCGAAAAAAAGCTTATTTACAATAGACCAAAAGACGAGTCAACAAGTTGGAATTCAAATAACTACGATAACTTCAAAGTGATTTTTCAAGAACTTTTTTTATACACTATTACAATATGCCTGAAAAACAAAAATTATAGTTTAGTTGGAGATTTGTTTCATTCAAAATATTACTTTAAAAGTAACTATGGGCAAATTGAAACAAAAAGGTTTACAGAAATTTATGAATATCATCAAAATATAGAAAATTACATTTTAAGAAAGTATAATAGGTCTTCAGGATTCGGACATTTTGTAATAACTAATCTTTCAGACAAGGTAAGCAAGAATGATTTTATTTTTGCTGACACATTATGTCATTATATAGGAGAATTATTTTCTAATGGACATTCTTTAGACAATTGGTTTCCTGCCACATATGTTTACAAAGAAACTGGAAACAATGATTTTTTTGAAAAAATGAGCTCTGAAAGACATTTTAATAAAGTAAAAAACATTTTTGATGTCAGTTCAATAGAAGAATTAAAAAAACTACTTAAAGACTATAGTGAATCTAAAAATGGTAAAAATAGAACCGGATATGGAAGGGGCTATTACATTCCTTTTATACACGAATTAATACAAGTTGAAAGTATAGGGCAAAATAGGTAATTAATCATTTTTCAATACTTTAAGCCTATTTAGATATCTATTATAAATAGGCTTTAATCCATTTATTTCCTTTTTTGAAGAAAGCCATTCTAATATATCATAAGTTTCTCTGAATTCTTTAGTTGTCTCTTTTTTGTAAACATCAAAAATCTTTATAGCAACATTTCTTGATATCCCTGATGAAATTAATCTAATAATAGCCCCTTCTTGTGTCCCAAGCTCTAACATTGTTGGAAGGCTAAGAGTTAGTTTATATTCTTCCTTCTGACTATCACTAAGTACAACATTTAAAATATCAACCAAAACTTTAATATACTTAGGCAGAAGATAAGTAGTTATAGTTGAATTGAATTTTATAGTATTATTAATAACGCTATTGATATCATCTATACTATTAGAATCAATTTTATCTCTGCTCTCTAAATAATTAATATTACTATTGATTATTTTTCCAATTGGTTCACCACTTAACCATTTTTTTGATTGATAACACATTGAACGTGCTGATACCCAATTCTTGTACTTTACTTTACTTTCTTCAATTATAGAGAATATAGAATCAAGCCTTTCTATTAAATCTACAAATTGCCAATAAAAGGGTCTATTGTGATATGATATATTAATTATTTCATCAGAAGTTAAAAATTCATTGTAATTTGAGTTTTTATTAATCACCCAGTCTCTAATATTTGATTTAACAACTTTGTCGTAAAGCTCATTCTGCAAAATAGGGTCAATAGAGGGATTGTTATTTAATACAATTATAGGTACTGATATTGACCGCAAAGTATCTCTTAAATAGCTCATTGCTAAATCAACTTGATTAATACTTAGCTTTTTACTTTTTAGATATTTCAAAGCATGATTTTCTCCTTTCAAAAATTTATGCCTTAAAAAAACGGATAATTGCTTTGCTGTGGATGTAGAAGTAGCTGTTTCCTTTTCAATCAAATTAATTGGTAGTTTCAAATCATTAATATCCAACTCATTTAAGGCATATGAAGAGAAAATTTCAATTTCTTTGTTGTATTCTGCATCAAAATAATCACTAGCTTTTATTTTATCATTCTCCTTTTCAAGATAATAAACAGTACCATATAATGATGATTGCAATCTTCCAGCTCTACCTATTAGATTTCCAAATTCAAATTTGTTTAATGGCTCAGAATCCTTTTTAGGCTGCATCGTAAAAAGGTTGTTAGCGGGTAAATTAACCCCTTCTAACAATGTTGAAGTACAAAAAATATTAGTTATTTTCTCACTTGCAAATAGCTCCTCTATTTCTTTTCGTACTATATCTGGAAGACTTCCATGATGGTAAGCAATCTTTTTCTGTAAACATTCGATTAAAAAATATTTTTTATGAATATCTTCTTTTAAGAAATCAATTAATTCTTTTACCTCTTCATCTAAATCATTAACATCCTCAGTTATTTGAGCATATTTCAAAGCCCAATTTTGAGCTAAATTACCATCTTGAACAAAAATTATATTAAAATCATTTGGAGCTATGTGTTTTACCAGATTCGCAATAGTAGACCCTAATGTTGATGTTTTAGATGAGTCAAATCCTAAATCTTGAATAAATTTTTGAGATTTACCACTTTCAGTTTTTAGCTCAACTTCAAATTGAAAATTCTGGAGTATCTTCATTATTATTTTAAACTGAAATACAGGTGACAATTTTGTAATGACAGAAAATGATTCTTTCTCAAAAATCTCTTTAAAAGTTTTTTCTGGGTAATCAATATTTGGACCAGCAGTAATAAGTTTTGCACTAGGAAAACAGTGAGGGATTTCATTATAGACATATTCAAATGTTAACCCCCTACCAAATATATCTGCTACCCCTTGAATTTCATCAACAAATATAAAATCTACTTTTAATTTGCTATTTAAAAACTTAACACATCTTTCAGGAGTTAAAACGTAAATTTCCTTATCTGATATTTCATTTTCTTCTACATATGATGTTTTTATATGAACATCATTGCCAATTTCAGCTTTGAATTCTTCACCAACCTGATTAATAAGTGCTCTTGATGGCACAATGTATAATACTCTAAAGCTTTGTGTTTTTGAAAATTGATTTAAAATGAATTGCTTAATAATAAAAGATTTCCCTGATGATGTAGGTGCTGAAATAGATATTTCAGAATGTTTTTCTAATGCTTTCCAAAGTTCTTTTTGGAAATCAGTAATCAAATAGGAGTTGCTTGATGCTTCAATTATTCTACTCTCTCTTTCGTGAATCAACTCATTTGTTATGAAACTCCCAAACTCATATTTAGACCTAAGATTGATTGGGTTTTTTTCTTTTTGTTCATATAACCCATCTAAAAACTTTGTTGCTGTTAAATTCCCTAATCTTGAAAAAAGAATATAGCAAGTCTTTAAAATTTCAATATTATCTTTAAAATTTAAGAACAATAGAGAAGAAAAAAGCTGTCCTTTTCTTCTGTGTGATTCTTCATTACTAGTGCATAAAATTGAAGCTATCCAAATACCTTTCTTTAAATCTTCTTCCTCAATCTTTATTTTTGGAATAGAGTTAAATTTCTCTGACAATATTATTAATGAAAGATTGAAAATAAGTTCATTAAGAACATTATGATTATATGCCTGAACTGAAAGTTTCCTCATCTTTATATCAAATTATCCATAGTGTTATTGAAATTTTCAATACTATCTGTAGGAACTAATATAAAATCCAAATAAACCCTTTCAAGAAAAGGGTATTCTTTAACCTTTTCTGAAATTTTCTCCAAAGTAGAGTCTATCCTTTTTTGTATATTTTCACTAATCATCTTTTCTAATTCTACATTATCTGAAGCTTTAATCATTAAATCATTATAAGCTTTGGTTTCATACATAATTAAAATAGGATGGACTGCAACCTGACTTTTAAATAATTTTGAATTAGGATTAACTCTATCATACAATTCATCAATATCTATTTCATCGTCACTAAACTTGTCAATATCTTTTTCTGCAATAAAAAACTCTAAAGATTTGAAAGTAGCTTGTACTTTGGGGTCATAAAATCTATTTATAGAGTCCAATGCATCAGTTTTGGCACTAGAATAGGTTTTCCAAACTTTAGACTCTCCTATCAAATAAGCCGGTTTTTCAATTCCGCTTCTTATCTTGTAATCTCCTAAAAAAATCCCGTCCCCTCCTTTAACTTCGTCATGATAATTAGTAAGATTTGATATTTTGTGAGCAATCATCTTACAATTAAAAATAGATTCAACTAATCCAAATAACATTAATTCTCCATACTTCCCGCTTTTTGAATCTGGATTTTTTTTCTTGAAAAATCTTGCTGCTTCTCTATAGTTTCTACCACTTATTAAACTAATTGCCTTCTCTTTCAATTCAATATCAGAAGCAGTTGTACCTTCATTAATTGTTTTATCAACTTCTCTTTGAATTTCTTTATTAATATTTGACTTAGTTTTAAAATAATTAGGTAATAAATCAAGTAATGCATTAGCTAAAGAAATACAATCAACAGTTGTCCCAGATGGTATTATTGTATACAAACGAACTTTGAGTTTATCATTGATATACTTATCATAATGATGAGTTAATTCCCTATCAACCCATTTTTTATCTATTGAAATTAAACTATCAAAATCAATTGCCATATTACATCCAGTTATGCTCTTTAACAAAAATATCATTTTAGATGTAATTTTCTTTCAAATTGTTAAATTAATTCAACCCAGTCTAAAAAAGACTGGGTCAAAGATTAACTCAAAAACCAAGAATAGCGAGAATCACTACTTAGTGCTTTTGAAATACCCTGAGCAAAGTCAAAGGCATTAACTCCTCTTTGAAGGAAGCTATCTATATATGAAGATTTATTACTTCCAGTAAGTAAATTGTAAAATTGCCACATACTCAAATTTCCATTTTCTGCCCTGCAAAATCTCTCATCATGATAATAATCTTTTGCAACTGTTGACAAATGACTATCATTTAAAAGCATCTCAGGAAGCGCATATTTATCTTTTTTAGGAAGATAATTATACAACCTGCACTTACCTATAATTTGAGCAAATTGTTCCTCAGTCAGGCTAAAATTAAGTAAAGATTCCATTTCTTCTAAGTGCTGTTGCATGTTGTAATTCTCAATCACTTCAACTACTTTACTCTCCAAGTCCAAAGGACTTGCAGCCTTAATATCTCCTTTCATTCCATCAGTGTTTACGCATAAATTACAGCACACCATATTCTGAAATCCAATGAAGAACTGAAAATGTTCTAACCTTTTTGTACTGTACAGATTTTCTGTAGAATAGCTCCTCACACCACCAGCAACAAGGGAAAGTGTATTTCCATTAATAACTTTAGTTACACTTGGAATTCTCACTATCCATGCCATTCTTTCATAGTAGATGGTCTTCTGATGTTCTTGCAAATCCTTAGCAGGTATATGTAATGCATCAGGAGTTCTTCCTTTGATTTGATGACTCACCCTAATCTCAGGTTCAGTTAAGCTATCTTCTCCAAACATCTTCTTTAAACCAGCAGAAGAAAAATGTATGAATTCCTGATGAGAGATAGTGATTTCATTATCTTTTGTAAATACTGGAATAATGTTTTCATCCCTTAAATGAAAAAGGCTAACACTTTCCGTATTAGCCTCTATGAAAGGAGATAATTGATGTGAATTATTTGGCAGAAAATGAGGAGGCAAATGAAGGGATTTTTCTGCATCATATCCCAACTCATGCTTTCTTTCTTCTGCTGGTTTATTGTAACCTTGCTGTACCATTTGAAGTTCCATTTCCATTTGATGTTATGTTAGACGTTAATTTTTGAAGTAAGTCCCTTTTTGCTACAAAATCTTGTTCAATAGTTTTTGCTATATCAAAATTGTTATGATACAACTCAGTTAACTCGTTCATGTTGTTACATTCTGTAATCATTACTTTCAACTGCTCTTTAGTGAGTGTACTGTTGCACCAATCAAGTATTTTTTTTCCTGTTTGAGAATTTATGATAAATTGAGGTTTTCCCTCAAAGAGAAGTGTTCTGTCTTTTGAGGCAGTTGCGAAGTGCTTTGAGTCTATATCAAACACAATGGTAAATTCGTAGCTTATCTCATCGCGTTGAATAGCTTTCAAACCTACCTTTTCAGGAACCATTTTACCATTCTTTTCACTCAAGACATAATCTTGTTTAACCCGCATAGTGGCTATGAAATGAACATCACTTTGAAGTATCTTATTTACAAATGCTTTTTCTAATGGTTTTATCTTAGCCCAATTAGCAAAAGAGTTACCAGCAAGAGAAGAATGATAATCAAGCAAATAATCCCAGCAATGTGAGATAGAATCTAAAATTATTACCTCCATTCCTGCTGCAAGACATACATCTATAGCTTGAATATATCTTTCTGGAGAATGTGGGGTATCTAATGAAAGTACATTGTAATCTCCCAAATGTGAATACAAGTTTGCACTCCCATTTTCACTGTCAATAATGGCAACTTTGCTTAAATTACCATTTGTCAAACCTTGTGCAAGTAATATAGCACTTGTTGTTTTTCCTGAACCACTTGGTCCTTGTAAAGCCATCTTAATCTTAGCTTTACTTCTTTCTGATTTTTTTAATTCCATAGTTTCTACTTTCTTGGTTAATAAAAAGACTTGCTAAACAGCAAGCCCTGAGTATTGTTTTGTTAGCTCATATAGTGAAAAAGATTCCATCAACAATCTCTCATTTGCATCATCAATAATATCATTGTCAAAGTCTTTTAGATAAGCAGTTGTTATACTTACATTTTGATGCCCCATAGATTGACTGATAACATCAGTAGAAATCCCCAATTCTTTCAAATTGGTTGCAAAACTATGTCTTGCAACATAACTTGTAACAGGTTTATTAATACCCACAACTGAAGCTATCTTCTTCAAGTCCTTGTTAAATTGCTTTAGTTTCTTATCCTTTCTGTTTTCAATTTGCAATGGAGTTAACCCTTCTTTTAGAATGATTGGAAACACATAATCTGTAAATGAAATTGTGTCCTTATAATAATCTAATATGTCCTGTGCTGGTTTTAGAATTTTGACTACAAATTTCCTTTTAGTCTTAGAGCGCACATAGATAATTCTATCATTCTCAATATTAGACCATCTTAACTTCATCATGTCATAGAAGTTCATCCCTCTTGTAAAGTATGAAAACAAAAACAACCTCTTTGCCTCTGCCAAATGTGGATGTTCAAATTCATTAAGTTCCGCTATAAGTTTAACTTCAGCTCTTGTTAAAGCTCTCTTGTTATTTCCTTTTTTAAGTTTGGATATTTTGTAGGTCTTAAATGGATAATATTTTTCAGCCACAACTCCTTTTTTTATGGCATCATTATACAACGCTCTCAACTCTCTCATTTTAACACCTACCCCACCATCATTGTTATTATTAGCTCTTAAATAGGTTTCATATTTATCTAATAGTGTTGGAGTAATGTCTTTAAACATTAACTGATTATTCTTCACAAACTTGAAAAACGATTTTCTTGTTTCATTATAGGCTTTAGCATTACCTGTTCTTCCTGCCTTATTTAGGTCTTCCACTTTTTCATTCCAAAAGTTCAAAACTGTAACATCACTACCTGACTTATCTCTGAATTTCTCATCAAATTGATTTAATGTAAAGTCAATCTCTTCTAAACCGAAATCATTAATAATCTTTAATGCTCTTTCTTTAAGCTTATTGAGAAGTATGTTACTTTGCAAACTATTTGGAAAACTCTTTTTAAACTGATTGTTTGCTTCATCCCAATCTTTAGCAAGACACTTAAACTTAAGTGAAATAAGTTTAGTCTTTCTGTTCTTGGTTATCCTTAAAACTACTGGATATAATCCTTCACTTGTTGGTTTATCTCTTAATATAATTTTGATACTTGACATAATAATTTTGATTTGAAGTTGACAAATTCCAACAATAGGAAGTGTGGAATTTGTCAACATTTTAGTTAACCATTAGTTCCTTAAATTTTGCAATAAGTTGCTCTCTTAAATAATTCTTCCTTTTTAAAAGCTTATAGTTTTCAAGCATCTTTAAATACTTCCTTTTATTATTCATTTTAGTTTGCCTTTGATTATTGTTAATCAAATTCTCCCAATATGAAAAGCTGGAATACATACCTAATTTTTGAACATCCTTATCACTTATTGACTCACTTGAAAACCCATCAACAATCAACAATTCATCATACCGTTTCAGTAAATAATTAAAAAGTTTATTTAAAACTTGAACATCCTTTAAGTCATTGATGTTATAAACTCCAAGAGGATTAAATTCCTTTGAGTTTAAAAACTTAATCTCAAATCTCAATATGTTATCTTTCTTGATTCTATACTGCTTAGATTTATCATAAATCTTAATCTTATAATTATAATGCTCAAATTCTAAAAGATATCCTCTCCCTTTAAACTTTCTGATTGCTGTATGCTTCTCGAAATTATGCATCAAAACATTTTTTGATATAAAATCTTCAGGCTTAACCGGAATCTTAATATTTAAACCAAATTCAAATTGAGTGATTTTATTAGAAGCAATATCAATTACATTATCGTTTAAAAAATCAATCATTGAACATAATTGAGAATAACTAAAATCATTATGATTGTGTTCATCGCCTTCTAATAAAAGGTTGTTTAATTTGTGAATTGAATTTTTCACATAACCACTTTTCTCATTTATAACAATTTCCATATTCTCAAGGTTTACTCTATATGGGTACATTATTACCCCTGAATGATATTCAAGCACTGTAAACGCTTTCTCAAATTTGGTTTTATCAAGAACAAAAGTTTCCAACTGGTTCTTGTCATCATAGTGAACTCTTATAAAATCAATCATAACTTTGATTTTTGAGTTCGACTTAAATAAGAGTCTATCTCTTCGCCTATTTCATCAATAGACATAGATTTACTTTCCAACACCCAGTTTTCCAAATCTATTCTTCGGAAATAAATCTTCTTCCCACCAGGATTGTAAAAAGGAATTTCCTTTCTGCTGGTAATTTTGTACAGAGCTGACTTAGATAAACACAAGTAGTTAGCAGCCTCATCAAGAGTTAAAATCTCTTTATTGAATGCATGTTGTCTTTTTAACAATGCTTCAATCTCTAATAATTTTTGGATTATGTCCATAATTAAAAAAATTATGGATAAGCGCTTATCCTGATTATTTCGAGACAAAGGAAGCGCATAAAAAAACCCTCATTTTCGAAGTGTAATGAGGGTGTAACGAAAAGTGTAAGATGTTGTGTAAGGCTATTTCAGGTATTTCTTTTTGAGGTTTTTAAAGGTTTCATCAATCTTTATTTTATCAACTGGTTTAACAGTTCCTCTTGATGATGCAGTATTCAAATCAACTTGATTGAAAACTTTCCCTTGCTTATTAAAAAACAATCCACTCTTTTCAATTGCTACACGATTAAAGTTATCAAAGAAGGATTCTAATTGGTCTAAGTAATATACAGCAATAGGGTTAAAAACACGAAATTGAATTTTACTTTCAGAATTTGAATCCGCAAACATAAACACATTCAGAAAATCATCTTCAGAAACTTCAACATCATCAATTAACTCTAACTGATATGCAGTTATGTCATAAAGCTCATTAAAGAACTTCTTAGGAAGATTATTTTTAGGGTAAAAACCAGTATTTATTGGCTTATCATCTTCCTCCAAAACTTCCCTATATAATCTATGCTTTATTCCTAAATAACCATATTTTACATTCAAAGTTGAAACTATAAAAATAATTGCCTCAAGCAAAAAGTTATATTTCCCTTGCCTAAAGTCCTCCAACTTGAGAAAATAAGATTGTAAGATATTAAGTTGGTCTATTAAATATGATTTTGAATCTGTTTTTGATATTACACTATTATCAATAATCTTTAATGAGTCATCTATATAGTGTCTAATTACTTTCTTAACATAAGTGTCAAAATGCAATTGCTCAGAAATGTCTTTTTTCAATAACCATGCTTCAAATGAAAACTCTTTGTTATGCTCTGAAACAAGCTTGTAATCTTTGGTGTGAATTGTTTTATAATAAAAGGAGTCACACAATTTGTCAAAGCCATCACCAAAGACCAAGGAATCTAAAAACTTAAAAGGGATTTCGATTGTATTATCTTCAAAATACTCTTCAGTATTTTTCTTTATTTCAATTACTTCAAATATCAAACTAAAATTCACAGCAAGATAATCCTTAATAAGTTTTAGCTCATTATTTAACTGACTCTTCAACCATTCATTTTTTTCAATATTAATGATTCTGAGTTTATACATTTCTAATAGAGCTGACAAGTCTATCAAGTACTGTTCCTTTTCAGGTTCAGTTAACAATTTAAAATCTGAGTTTATTTTATCAAATGCTTTTACTCTGAATTGATTAAGTAGAAATTCAAAGTAATCTTCAAGAGTATCTATCTTGAGTTTTTCAAACTCTCTTTTCACACCAAGTTCAACTACAAATAGTTTATCGCTATCAAAATCGCTACATAATTTCTCAATGTAGTTTTCAAATAATAATTGATGGAAAAAATAAAGCGGAGTCCTGAGAATGTATCCTGACATTGTAAAACGTTTTGAAGTCCTAAAAATAAGAATTTAAAATGTTTGACCTATGTTTGACCCAATAAAACAAAAAAGACTCCACATCACTGTGAAGTCTTTATTTACTTGGTGGAGAAGATGGGGCTCGAACCCACGACCTCTTGACTGCCAGTCAAGCACTCTAGCCAACTGAGCTACATCCCCAAAAATCAGATTCGTTTGTCTATAAAAGTTACAGGCTTGCGACTCATCGGTGCAAATATAATCTTATTTATGATATCTTGAGCAATAAATTCAACTTTTGGCGTAACTCTTAATTTTGCCCTGAAATGATCTTTGATATGATTCAATAATTCTTCAGACGGAACATCGGAAGCGATTTTAATCAGAATCTCATCCGTACCCAGATCGTTTGAAGAAATTTCAATTACATGGCTTTGCACCCCTTCAAAATACGTCAGCAAATCGTGCATTGCCGGCGGATACAATGTAGTCCCTTTGTATTTGATCATGTGTTGTTTCCGACCCACAACCGGCCCAACACGCATCGTATTTCGTCCACACAAACAAGGTTCCGAATGCAGTTTAACAATATCGCCCGTTTTAAAACGCAACAACGGCAACGCTTCCACTCCCAACGTGGTAATCGTTAATTCACCGCTTTCTCCGGCTGCTACCGGCTGATTGTTGTCGTCTAAAACTTCTGCAATGATAAGTTCCGGATGATGATGTCCTCCCGAGAAATGTTCACATTCGTTAAAAGCAGTGCTCATTTCGGTGGAAGCATAGGTTGAAAACAATTCAACATGCCATTTATCGGTGATTTTTTGGGCTAGAATCGATGGAGAAAAATCCTGATTGCGTAGCGCTTCTCCAATACAGATTACGCCTTTTACACTCGAAGCGTTATAATCGATGTTATTGTTTTCGGCGTATTCGATCATTTTGAGTAAAAATGACGGTACCGTAATCAGATATTTTGGTTTGTATTTCAGAATCGAATCCCATTGCAGTTCCGGAATTCCGGCTCCCACACGAATTACTCCAGCACCCAATTTACGAAGACCTAAAAAATAAGCCAATCCAGCCATGAAACGACGATCCATGGTAGTCATCAGCTGTACTACATCGCCTTGTTGAATCCCCGAGCAAGCGAACGAAATGGCTTCGTTATACGCCAAACGATCCAAATCACTATCGGTCAATCCAAACGTAACGGGATTCCCCAAAGTACCCGATGTTGTGGCATAATCAATGATTTTATGCATCGGTACACAAAAAAAGTCTTCATTTTTTTCCTGTAAATCGGTTTTGGTAGTCACCGGAAGTTGCTGTAAATCTTCAATCCTATTTATGGTACGGATATCGATTTGCTCTTTCGCAAAAAGCGCTTGGTAAAAAGGCGAATTTTCACTTAAATACACCAGCGTTTCTTTCAGTTTTTCTTCCTGAAATTTTTTTATTTCCTCTAAAGAAGCCTTTTCAATTGCCGGTATCATTTGCGTTTTCGTTTTATTTTTTCAAGATATTTTTCAATTTGAAGCCTGTCCGGAACCGTAGTAATTTCTTTAGTCAGTGCTTTTTGAAATTCTGCTTCAGCAGCTTTGTACCAACCGTTTTCATAATAGTACTTTCCCGCTTTATAATATACTACCCAATAATTCGGGTTAAGATATTGATAGTCTGTCACGAAATCGGAGGTCAATTTTGTTTTCTTTTCGATGGCTTCATCAATAATGCGATCCTGAATCCGGAATTTTTCGTAATTCGCATATACCTCCGTAGTCAAAAACTCATCTTTGGGAATATTCATTTCATCGGAGGCTGAAACTACATAATTATTTTCCTTTTTAGCAAAAATTTCAGTTAAGTCATAGGCCACAAATTCCCCTAATTGATACGGATTTGAAGACACCCAGGCCATTTTACTTTCCGGTTTAAAAATAACACTGTGATGGGCCAATAGCTGATTCAGCGATTTTTCATTTCCCAAGCCAATTTTCGCTTCCTTCAAACCTTCCTTATTCCGAAGAATTTCAGCCATTTTGGTTGGATTCATTTTGTTTTTTTCCACCAACAATTCCTGCATTCGGTCGAACCTGTATTTCGAATGGCTTTCCAAAATTTGTTCCTTATTGCGTTCGTCCGACTGATAGGGTTCACTCTGAAAATGATTGGAACACACCAATTGATTCGTATTAGGAACATCAAAAACGCCAAATTTTTCAGGGGACACTTCAATCAGAACCGCTTTCTTATCGTTGGCACTCCCTACCATAATCGATTCGGAAACGAAAACCGGTCTTTTTTTCGCTATCGTCACGGCTTCTTCAATGGTGGAAGCATATTGTAAAATCTCTCTTGCAACTATGGAAATGGGAGTTTTAGCGACCAAAGGAATTTCCGATTTTCCGGCATTTATCGTTACGGTCAATCCTTCCTTGTTCATTCCCGACACGGTGCCAATCATTCCTCCCCAAGTAACTGTCATGAACGGATGTCCTTGTTCCGGGGTTACAAAAGCAACTACTTTATCTTCGGCGAAGGCATCACCCGCGTAAAAATCGAAATTTCTGCCGATTATTAGGGTACCGTCTTCCGATTTATCACCCCAAACCGCCACAGAAGAACAACCCACCAAGGCCAGATCCTGCAAGGCATGACCAATATCGTGGGCGCCGTGCAAATATAAGGTTCGAAGGTATTGTGGCGCAATCGCATTGAATTGTGGGGAAGTATACTGGGAAATCCCGTAAATCTCGGTCTGATATTCTTCGGGCACATGCAGGTATAATTTTCGGTTGTACCATTTCAGAAATTGGCGCAACAACTGCTGTTTGAATTTTGACGGAATGATATCCTGAATTTTAGAAAAGAAAACGCGTTCCTGTTTTTTCACCAAATGTTCTGAAAGACTGCCCGCCAACAAACCTCTCTGCAAAGGATCGCCGGCAATGTGCAATTCCCATAATTGTTGCTTGTTTTTAATCAGATAATTTGGTCCTGAAGAAAAAAGCGTGTCGGAATACTTTACTACAACCGGTTTCTCCTGATTATAGCCTTCCAATTGCGGCACATGGTGAATTGATTTGGAAATACCACAGGAAAACAGGGTAAACAAAACACCAAAAAGAACCGCTATTTGAAACTTCCGAATCATACTTGTTCTTCTAATGTACGGTTAATTTTATTGATCAGATAATCTTTCCCTAAAATTTCCGAGCAGGTTACCACGGCACCAATCGTAACGCCTAAAACCCCGTGCATGTTGATGCTCTGTCCGGTTAGATACAGGTTTTCCAGTTTCGTTTTCGGGGAAATAAAGGTCTTCATCGGATTGTTCGAATCTTTGATATAACCGTACAAATTCCCGTTATGCCCGCCGATATAATCCCGGTAAGACAACGGTGTAGAAGTGTGCATCGATTGAACACAATCCCTGATTCCTGGGAATTTTTTTTCTATTTCGGATAAAAATGCTTCCGCTTTCTCCACTTTGTACTTTTCATACAATTCCCCGCGTTCGCCTTTTTCGGAAACGGTATTATGCGTGTTTTCCCATTCGGCAAATTCCTCAAATTTCAGATAGGTAATGGCGGTCAGACTTTCAGCCCACACCTGATTTTCCTCTGAAATATTCATCGAAGCCATATACGCTTCCGGCCAGGAATCCTGAGTATACTCGTTGGCATTCCATACTCGGGTACTTTCCCTGAAATGGTAATAATTATGGTTTAAATACTTAAACGTATTAGGCTTAAACACTAAATAAAGACTAAAGGCAGAAGGCAAAACCTCAAGACTCTGAATCCGACTGAAATACGATTTTCGGAATTTATCCTCACCCACCATTTTCAAGGTCGTTTTGGGTTCGATATTCGAGATGAAAAGATCCCCGAAATACTCTTCGCCATTCTTCGTTTTCACGGAAATTAACTTGTCGCCTTCAAATCCAAAGCCTGTCACTTCACGGTGTTTGTATACCTCACCGCCGTATTTTCGCAACTGTTTAATCAATAACTTGGTAATCTGGCTTCCACCTTTAATACAGCGCCATGAACTTTGAATGTATGAGTTTACGGAAAGGGCGTGAACATAAAAAGGCGTTTTATCGGCAATCCCGGCGTATAAGAAATTGGAACCCGCCAAAACCGCTTTCAGTTTCTCGTTATCGGTTAATTGGTCAAGATAGTCTTTTGCATTGATGGACAGGATTTCGCTTTGATAGCCATCGCCTTGTTTTAAATTGTATAGCGGAAACGAATCACAGGTGTAAATGAGCTTTTCACAATATTCCCGAATCACGTTTTCTTCCTTAGGAAAATGTACCGCTAACTGTTTGATGAAATTCTCATACCCTTGTGCATGCGGATATTCGGTAGTATCGTCGTCAAAAGAAATTACATCAAAGGCATCTTCACTCATTTTTTTGAGTTTCAGCTGGTCCATAATCCCGATATAACTGAAATATTTATAGAGATTTTGTCCTTCTGCCAAGCCGCCGATATAGTGAATTCCGGTATCAAAAATGGTTTTATCCCGAACAAACGTTTGAAGATTTCCGCCGTATTGGTTGTTCTTCTCCAGAACACAAACGCTTTTTCCTTCTTTCGCAAGAAGAATCGCCGAAACTAAACCGCCCAGCCCGCTGCCTATAATTACTATGTCGTATTTTTTATTCACTTTTTATTTCTTTAAAACCAATAAGTCCTTCTCTTCCGTACTCACTTCAAAACCAAGACTTATAAAATGGTTTTTCAACTCAAAATTATCAATTAAAACGATTTGTTTTACATTTTCATCGCATTCAATTCGTTTTACAACATCGGTATTCACTCCGAAAGAAATCAAAATAGTATCCCATTTCCAACTGGCTGGAGAAACCGAATCCAGATATTCGATTTTGCGTTTTTTCAGAATATAATTTGTGGTAGCAATCGCTCTTCTCTCTTCGTCTTTGATAAAACCGGAGATTTTACGTTTGGGTTGCTGCAGTGCCAACAACACATCCAATTGCCCGTAATCGTTGGCCAAATGCAGTATTTTAGCTTCTTCGCCAATAACGGAATTAAGCCTGAAATACAATCCTTTTCGTTGTTCAAAATCGGATTTCACGTGCTGAATGACTTCATATTCTTTGTACAGGAAACTCAGCAAGAGTTTATTTTTGAAATAATTTTCTCCTTCGAATTCCTTTCGCAAAGCCGAAAACTCCTCTCGGAAATGCTTGTTTATTTTTTTGGTGCGCTCCGAATAATTTGCTCCGAAGGCAGTATCGTTTGCTTCAATACGATTGCCGATTACCACCGTGATATTTTCATCGTAAATAATATGGTCACCTTTAGGCAATGCTTCTGAATTGCCATGAATGTACACTGGTAAAACATCGAGATTGAAATGTTCCGCCAGATAAAACGCCCCTTTATAAAAACGATGGATCACACCGTCTTCCGAACGGGAACCTTCCGGAAAAACCATCAGCGAGAATCCCTGTTCTACCTTTTCTCTTAAATGCTCCACACTCCCTTCCACGCCTTGCGACACGGGATAAAAACCGGCCAGTTTTACAGCTCTTCCGAAAATCGGTGAATTGTACACCCAATCGTTCACCAGAAAAATAATTTTCGGACTCAACATTCCAACGGCAAGCGTGTCCAAAAATGAAGTATGGTTGGAAATGATTACCGCAGGTTTATCAAACGTCTCGCCGTTTTTATTGACGATTTCTTTCTTCACGAACGGATTGGTATACAAAACCGATTTCATGAATTTAGACATCGTGCGTCGGAACCACATCATTTTCACTTCTCTGTTCAACGGAATGATTTTCATTACCAATTGCCCTGTTACAGAAAGCAAAAAACCGCCCAATCCGTAATAAATAAACGAAAGGGTAGAATGAAGCAACAAACGCAAGGATATAGGCGATTTCCCTTTTTTAACTCGATTGAAAACACAGATTTTAAACAAAATCGGATAAAAAATGAACGTGATTAGCAAGGCAGCAAAAACCCCAATTAACGAAACGGAAGAAATCGATTTTAAGGCCGGATGTTCGGCAAAAATCAACGCGCCGATTGCCAGAATAGTGGTTAACGCCGCTAAAATTATCGAAGTTCGGTACGTTGGCATTTCATCTTTACCGGTCGTGTATTCTTTTTGGAGCGCACTCGTCATAAAAATACTGAAATCGACCCCATGACCAAAAATCAGGGTGCAGACAATCGTACTGAAAATATTGAGCTGAATGTTGAAAATCCCCATAATTCCGGCGGTAACCACTCCGGTAATCACAATAGGAATCGTACTGATAATCACCAATTCGATCCGGCGGAAGAAAACAAACAAAACCAAAATTACCGCCACAAAAGAGTAGTTGATTAAATCATTAAAGTCATCGCGAAGTTTTCCCAGGAATGTTTCGTTCATTTGCTGACGATCGATAGCGATAACATCTATTTCCGACGCCATTTTATCCACAAAAACATCACGTTGAGCGTTGGATACTTTCACGACGGAAGAAATGGTGTAAAAGCCGTTTTTCTGCGAAACAAATTCGTCTAAGAAAAACGCTTTTACTTTGGCATATTCTTCGAATCCGATTGGAGCAAATGGCGTTTGAAGCAAATCGTAAAAACGCTGATGGGTTTGCGGTTTGAAACCGATGGCAGCGCCGCTATTTATCAGATTATTCTGAAGCGCGGCTTTCTTTTCCGGAGTCCAGAACGCATTCCATTTATCGATTTTTTGTTGCTGAACCGCTTTCGGCAGGACAATACCCCCCAATGAGCTGAAATTCAGAATTTCATGGCGGTCTTTTTTTGCCGATAATTTTTCAAAAAGCGAGCTGTTCTGTTGTAAAACCTGTTCCATCGACGTTCCGTAAGACGCCAGATAAATCGATTTTGATGTTAAATTGGTAGCGTTTTCCAGTTTGGCTTCGGCCTTCTTAATTTCGGTCGGAATAAAATTCAGCTCTGAAAGATTGTTGTTAAACTTCACTTTTCCGAAAGTAAAAAAGCTGACCGCAATCAGAATCACACTTGAAATGATTAAAAACTTATTGCGTTCAAACGAAAAACCGGCCGCTTTGTCCAAAACGGTCTGGCGGTTTTCCTCATCCATTTTCGGTTTATAAAGATGTGGGATAATCAGAAGGGAAAACAAAGCCGACACCACTACACTAATCGCCGCAAAAATTCCAAGATCTTTTAACGCTTCGGAATTCACAAAAAGCAAACACAAAAATGCTAGAGCGGTAGTGGTACTGCTCATAATCAGTGGCATGGTGATGTCTTTGTACAACGTTTTCAAATCGCTGTTGTTCTTGTAATGCGTGAGGATGTGCAACGAATAATCGATGGTCACCCCAAGAAGTACGGCGCCCACACTTAGAGAAATCGCGGAAATAGTTGTTCGGATAAAATAAAGACAGGCGACGGCAAACAAGACTCCGAATATGGTCGGAATAAAAATGATTACCGGAATCAGTAATTTTCTGTAAAACAGGATTAAAATCAGCATCAGCGTTCCCAGGGAAACTAAAATCGTCGTGATAATATCGTGTTTGATCTGTTTCGCGTTGGCTACTGCAATCAGGGAAGCACCAAAATAATCAACACTTGCTTTTCCTTTGAATTGCTTATTCAGATGATCCTTTATTGAAGTGAGCTTATCTGCGAATACCGTATTTTTTTCGGTTTCCGTACCGCTTAATTTCGGATTGATGAACAGTAAAAGTTTGGATTCGTCTTTGGTAACCAGAAACCCGTTTTTGAGTTGGAATTCATCGCCTACACTCAGCTGTTGTAGTTTTTTCAGTGCGATAAAAGAAATCCCCATAGGATCGTTCAGAATGAAATCTTTGGCCACAATTCCGGTAGGCGAAATTAACGTTCTGTAATTTTTCTCCACCTGAACCTCGACACTGTCTTTGTTTAGTTTTTGTCCTATTTGATCGTAATCCTTATCCTCTAAAAACAACGGTAAATTATTGTAAACAAAATCAAAGGTTTGCTGAATATTTTCGTCTTCTACTTTTCCCTGGATGTCTTTGATATAGTCGTTACAACCCGCAATACTGTCCAAAAAAACAGTGGCCGTTTCCGACATATCGTCTACGGTTCCGTTTTTGTCTTTTTCGATAATAACGGTGATTTTATCTGAAAAATTCAGTTGTTGCAGCACCTTGGCCGTAACATCCGACTTGTCATTTTTAGGAATGATGCGGGTGATGTCCTCTTCAAATCTGATTTTTGAAGCAAAAAAACCGAAAAGCAGCAAAAATGCTAGTGCGATTCCTATTGAAACCAGCTTGTTATGCTGTACAAAACGATGAATTCTTATAAAATAGTGATGCATTTTACCCTTTTGATTTTTTCGACAGCGAAAGTAATAAATAACTTCCAACCCCGAAAAGAATTGCCATTACAGTTGCTAACACAAAACTCCCGATCAGATACTGAACAACGTGTAATTTGATATGATCCAGTGTTATTGGGGTGTTTAAACTGAATTTTGCAGTATCTTCCACGAAAAGTCCGCCGACTTTAAGCGATCCGTAAATAATAAACGGAATCATGGGTGGAATACTCACATTTGAAAATGCGAAGGCCAACATTTTGTTCCACCGCAACACCACGGCCAGAAAAATCACAATGGCAGTCTGAAATCCCCAAAACGGCGCAATGCCAACAAACACTCCCAAGGCGATAGACAGTGCTTTAACGGAATTAGAATCGGAACTCGCTAAAATGTCTTCACGGAGGAATTCTTTAATGCTTTTTTTTTTGAAACTTCTGAAAAAGTTTCTCGGTTTGATGTACAAAAGTGTGATGATTACCAGAATGGTATTGAGAATACTGATTCGAGTAAAATCCTTAAACGGACGGAAATGGGTTACGCGTTCGTTGGGATCGTATAAAATATTAATCGGAATGTTTTTAACCGCAACCCCATTCCAGGCAGTGCGGACAATCACTTCGATTTCAAATTCAAATTTTTTGGTAAAAAAACGTTTCGGAAGGGATTGCAGCGGATACAATCGGTACCCGGATTGCGTGTCTTCCAGCGTGATTCCGGTTTCGAACCAAAACCAGAAATTGGAAAATTTGTTTCCGAAACTGCTCTTTTTGGGAACTCCGTCCTGTTCCATGTTCCGGCTTCCGATCAACAAAACCTTTTTATCGGAATGATCCAAAGCGTCCAGAAAAACGGGAATATCATCCGGAAAATGCTGTCCATCAGAATCTATCGTTATCGCGTAGTCAAAACCTAAGGCCTTAGCTTTTGCAAATCCTTCCCGCAAGGCATTTCCTTTACCTTGATTGCGGGGCACATGAATTTGGGTGAATTGCGAATATCCGGCTAAAATTTCTTTGGTTGTATCGGTTGAACCGTCGTTAACAACGATGATGTCTTGGGTATATTTCAAAACCCCGTCGATAACGCGACGCAGTGTTTTGTGATTATTATAGGTGGGAATAATAACACACAGGTTCCGATTTTCAATTCGCTCACTGATGGATAGATTGGGGATCATGGTGTGTTATTTAAGAATAATTTGCTTGTCTTTTTCGGTAAACACTTTAGATTGTTTGACGTAACCTTGAATGTATTCTTTTAAATCCTTGGGCAATTTATCAAAAGAGACTACAATAATTTTTTTGTCTTCTTCGATATTGCCTTTGTATTTTAATAGTTTTGGCGTGTTTTCCTGTATACTTAAACGAACCAGACGAATTTCGGCATTATGAGGTTCATTTTTAACGGCGTTTTCAACGAGCGTTGCTCCTTCAATAAACAATTCTTTCTTTTGTTTTATACCGGAAGCGAATTTCGATTTAAGCGTAATAGCCGCACCTTTATAAGCTAATAATGTACCGGAATTTTTATTGTAACCTGCAACCAGGTTGTAAAACTGATCAGCGTTCTGTTTTGTCTTTGAAGCCGAATTGTAACTTTCCCGAACGTCAGGAAGTTCCTGAACCGCCAGAAAAAAGAAAGACAATACTATGGAAAACACTACTTTCAAACTATGCTTTTTTATAGGTATTGGAAAGTTTCAACGCTACGGTTTCGTCAAAAATTGTAGTGTTTTTCACTTTAATTTCCGAATCAAGATCGCCTGAAATTTCCAATTCCAATTTCAGCACCGGATTGATTTCAGGATTGATAAGCGCCATGAATTTAACATTCGAAGAGCTTGTCATAAACAAAGAACTTCCAACAATTTCCTGTGAAAGTTCTTTGATAATCTGCATCATGCATACACCAGGCGTTACGGGATTTCCGGGAAAATGTCCTTTAAAAATAGCGTGTTGGTTGTTTAACACCACCACCGCATTGTATTTCCTGTCGGAAACATTTTCGAGTTTTTCAACCGTATAAAAATCCTTTAGTAACATGGTAATCTGGTATTTATATTATTTAATATCAAAAGTATAGGTTGCGCCCACTTGGAAAACAACATTGGTATAATTATCGGTTTCGTCACCCCAAGTATCATTAACCGGAATGATTCCTTTTTTGATTCGAGCTTCCACTCCGAAATTCTTGGTAAAATCGTAACCAACCCCTGCGAAGAACGCAAAATCAATTCCGGTATATGGGTTATAATTAAATTCATAATACTGAGAACTGCCATCGTTTGGAGCGATGTCTTTATGAGAATCGTTCACTTTAATATCGATGGTTGGCCCTACCTGAAAATTGAAATTTTTGAAGGTAAATTTATTGGCAACCCCAATAGACAAATACGAAACATCTAAAGTTTCTGTACGTCTTACATTGCTAGCATCAAAAAATTCTCTTTCAGCTCCTTGTCGGGTATACACCAACTCAGGTTGCAAAGTATATATTTTGGTCAATTTTAATGCACCGAATACACCTGCGTAAAAATCGGTCTTTGAATTAAATTTTTCGTTTGTTCTGTCCGTTTGTGTGAAATGCGAAAAGTTAACACCCGCTTTTACTCCCGGTCTGAAAGTTACCTGAGCATTCATTTGTATTACTCCGAAAAAGCACAATAATGCTACAACAATCGATTTTCTCATATTTTTAGATAGTTTAATTACTGATTTGATTCAATTCTATTTTTAATTTTATGTTTTTATGCTGAATCGCAATATGCTCGGCAAAAATACTGTTTTTTGATTCAAAACCGAAGATAATCTTTTCCTTACTTTTTGAAGCATTCACCAACTTCATCAATCGGTTATCTTTTTTGCTTTCGAAAAAATAATTGAACCGTTTTTTATCGGCCGATTTATAAATCACATAATCTTCATTTTCAAAAACATCCGTAACGGTATGACGGGTTTTTAAAAGCAGTCGAAAATCGTCCCGCAAAGTATTTACGATAATTTTCCGGTTTAAATCCTCCATGATGTAATTCACCTTGAAATCATTTTCAGACAACTCGAAATCCAGTAATTTATTACCAAAATCGGTTGTAAAAACCACGCGATGCAAGGTGTCGTTCATTCGTTTGGCGATAAAAATGCCACTCAACTGATTTCCGTAAACCTCGATATGCGCTTTGTATACGTAATCGGTTTCCGGATTCGAAAAATAGCGGTTATCAAATGTTGCCACTCCATTTTCCCTTTTTTTGGCATTTTCTATCTGATAGGATTTACACGAAAAAAAGAAAAGGGAAAGCAGACTAATTAGTAAAAACCGAGTCATCCACTTTTGCATTGATTTGTTTGTTTTTGAACACGATTCGCGTAAAATCACCTGAAGGCTCAATCAGTTTTACCTGTGAAACCGTTGCTTCATCCATCGGAAAATACAAATCAACCTGTTTGATGTATTTTTTAATGGTTGTGGTTTTTGGCGTTAACTTGGCAATATAGGCGTCTTTGTTTTTGAAATATGCGATGGCAAACTCTTTGTCATCAAACATGTTCCCGCTCACACTGCCTACAATCAGTTTGTTGATTTTTTCGAACATTTTACTGTTCGCATCCACCGTACTTTTATTGCCCTGATCGTTGATATATACTTTGTTATTTTTAAAAACAATGCTGTACTGATAAGGCTTGGTATATTGCCAGTTCAGTAAATTGGGTTGTTTAAAGTACATTTTACCGGAAGTTTCGATGTCTTTTGACAGAAAATCCAGGTGTTTGTATTGAATAAAATCGGTTTTCAGAGATTTTATATTCTTGGTTTCTTTTTCTATTGTCGCTTTAAAAACCGAAATTTCTGAAGCCGACATCTTTTGCTCTTGCGCAAAAATGGTCAGACTCATTATAAGAAGTAATCCTAAAAAAACGCTACGCTTCATATGCCGGAAGGTTTAATAATTTGTCGATGGCAATCACATCGTACTTTTCTGATTGCAAAAATAGCAATAACTGTTCCAAAACGTTTACTGTTTTTTGGGAAGTGTCGTGCAGAAGAATAATTCCTCCCGGAGCCACTTTGCCTTTTACTCTTTCAAGAATTTTATTCTCATCGCCGATAACCGTATCCAGCGAGCGGTTGTTCCAGCCAATCACCTGTTTTGCGGTAGCTTTGGCGGCCCTCGCTATTCTCGGATTGGTAACCCCGAACGGCGGACGAAAAAACAAGACGTTCTTTCCGGTTAAATCTTCTATTAAAGCATCGGTCCGGCGGATTTCTTCAGTTACTTTATCGGTTGAAAAAATACCGAATCTGTTGGAATGCGAATAACTGTGATTGCCCACAACGTGACCTTCGGCGATAATACGTTTGAAAATTTCAGGATATTTTTCGATTTGGGTTCCGATGCAGAAAAAAGTAGCTTTTGCCTGATATTGTTGCAGCACATCCAGTACTTTTTCGGTCATGGGATGCGGACCGTCATCGAAGGAAATGGCTATTTTACGTTCTTTTTCATTCGGATTGTTACAATACGTTTTCACAAAATACCCCAACCGAATGTCCGAAGAACCCCAAACCGTCATCACCAGCCAAAACAAAAAAAGTAGCAGGAAATTCCACCAGGCCACTTCAAAAAAGAAGCTTAAAACAGACAGAATGACCAAAACAGCAACACAAAAAAGAAGTATATTTTTATGTTTTAGCATTTTTAAGCACGATTAAACTATGATCTTTTCCGCGGTATTGATTGTACAATAACACAGTAGTATACTTTTCTTTTTTAAGGGAATTCAAACTCACGATTTCCGGAAGCTCTTGGTTCTTAATGATGTTACAAGCTACCCAAAAACCAAACGAAGAAGCGGTATTGTACTCGCCACTCAAATGCTTGTAAAACACCTGTGGTGTGGCTTCAAACATTGTTTTGGTACTATCGTAATAGCCGTCGAATTCACTATCGCCGTTATTTCCCAAAACCACCGCATCAATATCGGAAGGTTTTAAATCATGGGCTGCCAAAAAAGTGCCGATATAATCCTGAACCTCATCCATTTCCAATGCACTCATAATTGAAACTGCTTGAACCGAAGCATACGAATTGTCTTTTTTCTCATTTTCCAGCACAAAAAAACTTGCCCCTTCGCTGAACACTACCCCTTTAGAGTTTGGCGTTACAACCGAATAAGGTTTATCCGCTTCCGATTTTATGATATTGATAAGTTTAAACAATTCCAAAGTGTGACTCGAAGTTTCGTCAACACCACCAATAAGAACATTGTTGGCTTCTTCATTTTCCACCTGCATTTTGGCATCAAGCAAAGCTGTTTCAAACGAAACCGCCCCATTCACATACGTAAAATTATAGCCTTTGCATTGTAGACCCAACGCAATCTGTCCGCCCACGGTATTGTGTGTGGATTGAATAAACGAAGTTGGCGTTAAAAACTGCTCGTTGTTATCCAAAATCGCTTTCAGGAATTTCTCCGAATCTTCCACACATCCCATTCCGGTTCCGGTAATAATGGCATCCGGCAGGTCAAGATTGGCTTCTTTAAGTGCTTTTGTTGACGCAGCGATTCCCATTTTAACGCCTTTGGCCATACGACGTATCATCGCTGGCGGAATGAATTCCTTGTAGGAAGGCTGATTAGCAAAAAGCACATTTTCCGTTTCATTGAGGGTAACTTCCGATAAAAATTCGGTTTCAAACGTATTTTGAGTCGAAATACATCCCACTCCGTTGATATAGCAAGTCTTCATTATTTTTTCGAAAATATTACGGTGGAACAATTCCCTCCAAACCCGAAAGAGTTGGACAATACATGATGGATCGTCTTTTCTTTCAAGGTGGTTTGCGGCACCAAATCGAATTCTTCCATCGGTGTGTTAAAATTCAGATTCGGGAAGATACTATTGTTTTGCAATGCCAATACACTGTAAACGGCCTCGATAGCAGCAGCAGCGGCCAACGTGTGACCGGTAAATGCTTTGGTGGAACTGAATTCCGGTACGTTTTCCTCAAAAATACGAAGAATCGCACGGCCTTCTGACAAATCGTTGTTAGGAGTTGCGGTTCCGTGGGCATTGATGTAATCAATATCCGAGGGCTTCAGATTGGCAATTTTCAAGGCTTTTTGCATCGCAAGGAAAGCACCTTCGCCATTTTCAGAAGAAGCTGTCTGATGATAGGCATCATTCGCATTTCCGAACCCGGAAACATAAGCCAGTACTTTTTTATTTTCTTTTTGAACCACATCATCGGATTCCAGCACCAAAAATGCGGCCGCTTCTCCTAAATTCAGTCCTTTTCGGTTGTGGTCGAACGGCGTGTTATAGGTATCCGATAAAATCATCAGGGTTTTGAATCCGTTGATGGTGAATTTTGCCAAAGCATCGGTTCCGCCTACAATCACACGGTCCAATTGTCCCGACTGAATAAGGCGTGCCCCCATCATAATCGCATTGGCAGCTGAAGAACAGGCGGTACTTACGGTAGTCACCAGTCCTTTTAACCCTAAATGCTCGGCTATTTTATGAGTGCTGTCTCCTCCATCGTGACTGTTGATGTACTTTCGACAGGCTTCATTTTCAAAATATTCGTAATAATACTTTTCGGTCATGTCCATTCCGCCCACACTTGTTGCCGAAATAAGCCCCGTACGGTATTCGTTTATATGCTGAATTCCGGCATGTTCCACGGCTTGTTGTGCTGCGATAGCACCGAGCATGGCTGTCCTGCTGAAATTATTATCGGAATCAAGACCAAGTTGTTGCGCTAACTGTTGGTTCGTTAGTTTGATTTCTCCCACTTTAATCACGTCTTTATGGACTGTTTCAAAATTTTCGATGGTGGAAATTCCCGTTTTACCGTTTACTAACGCATGATAATTCGCTTCGACATTGTTTCCAATCGAAGAAATTATTCCCATTCCGGTTATAGCTACTTTCATTTAGATTACTGGATAGTTAGATTATTAGAACTTTAGATTATTCAGATTGTCTAAAAGTCGAACAATCTAAAAATCTAATCAATCTATTTAGTTCTGTTTGCTGCAATGTATTTGGACATGGTTTCAATCGACTCGAAAATCGCTTTTCCGTCTTTAGGATCGGTTAGTTTGATTCCGTATTCTTTGTCCAACAACACGATTAGTTCTAAGGCATCGATAGAATCCAACCCTAAACCATCGCCAAAAAGCGCATCGTTATCGTTAATATCTTCAACAGCGATATCTTCTAAATTTAATACTTCAATGATTTTTGATTTTAATTCCTGTTTTAATGCTTCCATGATTATTTATTGTATAATGTATTTACTGTTTCTTCGTTATGTTCTGTATGCCCTTGTTTTTCTACCAAATAAACTACGGCTTTGTAATTTTCCTGATAGCATTCCACCCAGCCGCAAAGTACTTTTTCCGCTTTATTGGTTTCCAGAAGCAGATTGGCGTAATTGGTTATGAACCCCGCGTTAAATTCTTCGAATACAAAAAAGGCGTTCTCCGACTGTAACTTGTACTTGATGCTGATTTCACCAATACAAATATTCGGCAAAGTATACACGAAAACGGCCGGGCTCGGAAAATAATTGTCCTTATCCGCAATCGAGTTCTGGTATTTCACATCAGTATCCAAACTGGACGACCGGTTGGCAAAAACCAGTGCAATATTATTATTTTCTTCCTGATTTACAAGCTCTTTCAATATAATTTCGGAACCTAAAAAAGCCAATTTACTCAAATTATCCATTTTAAAAAACTTCGGATACTCCATATTGAAGTTTTTATAGGCCGCTTTCGCGAATTCTGAAAACGAACCGTTTTGCAGTTCAAATTCTCGTCCGCTGTTAAGGATAACCGAATTATTTTCGATCACACAATAATTTGATATATAATTGTTTGCCTTCAAAATTAACTCACTTTTTCAAATAAAACGGCCGTATTACAGCCACCAAAACCGGAAGCTGTTTTCAGGAAATACTTAATTTCTTTTGCCTTCTTTTCGGCAACGACTTCGATGGGTTGCGAAACGCCCATCGCTGAAAACCCTTTGGAACCGATCAACTGGTTTTTACGGGCACTTTCAATGGCAATTACCGTTTCCAAAAGTCCGGAAGCACCCAAAGTATGTCCATAATAGCCTTTCAGACTGTTCACCGGAACCTTTTGCAATCCCAATCGGTTGAACGCTATGGCTTCCATTTCGTCATTGTATAAGGTTGCGGTTCCGTGCGCCGAAATATAATCGGTTACGTTTGTTTGCAATCCCGATTCGGCAAAAGCACTTTTAATACTGCGGAATAAACCTTCCCCTGTTCGAGAAGGTCCTGAAATATGGTTGGCATCATTGATTGCGCCATCGCCTACAACTTTCACATCGCCCTGACGCACCTCATCCGAATCAGAAGTCAGGTACACTGCCGCAGTCGCTTCGCCTAATGTCACGCCACTTCTTTCTTTGTCGTAAGGCGTACACGGCATGGCACTCATCGCCTGAAACGAATTGAAACCGGACAATACAAATTCGGATACTTCATCGCCGGCAAGCACAAAAGCGTTGTCGTAAACACCGGTTTGAATCATTCTTTTCGCCACCGCAATTGCCAAAACACCCGACACACAGGCGTTGGAAACCACAATGGGCTCGGTTACAAATCCGAAGAAAGTGCTTATTTTTTTGGCCAAAGCCGATAAATGAGCCTTTTCAATAGGATTATTTTCATTTTCCAGCAAACGGATATTTCCTTTGGTGGTGGAAAACACAAAAGCCGTTCGGTTGGTAATCTTATGTTGACCGATAATTGGCGCTAAAGCCAAAATCAGCATTTTTTCTAATCGGGTAAAATGATTGTCTTTTGAAATTCCGGAAAAAGCGGTATCCAGTTGTTCCGAATCAATCACCGCGGCATAAAACGACTCCAGCATGCCCAATTTTTCGTGCAAGCCAATGCCGGACTGTCCTTTTAATAAGGCATCCCAGTTTGAAACCACATCAAAACCCAAAGGAGTGACGCAGTTGGTATCGGTTATGTATACGTTTTTTTTCATTTTCTTGTTTCCTGATTGGCTAATAGTTTCCTTTTTAGCCCCGACAGTAGCGGTATCCTTTTTCTTTTTTTAAGAAAAAGATGTAGCGGAGGGCGGGAATTGCGTTCACAAACACACCCAAACCATTCGCTTCTTATTTCAATAAACCCACTTTACGTTTCCATTCTTCAAAAAAGGGCGGAAAATTCAGCGATAAATTGCCGTTTCCATCCACAAATACCTGAACGGTTTCCCCTGTGCAGGCAATTTCGTTATTGGCATCGTAAATTTTATACCTGAAAATCATTTTGGCAGCCGGAGAATCGACAATGGTTGTTTCAATTCGGGCCACATCGCCGTAACGTAACGACAATTTATGTTCGCAATTCGATTTTACAATAGGCGTTGTATAGCCGTGCTCATGTACATCCAAATAGGAAATCCCGTGTTGGCGGCCAAATGCTTCGCGTCCATCTTCAAAATAAGTGATGTAATAGCCGTGCCAGACAATACCCAACGGATCGGTTTCATTAAAACGAACACGTATCTCTTGGGTAACCGTAAGTTCCGTGGCTTCGTTATACTGCTCTTTTCTTTTTATCATAGCCGATTGCAATGGTTATTGTAATTATAAAAAACAAAAGTAATAAATTAATTTCGGGAAGGATTTCAACGATGTTTCCGTTGCGCAAAAGCACGTCGTAAAAAGCATTCAATCCCCAGTTCATCGGCGAAATATGGGACACATATTGCATGATTTTCGGCATCGCAAAAACAGGCACCCAAACACCACCAATGGCTGCTAAAATCACCACAGAGGTCGCTCCAAATGGTGCCGACTGTTCCTGTGTCTTAGCAATAGTTCCCAAAAGTATTCCGAATCCGATAGCGGCTAATCCGGAGAAAAGCGCCACGATACTCATCAGCAGTAATTTACCGTCGACATCCAAGACCGGCAATCCCAAATACGGGAAAAGATAGACACCTACAGCTACCATCAGGAAAAACTGTATCATGCAAATCATTAAATAAGTAGCGGTTTTACCGGCAATAATTACGGCATACGGCACCGGATTGGTAATCAATCGGATTTGTGTACCCTGTCCTTTTTCCTTCACAATATTGATGGAAAGCGGCACTACGATAAAAAATATGGCGAACAAAGCCCAGGCCGGAACATTGTGTTGTACCGAATTGGGAAGAATTTCCTTGTCGTTGACTTTTGGAACGATTTCTTTGAAGGTAATGAAACTTTCCTGTTCGAAAATCGGTTCATCACCTTCGCCCAACTGATCCTGAAACGTACTGTAAATGGATTGGGTTTCAATCTGAGAAATCATTTTGTCGATGGCACTTTTCACCGCATTTTTGAAGGTTAGCTGGGTGGCGGGATCAAAATAAAGTTTGACTTCTTTGGATTTCACCACTACTTTTTCTTTAACAACCGAAGTGGTGTCTTCCAAACCTAACTGGCTGACAATTTTCCCGACATTCTGGTTTACTTTCAGTTGTAAATCGGCACTCAATTTTTCGGGAATAACGATGGCCAATTGGTATTTCCCTTTAAAAACAGCTTCTTTGGCCGAAGCTTCGGTTACCGTTGCGCCGTCTATTTTGGTTACGATTTCAAAAGAACCGCTTTCGTTTAAATTTTCTTTGACGGTTTTGGATATGTTGCCGTTATCGTGATCCACCAAAAGAATCGGAATACGGCTTTCATTAACCGATTTGAACGTACTGTCCTGAATCAGCGTAATGGTAACAATCAGCACCAATGGCATCACGAAAAGGATTACCAATCCGCCGAAATCCCTTTTTAATAAGAGCATTTCCTTGTAGACCGACATTAAAAACTTATACATCATCACGAAGCTCTTTACCGGTTAATGAAATAAAAACATCTTCAAGATTGTGCGCATGCGGCGTTCCGTGAATCAGTCCGTCCGGCGTGCCTTCCGCATAAATTTTACCTCTGTCGATAATGGCAATCTTGGTACAGAAATCCTGTGCTTCCGTTAAATGATGGGAAGTATAAATTATTGTCGTTCCTTTTGAATTCAATTCTTTCAGATAGTCGATAATGACGTTTTTGGACTGTACATCTACGCCTACTGTCGGTTCGTCCAGAAATAAAACCGAAGGTTGATGCAGAATACCCGCAATCAGGTTCACGCGGCGTTTCATTCCTCCGGAGAACGTTTCGATTTTTTTATCGGCAAACTTCAGAAGCCCTAAATGGTCTAATGCTTCGTCTACTTTCCGATGCAATTCTTTGCCTTTCAAGCCATACATGCTACCGAAATAGCGAAGGTTTTCACGCGCTGTTAATGTGGGATACAAAGCATATTCCTGAGGTACAACCCCAATTGTTTTTTTTATTTGTGTGGCATTCTTATCGTAGGAAAGTCCGCTGATGGTAAATTTTCCTGCAGTGGGTTTCACCAATCCGCATAACATGGAAATCAGTGTAGTTTTCCCGGCACCGTTAGGACCTAACAATCCAAAAATTTCGTTTTTTTCAATCGACAGACTTAAGTTGTTGACTGAAAAATCATCGGCATCTTTATACTTTTTATAAAGCTCTGAGATATGGATTATCGGTTCATTCATGGAATTAAATGGCCTTTTTAAGTTTTTTGAAAAAAGCTTCTTCCAGATCGGCTAACTTTAATAATTCATCGGCCAGGCTGTTGTAAACATCAGTTTGATTGCTTCGGTTTTTGTATACACGGGCAGCGTTTACGGCAAAATCGCGCCATAAATCGCCAATCGTAGTCATTTCAAGGGAAAGTTCCTTCAGTTTTTCATTTTTCAGGATAACCGAAGCCTCCTGAAGAAAAGCCGCATAGATGAATCGGAAGCCCCCGCCTCCGGTTCCGATTTCTTCCTGCATACGCACCAATTGCGCCAAATAATGATTGGCTACTTTCACGCCTTTTTTAGCAGGCCATTTTCGGATACTCCGTGACAGAAAACGCATGGCCGATACTCCAACAATGGGCACCGGAGCCAGCATGTCGTTACACGTATTTTTTATTCCTTTCTTTATTGCTGTTTCCCAATCGATTACCGCCGGAATGGCAACCGGATAGTACATTTGTCCTTTCGGCGCTAATGCTCCTTTGGCAAAACGCACTTTCTCTAACTCTTTCTCGGTTAAAGTAGTAACGGTTTCCATAACGGGATCGCTGATTAAAAAGGTATCGTCTTTTTTACCGTACACCACCAGATTGTGGGCATTAAAATGAAAACGGTATTCGTCGGGGAAATATGTCAGATTGTAAACCCCAACCTGTAATCCGGAAGGAATATTGTTTTTAAGATTGTCTTCCAAGGCTTTTTGCGCCGATTGCGGATTGGAAAACTTAACGCGTTTTACTTTAATCCCCAATCGTTTCGCAGCTTTATTAAATATAAAACCAGGCATTGGACGGTAACTTATGGCCGGGGCGTGATTTACCTTTAGCAAAGGCAAATAGAAAAAAAACAGTCCCGAACCGATTCCGAAAACCATGGGTTCACTAATGTTTATTCCCTGATGCTTCAGTAAATTGGAAGCAACGCCATTCTCGCAGTGAGCGGACTGATGATGAACAAAATTAGTCTCCATTATTCTCCTTTATAATTTTTTAGCTCGGCTACCGAAATTTCAAAAGCTTCGGCATATTTCGCTAACATTTTATCATTCATTTTTTTAAAAACCGATGGCTTTCCGTGACGTTTAACGCGCCAGGTCCACATTCCTACATAACCTGCAAGCGTCATCCAGTCCATTTTATGTACCTCCATGAAATACACAATCGGACTCAATGTTCCGTTTTTCACTCCTGCTTTCGCTGCTTCGATGCGTTCGTTAATATCCTGTATCGAATTTTCCAACGCGATCGTTTTGGGTTCCCAACCGGTACTTAAGGCGGTGGTATAATTCCCGTTTTCATCGGTGGCATAGCAAAGCTCTTTCATGTTATTGGATGAAAGATTACTGTTATCCTGTGGTACTTCTTCCTTCTTCATTTATCGTTTCTCCTGTATGAATAAATTTATTTCTGCTTCAAAAAGCAAAACCTCATTGCAAAATGTGGTGCACATCATGGTACAAATACTGTAATCGTCCGTATCGAAACGGGAATGCAAAACCGCATTGGTATTGATGGTCGTTCCTACTTTTGGTAAGGACAACACTTTTACTTTTTTAATACCGCTGATGAATCCGATTACTTCCACATCGTCTTTTACCTGATGGTTTTCATCTAGAAAAAAGGACTGTCCTACTATTGAGGAACAGGTTTGCGCCGCATTTTCAATCAGTCCTACTTCGGCAAAAGCATCATTTTCCACAAAAACATTATCGCTTTTGATTTCAAAAACCGTTTTCACTTCCTGATGACTGAGTTCCAAAATCCAGTCAACCATCAGCATTGGTTTGCGGTGTGGTAAATAGTGCTTTATGTCGATAGTATTTTCGTACTGCTCCATAATTTAAGATGCTAAAACCGTTTTCATTTGTCCGCGGGCGATTTCCTTGTCGTTGACTTTAGAAACAATATTCACTAAGGTTACTCCCATAAACTCCTGAAGGACATTAACGGTAGTTTCAATTTTCTCACCCAAAACCGGTAATTCGGCAATGGTGATTGATTTTATAGAACCGATGTAACCTGTTGGCGCGGGTTCGTTTTTCAAATAAAACTGATACCCGGTAAACAAGGCAACCGATTGGGCCATGTGTTCGATCAACCCGGATTCCTGAAACGTTCCGGCATTGAAAAATATATTATCCTCTGCAACCGTCAACCCTGCCACCACTTCATTTTCAGAAAAAGAAAGCAGTTTGTCAACCATTACAAACGGAAATTTCTGTGGAATCAGACTTCCTACAAAATCTTTGTCCAGTATAGGCAATATCTTTTCCATTAGCAAACCGTTAAATATGCATAAGAATAAGAAAAACGACCGCTTTCCGGAACCGACAACAAGATTGTGTCGCCTTTTTTCAATTGTCCGGAATTCATCAATTCTTCCAGCATCAGATAGATTGATGCCGAACCCACATTTCCGACTTTTTTAAGGTTCATGAACCATTTTTCCATCGGAACTTCTATACCTTCTTCTGCCAAGGCTTTGTATAATCCCGCAACAAAATAGTGCGATGAAACATGCGGTAAAAAATAGGTGATATCTTCCGGTTTCAAATTGTTTTTCGCCATCGCCGCCTTCATACTTTCGGCACCTTTTACAAGGATATGTTTGTCCAGTATTTTCACATCCTGTTTGATGGAAAACACAGATTCGGTAAGCCATTCGCTCGATTTATAATCGCTCCAAGGCTTGATTTGACCGTTCTCCATTTTATCGCCTCCGGCATACATGCAGGCTTCCAGTTCATGAGCGTATGAAAACGCTTCCATCCATTCGATTTTCAAGGAATTTTCGCCTCTTGGTTTGTTTTCCAATAAAAAAGCAGCGGCGCCGTCAGACAACATCCAACGCAAAAAATCTTTTTTGAAAGCAATAATCGGTTGTTCTTCCAAACTTTTAAGATTCACTACTTCGTTTTCGAATTTATCAGCAAGCATCCAGGTAGAAACCCTTTCCGAACCGGTACAAACGGCGTTATTGGTGTTTCCCGATTTCACGGAAAGATAGCCGAATTTCAACGCATTCATTCCGGCATTGCAAACACCGGAAGAAGAATTTAGTTCCACCGAACGGTTTTTCATCAGACCGTGTACCATAGCGGCATGAGACGGCAATAAGGAATCCGGAGTTGACGTTCCGCACGAAAGCAATTCCACTTCGTTGCGTGTAAAATTGCTATCGAAAAGTGTTTCGATAGCGTTGTTGGTCAATTCCGCATTCGTATGGGTAGGTTTTCCCTCTTTATCCAAAGCGTAATACCGCGATGTAATTCCGTTATTGCGCAGAATTATTCGTCGGGCTTTTGAGGCCGAGTTGTTTATCAGCCCAAGGAACGATTCCATTTCTTCATTGGTAACCGCTTCGTTAGGCAAATATTTCCCCGATTTTGTTATGTAGACTTCAAGCATATTGTATCAAAAATTCCTTTTAAACCCCTTTATAGTAGGCTTTTTCTTTCTTAATTTTCGCATATTTCAGCGGATATGTAAAAAGGTGCAAGATATAGACAATTGGTGACATTACCCAAATTGCCACCAACAAATAAATATTAAATCCTTTTAACCAAGCTGGTCGTGAATTTGTTTTTTTGATGATTGCATTGGCCCATATTTTAAACATCTTATTGGCTTTTTTATCCATTTCAATCAGAAACGGACGAATTTCAACCGCATCGTTGGCCACCAATTCCTGCTGTAGTGTTTCGTAAGAATTCATTTTCAGGTGCTTCAGGATTACCGTTCCGAACTTTGAAGATTCCTGAATGTCTTTCTCCGACACGCCCGGTTTTGGAAAAATGCCGAGATATTTTTCTTTTTTCCCTGTAAACATCCATTCGACAATGGTAATCACACTCACATGATTAATATGACGGTCTACCAAAGCAATATTTCCAACCAATTGGGCACCGGTATTTTTCAGCAGCACTTTCATTTTTTCCTGCGCCAAAGCCCACATGTTCCGGCATCCGATTAGTGTAATTAATGGTGTATTCTCCAATAATTCTTTTGCAAACTCACTTTTCAGAAAGGAGTTTACCGGAATGGAAGGCGAAAGGTACCACACCTGATAAGCCAAAATAACCAAATCGTATTTTTTAGCCATCACTGCTTCCGAAGGACGATGAATTTTGGCCGGAATCTGCAAAAAGGATTCGGGAAAAACATTAAAAAACTCTTTCGCTTTCCAGGGAAAAGGAAAAGGTTTTTCCATGTCGACGGTACAAAATGTAACGGAAACATCAGGGTCGTTCAAAAGCGGCTGGGCCACATTTTTTGCAATTTCCCCCAACTGACCGGATTGTGTATAATAAACTACAAGTACGTTTTTCATTTCCTTATTTTAGCATCGGGGCAAAGATAAAATTGCTCCTGTTTTTTCAAAACTGTTTTTTACGAATTAACGGTTACTTCCTTGAAAGTTCGTTTTTTATCTTCTCGTTTCTTATGAATAAATTCACTCCACGACGAAGGATTTTCCGCATCAAAAATAGTGATTTTCTGATTTTCATCGGGAAGCAACAAATCATCCGACTTGCAGTTTAAAATTCTTGCCGCTGCTTCCAATCCGGAATAGGTTGCGCCGGTAACTCCGTGTGACAATGTACTGGCGCCACACAAATACAGGTTTTCAAATTCGGTTTTATTCTTAAATGAAAACGGTCCGACCTGACGCAGTGTTTTTTCGGTGCCGTACACATTCCCGCGGGTGGAATTGATGTAAAACTGATTCGTTTTCGGAGTCCCTAATTCGGCCTGAACAATGTGCTGGCGGGCATTCGGAATTATTTTTTCAACACTGTTTAAGAACTTCTCAATAATCCTGTCTTTGAACGCCTGATACTCCGGACCATGGTAATCCTCGGCATCAAACGTAGCAAAACTATCATAATCTACATACGTTACCACTTCGAAATTATGATACCTGCCGTTAAAACTCACCGGATCTTTAATCGTAGTACAACTCATGAAAAAGGCCGGAAACTCTTCCCCTTCAAGAATATTTCCTTTGGTTAGGGTTTCAAAATGACTATCGATATTTTCGTCCTTGAAATTCCAGATATTTCCGGAATCGATGCCGAATTTTGTCACGTCCATATCCAACGTCAGAAACAAAATAAGCGAGGTTACCGAATACTTTGTGCCTTCGAGTTTCTTTTTGAGTTTTTTGCTGATCTTTTCTTCACCAATCAACCGCAGATAGGTTGTGGAAGGATCGGCATTGGAAACAATAGTTTTGGCTTTGATTTGCACACCATCGATTAATTCGACTCCGATTACCTTTTTATTTTCTATCAGGATTTTAGCAACCGATTGCTGCGTGCGAATAACACCTCCGTGACTTTTAATTTTGGACGTCATGGCTTTTACGATACCACTTCCGCCGCCCATTGGGTAAAAACCACCGTCGGCATAATGATTCATCACCGAGCAATGTACCGGAAAACTGGCTTTGTTGGGCGGTAAACCGTGATCGCCACATTGTGCATTCAAAACGGCTTTCAACATAGGATCTTTCACATGCCAGTTCACCACTCGTTTCAAGCTAAAAAGCGCAAATTTCCCGAAATGTTTGGTACGAAACGGCACGGTTATGTTTTGCCAAAATCCTTTCAGTTTCGGGATCAATTGCAGTTCTTCGCTGACTTTTATAACCAAATGAAGGTATTCTTTTATGTTTTTTTCCTCTTTGGGAAAATGAACAATTAAATTATCTTTCAGATTTTCAATTCCTGCCGGAATATCAATTTTTTTCCCGTTTATGATACAATGATCGTAGGCTTTCGGATTCATTCGGAAGAAAACGATATCGTTGGCAACACCCAATCCTTTATATAAATCGCTGGTGGATTGCCCTTCGTCCAGAAGTCCGATATAATGTACTCCGGGACTAAACCGTTGTCCGTTTAAGGTAAAACTGTGGCACCAGCCACCGGGAACAGAATGTTGTTCCAGCACCAAAACTTTTTGTCCGGCACGGGACAGACATAGCGCAGTGGCTAAACCTCCGGCACCTGAACCAATAATAATTGCGTCAAACTCTTCCATAATTTTAAAGGATAATTAGCTAAAATTGGAAAGAATCGGATTTATCAATTTTCGCCGGATTTGTATTTTATTTTTCCGATTTGTTCCAAAACAAAAAGTAATTGAACCATTGCAGCGGATATTTTTCAAGGATGGACTCCACACTTTCGACATAAGCCTTCAACAATCCTTTTTCGTCACGTTGTTTTACATTAGCCATTCTTGCATACAAATGGTAATGTAAATTTGGTTCTTTCATTACATACACAAAAACCACGGGAACTTTTAATCGCGAGGCAATCAGAAACGGCCCTGCCGGGAAATGGGCTTCTTCTCCCAGTAAGGTTTCGGTCATGATTTTGCTTCCTTCGAAATAACGGTCGCCGGTAAAACAAATCAATTCGTTTTCGGACAAAGCTTTGTTGATTTCAAAAATATGGGACAAATCATCTTTTACGATGATAAATTTCACGGAAGGTTTTTTGGTAACACGCTCCAGATATTCTTTAATCACCGAATGTTCGCCGTCGGACGTCACCAGATTAATCTGGCAATCCAAATCGATTTCCCCGAAAAAATGTTCGGCGATTTCAAAATTACCCACGTGAGCGCTGATCAGTACACCGCCTTTTTTTTCTGCCAGAAGTTGGTGCAGTAAATCAACCCCGTCAAATTCATAGGTGAATTTATTGCGAAGTCCGGCTGAAATAGCGGTTTTATCAATTAATGTCTGCCCAAAAGTGAAGTAACTTCTGTAGACCATTATTTTGGCCTTCAGGTAAGAATACTGAAGTCGGTTTCGGAAATAATAAAATGTGGCCTGATTGGATTTCTTTTCAAACAGAAAATAATAAAAAGCTACAAAAATCAAAACAGAATAGGCTGCTTTGATTCCGAGCTTTTTTATGCAAAAAACAAAAATTTTATACCCTAAAAGAGTTCCTTTGGATTTTCCATCCCACTGACTCATAGCGTATTAATTCTTGTTCTGGATTTTGGTTTCAATTAGATTATAGAAGTCCTGAAAAGTCGCGATTCCTACAAAATCTGCTTCTCCCAGTTTTACGCCAAAGTTTGCCTCGATGGTTACTACCAAATCCACATAATCCAAACTATCTAAACCCAATGTATCTTTAAGGTTTGATTCCGGGGAGATTACTTCTGCATCTACTTCAAACTCATCCACTAAAATCTCATTAATCTTCTCTAAAATCTCTTCTGTATTCATATTTACTCTTTAAATTTCTTTACCACAACTGCTGAATTTGTTCCTCCAAATCCAAAAGAATTCGACAAATATATATCAAATTTTTTATTTACGGTCTCGGTCGCAATATTTAACTTTTGGGAATCCTCATCGGGATTTTCGAAATTAATATTCGGTGCGATAAAATCATTTTGCATCATAATCGTCGAATAAATCACCTCACTCGCTCCCGCCATCCAGCATTCGTGACCAGTCATGGATTTTGTGGAACTTACGTGCGGATTACTTTCCCCGAAAACTTCATGAATTGCTTTCGCTTCATTGGCATCACCAAGTGGTGTTGATGTGGCGTGTGCATTGATGTAGCCCACTTCACTCGGATGTACGCCCGCCTGTTCCAAAGCGCGTCGCATGGCTGTTGCCGGTCCTTCTACATTTGGTGTAGAAATATGCCCGCCGTTTGAGGAAAAACCATACCCTATGATTTCCGCTATAATTGGTGCGCCGCGTTTCACGGCCGATTCATAACTTTCTATAATTAAAGTTGCGCCACCACCGCTTGGCACCAGTCCGTCACGGCCGGCATCAAAAGGTCGGGAAGCTTTGGCAGGTTCTTGTTCGTTGGGTGAAAAAACGCCCAATCCGTCAAAACTCGCCATGGCGTATTTGTTGATTTCCTGTGCGCCTCCGCAGATGATCATGTCCTGCATTCCCTGTTTGATTAACAGAAAACCTAATCCTATGGAATGCGAACCACTCGCACAAGCCGCACTGATGGTCATGTTTACACCGCGCAATCTGAAAATGGTAGACAAGTTCATGGTTACGGTAGAGTTCATCGATTTGAAAATCGCTCCGGAACCGATTAACGCCGTATCTTTCTTTTCACGAATGATATCGGTCGCTTCAATAATGGCTTTCGAAACACTGTCGTTTCCGTACAGGATTCCCACTTCGTTTTCATCGAAATAACTGTCTTCGATTTTAGCATTTTTCAATGCTTCGATTGTTGCCATATAGGCATATTCCGTTTCTTCCCCCACACTGATGCGTTGGCGACGGCTTAACAGGTTTTTTAAATCCGGTTTCGGAACCATCCCACTGATGGCCGATTGAAATCCGAATTCTTTTCGTTCCTCATCATATACTATCCCTGATTTTCCTTCGTAAAGCGATTGTTTCACTTCTTCCAACGAAGTTCCTATACAGGAATAAATTCCCATTCCGGTAATAACGACCCTTCTGTCCATTTTTTAAAAAGTAATGTTATGAATAAATTCCCCCGTTAATATTAATAACTTCTCCTGTAATATAGCCTGCTTTTCGTGACGCTAAGAAACCAACCAAATCGGCCACTTCTTCCGCTTCCCCGAAACGGTTGGCCGGTACCATTTTAATCAATTCTTTTTCATCCAAATCGCTGGTCATGTCGGTACGGATAAAACCGGGCGCTACTGCATTCACGGTAATATTACGTTTTGCCACTTCCTGAGCCAAGGCTTTGGTTGCTGCTACAACAGCGCCTTTTGCTGCCGAATAATTGGTTTGTCCCGCCGTTCCTTTAACCCCGGAAACCGACACCATATTTACGATACGGCCGTATTTATTGCGTAACATTCTTTGGATGAAGAAATTGGTCACGTTGAAAAAACCATTCAGACTGGTGTTGATTACATTGGTCCAATCTTCGTGCGACATCCACATGAACAAACCGTCGCGTGTGATGCCCGCATTGTTCACGATAACTTCAACCACTGCTTCCGGATTGGCTTCCTGCCACGCGGTCAGTGCATTTTTCACTTCTTCCGCATCGGAAACATTGAATTTTATAATTTCACCGGTTGCGCCTTTTTTTACCACTTCTTCCAAAGTTTTTTCGGCTGCTTCCTGATTGAACTGATAATTGATCAGTATATGATAATTTTTATCTTCTGCTAATTTCTGACAGATAGCACTTCCGATTCCTCGGGAGCCTCCTGTTACTAAGGCACATTTCATATCTTCTTATTTTTCAAATAATTCGGCATTTTCAAACCACTTTCCGCCTAAAACGCTTCCGTCGGGTTTGATATAGCCCCATTGTTTTCCGGATTTGACCCGTGCCAAACCGTTAAGGAATCCTTTATCACTCTTTTTAAACAACGCGGCTAAACCACCTGCTGTGATTTGGTAATTAGCAGGAATCACCATTTTTCCGCTGGTATTGATGAAGCCCCATTCCTTGTCTTTTACCGGCGCCAATCCGTCTTCAGAAAAAACTTCGGCATCAGCATAGGCAGGTTGTACTACATAGTCTCCTTTTAAATTGATGTAGCCCCATTTTTTTCCTTCCGAAACCGGCGCCATATTTTTCACAAAAGCTCTGGCTTTATCAAATTTAGGCTCGATAATCCACTTTCCTTTCATATCAATGAAACCGATTTTATCCCCTTTTTTGGCATAAGTATTGTCCTGTGTATGGAAATCCCAGATTTTATCCACGCCTTCAATAGCGGTAAATTTATTGCCGGAAACCAACCCAAATACTTCGCCTTTTCTGGCCCAAGTGGTATTTTTGAAAAAGTTTCCGATTTCATCGTATTCAGCATTCACCACCAACTTACCGGCTTTATCGATAATTCCCCATTTGTCGTTCAGTTTCACGCGGGCAAAACCTTCGTCAAATGATTTAATAATCTGATAGGTCGGCTGAAGGATAATATCGCCTTTTGGATTGATCAATCCAATTTTTTCATTTTGTTTTATGAATGCTACGCCTTCTTCAAAGTCAAATACTTTATCGGAAGTTGGCATTTTTAAGGTTTCCCCTTTTTTGTTAATGTAGAACCACTGCTTTTCTTTTTCGACCACACAGATGCCGCTGTTGAAATATTTCGCATCCGAAAACGACGGCTGGATTACCCAATCCCCTTTCGGGCTGATAAAACCCCATTTCCCGTTTTCTTCGGCAGCCGCCAACCCTTCTGAAAAATTCTTTGCCACTTTAAATTTCGGTTGAATGGCAAACTCTCCGGTTTTAGTGATATATCCGAATTTCCCGTCCTGACGCACCAAGGCTAATTCTTGTGCCGAAACCAACTGTACCAACAATACTAATAATAAAGCGACTTTTTTCATAATTAATAGGGTTTTAAAAGGTTTTATTCTGCCATTAAATACTCTTTCACTTTCTGAACAAACGGATACATCACCTGATCCTGTTTAAATTCAGGAATAATTACACGCACTTCATCGTACATTTTTCGGGTTACCGTAGAAACCTCGTCTTTAAATTCCAAAGCATCAATCGCCTGAACAATGGTAATCAATTCGATAGCCAAAACTTCAAATGCGTTTTCGATTACTTTACCGGTAATTACAGCCGCATTGGTTCCCATACTCACGATATCCTGATTGTCGTTGTTGTTCGGAATACTGTGAACATACATTGAGTTGGATAACATCTGGCTTTCCGCCGTAGTGGAAGTCGCCGTAAACTGAACACCCTGCATCCCGAAATTAAATCCTAACGTACCTAAATTCACAAACGGAGGCAAGATTTCATTTAGTTTGGAATTCAGCAAATAATTCAGCTGACGTTCCGCTAACATCGTTAATTTGGCCACAACTAATTTTAATTTATCCATTTCCAACGAGATGTAATCCCCGTGGAAATTTCCACCATGGTACACGTGTTGGTTTTTCACATCCACAATTGGGTTGTCATTGGCCGAATTGATTTCGTTTTCCAATACCGATGCCACAGTGTTTATGGTATCCAGTACCGGCCCTAGAATTTGCGGTACACAACGTAACGAGTAATATTCCTGTACTTTTTCTTTGAAAACGTCTTCGGTATTTTCACCGGTATAAAGATGATCTTCGCGTTTTCTTACCAACGCACTGTCGGTTAAATTTTCACGCATCATTTTAGCAACTTCCTGCTGACCGAAATGACGTTTGGTATTGTTTAATTCAGCCGATAAATGATCGTCATATGCCTGAACGATTTCGTTGATGGCACAAGAAAGTTTAATCGACCAGTCAAGTACTTTTTGAGCATTGTGAACATTCACAATTCCGATTCCGGTCATTACCGAAGTTCCGTTCATCAAGGCTAATCCTTCACGGATTTCCACATTGATGGGTTGCAAATTTTCAATTTCGAAAACCTCTTTTGTTGCTCTTCGTTCGCCTTTATAAAAAACCTCGCCTTCACCGATTAACGTTAACGCCAAATGGGCCAACTGAACCAAATCGCCGCTGGCTCCTACGCCGCCGTGTTCGAAAATAAGCGGTGTAATGTCACGGTTGATGAATTCCTTCATCAGGTGAATTACGGACGGATGCACTCCTGAATTCCCTAAGGAAAGTGTATTCAAACGCGCCAAGATAGCCGACTTCACACAAACCGGACTTAACGGTTTTCCGGTTCCCGAGGAATGGCTTCGAATTAAATTGTATTGCAATTGCAAACGGTCTTCGTCCTTGATGCGGTATTGCGCCATCGGTCCGAATCCGGTGTTTACTCCGTATATTACTTTATTCCCTGAGAATTCTTTTAAAAAATTAAAGCTTTCTTCCACTCGGTTTAAAACCCCGTCACTTACGGCAACTTTGTTGTTTTTAAACACGATTGCCGTGAATTCTTCCAAGCTTAAATATTCATTTATTGTATTCATTAAAACTGTATTTTTTTGCTTAAATATTATAAGCAATTTTATTTTAAAATTGAATTTATGTCTTTACATTTGAATGCTTGCAAAGGTAACATATTATTAAAAAGAAAAAAGAAAAATATGACACAGGAGTTTGTAGATGTTTTGATCATCGGTGCCGGACCTTCCGGTTGTGTTTCAGCATCTTACCTACACAATAACGGAACAAAAGTAAAAGTAGTTGAGAAAACAAAATTCCCGCGTCTTGTGGTTGGCGAAAGTCTGATTCCAAGAGTAATGGATCATTTTGACGAGGCAGGTTTGTTCCCGGCACTTGACGCGATGAACTTCGAGAAAAAACTCGGTGCACGATTCATAAGAGGGGAAGAAATTTGTGTTTTCGACTTCAGCAAAAAATTCGGAGAAGGCTGGGATTGGACCTGGCAGGTACCGAGAGCGGATTTCGACAATACGTTAGCACAGGAAGTCATTCGAAAAGGGATTGACCTGGAATTTGAAAGCGAAGTTTTGGCTGTGGAATTTAACGGAAGTGATTCGATTACTACTGTGAAAGACAAAGACGGCAACATGAAAGAAATCCATGCGAAATTCATTATTGATTCAAGTGGCTACGGACGTGTTTTACCTCGATTATTAGACTTAGATACACCATCCAAACTGGATCCACATTCTTCTATTTTCACGCACGTGAAAGACATTAACCGTCCGGAAGGCGAAGAAGGCACCTTGATTTCTTTTGATATTCTGGAAACCGAAGTTTGGTTGTGGGTAATTCCGTTTTCCAATGGCAACACCAGCTTAGGTGTTGTAGGCCCTACATCTTTCATCAATTCCCTTTCTGAAAACAAAGACAATGCCGAAGCGCTGAAAAATGCGATTCAGCTATCGGATTACTATATCAAACGTTTTGGCGGAGTAGAGTTTTTATTTGAACCGGTAAAACTGGAAAATTATTCCCGTTCGGTGAAGAAAATGTACGGCGACGGCTTTGCGTTAACCGGAAACAGTTCGGAGTTTTTGGACCCGGTGTTCTCTTCCGGAGTGGCTTTTGCTACGGAATCCGGAATGCTTTCCGCAAAACTGATTCACCGCCAGCTGAACGGAGAAAAAATTGACTGGGAAGTGGAATTCACCGAGTACATGCGAAGAGGTATTGGCGTGTTTACCACTTATGTAAAAGAATGGTACACCGGAAACCTGCAAACCTTATTTTTCCACCAGCCGGAAAATCCGGATGTGAAAGAAAAAATCTGTGCGGTTTTGGCAGGTTACGTATGGAATCAGGACAATCCGTTTGTGAAAAAACACGACAACGTGATTAAAAACATGGCTCATATGATTCAGCTCGAAAAAGAGCAGGCCAAATAAAAATAAAAACCCCGATGAAAAATCGGGGTTTTTATTTTTACAAAAATCTCTTCAACTGAATCACCATGTTTTTGGCCAGTTTTTCATAAGCGCCCGCCATTCGTTCACCTCTGTGACCGTTGTATTGATTGTCTTCCAAACCGATGGATTTCTCAAATTCCAGTGCGGCCAAAACATTCTTAGGATTCTCTGTTTCGTAAATAGTAATGATTGCGGTTATTTTAGCAGGTTCCACCACATAACCAGGATAGACCCAAACTGTTTTTACGTTCATGGTATATTGTAGGGAAGCATCTTTTACCAACTTGATTTCCCCTTTTGCAAATCGCTTGTTAAAATAAGCTATAAACTGAGGTTCGTAACGGTTTTCCCTGTCGCTGAACCATTCTTCCCTGAATTTTTCAGCTTTGCCTTCCACGTTCCTTCTTTTGTCCATTTTATCATTCAAAAAGGCCTCTTCGGTTTCATAACCGTGGACTTTCATATTCGAATAATCAAAGGTTATATTGTATTCGGAGATGCCTTTGAGATTTTTCAAATCCCCTTGCAGGAGTTCATATCGCTGGGCAGTCATTGTTGCCGAAGCCAAAAACACTAAAAAAAGGAGTACTCTTTTCATAACTGATTTATTTCCCGTTAAATTCGCTCATGGTGTTTCCCAAACCGGCCAGCGCAAACGATTTTACTGCAGCTATTGCCATATCGAGTCGCTCGGGCAAGGCTGTTTTTTCCTGATCGTCCCATTCGCCCAATACGTAATCCACCTGTTTTCCTTTTTTGAATTCGTCGCTGATGCCGAAACGGAACCGCGGATAGTCGGAAGTATTCAAGGTTTGCTGGATGCTTTTTAGTCCGTTGTGACCGCCATCGCTACCTTTGGGCTTGATGCGGATGGTTCCGAAAGGCAGATTCAGATCGTCGGTAATTACCAATACGTTTTCTTTGGCAATTTTTTCCTTTTCCATCCAGTACTGCACGGCTTTTCCGCTCAGGTTCATGTAGGTATTGGGTTTTAAAAGCAACAGCGTACGGCCTTTGATTTTACATTCGGCCAACGCCCCTAATTTTACAGTTTCAAAGGAAACACTTTCCTGTTTTGCCAAATGATCTACGACTTTGAACCCGATGTTATGACGGGTGTTGACGTATTCGGCACCGATATTACCTAAACCTACTATTAAAAATTTTTTGCTCACTTCGTTTTCATTGTTTTGTGGAGTTCGCAGAAGCTCCGATTTCATCGAATCGATTGCTTCTTTTGAAGAATTTTCTTTTTTGAAGATGTTTGTAAACCATTTCATAGCGCAAAAGTAATGTAATTTGTGAATTTGAAAATTAAAAATGTTTCCAAAAATTCAATACCGATACTCCAATAGCCCCGATTGGAGTGGCTCCCGATTTTTCATCGGGAAGAACGGAAAGCGGGAATAAGGATCCCTAATAAAGCCCGAGCGATTCGCTCCTACTAAAAATAAAAATCTGCAAACCTGAGGTAAACCAACATCGGTAAAAAAACACATAAAAAAAGTCCCGAATACATCGGGACTTTCGTGATATTGAAAAATATAGAAATTATTTTTTCTTTTTTCCTCCACCTTTTTCTGCTTTTGCAGCTTCTTGAGCAGCTTTCATTGCAGCACGAGAGATTCTCACCTGACACACTACAGTGTTGTCTGGGTGTAATAAACGGAAGTTGTTTGTAGGGATTTTAGTCACATACAATTTGTTACCCATTTCTAATGGTGTAATGTCTGCTTCTACGAAGTCAGGTAAATTTGCCGGTAAAGCTCTTACTTTTAATTTACGTTGGTTAAGACGTAAAACACCTCCTAAAAGTACCCCTGGAGAAGTTCCTGTAACTTTCACCGGTACTTCCATAGTAATTTCTTTGTCATCGTGTAATTGATAAAAATCCATGTGTAAGATTTTATCAGATACCGGATGAATCTGAATGTCCTGAAGAATAGCGTTGAATGATTTTCCGCCTTCCAACTCAATCACTACAGTGTGTACGTTTGGAGTGTAAACCAAGTTTTTAAATGCTTTTTCCTCTGCTGAGAAATGTACTGGTTGATCTCCTCCGTATAACACGCAAGGAACCATTCCAGCATTACGTACCGCTTTTGTTGAAGCTTTGCCCACGCTTTCTCTTTCTGATCCTTTAATCGTAATTGATTTCATTTGAACTATTTAAATATTAATAAAATACTACATTAAAAATTTACCGCTGATTGAGTTGTTGTTTTGCACCATGTGCATTACTTCTGCAAATAGTGGCGCACAACTTATCGCTCTAATCTTTTCGCTTTGTTGTTTCAAAGGAATCGAATCGGTAACTATTAACTCTTTAATTTGTGAGTTTTCAATTTTTTCGTAAGCGCCTCCGGATAAAATCGCGTGCGTACAAATTGCTCTCACGCTTAACGCACCTCTTTCCATCATCATGTCGGCTGCTTTTGCCAAGGTGCCTCCGGTGTCGATCATATCGTCTACCAAAATCACATTTCTTCCTCTTACATCTCCGATCAGCTCCATTGTATCAATTACGTTAGCCGCTTTTCTTTGTTTGTAACAGATTACCACATCGGATTCTAAAAATTTAGAATACGCATAAGCTCTTTTAGAACCACCCATATCCGGTGATGCAATCGTTAAATTCTCTAAATTTAAACTTCTCACATACGGAAGGAAAATGGTTGAGGCAAACAGGTGGTCTACCGGTTTTTCGAAGAAGCCCTGAATCTGATCGGCGTGTAAATCCATCGTCATGATTCTTGTAGCTCCTGCGGTTTCCAATAATTTGGCTACCAGTTTTGCTCCTATCGGCACTCTCGGTTTGTCTTTTCGGTCCTGACGCGCCCATCCGAAATACGGAATTACAGCGGTAATGTGTCGGGCCGAAGCTCGTTTAGCTGCATCAATCATCAACAAAAGCTCCATCAAATTGTCGGCGCTTGGAAATGTCGAGCAAACTAAAAACACGCGTAATCCGCGGATTGACTCTTCAAAAGACGGCTGAAACTCGCCATCACTATATTTTGAGAACGTTACCTTGCCCAGCTCCACACCGTAATGTGCTGCTATTTTCTCAGCAAGATAGACACTTTGTGAACATGCAAATATCTTTGCTTCCGGTTCAATGTGTGACATTTTAATTCGTTGTTATGTAGTTAGTTAGTGTTGTGTCGCGTTAACGAGGTGCAAATTTAGAAATTAAATTCAACTCTGAAAGCAATTTTTTCTTTTATTTTTTGATTGTTTGAAGAATTTTTATTTACATTTGCACCCACAAATTGAAACAATCAATTGTTCAGATGTTTTTGTTTTAGCTTTTTTGAAAACAGATTTATTTGAATTTGAAAAATAGATTCTTCACTGGTTTTCCAAACATCGAATTCTATTCTTCATTTGCCCGGATGGCACAACTTTAATTAATTTTTTCTAAAAATTAGTAAGTAAAACATCCAGCAAAAACGCCCGGATGGCTTATCTTTAATTAATTTTTCTAAAAAATTTAAAAGAACCATCCAATCCATTAGCCCGGATGGCGGAATTGGTAGACGCGCACGACTCAAACTCGTGTACTTAGGTGTGTGGGTTCGATTCCCACTCCGGGTACTAAACCTCTCAGCAATGAGAGGTTTTTTTATTTCCGACAATCCCCCTTCAACAAAATTTTTTACTTCGTTCCTAATTGCCTATTTTTGAACCGAACAAACTAATGATGTATGAGTACAACAACTAGACACAATTGGACCAAAGAAGAAATCATTGCGATATACAATAAACCTTTAATGGATTTGCTTTACGAAGCCGCTTCCGTTCACCGTGTAAATCACGACCCGAATGTAGTGCAGGTTTCTACTTTATTATCCATCAAAACAGGCGGTTGCCCGGAAGATTGCGGGTATTGTCCGCAAGCCGCACGTTATCATACCGATATCGAAGGCAACGACTTAATGTCGGTTTCACAGGTAAAAGCACAAGCCTTGCGTGCAAAATCAGGAGGATCGTCCCGCGTATGTATGGGTGCCGCCTGGAGAAACGTAAAAGACGGACCGGAATTCGATCAGGTTTTGGAAATGGTGCGTACCATCAACAAGTTAGACATGGAAGTATGTTGTACTTTAGGAATGCTAACCGAAAACCAAGCACACCGTTTGGCAGAAGCAGGATTGTATGCCTACAACCACAATTTAGACACTTCCGAAGACTATTATAAAGAAGTAATCTCCACCAGAGGATTCGAAGACCGTTTGCAAACCATTGAAAATGTTCGTAAAACGAATGTTACGGTTTGTAGTGGCGGAATCATCGGAATGGGAGAAAGCATCGAAGACCGTGCGGGAATGTTAGTTGCCCTGTCGACTTTAAACCCACAACCGGAATCGGTGCCAATCAATGCTTTGGTGGCCGTAGAAGGTACTCCAATGGAAGACGAAAAACCGGTAGAAATCTGGGAAATGATCCGTATGGTTGCTACAACCCGTATCGTGATGCCGGAAACTCAGGTACGTCTTTCTGCAGGAAGAACCCAAATGTCGCGAGAAGGACAGGCGATGTGTTTCTTTGCAGGAGCGAACTCGATTTTCGCCGGAGACAAATTATTAACCACACCAAACCCGGATGTAAACGAAGACATGAAAATGTTTGAAATGTTAGGATTACAGCCTCAGAAACCATTCATCAAACTGATGCAGCCGGAAACCGTGGAAGCGGAAGATTCTAAATTCCAGGCGTTAGGCGAAAAACCAAAATGGTCGCGTCCGGAACACAAAATCGAAAGAAACCTGGAAGCTCAGGCGAAAGGAAAATAATTTTCTTTCCACATTTAATTGACATAGAATACTTTATACAATACATTAAAGATTTTTCTTAACTTTGCTCTTAGCTGCCCCGCTAAGAGCATTTTTTTTTGCAAATCCTTTTAATCGCCGAATATGAAGTTACAGTTAACCGAAATAGCGCGTGTAAAAACCATTTCCAAAGAAGATTTTTACAACCATTATGTAAAAAAGCAAATTCCTCTCGTGATTGAGCAATTGACCACAGATTGGCCGGCTTACGAGAAATGGAATCTTAACTACATCAAAAGCATTGCCGGAGAAAAAACGGTTCCGTTGTATGACGACCGCCCCGTTTCCCATACCGACGGTTTCAACGAAGCGCATGCGGAAATGAAAATGAGCGATTACATCGACTTATTACAATCAGAGCCGACGAATTACCGCATCTTTTTGTACAATCTGATGAAACAGGTGCCCCAACTGCAAAACGACTTCATATGGCCCGATATCGGCCTAAAACTAATCAAGCAGTTGCCAATGCTGTTCTTTGGCGGTGAAAATTCGAAAGTCTTTATTCATTACGACATTGACTATTCGAATATTCTGCATTTTCACTTTCACGGAAAAAAGCAATGTATTCTTTTCGCACCCGACCAAACCCCATTTCTCTACAAAGTGCCGCACGCCTTGATTTCAAGGGAAGACATTGATTACGACAATCCGGATTTCGAAAAATGGCCGGCCTTAAAACAGGCAAAAGGATTGATATGCAATTTAAATCATGGCGAAATGCTCTACATGCCGGAAGGATACTGGCACTACATGAAATACCTGACACCCGGTTTTTCCATGAGTCTGCGCGCGTATCCGCGAAAACTAAGCAGTTTTTATTATGCGGTTTACAACATCGTGGTAATGCGTCATTTTGACGAACTGATGCGCAAATGGAAAGGGCAACAATGGATTGATTACAAAAACGAGCAGGCCATTGTGAGAACCCACAAAAAACTGAACCTCCCTAAATAAAAAATCCCGATACAAATCGGGATTTCTTATTTTATATTTTGCGATTAATAAACAACCTTCTTGGTTACCACTCGTCCGTTCTCTAAAATCACCTTAACGATTAAGGCACTTTGCGAAGGCATTATGTTACTTACTGCCGTTGCTTTTTCACGGATGTTTTTCTTTTCAGCAATTACCCGTCCGGATACATCATACACGGTTATACTCTTAATCTGTTCCGAAGAAGAAGTAACATTAATACCTTTATCAGCATAAATCAGCACCGAATTTGTTACGGCTTCGAAATCGGAATTTGACAGAGTCGCATTGGTAAAACGCAACACGAATCGGTCGTTAAATTCTCCCACTGGTGAAGAAAACACATAACCTGAAGTTTTCAAATCATGGATAACATTCAATTGTCGGTCTTCCAGATAAACATTCTGATTCTTTAAGATTCCCTCAACCATATCGATTGAAATAGTATAGGTTGTTTCAAAATTCGACTGGAATCCTAATACTACAAAATCATTCACTTCAAAAGCTCCCCTTCCCTGAATCTTGTATTTTTCACCTTCTATTATGGAATAAAGCGCTGCCGGTGTATTGGTTTTGGTATACGGACCATCATAACCATAATCCACACCGGAAGTAGCCTCAGAAAAGAAACCGGTTAACACCTGACTGAAAACGCCTTGAGTATTGGTCAAGTTAAGCCAAATTCTGTCGCGTTCCATAGTGGCACCTGCTTCACTTCTGTAAAAATTTGAATTGGCATAGGACCCACTTCGCATACTGTTATTGAAAACAACATTTCCGTTTACGGAAGCATCTACCTGAAACCCTTGTCCCGAAGCAATGAAACCGTTAGGCTGCGTGGTATTTCCCGTTCCGGTTGCTGCCGTAGCCGTTCCTCCGGAAAGATTGTAATATGCAAAATCATTCGGACTGTACTGACCTCCCGTCATATTGCCCACATGCGTCCAAAAATAAAGCGTTCCTGAAATCACCCCTGCATTGGCATTGATAAAATCATTAGCACTGATAGAGGACGGATACGGATTTCCGATTAAATTAAAATCGTCGTTATTTTTTGTATTGTCTAAACTCAGATTTACCGGAATATTGATAATTCCGTTGTTTACTTTCCCGTTGAAAACCACACTGGCCTGTCTAGGAAAAACACCCGACACATCTGCCATTGCAGCATACCCTCTTCCCGGAGTCATCGCTTCAGCCTGTGGTGTAAACACCCATGCATCACCATTATCATCTCGAGTATCATTATTATCGTCTCTGAAATTAGCTGCATTTAACTTGTAAATCGCCGCTTGATTCCATCCCGATAATACATTACCGATAGTGGTAGCCGCAACCGGTGAAGACCAAAACGTATAATCGTAACGGTCAAAAGAGGCCGATGTTTTGTTTATTGTTGTGGTACCGTTATTGGTCACCACTCCGGCATCATTGGTCATTACCAAAGATCCATTATGAAGTACGTTTAGCGTTCCGGCAGCATTTACCGTTAGATCTCCGGTGATTTCCACGTAATTATTAGCACCGATTGTAAGCGTATTTCCGCCATTAACAATTAAACTACAGCAAGTAAAACTTCCATTGGTAGCCGTATTGTAATTTCCGCTGATGGTAGCCACTTTCTTTTTAGAAGGGGTTCCGTTAGACCATGCCGCTCCGTTCCAAGTGGTTGTTATATCGCCACAAGTCCAGAAAGAACCGGTAAACATACCGCGACCAAAGGTTGCTGCTAAAATAGTTTTATCGATGGCGCGATAATCGAAAGACATTACTTTTACATCGCTCATTCCGTTATAAGACTGTACCCAATTCGGACTGGCCGCTGTAAAATTAGCCGTTCTCCAAACTCCTAATTCGGTTCCGACGATTACTTCATTTGCATTTCCCGGATTTTGTAAAATACATTTCACCGGCAGGTTAGGCAAGTCGCCTTCCTTATTTTGCCAGCTGGTTCCTCCATTGGAAGAATACCAAACGCTGGTTACTCCATAATTATGAAACGTTACAAAAATATCGTTGGTCGTGTTACCAAAACGAATGTCGGACACCGCACCTACCCAAGATGCGTCTCCAACCGAAGACCATGCCGGAGCACCACCGTTGGCACCCGTAATTTTAAGCAATCTTCCGGTAGCCGTACCCACGAATAAGGTTGTAGGTGTAAAAGGATTCACACGGAAGAATGTCGGCACCTGATTTAACAAGGCGTTACTCAAAGTAGCTGTTGCTGTTGTACTGGCTGCGCCTAGTGTATACCTGTAAATCTGATAGGTGGCACCGGAAGAACCATTGGCATATAAAATATCATTAGCACTATCCAAACCGCACTGATTCACGAAATCACCATCGGCTTGATTGTTCGCAATATCATACACCCATCCGCCATTAATATTGTGTCGGCTATAAACGTTGTACACGTAAGAAGAAATCATGTATTGATCTCCGGTATCGGTAAAATTCCAACAACCATCCCCACCATTAATTTCAGTTGCTCCAGAAATCCCAGCCGGTGCATTATTGATAAATTGCGTACCGTTATCCTGAGCGCCCGCCATTAATTTTTGGGTTGCACCGGTTTGGTTGATCGCCCCCATGTAAAACTGCGTCACGTTATAACCGTTATTACGTTCTGAAATGGTTGTTCCCGAATCGTTACTGTAATACACTCCTCCGTCGTTTCCGAAAACCATACGGGATGTTGTGGCAAAGGTCATACAATGCTGATCGGAATGCACGCCGTCTAAAGCGCCGTTTACTCCGGTCCAATCGGTTAATTGTGTCCAGGAAGTTCCGCTGTTAGTGGTTTTGAAAATCTCAATACCTCCTACAAAGACATTGGCATCATTGGTAGGATCAACCCCTATCATTAAATCGTAAAAATTCTGACCTCGGGTAAAATCGTTTGCGGCCGGCGGTTGTCTTCCGATACTCGTCGGAATCGTAACCGCTGTATTTACTGTTGCAAAACCGTCGGTAGACATTTTTATTTTAACTGGAGCAGCTGCCGCCACACGATCTTCCAACAAAACATACATTTTGCCTGCTGTGGTTTTGGAACACGCTACTTCCACCCTTCCGTTGGTACCGAAATTCCTTACATTGGTCCACGCACTTCCGTTAGATGTTTTAAACAACATCCCTCCAGCTGTTCCGTAAGTATAATTGTATTTTGTTCCCATGAAAAGATTCCCGTTCATGTCGATATCAAAACTATTGGGTGCATAGAAACGAGAAGAGCCATCGATGAAAGGAGCACCCGTCATTCGGGCGAAATTTGTTCCGTCCGTGCTGCGGTACAAACCAATGGTATTCAGACCCAACCATGCCCAACCCGGACCTGCCGCTACCTGTTCGCTGTAGTTCATCGCATCGGCGCCAAAGAAAACTTCCGTTTGGTTGGTTGTTGGATTGTTCCAGGCGATAATATCCTGAATGTACACAATATTATTATTTACATTCGCTCCCGGTGTTCCGAAAATTCGTGCCCAATTGTTTCCGCCATCGGTAGATTTATATACACCGTTTCCGTTTACCGAACCCCAAGTATATACTTCACCGGTACCCAAATACATAATCTGCGAATTGTTCGGATCCACGGTGATACAGGTTATGGAAAGATTACTCGGAACGCCGTTTACCCGTTGCCATTGTGTGGCAGCCGAAGTGATATCATTGTTTACCCATAAACCACCGCTTACACCTCCGGCAAACACTTTAACGGTAGAGCCGGGAGCGAAAAGCAAGGCACGCGTTCTTCCTCCTACGTTATTGGGTCCGCGTTCTTCCCATGGATTATCTGCATCTTCACCCGGAGATTTCATCGCTTTGCGCATCTCAGTCAATTCGTCGTTAAGTGCAAATAATGCTTCCGGTTGCGGACGTCCCAAAACAGGATTCATACTGTAGAGCCAATCCTGCTCGTTGTAAGCATTTGGCGGCATTCCTATTTTTTTTCGTTCCGCTTTTGACAAAACCATTGCTTTACGCATAGGATGATTTTCTAAAATATAAGAATAGCGTTCCCGCAGTTTGTTTACGGAATCCAATTCTTTATCGGAATAAGTATTAGGTAAAACCTCTTTTTTAAGAGGAAGCGATTTTAAATGTTGTGATTTTGGCCTCTTCTTGTTTTCGGCATACGTTTCTTTGACTGTCGTATTTGTCTGTACAACCGTTTTTTTAAGTATTGGTTTTGCTTCCGGGATTGATGTTTCCTTACTGTTTCTGTTCCAGAAAAAAGTCAGAGCAACCGCAGACAAAACAAAAATTAAAGCAGCACCCTTACGCATTTTATTATTCATAACTCCTACTATAGATTTGGAACACAAATATATATTTTTTAACAATTAGAATACAAATTATCAAAAAAAATCACAAAACGTTATAAATAAGAATTTACCTAACAATTTAACAAGCATCTTAGCAGCGTAATAAAACAAAAAAGGTTGCCCAATGGACAACCTTTTTTGTTTTGATATCGTAAACTTTAGTAGAGTACTTTCTTCGTAACGGTTTGACCGTTTTCCAAAGTTACTTTTACTATTAAAGCACTTTGTGTAGGTCTTACGTTGGTAAGCACAGTTTCTTTATGGTTTACATTTCTCTTATCGGTGATTAAACGACCTAAAACATCGTATACCACCACATCTTTGATACGCTCTAAAGATGAAGTCACTGTAATGCCCTGATTCGCATAAATAATCACGGAATTTGCAGTGGATTGGAAATCATCGTTACCTAATGTGTTATTTGTAAAACGTAATACAAATCGGTTGTTGAATTCACCTGCTGGTGTAGAGAATACGTAATTAGACGCTTTCAGATCATGAATTACATTCAACTGTAAATCTTCAAGGTAAACATTCTGATTGGTTAGTACACCTTGGATATCCCCGATAGAAACTGTATATGTTTTTTCATACGCCGAACGGAAACCTAACGGAATTCTGTCGTTCACATCAAAAGCGCTTCTTCCCTGAATTTTATAAGGTGTATTCCCAATCATGGAATAGAAAGCCGCATAGGTTGGCGATTTGGTATAGTAACCATCATAACCTCTGTCTACGCCCATAGTAGCCTGCGGGAAGAATCCGATTAACTGCTGACTGAAAATACCTTCTGAATTCGTAAGATTCAACCAGATACGGTCTTTCTGAGGTGCTGGACCTGCAGTTGCATCACGGTAAAAATCAGTATTGATGTGCGTTTTGTTACGCATTGCATTGTTAAAGGTTACAAAAGTAGCTGCATCAGCATCGACTTGGAAGCCTTGACCAGAAGCGATAAATCCGCTTGGCGCATTGCTGTTTCCGTTACCGGACAACAAACCGGCTCTTGTTCCGGTTCCTCCTGCCAAATTGTAATAAGCAAAATCATCCGGACTGAAATTCATGTTCATCGGACCAGGATTGATGGCTGCTACCTGAATATTACCTTCATGTGTCCAGAAATAAAGCGTTCCTGAAATATCCGGATTCGCAGTAATAAACGCATCAGCACTAATCGCAGAAGGATAAGGATTACCGATAAGGTTAAAATCATCATTGGCTTTCGTGTTATCCAAACTCAGGGCAATAGGTTGCGTAACAACACCGTTGTTAACCGCACCGCTATAAACCGCTCCTTGCTGTGCAGGGAAAGTCTGTGCAATTTTACCCATGGCCGCATACCCTCTGCCTGCCGACATAATTTCCGCTTGTGGGGTAAACACCCATGCATCCATATTGTCATCGTGAGAATCGTTATTATCATCGCGGAAAGCAGCCGTATTCAGTTTAAAAATATAATTCGTTTGCCATTGACTGAAAATACTGATTGGTGCATTTGCAACCGGTGACGACCAGAACGTATAATCGTATTTATCGAACAATGTACTCATTTTTCGCACATTGGTAGTTCCGTTATTGGTTACCACACCGGTATCGCTCACCATAATCAGTGACCCCTGGTTTTGAACTTCAAGTGTACCATTAACTGTTAAATCGTTTTGGATTAACACATAGTCGGTATCTTTAATATCTAAAGTATATGTTGCATTAATCTGCAAACTACAACATTCGAAATCACCGTTCACGGCAGTGTTATAATTTCCGTTGATGATCGCCAACTTACTTACTGTTGGCACTCCGTTGGACCATGCTGTTCCGTTCCAGGTTGTAGCATTCGAATCTGCAATTTTCACAGCATTCGTTGCAGTATAACAAGTTGCTAAATTCTCTCTGATCTGACAGTAATATTGGTAATTTACAACCGTTGCAACTGATGATATAGTTAAAGACGCCGTTGTTGCACCACTATAAATACCCCCATCAGTTACAGCCGTCCAAGTTGCACTTCCCGGCGCAACATAATACCATTGATACGCTAACGTTAATCCGCCGGCATAACCTTCCGTTCCCGCTGTTGTTAATGTTGCCGATGTTGTACCACATGTTGGTGAATAAGTTGGCTGTGCCGTTACTATTGGTGTAGTTCCTGTAGAAGATGGCAGTACTAATCCGGCACTCGGGTAACATTCACCCGCAATTAAAGGCGTCGTACTCCAGTCTGCCGCAACATAAGAAACTCTTGCGCTTAACGCCCCTGTGTTTCGCACCATATAGTAACCCGGTGCAGTAGGATACGTATCCACATCGTCGATAATAACCGTTCCGGCGGCATTTCTTAACTGAATACCGTCATCTTCATTAAATCCGCCATCTATAGTACCGTTTGTTGATGCCGGTCCGCAACTACCTACAGAAACTTTTAATATTCCTAAAGCTCCCGGAGCAATGGTACCCGTTAAATTAGCATAATCAATTTCATTGCCATCATCATGAATACTTGTTCTCCAAAGAGTATAATTTGTTAAATCAACGGTAGCTGCCGTTCCATTGTATAGTGTTATGAATCCACCCGAACCGGTTTTTTCGTCGTGAATATCATAAATAATTAAATCCGTAGTAGTAGCAGCTCCTTCACATGAAGTATTGTTTTTAGTGATAATTACATAAGCATTATCAACAGCACAAGGCTGACTGTCTTTTACAGACAACATCCCTGAAGTTGCGCCTGCCGGTATAACAACCACCATTTGAGTTCCTGTATTTGAAACTATTGTCGCATTCACTCCGGAAAAAGTTACCGTTGCCCCTGTTAAACCGGTTCCGTTAATAGTAACTTCTGTTCCTACCGGACCCGATGTTGGTGTAAATGATGTTACCGTATGCGTCGGAACACAAGCTGATAAAACATTTATAGTATAATCTTCAACTTCACCATACGTAAAGTTTGCGCCTCCGTTACACGAATTTGATACCGTTCCGTCAACCACAATTACTCGCATTCTGGTATTTCCGGTTAAAGCTGTAACCGGAGGCGTAATGGTTCCTGTAGCAGTAAAACTGGTTGCAACTGCCGTATAAGTCATCGGGATAGTCTCTCCGGCATCTAACCAGTCTCCATCCTGATTCCAATCCACAAAAGCATAAACATTATCAGTAGTATAAGATGGTGTTATCGTTACCGATATAGGCGTACCCGAACCAATTGTTGTATTGGCAACCTGAGCCGTATAATTAGCATACCCGCTACTTGCTGTATTGTTATTAATATCTGTACCAACCGTTACGTTGGAAATATGTTCAAAACTGGTATTGGTTGCTGTTAAAGTACAATATACCAAGTTAGGTGTCTGACAAACGGAAACGCCGTCGCTCCAAGTATTCGAATTAATATCCCTAACAAATACTTTATAGCAATAATTTAATCCGTTTGTTAAACCGGTAACCGTCACACCAGTTCCGGTACCTTTGTATACTACCTGATTAGCCCCAGAGTAAACTGTATTAGCTGTATATGCAGAACCATCACCCGAAGGCGTAAAAACTACAGCACCCTGATTGGCAACAACCAAATACTCATTACAAGCGGTAGGTGTAGGACGAGTCCATGACAGAGCCGATTGTCCGCCCGCTATCGATGCTGCTAAAGCTGAAACTTCCGGAACGTCTACGGTTACATTCGTAACCCTCCACGAACCAGGACTGTTGATTCCATTGGACCAGCCGGTTTGGGCAGCCCCAATATAAGCCACAACAGTAAACGAATAATTAGATAAATTGGTCAATCCTGTTATAGTCGCAGAAGTACCAGCACCTTTATAAACACACTTCCCTAAAGAAGGCGTTACCACTGTTGCCAATGAAAAATCGGAATTTGCCGTATACAAACTCGCGTTTCCGGGAGTCCCTGACGCTGGAGCAGTCGCTCCCGCTAATGCAAAAACCATGTATCCGTCCGGCGGAGTTCCTGTTGATGCCGTCCATGTTATGACTGTACTTGTATTTCCATAACATGCCGTAACTGCAGTTGCATTATTTGGAGCCGTATTATTAACGGTTAAAGTTGCATTATTTGAGGTTACGCTACCACAAGGCGCAGCCCCACTCACTACGCAATGATACTGATAGCCATCCATCGCCAAAGTTGTTGCGGGTGTGGTATAGGAATTTGTTGTACCTCCGGTACCTGAACTGACATTATTCCAAACCGTTCCTCCATCAGTGGAGAATTGCCACTGATAAGTCAACCCAGTACCTGCAGCCGTAACCGTAAAAGTTTTGGTAGCAGGAACATTCGCAGTTTGACTAACCGGATGAACCGATATACTTATTGGCGTATTCACCGTCATTACAATACTGCTTTGTGCCGACCAACAACCGGTTGTGTTATTTCTAGAGCGCACATAATAAGTTCCTGAAGTCGCAACATTATAAGTGGATGCTGTTGAAGATGTTGTACTGACTCCGTTGCTGGTTGTTCCTTGCCAATAATAGGTTTCTCCAGCTGGCGGCACCATTACATTTAGCGTAGTCGCACCACAAGAAGGATTTGCAACTGCCGTAGGCGCTGGCGGTGCAGCAGGCAACGCATTTACGGTAACCCCTCCGGAAACATTACTTGTAACCGGCGCTCCACAAGCAGCCGTAACCACGCAATAATAATATAAAGTTCCCGCAACAGCGGTTGAAGGTGTATAACTTGCACTTGTTGCGCCTGCGATAAGTGTTCCCCCTACATTTGAGTTAGCAGCATTACTATACCATTGGTAAGTTAAAGTTGTACCCGTAGCAGTTACCGACAAAGCCGTAGCTGCCGAACTCTGACAAAGGTTTTGAACCGTTGTTGAAGGTTGTCCTGTTATGGCCGCAGCTGTACATCCAGCGCTCGCTGTTATGGAAACATCATCCATTGTCATATTAGAAGTCCCTTTAGTAAATCTCCAACGAACAAATCTAGAAGCAGCATTTAGAGTATATGGCCCTCTAGTTGCACAAGTCGTAGGTAGATCTGTAGACCCAGACAAATTAACTACCGTAGAATAGGCGACTCCATCTGCCGACTCTTCCACCAATAAAGAGGATGTTGTTGCCGCGTTCGATTTCACAACAAAAGTTAACTGATTTGGACTCGCGTTAAAATTCACAATTTTCAAATCACCTGTTGTATCAAATTTGGCCCCATTACTACCAGAACAAGCGAAAATAGTCAAATAATTATCCAATGGTGAATCTGTCCAACCAATGGGAGTTACATCCCAAGCAGTTCTAGTAAGCGGTAAAGATGCCTGCCCCCAACCCAAGGTTGCGGAGAATAAAAAGGATAATAATAGTAATTTAAATTTCATACGATTTGAGGTAAAATTTTAAATAATTTCCTATATTTAGTCCGCTTTTTACAAACCTTTTCACAAAAAGCGGGCATCAAAGGTACATATTTTCAACAGAATTTCAAGTACTTACGATTAATTTAATGTTAAGTTATGAGCAATTTATGAACACCGACCCTATAAAATCCTTTACGGTAGACGAAGCCAAGCGAAAACTGGAGTATTACTGCAGCTATCAGGAGCGCTGTCATTATGAAGTGGTGGAGAAATTGCGTGGGATGAACATGATTCCGCAGGTAGTGGATACGATTGTGGTGCACCTCATCGAAAATAATTTCCTGAACGAGGAACGTTTTGCCCAAAGTTTTGCCCGTGGGAAACACAACATTAAAAAATGGGGAAAAGTCCGCATTGTGAACGAACTGAAATTCCGCAACATTTCCAAATACAATATCGAAAAGGCGCTGAAAGAAATCCCACAGGAAATTTATCTGAACACGTTTCATGAAACCGCCCAAAAACACTGGGATTCGATTAAGGAAACCAATCTTCAGAAAAAGAAAAAGAAATTTTGCGATTACTTACTCCGCAAAGGATTTGAAAGCCATTTGATTTTTGAAAAACTTAACGATTTATCCGAAAACTAAAGCGGTCCGGACAACAGCACACTTACTGCATTTCCGCCAAATCCAACCGCATTTACCAAAATCTTACGGATGGTTTTACGTTGTGGCTGTTCTTTAGCAAAAGGAACCGGAATAAATTGCTGATGTTGCAGCATGAAAACCGCCATCTCCAGACTTAAAATCCCGGACGACCCAAACGTATGCCCGATTTTCCATTTGTTAGTGGTAAGCATCGGCAAATTATCACCAAATACATTTTGAATCGCCTTATATTCCGACAAATCCCCTTTAATCGTTCCCGGCGCGTGCATTACAATCGCATCAATTTCGGTTAACGGAATGTCGCCAATCGCCATGCGCATCGATTTTTTAAAACAGTCGGCCTCCGTGGAAATGGAAATTCCATGCTCCAGAATATCCGTTGCATAACCGATTCCTTCCACATACGCTAACGCCTTTTCATGTCGACCCATTTCGAGGCAAACCACTCCGGCACCTTCTCCTAAAACCATGGTGTTTTTGTCTTTTTCCAAATCAAAAGCCTTGCACGGATAGTCGCTTTTGTCAGTGGAATAAATCTTTAACGCCTGCATCTGCGCGAGGGTAAACGGAGTTAGCGGGGCTTCACTTCCGCCAATCAAAAACTTATCTGCCATTCCGGCGCGCAGCCATGCTACGCCATTTAACAACGCATGCAAAGCCGTGGAACAAGTAATGGAATGTGATATTTCCGGACCAGTCGCTTTTAAATCATGCGCCACCCAAGACGAAATGTTCCCCATGGTGGTGGTTGGAGAAGCCAACGTTGACGTTTTTCCCGTGGTTACAAACTCTTCGTGAAAATTTTCAAACAGTTCGGTTGCCCCGCGGGACGATCCGATATTGATGCCGAAAACATCTTTTGCTGTCCATCCGGCCTGTTCTACTGCCATTCGGGAAGCCAGCATCGCATACAAAACCGAATGGTCCAGCGATTTGTACTTGTGATCCGAGGCTTTCAAATCAGCAACCATTTGTTGCAACGAAGCAGGCAGCGACGCCACCGGCAGATGGTACGCCCCAATTTGTCGCTCTTTAACAGCGGTCGTACTTTTGAGGTATTCGTTCCAAATCGATTCGGGCTGATTTCCCAACGAAGAAAAAGAGGCTAAGGCGGTGATGGCAATGGATTTCAAAATCTAAATTTTTACAAAGTTAGCATTCTGTCAACGCTTCTTCCAGTGTTTGGTAAATTTTTTCCAACTGCGCATCGGAAATCACATACGGTGGCAACACATAAACGATATTTCCCACCGGACGCAGGATAATCCCTTTGCCGATAAAGAAATTGTACAGTTTGTTTCTGAAAGCACCATAATAACTTTCCGTTCCGTCGGTTTTAATTTCCAAAGCAAAAATTACACCTAAAACCCGCGTGGTTGCGACTCTCGGATGATTTTGAATCCGTTGCTGAAAGGCTAAATGTTGTTTATTCACCCGTTGAATATTTTGCTTCATGACATCGGATTCCAACAATTGCATACTCGCCAGTGCAGCCGCACAGCCTGTCGGATTGGCCGTAAATGTGTGTCCGTGGAACAAAGCTTTATTCACATCGTCATCGTAAAAACCTTCGAACAATTCCTGAGTGAATGTGGTAATGGCCATAGGAATTGTGCCTCCGGTTAACGCTTTCGACAAACACATCATGTCCGGCTTTTCAGTTAAATAATCGCAGGCGAAATTTTTTCCGGTTTTCCCGAATCCTGTCATGACTTCATCAGCTATGGTAAACACCCGATGTTTTTTACAAAGCGCCATCAGTTTATCGAGTTCGGCAGGCGCATACATTACCATTCCGGCAGCGCCTTGCACTAACGGTTCGAAAATAAATCCGGCAAACTCATTGGTTTTCAGAAGTCGCTCCAAGGCTTCATAACTATCGGCTTCATGGCTCGGAGTTGGCACCGGAATACGAATCACTTCCAAAAGCGAACCTTTAAACGCTTCGGTAAAAAAAGAAATTCCGCTCGCCGCCATAGCCGCAAACGTATCGCCGTGAAAGGCATTTTCAAAAGCAATGATTTTGGTGCGGCGTTCGCCTTTATTGTAAAAATACTGCAAGGCAACTTTAATGGCGATTTCCACCGCAGTCGATCCGTTATCGGAATAAAAAAGTTTCTGCTGATTGTTGGGCAACAACTGCATAAGTTTTTCTGCCACTTGAACAGCAGGTTCATGCGTGAAACCACCAAACAAAACGTGTTCTAAAGTGGTTAATTGTTTATAAATCGCATCGGCTATGAATCGGTTGGAATGTCCGTACGGATTCACCCACCAGGACGCAATGGCATCAATGTATTCTTTTCCGTTTTCATCCCACAACAATGCGCCTTCGCCTTTCGTAATGGCAATATGCGGTTGCGCGGTTTTGTGTTGGGTGTAGGGATGCCAATTGTATTGTAAGTCTCTTTCGGATAGGTTCATTTTCAATTGCAAATTATTAATTACGACAATTCAAGTAAGGTTGTTCTGAATGTATCGGCATAATATCGGATAACATTGGAATCAAAATACGGTTCGTTATCGATGCGGCCAATGCATTTCAAACCCGTTTTTTTCAGAATAATGGTTTCCGATGCAGGATTTTCATCGCCGTTAAAAACAATTCCGGCAATATCCAGTTTTCTGTTTTTTAAAGCTTCAATCGTCAATAATGTGTGGTTGATGCTGCCCAGGTAATGTCGGGAAACCACAATTACTTTATAATCGGACTGAATCAAATCGATAACGCAATCGGTTTCATTCAACGGAACGAAAACGCCACCCGCGCCTTCCACAACAAGATTGTTTTTTGTTTTTGGTTCTTTGATTTTTTTCAAATCGATAGTAACACCGTCCAACTCTGCCGCCAAATGAGGGCTCGCAGGCGTATTGAGCGCATAGGCATTGTCAAAGAAATGCGTTTTGCCGTTTGAAATGTATTTTTTGATTTTATGCGTATCGGAATTGTCCAAATCGCCGGCCTGAACGGGTTTCCAGTAATCTGCTTCCAATGCTTCGGTGATGATAGCGGAAGCGATGGTTTTACCAACATCGGTTCCGATTCCTGTGATGAATAGTTTCATGATTCAATAATCTTTCTACAAAAATAAAAAACCCATCCTAAAGATGGGCTTTTATTATTCTTCTTTTAATTCGTCGATTACTTTCCGGATTTCTTTAGCATATTTCCCGTAAAAATGATGTACCCACCATTCGAGTGCTAACCCCATAATTAAAATGGTAACACCAACCACAACAAACAAAACGGTTAAATGTGTATTGTTCAAACCGGTTGAAAAATCGGTTTTTTTAGAAAATTCCAAATACGTAAACCCTAACATAAACAAGACCACAAACGGCGTTAAGGCAAAACCGAATGTTTTATACAATTCCATGTTCAATCGGATATCAAAATAGGTTTCATACAAACTGTCTTTGGTACTTAAGGCAGTCTTATTTAGTCGTTTATAGAAAATATACAGTTTCACCAAGTAATACACACAAACGGCCACAAAAATGGTAAACAGCAAATAAAATGGCGCGAAAGCTTTTTCCGGCAAACGATGAATAAATGGCACAAATCCAAGCAATACTATGGAAATGATCTGGTAAACGAACTCGTTTTTAAGGTTCTTTTTAATCATATCCAATGGCGTATTGGCCGATTGCAGTTTTTCTAAATGATTCGGAACAACAACATTTTCTGTCTTCTCATTGTTCCAAGCGGATTGTATGTCGTTAAAGTCCATATCCCTGATTTTTTATAATTTCTTTTAATTTTTCTTTTGCTCTGTTTAATTTCACTCTGGCATTACCTTCCGAAATACCCATATTCCGGCCAATTTCTTTATGCGAAAACCCCTCGAGTTGGTAAAAGATAATCGCTTTATCAATTTTATCCAATTGCTGCACCGCACGGTAAAAATGTTCCAACTGATTTTCTTTAACGTCTGCATCACTTTCTTCTTCACCGATGTTTTCGGAAGCAATTTCGTATTTGTCGACTTTTCTTTTTTCCTTTTTCAGAAAGACAATCGACGTATTAATTGCCACGCGGTACATCCAGGTAGAAAACTGACTTTCGCCCTTAAACGTTTCATAGGCCTTCCAGAGTTGACAAACTATTTCCTGAAACAAATCCTGTTGGTCGTCCGGATTGTCCATATACATCTTGGAAACCTTATAAAGTATGCCTTTATGGGTTTCAATCCGGGTTAAAAATTTTTTTTCCTTTGACTCCAAAACAGTTTACTTATTCTTTTCAATTCTGATTGATTTCCTGATGTTTCTTGATTGATGATTGAAATACCGCTTTTATTTTTTCCGCATTAACTGCATTGACATCATACTTTTACCGAAAATGATTGCAGCTATAATCAGTCCTATTGCCGAAACTTCTTTATCAAAGACAAAATAACTTACCAGAGAATAGCTTAACAGAAAAGAAGACAATAAGATTAAAGTAATAACAGCGATTGCTTTTACTTTGTTTGGAGTAATTTCTGTTTTCATAATTGTTTTGTTTAGTGGATTACGTCTCGTAAGTAATTCAAATTCCAAAACGTTACAGAATTTTTATATGTTTTTTTAAAGAAGCGAGGAAATACATGCCATAACAGCCGAAATTTCCTCTTTCGAATTGTAGCTGTGCAAGCAAAAACGAAGGCGTTCCTGTCCTTCGGGAACCGTAGGCGACAAAATGGCTTTAACGTCAAATCCTTTTTCCTGAAGCTGTTGCGCTATGCTTTTTACTTTCTCGTTTCCGGGAATGATGGCCGATTGTATAGCCGACTTACTGTGCACAAACAAAGGTTTTAAACCGAAGAGGTTTTTCTGCTGATTGAAATGTAGTATGTTTTCTCGGAGCGCATTGATTTTTTGAGCTTCCAATTGTTGGTACGCAATTAAAATAGTCGCTACCGAATGCGGAGACAACCCAGTGGTGTAAATAAAACTCCGCGCGAAATTGACCAGATAATTTTTTAACGGCTCACTACCTAAAACTGCCGCTCCATGACAACCCAAACCTTTCCCAAAGGTCATGATTCGGGCAAACACTTTATCCTGAAGGTTCATACTTTGCACCAATCCTTCTCCTTTTTCCCCGAAAACCCCCAAAGCATGCGCTTCATCCAACACCAAAAGACAATTGTATTTCTCACACAATACCGTAAGTTCTTCCAGATTCGGACAATCGCCATCCATGGAAAAAACGCTTTCCGTAACCACATAAATTTCGGAAGTATCGGTTTTAAAGCGTAACATCAACTTTTCCAACGCTTCGAAATCGTTGTGCTCGAATTTATAGGATTTAGCGTTCGACAACTGAATCCCGTCGCGAATGGAAGCGTGGCTCAATTCGTCATACAAAATCACATCGCTGCGCTGCGGCACCGAACTGAAAAAACCCACGTTGGCGTCGTAACCCGAATTAAAGAGTAATACACTTTCCGATTGGTGAAATTTCGCAATAAAATCCTCCGTTTCGGCATACAAAACATGATTGCCCGACAACAAACGCGAACCCGTAGCACCGTTGGTTTTTATGTTTCGATCCGATAAAAACCAGTGGGTTGCCTCAAAAATAGCTTCACTTTTCGCAAACCCAAGATAATCGTTGGACGAAAAATCTATCAGATTGTTTGGTTCCGATAACTTTCGCAACGAATGGCTCTGAATGCGTTGCTGTAACTTGTTCGCTAAAGATTTCGGGAAGTGTTTCATGCTTCAAAAATAAAAAAAGCACAAGAATTTCATAAGACTTTCGTTTTTTATTTAACAAGTACAATTTCAAAATTCTTTCAATATCTTTATTCGATGAAATCTACATCCGAAATCCTTCAAATCATCAACCATTACCATGAAATGGGCGAACCTGCTTTGGCCGGTGCCTTTGTGATTGAAGAATTCGGTCTGGCGCAACCCAATTTTCAAGGTTTTGAATTCCGGGAAAAAGCCAACCCAGACTATATTCTGATGACGACTGAAGGCACTTTCGGTACACCGCAAATCATCCGTATTCCGGAAAACGCTTTTGAATTCCCGTTCCCACTCATCATCAACCTCATCGCCCACGAAATGGTGCATGTGATTCAGAAAGCTTCAGCAACGATGGTTTCCGACAAAAACGAACGCGAATGGCAGGCCTATTGTGAAATGTTGTTTCATCATCATTTTCCATTGGTTCCCGAATGTTCCGATTATCACAAAAAGTTCTTCGCTTCAAAAGCCATCGAATACTACAACCGCATGGGCGAAGGCTCGGAATTGCAACAAAAATACGCCCAACAGAAATTGGAAGTGGAAAATTTAGTAGCTTCGCTGTCACAATAACAACTCTTTTCAATGGCAATACGATCCAAAAAGCAAAAGTTTTTTCTTTTTCTGAAACTCTTCGCAGTACTGTTACTGCTGGCTTTGGGCGGAATGTATTTTTTCCGCGATTCCTTATTGCAAAAAGCCCTCAACAAGGCCGAACATAAATTCGACAAGGAATATGACTGTCGTTTTTCGGTAAAACAGGCCAACTTTATTGGAATTTCGGGGGTAGAGATGCACGATATTGTGCTGATTCCCAAAAACGCCGATACGCTTTTATCGGTACAGAAAATTAAAACCAGCTACAGTCTGCTGGAACTGCTTACCGGCGACATTCAGTTGAAAAACCTGGAAATGAACAACGGTTTCATCCAATTGGTAAAAAACGAAAACGGCCGCAATTTTGACGCTTTCCTAAAAAGAGACACCACAGAACAATCCAATGAAAAACGCAATTATGCGAAATTGGCGTACCGTTTGTTGTCGAAAGCGCTAAATCTGGTGCCCACCGAAATGAAACTCCAAAACCTCTCGCTACGCATGGACGACATGGGCCGAAAGGTAACCTTACACATGAACGATTTACAGTTGGAAGACCATCAGTTGCAAACGGCTATCCATGTAAAAACCAATACGTTTTCGCAAAACTGGAACATCAAAGGATTCGCCGATCCGCGCGAAATGAAAGCCGATCTGAAATTCTTCAACAGCGACACGTCTAAAATCCAATTGCCTTATATCGACGAGCGTTTCGGACTCAAATCCAGTTTCGACAACATCCGCCTAAAACTGGACAAACTGGAAATGGAAAGCGGCGAATTGCACATCGATGGCTTTACTTCGATTGACAATTTCACCATCAATCACCCGAAAATTGCTAAAAAAGATGTGGTAATTCAAAACGCGCGATTCGATTACCGTTTCTTGTTGGGAAGCGATTTCATTTCGATTGACAGTACCTCATCGGCACAACTGAATAAGATTAAAGTACGCCCATTTGCCGAATACAATACCGAAGCAGACACGATTTACAAACTGAAAATCGACATCCAAAAGATGAAAGCACAGGATTTCATCACCTCGTTACCACAAGGCTTGTTCACCCATTTTGAAGGCATGGAAGCCGAAGGAATGTTCGATTACCAACTCGACTTCGAATACAACAAAAACAAACCGAACCAACTGGTTTTCGACAGTAAACTCAACAAAGAAAATCTCCGCATTGTAAAATACGGTGAAGCAAATTTGGCGAAACTCAACGGCGAATTTACCTATCGAGCGATCGATAAAGGCGTAGAACAACGCCCTATTTTAGTCGGTCCCGCCAACCCGAATTACACGCCTTTGGATCAGATTTCCCCGTATCTGGAAAAAGCTGTTTTAACCAATGAAGACCCGTCATTTCGCCGTCACCGTGGCTTTATTAATGAAGCTTTTAAACAATCGATTGTAAAAAACATTCGTACCAAAAAATTTGCCCGTGGCGCGAGCACGATTAGCATGCAGTTGGTGAAAAATGTCTTCTTAACCCGGGAAAAAACGCTTTCGCGGAAACTGGAAGAAATCCTGTTGGTCTATATTTTGGAAAACAACCGTATTGCGTCCAAATCCCGTATGCTGGAAGTGTATTTCAACGTGATTGAATGGGGGCCGAATGTGTATGGTATTGGCGAAGCAGCACAATTCTATTTCCAGAAAAGACCGAGTGACTTGACGCTGAACGAATGTTTATACCTGGCTTCCATCGTACCGAAACCCAAGAAATTCATGTGGCAGTTTGACAACGAAGGGAATCAGAAACCGTATGCGAAGAAAAATCAGAATTACATCAAAAACCTGATGTTGCGCCGCGCGTTAATCAGTTCTGATGACACCATTGGACAATCGGTGCCGATTTACATTTCCGGTCACGCCCGTTCGTTTTTGAAACTGAAAGTCGTACAGGATTCGATCCCAAGTGATTCGCTTTTGGTGGACGAGTTTGATTTTTAAAAAAGAGACTTATTTAAACAAACGGCTTTGACATTCCGACAAAGGAGGAATCCCATCAATTTATGAGATTTCTCACCGCAAAGCTTCAAAATGACAACTTACTCTGCTTGTGTAACTATTTAAAATTCCGCAGAAAATCGTCTTTGTAAGTTGGCGAAATTTCGATTTCCGCACCGTCATTCAGCATAATTGAACCACCCTTATTATAGGATTTTACGAAATTGATATTGATGATGTGCGACTTGTGTACGCGTAAAAAAGGAAACGGCAAAATTTCCGAAAAGTGTTTCAGAAAACGACAGACCATTTTCTTGCTACCGTCCGACAAATACAAATCGGTGAAATTTCCATTGCCGCGCAAACGCACGATGTCTTCCATTTTTACCACTTCAAAACCTTCTAAAGTGGGCAAAATTACCTGTTTTTTTTCGGGTTGGGTCTCGCGGAAATTTTCTACGATGATTTTGTTCCGATTGAACAATTCGTTGTTCAGAATATGTTGTTGTACTTTATTTACTGCGACAATTAATTCTTCAATGCTAATCGGTTTCAACAAATAATAGGCTGCGCTTTGGTTTAAAGCTTTCAGGGAATATTCGGAAAAAGCGGTTACGAAAATCGTTTCGAACTGCAAATCTTTACAGGCTTCCAACACGTCAAAAGCATTTCCGAACGGCATTTCCACATCCAGAAAAACCAGTTGCGGCGTAACTTCGTGCAATAACGGCACCGCTTCTTTGATGTTTTGCGCTTCACCAATCACTTCGACTTGCGGACAATATTTGCTCAGATAGTTTTTGAGCACTTCGCGGGCAGCGGCTTCGTCTTCTACAATTACGGCGCGTATTTTCTGTAAGGTCATCATGGTTTGTCGAGTATGGGAAACGTGATTTCTACTAAAGTTCCGGTGGTTCCGCTATTTTTTTCGGTGATGGAAAAAGCAATATTCGCTTTATACAATTCATTCAGCAAACTGATGCGTTCTTTGGTATTGGTCAATCCGCGCGACTGATGCACTTTTTGATTTTGGGTTTTCAGTTCGGCACTTTTGGTCAAACCGATGCCGTCATCGTCAATCAGAACCGAAATTTTATTGTTTTTTATACCGAAACACAATTGCAACAAACCTTTCGTTTCCCGATAGCGCAAGCCATGCCAAATCGCGTTTTCCAGATGCGGCTGAATGAGCATGTTGGGCACAAAAGTCGTTTCGGTGTCGAGATTTTCGTCGACTGTAATTTCATAATCGAATTTGTCCTGAAAACGCAAATGCTCCAAATCCAGGTATTTTTTCAACTGCTCGATTTCACTGCTCAGACTGATGAAATCCTTATTGGAGTTTTCCATCATGTTGCGCATTAAGTGCGAATACGACGTTAAGTATTTGTTGGCTTCCAGTTCTTTATTCTGCGAAATGAATTGGTTGACGCTGTTCAGACTGTTGAAAATAAAATGTGGATTCATCTCGCGACGCAACGACTGCAACGCAATTTCCTTATTTTTCGTTTTGATGGAATACAGCGCTTTGACAATCAGTCCGAAAAACAACAGCAATAACACCATCGATCCCATCAGGAAATAATTGAAGGTGTTTTTCTTGGAAATCAATTCGTCTTTTAAGGCTTTTTCCTTTTCCAGCTGACGGATTTTTTCTTCGGTAACCTGAAACGTTTTTTCATCAATCAACGAACTGTCGTTTTGAATCAGTTTATCAAAATGCTGAAAAAAATCGTCATACAACGCAATGCTTTCCTTGTCTTTTCCATTCGATTTATAATACTGTAGCAACTGCAACAAACTGGTTTTCACTTCCGCCGTTTTACCTTGTTGCATGGCAAGTTGATACGCCTGCTTTAAAACCGTGATTGCTTTTTCGGGTTCGTTTTTCTTGAAATAAATCGTCGCCAATTCCTGCAATTGTTTGATTTGGATGTCGAAATCGTTTTTTGCTTGGGCTTCGGTCAGCAATTTTTCGTTGATGGCAATGGCTTTGTCGAACTGATTGTCAGATGCGTACACTTTTGCAATTTCGTTTTTCAGTTTTACAACCGCTTCGGGTTGGTCTTTCGAATAGGAAATCGCTTTTTTATAGCTTTCGATGGCGACTTCCTTATTTTTTTGTTGCAGACTTACCTCCGCCTGTTGTACATAGGCATCGGCAACCTCAGCTTTTTTATCTTCTTTTTCCAGCAGTTGAATATTCGACTTGTTATAAACCGCCTGCGCCGCAGGATTATTGATGCTGCGCAAACGGTTCGCATCGTTTTGATTGACCTGCTCGTAGCTTTTATCCATCGAGGCGGCTCCGGCTGCTTCATAATTTTTGATGGCAGCTCCGACTTTATTCTGTGCTTCCTGCACTTTGGCCAATGCACGGGTCACACGGATTCTGTCTTCGGTACGCTTTAATTTAAGATAGCCTGCCAATGCTTTTTTGAGGTATTCTTCGCCTTTGGCATAGTCTTCCTTATCGATAAATCCCTGTGCGAGGTTTTCATAATTCTTGGCGATGCCCAATTCGTCATTGGAATTTAAGGATTCTTTTAAATCGTCTGCCGCTTTACTGATTTTGGAAACCGACGCTTTTTTGCTCTTCATAACCGGTTTAATAGTATCCTGTGCTAAAGCTTCCGAACTGAAACCCAGCATCAAAATTCCCGCTAAAACCATTTCTTTCAACCGCATCCGATTCGTATTTATTTCTAAATGTAAAGTAAATTATTTTAAAATCCTTTTCCTAATGGTTTCACCAAGTCAAAACCCCGTTTCACCCATTCTGCAAAAAACACCTGTTTTCTCTGAATAATTTTGGGATAGAATCATAAAACGAAAAACCATGAAAACCGAAAATTTAGCAATAGTATTGAATGCAACTGCATTAATCACCGGAATCCTTCTGAAAGACAAAATCACTCCGGAGAACAAATTCATCACACCTTATAAAAAAACCTTAACCGAAGAAAAACCTTGTGTATTTATGTCGGTCATGGGCGAACAATCCGTTACGGGTTACAACACCTACAAACAGGATTCCAAAAATACGTCGGCCATATCGCAAGGTGAAAATTGGCTGCTAAAAGCACAAAATAACGACGGTGGTTGGGGCGCCGGTTCGCACAACAATCAGGGAGAAATGAATCCGCATGCCGTGAGTTCAGATCCTGCTACAACAGCAATGGCAGCGATGGCCTTATACCGTTGCGGCTATACTGTTGAAAAAGGCGCTTACAAACAAAAACTTTCCGATGCCTTACATTTCTTATTAAACGAAGTCGAAAAAAACAAAGACAACGAATTCATTACGCAGGTGCGCGGCACGCAAATCCAAACCAAATTAGGTCAGAATATTGATGCCGTACTGACATTACAATTCCTAAATCAGGTGGTGCCGACTTTATCCGATAAGAAACTGACGAAAAGAGTCGAAAACGCGATTCAGATTTGCGTCGACAAAATTGAAAAATCCTATGACGGTAGCGGAAAAGTTTCTGGTGCGGGATGGGCCGGTGTTTTACAATCGTCGTTTGCCAATTCCGGTTTGGAACAGGCGGCAAAAAACAAAAACATCAAAGTGAGTAAAGACAAAATGGACGCCGCCCGTAATTATCAGAAAAGCAATTATGATGCCGACAGCAAAACGGCAAAAACCGAAGACGGCGCCGGAATCATGTTGTATGCCGTGAGCAGTTCGGTTCGGGGAAGTGCTGCCGAAGCCAAAGAAGCCGAAACCCTTTTCGAAGAAGCCAAAGCCTCAGGGAAAATCGACAAAAAAGCCACTTTAAACCGTGCCAATCTGGAAAAAATCGGCATCACGAAAGAAAAAGCCGCAAGTTATGAAGTAGCCGATAAAGTATACAAAGCCGCCAAAGTACAGGCGATGGACAACAACGTGATGAACGGCTTTGGGAACAACGGTGGCGAAGAATTCCTGAGTTTTCTGCAAACCGGCGAATCGATGATAGTAAAAAAAGACGCTGACTGGAAAACCTGGTACGACAACGTGAGCGGCAAAATGATTAAAATCCAAAATCAGGACGGTAGCTGGAACGGACACCATTGCATTACCAGCCCGGTTTTCTGCACCGCCACTTCCCTGCTGATTTTAACCATCGAAAACGACATCAAAACATTACAACAATAACTAAAAAAGCAACTCCCATGAAAAAGCACATCACCACCGCCCTTTTTGCAACCGCCTTATCTTTTGCAAACTGTACGAATGCCAAGACCCTCAACGAACCGCAAATTGCTAATCAACCCATTTCTGTGGAAAAACCTGTAAAAAAAGAAAACACCAAAATTCAGGTGGCGATTCTTTTGGACACCTCCAACAGTATGGACGGTTTGATTGAGCAGGCAAAATCCCGATTGTGGAACATCGTAAACACCTTAACAACGTTGAAATACCACGGAAAAACGCCGGATATCGAAATCGGATTGTACGAATACGGGAACGACGGACTTTCGCCGCAATCGAATTACATCCGTCAGGTCGCACCGTTGACCACCGATTTGGATCTGATTTCCGAAAAACTGTTCTCCTTACGCACCAATGGCGGAAACGAATACTGCGGTGCCGTAATTGCTGATGCTACGAAACAACTTTCATGGGGTAAAGACGAGTCGAACATGAAACTGATGTACATCGCCGGAAACGAACCGTTCAATCAGGGGAACATCAACTATAGAGAAGCCATCAGCGATGCATTGCGCAACGACATCTACATCAATACGATTTTCTGTGGGAATCAGGAAGAAGGCATTCGCACGTTTTGGAAAGACGGTGCCGATGCCGGAAAAGGAAAGTATTTCAACATCGATTCGAACCGTGCCGTATTGTATATTGCCACGCCGTATGATGTTAGAATTTCGGAATGCAATGCCAAAATCAATGATACCTACATCGGTTATGGCTCGATGGGACACTCTAAAAAAATGAATCAGGTGGCGCAGGATCAGAACGCACAAGGCGTTTCGGCAGCAAATTATGCGGAACGTGCGGTAAGCAAATCGAAAGCCGTGTATAAAAACGAAAGTTGGGATTTGGTCGATAAAATGAAAGATGACAAAGATGCCGTAACCAAACTGAAAAAAGAAGAATTGCCTAAGGAGCTACAAAACAAAAGTAAGGAAGAAATTAAAGTGTACGTCGAGAAAAAATCGAAAGAACGTGAGGCGATTCAGAAAGAAATAGGCGAATTGGCCAAAAAACGTCAGGCGTATATCGATGCGGAAGCCAAAAAATCGAAATCACAAGACGATTTGGGTAATGCGATTAACACTTCGGTCATTGCTTTTGCGAAAGTGAAAGGCTATACCGTAGAAAAATAAAACCATCCTTGTTTCTTACTCAAATCCCGGCCAAGTGTCGGGATTTTTATTTAACTTTATGATATCCAAACCATTAAGCCATGAAAGTATTTTTTCTTTTTATCGCTTTGGTCTTTGTCCAATGCATGCAGCACTCCCAAACCGTTGCACCCGTCATTGGCCTGCAGTCTTTTGCCACCGGTTTTTCTGCTCCTGTGGAAATCACTCATTGCGGTGACAGCCGTCTTTTTGTGGTAGAACAGGACGGACTCATCAAGATCCTGAATCCCAACGGAACCGTCAATACCACTCCTTTTCTGAATATTACCAATTTAACCAATGCTAATGGCGAACAAGGTTTATTGGGTTTGGCCTTTTCACCCGATTATGCTTCCAACGGTTTATTTTACATCAACTACACCAACCTCAGCGGAGATACCGTTATTGCACGATATTCCGTCAATTCCAACAATCCCGATACGGCCAATCCTTCCGGAACGGTTCTTTTAACGATTCCCCAACCCTATTCCAATCATAACGGCGGTACTTTAAAATTTGGGCCCGATGGGTATTTGTACATAGGCATGGGCGATGGCGGCAGTGGTGGGGACCCGGAAAATCGGGCGCAAAACACCAATGAATTATTAGGCAAAATGCTTCGGATTGACGTTAACACGGGGCCTCTTTACGGAATTCCGCTCAACAATCCGTTTGTAGGTGTGGCCGGAGCCGATGAAATTTGGGCCATCGGACTACGAAATCCCTGGAAATTCAGTTTCGACCGACAAACCGGCGACTTATGGATTGCAGATGTGGGCCAGAACCTCTACGAAGAAGTCAACCGTGCCGGAGCTACGGAAGCGGGGTTGAATTACGGCTGGCGCTGCTACGAAGGTAATGCTGCTTTCAACATAACGGGCTGCGCAGCTCAAAACACCATGAAAACGCCACTGTTTGTGACCAATCACAGTAATGGATTTTGCTCTATTACGGGCGGTTATGTCTATCGCGGAGTGGCTTATCCGAATTTTAAAGGAAAATATTTTTTCTCCGACTACTGTAAGGCGCAGATTGGTATGGCCGACAGTTCCGGTACCGTAACCTTTTCGCAAACCTTTAGCGGTAATGCTTTTGTAACGTTCGGAGAAGATGCGAATGGGGAACTTTATGTGGGTTCCATCAACAATGGTGTGATTTACAAATTGGTCGACAGTTCGCTGAATGTTGCTGAAGTAAACCGAAAATCATTTAAAGTGTATCCGAATCCTGCAACCTCAGAGGTATTTGTACAAAGCAATGACGAAGAACTCTTTGCGACCAATTTGGAGATTATTGATGGCAACGGAAAAAAACTACTGTCCCAAAAAACAGAAAACCTGCCACTACTTTCCGTGAATACGGCAACGTTAGCAACAGGTTTGTATTTTTTGAAAGTCAAAACCAATACGGGCTTGGTTTCCATCTATAAATTCCTGAAAAATTAAGGTGCCGGATTCGGAATTGATTCCTGAATTTTATCGATTTGTGCGATGACAGCATCAGTCAATTGTACCTCAAACGCGTTGATATTTTCTTCCAATTGCGCCAGTGATGTAGCGCCAACAATCGTAGAAGTCACAAACTGCTGATGGTGCACAAAAGCAATCGCCATTTGGGTTAACGTTAATCCGGAATCCTGTGCCAATTCTTTATACAATTGGGTGACTTTATAGCAATTTTCATTCGTATAGCGTATGAAATTGGGGAACAACGCCATGCGGTAATTCGGCTGCATTCCGTCCAGGTATTTACCCGATAAAAAGCCGAATCCTAAAGGAGAATACGCCAGCAAACCTACATTTTCACGCATGCAGATTTCGGACAAGCCTACTTCGAACAAACGGTTCAGTAAGGAATACGGGTTTTGGATGGTGGCAATTCGTGGCAGGCTGTGTTTTTCACTTTCGTTTAAAAACTTCATCACGCCCCACGGATTTTCATTCGAAACCCCGATGTGTTTGATTTTCCCTTCCTTGATCAAGCCGTCAAAAACGGTTAAAACCTCTAAAATATTGTCCTGCCATTTAGTGTCGATTTCCGAAACCCCGCGTTTCCCGAACATGTTCATCACGCGCTCCGGCCAGTGCATCTGGTACAAATCGATATACTCCGTTTGCAGGTTTTTCAAACTCAGATCTACCGCTTCGTGTAAACTTTTTTTCGAAAAATCCAGCGGCTGACGAATGTATCCCATGCCGCGATTGGGTCCGGCTATTTTAGTGGCTACAATCAGTTTTTCCCTTTCCGATTTTCCAATTTTATTCAACCAGGTCCCTATGAAACGCTCGGTACTTCCGAAAATATGTTCGTTCCCGCCAATCGGGTACATTTCGGCCGTATCGATAAAATTTATGCCTTTTTCGATGGCAAAATCCAATTGGGAGTGCGCTTCGGCTTCGGTATTTTGGTTTCCGAAAGTCATCGTTCCAAGGCAAATTTTGCTGACTTGTAAATCGGTATTAGGTAAAGTCGTGTAGTTCATATTTTAAGTTGCTGAGTAACTAAGTAACAAAGTTTTTAAAGTGCAAATATAAAGCGCAAAATAGGTTTGAAATTCAATTTAACAGAAAAAGGTTCAGCGCTTTCACGTGAACCTTTTTATTAATAGACTAAATAACTCAGAAACTAAGCTACTCAGTCACTTTGTAACTTTTCTTAAATATCATTCAACATCTTCGTGATTTCATCCAATTTTGGTGTCAGGATGATTTCGATACGACGGTTTTTCGCTTTACCTTCAGCCGTTTCGTTGCTCATTAAAGGTGAATATTCGCCACGACCTGCAGCGGTTAGGTTTTCTTTTCGAACCAAAGGGTTTGTCGTTAGAATGTTTACAATGGCTGTAGCACGTTTGGTGGATAAATCCCAGTTGTTTTCCACACCACCACCGATGGTACCGGTAATTTTATCGTTATCCGTGTGACCTTCGATCAATACCGAAATGTCCGGATTGTCGCCCAATACTTTTCCGACTAAATCCACCGCTTTTTTACCCTCAGAACCCACTGTCCAGCTTCCTGATTCGAAAAGCAATTTATTTTCCATGGAAACGTAAACTTTCCCGTCTTTTTGATGAACGGTCAGTCCTTTTCCTTCAAATGCTCTAAGCGATTTCGAAAGGGTTTCTTTTAGTTTGTTCATGGCTGCTTCTTTCGCTGCAATCATGCTTTCCAGTTCATTTACACGATCGGAACGGTCTTTCAGGTCTTTGTTTAGTTTGTCCAAACGGTTTCTTTCGGCAGCCAAGGCTTTTTCTTTCGCTTCCAGTTGCGCCAACAACTCACGGTTTTTGTCCATGTTGTTTTTTAACGCTTCGTCGCTGTTTTTTTCCAAAGCATTGTAAGACGACTGCAATGTTTTTAAATTATTGCTTGCTGCAGCATAATCCGAAGCCAATTTATCGCGTTCGGCTTTCAGTTTGTCTAATTCCGACTGCAACGTGGATTTTTCGTTTTCCAATTGCGTTTTAGCGGTAGACAATGCAGTATTATCGTCCGCCAACTGACGGTTTTCTTTTTTTAAATCGGCGAATTTGGTTTCTAAGTCGGTGTACATCTTTTTAGAAACACAAGAAGTGGTTAAGGCCAGCGCCAAAATTCCTGCAGATACATGTTTTATCATCATTTCGTGGTATTTATTAGTATTCTATTTTACTTTTTATTTGTTTTTTTGATTGGAAACCCTGCTGAATTCTTTTTCAAGCCGAATGTCTTTTTTATCACCATGCCCTAGCCCCGATGGGAGTGGCATCCTTTTTTGGGTGACTGAGGTTCTCGAAGGCAGCCAAAAAAGATAGAACGGACAGCGGGATCAAGCTCCTGAAAACTAATCGATTTCCACCAACACCGGACAATGGTCGGAATGTTTGGCTTCCGGTAAAATCACGGCGCGCTTTAAACGGTTGCGCATGGGCTCACTCACCAGATTGTAATCGATTCTCCAGCCTTTATTGTTGCCTCGCGCACCGGCACGGTAACTCCACCAGCTGTAATGGTGCGGCTCTTTGTTGAAATGGCGAAAACTGTCGATGAAACCGCTTTTCATGAAATTGTCCAGCCACGCTCTTTCGACCGGTAAAAATCCGGACACTTTTGCATTGCGGATTGGATCGTGAATGTCGATGGCCTCGTGACAAATGTTGTAATCGCCGCCGATAATCAGATTCGGGATTTCTTTTTTCAGGTTATCGATGTATTTCTGGAAATCGTCCATGTACTGGAACTTGTGTTCCAATCGGTCAATATTCGTTCCCGAAGGCAAATACAGGCTCATCACCGAAAAATCATCAAAATCCACTCGCAGATTACGGCCTTCTTTGTCCATGTAGTCGATTCCGGTGCCGTATACCACATTTTTGGGTTGTACTTTTGAGAGAATCGCCACGCCACTGTAGCCTTTCTTCTCGGCCGGAAACCAATAATGATACGGGTAACCGGACAGTTCAAAATCCAACGTAGGGATCTGTTCCGGGGTCGCCTTAATTTCCTGTAAACAAATTACATCAGGGTTTGCGCTTTGCAACCAATCGAGAAATCCTTTGGTAATAGCCGCCCGGATGCCGTTGACGTTATAGGAGATAATCTTCATCTGAATGTTTAATTTTTTCAAAAATAACTAAAAAACAATCATTTTTGTAACACATTTTTCAATTACTTACAAAATACTGATTATCAGTAGAATAACTTTAAAAACCTCAGAATTTACATTTATCCGCCTCAAACATTTTAACCATTCACTATTATTGCTATCTTTGTTTTTCGCTCAAAAACCAAAACTAAATGGGTTTAGTTACCGCTAAAGAAGTTGCAAAAGCAATAAATGCTGACAAATACGGCTTTTTAGGAACCTTTTCAGGCTGGTTACTGATGAAGGCACTGAAAATTTCCACACTTAACAAAATATACAACAGGAACAAACATTTAAAAGATGTTGAATTCCTGAATGCCATATTGGATGAATTTCAGATTAAATTTGAGATCCCAGAAGAAGACCTGAAACGCTTGCCGAAAGACGGCGCTTACATTACCGTTTCGAACCATCCGCTGGGTGGAATCGACGGAATTTTGCTTTTGAAACTAATGCTCGAAAGAGAACCGAATTTCAAAATCATCGCCAATTTCCTGTTGCACCGTATCGAACCGATGAAACCGTATATCATGCCGGTAAATCCGTTTGAAAACCATAAAGACGCCAAATCCAGTGTAATCGGAATTAAGGAAACCCTGCGTCATTTAAGCGACGGAAAACCATTGGGAATGTTTCCTGCCGGAGAAGTTTCCACCTATAAAGACGGGCAGTTGGTGGTAGATAAACCTTGGGAAGAAGGTGCCATTAAAGTGATTCGAAAAGCTCAGGTACCGGTAGTTCCTATTTATTTTCACGCCAAAAACAGCCGATTGTTTTATTTCCTTTCCAAAATAAACGACACCTTGCGTACGGCAAAATTACCATCGGAATTGCTGACACAGAAAGACCGTGTGATTAAAGTGCGCATCGGAAAACCGATTTCGGTAGCGGAACAGAACGAATACGAAACCATTGAATCGTATTCGGAATTTTTACGCAAAAAAACCTATATGTTGGCAAATCCTTTCGAGACCGAAAGCAAATTGCTGACAACTCCGAGTCTGAAATTACCAAAAAACCCAAAACAGATTGCCAAACCGGCCAATCATGATAAAATTCTGGAAGAAGTAAGTTGTATCCGAAAAGGAAATTACCGCCTTTTGCAGAGTAAAAATTATGAAGTTTTCTTTGTTACTGCTGATAAAATTCCGAACATCTTACACGAAATAGGTCGTTTGCGCGAAATCACGTTCCGAGAAGTGGGCGAAGGCACGAATGAAGCCATTGATTTAGACCGATACGACAACTATTACCACCACATGTTTTTGTGGGACGACGATACCCAGCAGATTGCAGGAGCGTACCGAATGGGATTGGGTGCCGAAATTTTTGCCAAATACGGAATTGACGGCTTTTATCTTCAGGAATTGTTCCGATTTGAGCCCGAATTGTTTGACATGATGAGTAAATCCATTGAAATGGGGCGCGCTTTCATCATCAAAGAATACCAACAGAAACCGATGCCGTTGTTCCTGCTTTGGAAAGGAATCGTTCACACTACCTTGCATTATCCGGAACACAAATTCCTGATTGGCGGGGTGAGCATCAGCAATCAGTTCTCGGAATTTTCAAAATCCCTGATGATTGAGTTCATGAAGTCGAATTACTACGATCCTTACATCGCACAATACGTGCATCCGAAAAAGGAATACAAAGTAAAACTGAAAGACGCCGATAAAGATTTTATTTTTGACGAAGCCGAATCCGACTTGAATAAATTCGACAAAATTATTGACGAACTGGAACCGGGTAGCTTGCGTTTGCCGGTTTTGATTAAAAAATACATCAAACAAAACGCAAGAGTGGTCGCTTTTAACGTAGACCCGTTGTTTAACAATGCGGTGGACGGCTTGATGTACATTCGAATTGCCGATATTCCCGAAAGCACAATGAAACCGGTCATGGAAGAGTTTCAGGCAGAACTGGAGCGAAAACTTGCCGAAAAAGGAGAGAACATTTAACCAATTTATAACCAACCAAAAACCTTTTAATTTATGGCAGCAGCTTTACTAACTATTGTATTGTTTTTCTTCGGATTTACTTTATTTCTTATTATTTGCCAGTGGAAAGTTTTCACTAAGGCAGGTAAACCGGGATGGGCGTGTTTAATTCCGATTTACAGCGGAATTGTATTGTTGGAAATCATCAAAAAACCAATCTGGTGGATCTTCATGTTATTGATTCCGTTTGTGAACATTTATTTTGCAATTGTGATTACCAACGAATTATCAAAATCTTTCGGAAAAACAGCTGCTTTTACGGTAGGGCTAATTTTCCTTCCATTCATTTTCTATCCGATGCTTGCTTTTGGAGATGCGAAATACATCTACAATCAAACAGAAGAAATCAGCGAAATTGGAGTAGCTCAGGCATAAAAAGAAAAGGCCCCGAAATATCGGGGCCTTTTTTTATTAATCAAATTGATTATTTGTATGCTTTTTTCAACAACAATTTAGCCAATGATTTTCCGGTTTTGGCATAGCCTTCACCAATTCTGTCTTCGTTACTGAAAGAACCACCGAAAACATCTCCGGGCGCTTCTTCACTTTTAATTTCCAACAAAACATTATTTCGGTTTGCCGTTTCAACAAATTTAAGGTTGGTAGACACTTTAGCTCCTTTTTTAGCCATAACCACGTTATATCCAGGGTAAATCCAAACCGCGTCTACAATTAAAGTGTATTTTGCCTGTTTTAAATCTTCCTGAAAAGAAATATCTTTTTTCTCTTTAGTATGAACAACATTCATCAATTCAATGAACTTGTTTTCGAATAACAAATCTCTACTGGCATACCATTTTTTCTTCCAGGTTTCACCAACACCTTTACCTTTTTCGTTTAAATCAGCAACCCTTTCAGCCACATACTGTTCGTCTGTAAGGTTTTCTTTCATCAATTTCAAATTGTCGTAGGTAAACTCTACATTAATTTCTTTTTGATCCTTAAGGAAGCCAAAATCACCTTTCGTTACTTCCATATCTTGTGCCATCATAAAAGTCGAGGCGAACAAGAATGCTAAAACCGTAATTTTTTTCATATAGATTTGTAATAATTATTGATAACAAACATAGCTATTTTATGTTAATTTTGAACCTTCTTAAAAAAAAATAACAATATTCCTCTATTTTTGTGATTTTGAAATCAACCCACCACAAATGAGACTACTTTTTCTTTTGCTCTTAATTGGATCAAACATCGTTCATGCACAGTTGAGTAAAAAGCACTGGATTCCACCAATTCACGCAAGAGGCGGACAGAATTTTGTCAGCGAACATTATATTTACCTCTCTACCCCCGAAGCAATCCCTTTTCAGGTCACAGTATCTGCTGGAGACGGAACACCAATTCCCGGTTCACCTTTCACCATATCCAGTGGAAATCCGGTAAGGGTATCCATCGGCAACGGGCAACCATCGACCATGTTTATAGCAAATAGCGACTTGAACATCGTAAAAACACGAAAAGGATTAATTCTGGAAGGAACCAAAGATTTTTACGCTACTTTTAAAGTGCGCGCTGCCAATCATGCCGAAATATTAGTAGCAAAAGGATATCAAGGAATCGGAACACAATTCAGACTTGGTAGTTTACCGCAAAATACATTTGGCGACGTCCGAAATTTTTTCGCCAGTTTTATGGCAACGGAAGACAACACAACAATAACACTTTCCGATTATGATCCGGAAGTTCAATTTGCAATAAACGGATCTACTTTAACGAGTCCGACTCAAACATTTACCATGAACAGTGGTGAAACTGTAACCGTTTCAGGTTATACCGACATACTTCCTAATTTAACCGGTTTTGTGGGCGCTTTAGTTACCTCAAACAAACCCATAGCCGTTAATACCGGAAATGCTTTAGCAGGAATGTCAACTCCTGAAGAAGGTCAGGATTTTACTTTTGACCAGATTGTTCCTTTGGAAGAAGTAGGAACCGAATACGTTGTTGTTAAAGGAAACGGAAGCGATAATGTAGAACACCCCTTAGTAATTGCTACGGAAGACAATACCGAAATTTTCATAAACGGATCTGCAACCGCATTTACCACACTAAATGCCGGCGATTTTGCATTGATTCCTACCTCATTTTATCAGGGTACGAACAATCAGAACATGTATATTACCTCTTCAAAACCGATTTATCTGTACCAGATTTTAGGAGGAGCATCTTCGGATGCAACTTCCGGTTTAAACTTCATTCCACCATTAAGTTGTTATTTTCAAAAAACGGTGGACTTAATTCCTAGCATTAATGCCATCGGATCCACCACGTATAGCAGTGAAATCATAGCCATAACGTATGCCGGATCTACACTTACTATAAACGGCACACCTATTTCAGGTCTTCCCGAACCCGTTTTAGGAAACACCCAATGGGTTACCTACAGACTTCAGGGCTATTCAGGTAACATAAAAGTAGAATCAACCGGCCCTTTGGCGGTAGGTTTATTTGGCTCCAGCGGTGTTGTGGGCTTTGCAGGATATTATTCAGGATTTGGAAGTGAACCAAGGGATACAGAAGTTACCGTATGTTCCAACACCACTACTGATTTATTTGAAAAAATAGAAGGAAATCCCGATCCGGGAGGCGTATGGACACCTCCTTTGGCAAGTGGTACTGGGTTTTTTGATCCGAATGTAGACACAGCCGGAGTATACAATTACAACTTCACAGGATTATGCGAAATCGTAAACGTACAAGTTACGGTTACTATACAACAGGCGTTGAATCCCGGAAACAACAATCAGAAAACTGTTTGTAAAAACGACCCGACGTTTGATTTATTTGCTTTATTGGGGCCAAATGCAAGTACAGGAGGAACCTGGTCTCCAGCTTTAGCCAGCGGCACCAATATTTTCAATCCTGCTGTCGATCTTTCCGGCGTATACACCTATACCCTTCCCAATACGGGAGCCTGTGTGGCCGTGTCGGCTACGGTTACCATGACCGTAAATCCAATGCCGGTAATCAGTCCTATTTCCGACTTCAAAATCTGCGATGACGCTTTAGACGGAGACGACACTAATGGATTTGCCACATTTAATTTAAACACCAAAAACAATGAAGTCCTTAACGGACAAACAGGAATCATTGTAACGTATCATTTGTCTCAAAACGATGCTGATACCGGTGCAAATCCCCAAACGACATTATATTCCAACAGTCGGATTATACATGTCCGTTTGCGAAACGCAACAACAAACTGTTTTGTAACCACAACATTCAATGCCGTAGTTAACCCACTTCCCGTAATCAACAACACGATTGTTTTCAAACAGTGTGATGACAATCAGGACGCCATAACCGCTTTTAATCTAACTGAGGCGAATACTTTGGTCTCTACTGATCCAAATGTTACATTCTCCTATTTCACATCTAACGCCAATGCCTTAACAAACACCAATCCCATTACAAATTTCACCAACTTTGTTTCGGGAGGCACCACGATTTGGATCAGGACTCAAAACGCTGAGGGCTGTTTCAGAATTACTACAGCCACTCTCTTGGTTTCCGCTACCCAGATAACAGCTGCAAATTTGCAAACACTGGAAGAATGTGACGTATACCTTTCTCCGAGCGACCCTGAAAACGATGGGTATGCTTATTTTGATTTCACACCGGCAACTTCTGCCATTTTGAATTCTTTTACAAGCAGTGCAAACTTAAGCGTTACTTACTATGAGAACCTAAACGATGCTTTAGCCGAACAAAACCCAGTTGTCGGTACCGCTGCCAATCCGTTCAGAAACACAGTTACCAACAACCAAACACTTTACGTTCGTGTTGACAGTAGTTTGAACAACGATTGCGTTGGTTTGGGCCCGTTTTTAAATTTAACGGTTAATCCGATTCCACAGGTTGACTTAGGGTCAGATTTCACACTTTGTCTTGATCCGGCTACCGGTTTAGGATCACAAAACATTAATGCGACACCTTCCAATACCGGTACTTTCAGCTACAGTTGGAATCCGGCCAATCCCAATACAGATGCTGGTGGCAACCAAAGCGCCATTTACGACATAACCCAACAGGGAACCTATACCGTAACGGTTACAGAAACCACCACAAATTGTACGAGTACCGATACTATCGTTATCGATGCTTCATCTGAACCACTTTCTGTTTCCGCGGTATTGCTTACTCCTCTGTTTTCAAATGGGCTGGCCACCATTCAGGCGACTGCTCAAGGAGGATATGGTGTATACGAATACAGTCTTGACGGTTTGCATTGGCAGCCTACAGGTATTTTTTCCGGTCTTACAAACGGTACTTATGTTGTTTCGGTAAGAGACAAAGCCGAGTGTGGCATAACCGCATCAAACTATGTTTACACGGTTACCTATCCTAGCTTCTTTACCCCGAATGGCGACGGATTTAACGACACTTGGAAAATCGACAATTTATTAGCTTCCTATGAAGCCAAAATTTACATATTCGACCGCTACGGAAAACTATTAAAGGAAATCAGTCCGAACGGTATCGGCTGGGACGGAACTTTCAACGGAAATCTTCTTCCGGCAGACGATTACTGGTTCAAAATAGAATATACGACCAACAACATTCGAAACGAATTTAAAAGCCATTTCGCACTTAAACGATAATTATGTCATCAAACAACGGCACTTTAACAACGACCATTCACCATAAAATTGCAACCGTTACTTTCGGTCATCCTGCCAGTAATTCATTTCCAAGTGAACAACTGCAACGACTGACAAATGAAATTAATTCGTTGAGCAACAACAATGAGGTTACTGTAATACTACTGAAAAGTGAAGGTGAGGGTGCTTTTTGTGCCGGCGCTTCTTTTGATGAGTTACTAGCCGTTTCCAACCTTGAAGAAGGCGCCAGATTCTTTTCGGGTTTTGCCAATGTAATCAATGCCATGCGAAAATGCTCCAAACTAATTGTCGGGCGCATTCACGGCAAAGCGGTTGGCGGTGGTGTTGGTTTGGCTGCTGCGTGTGACTATGCGCTGGCAACTACTGAAAGCGCTATAAAATTGTCGGAATTGGCAATTGGCATCGGACCTTTCGTAATTGAACCGGCCGTTTCCAGAAAAATAGGAAAATCCGCTTTAGGCGAAATGACATTAGCGGCCCACGAATGGAAAAAAGCATCCTGGGCCCGCGAAAAAGGATTGTATGCCAAAGTTTTTGATTCTGTAACGGAATTGGATACCGAGCTGGAGCTTTTCACCGAAAAATTAGCAGGATACAATCCGGATGCCTTAGCCGAGATGAAAAAAGTATTGTGGGAAGGCACCGAAAACTGGGACACTTTACTGTATGAAAGAGCCGGAATTTCAGGCCGATTAGTGCTTTCCGATTTTACCGTAAAGGCGTTAAATCAATTTAAGAAAAAATGATATCCCTGCTTCTTTTAGTACAACAGACCAATATTGAGGAAAAAATCAAAAATGCCCCCGATTCGGGTTATCAGATTGGCGTGCTCATCGGAACATTTCTTCCTTTTGCAGTTTTAGTGGCTATTGCCTATTGGATGTATTACCGCGCGAAAAAAAGAGAAAAAAATTTATAACATCATCGTGTTTTCAGCCATCCGGTAATGCTCAAACGAGGTTGCTTTACCGGTTTGACTTCATGTTCTAATACCTGACTTTCAAAAATAACCATTCTTCCCTGTTCGGGAACAATATTGCGTTCTGTTTCCACGCCGTTTTCGTTCAGATAAATGGTAAGCTCTCCGCCAAAATCTATTTGCCAGTGTTCTTCATTCAGGTAACAAACCATGGAAAGTTTTCGGCGGCTGTCGTTTTGAAAGGTGTCCAAATGGCGTTTGTAAAAAGTCCCTTCCGGATACAAAGCGTAGTGAAATTCCTTATCCTGAATTCCTAAAAAACAGGTGCGGTTAAGATACTGTACAAAATCATTGATGCGGTTAAAATAGAGTGTTTCGGCCTCATCCGCGTTGGCTTCGTCCAACCAAAAAATAAAATCGCCACGAACGGCATCCACAATCTTCTCATTCGCCTGATTGCCGATGGCCGATTTCTTAAAATGATTCTCCTTAAATTTTTTTAAAAGACTTTTTCGCAACACCATTACTTCTTCAAGTGAAAAAAAATGATCGGCGATACTGAATTTCTGATACATCAGATCTTCAATAATTTGTTCGTACAACGGATTGAATTCGGAAGTATTCATAATCATTAAATATGTTATCAAAGATAAGATGAAACCCTATCAAAAAAACAATTTTTTTTCTATAGAAACAAAAAAAGCATCCTGATTCTGAACTTTTCAGAAAGAAAAACCAAAAATGTACGACTCGATTTTATTTACTAAATTTGTGCCCTAATTCAAGTACGATGAGCAACATCAGAATCACAAAACAATTTACGTTTGAAACCGGGCACGCGCTTTACGGCTACGACGGAAAATGCAAAAATGTACACGGCCACAGTTACAAACTTTCGGTGACCGTGATTGGAAAACCAATTACAGATACTTCGAACGTAAAATTCGGAATGGTAATTGATTTTGGCGATCTGAAAAAAATAGTGAAAGAAGAAATTGTTGATGTTTTTGATCACGCCACGGTTTTCAACCAAAACACACCCCATATTGAATTGGCAAACGAATTAAAAAGTCGCGGACATCATGTGATTTTGGTAGACTATCAGCCTACCAGTGAAAATATGGTGATTGATTTCGCCGAAAAAATAAAAAGCCGTTTACCGCAAAACATACGTTTACATTCCCTAAAACTGCAGGAAACCGAGTCGTCGTTTGCCGAATGGTACCAATCCGATAATTAATTCAATTTCACTTTAAGCATAAAAAAAGCGCCCCATAACGGAGCGCTTTTTGTTTTAAATATGTTCTTTCCGATTGTTTATTTCTTCACAATCATGAACTCTGAACGTCTGTTTTTAGCATGTTCCTCAGTCGTACACTTATCACACTGTACTTTCGGTTCGCTCTCTCCGTAGCCTTTTCCTTCGATGCGGTCCTTGGCAATCCCTTTCGAGATTACGTACTGCACCGTTGCTTTGGCA
>NZ_AVBI01000013.1 GCF_000498475.1 Flavobacterium cauense R2A-7 | reverse complement strand
GTAAATCAATGATTTAATTTAAGGTGTGAGGTAAAGATATTTTACTCTTCATGTGATAAAATTTTTTCGGTGGGGTTTTGTAATTGACAAGCTGTTTTCTAAACTACAAAACGAATATGGATTACCCTTTAGCCCCGGGTGGAGTGGCACGAAGTAGAACAGAACACGGGAACTGCGTATAGCAATCAAAACCAAGCCTTTCGCTCCAAAAAATAAAAAAAAAGTAACCGTTTGATTTTTATTGTTTGTCTGAAACCTGCAAAGGAAAGCGAAAGAAATCATTATATTTTTCTTTTCTGGGTAAAATTATATATAAGTTACTCAGATTATATTTTGTTTAAGTGAGGGTGTAAAAACAATAAAGCTGTCCGATTACGAACAGCTTTATTGTTTTTTAGATTTAATTTTGATTCACTTATTCTTTGATGAAGCGGTTGCTACCGACTGATGCACCATCAGAAACTTCTATTATGTAGATTCCTGGAGTTAGTGTGCTTACGTTTACAGAATTGTTATCGGTGTTGCCGTTTTTTATTTGCTGTCCCATTAAATTAATGATTCTGTATGAAACGGTATTTTCGATAGCTGTAAAATATAAAGTTTCTCCTTTCACGGGATTCGGATACAATTTGAACGTTAGTTTGCCGTTTTCCTGTTTCGTTTTTTCGGAATCATCCATGCTTGCATTATCAACAGGTTCAATTTTAACGGTTGTTCCTACAATAGTAACGGTGTAATCTTCAACCTCACCGTTAGTAAACACCTCACATGCGGTTGGAAGTGCATTGTATTTCATGGATACTCTCATTCGGGTAGCTCCCGAAACGGCATTTGTAGGAATGAAGAAGCTTCCGCTTACTGATGAAGCTTTGCTTTTTGATTTACTGAAAACAAGTTCGTTAGAATCGAAATTTCCATTCTGGTTATAGTCAATCCAAACCGAGTAGGCCTCGTTGGCAGACGTTCCGTTCCAAGCAGGTGTTATCGTAATTGTTGCGGTAGAGCCAGTTGAAAGACTAGTTGATAAGGATGTAAAGTTACCATATCCGTTGTTATTTCCTGAAAGATTGTTAATAGATCCTAATTGAACACGGTTGATGAATTCTCTTGCTGTGCTGCCTGCTGAGTTGCAATAAGAAATACCAGCACTTAAAGTAGTTACGGTTACGGTGTTACTTGCAGAGGATACGTTTCCGGCTGCATCTTTAGCGGTTACATAAAAATTGTATGTTGTTGCAGCAGCTAAGCCGGTTACTCCTAATGAGGTAGTTGTAGTGGTTGTTGTCAACACTCCGTTTTGATATACGTTATAACCGGTGATTCCTACATTGTCGGTAGCAGCAGCCCATGTTAGGGTAGTGCTTGAAACGGTAGTTCCGGAAGAGAAAAGCTTTGTACTAGTCGGAGCAGTGGTGTCTGCTATCGTAAGAGCTTGGGTCGTCACGGTTACAGTATTACTTGCTGAGGAAGTATTTCCGGCTGCATCTTTAGCAGTTACGTAGAAATTGTAAGTCGTTGAAGGTGTCAAGCCCGAAACCGTCAATGAAGTAGCAGTAGTGGTGGTTTTCAACACTCCGTTTTGGTATACATTGTATCCGGTTACTCCGGTGTTATCTGTCGCTGCAGTCCAAGTCAAATTTGTTACATCAGTAGTTGTTCCAGAAGCCGAAAGCGTTGAAGCGCTTGGAGCAGTGGTGTCAGCGGCAGCTAAAGTCGTTACGTTTGCAACATTGCTTGATGTAGAGGTGTTTCCGGCCGCATCCTTAGCGGTTACATAGAAACTGTAAGTAGTTGAAGCGGTTAAACCTGTTACAGCCAATGAAGTTGCGGTAGTGGTTGTTTTCAACACTCCGTTTTGGTATACATTATATCCGGTTACTCCTGTATTGTCTGTCGCTGCAGTCCAAGTCAGATTTGTAGCAACAGTAGTTGTACCTGAAGCCGAAAGCGTTGAAGCGCTTGGTGCAGTAGTGTCAGCAGCAGCTAAAGTCGTTACGTTTGCAACATTGCTTGATGTAGACGTGTTTCCGGCCGCATCCTTAGCAGTTATGTAAAAACTGTAAGTTGTTGAAGCTGTCAAACCTGTTGCAGCCAATGAAGTTGCGGTTGTGGTTGTTTTTAATACTCCGTTTTGGTATACATCGTATCCGGTTACTCCTGTATTATCTGTCGCTGCAGTCCATGTCAAGTTCGTGCTTGAAGTTGTTGTACCTGAAGCAGAAAGTGTTGAAGCTGTTGGTGCTGTAGTGTCTGTCGAACCAGAGCCAGTTATGGTAAAATTGGCGTTGTTCACATCAAAGAAAATATGGTTGCTCCCTTTTACCATGATTCTATTCGTGGTTCCTGGCATGTTTGGGATTACGATGCTTTGTGAACCGTCATTTGGAGTTCCCGCAACCAAAGTGATTGGGAACGTTTGTCCGCCATCGGTGGATAATAAAATGTCGACATTGGTAGCATTCACTCCGTTAGCATTGGTTCCAGCAACGGTCCAGTTAATGGTTTGTGAAGTTCCCGCTGCATACGAAACCGCCGTGTTTTGCGAATCTACGGTAAAAGGTCCGGCAACGCCATTTACAGTGATTACCATATCATCCGTATTATTAGCACCACCTCCGACTCTGTTGTCTCTTACTGTTAAACGGAAGTTTAAAGTACGGGCAACACCTGGTAATGTTTCTGAAGCGATTCTTGACCCTGCCGTTGTAGACAGTCCTGCCAAAATTGTAGTCATGTTAGGGAAGTATCTTTTAGGAGAAGTTGTTGGAAGATTGGATCTGAAAAGCGGTCCGGCAGTTGCAGTTGCCGTTGGAACCGTTGTAGTAGCATCTCCTAAATCGATTTGTTCCCAAGAATAGGTAAGAGTATCATTCGTATTAGAATCGGTTGCTACACCAGTCAGCATAAAAGGGGTTCCTTTAGGAATGGTGTAGTCGATTCCGGCATTTACAATTGGTACCGCATTACCTGTTAAAGTAATTGTGGCACAAGTTTTTGTTTTGATATTGTCGGTAACTTGTTGAATGCTGATGGCGTGAAAATAGTCGTTTGAATATTGCTGGATATCTTTAAGACTTGTTCCGGCATAACTCATAATCGTTGAGCCGCTACCAGGTTCCATCTGAGCCGGATTGCCACTTTCTGTTCTGTAGGTAAACGTGTGGTTGGCACCCAACTGATGGCCCATTTCGTGCGCTACATAATCGATATCAAAACGATCACCGGAAGGAGTACTTGTACCTGTATAAGCACTTCCTTTAGAACCACCTACACAAATACAGCCATTACAGTTTGCATTTCCACCAGCGGTGGTTCCTCCAAACAAATGCCCTATATCATAATTGGCTTCTCCAATAATTGTTGTCAAATTAGATTGCAATTGAGATCCCCAGTAAGCAGGATCATCACCATAGGGATCAGTAGCGGCATTAGTATAAATAATGTTATCATTGTTGGCAATAAGAACTAATCTTAATCCAAAATCCCTTTCGAAAATGGCATTTACTCGCGTTAACGTGTTGTTCATGCCGGCTAAGGCTAAAGTTTTGGTTCCGCCAAAATAGGTCGCATATTCTCCAGTACAGGACAACGCCAATCTGAATGTACGTAACTTGGCATCGTCAGCACCTCGGGCAACATCAGTTGTTGAACGGTTAACCAATTCGATTGCTGTATCAGTAACACCACACTCAAATTTGTCTGAACTATTTTTATTGTCGGATTTTTTATAAACAGTATAAGTGTTTAAATCATTAGTAATCGGTTCGATAAAAATAGCTTCCTGATTAGGATATACGGTCATGGATTTGAATCCTAACGGCGAATTACTAAAATAGGCACGGGCGTTAGGATTGTCCACACCAACAGCCACATAGGATTTGATTTCCGGATATTTGGCTGCTAATGCGGGATCCATCACTGAGTTTTCGTAAACTTTGAAATTTTCAAGTTTGCCTTCTCCATTCGGTAAGGTAATAATTGTATTTGCAGTATTGTTGGAAGCATCTCTTTTGGGAGATTTGGCCAACAATTTTTTTAGTGTAGGTACATTTAAATCGAAAAGATTTTTTTGAGGCAAATGAGATTTGCTAATTCTTCCGGAAGTTTCTTTTGCAGTATTCTTTTTCCATAAAGCAGTTCCATCTTGGGCAATTCCGTAGGTTCCGATAAATAGTAGGGCAGCACAAATCAATTTTTTCATAAATCACTTCTTTTTGTTAACTTCCTCAAAATTAATAGGTTAAAAAGAAATATCGATGAAATTAACGAAAAAATCGATGAAATGCACGTTTTTTTTCGATTTATAAGATTTAAGCTATAGCTTTCAATTTTTTTTTTTAGATATAATTGATGAATAATTTCTGTAATAATTTGTTTTTCAGTAATTTATGTAGTTGCTGTTTTTGATAATTAAAGGTGAAAATTGTAAAAGAAGTCAATTTTTAAGTAAGAAAAAAACAGCTGTTTCTTTAGGTGTTACCTTTTTCGGATACTGTCAAAATTTTTTTTAAAGCCTAAAAAAATAGAGAAGTAAAAAAGTTTTTTCGGGGCTCTTTTATAAAAAATTGTAGTTTTTTTGAATTTATGCATCGACTAAATTTCAGTTAAGTGTTTGATAACTAATGTATTGTTAAAAATGTTAAGATATTCAAATGTTAGCGAATTGTTAAAGAAATTATTGAAAATAGTGTTAAATTTGTGTCAATAAACTTTAATAAGGTTATTAGACGGTTTTATGGTTAATTGTGATTGCGATATGCAATAATACCTCCACAGAAATCAATTAACGATTTATCTTTTTTCTTTTTTTAAGGTAATTTAAAACTTCAATTTTTGATTGAAAGGGCATTTTTCAGATCCCCTCTTCTGTCATAGATCTTCCTCCTAATAGTATGGCTCTAAAACCGTATTATTATGAAACGAAAAATAGCTTTTTTAAAAGATGATGACCCTTATGAATGTACAAAAACAAGAACCTATTCTCAACACTTACTTTCAATAGTTTTACTTTTTTTACTTTCCGGGTTATCCATTAATTCGATGTTTGCTCAAGAGCAACAAGATTTGCGTTTGCTTACAAGTGCGTATACAGATGGTCAGTGTCCCGCTAATGATATTCGAGTAATATCTGCCAGTATAGATACCGGAAGTCCATGTAACACGTGTGAAAGTGGTCCGGTAACTGCTCCTCTTACTATTCGAGTTAACCATAACACTGAGAGTAGTGGTAGACATTTGGCGATTTGCGGGACTATAGTAGAAACCTTATCTGGCGGTGGGACTGTAAATCATAATCTTTCAATGTGTTTTGGACCACTTCTAAAAAATTCAGAGCAAACAGGAGGAGGACAAGATTTAGCTCCCGTCGACTTTACCTTTACTTGTGGGAGTACGCTTGTAATAACAGATATTCTTTTAGTTTGGACAGCTGCCAATGGGGAGTGTCCCGTAACGTTGGCCAATAATCCTAATGGTAAATACTGTTGGGATAATCCGGATGTTAATATTCCTACATCAATCAGAGCAACCGAAACCCATGTGGCTGCAGGATGTTATGGAAGCGCAACGGGTTCTATCGATCTGACAGTAACTGGTGGAGCTCCGCCATTTACTTATGCGTGGTCTGCTACCAATGGAGGTGCTGTTCCATCAGGTCAAGCTGGAAATCAGGATCTTACCGGATTAGTGGCTGGGACATATAGCGTTACTATTACGGATTCGAAAGGCTGTCAAGCAACGAAATCAGGTATTGTAATAAGTCAAAATGCTGAGACATTTCCGGATATAACTAAAGGTCCGGGTAGTGCTTCTACACAATGTGGTGTCAGTCCGGCGACTGCTCAAGCTGCAATAAATACTGCCTTTGCTGCTTGGTTGGCCAACGCTACACCGAATGATCCGAACGATACAGAAGAAAATGGTGTTGTAGTTGTAAACGGAGGAGCATCGCCTCATAGCATAGTGAGAAGCCCTCTTACTCCAACTGCACCTTCGTATAATGGAGGGTCTACGTCAGTGACTTGGACCATTACCGATAATTGTGGTAAACAGGATTCTGTTACCGCAACCTTTACGGTAACCAACAACTGTAGAATCATTTGTCAGACCACTCCAACCGCAGTAACTTGTAACGGATTATCTACAGGTTCCATTGCAGTGAGTGCTTCTGCCGGATTCCCGCCTTATAATTTCTATTTGTACCTTTCTTCTGATTTAAATACCCAATTGGCAAGTTCCTTAAATGTGAATACAAATCCAGGCTTGGCAACTTTCTCAAATTTGCCGGCGGGTGTTTATACCGTACTTATCACAGATTCAGTTCAAGATTTAAACGATCCAACAGTATGTGCTGATGCTACCGTTACCCAACCTGATGCTGTTACTTTAGTGGCTTCTCATTTGGATGTAACATGTAACGGTTTAGCCGATGGTAAGTTAAATGTAGACAGTTTCAGCGGAACTGGTACTCCGAGTTTTTATCTTAAAACCGGAGCTGGTGCCTTTGTGGCAACTACAGAAGCGGCTATAGAAGCGGGCAGTTACGGACCAAATACCTATGTGATTAAAGTGACGTATCCTGCCGGTTCGGGTGGTGGCGTTTGTGAAGCTACTGAAACAGAAATCATCGGTCAACCGGACGCTGTTACTTTAGTGGCATCTCATACAGATGCGACTTGTAACGGACAAGGTGACGGTACACTAACCATCAATAGCTTCAGTGGAACGGGTACTCCAAGTTTTTATCTTAAAACGGGAGCCGGAGCATTTGTGGCAACAACAGAAGCTGCTATAGAAGCAGGTAGTTACGGACCCAATACTTATGTTATTAAAGTAACCTAT
>NZ_AVBI01000012.1 GCF_000498475.1 Flavobacterium cauense R2A-7 | reverse complement strand
CAACCTGATGCTGTTACTTTAGTGGCTTCTCATTTGGATGTAACATGTAACGGTTTAGCCGATGGTAAGTTAAGTGTAGACAGTTTCAGCGGAACCGGTACTCCAAGTTTTTATCTTAAAACGGGAGGTGGTGCCTTTTTGGCCACTACAGAAGCTGCTATAGAAGCTGGTAGTTACGGACCCAATACCTATGTTATTAAAGTAACCTATCCTGCCGGTTCGGGAGGTGGCGTTTGTGAGGTAACTGAAACAGAAATCATCGGACAACCGGATGCAGTTACTTTAGTGGCATCGCACTCAAATGTAACTTGTAATGGTTTAACCAATGGTACATTAACCGTTGATAGTTTCAGTGGAACCGGTACACCGAGTTTTTATCTTAAAACAGGTGCGGGAGCATTTGTAGCAACTACAGAAGCTGCTATTGAAGCGGGTAGTTATGGAGCGAATACTTATGTTATTAAAGTGACGTATCCTGCCGGTTCGGGAGGCGGTGTTTGTGAAGCAACTGAAACAGAAATTATCGGACAACCGGATGCCTTAAGTTGTACAGTAGATAAAAACAGTGATGCTATTTGTGCCGGACAAGTTAATGGTTCCGCTACTGTAAATCCGGTAGGAGGCAGTGGAGGTTATTCTTATTTGTGGGATAATGGAGAAACTAGTGCAACTGCAACCGGTTTAGACCAAGGATCGCATACCGTAACAGTGACCGATTCGAATCGATGTACTACAACTTGTGGTGTAGAGATTGGTATTGTTCCTTGTGGTGAATCAAACTGTACCTATACTCAGGGATATTATGGCGATTACAACGGAGCGGCTTGTACTCCAGACGGTACGCCTACAACCGACTTCCAAATCATGGTTAATGCCGTGACTCAGGCTGTCGGTCAATCCGGTAATCCTGTTATTTTTGGTCTTCCGGCAAACAACAAGTATTTTAGATTGTATTTGTCTGATATAAACAGCAATCCGGTAATTGGAGCTAACAATATCTTTAGAATGATGCCTGGTGGAGGAACACCAAAAGCCTTGTCGTTCTTAGTCGGAGGAGCTACATACGGACAATTGAATACTTGGTCTTCTGTGCCAATACGAACAGGTAAAGGGAATACTTACGGTACAATTGGAAACGTACTTTTATCACAAACCATGACCTTATTCTTTAATAAATCAGTAGATGGAGGACTGGGAGCGGTTGAATTATCAGCCACTATGGCAACCATGGATGTAAGTTGTGGTTCCGATGTGCCTATTTCAGGTACTCTTCAAACATTTACAATTTCGCCAGCAATAATTACCTATCTTACCAATAATGGAGGGGCTACTGTCAATAATTTATACCTATTGGCAAACAGAATCCTAGGTGGGGATGTTATTACGGGTATCGATGCTTCTTCTGTTAATGGTGCAGTGGATGCGATTAATAAAGGTTTCGATGGCTGTAGAATACAAGTTCCGGTTCCAGTTGATTCAGTTGCTTCTGGAAGTTTGGACGCTTCAACAGAAGCGACTTTCTCTGCTTATCCGGTGCCTTTCAAAGAGTACATTAATGTCAGATACGAGTTCGATTATCAGTCAAAAGCACGTATTGAAGTCTATGACGCCAAAGGTCTTTTCGTTATGGCGTACAATGATGCCGATGCTTACTTTAATAAAGAAGTTCGTTTAGATGTTACCTTTAATCACGGCGAAGGCCAAATGTTCTTCGTGAAAGTAATTACCGATAAAGGAGTAAGCACTAAAAAAATAGTTTCCAAAAACTAATTTTCATAATAATCAAAAAAAAGGCCGGTTTAAATACCGGCCTTTTTGCTTTATAAATTTTCAGGATTATTTTACCAATCCTCTGGAAATTACAATTCTCTGAATTTCAGATGTTCCTTCGTAAATCTGAGTGATTTTTGCATCACGCATCATACGTTCTACATGATACTCACTTACATATCCGTTACCTCCGTGAATCTGAACGGCTTCATTAGCCACTTCTAAAGCAATCTCAGAAGCATATAATTTTGCCATAGCTCCAGAATGTGCAATGTCTTCTCCATTATCTTTTTCCGTAGCGGCTTTGTGGATTAACAATCTTGCAGCGGTAGTTTTTACGTGCATGTCTGCTAATTTAAAAGCAATGGCTTGGTGGTTGAAAATTGGTTTTCCAAAAGCTACACGCTCCTGAGCATATTTCAATGCTAATTCATAAGCACCTTGAGCAATACCTAAAGCTTGAGAAGCAATTCCGATACGCCCACCATTTAAAGTTGACATTGCGAAAGCAAATCCGAAGCCGTCTTCACCGATTCTATTTTCTTTAGGAACTTTTACATCATTAAATAATAAAGTGTGCGTGTCAGAACCACGAATACCCATTTTCTTTTCTTTCGGACCCACTTCAAAACCTGGCATTCCTTTTTCAACAATAAGAACGTTAATTCCTTTGTGTCCTTTTGAAGCGTCCGTTTGAGCAATTACTAAATACGTTGAAGCTGTTCCACCATTGGTAATCCAGTTTTTTGTTCCGTTTACCAAATAGTGATCGCCCATATCAATTGCAGTAGTTCGTTGCGAAGTGGCATCAGAACCCGCTTCCGGCTCAGACAAACAGAAAGCACCGATAACGTCACCTTTTGCAAGAGGTACCAAATATTTCATTTTTTGCTCTTCAGAACCGTATTTTTCTAAACCAGCACAAACTAATGAATTATTAACCGACATAATTACGGCAGCAGAAGCATCTACTTTTGCAATTTCTTCCATCGCTAATACATAAGAAATACTGTCTAATCCTGCACCTCCGTATTTTGGATCTACCATCATCCCTAAGAAACCAAGTTCCGCCATTTTCTTCACTTGTTCTGTTGGGAATTTAGAGTGTTCGTCTCTTTCAATTACACCTGGTAATAATTCAGTTTGAGCAAAATCTCTTGCTGCCTGCTGAATCATCAACTGTTCTTCGGTTAAGTTAAAGTTCATTGTATATTGTTTTGTTTGTGAATTTTTAAGTGCCCAAATATAAATATAATTCTCCTATTTTCAATTAGATTGCCTAATTTTGAGCCATGCAAAATAAGAGCTATACTGTTGTTGGCGTTATGTCGGGCACTTCATTGGATGGAGTCGATATGGCGCACATTAAATTTGAAGTGAAAAACGGTAAATGGGCGTTTCAGATTTATGAAAATGAAACTATTAGCTATTCGGAGGAATGGGTAAACCATTTAAAAAAAGCAGTCGATTTTTCGGAAGAAGAGTTGAAAAAAATCAATCAGGAATACACCGATTTATTAGCCGAAATTATTTCCGATTTTATTCAAAAACATCAAATTGAAACTCTCGACGCGGTTTGCTCACACGGACATACGATTTTGCACCAACCGCAAAACGGATTTACGTTACAGATTGGGAATCTTCCCAAGATAGCCGAATTAATTCATCAAAAAGTAATTTGCGATTTCCGTGTTCAGGATGTACAATTAGGAGGTCAAGGCGCTCCATTGGTACCGATAGGCGACCGGATTTTATTTTCGGAGTACGATTATTGTCTGAATTTAGGTGGATTTTCCAACGTGTCTTTTGAAGAAAACGGTAACCGAATCGCCTTTGATATTTCCCCGGTCAATACCGTTTTAAATTTTTATGCCGATAAATTTGGATTGAAATACGACGACAAAGGTCAGCTAGCTAAAACCGGAAACGTTTCGGAAGCATTATTGTCCGAATTGAATGCCTTGGATTTCTACCAAAAAGCCTATCCGAAATCGTTAGGGTTTGAATTTGTAAAAACCGTCGTGCTTCCCATGATGGAAAACTATCCGATTTCCATTGAAGACAAACTCCGAACCTTTACCGAACATGTCGCTTTTCAGATTGCTAACGCCTTACCTAAGAAAAACGGAAGCCTTTTGGTAACCGGCGGTGGCGCATACAATGATTTTCTGGTGCAACAAATGCAACACTATCTTCCGGATATGAAAATTATTATTCCGGAAGCCAAAACCATAGAGTTTAAAGAAGCTTTGATTTTTGCCTTGCTTGGCGTATTAAAATTACGAAACGAAATTAATGTTCTGGCAAGCGTTACCGGCGCAAGACATGATCATTGTTCCGGTGTAATTTATGAGTTTAGTGCGTAACAAAATCGGCGACTTTCTTCACCAATTCCTTGCTTTTTAAATCGTGGCCCAAACCTTCTGTAAGTAGCAGTTGGCTGTTTTTCCAGTGTTTGTTCAATCGGACGGAATACTTGAAATTAGTGGCCATATCATTTTTATCATGGATGATTAAAGCCGGAACCGTAATGCTTTCTGCAAATTTGGCACTCGAAAAATAACTGGGTAATTCCCCCAATTGTGCCTCAAATTCCTCAATAATTATGTTCACGGATTTTGTGGTCAAACCTAAAGATTGTTTGTAAAAATCGAAAAAATCAGAAGCTTCACCTGGTGCGCACATAATAACTGCCTTTTCAATACTGTGATTTTTGTAATGATCTAAAAAATAGGTAGTCGCAAATCCGCCGATGGAATGACTTACTATTGAGGTGATATCGGAATGCGATTCTAAAAAAGCATTAATCACTTTGGCGTACAAAACCACATGAATAAACTTGCCGGAAGACAAGCCGTGAGCCGGTGCATCCAAAGCATACACAGTAAAATCATTTTTCACCAAATATTCGATATAGGCTTTCCAACGAAAGGAATGACTGGCCCAACCGTGTACTAAGAGTATTTTTTTGCTTCCATTGCCCCATTGATAGGTTTGGATTTTGTATCCATCTAAAGTAAGGGTGTCTGATATTCCTTTTTGCAGAAATTCCAATTGATGTGGTTTGAGTTTTCGCGCAAACGGATTGCAAAAAAGTCGAAATCCGTCTTTTTTTAACTTTTTGGGATGGGTGTATGACAGAAAATTGAAATAAAATCCTATCGATTTTTGCATAATTTTTTTGGAATTCATAGTATTTTTAATTTTAAGATACCAATCGGTATCAAATTATGTAAATTTTTTTAGAGTAAGATGTCCGAAACAATCCAGTTTTTTAGATGGTTCACTACAATCTCAATATCGGCATTTGAATTTTGCAGTTTACTCATCATTACACCGCCTTCAAGTGTTGAAATCAGTACAGTTGCCACTAATTTTTCGTTTACCAGATTCCTAACCTGTTTGTGTGTTTTTCCATTGATTATTATCTTCTCTACCGAGTCGCGGAAAACGGATAAAGCCTGTTGTGCTTTTTGTTTCAATTCCCAATTCGTGTCGTCAACTTCCACGGCAACATTCAGCAGCGGACAGCCGCCAGTAATAAATGGATTTGTGACGTAACTTTTGAATAAATCGAGTACACAAAACAGCTTGTCTTTAGTGCTGTTTTCAGCCTTGATTCGCTCATTTAAAGTCACAAAAATAGCCTGCATCATTTTTTGGAACGCTTCGATTTCAAGGCTTTCTTTACTCTCGAAATGTCTGTAAATTGCGCCCTTGGTTAATCCTGTAGCCTCAGTGATATCGCTTAATGACGTAGATTTGTACCCTTTTGTGTTAAAAAGGGCAGTGGCTTCTTTGAGTACTTTTGCTTTTGTAATTTCTGAGGATCGCATATGCAAAGATACCAATCGGTATCGAAATGGCAAAAAAAAATAAATTTTCTTTTTTACATTGTTTGAAACACCATAGATTTGCATATCAAAATTTCATTTTACAGATGAAATTGCGATGACAAAATGTTTGATTGCAAACACAAAAAACAAGCGACACAATACAGACCTTAAAAACAACAAACAGATCATTTATGAAAGATTTACTGAAAAAATTCGAAAATAAAGAACCTGAGGTAGTGTTCCATTGGAAAGATGCAGAAACGGATGCAGAAGGATGGACCGTAATTAACTCGTTACGCGGTGGTGCTGCCGGAGGCGGAACCCGTATGCGCAAAGGTTTGGATATGAACGAAGTACTTTCGTTGGCGAAAACTATGGAAGTGAAGTTTTCAGTATCGGGCCCTGCTATTGGTGGCGCTAAATCGGGAATCAATTTTGATCCGAACGATCCAAGAAAGAAAGATGTGTTACAGCGTTGGTATAAAGCGGTTTCCCCGTTGTTGAAAAGCTATTACGGAACGGGTGGCGATTTAAATGTAGACGAAATCCACGAAGTAATCCCAATGACGGAAGCGTGTGGGGTTTGGCATCCGCAAGAGGGTGTTTTTAACGGACATTTCAAGCCAACGGAAGCTGATAAAATTAACCGTATCGGACAATTGCGTCAGGGTGTGGTAAAAGTGATTGAAAACACAACCTTCTCTCCGGATTTAAGTAAAAAATATACCGTTGCCGATATGATTACCGGTTACGGCGTAGCACAAGCGGTGCGTCATTTTTATGATATCTACGGCGGAAACGTTCAAGGCAAGAAAGCTATCGTTCAAGGTTTCGGTAACGTAGGTTCGGCAGCAGCATTTTACTTGGCGGAAATGGGTGCGAAAGTAGTAGGAATCATCGACAGAGATGGTGGTGTTATCAACGAAAACGGCTTCACATTTGAGGAAATTACCACATTATTCCGCAATAAAAACGGAAACACATTAGTGGCGGATAACATGATTCCTTTTGCAGAAATCAATGAAAAAATCTGGTCAATTGGTGCGGAAATTTTCGCTCCGTGTGCGGCTTCACGTTTGGTAACCAAAGCGCAGGTAGACAGTATGGTAGCAGCGGGATTGGAAGTAATCTCTTGTGGTGCGAACGTTCCTTTTGCTGATAAAGAAATTTTCTTCGGACCGATTATGGAAGAAGTGGATTCTAAAGTGAGTTTGATTCCTGACTTTATTTCCAACTGTGGTATGGCACGTGTTTTTGCCTACTTCATGGAGAAAAAAGTGGCCATGACCGATGAGGCGATCTTTAACGATACTTCAGAGATCATCAAAGCGGCGATTCAGAAAACATACGATGTAAGTTCGGTTAAGAAAAACATCAGTGCAAGAGCTTTTGAAATTGCATTGAAACAATTGGTATAATTCTTGTATATTTGGTTCTGACAACATAACAAAAAAAACGTATTTTCGTTATTAGTGTTATAAAGAACATGAATATGGAACAGACTATAATATCAGCAGGCGACAAAAGAAAATCATTTCTAATTACAGCAGTGATTTACGCGTTGTTACTGCTGATATTGTTTTTTATAAAATTCTGGCCTCCTTCCAATCCGGAAACGCTAGCCATGTTAGGTGGTGGCGGAGGCGGTGGTGGCGTAACCATCAATTTTGGAGACAGTGATGTGGGTATGGGCGATAATTTCCAGAGTGAAGTGCTTAATGTAAAGAACGATGTGAAACAAGTAGCCGAAACATCCGCACCGGAAGAAGATATTATTTCCAGCGATACACCGGAAGACAACGCGGTAGTAATCCCGAAAAATCCGAATCCCGTGAAAACCAAACCGGTAGTTAAAACCGATCCGAAACCGGTAGAAGTTAAAAAACCGACGGTTTCCAAAAATACCAACGATGTTTTAGCCAGTTTAATGAACGGTTCCAAAAAAGGAGGCGATGGCGATGATAACCAAGCGGGAAATAAAGGGAAATCGAATGGTGATTTGAATTCTAACGGGTATTACGGCAGTGGCGGTACCGGAGGCGGAACAGGCGGTGGAAATGGTACGGGCAACGGCACAGGAACTGGCCCAGGTAGCGGAAGCGGCTCTGGCGGCGGTAACGGAAGTGGCGTAGGAACCGGAAACGGTGCCGGATATTCTCTCGGAAACCGAAAAGCATTGTCCAAGCCGGCACCAAACTACAACTGTAATGAAGAAGGTAGAGTAGTGGTGGAGGTTTCGGTAGATAAAAATGGGAAAACCATTTCAGTAACTCCGGGAATTAAAGGAACTACGAATACGGCAAAATGTTTGTTGGATCAGGCGCGAATTGCAGCCATGAATACTAGATGGCAGGCGAGTGAGGATGCGCCGGAACGTCAGGTAGGTAAGATTGTTTATACTTTTAGTTTGAATTAATTTTAATTTAATCATAGAACAAAAGCCGATTGAGATTTCAGTCGGCTTTTTTTGTATATGATGTATCGTTTGTTATTAGAACTCTTGTGATGGGATTTCTTCGTCGTCGAAATGATAGCGTTAGTGCAATTTCAAGTAATGGAAAATCGGACTTGTTATGAAAAACAATGCCCTAGCCCCGATAGAAGCGGCATCCTTTTAAAAAAAAATCCCAGCCGTTGAGGTTGGGATTTTTTTTTAAAAGATAGAGCGGATAGCGGGTTAAAGCTTCCGAAAAATATTATTTTGAAGCGCTGGTAGCAATTACAAATTTTAGGTTGTTTTTAACCCCGATTTGCAATACGTCTACCAAATCCTGAACCTGTAAATTGTAAGGAATGCGTACTACTACGGCTTGTTCTTTGTTGTCGCCGATCTTGGTTAACAATTCCTGCTCCAGTTTGTCAAAAGGCACTTCCTGTTTGTCTAAATAAAAACGTTTTTCTTCCGTTACGGACAAACTGATCAGCTGCTTGTTGGTCTTCTCGTTGTTTTTCGATTTGGGTAACGTCATTTTAATTACGTTCGGATTCGCCAAGGTCGAGATAATCAGGAAGAACAAAAGCAAGAAGAACATGATGTCGCTCAACGAACTGGTGGCGACTTCTGCATGAAATCGTTTATTTCGTTTTATCGGCATTTGGTCTCTGGATTATGTTAACGAATTCTAATACGTGGCGTTGCATGTTCAACGAATAATTGTCGATCATACTGTTGTATAAGTGATACGCGGAATACGCGATGATCCCTACGATAAGTCCGGCACCACTACTGATCATTTTTTCGTACAAACCTCCGGAAATGTTTCCGATACTGATGTTTTCGGTCACAGAAATGCTGTAGAAAATCTTGATTACCCCGGAAATTGTTCCTATAAATCCTAAAGTTGGGGCAATACCGGCGATTAGTCCTAAAACACCCAGTTTGCGTTCCATTTCGCCAATTTCGATGTTGGCTACTTTTTCCATGTTGGATTCGATTTCGGCAATTGGTCTTCCGATGGTTTGAATACCTTCTTTGATGACGTTAGCCGAAGCTGCGCCGTCTCTTTCGGCAGCTGAAATGGCCAAATCAATATTTCCGTTGTTTAAATGCGTTCGGATGTCTTTTAATAAATGCGCATCGTGTTTGGTGGCTCTTTTAATGTACATGAAACGTTCTATAATCACATAAATCGTATAGAATAATAAGATGGCAATCGGGATAAGAAAGAATCCTCCTTTTAAGATAAATTGTAAAACAGAAATTTCATTGTCTTTCACCACATTTTGTACTACCGCGCCTGCTGCTTGGGTAATCGTGTCGTTTTGTACTTGTAAAAAAAATCCAGTCATAAATTCTCGGGAATTGTATTTATTTTAAATAATAATCTCAATTTTGCAATAAAGATAAATTTCTATACCCTAATAAACTAAAAAAACGGGCATTTATTTTATAGTTACTAATTTTAACAGCAAATAGCATTCCAAAATGACTTACCAACAAACTTTAGACTGGATGTTTGCCCAATTGCCCATGTATCAGCAGCAAGGTGCTTCGGCGTATAAGAAAGATTTGACGAATACCATTTTGCTTGCCGAACATTTGGGAAATCCTGAAAGAAATGTCAAATGCATTCATGTGGCCGGAACCAACGGAAAGGGTTCGACATCATCGATGATTGCTTCGGTGTTACAGGAAGCCGGGTATAAGGTTGGTTTGTATACTTCACCGCATTTAAAGGATTTTCGGGAACGGATAAAAATCAACGGTAAAGAAATTTCAGAAGAATTTGTAGTCGATTTTATTGCTGTAAACAAATTGTTTTTTGAAGAACATCAGTTGAGTTTTTTTGAAATGACCGTAGGGTTGGCGTTCGATTATTTTGCGAAAGAAAACGTTGATGTTGCCGTGATTGAAGTCGGCATGGGAGGGCGATTGGATTCTACCAATATCATTACGCCTTTAGTTTCGGTGATTACGAACATTGGATTCGATCATACACAGTTTTTAGGAAATACCCTGGAAGCGATTGCTGGTGAAAAAGCCGGAATTATCAAGCCGAATATTCCCGTAGTAATTGGCGAGTATACCGAAGAAACGAAGCCGGTTTTTGTGGCTAAAGCGGAGGAATGTAATTCGGAGATCTATTTTGCTTCCGATTTGATTCAGGAAGAGTATCCTTGCGGTTTGTTGGGCGATTATCAGATTCACAATGTGAAAACGGTGGTACAAACGGTCGCCATTTTGAAAACTCATTTTAAGCTATCGGAAGAGCATCTGAAAAGCGGGTTGTTAAATGTGGTCGCCAATACCGGTTTGCTGGGCAGATGGCAGCAGGTGCATTCCTATCCGAAAGTAATTTGTGATACGGCCCATAACAGTCACGGATTGAAAATTGTGCTCAATCAGATTCAAAAAGAAAATTACGAGCAGTTGCATTTTGTTTTGGGTGTCGTAAATGATAAAGATTTGGACAGCATTTTACCTTTATTCCCTAAAAAAGCGAATTATTTTTTTTGTAAACCCAATGTACCACGTGGATTGGATGAAAAAATTTTACAGCAAAAAGCGGTTGATTTTGGATTGGAAGGAAAAGTATGTAATTCTGTTTCAGGGGCTTATGAAGCTGCTTTGCAAGTGGCCGGTAAGAATGATTTTATTTATATAGGAGGAAGTACTTTTGTGGTAGCAGAAATTGTGTAAAATAATTTTGCAGAAGTGAAAAATACCGCTATATTTGCACCCACAATAACAGGAAATGTTGTTGTCGATAAAAGGGCGATTAGCTCAGCTGGTTCAGAGCACCTCGTTTACACCGAGGGGGTCGGGGGTTCGAACCCCTCATCGCCCACCACTTTTATCACTCTTACTGATAATACAAGAATTATCGGGCGATTAGCTCAGCTGGTTCAGAGCACCTCGTTTACACCGAGGGGGTCGGGGGTTCGAACCCCTCATCGCCCACAAAAAAGCATCTCAAATGAGATGCTTTTTTTATTCCTTATAATTTTCTTCCATTTCTTTTATTGCGTCAATCATTCGCTGGGTTCGTTCGAATTCTTTTGCTTTTTGTCTTTTCCCCAAATAGAAATAGGCGAATAGCATCCAGGCAACGTAAATGGTAAGTACAATGGTTTTCATCATGACGCTCATTGGTTGCATTACTTCAATAAAGTAGAATCCGAATGCGATGTTTAAAATTACAAAGTAAGCTAGTGTGATTTTGGTACCTACAAACTGTTGGAAAACATAAAATTTTTCCAGTTCTGCTAAGGTTTTTGATGGTGATTGTGTGAAATCAATTTTCTTAAGCGTTACCATCTGATGCAAACGGATTGCTGTAAATCCAAATACGCACAGAAACATTAAACCGACTCCGATAAACGTGGTGGTCATTTTGAAATCGACCATTGCTACAACCACAGCTACTCCAACCATGGATGCTATAAGGGTTAAGATTTGAAATAGCATTTTGTTGGTGAAAATTTGTTTTTCTTTTTTTGCTTTTTCAATAATTACGGAAACGTCCGGTAAAGTGCTTTGCTTCTGTTGTTTCCAAATTTCCTGTAGGTTGTCAAATTCTTTCATATTTCGCGTAAATAGTGCTTAATTGTTGTTTTATTCGGTGGATTTTCACTCTTAAATTTCCCTCCGAAATAGCGGTAACTTCTGCAATTTCGCTGTACGGAACTTCTTCGAGCAGAAGCGTGATGATTAAACGATCGGCTTCGGATAACTCGCTAATGCATTTGTAAAGAAGCTGAATCTGCTGCTCTTTATCATCCGTTTCTTCTTCTTTTTTGATTACCGTTTTATCGATGTCAACATTTTTTTTGTTTTTCTGACTTCGTAAATGATGCAGACAGGTGTTTACTGCTATCCGGTAAATCCAGGTGCTGATTTGTGAATCGCCTCGGAATTTATTCAGATTTTGCCAGGCTTTGATAAAGACTTCCTGTAATAGGTCATCGGCTTCCATGGTATTTCCTGTATAACCAAGGCAAAGGCGGTGCACTTTTGGTGAATAGGTTTGGTAAATGTCCTTGAAAAACGTTTCCTGATTTTGGTTGGTTGTCACGGGTTTTGTTATTTAGTTTTTAAAAAGGCATCGATTTCATTGTAAAACCATTGTGGTTGATCGTACATGATAAAATGCTTACTGTCGGCCACTTTGATTGTTTTATTTTTTAATAGCGCGTATTGTTCGTTGTATATTTTTTCGCTGGTCTCTTTGGTTCCGAAGAGACTTGCCATCACTAATATAGGTGATTTTATATTGGCAATGTCTTTTCTTAAATCGGTGGTAGACATTTCTACAATGGTACTTCCTAGTGTTTTTCGGTCGCTTTTGTAGTTCCATTCGGCAATTTGTTTTGCGCGCAGGGAATCGTTTACCTGATGCAGCATGGCTTTGGTCATGTTGCTAATATAGCCTTCGTTTGGAAGGGCTTTGAAATTGTTGATTACCATTTCTTTATTGAACTGGGGATTCGTTTTTAAAGATTCGGCTGTAGTTTCCGGTTTGCCGATGGCGGAAAGAAATGGAAGCCCGTCCACGCATATACCTTTTTCGAACAGGTCTGGTTCAGTGCTTTGAAGCCATAGGGTCATGAAAGCTCCTAAACTGTGTCCAATCAGCATGGGTTTGTTCAGTTTTTTATCCTTTACGTATTGGATGATTTGGTTGCGTACCGTTTTAAGAATTTCTTCGTCTTCGATTGGTTTTGCTCCTGCGAAGCCTGCCAAAGTCAGAACGTGTAATTCGTATTTGTTTTTTAGATGGTTCATGGTTTCGTTCCATACATCACCACTGCAGGAGTAGCCCGGAATTAAAATAATAGGATGGCCTTTGCCGGTAACTTTAACTTCGAAGGCGGGATGTTTCTGTGAAAATACATTTAGTGTAGCCAGAAGAACAAGTAAAACGAGAATCAATTTTTTCATGGTATGATGTTTTAAGTTTTTATTGATTTTCTCTTTTGATACAGACTTAGGTTTATTGTTACAGAAAAAATGTAATTTTTAAATAATAAATAAAAAAAAGCCGCTAATTAAGCGGCTTTCAGGGTTAAATTATTTCTAAAGTTCGTTCCAGGGCCATGCCTCGCGAACCTTTTATAAGCAGGGTTTTTCCAGTGGGGTGACTGTTTTGGAAAGCCGAAGCAAAATTTTCAAAAGAGTTGTAAAAATGCAAATGTTGGTTTTCGGTTTTGTTGGAATAAAAATCTTTACCGATGAAGTGTGTTTCTATTTGTGTTTCATTATGAAGCAATGCTACAACTTTTTTATGTTCATCTAAGCTTTCTTTTCCCAATTCGAACATGTCGCCTAAAATGGCAATTTTGTTGCTTCCATCCAGTTGAATGAAGTTTTGAATCGCCGCGGCCATGCTGCTCGGATTTGCATTGTAAGCATCAAGGATAATTTGATTTCCGTTTTTTTCCAGCAATTGAGAGCGATTGTTTGAAGGGATATAGTTTTCAATTGCCTTTTTGATGTCGGTGTCGGTTACGTTGAAATATTTTCCGATGGTAATCGCGGCATTGATGTTGTTGGCGTTATAAATACCTATTAAATGAGAGTTGATTTCCAGACTATCAAAATTAATTTTTACCATTGGATTAGCGCTGATAGCATCAATTTTTACATCGCTTTTTTCGTTCAGGGAAAAAGTGAAGCGGGTTAGTTGTTCTGTTTTTTCTTTTTGAATGGGATCGTCCAGATTTACAAAAGCGGTTTTGTGATGGTTTTCTAAATGATTATACAACTCACTTTTGCCTTTAATTACGCCTTCAACGCCGCCGAAACCTTCTAGGTGAGCTTTGCCGAAATTGGTAATGTAGCCATAATCGGGTTCGGCAATAGTGCAAAGCATTTCAATTTCTTTCTGATGATTAGCGCCCATTTCAACAATGCCGATATCGGTGTTTTCATCAAATGAAAGTAGGGTTAAAGGAACTCCGATGTGATTGTTTAGGTTGCCGATTGTTGCTCCGGTAATGTATTTTTTAGAAAGGACTGTGTTGATGAGTTCTTTTGTAGTTGTTTTTCCGTTACTTCCGGTTAATGCAATTATTGGAAGTCCTAATTCCTTTCTGTGGTAGTGTGCTAGTTCCTGTAAGGCTTTAAGGCTGTCGGGTACCAAAAGCATTTTGTCTTCGTCGGTGAAGAATTTTTTGTTGTCGATTATCGCAAATGCGGCGCCTTGGTTTAGGGCTTGTTGCGCAAATTCATTGGCGTCGAAGTTGTCGCCTTTGAGGGCTACAAATAAACAGTCGGAAGTGATCTTTCGCGTATCCGTACAAACGCCGGTGCTTTGTAAAAAGCATTGATAGATTTCTTCAATTTGCATAGGAAAGTGTGTATAAAAATAAAAGCCCTAAAATAGGGCTTTTATTGTATAGTATGAAAATTTTTGTGAATTAACCTCTTGGTTTTTTCTTGTTGTCTTTCGGACCTACTTTAGACATTGCGCAACGGAAACCAATGTAGTCAGTAGCCATGTCTTGTGGGTAGTATCTTCTTGATGCTGGATCTAACCAATATGCTCTATCTCTCCAAGAACCTCCTTTGTAAACTCTTGAATCGTCATTTACTAAAGTTGTTCTTTTAGAAGATTTGTCGAATTGTCTTTTCATTGTTCCTAAACTGTCAACCGAAATTTGGTGTTTAGGTGAATCGTACATTCTTTTGTTGTCGTTTCCTTTTTTGTCTCCGCCTTCTTCGTCAGAATCGGCAAATTTAAAGTAACGTGTTGATTGTTTATCACCATCTCTGTAGTTTCTGTTGTCAGAAGTAGAGAAGTTGTATCTTAAGTACGTTTCGTTTTCGTCAACCGGAACCTGAGCAATTTGTCCAGGGAAGTTTCTTGCTAAAACTTTACCGTTACTTAAAGTATCGTATTTAACGTTTTCAGGTGTAACCATTTCCACTTTTCCGTCTTCACCAATTTTATTTTTGGTATAGACGTTACCTCTAAAGTAGTTGAAGTCATTTGCTTCGTCGTCAACCATTGGACGGTAAACGTCTTGTACCCATTCCGCAACGTTACCAGCCATATCGTATAAACCAAAATCATTTGGAGCATAAGATTTAACTTTGTTCGTAATATCGGCACCGTCATCAGACCATCCAGCTATTCCGCCGTAATCTCCTTTTCCTTGTTTGAAGTTTGCCAATTGGTCACCTCTTTGAGCTCTTTTTCCGTTACGGGTGTATTGTCCGCTCCAAGGATATTTCTTTTTACCTTTATAGATATTGTACTCTCTGATTCCATTTAAAGACGTTGCAGCATATTCCCACTCTGCTTCTGTTGGAAGTCTGTACTCCGGTAAAATGATTCCCGAAGATCTTTGTGCGAATACATTTTTAGGTTCGATAGTTTTACCGTCTTTCGTAGTTTGAGGTTTAGCGTTTTTGCCTTTAGCTCCTTTTCTGCCACGGAAAACAATTTCTTCGTTACCACCACGTGCAGTTGAAGGACTTGCTAAATAAGCCTCAGTACTGAACGTGTTTGTTGCATCCACTTCATTAACTTTAGCGTCTTTTTTAAGGTATTGCTCTCTTTCAAGAATAGCTTCGTTCACACGGTCTGTTCTCCATTTACTGAATTCAGAAGCCTGAATCCAGTTTACACCAACAACTGGGTAACTTCCGTATGCTGGATGTCTTAAATAGTTATTGGTCATCGTTTCGTTGTAACCCAAACGATTTCTCCAAACTAAAGTGTCAGGAAGTGCTCCTGTATAAATGTTTTTGTAATTTTCATCTTCAGGAGGGAATACGGTTTTTAACCAAAATAAGTATTCAGCATACATCATATTGGTAACCTCAGTCTCATCCATGTAGAATGATTGAACGTGTTGTTGGTTTGGTGAGTTGTTCCAGTCGTGCATCACGTCATCTTCAACTTTACCCATGGTAAATGTTCCACCTTCTACAGAAACCATTCCAGGAGGCGTTTCTTGTTTTTTAAACTTGTCGTTGTACTGGAAACCACCCTTTTTGTCGTTGATTTTCCATCCAGTTGCCTGTGAACCTCCTTTGGACGACCCTTTTTTACTACAACTAGTAAAAGATATTGCCAGCGCTAATGCTGCAAACATCTGTAAAGTCATAATTCTTCTAATTTTCATACTTCAAGTAGGTAATAAATTTAGTGCCGCAATATAGTAATTAACCATTAAACCGCAACAACTTTTTTATAAATTATTAAAAAAAATATAAATTCGTGTTAAACCTCTTTGGGATAACGCTTTTGTTCAATATATATTGTGTAAAATTAGTTAATAAAGAAAATATTTTTTCTATTTGTAATAACTTTTGAAATAATACGTTTTCAATATAATGAAAAAATATTTACTTCTCATATTATTGTCGGTTACTTTTTTTTGTTTTGGTCAACAAAGAGAGGAGCTTGTTGTAGAATGGAAACCTGCAGAAAAATTTTATATAGATTCCATTCCCTTTCTGATTCCTCAGTTTAAAATTGAGAATTTAGAATTCAATGCTGTAGATAAAACACTACTTTTTCGCAAACGTATTAATGTTCAGGCTCCAGTTGATGAAAATTCGCTTCAGATTTCAAATATAGTCTACGAACCGATTGCGAGAGAAGATTTGAAAGACCTTTCATTTGGTAAATTGCCCACGCAACTCAATGCGACTATTAATTATACGGTGGGCAGGGATGTTCAGAGTGTAATCCTTTCCTTTTCGCCGATTATTAATGACGGCAATGGAGTGAAAAAAGTGAAATCGTTTTCGTATTCTTTTTCAAATGCCCAAGTTTCCGGTCGTAATAACGCAGCAAGAAATGCTATCGTAAATTCAGCTTTGGCTTCGGGTGATTGGTATCGCTTTTACATTGAGAAATCAGGGATATACAAATTGTCCAAAGGGTTTCTTCAACAGTTAGGATTCGATACGAATGTTGATCCGAGAAGAATTAAAATTTACGGCAATGGAGGACGTATGGTTCCGTTGCTTAATTCTGTTTCGTATCCAATGGACGTTGAAGAAAATGCGGTTCAGGTAATTGGAGAAGAAGATGGTTCTTTTGATGGTGATGATTATGTGCTTTTTTATGCCGAAGGAGTGGATGTTTGGAATGATGACAGTGATACCAGCGTAAATCTGTACGATTCCAAGTCATATTATTATGTGACCTCGCAAGGAGGGAACGGAAAACGTATTACTCTTGCAACGCAACCTGGATCTGCTCCGAATATGGTTTTTACAACATTTGACGATTATCAGTATCACGAGGTAGATAAAACCAACGTAGGACGATTGGGCCGAAAATGGGTAGGCGAAAATTTCAACATCGAAAATACGCAGTCTTTTGATTTCAATTTTCCGAATCTGGTGACTTCAGAGCAGATTGCTATAAAGGTAAATGTGGTTTCAGCGTCCTACGGTAACAGTTCCTTTAAAATTAAAGCCAATACGCAGTTGTTAAATACACTTAATTTTCCTGCTTTGGATCCCTCTGTGCATGTTGCGGCTTATGAAAAGGTTTTTGAGGGTGTTTTTGCATCTTCATCGCCAAATGTAACGGTGCAATTGGAATATGATAATGGGGGTGTGCCTTCGTCAGACGGTTATCTCGATAATATTGTTCTTGTCGCCAAAAGAAAATTGCAGGGGTACGGCCAACAATTTTTATTCAGAAACGATTTGGCCGGTTCTAATATAGGTGTAGGAGAATATCAATTGTCAGCTGCTTCCGGAATTTCTCAGGTTTGGGATGTGACTGATATCTATAATGTTTCGAAAATTGACAATTCGGGCCAGGCAAATTTTTCGTTTAAAGCCGTCTTGGGAGAAGTGCGAAAGTATGTGGCATTGGATTTGTCAAACGTTTATACACCGCCGAGTCAGTCCTCTACCCGAATTGCCAATCAGAATTTAAAAGGAACGGTTTTTAAAAATGATTTGGGAGTTGATGTCGATGTTGATTATGTCATAATTACGCCAACCTCTTTAAAGGCTCAGGCAGAGAAGTTAGCGAACTTTCATAGGAATTATTCGCATTTAAATGTAAAAGTGGTTGAGCTTCCTTTGATTTATCAGGAGTTTTCTTCCGGCAAACAGGATATTGGTGCTATTCGGAACTTCATCAAATACATTTATTTCAACAATCCGTCCTATCCCAATAATAAAATCAGATATGTGAATCTCTTTGGAGATGCTTCTTTTGATTATAAGAACAGGATTTTTGGGAATACCAATGTGGTTCCGGTATTTGAATCACTTTTCAGGGTTACGCCGAATTCAGGTGCAACACCAGTTAATTTTTCCAACTACCTGACTTTTATGTCGGATGATTTTTATGCATTAATGCATGACGGCGAAGGAACGATGCAAACGATTGAAGATTTGGACATCGCTGTAGGAAGAATGTTGGTTAATTCACCGGAACAAGCAGATCAGATGGTGAATAAAGTCATTGAGTACCATGATGAAAAGTCTTTCGGAAGATGGCGCAATCGTTATGTGATTATTTCTGATGATGCCGAAAATACAACAGATGCCACGTTACAGCAAAATTTGGATAATCTGGCCGAAGTGCTATATGCGGCAAAACCGTTTATCAATGTAAAGAAAATCCATTCCGATTCGTATGTTCAGGTAACTGCGGCAGGTGGAGAACGATATCCTTCGGTGAATGAGGATTTCATCAACGAGTTGGAAAGCGGTGGGTTGGTCTTTAATTATTTCGGACATGGCGGGGAAGACGGTTTGGCGCAAGAAAGACTATTTGATAAGGCAGCTGCGCAAAATTTGAAAAATCAATACCGTTATCCTTTATTTGTTACAATAACCTGTGAATTTACCCGTTTTGATAATCCGTTCCGACCAACGGCAGGTGAATATATGTATTGGAACAAGGCCGGGGGTGCCGTGGCTTTGGTGACCACAACCCGTGAAATAGGAATATCTACCGGTGAAAATATCAATCAGGTATTGAATTCGAAATTGTTTTCTTTCGGATCCAATAATTATGAATCGATTGCGGAAGCATTGCGTCAAACCAAGAATCAAACGTCTTTTGGTGATCGTAATGTTGTTTTTTGTGTTGGCGATCCGGCGCTCAAACTGGCTATACCTAAACCGAAAATACGATTGACTAAAATTAACGATGTACCGGTTACACAACCAACCGATACTCTGAAAGCATTGAGTTATGTAAAACTCACAGGAGAAGTGGTGGATGAGTTTGATAATTTGCAGTCCAGTTATAATGGTGATTTGGCGGTGCAGATTTTTGATAAGAACCTTAATCGTTCCACATTGGGGAATGATTTTACGGTGAATAGTAGTAATCAGTTAATTATAATGAATTTTGTAACTTTAGGGGAAACAATTTTCAGAGGAAATGCCGCAGTTACAAACGGGCAATTTGAATTCGGATTCATAGTTCCTCGGGATATTCGTATTCCGGTTGGAACAGGGCGCGTAAGTTTTTATGCTAAAAATAATCAGCCTTTGGACGACAATACAGGGTATGATTTAACGGTCAAGGTGGGTGATATTAATGCGAATGCGGTTGCGGATAACCTGCCGCCACGCATCCGATTGTTTATGAATGACAGGTCGTTTGTTTCGGGTGGAATTACGAATGCTTCACCAATATTTTTAGCCGATCTTGAGGATGAAAACGGAATCAATACCGCCAGTGGTATTGGACATGATATAGTAGCAATATTGGATGGTAACGAGAATAATCCGTATATCCTGAATGATTATTATGAAACTGAACCAAACGATTATACCAAGGGAAAGGTTAGGTTCCCATTTCGTAATTTGGCCAAAGGTTTGCATACCATTACGTTAAAGGTTTGGGACGTGTATAATAATTTTGCCACTGCAGAAATTCAGTTTATTGTAATGGGGGATGAGGATGTGTCGCTTACCAATGTTTTGAATTATCCGAATCCGTTTGTGAGTTATACTGAGTTTTGGTTTTCCCATAACCGGCCTTTTGAAACCTTGGATGTTCAGGTGCAAATCATGACCATCACAGGGAAAGTGGTAAAAACGATCAATCAGTCGGTTGCCACGGAAGGGTTTTTAAGCCGTGAAATTAAATGGGATGGAAAAGACGATTTCGGAGACCGTATCGGAAAAGGTGTCTATGTGTACAAGTTGACGGTAAAATCTTTGAGCACAAATAAAATAGCGGAAAAGATTGAGAAACTTGTAATACTTTAATAAAATAGTATATTTGTTCAATTAATTAGTATAATAAAAATGAAGAAATTATCCATAGTGTCCTTGTTCTTGCTTGTTTTTCAATTGGTTAATGCGCAAGATAGAGTGATTACGACAGGGGTTCCTTTTTTGTTGATTTCTGCAGATGCCCGTGCGGCAGGTATTGGTGACATGGGTGTTGCTACTTCAGCAGATGTTTTTTCACAACAATATAACCCTGCAAAATATGCTTTCTCTCCTAATAAATATGGATTTTCAGTTAGTTACACCCCTTATCTGACAAGTATAGCAAACGATATTTCATTGGGTCAGGTTACTTTTTATGACCGTATCAACGAGCGTAGCGCTTTTGCTGCCAGTTTGCGTTATTTTGGTTTAGGAGATATCGAATTGAGAGAAACCGGAGATCCTGGAGAAATTCCAAGAACGGTAAGTCCGAACGAATTAGCTTTTGACCTTTCGTATTCTTTGAAATTAAGCGAACAGTTTTCGATGGGAATCGCGGGACGTTATATTCGTTCCAATTTAAAAATTCCGGATGGCAACACTGATGCTTCGGCGGCCAACTCTTTTGCGGTTGACGTGGCGGGGTTCTATCAGTCGGAAGAATTCGCCATGAGCGATTTTAATGCAAAATACCGTATAGGTTTCAATTTGCAGAACATGGGTCCGAAAATTTCCTATGATGGCGATGTGGAGCGTAGTTCGAATTTTCTTCCGTCAAACTTGAAATTGGGAGGTAGTTTTGATTTTATCCTTGATGAATACAATAAGGTTTCGGTTATTGGAGAGGTAAACAAACTAATGGTGCCTACCCCTGAAAAAGTGGTTCCGGTTGATCTAAACAACGACGGTACTATTTCACAATCGGAAATCAATACCGCATATTCGGAAGCGAATCAGCGTTATAGAAAAATAGGTTGGGCTTCCGGTCTTTTTAAATCGTTTGGGGATGCGCCGGATGGTTTCGGAGAAGAGCTAAAAGAATTTACTTGGGCTTTAGGGGCAGAATATTGGTATCAGGATTCTTTTGCTTTCAGAGCCGGATATTTTAATGAAAGTGTAGAAAAAGGAGCAAGAAAATTTGCAACTATAGGAGCCGGATTCAAATACAATATTGTTAAAGTGGATGTTTCTTATTTGTTCTCCACTTCGAAAGTTAGAAATCCTTTAGAAAATACATTGCGTTTCTCCCTGACGTTTAATTTCGGAGATTCGTATGATGATTTATAATAAAAAGAAATAATAAATGAACTATCCAAATTCGTAATGAGTTTGGATTTTTTGTCTGTAATAATTTGATTAAATGAAGAACATTAGTGTTACATCGAGCTTTTCGGTTTATGAATCGTTGGAAGAGCTTTCTCCTGAAGTGAAAGATTTGATGATTCAGGCAATAGAAATCAGAAAGAAGGCCTATGCGCCGTACTCAAGATTCAGGGTGGGGGCTGCGATATTGCTGGATAATGGTAAAGTGGTACTGGGGTCGAATCAGGAAAATGCAGCATACCCTTCGGGATTGTGTGCGGAAAGAGTAGCGATATTTCAGGCCGGCGCAATTTATCCGGATGCCAAAATTTTAAAAATGGCCATTTCGGCAACGGCAGACGATAAGGAAATGACCGAGCCGATCCCTCCTTGCGGGGCTTGCCGACAGTCGATTGCCGAGTATGAGTTCCGTCAGGATTTGCCAATAGAAATTTATTTCATGGCGGCAGTCGGGAAAGTGTACAAGTCGGATTCGCTTAGAAATTTATTGCCCCTGATGTTTGATAAAAACTTTTTGTAAAAAGAATAATTTTAACGGCTTTAAATTTTCACGTATTAAAGGGAAGTGCTATTTTTGCATTTCGCAAAATTGTGTAATATAGCTTAAAAGCGCAACAATGAAACCAATCACAAAAGAAGTTTACCTTAAATGGTATGAAGACATGCAGTTCTGGAGAAAGTTCGAAGACAAACTCGCTGCATTATACATTCAACAGAAAGTTCGCGGATTTTTGCATTTGTATAATGGACAGGAAGCGGTATTAGCGGGAGCTTTACACGCGATGGACTTATCTAAAGACAAAATGATTACCGCTTACCGTAACCACGTTCAGCCAATCGGAATGGGAACAGATCCTAAGCGCGTAATGGCAGAATTGTTAGGTAAAGTTACCGGAACCTCAAAAGGTATGGGTGGATCCATGCACATTTTTGATAAAGAACACGGGTTTTATGGTGGTCACGGAATCGTAGGGGCGCAAATCCCTGTAGGTGCCGGAATCGCTTTTGCCGATAAATATTTCAATACCGGTGGTGTTACCTTGACTTATTTTGGAGATGGAGCCGCGCGTCAAGGTTCATTGCATGAAGCCTTTAATATGGCAATGTTGTGGAAATTACCAGTGGTTTTCATTGTAGAAAATAATGGGTATGCAATGGGAACTTCTGTGGAAAGAACTGCCAATCATACCGATATCTGGAAACTAGGTTTAGGCTACGAAATGCCATGCGGACCGGTTGATGCGATGAACCCGATAAAAGTGGCGGAAGCGATGCACGAAGCCATCGAAAGAGCCCGTCGTGGGGATGGACCAACATTCTTAGAAATGAAAACGTACCGTTACAGAGGACATTCGATGTCGGATGCGCAACACTACAGAACCAAAGAAGAAGTAGACGAGTACAGAAAAATCGACCCGATTACTCAGGTTTTAGATATCATCAAAGAAAACAACTATGCTACTGAAGCAGAAATCGAAGCCATAGACCAAAGAGTGAAAGACCTGGTGGACGAATGTGAGAAATTTGCGGAAGAATCGCCATATCCGGAAGTGAATCAACTATACGATGTGGTTTACGAACAAGAGAATTATCCATTTTTACCACATAAATTATAATCGATTATGGCAGTAGTAATTACCATGCCGCGTTTGAGCGACACCATGACCGAAGGCGTTGTGGCCACTTGGTTAAAAAAAGTGGGTGATACCGTTAAAGAAGGCGATATTCTTGCGGAAATTGAAACGGATAAAGCAACAATGGAGTTTGAATCGTTCAATGCAGGAACGCTTTTACATATTGGAATTCAGGAAGGCGAATCGGCTCCAGTGGATTCTCTTTTGGCAATAATCGGTGCGCCGGGTGAAGATATTTCGGCTTTGTTGAGCGGAGCAAACGCATCGGCTCCAAAAGCGGAAACAGCTCCTGTTGCAGAAGCAACTACGGAAGCTCCAAAGGCTACTGTTGAAATTCCGACAGGAGTGAAAGTGGTTACCATGCCGCGTTTGAGTGATACGATGACCGACGGTACGGTGGCAACTTGGTTGAAAAAAGTGGGCGATACCGTTAAAGAAGGGGATATCCTTGCAGAAATCGAAACCGACAAAGCAACAATGGAATTTGAGTCCTTTAACGCAGGAACACTTTTGTATATTGGGGTTAGTGAAGGGCAAACGGCTCCGGTTGATAGCATTTTAGCAATCATCGGCCCTGCGGGAACAGATGTTTCCGGAATTGCTGCTAATTTTACAGCAAACGGTTCGGTTGAAGCTCCAAAAGCAGCAGCTTCAGTTGAAGTGAAAACAGAAACTACTGCTGCACCAGTACAAACTACCAATGCAGGCGGAAGAATTTTTGCCTCACCATTAGCTAAAAAAATTGCTCAGGATAAAGGAATCGACTTGTCTCAGGTAAAAGGTTCCGGTGAAAACGGAAGAATCGTTAAAGGCGATGTGGAAGGATTCACTCCTCAGGCAGCTGCTACACAAACGGTTTCAGCCCCTGCTGCTACAACAACTGCACCAGTTGTGAAGCCATTCGTTCCGGCCGGAGAAAAATTCCAGGAAGAAATCAAAAATTCGCAAATGCGTAAAACGATTGCACGTCGTTTGGCAGAATCGAAATTCACAGCACCACATTACTACTTAACAATCGAAGTAGCAATGGACGAAGCAATGAAATCGAGAGCGGTAATCAATACAGTACCCGATACGAAAGTGTCGTTTAATGATATGGTAGTGAAAGCGTGTGCGATGGCGTTGAAAAAACATCCACAGGTAAATTCACAATGGAGAGAAGATGCCATGATTATCAATCACCACGTAAACATCGGTGTTGCCGTTGCTGTGGAAGACGGATTGGTAGTTCCGGTATTAAATTTCACCGATCAGATGAGTTTGACACAAATTGGTGCTGCGGTTAAAGATTTGGCCGGAAAAGCCAAAAACAAAAAACTGACCCCGGCCGAGATGGAAGGAAGCACGTTTACCGTTTCCAATTTGGGAATGTTCGGAATCCAGTCGTTCACATCCATCATCAACCAACCGAATTCGGCGATTTTATCCGTAGGGGCTATCGAAGAAAAACCGGTAGTGCGAAACGGACAAATTGTTGTGGGTAATACGATGACAGTTACTTTGGCTTGCGATCACAGAACCGTAGACGGAGCAACCGGAGCGCAGTTCTTGCAAACGTTAAGACAATATTTGGAAAATCCAGTAACAATGTTGGCGTAAGTCCGTTGTTCTTAATAAATTAAATCCCGTTTTGAACTTCAGAACGGGATTTTTAGTATTTTAGATTTATGAATAAAAACATAATTATTACCGGAACTTCCCGAGGAATTGGTTACGAACTGGCGTTGCAATTTGCAGCTGCCGGACACCAGGTTTTGGCGGTTTCCCGAAAAATTCCGCAAGGTTTGTTGGGGAACCCGAACATCAGTTGCCTTTCTGTGGATTTGTCTCTGAATGAAGATTTGGATAAAGTGGCTAATTTTATTGCTTCGGCTTGGAAAAAAGTGGACGTAATTATTCACAACGCCGGTTCGCTTTTAAACAAACCTTTCGGAGAAATTACCTCGGGAGAATTTGAAAATGTTTATAAAGTGAATGTTTTCGGTGTGGCCAATCTAACGCGAATTTGCATTCCGTATCTTCAGAAGGGAAGCCATGTGGTTACCATCAGTTCGATGGGAGGCATTCAGGGCAGTATGAAATTTCCGGGTTTATCTGCTTACAGTTCCAGTAAAGGCGCGGTAATTACCTTGTCCGAGTTATTGGCTGAAGAATATAAAGAACAAGGAATCGCTTTTAACGTTTTGGCTTTGGGCGCTGTTCAAACCGAAATGTTGCAGGAAGCTTTTCCGGGTTATGAAGCCCCGATTTCTGCAAAAGAAATGGCCGATTATATTTTCAATTTTGCCTTAACCGGAAACAAATATTATAACGGAAAAGTGCTGCAGGTCTCATCTACAACGCCCTAATGAATGAGTGAAGTACTTCTGAAATATATTCCCGAACACGCGGTTCCTCCTTGTTTTGAGTTAATCAAAACCAATAACGTTCATTTGAAAATTGTTAATGAACGGGTAACGCGTCATGGAGATTACAGAAGGCATCCCGATGGATTTCATCAGATTACGGTAAACGCCAGTTTAAACAAATATCGTTTTTTGATCACACTGATTCACGAAATTGCCCATCTGGTCGCTTTCGAAAAATACGGCAGAAACATCAAGCCTCACGGCGATGAATGGAAGTTGACGTTTCAGCGTTTGATGGTGCCATTCATTCGGCCGGAAATCTTTCCAAGTCAGCTCTTGCCTTTGTTGGCGAGGCATTTCAGAAATCCGAAAGCGAGTAGCGATACCGATGCCACTTTGTCGTTGGCACTAAAACAATTCGATCCGGTTAATGATAAAAATTATATCTTTGAGATTCCGTATGGTAGCGTTTTTCGTATACACAACGGAAAGATTTTCAAAAAAATAGCACTTCGTACCAAACGGTATGAATGTATAGAACTAAGTTCGGGAAGAATTTATCTGTTCAATCCGAATGCGGAAGTGGAATTGTTATCCAACTAAAACTTTGCGACTTTGTTACTCAGTAACTTTGCAACTCAGAAAAAATGAATAAAAATTATTACGCAATATTAATGGCCGGAGGTGTAGGGTCTCGATTCTGGCCAGTAAGTACCACAGAATTTCCCAAACAGTTTCACGATATGTTGGGGACGGGGGAGACTTTAATCCAAAAAACCTTCAGTCGTTTGTCGCAATTGATTCCGAAAGAAAATATTCTGATTCTGACGCATGAAAGTTATAACGACTTAATATTGCAACAGCTTCCTCAGGTAAAACAGGAACAGATTGTTTTAGAACCCGCTATGCGAAACACTGCTCCGTGTATTTTGTATGCTTCTCTGAAGATCAAAAAGCAAAACCCCGACGCCGTTATGGTGGTGGCGCCAAGCGACCACTGGATTGAAGATGAGGTACAGTTTGTAGCAAACCTTCAGCGCGCTTTTGATATGTGTGAACGTGAAGAAACGCTCATGACTTTGGGAATTTTGCCGACATTTCCCAATACAGGTTACGGTTATATTGAATACGATAAATTGGATACCCGTCCGATAAAAAAAGTAGTTCAGTTTCGTGAAAAACCCGATTATGCTACGGCTAGAAAATTTATTCAAAGCCGTAACTACCTTTGGAATGCCGGGATTTTTATTTGGAGCGTAAAATCGATATTAAAATCGTTTGAACATTTTCAGCCGGCCATGTTTGCCCACTTTATGGATGGTTATGAAGCCTACAATACTGATAAGGAAGCGCTTTTTATAAAAGAGAATTATCCGAAAGCTGAAAACATATCCATCGATTATGCCGTAATGGAAAAAGCACAGAATGTTTTTGTGTTGCCTGCCACTTTTGACTGGAACGATTTAGGGACTTGGGGATCGTTATACGATAAATTACCAAAAGACGAACAAGATAATGCAGTGGTAAACGCAACCGTTATACTGGAAAACGCATCTAATAATATAATTCGTACAGAAGGTAAGAAATTGGTTGTGATTGACGGCCTTCAGGATTTTATTATAGTTGATAAAAATGATGTTCTGCTGATTTACCCGAAAGGGAAGGAACAGGATATTAAACGAATCACCACCATGGCCAATGAAATAAAATAAATTGTATGCACAAAGCCCTTATATCGTTTTTGTTTCTCTTGTTTTCAACTGTTTCGTTTGGACAATTGGCAAATTTTTCACTACAGGTTGTTGCAACAAACGAAACCTGTAGCGGTAATGGGACGCTTACTTTTACAGTTTCCAATAGCACACCGGGCGCAACCATTGTTTATACGATATACCGGCTACCGGATGTAATTACTCCAATTAGCATAACCAGTGCCAATAGTTTTACGGGTCTTGTTGCCGGGAATTACAGGGTGGTAGCAACACAATCTTTAGGAGCTTTGTCAAACTCCCAACAACAAGATGCATTAATTTTAAATCAGATTTCTCCGATTCAATACAGTCTTACCCGACAAGATGTATTGTGCGGAAACGATGGTAAGATTTTTGTAAATCTAACCCAGGGAACACCTGTTGGATATGAAATTATTTCTGGTCCTATGATTAGGCCTTTGCAAACTTCAACTGTTTTTACCGGATTGACCATTGGAACGTATCAGGTGCGTGTTTTTGATTCATGTGGGGATGGAATTGTAAAAGATATTACTATATCACAGCCCTCGCGGCCAAATGTTATAATTGGCAGGCTTTCTGAAGATGGTTTTACCTGTAGTACCATTCAAGTCGGAATTGAAATTCTTAGCGGTACTACTGATTTTCAAAATATAATTGCATATCCGCTTACTGTTGAATGTACAGTTCACCCGCCGACAGGTCCTTCAGTTGTTGTAACACAAAATTATTCCATCGGAAATTTACTTTCGGAATCATTACTGATGCAGATTCCTTTTTTTTATGATCAGCTGTATACGTACGATTTGAAAATTACAGATGCATGCGGGAACGTTTACCAACAAAATAATAATGAAATCGAGATTCATTTGGCATTAGCGGTGTCGGAAACGATGGAGTCTTGCGTAAAAAAAATTGTGGTAAGTCCTGCAAATTTTGTTGCTCCGTTCACAGTAAACTTTTTATCGGCTCCGGCCGGATTTAATCCAACAGCCTATAACAGTGCCCATCCCGGACCGTTTAATGAAGGCCAGGAATATTTTAACTTGACCACACCTTATCCGGATGGTACTTATTCGATTCAGGTTACGGATGCCTGCGGTAGATCAATAATTAATAATTATACAACTCAGGAGATTCCTCTGGATTTTGCAGTTTTTGAAATTGATGATGCCTGCGTTCGAAAGATACTTGTACAAACCGGAGTAAATGTAGCTTTTACAGTTGAGTTTTTATCGGCCCCCGTTGGTTTTAATCCTTTGGTTTTTAATCCTTTACATCCAGGTCCTTTTTCAGGCCGTGCAGAATATTATAACTTGTCGGTACCTTACCCACAAGGAACCTATGTGGTTAAAATTACGGATGAATGCGGAAGAACAGCAACCAGGACTTTAATTACAAATCCGTTTACGGGTTCTGCCTTAAATAAATTTTTTCTTCCAGGTTGTGAAATAGGGGAAGGGTCAGTACTGATGAGCACTAATGAAATGTATCAAAGTGTCAGGATAACTGCCGCACCATCCGGATTTTCTCATGCGTTGCCTTATGATGTGAGCCAGAATATTAAATTCGATACACATTTTTTTTCAATGAACTCACTGCCAGCAGGAACCTATACTTTCAGTTCAACAGACACCTGTAATCATTCACGTACGGATACTGTTACCATTACAGGATATCAGGTTTATTCCAATGTGGTTACAGTTACGCAGCATTGCAGTTCTTTTGATGTTTTTTTAAATTTTGATTCAAATTCATTTTCAAGTAATCTTTGGCTTCAGAGGTATGATCCGGTAAATAACACTTGGGGGCATCCGCAAACTGGATATTCGAGCGGAACAATGTTCTCTCCTTTAAATGCCATGTTGTTAAGCAATCATACAAATAATGTTAATTTGAATTTCATGGGTAGATTCCGAGTAGTAAATACCTTTTCTGTCTTTGGTAATGGAGAAAACCCAAATGTGGAATGTCAAAATGTTCTTCGTGAATTTGAGTATTCCTCGGGGCCTAAAATAAGGAATTTATACAGTTACTCGTGTTCCAATAATCTGTTTGACGTTATTGTTGATGCTATTGGTGCCGAGCCGTTGCAATATAGGATTACCACTCGAAACGGGCAGCCTTTTATAGTGAATAATGCTAATTCGTCTGTCTTTATGGGCTTGCAGCCTGGAGTTTACAATTTTCAGATTGAAGATGCCTGCGGAAATATTTTAAATCGGATTTATGATATCAGTTCACCGGTTAGTTTTTCAATTAGGACAGACAATCTGTGCGAAGGTCAGACCGGAAATTTAATTGTTCCGTATTTTTCCTTTTTAAATTATGAATGGTGGAAAGATAATATTACCACAGCAATTCTTAGTACAACCAATGTTTTGTCATTGCCCAATTTTAATATGGCATCAGATGCTGGAGTGTATCATGTACGAATAACAAATCCGGGAAACCCCAATTCGTGTTTGAATACGGTGTTGGATTTTACAGTTTCAAACCAGCTCAATACGCCAAGAGCAGGTACTGGAAACAACGTGAATCTTTGTGGGGCTCAGGGAACAATTAACCTCTTCGGTTTTTTAAGCGGAACCTACGATACTATCGGGACATGGGAAGAAACCTCTTCGAGTGGTATGCTGATCAATCATTTGTGGAATGCTTCAGGAATTGTTTCGGGAGTTTATACGTTTAAATACAGTGTTAACGGTTTGTGTGGTAATACTGCTGAAGCGATTGTACAGATTGGAGTCAATCCTATTCCTCAAACTCCTATTGCTACTGGTGATAATGCGCTTTGTGAGGGGGATTCCCTTCATCTTTCTGCTTCCGATATTCCGGGAGTTACTTATCAATGGACCGGACCAAACGGATTCAGTTCAGACAATCAAAATCCGGTATTGGATAATGTCACAGTTTCTGCTCAAGGTACCTATACCGTTGCAGTAACTCAAAATGGATGTGTGTCCGAAACTGATAGTGTTGAGGTTGTGGTAGATAAATTGCCTTATTTTTCCGTGAAAGATAACTGTCAGAACAATTTGACTTATCTGACTGCCACTGTGTTGGATTTGAATTCAAATTCGTTGACTTATACATGGACTTATCCGGACGGAACCGTTCAGAATGCAAACCCTATTAATGTAACCGGAACCGTAACCGGATTGTACACGTTAACCGTAACTACTGCCAACGGTTGTTCCGTTACCAATATTTTTCCTCTTGCCTGTACCAATTGTGGTATTCCGAAAGGCGTTTCTCCAAATAATGACGGCCTGAACGATACTTTTGATTTGTCTTGTTTAAGCGGAATCACCAATGTGAAAATTTTCAACAGGTATGGCGTAAATGTTTTTGAAAAAGAGAATTATGTAGACGATTGGACCGGTAAAGATTATAATGGGAATCTGCTTCCCGCTGCCACTTATTATTATGTCGTGAAATTCGACTCTGGCGATGTGAAAACCGGTTGGGTGTATCTGAATTATTAGACTATAAAAAAAACGGAGTCACTTTGGACTCCGTTTTTTTTATAATTTATCCGCTCTGTTCTGCGCTTTTCGTACTTTTTTGAATAATTCTGAAGAATATACAAAGTCCACAATCGCTTCGTTATCGGTTTTGAAGATTTCTTTTTTAGTGCCTTCCCACGCCAATACTCCTTCTTTCAGGAAAATGATTTTCTCTCCAATTTCCATTACCGAGTTCATGTCGTGGGTGTTAACTACGGTTGTAATGTTGTATTCCTGTGTGATTTCCTGAATCAGATTGTCGATTACCACGGCCGTTTTCGGATCCAGACCGGAATTGGGTTCATCACAAAATAAATATTTCGGATTGTTTACAATCGCGCGCGCAATGGCCACGCGTTTCTGCATTCCTCCGGAAATTTCAGAGGGTTTTTTGGTGTGCGCATTAATCAGTTTCACTCGGTCGATTACAAAATCAACACGCTCCTTAATTTCTCTGGTCGATTTATCACTGAACATTTTTAATGGAAAGCCAATGTTTTCTTCCACCGTCATCGAATCAAACAGCGCACTTCCCTGGAATACCATTCCGATTTCCGTACGAAGGGTGCGTTTGTCATCGGCACTCATTTCAGAGTAAACACGGCCGTCGAAAGAAATAGTTCCTGCGTCAACACTGTGTATTCCGAGTAAACTTTTAAGCAAAACCGTCTTTCCGGAGCCACTCTGACCGATAATCAGGTTGGTTTTTCCGGTTTCAAAAGTGGTCGTAATTCCTTTTAAAACTTTCTGTTCTCCAAAGGATTTTTCTACATTTTTTACCTCAATCATCTTATTTGCTTAACAGTAATTGTGTTAAAATATAATTCACCAAAATAATCGCTACCGATGTCCAAACGAACGAAGTTGTACTTGCTTTTCCTACTTCCAACGCACCGCCTTTCATAAAATAGCCGTGAAAAGAAGGAATCGTGGCCAATAAAAAGGCAAAACACACGGTTTTGATAAAAGCATACGTAATATGAAACGGAATGAATTCCACTTGTAATCCGGTTTGAAATTCGGTACTGGTGGCAAATCCTCCGTAAACTCCGGCAATCCATCCGCCTAAAATCCCTAAAAACATGCTAAGACCAATTACGAAAGGATACAACATCATCGCCACAATTTTTGGAAACACCAAATAGTTCAACGAGTTTACCCCCATTACCTCCAATGCGTCGATTTGCTCCGTAACCCGCATGGTTCCAATACTTGAAGTGATAAATGATCCCACTTTTCCGGCCATGATAATGGAAATAAAAGTAGGGGCAAACTCAAGAATCACCGATTGACGGGTAGCAAAACCAATCAAATATTTAGGAATTAACGGGTTGGTTAGGTTTAACGCCGTCTGAATCGCCACAACCCCGCCCACGAAGAAGGAAATGAAAGCCACAATTCCTAAGGAACCAATGACCAAATCGTCGATTTCCTTCATGATGAGCTGTTTCATCATCGACCATTTGGTGGGTTTGTTGAAGACTTCTTTCAACATCAAAAAGTATTTTCCTATCTGGGATAAATATCGAATCATAGTATACTGAAAATAATGGCTAAAATAGTAAGAAGTTACGAGTTTTGGGGTATCAGGTTAGAGTTTTTGTTCTCTTGAGTGTGTCGAAAGAAGGGCGTGTCCTTTCAGGTCGGGCTATCCGCTGTATCTTTTTCGGTAGCTTCGAGAGCCTCAGCCACCGAAAAAGGATGCCGCTCCTATCCCTCACGCAACTTTTCGTGTAATAACAAATGTTGTTATTTAAACAATTTTTCTTTCATCTTTTTCCAACGGTAGTTTCGGATAAACTTCGCCTGTTCTTGGGTAACCAAAAGCGGTTGATGCTCCGATTTCGCTTTCCAGAATCCTTTCAGGTAATCCAAAAACAAAAGCGGTTTTCCTTTGCGCATCGCCAGTTTTAAGGAAGCGATTGCCGTGATGATAAAACCATAACCCAACCTGTAAAACGCTTCCCCCTGTTTGTAACGGGACGCTTTGTTGTAATTCGCTCCGGTAGGTTTTAAGTGTTTTACTTGCAAATGTGCATCGGTTACGACTTTCCAATCGTAGAATTTGCACAACAATTCGTCCACCGTGTCCCAACCCATAGCGGGTTGAAGTCCGCCAATTTGTTCAAAGCAAGCTTTTCGGTAGGCTTTGAAAGCACCTCGGATGTGATCTTTATCGGTTAGATTTTCTAAAATCCACTCGCTGTTTTTCTCAATGTAAGCAAAACCACCAGCCATTCCGATTCGTTCATCACTTTTAAAATGTTTGACAATCGTTTCAAAGTAATTCTTCGGAAAAATCAAATCAGCATCGGCTTTTACAAGGATATCGTAGTTTTCATCTATCGTTTCCAATCCTTTCTGAAAGGCCTGAATCACTTTGCTTCCCGGCAAATGAATCGCCTCCGAGTTTTTGTTTACCAAGGAAATCCATGGGTGTTTTTCGGCGAAATCAGTAACAATGGTGGCTGTTTGATCCGTAGAATTGTCATTCACCACTACCACTTTGGCGGGTAAAACCGTTTGGGAAATCAACGATTGTAACGTTACGCCAATAAAAGCAGCTTCGTTGTGGGCGGGAATTATAATGTAATAACGCATTTCAATTGAAGGATTGTCTGCAAATTTAAGGATTTAATCATGACTTTTAACAATTGTATTAATGTTGGGGTGCAGATGATAACTTCCTTGTTTTTAGGAGTAAAGTGATCTGAAAGTACTTTTTGAAATGGATTTTACAATCGTTGTAAAGCATGAAAAAGCGGTCTTTTGAGTTTAATGTCGTATTATTGCAAAAAAAAAATATAATGCGATATTTCTTCTTAATTACGCTGTTTTCCGTGTCTGCTTATTCCCAGGTTCCTTTTCCTTTCAATGCCAGTTCCGCCGGTGCGGGTAGGGCTGAAAGGTTAGCCAGTTTTACGGTTTCGGGTGCTGGAAATGATAGGGTTGAAATAACCAACGATACTGATTTTGACGGACAGTTTGCACCAACGCTATGGTCGTACCGGGATACCGATAACAGACAGGTTTTCAGTATCAAATCTTCCATTCCGGGAACGCTAGATAATGGTACTGCGCCGATAATGTTGTTTGCGACATCCATCAATAATTCGCCGCAATTTAACGCGCCGGGAACAGGCGATTTTCCTTGGGGTAATGCCGGAACGGCTTTGAATATAGTAAACCGCCCTTTGTTTCAATGGCGCAACAATTCCTTGAGAATCATGACCATGATTCCGAACGGAAATGTGGGTATCGGAACGATAGCGCCGACCGCACGTTTGCACAACAATGGTTCCGTAAGGTTTGAAAATCTTGGCACTCCCGCCAGTCCGAATCCGAGTTTTATTCTGGGAACCGATGCGATAGGAAATGTGTTTCAATACAATACTTCGCTGTTTTCAGGCACGGCTGATGCTGATTGGTTAAAACCGAATGGCACGGTTGCGATGTCCATAAACGATGATATTTATACCAACGGAAGGGTGGGTATCAACGCTCAAAACCCAACGGCAAATTTCCACCTGAACGGAACGGCCCGATTCGAAAATCTTGCCAATGCAACGAATCCGAATTTTCTTTTGGGAACGGATGCTAACGGGAATATGTTTGAATACGATCCGACTTCCTTAACCGGAACTTCTGATGCCGACTGGTTAAAACCCGACGGATCCATTCCGAATTCGATAAACGACAATATTTACACCAACGGAATGGTCGGGATTAACGTTCAGAATCCAACTGCAAATCTGCATTCCAATGGGTCTTTGCGTTTCGAAAATCTTGTAAATGCCACCAATCCAAATTATATTTTAGGAACGGATGCCAATGGAAATGTTTCGGAATACGATCCGACTTCCTTAGCCGGAGCTTCAGATGCCGATTGGTTAAAACCGGACGGAACTTTGGCAATGTCCATAAATGACAATATTTATACCAATGGTAAAGTCGGAATCGGAGTGAGTACTTTTCCAACTCTTGTGGGAACGGAAGACGTGAGTTTTTACAACCTGTATGTTAAAGGCGGTTTGCTGACCGAAGAAGTTCGGGTGGCTTTAACGTCGGATTGGGCGGATTATGTATTTAAAAAAGATTACAAGTTGCCTACATTGAAAGACGTTGAAAAACACATCAACGACAAAGGACATTTGAAAGATATTCCAAGTGCCAAAGAAGTGAAAGACAACGGTATAGAGCTTGGTGAAATGAACAAACTCCTTTTGCAGAAAGTGGAAGAACTGACTTTGTACATTATCGATTTGAATAAAAAAGTGGACGCGCAGCAAAAACAAATTGAAACATTGGTAAAATCAAAAAATGAAGAATAGTTTCCTTTTTTTGCTGTTTCTTTTACTCTGTAACAGTGTTGCTGCTTCTGTGTCGTTTCCTCGCGAAACCAGACTTGTTTCCGAATCCGATACGATTCCGTTGAGCTATAAATTCAATAATTGTTTGGCATACATCCAGTTGGACCAACCAGAGGTGAATCCTGTTTACCTGTATTGGGCTTCCAATCGCATAATGGTACAGAATAATTATAGAGTTCCCGTAAATTACAATATTACAATGAAAGCGGGAAATGTTATCGTTTTAAAACCCAATACTAAAGTCGTAACCGGTTCAAATTATTTGGCAAGAATTGAGCCTTGCGACAGACAATGCGAGATAGAGATTCCAAAAGGGATTTCGCCAAACGGAGACGGTTTAAATGATGATTTCGATCTGTCATTAATTTGTCCGGTTAAATCGGTCAAAATTTTCAACCGTTACGGAGTGATGCTTTTTGAAGGCGAGTCGTATAAAAAAGAATGGCACGGACAGGATGCCAATAATAACATCTTGCCCAGTGCAACTTATTTTTACCGGGTAGATTTCGAAGACGGTCAGATAAAAACAGGCTGGATTTATCTGAACAGGTAGTAGAAGTCCGGAGAATACAAAAGTTAGCCGTTTTTTTAAATTGAAGCTAATGGAATTGTACTATTTTTACAGCTTCTAATGTAGTTTGTTTTGAAGAAAGTCAGTGTTGTCATAGTTACTTATAATGGGGTGAAATGGATTGAAAAGTGTATCAAGTCGCTTTTACAGTCCAATTATCCGGTTGATATTGTAGTAGTGGATAACGATTCAAACGATGCTACGCTTGCCGTGTTGGAACAATTTCCGCAACTTCATCTGATTACATCCGATTCGAATTTAGGTTTTGGGAAAGCCAATAATATAGGAATCGAATATGCGCTGAAGAACGAGGCCGATTATGTTTTCCTGCTCAATCAGGATACATGGGTTTTTGATAATTCAATAGAAGAACTGGTTAAAACCGCCGAAAGGAATCCCGAGTTCGGAATTGTGAGTCCGATGCACTTTTCGGGTGATGAAGTAACCTTGGATGAGAATTTCAAAACCTATTTCGGAAAAAAAACAGCGGAGTTAAAAGAACAAAACGTTGTTGTGGTTCCTTTTGTAAATGCTGCGGCTTGGTTGGTTTCCAGAGGTTGTTTGGAGAAAGTGGGAGGGTTCGAACCGCTTTTCGGACATTATGGCGAAGACCGTAATTATTGCAATCGGGTTTTATTTCATAACTTTAAAATTGCCATAACCGAAAAATCAAAAATCTGTCACGACCGGCAAATTGTAAGGGGTTTTAAAAAAGACCTTGTCCAGTCGAAATACAAACTGCTTTCGGAAGTTCTGGATGTTAACGATTCACTTTTAACGAGTTATTGTAAAGGATTGAAATCGGTGTTTGGTTTGCCGAAATATTTTGGTAAATTTTATCCGGCGATGAAGGTTTTCGAATTGTTTTTCGGTTTAATGATGTATTATTGGGAGCTTGTTTTTTCGATTGGTAAAATTTCAAAAGCAAGAGCCAAAGCCAGACAATAATGGAAAAAAAGGCCCGTTTTAAACAAGTTTTTCTCTTTACCATAATTAATTATGTGGGTATTCTCATTGGGATTTTCTCCACACTTTTTATATATCCTGAGAATAAAGAATTTCTGGGAATCATCCGTTACATCGAATCCATTTCGCAGATTTTATTTCCGATTATGGTTTTGGGCGCCTCGCATGCACTGATCAATTTTTATCCGGCACTGAATGAGGAAAACAAAAACCGACTCTTCAATTACAGTGTTTTTTCCGTAGGACTGCTCAGTGTGGCGACTTTCGTGGTGCTTTTGCTGGCGTCTCCTTTTTTCAATTGGGGCAATTTACAGTATTTCTATTTCGCATTCCCTATCGCTGTGGCTTTGGCTTTTGTCGAACTTTTTAAACGTCAGGCCACCAATCTTGAGAAACTGGCCGTGCCAACCCTCTTTGAAAAGATAATTCCGAAAATAGCCCTACCGGTTGTTTTTGTACTGTTGCTTCATAAAAGCTCGTCGGTTAATGTGTCTATCGGGTACTATATTATTTCGTATGTTCTGATGTTTGTCCTGATTGCGGCATATCTTTTCAGAAATTATAAGTTCAGATTCAACTTTGATTTCAAGCCGCTTTATGCCGAACTTTCCCGAAAAGAATATTTTCGTTATAGCTTGTATTCCTTTGCCGGAAGTTTCGGTTCGTTTTTTGCGTTTCGAATCGATTCGTTAATGATTCCCGAATTCCTTTCTTTCGATGCCAACGGAACATTTAACATCGGGGTTACTCTGGCATCTGCTTTGGCTATTCCGGCAACAGGTGTTTTTGCGTTGTATGCGCCAATAATTTCCAATTATCTGAAAACGGATAATTTGAAGGAGCTGAATGTGAAATACATTGAAGTGGCGAAAATGCTTTTTTGTATCGGAGCTTTGCTTTACAGCTGTATTTTTCTGGGGATTCACTTTTTGTTCGAACTGTTACCTACCTATGAAAGTTTGGCGCCTTCCATCCCGATTATCCTCATTTTAGGTTTCAATGTGTTGATTAATATGGCTACCGGGTTCAATTCGGAAATTATTTCCTATTCGAAATATTACCGGTTCAACCTCATTTCCATTTTCGTACTCATCATTTTGAATGTGGGACTGAACCTGTTTTTCCTGAAGTGTACCGATTTGGGAATTGTGGGTGTAGCCTATTCCTCTTTAATTTCCATGAGTATTTTTAATGCGGCAAAACTGTTGTTTATTTACCGGACGTTTAAGTTGTTTCCGTTCGATTACGGTTTTCTTAAACTTGCGCTGTTATTTTTATTCACAGGCGTGGTGGTTTACTTTTTACCCGATGCCCCAAACAAACTGCTGACGCTTTTCTATAAAGTAAGTCTAAATGCAGCAGTAAATGTTTTCCTGATCTACAAACTCAAACTCGTGTATCAGGTTACTTTTTGGGTGAATAAAGCACTGACTTGGTTTAAGCGTTAACAGCGGTAAACAAACGCATTGATATTCATTCCCGCACCCACCGAAGCGAATAGTATCACGTCGCCTTCATGCAATTCCTGATTTTCAATTTTACCTTTCAGAATCAAATCGTAAAGCGTAGGGATGGTAGCCACACTACTGTTTCCGAGTTTTTTAATGTTCATCGGCATCACGTTTTCGGGAGCTGTTTGCTTGTATAGTTTGTAAAAACGCTGTACAATAGCTTCGTCCATCTTTTCATTCGCCTGATGAATCAGTATTTTTTTAAGATCCGAAATCGGAATGCCACTATTTTCCAAACAGGCTTTCATGGCAAGCGGAACATTTGTTAATGCAAATTCGTAGATTTTTCTGCCATACATTTTCAGGTATCTGACATCGGGATTATGGTCGACGTTATAGGATTTCCCGAAGAACAGGAATTTGCTTTCCTCATACGTAAAGGAAGCGGTTTCATGGGCTAAAAATCCACCTTCGCCATCGGTCAGTTCAAGAACCGTAGCACCGGCTCCATCCGAATAAATCATACTGTCCCTGTCGTGCACGTCTACCACTCTGGAGAGGGTTTCGGCGCCAATCACCAAGCATTTTTTTGCCATTCCAGCTTTAATAAACGCCTGTGCCTGAATCATGCCTTCAATCCAGCCCGGGCAGCCGAACATCACATCATAACCCACGCATTTTGGGTTTTTTATTCTCAGTTTGTGTTTTACTCTTGCCGCAATACTCGGTACTGTGTCGGATTGGATGGCACCGTGTTTTACATCGCCAAAATTGTGTGCGACTATAATATAATCTAATGTTTCGGGATCAATTTTCGAGTCTTCAATGGCCTTTTCACCGGCAAAAAAAGCAATGTCGGAAGTGGTTAAGTTGTCTTCAACATAACGACGCTCTTCAATTCCGGTAATATCCTTGAATTTTTCAGCTATAACCTCATTTGGAACGGCATAGGTAGAGCCGTCTTCATTTAGGAACTGATGTCTTGCAAAATCGGTATTTGTAACAATTTGGGGTGGGATATAACATCCTGAACCCGTTATTTTTATAGCCATGACGTAGGTTTCAATACTACTAAGTTAGTCATTCTAAATCGTGATAAATTCAAAAAAGATAAATTCAGCTGTATTTTTATGAAAACGTTACGGGAATGTCAATAAAATTATAAAATGTATTTTTATTTTCTAATTTGATGCGAATAATGTATTTGTATTTTGCGAAAAAAATAACCCTTCCGTTTCCGAAAGGGTTGTTTGTTTTTACGTAGTGCATCTGAATTTAACTTTCAATATACGCTTCAATCGGTGCACAAGAACAAACTAAGTTTCTGTCACCGTAAGCATCATCAATACGTCTAACGCTTGGCCAGAATTTATTGTCGGCAATATATTCCAACGGATACGCTGCTTTCTCTCTTGAATAAGGGAAATCCCAACGCTCGGCAGTTAGCATTGCTAAAGTGTGTGGTGCATTGTGAAGTACCGTATTGTGGTCGTCAGCTGTAGAATCTTCAATTTCTTTTCTGATCGAAATTAAGGCGTCACAGAAGCGGTCAATTTCCGCTAAATCTTCTGATTCTGTCGGTTCTATCATTAAAGTTCCGGCTACCGGGAAAGAAACCGTTGGCGCATGGAAACCGTAATCCATTAAACGTTTTGCGATATCACCTACTTCTACTCCTTTTTGTTTGAATTCACGACAATCCAAAATCATTTCATGCGCGGCACGGCCCATTTCACCTGAATATAAAATAGGGTAATGTCCTTCAAAACGCGCTTTCATGTAGTTGGCATTTAAAATAGCATGCTCGGTGGAAGAACGTAAGCCTTCAGCACCTAACATACAGATGTAACCATAAGAAATTAAACATACCAAAGCCGAACCATAAGGCGCTGCGGAAATAGCAGTAATTGCCTGATCGCCACCAGTTGCTACAACCGGGTTTGAAGGTAAGAACGGTACTAATTTTTCGTTTACACAAATTGGTCCAACACCTGGTCCACCACCACCGTGGGGGATCGCGAACGTTTTGTGTAAGTTCAGGTGACAAACGTCTGCACCAATAGTCGCCGGATTGGTCAATCCAACCTGTGCATTCATGTTCGCACCATCCATGTATACTAATCCGCCATTATCGTGGATTAATTGCGTAATTTCAATAATAGAGGATTCGTAAACGCCGTGCGTAGAAGGGTAGGTTACCATCAAACACGATAAATTATCTTTGTTTTCGATCGCTCTTGCTCTTAAATCTTCTACGTCGATGTTTCCTTCCGGAGTGGTTTTGGTCACGATGATTTTCATACCCGCCATCGCTGCCGAAGCCGGATTTGTTCCGTGTGCCGAAGAAGGAATCAAACACACATTTCTGTGGTGATCGCCTCTCGATTGGTGATACGCACGAATGGCCATTAAACCGGCGTATTCTCCTTGTGCTCCCGAATTCGGTTGTAAGGATGTGCCTTGGAAACCGGTTACCACATTCAGCTGCTCTTCTAGTTTTTTAAGCATTGTTAAATAACCAGCTGCCTGATCTGCCGGAGCAAACGGGTGAATGCTGTTCCAGTTTGGCATGGATAACGGTAGCATTTCTGCTGCTGCGTTCAGTTTCATCGTACAAGAACCCAATGAAATCATCGAGTGGTTTAAGGATAAATCTTTACGCTCTAATCTTTTGATATAACGCATCAATTGGCTTTCCGAATGATGGTTGTTGAATACTTCGTGTTGTAAGAACGATGAGGTACGGATTGATTTTTCTGAAAGTTGTACTTCTGAAGCCAATTCCGAAACATGTACTGCAGATTTTCCGGCAGCTTCCGCGAAAATGGCAACGATAGTATTGATGTCGGAAAGCGAAGTTGTTTCGTTGAAAGAGATCGATACGCTTTCGTTGTTAGGATAGAAGAAGTTTACTTCGTTTTTCTCCGCGATTGCTCTTACTTTAGCAGCATCGGCTTTCACTAAAATAGTGTCAAAGAAAGAAGAATTCACTTGATTTACACCGATGATGGATAAGGCTTTCGCAGCCGTAACTGCCGAAGCATGTACTTTATCCGCAATATACTGTAGCCCTTTTGGTCCGTGGTACACTGCATACATACCAGCCATAACCGCTAACAATACCTGAGCAGTACAGATGTTAGAAGTTGCTTTTTCGCGTTTGATGTGTTGTTCACGAGTACCTAATGCCATACGTAGCGCGCGGTTTCCGTTTGCGTCGATGGAAACACCAATGATACGACCCGGCATCGAACGTTTGTATTCTTCTTTAGTAGCAAAGTAAGCGGCGTGAGGTCCACCAAATCCCATCGGAATTCCGAATCGTTGCGTAGTACCCACCACCACAGCAGCACCCATTTCTCCCGGAGACGTTAATTTCACTAAGGATAAAATGTCGGCAGCCACCGCTACTTTAATTTCTTTTGATTTTGCCGTGTGGATGAAACCTGCGTAATCATAAACTTGTCCGTATTTGCCCGGATATTGTAAAATCGCTCCGAAGAAATCTTCTGAAAAATCAAAAGTTTCGTGATTGCCAACCACTAATTCGATACCCAGTGGCGTGGAACGCGTTTGTAGTACCGAAAGTGTTTGTGGTAAAATTTCTTCCGAAACGAAGAATTTATTGGTATTGTTTTTCTTTTGGTCGCGGGTTCTTACATCGAATAATAACGCAATAGCTTCTGCAGCTGCGGTTCCTTCATCAAGAAGGGATGCGTTGGCAATTTCCATTCCGGTTAATTCGATAACAGTAGTCTGGAAGTTCAGTAAAGCCTCTAAACGACCTTGTGCAATTTCCGCCTGATACGGAGTATACGCTGTGTACCATCCAGGGTTTTCGAAAATATTTCTCTGGATTACCGGAGGAACAATCGCCGGGTGATACCCTAAACCGATATACGATTTGAATACTTTATTTTTTGCGCCCAACTGACTTACGTGAGTTAAATACTCATATTCGGTCATGGCAGGGTCTAATTGTAAGTCTTGTTTTAAACGGATTCCATCGGGAAAAGTTTCATAAAGAAGTTGCGTCATGTCCTTTACACCAATGGTTTTGAACATGTGTTGCAGGTCGGATTCTCTCGGCCCGATGTGTCTTAAAGCAAATGCATCTGTTTTCATCAGTTATCTATACTGTTTGTTTAAGCGTTTGGGGGATTGTAAGTACCTCAAACAAAGTTTTGAGTTGTGTTTTAACGAGAACAAAAATAATTATTAATATCCTAATATTCTTGTTTTTTAACGTCAATTTTATGCAGAATTGTTAACCGAAAATCAGACTTATTAACAGATTGCTTACTTTTGTAAGTATGCAATTACTCAAGCGAATAATCGGCTTTTATATCAACGGAAGTATTCATGTAGCTTTGGCGGTTTATGCCTTGGTGCGCATGACGTTTCATTTCTTTCATATTGCGTACGATGAGCCAATGGCTTTGTTTGCTTTTTTTGGTACGATTGTGGGCTATAATTTCGTAAAATACGATGAGTTGGCGCGTGCCAAAAAGGTAACGTGGAGCAATCAATTACGTGCGATTGTGGGGTTGAGTGTGGTTTCTTTTCTGGCCACCGCTTATTATTTTTTTCATCTTGAGCGAAACACTCAATTGGTAGCGGTCGGTTTTCTGGCGTTAACAATGTTGTATACGTTGCCGGTTTTTCCGAAGATTGGCAATGCCCGCAATTGGGCCGGTGTAAAAATCTATATTGTAGCGTTTTGCTGGGCCGGAATAACGCTGTTTTTGCCGATAATCAATGCCGATTTACCGCTTTCGCACGATGTATGGCTGAAGTTTTGTCAACGGTTTTTACTGGTGATTATCCTGATTCTGATTTTTGAAATCATCGATCTCAAAAATGATGATTTGTCACTTCAAACGGTACCGCAAAAGCTGGGTGTGCGGAAAACAAAAATCCTCAATTTGTTTTTACTCATTCCGTTTTACGGTCTGGAATTTTTGAAATCCGATTTTCAGCTTGTGCAGCTTTGGATAAATTTGGTTTTAGTGCTAACCATTGCACTTTTTACGATTTTCGCCAGTCCGAAGCGTTCCGACTATTACACGTCTTTTTGGGTGGAAAGTATTCCGGTTTTCTGGTGGATTTTAGTGGTGTTTTTCGGCTGAAACTTTAATGAAAGCATTTCGTTTTTGAAGCAATCGGGTCAAGTAATTTTTTAGTATCCATCGGTTGAAAAGCCTGCCTAAAATCCCAAACGAAATTTCGTAATGAACTTCGTCTGTCATAATCGTCCGTCCGTTTTCTTCACGGAAAAAATGGCTGTGTTGAAACGATTTAAAGTGTCCCTGAAGCATTTCATCCGTAAAAGAATTGTAAAACGACATTTCAGTGATTTTACTTTGATGCGTGAGAGGAAAGCCAAAATGTTTTCCCTTGAACGTTACGGTTTCGTCCAGTTCAATTAATCCGGAGGTCTTCCCTGCGATAGCTTTTTCACCAGAATCTTTCATGGATTCCTGATGGAGATTGATATTCCGACTCAAATCGAAAACTGTTCTTTTATCGGCATTTATTTCGGTAACGAGTTTAATAGTAATCATTTTTGCAATAGATTTTGGAACGTTTTGTTGAGGTCGGCATAGTTAAATTCAAATCCGTTTTCCTGCAATCGTTTCGGAATTACATTTCTGCTTTTTAAGACCAATTCGGTTTCCGTACCGATCACATTGGCGCCAAATTCGAGCATTTTTTTACTGATGGGTGTGCCAAACGGAATTTTCATTTCTTTTCGGAGCGCTTTCATAAAATCTTTGTTCTGAATGGGTGAAGGCGAAACGATGTTGATGCAACCCGTGATTTCCTTTTCAATGATAAAATCTAATGCCCGTGCAAAATCGTGTTCATGAATCCAACTGATGAACTGGTTGCCTTTTCCCTGTTTACCGCCGAAACCGAGTTTGGTCAGGTTTTTTATCGGCAGAAAAGCGCCGCCTTTTTTTCCTAAAACAATTGAAGTTCGTAACGCAGTTTTTAATGTTTTCGGGGTTTCGGTTTCAAAAAATGCCTGCTCCCAATTTTTGGCAATGTTCATGGAAAAATCGTCGCCAATTTCACCGTGGTATTCGTCCATTTGAAGGTCTTCGGAATGGCGGTAAATTGTGGATGTAGATGCGTTCAGCCAATGTTTCGGCGGATTTTTACATTGTAAAACGGCCTGATTTAAAATTCGAGTACTGTCAATTCGGGAAGCGAGAATTTCGGCTTTGTTTTCCTCGTTGTAACGGCAATCGACTGATTTTCCGGCAAGGTTGATCAGTACATCGGTATTTTCGAGTTCGCTTTCCCAACCGGTCATCGTTTTGGCATCCCAATGAATGAATTTGATGTTGTTTTTCAGTTTTGATTTTCCTCTGGTCAGAATGATTATGTTTTCGTGTTTAGCTTCGAAATAGCGGGTTAGGACTTGGCCTAAAAAACCGGTTCCCGCGGCGATGATGATTTTCATTACTTAAAGATTTAAAATTAATAAGAGTGCGATAATGCGGTATACAATCCAAGTCGTGGTTAGCCATTTTGGCAATTCCAATAAGGTAACTCTTCTGAAATGTTCCCGAAACATTACTAAAACAGTTGTTCCGAACCAAAGTAGCACAACAGTTTCGCTTATTTTAAAAAATGAATTGGCAATGATTATCGGCAATAATAATAAGGAGCCGAAAAGCGAAACGGTCATCAGGTTTCCAATATAATTGAGAATGGTTTTGCAATCGAATCGTATTAAAAATGCACTTTGAAAAATGATTTGCCCTGTAGCTAACAAAAGTTCGCGCGTAAGACTTCCGTTTGGCAGTTGCGGAATCATTTTAGAACACGCATTAAGAATCAGTGTCGTTACTACAATTGAAAACAAGAGGTATAAAAAGCGGTATTTGTAATTGAATGAGGGTTCGCATTTTAAGGTGGTGTTCTTGTGTAACGGACCGGGAATAATGACTTTTCGGTTGTAAGAAATGAACGCGTAGAGTTTTCTCAAAAAGAAATGAACCGGTTTTATTTTTCCGATAGTTGCAATAAGAGGGAAGGAGTTGCCCAATACTTTCAGCAGACTGTCGATGCCGTAAATAACCGTTTTGTTTTGGGTGTCGATTAAAGCGATTTCGTTCGCAGCTCTTTCTGTGTCGATAAAATGGGCTTCCTCTGTTGTGATTTTCGTAAAAGGTTTTTTCCCATTTTCATCTAAAATTCCTGTTTTTACAAAAGCTGAGGTATAGGCCTGACAAAGCGGACAGTCTTCATCGTACAGCAAAGTTTGATTTTCAAGCGTTTTCATAATGCAATTTTTCGTTTGTTTTCCACTGAAATTTCAGAACCTTCCGCCAAATACACTGAGGTTGGCTCTAGCAGATTTAAGAAAGCGAAATCACTTCCGTATACTTTTTCAAAATCAATGGTAATTTCATGGTTTTTGATGAGGTACTGGTTCCATTTCGGATGTTTTACTTCATATTCATACGTAGTAGTTTCGTTGTATTTGGTGTAACCGAAATAATGTTCGGTGATGAATTCGGCTTCCGTTCCCGTTTCGATTGGCGTTGAAAAATCATAGGCTTTTACTTCGATGGTGTTGGTCGTGTTTTGATGGCGCCACTGATAACCAATCGTACGTATTTCAGCCTGTAATTCATTCTTATGATTCATCGCTAAAGTTTCATAGTTTTCTTTGTAAAAAGTATTGGCTACAAAAGTAATGGCGTATTTCGGAACAATTTCCTTGATGAAAACCACGCCGCGTTTCCATTGCCCGTTTTCAAAACGTTTGACGTAAAAACGAAGGTTCACTTCTTCAAAATCAGTGTGTTTCGGAATTCGGAATCCTAATACTTTGGTGTCTTTGAATAGAAAGCCTACCAGACTCACGTAGCAGTTACCGTTCCAGTAATCCAATTCGGTTCCTGTCGGAAGGTATTTTTCCAGCTGTTTCGGATTGATGACATAATTTGCCAGAATCAGATTTTTCCATTGTGCGGTTAAGAAACTCATGATTTTATAATTTATTGTTAATTTTAAACTTTCAGAAAAAAATGAAAGTTTGTGTTAAATTTTTTTATGCTGTTATTTCATAATCTTGATTACCAATTTGGTCAGCCAGTTGTCTTTGTATTCGGTGATTTTGTCCAGCACATTGTCGGCTTTCAAAACGAAATCGTAGAGTTTTGTGGTTTGTTCCACGAAGTGTTTTTCTTCCGCCGTGGCGTTGGCTTCAATAGATGAAACTTCTTTTAGTACTTTGAGTGCCGGCTTGATTTCGCGTTTACTGCGTTCTCTTGAAATTTTCACGGCCAATTCGTCCAAATCTTTTTCTGCGGTAAAAAACTCGCGGCGTTCACCGGCTTTGTATTCTTTGTACACAATGCCCCAATCCATTAAAGCTCTTAGGTTCATGCTGGCATTTCCTCTGGAAATCTGTAGTTCTTCCATTATATCTTCCATAGAAACCGGTTCGCTGGAAACCATCAGTAAGGCATGAATCTGCGCCATGGTTTTGTTGATGCCCCATTGGGAACCTAACGCACCCCAGGTTTGAACGAACTTGTTTTTTGCTTCTTTGAATTCCATACCTCAAAGATATGTATAAGTTTTTAAACTTTCAAAAAAAAATGAAAGTTTATTTTAAAAGAAAACCGAAGCGACAAACTCCGGTTTCTATATTCTAAATTTTAAATTAACCCCGCACGTTTCAATAACGCTTCCGGTTTTGGTTCCTGACCTCTGAATTTTTTATACAACGTCATCGGTTGATCGGTGCCGCCCTGAGACAGTACGAAATTTTTAAATTTATCGGCCACTTCTTTATTGAAGATCCCTTTTTCCTGAAAATAGGCGAAGGCATCGGCATCCAAGACTTCTGCCCATTTGTAACTGTAGTAGCCTGATGAATAGCCGCCCTGGAAAATATGGGAGAACGAAACACTCATGCAATTTTCGGCGACGTCGGGATATAAAGCCGTATCGTCCATCGTTGTTTTTTCGAAGACTTTTACATCGGTGATTCCGCTCGGATTGTTGCTGTGGAACGCCATGTCCAATAAGCCGAAACTCAATTGGCGTAACGTAGCCATGCCTTCTAAAAAGTTAGCACTTTCTTTGATTTTATCGACATATTCCTGCGGAATGATTTCGCCGGTTTCGTAATGGTGTGCAAACAACGCCAATGCTTCCGGTTCGTAGCACCAGTTTTCCATTACCTGACTCGGTAATTCCACAAAATCCCAATATACGGATGTTCCGGATAAACTCGGATAAGTGGTATTGGCTAACATGCCGTGCAATGCGTGTCCGAATTCATGGAAAAGTGTTGTCACTTCATTAAAGGTCAGCAAAGACGGTTTAGTTTCAGTTGGTTTGGTGAAATTACAAACGATGGATACGTGCGGTCTTTCGTTTACACCTTCTTTTACATATTGTGGTTTGAAGGACGTCATCCAGGCGCCGTTACGTTTTCCTTTTCTCGGGAAGAAATCGGAATAGAAAATGGCAACCAGATTTCCATCGGCATCCGAAACTTCAAACGTATGCACGTCTTCGTGGTATTTGTCGATGTCGAAAACTTCGGTAAAGGTCAATCCGAAAAGTTTGTTGGCAATCGTAAAAGCACCGTTTTGAACATTTTGCAATTTGAAATACGGCTTCAGTTTTTCATCGTCCAGATTAAATAATTCCTGTTTCAGTTTTTCCGAATAATAGGAACCGTCCCATTTTTGCAGTTGGTCAATACCGTCCAGTTTTTTAGCGAATAGCGTCAGTTGTTGAAATTCTCTTTCGGCTGCCGGTTTCGCTTTTATCAGTAAATCATTCAAAAATGATTTTACTTTCTCCGGATTTTGCGCCATACGTTCTTCCAAAACAAAATGAGCATGGGTGGCATAGCCTAGTAAATTAGCACGTTCATGACGCAGATTGGCAATTTTTAAAACATTCTGCTGGTTGTCGAATTCGTTGTTCTGAAACGCTTTTTTACCATAAGCAATGGAAAGTGTTTTTCGGAGTTCACGATTTTCGGCGTAGGTAACAAACGGCAGGTAACTCGGAACATCCAAAGTAAAAATCCAGCCTTCTTTATTGTGACTTTTCGCTAATGAACGCGCGCCTTCGATAACACCTTCCGGTAAACCTTTTAGGTCGTCTTCGTTGGTAAGGTGTAATTCGTAAGCATTGGTTTCGGCCAGCACGTTTTCACCGAAAGTTAGTTTTAGTTTGGCTAATTCGGTGTCGATTTCACGCAAACGAGTTTTTTTGTCGTCGGTTAAAAGCGCTCCGTTTCGAGAGAAGTTTTTGAATTTTTTATCCAAAAGCATTGCCTGTTCCGTAGAAAGATTCAGGCTGTCTTTTTGTTCGTAAACCGTTTTTATTTTTTCGAATAAAGCGGTGTTTAGCGTAATATCGTTGCTTAATTCAGTTAGCATCGGAGAAACTTCCTGCGCGATTTTCTGCATTTCGTCACTGGTTTCTGCCGAATTTAAATTGAAAAAAATACTGGTAATTCTGTCCAATATTTGTCCGCTGAACTCCAAGGCTTCGATTGTATTTTCGAAAGTGGGTTTTTCCGGATTGGCCACAATAGCATCGATTTCAGTACGGGCCAATTGAATGCCTTCCGTGATTGCCGGAACAAAATCCTCGATTTTTATCTTTGAAAAAGGAGCGGTATTGTGCTTGGTTGAAAAATATTTAGTAAGAATATTCATTTTAGTATGTGTTTTGTCGATTTTATTTGCTGTATATCGAAAGGAATTATATATTTGACGAGTAAAATTCTGATAACGAATTTAATACCGCCTTTTTTGACCCAAAAAAGATTGAAAATAAACACCGGCTAATTTTAACCCATTAGTCTGTGGACCCCTGAAAAAGCGCTAGCCACAAGCGCTTTTTCTATTTTTGTGAAGGTTACTTCTTTAGGTTTTCCGCCGCAGTAAGTACCGCTTGTTTCAGTCCTTCTTTATAGGCAATCATTTTATCCAAAACGACTTTATCGCTACTTCCAATGATTTGAGCGGCTAAAATTCCGGCATTTTTCGCGCCGTTAAGAGCAACGGTCGCTACAGGAACCCCACCCGGCATCTGCAGGATGGATAAAACGCTGTCCCAGCCGTCAATGGAGTTGCTCGATTTAACAGGAACACCGATTACGGGAAGCGGACTCATAGACGCTACCATCCCCGGAAGATGCGCTGCGCCACCGGCACCGGCAATAATTACTGAAATTCCTCTTTTGTGGGCATTCTGACTGAAATCAAACAGTTTTTCCGGCGTTCGATGCGCTGAAACGATGTCTACTTCGGTTTCGATGCCGAAATTTTTTAAGATGTCGATGGCTTCCTGCATTACCGGCATATCGGAAACGCTGCCCATTACAATAGCTACTTTACTCATAGGTGTATGTTTGGTTGTTCGTCCTTCAAAAAGCTCAGGATGACAATTGTTATTTGCTTATTTGGTTTTACAATTTCTGTACTCTGAATTCGGCATCCGACATTATCTTACGCCTTCTATCTGAATACTAATTATTGAACACTGATCACTCGAATACTGTTCTTAACTTCTTCGGCAATTTTTCGGGCTTCAGTCATGTTTTCGTTTACGATGGTCACGTGCCCCATTTTTCTGAACGGACGGGTTTCTCTTTTTCCGTAGATGTGCGGCGTTACACCTTCAATGGCCATAATTTTTTCGATGTTTTCATACACAACAGGTCCTGAAAAACCTTCGGCGCCTACCAAATTTACCATAATTCCGGCAACTTTACTGTTTGTATTTCCTAAAGGTAAATCTAATATCGCCCGGATGTGTTGTTCGAATTGAGAAGTGTAACTCGCTTCAATCGAATAATGTCCGGAATTGTGAGGACGCGGTGCCACTTCATTTACCAAGATTTCATCGTTTTCGGTTTGAAACATTTCAACGGCCAGTAAGCCCACATGATTGAACGCTTCCGATACTTGTAAAGCTACTTTTTGCGCTTTTTCTGCAACAACTTCACTGATACGCGCCGGGCAAATCACGTATTCCACCTGATTGGCTTCCGGATGAAATTCCATTTCCACCACAGGATAGGTTTTGATTTCGCCGGAAACGCTTCGGGAAACAATAACTGCCAATTCGTTTTTGAAAGGCACCATTTGTTCGGCGATGCATTCTACTTCGGGTAGATCGATTAAATCTAAAGTGGAGCGAACGATTTTTACGCCATTTCCGTCGTAACCGAATTGTGCACATTTCCAAACGAAGGGAAATTCTAATTCGTCTTTTTCCAACGATTGTTTCAAATCATTCAGTCCTGTAAAACGCTGGTGCGCTGATGTTGGAATGCCATTTTCCACATAAAAATCTTTCTGACGGCCTTTGTTCTGAATCATTCGAAGGGTTTTTGGCGACGGATAGACTTTCAATCCTTCTGTTTCCAAAGCGTCCAAAGCATTCAGATTTACGTTTTCGATTTCGATGGTTAAAACATCCACCATTTTTCCGAATTGGTAAACAGTGTCATAATCCATAAGGCTTCCCAGAAAAAATTTTGTGGCACCAAACTGGCAAGGTGCTTCTTTGCTGGAGTCTAAAACGTAAGTTTGAATGTCGAATTTGCGGGTTTCGGTAAGGAGCATTTTCCCTAATTGGCCTCCGCCAAGAATTCCTAATTTAAAATCGGAAGAAAAATAATTCATCGTGTTGTTGTTTGCGCAAAGATAGGTAACAATTTGAGGATATGAAAATTTCGAAATTATTTGATTTTTCTTAAAATTTCTCTTGCTGCTGCTTTGTATCCTGCCGATTGATTGGCGTAATCCCGACTAACAATTTCCTTGACTTCATCTGCAATCCAAGGTTCTTTTTTGCCAAAATGATACAGGGTTTTCATGGCATATACTTTGCAGGCCACCCGTTCGTCCCGAATCAACCAGTCCAGGCAAATTTCTGTTAGTTTTTCCTGTTGCGATTCCGAAAGTTTTATTTTATCGGAAGTGCCCAGAAAATAAGCCACACGCGATATGCCTCGAATTGCCGAATCGTTTTTGTATTCTGAAATTGTCTGACAGATTGTATCAATGAAAGGAAAAAGCATTTCGGTTTGATGTTCGGCCAGCATTTCGATAATCCAAACGTCTTTATGGTGGTGTTTATTGTTAAGATCAGTGCCGAAAGCAATCAGTTCTTCCAGGAGTTCCGGTTGTTGGAGGACAAGATCCCGCATTCGGTTTCGATTTTCGGTACTGGCGTTGATTTTGCTGAGTTGATCGGTGAACGTTGAATTCATTGCTGATTTTATTAATGCAACTAAAGTAGGTTAAAAAGCCGGATTAGCAATTCATAACTTTTAATTCATAACTCATATCTAAAAATAATTATCTTTGCCAATTATTCTATAAGTTAACGATGGAAATTCAACTTCACGACAAAAAATTTGTTCCTTTTATCTCTGCAGAAGAACTGGACTTTGCTATTTCAAGTATGGCACAACAGGTTGCCAAGGATATGGGGAATGAAATCCCTGTATTTATAGGTGTTTTAAACGGCTCTTTTATGGTGGTTTCGGATTTTATGAAACATTACAAGAAACCTTGCGAAGTAAGCTTTATCAAGATGGCTTCCTATGAAGGTATGGAAACGACTCATGAAGTGAAACAACTTATCGGACTGAACCAGGATTTAACCGGAAGAACCGTAATTGTGATAGAAGATATTGTGGATACCGGAAATACAATTGTAGAATTGCACCAATTGTTTGCTGATAAAAACCTAAAAGCGCTAAAATACGCCACCTTGTTTTTAAAACCTGAGGCTTACAAAAAAGACATCAAAATTGATTATATTGGTATCGAAATTGAAAACAAATTCATCGTTGGTTTCGGATTGGATTACGATGGTTTGGGACGAAATTTATCGGAAGTATATCAGTTAAAAGGATAATTTACAACATAACTACAAACAACAATTTTTTAAAATGATCAACATTGTTTTGTTCGGGAAACCGGGCGCAGGTAAAGGAACACAAGCAGAATTTTTAAAAGAAAAATACAACTTAACACACCTTTCTACCGGTGATATTTTTCGTTACAACATGAAAAATGATACCGCATTAGGAAGGGAAGCAAAAGGTTATATCGATAACGGGGATTTAGTGCCGGATAGTGTAACTATTAAAATGTTGCAGGATGAGGTAGATAAAAATTTGGATTCAAAAGGATTTTTATTCGACGGTTTTCCAAGAACATTGGCTCAGGCAGATGCTTTGGATGCTTTCCTGAAAACCAAAAACTGGGAAGTCACGGCAACGATTGCTTTAGAGGCGGATGATAATATTCTGGTACAGCGTATTTTGGAAAGAGGAAAAACTTCCGGAAGAATTGACGATCAGGATGAAGAAAAAATCCGTAACCGTTATGAAGAATATAATGAAAAAACAGCTCCTTTAATGAATTATTATAAGGACCAGAATAAGTTTTATGCCGTAAACGGTATTGGGTCTATTGCTGAAATAACAGAGCGTTTAAGCGCTGTAATAGACAAGTTGTAACGTAAAACACAAACATGGAAATACTCATAATTTTCTTTTTGATAGTACTGAACGGAGTTTTCTCCATGTCGGAAATCGCATTGATTTCGGCCAGAAAGAATCGTTTGGAATCCGCAGCAAAAAAAGGAAATACCAGTGCGAAAGCGGCCTTGGATTTAGCCAATTCGCCTAATAAATTTTTGTCCACAGTACAAATCGGGATTACCTTAATCGGAATCTTAACCGGTATTTACAGTGGTGAAAAAGTTACTGACAACGTACAGCTTTTTTTAGAAGGTTTTGAAACCTTAAAGCCCTATTCTCAAAGTTTGGCTGTTGGAATTGTTGTAGTGGTTTTGACTTATTTTTCTTTGGTAATCGGAGAATTATTGCCAAAACGAATCGGTCTAAATTACCCGGAATCCATTGCGAAAGCGGTGGCGGTACCCATGAAAGCGGTTTCAATCATTACCATGCCGTTTATCTGGTTGTTAACCACCTCGACGGATTTTGTGCTGGATGTTTTCAAAATTAAACCTACAGCCGACGGAAAAGTAACGGAAGAGGAAATCAAAGCCATCATTAAAGAAGGAACCGAAGGCGGAGAAGTACAGGAAATCGAGCAGGACATCGTGGAACGCGTATTCCATATCGGTGACCGAAAAGTAAATTCCTTAATGACACATCGAAAATCGGTGATGTACTTATCTTTAGAAGATAATGTTGAGGAACTAAAAGAGAAGGTGTTGGAAGAATTGCATTCGGTTTACCCGGTTTGCGACGACAACCTCGATAATGTAGTAGGAGTAGTATTGCTCAAAGATTTGTTTTTGAGTTTCGAGAAAAAAGGAAATTTCGATTTAAGAACAATTGCTAAAGAGCCGGTATATTTTATTGAACACACTTCGGCGTACAAAGCCTTGGAAAATTTTAAGAAAACCAAGGTGCATTATGCTTTGGTAACCGACGAATACGGTGTGGTTCAGGGTATTATTACCTTAAATGATATTCTGGAAGCCTTGGTAGGCGATGCGGCCGATTTTTATGAAGAAGAATTCCAGTTAATCGCCCGCGAAGACGGCACTTGGTTGGTAGACGGACATTATTCGCTACACGACTTCCTGACGTTCTTCGATATGGATGATCTGATTAATGATTATGATGTTACCACAGTTAGTGGTTTGATAATGACCGAGTTGTCGTATATTCCAAAGGTGGGCGAAATCCTCGTTTGGAACAAAATGGAATTGGAAGTTATCGATATGGACGGCGTAAAAATCGATAAGGTTTTAGTGCGCCAATTGAAAGATATAAATTAAATAGTATTCAGTGTTCAGTGAGCAGTTGGCAGTTTTTAACGCTGAACACTGAACACCGAACGCTGAATACTGAATACTGAAACAATGACAGAGGGGAATTTTGTAGACTACGTAAAAATATATGTAGCTTCCGGAAAAGGAGGTAAAGGGTCTACGCATTTGCATAGGGAAAAATTTATTGAAAAAGGTGGTCCGGACGGTGGTGACGGTGGTCGCGGCGGACACGTATATCTGGTTGGAAACAAAGGATTGTGGACGTTGTTCCACTTAAAATTCGCACGTCACATTAAAGCCGGTCACGGGGGAGATGGAGGAAGTGCCAGAAGTACGGGTGCCGATGGAGAAGATAAATACATTGAGGTGCCTCTTGGAACAGTAGTTCGCGATAAGGAAACTGATGAAGTGCTTTTTGAAATTACGGAACATGGCGAAAAACGCATCCTTGTAAAAGGAGGAAAAGGTGGATTGGGAAACTGGCATTTCAGGAGTTCCACCAATCAAACGCCACGCTATTCACAACCGGGATTGCCATCCGAAGAGATGGATGTTATCTTAGAGTTGAAAGTATTGGCTGATGTTGGTTTGGTAGGATTTCCAAATGCGGGAAAATCGACGTTATTGTCGGTATTGACTTCCGCAAAACCAAAAATTGCCGATTATCCGTTTACAACACTAAAACCGAATTTGGGAATTGTCGCTTACCGTGATTTCCAATCGTTTGTAATTGCGGATATTCCCGGAATTATCGAAGGTGCGGCTGAAGGTAAAGGATTAGGACATTACTTTTTGCGTCACATCGAACGAAATTCGACTTTATTGTTTTTGGTACCAGCCGATGCGCCGGACATTAAAAAAGAATACGATATTCTTTTGGATGAACTTCGTCGTTACAATCCGGAAATGTTGGATAAAGACCGTTTGGTGGTAATTTCAAAATCCGACATGCTTGACGACGAACTGAAAGCCGAAATGAAAAAACAGTTGGATAAAGATTTCAAAGGAATCCCATATATGTTTATTTCCTCAGTGGCTCAACAAGGGCTGACCGAATTAAAAGATAAACTTTGGCAGATGCTGAATGTGGAAACAGAATAAAACTAAAGGTGTTCGAATGAGCACCTTTTTTATTTCTAGGAAAGAATCAATTGTTAAAATTTTCTTAACAATAAATATTTATAAACCATTATTTTCAGCCAATTACCAAAAAAAAGTATCTTCGCATCACTAAAAATATTAACTATTATGAAAAAATTACTTTTATCCTTAATCGCTCTGATTACGCTTGTACCTGCAAGTGTGAAAGCCGATGAAGGAATGTGGTTTTTAATGTTCATCGAGCGTTTGAACCACAGAGATATGCAGAAAATGGGATTGCAGCTTACAGCTGAAGAAATTTACAGCATCAACCATCACAGTTTAAAAGACGCTATCGTTCAGTTTAACGGAGGGTGTACTGCTGAGATGATTTCAAAAGACGGATTGGTATTAACAAACCACCACTGTGGATACGATGCCATCGCTGAATTGTCATCAGCAGAGAAAAACTACTTAAAAGACGGTTATTGGGCGGCTTCTAAAAAAGACGAAATGAAACCTTCAAGTTTGTATGTTCGTTTCTTCGTACGTATGGATGATGTTTCAAAACGTATTTTAGCGGTAGTAAACGATAAAATGACTGAGGCTGAGCGTGAAAAAGCGATCAATGCTGAAATCGCAAAAATCGAAAAAGAAAACAACGAAGGCGGAAAATATACCGTTTCTGTTCGTTCGTTCTTCCAAGGAAACGAATACTACTATTTCGTTTACCAGGATTATAAAGATGTACGTTTAGTAGGAACACCTCCTGAAAGTTTAGGAAAATTTGGTGGTGACACTGATAACTGGGAATGGCCACGTCATACCGCAGATTTCTCAATGTTCCGTGTGTACGCTGATGCGAACGGAAATCCTGCAGACTATTCGCCAAACAACGTTCCCTTACAACCAAAACACTACTTACCGGTAAACATCGGTGGTGTTAAAGAAAACGATTTCGCTATGATTTTAGGATATCCGGGTAGAACAAACCGTTGGATGCCGGCTTCAGGAATCGATCAGAACGTCAAATTTGCTTACCCTGCTTGGGTTGAAGGTTCTAAAACCGGAATGGATGCCATGAAAAAATACATGGACCAAAGCGAAGCTTTAAATTTAGTATACGCTTCTAAATATGCAGGAGTAGCTAATTACTGGAAAAACCGTCAGGGAATGATTGACGCATTAACCAAATTTGGTACTGCTAAAACAAAAGCGGCTCAGGAAGCTAAATTTAACAAATGGGCTAACAAAGCTGAAAACAAAGCAAAATACGGAAACGTAGTGGCTACCATCAATAACTACTACAAGTTAACGAATGAAAAATCACGTCACGATAACTACCTGACAACATTATTCAGAACCAGTGCTTACGGAACCATTTCAAGAAGTTTAGGAAAACAATTGGAAACTTATGCTAAGTCGGATGCTGCAAAACGCACGCAAATGGCTCCTGCAATTCTTGAAATGACAGAAGAATTCTTCAAAGAAGTACACATTCCTGCTGAAAAAGACATCTTAGCGGCTGAATTGAAATTATACGCTACTAAATCTACAGGATACGCAATTGCACCAGCGGTGGCTGAATTGGCAAAAGCAAACAACAACGATTTCTCCAAATATGTAAATGCGGCTTTCGATTTGAGTATCTTATCGTCAAAAGAAAGAATCAAAGCGTTCTTGGAAGTGCCAAACGAAGCGTTAATCGCAAACGATCCATTGGTGAAATTGTCTGCTGATTTGGTAGCACATTTCGGTTCAAAATCAGATGAAATCGCAAAAGCACAAAACGACTTCGGAGCTGCTTACCGCAAATTGGTAGAAGGTTTACGTGAGTCTAAAATCGGAACTATCAAATATCCGGATGCGAACTCAACCTTGCGTTTGACTTACGGAAAAGTACGTTCATTGCCTGCCGACAAGCGTAATGATGCTGTAGTTAACAACTATACTACTTTAGCAGGTCAGGTGAAAAAATACAAAAAAGGCGATCAGGAATTTGATTTACCGGCACGTGTTTTAGAAATGAACAAAAACAAAGATTTCGGTCGTTATGCCGACAAAGACGGTTCATTACACGTGAATTTCTTAACGGATAACGATATTACAGGAGGTAACTCAGGTTCTCCGGTATTAAACGGAAAAGGGGAGTTAATCGGTTTGGCTTTCGACGGAAACATCGAAGCGATGGCTGGTGACGTAATCTTCGACAACAAATTACAAAGAACTATCAACTGTGATATTCGTTACGTATTGTGGGTAATTGAGAACTTCTCAAATGCGAAACACATTGTAGACGAAATGACTATTGTGAAATAATTCAGGTTTTCCTGAAAATTATAATCCGGATGCAGCAATGTGTCCGGATTTTTTTTATGGTTTTATTTTAGTTTAGGAGCGGAATGGCTCGGGCATTTTTTGATTTCCCTGTTCCTGCTTTCCATTGCAATCTGTCATTGCGAGCTTGCGAGGCAATCTCACAACAACAGGATTTACACTGCAATCAGGGCTAGTGAAGAAATGTTTTTTGTATTTGGGTGTTTTTCGGAAAGGTTATTCAGTAATAATCGGATCTGGTTGATAATCAAACGGTAGCATTTCTCCCATTTTCTGCCAACCCATATAGCCATAATTTGCTAATGTATCTGGATCCGCATAATTACCGTTAGTGTAGATTTCGATTGGTTTGTCAACCAGTAATTTCAATTGTGAGCATTGTAGCTTTTTATGCTCTTCCGAAGGATGGTGCACTGAAAGAAAATCAGTGAAATACAAATATTTTTTATTGTCTCTTTCAAAAACCAATTGATGCACCATACAGTCGTTCGTCTCATAAATATCCTTGTATTCCACCGGTATATGAGGAGTTTTTTCCCTTTTAAATTTTCGCACAGTAAACCCTTCTTTTTCCATTGTACCGTCGTATAGACTACGTATGAAATGCATGGTAGAACCCTTGTAGCATTTTAATCGCGTTTGAGCTGTTTTTTTGGGGTCAAGTTTTTTTTCTGCGACAATATCTTTAAAGAAGGGATATCCGAAGTACGTTGTGAGCTGTTCATTTTTCTCTTGCGAAGTGACTTTGTTTTCAAAGTAGACCAATTCATAGGAAATCTGATAACCGGTTTTTTTGTTAATCATTTGAATGGGTTCATCAGCCGAAACGATAAGTAAGGTATTGTCAGAATTCATATCAAACTGAAGCACTTCCGGATTCAGGATTTTTGTGTTTTCGGCAATTGTTCCAAAACCGATGAACCCCCGATTGAAAATTGCCATGTATTTGGCGCGATCTTTTGCAGAGATTTTCCGGATAACCACCTCTTTTAGAGTATTGATTATCGGAGTAAGTAAGATAATATTGGATTTGGTAGCGTCGGAAAGGGAAGCGGCCGGAACGAGTACGGTTTCATAACCTACATAACTGATGATAACCTCATTTTGGTTTTCAGACAGCGTAAAAGAAAAAGAGCCTTTATCGTCCGTGGAACCGCCGTTCGTGGTATTAGGCGCAAAAATGGAAGCGCCCTGAAGTGGTTCTTTCGTTTCTTTGTCTCTTACAATTCCGGAAATCTTGATTTGAGAAAAGGCTAAAGTTGCAAAAAGCAAAGCAGTAATCAGAATCGTTTTTTTCATTCGCTATTCTTTTACAGAAACTCTTATTCCTTTACTGTGACTTGTGAATTCCGGTGCATACATACTCTGTATCGTTGTAATTCCATTGGAAAAATCGCCTTTGTTGTTTACACGTACATCGTATTCTAAAACATAGGATCCTTTGTTAATGCTGTCGAAGAAGAAATGCGTAGCCATGTCTTTGGTACTCATATAATAGCCTAAACCGCTTTTCCATTGGTATTCAGAAAGGACATTTACCGGTTCAAAAGCTGCTGCCCGCATGTCTTTCAAATGAACAAATTCCATCGATTCTTTTGCCGTTATGATAAGGCGAACTGTGACCAAATCACCTATTTTAAGCGGTTTTTTATTGGTAATTCGTTGTAATTGCTCCCCATTGGCCCTGTTTTTCTTTAGGTATAATTCTTTCGACGTCGATAAAGTAGTTTCCGAATTGGCTTTAATTTTATCCAAATCTTCAAAATATTGCCAATACAGTCCGCCATATCCCGGAACGCCCGATTTGTTTTGGATTGAAAGTTCTGCCATTTCTTTTTTGATTTCATCTGCTTTCCAGTTCATTTTGAAGTATCCGGTTTCAGCTTCTTTTTCGGTTTCCGACAATTTTTTGGTGATAATTTTTTCATCGCCTATTTTTATGACGGTGTTGTCCTTTATGGAGAGCCAATCATTGCCTTGCATTAATAAAGCGTAAATGGCTTCGGTTGTAGCTTTTGTGGTTGGCCAGTTTTTATTTTGTTTGTTTTTTAATAACCAGACTTTCATAGCATCTACCGATTGAGTGTCATTGTTAATTTCAGCGAAAGCTTCAATCAGCAACGCTTGGGTTTCAATCGGTGCCTGGTACCAATACCAGCCGGATTTGTTTTCAATCCAATACATACCCCAATCGTCATTGTTGGAAGCGGTTTCTTTAAGGCTTTCTATGATTTTTTTTGCGGTAGCGTTTTCGCCAAATCGGTCTAAAGTCAAAGCTGCCATGCCTTTTTCGTATAAAGAGTAATTTAGCCAGTTTTCGGTTATATTGTCAAGGTATGCTTTTGTTGTTTTCTTGAGTTCATCAGTAAGCGGATTGCTGTCCAGATAAAAACTTCGTGTATACAAATAATGTAAATCAGAATACGGATTGGCCAAATGTAGTTTTTCTTTTTCTTTCAAAACGGCTGTTCTGCGTTTGTGTGCTTCTATGAATTTTTTGTCCATAAAAGCAACGCCTTTTTCTGTTATTCCTTTGAAATTATCCTTGTGTTCGGTATTGATTTTCATCTTAGACAAATGACCAAAACCAGCCAAAATATGTCGGGTAATATATTCACTTTCATCGGAACCGTCAAACCAGGCAAAACCTCCGGAGCTCTTTTGTTTTTGCTTTAATTTGGTTAAGGTATTTTCCAATGACTGTTTCATTTTGTTCATATCAAATAGCAAAGCCCAGTTCTTCTTTCTTTCTTCTTCCGATTGTGCATCGCGAATCCAAGGGGTTTCCGCTAGAATGGTCGATTTTAATTCGTCATTTTGTTCCAGTTTGGAAATGGATTTTCCATCTTTGCTCCAAGTATTGAAAACAGCGGCTATTTTCGGGTTGCTGTTGATGATTTCTGAGGCAAGTACATTGGCATAGTACCGGGCAAAAGTTTGTTCGCTGCACTCGTGTTCATATTCCATAAGATACGGTAATGACTGTAAGGCCAGCCATGTCGGATTGGAAGTGTATTCCAGAGTAATAAGATGATTTCGAAGAGTGGTTGAGGCGTTGTTTTTCAGATTCTCCAATACATATTCTTTTTTAGTGCCTCCGCGAACCCATAGCGGTATACTTTCCGTAACCAGCATGTTATTAGTTAATACCGGTAAGATGTTTTCTTCACCATCGCTAAAAGCACCGGATTTTGCCAAAACTTTATATTGAATGCCCTGTAAGCCTTCTGGAATGACAATTCTCCAGGTTACAACGGTATTTCCTCTGGCCGGAATAGTGAAGTTTTTAATGTTGTCAGTATTCAGGACTTTCGCATCAATCGTTTCCATTGAGGCTGCATCAAAAAGTTGTAAGACAGTAATTCCGGGTTTTGCTTCATAAGTCATATTAGCTATTTTTGCCGAAACGAAAACGGTATCTTTTTCACGAAAAAAACGAGGAAAGTTTGGAGTAACCATCAAATCTTTTTGAGTAACCACCGTGTTTTCAAAATATCCGGAAGCGGCTCTTTTATCATGCGCCAAAAGTCTTACTTTCCATTGTGTAAGCGCTTCGGGAGACGTAAATGAAAACTTGACCTTTCCGTCTTTATCCGTTTTTAGGTGCGGGAAGAAGAAAGCGGTTTCGTTTAGGTTTTTTCTTGCTTGAACGTGTGTTACTTCCTGAAGGGATTTTTTGGTGGTAATAATCAGTACGCCATTCGCACCTTGTTCACCATAAAGGGCAGCTCCTTGTGCTCCTTTTAGAACCGTTGTTGAAAGTAACTCGGATGCACCGATTTTGGTTAAAGCTTCCGCATCGCTTATCACGCCATCAATGACCACTAATGCCTGATTGTTTCCGGTTATGGATCTATTGCCTCTGAGGACTATTCTGGTATTTCCATTTACACCGTTAGCAGGGGTTATCTGTAAACCTTCTACTTTGCCTGCCAACGATTGTATAATATTAGTATTTCCTGCCTGTGTAAGTTCTTTTGATGCATAAACAGTATTTGAAGCAGTTACTTCATCCTGTCGTTTTTTAATACCGACAGCAGTCACAACAACATTTTCAAGCGTCATGCTTTCGGCGGACATTGCTACATTATGAACTTTTGAATTAATTTTTAAATGAACCTCCTTCATCCCGATAAAGGAAAACACAAGTTCTTCTCCTTGTATCGCGTTAATAGAATAGAAACCATCAATGTCGGTTTGGGTTCCTCTCATTGTTCCTTTCACAACAACTGCTACACCAGGTAGCGGCAGGCCACCTTCCGTTACGATTCCTGAAATTGATTTTGAGTTAGCAGGAACTTTAACTTTGCCGGTTTGCATTAGTTTTTCATATTGCCTTTTCGAATAATAATCGTTAGCATTTGAAAAGTTAAAACCAAACCAAATAAGATTGGTTTCGTTTTCTTCAATTTCGCGATAATAATAGGCGTTAGGGAATCTCAAAGTGTTGTAAATCATTCCGAAACCAAGTGGTGTTTTAAAATTTCCCTGACTGATATAATCATTTTGGAAGTCTAAATTTTTCCAATTTTTTTTGGTGAACTGGTCTAGAGAACTGTCGTACATTGATGCTAAGACTTCTACTTCATTTAACTTACCTCCGTGTATTTTGAAAGACCAGTTTTCGTTGCTTCCGGGTTCGATTTTATTTCGAAGACTTTCGGTTTCAAATGAGAGTTTTGATTTTTCGTCTAAAAAAAATATTGTTAGTTGTTTTTTTTCGGCTACGTTTTCAAAAATGGTCTGGAATTGCAGGTTTATACCGTTTTTAAATTCTTTTTTTATTGGAATTTGAAGGAAAGCTGTGCGGTCCTTTAATTGAATTTCACTGGAATGGTATTCAATCCCTTTGTAAAAAGCATTGGAGGAGAGGTATAAATCAGCGGAAGCAGAAGTAATTTCCAGTTTAACAAAACCATCTTTTTTAGGATTCAAGTTTACTTGTTTTACGGTAAATAGTTCGTCTGATTGTTTGTTTTTATCTCTTTTTTGAAACAATTTAAAGGAAGCCGTGCTCTGTATCGGATTGCCAAGAGAATCTTTCGCCGAAAAAATAACTTTATAATTGCCCGTTTTCCAGTAGGTGAGGAAGTCTAAAGCAATGCTTTTGTCTTTTTCGGTATCTACAGCTTTGGTAAAGAGGAGTTTCTCTTTTGGAGAAGTATCCGTTTCGTTTTTTTCATGTGGAAATAATTGCTCGAATTCACTGTCGGAAATCGTTTTGATTTCTGGTTTTGGCCATGTTCTTTTTTTCCATTTATTATTGATTGGAGAAAGGGCGTAAAACTGGATTTGCCCTTTAACCGGGACAAATTCGTGATTTAAATTTTTACTGCCGATTTCCAAATTTGATTTTTTGTCTGTTTCAATTAAGTATGGAATATTGGTCTGTAAACTCAGCGAATGATAGCCCACTTTAACGGCTGTTTGATTGTTTCGGGTTTCACCATTGATATCCGTTATGGATACATCAACATTGTAATTAAAAACAGGTAAGGATTCTTTGTTAGATTCATAACTCGGTTCGGCAATAAATTCGATACTGAAATTCCCTTCGGCATCTGTTTTTGTCTCTCCTTCTTTAAGCATTTCAGCTTCGTTGTTGTATGAATATCTGTAATTTGAATAAGTGTTTCGGGTAATCTTATATGTTACTTTTGAGTCGGAAACAGGGCTTCCGGCAAAAGCTTTTGCCTTTCCTTTAACCGTAACGTTTTGGTCAACGGTGTAGGTCTTTTTAATAGGGTTGAAGGTAATCTCAAACTTCGGACGTTTGTATTCTTCCACCTTAAAACTGATTTCCGAGTCATCGTATTGATTGTCCCAAAATGGATGTTCTTCCTCTTTTTTATCATAGATTACATCTTTTTCAGGGGCGTCTGGTTCTTCAGCAGTAATTGAGTACTCTCCGGTAAGACCTGTTTTTGGTAATAAAAATTCACCGGAAAAGGAGCCGAATTCGTTTGTTCTGACTTCAATTTCTTTGATTTCACTATTGTTGGCGTCTTCAAGCAATAGGTTTATGGTTAAATTGGGGACAACTTCTGTTTGGCCGTCTTTTTGCCAAAATGCAATTCCTTTATAGTATACCGTTTGTCCCGGCCTGTAAATGGCTCGGTCAAGATAAAATGCTATTTTCGGATCTCTTATTTTTTTGTCACCATTATCACTGTTATAAGCAAATTGACCGATGTATTCTCTGTTAATGTACAAAGAATCATTGTCTTTGCTGATGGTAATCGGATTTCTGAAGTAGTAGTCTTTTTTTGAAAATTTCACATCCGCTTTCCCCATTTCGTCGGTGTGTAAAATATAATCATCAAATGCTATTTTTACATGTTCTATGGGAATTCCTGTTTTTCTGTCCAATGCCTGGAAATAAATACGATTTTGTTTGGTGTGGCTTAATAATGTTAAATTGCTTACAGTAAGTGTTTCATAATCAAAAACTTTTGTTTTTAGGGAGTCGTTTTTTTGTTCACTTTCCATGTAAATCAAGTAATGCCCGATTTCCAACTGTGGCACAACCACTTCCGTCGAATATTGGAAATGATTTTTTTTGTCTTCTAACTTATAGGTAACTTTTTTTACCGGCAAACGGTTTTTTATAAGGAGATTGACGATGCTGTCTTTTTTTTGATTGGGGTAGTCTTCATCAATTAAAAGATGTTGTTTTATTTTGTAAAACGACAGGGTTACATTATCAACATTTTTATAAGAAATATATGCTCTGGTGTTTTCCTTGTTGTAACTGTTTTTTAGCAGTTGCAGGTTGATTTCTTTTTTAAGGATATTATTTTTGGCATTTGCAGCTTTTTTATAGATTTCCGATCGACTTAAATTTAAAATGCTGTCGTAAGTTGTAACAGCGAGTACGTTATAATCCGGGAATTTATCCTTGGAAGCTTCACTTTGGTATATTCTTGCTTTCTCATACAGTACTTTCTGCAGAACTTCATTGTATAAATGCTTGTTTTGGAAGTCAGACAATACTTTTAGAAAGTAATCCTTATCCTGAAATAATGAATTTCTACAAAATAACAGCCTGTTAAGCTGATGTTCCTGTTTGTTTTTGGAGGTTGCTTCAAGTTTTTGATGTAAATTGAAAACACGTCTTAAATTAAGGTCTTTTATGAAGTCAAATGACGATGTTGTAAAATCGGCCGAAGTATCGAAAAATATATTTTTTTTGCTTTCATAGTCATGTGCATTAATGAGGTCATGATTAATTTGCGTTTTGTAATAAGCGATTGCCTCGAAAGTGAGAAATTCGTATAAAGACACATCTTTAAAGTCTTCATATTTTATGAAACTGAAAATCAATTCGTAGTTTAGCAGCGGAGTCTGCTCCAATATTTTTTGGTTGGCAATTGATTTTTCATAAGCATTTTTTATTTCAGTCTCTAAAATGGTAAGGGGCCATGTTCTGAAATCGGAATCGTAGGTGCTGTCAATCGCTGTACGCCTACTGATTTCAAAACTGTTTTTGTTTCTATGACTTTCAAGACATTTGGCATATATATAGTGCAGAAGTGCTTGTGAAGGAATGCTTGTTTCTTTGATTTCTTTTCTCAGATTGGTTATGATTTTTGTCTGAGCCTCTTCTTCTAAAACCTGAATAAATTTAGAAGTGTAGAAAAAAGTTTTTATTATTTCAGCTTCATTACCTTTTCGTTTTGCTTTACTGTAGATTTTCTGAACCTCTTCGTTAGCGGATTTTGTTTTTCCTTCTTTTTCGAGTTCAACAACTTTTTCCCATTTTCCATCGAAATTTTGCGCAAATTGATTTAACGAGAAAAGCAAACAGATAATTAAAACGACTTTTTTCATTTTTTTTAATTTGTCAGCAATATACTGCAATATTTAATTTCTCTGAATATTGTTTAAAAGTTAAAAGGATTTTATTTCATTTCCTTATTTTTGAAGCATGAAGCAACTTCTTCTTTTTTTATTATTTCCGATACTGCTCTGGTCGCAATCCGATTTTGAGAAAGCACAAAAGCTATTCGAACAGAAAAAGTATGCCTCAGCCAAACCGTTGTTTGAAAGTCTGCTTCGGCAAAAACCAAACGATTTCAAAATAACGGAATACCTTGGGGATATCGCCGGTCATCAAAAACAGTGGGATGTTGCCATCGACTATTATAAAAAATTAAAAACAAGGTTTCCAAAGCATGCAGATTACTATTACAAGTACGGAGGCGCTATGGGAATGAAAGCCAAGGAAGTCAGTAAATTACAGGCAATCGGAATGATTGATGATATTGAAACGGCTTTTGAAACGGCAGCAAAACTCGATACCAAACATGTGGAAACCCGCTGGGCACTCGTTATATTGTACGTTGAATTACCCGGAATTGTGGGAGGCAGTGAAGCCAAGGCTCAGCAATATGCGGATGAACTGTTACAGCTTTCCAAAGTCGATGGTTATTTGGCAAAAGGCTATATCGACGTTTATTTTAAACGCTATCCCAAAGCCGAAATAAATTATAAGAAAGCCCATGAAATTGGTAATTCAAAAACCACTTTCGAAAAACTTTATGATTTATATTTGAACAAGATTAAAGACCGTCAAAAAGCGGAAGATTTTAAAAAAGAATATCAAAAAATAGGGTAGAAGCTGAATTTAGAAGTTGTGACCGACTTTCGACTTTAGCTTTCAACTTTCGATCAATACATATGAGAACACATTTTATCGCCATTGGCGGTGCAGCGATGCACAATTTAGCACTTGCATTACACAGTAAAGGATATAAAGTCACCGGTAGTGACGATGCTATTTTTGAACCTTCAAAATCAAGATTAGAGAAAAAAGGTTTGTTACCTGCAGCATTTGGTTGGTTTCCTGAAAAAATAACTTCGGATATTGAAGCGATTATCCTTGGAATGCATGCCAAAGCCGACAATCCCGAATTGCTGAAAGCCCAGGAATTGGGATTGAAAATATACTCGTATCCCGAATTTTTATACGAACAATCCAAAAATAAAACCCGCGTAGTCATTGGCGGTTCGCACGGAAAAACAACCATTACTTCGATGATTTTACACGTGATGCATTATCACGGTATTGAAGTGGATTACATGGTTGGAGCTCAATTGGAAGGTTTTGATACGATGGTGCATTTAACCGAAGAAAACGATTTTATCGTATTGGAAGGCGACGAATACCTGTCTTCTCCAATGGACCGTCGACCGAAATTTCATTTGTATCAGCCTAATATCGCGTTAATCAGCGGAATTGCCTGGGATCATATCAATGTGTTTCCGACGTATGAGAATTATGTAGAGCAATTCGAAATTTTCATTCAGAAAATAACTAACGGTGGAATCTTAGTTTATAACGAAAACGATCCGGAAGTAAAACGTGTAGCCGAAGCCGCAACCAATCCGATTCGTAAAATGGCTTATCATACGCCAGATTATACGGTGGAAAATGGTGTGACATTATTAGAAACCCCTGAAGGTCCTATGCCGATTGAAGTTTTCGGTGCCCACAACCTAAATAATTTAGCCGGAGCCAAATGGATTTGCCAAAATATGGGGGTTGATGAAGCGGATTTTTATGAAGCAATTGCCAGTTTCAAAGGCGCTTCCAAACGCTTGGAGAAAATAGCCGAAAGCAAAACGAAAGTAGCTTACAAAGATTTCGCACACTCACCAAGTAAAGTGGCTGCGACGACTAAAGCGGTAAAAGAACAATATCCGAACCGCACTTTAGTGGCATGTCTGGAACTGCACACCTACAGCAGTTTAAACGCTGCGTTTTTAAAAGAATACGAAGGTGCTTTAGATAATGCCGATGTAGCCGTAGTGTTCTATTCGCCCGATGCAGTTAAAATAAAACAGCTGGAGGAAGTAACGTACGAGCAAATCGCACAATCTTTCAAACGCGATGATTTGATTATTTACACGAATCCGGCCGATTTTAAAAACTATTTGTTCGGCCTTGATTTGGAGAACTCTGCTTTGTTATTGATGAGTTCCGGAAATTACGGCGGTTTGAATTTTGATGAAGTGAAAGGGTTGATTAGTTAATTTGAAAAATGGATATTGGTTAACCGTTTTGTCATTCCGACGGAGGAGGAATCTCCTTTTCCAGACCAAGTATTATGAGATTTCTCCCGTTGGTCGAAATGACAGAGCGCTACGAAGCAAATTCATTTTCCATAATAAAAATGCCCTACAATAGTATAGTCGAAAAGACAGTCTTCTAAAACCTGTCCGGCACCCACATTATGAACAATCATCGGGCGTTTTCCGTCCGGTGATTTTTTATTTGTAATAATTCCGATATGAGGTAATTTATCATTAATCATCCAGGTAACCAATTCACCGGTTTTATACTCTTTGGGATTGTCTGAGATTTTGAGTTTTTGTCCTTTTCGTCCGAAGAATACTTCTAAATTAGGAACACGTCTATGGTCAATATTAGTATCGGTCGTTTTTAATCCCCATTTTTTCAAATTCGGATACAATGAAAAGTTCGCTTTCATGTCTTCGTGTACTTCCTTCTGTAAATCGATGCCCAGTTTTCGGTAAGCACGAATCACAACATCAGTGCAAACTCCTTTGTTTTTAGGAACGTCACCATTCGGATATTTGATGGAAACATAAGCCGGATCATACATCACTTTATCTTTTGTTAACTGAAGAGCCGCATCAGACAGTTTTTGCTGAAAATGATTTTCTGTAGGATAAAAGCTAAAAAATAATACAGAAAGAATCAAAATGTAAACTACTTTCATTATTTTCGGTTTTTATTTATAACGCCAATAATCATTGTAAAAGTATACGCCATGGAACCAACCAATTTCGCCATAAAATATTGGGCAGAAGACGATAAGCCAAGAGAAAAACTAATGCTGAAAGGCAAATCCGTGTTGAGTGACGCCGAATTGATTGCCATACTGATTGGTTCCGGAAGTCGAAATGAAAGTGCGGTAGAATTGTCCAAACGAATCTTAATCAGCACTGATAACAATCTGAATACTTTAGGAAAATTATCATTAAAACAGTTGACGACTTTTAAAGGAATTGGAGAAGCCAAAGCGATTACCATTATAGCAGCTTTGGAATTGGGCAGACGACGAAGAGCGGAAGAAACATTGGAACTTAAGAAAATTACTTCCAGTAAAGCTGTTTTTGAAATTATGCAGCCCATTGTCGGCGAACTGCCTCATGAGGAGTTTTGGGTGTTGTATCTGAACAATTCCAACAAGGTAATTTATAAAACGCAAATCAGTAAAGGCGGCATTACCGGAACCGTTGTCGATATCCGTATTATTTTTAAAACCGCTTTAGAACACAATGCCACTTCGCTTGTGTTGTGCCATAATCATCCGTCAGGTGTTTTGCAGGCGAGCGAAGCCGACAAACAGATTACCCGAAAACTCAAAGAAGCCGGAAAACAATTGGATATTTTGGTGTTAGACCATGTGATTGTAACGGAGAAAAGTTATTTCAGTTTTGCCGATGAAGGAATTTTGTAATATTTTTCATATTTTATTTGTGTAAGATTTTTATTATATTTTAATTTGTCGTGGTTAACCAATTCAATTATTTAAACTTAAAAAATCTAAAAAAAAAATGAAAAAAATTTTATTTATTGCTGTAACGGCATTTTTTTTCTCTTGTAGTAATGATTCTGGTTTCGAATCAAAAATAGATACTTTGAATTTATCCGATGTTACATCCAAAAGATTACCATGTCCGCCTGGGACATCTGAATCATGGAGTTATGATTTCGATTATGTAGCTCTTCACCGAGCTTCAACGGATTGTACTAGTAGGTTTTCGTTTTGTATACATGGGGAGTGGGTGAGAGATTGTCTGCCGTATTTTAACGGAAAAGTATCGAATTATGATGCTGTTACAAATAAAGTTTCTGTTGTAGCTGTTGTGCTTGATGATAATAGGTTGGAATTACATTTTCCTATTGAAATAATGTCTTTGCCAACATTTTCAAAAAATGATTTCGATACTTTTGGATTCGATAGTGATTACAAAATTGATGATGAAGTAATTATTAAGACAGGAGAATATTTGCCAAAATATACTAAGGAAGAAATAATAGTAACAGTTGATTTATTATGATAAAATGCAAATCTTTTTTTTTATTGTCACTACTACTTGTTGTAGGGTTGCATTCTTGTAAAACAATTTCTTCTTTATTTTACAGTGCTAATACTCAAGATAAATTTCCATCGAAAGAAATATATATTGAAAAACTTTTCTCGAAAAAATATCCGAAAGAGAAAGTCGTGTTTTTAAGTGATATAGAGTTGAGTTCGGTTGGTGATGATATTCTTGATAAAAGACTCTCAACATATTACGGGATAGTGAATGGCGACAGTTTTGTAAGTGCTGACCAATTAACGGTTAAAAGTTGCCAGGGACAGATTGCGAGGCTTTATCGTCAATTTAAAGAAAAAGATGAAAGAATTGTAATGAATGATACTTCAGATGTAGAAGTTTTAAAGAGTCTGAAATTAGATTCAAATAAGCACACCATTATTTTTTTATATTCTTATAAATTAGGCAGATTGTCAAAAAGCAAAATTGATAGTGTAATTGAACAATTGCAAAAGGAAGATGATTTTGATTACAGAATTATTTCCCTTGACAATCAAGATATATTAGTGAGATAGATGAGAATGGGTAGTCAATAGGCTACCCATTTTTAAGATATCTAATTATTGATTGTAAAATAGGTTGAAATCTAAAAGAGACGTTAATTATGATAGGGTTTCAGATAAAATGATGAAGTTTAAAACTGATTTTTAGTATCTTTCGCAACTTAATTGATTTAAGGTGATAAGCACAAAAAAAATTACGTTTTCATACGGGAAATCAACCGAATTTTCTTTTCCGGATATTCTTTGTAAGGAAGGCGAAACGCTTTTGGTTACGGGTAACTCCGGAGTTGGGAAAACAACTTTGTTGCATTTGCTCGGAGGATTGTTACGTCCTAAATCGGGAGAAATTTCAATCGACAATACTGCCATTAATTTTTTTTCGGAACGAAAGCTCGATCAATTTAGAGGCAAAAATATCGGATTGGTATTGCAGCAATCGCATTTCGTGGAAGCCTTTACGGTTTTAGAAAACGTTGCGCTGGCTTCCTGGCTTGCTTCCGGTGAACAGAAAATACAAAAAGCAAAACAACTTTTGGAACATTTGGATTTGGGAGAACAGTTGTGCAAACTTCCATCGCAACTCAGTATCGGACAGCAACAACGCGTTTCCATTGCAAGAGCATTGATTAACGAACCGAAATTGCTTTTAGCAGACGAACCCACATCAAGTTTAGACGACGAGAACACCTTTAAAGTGGCTAATCTGTTAGAAAATTTAGCCAAAGAATTCAACACCGCTTTGGTAATCGTAACTCACGATTCGCGTTTGAAAGAACGGTTTCCTAATCAAATTTCACTTTCATGATAGCAAAACTAGCCTGGCGAAATACATGGTTTAAGCCGTTAAATACTGTTTTGAGTGTCATTTTACTTATGGCCAGTGTTGCGATTATTACCGTTTTGATTTTATTGCAAAAACAATTTGAAGAACAGTTTTCAAGCAATGCCGATGATATTGATTTGGTTCTGGGTGCGCAGGGAAGTCCGTTACAGTTGGTATTGTCTTCTGTTTATCAAGTCGATGCTCCTCCTGGTAATATCGATTATGCCGAAGCGAAAACCTGGATGCAAAATCCGTTTGTAAAAACAGCGATTCCTTTGGCTTTTGGGGATAATTATCTCGGATTTAAAATTGTGGGTACCACCCCGACTTATTTAGATAAATTCAATGCCAAAATAGTGACCGGAAAAGTTTTTAGCAATAATTTCGAGGTTGTATTGGGAGCTGCTATTGCGGAAAAACTGAATATGAAAGTCGGCGATACTTTTTTAGGATCACACGGGGACGCCAAAGAAGGCGAAAAGCACGAGGAAGCCGCTTACAAAGTTGTGGGAATTGCTTCCAAAACCGGTAAAGTAATAGACAATCTGATTCTGTCGAATGTTCAGAGCGTTTGGGCGATGCACGATACCCACGAACATGAGGAAGGGGAAGAACATCATGCGGCAGCGCTCAATTCCGAAGAAGGAAAAGAAATTACCGCGGTGTTGTTGAAATTTAGAAACAAAATGGGAATTGTGCTTTGGCCAAGGCTCATTGCGCAGAATACCAAAATGCAGGCCGCATCGCCCGCTATTGAAATCAACCGTCTCTTCACTCTTTTTGGGATAGGACTTGAGGCTTTAACCTATTTGGCTTATGGTATTATGCTGATTTCGGGAATCAGTATTTTTATAGCACTGTTCAATACGTTGAAAGAACGGAAATATGAATTTGCGCTCTTGCGTGTTAATGGAGCTTCGCGTTTTCAGTTGTTGCAATTGATTCTCATTGAAAGTTTGGTTTTGTGTGTAATCGGGTTCTTTTTTGGAACGGTTCTTGGTAGAATAGCGTTGATTTTTATTTCCAAATCCTCCGACGAAGAATTCAAAATGGCATTCAATCCGTTGGAGTTTGTTTGGGAAAAAGAAGGGGTTTTATTTTTAATAACTATATTCGTGGGCGTTTTGGCTGCTGTAATTCCTGCGGTCAAAGCCTATAAGTTGAACATTTCAAAAGTTTTGGCAAATGCATAAAAAACAAATTGCAATTATCGTGTTAATCGCCGTGGTTTTCGCCATGGAAAGTTTTTATTCCCCGAAGGAAAAGAAACTAAAAACAGATAATTTAAAAGAAAGTGAAATTCAGAAAGCCGGTTTTTCTTTGGAGTTTAAAAAAGAACCTGTTGTGGTCAATCCGGATACGCTAACCTGGAAATTGCTAGGGGAAATCAAATTTTTGAAGAAACAGGATAAAACCTATGGTGAAGTTCAGTTTCCTGTCATCAATACGAAACTGAAGCAAATGCAAAAAAAACGTATCGTAATGAGCGGATTCATTGTTCCGATTGATAATAAAAGTTATGCGCTGAGTAAAAACGTATTTGCGTCGTGTTTTTTCTGCGGTAAATCAGGGCCGGAAACCATTATGGGAATCAAATTCAGAGGCGGTAACCCGAAATTAAGAACCGATCAGTATGTGACTTTAGAAGGGACTTTCCGATATAATGATAATAATGTAGACGACTGGATTTATCATATCGAAGATGCGGTTATAGTGAAAGGAGGAAAATAAGAAATGAAGTTTACCAATAAAACGGATATTTTTTTTGATTTAGATCATACGCTTTGGGATTTTGAACGCAATTCGGCGCTGACCTTCGAAAAAATTTTCAATTCGCACCATATTCAAGTCAGTCTGACCGAATTTCTCAAGCATTATGTTCCGGTAAATATGAAATACTGGGCTTTGTACCGTGAAGATAAAATCGATCAGGCTACCCTTCGTTACAAAAGATTAAAGGAGGTTTTCGATTTAGTGCCTTTTCAAGTGAGCGATGCCGATATTCATCTTATATCAGAAGAGTATATAAAATACCTGCCTACTTTTAATCATCTGTTTGATGGTGCTATAGAGGCTTTGGATTACCTGAAACCAAAGTACAATCTGCACATCATTACAAACGGATTTCAGGAAGTACAAAACGGAAAGCTGAAAAATGCCAAAATCGAACATTATTTTACTACGGTAACCAATTCGGAAATGGCAGGGGTTAAAAAACCAAATCCGAAAATTTTTGAATTTGCACTTCAGCTGGCTAAGGCTAAAAAAAGCAATAGCTTAATGGTGGGCGATAGTTTAGAGGCCGATATGGAAGGCGCTAAAAATATTGGGTTGGATGCTCTTTTTTTCAATGAAACCAAAACCGAGGAACCGCATAGTTTTCCTCAGATTTATCATCTTTCAGAATTAAAAAACATACTTTAAAATGAAAAAATATTTGTTACTGTTTGCCCTGTTGTTTTCATCGGTTGTTTTTTCACAAAATGTTACCGATTACAAATACATTATTGTTTCCTCTAAATTTAGTTTTTCAAAAGAGGTCAATAAATACAACCTGAATGCGTTAACAAAATCAGTTTTGGAAAAACAAGGGTATGAAGTCTATTACGACACCGATATTTTACCTCAGGATTTGGCTGAAAATCGATGTAAAGCGCTTTATGCTGATATGTTGGAAAACAACAATTTGCTTGTGACCAAAATTAAATTGCAATTGAAAGATTGTAAAAATCAGGTTGTTTATGTTTCGGGTGAAGGAACAAGTCGTGAAAAAGAGTATGCAAAAGCCTATGTTCAGGCATTTCGCGAAGTTGGAAAATCGCTTTCGGTTTTAAAAAGTAATCCAAAACAGGACATTTCCGAAAAAGAAATCGAAATGAAAATGGAAATGGAAAGTACTGTAGCCGCTACTGTGTTTTTTGCGCAACCTATTCCAAATGGTTTTCAATTAGTGGATACGACACCTAAGGTCGTGATGAAACTTTTTAAAACTTCGGCAAGCAATTTTTACATTGCTCAGAAAGATAGTCTGCAAGGCGTAGTGTTCAATAAAAACAATCAATGGTATTTTGAATATTACCAAAATGACAAGTTAGTATCAGAAAAAATGGAGATTAAATTTTAATCTCCATTTTTTTTAATAACCATATTTGTCTTCCCAGCGGTTTTTTAAAAACTGACGCAATTCGCGTTCTCGGGCATTATTTCCAGGATCATATAATTTTGTATTGGATAGTTCATCGGGTAAAAATTCCTGTTCGGCAAAATTGTTAGCGTAATCGTGCGCGTATTTGTATTCGTCCCCATACCCTAATTCTTTCATGAGTTTTGTAGGCGCATTGCGCAAATGTAGCGGCACCGGTAAATCGCCGGTTTGTTTTACGATTTGCTGTGCTTTTCCAATGGCCATGTAACTTGCATTACTCTTGGCAGAAGTTGCCAAATAAACCGCGCACTGACTCAAAATTATTCTGCTTTCCGGATAGCCGATGGTGGTTACGGCCTGAAAGGTATTGTTCGCCATAATTAAAGCCGTTGGGTTAGCGTTTCCGATATCTTCCGAAGCCAAAATCAACATTCTTCTGGCGATGAATTTCACGTCTTCGCCACCTTCAATCATTCGGGCCAGCCAATACACCGCACCATTCGGGTCGCTGCCGCGGATGGATTTTATAAACGCCGATACGATATCATAATGCTGTTCACCGGTTTTGTCGTACAACACCGTGTTTTTCTGCACCAATTGCATCACTTTTTCATTGGTGATTTCAATGGTTTCTGAATCGGAAGCATTCACAATCAATTCGAAAATGTTCAGCAGTTTTCGACCATCGCCCCCGGAAAGGCGTAACAAAGCTTCGGTTTCCTTGAGTTGGATGTCTTTCGTTTTAAGAATTACATCGGTTTCGATTGCCCTGTGCAGTAACGCTTCTAAATCGTCTTTTGAAAACGCATTCAGGATGTACACCTGACATCTTGACAATAAAGCGGGAATGACTTCAAAACTCGGATTCTCGGTTGTTGCACCAATTAGCGTTACCCATCCTTTTTCTACCGCTGCCAGTAAGGAATCCTGTTGCGATTTGCTGAAACGATGGATCTCGTCGATAAATAAAATAGGGTTTTTTGCCGTGAACAATCCGCCGCTTTGTTTGGCTTTGTCAATAACTTCACGAATGTCTTTCACGCCGGAGTTAATGGCGCTCAAAGTATAAAACGGCCGCTTGCTTTCCTGTGCCATAATCTGTGCCAGCGTGGTTTTTCCGGTTCCAGGAGGCCCCCATAAAATAAGAGATGGGATAATGCCACGGGCAATCTGATGGGTCAGTGAACCCTGTTCTCCCACTAAATGCGACTGACTGATGTATTCCGATAAATGCTGCGGACGAATGCGTTCGGCTAAAGGTGCTTCCATAGGTGTAAAAATACTATTTTTATGTGAAGCTAATCCAGCTCTACACTATATCTTTTTATCCAACAGAAAAAGTTGGATAAAAAGGATGCCGTTGCGATCTGGGCTATGGGAATTGTGGTAAAATGACGCCCTGTTTCTGATATTTGTCGTTAAGAAGTGACAAAACTTCATTAAATTGGTTTTGGATTTATTTTTGATAGCATTTCGTCAAATTCTACTTATGAAAGAAACCGATTTTAAATTTTCGACTTCCGTGATTGTCTGGCCGTTATTGTTTCTTTTGGCAATATGGGTGGTTTTTTGGTTTGAAATCCGTTTTAAGATGAGTTTGTATGATTTCGGAATTTATCCGAGAACGTTATCGGGGATGAAAGGGATTGTTTTCAGTCCGTTCCTGCATGGTGATTTGCAGCATATTTACAATAATTCCATTCCGATTTTTTTGTTGGTAATGGCTTTGCGCTATTTTTACCACGAACAGAGTCTGCAGGTTTTGGTTTTGGGTATTCTGATGTCGGGATTCGGCACATGGCTGATTGGGCGGGAAAGCATGCACATCGGCGCCAGTGGGTTGATTTACGTATTGGTGAGTTTTATGTTTTTTAAGGGAATGCAGTCGGGGTATTATCGTTTGGTGGCGTTGTCGCTCACGATTGTGGTGTTGTATGGTGGAACGGTGTGGTATCTTTTTCCGGGTCCGGAAGTGAATGTTTCCTGGGAAGGGCATTTGGCGGGATTCATCACCGGATTTTTATTGTCGTATTTTGTAAAAACGCAGGATTATCAGAAACCGATTAAATACGAGTGGGAACAACCTGACTTCGACCCGAGTCAGGATCCGTTTATGAAACATTTTGATGACAACGGGAATTTTGTACCCGCGCCCAAACCGGAACCAATTGCAGAACAGTTTTCGTATTTCATTTCCAATTTGCCGGTGGTGTATTTTATAACGGAGTCCAAAGAAGAAAATGGAACCCCAACTAGCCCCGATAGGACGGAAAGTTCCGAAACGTAGTGAAGGACTTGGAGGGATAGCGGGAAAGACGTCCATAAAAAAGCCCGAAACTTTCGCTTCGGACTTTTCTAATTCTTTTATTATTTCGAGATTAACTTCGCTGACGGATTGTTTCGTATAAAAACGCGCCACAAGCCACAGAAACATTCAGGGATCCGATTGTCCCAAACATTGGTAACTTCGCTTTTTCGTCAACGATTTTCAACACGGACGGATTCACACCGCGGTCTTCGCTTCCCATAATGATGGCAACGGGTTCGCTGAAATCGATATCGTAAATGTTTTGTTCTGTTTTTTCGGTGGCGGCCACGGTTTTGATTCCCGAACCCTGAAGGTAGAAAATCGCATCCTTAATATGATCCACTTTGCAAATCGGCACGTTGAAAACCGCTCCGGCAGAGGTTTTAACCGTGTCGCCGTTTACGGGAGCCGAACCTTGTTTTTGAACAATGATTCCGTCAACACCGGTACATTCGGCAGTTCTGATGATGGCGCCGAAATTACGGGCGTCGGACAATTGGTCTAAAATCAGGAACAATGGTTTTTTACCGCTTTCCATTACGCTTTCTACTAAAGTTTCCAGCGAAACGAAGGAAATAGGAGCAATGGTAGCCACGGCACCTTGGTGATTATTGGAGGTTAATCGGTTTAATTTTTCTACGGGAACATAGGAGAAATTGATGCTGTTTTTTTTCATCGTTTTCATCAAATCCTGCATCAAATCGCCTTGTGCGTCTTTCTGAATAAAAACTTTGTCAACTTCTTTTCCTGCGTTTATAGCCTCAATGATGGCTCTGATTCCGAATATTAGGTGTTCTTTTTCCATTTTGCAAAGATAATGTAAAGTTAGATTGTTAGATTGCCAGATTTTTGGATTTTTAGATTTATGTAGTGCTTTTCTAATAATCCAATAATCCAATGATTTAGAAATCCAATTTAAAAATTGGTTTTAAAGCTGATGTGAACTATCGAATTGGAAAGTTTTATGGCCTGCTCACCGGTACTTCCGTTGGCGTAAATTAAATTGAACAAGCCATTTTTAGTCAGCATTCCGAAGCCGAAACCGAGTCCGAGTAGATTGTCTTTTAAATTGGAGGATTTGTCCTGAAAATAGCCGTAATCGGTAATGGTGTGCACGTACATGCTGGGCGATAAAGTGTAGCGGTATTCGGCCATGATGCCGGAAAATAAACTCGCTTGCAAACTATTTTCACTGAAGCCCCGAATGGAATTGATGCCTCCGAAACGGTACAATTCATTAATGATGTAATTGTCGCTTTGCAGGTAAAAACTCTGATTTTTTACTGCGATGCTGTTTTTTTTGTTCAGATAGAAGTTATGATGAGCGTTGAGTTGGACGAAATACTGACTGTTGGTTTCGATTTTCGATTTTCGGTTTCCGATGCCGAATTTTAGAAACAGACTTGTTTTTTCCCGGAAAAGGAAATCATCGATATTGTAATCGGTGAACTCGTAGGAAGTTGTCCAAAACGAATTGGAATAACTGCTGATAAATGCATTGTTTGATTTTTGGATGTCGACCGATTCCGCGGACTGATACCCCAGATATACTTTGGAATTGTAACTGAAATAATAGCCGAGATTTAAATCGGTTGTCGTGTTTTGGAACGTACTGTCCTGTTTGAAAATTTTTAAATTCGCTTTGATGCCCAGCGGACTTTTGAAAATATAAGGCAGTTCTGCCCCGATGTTAAAGGTAGTTTGTTTCTTGCCGTCGCTTTTCCAATACAGATTTACTTTTTCTCCGGTGTTCAGGGCGTTGTTCAAAAGCAGGTCGAGATAACCGTTAAAACGGATGCCGGCATTTTCTTCGTTGGCAAAACCAATAAAACCATCGAATCGGTTGGCGCGCGTTTTTTCGAGATAGACATATACTTTTGTGCTGTCTTTGGTAAACAGGATTTCTGGATATTTGATTTGATTGACAAACGGAAGCGATTTGAAATTGCTGTTCAGTTGCTTAAGATTCTCCTGATTAAAAGCACGTTTTCGGTATTGTTTGGCAATGTTTCTACGGATGCCTTCCGGAAATTTGGTGTAGCCTACGATTACGATGTCGTTCAGGTTGCGTTTCTTTTCGGTTTTCAGTTTTAATGCTGCCGAAAAACGATTGCCATCTTTTTTATGATTTACCAATTGCAGTTCGCTTAGGGAATAGCCTTTTTGTTCCAGTTTGGCTAAATTGGAGTTCATGAAATTTTCTACCTGCGAAGTTTGGAGTTTTATCGTGTCGGAATTGAATTCAAGCAGTTTTTTTTCTTCTTCGGAAAGTGTACCTATATATATATGTATAAAGTTGGTTTGTTTTCCGACGGAATAATAAAAGACAAACGTGCTGTCGTTGACTTTCTTCTGATTTAGCAGTTGGCTTTCCAGATATCCTTTTTTAAAAAGCAATACTGAAAAATTATCGGTTTCTGCGAGTATGGATTTGGCGTTCTCGTGTTGTTTTTTGTATCCGATGCTGTCGATAATATTGGTCTCTTCAGATGAAATGCCTTCCAGTTTTAAATGCAGGTTTTGTGCTTTTGCGGAAAAGCAACAACTAAAAAGGAATAGTAAGGGAAAGAAATTTTTCAAAAGCCGGATTTGTTTCGGTAAAAATAACGTAAAAAACAGAAAAAAGTATCGTTAGGCGATGTGTTGATTAATGTAGTTGAAAATTAATGATTTATGGTTTGTTTTCTCGAAATTAATTTCTACATTTGCAACCCCGTAAAAAGCGGGAAATTTAAAAATAAGAAATTTTTAGTATTTAATTATGCCAACAATTCAACAATTAGTAAGAACAGGAAGAACTCAGATCACTAAGAAGAGTAAATCGGTTGCTTTAGATTCTTGTCCTCAAAGAAGAGGGGTTTGTACGCGTGTTTACACTACTACACCAAAAAAACCAAACTCGGCAATGCGTAAAGTTGCGCGTGTGCGTTTGACAAATGGTAACGAGGTAAATGCTTACATCCCAGGTGAAGGACACAATTTACAAGAGCACTCGATAGTATTAGTGCGAGGCGGAAGGGTAAAAGATTTACCAGGTGTTAGATATCATATCGTTCGTGGAGCGCTTGACACGTCAGGGGTTGCAGGAAGAACGCAAAGAAGATCTAAGTACGGTGCTAAACGCCCTAAAGAAGCTAAAAAGTAATTTAAAAACTTTTAAGAAAAAGACATGAGAAAAAGACAGGCCAAAAAAAGACCTCTTTTACCAGATCCAAGATTTAATGATCAATTGGTAACGCGTTTTGTAAACAACTTAATGTGGGATGGTAAAAAATCAACAGCTTTCAAAGTATTTTATGATGCAATTGACATCGTAGAAGCTAAAAAGCAAGATGCTGAAAAATCATCATTAGAAATCTGGAAAGATGCATTAACAAATGTTATGCCTCACGTAGAAGTTCGTTCCCGTCGTGTGGGTGGAGCTACATTCCAGATTCCAATGCAAATTCGTCCGGACAGAAAAATCTCTATGGCGATGAAATGGATGATTCTTTATGCAAGAAGAAGAAACGAAAAATCAATGGCAGGCAAATTGGCGTCTGAAATCTTAGCTGCGGCTAAAGAAGAGGGTGCTGCTGTTAAGAAAAGAATGGATACTCACAAAATGGCAGAAGCTAACAAAGCATTCTCTCACTTTAGATTTTAATTCATAAGAAATGGCTAGAGATTTAAAATACACAAGAAACATCGGGATTGCTGCTCACATTGATGCTGGTAAAACAACAACAACAGAGCGTATCTTGTTTTATACTGGAAAATCACACAAAATTGGTGAAGTACACGATGGTGCTGCAACAATGGACTGGATGGCACAAGAGCAAGAAAGAGGTATTACCATTACTTCTGCTGCTACAACTTGTGAGTGGAATTTCCCAACAGAGCAAGGCAAAGTATTGCCTGAATCTAAACCGTACCACTTTAATATTATCGATACCCCAGGACACGTTGACTTTACCGTAGAGGTAAACCGTTCGTTACGTGTATTGGATGGTTTGGTTTTCTTATTTTCTGCTGTTGATGGTGTTGAGCCTCAATCAGAAACTAACTGGAGACTTGCTGATCAATATAGAGTGCCTCGTATGGGATTCGTAAACAAAATGGACCGTCAGGGTTCTAACTTCTTGAACGTATGTCAGCAAGTTAGAGACATGTTAAAGTCTAATGCTGTTGCAATCACATTACCAATCGGTGAAGAAAATGACTTTAAAGGAGTAGTGGATTTAGTGAAAAATCAAGCTATCGTATGGCATGATGCTACACAAGGAGCTACTTTTGATATTGTTGACATCCCTGCTGATATGGTAGCGGAAGTTAAAGAATTCCGTTCTGCATTAATCGAAGCGGTTGCTGAGTATGATGAAAATCTACTTGACAAATACATGGAAGATGAAAACTCAATTACTGAGGAAGAAATCAACAATGCATTACGTGCTGCTACAATCGACATGGCAATCATTCCAATGATTTGTGGATCTTCTTTCAAAAACAAAGGAGTTCAGTTCATGTTAGATGCAGTTTGTAAATATTTACCATCTCCTTTGGATAAAGAAGGTATTCAAGGTATTCACCCTGATGATGCTGAATTATTAGAAGAAGATCAAACTAAAATTTTACGTCGTCCGGATGTAAAAGAGCCTTTCGCGGCTTTAGCGTTTAAAATTGCTACTGACCCTTATGTTGGTCGTTTAGCATTCTTCCGTGCTTACTCTGGACGTTTAGATGCAGGTTCTTATGTTTTGAACACTCGTTCTGGAAACAAAGAGCGTATCTCTCGTATTTACCAAATGCACGCGAACAAACAAAATCCAATCGAATATATTGAAGCTGGAGATATTGGAGCGGCTGTAGGATTTAAGGATATCAAAACTGGAGATACATTGTGTGATGAAAAAGCACCAATCATTCTTGAGTCAATGAAATTCCCTGATCCGGTAATTGGTATCGCGATTGAGCCTAAAACAAAAGCTGACGTAGATAAAATGGGTATGGCTTTAGCGAAATTGGCTGAAGAAGATCCTACGTTTACGGTTAGAACCGATGAGGCTTCAGGTCAAACGATTATCTCTGGTATGGGTGAGCTTCACTTGGATATCTTGGTAGATCGTATGAAGCGTGAATTCAAAGTTGAAGTAAACCAAGGTGAGCCTCAAGTGGAGTATAAAGAAGCTTTCACAAAAGCAGCACAACACAGAGAGACTTATAAAAAACAATCTGGTGGTCGTGGTAAATTCGGGGATATCGTTTTCCGTTTAGAGCCGGCTGATGAAGTGGATGGAAAACCAGCTGTAGGATTGCAATTCGTAAATGAAGTAAAAGGTGGAAACGTTCCTAAGGAATATATTCCAGCTGTTGAAAAAGGTTTCAAAGAAGCTATGAAAACAGGGCCTTTAGCCGGATATACTGTAGATAGTTTAAAAGTTACTTTGTTGGACGGATCTTTCCACCCTGTGGATTCTGATGCGCTTTCTTTTGAATTAGCAGCTAAAATGGGTTATAAAGAAGTAGCGAAAGCTGCAGGAGCTGTAATCCTTGAGCCAATCATGAAAATTGAAGTGATTACTCCAGAAGAAAATATGGGGGATATCGTAGGTGACTTAAACCGTCGTCGTGGTCAGGTAAATGATATGGGTGACAGAAATGGTGCTAAAACTATTAAGGCTAATGTGCCATTATCAGAAATGTTTGGGTATGTTACAACTTTAAGAACTTTATCTTCAGGTCGTGCGACTTCTACAATGGAATTCTCTCACTACGAGCAAACTCCATCTAACATTTCAGAAGAAGTAATCAAGAAAGCAAAAGGTAACGCTTAATTTTTAAGAAAATGAGTCAAAAAATCAGAATAAAATTAAAGTCTTACGATCACATGTTGGTTGATAAATCAGCTGAGAAGATTGTAAAAACTGTAAAAAGTACAGGTGCGGTAGTAACAGGACCAATTCCATTACCAACGCATAAAAAGATTTTCACTGTATTGCGTTCTCCGCACGTAAACAAAAAATCAAGAGAGCAATTTGAAGTGAGTTCATACAAGAGATTATTAGATATCTACTCATCTTCTTCAAAAACAATTGACGCTCTAATGAAATTAGAGTTGCCAAGTGGGGTAGAAGTAGAGATCAAAGTATAAGTATCACACTAAAAAGTAATTGGGCATTAAGTTTTGTTATTCAAAACTTAATGCCTACTTTTGCGCACTCTAAAAAAATATTTTAATTAGTAATTAATAATTAGTTTTATATGTCTGGGTTAATTGGAAAAAAAATCGGCATGACTAGTATCTTCGATGAGAACGGGAAAAACATTCCTTGTACTGTAATTGAAGCAGGTCCGTGTGTCGTTACCCAAGTCAGAACCAATGAGGTTGACGGGTATGAAGCGTTACAACTTGGTTTCGATGACAAAACAGAAAAACATGCTACTAAAGCTGACTTAGGTCACTTCAAGAAAGCCGGTACTTCTGCAAAAAAGAAAGTCGTTGAATTCCAGAATTATGTAACAGAACATAAGCTAGGTGATGTTATCACTGTAGAGCTTTTTGAAGAAGGGGAATTTGTAGATGTACAAGGTGTATCTAAAGGTAAAGGTTTCCAAGGGGTTGTTAAACGTCACGGTTTTGGTGGTGTTGGACAAGCTACTCATGGTCAGCACAACCGTTTAAGAGCGCCGGGTTCTGTTGGAGCTTCATCTTATCCGTCTAGAGTATTCAAAGGAATGCGTATGGCTGGAAGAATGGGAGGAGATAATGTAACAGTTCAAAACCTTAGAGTTTTAAAAGTAGTTGCTGAAAAGAACTTACTTGTTGTTAAAGGAGCGATTCCTGGATGCAAAAACTCTTACGTAATCATTCAGAAGTAATGGAAGTAAAAGTATTAGATATCAACGGAAAAGATACTGGGAGAAAAGTTCAACTTTCTGATTCAGTATTCGCAATTGAACCAAATAATCATGCGGTTTATCTTGATGTTAAACAATATTTAGCAAATCAAAGACAAGGTACTCACAAAGCTAAAGAAAGAGCTGAAGTTGCGGGAAGTACACGTAAGATTAAAAAACAAAAAGGAACGGGTACTGCTCGTGCAGGATCTGCTAAGAATCCTTTGTTTAAAGGTGGAGGTACAGTTTTTGGTCCAAGACCAAGAAGTTATTCTTTCAAATTGAACAAAACTTTAAAGAGATTAGCGCGTAAATCAGCTTTCTCAATGAAGATGAAAGAATCCAATTTAGTAGTTCTTGAAGACTTTACATTTGAAACTCCAAACACTAAAAATTTCATTAACGTATTGAAAGCTTTAGGGTTAGAAAACAAAAAATCTCTATTTGTGTTGGGTGATTCAAATAAAAATGTATATTTGTCATCTCGAAATTTAAAAGCGTCTAATGTTGTAACTACCTCTGAATTAAGTACTTACGCTATTTTAAATGCTAATAATTTGGTGCTTTTAGAGGGATCTTTAGAAGGAATTGAAGAAAATTTAAGCAAATAATAGGCCATGAGTATCATAATTAAACCTATCATTACTGAAAAAATTACCAAAGAGGGAGAAACTTTCAACCGCTTTGGTTTCGTTGTTGCTAAAAACGCAAACAAAATTCAAATCAAAAATGCTGTTGAAGCTGCTTTTGGTGTGAATGTAGTTGCTGTAAACACAATGAATTACAGAGCTGATAGATCGGTTAAATACACTAAGAGTGGTTTAATCAGTGGAAAGACTAATGCTTACAAAAAAGCGGTAGTACAAGTACAAGAAGGTGAAACAATAGATTTTTATAATAATATCTAATAAAAATGTCAGTTAGAAAATTAAAACCTATTACCCCGGGTCAGCGTTTTAGAGTTGTAAATAGCTTTGACACTATTACAACTGATAAGCCGGAGCGTTCATTGATCGCACCGAAAAAAAACTCTGGAGGTAGAAATAGTCAAGGAAAGATGACCATGCGTTATACGGGTGGTGGTCACAAGCAAAAGTATCGTTTAGTTGATTTTAAAAGAACTAAAGTGGGAGTTCCTGCTACGGTTAAAACTATCGAATACGATCCAAACCGTTCAGCGTTTATTTCGTTGTTGCACTATGCAGATGGTGCTAAAACGTATATCATCGCGCAAAATGGTTTACAAGTAGGACAAACTGTAGTTTCTGGTCCTGAATCAGCACCGGAAATTGGTAATACTTTACCGTTAAGTAAAATTCCTCTAGGTACTGTTATTTCTTGTATCGAATTAAGACCAGGTCAAGGTGCGGTTATCGCACGTTCAGCTGGAACTTTCGCTCAGTTAATGGCAAGAGACGGAAAATATGCTACAATCAAAATGCCTTCAGGCGAGACAAGATTAATCTTGTTGACCTGTTCAGCGACAATTGGAGCAGTTTCTAACTCAGATCACCAATTAGTTGTATCAGGTAAGGCTGGTAGATCTAGATGGTTAGGTAGAAGACCAAGAACTAGACCGGTAGCAATGAACCCTGTTGATCACCCAATGGGAGGTGGTGAAGGACGTTCTTCAGGAGGTCACCCACGTTCAAGAAAAGGTTTACCTGCTAAAGGCTATAGAACTCGTTCTAAAGTTAACCCGAGTAATAAGTATATCGTAGAACGTAGAAAGAAATAATAAGTAGATATGGCACGTTCATTAAAAAAAGGACCTTTTGTTCACTTTAAGTTAGAGAAAAAAGTTCAGGAAAATATCGAAAAAGGTAACAAAGGAGTGGTAAAGACTTGGTCTAGAGCTTCAATGATTACTCCGGATTTTGTTGGACAAACTATCGCAGTTCACAACGGTCGTCAATTTGTACCTGTTTACGTTACAGAAAACATGGTAGGTCATAAATTAGGAGAATTTTCACCAACAAGATCATTTAGAGGTCATGCCGGTGCAAAAAATAAAGGTAAAAAATAAGAAGCTATGGGAGTTCGTAAAAGAGAAACAGCTGATGCAAGAAAAGAGGCTAATAAGTCTATTGCTTTTGCAAAATTGAATAACTGCCCTACTTCACCTAGAAAAATGCGCTTAGTTGCAGATTTAGTAAGAGGTCAGAAAGTGGAAAAAGCACTTAACATCTTAAGATTCAGTTCTAAAGAAGCTTCTCGTAAATTAGAGAAATTGTTGTTATCAGCAATTGCTAACTGGCAAGCTAAGAACGCAGATTCTAATATGGAAGAAGCAGGATTATTTGTTAAAACGATTACAGTTGATGGTGGAATGATGTTGAAAAGACTTCGTCCAGCGCCACAAGGTCGTGCACACAGAATCAGAAAACGTTCTAACCACGTAACAATCGTGATTGGAGATAATAATAACACACAAAGCAATTAATAAAGATGGGACAAAAGACAAATCCAATCGGAAATCGCCTTGGTATCATCAGAGGATGGGATTCTAACTGGTATGGTGGAAATGACTACGGTGATAAACTTGCCGAAGACCACAAAATCAGAAAGTACATTCATGCTCGTTTATCAAAAGCTAGTGTATCTAAAGTAATCATCGAGAGAACTTTGAAACTTGTAACCGTTACTATCACTACTGCCAGACCAGGTATCATTATCGGGAAAGGTGGCCAAGAGGTAGACAAGTTAAAAGAAGAACTTAAGAAAATTACTGACAAAGAGGTTCAAATTAACATCTTTGAAATCAAAAGACCTGAACTTGATGCTTACTTAGTAGGTACAAGTATCGCTCGTCAGATTGAAAGTCGTATTTCTTACAGACGTGCAATTAAAATGGCTATTGCTGCTGCTATGCGTATGAACGCGGAAGGTATCAAAGTTATGATTTCTGGTCGTTTGAACGGCGCTGAAATGGCACGTTCAGAAATGTTCAAAGAAGGACGTATTCCTCTATCAACTTTCAGAGCTGACATCGATTATTCACTTGCAGAAGCACATACTACTTACGGTAGAATGGGTATCAAAGTGTGGATCATGAAAGGCGAAGTGTATGGTAAAAGAGATCTTTCTCCACTTGTTGGTATGGACAAAAAACAAGCCGGAGGTAAAGGTGGTGACTCTTCTAGAGGAGATCGCAAGCCTTTCAACAAAGGAGGAAAACCAGACGCTCGTAAAAGAAAGTAAATTTTAAACTAAAGAAAAATGTTACAGCCTAAAAGAACAAAATACCGTAAGGTACAAAAAGGTAGAATGAAAGGCATTTCTCAAAGAGGACATGAACTTTCTAATGGAATGTTTGGTATTAAATCTTTAGATTCATCTTTTATTACTTCTCGTCAAATCGAAGCTGCACGTATCGCGGCAACTCGTTATATGAAAAGAGAAGGTCAATTATGGATTAAAATATTTCCAGACAAGCCTATCACAAAGAAACCTCTTGAGGTACGTATGGGTAAAGGTAAAGGTGCAGTTGAATACTGGGCAGCCGTTGTTAAACCAGGTAGAATTATGTTTGAAGTAGGAGGAGTTCCTTTGTCCGTTGCAAAAGAGGCGTTACGTCTTGCAGCACAAAAGATGCCTGTTAAAACTAAGTTTATCGTTGCTAGAGATTTCGAAGCATAATCAATTTTATTATGAAACAATCAGAAATTAAAGATCTATCTGCAGCTGAGTTACAAGGACAACTTAGTCAGTTAAAGAAGACATATGCCGACCTAAAAAACGCTCACGCGATTTCTCCAATTGAGAACCCATTACAGTTAAGAGCTGTAAGAAGATCAATTGCTAGAGTTGCGACTGAGATAACTAAAAGAGAGTTACTATAATTGTATTCTTCTGAAAGATGGAAAAAAGAAATTTAAGAAAAGAAAGAATTGGTGTAGTTACTAGCAACAAAATGGAGAAATCTATTGTTGTTTCTGAAACTAGAAGAGTAAAACACCCATTATACGGTAAGTTCGTGTTAAAAACTAAGAAATATGTTGCGCACGACGAAACAAACGATTGCAATATTGGCGATACAGTAAAGATCATGGAAACACGACCTTTATCAAAATCAAAATGTTGGAGATTAGTTGAAATCATTGAAAGAGCGAAGTAATTATGGTACAACAGGAATCGAGATTAAAAGTAGCAGATAACACAGGAGCGAAAGAAGTTCTTACAATCCGTGTTTTAGGAGGAACGAAACGTCGTTATGCCTCTGTTGGAGATAAAATTGTAGTATCTATTAAAGATGCAACACCTAACGGAAACGTTAAAAAAGGTGCTGTTTCTACTGCAGTTGTTGTACGTACCAAAAAAGAAGTGAGAAGAGCCGATGGTTCATACATCAGATTTGACGATAACGCATGCGTATTGTTAAATGCTGCTGGTGAAATGAGAGGAACTCGTGTTTTTGGTCCTGTAGCAAGAGAACTTCGTGAAAAACAATTCATGAAAATTGTATCATTAGCACCAGAAGTGCTTTAATTCGTTTAGACAATGATAAAGCTAAAAGTAAAATCTGGAGACGTGGTAAAAGTTATCGCAGGTGACCATAAAGGTGCTGAAGGTAAAATTTTACGTGTTCTTCGCGAGAAAAACAAAGCGGTAGTTGAAGGGGTAAACATGGTTTCGAAACATACAAAACCAAGTGCTAAAAACCCTCAAGGTGGTATCGTTAAAAAAGAAGCTCCTATCCATATTTCTAACATCGCTTTAATTGATCCTAAAACTAAGTCAGCGACTAAGGTTGGGGTTAAAGTTGAAGGAGATAAGAAAGTGAGAGTTTCTAAAAAATCTAATCAAGTATTATAGTCATGACTTATATACCTAGACTAAAAGAAGAATATAAGAGCAGAGTAATTGCTGCTCTTACAGAAGAGTACGGTTACAAAAACGTGATGCAGGTTCCTAAACTTGAAAAGATCGTTATTAGCCGTGGTGTTGGTGCAGCTGTTTCTGATAAGAAATTAGTAGATCACGCTGTAGAAGAGTTAACAAAAATTACAGGTCAAAAAGCTGTAGCTACTATCTCTAAGAAAGACGTTGCGTCGTTCAAATTGAGAAAAGGGATGCCGATTGGAGCTAAAGTAACATTACGTGGAGAAAGAATGTATGAATTCTTAGATCGTTTGATTACTTCTGCCTTACCACGAGTAAGAGATTTCAGCGGTATTAAAGCTACTGGTTTTGACGGAAGAGGAAACTATAACTTAGGTGTACTGGAGCAAATCATTTTCCCTGAAATTGATATTGATAAAGTAAACAAAATTTCTGGTTTCGATATTACGTTTGTAACTTCTGCTGACACCGATAAAGAAGCGAAGTCATTATTAGCACAATTAGGTTTACCTTTTAAAAAGAATTAAGTTATGGCTAAAGAATCAATGAAAGCCCGCGAGGTAAAAAGACAAGCGATGGTTGACAAGTATGCTGAAAAAAGAAAAGCTTTATTAGAAGCTGGAGATTATGAAGGCCTACAAAAGTTACCAAAGAATGCTTCTCCAGTTCGTTTACACAACCGTTGTAAATTAACAGGAAGACCAAGAGGGTACATGCGTCAATTCGGTATTTCACGTGTAACTTTCCGTGAAATGGCTAATAATGGACTGATTCCAGGAGTTAAAAAAGCTTCTTGGTAATCTCGTAATAAGTTATTACTTTTGCGAACTAAAAAATAATTTTAATTGATTGAAGGTTCGATAGGCGAGTGCCTATCGAAAACCACAATCGCAATTTTATACATATGTATACAGATCCTATTGCAGATTTTTTGACAAGAATCAGAAATGCAGTGCGTGCTAACCACAAAGTGGTTGAGATTCCTGCTTCTAATTTAAAAAAAGAAATCACAAAGATTTTATTCGATCAAGGATATATCTTGAGTTACAAATTCGATGACAGTTCTGTTCAAGGAACTATCAAAATTGCTCTTAAGTACGACAAAGAAACTAAAGAGTCTGTAATCAAAGATATCCAAAGAATTAGTAAACCAGGTTTGCGTAAGTACGCTGGTGCTGCTAAACTACCTAGAATCTTAAATGGTTTAGGTATTGCTATTGTTTCTACATCAAAAGGATTGATGACCGGAAAACAAGCTAAGCAATTGAATGTTGGTGGTGAAGTTATTTGTTACGTATACTAATAAAAAGACTTAGTAATGTCAAGAATAGGTAAAAATCCAATTGCAATTCCAGCAGGCGTAACTGTAGAAGTTAAAGATGCTGTAGTTACAGTAAAAGGTAAATTAGGAGAACTAACTCAAGAGTTTTCAGATGTAACTGTTAAACTTGAAGAAGGTCAGGTAATCGTGGAAAGATCTTCAGATCAAAAAGATCACAGATCAAAACACGGTTTATACAGAGCTTTGATCAACAACATGATTGTTGGTGTTTCCGAAGGTTTCACTAAAGAATTAGAATTAGTGGGAGTAGGTTATAGAGCGGCTAACCAAGGTCAAAAATTGGATATCGCTTTAGGTTTCTCTCACAATATCGTTCTTGAAGTGGTTCCTGAAGTAAAAGTGGAAACAGTTTCTGAGAAAGGTAAGAACCCAATCATTAAACTAGCGTCACACGACAAACAACTTTTAGGACAAGTTGCAGCGAAAATCAGAGGTTTCCGTAAGCCAGAGCCGTACAAAGGAAAAGGAGTTAAGTTTGTGGGTGAAGTATTAAGAAGAAAAGCAGGTAAATCAGCTTAAAAACTAAGACTATGTCATTAACAAAATCTGATAGAAGACAGAGAATACAGTACAGAATTAGAAAAATCGTTAGCGGAACTGCTGCGAAACCTCGTTTGTCTGTATTCAGAAGTAACAAAGAAATCTATGCGCAAATCATAGATGACGTAAACGGTGTAACTTTAGCTGCTGCCTCTTCAAGAGAAGCTGGTATTACTAAAGGAACTAAAATAGAAACGGCTGCATCAGTTGGGAAACTAATCGCAGAGAAGGCTTTGAAAGCTGGTATCGAAACCATCACTTTTGACAGAGGTGGAAACTTATACCACGGACGTGTTAAATCATTAGCTGACGGCGCTAGAGAAGCTGGACTTAAATTCTAAGAATTATGTATCATAATTATAAAAACGTAGAACTGGTAAAACCGAGTGGTCTTGAATTGAAAGATCGTTTGGTTAGTGTGAATCGTGTTACTAAAGTTACAAAAGGTGGTAGAGCTTTCGGTTTTTCTGCAATTGTAGTGGTAGGTGATGAAAACGGTGTTGTAGGTCACGGTTTAGGAAAATCGAAAGACGTTTCTGAAGCAATTGCGAAAGCGGTAGAAGATGCTAAGAAAAACTTGGTGAGAATTCCTTTAAGTGGTCAGTCAGTACCTCACGAACAAAAAGGTAAATTTGGTGGAGCAAGAGTATTGTTGATGCCCGCTTCTCATGGTACAGGAGTAATTGCCGGTGGTGCAGTTCGTTCGGTATTGGAGTCTGTAGGTATTCACGACGTATTGTCGAAATCTCAAGGTTCATCTAACCCTCACAATGTTGTTAAAGCTACTTTCGATGCTTTATTACAAATGAGAAGTGCGCATTCTGTTGCAAAACAAAGAGGTATTTCTTTAGAAAAAGTATTCAAAGGTTAATTCAAGGAAATTATGGCAAAAATAATAGTAAAACAAGTTAAAAGTCAAATCAACTGCCCTCTTACTCAAAAGAGAACATTGGTGGCTTTGGGTCTTAAAAGATTAGGACAAACTGTAGAGCATGATGCAAATTCTGCTATCCTTGGAATGGTAAATAAAGTTAAACACTTGGTTTCTGTTGAAGAAACTAAATAACATTAATAGTTATGAATTTAAGTAACTTACAACCGGCTGAAGGGTCAACTCACAATCAAAACAAAAGATTAGGTAGAGGAGAAGGTTCTGGTAAAGGTGGTACTGCTGCACGTGGTCACAAAGGAGCAAAATCTCGTTCTGGTTATTCTAAAAAGATTGGATTTGAAGGAGGTCAGATGCCGCTTCAAAGACGTGTACCTAAGTTTGGTTTCAAAAACATCAACCGTGTAGCGTATCAAGGGGTAAACCTTTCTGCATTACAGTTGCTTGTGGATAACGGAATTGTTACCGATACTGTGGATTTCGCAGTATTAGTAGAAAACCGTTTGGCAACCAAAAATGAGCTTGTAAAGATATTAGGAGGAGGAGAGCTTAAAACAAAATTAAAAGTAACTGCTCACAAATTTACTGCGACTGCAAAAGCGGCTATCGAGGCTGCAGGTGGAGAAGCTGTAACTTTATAAACTAATATACCAAGATGAAGAAGTTTATAGAATCGTTTGTCAATGTTTGGAAAATAGAAGAATTAAAAAATAAAATTTTAATTACTTTAGGAATGTTGGTTGTGTACCGTTTCGGTGCTCAGGTAACTTTACCAGGGATTGACGCTACTAAATTGCAAAATTTATCGACTCAAACTGATCAAGGTATAGGATGGTTAATCAATGTATTTACAGGTGGTGCGTTTTCGCAAGCATCTGTATTTGCATTGGGTATCATGCCATATATTTCTGCGTCTATCGTAGTGCAATTAATGGGTATTGCTATCCCTTATTTGCAAAAATTGCAAAAAGACGGAGAAAGTGGTAGAAAGAAAATTAACCAAATCACAAGATGGTTAACAATCGGTATTACCTTATTGCAGGGTCCTGGTTATATCTATAACCTGTACAAGCAATTACCGGGTGATGCATTCTTATTAGGATTCAGTTCCTTCTCATTCTTATTCTCTTCTGTAATTATTTTAACTACAGGGACAATATTTGCAATGTGGTTGGGAGAAAAAATCACTGATAAAGGAATCGGAAACGGAATTTCGTTGTTGATTATGGTTGGAATCTTAGCGCGTTTGCCGCAGGCATTCATTCAGGAATTCTCTTCCCGTGTATCAGAAAACAACGGAGGACCTATGTTAATTGTTATAGAGGTAATCATTTGGTTGTTAATCATTATTGCTTGTATCTTATTGACTATGGCTGTTAGAAAAATACCGGTTCAGTACGCAAGACGTACTACAGCGGGTGATTTCGAACAGGATGCAATGGGAGGTAACAGACAGTGGATTCCGTTAAAGCTGAATGCTTCCGGAGTTATGCCGATTATCTTTGCACAGGCAATTATGTTTATTCCTGCTGCAGTAGCTGGTTTGTCTACTTCAGACGCCGCTCAGACTATTACTACCAGCTTCCAAAACATCTTTGGATGGCAGTATAATTTAGTTTTTGCTTTGTTAATCATAATTTTTACTTACTTTTACACCGCGATTACGGTACCTACCAATAAAATGGCCGACGATTTAAAGCGTAGCGGAGGTTTTATTCCAGGTGTAAAACCGGGTGTGGAAACAGGTGATTATCTTGATAAAATCATGTCATTACTAACCTTTCCGGGCTCTTTATTCCTTGCTTTGATTGCTGTGTTCCCAGCTATTGCGGTAAGTCTGATTGGAGTTCAACAAGGATGGGCAATGTTTTATGGCGGAACATCATTGTTAATTATGGTGGGAGTTGCAATTGATACTATTCAGCAAATCAATTCGTATTTACTGAATAAGCATTATGACGGATTGATGAAAAGCGGTAAGAACAGAAAAGCAGTAGCTTAATTTTTATGGCAAAACAATCAGCAATAGAACAAGACGGATCAATCATTGAAGCATTGTCAAATGCGATGTTCCGTGTAGAATTAGAAAATGGACATATAGTAATTGCTCATATTTCCGGTAAAATGCGAATGCATTACATCAAATTATTACCTGGTGATAAAGTGAAATTGGAAATGAGCCCTTACGATTTGTCAAAAGCAAGAATTACTTATAGATACTAAAGGCTATTAAAATGAAAGTAAGAGCATCAGTTAAAAAAAGAAGTGCCGAGTGCATTATCGTGCGTAGAAAAGGAAGATTATACGTTATAAACAAAAAGAATCCTAGATTTAAACAAAGACAAGGATAATTATGGCAAGAATAGCAGGGGTAGATATCCCAAAAAACAAAAGAGGAGTTATTGCTTTAACCTATATCTTCGGAATTGGTAGTAGCAGAGCGAAAGATATCTTAGCAAAAGCTAACGTTAGCGAAGATAAAAAAGTTCAAGACTGGAATGATGACGAGATCGGAGCAATCCGTGATGCTGTTTCTTATTTCAAAATTGAAGGTGAATTGCGTTCTGAAATTTCATTAAACATCAAACGTTTAATGGATATCGGATGTTACAGAGGAATCCGTCACAGATCTGGTCTTCCGTTAAGAGGACAAAGAACTAAGAACAATTCCAGAACAAGAAAAGGTAAAAGAAAAACTGTTGCTAACAAGAAAAAAGCAACTAAATAATAAGTAGTAGTATGGCTAAGGCAAGTACAAAAAAACGTAAAGTTATCGTTGAATCAACGGGCGAAGCACATATTAATGCGACTTTTAACAACATCATCATCTCGTTAACTAACAAGAAAGGTGAAGTTATTTCTTGGTCTTCAGCTGGTAAAATGGGCTTTAGAGGTTCTAAAAAGAACACTCCATATGCAGCTCAGATGGCCGCAGAAGATTGTAGCAAAGTAGCGTTAGAAGCTGGTCTTAAAAAAGTAAAAGTTTACGTTAAAGGTCCAGGAAATGGTAGAGAATCTGCCATCAGATCACTTCACAACGGAGGAATTGAAGTTACCGAAATTATCGATGTAACTCCAATGCCGCACAACGGATGTCGTCCTCCAAAAAGAAGAAGAGTTTAATATTTTATAGTATAACCAAGGTAGGAACAAAAGATTATCGGAGGATAAGACCTGAATTCATAATCCCTACCTTTTTTAATTTTTAGCAATGGCAAGATATACTGGTCCAAAAACAAAAATTGCTCGTAAATTTGGCGAAGCAATCTTCGGAGATGATAAAGCCTTCGAAAAAAGAAATTACCCTCCAGGGCAACATGGTTTGGCAAAAAAGAGAGGTAAAAAATCTGAATACGCTGTTCAGTTAATGGAAAAGCAAAAAGCTAAATATACGTACGGTATTTTAGAAAAACAATTCAGAAACTTATTCGAAAAAGCAGCTGCCTCTAAAGGTGTAACAGGTGAAATCCTTTTACAACTTTGTGAATCGCGTTTAGACAACGTAGTGTACAGAATGGGTATTGCTCCTTCTCGTCGTGCGGCTCGTCAAATCGTAGCTCACAGACACGTAACTGTAAACGGTGAAAATGTAAATATCCCGTCTTACCACCTTAAACCAGGTGACAAAGTTGCAGTTCGTGAAAAATCAAAATCTCTTGAGGCTATCGAACGTTCGTTATCTAATTCTAGCGCTGTTTACGAATGGATTACTTGGAATAATGATACTAAAGAAGGTACTTTTGTTTCTGTACCTCAAAGACTTCAGATTCCGGAAAACATTAAAGAGCAGTTAATCGTAGAGTTGTACAACAAATAATAATTAGACATCAGTCGAAATAAATATGGCAATATTTAATTTTCAAAAGCCCGATAAAGTTATCATGATCGATTCAACTGACTTCGAAGGTAAATTCGAATTCAGACCTCTTGAGCCCGGTTATGGATTGACTGTTGGTAACGCATTAAGACGCGTTTTGCTTTCTTCTTTGGAAGGTTATGCAATTACTTCAGTACGTATCGAAGGTGTTGAGCATGAGTTCTCTACCATCTCTGGAGTGGTTGAAGATGTTACGGAAATTATCCTTAACCTTAAGCAAGTACGTTTCAAACGTCAGATTGAGGATATCGATAACGAATCTGTTTCTATCTCTTTCTCAGGTAAAGACCAATTAACTGCAGGTGATTTTCAAAAATACATCTCCGGTTTCCAGGTTTTAAATCCAGATTTAGTAATCTGTAATCTTGATGGTAAAATTACCATTAATATGGAATTGACTATCGAGAAAGGTCGTGGTTATGTACCGGCTGAAGAAAACAAAAAGCAAAATGCCGCAATAGGAACTATTTTTACAGACTCTATCTATACTCCGGTAAAGAATGTAAAATATTCAATTGAAAACTTCCGTGTGGAACAAAAAACTGACTACGAAAAGTTAGTTTTCGAAATCATCACTGACGGTTCAATTCATCCTAAAGATGCCTTGACAGAAGCAGCTAAAACATTGATTCACCACTTTATGTTGTTTTCTGACGAAAGAATTACACTTGAGGCTGATGAAATTGCTCAAACTGAATCATATGATGAAGAGTCATTGCACATGAGACAATTGCTTAAAACTAAGCTTGTTGATATGGACTTGTCAGTAAGAGCATTAAATTGTTTGAAAGCGGCTGAAGTTGAAACACTTGGCGATTTAGTATCATTCAATAAAAATGATTTAATGAAGTTCCGTAACTTCGGTAAAAAGTCATTAACAGAGTTAGACGAATTAGTTGCTGTTAAAGGTTTGAATTTCGGAATGGATTTGGCTAAATACAAATTAGATAAAGAATAAATTACTTCATATTTTGCGCTCCCTAGAGGATTGAAGCAAGATGAAGGTTAAAAAACTAGGTCATGAGACACGGAAAAAAAGTAAATCATTTAAGCAGACAAACTGGTCACAGAAAGTCGATGCTTGCTAATATGGCTTGTTCGTTAATCGAACACAAGCGTATTAATACTACAGTTGCTAAAGCGAAAGCTTTAAAACAATTCGTAGAGCCGCTAATTACAAAATCAAAAGAAGATACTACTCACAACCGTCGTATCGTTTTCTCTTACTTGAGAAACAAATACGGTGTTACTGAGTTGTTCAGAGAAGTTGCTGCGAAAGTGGGAGACCGTCCAGGTGGATACACTCGTATCATCAAGTTAGGAAACCGTTTAGGGGATAACGCTGATATGGCAATGATTGAATTGGTAGACTTCAACGAATTGTACAACGGAGGTAAAAAAGAAGTGAAAAAAGCTACTACCCGTCGTGGTAAAGCTAAAAAAGCTGAGGCAACTCCGGAAGCTCCTGCAGCTGATGCTACAGAAACTACTGAAGCTACAGAATAATCATGAAACAATTGATTCTTCAATAAAAAATAAGGATAGACTTTTACAGTTTGTCCTTTTTTTTTGGTTTTTTGGGAGCAAAACATACGGAATCGGTTCGGCCATGTTCCCGCTGTCCGCTCTACAAGGTGCCGCTCCCATCGGGGCTGAAGAAAAACTTTTGGCTTCTTTTGAACGAAATTTTTTTAACGCAGGAATTTGAATTAAATTTGCACAACTTTTTACAACACAACTACAAAATGAAATATTCAAATCGAAATCAAGCTATTCTTTTATTGAATGACGGAACGGTTTTCTACGGCAAATCTATCGGGATTGAAGGAAAAACATTCGGCGAAGTATGCTTCAATACGGGAATGACAGGGTATCAGGAGATTTTTACCGATCCGTCTTACTACGGACAAATTATGGTGGCGACCAACGCACACATTGGAAATTACGGTGTTCATGCCGATGAAACCGATTCCGATGGAATCAAAATTGCCGGTTTGGTTTGTAAAAACTTTAGTTTTGACTATTCCAGACCTGATGCAGAAGGCAGTTTGTTAGAGTACTTTCAAAAAGTAAACCTCATTGCAATTTCCGATGTCGACACCAGAGCTTTGGTAGCGTATATCCGTGACAATGGTGCACAAAATGCGGTAATTTGTACCGACGGAACTTCTTTAGAAGAACTGAAAAAACAATTGGCAAATGTTCCCAATATGAAAGGTTTGGAATTGGCTTCGACTGTTTCCACTAAAGAACCTTATTTCTTCGGGGATGAAAACGCAACCTATAAAGTTGCTGCTTTAGATTTGGGAATCAAAACCAATATCCTTAGATGTTTGGCGGAAAGAAATTGTTACGTAAAAGTATTTCCGTACAATACCAGTTTCGAAGACTTAAAAGCATTCAATCCTGACGGGTATTTCTTGTCCAATGGTCCTGGTGATCCGGAGCCTTTGAAAGAAGTACAGGAAGTAGCCAGACAGATTATTGCAGAAAACAAACCGGTATTCGGAATTTGTTTAGGACATCAGATTATCGGGTTGGCAAACGGGATTTCTACCTATAAAATGTTCAACGGTCACCGTGGTATCAATCACCCGGTAATGAACGTACTAACCAATCGCGGTGAAATCACCTCTCAAAATCACGGTTTCGCCGTAGTGCGCGAAGAATTGGAAAAACATCCGGATTTCGAAATCACCCATTTGCATTTAAATGACGGAACGGTTGCAGGAATGCGCATGAAAAACAAATCGGTTTTTTCGGTACAATACCATCCGGAAGCAAGTCCGGGTCCACACGATGCCCGTTATTTATTCGATCAATTTGTTGACAATATCAAAGAAAGTAAAAAATAATTCGCCCAGGCGATAGCAAATAAAAGACAGTATTATGAGCATGATTATCAAAGTTCACGCAAGACAAATATTAGATTCAAGAGGAAACCCAACCGTAGAAGTAGATGTAGTTACGGAAAACGGTATTTTAGGAAGAGCTGCAGTTCCTTCAGGAGCTTCCACCGGCGAACACGAAGCAGTGGAATTACGCGACGGCGGAAAAGCATTCATGGGTAAAGGCGTTTTAAAAGCGGTTCAAAACGTAAATACGACTATTGCGGCCGAATTGGTGGGTATGTCGGTTTTTGAACAAAACGCGATTGACAAAATGATGATTGAATTGGACGGTACGCCAAACAAATCGAATTTAGGGGCGAATGCTATTCTTGGTGTTTCATTGGCAGTGGCAAAAGCGGCGGCTAACGAATTGGGAATGCCATTGTACCGTTATGTTGGCGGTGTTTCTGCTAATACCCTTCCGGTTCCGATGATGAACATTATCAATGGTGGTTCACATTCCGATGCGCCTATCGCGTTTCAGGAATTTATGATTATGCCGGTAAAAGCACAAAACTTCACGCACGCCATGCAAATGGGTACGGAAATTTTCCACAACCTGAAAAAAGTATTACACGACAGAAACCTTTCTACTGCTGTAGGGGATGAAGGAGGTTTTGCACCGAACTTAGCCGGAGGAACCGAAGATGCTTTGGATTCCATCAAATTGGCGGTTGAAAATGCCGGATATACTTTCGGTGGTGATGTAATGATTGCCTTAGACTGTGCCGCTTCTGAATTCTATGTAAACGGAAAATACGATTACACGAAATTTGAAGGCGAAACCGGAAAAATCAGAACCTCAGAAGAACAAGCGGATTATTTGGCAGAATTGGCAGCGAAATATCCGATTATTTCTATCGAAGACGGTATGTACGAAGATGACTGGGCGGGCTGGAAATACTTAACCGAGAAAATCGGTGATAAAGTTCAATTAGTAGGAGATGATTTGTTTGTAACCAACGTACAGCGTCTTTCTCAAGGAATCGAGCAAAATATCGCGAATTCCATCTTAATCAAAGTAAATCAAATCGGAACTTTAACCGAAACGATTGCAGCGGTGAACATGGCGCACAATGCAGGATACACTTCGGTAATGTCACACCGTTCGGGAGAAACTGAAGACAATACTATTGCTGACTTGGCAGTGGCATTAAACTGTGGTCAGATCAAAACAGGTTCGGCTTCCCGTTCGGACCGTATGGCAAAATACAATCAGTTGTTGCGAATTGAAGAAGAGTTGGCTGAAGTAGCGTACTTTCCAAAAGAAAGAGCATTTAAAGTGAAATAATTTTTTCAAGAGATATTCTGGCACCCGTTAGATTACTTAGGTTAACGGGTGTTTTTTATTTGCGATAACCGATATTGACATCAGAATGGTTTGTAGAGATAATGAATGCGCGTTCGAAAAAAGAAGTTGCACTATTGCGGAAACTAAGTGCGCCGATAAAAAAAGTAAGTGCGTAGATTCAGAAAATAAATGTGTCGATGCGGAAAATGAATGTGTCGATGTAAAGAGTAAATGCAACAATGCAAAAAGTAAATGCATCATGGCAAAAAGTAAATGCATCGAAGCAGAAAAATAAATTACTTAGCCACAGAGTTGTTGTTTTCTTTTAAAAAGTAATGGGCTAAGAGGTAAAATGAAATTATATAGCACAGAATGCTTGTAAATCTAAGGAGTGCTACCTGATAATAGTAGTGGTAAATGCCGTAAAAGAGTTCGCAAATAATGATGTCTAAAGCGTAAAGTATGAGAAAAGTGTTCTTGGGATTGGGTGCTGATAGGTAGGTTAGTGTAGCGGCCAGTACAAAAGAGCATAACGCAAAACCGTAAACCAGTATTACTTTGAACCATTCGAAAGAACGGTCGAAAACAATGAACGAGGAGATGTAAAGAACGCAGGTTAGAAAGAGGAGTATTATTAGGACGGATAAGAAATTTCCCTTTTCAATAGTGCTTGGTCTCTCTTGGATTAATTTTTTAATCAGTTGAAACAGCAACAAACAATAGGCTAGAAAATTAAAGAATACCACATACAGTAAATAATTGTATCCTTCCAGTAAATTGATTACGCCGGAGAAAAACAATAAAGTTAAAATGGAACAATTGTAATAATTTAGGGGCGATTTGCTCTCTTCGATGTAATAAAAAGAAATGGCGCCTATAAATAAAGGTTTTGCAGCATAAGACAAGTACGTCCAATTCATAAGAGTGGAAAGAAAGTACAGGATTCCAAAAATGAAGTACAAGGCAAGATGTGATTTCAGAACATTCATTTTGGATTGCTTTTCATTTAAAACAATACGAACCTGAAGTTTGTATGATGAGAAATATGTTACTGCAAAATTACTACAATTATGGTTATTGCTCTAATGTTTAAGGTCTTGAGTTTTGTTGATGTTTGTGATTTTGTTAAGAATTGTAAGAAAATAACAAATGTTTTTTTAAGTGCAAAACTAAAAGAGGAGTGGAATGGTTTCTGGAGTTTGCGGTTTTATTGATTAATTTTCAAACATTTATTTTATCTGTTTAGAAATCACTTAAAACCAATTTGAAATTTATCTAATTATTAACGATTTCATTGTGGTATTTTCTTTTTAATTCGAATGTAATTTCTTAAATTCGCCTTGAACAAAAATAATTACATTTAATTCCTAATACAAATGTCGAAAACTGCAATATTAGAAATTGATGGCAACAAATATGAATTTCCGGTTATTGTGGGAAGTGAGAATGAGGTTGCTATCGATATTGAGAAGCTACGTGCTGCTACCGGAGCAATTACATTAGACCCGGGTTATAAAAACTCAGGATCTTGTCAAAGTGAAATCACTTTTCTTGATGGTGAAGAAGGAATCCTTCGTTACAGAGGATATGCCATTGAAGACTTAGCAGAAAAAGCTAATTTTTTGGAGGTATCTTATTTAGTGATTTTTGGAGAATTGCCAACTGCAGCTCAGTTAGCGCAATTTGAAAAAGATATTCATAAATACACTTTGGTTAATGAGGAAATGAAAAACATCATTGATGGTTTTCCTAAAACGGCGCACCCAATGGGCGTGTTGTCTTCATTGACAAGTGCGTTAACAGCATTCAACCCTAAAGTGGTAAATGTTGAAAACGAAAAAGAAATGTATGAGGCGGTTTGTAAAACGATGGGTAAATTTCTTGTTTTAGCAACTTGGACGTACAGAAAAAGCTCTGGTTTCCCTTTAAATTATTACGATAATACCAAAGGATATGTAGAGAACTTCATGCGTTTGATGTTTGAATTGCCAACAGGGCCTTACAAAATCAATCCGGTTGTGGTGAATGCGTTGGATAAATTGTTTATCCTTCATGCGGATCACGAACAAAACTGTTCTACTTCAACAGTAAGAATGGTGGGTTCTTCTCATGCGGGTTTATTTGCTTCGATTTCAGCAGGAGTTTCTGCGCTTTGGGGGCCGCTTCACGGTGGTGCTAACCAAGCAGTGTTGGAAATGTTGGAAGAAATCCAAAAAGATGGTGGTGATGCGGATAAATTCTTAGCGAAAGCCAAAGATAAAAACGATCCTTTCCGTTTGATGGGCTTCGGTCACCGTGTGTACAAAAACTTCGATCCGAGAGCGAAAATCATCAAAAAAGCAGCGGATGAAGTATTGGCAGAGTTAGGTGTTAACGATCCAATCCTTAATATCGCTAAAAAATTAGAAGAGTCGGCTTTACAAGACGAATACTTCAAATCAAGAAACTTATATCCAAACGTAGATTTCTATTCCGGAATTATTTACCGTGCTTTAGGAATTCCAACGGATATGTTTACCGTATTGTTCGCTATCGGTCGTCTTCCGGGATGGATTGCTCAGTGGAAAGAAATGCGCGTGAACAAAGAACCAATCGGTCGCCCGCGTCAGGTTTATGTTGGGGCACCGTTGCGTCCTTTCAAACCGATGAATGAAAGATAATTATAAAATTATTGAATAAAAAAGTCCCGATTTTTTCGGGACTTTTTTATTGCTAAACCAAACTATTCCGCCGGTTTTTCTTCCTCTGCAGCGTCAGAAACATCTTCAGCAGCATTTTCAACCTTGTTTTCGACTTTGGCTGCTACATCCGATACCGTTTCTTTTACTTCTGCCGCTTTATTTTCAATAGCATTTTCCGCTTCAGAAGCTTTTCCGGTTAAATGGTCGATTTTGTCTTCCACTTTATCTACAACCTCAGAAAGTGCTTCTTTGGCATCGTGTGCTTTGTCTTCGGCCCAATCCGCTGCTTGTGACGCTTTCTCTTTTGCGGTTTCAATGAATTCGTTTACCTTGTCCGGAACGCCCATTTCTTCCAGTTTGTTTGCGGCGTTTTCTGCAACATCCGCCACTTTTTCTGAAGCTTCTTTGGCAAACGATTCTACTTTATCCACGGCTGTGTCGGCCATATTGGAGACATTTTCCCCTAAACCTTCGGCACTTTGTTTTGCTTTGCCGAAAAGTGAACTAAAAAAACTTGATAATCCCATAATGTTTTGATTTTTATCAAATTTAATCAAAAAACAATTAAGAATTAACTTATAGTATGTCAAATTGTGATTAAATTAATGTTTTAAAAATCTGAATCTCTGTGTGTTATTGTTTGGAAGGAGTTATTTTTGAGGAAGTTTTTCGTTTATCGGAGCCCTTTTTCTATATTTGTCAAAAGCCAAAAGCTATGTTACAGTTAAATGTAAAAAACGAAACTTCAAGATTAAGAGCAGTTGTTTTAGGGACTGCAGTCAGTAACGGTCCAACGCCAACAATAGAGGAAGCTTACGATCCGAAATCATTAGAACACATCAAGGCAGGAACCTATCCGATAGAGGCTGATATGGTAAAGGAGATGGAAGCCTTCAATCAGGTGTTTCAGAAATACGATGTAAAAGTATATCGTCCGGAAATCATCGAAAACTACAACCAGATTTTTTCCCGCGACATCGGATTTGTAATTGATGATGTTTTTATCAAAGCCAATATTTTACCCGATCGCGAGCGTGAACTGGATGCGATTCAATACGTAATCGATCAGATTGATCCCAAAAAAGTGGTACGCCCTCCGGATGAAGTACATGTGGAAGGTGGTGATGTGATGGTGTGGAATGAGTATGTTTTCATCGGAACCTATAAAGGAAGCGATTATAAAGATTATATCACCGCCCGTACAAACATGGAAGGTGTAAAGTATATCAAAGAGTTATTTCCGCATAAAATTGTAAAGGAATTCGATTTGGTAAAATCCAAAATTGAACCACGGGATAATGCTTTGCATCTGGATTGTTGTTTTCAGCCGGTGGGAACTGATAAAGGTATCATTTACAAAAGCGGTTTCCGCGAAGAAGCCGATTATATGTTTTTGGTAAACCTTTTCGGAATGGAAAATCTGTTTCATATCGAAAGAGAAGAAATGTACCATATGAATTCCAATGTGTTTTCGATTGCTCCCGATGTGGTGGTTTCCGAAAGAAATTTTACGCGATTAAACAACTGGTTGCGTAGCAAAGGAATCACTGTGGAAGAAATCCCGTATGCTGAAATTGCCAAACAGGAAGGACTTTTACGTTGTTCCACTTTACCTTTAATAAGAGATTAAATTATGAGACAAACGACCAATACCATATTGATGATTCGTCCGGTAGCGTTCCGAATGAACGAACAAACGGCTGTAAACAATTATTACCAGAAAGTTTTGGATAATTTATTGCCGGCAACCGTAAACGCAAAAGCACAGGAAGAATTCGATACATTCGTAACTAAATTGCGAAATGTAGGCGTAAACGTTATTGTGGTGGATGATACGGTGAATCCAGATACGCCCGACAGCATTTTTCCGAACAACTGGATTTCTTTCCATGAAAACGGGGATGTGGCTTTGTATCCGATGTTTGCTGAAAACCGTCGCTTGGAGCGAAGAGAAGATATTCTGGATATTCTGGAAGAACACGGGTTTCATATCGAGCAGATCGTAGATTATAGTTCTGCGGAAGAAGACGGTCTTTTCTTGGAAGGAACCGGAAGTTTGCTGTTAGATCGTGCTAATATAAAAGCGTATTGTGCGCTTTCACCAAGAGCGAATGAAGAACTGATGATTGAATTCTGTGAAGATTTCGAAATGAACCCTGTGATTTTTGAAGCGTTTCAAACCGTAAATGGCGAGCGTAAACATATTTATCATACCAATGTAATGATGTGTTTGGGAGAAACGTTCGCGGTAATCTGTGCGGATTGTATTGACGACAAAAAAGAACGAAAAATGGTTTTGGATTGCCTGAAATCCGACGGAAAAGAAATCGTTTTAATTACGGAAGATCAGGTAAATAATTTTGCAGGAAACATGTTGCAGGTGCGTGGTGCCAACGACAAACGTTATTTGGTAATGAGTTCATCGGCACATCAAAGCCTAACGCCGGCACAAATTGCAACCTTGGAAAAACATTGTGAAATTTTAAGCTCCAGTTTGGATACTATCGAGGCTTGCGGTGGCGGAAGTGCGCGTTGCATGATGGCGGAAGTGTTTTTACCAAAAGAAGAAGAATAAACCGATTCAAATACTTATGTAAAGACCTCAATTTGAGGTCTTTTTTTATACGTTGTTATTGGCGATGTTCTTCAGCATTCCTCCAAAAATAAAATAGTGAAAGGGGAGCATCGCGTACCAATACAATCTTCCCCACAATCCTTTCGGCCTGAAAGTCGCGGTTTGGTGTAAAACATTATTTTCGTCTATTCTGAATTCAAGCCAAGCTTCTCCGGGTAAACGCATTTCGGCGAATAAAAGCAATCGTTTTTTTTCTTTATCGGCCAAAAGGACTCTCCAAAAATCCAAAGCGTCACCATTGTCTAAATGATTTGGATCCGTACGCCCTCTTCGTAAACCTACGCCTCCAAAAATCTTATCGATAAAACCCCTTATTTCCCACATCCAACTGCCGTAGTACCATCCTTTTTTGCCACCAATACTCCAGATGTTATTTAAAGCGTTTTCCGTATTTCGTATTTTAATTTTCTGATAATCTCTCAGACAACCAAATGTGGGTACCTGAATGAATTCTGATAAATTGTGCTTGAACCGTCCGCTCACCAAGCTGTCTTTCCAGCTGGAAACAACCAGATTTTGTTCGATTTTTTTAAAAGCCAGTTTTATGGCTTCGGTATAGGGAATGGGAGTGATATTCAGCATTTTTTGCAAACGGTTGTCTTTGCTTATGACTTCAATTTTCATGCTGTCCACCAAATTTACGGCCAATTTATAGGAAGTCGAGGTTACAAAATAGAGCCAATACGAGGAAAGCTTAGGAGTCATGACCGGAACCGTAAAAATCCAGTTTTTAAACCCGCGGGTTTTGGCATACTGTTGGAGCATTTGTTTGTAAGTCAGTACATCGGGACCGCCTATGTCGAAGGATTGGTTGTAACAATCTTCGCGGAGTTGCACGCCGATTAGATATTTGATGACATCCCGAATGGCAATAGGTTGTGTTTTGGTGAGTACCCATTTTGGGGTAATCATTACCGGTAATTTTTCACATAAGTCCCGAATGATTTCAAAAGAAGCACTTCCGGAGCCTACCACAATCCCGGCTCTTAAAACCGTAAGATTGAATTTTCCGCCGTATAATATTTTTTCGACATTTCTTCGGGAAATAAGGTGTTTGGATAAGGTTTTGTTGTTGACTATGCCACTGAGGTAGACTACTTGTTTTGTTTTGATTTCATTCATGTAGGTGTTGAAATTCTCAGCGGTAGTAGCTTCCAGTTTGTCAAAGTTTTCGGTAGATGACGTCATGGAGTGGATCAGATAATACGCTACGTCAATAGTATTGGGAAGGTTTGTAAAATCGGGTTCTGACAAAAAATCGACTTCCCAAATCGTTATTTTTGAAAGTGATTCTTTGTCTAAACCCAAACGCGATTTGTCCCTTACGGCACAAGTTATTTCGTGACCCTGAGCCAGTAATTCGGGAAGCAGTCGTCTTCCAACATAACCATTGGCACCGGTAAGTAAGATTTTCATGGCTTCCTTTTTCTTTAAAGGTACAAAAAAGGGAAGTGCAACAATTGTTAAATCGTCTTGAAGATGTTTACTACGGAAACGCTAATGTATTGTACGCCAATAGCAATGACAATAAATCCTATAATTCTCGAAATGGCTACGATACCGGAAGCTCCTAAGATTCGGGATAAATAATGGGCGCTTCTTAAAATGATAAAAATGGCAAGTGCTACGGCTAAAATGGCGCCACATACAATTGCTTTATCGGATGCTTTTGGGAAATCCTGATAAAAAGCGATTAATAAGGATATGGAACCCGGCCCGGCAAGCATTGGAATGGCAAGCGGCGTCAGGGCGATGTCATTTCTCTTTTGGGCATCGCTGGCTACTTTTTTGTTCACGCCACGTGTTTTTCCGAATTTTCCGCTTAATAAGGCAAAACCGGAACTTACAATGACCATTCCTCCGGCAATACGCAAGGCATCAATACTGATTCCGAAGAATTTCAAGACATATTCCCCAATGAAAAAAGAGATGATTAATATGATAAAAACGTTGATAGCAGTCCAAAGTGAGGTTCTGGAACGTTCGGCATTGCTGTCGTGCTGTGTTAATCCAACAAATACCGGAACGGCTCCTAAAGGGTTTAATACTGAAAATACGGCGGCGAAAATGTAAACAAATAATTCCATTGGTTTTGTTGCAAAATTAATGTGACTGTAGGCTTGAAAGCGTAAAATAAAAATTAAGGAAAGGTTATTTAACCTTTGTTGAAAACTAATGTACGAAATTGAATTCGAATAAAAATGCGTAATTTTGAAAGAAATTTAAAAACAGGATGAGAACAAAGAAGACTTTAGTGCTTGGAGCCACTACAAAACCGGAACGTTATGCATTTATCGCTATAAACAAACTGGTTGAAAAAGAGCATCCTGTGGTTGCAATTGGCCAAAATGAAGGCGAAGTTGCCGGTGTAAAAATTCAAACCAAACAAATTCCGTTAAAAAATATCGATACGGTTACTTTATATCTGAATCCGATACGCCAGCGCGACTATTATAACTACATTATCGGATTGAAACCAAAACGTGTCATCTTCAATCCCGGAACTGAAAATCCCGAATTTTATCAGTTGTTAAAAGCAAATAACATTAAAAGTGAAGTAGCCTGTACCTTGGTTCTACTCAGTACCAATCAATTCTAAAAATGAGTCTGTCCTGTGGCCGGTTTGCTGATTAATAATAAACCAATCAGCGTTATTAGTCCGTTAAGAATGATGATTTCAAACGAGAACACATAACCGCCAAACCATTCTTTCGAATTGGTATTGATGAAATACGTGATCAGCGGTGACATGATACAAACAATCGGTACAAGTTTGTCGGTAACGGTTTTTGACTTTATGAAAAGGCCAAATCCGTACAATCCCAAAAGCGGTCCGTAGGTGTAACCGGCGACTGTGAAAATCATGGTTACTACCGATTTGTCATTCAGCGAATTGAAAACCAAAATTACCAAGAACATTAAAAATGAAAATGCAAGGTGTACAAAATGTCTTGTTTTAACTGTTTTTAGGTTATTTGCATTTTCGGCTTTGTCCATTCCCAGGAAATCCACACAAAAAGAGGTTGTCAATGCGGTTAAAGCCGAATCAGTTGTGGCGAAAGTAGCTGCTGTCAATCCTAGAAGAAAGATTACGGCCGGAATCATACTTAAATGTTTGAAAGCGATTTCCGGGAAAAGGTAATCGGTTCGGGCAATACCGTCCACCATTGGGATGGCTACGCCATTTTTCTCGGCATACATATACAGTAGCGCACCAACACTTAGGAAGAAAATGTTAATCAGTACGAAAATTGCCGTAAACGTGAACATATTTTTTTGTGCTTCACCGATGTTTTTGCAACTCAGGTTTTTTTGCATTAAATCCTGATCCAATCCCACCATGGCAATCGTTACAAAGATTCCGCCCAGAATTTGTTTGATGACATAGTTGCCTTTCAGATAATCTTCGTAGAAAAATATTTTGGAATAATTACTGTTTTTGACCGCTTCAAAAGCTTCAATGGCACTAAAATCAAGACTTCTGCAAACGAAAATAATTGTCAGGAAAACGGAGGAAACCAGAAAAAAGGTCTGCAGGGTGTCGGTTATAATAATGGTTTTCAGTCCGCCGCGATAGGTGTAGGCAAAAATCAGACCAAGTGAAATCAGGACAGTTGCCGCAAAAGGCACATTGAAATCGTCAAAAACATAGCGTTGCAGTACAATTACAACCAAATATAATCGAAAAGCCGAACCGATTGTTCTGCTGATTAAGAAAATAATTGCCGAAGTTTTATAACTGATGGTTCCCAGTCGTTGTTCGATATAACCGTAAATTGAGGTAAGATTCATTCTGTAGTACAAGGGCAGCAGCACTTTGGCGATGATAAGAAATCCGATGGCGTTTCCCAGAATAAATTGAAAGTATTTGAACTGCAAATCAGGATTTCCTACTTCACCCGGAACAGAAATGAAAGTCACCCCCGATAGCGCAGTGCCAATCATACCGAAAGCTACCAGATACCATTTTGAATTTTTGTTCGCTTTGAAAAAAGTATCGTTGCTGTGGTCTTTTTTGCTTACGATGTTGGAAATCAGGATCAGAACTCCGAAATAAATGATAATAATGGTGAGTATGGTTGCCGATGTCATTGTTTGAAATTTAATGTGCCAATTTACACAAATAATCTTCAAATTTTCAAATTGGTTCATTTTCAAATTAATTACTTTTGTATCATGGAATTTTCTTCAAAACTTTTAGAACGAGCCGTTAACGAAATGGCACAATTACCTGGAATCGGTAAACGTACGGCATTACGTTTGGTACTTCATCTGTTAAAGCAGCCAAAAGAACAAACCGAGTTGTTTGCCTCGGCTTTATTAAAAATGCGGGAGGAGATAAAATTTTGCCGGGAATGTCATAATATTTCCGATGTGGATGTCTGTGAAATTTGCGCCAATCCTTCCAGGGATACTTCAGTAGTTTGCGTCGTGGAAGATATTCGGGACGTAATGGCTTTGGAAAATACAGGGATTTTTAAAGGATTGTATCATGTTTTGGGAGGGAAAATTTCCCCGATTGATGGTGTTGGACCCAGCCAACTGAATATTAATTCTTTGGTGGATAAAGTAAAATCAGGACGTGTGAAAGAGGTAATTTTTGCCCTTAGCTCCACTATGGAAGGCGATACCACCAATTTTTATATTTACAAACAGATTAAAGAGTATGGTGTCACCACTTCTGCGATTGCGAGAGGTATTGCCATTGGCGACGAATTGGAATATGCGGATGAAGTTACCCTCGGTCGTAGTTTACTGCATCGTATTCCGTTTGAAAATTCGATAAAAAACATGTAAAGCTCAGTTTTTGGTTTAATATCGTCCAATAAGTTTAAAATTATCAATTGAAAAACTATATTTGTTTTTTTAAAATACGAATAATGAATAAAAGCCTTTTTCTTTTACTTATAATAATTGCATTTTCAGCCGTTTCCTGTATCCCGAACAAGGATTTGGTTTACCTTCAGAATACCAAACAGGACAGTTTGTCGGTAACGGTAAATCCTATAGTTAGTAAACCGTATCGTTTGCAGGTAAATGACATTCTCGATATAAAGATTAAAGCGTTGGATCAAAAATTGGTTGCGATGTTTAATCCTGTTGAAACGGAAGGAGCTCAAACGCAAACGGAACAAAGCATTTATTTTAACGGATTCACTGTTGATGATCATGGAAATATCCGTATCCCGGTTTTGGGAGAAGTTAATGTTTTGGGGTTTACATTGGATGAAATCAGGATAAAGATTGAAAAACAACTCTTAGACGATTATTTTAAAAAAGAAGCCAATATTTTTGTTACGGTTAAGTTAGCGGGACTACGATATACGGTTAATGGTGAGATTCAGAAACCCGGAACCAATGTTTTGTATCAGGACAAAGCAACCATAATGGAAGCCATTGCGAATTCCGGAGACATTACCATGACTGGTAACCGAAAGGAAGTGACTATTATACGTCAATATCCTCATGGCACGGAAATGCATACCATTGATTTGACTGACAGTAAAACCATGCAGTCGCCCTATTATTATATTCAGCCCAATGATTACATCTATGTTAAGCCTTTAAAGCAAAAATCTTGGGGAACCGGAACAACCGGAACTCAGTCGGTAGCAACAATCATCACGGCTTTGTCATTGGTTACCACTACTTTTTTACTGCTTAAAAATCTATAAACGAATGGTATGTTAGATATTAAAGACTTTTCCTTTTTAGAAAACCAGAACAGTTTTGATTTTAAAGGGTTTTTTGTAAAAATTCTGAGCTATTGGAAGTGGTTTCTACTTGCGTTAATCATAACATTTACAGTTGCTTATCAGGTCAACATCCGAAAAGAGAAAATATATGGGATGGATGCTTCAATTGTGGTTAAAGATGAAAATAATCCTTTTTTTACTTCCAATACCAGTTTGGTTTTCAATTGGGGTGGAACGTCTGATAAGGTACAAACTATAATTACAGCCTTAAAATCCAGGTCGCACAATGAGCTGGTTGTAGACAAACTGAATTATTATATTGATTATTTAAAACAAGGGAAGTACAACTTAACGGATGCATACGGAGAGGTGCCTTTCTATGTTCAGATTGATAAAACAAGGGAACAACTGGCAGGTATACCGATTCAGATTAAGTTTTTAAGCGATACCGAATATCAGATAAGTGTGAATTTTGAAAACACTTCTGTCGGAACTTATATCTATGCGGTTAACAGAGTGGATAATGCAAATGTCCAAAGCGGAACCTATACAAAGAAATTCAAGGTAGGGGACAAGGTTGATTTACCTTTTTTAAATTTCAAATTGTTTATTCTTCCTGATGCCGGAATGTATACCGGAAACGAATATTTCATCCGTTTTAATGATTTTGACGGAACGGTAGCCCGATATAAAAGTATTAATGTTGATGCCGATGCCAAAGCCGGGTCTATCATTCGTTTGGATTTACAGGGGACCAATAAAAAAAGACTGGTCGATTATCTCAATACCACCGTTGAGGTTCTTAAAAAGAAACAACTCGACAGTAAAAACCTTTTTGCCATCAACACAATTTCGTTTATCGACAGTACCTTGTTGGCAATGGAAGGTCAGATAAAAGATACTGAAAAAGAATTAAAAGACTTCCGAAAAGATAAAAATGTATTCGAATTGGAAGCCGGAGGTGAAAAATTAACGGAACGGCTGACTAGTTTTGATGTTGAAAGAGACGCTATTCTTAGAAAAATTGCCTATTATAATTCCTTAAGCAGTTACCTGCGAGGCAGTAATGATTATTCTAAACTGCCGGCGCCAACAGTTGCCGGTATTGAAGATCCGAATGTAATCAGTAATGTTTCCAAACTGATTTTGCTTTCCACGGAGCGTTCTCAAATGGCGTATTCTGTAAAAAGCGAAAAAATGTTTAAGGAGTTTGATAAGGAAATGGATGCGGTAAAACGCGTTCTTTTGGAAAATATCAATACCGCAAAAGGCGCTTTGCAATATGATTTGTCATTGGCAAACCGCAATATCGGAGAGATAGAAAGTACGGTAAAAAAATTACCGGAAGAACAACAGGAATTACTTAAAATCACACGGAAATACGATTTAAGCGACAACATTTACAATACCTTTCTTCAAAAAAGAAGTGAAGCGGATATTGTAAAAGCGGCCAACGTATCGGATATTGAATTTATCGATACCGCTAAGGATACCGGAGGAGGACTACTCGGTCCCAAAACCAGTGTGAATTATATTTTGGCATTGTTGCTGGGGATACTCATTCCTTTGGTTATTGCTTTTGTAATTACGATTCTGGACAACAGTATTCATACTACAGATGATATCGAAAAACTTACCAGGATTCCGATTATTGGAGTGGTTGGCAAGAAAAATACGACCAACAACCTTTCGGTATTTGAGAAACCAAAATCACCATTGGCCGAATCTTTCAGAGCCATCCGCTCTTCTTTGCAGTATTTGTATAAAAAACAAAAAGGAGACAGTACCAAAATATTGATGCTGACCTCTTCCGTGGGTGGTGAAGGAAAAACCTTTTGCTCTATCAATATGGCTACGGTTTTTGCTTTGAGCGAAAAGAAAACCGTTATCGTAGGTTTGGATTTGCGAAAACCTAGAATTTTTGGCGATTTCAGTATCGAAAACAATATTGGTGCGGTGAACTATCTGATTGGACAGAAAACATTGCGGGAAATCATTCAAAGCACTCATATTCCGCATCTTGATGTAATTACTTCGGGTCCTATTCCTCCCAATCCATCAGAATTGATTCTAGGGGATTCGATGCGCGAAATGATTGAAGAACTGAAAGGGCAATACGAATACATTATTCTGGATACGCCGCCGGTAGGTTTGGTTGCTGATGCTTTGGAATTGGCACAATATTGTGATGCCACTTTGTATGTAACCCGACAAAACTTCACGAAAAAAGGAATGTTGTCAATCGTAAATGAAAAACACAAACGCGGTGAGTTACATAATATCAGTATCGTACTTAATGATTTTGAGAGCAGAGCCAAATACGGTTATGGTTACGGCTATGGCTACGGTTACGGTTATGGAGCTTATGGCAGCGGTTATATGGAGGTGGAAAAACCCAAAACATTCATGGAAAAAGTGAAGTCGGTTTTGTTTAAAAAGTAACTTTTTTTAAGAATAATCGCGATTTTTGCAAGTGAAAGATGTTGTAAAATTAGCGTATCTTTGTACCCAAATTATAAAAAATGTCTAAGACCAATCCTACTGTTCTTATTACCGGTGGCGCCGGATTTATAGGCTCTAATTTATGCGAATATTTTCTGGATAGGAACTATAAAGTGGTGTGTCTGGATAATTTTTCCACTGGATTTCGTCATAACGTAGAGCATTTGCTTCCTAATCCTGATTTCCAACTTATTGAGGGAGATATAAGAGACTATGCTACCTGTCAAAAGGCCTTGGATGGTGTTGAATATGTTTTGCATCAGGCTGCTTTAGGGTCTGTTCCCCGTTCTATTCAAGACCCAATTACCTCCAATGACGTAAATGTTACCGGATTTCTTAACATGCTCCACGCCTCAAAAGAAGCGGGGGTCAAACGTTTCGTATATGCCGCAAGCTCATCTACTTATGGGGATTCTGAAAGTCTGCCGAAAGTAGAAGACAAAATCGGGAAGCCACTTTCACCTTATGCTATTACCAAATTAGTAAATGAATTGTATGCAGATGTATTCAGTAAAACGTATGGGATGGAAACCATCGGATTGCGTTATTTTAATGTTTTCGGACGCAAACAAAATCCTAACGGAGCCTACGCAGCTGTTATCCCGAAATTTGTGATGCAACTGATGCAGCATGAAAGTCCTGTCGTTAATGGAGATGGTAATTATTCCCGTGATTTTACTTATATTGATAATGTGCTTCAGATGAACGAGTTGGCTTTGACTACTCAAAATCCCGAAGCCGTTAATACGGTTTACAATACCGCTTTTGGTGACAGAACAACGTTAAATGATCTGATTCATTATCTTAAAGAATATTTGTCGGAATACGACCCAAAAATTGCATCGGTTGCAGTTGTACACGGTCCGAATCGAATGGGAGACATTCCGCATTCGTTGGCCAGTATTGATAAGGCAAAAGAACTTTTAGGATACCATCCGGAATTTTCAATCGGTCAGGGATTGAAAGAAGCGGTGAAATGGTATTGGGAACATTTGCGGTAAGCGTAAATAAAGAATAAATTGCAGTGGTTTTTGAAAAAGAAAGTATAACCATTTGGTAAAATATAAAATGGCAGTTAAAAGTATTTGTTGTATTGGAGCAGGTTATGTTGGAGGACCAACAATGGCCGTTATTGCTCAAAAGTGTCCGCATATAAAAGTCACGGTTGTCGATTTGAATGAAAAAAGAATCGCAGCCTGGAATGATGTAAATACCGATAATATACCGGTATACGAACCCGGTTTAAGCGAAATTGTTGCGGAGGCAAGAGGAAGAAACTTATTTTTTTCGACAGAAGTTGACAAGGCTATTGCCGAAGCAGATATGATTTTTATTTCGGTAAATACCCCAACCAAAACGTATGGAGTAGGGAAAGGAATGGCAGCCGATTTGAAATATATCGAATTGTGTGCCCGACAGATTGCCCGCGTTGCCAAAACCGATAAAATTGTTGTTGAGAAATCAACGTTACCGGTTAGAACAGCAAGTGCCATTAAAGATATTTTAGACCATACCGGAAACGGAGTTCAGTTTCAGATTCTTTCCAATCCGGAATTTTTGGCTGAAGGAACTGCTGTTGCTGATTTATTGGCACCGGATCGAGTACTGATCGGTGGCGATACCACTGCTGAAGGACAACAGGCGATTCAGGCTTTGGTAGATATTTATGCAAATTGGGTTCCTAAAGACCGTATTTTGACAACAAATGTATGGTCTTCAGAATTGTCAAAACTTACCGCAAATGCGTTTTTGGCACAACGTGTTTCTTCTATCAATGCGATGAGTGAATTGTGTGAGAAAACCGGAGCTGATGTCAATGAAGTGGCCAGAGCTATTGGTATGGACAGCCGAATCGGATCTAAATTTTTGAAATCATCCGTTGGTTTCGGAGGCTCTTGTTTCCAAAAAGATATTCTGAATTTGGTGTACATCGCAAAATCCTACGGTTTAAATGAGGTAGCAGATTATTGGGAACAGGTAATCATCATGAACGATCATCAGAAACGCCGTTTTGCCAAAAACATCATCAGTACGTTGTACAACACGGTTTCGGGTAAAAAAATTGCTTTCTTGGGTTGGGCTTTTAAAAAGGATACCAATGATACCCGAGAATCGGCTGCTATTTATGTAGCAGATGATTTATTAAGCGAGCAAGCAAATATTTCTGTTTACGACCCAAAAGTTGAGGAAGATCAGATTTTATTCGATTTGAATTATCTTGAAACACGAGCTGATGCTGAAAATAAAAAGGGGATTACTGTAGAGAAGGACCCTTACAAGGCTTGTGATGGCGCACATGCCATTGCCATTCTGACCGAATGGGACGAGTTTAAAGACTACGACTGGCAAAAAATTTACGATAATATGTTAAAACCTGCTTTTGTTTTCGACGGCAGAAATTTATTAGATAAAGCAACACTTGAAAAAATCGGATTTGTTTACCAATCAATCGGTTCATAAACAAGTAAATTAGAGTTATGAGTATAAAAATTGCCGTTATAGGTTTAGGATATGTTGGGTTGCCTTTAGCCCGTTTGTTTGCAACAAAATTTCCTGTCATAGGATTTGATATCAATAAAAACAGGATAGCAGAATTAAACAGTGGTAAAGATGTAACGCTGGAGGTTTCGGATGAGGTATTGCAATCCGTTTTGGTTACTGCACCAGGCAATTCGCCGGGACTTTACTGTTCGGATGCTCTTGAGGATATTGCAACATGTAATTATTATATCGTAACTGTTCCGACTCCGGTAGACAAACACAATCGTCCGGATTTAACGCCATTGTACAAATCGAGTGAAACCGTAGGGAAGGTATTGAAAAAAGGCGATATCGTTATCTATGAATCTACCGTTTATCCGGGAGTAACTGAGGAAGAATGTATTCCGGTACTGGAGAAAATATCGGGATTGAAATTTAATGTCGATTTTTTTGCAGGATATTCCCCCGAACGTATTAATCCGGGAGATAAAGAACATACGGTTGAAAAAATATTGAAAGTTACTTCAGGATCTACTCCGGAAATCGGACAAAAAGTAGATGCCTTATATAAAAGTGTAATTACGGCCGGTACCCATCTGGCACCAACCATTAAAGTAGCCGAAGCAGCCAAAGTAATTGAAAATTCACAGCGCGACATCAATATCGCTTTTGTGAATGAGTTGGCCAAGATTTTCAACATTTTGGATATCGATACGCATGCTGTTTTGGAAGCCGCAGGAACGAAATGGAATTTTCTTCCGTTCAAACCAGGATTGGTTGGCGGACACTGTATCGGAGTGGATCCGTATTATTTGGCTCAAAAAGCACAAGAGCATGGCTATCATCCCGAAATTATTCTAGCAGGCCGTCGTTTAAACGACAGTATGGGCGAATATGTAGCGGCGCAGGCGGTAAAATTAATGATCAAGAAAAGTATCAAAGTCAACGGTTCAAAAATTCTGATGTTGGGCTTTACCTTTAAGGAAAATTGTCCGGATGTCCGCAATACCAAAATTATCGATGTGGTAAATGCTCTTAAGGATTACGAAACCAATGTAACAGTTTACGATCCGTGGGCGAATCCTGCTGAGGTAATGCACGAATACGGATTGGTTACCACTACAGAAATTCCGAAGGAACAGTTTGACGCCATTGTTTTGGGAGTCGCGCACAAAGAATTTCTGAACATGGATTTCGGAATTTTGCGAAAAGAGAACAGCTTGGTGTTTGATGTAAAAGGAATTTTAGGCGATAAAGCCGATGCAAAACTATAATTGCAGCTAATTTTAGTTATTAGTAAGGAAACCTATGGATAAATCGTTTTGTTTTATGCTTCAGGCAAGAGTAGGTTCAACCCGATTACCTCAAAAAATGATACTCCCTTTTTTTGAAGGCAAGACCATTTTGGAACTAATCATCAGTAAGTTGCAGCAAAATTTCCCTGAGGTTCCGATTGTTTTGGCAACGTCAGCGCTTCCGGAAAACGATATTTTAGCCGATAGTGCCAAACAACAGCATTGCATGGTTTTTAGAGGAAGTGAAAATGATGTGTTGCAACGTTTTATCGATGCAGCCGAAACATTTCATTTTGATCGGATGATTCGTGTATGTGCCGATAACCCTTTTCTTGATGTGGCTGAATTGCAAAACCTTATCCGCATAGCCGAAAATAACACAACATTCGATTATATAAGTTTTACGGTAAACGGGAGTCCGAGCATCAAAACACATTTTGGTTTTTGGACAGAATACGTAACTTTACAGGCACTGAAAAAGGTAAATTCGGCTACTGAAGAACCCTTTTATCATGAGCATGTAACAAATTATATTTATGGGAACAGCGACGTGTTTCAAATAAAGTTCTTAACGGCCAACCCCGTTTTGGAGGGAAGAAACGATATTCGGATGACTTTGGATACCGCTGAAGATTTTAACACTTTATCAGCGATATATTCGAAATTGAGCGCGCGTCATGAAACCGCTTTCGGAATCAATGAAATAGTCTCTTTTCTGGATGAAAATGAGCAATACAAAACAATAATGAAGAATCAAATTGCCGAAAATTCCAAATAAAGGATTTACGGCAGTAGGATAAAAACAGAAACCATGAAAGATTTTATAAAAGAAGGCGTATACATCATTGGAGAAATTGGTCAAAACCATAATGGTTCTGTTGACATCGCCAAACTTATTGTAGAATTGGTTTCAAGACCAGTATTCGAAAGCGATTTCGGATTGAATTTAAAACCAATGAATGCGGTCAAACTGACCAAAAGGGATCTGAAAGAGGAATTGACCGATTCCCAAATGAACCGTCCTTATGATTCTCCGCATTCTTTCGGAAAAACCTATGGCGAACACCGTGAATTCCTAGAGCTGAACGATGAAGAGCATTTTGAAGTATATAAATATGCCAAAAGCAGAGGATTGGATTTTGTGGAAACCTTATGTTCCCCAGGCTGTCTTTCCTTGTTAAAATTGTTTCAGCCGGATTGTTTAAAAGTAGCCAGCCGTGATTTAACCAATTTGCCTTTATTGGCAGCCATGGCCGAAACCAAAATTCCGATAATACTTTCCACCGGTATGGCCGGAAAAAAAGAACTGGACGAGGCGATTACCACGATTACAAACTACCATTCCGAATTGTCAATTTTGCATTGTGTTTCGCAATATCCGACACATCCGGACAATCTGAATTTAAAAACCATCACTTATCTGCAAAAGCATTACGGTGAGTATATTATAGGATTTTCAGACCACACGATTGGGATTTCAGCTCCGGTTGTTGCCGTGGGTATGGGAGCAAAAATTATAGAAAAGCACATCACCATCGACCGAAACATGAAAGGAACCGATCAGGCAGGTTCGTTAGGACCTGACGGGGTTTTCCGTATGGTAAGGGATATTCGCGTAGCCGAAAAATGGATGGGCGTGGAAGATATTCACATCGAAGATGGCGTTCAGTCGGCTAAAATGAAACTGGAACGTTCCATTGCAACCAAAAGAGATTTGAAAGCCGGTGATATTATTAAAGAAGAAGATTTACATTTGTTAAGTCCCGGAGATGGTTACAAATGGAGTGAGCGTTATGAAATCATTGGGAAAACTTTGAAAGCCGACGTGCCTAAAAATGAATTGATTTATTCTGAAGCAATTCAAATGTAATTATGGAAATGAAAAGTGCAACATTAGGGGATGAATTGAAAGTGCTGTTTCAGAAGTATTATCTTCTAGAGGTTCCTGAAATTCAATTTAATGATGTTGAAATTTACAATGAAGCTCTTAATGTTTTTCATTTTGATTTTAAACGATATTTTCCGGATGCAGGCCTTTCCAAAGAAAAAGTTTATTCACGAATTGAACTTGTTGGAATCTTGTTGTATCGGATTTCGAGAGCGTATTATTTAAAAGGAGAAGAAAATACCGCTTCTCATTTTTGTAATTTATTGAGGATAATTTGCGGATTCGAAATCTATTATTCCGCTGAAATTGGTAAAGGGATCAAAATAAATCACGGCTTGGGAACTGTAATAGGTGCCCGATGTAAGATAGGTGAAAATGCACTGATTCATCAGAATGTTACTTTCGGCGACAGAAACGGAGGAAGACCTGTTTTGATGAATAATGTAACTGTTTATGCAGGTGCAAAGGTTTTGGGAGGAATAACTTGTGGGAATAATGCCGTAATAGCAGCCAATTGTGTCTGCATAATCGATGTTCCGGATAATGGTTTAATTGCCGGAGTTCCGGGGAAATTAAAAAAATAAGTATAGTATGCTTCCAAAATTAATAATCACGGATATTGACGGGGTCTGGACCGATGGCAGTATGTATTACGACCAAACCGGAAATGAGCTGAAACGCTTCAATACCTACGACAGTGCCGGGGTGCTTTTTGCGCATTTGCTGGACATTCCCGTGGTAATCATAACAGGTGAAGACACCGAAATTGTAGCAAGACGCGCCAAAAAAATTAAAGTGGATTATTTATTTCAGGGCGTGAAAAACAAAGTTAAGGTTATTGAAACCTTATTGGATACTTTGCAGATTACATTCGAAGACTGCGCTTTTATAGGGGATGATATCAATGATATTGCTTTACTGCAAAAAGTTGGTTTTAGCGGCTGTCCTTCCAATGCGCCGGAATATGTTAAGAATAAGGTTCATTACACAACCACTATAAAAGGCGGTGACGGTGCCTTTAGAGAATTTGTGGAGCATATTTTAAAGCAAAACAATGTTCTTGAAACCGTTTTAGAAAAAGCAATTCAAAATCATGAAAAATCAAATTGAGCAGTATTTCGACCGACTTTTTCCGCTAAACAGAAGTTTAACGGGTAATGGTGTTCGGGAAACGTTTTCGATACTCAAAGAATTGGTTGATTTTGAAATCACCGAAGTGCCTACTGGAACAAATGCTTTTGACTGGACGGTACCGAAAGAATGGAATGTCAACGAGGCTTATATTCTAACGCCGGACGGACGACGAATTGCCGATTTTAAAGTGAATAACCTGCATCTTATGGGGTATTCGGTTCCTTTTTCGGGAACCATGACTTTTGATGCACTGAAAGAACATATCACGACGCGCCCCGACATGCCGGAAGCGATTCCGTATGTAACGTCTTATTATGTGGAACGATGGGGATTCTGCTTGAGTCACAACGAATTTTTAACGCTGCCACAGGAAGGCGAATACTACGTTAAAATCGATACAACGCTTGAAGACGGTTTCATGACCGTTGGCGAAGCGGTACTTCCCGGGGAATCCGATGAAGAAGTTTTGTTTACGTCTTATTGTTGCCATCCCAGCATGGCCAATAACGAACTTTCCGGAATGTTAGCTCTGGCTTTTTTATATCAGCTACTGAAAAAAGAAAGCAAAAGAAAATACACGTACCGATTTTATCTCGCTCCCGAAACCATAGGCGCTATTTATTATTTGTCGCAAAACGGAATGCGTTTCAAAGAAAAACTCAAAGGCGGAGTGGTGATTACCTGCTGTGGTGACAAGGGAGATTATACATTGAAAAAATCAAGAAGCGACTCCTATTTCAATTCGGTTTTTAAAAATATATTGAGTGCCAAACCGTATAAAGAATTGGATTTTTTTCCGATGGGAAGCGACGAGCGTCAATACTGTTCTCCCGGATTTGATTTGCCGATGGTGTGTTTTACCCGAACCATGTACGGAGAATACAAAGAATACCACACCTCGGCAGACGATAAATCCGTAATCGATTTTACTGCTCTGGAAGACTATGTTTTCTTGTTGAAAGAATTGGTGGACAGCATTGAATTGGACGATTATTACGAAAACCAAAGTCCGTATGGCGAACCACAGTTAGGCAAACGAGGTTTGTATCCGACGCTGATGAAAATTGAAGACCGTGGCGAAAGTCTGAAACGCCTGCTTTATCTGCTGAATTATTCGGATGGAAAACATTCCGTGCTGGATATTGCGAATAAGATGAATACAACGGTTATGTCCTTCCAAAATGAAATTCAAAGTTTGATAGCGAAAGACTTGCTGAAAAAAAAGGACCATGTATAAGAATGCCAAAATAGTTTTTTACTTCAATCAATATTTTGGAATTCGCCTAGGTGAAAAAGTATATGCCTTTAATCCAAAGATTGAAAAATTTTCCCTGCTGAGAGCTTTTGGTTCTTTAGTACTTCATTTTTGGAAGAATTTTAAAAAGCCTTCCAAAGACGCCATAAAAAAGAACTACAGGCATTTGGTGTACATTGAAACATTGAATCAGAAAAATGCGATTATAGATGTTTTTACTAAAATGGAAGAAAAGGACCGGAAGAATGTTTTATTTGTGCTCAATAATAACGTAAGTCTGGAAGGTTTTGATACCATCGTATTCAATAATCGAAAACTCTTTTTATCCGCGCTTCTGTTTTTTCCTAAAGCGGTATGCCTTTCCGGGAAATACGCCCGTAAAAACAAAGGCATTATAAACACAGCACACATTTATGTGAATTTAGCGGTGTTTATGGCTTCGGTAAAACTTTTTGAAAGCTATATACAATCTTCTCAATGTGAAAAAATCGTTTTAACGAACGATCATAATATAAAACCGTTGGGGCTTTTGTTGGCTGCCAAAAATAAGCGGGTTCCCAGTTATTACATTCAGCACGCTTCCGTTTCCGAAGTTTTTCCGAAATTATTACCGGATGTCGCCTTGTTGGAAGGACAACAGGCAGTGGATACGTACCGAAAAATAGGAAGTCTGGCCAAAGTACAGCAACTCGTGGGGATTGCGCGGATGGATGGTTTGCTGGCCTATAAAAAACGATGCGATACGGAGCAAATTTCCGTGGGCATTTGTTTGAAACCATATTATTCGGAAGCCTTACTGAACGAACTCATTGCGGTGGTTAAAAAATCGAAAGCGGTTAGCCGAGTGGTGTTGCGACCTCACCCTGGGAATTCTGAGAAGTTTTATAAATTTCTGGAATCGTTCGATGTGGAAATTTCCAATGCGCGACAGGAACGACCGCATGAATTTATAAAGAACATCGATGTAATGATATCCGGCGAATCCTCTATCATATTGGAAGCAGCCCTGATGAAAGTAAAAACAATTTATATTGATGACGGTGTGGCGCAATTTGATCTGTATGGATTTGTAAAACATGGCATTACAACTCCGGTTGCGGCCATTCGGGATATTGAAAGGGAAATAAATTCATTATCGTACGAAGCCGTGGAACAACATTATCAAAAGTGTCAATATTACTGCAGTACCGTAAATACTGTAAATGAAAATAAATCTAAAGAACTGATTTTAAATTACCTGCTGGAAGCATGATAGGAGTACTTATAAATAAGATCAAACGTTGGAGAAAATCGCTTTACAAAAAGCAAATTCTCAAAACGGCAGAATATATCAAAGGCGAAATTACGGTTAACGGACTGTCTTACGTAAACCGAAAAACCCGTTTGGGACACAACGTTCATTTTAACGGTTTGCGAATTCTGGGCAACGGAAAAGTCGAAATCGGAGATAATTTTCACTCCGGAATGGATTGTGTTATTATTACGGATACCCATAATTATAAAGGGGATACAATTCCTTATGACAGCACGTATATCGTGAAAGAAGTTATTATTGAAGACAATGTCTGGCTGGGCCACGGTGTCCTGATTTTGGGCGGCGTTACCATTGGCGAAGGCGCAATCATTCAGGCGGGTGCGGTAATTGTGAAAGATATTCCGAAATTAGGAATAGCCGGCGGAAATCCGGCAACGGTTTTTAAATACCGCGACGAAGAACATTATTACAGACTGAAAAACGAAGGTAAATTCCATTAGTAATGTTAAAAAAACTTTTTTCACATACTTTTATTTACGGGTTTGCCAATCAGATTCCTAAAATTGCCGGAATTTTTTCGTTGCCCTTCATCACCAAATACCTGACGGAACAGGATTACGGTATTTTTGGTTTGATCACCTCCTATATGGCTGCCATTGAAGTCTTTGGTTCATTAGGCTTGAGGGTTATTTTGGTCAACAGTTATTACAAACATCCCAATTGGTTTTTGAAAGTCTGGAGAGAAATTTACGGGTTTTTAATGCTATGGAACATCGTCTTTTTACTGGTTAAAGTTGCTCTTTTGTGGCTGCTCATGCCGAAAGAAGTCTCAAATATCTGGCTGGTAATCTTTCTGAATATTGGTGCCGGATTGTTTTTTGGTCCGACCGGAGCCATCGGTTCAACCCTTTTTCAGATAAAACAAATGCCGTTTTCCATCGCCATGCGAACCGCTGTTTTCGGAACGCTGACGGTTTTGCTGAATATTTTTTTCATAGCCTATCTTAAATTGGGCTATTTGGGATGGTTTTATTCGTTATTCATCGTGTCGGTGTTAAATAATGCCTCCTACTTTTATCCGATGGTATACAAATTTAAACTGACTCCGGTATTTAAATTCTCGGTGAGAAGAATAAAGTCGTATCTGAAAATTACCTTGCCGACCATCCCGCACTATTATTCGTCTTTTTTACTGAATTCGTCCGATAAAATCGTCATGGAACGCCTTTCGGTACCCATTGGTGACATCGGAAAATACAACGCGGCTTATACGGTGGGAAATTTTTTCAATTCCATCGGAATGGTAAGTGGTTTTGCCATTACGCCCCTAATGAACGAATGTTATAAAAATAAGGATGAAAAAGGCGCCCGTGAACTTGTGTTTGTGCTTCAGGCAGTATTTTTTATCGCGTCTTTTCTGGTTTGTTTGTGGCTGAAAGAAATTTTTCAGTTGTTAATTAAGAACGACACTTTAGCGGCAACATATCCGTTGGGGATCATTATAGTGATGGCTTATAATTACAGAGCAATGTATTATGGGGCAATCAACAAACTGTTATACCTGGAAAAAACGCAAATCCTCTGGAAAATCACCTTTATTGCCGGAGTATCAAATGTTTTGATGAATTTATTTTTAATCCCTGTTTGTGGTTATAAAATTGCCGCAGTTACTACCTTTGTAAGTTTGATGTTCATGGGATATTCGGGTTATTTTATCAAAGATTTCAAAGAAAACTGCACGGTTAATTATTATCCTTTTCTTTGGGTTTCCGCTACGGGTGTTTTAGCCTTGGTTTCGTATTTGATGCGGGATATTTCCACAGTCAATAAAATTGTGGCATCGGTTATATCAATTGGTATTTCCGGTTATCTTGCTTTTTTTCTGTATAAAAAAATGACAGATTTTAAATCAAGAAAGAAATAAATGCAATAGGGTGTCAAACCTTTATTGTTAGTGAATTTAATGTAATTGTAAGTTTTTAAAATGAGTCAGCTGAGCAAAAATCAAGTAACATTGTTTGATACCTCTATCGCTACCAATAACGTTGGAGATGAGATTATTATGGATGCCGTCAACCGCGAAATATATAATGTTTTTGCAGCCAATAGAATTTGCAGAGTGGCTTCACACGATAAGATCGGAATTTCCGGTTTGTCCCTGATTCGGCATTCGGATTTCGGCATCGTGGGCGGATCGAACATACTTTCCTCCAAAATGAACAAGTACAAACAATGGAAACTGGATCTTTTTGATGTCTTTTTTATTCCGAAAAACGTTCTCCTGTTAGGTGTGGGCTGGCGACAGTACCAACAGCAAACGAATTTGTACACCAAGACCATACTGCAAAGAATTTTAACGACAGAAGCACTGCATTCTGTAAGGGATAAATACACACAACAAAAGCTGGCCGATATCGGAATCCATAACGTAATCAATACCGGTTGTCCCACGATGTGGACCTTAACCAAAACGCATTGTGATACCATTCCCAAAACGAAATCCGATAAAGTCGTTTTCACATTAACGGATTATGACTGTGATGAGAAGGCCGACAAACAACTGGTGGATATTTTGCTCCGGAATTACAAAGAAGTTTATTTCTGGCCGCAAGGGCGACTGGATGCAAGCTATCTGCAACGTTTAACCGATGCGAAAATTCATATCGTAAATCCGAATTTAAAATCCTACGATTTCTTTTTGGAAAATAACGACTGCGATTATATCGGAACCCGACTTCACGGTGGAATCCGTGCCTTACAGAAAGGAAGACGCACTGTAATTATCGGAATCGATAACCGGGCCATTGAAAAACAAAAAGATTTTAACTTGCCTGTGGTGCTTCGAAGTGAAATAGATACAATCGAAAATATAATAAATTCCGATTTAACATTGGATATCGCTATCCCTTTGGAAGATATTAACCGATGGAAAAACCAATTCAGTAAATGAAAATAATCCGGCTTTCAACATTTCTCGATTTTGGCGGAATTGAATCCAAGATGGTCAATTTGTCCACCACAACGAATGCCCAGGTCGAATGGATTTTCTGTGCTATCGGAAAAGGCGGCGTGGCTTCGGAGAAAATAAAAGCAAACGGAAAACGGGTGGTGTTGTTTGAATCGGCTTACCGTATTCCATCTTTATTGACGATTTACAGATTGTATCGTTTTTTTAAAGCGGAACAACCCGACGTAGTGCATACTTCTGGTGCAGAAGCCAATTTTCACGGCGTTCTCGCGGCACGATGGGCTGGCGTAAAAAATGTTGTTGCGGAAGAAATCGGGATTCCGAAACATGGTTTTTTGGCACAAAAAATATTTGGAGTCATTTTTAAATTATCGCATTATGTGTTGGGCGAATCGAAAATGGTTTGCGATAATCTGTACAAATTGTACGCAATTCCGAAGCAAAAATTAAAAATAGTGTCCAATTTTGTTGTTTTTTCATTCGAAAAAGGAAGTGCTCAGAAGGAAACATTGCAAAAGGATTTTTTCACAATCGTTTCGGTTTCCAGATTGGAACCGGTTAAAAATATCGAAAGTGTTCTCAAGGCTGCCGCTAAATTAACATCCGAAAAAATTCCGGTACACTACACCATTGTAGGCGAAGGCAATCACCGAAAAGTTTTGGAAGCGCTGGTGGCAGCACTCCAAATCGAAAATAATGTCACTTTTGTTGGTTTTCAAAGTGATCCGGTTCCGTTTTTACAAGCATCGGATTTATATGTGCTAACCTCTTTTACGGAAGGATTTTCAAATTCGTTGGCGGAAGCTTTGTACAACGGAACGCCTTCTCTAACCACAAAAGTGGGCGCAGCAGAAGAAATCATAACCGACAATCAGAATGGTTGGTTGGTTGAAGCCGCGGATGATGAAGCGTTGTTCCGGAAAATAAAAAGCATTATTGCTTTAGATTCGGAAACCCGAAAACAAATAGGTCAGGCCGGAAGAAATACAATTGTCGAAAATTATTCCATCGATAAACATCTGGAAACATTAACCGCTATTTATCTCAAAAAAGCATGATACGCGTCCTTAATATAGTCGAATCCATTACCTACGGAGGTGTTGAGCGAAGACGACTTTCTCTGGCAAAAATGCTGAATAAAGAGGAATTCGAGCTCAAAATTATCTGTACGCATTACCGTGGGGAAATTCCGGAACGCATTAAAGACTGTGGCGTGGAAGTAATTGCCGTTGGAAAATTGAAAAACATTTTCGATTGGGAAAAACACAAAAAAGTAATTTCGGTTATCCGTGAATTTCAGCCGCATATTGTTCATGGAGCTGTTTTTGAAGGGGTTACCATGGCTACAGTTTCGAGTGTGTTTTGCCGTGTTCCGGTTCTTATTATCGAAGAAACTTCCGATCCGCAAAACCGATCTTGGCGTGGGAATTTGTTAATGCGCCTTTTTTCTTTTTTTGCCGATGCTGTTGTGGGTGTTTCCCATGCGTCAACAAATTATCTTACCGAGACACTTAAAATCAGTCCGAAAAAGGTACATTTAATCAGCAATGGGGTTGCTATTCCAAGGGAAGTTTCCGAAAAGGAATCAGAGCAACTGAAAGCTACGCTTGGTATCGCTGCCGAAAAAATTATTATCGGTTCTGTCGGAAGAATGATAAATGACAATACCAAAAGGTTTTCCGACTTGATAAAAGCTTTTGAAATGCTCATTCGCAAAGGACTGAACGTTCATTTGGTTTTAGTGGGCGACGGACCTGAAAAAGGAAAGTACAAGCGTTTGGTGCAACAACTAAATATAGAAAAATCGGTTACTTTTGAAGGATATCAGGATGATACGGCTAAATATTATGCCATTTTTGATGTTTTTTCATTGGTGTCGGCACATGAGTCGTTCGGACTCGTACTGGCCGAAGCCATGCTAAGTAAAGTACCGATTGTAGCCACAAAAGTGGGAGGCATGCAATATATCGTGGATCATGAAAAAACCGGATATCTTGTTGAAAAACAGAATGTTGTCGAAATAGCCCAAAAACTGGAAATTTTATGCAATACGGAATCGCTACGGACCGAAATGGGAAAAGCGGGATACCAAAAAGCGATGGGAAATTATACGGAAGAACAATATGTAAAAAGGGTAAAAACCTTATATTCAGAACTCTTGAAAAAGAAAAAGATTGCCAATATCTGAAAATTTCAACCGATTTGAATAAAGCCGAATAAAATGACTAATAAGCCTCAAAATATTCTTTTCATTACTTGGGACGGACCGCAAACCAGTTACATGGAAGGATTGTTCCTGCCGATTTTTAACGAAATCAATAAACATACGACCAATTTTAATTTTCATGTGCTTCAGTTTACATGGAGCGATGCCGTAAAAATACAGCAGATTCAAAAAGCAGCGAATGACCTTGGAATCCACTACACGGCAGCACCGATTTACAGAAAACCTATTGCGGTATTGGGAAGTCTGTGGTCTGTTTTTAAAGGCGTTTCAATCCTCCGAAAGTACATCCGAAAACATAAAATCGATATCGTAATGCCGCGAAGTACCATGCCGGCGGTTATGGTAAATCGGTTAAAAACTGAAAAAGTAAAAGTGCTGTTCGATGCCGATGGTTTGCCGTTGGAAGAGCGTGTTGACTTTTCAGGACTATCGAAAACCAGCAAGCAATATCTTTGGCTGAAAAGTGAAGAAACAAAATTGCTTACAACTGCCAATGGCGTGATTACCCGCTCGCAGAAAGCTATTGACATTCATCTGAAAACCATCGGCGAAAACTATCGGGATAAATTCTTCGTGGTGTTTAATGGCCGAAATGTGAATTTTTTTCAGCCCAATTATGCTGTCAAATCTAAAAAACGAGAAGCTTTAGGTTTTACGGACGAAGATGTGGTTTTTGTGTATTGCGGTTCACTTGGACCTCAATACGGTTGGGAGGAAATGATGGCTGTTTTTAGTCAGTACCATTCGGAAAATAAACAATCAAAATTTTTGATACTTACGGGAAATATCCAATTCGCCAACGAACGAATTCCGGAACCGCTTAAGAATGACATAAAAGTGCTTTCCGTTCCTTTTGCAGAAGTACCCGATTATTTAAATGTAGCCGACGTTGCTTTTGCCATCCGAAAACCCACTTTCAGTATGCAGGGCGTTGCTCCGATAAAGCTCGGTGAATATTTGTTGATGGGATTGCCTACCATTGCGTCGGCAGGAATAGGCGATACCGAAGTTGTTTTTGAACAACTTGAAGAATGTTTTTTATACCAGCATCAGGATGAAAATGCCATAGCAAAAGCGGTTGCTTTTTTGTCGCGAATGAAAACGGGGGACAAGACTAAAATCCGTTCGGTCGGGTTGCACTATTTCTCACTCGAGAACAGTGCTTTGAGTTATATAAAAGCTTTGGAAAAATTATGAAAGTACTTTACTTGACAAAATACAGTCGGAAAGGAGCCAGCAGCCGTTTGCGTAGTTATCAGTATTTTCCGTTTCTCGAAGCCGAAGGAATTTCGGTAACTGTTAAGCCGTTGTTTGATGATGCTTATCTTGAAAAATTGTATTCCGGTAAAAAGCCGGTTGTGGAAATCCTGAAAGCCTATATCAAACGTTTTTTTGTGCTTTTTACAGTTTTCGGTTACGATAAAATCGTAATTGAAAAAGAGATTTTTCCGTATTTGCCTTCGTGGACAGAAAGAATTTTGGCGTTTTTAGGTGTAAAATACATTGTGGATTACGACGATGCCATTTTTCATAATTATGATTTAAATCCGAACAAATGGATCCGTTTTTTCTTGAAAGATAAAATCGATTTGGTCATGCGTTCGGCTAAGACAGTTATCGCCGGAAATGAGTATCTGGCGGAACGGGCCCAAAAAGCGGGAGCAAAAGAAGTGGTTGTGATTCCTACGGTTATTGATATTGAAAGATACCATCCCAAGCAAATATTTCGTCAGGATAAAACGGTAATCGGTTGGATTGGTTCGCCTTCGACCTTTAAATATGTGAAAACGATTTTTCCGGTTTTTGAAAAGCTTGCAAAACAATATCCCATCGAAGTTCAGATTGTTGGCGCTAAAGAAGCGGGTTCGGTTTCTTTTCCGATACAATTTATAGACTGGACAGAAGATTCCGAAGTCAGCGCTATTTCTGCCTTTGATATCGGCATTATGCCTTTGGAAGATTCTCCGTGGGAGAAAGGAAAATGTTCCTATAAACTTATTCAGTACATGGCGTGCGGGATTTCGGTTGTGGCTTCTCCGGTAGGAATGAATAGTGAAGTGGTTTCGGAAGGAGATAACGGTTTTCTTGCCAAAGACGCTGCGGATTGGTTCAATGCTTTGGAGGAATTGAGCAATGAGAAAGACAAATGTCGTACTTTTGGTTCGTCAGGAAGACAATTGATTGAACGCAGGTTTACGGTTCAGTCCCAACTGGAAAAATTAATGGCTTTGTTGCGGGAGCGATAAAAGAATTATAAGTTAGTAATTCGATAAGGCACATCACAGAATTTAAAGAGTATACATTTGGACATATTTTTTCTGCTTATCATCATAATTTTAGGACTTGGGTTTGTTTCATCATTCAAGAACGAACTCGGAGTTTTAGAATTACAACAACTGCGAAAACTGTGGTTTTATCACTTAATCTTTGGTGTGTACTACTGTTTTTTCGTTCAGGGTGATGCTGTCGGGTATTGGAGGGTTGCGCAGGAAATGTCAATCGAAGATTTTGATAAGTTTTTAGCCGGAGAAAAGGGAACCTATTTTCTGTTTGCACTAAATTATTATCCCGCCAAAGTGCTCGGATTGTCCTATTTTTCCGGAACAATGCTTTATACGTTTTTAGGTTTTATTGGGCTTTCCTTTTTTTATGTGGTAACTTATAAAACGATTCCCTATAATTCCAAGTTCAAGGAATATTATCTTTTCCCATTGGTTTTTTTTATGCCCAATTTGCATTTTTGGAGCTGTGGTGTCGGGAAAGATACACTTCTTTTTTTCTGTATCGGAATGTTTGCCTACGGAATTCTGAACATTGCAAAACGACTGCCCTTTTTGTTTATTGCCTTAGGATTGTCTTATTTTATTCGTCCTCACATAACACTTTTTCTTTTGGTTTCTTTCGGATTGGCCTACGTGATGAGCTCCAAAGTGTCTAAAGGCCAACGAATTATTTTTTCGATTGTTCTTATCGGAATCGGGATTGCCATATTGCCTTCAGTAATGGAATTTGCGAAAATCGAAGAAACAACCATCGACAGTTTTGAAGCGTTCTCCGATAAAAAAGCCGATTTGTTAAGCCGTTCCACTACCGGTTCCAGAATTGATATTTCATCCTATCCCTTCCCGTTAAAGGTGTTTACTTTTTTATACCGCCCTTTGTTTTTTGATATTAACGGAATTCCCGCTGCCATTGCTTCTTTCGAAAATTTATTGCTCTTAATCATTTCGTTCCGGATTTTTAAAAACAAACCATTGCAAACGTTTAAAGCAGCGCCTTTTCTGGTTAAAGGATTGGTGATTTTCTTGATTGTAGGAACGTTGGCATTTTCGCAATCGTTAGGGAATTTAGGAATTATGATTCGTATGCGTAACATGTTCCTGCCGGGATTCCTTATCTTTATACTTTGGTCGTATTCCTACCAGAAAGAACTTTTACGAAAAAGGAAATGATGCCATCGGAAATTAAAAACAGCAATTCAAAACTGATTGCCATTTTAGCGGGCTATCATTTGCTGTTTACTTTTTTCACTTACAATTTTTATATCAAAAATGGAGGGGATGCTGCTTTTTACTGGCTGCAACTCAAAACTTCGGCTGCTAAAGAATGGTTTGATTTTTTCACCTACGGTTCTGATTTTATGTTGTTTCTCAATTATCCTTTTGTTAGAATTTTTCATTGGAATATCGTTTTTGGTTTTTTGCTTTACAGCAGCATCGGATTTTTCGGAATACTTCAGTTTTATCGTTTGCTGCGGTTTCATATTGGCGATCGGCTTCGTTTTTTTGGATGGGATTTTTTGCCCCTAATTTTGTTTCTGCCCAATCTGCACTTCTGGACGGCAATGTTGGGAAAAGAAGCATTGTGTTTTCTTTTTATTGCAACGATTCTGTTAGCAGTGTCTAAAGCGAAATATTTCAGCATATCAACAATCATTTCAGCGCTTTTTCTGAGTGTCATCCGTCCGCATATCGCTTTAATGTTGCTGTTTAGTTTTTTTCTGTGTTTTCTGTTGTTTGGAAAGTGGCGGTGGAAAACAAAGCTAATTGCTTCGGCAATTGCAATTGCGGTATTTTCAGGATTGTTTTATATGTTTTTACAATTGTCGAAAATAAAACGATTCGATTTCAATCGATTGCAACGCTTTAATGAGTTTTCATTGCTTTCTTTCAAAAACTCGGACACCTATGTACCCATTATCGAATATTCGTATCCTTATAAATTGTTTACTTTTTATTTCCGACCATTGTTGAATGAAATACCCTCATTTTACGGATTGGCTTTAGGCTTGGAGAACGGTCTGATTTTAACCTTGCATCTTGTGGCATTGGTACTTTTTCTTCGACATTACAGAGAAGTCGTTTTTCCGCTGGTTTTCAAAGGAATACTTCTTTTTGCCGTAATTTCGGGGCTGCTTATAGTACAACGTTACTCGGGGTTTGGTATTTTTGCACGAACCAAAATAATGATACAACCCTTTTTTATGGTTGTACTGTTGTGGATCATCGCCCAAATTACCCATAAAACTACAGTTCAAAGCAAATGAAAAAGCTCATTCGTATTACAACCATTCCGCTTTCTCTTGAAAAATTACTCGAGAATCAGCTGCGTTTTATGAATGATTATTATGAAGTAACTGCCGTATCATCTGAAAAAGAACGTCTGAAAGCTTTTGGTGAAAACCAAGGGGTGAAAACCCATGAAATTGCAATGACACGTCAAATCACACCGTTACAGGATTTAAAATCGCTTTGGCAACTTTTCTGGTTTCTGAAAAGCGAAAAACCGTTCATTGTTCATTCGCACACGCCAAAAGCAGGAACTATTGGTATGATGGCTGCAAAATTAGCCGGAGTACCCAACCGATTGCATACCGTTGCCGGTTTACCGCTTTTGGAAACAACTGGAAGTAAGCGAAAGTTGCTGAGTTTTGTGGAGAAAATCACATACGCTTGTGCCACGAAAGTCTATCCCAATTCGAACGGATTGAAGGATATCATCATTAAAGAAAAATTCTGTAATTCGAACAAGTTAAAAGTTATCGGTAACGGAAGTTCAAACGGAATCAATACCGATTTTTTCAGCCCGCAATCCGTTTCGGAAGGACAAATAAGAACTCTGAAAACACAATTGGCAATTTCGGAAGATACCTTTGTGTTTGTTTTCGTTGGCAGAATTGTGGCTGATAAAGGAATCAACGAGTTAATAGCAGCCTTTACCAAATTATTGGCGGAACATAAAAAATGCAAGTTGTTGCTTGTTGGTCCGCTTGAGAAAGAATTGGATCCCTTGTTGCCCGAAACGGAAGCGACAATTTTAACTTCAGAAAATATCCTTTCTGTCGGTTATCAAAATGATGTCCGGCCTTATTTTGCGATAAGCGATTGTTTGGTTTTTCCGAGTTATCGCGAAGGGTTTCCGAACGTAGTGATGCAGGCAGGCGCTATGGAATTACCGGCGATAGTAAGCAATATCAACGGATGCAATGAAATTATTGTTTCGGGTGAAAATGGTATTCTTATTGAACCGAAATCAGCTGAAGCGGTTTATCAGGCAATGAAAAGCATTCTTGAGGATAATGAGTTAACGGACCGTTTGAAAAATAATGCCCGGCACAGAATCGTTTCCCGCTACCAGCAACAAGTTGTTTGGGAGGCTATTTTAAAAGAATATAAAAGTTTGGAAGGGAATGTATAGTAATTTTTTGAAACGTTTTTTCGACAGTATACTGTCTTTTTTTGGATTACTGTTGTTGAGTCCGGTTTTTTTGCTGGTTACTTTGGGATTGTTTTTTGCCAATAACGGAAAGCCTTTTTTCATTCAGGAGCGTCCCGGGAAAGATGGGGTGATTTTTAAGATTATCAAATTCAAAACCATGAATGACAGAAAAGACGCGGAGGGAAATTTACTTTCTGATGCCGAACGACTGACAGTCGTCGGAAAATTGGTACGCAAAACCTCTTTGGATGAGGTGCCCCAGCTGATTAATGTTTTGAAAGGCGATATGAGTCTGATTGGTCCGCGACCGTTATTGGTGCAGTATCTTCCACTGTATAATGAAGAGCAAAAAAAACGGCATGATGTCCGACCGGGAATCACGGGTTGGGCACAGGTAAACGGCAGAAATGCCATCAGTTGGCAACAGAAATTCGACTACGATGTTTGGTACGTAGCGAATATTTCATTAAAATTGGATGTTCTTATTCTTTTTAAAACCATTCAAAAGGTTTTCAAAGGAGAAGGAATATCCGGCGATGCAGTTGCCACGGCAGAACCATTTAAAGGGAATTAAAATGTATTTATACGGAGCAAGCGGTCACAGTAAAGTGATTATCGATATTTTAAAGCAACAGCATGTTGTGGTAGAAGCGGTTTTGGATGACACTCCTAAAAGCGATTTCATATGTGGCATTCCCGTGGTTAAGACTTCCGATATCATTTTGGATGCCGAAGCTGTTCTTGTGGTGTCGATAGGAAACAATACGTTTCGCAAAAGAATTGCCGAATCGCTTAACGTTCGGTTTTATACTGCCATTCATTCTTCGGCAGTAGTTTCACCTTCGACAATACTCGGAATGGGTACGGTTGTTATGCCCAACGCAGTCATTAACGCTTTTTCAACGCTTGGGAATCATTGTATTGTCAATTCGGGGGCTATTGTCGAACACGATTGTGTATTGGAAAATTATGTGCACATTTCTCCTAATGCTGCTTTGGCGGGTGGCGTATCCGTTGGTGAAGGGACACAGATTGGCATAGGAGCAAGTGTTATTCAGGGAATTAAAATCGGAAAATGGGTTACCGTTGGCGCCGGTGCCGTAATTATTGAAGATCTGCCCGATTATGCAATTGTTGTTGGAAACCCGGGCAGGATAATAAAATTCAACGAACCTTCGTAAGTATGCTGAAACGCCTTTTTGATATCGTGTTTTCTTTCACAGCTTTGATTTTTTTTAGCTGGATTATCCTTATCAGTTGGGTGTTTGCCGCATTTGATACGAAATCAAACGGGTTGTTTTTTCAGAAACGGGTAGGGCAATTTGGTAAACTGTTTATCATAGTCAAATTGCGTACCATTCGGAAAGACAAAGAAGGAGTTGCCACGATTTCGGGCGTTGGTGCTTTTTTACGAAATTCAAAATTGGATGAATTGCCACAGTTTATCAATGTTTTACTGGGCGATATGAGTGTGGTGGGGCCACGTCCTGATGTTGAAGGATACTACGATTGTCTGGAAGGAGAAGAGCGAAAAATATTGGAATTAAAACCCGGACTCACCAGTGAAGCTTCGCTGAAGTACTATAATGAAGAACAGATTTTGGCTTTACAGGAAAATGCGCTTGAATACAATGATTGCGTTTTGTTTCCGGACAAGGTAAGGTTAAATTTACAGTATTACTACAGTCAGACCTTCTTTGGGGATGTGAAAATCATTATAAAAACGCTATTTCACAAAATGTTTTAATTTTAAAGTTAAGTGATGATTACTTATAAAAGTTTCAGTACATTTGTGCGTTAGTTTCCCCAAAGCTACACTTAACTAGTTGATAATGAATAAAGAAAAAATTTGGCTTTCCTCGCCTCACATGGGCGGGAAGGAGCAAGTGTATATTCAGGAGGCCTTTGATACCAATTGGATTGCCCCTCTGGGACCAAATGTTTCCGGAATGGAATCTGATCTGGAAGACTATTTGGCTCAAGATGTTTTCGTTGGAGCATTAAGCTCCGGAACCGCGGCGATTCACTTGGGATTGATTCTTTTAGGTGTCAAATCCGGTGATGAAGTAATCTGTCAGAGCATGACTTTTTCTGCCTCTGCAAATCCAATTTTATATCAGGGCGCTACACCGGTTTTTATTGACAGTGAACCGGAAACCTGGAACATGTGTCCGGTTGCTTTGGAAGAAGCGATAACCGATCGTATTGCCAAGGGAAAGAAACCCAAAGCCATTATTGCCGTACATTTATATGGGATGCCTTTTAAAGTGGCTGAAATTGTTGCAATTGCTGAAAAATATCAAATTCCGCTTTTGGAAGACAGCGCAGAAGCATTAGGAAGTTCTTATAAAGGACAAAAATGCGGGACTTTTGGTGCTATTGGCGTGTTGTCGTTTAACGGAAATAAAATCATAACAACTTCTGGAGGTGGCGCTATTGTGGTTAAATCCAAAGAATTGAAAGAACGCGCAATATTTTTTGCCACACAGTCAAGAGATAACGCACCTCATTATCAGCATAGTGAAATAGGCTATAATTACAGAATGAGTAATATTTGTGCCGGCATCGGCAGAGGACAAATGGAAGTTTTGGATGCACACGTGGCACTTCGAAGAAAAGCGCATGTTTTTTATTCGGATTATTTTGCGGGCATAGACGGTGTCAGCGTGCTAAAAGAACCTGCTTCGGATTGGTTTTCAAATCATTGGTTGTCTGCCATTGTGATAGATGAGAAGAAAACAGGAAAATCAAGAGAAGAGTTGCGTCTGGCTTTTGAAGCTGAAAACATAGAAAGCAGACCGCTTTGGAAACCCATGCATTTGCAGCCGGTTTTTGAGCATTATCCATATTACGGAAGTGATGTCGCATCAAAGTTGTTCGAAGACGGGTTGTGCCTTCCTTCCGGATCAAATTTAACAGATGATGATTATTTACGACTTGAGAACGTTCTAGATGTTTTTTTTAAAAGTCAAAAAATATAAACGGTGAATACTAATTCGATGCTTAAGGTAAAAACGGTTTTTGAGCAGGCAATTAAAAAAGCCAGTTTTAGTTTTAATGTCAAAAATTTAAGCTATCTCCCAAGGTGGATTATATTGGCATTGGATGTTTTTATGGTTTTTTTATCGGGTTTTTTGAGTTATTTGCTGTTAAAAGGAATCGGACTCGATTTTTTGGTAAGTTCAAACGTGCCGATGATTTCGTTGCTGTATGTTTCGGTTACAGTTTTCTTCTTTTGGGTATTTAGAACCTATTCGGGAATTATTCGACATTCCACTTTTATCGATGCGGTAAAGTTGTTCATGGCGCAATCGTCTACGTTTTTGTTTTTACTGTTACTCAATACCTTTTGGAATATTTTTATTGGCGATAAATTATTCCTGAACACCCGACTTTTTATAACGGTTCTGCTTACTTTTTGCTTTTTGTTACTGTACCGGATTATCGTAAAAATGGTTTTTGAAAACTATATCAACGAGAGTAAAAACAATCAGATTACCAAAGTGTTATTATACGGAACGGGAGCGAATGCCATAGCGGTTGCCAGCGCCATACAAATGGAAAGCCCGGCCCGATTTAAAGTGGTTGGATTTATAGACAGAGCGAGCAAAAATACTTCTAAACGTATTCTGGATTTGCCTATTGTCGAACAGAATAAACCCGTGCCGGTGCTGTTACGTCATAAAGGAGCCGAAGCGCTTATCATTGCTGATGACTCTCTGACCAACGAAGAAAAATTCGATATTGTTGACGACTGTCTGGAATTCAACTTCAAAGTTTTTTCCACACCGAAAATCACCGATTTTGAAGACAAAGAAAGCATTTCCAGAAAAATTAAAAATGTCCAGATATCCGATTTGTTGGAACGCCAGCCTATTGAACTCGACAATAAAACCATATCCGGACAAATAAAAGGGAAAACGGTTCTGATAACCGGTGCCGCGGGTTCCATAGGTAGTGAAATAGCATGGCAGGTTCATGCTTTTGAGCCGGCTAAAATTATTTTGGTGGATCAGGCCGAAACGCCGTTACATCATTTAAGTATGGAGATTGACAAAACATATTCGAGTGTTTTGGTGCGTTCTGTTATCGCCGATATCCGCGATTATAAGGTTATGGAATCTGTTTTTAAAACGTATCGCCCTAATTTTGTGTATCATGCGGCGGCTTATAAACACGTTCCGTTAATGGAAGTCAATCCGGCCCAGGCAGTTTTTACAAATGTAATGGGGACTAAAAACCTTGCCGATCTTGCAGTTGCTTACAATGTGGAACGTTTCGTAATGGTTTCCACAGATAAAGCGGTTAACCCGAGCAATGTAATGGGCGCCAGTAAACGTATAGCCGAAAAATACGTTCAGTCGTTGTTTTTATATCTCAATCGATCCAGAGTGATTACCACAAAATTCATCACTACCCGTTTTGGAAATGTTTTGGGCTCGAATGGTTCTGTGGTTCCGTTGTTTACCCAACAAATTGCCAACGGTGGCCCGATAACCATAACCCATCCGGAAATCATTCGGTATTTTATGACCATTCCGGAAGCCTGTCAGTTGGTTTTGGAAGCCGGAGCCATGGGTAACGGAGGGGAAATTTTTATTTTCGATATGGGAAAACCGGTCAAAATTATTGATCTGGCAACCAAAATGATTCGTTTGGCCGGACTTCGACCGGAGAAAGATATTAAAATTCAGATTATTGGTTTGCGTCCCGGCGAGAAGTTGTATGAAGAATTGCTCAACGATTCAGCCAAGACACTGCCTACACACCATGAAAAAATCATGATTGCCCAGGATGCGTTTGATGATTATGAAATTGTAGAAGAAAAGGTAAGTCAGTTGATTTCAATCGCAAAAGGATTCCTGGTTGAGGATATCGTTCTTAAAATGAAAGAAATCGTTCCCGAATTCCGAAGCATGAATTCCACCTACGAAACATTGGATTCTTAATCAGAAACCCAACAGACTTCCCTTTTTTAAAGTCATTGCGAGAAAAAATAATTTATCTTTGCAAAAAAAGTATTTATGAGCAGTAAGCAAATAGCGGTACGATGTTTTATGATGACAGTGTTTTTAGCGGTACTATCTTGTGCCTCTCCTAAAAAAATTGTTTATCTGCAAAATGCTTCTGCGAACGCCGGTAAGAACTCCAATTCTTATGAATTATTGATTCAGCCGGACGATATGCTTCAAATAATTGTCTCTGCCGAAAATCCGGAAGTTGCTGTTCCGTACAATCTGAAATCGGCTCCTGTTGAAGGTGCTATGGGAGGACAAAGTCAGGGCGATGTTTATCTTGTTGATAAAAACGGCGAAATTGATTTTCCTCAAATCGGTAAAATAAAACTATCCGACCTTTCCTGTGCGGCGGCTAAAGAAAAAATCATAGGTCTGCTTAAAGAGCATATTACCAATCCTACCATTCAGCTTAAAATTACCAATTTTAAAATTTCTTTACTGGGAGAAGTTTCAAGTCCGGGAGTTCACAAGGTTCAGGGAGAGCGCATTACCCTTTTGGAAGCATTAAGTCTTTCCGGGGATTTAACAATCTATGGAAAAAGGAAAAATATTATGGTTATCCGGGAAAAAAACGGTGAAAAAACCATTGAAAAAGTCGATATCACCAAGGCTGATTTCATCTCTTCCCCGTATTATTATTTAGCTCAGAATGATGTGGTTTATGTGGAGCCTAATAAAACCAAAATCAACAATTCGGTCATTGGTTCGGATATCAGAACAACCTTGTCAGTCTTGTCCTTTGCTATCGGTATCATTTTAATTTTCACCAAGTAATCATGGAACAGGATTATACACCGCAAGACAGCAATACCTTTAATTCCGGGTTTAATATCAAGGAACAGCTTGACTATTATTTGAGTAACTGGAAATGGTTTCTGTTGGGGATTATAGTTTGCCTGTTAGGAGCGTATATTTATCTTCGGTATACCATTCCGCAATATAGCGCCGTTACGACATTAATGCTTCGTGATGAAAAAAAAGGAGGCGCTGATACACAAATGAATGCTTTTTCGGATTTAGCCATTTTGTCGAATATTAAAAGTAACCTCGATAATGAAATAGAAGTTCTTAAATCGAGAACCTTGATCAAAAATGCCGTAAAATCTCTAGGACTAAACGTTTCTTACATCAATGAAGGCCGAGTAAAATCGGAAGAATTATATAAAAAATCGCCTATTCAATTCAGTTTTTTAAAGTTTAACGATGGTTTTGAGCAAAGCAGTATTGTTTACAAAGTAATCAGTTCCGATAAAAACCATTATATTCTTTATGACAGGAATGAGAATAAATTGGGTGTTTATCAATATGGGCAAACGGTAACCTTAAGAGAAGGGAAAGCGATTGTTTTTGAAACCGATAAAAGGAAAAATTTCAAGGAAAATCCTTTTAAGGTAATGATTCAGATGCGTCCGGTTTCGGCTGTGGCGGGGAGTTATAAAGGACGTCTTTCGGTTAAGAAATCAGGAGACCGTACTACGATCGTGGAACTTTCAATTACGGATCCGGTAGGGGAAAGAGCGGAAGATTTTCTGAACGGACTTGTTGCGGTTTACAATCAGGACGTCGTAGCCGATAAAAACCTTGTTTTTGAAAGTACTTCAAAATTTATTAATGACCGTCTTAAGATAATTGCCGATGAACTTGACGGTGTTGAAAAAAGTACGGAAGCGTTTAAAATCAGGAATCATGTAACCGATATCAAGTCGGAAACCGATATCTTTCTTTCCAGTGCCAGTGATTTTGAGAAGAAAGAAATTGAAACCGAAACCAAGTTAAAAGTGGTTGGTGTTATGCAGGATTATCTTAGAAATGCCAATGCCAATGATTTGATTCCGGCCAATGTTCTTACCACTGATGCCAATGCGGCCGGATTGATAGACCGTTATAATCAACTGAAACTGGAACGCAACAGAATGTTGAAAAACGCCGGACCCCAAAATGCCGTGATTTTAACGTTAAATAAAAAAATAGAAGCACTGCGTTCAGACATAAACGAAGTTCTTTTACGTTTGCGCGGACAACTTGAAATTTCAAAAAGAGACTTGGCTTATCAGAATGCCGTTTTTAACGGAAAGATTTCAAAAATTCCCACACTGGAAAGAGAAGCAAGAGCTTTAGGTCGTCAGCAGCAAATTAAAGAAGCATTATACTTGTATCTTTTGCAAAAAAGAGAAGAAACCGCTATTTCGCTTGCTGTTACATCGCCTAATGCTAAGGTTGTTGATTCCGCCATTTCATCCGGTGCACCGGTATCCCCCCAAAAGAAATCCATTTATATGATGGCCTTGGCTTTGGGGGCTTTATTACCTTTTGGAATACTTTACCTGTTGCAGGTGTTGGATAATAAAGTGAAAGGACGTTCCGATGTGGAGAAAAAAATGTCGGTTCCGATTTTGGGAGATATTCCAACGTCTTATTCCAGTGAAGAAGTTATTGAAGCCAATAGTACGACCAGTGCCGCAGAGGCTATCCGAATTGCAAGGACCAACTTAGAGTTTCTGCTTAATCAGGTTCCTGAAGGAAGAGCCAAAACCATCTTTATCACTTCAACATTGCCAAAAGAAGGAAAGACATTTGTTGCCGTGAACATGGCGGGAGCAATAGCATTGTCCGGTAAAAAAGTTTTATTGATTGGGATGGATATCCGTAATCCGAAACTTGAGGATTACCTTCATTTGCCTAAACAAGGCGTTACTAATTATCTTTCCTCTAAAGATTTGGCTATCGAATCGTTAATTCATAAAATTCCGAATTACGAAGCATTTTACGTTTTGCCTTCTGGGGTGATTCCTCCTAATCCGGCAGAATTGCTTATGAGCAACAAAGTAGAGCTTATGTTTGATCAGTTAAAATCGGAATTCGATTATATTGTAGTGGATACTTCACCGGTACATTTGGTTACGGATACTTTATTAATAGCCCGTCACGCAGATTCTTTCGTGTATGTAATCCGTGCCAATTATCTGGACAAAGGATTGCTGTACATCCCATATAAGTTTTATCACGAGAAAAAACTTCCTAACATGGCGCTTCTTATCAATGATACCAATATCCGTAAAGGATATGGCTATGGGTATGGCGCTTACGGTTATGGTTATGGTGTTGAAGTTGTCAAGAAGTCTTGGTACAACCGGTTTTTAGATAAATTCAAAAAAGAGACTTAAAGCCTCTTTTTTATTTGAAAATACTATTGTTTTTCATGGCTTCCGTAACGGGAAGTACATCTTTAATTCTTATTTTTTTTGAAAAAGCATCGATGTGCATTTTATGATGTGCGTCTGATCCGGTAAAGTCAATCATTCCTTTTTTTAGTAATTTTTCTGCTGCTTCGGTTACATCCGGACCATAGTATCCCATGATGGAGAGCAGATTAAGCTGAAAAAGACAGCCGGCTTTTTTTAGTTTTTTATATTCGGCAAAGTTATGATGAAAAAAAGAATACCGTTCCGGATGAGCCAAAACGGGGGTGTAGCCGGAAAGCTGCAATTCAAACAAAATATCATACAATTGAATGGGCGGATTGAGATAGGACATTTCCACCAATATATAATTGTCTTTAATGGTTAACAGTGGTTCGGACTTAAAAAGTTTCACAAAAGAATCGTTCATCATGTATTCTGAAGCTGCTCTTAACTGCAGTTTTTGACTCAAATCCGGAGAAAGCGCTATTACTTCTTTGTGTTTTTCTTCAATGTTTTCTCGGGTGTTGTCCCAAACGTGTTCGCTGGTGTGTGGAGTTGTAATGCTTTGTGAAAAACCCATTTCCAACATCGATTGCATTAGAAAATTAGAGTCTTCTATTGTTTTTGCCCCATCGTCAATTCCGAATAGAATATGGGAATGAATGTCCACATACTGGTCGGGAATCAGATCTTTTAAAACAGGCTTGGATTTGAAAAATGATAACATGGTGCAAAGGTAAACATTTTTGTTGTTTGGATGAATTCTTCTGCAGGCTTAAGGTGGTAAGATCTTTTATAAGTTTTACTATCCAGAGGACAATCAGAAGGGAATTGTGGAGGTTACGGATTAGAGATTTACAACATTCTAATAGTATTCAATTGCTTTTAGTTTCTTAAACTTTAGTATATTTGGCCGTTGGGAATAATTAATTTTATTTAAATACCACCGTCTTAAAATTAAAGTGTCTTTAAAATAAATTCAATAATTTTTGACACATATGAACTTTTATGATTCTATTAGGATTGACGATTTTGATGTATGAAAGAATATAAGGATACTGAAGGAGAATGGGATCACGTGATACAGTCGCAAACGTCTCTTTTTGATTTGCGGCTGAATGAAGTTTGGCATTACAGGGATTTGCTTTTTCTTTTTGTAAGAAGGGATTTTGTAACCGTTTACAAGCAAACTATTTTAGGGCCACTTTGGTTTTTTATCCAGCCTATCCTTACTACAATTACGTTTACCATTATTTTTGGTAACGTTGCCCAGCTTTCAACAGACGGAGCGCCAAAATTGGTATTTTATATGGCCGGTATTACCTTGTGGAATTATTTTTCAACTTGTCTTACAGCGGTTTCAGGAGTTTTTAATGCCAATGCCGGAATCTTTGGAAAAGTGTATTTTCCACGTTTAATTATGCCATTAACAATTGTGATTTCCAATCTTATGAAGTTTGTGGTACAGTTCGTGATGTTTTTGGTATTTGTGATTTATTTTTATTTTCAGGGGGAAATACAGCCTAATTTTTGGATATTGTTGACGCCAATTGTGATAGTGTTAATGGCAGTTATTTCCATGGGGATTGGTTTAATATTGTCGTCGATGACCACCAAATATAAAGATCTTACTATGTTGATTGGGTTTGGTATTCAGTTGTTTATGTATGCTACTCCTGTAATTTATCCCAGTTCATCCATCCCTGAAGGATATCAATGGTTAATTCAGATGAATCCTTTGTCTGGGTTGTTTGATTACATGCGTTTTGCTTATCTTGGAGTTGGAGAATTCGGTTTGACCTCTTTACTCTATCCAACGGGTTTTGCTTTTATAATATTGGCGTTAGGAATTGTAGTGTTCAATAAAGTGCAGAAATCATTTATGGATACGGTTTAGGAAAAAAGGAAAAGATTAAAGGGAAAGAGAAGAGATTATTAGCGAGGATTTTTACAATGAGCAAAATAGTAATAAAAGCAGAGCATATTTCCAAACAATACCGTTTGGGGTTAGTAGGGACTGGTACCGTTAAAGATGATATGAAACGGTGGTGGTACAATCTGCGTGGAAAGGAAGATCCTTTTTTAAAGATTGGAGAAGCTAACGATCGTGCCGTAAAGGGAGAAAGTGATTATGTATGGTCTTTACGCGATGTTAATTTTGAAATTAACCAAGGGGATTCCGTTGGAATTATTGGACGTAACGGGGCCGGTAAATCTACCTTGTTAAAAATATTGAGTCAGGTTACCCAACCTACGACCGGAAAAATTTATACCAAAGGACGCATCGCTTCTTTATTGGAAGTGGGAACCGGATTTCATCCTGAAATGACGGGGCGTGAAAACATTTACCTCAATGGCGCTATTTTAGGTATGAGAAGGCATGAAATCACTCGAAAGTTTGATGAAATTGTTGCCTTTTCAGGCGTGGAACGTTATATTGATACTCCCGTAAAACGGTATTCGTCCGGGATGTATGTGCGATTGGCTTTTGCAGTAGCTGCTCATCTGGAATCGGAAATTTTGATTGTAGATGAAGTATTGGCAGTTGGTGATGCGGATTTTCAGAAAAAATGTCTGGGGAAGATGAGTGATGTCAGTAAAGGAGAAGGCAGAACGGTTCTTTTTGTAAGCCACAATATGGCTGCCGTAAAAAGTTTGTGTACTAAGGGAATTGTTTTAAAAAATGGTTCTGTTCTTTATGACGGAACAGCCGTAAGTGCTGTTTCGACCTATTTAAGTGGTGATTCGGAAAGTTTGAATCATAAAAAATTTGGTGATGAATATGAATTTAATTCTTTTAAACTGAAAGAAATATTCATAAATCCGAAAGGAAAAACCTCAAGTGAGGCTCTTGATGAGTATCAGGAATTAGAATTCAATACAAAAATACTGATTAAGGAAAACGCAGAAAGATATCATTTGACTTATGTTCTAAAGAATGATACCGGAGAGGCTTTGTTCACTTTCTCAAACACTTCTTCCTCAACAAAATTAAAAAACGGTGAAAACCATATTAAATGTTTTTTCCCAAAAGGGTTTTTAAATATTGGGAATTATTTTTTAGACTGTTATATTATTGAAGATTCTAAAAAAACAGTTTTTTATGAATCAGATATCATGAGTTTTACAATTCAGGAAGGTGAACGGGAGTTAGGTGCCTGGTTAGGGAAAGAACCCGGATTCATTAAGCCGGTTTTTAACTGGGTTCAAGTTTAAATATTTTATAAAAAATGAAAAAAAAAATTAGAAAAATAGTACATGCAGTATTAGATCCAATTGTAACGCGATTGGGGTATATGAACAAAGTTAGTCTTACAAATCAAGGAAATGAGTTTGATAAAAATAACTTGTTAGAGACCTTTTTTTTAAATTTGAAAGCGATGGGATTTATACCAAAACATATTGTTGATGTTGGTGCTAATCATGGTACCTGGACAAGAGAAACACTGAAGTATTTTCCGGATGCTTATTATACTTTACTCGAACCGCAAAAATGGCTACAGTCTTCTTTGCAGGATATTTTAGATACCAACAATAAAGTTACTTTTCACCCAGTTGGCGCAGGATCCTCATCGGGTTCTTTTAAATTTACTATTGTTGACAGAGACGACAGTTGTTCTTTCCGATATACAGAAGAAGAAGCAAAAGACAAAGGGTACGAGCAAATTGAAATTCCAATTGTAACATTGAATGAATTGGTTGGGAAAGGTAATTTGCCAACTCCGGATATAGTAAAAATAGATGCAGAAGGATTGGATGTTGAGGTTTTAAAAGGGGCAGATTCTCTTTTTGGAAAGACTGAAATATTCATGGTTGAAGCCGGAGTTTTTAATAAGGAGTTTGATAACAGCTTTTTAAACATGATTAATTTCATGGATGAAAAAGGGTATCGACTTTTTGAAATAACCGATTTAAACCGACCGTTTCAACCGCAAGTATTATGGTTGGTTGAATTGGTTTTCATAAAAAAGAACGGCATTGTCGATTCTTATAAAATTAACTGGTAGATTATGATAAACGTTACCAAAACTTTTCTTCCACCAATTGAAGAATACCAGAAACAGGTGAAACGTGCCTGGGACAATCAATGGCTTACCAATCGAGGAGAACTGGTTTTGGAGCTGGAAGAGAAACTGAAAAGCTTTTTATCGGTTTCCAACATAATTATTACCAATAACGGTACCATTCCTTTACAAATAGCACTGAAATTATTAGGTAAGCAAGGTGAGATTATTACCACGCCCTTTAGTTATGTTGCCACCACGGCTTCAATACTATGGGAAAATTGCAAACCCGTTTTTGTGGATATTGATCCGGAATATTTAACTATCGATGAAACGCAGATTGAAGTAGCTATTACCGATAAAACCACTGCTATCTTAGCTACCCATGTTTTTGGGAATCCCTGTCATCTTGAAAAGATTGAAAAGATAGCGGAAAAACATAATTTAAAGGTTATCTATGATGCTGCTCATGCTTTTGGGGTAAGCTATAACGGAAAGTCGATTTTTGACTATGGTGATGTAAGCACTTGTAGTTTTCATGCCACTAAACTTTTCCATACCGGTGAAGGAGGTGCAATGTTTGCCAATAATCCCGATTTACAACACCAACTGTTTTACAGTCATAATTTCGGACATAACGGACCATTAGCTTTTCACGGACTGGGAATTAATGGGAAAATATCTGAATTACAGGCGGCCATGGGATTGGCTGTTTTTCCTTATATGGGAAAAATACTCTCCGGACGGAAAAAAGTTGTTGATTATTATGATGATGCTCTTGATTTTTCAAAAATGAAACGTTTGAAAATTAGGGAAAATACCGATTGGAATTACAGCTATTACCCTGTAATTTTTGAAACAGAGGCTGTTTTGTTGGAAGCTCAAAAGCAGCTGAATGAAAACCAAATTTTCCCAAGACGTTATTTTTACCCTTCTTTAAATACAATTGAGTATGCTTCGGGGACCAAAATGCCGGTATCAGAAAGTATTGCTTCCCGCATATTGTGCTTGCCTTTGTATGTAGGGTTAGAAGAACATGAGTTAAAAAATATTGTAGGGATTATAAATAGATGTTTATGATAATTGTTGGAGCTAAAGGTTTTGCCAAAGAAGTGTTGGAAGTAGTACGTGAATTAGACCAATTGAAGAACTTGGTTTTTTACGATGACATATCCATAGATGCTCCGGACAGATTGTTTGGACAGTTTCCTGTTTTGCGAAATATAGAAGCGGCCAAAGAATATTTTTTAAAAACAGATTCTCGATTTACAATTGGTATTGGTAATCCGTTCTTACGAAAGAAGCTTTATGATAAATTCGAAGCAATAGGAGGCGTATTTACTTCTACAATTTCTCCTTCAGCAACCATAGGTTCTTTTGAGGTTCAAATAAATGATGGATGCAATATACTTCCGGGAGCCATTTTTTCTAATAGCACCAGTGTAGGAAAAGGCTGTCTGATTTATTATAATTCTTTAATCACACACGATTGTTGTGTTAATGATTTTGTTGAAGTTTCACCTGGTGCTACACTTTTAGGACGTTGTGAAGTTGGTTTCTATTCCCAAATCGGGGCAAATGCAACTATTTTACCCGACGTTAAAATAGGGAATAACGTTATTGTAGGGGCCGGTTCAGTAGTCACAAAAGATGTTCCAGATAATAGTTTGGTTGTCGGTGTTCCGGCAATGATTAAAAAACAATTACCTCCTTTACAATTTTAACATGAACGGAAAACCTCTCGTTAGTATATGTATGATTACCTATGGCCATGAAAATTATATTCGTGAAGCTATTGAAGGGGTTTTAATGCAACAATGTGATTTTGAAATTGAATTAGTTGTAAGCAACGATTGTTCACCGGATGCTACCCATGATGTTATTCATGAAATTTTGGAAAGCCATCCGAATGCTTATAAACTTAAGTATATAAAGCATGAAAACAATATTGGCATGATGCCTAACTTTGTTCATGCTTTGCAGGAATGTAGAGGGAAATATATTGCTCTTTGCGAAGGAGACGACTATTGGATCGACCCATTAAAACTCCAAAAACAAATTGATTTTTTAGAAGAAAATCAAGATTATGTATTGTGTTTTCATAAAGTCAAAGTCTTGCAGTCGGATGGTGTTTTGGGAGACGATTCGATAACTGAGGTTCCAGCCGAATATGAAACCATGGAGGCAATGGCGCGATACGGAAATTATATTCATACGCCATCTGTTGTATTCAGGAATTGTATTAAATCATTTCCTGAAGAATTTGAAAAAACCCCAATCGGAGACTATTTTCTCTATATGTTGTTAGCGTCACACGGTAAAATAAAACGTTTAGACGAGACCATGGCAGTTTACCGTCATGGAGTGGGTGTTTTTTCCGGGAACTCTTCAGATGTTATGCTTTATAAGTCGACAAAAACATTCGTTTTAATTGCTTCAGCTTTAAAGGATAATAAGGAAATCGCAGCTATAATGGTTTACAGGGTCTACAGGAATTTGAAATTTTATTCTTTTCAGAAGAATAATGATGAGGCAAACGTATTCCTGAAATTATTAAATGCTGAAACGGATAATCATTTTTTGAAGTATTTTCTTGAATTATACTTGCCTTTTGTTTCGGAGAATCTTATGGAAAAAAAAGGATATCAAAAAAGAAGTACTTTTAATGCCGTAAAGTATCATTTAAAAGAAATCATTAAAACAATTGTGAAAAAATGATGCTTGCGGTTGTAATTCCATATTATAATATTTCGTTTTTCGAACAAACGTTAGCATCTTTGGCTTCTCAGTCTGATAAAAGGTTTGTTGTTTACATCGGTGACGATGCAAGTCCGAATGATCCTTCAGGAGTCATTTCCGATTATAAAGCTGTTTTGGATATTCATTACGTCAGGTTTGAAAAAAACATGGGAGCTTTATCATTAGTCAAACAATGGGAACGTTGTATCAATCTGATTAATGAGGAGCAATGGATCATGATTTTAGGCGACGATGATGTTTTGGGAAATGAATGTGTAGCCGAATTTTATAAACATTTGCGAACTGTTGAAAGCGAAAAATATAATCTTATCCGTTTTGCTTCCGCTTATTCCAATCGTTCCGGTGAGAGGATTTCGGAAGTTTACCTGCATCCGAAAGTTGAAAGGGTAACCGATTCCTATTTTCGACATTTTAAAGGAGATTCAAGAAGTTCTTTGTCGGAACATATTTTTAGAAGAAAAGCTTATGAAGAAAGCCGTTTTACGGATTTTCCGCTGGCATGGCATTCCGACGATAAAGCGTGGTTAGATTTTACCAATTGTGGTTATGTTTATACCATAAATGAGGCCGTTGTTGATGTCAGAATTTCGGAATCCAGCATTTCAGGAAAATCAGATAATCTGCTGTTAAAACAAAACGCCAGATTATTGTTTATAGAAGATCTGGTTACGAAAAAACTTTCTTTTTTTAATAAGCTACAGAAAACCACATTTTTGTTGGAATATGGGGTTTTGCTTAAAAAAGCAGAAAAACTCAGTTTTAAAAAAGGATGCTATATAGGTTGTCAATTATTGAAAACAGGGGCTTTTATCCCTTTTGTAAAGTTTTTGAGAAGGTTTATTAGAGCTAAATATAAAAGTAATTAATTCATTTTTTTGATGTTTACAGTATCCGTTATAATTCCTGCTTTTAATGCAGAACGTTTTATAGAAAAAGCAGTTTTGTCTGCATTGCAGCAACAAGATGTTCTTGAGGTTGTGGTCGTTAATGACGGTAGTACCGACAATACACAGGTGATCCTTGAAAAGCTTCAGGGCGCAGATGGCAAAATTAAAATTTACCATCATGAAAATAGAATGAATAAAGGACGCTCTGCCAGCCGTAATTTGGGGATTAAGAAAGCAATTGGAAATTACATCGCGTTTTTGGATGCGGATGATTTTTATCTTCAAAACCGTTTTGATAACGATAAAAAAATCTTCAATGAAAATAAAAATGCAGAAGGAGTATATAATGCCATAGGTGTTCATTTTTACCGGGATGCGACAGTGGCAGAAAAAGAAGAACTACACTTAACAACCGTAACAGAATCCATCCGTCCTGAAGAACTTTTTGAAACTTTGCTTTCGGGTAAAAAAGGGTATTTTTCCATCGACGGATTAATCATAAAAAAAAATGTCTTTGAACGAACAGGTTACTTCTCCGAAGATTTGATTGTAGCAGAGGATACGGAATTGATTTTAAAAATGGCTTTAAAATCGGTTTTGGTTTCAGGGATTATAGATAATCCGGTAACTTTGCGCGGTGTGCATGATGAGAACAGTTTTTCAAACGAAGAGTTGTACAGGGTGTATCGTATAAAAATGTATGACGCACTTTTAAGGTGGTGCATGATGGAAAAAATAGCATTGGAGAGGGTGTCTGCGGTCTTAAAGTTACTTTGGGATTACAGACTTAGATACGGAAAAACGATTTGGGAAGATTTAGCATATTGGGCAAGGTTAGCAATACGCTATCCACAGTTTTTGGGAACAAAAATATTCCTAAAAAATTTTCCTTTAATCAGGAGAAGAAAGTTGATTTTTAAATAGTAAAAAAACAGTTCATGTTGCATAATAACAATTTTGATTTTTTAAGGTTAATTTTTGCCTTGTTTGTTATTGTATCGCATTCCTATCCTTTGTCCGGGATTGAAAACTGTGATGCTCTTTGTGAACTTACCAATGGGCAAATGCATTTTTCCTATATAGGAATTAAAGGTTTTTTTATTATCAGCGGGTATCTTATTTTTCAAAGTTTAAATCGTAGTAAAGGAATAGTCGATTACTATTGGAAGCGTGTTTTGAGATTGTTTCCTGCTTTGTTGGTTGTTTTGTTACTTACTATATTATTAGCTCCGTTAGTATACGAGAACAGTACTGTCTCTTATTTCAGTAATGAAACGGTATGGTCGTATTTTTACAATAACCTGTCTTTGTACAGAATGCAGTATGCGATAGACGGGGTTTTTGAAAAGAACCCATACGGCCCTGCCATAAACGGGTCGCTTTGGTCAATTTGTTATGAGTTTACCATGTACATTATCCTCTCAGGGTTGTTTCTTTTTAGAAATAATAAAACGATTGTAAAGGTTTTAGTGGTTACCTTGTTTCTTTCTTTTTTGATGTTGACTGTTTTTTTTGAAGACAAGCTGCATCGCAATCTGTTTTATATGGATGTGTCTTTGTTCGTTAACTTAGGCTTGTTTTTTTTAGGAGGCGTGATTTTGTCTGTTTTTGAATATGAAAAAAATAAAAACAGTACTCTGATTAATACAATATCCCTGTTAATCGTTATAATATCAATCGTAACGGAAAAATATTTTTCAGTTATCCAATTTATATTTATTCCTTTGTTAATAATCGGATTGGGAATTAAATCAACAAAATACATAAATTCGGTGTCAAGCAGTGTCGGAGATTTGTCATATGGTATTTACATTTATGGTTTTCCGGTACAGCAAACGCTAATGTATTTTTTTAAACTTGACTATATTAACCTGATGTTGTATGCATCAATCATTTCGGTTGTATTTGCTTATTTTTCATGGCATCTTGTAGAAAAGAAAGCATTAAAATTTAAGAAAATAAAACCTCAATTATTAAAATTAGAAGTATAATGAAAACAGCCTTATATAAACTGGTATCTCAATTGGGATATAAAATCGAGAACAAAAAGAAGGAGCAGGAAAGAAGAACCAAGGCAGTTTCCGGATACGGTGTTACCAAACAGATTCCTTTGCTTGTTAAGTCATTTGTGTTTGTTCAGAATATTGCACGAAAATACCAGGATTTGCAAATTACCGATTATAAAGATGGTGTACTGATGACTTTTAACGGGTTGAAAATATACGTGGAAAGTTACGAAGAATTGTTTATTCTAAACGAAGTGTTTGTTCAGAATGACTACAATTTTTTAACCAATGAAAAAGTTGTGGTTGTCGATATCGGAGCCAATATAGGAACTTCCTGTCTGTTCTTTTCTAAAATGGAGAATGTTCAAAAAATATATGCTTTTGAACCTGTTCCGGATACTTTTATGCAAGCAACTTTGAACTTGGAGCTTAACAAGGAAATCAGCAAAGTGGCGCAGCTTAATAATTTTGGTTTGGGAAAAAACAATCGCGACGAAGTATTTTTGTTTGACAGAAATGTAAAGGGGAATACGGGTGTTCGTGGTGCCATGAGTACCAGTTTTAAATCGGAAAATGTTGTTGAAACCAACGTGGTAATAAAAAATGCCGCCGACCAGATTAATGCCGTAATTGCCGATAATCCAGATTGTAAAACAGTTGTAAAAATGGATTGTGAAGGAGGAGAATATGAAATTTTTGAAAGCCTTTCCGAGTCCGGAGTAATTGCAAAGATTGATTATTTAATGATGGAATGGCATGATAAAGGAGCTGAGGTGCTGGAAGAGGTTTTGCGTAAAAACGGATTTATCTGTTTTTCACAAAGACTGGAGTTTAATTCCGGAATGATTTATGCTGTAAAATTAAAGTAATGAATTTGCCTTTGGTTTCCATAATTATCCCTGTTTTTAATAGGGCAACCATACTTAAAGATACTTTAGATTCTATTGTAAATCAAACTTACGCTAATTGGGAGTGTTTGATTGTTGACGATGGCTCTACGGATGAAACAAAAACGGTTATTCAGAAGTATGCCCAAAACGATTCAAGAATTATTGAGTTAGATCGGCCTCAAGAAAAAAATAAAGGCGCCAATGCCTGTAGGAATTACGGACTTTCCGCAGCTAAAGGGGATTACATTATTTTTTTTGACAGCGATGATATTATGGCTCCTACATGCTTGGAAAGAAGAGTTCAAGCTTTTACAGTTCATCAGGATAAAGATATGCTGATTTTTTCGATGGGAGTGTTCAAAGAAGATTTGAAATTTGAAATTTACCCTTTTCGCAAAGTCGTTAATCTAAGTGTTGCAGCTACTTTGGAAGAATTCGTTTTGAGTGATACCTTACCATGGAATGTTTGCCGGCCGATTTTTAAAAGTAAACTCATTAAGGATAAAATTGGATTTAATGAAAAAATCCAGAATTTTCAGGATGAAGAGTTTAATATTAGAGTTTTGGGCAAGTTAAAACCTGAATATTTATCAATTGACGAAACGGATACCTATTACCGTTTTGACCAAGTAAGTCAAAATAAATATAAAACACTAAAAGGAACACAAGATATAGTTGATTGTTTTTATGAATTTTACGCAACTGTTTTTTCAGTATTTAATGAAGATCAAAAGAAGAGTCAACATAAAAAATTAAAACTGAAATTTTTCAACCATATTCGGTTTTATGCGATTCCGGGAATCAATAGGACAGTGGTGTTTCAAACGATACAATTGTTTAAAAAAGAATTGGGTTTTACCCTTAAAGAAAAGACAATTATTGATTTGATGTTATTGCTGAATAAATATTATTATCAGAAAAGAGGCTATCATTTTGTTTCGACAAAATTGAAAGAAATGATGCTAAAATAAACCTTGTTATGGTACAGCCGTTACTCTCAATTATAATTCCGACATTTAACAGAGCCCATCTGATAAGGGAAACGTTAGACAGCATTCTGCTACAGAGCTATCAAAATTGGGAATGTTTGATTGTTGATGACGGCTCAACAGATCATACTAGCGGTGTAGTTCAGGAATACAGCAAAAAAGACAGTCGTTTTCAATATCATCAGCGCCCTGTTAATAGTGTTAAAGGACCAAATTCTTGTAGAAATTACGGCTTTGAATTGTGTAAAGGAGATTACGTTAATTGGTTTGATAGTGACGACCTTTATCATCCATTCGCTTTGGAAAATTATACAAAAGCAATTCAGGAAGATACAGATGTTGTGATTGCTCCATTAGAAGTTGTTGATTTTGAAACTAAAAAAAAGATCAAAGAAAACACGATTCTCTCTAACAATATCATTGAAGATTATTATGTTGGTAAAATTGCATACTACGTTTGTGGACCATTGTGGAAAAGAAGCTTTCTTACACAACAAAAACAATTGTTTGATCCCGCAATACGCAATTTAGACGATTGGGATTTTAATTTAAGAATGCTTTACGCAAAACCCAAGGTCCTGTATATTGACAAGCCATTAATTAAGTATCGTTTTCATACCACTTCGCTGTCACAGGAATTGGCAAAACTTAATTTCAGCGAAATACAGTCTGAATTTACTGCCAGAGAAAAACATATATTGTTACTGTCTCAAAACAAAATGGCTAACCTAAAGGTTCTTAAAAAGTTTATTAAAAACCGATATCTCTTTTTTTTCAGAGAAGCTTTGATGCAAAATCATCCAAAGAAATTTTATTTTCTGAAGAAATTACTTCGTTGTGAATTCTTTTTATTTGATATTTACGGTATGTTGAAAACGGTAACCGGATATATGATTTTTTCCCTTTTTAAAAAGGGGTATGCACTTTTAAAATAAGCTCATGAAAATACTTTTTATTTCCATGCCTTCCGTGCATGTTATTCGATGGATTGAAAATCTGAAAGATACTTCTTTGGAGTTGTTTTGGTTTGATGTTTTGGGTAAAGGGAAATTAGAAACCCTTTCTTCTGTAACGCAATTTACAGATTGGAAAAAAAGAAAAGTAGCTTATGTGAAAGGAGAGCATTTTTTGAAAAAAAAGATGCCATCCTTGTATGATTCGATTCAGTCTGTATTGGAAGTAACTGCAAATGAAGCGCTTGATAAAATCATTCGGGAAGTCCAACCGGATGTTATTCATAGTTTCGAAATGCAAAGCTGCAGTTATCCCATCCTTAAAACCATGAATGCCTTCCCGGATATTAAATGGGTTTATTCCTGCTGGGGAAATGATTTGTATTATTATCAGCATTTAAAATACCATCAACCCAAAATTCAGGCCGTGTTACAACGTGTAAACTTTTTGCATACGGATTGTTTACGGGATTTTGAGCTTGCCAAAAACTTAGGATTCACAGGGAAGCACATTGGGGTAATTCCGGGAGGGACAGGATATAAACTTTCAGAATTACAGCATTTTAAAAAACCGGTTTCCGAACGAAAAATAATATTGGTAAAAGGATACCAGCATTTGTTTGGTCGCGGTCTGGTTGTTGTTAAAGCATTACATGCAATGCTTAAAGCAATCAAGGATTATGAAGTGGTTGTTTTTGGGGCGCACCAAAGCGTAATCGACTATATTTCTGTTAACAATTTATCTTTTAAAGCATACAGCCGACACGGGTTATCACACCAAGAACTTTTGGAACTCATGGGGCAGTCTTTGATTTACATTGGAAACAATATCTCAGACGGAATGCCAAATACGCTTTTGGAGGCAGTGGTTATGGGGGCCTTTCCGATACAGTCCAATCCCGGAGGTGTTACTGCAGAAATAATTCGTCATGGGGAAAATGGTTTTCTGATTTCAGAACCTGAAAGTATAAATGAAATAAAAGGATTGATAAAACAAGCTCTCGAAATTCCCGATAGGTTTGTCGAAATTTCCAAAATAAATGATGCAATAGCAACGCAACGCTTGGATTATTATGTTAATCAGCAAAAAGTGATAGCTTTATACCAAAATATAAATAGTTTATAATGCGAATAGGTTTCAATCCTTTGAAAGATAAAGAACTGCCTCCAAATGATTTTTTTCATCAGGTTATTGTTCCTGTTTATATACCCAATCAGGAGGGGTATTTTAAAGATAGTTTTACCATTTTTAAGTATTGTTTAGCCTCTCTTTTTAAAACCTGTCATTCTAAAACGTATTTTACTGTAGTCAATAACGGTTGTTGTCAAGAAGTCATCGATTATTTAAACGATTTGCACAATCAAGGTGAAATTCATGAACTGATTCATACTACTGCAATAGGTAAGCTCAATGCGGTTTTGAAAGGGCTGTCGGGACAAAATTTTCAGATAGTTACCATAACGGATGCCGATGTATTGTTTTTAAATGATTGGCAAAAAAGGACTTATGCCGTTTTTGAAGCATTTCCAAAAGCTGGAGCGGTATGTCCAACACCGTCTTCTAAAACAATACGGCAAAATACTTCAAACGTGCTGATTGAAAATTTGTTTTCGAAAGAAATGAAATTTACACCGGTTATAAACCAAAAGGCTTTGCAGGCTTTTGCAATCAGTATTGGAAATCCGGATTTTTATAATAAGTATCAATTGGATAATTATCTGACGGTTGCAAACGGCACAGTAAAGGCAGTTGTTGGAGCAGGACATTTTGTAACCAGTTATAAGGGAACAGTTTTTAATACGCTCAAAGAAAGGTATTCTAATTTCAGTTTGGGTGGAAACAGTGAAATCGAATTGTTGGATAAACCCGTTTCCGAAAAAGGATTTTGGCGACTCTCCACAGAGGATAATTATGCCTATCACATGGGAAACACTTTAGAGTCATGGATGGAGGAAGCATTTGAGAATTGTAAAATCCTCACGGAAGAGGGAGCTTTTCCACTAAAATTGGCCAAAGTAAAAACGAATTCATTACTGATTTGGGTTCAACAGCTATTTTTTGCTAAAGTTCTTGTGAGAAAGCCAATATGGAAATGGTTTCTGCATTTTAAAGGTTTGTCAAAAGAAGCGGCATCAGGTTATTAACTATGATTAAATTGAGATGAGAAATTTTATAAAAAAAATTTTATATTATTTTTTGAATACACCGGAAAATAAGAATGGAGTGCTTTTGTCCGGATTTTCAAGAGGTTTACAAAATGTAGCGTTTGAAGGAAAAAATGCTGTACCCGATTCATGCAATTTTTCAGGAAAAATTAAAATTGGGTATGCTACAACTTTAGGGTATAATAACTTCTTTCACGGTAATATTGTTGTTGGGAAATATTGCCAAATCGGGGCAAATGTCGCAATACATACCACCAATCATCCAACGGCATATCTTTCAACGTACATTAATAAAAATCTTTTTAACGGCGAACTTAAAGAACATAAAGAAACCAAAAAAGTAACTGTTGGAAACGATGTTTGGATAGGACATAACGTAATTATTGTTGGAAACGTGACTGTTGGAGATGGTGCGGTTTTAGCAGCGGGTAGTGTGGTTACCAAAGATGTGGAGCCTTATACCATAGTAGCGGGTGTGCCGGCAAAACCAATGCGAAAACGATTTTCGGCTACCATTATTCAGGAAATTGAAGCCCTGCAATGGTGGGATTTGCCGGAATCGGAATTGGAAAAAATAAAACCACTTTTTTTTAAAGATTTTACCAATAAAGAAAGCATTTATGAATAAACCTTATTTAATTGCCGAAATTGGTCAGGCTCACGAAGGGAGCTTAGGGATTTTACATTCGTATATTGATGCTGTGGCAGCAACCGGAGTGCAGGCCATTAAGTTTCAGATGCATATTGCCGAAGCAGAAAGCAGTATTCACGAGCCTTTTCGGGTGAAATTTTCTTATGAGGACGCCACGCGTTTTGAGTACTGGGAACGAATGGGTTTCACACAGGAACAATGGAAAGGAATAAAAACACATTGTGATGAAGCCGGATTGGATTTTATCTGTTCGCCTTTCAGTAATCTGGCGGTGGATTGGTTGGAAGACATTGGTGTGAAATACTATAAAATCGGGTCAGGGGAAGTCAACAATTGGTTGTTGTTGGATAAAATAGCCCAAACCGGAAAACCGCTTATCCTGTCGTCCGGAATGAGCAGTTATGCAGAATTGGACAAAACCATTGCTTTTTTAAATGAACGAAATGTCTCTTTTTCCATTCTGCAATGCACCACTTCCTATCCAACACAACCGGAGCAATACGGTTTAAATGTAATCAAAGAATTAAAAGAACGTTATGGTGTTACCGTTGGTTTTTCCGATCATTCTTCAAAAACGTCAACCAATATAGCAGCAGTTGCTTTAGGGGCTGAAATCCTTGAATTTCATGTGGTTTTTGATAAACGGATGTTCGGACCCGACACAAAATCCTCATTAACCATTGATGAAGTGTCCGATATGGTGGTTTCGGTTAATGAAATATATGCAGCATTGCAACATCCGATTGATAAAAATCACAATGAACAATTTCTTACTTTAAAATCCATATTCGAAAAATCTTTAGCGGTCAATAAGGATTTACCGAAAGGGCATTTGCTTACTTTTGATGACCTGGAAGCTAAAAAACCTAAAGGTTACGGCATCGATGCCCAGAAATTTCAGGAACTTATTGGGAAACCCCTGAAAAAAGACCTTAAGCAATGGGATTTTTTAAATGAAGCGGATTTAGCCTAGAAGATTATAACTCTGAAGTGTCAAATAACATTTTTGTCATTCCCTTTTTTTCGCTATTTTTAGCACTTGAAATAAAGAAAAAATGCCGAAAAGAAAAATAGCTGTAGTGATTACTGCCCGACCTTCTTACAGTAGAGTAAAGACGGTTTTAACCTCTATTCAGAAACACCCTGAACTGGAACTTCAACTGATAATAGCGGCTTCGGCTCTGCTTGATCGTTATGGTTCTGCGGTAAACTACATCGAAAAAGACGGTTTTGAAATTGCAGCACGTGTTTTTAATGTTTTGGAAGGTGAAAATCTAACGGCTGCTGCCAAAACTACCGGAATAGGAATTTTGGAATTGTCTACGGTTTTCGATAATTTAAAACCGGACATTGTAGTTACCGTTGCCGATCGTTTTGAAACCATGGCTACTGCTATTGCTGCGTCTTATATGAATATTCCTTTGGCACACATACAAGGCGGTGAAGTGACCGGGAATATTGATGAAAAAGTACGTCATTCCATCACTAAATTAGCCGATTATCATTTTGTGGCTTCTGAAGGTGCTAAAGAAAGAGTTATAAAGCTGGGAGAAGATCCGGCTATGGTTTTTAATACCGGATGTCCTTCTATCGATTTGGCGAAAGAAATAAAAAGCAGTACAAAACTGCCTTTTAACCCGTATGAAAAATACGGAGGGGTTGGAGCACAACCCGATTTAAGCAAGGGATATTTAGTCGTAATGCAGCATCCCGTGACTACCGAGTATAAAGATTCCCGAAAACATATTGAAGCGACCCTTGAGGCGGTTTATAAATTAAACAAACCGACGTTATGGTTTTGGCCTAATGTGGATGCCGGTGCCGATGGTACATCAACCGGAATAAGAGCTTTCAGGGAACAGCACCAGTTGCCTCAGGTTCATTTTTTCAAAAATATGGAAGGAAAAGATTTTCTGGAATTATTAAAACACAGTGATTGTCTTATCGGAAATTCAAGTGTTGGTATCCGTGAATGCGCCTATTTAGGTGTACCTGTGGTTAATATCGGATCCAGACAAAATAAACGCGATCGCGGAAATAATGTTATTGATGTGGATTATTGTCAGGATGCCATAGAAAATGCCATTTTACAATCCTCAGAAAAAGGAGTTGCCCTGTCATCCTCGTTATACGGAAACGGAAATGCCGGCGAAGAGATTGCCTCTTTGTTAACCACACTTCCGCTTCAGTTTCATAAAACAATAATGTATTAGCGATGAGGATTTTGGCTGTTATCCCTGCTCGGGGAGGTTCCAAAGGGGTTCCCGGAAAAAACATAAAAATTTTAGGGGATAAACCTTTAATTGCGTATTCCATTGAGAGTGCTAAAAAAAGCAGACTCCTTTCTGAAATAATGGTAACTACCGATGATGAAGCTATTGCGGGCGTTGCTTTGCAATGGGGCGCTAATATCCCTTTTATACGACCAAAAGAATTAGCGGAAGACACTACACCAACATTGGCGGTAATTCAGCATGCACTCGAGTTTTACGAAAGCCGGGGTGATTTTTTTGATGCGGTTTGTTTGTTACAGCCTACCAGTCCGTTTCGCGAAGACGGATTTATCGATGCTGCCATAGCCAAGTTTATCGAATCAAACGCCGACTCTTTAGTAAGTGTGTTACCGGTTCCTCATGAATACAATCCGCACTGGACTTTTGAAACCAATGAAAGCGGGTTTTTAAAAATTGCTACCGGTGATGAAAAACTGATTTCCAGACGACAGGATTTGCCTAAAGCCTATCATAGGGATGGTGCTGTTTATATAATGAAGACCGATATTGTTAAACAAGATTCGTTATATGGGAAGCAGCTGACTTATATCGAAAGTAATCCCGAAAATTACGTAAATATAGACACACTGCAGGATTGGGAAAAAGCTACTTTACTTATAAAAAAATAATGGTATGTGCGGAATAGCCGGTATAATTGGTGGTAAGGCAACAAAAGAGATTTTATATAAAATGTTGGCTGCTCAAAAGCACAGAGGTCCTGACTATACAGGGGAAGCATTAGCAGAAAATAAATTTGCCTTGGGACACAACCGATTGAGTATAATCGACTTGAGTGCTGCTGCCAATCAGCCTTTTGAGAGTGACTGCAAACGGTATTTGATTGTTTTTAACGGTGAAATTTATAATTACCGGGAACTAAAATCGGAACTGAAATCTAACTATAATTTTCGAACATCTTCTGATACCGAAGTCCTTTTAAATGCTTATAAGGAATGGGGAAGTGAATGTATGGCCCGATTTAATGGTATGTTTTCTTTCGCGATTTGGGACAAGCAGGAGGAAAAACTTTTTGCGGCCCGCGACCGATTCGGCGTTAAACCTTTTTATTATTCGATGCAGCAGGATTCACTTTTTTTTGCCTCTGAAATCAATGCTTTTTTTGCTTCCGGCATAAAAAAAGAACCCAGAAAAACACTATGGGCCTCATTTTTAACCCAAGGACATTACGGAACCCCCACTGAAACATTTTGGAACGATGTCCAACAATTGCAGCCCGGCTATTATCTGGAATTTAAAAAGGGAAAAATTAATTTCAGTAAATGGTATGACTTTGTAGAAAATATAAATGAGTTGCTTCCGGTTTCCAAAGAAAATGAAGAGGACTATATTACCGAATTATTACTCGATGCCATAAGATTGCGTTTTAGAGCTGATGTTCCGGTAGGATTTAATGTAAGTGGCGGTCTTGATTCCAGTATATTGTTAGCACTTATTGATCACGAGTTTAAAGCAGATAGTAAAAGTATTGAAACCTTTACATTTTATACCGGTGATGATCGTTATGATGAGCTTTTTTGGGTGGAGCAAATGCTAAAAGGAAAAGAGTATCCGTTCAACAAATGCCTGCTGACCCCAAATGAAATTCCAGAGAAAGCAACGGCAATGGCTCATTTACAAGCAGAACCTTTCGGAGGTATTCCAACGTTAGCTTACAGTGAGGTTTTTAAAACAGCAAGAGCGAAAGGCGTGAAAGTGCTCTTGGACGGGCAGGGTTCTGATGAAGCCTGGGCCGGTTATGATTATTATGTTAAGAATAATGGGGCTGTGATTCAAGGGGTTTCGCAATCGCCTTTTAAAACGAACGTGCTGCAACAGGATTTTTTGAAATTATCGGATAAGATTGTTTACGAGAAGCCTTTTTCAGATCAATTACTGAATTTGCAATACCGGGACTTGTTTTTTACCAAAATTCCGAGGGCGTTGCGTTTTAATGATCGGGTTTCCATGATGCACGGCACTGAATTGCGTGAACCGTTTTTGGATTACCGTTTGGTGGAATATGTTTTCAGTCGTCCAGCCGACTTTAAAATTAAAAATGGGCAACAAAAATGGCTGTTGCGAAAAATAGCCAATAAGTATTTGAATAAGGAAGTAGCCCTGGCTCCAAAACGTCCGTTGCAAACCCCGCAACGCGAATGGCTTGCAAATGAATTACAAGCTTGGGTAAGATCTGTTGTCGGAACTTTGGAAAATCAGGAATGGTTTGATAAAAAAGAACTCCGAAATGAATTGGAAAGCTATTTTAAAGGAAATCAGGAAAGTAGTTTTCATATTTGGCAATGGGTAAATTTAGGATTGCTATTGAACGAATAACAGTTTTTGACTTTCGAGTCGTTAATAGATGAATACAGTTTTGAATTTTTAAAAAACAGCAGCAAATTAGTATTAAACATGGATAAGAATCCGGTTATTTCTTTTGTAAGTCCGGTTTATAGAGCCGAAAAAATTCTCGACAAATTAGTGGAAGAGATTCATCTGGTTATGTTGGAAATCAATGCCACTTTCGAGATTGTTTTGGTTGACGACAGGAGTCCGGACAACAGTTGGGAAGTAATGCAACGGATTTCCGGTAAATTTCCAGAGGTTAAAAGTATACGATTGAGCCGTAATTTCGGTCAGCATCCTGCTATTATGGCTGGGCTAAGTCATGCAAAAGGGGAATGGGTGGTTGTAATGGATTGCGATTTGCAGGATCAGCCCAAAGAAGCACTTAAACTGTATCGAAAAGCTCAGGAGGGGTTTGATGTGGTTTTAGCCAACCGGAAAAACAGAAAGGATGGCTTTTTTAAGAAATTATCTTCCAAACTGTTTTCGGTTCTTTACAGCTATTTAACCGATACAAAGTTTGACTCCTCAGCGGCTAACTTTGGAATTTACAACCAAAAAGTTATTCGGGAAGTATTGCAAATGAATGATGCTATCAAATCCTTTCCACTGTTTGTAAATTGGGTAGGGTTTAAAAGTACAATTGTCGAAGTGGAACATTCCGAACGGTATTCGGGGGCATCAACTTATACACTTTCCAAATTATTGAGCTTGGCTTTTAATACTATTCTGTCCTTTTCCAACAAACCGCTGAAACTTTTCGTGAAATTCGGATTGTTAATGTCGCTTATTGCCGTTTTGTTGGGCTTTTATACTCTTTATAAATACAGTGTTGGCGAAATAAAAGTAATGGGTTATAGCTCACTGATTGTGTCCATTTGGTTTTTATCCGGAACGATAATAACAGTTGTGGGTGTGGTGGGGATTTATGTTGGAAAGATTTTTGATCAGTCCAAAAACAGACCTTCTTATATAATTGATACCGTTTATGATAACAAAATATAACAATATTCAGGCTGAAGAAATTATCGTTGGAATCAATACGGTAATAGAACCTACGGCAAGTATTCGTGGAATCAACGGGAAAGCCAAGCGTATTGTTATTGGTGATAACTGTTATATAGGACATAATGTACAGATTATTTGTGATGCTTTTTCATTGGGTGATTATTCCAAGATTCAGCATAATGTGAATGTTCATGGTTATCAGCCTTGCAGGATTGGGCACAATGCCTGGATTGGACAGTTTACAATCATTGATTCAATCGGAGGGACTGCTATTGGGAATAATTGCGGTATTGGCGCCCATTCCCAATTGTGGAGTCATATTAAGTTTGGTGATACTCTGGAAGGATGTCGTTTTTTGGATGAAAAACCACTTCTCGTAGGCAATGATGTCTGGTTCGTAGGACATTGCATCGTTTCACCTATAACAGCAGCCGACAAATCCATGGCTATGGTCGGGTCGGTTATTACTAAAGACATGCGGTATAATGAAATTTATGCTGGTTCTCCTGCAGTTTCGGTTTCAGATAAAATGGGATTTCAGTTTAAAGAGGTAGCTGTGGGAGAAAAATTTGCCAAAATGCAGGAGTATCTGAATACGTATCACGGCAAAAAAAACAATTTGAAAATTGTAACAGATGCTTCCGAAATTGATTTCGGAAAACATGAAATTACCTATTTTGACGTTTCCGACCGGACCTATACTAAACGAGGCACGGAAGATGAAATTCAATTCATGAAGTTTTTATTGCCTGAAAAGGCTAAATTTACTCCGATAGTATAATATGCAAATCCCGTTCAATAAACCGTATCTCACAGGTAAAGAGACACACTATATAGAATCGGCAGTGAAAGCGTGGCAGCTATCCGGAAACGGCATGTTTACCCAAAAATGTCATGCTTTTTTTGAACAACACTATGGTTTTAAAAAAGTGCTGCTGACGACTTCCTGTACCGATGCTTTGGAAATGTGTGCCATACTGGCTAACATTCAGCCTGGCGATGAGGTAATTGTACCGAGTTATACTTTTGTTTCTACAGCAATTGCTTTTGTGCGTCAAGGCGCTACCATAGTTTTTGCAGATTCGGAATCAAATACACCGAATATCGATGTATCGAAATTGGAAGCGTTAATTACGCCTAAAACCAAAGCCATTGTTCCGGTTCATTATGCCGGTGTGGCCTGTGATATGGATCCGATTATGGCTTTAGCCGATAAATACAATCTTATTGTGATTGAAGATGCGGCTCAGGCCATTGATTCCTGTTACAAAGGAAAACCCTTGGGTTCTATCGGGCACATGGCCGCTTTTTCGTTTCATGAAACCAAGAACATTATTTCCGGCGAAGGTGGTATGCTCGTTATTAATGATGAAAAATACACAAACCGGGCTGAAATTATATGGGAGAAAGGTGCAAATAGAGCTGCTTTTTTCAGAGGAGAAGTGGCTAAATATACTTGGGTGGATACGGGTTCTTCTTTTTTACCCTCTGAAATTATAGCCGCTTTTTTATGGGCACAGATAGAAAATCTGAATAAAATTCAGGAAAAACGGTTGACGCTTTGGCAATCGTATTACGCTGGTTTAAAAGACTGGGCAGAAGCAAACGGTGTTCATTTTCCCCTGGTTCCCGATTATGCTACCAATAATGCACATATGTTTTACCTCATTTGTAATTCTGAAGCACAACGCTCCCAACTTATTAATCATTTGAAAGGCAATGGTATTTTGGCGATTTTTCATTATCAGAGTTTGCATTCCAGTCCGTATTATTTTGAAAGACATGACGCTAGAGAGTTGCCCAATAGTGATAGTTACAGCAACAAATTGGTAAGACTTCCCATGTATTATGAATTGGATGTGGAAAAGGTGATTGCAAAGATCAAACAGTTTTAAATTAAAGTCCGACTTGAAAAATCAGATTGAAATTTGATTTTGAAACAATTCAGTATTGCCGAAAAAAAGCGATATTTGGCAACTGAATTATATAAAGTTCCGAAATATCCAATGTCAAAAAATAAAATCATATTGTTGTTTCCCGATGGTGTCGGAATCCGAAACTATCTGTATTCTGATGTTTTCAGAACTTCAAATGAAGAACTAATATTATTTCATAATTTTGATGATGAAACGGAAACGGAAATAAAAGAACTTACCAAAGTTTCATCTGCAATTAAAATTCCTAAATATAATGAAGGTGTTAAGGAGAAATTTATACGGGAATTAATCTGCATTTCCCGTTTGCAGTACAATAGTTCGTTAACGGATAATAAAACCATTCTTTCTAATTGGAAATCAAACCATAAGGGCAGTTTTAAAAATATTTTTTACAAGGCAATAACAATTTCGGCTTCATTATTTAAGAAATATGAAAATATCCTGAAACTGGAAACCGCTTATCAGAAAGCTATCAGGAAAAATTCATTTTATACTGAAGTAAAGAAAGTGCTTGAGGAAGTTAAACCGGATAAGTTATTTTGCTCCCATCAGCGAGGTTTGCAATGCGCTACGATTTTTGCTGCCGCACAAGATTTAGGTATTGAAACGACTACTGTGATTTATTCTTGGGATAATTTACCTAAGGCAAGAATGGCGTTGCGTGCAGACAATTATTTGGTTTGGTCCGAATACATGAAAGCGGAAATGAAAATGTATTATCCTGAAATTCATCAATCAAAGATTTTTGTTGCTGGGACGCCACAATTTGAATGTTATGCAAACCCTGAAAACATTATCCCGAAAAAAGAGTTTTATGACAGGTATAATTTGGATTTGAACAAGAAAATTATCTGTTATTCCGGAGATGATGTTTTGACTTCTCCAGACGATCCTCAATATTTAGAAGATATTGCAGTGGAAATTATAAAAGAAGGGCTGGATGCGGAATATCAGATTTTGTTGCGCCGTTGCCCAGTGGATTTGTCGGGAAGATTCGATTCCGTAATACAGAAATACAACAATCTTATTAAAGAAGCTCCGCCGGTCTGGTTGTTTAAAAAGTCAACGGATTGGAGTATGGTTTATCCTTCAAAAGAAGATATTCCGTTGCTGGTAAGTACCGCTTATTATTCGGATTTGGTCATTAATATAGGTTCAACCATGGCTTTTGATTTTGCTATGTTTGGAAAGTCTTGTGTTTTTATAAATTATGATCAAAAAAACAAAAATGTCGAAAATTGGTCGGTTGATACAATCTATCAATTTCAACATTTCAGAAGTATGCCTGCCAAAGAAGCGGTACTATGGTTGAACAGTAGCGACGAGATAACTCAGAAAATAGTTCAGAAAAGCAATATGGATGATATGGCACAATGGAAGTCAGTTGTTATTGCTGATCATAAAAATGCATCATCAAACATTAAAGCGATTTTAAAAATACAGTAACATGCACATTTGTTTCATAACATCCGAATTTCCAAAAACAGGTTTTCCTCATGGAGGTGTAGGTACATTTGTGGCAACATTGGGAAAATCATTAGCAGAAAACGGGGTTAAAGTAAGTGTTATAGGTTTAAATTATATTTCCAAAGAAGAGAAAGAAGTCGTAAATGGTATAACGGTTTATCGATTAGCTCCTAAGAAAATTAAAGGATTGCAATGGCTGCTTAATTCCAGAGCAATTTCTGAAAAAATTGAAGCAGTACATAAAGAAAATCCTATTGATTTTGTAGAAACTTCAGAATTAGGGATGGCTTTTTTATCTAAGATAAAAGGGATAAAGTATGTCATAAGAATGCATGGAGGCCATCATTATTTTGCAAAAGCGGAAAACAGGCCTGTGGAATTCTGGAAAGCATTTCAGGAAAAACGTTCTTTCAAAAAGGCGGATCATATAATTGCAGTGTCAAAATTTGTTGGTGAAACTACACGTGAATTACTTGGTTTAGGAGAAAAACCCATTGAAGTAATTTTTAATCCTATCGATACAAACAAGTTTTTTGATGCGACAAATGTGAAAACAGTACCCAACACGATATTGTTTGCCGGTAGCATTGTGGAAAAAAAAGGAATCAGACAATTGGTTGAATCAATTGAATATTTGATTGATGATTTTCCGGATATTCATTTGTTGATTGCCGGAAGAGGTGGGAATTTGCCGGGAACTAAAATTCCGTATTTGCCTGAGTTGGAAAAAAAAATCACCCCAAAAATAAGACCGCATATCACGTTTTTAGGAGTAGTGCCCAATGATGAAATGCCAAAAACTATTGCCACGGCACATGTTTGTTGTTATCCAAGCCATATGGAAGCAATGCCTGTAGCATGGTTGGAAGTTTTGGCAATGGGGAAAAATTTTGTGGGAAGTATTGCCGGTCCTGGTCCTGAGGCTGTGCTCGATAATGTAACCGGAGTTTTGGCTAATCCTTTTTCACCTGAAGATATCGCCAAAAAAATAAAATGGGTTCTGGAGCATGAGGATGAATCTAAAGTGATGCGGGAAAATGCTCGAAAAGATGTCAGTAAAAGATTTAGTATTGATGTTATTGTAAATCAGAATATTATTTTTTTTAAAGCATTACTGGATAAAAAAAGATAACTTTAGCAGCAAATAATAGGAGTAATGAAGGTTGTGGAAGCAATTGCAAATAGTTGTGAAGCAAAGAAATAACGACAGTTAAAATGATAGTTTCAGCATTAATAGCTTCGGATTATAGAAAATATAAAAAATATGGTGGAAATTTTATTTCTATTCTGTTTTTTACTCAGGGATTTTGGGCAATTTTTCAATATAGAATTTCAAATGCTATATATAGAAGGATAAAAATTCCAATATTCCGTCATTTTTTACTTTTTATTTGTCTTATATGGCAAAAATTCACAGAAATTATTACAGGAATTTCTATACCTTATTCAGTATCAATAGGGCATTCGTTTTATATAGGTCATTTTGGAGGTATTATTCTTAATGCCAATACGGTTTTAGGCAATAATTGTAATATTTCTCAAAATGTAACTATAGGTGTTTCAGGATTAGGAGAAAAAAGAGGTGTCCCCATCATCGGGAATAATGTCTATATCGGAGCTAATTCAGTTGTTGCAGGGAAAATAGTTATTGCAGATAATGTGCTTATTGGCGCCTGTTCGTTAGTTACAACAGATGCGAAAAACCACGATGTACTGTTAGGGGTTCCTGCGGTAGTAATTTCCAATAAAGGTTCGGAGGGCTATATTTAATGAAGTTGTTAATTGTATCCGCAGCACCTTTAATCCCCAAAAAAAAAGAGTGGAAAGCTTATGGTCCTTATGTAAAGGAAATGGAATTTTGGGCTAAATATGCAGATGAAATTCAGTTTTGTTGTCCGGTTTGGGAATCCGACCGGGGCTTATTGGTTACCACGATTCCTTTTGAAACAGTGTCGCCCGTTGTACTGAAAGAGTTTGATGTGCAATCTGCAGCTAAGGCTTTTAAAAGTATTTTTGCAGTTCTTGTTAATTTGGTTTACATAGCCAAAGCCATGAAAACTGCGGATCATATTCATTTGCGTTGTCCGGGTAACATTGGACTGTTGGGCTGTTTGGTTCAGATACTGTTTCCGAATACACCCAAAACAGCCAAATATGCCGGAAACTGGGATCCGAAGGCCAAACAGCCTCTAAGTTACCGTATTCAAAAATGGATTTTGTCTAATACTTTTTTGACCCGAAACATGCAGGTTTTGGTCTATGGAGAGTGGCAGGGAAGTACAAAAAATATTAAACCTTTCTTTACGGCATCATACAAGGAAAGTGATAAAGAGGATGTTCCTTTGCGGAAGATTCTTCGACAGACTCAAGATGGCAGTGAGCCTCAGGAAGATATTCGTTTTTTGTTTGTGGGAACCTTGTCTGAAGGGAAACGTCCTTTGTATGCCATTCAATTGGTGGAAGAGTTAAGGAATAAAGGGTATAGTGTTCGAATGGATCTATATGGAGAAGGAAAAGAAAGAGCACAGTTGTTATCATATATTCAGGAAAAGGGATTGCAGAAAATTGTTGTTTTACACGGCAATCAAAGTGCTGAAACAGTTCAGCATGCATACCGTGACAGTCATTTTTTATTGTTGCCTTCTAAAAGTGAGGGTTGGCCTAAAGTGGTAGCGGAAGCCATGTTTTGGGGTTGTGTTCCAGTTGCCAGTGCTGTTTCCTGTGTACCAACAATGTTGGATAACGGTACTCGTGGTGTTGTGTTGACAATGGTTTTTGATGAAGATTTTAATCAACTTAAAAAAGTTATAGATGATGCTGGAAAGTATCAGATTTTAGCTGAAAAAGGTATGCTGTGGTCGCGTCACTATACTTTGGATTATTTTGAATCAGAAATAAGAGGCCTTTTGGAGAGGCCTTCTTGAAAATTATACAGTGTGTCTTTCTGCAAGTACAAAAGCACACAAAAGTTCTTCGACAAAGCGGAGTGGTATCGGGACAGAATGATGAAAACAAATAAAATTATTAAAAAAATAAAATATAACAGTAAAGTGCGTATTCTTCAATTAATAGACAGCTTGGAAGCAGGAGGAGCTGAACGTATGGCGGTAAATTATGCCAATACATTGGTTTCACGTGTTGAAGTTTCTGCGTTGGCGGTATCGCGAAAAGAAGGCGCCCTCAAGGATGAGCTTAGTGACGAGGTTCCTTATTTGTTTTTAAATCGGAAAAAATTACTGGATTTAAGCGCTTTGTGGCGCCTTAGAACGTTTATATTTCATAATCGTATTGAATGGGTTCATGCACACGGGACATCCTTTTTTATGGCAGTTTTACTCAAGTTGGTTTATCCGAAACTGAAAATTGTATGGCACGATCATAATGGCAACAGGGTTAAAATGAGAACGAATGATAATAGAATGCTTATTGCGAGTTCATTCTTTTTTAATCGTGTACTTGTCGTTAATGAAGAATTAAAGATTTGGGCAGAACAACATTTAAAATGTAAAAAAGTGGCGTATTTGCCAAATTTTACTGTAATAAATGAAAAGGAACAAAAAAATACCGTTTTAAATGGAACTTCAGGAAAACGGATTGTTTGTTTGGCTAATCTTCGTCATCCCAAAAATCATTTGACTTTGTTGACGGCATTTCATATTTCCCGTCTGGCAGAAACCGGGTGGTCGTTACATTTGATCGGAAAAGACAATTCGGATGCTTATTCGGAAGAATTAAAGAATTATATCAGGACAAATAATTTGTCTGAAAGCGTTTTTGTATATGGAGGGTGTAATGATGTTTTCCATGTTCTTCAGCAGACAACTATAGGAGTATTAGCCTCCACTTATGAAGGCTTTCCGGTAACATTATTGGAATACGGGCTTTCCGGATTGGCTGTTATTTCCTCAAATGTGGGATATTGTTCTGAAATTATCAATGACACTGAAAGCGGAATGCTTTTCAATCCAATGAATAAGACAGAATTAAGCGAAAAATTAGTAGTTTTGGCAAAGAATGATGACCTGATAAGCGAATTTGGATCATCATTGAAAAAAACTGTTGAAAATCGATTTTCGGAACAGGCAGTGATTACGGATTATTTGCATTTTATTAATTGATTTTGGAAAAAGGAAAATTATCATATACTTCACTGATATTCATTCATGTTGCCATTGGATTGGTTGTTTATTTCCTTCCTTTTCTCTCCAAAATATACAGTTTCCTGATATTGATTGTGGGGTTGTTGTATGTAATGAAAACCAAAAATAAAAATAATGAGGTTTTATTCGTTGCCGCCTACATGGTTGGTAGTGAGGTTTTTTTGCGCATGACTCATGGGAATTCTTTTCACGAGTTAACCAAGTATTCTGTTATTTTCTTTGCTGTTTTGGGGATGATTTACAGCGGTATCTCAAAAGGAGGCATTCCGTTTTGGATATATTTGATTTTTTTATTGCCCGGGGTTTTAGTAGCCACAGAAACACTTAATTATACAACAGATATGCGTAAAGCAGTCATGTTTAATTTGTCAGGGCCTCTTTGTCTTGGGTTTACTGCTATTTATTGTCATCGACGCCGATTTACTTTGGAAGAACTTAATAACTTGTTGTTAACGATCCTGCTTCCGATTATTTCTACGTTAACCTATATTTTTCTGTACACTCCCAGTGTTAAAGACGTAGTTACCAATACTGCATCCAATCACGAAACTTCTGGCGGATTTGGCCCAAATCAGGTAGCAACCATATTAGGATTGGGAGTCTTTATTTTGTTTACCCGAATTGTGCTGCGGTCTAAAAGTAATTGGTTGCTTTGGTTGAACGTTGTTCTTTGTGTATTGATGACTTTTCGCGGAATTGTGACTTTTTCAAGGGGTGGTATGATGACTGCCGGTTTTATGATTCTTCTCTTTCTTAGTGTTTTATTCTTTTATATGAATGCAAAAAGTCGTTTTAAGATATTGCAAACACTAGGTTTCGGATTGTTATTGCTTTCAGGGGTTTGGTTGTACAGTGCCTCGGAAACCAGCGGGTTAATCGAACGACGATATGCCAATGAAGGGGTACACGGAAATAAAAAAGAAAGTCAGTTGTCCGGAAGGGAGGATTTGATTTCTTCCGAGCTAAAAATGTTTCTCGATAATCCTGTTTTTGGTATTGGAGTAGGAAAGAACAAAGAATTTCGTGAGGAAACAACAGGAATTCAAGCGGCTTCACACAATGAAATTACCCGTATGCTTGCTGAACACGGTAGTTTTGGATTAATTGGTTTTCTCATTTTGTTACTGGTTCCGTTTGTGTTGTATCTGGATAATAAGATGCATGTTTATATGTTATCTTTTTATTTTTTCTGGTTGCTGACCCTTAATCACGCCGCGATGCGAACGGCCGCACCAGCCTTCATTTACGCCTTAACTCTTTTAAAAATTTACGCACTTGAAAAACCTGTTGTACATAGGGAACAAACTGTCGGGTAAAGGTTTAAATACCACAATAATAGAAACGTTAAGCGCGCAATTTACCAAAGAAGGCTATCGTGTGGTTGCTGTTTCTGGTTTTAAAAATCCTGTTTTGCGGATGTTGGATATGCTGTTGGCGGTAATCCGATATCGAAAAAGTGATTTTGTTCTGATTGATACTTACAGCACTTCTGGGTTTTGGTTTGCGTTTAGCGTAAGTCAGCTTTGCCGTTTATTTGGAAAGAAATACATTCCGATTTTGCACGGCGGGAACTTGCCCAACCGATTGCAAAACAATCCTAAACTTTGTACCATGGTATTTGGGAATGCTTATAAAAATGTTGCTCCTTCTCATTATTTGTTGGAGGCTTTTAAAAAGGCAGGGTTTTCAAATCTTGTATTTATTCCGAATACTTTGGAAATCGGACAGTATCCTTTTTTGGAAAGAACCGAATTACAGCCGAAATTACTTTGGGTAAGAGCTTTTGATGCTATTTACAATCCCAAGATGGCTATTGATGTGCTGAGCCTGCTTCAAAAAAAGTTTCCGGAAGCACAGCTTTGTATGGTAGGGCCCGATAGGGATGGCAGCATGGAAAGTTGCAAAGACTATGCTTTGGAAAAGAATGTAGCGGTTCATTTTACAGGACGGCTTCCTAAAACAGAATGGATTGCCTTAGCAGCAGCATACGATATCTTTATCAATACCACTCATTTTGATAATACCCCGGTTAGTGTCATGGAAGCGATGGCTTTAGGACTTCCGGTCGTTACCACTAATGTTGGAGGAATTCCATTTTTATTGAAGAATAATCAGGAGGCTATGTTGGTTGCTGATAATGATTTTGTTGGTATGGTGGATGCGATTGTGTCGTTGATTGAAAATCCTCAGACGGCTAAGGAAATGGCCCGTAAGGCCCGAATTAAAGCAGAAAGTTGGGATTGGAATGTTGTGAAAGACCAATGGAAGAACTTGCTGTCTTAATTTTTAAGGTTTTTCTATTATTTTGTTATTTCATCTTTGGTTGTGTTTTTTTCTCTAATAATTCGTTATTTTGCATCATATCGATTTGAGAATGACGAACAGGAAAAAAATACATTTTGAAATTTCGGAGCGTAAGATACTTCTCCGTCTTTTTGACGTGATGCTGGTGTTGCTGGCACTTTATTTTCTGAGCAGCTGTTTCCAGTTTGATTATTTCAGGTTTTCCATTCACAATTACTATTGGGCATTTGTTTTGGCTTTTTACCTGCTTTTGTTCGGTACCGTATTTGAAATGTACAATCTTCAGGTGGCCGGAAATCAGTTCCAGATTATCAAAAGTATCATACTGACCGCTACCACAACGGTTTCTGTTTACCTTCTAACACCCGTTTTAACCCCATCGCTACCCAAAAACAGGTTGCAGATTTTGTTTTTTTATGCCACTATTTTGGGCGTTCTTTTTCTTTGGCGCATGGTGTATCAGAAGTTTTTGGCTTCTGATCGTTTTTATAAAAATGTACTTTTTTTAGCAGATGATAAAACAGTTGACAGTCTGGTGGATGAACTGGAAAAAGCCGATCCCAATTATAAGGTAATTGGATATTTTAGTACGAAGGAATCGCTTAAAAAGAAGGTGAAACTGCAAAAAATTACGCTGGAAACGTTTGAGGATTTTATAAAAAAACATTCTATTTCGGAAATTGTAATCGCCAATAAATCGACTGATGAGTTTCCGGTTGAAGTATACGATAAATTGCTGTTTTTTTTGGAAAAAGGTGTTGTCATTCGTGAGTATTCGCAAGTGTATGAAATGAGTACCTACCGTCTTCCGGTGCAATTTTCGGAAAAAGATTTTTATAAATATTTTCCTTTCAGCAGAAGCAATCAGAATAAGCTGTACCTGTATGCCATTCGCCTTTTCGATATTATTGTTTCTTTGATTGGCTTATTGATTGGTGCTTTATTGCTGCCGTTTCTTTTTATAGCGAATCTGTTGGGGAATAGAGGGCCGTTACTTTACACTCAGGAAAGAGTAGGGAAAAACGGTATTCCTTTCAAAATTTACAAATTCCGATCGATGGTAACCAATGCCGAAGCCAATGGTGCTGTTTTTGCCGCGGCGAACGACAGCCGAGTTACACCTTTTGGTAAATTCCTGAGAAAAACCCGTATCGATGAATTTCCGCAGTTTATCAATATTCTTAAAGGGGATATGGCGGTAATCGGACCAAGACCGGAACGCCCCATTTTTGTAAATCAAATTGCCGAAATCATGCCGTTCTACCAAACACGACATGTAATTAAACCGGGACTTACCGGTTGGGCACAGGTAAAACACTCGTATGGCGAAACCATCGACGACAGCCTGATAAAACTACAATACGACTTGTATTACATCAAAAACCGCAGTTTGTTTCTCGATGTGAATATTGTGGTGAAAACACTCAGCACGGTGTTGTTCTTCAGAGGGCAGTAATCAGAAAGCAGATAGCAGGAAGCAGAAGTATGTGATTACTCCTTCGTCGGAATAACTGTAATTAAACGTTACTTCTGAAGTGTTTCTTTTCGTACTTTACAAAGTGCTGTAAGCGATGTAATTGCAAATGGTACCATCATTATCAAATGAGCTTTGTTGAGCATGTAAACCAAATAAATTGCAATCAATCCTAGGTTTAACAGTACGATTCGGTTGGTCCAAACCGCATTTTTTTTCCAAACAAAGAAAACCAATAGTAAGTAGAGCGGACTCAAAACCAAAACATTATAGTTCCACAATACTTCTTCATGCAGGGAATACAGTCCGACCAATGAAAAGAAAAGGCCTAATAAACCAATAATTGTTAGGTATATAATCGCTGCAGATTTCTTTTTGTAAGCAAGAAAAGCGATAAGAAGCATCGCAAACGCAAAAGTGTAAAAATTATTCCAAAGCGATTTATTTGCTTTAATGTCTTGTCTTTTGAATACGGTTACGGTAGCGTCTGATAATGGTTTTCCGTTTATTTTGGTTTGTTCAATGCCTTGTAATAATTCTATCGGAAGGAACAATTGGTCGGATTGACGGTCGGTTTTAGCGCCGAAAATCAAATTGATTCCCAGATTTTCATAAAATTTATCCGTTTGGTAATCGTATAAAATCTGACGGTAGTTTTTCTGTGTGTCGGGAACTTTCGTAGAAATGGGCTCTGTTAAAACCTTATTGATCACATCGCGAACCATCGTGGTACAGTTTCGGTCAATGAATTTGTAAGTGTAAAAACGTTTTTCAGAGGCTAGTACTTCATTCAGTTCGCTAAAAATCTTTTGTTTTTGTTCGCGCGAAAGGTTTAGTTTTTGTTCGAAAATATCCCTGTTGTCATACACATAACTGTAATTGAATTCTTCGAAACTGCTTGTGGTTACAAAATATTCCAAATCGCCTTTAACGAATTTCCCGTAAAAATTAGGCGTGCTAAAGTCGAAAGCACCATAATTGTAAACAACATCTATCTGGTTTATCGGGTCGTTAATGCGCAAAGCGGTATGGCCGTATAACGAATACAATTCTTCTCCCGTACCACAGGTTAGTAAACTGATTTCGGCTTTGTCGGATAAAAATGGAGTCTGTCCAAACGCGGATATAAAACTGAAAATCAGTAAAAAGAACGAAAATGATTTTTTGAAAAGTAGTGATGGTGTCATTATCTGAAAATACCTAAGTCGACTTTTAAAGAGAAAATATTAGAGTATAAAGCGGCACTCTGGTCGCCGATGTCAGTTAAAGCATAATCTACCTGAATGCCTTTGTATTTAAATCCGACACCAATATTAGGCTGGAAACTTAAGCTTTTGGAATTGTCGATTTCTGTAATGTTTTGAAAGTTACCCACACCCGCACGAAGAAACACCAAATCAATGTAACCGGCTTCAAATCCAACGGCAGGGTCGATACTTACGATATCTGTTGAGAAAATATCGTTGGTTCGGGTAAACTGCATGTTTAAATTGGCGGCGGCCACAAGACTGTAATCGTAACGGATGATAAATTTCTTTGACATTCCCAATTGTGCTTTGGGTAAGGTTATTTCCGAGGTTTCCGGTGGTTCCTGATTTTCCCCTGGAACGGCATTTTTTATTTTCTGAAATTCTTCGTCGTCGATAGCCCAGACATTGTAAGTGGTCGTAATATCACGAAGCATCAGTCCGAATTTCCATTCGTCACGGGTTTCATACTGTAATCCCAAATCAAAACCAAAACCCCAGGAGCTTGCAAATTTTCCGATAACGCGACGGATGATTTTTGCATTCACACCATAATTGAATCCCTGAACCGGTAATGCTCTGGCATAGGAAAAGGTTAAGCCGTAATCGGCTGCGGAAAACAGGCTGACTCTGTTGTAATCAATATTGCCTTCGTTGTCAATAAGTTGTGTGGTGTTTAAGATGTCATCAACCCCAAATCGGATTAACGATACTCCAAAAGCACTGCGGTCGTCTATTGGCATTGCGAAAGCGGCATAATCGTATTGTGCGATATTGGCAAAATAACTGGCATGCATTAAAGCGATTTGTTTGTCTTCCAGTTTTAAAAGTCCTGCCGGATTCCAGTAGCCCGAATTTACATCTGCGGTATGAGATGTTACGGCATTAGACATTCCTAAAGCGGCTGCATCCACACCAATACTCATAAATTCATTGGAGTATTTTCTAACAATCTGACTGTTAGTTGCGATGCAGGTTAAAAGGAGTAGTACTAAGTAGGTTTTTTTCAAAGCCGTTTTTTTTACAAATATACATCAGTATCCGTTACACAATGCTGACTAAACGAATGCCAGATAGGGTTTTACGTTATACCTTTGACAAATATACTATATTAAGATGAAATGCCCATTAAAAATCATTCTCCCAAACGGTGCCGAAATGGTCTTGTTATTGCCTTTCCGGTTATGTTTGCTTTTTAAAAGAAATGAAATTCTCAATTACTAAACTCCATTTTGTATTAACTTATTGTATAACTTTGTGTCAGTTTAAAAAGAAAACGTATGTCATTTAAAAAACAGATTCCAAATTTTATTACTTTCTTAAATCTTATTACAGGACTTTTAGCGTTAATTCATGCGTTTAACGGTAATTACAATGAAGCCTTTTCGTTGGTGTGTCTTGGTATCTTTTTTGATTTTTGGGATGGTTTTTTTGCCCGAATCTTCAATGCACAAAGTCCTTTGGGTGTTCAGTTGGATTCTTTGGCCGATATGGTTACCAGCGGTGTGGTTCCGGGAGTGGTGATGTATAAAATGCTGTCTGATATTCAGGAAAACCAGGATATTTATACGTTAACACCGGATACTTATTATATGGCTGTAGTGCCGTACATTGGTTTTATTATTACGGTGGCTTCGTGTTACCGTTTGGCAAAATTTAACATCGATACCCGTCAGACGGACTCATTTATTGGGTTGCCAACACCGGCCAATGCGTTGTTAATTATGAGTATTCCGATGATTTTATTCGCGAATCAGTTCGATTGGCTTTCTGATATTTTAAGCAATCCTTATTTCCTTGTAGGATTGTGTTTCTTGAGTGCTTATTTGCTAAATGCTGAAATTCCGCTTTTCTCTTTAAAAGTGAAATATTTCAGTTGGGAAAAGAATAAACTTCAGGTGTTGTTTTTGGCTGTTTCGGCTATATTATTGGCTGTTTTCCAGTATTTGGCGATTCCGATAATTATTTTGTTTTATGTTGTGCTTTCAGTGCTTAACAATACGGTTTTAAACAAGCCGTCATAAATTATGAAACGCGTTCCTGCGAAAAAATCAACGCTGTTAAGAAAATCAACCCGCTCAAAATCGAAAAAGACTGCCAAAACGCCTTTTGGGAGGTTATTGTTGTATACTTTAGGCATCTTGTTTGTGGTAACGATTGTTGGCGGTTTGTATAATTATCGTCACGGTTTGTTGTATTTTTTAGGATTTAAAACCGATAGAAGTACGAGTGAACTTTCCGAAGAAGAACGGAAGATTGAAGACATCCGTATTTTTGAAGTACTGAGCCGTCACGACACCAAACTGGTCGGATTTGACGTTTCGGAATATCAGGAAAAAATTGAATGGGAAAAAATCAATACCATTGAAGAGGAGTTTCCGTTGTCGTTTGTTTTTATCCGTGCCACGGCAGGAAGTAATAAAATTGACGCCCGATACAAAGAAAACTGGAAAGCTGCGAAAGAACATTATTTTGTGCGCGGTGCGTATCATTACTATCGTCCGAACGAAAATTCCATTGCGCAGGCCGATCATTTTATTAAAAACGTAAGACTAAGAAAAGGCGATTTGCCGCCAGTTTTGGATATTGAAAAGTTGCCTAAAAATCAATCCATCGATAGTTTGAAAGTTGGCTTACGCCGATGGTTAAAACGAGTGGAAAGGCATTATAAAGTAAAGCCTATTATTTATTCCGGACAAAGTTATTACACCGATTTCCTGAAGGACGAATTCAAAGAATACCCGCTTTGGATTGCCAATTACAATTTTTTTGTAGAACGGATTCAGAACGACTGGCTGTTGTGGCAGTTTACCGAAAAAGCCCAGATTTCAGGCATTAAAGGAATGGTGGATGTGAATGTGTTTAACGGAAATAAAGAAGATTTAAAGGCTATTACCATAAAATAAAAAATCCCAAATAACTTGGGATTTTTTAGTATTAAAATTCTAATTTCTTTTTACGCAATTCGAAATTCTGGCCCAGATACACGCGGCGTACCATCTCGTCTTGTACCAATTCTTCCGGTACTCCGGCTTTTAAAATTCCGCCTTCGAACATTAAGTACGTTTTGTCGGTAATGGCTAAGGTTTCCTGTACGTTGTGGTCGGTAATGAGAATTCCGATGTTTTTATTTTTTAACTGTGCTACAATGCGCTGAATGTCTTCTACGGCAACCGGATCTACTCCGGCAAACGGTTCGTCCAATAAAATGAATTTCGGATCGGTAGCCAAACAACGCGCGATTTCCGTACGACGACGCTCACCTCCGGAAAGTAAATCCCCGCGATTGGTGCGAATGTGTTGTAAGCTGAACTCGTCAATCAATGATTCCATTTTGGCTTCCTGCTCGGCTTTGGAAAGATTGGTTAGTTGCAATACACTCAGTATGTTGTCTTCAATACTCAGTTTTCTGAACACCGATGCTTCCTGAGCCAGATATCCGATTCCGTTTTGCGCGCGTTTGTACATCGGATAATCAGTGATGTTCATGTCGTCCAAATAAATATTGCCGGCATTGGGTTTTACCAAACCTACTATCATATAAAAGGACGTGGTTTTTCCGGCACCGTTTGGCCCTAATAAACCCACGATTTCACCTTGATTCACTTCTACCGAAACGCCTTTTACCACGCTTCTTCCTTTGTAGGTTTTAACTATATTTTCGGCTCTTAATTTCATTTTTTGAGTTGCTGAGTAGCTAAGTTACAGAGTGACTAAGTTTTTTATCTGTGCAAATAAACGAATTACGGTTTACAGCATCAACTAATTAACAAATAATTATTCCTGGTTTTCCAAGGCTTCCCAGAATTCGTAGGCTCTTCTTAAATGCGGAATTACAATGGTTCCGCCTACTAATGTGGCAATTCCCATGGCTTCCATCATTTCTTCTTTGGTGATTCCTTGTTTATAAGACGTTTCCAAATGGTATTTAATACAGTCGTCGCAACGCAAAACAGCCGAAGCGACCAAACCCAGCAATTCTTTGGTTTTTACATCCAAGGCGCCTTCCATATAGGCATTGGTGTCCAAGTTGAAAATGCGCTTTACGATTTTGTTGTTGTCGTTTAATAATTTTTCGTTCATTTTAGAACGATAATCATTGAATTCTTTGACTAAATCTGACATATTATGTTGTTTTTAGTGTTTCCTTTTTGGTTACGAAATGAGAAATGAAAATACTGATTTCATATAAAATTACCAGCGGAATGGTTACGATGGTCTGACTGATAACATCCGGGGGAGTAACGATGGCGGCAATTATCAAAATAATTACATAAGAGTATTTTCGATAGTCCTTAAGGAATTGCGGGGTCACGATGCCTAATTTGGACAGGAAGTAAATCACAATCGGCAATTCGAAAACCAGTCCGGTTGCCAAAGAGGTGGTTTTTACCAATCCGATATACGAATCAACATCAATGGCGTTTTTAACGTGGTCACTGATGGTTAGATTCGCTAAGAAATTGATGGAAAGCGGCGTTAATACAAAATAACCGAAAGCTACTCCTAGGAAAAACAAAATGGAAGCGATAAAAATGAATAGTTTGATGTTTTTTCGCTCTTTGTCATATAATGCCGGACTAATGAATTTCCATAATTCCCATAAAACAAAAGGGAAAGCGATAACAAATCCAACAGTTATTGATGTCCAGATTAACATGGAAAACTGTCCTTCCATGGTTCGGTTTTGCAACTCGAACGGTAATTCCTGTATGCAGAAACTTTTATCTAAATCATATTGATTGGCCAAATCACAGAAAAAACGATACGTGATAAAGTTTCCGTCTTTCGGGCCGAATATGATGGTGTCGAAAATAAAGTCACTGAAATAATAAGCTACACAAGCGCCTAATAAAATGGCTATAGTGCTTCTTACTAACAACCATCGGAATTCTTCCAAATGGTCTAAAAACGACATTTCTTTCCCGGATTTATTCTTTGCCATTATACGATGCCCTCTTTTAAAATGTCATGAATGTGAAGTACTCCTTTGTATTGATTGTTGTCGACAACAACCATTTGTGTAATCGAATGATTTTCCATGGTATTGAATGCGTCTACCACCATATCGGATAGTTGTACGGTTTTTGGGTTTTTGGTCATGATGTCTTTTGCGGTTAAATCGCTGAATGTATCTCTTTTTTCCAACATTCTTCGGATATCGCCATCGGTTATGATGCCTACAAGGTTGTTGTTTTCGATTACAGCGGTGACTCCCAAACGTTTTTCAGAAATTTCCATGATTACGTTTTTAATGCTCGCATCAGGATTTACCTGCGGACGGTGGGTTTGGTCTAACATGTCCACCACACGAAGTAATAATTTTTTACCCAATGCGCCTCCCGGATGGTATTTCGCGAAATCTTCACTTTTAAAGTTGCGCATTTCCATCAAACAAACAGCTAAAGCATCGCCTAAAACCAATTGCGCAGTCGTGCTGTTGGTGGGGGCTAAATTGTTCGGACAGGCTTCCATGTCTACATGGGCATTCAGTACGAAATCGGATTCTTTACCCAAAAACGACGATGGGTTAGCGGTCATTCCGATTAACATATTACCGAAACGTTTCAACAATGGAACCAAAACTTTGATTTCCGGACTGTTGCCGCTTTTGGAAATACAAATGATTACATCGCCCGGTTGTACCATACCCAAATCCCCATGAATGGCTTCGGCAGCGTGTAAAAACATCGACGGTGTTCCGGTAGAATTGAATGTGGCCACCATTTTCGTTGCAATAATGGCACTTTTTCCTATTCCGGTTACAATCAAACGGCCTTTGCAGTTGTAAATCAGTTCTACCGATTTTGCAAAATCATCATCAACAAGGTTTATAAGATTGGCAATGCTTTCGCTTTCCGATAGTATCGTTTTTTTTGCCGTAGCTAAAATGGTTTCCCTGACTGTCAAAATAGAAATTTTATTAGTTTGTGAATGTTAAAGATTTTTGTATCTTTATTCTCTGCAAATTTATGTAAAAATACCTATTAATAAATAATGAAGCCAAGCGAAATTGACTTACATAAAGAGTTAAAGAAATATTTTGGTTTTAACCAATTCAAAGGTTTACAGGAAGGTGTTGTTAAAAGTATTATTACGGGTAACAACACTTTTGTGATTATGCCTACTGGTGGCGGTAAGTCATTGTGTTACCAATTGCCGGCTTTGGTGTTGGATGGTACCGCAATTGTGGTTTCTCCGTTAATCGCTTTGATGAAAAATCAGGTGGATGCCATTCGGAGTTTGTCTTCTGAATATGGTATCGCGCACGTTTTAAATTCCTCACTTACCAAAACGGAAGTCAATCAGGTAAAAAAGGATATTACTTCGGGCGTGACGAAATTATTATACGTAGCTCCGGAATCCCTAACCAAAGAAGAGTATATCGATTTTTTGAGAAGTGTTCCGATTTCTTTCGTAGCGATAGATGAAGCACATTGTATCTCGGAATGGGGGCACGATTTTCGTCCGGAGTACCGAAACTTGCGAGCAATCATTAAACAATTGGGTGATGTGCCCATCATCGGCCTGACCGCAACAGCTACCCCAAAAGTTCAGGAAGATATTCTGAAAAATTTGGATATGACGGATGCCAATACGTTTAAAGCATCGTTCAATCGTCCTAATTTATATTACGAAGTACGGCCAAAAACTAAGAATGTTGAAGCGGATATTATACGTTTTATCAAGCAGCATAAAGGAAAATCGGGTGTGATTTATTGTCTTTCCCGAAAAAAAGTAGAAGAAATTGCACAGGTTTTACAGGTGAACGGAATCAGTGCGGTGCCGTATCATGCAGGCTTGGATGCGAAAACCCGTGCCAAACATCAGGATATGTTCCTTATGGAAGATGTAGATGTGGTGGTGGCGACAATTGCTTTCGGTATGGGAATTGACAAGCCGGATGTGCGTTTTGTAATCCACCACGACATTCCGAAATCGTTGGAAAGTTACTATCAGGAAACGGGCAGGGCAGGTCGTGACGGTGGCGAAGGACATTGTGTCGCATATTACTCTTATAAAGATATAGAGAAACTGGAGAAATTTATGGCCGGAAAACCGGTTGCGGAACAGGAAATTGGCTTTGCCTTATTGCAGGAAGTGGTTTCGTATGCGGAAACATCCATGTCCCGACGTAAATTTTTACTGCATTATTTCGGAGAGGAATTTGATGAGGTAAACGGTGAAGGCGCCGATATGGACGATAATGTTCGTAATCCTAAAAAGAAAGTGGAGGCGAAAGATCAGGTGGTATTGTTACTCAAAACCGTTCGCGATACGAAAGAATTGTATAAGTCGAAAGAGATTATTTTTACCCTTATCGGCAAGATAAACGCGGTGATAAAAGCCCATAAAACCGATGCTCAGCCATTTTTCGGCAAAGGAAACGATCACGATGAAAAATATTGGATGGCTTTAATCCGTCAGGTATTGGTGGATGGTTTGCTTTCCAAAGATATTGAAACCTATGGCGTACTGAAGCTTTCTGAAAAAGGTGCCGATTTTATCAAAAATCCAGTTTCCTTTCTGATGTCTGAAGACCATGAATACAGCGAAACGGATGATGAAACGGTTGTAACCGCGGCAAAATCTTCAGGAACCGCAGACGAAGCCTTAATGACCATGCTGATCGATTTGCGTAAAAAAGTGGCCAAAAAACTCGGAGTACCGCCATTTGTAGTGTTTCAGGAGCCTTCATTGGAAGATATGGCCTTAAAATATCCGATTACTATTGATGAACTAAGCAATGTTCACGGTGTAGGAGAAGGAAAAGCCAAAAAATACGGAAAAGAGTTCGTAGAGCTGATTGCCCGTTACGTAGAAGACAACGACATCATGCGCCCGGACGACTTGGTGGTGAAATCTACCGGAGCCAATTCGGCTTTGAAATTGTATATTATTCAGAATATCGACCGCAAGCTTCCGCTGGATGATATTGCCAAATCAAAAGGTTTAGATATGGATGCTTTGCTGAAGGAAATGGAGCAAATTGTATATTCCGGAACGAAGCTCAACATCAAATACTGGATTGATGAAATTCTGGATGACGATCAGCAGGAAGAAATTCACGATTATTTCATGGAATCGCATTCCGATAAAATTCAAGACGCTTTAAATGAATTTGACGGCGATTATGATACAGAAGAACTGCGGTTGATGCGCATTAAGTTCATCAGTGAAGTTGCCAATTAATTTTTTTGTAAACCTTAAACAAATAAATATTTATGTCTGAAAATCAAAACGTTTGGAAACCTACTGAAGAAGCTAAAGGATAAGCTACGCAGTTTCGATTGTTTGCAGTTTTGTTATGGCTTGGTGCTATTGTAGCGCAGGTGTTTGCGATTCGCATGTTTTTAAAAGCTGTGAATTCAGGTGAATCACCGGTAAATGCTTGGGTTATAGGATTGATGGTCTTGGATTTGATTCTAGTTTTTGCAGGTTCTTATCTGTGGAAAAAATCAAACCGATTGGATCCGCCTTCAGAAAAAAATAAATTCCTTTTTTACATGCAAAGCCAATTGGGTGTTGTGATGGCATTTGTAGCTTTCTTGCCACTTATCATCTTTATTCTAACAAACAAGAAAATTGATGGCAAAAGCAAAGCGATTTTAGGAAGTATCGCCGGTGTTGCTTTAGTAATTGCAGGTATTGGTGGTGCGGAATTCAATCCGGCTTCGGTCGAAAAATATACCGAAGAAACCAATATGGTGGAAGCTTTAACCGGAACAAACAACGTTTATTACACCAAAGGTGGTGGAAAATACCATATTTACGAAGATTGTTATACGATCAAAAACAGTGAGCGTTTAAATGGAACGGTAGCCGATGCTCATGCTGGCGTAGCGAATCATTCTGATTTTGATCTTTGCGGAATCTGTAAGAACAAAAAAATGAAAGAAGACGGAATGTCAGAAGAAAGCTTAAACGAAAAATTAGAACAAGTTAAAGCAGGATTGAATAAAGAGAAATCCGAAGAAACTCAGACTGCTACTGAAGAAGAGCATAAAGATGCTGCTTGATTTAACGCTTAAAAAGTAATTAAAAAGCCCTGAAATTACTTTCAGGGCTTTTTAATGAGATGATTGTGGATAATATAAATGGATTAAATCAAAACTTTTTTAAAAACAGAAAGCAGTATAGGGAACCTAGAGGAAATAACTAAAAATAAATGAGATTTTTTTTAATTATTTCGTTGTTGAGCATTGTTGAAAAATCGTGAAAAAATATAGTATCTAGGTTTCTATAACTGCAATCTGTTTTGCATTCATGAGATGAATGATAAACAAACAACAAACGAATCGTGTGTTATTTTCTATTCGGGTGGCTTTGTTTTATTTGGTTGACTAAGTTTTTAAGTTTTTTGTTTGTTTCTTTTAAGGCGTCAATTTTAATTTGTTGTTCTTGTATCGCTTTAATGGTAACCGGAATAATTTCGCTATAACTTATTCCTAATCGTTCTGATTCTTTTTCCTGAAGTCCATTTTCGGGATGTTCCCCATCTATGAACCAGTCTTTTGTTACAATGGCTTCAGGGATAACTTGTAAAACTTCTTGCGCTATAAAGCCAAGTTTAGTTTCTTTTTCTTTTGACGGAATAATAAAATCATCCGCTTTTTCCTCTTTCCACTGAAAACTAACGGGTCTAAGTTTTAAAATTTCTTCTAAACCGTATTCTAAAGGTTTTATGTCTTCTTTTAGGCGTTCATCAGATGTTTGTATAGTTCCATTAGAAGCATAAACAGCAGTCCATCGTCTTGCAGTGCTTCCCAAATCTTGAGACGCATCGGTTAAAGGAGTAAATAAATCACTAACTCTGATTTCGTTTGTGCCGTCTTGTAAGTATTCAACAGATCCTACTTCAACAATTGTTCCTGTAGCTGTACCATTCCATGCTTGTAAGTTTCTAGTTGTAGTAGTTGCGCCACTACCGATAAAAACATTTGCTACGTGATAAATAGGATCAGTGTTTGTACTTCCAGAGTTCCATGTCCAATCTTGATCAATAGTGTTTGATGGTGTAGGATTTTGCCAAGTAGCTTGTCCTGTTGCATTTGAAACTAAAACTTTGCCATTAGCCTGAAAACCATCAACAATTTGTAATCCGTTTGAACTTCTTACTGAAATATTATCAACAGTTGCACCACCAGCATAAGTTCCAATGTATTGAAATCTTAAACTATAATTATTTCCAGGAATAATTGTGTAGTTCCCAGAATGTGTAGCATTAGCATCTGCTGTAGAAAGATTAAAAAATGTGGCAACAACGCTATTGGTTGTATTGTTGTAAAGTGTAGCAATAAATTGATCAGTAGTATTATAATCATCATAACCATAATCAAACGAAATAGTAACAGTGTCTATATTTATTACTCCTAGTTGAACTACTAATGTTGCATTTTGAGCACATGAAGAAGCTCCATAATCTATTACAGCTCTGTTTCCGTTGCAATTTGTACAGTTAGCGGAACTTGTGTTTTCAATTCGCCAACCATCGTCTACACCACAGCTAGTATTGTTGTTTATGTAATATAAACTAGCTGCAGTTGATGTTGTAATATTTCCTGTAGCAATACTTGTGAATGGTTGTAAGTATTCAAATGAGCTACCAACAATATGTAAACGAGTAGAAGGGGCATTCGTACCAATACCTACATTTCCAGTATTAGAAACACGAATTTTTTCAGTGTTGTTAGTAGCTAATGAGAATCCTTGATTGTCTATTGTTCCTACTTTATTAATACTTGGAGAAGTTCCATTATTGCCAGTTGTAGACCAACCAGCACTTGCGAAACTAACCCAAATGGTTCCGTTAAAATAGTAAAATCCAGGTGAATTGTTTGTTTGATAAATTAATAAACCCGTAGCAGGTCCGGTAATGGCATCTCGTTGTGCTTGAGTCATTCTTGGAACAAGAACCCCTTTCGTAGTATCAGTAATATCCAATAGAGAACTTGGATTTGGATTTGTTGTCCCGATTCCAACTTGAGAAGTAGCAACAAACGGAAGTATTATAAATAGAAAGTATATTATTTTTTTCATCTTATTTGGCTAATTCGTTTAGTATTTTTTGAATTTCAAGTTGTTGTGCTTCTATTTTTGAAAGTTTACTTTCTTGCTCTTGAATTGTTTTTACAACAACAGGAATAATTTCGGCATAGTTTACTCCTAATCGAGGCATTTTTACCTTTTGATAGGTAGTATTGATTTCTTTCCATTCGTAGTTTTGAACTGTTTCAGGAAGTACTTTTTGTAGTTCTTGAGCAATAAAACCAATTTTATGAAGCTTATCCTTTTCAGGAACAACAGTATTGCCAAATTGCTCTTTTTTCCATTGATAAGAAACCGGATTTAAAAGCATAAGTTCTTTAGTTCCATACTCTAAATTTTTTATGTTTTCTTTATCACGGGCATCAGAAGTATTAATGGTTCCATTCGATGCGTAAACATCGTACCATCTATTAGCTGCGCTTCCTAAGCTAATTGAATTATTGTTAATTGGGACAACATGATGACTTATAGATTGTTCGGATTGAACATCTTGAAAGTATTCAGTATTACCAAAACCAAATTGAGTATCTTGGCCTAAATTGTTAGGTTCTTCCACTTCTAAAAGCTGAAAAGGTTCTTTGTTATTACCAACTTGCACAAACCCAGTTCTGTAGATGGGATCATTAGTGGTTGATCCGCTAGCAAAACGCCAATCATCGTCGGTTGCTCCTAATGAGGCAATATCAGCCCAAGTTCCATTTCCATTGGCATCAGAAATTAAAACTCTATTAGCGGCTTGATTTCCATCTTGTAAAGTGAAAACAGAATTTCCTCCAGAAACTATTACATTATCTACTGAAGCTCCGGCTGCATAGGTTCCCGTATATTGAAAACGCAAACTGTAACTATTACCCGGAATAACAGTGTAATTGTTGCTAAACGTAGTATCAGCATTAGAATTTAAGCTTAAAAGCGTTGCGACAACCGAGCTAGTAGTTTCATTGTAAAGAGTCACAACAAATTGATCGGTAGCATTGTATTCTTCATATAAATAACTGAAAGAAATATTTACTGAACTTATGCCGATTGCTCCTAATTTTATAACCATGATAGCATTTTGATTACAAGTAGAACTGCCGTAGTCAATTAAAGCATAATTTCCAGTGCAACCGGTACATTGATATGTACTTCCAGTATTGGTTACTTGCCAGCTATCTGCAGCGACGCATCCTGAATTATTGTTTATAACATAAGGGTTGTTTCCTGTTCCAGTTGTTATATTTCCAGTTGCAATACTCGTAAAATTTTGAGAGTAATTAAAAACAGAGTTGCCTACAACGTGAAGTTTTGCATTAGGAGTAGTCGTACCAATACCAACATTTCCATTAGCTAAAATTCTTGAAGTTTCAATATTGTTAGCTCTTAAAACTAAACTTTGATTATCTGTAGTACCAAGTTTGTTCGTAGTAGGATTTGTTCCTAAGTTCCCTAACAAATTCCAGCTATTACCTCCAGAAAATGGCATCCAAGCTACACCGTTATAAAACCAAAATCCAGAAGCGTTATCTGTTTGATAAATTAGCAAACCAGTTGCAGGCGAAGCAATGGCTAATTTTTGAGCTTGCGTCATTCTTGGTATTAACATTCCATGGTTTGTACTTGTAACATCTAAAGCTGCACTAGCATTTGGAGTGTTAGTTCCTATTCCAACTTGAGCTTTAACAGCAAAAGTGAAAAGTAAGATTGTAATAAGATATATTTTTTTCACCATTAGTTGCTTTTTAGTAGTTTAACTTTTTGTAATAACTCGGCTGTTTCTTTTTCAAGTTGTTCAATTTCAAGTTGTTGTTCTTGTTTTGCTTTTACTAAAACAGCAACTAACTCTTCATAATTTACTCCTAAATACTTGTTTTCAACTTTTACAAATTCTTTATTCTCCTTTTCACTTTTAGGACGCCAAGTGTGATTATATACAACTTCAGGAATTACTTTTTCGAGATCTTGTGCTATTAAGCCTATTTTCGTTTCTCTTTTGTTTGATGGAATTTCTTGATGTAAATAGTGTTCATTTTTCCATTTAAAGCTTATGGTTTTTAACTTAGCTAAATCTTTAACCCCATATTTAATTTTTTGAATATTGGTTTTGTCATTAGCATCAGAAGTTTGAATAGTTCCGTTTGTTGCATAAATAGTTCTCCATCTATTTGTAGAAGAACCTAAATTCAAATAAGCATCTGTTAGTGGAACAAAATTGTGGCTAAATTGTGTTTCATTGTTTCCATCTTGCAAGTATTCGTTATTGCCAATTCCCATTGTAGTTCCAGTATTGGCTCCGTTGTCTACATCAATATGATGTGTAGTTGTACCAGTTCTTCCTATAACTACGGGTCCTATATGATGTATTGGACTTGCGTACGAACTTCCAGAATTAAATCGCCAATCATCATCTGGCGTACCTATTATTGAATTATTATTGCTCCATGTTGCTTTTCCATTAGCATCTGAAGTTAATACTTTGTTTGCAGCTTGACTTCCGTCTTCTAAACGAAAAGAAGGGTTTGTTCCTGTAATATGGATTTTAGTAGTAGGATTGGGTTGATTTACTCCAATATCTCCATCTGTTTGAATACGTACACGCTCGTTGTTGTTTGTAGCAATTACAAAATCTTGATTGTCGGTTGTGCCTAAGAAATTAGTAGTAGGATTTGTTCCGGCGTCACCTAAAATGTTCCATCCAGTTGATGAAAATGTTACCCAAGCAGTGCCGTTGTAATACCAAAAACCAGTTACATTATCTGTTTGGTAGATTAACAACCCTGTGGCTGGAGTTGCAATGGCCGTTTTTTGTACCTGTGTCATTCGCGGTATTAAAATTCCCGACACAGTTGAGTTAAGTTCAAGCATTGAACTCGGATGCGGCGTGGTCGTGTTAATTCCAACTTGCGCACCAATTGATAGGGGCAAAAGGGTAAAAAGAAAAGTTAAAATTGTTTTCATAATGTTTTCTAATTAGTTCTTTTGAGTGTTACAAAAATAACATGACAGAAAACTTTTGTTGTATTTTTGCATCTCATATACATCTCATATATATAGGTTTTGTAACTCATTAATTCCTAATATTGCTTGATTTCTTAATATTAGCTTAAAATCCATGAGAAGATTTTTGACATTATTAATTAGCTTTTTTATGTTTATTACCTGTGTTGCTCAAGAAGGCTCATCAAAGATTTTATCTATACGAGCAGCGGCGGAGAAGAATTTTCTTAAAAAGGACAGTTTAATATTTTATAAATCAAGATTGAGAGAATCCTCATTAAGGGAAAAATCGAAATATGTGGGAGCCTTAATTTATAAATATTCATCTCAAATTAGTTTTTTGAATAGGGATTTTGCAACTGCATCCCTGGAAGCAAATAAAGGATTAAGCTATTTTAAAACACATAATTTGGCAGAGGATGAGGCAGACACGTATCGGATTCTCGGAAATATTGAATTGTTGAATGATAAGTCTGACATAGCGTACGGATATTTTAGAAAATCCCAAATGTTATATGCTAATTGTGAGAACCTCACTAATCCTGACAAGGTTTATTTGGCTTTAAATGATTTGGCTTATTTGTATATTTTAAATGGAAACTTTTCACGCGCTATGGAATTGCTTTCAAAAACTCAGAAAGAAGCTAAGTCTGACGAAGTGTTAGCAAATACGTTTAGTTTGTTTTCGGTCTTGTCCAACAGGATTGATAATTTTCAGGAGTCAATTAAATATTTTAAACTTTCAAAAGCTATTTATCTTAAAGAAGGCAGGAATACCGCAGCTCTTATTTGTGATATGAACATTGCGATTAACCATTATCATCTCAAAGATTATAAAAAAGCTATAAAAGAGTTGAAAGCTGTTTTGAGTAAAACTACAAACAGCAAGGAATATTATCCACTTCAGTTACGCGGAAACTTGTTTTTAAGTAATTCTTATCTTGAACAAAGTCAATATAAACAGGCGATTTACTATTTTGATAAAGTAGAACAATTGGTTCATTCTAAGCAACATGAATATGATTTTTTGTTTGAGTCTGTTTATTTTGAAACGAAGGCTTTGTTTTTAGCGAAAGAGAGAAAGTATGATAAAGCAGAAAAAATTCTACTTGATTTTGTTGAGAATAAACTTTCAGGGGAATCTACAGGTTCTAAAATTTATTTTTATAAAGAGTTGATAAAATTGGCAAAACTTCAAAACAAAACGGAGTGTATTACGGCTTATCAAGATTCCATCAATGTGTATGAGGAGAAAAAAAGATTGGAAATTCAAAAAACCACCACTGATTTACAAATAGCGGAATTTAAATTTAATACGATTGAAAAGGAGCTTGAACTCAAAAATAAGGAAAACGAACTGTTAAAACTTAAAGAAAAAAATCTAGAAATTCTTATTACATCAATTTTTGGTGGAATCATTCTAAGCTTATTGTTCTTTACAATTTTATATTCCAGACAGCGAAAAATCAATACAATTCGCGAAGAAATGTTGTTAAAAGAAAAGCAGTATCTAGAAATGATAAACAAACAAAAAGCATTTGAAATCGAATTTAAAAACAAAGAGATTCTTGATTTTGCCCTACACATTTCAGAAAAGAATGAAATTTTGAACGAAATTAAGGTGAGATTAAAAGAACTGCCTCAAAAAGATAGTAGTTTCAAAGCAAAAGTTAACAACATCATGATGTTTATCAATAACACTATTGATCAGAATTCTGACAAAGTGGCCTTATATGCTGAAATTGACGATGTTAAAGATTCCTTTTTGCAAAAAATTTCTACTTTTTTTCCTGATTTGACCGAAAAAGAAACCCGTGTAGCCAGTTTGGTAAGAATGCAATTGTCTTCGAAGCAAATTGGTCAACAATTAAATATCACTCCTGCAAGTGTGGATAATTACCGGTCTATTCTACGAAGAAAAATGCAAGTCCCTAAAGAAAAGTCACTACAAGATTTTTTAACGGATTTGATTTAAGCAAGCTCTCCACGATGTGGTTTTAGTGCATCCCGAACCTGAATCATGTGTTCATCGGTTACCACCATAAAAGCGATGGCATGCATATCATTCAAGATTTGAAATCCGGTAATTTTTAACGGAAGTTTTTCGATTTCGATGTACTCTTTCAGGTGAATTTCGTGATGTTCGGCGGTTTTTGCAGCTGCCGGTCCTCTGAAATCCCAAATAAGCTTTATTTGTCGTTGCATTTTTAATTTTTCAGAATGTAAAGGTACTATGATGATATGAATTTCTAATGCTTAAATGTTTAGATTTGTGTTTTAGCTATTTTTTTATATGAAAAATGTATATGTCTTTCTTTTTAGTTTTGGTTTTTTTACAGGAGCTTTTTCCCAGCAACTTACACTGGAGCAGGCAAATCGATTGGCTGCTTTACCTCTAAAATGCTTGCAGCAGGAATACCCGAATAAACTCGGACAGTTATTGCAGGATTCCACAGAAATTGCTTCACCAAAAAAATTGCATCCTTCATTTTATGGTTGCTTTGACTGGCATTCCTCGGTTCACGGACATTGGTCGTTGGTGTATTTGGTAAAACAATTTCCAAATTTGAAAAATCGTTCCGAAATCATTCAGAAGCTGCAAACAAACCTTTCAAAGGAAAATATTACTCAGGAAGTAGCCTATTTATCAAAAAAACATGAAAAATCATTTGAAAGACTATACGGATGGGCTTGGGTATTGAAGCTGCAGCAGGAATTGACTGATTTTAACGACCCATTTGCTCAGGATTTAGCCAGAAATCTGCAGCCTTTGTCGGATTTGTTGGTTGAACGGTATTCGGAATTTTTGCCCAAACTGTATTATCCGGTTAGAGTCGGAACGCACACCAATACAGCTTTTGGAATGACTTTAGCTTGGGATTATGCTGTCTTTTCAAAAAATGAAAAATTCAAAGATGTGCTTAAAGAAAATGCGCTGCGTATGTTTCAGAATGATGTAGATTGTCCATTTGCATGGGAACCGAGCGGAACCGATTTTCTATCACCTTGCATGGAAGAAATAGGTATTATGCAACGCGTTTTGAGCGAGAAGGAATTTTTGAAATGGTCACGTAAGTTCGCTAAATCGCTATTTGATAAAAACTTTAAATGGGAAACCGCTAAAGTTTCAGACCGAACTGATGGTCATTTGGTGCATTTGGATGGCCTGAATTTTAGTCGTGCCTGGCATTTTTATGCTTTAGAAAACCAATACGAGCGATTTGCACATCTAAAGAATGTGGGAGATATACATCTGAAGGAATCATTGAACTCTTTAGTTGCCGGAAATTACGAAGGAGAACATTGGTTGGCTTCTTTCGCACTTAGGGCTTTCGAACAGCAAAAAGCATTGCGGTAAAATCGGTTTCTAATTCGTACTTTTGCCTTAGAATATGTTTGTAAAATAAAAATTTACCAGCTCATGCCAAAAGAATTGCTAATTCAAGTAGCTCCAGAAATAGCTTCCAACGAGGAAATGTTGAAGGTTCATGTTTCGAAATTGCTTCATGTTTCTGTTTCAGAAATTCAACATCTAACTATTTTAAAACGCTCGATTGATGCGCGACAACGTGCCATAAAAATCAATCTTAAACTTTTAGTGTTTTATCAAGGTGATGAAGTTCAGTTGGATAAAATTACCCTTCCTGAATACAAAGATGTCAGCAATGCAGCTGAAGTTATTGTGGTTGGAGCCGGACCAGCCGGTCTTTTTGCAGCACTTCAATTAGTTGAATTAGGGTTGAGACCGATTGTAATTGAACGAGGCAAAGATGTTCGAGGAAGACGACGCGATTTAAAAGCTATCAACCGCGATCATATTGTGGATGAAGATTCCAATTATTGTTTTGGTGAAGGTGGAGCAGGAACCTATTCTGATGGTAAACTATATACACGTTCTAAAAAGCGCGGAGATGTTGATAGAATTTTACGACTTTTAGTAGCTTTTGGCGCAACACCGGATATTTTGGTGGAAGCACATCCGCACATCGGTACCAATAAATTGCCGCAAATTATTCAGGATATCCGCGAGAAAATCATCGAGCACGGCGGAAAAGTGTTGTTCGAAACCCGTGTGTCTGATATTCTCATCAAAAATAATGAAGTTCAGGGCATTGTCACTCAACATAATGATGTGATTGAAGCAAAAAAAATAATTCTTGCTACCGGTCATTCCGCTCGTGATATTTTCGAATTGTTAGACAGAAAAAAAGTTTTAATAGAAGCCAAACCGTTTGCTTTAGGAGTACGCGCCGAACATCCGCAAAGTTTAATTGACAGTATACAATATTCCTGCGATTTTAGAGGCGAGTTTCTGCCGCCGGCACCGTATTCAATTGTGAAACAGGTGAACGGTCGTGGGATGTATTCGTTTTGTATGTGTCCCGGTGGGGTAATTGCGCCTTGTGCAACCAGTCCGGGCGAGGTGGTAACGAATGGCTGGTCGCCTTCCAAACGCGATCAGGCTACTGCGAATTCCGGCATTGTAGTGGAATTGAAACTGGAGGATTTTAAGCCTTTTGCCAAATTCGGAGCCTTAGCCGGGATGGAATTTCAGAAAGCGATTGAGCAAAAAGCCTGGCATTTGGCAGGGGAAACGCAAAAAGTTCCGGCACAGCGTCTGGTGGATTTTACACAAAGTAAAGTGTCGGCAACCATTCCCAAAACATCCTATGTGCCTGGCACGACTTCCGTGGAATTAGGGCAGGTTTTTCCGGGCTTTTTAACGCAGATTATGCGCGAAGGTTTTGTGCAGTTCGGCAAATCGATGCGAGGGTATTATACCAATGACGCCATTTTGCACGCGCCGGAAAGCCGTACCTCGTCGCCGGTTCGTATTCCGAGAGATCATGAAACGCTGGAACATCTTCAAATAAAAGGACTGTATCCGTGTGGGGAAGGGGCGGGTTATGCCGGAGGAATCATTTCGGCAGCCATAGACGGCGAGAAGTGTGCCATTAAATGTGCAGAATCATTAAAGTAGCCATAGATTTACAATAGCTTTTCGTAATTTTACGGAGCAATTGAAAAAAATGACAGAAGAAAACGTAATATTAGTCAACGAAAAAGACGAGCAAATTGGTTTAATGCCAAAATTGGAAGCCCATGAGAAAGCATTGCTGCACCGGGCTTTTTCGGTATTTGTGTTGAATGAGAAAAATGAAATTATGCTGCAACAAAGAGCGCATCATAAATACCATTCCCCTTTGCTATGGACCAATACCTGTTGCAGTCATCAGCGCGAAGGAGAAAATAATATTCAGGCGGGAACACGAAGATTGCAGGAAGAAATGGGTTTTACCACCGAGTTGAAAGAACTGTTTTCGTTTATTTATAAAGCGCCATTTGATAACGGTTTGACCGAACACGAACTGGATCATGTAATGATTGGGTATTATAATAACGAGCCAAGTATCAATACCGATGAAGTGGAAAGTTGGAAATGGATGTCGATTGATGCCGTGAAATCCGATATGGAACAGCATCCTGATATTTATACGGTATGGTTTAAGATTATTTTCGATGAATTTTATCATTTCCTTGAAGAGCATAAACTTTAAAATTCTATTTCTGAATTCTAATTTCAACATTTAATGAGAGTAACAGTAAGCAGAAAAGCGCATTTTAACGCAGCACATCGTTTGTATCGCAAGGATTGGACCGCGGAGCAGAATGAGGCTGTTTTTGGGAAATGCAACAATCCGAATTTCCATGGTCATAATTATGAACTGATTGTAAGCGTGACCGGAAAAATCAATCCGGAAACGGGTTATGTGATGGATATTAAGGATTTGGCGGATATTATTTATGAAGAAGTCGAAACGCAATTCGATCATAAAAATTTGAATTTAGATGTTCCGGAATTTCAGGATTTAAACCCTACTGCTGAAAATATAGTGGTTGTAATCTGGAATAAAATCAGAAAAAGAATCATGGCCGGCAATGATTTAGAGGTTGTCCTCTATGAAACACCACGTAATTTTGTAACCTATAAAGGCGAATAATGGGAGAGATTAAGGTTGGCGATAAATTGCCTTTATTTGGGGGAAAAGACCAAAACGGTAATGATTTTTACATCAGTTCAGTGTTGCATAAAAAAGTGCTGGTGATTTACTTTTATCCAAAAGACGATACGCCGGGCTGTACGAAACAAGCTTGTTTTTTTCGTGATCAGTATGAAGAATTTAAAGATTTAGGAGCAGAAGTTATCGGTATAAGCGGTGACAGTGTGAAATCGCATAAAAAATTTGCCGCCGAATACAAATTACCATTTACCTTACTTTCTGATGAAGATAAAAGCCTGCGAAAACTGTTTGGCGTGCCGACCAACCTTTTGGGATTGCTTCCGGGCAGGGTTACCTATGTTGTAGACAAATTGGGAATTGTTCGTTTGGTGTTTGACAGTATGAACGCGGAAAACCATTTTCCAAAAGTGGTGGAAGCAGTGAAAAAATTAGTGTAAATGAATTTTGATTGTTATCCGCTGGTTTTTAAACCAATAATAAAAGACCGTATTTGGGGTGGAGAAAAACTTCATACCCTTTTAAATAAAGAGATTGCTACCCAAACAGCCGGTGAAAGTTGGGAAATTTCCACTGTTCCCGGCGATGTGAGTATTGTGGAGAACGGAAAATTTTCCGGCGTTTCTTTGAATGAACTGCTTCAAAAGTATCCGAAAGAAATTCTAGGAACAACCGTTTATGAACGTTTCGGAAATGAATTTCCATTATTGTTTAAGTTTTTGGATGCCCGGGATGATTTGTCGATTCAATTGCATCCGAATGATTTATTGGCGAAAAAGAGACACAATTCTTTCGGAAAAACCGAAATGTGGTACGTAATACAAGCCGATGCCAAGGCTGAAATTATTGTGGGGTTCAAAGACAAATCTTCCTCTGAAGAATTTTTACATCATTTGGAACAGAAATCACTTCCTTTCATTTTAAATAGAATTCCCGTAAAAAAAGGGGATGTTTTCTTTTTGGAAACCGGGACCATTCACGCTATCGGGGCAGGAGTCGTTATTGCTGAAATTCAGCAGACTTCAGACATAACTTATCGTATTTACGATTGGGATCGGGTTGATGCACAGGGAAATTCCCGTGAACTCCATATTGATCTGGCTTTGGATGCCATTACTTATGATGTGGTGCAGGCCCAACGAAAATACGAATCAAATGTGAATGCCGGTAATTTGGCGGTACATTGCCCTTATTTCACGACAAATGTTATTCCGCTTGACGGGAAAATGCACTTTTCGACAGACAGAAGTTCTTTTAGGGTTTTGGTTTGTACGGAAGGGGAATTTTATGTTGAAATGAATTCGTATTTGAAATATTCGTTTCAAAAAGGGGATACGGTTTTGCTTCCGGCTGCGCTGACTGATTTTGAGTTGGTTGGAAAAGCTACTTTGTTAGAAATATTTATTTCTTAACTTATTATCTAAAGAATAGTTGTAATTTTGCAAACGAAATTTTAAACAAAATAAAATGGCAAGCGTAAAAAACTTAAAAAAAGACATCAACTTCGTATTAGGTGATATTATTGAAGCGGTTTATATCTATGAGATGACTACAACAGGGAAACCAACTGCTGAATCTGATGCGTTAATTGATGAGGCTATTGCTTCTTTTGATGGTTTGATCACAAAAGTGAACCAAAAGAAAGTTGAAAATAAAAAAGCACATTACAGACAAATTAATAAAGATTTAGAAGTTGTTGCTACTCAGTTGGTTGAAAAAATCAACAAATTGTAGTCGGAAAAAATCTTGAAAAAAGTGTAAATAAGAATTTGGAAGTTTGAAAAACTCCATTATATTTGCACCCGAAATGTAATTCACGAACGCTTATAAATATAAGAGTTTTTGAATAATTGAGACGCCGGTGTAGCTCAGCTGGCTAGAGCAGCTGATTTGTAATCAGCAGGTCGTGGGTTCGAGTCCCTCTATCGGCTCAATTTTTTCAAACACGCTTCAGCGTGGTTTCTTACTGAAACAAAAGCAACAGTACAGTTGCCGGTGTAGCTCAGCTGGCTAGAGCAGCTGATTTGTAATCAGCAGGTCGTGGGTTCGAGTCCCTCTATCGGCTCAAAAGGCTTCCAATTTTGGAAGCCTTTTTTGCATTTATATCTTCTTGAAAATTAGCAATAAAAAAAGCGTTCACTTTAATGAACGCTTTTTTATACTTTAAGTTAAATTATTCTGAGGCTTTGCGTTTTGCGATGAATTCGGTTAACTGTTTACCGTATTTGGATTTGGCAACCTCAGGAGACATTGATTTTTGAATCGTATCTAAATACTTGATGTTGGCGTCATAAATCTCTGTTAAGGCGATATACGGAGCTACTTCGTGTTTTCCGTTGTTTACGGCAAAATTAATAGCGTCCAAATAACTTCTCATAGTTAGTTTGTCGGCGCGTTGGTTTAAGCTGTCCAGTTTTTGCGCGCTATTTATTTTTCGTGCCAAAATGGTTAAACTGAATGTTTTGTTTTTTTCGTCATTGTAACGCATTTTGATTTTCTTGAAATCATTGTAAAGATCGTTGTTTTTAGATCCGGTTATTTTCGCTTTGGCGTAAAATTCTTTTAAAGTCGTTTCGATGGTCATGTTACCCGGCTCAGCAAAGAATGGTAAAATATTATCCAATGAATTCGAGGTTCCCCTGTTTAAGGATAAATACAACATTTCTGCTTCTGGTATCTGAATGTCGCTTTTGAAATTGGAATTCCCATCAATTGTGATGCTGTCCAATGTTACTAAACTAGTGTCTACAATATGTTGAATGTATAGTTCTCCTTGTTTTAGCCCTTCTACCTTGCCGGTAATGTGCAGGTTTTTGTCATTTTCTTTTTTATTGCAGGCTACCAAAGCTGAAAAAGCAAAAGCAGCGATCAGTATTTTTTTCATTCCGTTTCGTTTTTAATGATTGCAAAGTAAAGAAAATTAATTGAAACGCCTATAAAGAAACGTTTGTGCCTTTGTATTACTTGAAAAGAACCTGTTTGTATCCATAAAAAATCCCCGAGCTACTTTTGTAAATCGGGGATTGATGTTCAGTTTAAGAATTAGCCTTTTAACCAGCCTTCTTTTAATTTTGCTTTGCTGTTGTCTGTGGCATGATACCCTTCGACTTCGTCCATTGGTAAGGTGATTTTTCCTTTAATAACCTGTTCTTTGCCGTTACGTTTGATTTTCATTGTGATTGGGTCACCTTCTTTCCAGCCCATACTCAACATGATTAAATCGTAAATATTATCAAGGTTGTAATTGGTGTCGTTTACACTGACGATAATATCGTTGTTTTTGATTCCAAGGGTTTTCATAAAAGCATTCAATTCAATTTCCGGAAGAATTTTGATTTCTTTGGTGGATTGATCTACTGTTATATAAGGCGTGGTTTGGTCTTTTAAAAACGGATTACCTGCTTTTTTAACTTTTGCCTGTGTTACTCCCATTTTGGCGAAATACTGATCGTATGGAATCGGAGTTTCTCCGGAAACATAGGTTTTCAGGAATTCACCTATTGCAGGATAGGATAAAGAAGTGATTTTTGCAAACAATTCGTCATCGTTAAAGGCTTTTTTAGTTCCGTATTCTGCAGATAAAGCGTGCATTAAATCTAAAATTCCTTTTTCGCCGTTGCTGCTTTCTCTCATTTGGATGTCTACACACATTGCAATCAAAGCACCTTTTAAGTAAACATTATAGTAAGAGTCTTTGTATTGTTTGTCTAAAATGTTTTTACTCATTGTGGTAAACGGCATTTTTTCATCAAAACGCTTGGACTGGTCGATTTTATCCACCATTCGGTTGTAAAAATCTTCTTCAGAAATCAATCCTTGGTTTACTTGGAACAGATTTGCGAAATATTCGGTTACTCCTTCATACATCCATAAATGTTCTGACATTTTAGGGTTGTTGAAATCGAAATACTGGATTTCATTAGAGTGTACTGTTAAAGGCGTTACGATATGGAAAAATTCATGGGAAACCACGTCTTTTAATTGTTCCAATAAGGCTGCTTTCGGCATCATTTCCGGCATTACTACTGTAGTAGATGTAGTGTGTTCTAAAGCTCCGAAACCTTTAGCATCAGCTTTTTTCATGTCGGATAAATACAATAGAACACTGTATTTTTTGGTAGCATTTACCGGACCTAAGAATTTTTTCTGAGCACGCATCATGGTTTCCATTGCAGGAGTGATGTCGGCTGCTTTATAAGTTCCGTTAGGCGAATATACACTGATTAAAATATCCATGTCGTCTACTTTAAACGTCGTGTAATCCGGTTTGGAGTACATAATCGGGTGGTCAACCAATTCCGCATAACGGGAAGTCATGAATACATCCTTATCGGCGCTGGCATCGGTGTCGGTTAAGGACGTTGCACCCCATAAAGCCGCAGGATGTGTAACGGTTACTTTGTATGGTAGTTCTGATTTTCCTTCAAAATATCCAACAAAGCCATGGGTGTTTATCATGAAGTTTTCTCCGGCTGCTATGTTTGTTCCGGCGGGAGAAAATACATCTTTTCCGCCCATACCTCCTGAAACTTCCACGTCAAAAGAGTCGTTTACCAGATACGTAATCTTGCTGATTTTTTTTGCATCGGCAATAATCCATGAATTTTCGTCTTTTTTCGTAATGGTTAGCAGGTTGCCTTTTGCATCATAAGCTTTCACCGCTTCAATGAATCTTCCGTAATTGTCTTCTGAATAGGTTCCTGGAACAGTTTTTGGAATGTGGAATGTAACGGTTTCCGTAGTGAAAGTTGGTGGGGTAATGGTCACCATAACTTTGTCGTCGTTTACGTTTACCAGATCAATGGCAACATTTACGTCGTTTATTGTTGGCGTGTTGTTTTGCGCTGTTTTACAACTTACCAAAACTGCGGCCAATGCCAATGTGCAAATTAGTTTTTTCATTATTTCTTTTTTGATATTGAATAAGTAGCAGAGTTGCGTTTTTTGTTACAACTTACGGTTTAAGAATTTTAGTATGGTTTCGGAAAGTTCCGGAGCGTTTTTTAAATTAGGGTTAGAGTAGGAATTCATGTTTTCAGTTTTATCGCCTTTGATGGTTTTAAAAACGTGGTTCATATTTTTAAGAATAACCAGCTCACTTTTTTTATTGACCTGATTTAAGAGAAGGGCATCTTTAGGTTCTACTTGTAAATCGTTGTCGCCGTTGATGATGAGTATCGGGCAGTTCAGTTTTTGGATTTCCTCCTGAGGGTTGTATTTTATCCATGAAATAAGATACGGCTGTACACTTGCTCTGAAAATGGATTCCAGTACAGGAACTTCATTTTTAAAAGTTTCGCCTTTTTTGAGCAGGTTGAAAGAAGCAGTGATTTTTTCCTTTTGCGAAGGTAATTGTTTGTCAAGTTGTTCTATCAGTACTTCGTCGATAGATCTTCCGGCACCTGAAATTGAAATATAAGCGTTTGCATTGATTTCACGGGCGGCAATCATGCCCACTAACGACCCTTCACTGTGTCCGGCAAAAACGATTTTTTTGTAATTGTTTGTTTGTTTAAAATGTTCGGCAATGCTTTTTGCGTCCGAAATTAAATCTTCAAATCGCGATTCGGATTCATTGATATTTCCAGCTATAATCTGAGCGATGATTCTTTTGTCAAAAGTAAATACACTATATCCACCGTTTGCCAGATCTTCCGCCAGATATTTCAGCGAATTGTTTTGCATTCCGATTTGGTTTCCGTTACGGTTTGTCGGACCGGAACCTGCCAGAAGAATGACTAATGTTTTTTTGGTTTTTCCTTTTTCTGGCGTATACAAGTCGCCTTTCAGTAAAGAGCTTATGATGATTTCTTCTTTGCCAAACGTTTCATTTTGTGAATAAGTGAATGAAGAGAAACACAGTAAGAAAAAAGTAATAATTGTTTTCATAGTAGATATAAATAAAAAATCCCCTAAAAGTAGGAGATTTTTGATGTTAATCCATTTTATTTTTAAAATAGTATTTGCTGTCTAAATCGTCATCCTCAATTTCATTGAATTTTAGAGGTTTTGGTTTCGGTTTGCTTGCTGTAACCTTTTTTTTCCAAAGCTCGAAATTGTCTTTGGATAATTTTTTCCGCATCAGTTCCGTGACATCGTTTTCTGAAATCCCAAATTCTTCTTTTAATACTTCAAAAGGTTTTTTTTCCTCCTGAGCCATAGTGACAACACGCTCTAACGTTTCGTTGTCCATTTCTGAAATCTTTCTTTTTTGCATTAGATAAAAAATTAATACAATAAATGGTTTTAGTTGTGTTTACAAATTGATACTCAATATTACTAAAAAAACACCTTTAGAAATACGAAGTTTTTATTTTTCATGAATTTACAAAAATCAGACCAAAAAGGAAATCACCTTTGCATTTTGTTTTATAAAATTGTACGAAACGTAAGATTTATTCGCTGATTTATTGGTTTTGCTGTTTTCGGAATCTGGTGCTTCCAATAGTGTTGGGTAGTGCCTTTCATCAAAAGAAGGCTACCATTTTCCAGGAGAAGGTTTTGTTTGCAATCTTTAATAGTGTTGTGTTTTAGCTGAAACACCCTTTTTTCGCCAAAACTTACCGAAGCGATTACCGGATTTTGACCTAATTCTCTTTCGTTATCGGCATGCCAGCCGTTGCTGTCTTTTCCGTCTCGGTACAAATTGAGTAAAACGGAGGTAAATGTTTGACCAGTTGCTTTTTCGATTTCCGATTTGATGTGCAGCAGCAATTCATTCCATGGATGGGGTTGCATGGTAATGTTGGAATAGGAGTACGGTTTGCCTTCATTTCCGAATAAAGCCGTTAGTCGGGGTTGCTGGTATGTTTTTCCGAAAACAGTGATGCTGTCCTGTTGCCAGGGAATGTCTCTGTAAAGTTTCTGAAAGATGTTATTGGCTTCGCTTTCCGGGAAAAAATGCGGATAGTAGTCGATTTCGGCATCGGGTAAATCGAAATTGATTTTATCTTGTGGAAACAAATTCATTGATCAAAAATAAAAAAAGCGATGCACAATTGCATCGCTTTTACTTTGAGTTTTTTACATTTATTCGGCTTCGTTGTTCTGAAGCAGGTTTTTATAAACAAATCCGGCAACCAGTGCGCCCAAAACAGGAGCCAGCCAGAACAACCACAATTGCATCAATGGTTCGCCTTGAACAAATAAAGCCTGAGAAGTGGAACGGGCTGGATTTACGGAGGTATTGGTTATCGGGATGCTTATTAAATGAATTAAGGTCAGCGCCAATCCAATTGCAACTCCGGCAAACTTTCCATTAGCGAATTTGTCCGTAGCGCCAAGAATAATTAAAAGGAAAAACATGGTAAGTATAAATTCGGCAGTAAATGCAGACAACATGGAATATCCGTCTGGGGAAAAAGCACCATAACCATTGGAAGCAAATGCTCCGGCTTTAGTATTGTCAATGGCGAATCCAGCCTTTCCGGATAAGATGAAAAACAAGGTGGCAGCTGCTGTAACGGCACCGGCACATTGTGCGATAATGTATGAAATCAGGTCTTTTGCTTCAAAACGTCCGCCGGCCCATAACCCTATAGAAACTGCAGGATTGAAATGTCCGCCGGAAATATGTCCGATGGCATATGCCATGGTTAAAACCGTTAAACCGAATGCTAAAGCGACACCGGCAAATCCAATGCCTAAATCGGGAATGCCCGCTGCAAACAAAGCACTTCCGCAACCTCCAAATACTAACCAGTAAGTTCCAAAAAATTCCGCAAATAGTTTTTTCATAATAGTGTTATTTGATTATTGATTGGTTAAAAATAGTTTCAGGTATAAATATAAGCCCATAAGATTAAGGCCAATTGTAGTGGTAAACGGATAAGTCATAACCAGGAAGGAATGCCCAAACTGGCGGTATCGTCTAAATACATATAAATATTGGCAGGAAACACCGCTAACAATAATGTAATAATGCCCAAAGCGGCGAATTTTGTAAGTATCGGGATGCAAAGTGCTGATCCTAATACAATCTCTGAACCACCACAAATAAGGTTGAGTGTTTTTGGTTTGGGGAAATACGGTGGAATTATTTTATGATAAATTTTGGGAACCCTGAAATGATTTATACCAGCAATAATGTAAAGTACGGCCATGAGGTATAAATGCCAAGGTAGATTCATAATAAAACGTTTTATTTATTACGAATTTACTTAAAAAAGTATTGAAAAAAATAAAATGTTATGATTTTTTTCTGAAATTCATATTCATAATAGCAATGGCTAGTATAATTAATAAAATTCCAATCCATTGTGTTGCAATAACGGTTTCGTCTAAAATAACAAAAGCCATGGTAACTGATACGGGTAATTCCAATGACGATACGATGCTCCCTAATCCAATTCCGGTATGCGGAAATCCGGCATTCATTAGCATTGGAGGAATTATTGTTCCGAAAACAGCCAACACAATTCCCCATTTCATGAAAATTCCGAAATTAAAAGGAGTGGTTTGAGTAGCAATTGAAAATCCAAAAACAATTACTGCTCCACCTAAAAGCATGTATAAACTTCTTTGGGCAGATGAAATTCCAACAGCTATTCGGTTAGCCGTAAACATTGTAGTTGTAAAAGAAGCTGCAGCCAACATTCCCCAAATGATTCCGCGGATATCCAAATTGATACTACTGTTTATTAGGTTGGTTGCAAGAGCCGTTCCTATTAAAACAATCACTACAGAAGCTATTTTTTGAAGCGAAGGCGCTTTTTTATCCAAAATCCATTCCAGCAAAACACCCATCCAAACGGTTTGCATCAATAAAACAATTCCGATGGAAACCGGAATGTATTTTACCGCCAAATAGTAGAATACGCTGGTCATTCCTAGAGAGGTGCCGGCCAGCATCAGATGGAAAATATTTCTTCCGGATGCTTTAACAACTTCATTTTTATTCTTTGCTTTTTGAAAAGCATTAATGAGTAAGATTCCAATAATTCCTAATATAAATTGTGAAGAAGTAACTTCCGCAGTAGTGTAATGCTCATTATAGGCCAGTTTAACAAAAGTGGCTAACATTCCATAACTCGTAGCGCCTAAGCCAACTAAGAAAACTCCCTTTAATACTCTGTTCCCAAACATATTTTCAATTTTAAAAAGCCGGCAAAGATAAGCGTTTTGTTTCAATTATGCTGTTTGTTGACACAAAGTTGTGGTTTTTGATTTGTGAGATACATTAGTGAAGTGGAATTATTTCAGCGGAACTATACTAAAATAAAAATAGTTGTGTTTTGAAAGGAGTGCTAAACTTTTAATGTTTTATGAAAAGAACCTTTCTTCTGCTTTTGCTTTCTTTCGTTTGCTGTAATAACACCAACAATGAAAAAGCTAAATATTCCGATTATCATGCGGAAGCCAAAAAATATTGCAAGAACCATAATTTTAACGAAGACTATTATTTTTTGGTGGATCTTAGCGTTCATTCCGGGAATAACCGTTTTTATGTTTACGATTTCCGTTCTTCTGAAATTGTAGATAAAAATCTGGTAACGCATGGCGCCTGCGATCATTTTCAAACGAATCTGACCAAATACAGTAAAGCAAAATTCAATACTAAAGTAGACAGTCATTGTTCGATGAAAGGGAAATACAAAATCGGGAAACGGGATTACAGTTCGTGGGGAATTAACGTAAAATATTGGCTGAAGGGTTTAGAGGCTTCCAACAAAAATGCAGAAGAAAGAGTCGTTGTTTTGCATTCCTGGGGGAAAGTTTCGGATAAAGAAATATTTCCGAATTACAGTCCGCTCAGTTGGGGCTGTCCGGCAGTTTCCGATGCTTTCATGAAAAAACTCGATGAAAAACTGCAGGCAAGCGGGAAGCCGGTTTTGCTTTGGATTATTGAATAAAAAAACCTGTAAATTTGCGTTTACAGGTTTTTACTATGATGAGAGTTAATAAATCGTTGTTATTTAATCAACTCAAAACTACGTTTTACAAAAGCGGTCAAATCTTCGCCTTTCAGTAAACCTTGCGATAATTTTGCTAAGTCTAAAGCTTGTTTTACCAAACTTTCCTGAGCGTTTTTGTCTTTTTCGTTAAGAATAGATGTTGCCAAATCCGAATTGGTGTTTACTACCAGATTGTACATTTCCGGGAAATTGCCCATACCGAACATTCCGCCACCGCCGGTTTTGCTCATTTCTTTCATTCTGCGCATGAATTCCGGTTGTGTAATCAGGAATGGTGCGGCTTTGCTGTCCATGGCTTCCAATTGTACCGTGTAAGTAGTTGTCGGAACAATGCCTTCCAAAGTGGTTTTTAGCGTTTCTTTTTCATCATCGGATAATTTCGAAATCTGGTTGTCTTCTTTCTTAATTAAATTGTCGATATGGTCCGAATCTACGCGAACAAACATCAGGTTTTCGTTGTCGGCTTCCAATTTCTGAATCAGATGCGATACGATTGGCGAGTCCAATAACAAAACTTCATATCCTTTGGCTTCAGCTGCTTCCACATAACTGTGTTGTGCATCATTGTCGGAAGCATACAAGATTACTAATTTTCCGTCTTTGTCGGTTTGCTGGTCTTTAATGGTTTCTGTCAGTTCATCCAGCGTAAAATATTTCTTGTTTACGGTTGGATATAAGGTAAACGCTCCTGCTTTTTCGTAGAATTTCGGTTCCGATAACATTCCGTATTCCAAAACGATTTTGATATCGTTCCATTTTTGTTCGAAATCTTCTCGGTTTTCGGTGAATAGCGATTTTAGTTTGTCGGCCACCTTGCGAGTGATGTAATTCGAGATTTTTTTCACGGCACCATCCGCCTGTAAATACGAACGCGATACGTTTAACGGAATATCCGGAGAATCGATAACTCCTTTCAGCATGGTAAGGAATTCCGGTACGATGCCTTCCACATTATCGGTCACAAAAACTTGATTTTGATACAGTTGGATTTTGTCTTTCTGAATCTGTAAATCGGCCGACATTTTCGGGAAATACAAAATTCCGGTCAGGTTGAACGGATAATCAACATTTAAATGGATGTTGAATAATGGCTCCTCAAACTGCATCGGATACAATTCACGGTAGAAATTTTTATAATCGTCGTCGTTTAATTCTGAAGGTTGTTTGGTCCAGGCCGGCGTTGGATTGTTGATGATGTTGTCCACCTCAATTTCTTCCATTTTTTCATCTTCGCCTACGCCAAACGCTTTTTTCTCTTTACGGGTTCCGAATTTAATCGGCACCGGCATGAATTTGTTGTATTTGGTTAGCAGTTCACGGATTTTGAAATCTTCTAAGAATTCAAGCGAATCTTCGGCAATGTGCAGGATGATTTCGGTTCCGCGTTCGGTTTTGTCAGACGGAACTAAAGTGAATTCCGGACTACCGTCACACGTCCAGTGCGCTGCCGGCTCGTCTTTATAAGATTTGGTGATGATTTCGACTTTTTCAGCCACCATAAAAGCAGAATAAAAGCCCAAACCAAAATGTCCGATGATGCCACTGTCTTTCGCTGAGTCTTTGTATTTTTCCAAGAATTCTTCGGCACCTGAAAAAGCGACCTGATTGATGTATTTTTCAACTTCATCGGCTGTCATTCCCAAACCTTGGTCTATGATGTGCAGTTTTTTGCCTTCCTTGTCGATTTTTACTTCGATTATCGGGTTACCGTATTCCACTTTTGCTTCACCAATACTGGTAAGGTGTTTTAATTTCAGAGTGGCGTCGGTAGCATTGGAAACCAATTCACGAAGGAAAATTTCGTGATCGCTGTACAAGAATTTTTTAATTAAGGGAAAGATGTTCTCTACCGAAACGTTAATTTTTCCTGTTGTCATATTTTTGAGTTTTAAATTAATGTTGATGTTTTTCCAATAGTCAAAATCAGTACCAATTTGAAAAATATGACAAAATGACGTAGCAATAGGTTTACAAAAAATTAATTTGTAAATTAGTCCTTCTTGAATTTTGAGAGTACATTTGTATCAGTAACTAAATTTATTTCTATGAAAAAAAGCATTGTTTTATTGTTGTTGTCCGTTTTTGCTCTTGGCTGTAAGTCAAGTCAGGCAACAAAGCTGGACATGAAATCAGAAGTTGCGGTGAAAGGAAATTGGGAAATTGCCTCGGTTTCTTATCCGGGTTCTGAATACATAAAAGTTACTTCATTCGATATCGCCGATTCGAAATGTTTTGTTGGGAGTACATGGAAATTCGTTTCCAATAATAATAAGGGGCAAATGGCCTTAACGAAATCGAATTGTGCCGCATTTTCCTCCGACATTACATGGTTTATCAATAAGGAGGGAAATATGGTCATTAAATTTTTGAACGGTGAAAAAGCTAAAAGAGTTACGGGTGGTTATGTTTTAAGAGTGGCCAATCAAACCGGGACATCTTTTCAGTTGATTGATAAAGCCAATGTTGGCGGAAATACGGCTGAAGTAGTTTATCAGTTTCAAAAAGTAAATTAAATAAATTAATAAATAAGGCAATATGAAAAAGGTAAAAATATATGTATTGGTGGGTGCTGTAGCTTTAAGTTCCCTTTTAGGAAGCTGTGAGGCTGCAAAAAATACCAATAAAACGCAACGTGGTGCCGCAATTGGTGCAGTAGGAGGTGCTGTTATTGGCGGTATTTTAGGGAATAATATCGGTAAAGGTGGTAATACTGCTTTGGGTGCTGTAATTGGCGGTGTTGTAGGCGGTGTTGCCGGAGGTTTGATTGGAAATAAAATGGACAAACAAGCCCGTGAAATCAAGGAAGCTTTGCCCGGAGTTGAAGTACAGCGCGTAGGGGAAGGGATTCATTTGGTATTGGGTGAGAATTCAGTGAATTTCGATTTTAATAAATCAAACCTAACGGCTACAGCAAAACAGAATTTGGATAAACTGGTTCCTGTTTTCAAAGAATATCCGGATACCAACATCCAGATTTTTGGGTATACCGACAGCAAAGGTTCGGATGAATACAATTTGAGTTTGTCTGAACAACGTTCGGCAGCCGTAAAAAATTATCTTGCCAGCAAAGGTTTGGTGGCTTCCCGTTTTAAAACGGTTGGAATGGGCGAAGCGGATCCTGTAGCCGACAATGAAACTGATGCAGGAAGAAGTAAAAACCGACGTGTGGAATTTGCCATTACAGCTAATGAAAAAATGGTTCAGGACGCTAAAAAAGAAGCAGGTAATTAAACTGTTAATGGTATAAAATAAAAAATCCCGGTTACTTCCGGGATTTTTTATTATCTGTATGTTTATTATGGTTCTCCAAAAGTATAGGAAAGTCCAACTGTAAAATTGTAAATAAAAGTAGAAGTGGCATTTGGTGATCCTTTAAATTCCGGACTGGTGTAAGTGTAATTACCATCAAACCAATAGTGTTGTGAAAGGTGAACAATTCCTGTTGCATCCAGTCCGACTGCTAAATTATCGGTAATTGAGAACTGTGGATTAACACCAAAAATAATATGCCCGATTTCATCCGTTCCGCCTTGAGGAATTGTTACGGATTTTTGCATGGAATATCCAACACCCGCATGACTCAAAAGATTAAAAGTCCTACTGTAAAAATAACTTCGGGTATCAATAAGATTGGTTAGATTACAAGCAGCCTGAATAGAAATTCGGGACACATCAATACCTTTTTCGACAGGTGTTTTCTGTGTTCTGAATTTATCCATTCCGTAATCAAGTTTTATACCCCAAGTGTCCCCAAACATATATCTTCCTCCGAAATCAAGATGCGAGAAATCACTCAATCCAGGATCTTTTACTCCTGATATACCATAACTCGCGTCAATGGAAAAGTTATTGTAAACTCTTTGTCCAAATGATAGCGAAGTAAAAAGTAATAAGATGAACGTCAAATTTTTAACTGAAAAACTCATGCAAATAGTAGGTTATAATTTCTGCAATATTAGACATAAACTTTCAAATATTGATGAATTTAGATTTAAAAAAAAGACGTATTAAAATTAATAGCCATTAAATTTGCACACTCTATTTTATAATGATGCTACAGGTTAAAACAATTTCATTCGGATATACAGAAAAAAGAATTATTCACAACATTGATTTTTCCGTTGTTAAAGGAAAAAATATTGCTGTTTTAGGCGAAAGCGGTTGCGGAAAGAGCACACTGCTCAAGTTGATTTACGGATTATTTGATTTGGATGAAGGTCAGATTTTCTGGAAGGATACCGAAGTGACCGGACCAAAATTTAATTTGGTGCCCGGAATGCCGTTTATGAAATATTTGGCGCAGGATTTCGATTTGATGCCTTATGTAACCGTAGCGGAAAACGTTGGGAAGTTTTTGTCGAATTTTTATCCCGAAGAAAAAAAACAACGCATTCAGGAATTACTCGAAATTGTGGAAATGACTGAATTTGCTGATGTGAAAGCCAAGTTTTTGAGCGGAGGACAGCAACAGCGCGTGGCTTTAGCAAGAGTTTTAGCCTTGGAACCTGAGGTTTTATTGTTGGACGAACCGTTCAGTCATATTGATAATTTCCGGAAAAATGCCCTTCGCCGAAATTTATTCGCTTATCTGAAAGCCAAAGGGATAACTGTTATTATTGCCACGCACGACAGTGTGGATGCGCTTTCTTTTTCTGATGAAACCATTGTTTTACGTAAAGGCGAAATGGTTGATAAAGGCATTTCGATGGCCGTATATAATAATCCGAAAGACAAATATGTTGCTTCTCTTTTCGGGGAAGTGAATGAGTTGCTGTTGTCGCAAATTGTTTTTACCGAAGGCGAAGATGAAACACTTCTACTGTATCCGCACCAATTAAAAGTGGTCGAAAACGGAATGCTGAGAGTCGTTGTAAAACAATGTTATTTTAAAGGAAGTCATTACCTGGTGAAAGCGGTTTTTGACCGAAAAGTGATTTTCTTCGAAAACGATTCGGAGTTGGAAACGAATTCCGAAGTAACTTTAATGATCAGTTAATATGGCAAAAGAAGATTTATTGACGAAGCAGATCAACCAGCTTGGTTTTTTTCTTCGGCGGATGCTTGAGAAAATTACAAATGATAATGCTCATGATGATTCTGGTGCAACCGATTCAGTATTCAACCAGAAATTGCAGGAAGAATTGGGTTTCGATTTAAAAACGATTGAAGCGATTTCTACCGATGAAATTATTGATTTTTTGCTGAAAAATGAGTGTTTCAGTCCGGAAAATCTTGAACTATTTGCCGATATTCTTGTGAAATCAAATAAGAACGGATTTGCTGAAAAAGCACTGAAAATTTACGATTACATCAACAAACAAACCGCGGTTTTTTCTATGGAACGCGATTTGAAAATGCAAAATTTAAAGAAACGTTTATAAAAACAAAGCCCGAATTCAAATATTCGGGCTTTGTTTTACATTAGTTTTTCAAATATTTCTCCAAGAACTGATCCTGTTCCCAAAGCAGGTGAAAAATATTTTCTTTAGCAACATATCCATGTGATTCTTTTGGTAAAATCACCATTCTTGCCGGTGCGCCCAATCCTTTTAAGGCCTGAAAATAGCGTTCTGTCTGCAAAGTGAAAGTCCCTGGATTGTTATCGGCTTCACCGTGCACCAATAATAAAGGAGTTTTCATTTTATCAGCGTTCATAAACGGCGACATTCCGTTGTAGATATTAGGAACTTCCCAATAATTGCGTTGTTCGCTTTGGAATCCGAAAGGCGTCAAAGTGCGGTTATAAGCACCACTACGTGCAATTCCGCAGGCAAATAAATTGGAATGGGTCAGTAAATTTGCGGTCATAAAAGCACCATACGAATGTCCGCCCACCGCTACTTTTTTACGATTGATATAGCCTAAATTGTCCACGGCATCAATAGCCGCTTCTCCGTTTGCGACCAATTGCGAAATGAATGTGTCGTTAGGTTCTGTTTTTCCTTCTCCGATAATAGGGAACGAGGCATCGTCCAAAACGGCATAACCCTTGGTTACCCAATATACGAACGAACCGTAGTTAGGAAACGTAAATTCGTTTGGATTTTGATTGGATTGTCCGGCCGAATTCTTGTCTTTAAATTCAGTAGGATAGGCCCAGATTAATAACGGAAGTTTTTCTTTTTTGGCTTTACGGTCGTAATTGGCCGGAAGGTATAGGGTTCCCGATAATTCCACGCCGTCTTTGCGTTTGTATTTGATTACTTCTTTGTACACGTTTTTAATGCTTTCAAACGGGTTTTTGAAGGCGGTTATGGGTGTGATTTTGTCTTTCGATTTAATATTTCGGAAGTAGTAATTCGGAAATTCGGTTGGCGATTGAATCTGAACCAAAACGTCTCCTTTTTTATAATCTTCAATCGATAAAATATCTTCTTTTTTGTTTTTGAAAGCCGACTGGTACAAGCGTTTTGACTTTAAAGTTTTGGTGTTGAATTCATCAATAAAAGGAAACTGACCTTCTTTGGTAAATCCGTTTCCAATCAGGTAAGCGTTGTCGCCTTCCATGGCTAAAACCGACCTGCCGAAATCATTTTTCTTGGTTTCAAAATTTCCGGGATCGGCGTAAATGTCCTGCGAATTTCTGTCGGAAATCACTTTTGGGGCTACTGACGGATTCGACGGATTGATTAAATAGGTTTTGGTATTTCGGGTGTCGTACCAACTGTCGTAAACCACGGCGATTTGGTCATTGCCCCAAGTAATACCGCCAAAACGTTGCGGTGTTTTTACCAACGAAACGGGAGCGGAAGCAAAAGGCGCTTTCCAAAGAAAAACTTCATCTCTAAATTCCACTTTGTTAGCCGGGTCGCCGCCATCTAAAGCTTCTGCGTAATATAATGTAGCCGGTGCGTCGTTTCTCCAGCCCATGCTTCTTTTACCCTGACGTACCGCCATAAAACCTTTTGGCATAACTTCGTTCAGCGGTACTTCGTTTACGGTTTTTATTTCGTTTCCGGATTTGTCGTATACGATAGTTTTTTGCGGAAAACGACCTAACGGAACGATATAAGAAAACGGCTTCTGTAATTTCGAAATCATAATGTAATTCCCGTCTGGCGAGAAACTTTCTCCGGCATACATATCGGCTTTTTTGAACAATTCTGCTTTTCCGGTTAAATCGACTTTGTACAATTCGGAAGTTACCAGATTTTCAAAATTTTGTTCGTCGGTTTTGTTTTTCAGCAAATCCTGGTAAGTTCTGTTTTGGGAAACTTTTCCTTCACTGTTGGAAACTATCGGTCCGTTTGGCAAATCTTTTTTAGAATCGATTAATGCGGCGCGGTTTGGAACCAGTGTTTTTACCAGAATGGTTTTTCCATCACGGAACCAGCTCACCGGATTGCCCATGTTGGCATTCAGGTTGTCTGAAGTTAGTTTGGTGGCTTTCGCCGAAGCAAGGTCCAAAACCCAAAGTTCTACTCCGGAATTTGTGGTGTGGGTAAATGCTATTTTTTTTTCATCGGGCGACCAGGAAAGGTTGGCAATTTTAGGATTGTTTGGTAAACCCTGAACCTGAAGTTCGTTTTTGTCTTTAATCCGGCGTACTTTCAGATTGTTAATATAGGTAACCGTACTGGAAATATTTGTAATCGGATTGATTCGTAAGCCGCCCAAACGCATCTCTTCCTGATTTAAATCGTCTAAACTTTTATACGTATTTCGGTAGCTCAAGAGCATCCATTCTTTTTTGGTATCCATCGTTACCGATGGCGCTCTGTCGTATTCGGCTAAGGCCAGGATTTCTTTGGAAGGCTTTTGATACGTCAGGTTTTCCTGTGCAAACAGCGAACTGCTTAACAATAAGAAGAATACCGATTTATAAAGTAATTTCATAGTGTGAATTTTTTTTGAAAATGAAAGCCTCTAAAATACTATATTTAGGTAAGAAAATAAAGAGGGAATTGTTAAATGTCAACTGTTTGTCGGAAAAGAATTGCTGTAATCGAAAAAAAAAGTGCGGATAATGATTATAAATTCAATTATGCTTAGATTTGTAGCCCGATTTTTAACAAAAAAACAAAGATGATGTATCATTCAAAAATCTCTGGACTAGGTTTTTATGTTCCGGAAAATATTGTTACCAACGACGATTTATCGAAAAAAATGGATACTAACGACGAATGGATTCAGGAGCGAACCGGAATTCAGGAGCGTCGTCATATTATAAGAGGTGAAGATACTACCACTTCAATGGGGGTTAAAGCCGCAAAAATTGCTATTGAACGCTCTGGAGTTGCAAAAGAAGATATCGATTTTGTGGTTTTTGCCACATTAAGTCCCGATTACTATTTTCCAGGACCGGGTGTTTTGGTACAACGCGATTTGGGCTTAAAAACCGTTGGTGCATTGGATGTTCGTAATCAATGTTCCGGATTTGTGTATGCGCTTTCGGTTGCCGATCAGTTCATTAAAACCGGAATGTATAAAAATATTTTGGTAATCGGTTCGGAGGTTCATTCCACCGGTTTAGACATGACTGATCGTGGTCGTGGGGTATCTGTAATTTTCGGAGATGGTGCCGGAGCAGCTGTTTTGAGTCGTACGGAAGATACCACGAAAGGAATTTTATCAACCCATTTGCATTCCGAAGGACAACATGCTGAAGAATTGGTATTAATCGCACCGGGAATGGGCAAACGTTGGGTAACCGATATCATTGCCGATAATAATCCGGACGATGAAAGTTATTATCCGCACATGAACGGACAATTCGTTTTCAAAAATGCGGTGGTGCGTTTCAGTGAGGTGATTAACGAAGGTCTGGAAGCGAATAATTTACAGGTTTCGGATATTGATATGTTGATTCCGCATCAGGCGAATTTGAGAATTTCACAGTTTATTCAGCAGAAATTCAAATTAACCGACGATCAGGTATACAACAACATTCAGAAATACGGAAACACTACGGCAGCTTCCATTCCGATTGCTTTAACCGAAGCATGGGAAAAAGGAAAAATAAAAGAAGGCGACTTGGTGGTCTTGGCGGCTTTTGGTAGCGGATTTACCTGGGGAAGCGTAATTATTCGCTGGTAGTCTGTTTTTTGTGCTACTGGTCTGATTTTCTTTGCCTTGTGTTTTAATATTTTATAAATTCAAGTCGTATTTTCAGTTATTAATTTTAATATCGAACTTATGGCACGAAGAATTACCGTTAACAACGAAGGTCAGGCAAAATTATTTGAAAACCAATATCTTGAAATGCTAACCAAAGCCAATCCGTTTGTGATTTGGGGAATGTATGTTCCGATATTGTTTTTTTTAGTTTATAAAGCTCATATTGTTTATAAAATATCAGGTCCAATGACAGGATGTCTCTTTTTAGGCGGAATGTTCTATTGGACCTTTTTTGAATATATAGCGCATCGGTATTTGTTTCATTTGGTTAGTGAGAATCCGAAAATGAAGAATATTTCCTATATACTTCACGGCAATCATCATGAATACCCGAAAGACCGCGAACGGTTGTTTATGCCGCCGCTTCCGAGCTTGATTTTATCATCGACACTATTTCTGATTCACTATATTATTTTCAGAGAATATACTTTTGCTTTCTTCCCCGGATTTATGTTGGGGTATTTGTTGTATGCTTCCATGCATTATGCGATTCATGCTTTCGAACCGCCGTTTGAATTCATGAAACCGCTTTGGCGCAATCATCAGATGCATCATTATCGAAATGAGAATTTAGGTTTCGGCGTTAGTAATACGTTTTGGGATACGATTTTCGGAACCACTTTCGATTTACGGAAACATAAAGAAGAACCGGAAAAAGCAAAAGCACTGAAATTCGATAAATAAAATAAAAAAACCTCGGAGTTGACCATCTCCGAGGTTTTTTCGTTAAATAAAATATTGAAAAACTAAAAACTCATAGTTAGAACATTCCGCCACTTTGGGTTTCGTTGGCATCACGTTGTTTGCGTTGTAACGCTTTGTTTTTTCCACCACCAAACATATAGTTGAATCCGATGTAGAAGGTCTGACTTTCCCAGTAGAACGCACCATATTGTCTGTACGGAATCTCGCCATCGAAGGCAAAACGCATGTTTTTGAAAATATCGTTGTAACGTGCGGTAATCGTTCCTTTTCCTTTGAAAACATTGTAGGTTAAACCAACATCGGCTTTGTACATTTCTTTTCTTTCAAACTGCAAACTCATGTCACGGCCGCGATACATCCCGAACAATTGGAAACGCAAGTCTTTAGTCGCCGTAAAGGTGTTGTTTAATCTTGTGTTGAATGAGGTTACGTCTACCTGAGCATTTTCCAATACACCGGTATTTACATTTTGTACAGCACCTTTAACGGTTTTAAAATAAGCATCGGCACTGGCGTTAGCTGCCCACCATTTCGTAAATTTTAAATTAGCCGAAGCTTCCACTCCATAGGCGTTGTTGTTATTAAAATTGTCAAAAGAAAGGATTTTTCTGTTGTTGGACGGGTCGTTAGGATCATTGTAAACTACTCTCGAAATTTCGTCGCTTATTCTTCGGTAGAAAACACCGGTTGTTATCGAACCTAATTTTGTATTTCGGGTATAATTTACTTCAAAGGAATTTGTGAATTGCGGCTCTAACGAAGGGTTTCCTCTGGATTCCATTAACGGAGTGGTCCATTCTCGAATCGGACTGATTTGCCCGATGCTTGGTCGGTCCACACGTCTGGAATAATTAAAATTAAACGAGTTTTTTTCGTTAACAGTATAATTGATAAAAGCAGATGGATACACTGTGAAAATATCATCGGTTACTCGGTCTTTAAGGTCTACATTGGAAGATTGCGGCACTAAATTCGATTGGAATTTCGATTCGGTACGTGCAAAATCACCCGAAATATCATAATATTCAACGCGTAAACCTATTTGTGAGCTCCATTTACTGTTCCATTGTTTACTGAAATTCGAATATACGGCATTGATGTTTCGGTTAAACGTAAAGTTGTAATCAGAATCTTTGGTGTAGTTGTAAGGCGTTGCATACTCATTACCGGCTTCAGTGGCGATGAAGTTGTTTTTTGTGGTCTGGATTCTTGTTTCGGCACCCAACTCTAATTTCAAGGATTCGGAAAGAGGATTCACATAGTCAATATTAATCTGCGTATAATCCGTTACACCGTCCACAATATTCTGTGATTTTGAATCGGAAAATAAGGTTCCATCGGATGCATTTGAATTATTGTTGTATCGGGTGTCTTCCGTGTTTTTTGTTTTCGAAAAATTGGCCTGAAATTCGATATTTTCTCCTTTTTTGGTGAAATCGTGTTTGAATGCTAGGTCGTACGTTTGTGTTTTGTTTTCATTTTCGTTGTTGTAACTCTGAAAATTGTCGTTATTGCCCAAACCAAAATAATCTACAGTTGTTTTTCCATAGCCATCCATGTGGGTGATGTTTTGATTCGTGTAAAACGACAAGGTGTTTTTCTCGTTAATGTAGTAATCCATCCCCAGTTTCAGTAGATGAGAATTGTTCAGATTTCTGAATTCAAAATTCTGAAGATTCTCAAGTCCCGGATTGGCACTATTTACAAAGCCATGATTAGCATTGATACCGTGATTGAAGCCGTAGTTGCTGTAAAAATTCACTTTTCCTACTTTATAATTCAGATTTAACGCCGAATTCGTTTTAGGGGTTATACCAAATGTAACTCCAGTATTTATCGAACCGTTGAAACCGGCACTTGCATTTTTATGTAAAATGATGTTGATGATTCCGCTCATTCCTTCCGGATTGTATTTTGCTGACGGACTGGTAATCAATTCAATTTGTTTGATGGAAGACGATGGGATTTGCTGTAACAGTTGCGCAGCATCCACATTAGAAGGTTTTCCGTCGATTAAAACTCGTACGTTGCTGTTGCCTCTCAAACTCAATTCTTTGGTTTGCGGGTCGATGCTTACCGTGGGAACGTTATTCATAATATCGGAAGCGGTTGTTCCGGAAGCAATTAAGTCTTTGCCAACATTCACTACTTTTCGATCAATTTTCTGTACAATATTCGAGCGTTCTGCCACAATATTAACGCCTTCTAATTGCGTAGCTTCAGCTTCAATAGCAATCATCCCAAGATTGAGGGTTTTGTCGGTTGCACTTAAAACAATTGCTTTGGAGTAGGGTTTATAACCGATGAACTGTACTTCAAGTGTATAGGCTTTCAGTTCAAGATTCGGGATGTTAAAATTTCCGTTTTCCTGGGAAATTGCTCCGGTAACCACTTTTCCGGCGTCTTTTACGGAAACCGATGCGTATCCGATAGGCTCTTTGGTGGTTTTGTCGATTATTTTTCCGGAAACACTCCCTGAATTTACAGCGGCTGGCGCTTGTGCGAATGCAGAGCCTACAGTGCTCAACAAACAAACGAGGAATAATTTAAGCTTCATGTTTTTTGATTTTTTTTTCGTTGCGGTTGATTTTAAATGATTGCCGAATGTTACTTGAACATTCTGCTCATTACTATCAAATGCTTCGGTTTGATTGATGATTATTGAATTCTGTTTTGTCATTTTAATATGTTGCGCCTACTACGGAAACCATCCGGAAGAGCACGTGTAATAGACTCATAAAAGGATTAATTGTTACATAATTTTCATGAAAAAATAAGGAATCACGAAATTTATTCGGTAAAGTGTTGGATTTCAGGGTTGAAATTTGTGATTTTCTAATTTTCAATTTCTGCAATTAAACGTATCTTTGCACCCTTAAAAAATCTAAGATTATGATACTTCAACAAATTCTTACGGAAAAAATCCAGAAAGCAGTTCAGGATTTATTTGATGTTACACTCGAAAAAGTGGAATTTCAGGCTACCCGTCGGGAATTTGAAGGCGACATAACCGTGGTGATTTTTCCGTTGTTGAAATTGGTAAAAAGCAATCCGGTAGAATTGGGAAACAAAATTGGCGATTATCTGGTTCAGAATGTTACCGAAGTAGACCGTTTTAATGTGGTTTCCGGATTTTTGAACATTGTGATTTCCGATGCTTATTATCTGAATTTCTTTAACGGGATTAAGAATGCCGACAATTTCGGTTTCGTAGCTCCGAAAGAAGATGCGAAAGCCATTATGGTTGAGTTTGCTTCACCCAATACCAACAAACCCTTGCATTTAGGACACGTAAGAAACATTCTTTTGGGATCTTCCGTAGCTGAAATCATCAAAGCATCCGGTAAAAAAGTATACAAAACTCAAATTATCAACGACCGTGGTATTCATATCTGTAAGTCGATGTTGGCTTGGCAGAAATTCGGAAACGGTGAAACACCCGAAACTTCCGGATTGAAAGGCGATAAATTGGTTGGTAAATATTATGTGGAATTCGATAAGGCTTATAAATCCGAGATTAGTACATTAATGGCAGAAGGAAAATCGGAAGAAGAAGCCAAAAAACAGGCACCCATGATTCTGGAAGCACAACAAATGCTTTTGGATTGGGAAGCCGGAAAACCGGAAGTGGTGGAACTTTGGAAAACCATGAACCAATGGGTATACGACGGTTTTGCCGTTACTTATAAAGGTTTGGGTGTGGATTTCGATTCGTATTATTACGAAAGCAATACCTATTTGTTAGGAAAAGAAGTGGTGCAATTCGGATTGGAAAAAGGCATTTTCGAGAAAGATCCGGACGGTTCGGTTTGGATCGATTTAACCGAAGAGGGCTTAGACCGAAAAATCGTGTTGCGTTCCGACGGTACAGCCGTTTACATGACTCAGGATATCGGCACCGCGATTCAGCGTGTGAAAGACAATCCCGATGTGGGCGGAATGGTGTATACAGTTGGAAACGAACAGGATTATCATTTTAAAGTGTTGTTCTTGATTCTGAAGAAATTAGGATTTGACTGGGCAGAAGATTTGTATCATCTGTCGTACGGAATGGTGGAATTGCCGTCTGGAAAAATGAAATCCCGTGAAGGAACCGTGGTAGATGCCGATGATTTAATCGAAGAAATGACGGTAACCGCAAAAGCAATATCCGAAGAATTAGGGAAATTGGAAGGTTATTCTGAAGAGGAAAAAGCGAAATTATACGTTACCATTGGAATGGGCGCGTTGAAATATTATATGCTGAAAGTTGATCCGAGAAAAGGAATGATGTTCAATCCGGAAGAATCGGTTGATTTTGCAGGAAATACGGGACCGTTTATCCAATATACTTATGCGCGAATCCAGTCGATTTTAAGAAAAGCTGCTTTCGATTTAAGTCAGGATGTAGTAGTGGAAATCCACGAAAAAGAAAAGGAATTGTTGAAACAAATCGAAGCATTTCCCGTTGTTATTCAGGATGCGGCCAAAAACCACAGTCCGGCTTTAGTGGCGAATTACACCTATGATTTGGTGAAAGAATACAATTCTTTTTATCAAACCGTTTCTATTTTAGGCGAAGAAGACGAAATGAAGAAAATTTTCCGTGTTCAATTGTCTAAGAAAGTAGGTGAAGTTATTAAATCAGCTTTCGGTTTGTTAGGAATCAATGTGCCGGAGCGAATGTAATTTAGAATTTAGAAGCCAGAATTTAGAAGTCAGAATTTTGATAATCCTGATTACTGAATCATAAAAATAAAATGAATCAAAATAAATCATACTTTGTTCAATCGTTAACGATTTTTGCTGTTTCCATAGCGGCATTTTTGGTTTTTAAATCGTTTTTGCCAAAGAAAATCTTTTCGGAAAGTACGGCCAATTCCAAAAATGTAGTGATTGACAGTTTGCTTTTGGAAGCCATCGAAGAAGATAAAGATGCCAGCGAAGGCGATACACTTTCCAATCAGCCTATTTCTTTCACAGCGGTCGACGGTATTGCGTTTCCGGATGAAGATTTCAACGATTATAAAGGATTTCAGCATTTGGTTCAGTTTTTTGAAAAGTTATACCAGCTGGAAACCAAACACGAAGGGAATGTCCGTATTGCTTATTTCGGCGATTCGATGACCGATGGCGACATGATTGTTCAGGATTTCAGAACCAATTTCCAAAACCAGTTTGGTGGGCAAGGTGTTGGATTCGTGAATATCACATCTGAATCCGCTGGGTCACGTAATTCCATCAAACACGAATTTTCACCAAATTGGAAAACACAATCCTATTTGAACGTCAAAAAACCACGCAGTCCTTTCGGCGTTAACGGGCACGTGTTTTTTGCCAACGATACAGCGCATGTGGAATGGGTGAAATACAAAGCCAGTACTCTTAAAAATTTAACCGAATTATACAATCCGACACTTTTCTACGGAAAATCATCCAACAAAAACGGAAAAATTGGTTTGAAAGTTGGAAACGACACCATTTACAAAAAACTGTCTCCTAATAAATTGGTGAATACTTTAGTAATCGGAAATACAACCAAAAATCTGAAAGTGGATTTTGTAAAAGCCGATTCTATTCCGATTTACGGCTTCAATTTCGACGACGGAAAAGGCGTTCACGTGGATAATTTCTCCAATCGCGGAAATTCCGGTTTGCCGATCTCAACTTTTAATACCGAAGTAATGCGTCAATTTCAGGAGAAATTGGGTTATGATTTAATCGTATTGCATTACGGAACCAATGTGTTGAATTACGGTTCGTTAAATTACACTTGGTATGAGAAACGCATGAAAAAAGTGGTGAATCATTTGAAAGAATGTTTTCCGGGTGTAGCAATTCTGATTGTTTCCACTGCTGATAAAGCCACGAAATACGACTTGGAAATGAAAACCGATTCGGCTGTAGTGCCGTTAACATTAGCGCAGAAAAAATACGCCATTCAGTCGCAAGCGGGTTATGTGAATTTGTATACTTTAATGGGCGGTGATGGTTCGATGGTGAAATGGGTGGATGAAGCGCCGGCTTCGGCAAATAAAGACTATACGCATTTTAATTTCCGCGGCGCCAAGAAAATTTCTGGGATGATTTACAATCAGATTTACAGCGGCTACGAACAATTCAAAAAGTTGCGTGCGAACCGAAAAGTTGCTAAACCGATTATCAAAAAAGACAGTTTAACCGTTGCTAAAGACAGTGTTCATGTGGAATAAATTTGTCATTGCTTTAATCGGACTTTTGTTTTCCGTTTCTGTTTCTGCTCAGGTGGTTGATTCTACCATGGTGGAAGTGGATACGCTGGGAATGGAAGCCAAAGTGAGTTATGGCGAAAATGCCATTGCGAACGTGAAAGCGCTGGATAAATTCTTTGAAAAATTATACTTGCTTGAAACGGCTAAAACCGGTAAAGTCCGCGTGGTTCATATCGGAGATTCTCACATTCAGGCTGATTTGTTTACCGGTGTGATCCGAAAAAAACTTCAGGATGCATTCGGAAACGGCGGGTTGGGTTTTTCCTTTCCACATAATCTGGCACGAACCAACGGAAGTCATTTTATCCGTTATTCCTCCAACGAATCTTGGAACAATCACCGAATTACCAAAGAGAAAAACGGCAGTCCAATTGGTTTAAGCGGTATTTCATTAACCACTAAAGCGAAAGATTTTGCTGTGGAAATCAACGTAAAAGACAACGCGTATCAATTCAATACGTTAAAAATTATTACACCTAATAATGCTTCCATGTTTGATGTGGCCACGAGTTCGAAAACCATTGTTTTGGAATCCAACGTACCGAAAAAAATCACCCACAAAATCAAAAACGGGGAGGCGATTTCCATTATTGCCGACAAATACAATATTTCTGTTGCCGAATTAAAACGGGCCAACGGTTTAAAATCCGATAAGATTCGTGCCGGAAAAACACTGAAAATTCCAACAAATGAAATGCAGAAACGCAGTATCAAACGTTCGGAGTTTATTCCGCTTTCGCTGAATGACGAACCCAATGCGCATTCGTTCTATTCCGCAACGGCCATGGATAAGATTTACCTGATTCCGAATAAAAAAGCCAATTCTTTCGCGCTGAGCGGACTGGTTTTCGAAAACGATGCACCCGGAGTTACCTACAGTGCCATTGGTGTGAACGGCGCCAAAGCCTCGGATTACAATAAATATCCATTGTTTTTCGAACAGACACCAGCGTTACAGGCCGATTTGGTCATCGTTTCTTTAGGGACGAATGAAACTTTCGACAAAATGCCGTCTTCCGATTATATGACGCAACTCAATACTTTTATCGCTAACATTAAAGTCAAGAATCCAAATGCAGAAGTTTTAGTGATGTCGACACCGCCTTCGTTGTTGTACCGACGTTCGTTAAACCATTTTGCCGATGCGTATGCCCGTGATGTTAATGCGCAGGCAACGGTGGTAAATCACGCTTCATGGGATTTGTTTGCGATTATGGGAGGAATGTACGGCGTGAACAGAAATTACCGTCAAGGACTGATGTCGGGTGATAAAGTACATTATTCCAAAGCCGGTTACGAAAAACAAGGTGCCCTTTTCAGCGAAGCGTTGCTGAATGCTTACGAAAATTTTAAAGCCATAAAGAAAAATTAATATGCAGGATTGGTTTACCCAAAATATAGCCTCACTTTTTACAACTATAACTCCTGAAACAGTACAAAGCTGGTTTGTTTACAACCCGAAAGAACCGATTTTATTCAATACCGGTTTGTTTTTGGGACTGTTTTTGGTGTTCTACAGTATTTATATTGCACTTAAAAATACCTTTTACCCGAGATTGGTTTATGTAATTATCTTCTCGTTGTTTTTCTATTACAAATCGAGCGGTATTTTCTTTTTACTGTTGCTGGGTTCTTCGGTTGTCGATTATAACTTAGGGAATTTGGTGCATCGTACGCAAAGTGTTTTGAACAAAAAACTATGTTTGGCATTCAGTGTCGTGTTGAACTTAGGTTTTTTGGGCTATTTCAAGTATACGAATTTTATCATTGATACTTATAATTCGGTTTCCGACGGGCATTTCGAATTTCAGAAAATCATCCTTCCGGTAGGGATTTCGTTTTATACTTTTCAGTCGATAAGTTACATCATTGAAATCTATCGTAAGGAAATTGAGCCAACGAAAAGCTACGTGGATTACCTGTTTTTTGTTTCGTTTTTCCCGCAGTTGGTGGCCGGTCCGATTGTTCGTGCCAAAGATTTCCTGCCGCAGATTTACCAGAAATTAAACGTAACCAAAGACGATATCAATCGCGCGTTTCTGTTGATTATTGGCGGATTGATTAAGAAAACGATTATCTCCGATTATATTTCCATCAACTTCGTGGATCGTGTTTTTGATGCGCCTTCCGCTTATACGGCTTTTGAAAATCTGATGGCTTCGTACGGTTATGCCATTCAGATTTACTGTGATTTTTCCGGTTATTCGGATATGGCGATTGGAGTTGCCCTTTTGTTAGGTTTCAAGTTACCAACGAATTTCCGAACGCCTTATCAGTCGGCTTCGATTACCGAATTCTGGAGAAGATGGCACATTTCGTTGTCAACCTGGTTAAAAGACTTTTTATACATCTCAGTAGGAGGAAACCGTAACGGGACTTTCGCCGGATTTTTATTCCCTGCTTTGTTCTTCTTCGGATTGATTGTTTGGGGTATTACGTATGCACCCACCAGTAATGTTCCGCTGTTTATCGCGATAGGAGCAACTGTTGTTTTTGCCTTAACGTTCTTGTTGTCGAAAGAAAAAGAACGTACCATGTTTACCAATGTTAACTTGATGACCACGATGTTGTTGGGCGGATTATGGCATGGGGCGAGTTTGCGTTTCATCATTTGGGGGGCTTTGCACGGAATGGGATTGGCAGTTCATAAAATCATCATGGAGTTTTTTCCTTCCAAAAAAGACGATAAGAAATCGTTTTTCGGATACGTTTGGTTGGTGATTTCAGTGCTGATAACGTTTCATTTCGTTACCTTCTGTTGGATTTTCTTCCGCGCGAAAGATTTTGCCATCGCTTTGGAATTAATCAACAATATCGGAAAAGTAACTTTTGATTGGGAACAATGGATGGTCATCGCGCAAGGCTATAAAAATGTATTTTTACTGATGGCAATTGGTTTTGTTTGGCATTACCTGCCGGAGAAAATGGTTACTGCAATGCAATCCGTATTCAAAGCCATGCCGATTATCGTAAAGGCAATTTTACTCGGATTGGTATATTGGCTGGTCTATGCCACTGCTTCGGCCGGACCGCAACCTTTTATTTATTTTCAGTTTTAATTTTAATAAAATATTAAGTTAGCAAAAATTATCATAATTCATTTTTTTTTCTACATTTGAAGCAATGAAATTTTTGACAACAATACTAACGTTTTATTTTGTACTGCTGATTGGTGCCCAAACTTTGCGTGTGGCAAAGTCGCATTTCTCAGAAAGTTGTATGGCTATGACCGAAAAACGCGGATGTTGTCAGGGTGATGATATGCCGGAAGGCTGTCAGAAAGAGAAATGTGTTTTGAATATTAATTTTACTGCCGGACAGTTTATCGTACAGCAAATTCAGAATATTTCTATCCCGGTTTCATTTGAAGTTGAAAAACAAGAACAGTTAACTTACGAAAAAACGTTTATACCAAAGTATTACAATACCTTCTGGCATCCTCCGGAAAGGATTTCGTAATTCGGCATCATCAATCAAATCAGAATTTAAAAAACAAACAAACAATAAATAATTTTTAAAATATATCAAAATGAAAAATATCGTAGCAATTTTAGCAGTAGCATTATTTACAGTATCAATGAACGTTAATGCTCAAGAGAAAAAACAAGCAGGTCCTGCTAAAAAAGAGGCAACTACTAAAAAAGAAGCTTGTCACAAAGAAGGTGAAAAGAAAGAATGTGCATCAGGTGAAAAAAAAGCTTGTTGTGCTGCTAAAAAAGCATAATTCTTTAAGATTATCCATAAGACGCCTCGAGAAATCGGGGCGTTTTTTTATTTTTACTTTGTAACTAAAGTTACAGAACACTGTTTTTAAATTTATATTTTTCCCAAAATTGTAACTTCGGTTTGGAAATTGAGTTTACGGTTTTAGAGAAAAATCATTTAAAGATGACTATAGTGTCATTATTTTGAATAATTCTAATGTGTTGGTGTAAAGTATATTAAAATTTATATAATATTCGAACAATGAAATTTTTGGTCTACATACTATGCTCTTATTTGGTTGTGCTGACGGCGTTGCCTTCAGTGCGGTCTGTTAAGTTGCATCATATTGGGTCAAAAGCACTTTCCTGTGAAAAAAAATCTCAAAAAAGTATTTTCCCAGAAGGTTGTGAAAAAAGTAAATTCATAACCAGTTTAAATTTCAGTCCGTTACAGTTTGTGAGCGAATTACGGTTGTCTCCGGGGCCTTTTATTCTGGAAGCCGCCATCGGAAAAAACCAGTCCCATTACGAGAAGATATTTATCCATAAATATCAGAATACCATATGGCATCCTCCCAAAGCTTCATCTTTGTTATAAATTAAATTTTCAATTATTATTAATGATGTCGGTTACTGTTTTATTCAGTTTCGGACATGCTTATTTATACCTAATTATGAAGTCTATACTATCAATTTCAGTAATGTTGTTTGGTTTGGCATTTTTATGTTTGGGAAACCAGTCCGCCACAATCCAATCTTCAAAATATTCTTTAGAAAAAGAAATGCCTTTCGCATTGGCACATTCTCAAACCAATTACGCGGTAGCATCCGAAAGTTGCGTTCGTTGTCATGATTGTTCGGGAGCCGGTTTAGAAAATGACGAAACAATTCAAAATATTGTGACTCCTTCCCGTATCGGTGTTGAAAAAGCCACGAATCAGGAATCAGCATCGGAATCGGTTCTTGATGACACCGCAACTGTTAAACCGGAAGTGGCAGACCGTTTTGTTCAAAGTGAATTAAATTAAAAAACAGATGAAGAACTATATTTACATAATGCTGCTGCTGTTTGTAACTCATTCCGCATTAGCTCAAAATACCTTTGCTTATGATGTGGTGCTTACACCGGTAACGGTTTCCGGTTTGCCGGGATTGCATTCGTATGCCTTTGCCCAATCGAACGGAAAATGGCTGATTATCGGTGGAAGAAAAGACGGAATTCACGCACGCCAGCCTTTTAACGCCTTTCCGGGTGCTCAAAACAATACCGACATTTATGTGGTTGATATTGCGACGCAACAATCGTGGTCGGCCTCTTTAAACTCTTTGCCTACGGGAATCAAGGAACAATTGCAATCCACTAACATGAATTTTCATCAGGATGGAGATGCTTTGTACATTATCGGTGGGTATGCTTTTTCCGTTACGGCAAATGACCATAAAACCTTTACTAATCTGACTTCGGTTAATGTTCCCGGTCTGATTAATGCCATCATAGCCGGCACACCCATCACATCCTATTTCAAGCAGATTTCCAATGATGTTTTCGCCATAACGGGCGGGCAATTGGCAAAAATCGATGGGACCTTTTATCTGGTAGGCGGACACCGTTTCGACGGAAGATACAATCCGATGGGCAACCCAACATTTACACAGACCTATTCCAATCAGATTCGGAAATTCACTATTAATAACTCAGGAACTCAGTTAAGTTATGCCAATTATCAGGAGATTACGGATGCGGTTCATTTGCATCGTCGGGATTACAATCTTTTGCCCCAGGTGTTTCCGGACGGCGAATTGGGATACACCATTTCATCCGGCGTTTTTCAGATCAGTGCCGATTTACCTTTTTTATACCCTGTGGATATTAAGAGCGGAGGCTACTATCCTCAAACACAATTCAATCAGTTTCTGAGTAATTATCACAGTGGGAAAGCCTGTTTGTACGATCAAACCGAAAACCGAATGCATAATTTGTTTTTCGGAGGCATGAGTCAGTATTATTATCAGAACGGAACTTTACTGCAGGATGACACTGTCCCGTTTGTAAAAACGATAAGCAGGACTACGCGCTCGGCAGACGGGACTTTAACCGAATACCAGTTGCCTGTTGAAATGCCAAGTCTGAAAGGATCGGGCGCCGAGTTTATTCTGAATACCAACTTGCCTCATTATTCCAACGAAGTGATTAAGCTCAGTGAGATTACAGCAGATGAGTTTGTAATCGGACATCTTTACGGCGGGATCCAAAGTTCTTCCAAATCGGCCTTTACAGACAATCAGGTGAACTTAACGAGTGCCGATCCTACGGTTTATGAGGTTAAATTAATCAAAAACCCGGCTTTGAGTGTTGCGGAAATTGACGGTTCAAATCCATATTCATTCACGGTTTCGCCAAATCCGACCACTTCAGATGACGTTAATGTGACGTTCAAACTGACCAAAGAAGTGTCTTTGGACTATTTGGTTTCTTCTTTAGACGGTAAGATTATTGAAAATGGTGAAATTGTCGGGACCAATATTGGCTTGAATACCATGAGTTTCGGTTTAGCCAAAGCTAAGACTGATGTGGTAATTATCACGTTTGTTTTTGACAAAAAGTATTTCGTTTCCCGTAAGGTAATACGAAAGTGAAATTTTTAAAAATAATCATCAGTAAAAGGCACCTTATTTTAGGTGTCTTTTGTTTTGTGGTAGCTTATAAAAATCTGATTTATAGTGTTATGTGAGTTGTGTAAAGATTTTTCTTAACTTTAATATGTAATAGTATAGAAAGCGATTTCATTCCTGAATCTCTTTATATTCAATCCTGCTAATTGCGAGTATTCCATAATTTTTGTCCCGGTCATTTTAGTGTTTGATGGATGTATGAGGAGTGTAACACTTGTTACTGACTATACTTTTTACCCGTCATACATTTGCTTCACAATAATGAAACAATATGACAGCTATGAAATATAAAATTTTAGGATTTCTTGTTTTTACGCAAGTGATGATGGCTCAGGATACACTGCGTATCTCCAAAAACGATTTGTGGCAAAAAGCTTCTGAAAAGAACTTACAACTCAAAATCGCCAATCAGGAATTCAAATCCGCTCAGGCCGATTACCGCCAATCGAACTCACTTTTTTTACCGAGTATTTCGGCTTCGCATACGGCCATGACCACGACCAATCCTTTAATGGCATTCGGTTCGAAACTGAATCAGGAGATTTTAACGGGAGCCGACTTTAATCCCGCGTTACTGAACAATCCGAATCAAACCCGAAATTATGCGACCAAAATAGAAGTGTTGCAACCGCTAATCAATGCGGATGGTTTTTACGGAAGACAAGCCGCTAAAGCGAAAATGGAAGCCTATCAGTTGCAAACCGAACGTTCCAAAGAATACCTTCAATTGGAATTGAACAAAGCGTTTATGCAGTTGCAATTGGCGTATAAAGCGGTAACCGTTTTGGAAAAAGCAAACACAACTTCCGAAGCAACTCTTAAATACGTGGAAAATAATTTCAAACAAGGGTATCTCCAAAAAACCGATGTATTGTCCGTTCAGGTACGTGTTAATGAAGTGAAAAACCAACTGCAATATGCCAAAAGCAATGTGCAGAATGCTTCCGATTATTTAGCCTTTCTGCTTCAGGAAGACATGACCGGAAAAGTATACCAACCGGAAGAAGCTTTGGAAAATACGATTGCGGTGACTTCAGTAGCGGCAACATTGTCAGACAACCGAAAAGACTTTCAGGCGATGAACAAATCAAGTGAAGCCTACCGTAAAATGATGCAGTCGGGAAAAATGAGTTTCCTGCCGCGTTTAAATGCTTTCGGATCATATGAGTTGTACGATACTAAAATTTTCGGAACGGCTGCCAACGGTTATACTGTAGGGGCTCAGTTATCATGGTCTTTATTCGATGGGTACAAATCTGTTGGAAAACTTCAGAAAGCCAAAGCCGATTTCCAGAAATCCGAATTGGATGTGAAACAATATAAGGCACAAAGTCAGCTGGAACTTAACAAAACCAACCGTCAGTTACTGGACGCCGAAAACAAAGTAAACCTTTCCAAACTGGCTTTCGAACAATCGCAGGAAGCGCAAAGAATCCGCAAAAACCGATTCACACAAGGTCTTGAAAAAACCACCGATGTATTGCAGTCGGAAACCCAAGTAGCTCAAAAAGAACTCGAGTATCTGCAAGCCGTTTTCGAATACAACTTCACCCAACAATACCAACAATTTCTAACAAAATAAATAACCAACCATGAATAGAATCAGTAAATCTTTAATGATAATCGGAACCGCTGTTTTAGTAGCGAATTGTTCCGGAGATAAAAAACAGGAAGCTGTAAATCAACCGACAGTTTCCGTAAAAGTGAGTACGCCTTCCGGTGATTCGGGCAGCCCGTTTGTTACCGCAAGCGGAAAAATTGAAGCCGAAAACAGTGCCAACCTAAGTACCCGAATGATGGGTTATGTAACCAAGTTGAATGTGAAAGTCGGACAAAATGTAACAGCCGGACAACTTTTAGTAAGCGTTAACAGCACCGATTTACAGGCAAAAAAAGCACAAGTAGACGCTTCCATTATTCAGGCGGAAGCCGCTTATAAAAACGCGAAGAAAGATTACGATCGTTTTGTGAACTTATTTAATCAGCAAAGTGCTTCGCAAAAAGAATTGGATGATATGACCGCCCGTTATGAAATGGCCAAAGCCGGATTGCAGGCAGCGCGTCAAATGCGAAATGAAGTACAGGCACAGTTTTCTTATGCCAATATTACGGCTCCGTTTTCAGGCGTGGTAACCAATACGTTTGTAAAAGAAGGCGATATGGCGAATCCCGGAATGCCGTTGGTGAGTATTGAAGGTTCTGGACGTCTTCAGGTAACGGCGATGGTTTCCGAATCGGACATAACCTCCATCAAAAAAGGAATGCCGGTGAAAGTACTGGTAAAATCCTCCAATAAAGAACTGACCGGTAAAGTATCGGAAATCAGCTTGTCGGCAAAAAATACCGGCGGACAATATTTAGTGAAAGTGAATCTGGAAAAAGCGGATGCCGCTACCTTGTCCGGAATGTTTGTCAACGTACATTTTCCTGTTGAAAAAGCGATTAAAGCATCCGAAAGCGATGTGGTTTTAGTACCCGAAAGCGCTTTGGTAAAACAAGGTCAGTTGACCGGAGTTTATGTGGTCGGATCCAACAACACGGCGTTATTACGTTGGATTAAAACCGGAAAATCGTTCGGGAATCAGGTAGAAGTACTTTCCGGGTTAAATGCTTCGGAAAGTTATGTTATCGAAGCCGAAGGGAAATTGACTAACGGAGCGAAAATCAGTATTCAGTAACTGTAAACCGTTAACTGTAAACTTTAAACGAAAGAAATTATGCAAGAAGGTATTTCAGGAAAAATAGCCAATTTCTTCATCAACTCGAAGCTAACCATTTTGTTGATGGTAGCGTTGATGATGATAGGTGTCTACAGCTCGTTCTTGATTCCGAGGGAAGAAGAACCGCAAATTAATGTTCCGATGGCAGACGTAATGGTAGGTTATCCGGGAGCAAGCCCAGCCGAAGTGGAAAGCCGCGTGGTAAAACCGCTGGAGAAAGTGATTTCCAATATTAAAGGGGTGGAACACGTTCACAGTATGGCAATGAACGGTCAGGCGATGTTGATTGTTCAGTTTTATGTAGGCGAAGACATCGAACGTTCGTATGTGAAATTGTACGACGAATTGAATAAAAATGCCATGAATCTGCCACAAGGCGTGATGCAGCCAATGGTAAAAACACGTTCCATAGACGATGTTCCGATGTTGGGACTGACGCTGTGGAGTGAAAAATACGATGATTATGAGTTACGTCAGCTTGCCGGCGAGGTAACCAACGAAATCGAAAAAGTAAAAGACGTAGCCATTACCAATAAAATCGGAGGAAGAAACCGCGAACTGAAAGTGGTTCTGGACAAAGACAAGTTAGCCGAAAACGGAATCGATGCGCTTTCCGTGGTACAAATGATTCAGGCGAACAACCAACAAACGCAATCGGGCAGTTTTGTCGCGAAAGATCAGGAATATCTGCTGACGACGGGGAACTTTTTAACCTCGGATGAAGATGTTGAAAGTTTGGTTGTCGGTGTCAACAAAAACATGCCGGTGTATTTAAAGCAAGTGGCAACGGTTCAGGACGGACCTTCTTCGCCGAGAAGTTATGTGTCTTTCGGATACGGAAGCCAGAATGTTGCGAAAGCCAAAAACACTTCGGAATACCCTGCCGTAACCATTTCGGTAGCCAAAGTAAAAGGTGCCGATGCGATGAAAATCTCGGAAAAAATCATCACGAAAGTGGAAGCGTTGAAAAAGAACCTGATTCCGAATGACGTTCATGTGGAAGTTACGAGAAACTACGGAGAAACCGCATCGCATAAAGTAGGCGAGTTGCTGTTGCACTTGGGTGTGGCGATTATTGCCGTAACGCTTCTGGTAATGTTTGCCATGGGATGGCGCGGCGGATTGGTCGTGTTTTTCTCCGTACCGTTAACCTTTGCACTGACACTTTTCAGTTACTATTTATTAGGGTATACCTTAAACCGAATCACCCTTTTTGCTCTGGTGTTCGTGGTGGGAATTGTAGTGGATGACAGTATTATCATCGCTGAAAACATGCACCGTCACTTTAAAATGAAGCGACTTCCGTTCAAACAGGCGGCGATTTACGCGATAAATGAAGTTGGAAACCCTACTATTTTGGCGACATTCACAGTTATTGCAGCAATTTTGCCAATGGCTTTCGTGTCGGGAATGATGGGGCCGTATATGAGTCCGATGCCGATTGGTGCTTCCATTGCGATGATCTTGTCGTTGTTCGTAGCCTTAACAGTGACGCCATATCTGGGGTATCATTTGCTTCAGGAAAAAGACGAACAAAAACATAAGGAAGAACAAGGACTCGAAACGAGTTGGATTTACAAAATCTACAATAAAATCGAGCGTCCGTTCCTGGAAAATTCCAAGAAACGTTTAATCATGTTCGGAATTACGATTGTCCTGTTATTGGGTTCGGTACTGATGTTCTTTACCAAATCGGTAGCCGTAAAAATGTTGCCTTTTGATAATAAAAACGAATTTCAGGTAGTAATTGACATGCCGGAAGGAACAACGCTGGAACGAACTGCGGCAGTTACGAAGGAAATCGCCCAATACCTTTCCCAGCGCCCTGAAGTGGTGAGTTATCAGAATTATGTGGGCACCTCGGCACCGATTACCTTTAACGGTTTGGTGCGTCATTACGACCTACGTGGTGGAAGCAATATGGCTGATATTCAGGTGAATCTGTTGCATAAAGAAGATCGAAGCGAACAAAGTCATGACATCGCGAAAGCCGTACGTCCGGAAATTCAGAAGATTGCCAAAAAATGCGGTGCGAATGTAAAAGTAATCGAAGTGCCACCGGGACCACCGGTATTATCCACTTTGGTGGCCGAAATTTACGGGCCGAATTACGAAGAGCAGATTGAAGTAGCGAATCAGGTGAAAAATATTCTGGAAACCACTTCGGATATCGTGGATGTGGATTGGATGACCGAAGACAACCAAACCGAATACAAATTGGAAGTCGACAAAGAAAAAGCCATGTTGTACGGCGTAGCGCCTCAGCAGGTTGTAGCCACATTGACCACGATTATGAAAGAATATCCTGTGTCCCGATTGTACGATGAAAATTCAAACGATAATATCGGAATTGTATTAGGCTTGGACGATAAAGAGAAAACGAGTCTGCAGGACATTCAGAACATTAAAATCAAATCGGCACAAGGAACGATGATTCCGGTGAGTGATTTGGTAAAAGTGAAAAATGAAACCCTGAAAAAAACAATTTACCGCAAAGATCAAAAACGTGTGGTGTATGTAACTGCCGATATGGCCGGTGAACTGGAAAGTCCGGTGTATGCAATCTTGGGGATGAATGAGAAATTGCAGCAAATGAAATTGCCAAAAGGGTATAAAGTGAACGAACTGTACATGGATCAGCCTTCCGATGAAAGCGATTTTACCGTGAAATGGGATGGCGAATGGCAAATTACGCTGGAAGTATTCCGTGATTTAGGCGCAGCATTTTTAATCGTAATCATTGTGATTTACATGCTGATTGTGGGCTGGTTCCAAAACTTCAAAACGCCGATTGTCATGATGATGGCCATTCCATTATCGTTAATCGGAATCGTTTTAGGGCACTGGTTGCTTGGCGCTTTCTTTACAGCAACTTCGTTTATTGGGATGATTGCTTTGGCGGGAGTTATGGTGCGAAATTCGGTCTTACTCATCGACTTTATCGAAATCCGACTCAAGGAAGGTGTCGCTTTAAAACAAGCCATTATTGAAGCAGGAGCGGTAAGAACTACGCCGATTTTATTGACAACGGGTGCAGTAGTAATCGGCGCTTCCATCATTTTGTTTGACCCGATTTTCCAAGGATTGGCAATTTCACTGGTGGCCGGAGCGATTGTGTCCACATTGTTAACCTTGGTTGTAGTGCCGTTAATCTATTACATAACCGAAAAACACAAATACGAATAATTTAAAAAAATAGAAATTATGATAAACAGAATAATCAGAGCTATAGCAGGAACATTTATACTTATTAGTGTGTTGTTGGCTGTTTACGTCAATCAGAATTGGTTGTGGTTCACGGGATTTGTGGGAATCAATTTGCTTCAATCATCATTCACAAAATGGTGTCTGATGGAGGACATTCTCCGGAAAGTATTCAAGATTCAGGATTAAATCAGAAAATAACCGTCGTAAGGCGGTTTTTTTATGCAACTTTATTCAGAAAAAAGCGTTAATTTTATTCTGGGTTTTTAATGTTTAAAATTTTAATATGAAAAAAATAGTGAGTTTTTCAGCAGCGGTTTTTCTGCTAATGGTTAGTTTGGGTTGTTCCGATAATGATGATACCAGCAACTCTTCTTCGTCTAACAACAGTCAGACTATTACTGCAATCAGAACTGCTGTTTCGGACGGGACTTGGCGCATAACTTATTTCTATGACACCGATACCGATGAAACCGCAAACTTCACCGGATACAATTTTACTTTTGGTGCCAGCAATGTGTTAACCGCAATCAATGGTGGTAATACCTATACGGGAACATGGTCGGTAACGGACAGTAACAGTAATGACGATAATCCGAGTGACGTCCATTTTAATGTTGGTTTTACGGCACCTCCAAATTTTCAGGATTTAACCGATGATTGGGAAGTGTTGGAACACACGGCTACCAAAATAAGACTTACTGATGTAAGCGGTGGTGGTGGTGGAACCGATTTTCTGACTTTCGAAAAGAATTAAATTCATGACCAGTCTGCGGACTGGTTTTTTATTGTCTAAAAGTTAAAACTTTGCACCACTGTGACTTTGCGACTTTGCGACTTTATATTATCTTTGCACCTCATTAAACAAAAACTATCATGTTTGATAATTTAAGCGATAAACTCGACAAAGCCTTCCATATATTAAAAGGTCACGGAAAAATCACCGAAGTAAACGTAGCGGATACTTTGAAAGAAGTGCGCCGCGCCTTACTGGATGCCGACGTTAACTTTAAGATTGCCAAAGATTTTACCTCCCGCGTAAAAGACAAAGCAATTGGTCAGGACGTATTAACGACGTTACAGCCGGGTCAGTTAATGGTGAAACTTGTAAAAGACGAGTTGACCGAATTGATGGGTGGTGATGCGGCTGGTGTAAACCTTTCCGGGAATCCGTCTGTGATTTTAATGTCCGGTTTACAAGGTTCGGGTAAAACCACTTTCTCCGGGAAGCTGGCGAATTTCCTTAAAACAAAAAAGAACAAAAAACCGTTATTGGTTGCCTGTGATATCTACCGACCTGCGGCGATTAACCAGTTGCACGTAGTTGGAGAACAAATCGGAGTTGAGGTGTATTCCGAACCCGATAATAAAAATGCGGTTTCCATTGCTGAAAACGCTATCAAGCACGCGAAAGCAAACGGTTTCAATGTCGTAATTGTCGATACGGCCGGTCGTTTGGCAGTAGACGAGGAGATGATGACTGAAATAGCGAACGTTCACAAAGCCATTCAGCCTCAGGAAACCTTATTCGTAGTGGATTCCATGACAGGTCAGGATGCGGTAAACACAGCAAAAGCCTTCAACGACCGATTGGATTTTGACGGAGTTGTATTAACCAAATTAGACGGTGATACCCGTGGTGGAGCAGCAATTTCTATCAAATCCGTAGTAAATAAACCGATTAAGTTCATCGGTACGGGAGAGAAAATGGAAGCGATTGACGTTTTCTACCCAGCACGTATGGCAGAACGTATTCTCGGAATGGGAGACGTTGTTTCCTTAGTGGAAAGAGCGCAGGAGCAATACGACGAAGAAGAAGCACGTAAATTACAAAAGAAAATCGCGAAGAACGAATTCGGTTTCGACGACTTCTTAACGCAAATCCAGCAAGTGAAGAAAATGGGTAACATGAAAGACTTAGTCGGAATGATTCCAGGTGCCGGAAAAGCGTTGAAAGACGTTGAAATTGAAGACGATGCTTTCAAACATATCGAAGCTATTATTCATTCGATGACCCCGGCGGAAAGAACAAAACCGGCGTTATTAGATGCAAAACGAAAACTGAGAATAGCAAAAGGTTCCGGAACAGACATTCAGCAAGTAAACCAACTGCTGAAACAGTTCGACCAAATGAGCAAAATGATGAAGATGATGCAAGGTGCAGGTGGAAAGAACCTGATGCGCATGATGGGCGGAATGAAAGGAATGAGACCATAAATATAAAAGACGTGAGCAATCGCGTCTTCTTTTTTTAATATAAACCACAACACAAACAAGAATGCAACTACTGGACGGAAAAAAAGTATCGGAAGATATTAAAAATGAAATCGCTGCCGAAGTACAGCGCATGAAAGACAATGGCGAAAAAGTACCTCATTTGGCGGCTATCATCGTAGGAAATGACGGTGCGAGTTTAACTTATGTGGGCAGTAAAGTAAAAGCCTGTGAAAGAGTAGGTTTTGAATCGACGCTGATTAAAATGCCAAGCACAACTTCAGAAACCGAATTATTAAAAAAGATTAAGGAATTAAATACCAACGATGATATCGACGGGTTCATCGTACAGCTTCCGCTTCCGGAACAAATCGATACACAGGAAGTCCTGATGGCGATTTGTCCGAGCAAAGACGTGGATGGATTCCACCCGGAAAACTTCGGGAAAATGGCATTGGATATGAGTACTTTCATTCCGGCAACACCTTTTGGAATTCTGGAATTGTTAGAACGTTACAATGTGGATACTGCCGGAAAACATACGGTGGTGATTGGAAGAAGTCATATCGTAGGCCGTCCGATGAGTATTTTGATGGGGCGTAAAGGATTTCCTGGAAACTCAACGGTTACTTTAACTCACAGTCATACTAAAAACATCACACAAATTACTTCTCAGGCAGATATTATCATTACAGCGTTAGGAGTGCCAAATTATCTGAAAGCTGAGATGGTAAAAGATGATGTAGTGGTTATCGATGTGGGAATTACGCGTTTAGCCGATGAAACCAATCCAAAAGGATATGTAATCACCGGTGACGTTGATTTTGAAAACGTAAGCAAAAAAGCCTCGTTTATCACGCCGGTTCCGGGAGGAGTAGGACCGATGACCATTGCGATGTTATTGAAAAATACATTGTTAGCAAGAGAGCAGAAAAGAGCAAAATAATAACTACATGCAAATTCTTCAAGCAGATAAAAGTCAACTGCACATTGTTCGTGATCTAGCCTATAAAATCTGGCCGGATGCTTACGGAGAAATCCTTTCGGAAGCCCAGTTGGATTATATGCTTGAAAATTTCTATGCGATTCCGGCATTGGAAGCACAGATGGAAAAACACCATGTTTTTTTATTGGCGGAAGAAAACGGAACTTTTTACGGTTTTGCTGCCTATGAAATAAATTGCAATGCTACCGGAAAAACCAAGTTGCATAAAATTTATGTTTTACCCGAAACACAAGGCAGAGGATTAGGAAAACTGCTTCTAAATGAAGTGGAAACTGCTGCTAAACAAGCCGGAAATTCCCATTTGTTTTTAAATGTGAACCGTTATAATATCGCTCAGGAGTTTTACAAGCGATTGGGTTTTGAAATCGTTCACGAAGAAGATATTGAAATCGGAAACGGTTATCTGATGGAGGATTTCGTTATGGAAAAATCATTATAAAATAAAACCCAAGACATTCATCTTGGGTTTTTTATTTCGCCAAATCAAATGGTTATTCCCCTAAATAAACAAAAACATTGGCGACAATATGTTGTGGTGTAGCATTAATGGGAACATCAGATCCGCCCGAAGGAACATTTACAGTGTGAGCATGGTTCCCATCATTTTCCGATGTATGTAAGTTTCCCGGTAAAACATCATTGGTTCCTACGGTTTCACTAATCAGCGGTACCAAAGGCAGCACATTTGTGGCTAGTCCAAGTGTCTTGGCTCCGTTGTAAGAATCTGTATAGGAATGATTATGGTTTCCATTGGTACTGGTTACGGATGAATAATTGATGTTTGGGAGATTTGCCTGTGTTACCACAATTGAGTTGTTTCCGGCAACACTACCTTCGGATTCTGTTCCGTTATTGGTTTTAATGAACGTATCCGATGCATCGGGAAGATTTGCTCCAATTCCAACAGCTCCGGCATTGAATTGCGCAACAGTAGGCAAACTGCTTATGTTTCTGCCATCCAGTAAGAACCAACCTTTGTGGTCTGCAGTTTCCAAAGAATGTTTAATATCCCCAATCATTAAGGTATTTGGTCCCATTTGGGTCCATTTGGTACCGTCGTTATAGTATAATCCTTCGTATACGGAAACCGGGGTTTGTGCAGCTGAAGTCGTTGTATTATATGTGGTCATTCCCATTACATGGTTTGCTAACGGGGAAGGATTGTCTGTTGCGGTTAAAGGTAAACGCGTCATAATCAGTCCTTTTTTTTCGCTGTAAATATCCAAAGCGGCATTGGTGTCAGGATAAGCGGTATCTACTCCAACGTTTTGTGCTAACATCGGATAGCAGAAGAAAAGCAATAAAAAGGAAGTCGTTTTTTTCATGTGAGCTGAATTTAGATAATTTGTTTCGTTGAGGTTTTTGCATTTTCACTCCGATTTTTAAGAGTGGATTGCACAACAGCGGAATCTATTTTCCCAAATACACAAAGGTGTTGGTTACTAAATGCGATACTTGGCTTAAAGGTGCAGAAGAGCCTCCGGTATTTATACTGGCAGTGTGATTATGATTTCCGTTTGACGAGGAAGTTGATGTTGTTGTTGATACCACATCAGAACCTACATCATTATTTAGAATATTCAGAACCACACCACTCAGAATTCCTAATAACCCTGTAACAATATTAAGATTTTCAACTACTCCATGATATTTGTCGGTATAATCATGAGTGTGATTTCCCGAAGCAAGGGCAGTGCCATTGAACGTTACATTCGGTAAATTCGACTGCGTTAGAATAACGGTGTTGTTTCCTCCTGTCGCCATTAAAGCTTCCAAACCTGATTTTCCTTTTAAGAATTTATCAGAAGCATTGGGAATCGTTGCTCCAAATCCGATTGATGTGGCATTTGAAGCCGCAACAGCAGGTAATGAAGCAGTGGTTCTTCCGTCAAGTTTATACCAGCCATTATGGTCTTGGGTAAGCAAACTGTGTTTAATGTCGCCAATTGCAGTGGAAAGCGGTTCGAGCCGAATCCATTGCTTACCGTCGTTATAATAAAATCCTTCAAAAACAGCTGTATTTCCACTACCGTTGGTAGCAGTATTGTAAACAATCATTCCGGAAATATGATTGGCTAACGGACTTGGGTTGGTGGTTTCAGAAAGAATCACCCGGGTTATTAAAACACCTTTAGTGTCACTGCTAATGTCTAACACCGACTCACTATTTGGCGTACTTGTACCTATTCCAACTTGAGCATGTAGTAAACCGTTAACGAGCAAAAAAAGAATCAGAGTAATTTTATTTGTCATAGCTGTCGTGTTTTGGTTAGTAGCCTAAATAGATGAAAATATTTGTAGCAAGATAATTGGGTGTCCGATCCACCGGTACGTTTGATCCACCTGAGTTAAAGCTTACGGTATGAGTGTGATTGCCGTTGCTTTGTGTGGTTCTTAAAGTGGTACTCATGGTCTCTTTTGCTACAGAAGCGATGTAAAATAATGTCAAAACAGTGGTAGATAAAAGTCCGATATTCTCTGCCCCGATATAACTGTCTACATTATGATTGTGTGTCCCTGCGGAATTCGTTGTGCCTGAAAAAGTAACGTTCGGCAGATTGCTTTGCGAAATGGTAAACGTATTGCTTCCAGACGAGGTTCCTAACATTTCGGCACCCGTTTTGGCTTTAAGAAATCGGTCGCTTCCATTGGGAAGGTTAGCAGCAATTCCAATTCCGGTAGCGTTGGTTTGTGCTGTTGCGGGTAAGGTGCTTTTTGCTCTTCCGTTCAATAGATACCATCCGTTATGGTCGGCAGTGGCAAAACTGTGTTTCAATTCTCCTATTTTAACCGTATTTGGGTTTAATCGGGTCCAGTACTGACCGTTGTTGTAATACAAACCGGGAAAGACAGTTGTTGTTCCTGCGCCAGAAGAAGCAGTGTTGTATACAAGCATTCCGGAGATATGAGTGTTCATAGGGTAGGGATTATTCGTGCTCTGAAGTGCTATTCTGGGCAATAAAATGCCTTTGTCTGAACTTACAACTTCAAGCATGGCGTCTTCATTCGGAACGGCAGTACCAATTCCAACCTGAGCGTGAAGGTTGCAATACAGTAATAAGAGTAGTAGTTTGCGCATAAGTATAGAATTTTTGATTAAAGACGGTGCTGATTTTGAAACGCTGTATAAAAGGGGCGAATTTTAGCAGAGCGTTTTTCAAATAAAAAATGAACGATATACAAATGGTAATATTGGTTATTTTGTAACTCTTTTTTTGTTTACAATTGTTTAATGTTTTTTGAGGTTAACATTAAATTTTTTAATACTGTTTTGAAAAAAAAACTTTGCAAATAGTGTATGATGATAATCCTTTTTATTATGCTGGTTGCTTTTTTTGAAATTACAATTATCTTAAAATGAATTTCGAGGCTTCTTCTTTTTCCTCAACAATTGTTAATGTTTTTTTATGTACACTTTTAGTAGTGCAAACGTTTGTTTTTTTGTTTTACATAAATATACCGGAAATATTTTTTATTGTTCCGGAACGTGGTTATTGTAGTGGAAATGCTGAAAATACTGACTTTTTAATCCTTTTTCAGATGCGACTGAAGGTTTTGAATTTTTAGATTTTATTCCTGACAACGCCATAACTGTTTTTGCCAACGCTTTAACTATTATCGCCATTAGTTAAACTATTAAAGATATTTCAAGTATTTAAAAAGCCAATTGATAAACTATTATATCCGAGACTAATACTATTGATGACAATGAAAATAAATTAATTGCCAATCAAAATAGTTTTAAAGACAATTGCATAAAATAAAACTTCCATGCTTTAATTGCTAAAGATCATGGAAGTTCTATGATTTACGGGGTGTTATTCTTCGGTGCGGATTTTAAATTCCAAGCGGCTTACCAGATTGTACTCGGGGCTGGTGGCGCCATAGACGCTTTTAATGTACAGTTTGACTTCTTTGGCGGTTTGAACAAGGCCTGTTTCCGGATTGTATAGTTCTCTGTTTCGCTGTAGTAAGGCGTTGCTGTAGCGGCTGTAGCTTTCAGATAGATTGTTGTTCTTTTCCTGAAGGTTGATCAGTTTTGCTTGTAATGCGGTGATTTTTAATTCTTCTTCGTTGGGATTGTATGCCTGACTTTGGGAGAGAATCTCAATCAGATTGGCCAGATGATCAATCTTTCGGTCGTAGGATTGTTGTGAGGTTGATATGGTGTTGCTCGAGGTTGTGTCTCCGGAGTCTGATGTTGGTGCATCGGTTCTGTTTGTGGCGGTGCCCTGAATTTTTTTGTTGATGGCTTTGGCGTCTTCAATCGTAAGTTTATCGGCTCCTGAAACAATAAAGGCGTTGATAATTCTTGTGGCGAACGGTCTTAAGTCTTCGAAAGCGGCACGACGGATGTTTGTAACGTTATCGAAATTGGTTTTATGAACACGAACTTCGTTAATTCGGGTTGTAACACTTTGGGAAAGCGAGTGTAGTTGAGGGATTTTTAAACGGTCGTTTGCCGGATTGTAGGTTGTTCCGAATCCTTCACAAAAAGAAATCAATCGTTGGAAATTGGCAGCATTTTTAACGTGTCCGGTTTCGCTGACTGATTTTTTGGGATGATTGGGTGCGTTTTGTAACTCTGATGTGGCTTCCATAGTTGTGAGTTTTTTAGTTAGAAACTCAAAAATATGAAAAATATTTCTGTAGGTAAATTTCTATTTTATTTTTTTAACTGAAAATTGAATTTTGGAAAAAAAATAAGGCCCCGGATATTCAGGACCTTATTGTTATTCTTTTTTCAACCGATTTTATTCCGGAACGAAAACTATTTTTTGGATGGCATCGTTACGGGAAAGGACGATTTCGTTTTCTTTTAAGGAATGTACGGTCCAGGTGTTCTCGCCCCGTCGGTCTTTGGTGTGTATTTTACGGGATGTTTTATCCAGACGCCAGGTACCGGTTAGTTCAGTAACGAATTCGAAGGTATATGACATATCGGTATTGAAAATCAACTTGGTGCCTTCCAGCATTGAAAGATTTTCCAGTCGTTCTGCTTCGCTTAATTTGGGATTAATGATGTTTTTTACCACCCATTTTTTAGCGATGTTATTTTCGTTGATTGCAACCGATGATTTTTGTTGACCAAAGGAAATAAATCCGATAAGCAGTAACAGATATAGTAGTATTTTCTTCATGGCAATCAGTTGTTTTTTCGGTTGCTGTTTCTTGGGGGCAATGGTTTTCTGTTCTCGCGCTGAATCGGTTTTCTGGTTTCCACTTTTGGTAAACTGGCTTCTTCGGTTTTGCTTGAAGGTGCAATCAGTTGGTTCAGTTCCAGAATTTCGGCATCGGTTAAATCGCGGTAACGGCCAATCGGGACATCCAAAGAAATATTGATAATTCGGGTACGTTTTAAAGAAGTTACTTCATAGTCCAAATACTCACACATACGGCGTATTTGTCGGTTTAAACCTTGCGTAAGGATAATTCGGAACACAAACTTACTGATTTGTTCGACTTTACATTTTTTGGTAACGGTATCCAAAATCGGAACACCATTGCCCATGCGTTGAATAAATCGGTCTGTGATGGGCTTGTTAACCGTAACCACGTATTCTTTTTCGTGATTGTTGCGCGCGCGAAGAATCTTGTTTACGATATCGCCGTCATCGGTCATAAAAATAAGTCCTTCACTGGCTTTGTCCAATCGTCCGATAGGAAAAATACGTTTCGGATAGTTGATATAATCGACGATGTTGTTTTTTACATTTTGGTTGGTGGTGCATTCAATCCCCACCGGTTTGTTGAAGGCAAGGTATATGGGTTTGGAAGTTTTTTCACGGATTAGTTTACCGTCTACGCGGATTTCATCGTCCAATGAAACTTTGGTGCCCATTTCAGGAACTACACCATTGATGGTGATTCGGCCTTCTTCCAAAAGTCTGTCGGCTTCACGACGGGAACAGTATCCGGTTTCGGAGAGGAATTTGTTAATTCGGGTTTTGTTTTCTTCCATGCTGCAAAAATAGCACATATTTAAATAATAGCGTTATTCTGCTTCTTAATGCCATAACTTTTTTTATATCTTTGAGCCTTAATTTGTTAGCGCATTGAAAAAAATACTCGTGCTTTTTCTTTTATTTAATTCGGTCCTTTTTGCACAAAGCAGAAAAGGCGAATTTCAATTGGCACCCAATACCAGTGCGCACGAATTGTATGTTTCTTTTTTTGATACCGTTGTTTTTCAGGGGGAAAACTATTCTGAAGTGCTTTCTGAAAACGAGACCATGCGATTGCTTGTGGATAAATTCAGCATTGATTTTCGAAGAGGAATACAGCTTTCTGACGAAAAAATAAGTGCTTTATATGAAGCGGCACGACATAACGGACACGATGGGAAGTCGATATTGAAACTTAAAAATATCCTTAAATTAGAGATTAAAAACCCTACCAATGAGCGTTTATTGGACTTAGCAACCCAGTTGGAGCGTCTTGATATGGTGGAATACTGCAGTTTAATGCCTTTACAGTCTATTGCACCACCGGGCGATATTGCGCCGGCCACCCCTAATTATGAGTTGAATCAAACTTATCTCGATGCTAATCCGGGCGTGAACATGCGTTATGCCTGGGGATTGGGATTGAGTGGAACCGGAATACGGATTCGCGATGTAGAATATGGGTTTAATAAGAATCATGAAGAGTTGGTTGATCGTAACACCTACATTGCTTCGGGGATGACAATTTCAACCAGTGCAACACCTTCTTATACGGAACACGGCACCTCGGTTTTCGGAATAATGTATGCAGATAAGGGAACTTACGGGATATCGGGTATGGCTTATGGTGCTGCCGAAATGGTATTGTTTCCGGAATGGCAGCAAACCGGTTACAGTCGGGTAACAGCCGTTACGCAGTCGGTAGGGAATTCGGTTGCCGGTGATGTTATTGTATATGAAATGCAGGCGTACGGTCAGGGAAGCAATTATGTTCCGGCCGAATTTGACAATACGGTTTGGGATCTGACCAAAGCGGCCACGGATGCCGGGATAATTGTTGTGGAAGCTGCGGCTAATGGTAATCAGAATTTGGATTCGGCTTATTATGCAGCTTATATGGCAAGGGGAAATTCTGGTGCTATTATAGTAGGTGGCGGCACGGATAATCTGTTGCATAACAGAGTTTCGTACAGTACTTACGGTTCGCGTGTGGATGTTCAGGGTTGGGCGAATAATGTTCGGGCTTGCGGTACAGGCGATTTGATTATGATAGGTGGTGATTTCAATCAATCTTATACAAATTTTTCCGGTACCAGTTCGGCTACGCCAATCGTAGCTTCGTGTGTTGTGGTTTTGCAATCCTATTATTATGGATTAACGGGGACATATATGTCGCCATCAGCTATGCGTCAGCTGTTAAAAAATACCGGAATTCCTCAAGGAACAGGAGTTGCGGGAAATATTGGTCCGCTACCCGACATGCAGGCGGCTATTTTGCAGATTAATACCAACTTGAGTCTGACCGAAAACGAAAATATCAGTTTTACTTTATTTCCAAATCCTGTTACGGATGATGTGAATATTTTGGTTCCGGAAGTGAAAGACTCCAACGCGCAATTAGAGATTTATACTGCTTTGGGGCAAAAAGTTTCGGAATATAAGCTACAGCAAGGGCTTACTACTTTGAATATTTCGGAATTGTCACAAGGGGTATATTTTGTGAAAGTGGTTGATGGGAAAAGAACCCAAACCAAGAAAATTATCAAACGATAGTTTATTCTTCAAAAAGAAATAAGTTTATTTTTTCGTACAGGGCTTCATCGTGCAGGCTGTGTCCTAAGCCTTTTGTTTCTATAAATTGTGCTGATTTCCAAGCTTCGGCTATTTTTTTTCCTTCGTTAAAGGAAACAACGGTATCGTCTATATCGTGAGCAATTAATCCTTTGAAATTAAAATTGGAAGCGAATTTTTTTCCTGAAAACTCGGAGGGATGAATGTTGAAACGCTCCACAAATTTTTCTTTCAGCAGTTGAAATGCTTTTTGGTTAAGGCTGATGGTTTTTTTGTAATTGTTCAAAATGATTTCGAATTCGCTGGGAGATCCCAATAAAACCATTTTCTGTACTAGAGGATTGTTGTATTTGTATTGATAGTACAAGCAGGTTGCGCCTCCCATAGAATGCCCGATAATGAATTGCGGTTGAAATTTTTCCATAAGGGCATTGACGTGTTTGGCGTATTGCGGAATGTTGAATTCGATGCCGCTGGAAAGTCCCTGTCCCGGGCCGTCTAATGCAATAATGGTGCTTTTGGTTTTTTTGAGCAGAACGATGAATTGTTCCCAACGCGAAGCATTGCTTTCCCAGCCGTGAACCAAAAGGATTTTGTTTTCATTGCCTCTCCAGGTGTAGGTTTGAATAGCGTACTCTTCGTGGAAAAGTACTTCCTGTTCGGCTTCTTTTAAAATATCGGGAATGGCATTTGGTAATAGTCTTCCTTCCCGTGGTTCGCTAAAGAATTTATAGGCTAATTTGGCTGCTTTTTTTGGGAATAGGTAACTCATCAGGTTAATGTACAGCCCGATTGATTTAGTGAGGGTGAAGTATGCTATTTTGTTGACGAGTTCCATAAAAAAAGTCCCGATGTTTCGGGACTTTAAGTTAACTAAAATTTAGCAAATAATTGCTCTATTTTTTCTTTTTCTTCGTCTGCTAATGCGCTGTCTACTAAAATTCTTCCACTGTGTTCGTCAGTGATGATTTTTTTACGGGAAGCGATTTCCATTTGCGTTTGTGGCGGAATCGTAAAGAACGATCCTGCGGAAGCACCACGCTCAATGGAAACAACAGCTAAGCCGTTTCTAACGCTGGTACGGATTCTGTCGTAAGCTGCTAATAAACGCTCTTCGATTTGTCCGCGAAATTCTTCTGATTTTGAAGATAAGAAGTTTTCTTCTTTTTCAGTTTCCGCCATGATAGCGCTTAATTCTGCTTTTTTGTGTTTTAAATGGTTTTGTTTAGCGTCTAATTTTTCTTTAGTTTCACTTAAAACCACTTTTTTGTGCTCGATAGAAGCTTTCATTTCTTTAATGTGCTTCTCGGCCAATTGAATTTCCAACTCCTGGAATTCTACTTCTTTTGTTAAGGCGTTGAATTCTCTGTTGTTACGAACTTCTTTTTGTTGAGCGGAATATTTTTTAATCGATTCTTTATGGCCTTCGATAGCATTTTTCTTGTCTTTGATTTGCTCTTCGATAGTCTCTAAATCGCCTTTTAATTTGTCTAAACGAGTGCTTAATCCAGCTACTTCATCTTCTAAATCTTCCACTTCAAGAGGTAATTCTCCTCTAACATTTCTGATTTCGTCGATTCTTGAATCGATCAACTGTAAGTCATAAAGAGCTCTTAATTTTTCTTCTACACTTAGTTCTTTAACGTTTGCCATATTTAAAAGTACTTAACCGGATTTGTATTTTCTTGCGATAAAATGATTGCAAAATTACTAATTTTTTCCGTAAGATAAGCAACTATGTGATTTTTTGTAAATCTTTCGCTTTCAAAATGACCGATATCGGCCAAAAGCAGTTTGTTTTCGGCTTCATAAAACTGATGGTATTTCAAATCGGCAGTTAAGAAAACATCTGCTCCGGCAGCTATCGCATTTTTGATGGCAAAACTTCCAGAACCTCCTAAAACTGCGACTTTCTTCACCGGTTTGTTTAAGAATTCACTGTGTCGGATGCCGCTACATTCCATTTTTTCTTTTACGAATTTCAGAAAATCAGATTCTTTCATTGTGTCGGGTAATTCACCAATCATCCCCAACCCGATGTTCTGATGTGGGTTCTGTAATTCGTAAATTTCATAGGCCACTTCTTCGTAAGCATGATTTGAAAACAGTGCTTTCAGGATTTTACCCTGTAAATGTTTCTCGAAAGTAACTTCGATTTTAATTTCTTCATTTTCCACAAATTCAAAACGTTCACCAATTTGCGGATTGCTGTCTTCATTGCCCATATAGGTTCCGATGCCTTTCGAATTGAAACTACAGTCTTCATAATTGCCGATTTTTCCGGCACCGGCATCAAATAAGGCATTGCGCAACTGTTCCACATTTTCAGGTATGGTATAGGTAACCAGTTTTTGAATGAAGTTTTGTTTCGGAATCAGAATTTTGGTGTTTGTCAGTCCTAAAGCGTCACAGAAAATTTTATTGACGCCTTGTTTGTGATTGTCTAATGCGGTATGCACGGCATAAATGGCAATGTCATTTTTAATGGCTTTAATAATGGCGCGTTCCACATAATTCTTTCCGGTGATTTTTTTTAATCCCGAAAATAAGATGGGATGGAAGCAAACCACCAAATTACATTTTTTGGCAATAGCCTCATCAATAACAGCTTCCAAAGCGTCGTGACAAACCAAAACACCACTGGCTTCTGTGTTGGCATCGCCTACTAAAAGTCCGACATTGTCAAAATCTTCTGCGTAGGCCAAAGGTGCCATTTCTTCTAAAACCGAAAGAATTTCCTGTATCTTCATTTGAAATAATTTTCTGTATAACAAAGTAACGAATAAACCGATAACTTTTTTCAAAAAGATAAAAAATAGCTACATTCGTAGTATGAATTTTTTCCGTAAAATACTCTTTCCGTTTGCCATTTTGTATGGTTTTATTACTGCTATTCGCAATTTTTTATTTGATAAAGGAATTTTGAAATCGGTCGCTTTTGACGTGCCGGTTATTGCTGTGGGAAATTTAAGCGTAGGCGGTACCGGAAAAACACCTCAGATTGAATATTTGATTCGGTTGCTATCGGATCATTATAAAATAGCTACATTGAGCAGAGGTTACAAACGAAAATCAGAAGGGTTTGTTTTGGCTAATGCGACTTCCAATGCTGAAATTTTGGGTGATGAACCGTATCAGTTTTATCAGAAATTCCCAAATATTCAAGTCGCTGTCGATGCGAATAGGGTAAACGGTATTACGCAATTGCTTTCGCAGAAAAATGCACCTGAAATCATTTTGCTGGATGATGCCTTTCAGCATCGAAAAGTAAAAGCCGGTTTTTACATATTGCTGACGGCTTATAACGATTTGTATAGCGATGATCTGATTCTGCCCGCCGGAAATCTAAGGGAAAGCAGCAGTGGAGCAGAACGGGCGGATGTGATTGTGGTAACGAAATGTCCGCAGGATTTAACATCGGAACAACAAGCGGAAATCAGATTCCGACTAAAACCGAAGTCAAATCAGCAGGTGTTTTTCACGTTTATTGAATATGATAGTCGGGTGTATTCGGAAACGAAGCAGTTGTTGTTAGCGGAAATTGAAACTGTTGATAAATTACTTTTGGCCGGAATTGCAAAACCGGAACCTTTTTTTGCATATTTGCAGGCTGCGAAATCGGGAACGATGGTTTTTTCGGATCATCATGATTTTACGGCGCAGGATATAGAAACAATAAAAGAAAAAGCAAAAGACAAAATTATTATTACCACCGAAAAGGATTTTGTTCGTTTAAAAGGGAAATTGCCCAAAGAGCAATTGTTCTGTTTGCCGATTAAGAGCTCGTTTGTAAATAATAAGGCGGATTTTGATAAAACAATTATGAATTATGTGGGAACAAGTACAGGAAACCGTTAGTTATATTAAAGCAAAAACGAATTTTACGCCGGAATACGGTGTGATTTTAGGCTCCGGTTTGGGAGGTTTTACAAACGATATCCAAATTGAATTTACCTTACCTTATGATGAGATTCCGAATTTTCCGGTTTCTACCGTAGAAGGGCATAAAGGCGCTTTAGTTTTTGGAACCATTGAAGGGAAAAAAGTGGTTGCCATGCAAGGCCGTTTTCATTTTTATGAAGGCTACGACATGAAGCAGGTAACGTTTCCGGTTCGTGTAATGAAATATTTAGGTATTACGAAACTTATCGTATCAAATGCTTCCGGAGGTGTAAATCCGAAGTATAAAGTAGGTTCAGTAGTGATTATCAAAGATCACGTGAATATGATGCCGGAACATCCGTTACGCGGAAAAAATGACGAACGTTTCGGACCGCGTTTTGTAAACATGAGTGAGCCTTACAGTAGAGCTATGATGGTAAAAGCCAAAGAAATTGCGGCGTCAATGAATATTGAAATTCATGATGGTGTGTATCTTGGGTTACAAGGACCAACATTTGAAACACTGGCCGAATATAAAATGGTGAAAGCATTGGGTTGTGATTGTGTGGGGATGTCTACTGTTCCTGAAGTTATTGTGGCACGTCATATGGAATTGGAAACATTTGGTGTTTCTGTAATTACGGATATGGGTGACGAAGAAAGCATCGGTACCATTACCCATGCCGAGGTTTTGGAAGCGGCAAAAGGAGCAGAGCCGAAAGTAAGAAACTTAATTAAAAACCTGATTATACAGTATTAATTTTTTGGTGGATGGTGGTTGCAATAACCTCGTAGAACTTCTCCGGATCGAAAGGTTTTGTAATCACCTCATTCATACCAAAAGATAACAGCATTTCTTTGTTTTCGTCTAATGAAATTGCTGTAAGCCCAACAATAGGGGTTTCCGGATCGAATTTTCGGATTTGTTCCGTTGCGATAGTTCCGTTGATTCCCGGCAGGTGAACATCCATTAAAACCAAATCATATGTGTGATTGCGCATGTGTTCCACGGCATCTTCCCCGTTTTCTATAATGTGGCAGGTCATTCTCTTTCTTTCCAGCATTTTTTGGGTAATCATCTGATTGATTTTGTTGTCTTCCACCAAAAGAATGTTTTTGCCAACAAGCCAACTTTCATCATATTGAGGGCCTGTTTTTTTCTCTAATTTTTTGTCACTCACCCGTAGCGAAATATCGAAATAAAAACGCGATCCTTTGTTTTCTTCACTGTCCAGTTTGATTTTTCCGCCCAATAAATGCACCAGTCGTTTTACAATGGCAAGTCCCAAGCCGGTGCCGCCATATTTTCGGTTTATTTCTACGGAGCCTTGTGTAAAGCTGTCGAAAATAGTTTCAATACGGTCTTTAGGAATTCCGATTCCGGTATCGCGGACTTCAAAGTGAATTTTAACCGAATTGGTTTTCTCTTTTTTCACGGTAGCGGAAACCCAAACATGTCCGTTTTTAGTGAATTTAATAGCGTTATTAATCAGATTGATAAAAATCTGAGACAATTTTGTAGGGTCACCAATTAAGGTGGACGGTATTTTTTCGTCTAACTCAAGATGATAAACCGTTTTGTTTTTGTTGGCAATTTCGGTAAAAGAACCTAAGATGTTCTCCAGCAAATCTCTTAAGTCAAAATCAATGGTTTCTACTTCCACCACATCCGATTCTACGCGATTGATTTCAAGAATGTCGTTGATGAAGGTTAACAGATAATTCCCTGAGAATTTCAGTGAATTCAGATAATTCATCTGGCTTGGCTTCGGATTGTCTTCTATGAGAATATGAGTGATTCCGTTGATGGCGTTTAATGGTGTTCGTAGCTCGTGGCTCACTGTTGAAAGGAATTCTGCTCTGGCTTTGGAAGCTCTTTCGGCCCTTTCTTTTTCAATCTCAAGCTCCTGGTTTTTGTCCTTTAAAAGCTGGTTGGTTTTGGTTCGGATGATGTTGTTTTTGTACAACGAAAGACTCAAAAGTGATAAAATCGAGATTAATGCAATACTCAGAATGCTGATTAATTTTGAAAATTTTATTGATTTTTCCTGTGCTTTGTTTTCCCGGTTTATTTTGTCAATGGTTTTTAACTGTTCGGTGGCTATGTATTTTTCATACGCCGGAACGCCGGTTGTTCTGGTTCGGATATTGAAAAGGGAGTCTCTGATTCCGATAAATTTCTTCAAATAGAAGTGCGACTGATTTGTAGATTTGAGAGAATCATATAAATCGCTCAACCGTCGTGTTATTCTTAAAGTCTGATTGGTGTTTGAACTTTCTTTGGAAATTTCATACGCTTTTTCAAGATCTTTGATGGCAGCTTTAGGATTTGTTTTGGTTTTGATGTCGGCTAACTGAAAATAAGCTTCTGCTTTTGCTTCAAAGATGGTTCCTGATGTGTTTTTGTTTGTGATGGCGCGAAACTGTTTTGCCGCTTCATCGATTTTACCTTTGTGTTTCAGGATGATTCCTTTCTGCAAATCAATCAGATCTATGGCATCGGGTATGTTGATGATTTTGTATTCGGCAGCCGCTTTGTTAAAGTAATTATCGGCAAGATTTAAATTGTTTTTTTCCAGATAACTTAATCCGATGCTGTAATAACAAAAAGCACTGTTTAAGGATGGTTTAAGGTTGTTGTATATGGTAATGCTTCGGATGTAATTTTCAATGGCTTCATCCTGTCGATCGAGTTCGTGGTAAATATTCCCAATGGTAAGATGGCTGTCGGCAATTTCTTTTTGAAGATTATTTTGGGTGGCAAATTGTTTTGCTTTTCTGGCAAACAGTAAGGCTTTGTCGTAATCAAAACTGCCTTTGTGGAAGTTGGAAACTTCAAGGTAATAGGAGACACTGTCAACTTTAACGGTTGCATTTTTCTCTTGCGAAAAGCAATTAAATTTTGCGAATGATAAGAAGAGTAAAAGGTACAGGTATCTCATGTCTATGCTTGAAATTCGCATAAATATAAGGATTTATTTCTTAGAAATGAAACAAATAAGGTCAATAATTCTTGAGGAATACCCAATTTCATTATCGTACCAACCCACCACTTTTACCATTTTGTCAATTACGGATGTAAGCTGCGCATCGAAAAGACAGGAATTGGTATTGCCTAAAATATCCACGGAAACAATCGGATCTTCCGTATAATCGAGAATTCCTTTCAGGTTGGTTTCGGCTGCTTTTTTAAAGGCGTTGTTGATTTCTTCAATGGAAACTTCTTTTTTGACATTGAAGGTAATATCAGTCAGCGACCCATCCGGAACCGGAACCCGAATACCGCACCCACCCATTTTTCCGTCCAGGTGAGGGAAAATTTTGGTAATTGCTTTGGCAGCTCCGGTGGTAGTGGGAACTATGGATTGTGAAGCGCCTCGGGCTCTTCGTAAATCTTTATGGGGTTGGTCGTGAAGGCTTTGGTCGGTTGTGTAGGAATGAACAGTTGTAATATAAGCTTGCTCAATTCCGCACAATTCTTCAATAACCTTAATCATAGGGGCAGCGTTGTTGGTAGTGCAACTCGCGTTGGAAACAATTAATTCGTTTCCGTCAAGTATGTGTTCGTTAACCCCTAAAACAACTGTTTTAATGGAATCTACTTCAGCGGGAGCGGAAAGAATGACTTTTTTGGCTCCTGCAGTTATGTGTTTGTTGATGTCTTCGTAGGATTTGTATTTCCCGGTGGATTCCACAACAAAATCAATGTTTAATGCTTTCCAGTTCAGATTCAGAATTTCTTTTTCGTGAAAAAATAGAAACGGTTTACCGTCTACCAAAATCGAATTTTCATCAGATGAAACAGTATGGTGTAAAACACCATGAATGCTGTCGTATTTCAGTAAATGGGCCATCGTTTTTTTGTCGGCGATATCATTTACGGCAACTACTTCCAGAGTTGGATGATTTAAAAGCAATCGGAATAAATTCCTTCCGATTCTTCCGAAACCATTGATAGCAATTCGTGTTTTCAAATCTGTAATTCGTAATTTTTAATACTTAAAGAATGTGTTTTTGGGCATGGTAAGACGAACGCACCAAAGCGCCGCTTTCTACATGACGGAACCCTAATTCTTTTCCGATTTGCTCGTATTTGGCAAATTGTTCCGGCGTGATGAATTCTTTTACCGGAAGGTGTTTTTTGCTGGGTTGCAAATACTGTCCGATGGTTACAATATCAACATTCGCTTCGCGCAAATCTTTCATGGTTTGGATTACTTCTTCTTCAGTTTCTCCGAGACCTAACATGATTCCGGATTTCGTTCTGCGGATGCCCTGGTCTTTCAGGTATTTCAAAACCGCTAAACTACGGTCGTATTTTGCTTGAATTCTAACTTCACGCGTTAAACGACGTACGGTTTCCATGTTGTGGGATACTACTTCCGGACTAACTTCAACAATACGGTCAATATTTCTTTCGATGCCTTGAAAATCAGGAATTAAGGTTTCCAAAGTGGTTTCCGGATTCATTCTTCGAATGGCTTTTACCGTTTCCGCCCAAATGATGGAGCCTCCGTCTTTCAAATCGTCACGATCCACGCTGGTTATTACCGCATGTTTGATGTTCATGATTTTAATGGAACGGGCTACTTTTTCCGGTTCGTCCCAATCTACGGTTTCTGGTCTTCCGGTTTTTACACCACAAAAGCCGCAGGAACGGGTACAAACATTTCCGAGAATCATGAAAGTGGCGGTTCCGTCTCCCCAACATTCTCCCATATTCGGGCAACTCCCGGATGTACAGATGGTGTTTAGTTTGTATTTGTCAACCAATCCGCGCAATTCGGTGTATTTTTTACCGGTTGGCAACTTTACGCGCAACCATTTTGGTTTTCCTACCGGAAGTATGTTGGATTCTAAAACCGTGTCCATGTTCTCAAATATTTGTAGCAAAGATAAGCATTGTTGTTAATCTGACGTGCGGTTTAACGCATTTTTAATAAGGGTTGTCATAAAGGCTTTTGTAGGTTTTTCTGTCCGGACAAAAAGTGTTAATTTAGCAAAACTCATTTTAAAAGCCATAATCCTATGCGTGTTTCCAAGTTGTTTACCGAGTTTGTTGAAAGTGAAAAATCTTCTGGAATTGTTCTGATAATTTGTACGCTTGTTTCTTTGATTCTGGCAAACTCTGTTCTTCAGGAAAGTTACGGACATCTTTGGCATTATCAGATTGGGCATCATTCGGTGGAGCATTGGATAAATGACGGACTGATGACGATTTTCTTTTTACTCATAGGTCTGGAATTGGAACGAGAGGTTTATATCGGCGAATTGTCTAAAATAAAAAACGCACTTTTACCAATCATAGCAGCAGCTGGCGGTATGTTGGTTCCTGCCGGAATTTATATGATTTTTAATTATGGAACGCCAACACAGTCGGGTGCGGGAATTCCAATGGCTACCGATATTGCTTTTGCATTGGGTGTTTTGTCTTTGTTAGGGAACAGAGTACCGACGTCATTAAAAGTATTTTTGACTGCTTTGGCCGTTATTGATGATCTGGGTGCGATTTTAGTAATTGCTTTTTTTTATACCGATACGCTTTCCTTGCTGAATTTAGGAATTGCGTTAGGGATCATGGGTGTTTTATTTGTTTTTAACCGAATGAAGATAAACAACTGGCTTCCGTATGTTATTGGTGGAATAGGAATGTGGTATTTTATGTTAAATTCCGGCATCCATGCAACAATTTCCGGAGTTTTACTCGCCTTTGTAATTCCGTTCGGGGATGGTGGTGAAAAAACGATTTCAACTAAAATGCAGCATTTTTTACATAAACCGGTGGCGTTTTTTATCCTTCCGGTTTTCGCTTTGGCCAATACTGCTATCGTTATCGGAAGCGATTGGATGGAAGGATTGAAACATGAAAACAGTATTGGGATTTTTTTAGGACTGGTTGCTGGTAAGCCGCTGGGTATTGTATTGTTTTGTTTTGCTGCGGTTGCTTTTGGTTTGTGTCAATTGCCGAGGGGATTGAAATGGGGGCATATTCTGGCTACAGGATTTATGGCGGGAATCGGATTTACAATGTCAATTTTTATTACCCTTTTGGCGTTTAAATCGCAACCGGATGATGTAACCATTTCTAAAATTGCTATTATGATTTCATCAGTTGTAGCGGGAATAGTTGGGTATGTGTTTTTAAATAAAATGCTTAAAAATAACACTTTAGAAGAAGACGAATAAAAAAAGGCAGAACAAAGTTCTGCCTTTTTTTATTGTTCAACATTGATTACTATAGGTAGATTGTATGCGGTTCTTACTGGTTGTCCGTTTTTGTATCCCGGAGACCATTTGATTTTCATATTGTTTAAAACGCGAGTGGCTTCTTTTCCAAGGTTGTACCCCGGATCTCGGGTTACTCGGATATTGGATAGAGAACCATCTTTTTCAATAACAAAATAAACCAATACCTGAAGGGTTTTAATACCTTCGTCTACTTCCGGCGTTTTGAAATTTTTCCCGACCGTTTTCAAAAAAGCTCCTATTCCTCCCGGATATTGTGGCTGAACCTCTAATGAAGAAGGTATTTCAACGATAGTGCTTGAGTTGCCTCCGTTTCCGTTGGTGTTCGTTTTTGGTTCGGTTACAATGGCGTTGCCGGTTGATTCCGTACCTTCGTTGTTTACTTGCCCAATTTGCGCTTTTTCCAATTGTGAGTTTGTCGCTACTTCTTCGGTTACTTTTTCTTTTTCAGCAACAACCATGTTAACATGTTTGATTACTTTCTCATCGGTTAACGGTTTTGAAATTTCAGGGCCGGTTTCTTCCTTTACAGGATCTTCTTTTTTAAAAACATCCGTATCAACCGGGATAATTGTTTCGTCGTTAGTGTCCGGGACAACTAAGGCGGCTGTTTTATCTGGCTTTAGGTAACTGATTGTTGCGGGGACTGCAGCTATCGTACCCAATAAGACCATTGCAGAGAAAAATGCTTTTACAGTTGTTTTTGGATTTTCAGTTCGTAACTGATACGCACCATAGGCTTTGTTTCGTCCTTCGAAAACCATGTTTAACCAACCGGTTTCGTAAATGTTGATTTTAGACATAATAGATAGTTTTTGAGGTTAATTAAATAGCTTTTTTTATTTAATAACGAAAACTATGCTATCATAGTATTTAAAATGTTAAAAATTTGTAAAAATATTTTTCAATTAACATTTTAGTTGTCTAAATATGTTTAAAAAAGGTTGTTTTTTGGTGAAAAAATAGGTGTTTTAGCGTTTTTGCTGAATAATTTCAGCCAGAAGTTTTTTAGCGCGCAAAAGTTTGATTTTTACATTATTTAAAGGTTCTCCGAGTTCATCGGCAATTTCCTGATAACTCATTTCCTGAAAATAACGCAATTGTATCACTTCTTGGTATGCCGGTTTTAATTCTTTTATGAACAAAAGCAGTCGGGCAAGGTTTTGTTCTTTGATGATTTCGTCTTCTACTGTTGGAGTGGTATCGGCAACATCGTAGGCCTGGCGGTCTTCTTCGTCGTTGAAATCCACAAACAAAGACGATTTTTTCTTTCGAAGCATGTCGATGTGAACGTTTTTGGCAATAGCAATCAACCATGTGTTAAATCCGAATTCCGGATTGTAGGTGGCGATTTTATCAAATGCTTTGGCAAATGTTTCAATGGCGATGTCTTCGGTATCGGTTTCGTTTTCGGTACGTTTGAGCATAAAGCCGTACACCTCGTTCCAGAAAAAATCCAATAAAAAAGTAAAGGCTACCTGGTCGCCCATTTTAGCCTTTTCGATATTTTTCTGTATGATTTCCGAAGTTATTTCCAATGTACCGGTTTTGAAATTAAATTAGTAAAAAACACATTCAACTGTGTGAAGATAAGGATTATTTCGATGATTGGGAACCAATACATTACGTCTTTTTCTTTTAGTTTTCCTGCGGCATATCCTAAAGTCGTCCAAGTGAAAATGTATCGGAAAACAATCAGTCCGCCCACAATCATCCATTGAAATTGAAACGCCAACAGTAAAATAGCTAAAAGGATAAAGCTTAATTGTGAAAAATAGTATACGCCCAATTGAAATTTATCAAATCCTTTGTACAATTTGGCAGTTGATACATGACGACGTTTTTGGCGGAACCAGTCTTTCCAAGTCAATTTAGGTTCTGATATTGTAAAACTGTCTGGCGTATAGCAAACGGTGGTGTTGCTTCCTTTTGCGGCTTGGTTGATAAACAAATCATCGTCACCTGAGCGCACGTTCATGTGGTCGATAAATCCGTTTACTCTGAAAAACTCTTCGCGTTTGTAGGCTAAATTTCTTCCGACACCCATATACGGTCGGCCCATTTTTGCCCATGAAAAATACTGTGTAGCGGTAAGCAGGGTTTCAAAACGGATGATTTTATTTAGGAAAGAACCTTTGATTTTTTCGTAAGCGCCATAGCCTAAAACAATGGTTTTGTGCATGGTAAACTGTGCACTCATATTTAAAATCCAGTCTTTGGAAGTAGGATAACAATCCGCATCGGTAAACAATAAATATTCTTTGGAAGCAGCTTTGATTCCTAAGGTCAAAGCGAATTTCTTATTACCCCAAAAGGCTTCGTTATTTTGTACTTTAACCAGTTTAATGTTGGAGTATTGGCGTTCGAAAGCTTCGAATATTTCTAAGGTTTCATCGCTGGAGGCATCGTCAATTAAGACAATTTCGAAATCAGGGTAGTTTTGTTCGGCCAAAAGCGGAACAAATTTCTTTACGTTTTCCTCTTCATTTTTTGCGCAAACAATTACCGAAATCGGAATGCGTTTCGGAGTGATTTTTTGAGCTTTTGCAAATGCAAATTTTCCAAAAACCACTAGGTAGTAAAAAATCTGAAGGGCAATAATTCCAATAAAAATATAAAGTAAAATTAGCAGCATACGTAAGCCTGAATTGTGTTAAATTCCAGCGCAAATTTAGTGAAAAGTGTTTATTAAAACGGAATTAGTTTTTAACAATCCGGCAATTGTTTTCGTTGTTTTTTCATTTCCTCGGCAATGGCATGCGCATTTTCGTTTGGGCATTTTTTTAGTTCCGTAATAATAGCAGCATGGTTTTTATCGTCTCGGTTTTGAGAAAGTTTGTTAACGGCTTGGATTTCCGTGATTTCGATTTCAAAAGCCACAAATCCATTGGTTTGTCGCATGGTTTCTTTTGATAAATTTTCGATTCTCACCGGATTTTCGGAAGCGGATTCGTATTTGTCGACCAGTTTTTTTAAGGCGAAAAGCATTTCTTCTCCTTCAATGATTTTGATTTTTCCATACACGTGTACGGCAATGTAATTCCAAGTAGGAACATTCTCGTGATCGTACCAGGAAGAGGAAATATAACTGTGCGGACCCGAAAAAATAGCCAGCACCTCACTGTTGTTTTCAAAAGCCTGCCATTGCGGATTTTCTTTGGAAACATGCCCGAACAACACTTCTTTTCCTTGTGTATTGGTTTCCAGTTCCAACGGAATGTGGGTACCCCAAAGTTTACCTTCGGTTTGATTTACCAGAATACCGAAACTGTTGCTTTTCAGAAAATTTCTGATTGCTTCGGCGTTTTCGTTTTTGTAAAGTTCGGGAATGTACATGGAATAGTGTTTAGAAACCGTAATTTATTGCGGATTTATTTTTAGAGTGTCATTTCCAATAATTACGGCCAAGGTGTCTTTGATGTTTGCTTCACCGTTTTTAATTACTGTGGAGTCTATTTTTATATAATTCTGGTTCTCTATTTTGTAAAAATCGGCTTCTTCTTCTCTAGGTTGTGAAAAATAAGTATCATGAATTAGAAAGCCTGAAATTAAGAAAAAGAGGAGTGCAGGGAAACAAAGTAGCAGCATCAGGAATTTTTTGAGTTTTGATTGCGGGTAAGTGGTTGTATCGCTGTAAAACTTGTTAATCGATAAAAAAAAGTAGAAAAAATAAAAGATTGTCAGGAACCAAAACACTTCCAATACGATTGAAATTCTAAAAAATATCGATAAGCTTAACACGATCGACAGGGTGAAAACCTGAACGAATAAACTGAAATAGGCCAGATGTTTTAAATTAAGTTCCGATATTTTCATCTACGGTTGTTTAGTATTAAATAATATTGACTTCCGCTTCTATTGCAATCCCGTATTTTTCGAAAATGGTTTTCTGAATGTCTTTGGAAACATTTAAAATTTCCTGTCCGGTCGCGTTGCCGTAATTTACCAAAACAAGAGCTTGTAATGTGTGAACACCAGCGTCACCAAAGCGTTTTCCTTTAAAACCGGCTTGTTCAATCAACCAACCTGCAGGTACTTTGACTTCGTTTTCGCCAACCGTATAATGTGGCATGTCTGGAAATTGCGCGTGTGCTTTTTCGTAAACTGCTCTCGGAACAATCGGGTTTTTAAAGAAACTGCCACTGTTGCCCAATTCTTTCGGATCGGGTAATTTACTCTGACGGATTGTAATTACTGCATTACTGACGTCTTTTATAGTCGGATTGCTGATGCTGTGTTTGGCCAATTCCCCATCAATCGCACCGTAAGACGTATTGATTTTATGATTTTTCTTGGTCAGTCTAAAAACAACTGATGTAATCACGTATTGGTTTTTTGCTTCGTTCTTGAAAATGCTTTCGCGGTATCCGAATTTGCATTGTTCATTGGTAAAGGTTACGATTTCCTGGGTTTTGATGTTCATCGCCTCGCAGGAAACCATCGTGTCTTTTATTTCGGCGCCGTAAGCTCCGATGTTTTGGATGGGTGTCGTACCGACATTACCCGGAATCAACGACATGTTTTCGATTCCTCCGAAATTCTGGTCTAAATTCCACAACACAAATTCATGCCAGTTTTCGCCGGCATTGCCCTGAACCCAAACGAAATCATCGTCTTCTTTCAGGATGGATTTACCTTTCAGATTGACGTAAATTACCAAAGCATCGATGTCCTGCGTTAAAAGCATGTTGCTTCCACCGCCCAAAATGAATAATTTTTCGTTTTGATGTTCTTTCAGGATTTGAGCCAATTCGGAAGTATTACTGACTTCCACAAAAGATTTTGCTTTGGCTTCGATGCCGAAGGTGTTGTAGTTTTTTAAGGAGAAATTGTGTTTGATCTGCATAATGTTTTTGTTTTCCCGCAAGGTTTTTTAGAGCCTTGCAGGTTTTGTTTCCAGACAAAGAAATGGTTTATCTAATAGTCCCGATTGGAGGGGAAATCAGCTTTGTCAAAGTTCAAAACTTTGACAAAGTTGATTGTAACGGAAAGCGGGAACAGGGTATGCAAAAATGCCCGAACCATTCGCTCTAAATTATTTCAATTGCGCTTTTAGTTCTTCTTCAGAAACAAATCCGGTTTTTTTCCATACTTCTTTACCGTCTTTAAAAACGATTACCACCGGAAGTTCGCTGTAGCCTAATCCGTTAAAAAGGACTTTATTTTTATCGGCATCCACGCGTACGATTTTGGCTTTGCCTTCGTATTCTTTTTCCATTTTAGTCAGGTAAGGCGCCATTTTTTTACAAGGACCACACCATTCGGCGTAAAAATCGATTACCACCACTTTGTCGGAAGCAATCAGTTTTTCGTATTCTGATTTGCTCATGCCGATGTCGGCATTTTTTTGTGTGTTCGGGTGGGCTGCGCTCCATTTCATGTAACCGCCTTCCATGTCATACACCGTTGTGAAGCCTAACTCTTTTAGTTTGTTAGCCGCTTTTTTACTTCTTCCGCCGGCAAGGCAGTATACGAAAACCGGTTTCGATTTGTCCAGTTTTTGAACTTCGGTTTCAAACGAATTTCCGTTCCAGTCGATATTTTTGGAATTGTCTAGATGGCCTTCCGAATATTCTCCGGCGGTTCTTACGTCAAGCAATTGTGCGTTTTCAGTAGCTTTTAATTTTGTTTCAAATTCGGGAACCGCAATGGTAGCCACGTTTTGCCCTTTACTGCAATTGCTGAATAACAATGCGATGGTAAGGGTTGCTAAAATTCTAAGTGTTTTCATTTTTTTAAAATTTTTGTTGTGTAAAATTACAAATTAAATAGTTTGTAGGATTGATGCGTTGACTTTACGATGTTTTCGGTGCGTTCCGGATGCGTGTCGGAAATAAACAACTGTCCGAAAGTCTCGTCGTTAACCATTTCCACGATTTTGCTCACGCGGGTTTCGTCGAGTTTGTCGAAAATATCATCGAACAATAATATAGGTAAAACCCCGCTTTGTTTTTTGATGAATTCGAATTGGGCAAGTTTTAAAGCAATCAAAAAGGATTTTTGTTGGCCTTGAGAACCGAATTTCTTTATTGGAAACGTACCGATTTCAAACGACAAGTCATCTTTGTGAATACCGACACTGGTGTATTGTAAAACGCGGTCTTTGGCTAAATTTTCATCAAAAAGTTGTAATAACGGTTTTTCGGAAAGCTGGCTTTCGTAGACAATCTGCACCGTTTCGGCCGAATTGGTGATGGATTGATGGTGTTTGTTGAAAATCGGAATAAAATCTTCCAGAAACTGTTTTCTTTTTTTGAAAATCGAAGTACCTAAATCGTGTAACTGTTCGTTGTATATGGAAAGGGTGTCGCTTTCAAATGTTTGATTGGCGGCAAAATATTTCAGTAAAGCATTGCGTTGCGCGATGATTTTCTGGTACTGAATCAATTGCTGCAGATAGGTGTTGTCCAATTGCGAAATGACGCTGTCGATGAATTTCCGGCGGGTTTCACTGCCTTCAATGATCAAATCCTGATCGGAAGGGGAAATAATCACCAAGGGAATGAATCCGATATGATCCGAAAAACGCTCGTACGGTTTGTTGTTGCGTTTCAGGATCTTTTTCTGGCCTTTTTTGAGACTGCAAACGATTTGTTCGTCGCGGTTTTCTTTTTCAAAAACACCGTCTACCACAAAAAACTCTTCGCCGTGTCTTATGTTTTGTACGGCAAGCGGATTGAAATAGCTTTTTCCGTACGATAAATGATAAATGGCATCCAGAATATTGGTTTTTCCGATCCCGTTTTTCCCTACAAAACAATTGATTTTTGTGTCGAAGTCAAAATTGGCTTCGGCAATGTTTTTATAATTAAAAAGGGAAAGACGCTTTAGATACACGAGAAATCCGAATTATTTCAGAGAAATTAAATCATTTTTTTAAAGTGGGTGCAAATTATTGAAAAATATCGACAAAAAGGATTTCCATATATGAATAAAAATTTTATTTTTGCCGTTCATTAAATTAAAAATAGATGGCAACATATAACAAAAGAGGATATAAAGCTCCAAAACCAAAAGACGAAGCAGTTGAGAATCAAGTTGAAGTTGATGAGTTAGACAACATTCAGGAAGAAGACAGTGCTACGGCGGGGGTATTCAATACTTTGGATGAAAGCGCTAATAAACTTGAAGACTGGGTTGCTAAAAATCAAAAATATATTTTCGGGTTCGTAGGCGCTATTGCAGTTGCGGCAGCCGGATATTTAATGTACGATAAATTTATTGTTGAGCCGAAAGAGGATGAGGCGGCGAACGAAATGTTCCAGGCACAGCAATATTTCCAACAGGCAGTAGACGGTCAAACCGCTAATGATTCTTTATACAACCTTGCTTTAAAAGGAGGTGAAGGAAAATTAGGTTTTATCGGAATTGCTGATAACTATTCTGGCACTAAAGCGGCTAATCTTGCACATTATTATGCAGGTATGGCGTATTTGAACACCGGAAAATTCAAAGAAGCGGTGCAACAATTGGAGCAATTCAAATCAGAAGACATGTTCCTGAAAGCGATTGCTACCGGAGCTATCGGTGATGCTTTCTCTGAATTGGGTCAGAAAGAAGACGCTTTAAGCTACTACCAAAAAGCGGCAGAAGCTAATGCAAACGATTTTACTACGCCAAGATATTTATACAAAGCAGGTCAAATGGCTTTAGAAATGGGTAAAAAAGCAGAAGCGTTGAAATTCTTCACCCAAATTAAAGAGCAATACGAAACTTCTCAGGAAGGCGTTACAATTGACGCAATGATTGCAATGCTTGACTAATGAAATTAGAATTCAGAAATTAGAGTTCAGAAATCTGAAGGCTACTTCAGTTTTAAAAACAGTAACTTCTAATTTCCAACTTCTAAATTCTAAATTTAAAATATGGCAACAGCTAATAAAAATTTATCCAATTACGATAAAAACACAATCCCAAATGCGAAAGATTTTCGGTTTGGGATTGTTGTTTCAGAATGGAACGATAAAATCACCGAAGGATTGTATTCCGGAGCCGAAGCAGCGCTTTTAGACTGTGGTGCGTTACCGGAAAACATTATCCGTTGGAATGTTCCCGGCAGTTTTGAACTGGTTTACGGTGCACAACGCATGATTGTGACTCAGGAAGTGGATTGTGTGATTACTATCGGATGTGTGATTAAAGGCGAAACGATGCATTTCGAATTTGTTTGTGAAGGAGTTACGCAAGGGATTAAAGATTTGAATGTACAAACCGATGTGCCGGTAATCTTCTGTCTGTTAACTGATAACAACGAACAACAGTCTATTGATCGAAGTGGAGGCGTTCACGGAAACAAAGGAACCGAAGCGGCAATCGCAGCGATTAAAATGGCCGATTTACGCAGAAAAACAGCGCAATAAAGACCGCAAAATTTATAATATTAAAAACCTATTCGAAAGAGTAGGTTTTTTTATTTTTTATGATTTCTTAAACTATAAAAGCCAAGAGTTTTTCGTTAAATTTGTAGGCATTCGTTTAATAAGCCACAAACCCTAAACTTTTTTAATGTCAAGCATTATTCAATTACTACCCGATCACGTTGCCAACCAGATAGCTGCCGGAGAAGTCGTACAACGACCTGCTTCCGTGGTGAAAGAGTTGGTGGAAAACGCGGTCGATGCAGGTGCTACCGAAATCAAACTTATCGTAAAAGATGCGGGAAAAACTCTGATTCAGGTGATTGACAACGGAAAAGGAATGTCGGTTACCGATGCGCGTTTGTGTTTTGAGCGTCATGCGACTTCCAAAATCCGTCAGGCCGAAGATTTATTTTCATTGCATACTAAAGGGTTTCGTGGTGAAGCTTTGGCTTCCATTGCGGCGATTGCTCATGTGGAAATGAAAACCAAACAAGATCAGGAAGAGTTAGGCACGCACATTATCATTGAAGGAAGCAAATTTGTTTCTCAGGATGTGGCGGTGTTGCCGAGAGGCACTTCTTTTTCAGTTAAAAACTTATTTTTTAATATTCCGGCGCGTCGTAATTTCTTAAAATCCGATACGGTGGAATTTCGTCATATTGTTGATGATTTCGAGCGCGTGGCTTTGGCGCATCCCAATATTCATTTCATGTTGTATCATAACGGTAGTGAGATGTTTAATTTGCCGCAATCCAATCTGCGTCAGCGCATTGTGAATGTTTTTGGAGGAAAGACCAATGAAAAACTGGTTCCGGTTACAGAAAGTACTGAAATAGTCGGAATTCAGGGATTTGTGGGGAAACCCGAATTTGCCAAAAAGAATCGAGGCGAACAGTTTTTCTTCGTGAACGACCGATTTATCAAAAGTCCGTATTTGCACCACGCGATTATGGCAGCTTATGAAGGATTGTTGAAAGACGGAAGCCAGCCGAGTTATTTCTTATACCTTGATGTGCCTCCGCATACGATAGACATCAACATTCATCCGACCAAAACCGAAATCAAATTTGACGACGATCAGGCGATGTATGCGATTTTGCGCTCTTCAATAAAACATAGTTTAGGACAGTTTAACGTAGCACCGATATTGGATTTCGAACGTGATGCTTCGTTGGATATTCCTTACGAATACAAAGAAAAAGAAAGCGAAACGCCCTTAATTCAGGTCGATTCCAATTTTAATCCGTTTGCTGCCGAAATCCCTTCACGCGCATTTTCATCGTCATCGGGAAGTTCCCATTCTTTTGGTTCCGGCTATAAAAAGCAAGATTCTAATGCAAGTTGGGAAAGTCTCTATGTTGGTTTGAAAACGGCTGCCGATGAAATCGACGTAAGCGAAATTCAATTTGAAAGCGAAGAAGTCACCGGTTCTCTTTTCGGAGAAAGCGAAGTAGAAACCGCCGGAAACCGTACCTATCAGATTCAAAAAAAATACATCGTCAGTCCGATTAAATCCGGAATGATGATTTTATACCAGGAACGTGCGCATCAGCGTATTTTGTACGAGCAGTTTCTAACCAACATAACAATGCATCACGCCGCGAGCCAGCAATTATTGTTTCCCTTGGAATTGCATTTTTCGCCTTCGGAAATGGTTATGATAAAGGAATTGCAATCATCATTGGAAAATACCGGTTTTGTTTTCGACGCGATGACCACCGAAATTCTCGTGATTTCAGGATTGCCTGTAAATGTGGTTGAAAGCGAAGTGAAGGTGCTCCTGGAAGAATTACTGCATGATTTGCAGGGCGAATTGCCGGAGAACAGTTTCAGTCAGAGCGACCGTATTGCCAAGTCGATGGCGCGCAGTCTTTCGGTGAAAACCGGAACCTATTTAACCGAAAAAGAGCAGGAAAGCATCGTAAATTCGTTGTTTGCCTGTAAAGATCCTAATGTTTCGCCTTTTAATAAACCAACTTTCATCACCATGGGTGTGGAAGATTTAGACAAACGTTTTGCCTTATGATGAACATGACCGAAACTGTAAAACAGTTAATTATAATCAATGTGATTTTTTTTGTGGGTGCGATGTTTGTGCCTGCAGCTCAGGAATATTTAGCAATGTATTATTTCGAAAACCCAAATTTTAAAGTTTGGCAGCCCATAACGCATATGTTTATGCATGGTGGTTTGATGCATATTTTCTTCAATATGTTTGCGTTGTATTCCTTCGGAAGTACTTTGGAGCATTTTTGGGGCGGAAAAAAGTTTCTGTTTTTTTATATTTCATGCGGTTTGGGATCGGCATTGTTGCATACTGTTGTGAATTATTTCAGTTTTCATGACGGATTGAATTTCCTGATGGAAAACGGGTTTCAGAAACAGGAAATAATTTCGGTTTTAGCAGAAGGCAAGTTTAATCCCCGTTGGCAGGAAGTCATGGGACTAAATAACTTTAACGGGTTCTTACAAAGCTATATTGTTCCGGTTGTTGGTGCTTCCGGTGCTATTTACGGACTTTTGGTAGCCTTTGCATTCATGTTCCCTAATGCCGAATTGGCGTTGATGTTTATACCCGTACCCATAAAAGCAAAATATTTTGTGCCCGGATTGTTAATGGTCGATTTGTTTTTGGGAATTTCCGGAAAATCTATTTTTGGCGGAAGCAGCGGAATTGCGCATTTCGCCCATATCGGAGGTGCTTTAGTCGGTTTTTTTATGATGTGGTACTGGAAAAAGAATCAGTTTAATAACAATCGCTGGAATTAATTATGAATATTTTAGACGATTTTAAATTACAATACGCTACCGGAGGGATTGCCCAGAAACTCATTTTTTGGAATGTGGGTATTGCAATCCCATTCTTTATTTTAAGTGCTTTTGCGCCATCTTTTTTTCAGAATGTACTTGATTGGCTGAGTTTGTCTTCACCGGCTGTTACGGCTGTAATGAAACCCTGGACATTCATTACCTACGCGTTTTTGCATGCCGATTTCTGGCATTTGTTGTTCAATATGATTGTGCTGAATTTCTCCAGCCGTTTGTTTTTAACCTATTTCACACAAAAACAATTTTTTGGATTGTATTTATTGGGGGGGATTTTCGCGGGAATGGTGTTTGTACTGACAGATTTGTTTCTTCAGAATAATACCATTTTAGTAGGAGCATCCGGCGCGATTATGGCAGTTTTGATTGCTGCGGCGACCTATTCGCCTTTGTCGGAAATCCGCCTGCTGTTAATCGGAAATGTAAAATTATGGCATATTGCATTGGCTTTGTTTGTATTGGATCTGATTCAGATTCCGATGAACAATACCGGTGGACATCTGGCGCACATTGGCGGCTCGCTTTTCGGATTTTTGTACATCAAATTGCTGCAAAACGGAACTGATTTGAGTAAAATAGTGTCGAATATAATCGATTATTTTGTTTCTTTGTTTTCCCCAAGAAAATCTACCCCATTCAAAAAAGTTCATAAAAACGTGAACTCGCAACCGAAACCTGCCAAGCCGGTCGTTGAAAAAGACAGTACCCAAAAACAAATTGACGAGATTTTGGATAAAATCAGCAAGTCGGGTTATGACAGTTTAACGAAAGAAGAAAAAGAATTTTTGTTTAAAGTAGGGAAGTAGCAATATCGCGTGAAGAATTTATCAATCATCAATAAAATAGCTTTTTTTCTTAACATCGTTTTGGCGGTGCTGACAATCGTGGCTTATTTATTGCCTTTTCTTGCGCCTAAAATGTTTCCGTTTCTTTCGGTGTTAACATTGATTTTGCCGTTAATGCTGATTTTAAACCTGATTTTTTTGTTTTATTGGTTATTGCAGCTTAAAAAACAGGTGTTGTTGTCGGCATTTGTATTTTTAATTGGCATCACTTTTTTTAATAAATTTTATAAATTTTCCGGAAAAGATCTGATTGTGGAAGAGAATGACTTTACGGTGATGAGTTATAACGTTCGTCTTTTTAATGTTTTCGAGTGGATGAGCAAACAGAACATCACCGAAGATATTGTCGATTTTGTGGCTTCTCAGAATCCGGATGTGTTGTGTATTCAGGAGTATTCTACTTCTGCCGATGTGAAATTTGAGGGTTACAAATACAAATACATTCTGATGCAGGGCGACAATATTCGTACAGGTCAGGCTATTTTTTCAAAATTTCCCATCATCGAAAAAGGCGAAATTGATTTTCCGGGTTCGGATAACAATGTAATATTTGCCGATATCAAAATGCGTCGTGATACCATTCGGGTGTACAGTATTCACTTGCAATCGACGAAAATCAGTCCGGATATTCATGAAAAAATCGATGAAGCCAAATCAAAGAAAATTTTCCGCAGGATGAGTGAAGCTTTCGCCGAACAGCAATCGCAATCCGAATTAATTAAAGAGCACAAAACAGATTGCCATTACCCGAAAATCATTTGTGGTGATATGAATAACAGCGCGTTTTCCTATGTGTACCGAAACATTAAAGGAAATATGAAAGATACGTTTGAAGAAGCCGGAGAAGGTTTCGGAAAGACTTATGATTACGAATTCTATCCGGCCCGTATCGATTATATTTTGGCCGATAAACAATTTGAAGTGAAAAACTTTAAGAATTTTGACAACTTCGTCAATTCGGATCATTTTCCAATTACTACCCGATTAGCTCTAAAGGTAGAGGAATAAGCTTATAACTGCTGTTGTTTTAAATAATCGACCGCATAACGTCCTTCGTTAAACAGTAAATCCAAGATGCTCAGGTTGTTGATAAAACCGTGTTTGTCGTCGAAAACCTGCGTGTAGGGTTCAAAAAGTAAAGTGTCTTTTTTTCCGTTTGCCAAATGACGGAAATCCGTGAGTCCTTCCACTTCATGAAAATATTCTGTGGTTTTTTCGATTTCGAATTTCACGCCTAAACAGTCGGTAACCAATTCGATGGTTTCAAAATTCAGATCCATCATGAATTCGTGTTTTTTGCTGAACAACGCCCGGAAATCGTCTTCGAAATATTCAAAGAATGGTGAGGTGCGGTAGGCGGCTTCCAACGATTTAAAATGGTTTTTACGCCAATCGAAATCGTTTTCAATACGAACCTCTTTAAACTTTTGGTGCCCGTCTTTATTGTGTTTGATTGGGATGTTCAGCATCTGAATACCGTTCGGGGAATAAATATACATCCGGTTGCGATTGGTTTGTTTCTGGAAATTGTCTTCCATTTCAAAGGTAATCGAATCAGCTTGTACCATCGCTACAAAATGACTGATGGAAGAGAAGTAGGTGGGATGTATAATTATGTTCATTTCGTTGTTTTTTGCTCTGAAAGGATTAGATAATCGCCATTTGTTATGTCATTCCGACGTAAGGAGGAATCTCATAATTTAGGTTTCTAAATGGGATTCCTCCTTACGTCGGAATGACAAAATGATCTTAATCAATTTAATATTCTATACCGGTGTTGTTTTTAGCGATAGCGAAAGTAAAAAAGATACAAACTATGCTTTCTTCTTAGCTTGTCTTTTCTTGTAAAAATTATACCCAAAATAACCTAAAAGTGCTATAAGGAAGTATTTGAAATACGAAACAGGTTCGCCTTCTCCGCTAACGGTAGTAAATAATCTTTCCCATCTTATTTTGTCGATAGCTTTGCTCCAAGGAACGTCTTGGTCTAAACTCATCCAGATGAAAATCGGTTTTCCGACGATATGATCGGCAGGAACATAACCCCAATAGCGTGAATCTTCTGAACGATGACGGTTGTCTCCCATCATCCAGTAATAATCCTGTTTGAACGTATAACTTTTTGTAATTTGTCCGTTAATACGGATTTCGTCTCCGCTAACTTTTAAATCATTGTGTTCGTATTCTGTAATGGCATATTCGTAGAACGGCAACGTTTCTTTTGTAAGCGCCACTGTTTTTCCGGCTTCCGGAATGTAAATCGGTCCGTAGTTGTCGATACTCCAGTCTTTTGTGTGAGGGAAGCAATCGGTGTTTTTAGCGTCTTTCGGAAGAATCACGCGTACGATAGAATCATAAGCCTTACTGTTGCGTAATTCTTCAGCACCTTTCAGTGTCAAATTTACATCAGCTTTAGTGTCATAAAGTTCTTGAGCATATAACCCGATATTTGTGGTTACCGTCGATGGTAATCCTTGAGCATAAGTTACGACTGTCAAAGAGTTGTCTTTGTTTTGTGTAAAACTGGTAACATAAGGTTGAATGGCGTTTAACTGCTCCTGGCTGGTCGGTTTTACTATATATTTTCTGGAAAATTCCGTTGACCCTGTCTTTTTAATCAATTCCATGTTAACCCCGTTTTTAGCATAAACCATGTGCATAAACTGTGGTTTGGCTCTTTCGGGTAAAATCGATTCTTTTCCGTTGATGAAAACGATGCCGTCTTTAATGGAAAGACTGTCGCCCGGAATCCCCACGCAGCGTTTTACATAATTCGATTTTTTATCGATTGGTTTTTCGGCTCTTCTTCCGGATCGGTCAAAAAACTGATACACGGTGTCCATCGGCCAGTTGAAAACCACAATGTCGTTGCGTTGGATTTTCTGAATTCCCGGGAAACGGAAAGACGGTAATTGTGGAAATGTAGAATAAGATTTGGTTTTAACTAGTGGAAGACTGTCGTGAACCATTGGAGCTGCAACAGTAGTCATCGGCGTTCTTGCGCCATAATGAAACTTACTTACAAATAAGAAATCACCAATTAATAATGATTTCTCCAAGGAAGAAGACGGAATGGTAAACGGCTGAATGAAATAAGTATGTACCAAAGTTGCCACCACTAAAGCGAAAAGTAAGGCACTTACCGTATTTTCTGTTTTAACCGCATTCTTATTTGGAATATAGGTTACTTCCTGCGTGTAATTGATGTAGTAAATGTAGAAACCAAGTGTTACGATACCTAACGTGGTATCCATCTCTGATTTTTTGCCAAAAGCTCTCAAGGTTTCCACCCAAACTACCGGAAACATAATCAGATTCACCACCGGAACGAATAATAAAATGGTCCACCAGGTTGGACGGTCAATGATTTTCATCAATACAATGGCATTATAAACAGGAATAGCTGCTTCCCATCTTTTTCTGCCCGCTCTTTCATATAATTTCCATGTTCCTAAAAAGTGTACCACTTGAATAATCAGGAAAAAGATAAACCATTGTACTAGTGTCATATTGCTATTTTTTTAATCGTCCTTCGACAAGTTCAGGATGGACTAGTTATTTGTATTTTTAATTTTTTATTTCAAATTTAGAACGTCTTTCATTGTAAAAACGCCTTTTTTATTCTGAAGCCATTCAGCTGCAATAACCGCACCTAAAGCAAAACCTTCGCGACTGTGGGCCGTATGTTTGATTTCAATCTGATCCACTTCGGAATCGTAAAAAACAGTATGCGTCCCCGGTATGTTTTCAATGCGTTTTGCTTCGATGTGAATTTCATTGTCAGTTGGTTTTTCTAATGTCCAATTGGTGTACTTGGAATTTTCGATAATTCCGTTGGCCAATGAAATAGCTGTACCGCTCGGTGCATCCAGTTTTTGCGTATGATGGATTTCTTCCATTGAAACGTTATATTGTTCCAGATTTGCCATCATTTTTGCCAGATAATTGTTTAATTCAAAGAAGATGTTCACTCCCAAACTAAAATTTGATCCGTAAATGAAAGCGCCGTTTTTGGCGTTACAAAGCGCAACCATTTCGTCATAATGCTCCAGCCAACCGGTTGTTCCTGATACTATTGGTATGTTAGTATTCAAACATGCCGAAATGTTACTGACTGCCGCAGAAGGTACACTGAAATCAATGGCCACATCGGCTTTTTCTAACCCTTCATAGCCCATATCATGGTCTTTTCGCAGCACAATTTCATGACCTCTTTCCAAAGCAATGCGTTCGATTACTTTGCCCATTTTTCCATAGCCTAATAGTGCGATTTTCATGATATTCGGATTAGAAATTATAATTCAGTGTCAGCCCTACATTTTGTTTGTAGTTGATTTCATTTTGATAAATATCCGGGCGAACCGTAAGATTTTCATTTACGTTAAATTGCATTAAGTGCGCGTCAACATTGGCATCCACGACGTTTAAGATGTAAATTGCCGCTGTAATGAAAGCCGATAAATCCCTGTTTCTGCGGTAAAATTTTTGACCGTCAATCAAGCGACTGTTGTCCAAACGTCCGAAATATGGGTCATTAGGATCGGAAGTTCCATTCAGCCTTTTTTTGTATTCGTCGCGGAAACGATTGTATTTTTTATTGTTATCAGCATAAAAATAAATCCCAACTCCTAAGCCGGCATACACAATGGGAACTTTCCAGTATTTTTTATTATACACCTGTCCCAAGCCCGGTACTAAAGCTGAATAAAACGCCGCTTTGGAAGGTGCCAAAACGTCCATTTTATCTGATTTTACGGAATCCTTAGCAATTAACAGCGGAACTTCGGTTTGAGAAAAACCGGATTGCGGTGTCAAAAACAGCGTAAAGAAGATTATGATTAGGAACCTATTCACTATCCGTTGATTAGTTTGATAATTCGGTTGAAATCTTCCTCGGAATGGAACGGAATTGTAATTTTTCCTTTTCCGTTTCCGGCTACTTTTACATCTACTTTAGCTCCGAAGAAATCAGTAAAGGCTTTTTTCTTGTCGTTGCTTACTTCGAATGAAGTGCCTTTCGGTGCTTTTGCAGCAGCCGGTTTTAGGCTTTCGTGGTAAGCTTTAACCAAAGCTTCCGTTTCACGAACCGATAGATTCTGACTTACAATTTTCTGATAAATATCGGTTTGGATGTCATGGTCTTCTACGTTGATAATGGCTCGACCATGTCCCATAGTGATGAAGCCGTCGCGAATTCCCGTTTGGATAATCGGATCTAATTTTAACAGACGCAAATAATTGGCAATCGTAGAACGTTTTTTGCCCACACGGTCGCTCATTTGCTCTTGTGTAAGCTGAATTTCGTCAATCAAACGTTGGTAAGATAAGGCAATTTCGATGGGATCTAAGTCATGACGCTGGATGTTTTCCACTAAAGCCATTACTAAGGAATCGTTGTCGTTTGCCAAACGAATGTATGCGGGAACCGTTTTTAAACCGATTAATTTGGAGGCGCGTAAACGACGTTCCCCGGAAATTAATTGGTATTTGTTGAAGTCGGTTTTTCTAACAGTAATCGGTTGTATTACACCTAATTCACGAATAGATGAAGCCAATTCCTGTAACGACTCTTCGTTGAAATTGGTTCTCGGCTGAAACGGATTGATTTCAATCGCTTCAATTTCCAATTCGATTATATTTCCAACAACTTTATCTGCATTTTTGTCCTCTACCGATTTGATGTCGTTCTCCGGATCTTTTAATAGCGCCGATAATCCTCTTCCTAATGCCTGTTTTTTTATCGCTTTTGTCATACAACTACTAATTGCTGTTTTTCTTGATTATTTCTTCTGCCAAGTTCAGGTAATTTGTTGCGCCTTTGCTGGTTGCGTCATAATTAATGATGCTTTCACCAAAACTTGGAGCTTCACTCAGCTTGATATTTCTTTGAATTATGGTGTCAAAAACCATATTGTTGAAGTGTTTCTGAACTTCTTCCACGACTTGGTTCGATAAACGCAAACGCGAATCGTACATCGTTAACAATAACCCTTCAATATCCAATTCAGGATTGTGGATTTTCTGTACGCTTTTTATCGTGTTCAGCAATTTTCCAAGACCTTCCAAGGCGAAATACTCGCATTGAATCGGAATTACAACTGAATCAGCAGCCGTTAATGCGTTCAACGTCAGTAAACCTAACGATGGGGCACAGTCGATGATGATGTAGTCGTACTTATCTTTTACGCTTGCCAATGCCTGTTTCAGCATGTACTCGCGGTTTTCCTTGTCAACCAATTCGATTTCGATAGCCACCAAGTCAATATGCGCCGGAATTACCGAAACGTTCGGCGCCGAGCAGGAGATGGTTGCTTCGTCGGGTGTGTTGCTGTGTTCCAGAATCTGGTAGGTTCCGATTTCGACACTTTCCACGTCAATTCCTAATCCGGATGAGGCATTTGCCTGTGGATCAGCGTCAATTAGTAGTACTTTTTTTTCTAAAACGCCTAAGGAAGCCGCTAAATTAACTGAAGTCGTAGTTTTTCCAACGCCACCTTTCTGATTGGCTATAGCAATGATTTTACCCATTTTGTCTTTACAAATTTTGAAGCGTAAAAATACAATTTATTATGGTTTATGAAAATGTTATTTGTTAACAATGTTGTAAAGTTAGCAGCGTTCAGTGTTCAGTGTTCAGTTTGTTCGGTTTAAAAAAGAAAAGAGCGAAATTATTTCGCTCTTTTACTATATACTGACCACTGAATACTGACCACTATTATTTATTTCCTTTCGATTTAATCATCATTTCCAACATGTCCCATAATTCAGTTGGAACCTGTTCTAATAAATTGAATTGTCCGGCGCCTTGTAACCATTCACCTCCATCAATCGTAACGACTTCACCATTGATGTATGCAGAGAAATCAGAAACTAAATAAGCGGCTAAATTGGCCAATTCCTGATGATCGCCCACACGTTTCAACGGCACTTTTTTAGCCAAATCGAATTTTTCTTTCAAGTCACCCGGAAGCAATCGGTCCCATGCTCCTTTGGTTGGGAAAGGACCCGGTGCGATGGCGTTCATGCGGATACCGTATTTCGCCCATTCCACCGCTAAACTGCGGGTCATGGCTAAAACTCCGGCTTTTGCTGTAGCGGAAGGAACTACATAAGCTGATCCCGTCCAAGCATAAGTAGTAACTATATTTAAAACGTTGGTGTTTTGTTGTTTGGCTTCAATCCAGTGTTTACCAAATGCCAAGGTACAGTTTTTCGAACCTTTCAAAACGATATCGATAATTGTATCCCATGCATTAGCGGATAAACGCTCGGTTGGTGAGATGAAATTTCCGGCGGCATTGTTCAGTAAAACATCTACTTTTCCGTAAGCTTTTAAAACTTCGGCTAACATGGCTTCTACTTGGTCGTAATGACGCACGTCGCATTGAATGGCCAGACATTTTCCACCGGTTTCGGTTTCCAGTTCTTTGGCAGTAGTTTGTAATTTTTCCAAATCGCGGGAAGTAATGGCCACTTTTGCGCCCAATTCCATAAAATATTTGGTCATCGCTTTGCCCAAGCCGCTTCCGCCGCCGGTTACCACGATTACTTTATCTTCAAGTGCGTTATCGCGAAGCATTTTTGCTGAAAAGTTCATAATTGTTTGGTTTTTTTAGAATCGTAAAGATAATTAAATTTTATATGCACGCATAATAGGTAAATTAATTTTTGAGCAGATAATCTTCCAGTCGGTCAAAAGTACCTTTGAAGCCCAGTTCCATGTTTTGATGATTTTCGCCAAAGGTTTTCATCTCGTTATCGGATGCATTGTAAGGCGCAATAAGCAGTGTGAGGGTTGTTATGCCGTTTGTTTCTTCTAAAGTTAAAATATTAAACATTTCCAGCGGCCAGGTTTCACTGAAGGGAGCACGAATGACAGCCCCATTTTCATCGGAAAAACAATTCAGAAATTCAATCTTTTTATCAGGTATGATTTCTTTATAAACGAATCGTCCCCACATTTTCAAAGCGTCGGGAGATTCAATATAATAGAGGCAGTGGCCTTCGGGAAGGAATGTCATGTTAACAACATTTGTACTGAAACAGGCCGGTCCCCACCATTGCTGAAACCGTTCTGCTTCTGACCAGGATTTGAATACCAAATGCTTAGGGGCTTTGAAATCTCTTGAAATTACTAGTTTGTTATCAATATAAAGATTGTGATGCGACATGTTGTAATTGTTTGTTATTCTTAAAGATAAGAAAAAAATATTACAAAATGTTATTTTTACTTCATGATACTGTTCAGCTTTTCCGCTGCCGCAATCAACGTTTCATCTGTTTTGGCGAAACAAAAACGCAGCATGTGCCGGTCGGTCGCATCGTTATAAAATACCGAAATCGGAATCGCCGCCACACCGTGTTTGGTAATCAGTTCCCGGGCAAAATCAACATCATTCATTGTGCTGATTTTAGTGTAATTTACCACCTGAAAATACGTTCCGTCGCACGGCATCAATTCAAAACTACTGTTTTTAATTAAGCTCTGAAATAAATCGCGTTTTTGTCGGTACATTTTGGAGATTTCGTTAAAATCCACTACATCAAGGTATTCCGAAATGGCGTGTTGCGAAAAACTATTCACGCTGAACACCAAAAACTGATGTACTTTTTTCATTTCGGCCATGAGTTTTTCGGGCGCAATCAGATAGCCGACTTTCCAACCAGTAACATGCAGCGATTTCCCGAAAGACGAAGCGATAATGGTTCGCTCCATCAGCTTCGGACGCGTATGAAACGAAATGTGTGGGTGTGAAAACGAAATGTATTCATAGACTTCATCACCTAAAATCAGCACTTTCGGATGTTTTTCCAAAAGCAGTTCCAGTGCTTCAAACTCGGCATTCGTCCAAATTCTTCCCGTGGGATTGTGCGGATTGTTGATGACTATCATTTTGGTTTTTGATGATAACGCCGCTTCAATACGATTAAAATTCGGGGAATAATCATCATTCAATGAAATGCGTACCGGAATTCCGCCTGCCACTAAAACCGAAGGTTCATAACTGTCATAACTCGGATCCAGAATAAGCACTTCGTCGCCTTTATTCACAAACGTGTTGATTGCCGTAAAAACGCCCTGAGTCGCTCCCGCCGTAACCAGCATTTCGGTAGCGGTATTTATGTTTCGCTGGTACTGTTTTAGGGTAAGCGCCGCAATTTTTTCCAGTAACGAAGGCAAGCCCGCCATCGGAGTATATTGGTGAATGTTCTCGCGAATCAGGCGTTCCGAAATCTGCAGCAATCGCTCATCCACAGGAAAATTAGGAAATCCCTGCGAGAGGTTAATCGCGCCATGTTCGTTGGCCAATTGCGACATTACGGAAAAAATACTGGTGGTTATGTTGGGCAGTTTCGACATGCGTTTGTTTTTTACGAGCGTAAATTTAAGGATTTTTTGGAGCACCACCTCCGGCTTTTTTTAAACTTGGATTCCTGCTGTCCGTTCTATCTTTTTCCGGTGGCTGAGGCTCTCGAAGTCACCGGAAAAAGGATGCCGCTCCCATCAGGGCTATTCGAAATCTTTGGGCGCTTTTTAATTGCTTGACATTTAAGCCGCTATGTTTTATGTTGATCTCAATATTTCGTAACTTTAAGTAAGCTAATTTTTAAATATTGAAATCATGAAAATGCTAGTCAATGTTATTATGCCTATCGAACCGTTTAATTCCTTAGTACGGAATGGAAAAGCCGGTGAAATACTGGGACGTATTATAGAGGATATTAAACCAGAGAGTATTTATTTTACCGAAATAGAAGGCAATCGCGGTGCGGTTATAATTGTGGATATTAAAGACGCATCGACTATTCCTGCAGTCGCCGAACCTTGGTTTTTAAATTTCGAAGCCAGCTGCGAATTTAAAATCGCCATGACGCCCGACGATTTAATGAAATCAGATTTAGCCAAACTTGCCGCCAAATGGTATGATGTACATGTGATGTAAGTTGTATAAAAAAATATTTTTTGAAAAATAAGCACAAGTCAAGATCGACTTGCTAATTACTATTGCATTATAAATAATATGATGTTTTTATGCTGTTCTTTATACTAATTCAAATGCTTATTAAGTAACAATTTTATTACAATTTTTCCGTTTCTTTGAATATCGTAAAATAAAACAACATTCAATGAAACGTTCCTTTACTGCCTTCTTATTTTTGATTGCTTTTTCAGCAATTGCTCAAATTTCCAATACATTAACCCCAGCGGATAAAATTTACGGACTGTCGAAATTCTGGCAGGAAGTGAACTATAATTTCATTTATTTGGATAAGGTTGACCGGGCAATGTGGGACAATAAGTATAAAGAACTTATCGCATCGGTGCCAAACACCAAAAACGATTATGAATATTACCGCGAACTTCAAAAATTTTGTGCCTTATTGAAAGATGGGCATACTAATGTCTATTTTCCAAAAGGAATCGAACAAATGAATACCATGTTTGGGGATTATCGATTATTTTTAGAGAATATTGACGGAAAAGCCATAATTACCAGAACGAATTTGAGTAAGAAAGATGAAATTCCGTTTGGTAGTGAAATTATTGGTGTAAACGGAAAAAGTACGCAACAATATATTAAAGAAAATGTAGCACCTTATATTTCTTCTTCCACCGATTATGTATTGGCAGATTGGTCTGTTACCCGATTGTTGCAAGGGTTGGAAGGGGAAACTTATAGCGTAAAAATCAAAAAACCGGATAATAAGGTTATTAATTTGACTTTAACACACAAAAAAACCGAAGAAAAAGAAGTTTTTCCGCCTTTTGAAAAAAACAGAGAACTTTTAGACTTTAAGTGGATGAACAGTAAAATTGCTTACTTATCGCTTAATTCTTTTTCCGATCAGAAAATCGACAGTTTGTTTGTTCAAAAACTGCCTGAATTATATAATGCCAAAGCATTAATTGTCGACTTACGTTACAATGGTGGAGGCAGTACAAATATAGGAACTGAAATACTTAAATATCTAACAAAAGACACTATCCTCTACGGCTCCAAAAACAGTAGCAGACTTCATATTCCGGCATTTAAAGCCTGGGGAAAATTTACTGTCGAAAAAGACACGTTAAACAATGAATGGGCAAAGAAAGCCTACTTGACTTACAATGATAAATTTTATTATGATTTTGAGTATCAGCCCGACACAATAAAATTAGATGCCAAAAGAATTGTAGTTCCAACGGTGTTGTTATTAGGACACAACACGGCGTCTGCTGCAGAAGATTTCTTAATCTATGCCGACAACCAGAAACATATGATAAAAATGGGCGAAAAATCGTTTGGAAGTACGGGGCAGCCATTTCTTTTTGATTTGCCGGGAGGTGGTTCCGCAAGAATTTGTACTAAAAAAGATGCATACCCCGATGGTCGTGAATTTGTTGGATATGGCATAAAACCGGATGTCGAAGTAAAGCCAACTTTAAATGATTATTTAAAGAAAAAAGATCCGGTTGTGGATAAAGCCGTTGAATATTTGAAAAAGAAAATCTAACAAAAGAAGATTTATGGTGTAAGATGTTTCCGTTGTTAAGTATTTAATTTACAAGGGTTTTGTTGTTATTGTGTTATTCAGATTAATTTAAAACAATAAGAATTTGCTGTAAATATTTGGAAATTAGAAAAATAAAAATAAATCTTTGCGACAGAAATTAATAACCCTTTTAAAACGAAGAAAAATGTTTGTATTCAAATCATTACCTCAAAGCTTTACATCAGTTGGAACTGGTGAGGCTCTTCTTCGTGGCTTACCGCAATCATAGATAAAACAAAATATATGAAAAAGCCCGAAGACATTTAGTTTCGGGCTTTTTTTTGTTTATTCTAGACCTACAAAAAAATCCCGGAATGTATTCAAAATTACGCAATATGCGCTAACACTGCCTTTTGGCTTGTTTCGATGCATTGTTACGAATCATTTTAAAAAAAATCATGGGAAATAAATTATCCGGGAAAGACCTGATCAAGTTGGGCTTCCCAAAAAACAATGCCATAAACATTGCTTTAGGGCAAATTAATCGTTACCGAAAAAGAGAAAAAAAGGAACGTATTCTAACCGAAGCCAAAGAAGTGCTGTTGCATCCTGAAAAGTTCAGAGGCGACGGCACTTGGGGAAAAGTGGTGGAAGGACTGATGCATCCGGTTCAGGTAAAATTCAATGAATTAAAAAGCACCCGAGCGCCTTTTTCCATCTTCGGAGAAAACGAAATTGACGAACAGGCTAAGTTTCAGTTGTATGACGCTTTGAAATTGCCAATTGCGGTAAAAGGTGCTTTAATGCCTGATGCCCATTCCGGTTACGGATTACCAATCGGTGGCGTGTTGGCAACAGACAATGCGGTAATTCCGTATGGCGTGGGAGTCGATATCGGGTGTAGAATGAGTTTGTCGGTTTTCGATGTACCGGCGTCGTTTCTGAAAGGCAAAGACCATCAAGTGCAGGCGATTCTGAAAGACCATACGAAATTCGGCATGACCGAAACCCATAAAATCAAAGCTGATCACGAGGTGTTTTACCGAAACGAGTTCAAAGAAATTCCTGTGTTAAAGCAATTGCTAGACAAGGCTTATAAGCAATTAGGAACTTCGGGCGGTGGCAATCACTTTGTGGAATTCGGCATCGTGAAATTAAACAATCCGTTGCCGGAGTGGAAACTGGAACCGAAAGAATACCTGGCAGTTTTGTCGCACAGTGGTTCTCGCGGACTGGGTGCTAATATTGCAAAACATTACACCTATCTGGCCAGCAAACAGTGTCCGTTACCCAAAAATGTACAGCATTTGGCCTGGCTCGATCTAAATACGCACGACGGTCAAGAATACTGGTTGGCGATGAATTTGGCGGGGGATTATGCCAAAGCCTGTCACGAAGACATTCACCGCCGAATCGCGAAAGCTTTGGGCAAACGCATTGCGGTGACCATTGAGAACCATCACAATTTTGCGTGGAAGGAAATGGTGGACGGCAAAGAATGTATCGTACACCGAAAAGGGGCCACGCCGGCAGGAAAAGGACAACTCGGCATCATTCCGGGGTCGATGACTGCTCCCGGTTTTATCGTAATGGGTAAAGGGAATGCGGAAAGCATCAATTCAGCTTCTCACGGCGCGGGACGGCTGTTTTCGAGAGCGAAATGCAAAGCATCTTTTACGCAGAGTCAAATCAACAAGATTCTGACCGAGCACGATGTGAAATTGATCGGCGGCAATATTGATGAAGCACCAATGGCCTACAAAGACATCAATAAAGTAATGAATTTACAAACCGAATTGGTAGAAGTTCTTGGAACTTTTACGCCGAAAATTGTAAGAATGGACAGATAGTATGGAAAAAATAATTCAAATAACCTCTGGAAGAGGACCTGCTGAATGTACTTGGGTGGTGGCTCAGGTGCTGAAGAAAGTGTTGCAGGAAGCGGCGGCTTTTGATCTGAAAGCAAATGTCTTGCAACACGAAGCAGGTTCGGAAAACGGAACGGTGGAATCGGCTATCGTCTTGTTGGAAGGAAAAGAAGTGAACGACTTTGTGAAATCTTGGACCGGAACTATCCAATGGATTGGACAGAGCTCCTTCCGAAAGTTTCACAAACGTAAAAACTGGTTTATCGGAATTTTTGAAATTGAAAAAACGAAAGAAATGACTTTTTCGGAGAAAGAGATTCAGTATCAGGCAATGCGAAGTTCCGGTGCGGGCGGACAGCACGTCAACAAAGTGAGTTCGGCTATAAGAGCAACGCATTTACCAACAGGGTTGAGTGTGGTCAGCATGGATTCGCGCTCGCAGCATCAGAATAAAAAACTGGCAACCGAGCGGTTAGTGTTGAAAATACAGAAGGCCTCGCTTTCGAACATCAAAGCGCAATTTCAATCGCAATGGATGAACCAGATGCAGATTGAACGCGGCAATCCGATAAGAATTTTTGAAGGTTCCGATTTCAAAAAACAAAAAGAAACAAAGAAAAATAAAGTTGAACGACAGCGACTAAAAAGAGATTTAGAATATGAAATCAATAGATAAATACTTATTTCAGGCTTTGGACAATTATCCGTATTCCTTGGAAGAAACCGTGGAATCTTTGGATTATGCCTTGTCCTATGACGGAAAGAATACCATTGCTTTGTGCTTGTACGGACGTTTGTATTCCGAGCAATTGCAGCGTTATGAAGTGGCGAAAGACTATTTTCAGCAGGCGATTGGCATCGATATTCACGCTTTGGAAGTGTATGTACATTATATTCAGACGTTGATTTTGAATGAAGATACAGCCGAAGCAGAGAAGTTGATCGACTTCGCCTTAACCATCAAAGGCATCAATAAAGCCGAAATTTTGTTGAAGAAAGTGATGTTGTTGGAAAGTCAGCGGCAATTTAAAGAAGCGTTGAAAGTGATTAAGGAAGTGAAATTAACGGCTTTTACCAATGATATATCTTACGAAACCGATAATGCGGAAAAACGTTTGAAAGACAAACTCGAGTTGTTGAAAGACAAGAAGAAAGGTAAGGACAAGAAGAAGAAAGCTTCTAAGTCGGAAAAGAGTAAAAAGAAGAAAAAGTAATTACACTGCAATTTTAAAAGTGTATAAAATAAAATTAGAAAAATGGCAAAATTATTAGATAAAATAGTGGTGGTCGATATAGAAGCCACGTGTTGGGAAGGCAAATTACCAGAAGGGATGATCAGTGATATTATTGAAGTTGGCGTTTGTTTGCTGGATGTTGAAACCGGAGCGATAACAGATAACCGGGGCATTTTAGTAAAACCCGAGCGTTCCACCATCAGTTCGTTTTGTACCGAGTTGACAACGATAACGCCAGAATTGATTGAAGAAGAAGCAGTTTCTTTCGAAAAAGCCTTGCGGATTTTGAAAAATGATTATAAAACGCAAAGCAGAGCTTGGGCCAGTTTTGGTGCTTATGATTTACGACAGTTTCAGAAGCAATGTCAGGCATTGGGAAAAGCCTATCCTTTTGGTCCTTCACATATTAATGTTAAAACCTTGTTTGCACTTAAAAACAAATTGGGTCATGAATTAGGAATGGACGGCGCGCTGAAGTATTTTGGTATTCCGCTGGAAGGCACGCACCACCGTGGTGTGGATGATGCCAAGAATATTGCGAAGATTTTAAGCGCAATTTTGAAATAATCAGACCAGCTTTCGGGCTGGTTTTTATTTTGATAAACTACTTTTGCAAAAAAAAAGTCAAAATTTTGAAAGTAATCATTTTAACCCCTATGCAAATTGAACAAGAGAAAGTCTTGGCTGCATTAGCACGTATCGATAATTTGAAAAACAGTTACGAAGTTGTTGTTTCCGGAATCGGCAGAGAAAGCACTGCCAAAGCAATGATGCATTTGCCACCGCATGATGTTTGCGTATTGATGGGATTTGCTGCTGTAGTTGGAAAAGCAAGAGAATTACCCGATTATTTGCATTTAGGAAAACCAATTGAAATAACCGAAACATCCTTATATGGTTATGAAGGAGGGTTATTTGAAAATGGTAAACCGATAAAGGCGACTTCGAAATTAAGTTTGCCTTGTTTGTTTTCGCTGACTTCAGATAAATTTGTCAGAACCACAGACTTAGCAGAAAAAACGGTAGTAAATATGGAAGATTATACATTTATGTATCTGAAAAAACCACAAGATTTTATCCTGCGCATCATTTCCGATTTTTTGCCCCATGAAATCGAAATTGATTTCTTTGATGAGGTAAAAGGTATCGATTTTATGGAAGGCATTATGGCAATAGAAAACATGTAAAACAGAAACGCCAACGTATACGTTGGCGTTTCTTATTTTTAATCTTCCAGTAAAACCTCTAAAATGGTAATCGCCGCTTCACTAATCTTAGTGCCTGGTCCGAAAACCGCCACAGCGCCCGCATCAAACAAATACTGGTAATCCTGTGCCGGAATTACGCCGCCCACAATTACCATAATGTCTTCTCTTCCGTATTTTTTCAGTTCTTCAATTACCTGAGGAACCAAAGTTTTGTGTCCTGCTGCTAAAGAGGAAACGCCTAAAATATGTACGTCGTTTTCCACGGCTTGTTTGGCTGCTTCGGCTGGAGTTTGGAATAGAGGTCCGATGTCTACGTCGAAACCTACATCGGCATAACCGGTGGCTACTACTTTCGCGCCACGGTCGTGACCGTCCTGACCCATTTTGGCAATCATAATACGCGGGCGACGGCCTTCTTTTTTGGCGAAGTCGTCGGCTAACGCTTTTGCTTTTTCAAAGCTTTCGTCGTTTTTAATTTCTTTACTGTACACGCCGCTAAATGATCTGATTTGTGCTTTATATCTTCCGAAAACGGCTTCCAATGCATCACTGATTTCACCTAAAGTGGCTCTGTGTCTTGCAGCATCTACCGCTAAATCCAATAAGTTTCCTTCACCACTTTGTGCACAAGCGGTTAGTTTGGCTAAACATTCCTGTACTTTTTGTGTGTTTCGGGTCGCTTTTATCTGTTCCAAACGCTCAATCTGTTCTTTACGAACGGTTTGGTTGTCTACTTCTAAAATGTGTAACGGGTCTTCTTTTTCCAGGCGGAATTTATTCACCCCTACGATAATGTCCTGCCCGCTGTCGATACGTGCTTGTTTACGTGCCGCCGCTTCTTCGATTCTAAGTTTTGGAATCCCTTCTTCAATCGCTTTGGTCATACCACCTAATGATTCTACTTCTTCGATTAACGCCCAGGCTTTATCCGCGATTTCTTTGGTTAAGGTTTCCACGTAATAACTTCCTGCCCAAGGATCTACGGTTTTACAGATTTTGGTTTCTTCCTGTAAAAAGATTTGGGTGTTTCGGGCGATACGTGCGGAGAAATCGGTTGGTAAAGCAATTGCTTCATCCAAGGCATTGGTATGTAACGATTGTGTTCCTCCGAAAGCTGCTGCGGCTGCTTCAATGGCGGTACGCGCTACATTATTGAACGGATCCTGTTCGGTTAAACTCCAACCGGAAGTCTGGCAGTGTGTTCTTAAGGCTAATGATTTTTCGTCTTTCGGATTGAATTGCTTTAAAAGTTTTGCCCACAGCATACGTCCGGCTCTCATTTTGGCGATTTCCATAAAATGGTTCATTCCAATTGCCCAGAAGAAGGATAAACGCGGCGCAAATTCGTCGATTTTCATTCCGGCAGCCAAGCCGGTGCGGATGTATTCCAATCCGTCGGCTAAAGTATAAGCCAATTCAATATCGGCAGTAGCTCCGGCTTCCTGCATGTGATAGCCTGAGATGGAAATCGAGTTGAATTTCGGCATTTTTTTACTGGTATAGTCAAAAATGTCGGCAATGATTTTCATCGATGGTGTAGGAGGGTAGATGTACGTATTTCGTACCATGAACTCCTTTAAAATGTCGTTTTGAATCGTACCCGAAAGTAATTTGGCATCCACGCCTTGTTCTTCGGCAGCTACTATATAGAAGGCCATAATCGGTAACACGGCTCCGTTCATGGTCATGGAAACCGACATTTCGCCCAGTGGAATCTGATCGAAAAGAATTTTCATGTCTTCTACCGAATCGATGGCAACTCCGGCTTTTCCAACGTCGCCCACCACGCGCTCGTGATCCGAGTCGTATCCGCGGTGCGTGGCTAAGTCGAACGCTACGGATAATCCTTTTTGTCCGGCGGCCAAGTTACGTCTGTAAAAAGCGTTACTTTCGGTTGCTGTCGAAAATCCTGCGTATTGACGAATGGTCCAAGGTCGGCGAACGTACATGGTGGCATACGGTCCGCGTAAATTCGGTGCAAAACCGGCTCCGAAATCCAGGTGTTCCAAACCTTTCAGATCCGATTCGGAATAGGTTGGTTTTACTTCGATACCTTCAGCGGTTAAGAAGTTTTGGTCCTGCGACTGTGAACTTTTCACTTCTGAAGTTTCTAATTTGATATGTTGAATGTCTTTTCTCATTTGTTTTCGCAAAAGCGCAAAGATTAAAGTTTCTATTTTTTGAATTGTTTTAATATTAGTTCAATCAGAATATAATAAGGTAAATAGTAACATGAAACACTTATTATCAGACCAAAGATTGAAAGCAATATTTTTTTCCAATTTTTATAAGTAATGCCGATGATAAAATATATAATTCCAAAAACAGCAAAACCAAAAGATAATACCCAAGAAATGATGAATAAAATCGTCATTTAGGATTATTTCTCCGTTTCCAAACGTTCCTGTTCCATTTTCTCTGCCAATCGTTTTTCAATGATCGGAACAATCAATGTTTTTCTCGGATTGGTTTTTACGAACGGGAACAATTCCAAATCGTGATGCATACGGTCGTCTTTATTAGGATATTTGTTGGTTCCCAATAAGATTTCCTTTCCGTTATCGAACAATTCCTGTTCTTTTTCGGCACTTTCTTTAATTTTTCGTTGGATGTTTCCTTCGATTAATTGTGTGATGAAACCGCCTTTTGCTTCAATGTCTTTAAATACCACTAAAGCTTTTTCGGCCAATTGTTCGGTTAAGGTTTCGATGTAATACGCTCCGTCGGCCGGGTTGTTTACTTTGTCGAAATAACTCTCGTGTTTTAAAACCAGTAATTGGTTACGCGAAATTCGGTCACCAAATTCATTGTCTTTGTGGTAGATGGCATCGTAAGCCAAATTTGAAACCGCATCGGCTCCACCCAAAATAGCGCTCATGCATTCGGTTGTGGTACGAAGCATGTTTACATTATAATCGTATAAGGTTTTGTTGCGCTTGGTTGGTGTGGCAATGATATGACAACTGATTTCGTTGTTGTATTCTTTGGCTAAGGTGTTGAATAATAAGCGTAACGCTCTCAATTTGGCAATTTCAAAGAAATAGTTGGTTCCGACAGCGACTTTGATCGTCACTTGTTGGTTGAAATTTGAAATACGATTGAAATATTCGTTTGCATGCGCTAAAGTGTAGGCCAATTGCTGCACCATATTGGCACCTGCATTTTGATACAAAGCCGCGTTGATACTCAAAAACTGAATGTTAGCACAGCTTTTTGCAAGATTGTTTAATGTCGCAAAATCGCCTTCTACGTTGGAAAATAAGTTACCGTCTTTGGCGAATTGTCCGATTGGATCCGCTAAAACATAAATCGTGGCCGATTTTTTTGCCGCAATTTCGTCTATCTTCTTAATAAAAGCCTCCGATAAGAATTGCATCGAAATGTAAACCGGAGTTGTGTTAAGCGGAAGGGAAGTCAGTAATTTAGTGATGTCAACCGATTCATTTTCTAAAGTAAAACGAATGCTTTCGGCACCGCGCGATAAAGTTTCCAACGCTCTTGCAATGGATTTGTCTAAATCGTGCACGAAAATATCCTGTACGATTTTGAAATTAGTCGCTTGTGTATTGGCCGGAAACGATTTTTTATCTTCATCGGCATGGTAAAACGGGCGTACTTTAATGCCTTCCGGACTTTCCCATACCAAAGTTTCATTGTAATCAGCACCTTTCAGTTCATATTGAATCTGGTTTTTCCATTGTTTGGAGGAAATGCCTTCAAATTCAGTAAACAGCTTCTCGCTCATAATTTGTTTTTTGAGTTATTCCGCACCTTCAGCAGGAGTATCGTCTTCAAATTCTATAATATAAATGTCTTCGTTGTCGCGTTTCATATAGTATTTTTCGCGAGCATATTTTTCTACCTGACCTGGATTTTTCAGTTTTTTGATGTTTTCGTTATCTTTTCTGATTTCCTCCTGATAGTATTTTTTATTGTCTTCGAGTTCGTCAATTTCTTTATTCAGTAGCCGATGTTCCAAATAGGAATAATTGTCAAGAAAAAGCATCCAAACCGTAAAAAAAAGCAAGACCAATACGTAACGGTTTCCGAAAATTTTCAGAAACGGGTATCGGGTTACTAAATTTTGAAATGCTTTTCTCATCAGCTATAAAAGTACTGAAAAAATTATGAAATACGTTGGTTGATTACCGCACGTACCACGTCAATGGCTACGGTGTTGTATTTGTCGTTAGGGATGATGATGTCTGCAAAGGCTTTTGTTGGCTCTATAAATTGTTCGTGCATGGGTTTTAAAGTTGTTTGGTAACGGTTTAAAACTTCTTCCATGTCGCGCCCACGTTCGGCAATATCCCTTTTTAAACGACGGATTAAACGTTCGTCTGAATCCGCGTGAACGAAAATTTTAATATCGAACAGTTCGCGTAGTTCAGGATTGGTTAGGATTAAAATTCCTTCCACGATCATTACTTTTCTGGGCAAAGTATGAATCGTATCGCCGGTTCTGTTGTGCTGAACGAAGGAATAAAGCGGCTGGTCTATTGCCTTTCCGGCTTTCAAATCTTTTAAATGCTGGGTTAACAATTCAAAATCAATAGCTCTGGGGTGGTCAAAATTAATTTTTGAACGTTCCTCATAACTCAAATCGTGTGTTTCCTTGTAATAATGATCCTGTGAGATGATACCCACTTCAGTTTCTGGCAATTCGTTCATGATTTGATGAACAACAGTTGTTTTTCCACTTCCTGTTCCCCCGGCAATTCCAATAATCAGCATAAAAATGTTGTGTTAATTTGTATTGGCAAAAATAGGAATTTATCAATTGAAAAAACGATTATCTGAGAAGTAATGCAAACAAAAAATCCCTTCAGTAAAACTGAAAGGATTTGTTTGTCGGGGTGGCAGGATTCGAACCTGCGACCTCCTGGTCCCAAACCAGGCGCGATGACCGGGCTACGCTACACCCCGTGTAATTGTGGGTGCAAATATAGAACTAAAATTCTATTTCCAAAATATTTTTAAAGATAAAATCAATTTATTTTTGAATAGTTAAATCTGATATCTTTTTTGACCAACTTTTTTAATTAAAACTTACATTTGTGAACTTCAAAAATTAAAATACGATACGATTATGTCTGATACGATAGAAAAAATTAAATGCCTTATTATAGGTTCTGGTCCAGCAGGTTATACTGCAGCCATTTATGCAGCCAGAGCAAACATGTATCCGGTTTTATACCAAGGAACACAACCGGGTGGTCAATTAACCACAACCAATGAAGTGGAAAACTTTCCGGGATACCCGGATGGCGTAACCGGACCGGATATGATGATTCAGTTGCAAGAGCAGGCAAAACGCTTCGGAACCGACGTTCGCGACGGTTGGGTAACCAAAGTGGATTTTTCGGGTGAAATCCATAAAGTATGGGTAAATGATACCAAAGAAATTCACTGTGAAACCGTTATTATTTCAACAGGTGCGTCAGCAAAATATTTAGGATTGCCATCGGAACAACACTATTTGCAAATGGGTGGTGGTGTCTCGGCTTGTGCGGTTTGTGACGGATTCTTCTACAGAAATCAGGAAGTAGTGATAGTAGGAGCAGGAGACAGCGCTTGTGAAGAAGCGCATTATTTATCCAAGCTGTGTAAAAAAGTTACGATGTTGGTGCGAAGCGAAAAATTCCGTGCTTCCCGTATAATGGAAGAACGTGTGCGTAAAACCGAAAATATTGAAATCTTATTGCATACAGAAACCGATGAAGTTTTAGGCGACGGAAATGTAGTAACAGGAATCAGAGTGAAGAACAGAGCAACTGGCGAAACTTCTGAAATTCCGGCTACCGGATTCTTCGTAGCAATCGGTCATAAACCAAATACCGATATTTTTAAAGATTATCTGGCTTTGGACGAGACTGGATATATTATCAACGAACCGGGTACATCCAAAACAAGTGTTCCGGGAGTTTTTGTGGGTGGAGATGCAGCAGATCATGTATACCGTCAGGCGATTACTGCTGCAGGAACAGGATGTATGGCCGCTTTAGATGCCGAACGTTATTTAGCCGCTAAAGAATAATTACGATAAAATAAAGCGATATGGGATTAATGAAAGTGTTTTCGGGAAGTGAAATTTTGGCATTGGCTTTACAGGCTAAAATTGAAGCCGCAGGAGTGGAGACACTTTTGAAGAATAATATCCAATCGGCGAAATTGGCTGGTTTTGGGACCTCGGGCTCAGCAGTGGAACTGTTTATTCAGGAAACAGATTTTCATAAGGCAAATCCTGTGATTGAGGAATTCCGCTTGAGTATCTAAGTTTCGGGTAATTATTTAATAAAAAAGCTTCAACATTGTTGAAGCTTTTTTGTTTACTTTTTATATCGGTTGTATTTCTTTAAAATTGTTTGCAATACTTCGTGTGGTAACGCAAAAATTTTATTGTTGTTGATGCCTTCCATGTCTTCGGCCGCCACTAACGTGTTTATGATTGCTTCTTCGGTAGCTTGTACAGTAGCTTTAAAAATCGGATTCAATTGCTCTTTTGGCAACACATTCCATGTTTGCATCGTTTCTTTTTCATTGTTCACCGGTTCGGCAGTGGATAACGCCAAGAAAATTTCTCCCGAACTGTCGTTGGAAAAAGTTCCGGTTCGTGATATTCCATGCGCGACACGTTTGGCAACCAGTTTTAACTGATTCGGTAAAAGCGGTGCATCGGTCGCCACAATAACGATTGCCGAACCGTCTTTTCGTTTGGGGTTGTTGAAAACTGGTTTGTAGTCTTTGATTTCTTTTCCTACCGGAACACCGGAAATCATCAGATCCGAACGACCGCCAAAATTTGCCTGAATGAAAACACCAAGGGTGTATTGTTTTCCGTCGATGGTAAAGGTTCGGGATGCTGTTCCGCTGCCGCCCTTAAAATGATAAAGCGCCATTCCGGTTCCGCCGCCCACATTACCTTCCTGAACCGGTCCTGTTTTGGCATTGTCCAAGGCTTCCCAAACGTGTTCTTTTTTTATATGGAATCCGTTGATATCATTCAATAATCCGTCCCAGGTTTCGGCCACGATTGGTAATCCGAAGGAAAAATCGATAAAATCGCCTTCCGAAAATTTCCTGTAACTCCATTCGCCAATAGCATCTCTAACAGTTCCGACGCTGTTGGTATTGGTGATACCGATTGGGCCGTAACCTAAACCATAATCTTCAATGTTTGGGATTCCGGTCATTTCGCCATCGCCGTTCAGACTGTACCAGGCAGCAGGATAACTTTTGGCTGTTTTTCCTTTTGGAAGAATTACGGTAACCCCTGTTCGTACTGGACCTTTACCGGGTTCTAATTTTCCGGTGCCCTGAATGATGGTTTTGTAGCCTACTTCGATTCCGGGTACATCTGTAATGGCGTTGAGTGTTCCGGGAATACCTTCAAGCGGAACACCTAAATCCCGGGCTCGCGGTTTGGTTTGTGCAGTAACAATTAAAGTTGTTATGAATAATACGACTATTGAAATTCGTTTCATTTTTAAATTGTTTGATATGTCAAGCAATTTTACTGAAAATTCTAAAATGGTATTGCTAAAAGTTTGTTAATATTGAATTTATTACTTTAGATTTCGGTCAATTCTTTGACAATTTTTAAAGCCAACGGGAATTTTTCATTGAAATAATCCGAATACTCTTCTACAATATCCATTTCGACAGTAAGTATGGTAGTACCGTTTGCCTCAGACAAATGATAATTTTCGGTAGCACCCGACCAACTTTTTGAAATCTCGTCTTGGGGTAATTCTATTCCGTTTTTAACCATACCAAGATGTTTGAAATGCATGATTTCGTTATCGATTTTTTTAACGATAATGCTGTGCATGCCATCGTTGTTTTCGTTTACAAAGAGTATTTTACTTCCTTCGTTCCAATCGGAAACGGCTTTCGAACCTTCACTGAAAACCGCCGTCCATTTTGGGTACGAGTCGTCATTCCAAAGAATTTGCCATACTTTTTCTTTCGGGGCTTCTATAGAAACGGTGAACTTTGCTTTTTTCATGTCGATTTTTTTGATACTCTAAAGGTACTGAATTATTCATTTCGATAATCTAACAATCTGATTGTGCAATACGCTAATTCAACTATCTTTGCACCTTCAAAATTGAATTTCAGAACATAAAATATGATTACAGTAAACGATATTGCCGTAGAATTTGGTGGAACCACTTTGTTCAGCGACGTGACTTTCGCCATTAATGAAAATGATAAAATCGCCCTAATGGGGAAAAATGGTGCAGGAAAGTCAACTCTTTTAAAAATTGTTGCCGGCGAAAACAAGCCTACGCGTGGTGGAATTTCGGCGCCGAGTGATGCTGTAATCGCTTATTTGCCGCAGCATTTATTAACGGCCGACGATTGTACCGTTATGGAAGAAGCCTCCAAAGCTTTTGCGGATGTTTTGGATATGAAGAAAGAAATCGATGAAATCAACGAGCAATTGACCATTCGTACCGATTATGAAAGTGACGGGTACATGAAATTAATTGAACGTGTTTCCGAATTGAGCGAGAAATTCTATTCGATTGAAGAAGTGAATTATGAAGCCGAGGTTGAAAAAGTACTGAAAGGTTTAGGTTTCGAAAGAGAAGATTTTACCCGTCCCACATCAGAGTTTTCCGGTGGTTGGAGAATGCGTATCGAATTGGCAAAAATTCTTTTAAAGAAACCGGATTTGATTCTTTTGGATGAGCCTACAAACCACATGGATATCGAAAGTATTCAGTGGTTGGAGGATTTCTTAATCAATCAGGCGAAAGCCGTAATGGTAATTTCTCACGACAGGGCTTTTGTGGATAACATTACCAGCCGTACCATTGAAGTAACCATGGGAAGGATTTACGATTACAAAGCGAAATATTCCGATTATTTAGAGCTAAGAAAAGACAGAAGAATTCACCAACAAAAAGCTTACGACGAACAACAGAAATTCATTGCCGAAAATCAGGCGTTTATTGATCGTTTCAGAGGTACTTTTTCCAAAACAGAATCGGTGCAGTCGCGCGTGAAAATGCTGGAAAAAATTGTTCCGATTGAAGTAGATGAGGTTGATACATCAGCCCTGAAACTGAAATTTCCACCATCACCACGTTCCGGGCAATATCCTGTGGTGGTAGAAAGTTTGACAAAATCATACGGCGATCATGTGGTTTTCAAAGATGCAAATCTGGTTATTGAACGTGGACAAAAAGTTGCTTTCGTTGGAAAAAATGGTGAAGGTAAATCAACGATGATCAAGGCCATCATGAAAGAAATTGATATTGATGGCGGAAAACTGGAAGTAGGACACAATGCTCAGATTGGTTATTTTGCACAGAATCAGGCTTCGTTACTGGATGGCGAAATGACAATTTTTGAAACTATCGATCAGATTGCGGTAGGTGATATGCGTACGAAAATCAAAGATTTGTTGGGCGCTTTCATGTTCAAGGGCGATGATATCCAAAAGAAAGTAAAAGTGCTTTCCGGTGGTGAAAAAACGCGTTTGGCCATGATAAAACTATTGTTGGAACCGGTAAACGTGCTGATTCTGGATGAGCCAACGAACCATTTGGACATGAAAACCAAAGACATCATCAAAGACGCGTTAAAAGATTTCGACGGAACATTGATTTTAGTTTCCCACGACCGTGATTTCTTAGACGGTTTGGCGGAAAAAGTATTCGAATTCGGACACAAACGCGTGAAGGAGCATTTCGAAGACATTAAAGGTTTCCTTGCTCACAAGAAAATGGAAAGTTTGAAAGAAATAGAGAAATAGAAATAACCGATAAAAATAAAACCCTGAATTTTCAGGGTTTTGTTTTTTAAGAAAGTCAGGGACTTAATTCACCGATTCGACCAATCGCACAAATTCCGATTTATAACCTTCGTCATCGTTATTCAGCCCTTTTTTGGCAAGTTTGCGAATGTCATCCGAATTTGTATTGGATATTAGTTTCGAATCTCTCAGCTTCAGTCCAAACCAGGCTACTGCCGAACTGAATTTAAAATCGGGAGTAGCATTTTCCAATGCAATATTTTTGTTTTCAATGGTTTGTATTATTTCTATGCTTTTATCACCATCCGGTTTTTTGTATCGGAATTTGATGGTAGCCAATTCTTCATTGTAGTTGTCCTCGTTTTTTTCCGTCTTCGTATATTTTAATGCTGACGAGACGTACTGACTTTCTGTTCCGGTTGGGATTATTTCATATAAAGCCGTTACGGTATGTCCGCTGCCCAATTCACCGGCGTCAATCGCATCGTTTTTAAAATCTTCGGCGCGCAGTTTTCGGTTTTCATAGCCAATCAAACGGTAACTTTGCACGTGTTTCGGATTGAATTCTATTTGAATTTTTACATCTTTCGCAATCGCATACATGCTGCCTTTAAATTCTTTCCCTAAAAAGCGGTTGGCTTCCTGCATGTTGTCGACATAAGCATAATTTCCATTGCCTTTGTCGGCCAGAATTTCCATCTTGCTGTCTTTGTAATTACCCATTCCGTAGCCTAGGCAGGTTAAGAAAACACCTGATTTTCTTTTTTCTTCGATTAAGTCTTCCATGTCGCTGTCGGAAGAAGCGCCAACATTAAAATCGCCGTCAGTAGCCAAAACGATGCGGTTGTTGCCTTCTTTGATGAAGTTTTCCTCCGCGATTTTGTAAGCCAATTTAATGCCTTCTCCTCCGGCCGTACTTCCTCCGGCAGACAATTCGTTAAAGGCATCCATAATTTTATTTTTTTCATCACCCGAAGTTGGCGGTAAAACCAAACCAGCCGCACCGGCATAAACCACGATAGCAACTTTGTCCTTGGCGCGAAGTTCTTTTACCATGCGTTTCATGGATTGTTTTAGCAGTGGCAGTTTGTTGTCTTCATCCATCGAACCGGAAACATCGATTAGAAAGACAATGTTGGAAGCCGGTAAATTATCCATAGGAATGGTTTTTCCCTGCAATCCTATTTTTAACAGCTGATGGTTTTTATTCCACGGGCAATTGCTGTATTCTGTATGGATGGAAAACGGATGATTGTCTGTTGGTTGCGGATAACTGTATTTGAAAAAGTTCATCATTTCTTCCACGCGAACAGCATCTTTCGGAACCGTTTGGCCTTCATTGATAAAACGTCTGATGTTGGTATAGGAAGCATTATCCACATCTATGGAAAAAGTGGAAAGCGGGTTGGTTTTCGGGCTTTCAAATTGATTTTCTTCGAGTTCGGCGTAGCTTTCCTGATTTTCAGATTCGTCGGATACGTAACTTTCTTCGGTGTCAATCGAGTTGCTATCGGTCGATTCCAATACCAATTCGTCAATGGATTCTTCTCCACGGGACTGTTTGCAGCTCATTACGGATAGTAAAAGAACGCTGCCAAATAAAAGGAAGGCTTTTTTCATGTTGTTGCGATTTTAAATTGTTGGGATACTGTTGAAATCCGTAAATCAAATCGCGTGCCAATTTTCTGACTTTTATTTTTGTAAGATTTAATTTTTCAAATGGGTTGGCGGAAGCGTTTTCGCTTGGAACCATAAGTTGCAAAAGAAAATGGTTCTTAAATGTGTATAACCTTCTTGTTCAAGGGTAAATATAGGGTTTGAATGATGTTGGGAAATTCCGAATGCTGTTTGATGCTCTGTTATTTAGAGACTAAAATATTTTATAATTGTTGCATTATTTTTTCAAAGATAACTTGAAAATAGTAGCTTTTAATTCCTCCGTATCATTGTCCTCACAAAGTAAAAAACTGATTTCTTTATTTGTTTCTTTATACAACGTCAAGCCTTCAAATTTGTGGGTTTCGGTGATTTTTTTCGTGAAGTCGATTTTCATGGTTTCCAAATCGATACAACCGATAACACTTCCTGCCACTTCACCGTCATTGTAAGTGGAAGTGGTGTTTTCTGCGGTAGCTAAGAAGTACATTTTGTTGCCCGCTACAACCGCATCGGTAAAACTGGAACGGATGCCTTTTAATTTCGGTAGTTTGAATTCTGTCGAAATGATGTTAAATTCCTCAGTTAGGTTTTTGCCCTGAACCGTGAAAACAATATTTTTCCCTTTAGCCCCATTGCCGCGATTGAAGAAAAACCATTCTGATCCGTTAAAAGCAGCGCCTTCGATATTGAGGTCGTCTTGCGGTAACTCGGCAAAGGATTGCATGGCGAGGTATAAATCACTCAGGTCGGTTGTTGCGATGATTTCCTTTGATTTGGAATCTATTGTAACCATCTTGTTTCGATTTTCCGTGGAGCCGGAGCCGAAAATATAGGTTTTGCCGTCAAATTCGGTTATTGCTTCGAAATCGGGTTTGTCTTTTTTGGCGATGTTTTCCGATGGGTTTTCCGTTAACGGATGGCGTTTCAGTTCTTTGTTGTCGATGTCGTATTCATAAAGATAGCTGCTGTTGTCGCCAATGATGAACAGTTGGTTGTCTTTGTAAATAAGTCCGGATGCCGAACCGATTCCGATAATCTGAAACAGGATTTCCAAGGTGAATTTGTGCATAATCGTGTTATTGGTTTAGCCCTGATTGCAGTGAAAATCCTTTTCTTGCTTTCTTTAAGCAAGGAAAGATTGTAACGTAAAGCAGGAAAAAGCTCCTAAAATTACTTATATTTACGAATATAAAGCGAATGATTATGGCACTATTTAATCCCGACAACTTTAAAATCACCAAACCCTTTCAAATTAATGATTTCCCAACGGTATTGCAAACCTATATCGATGACGATGAAAAAGAGGAAAAACTGGATAAAGTTCAGGCCAAACTGAGCGAATTACAGGACGTGATGTATGCGCACAATCGCTACGGCGTATTGATTTGTCTTCAGGGGATGGATACGTCCGGGAAAGACAGTCTGATTCGGGAAGTTTTTAAGGAATTCAATCCGCGTGGGGTAGTGGTGCACAGTTTTAAGACACCGAATTCCACCGAATTGGAACACGATTATTTGTGGCGTCATTATCTGGCATTGCCCGAGAAAGGGAAATTTGCGGTTTTTAATCGGACACACTATGAAAATGTGTTGGTTACGCGTGTACATCCGGAATATATTTTAAATGAAAATCTGCCCGGAATTGAAAAAGTAGAAGACATTACACCCGAATTTTGGGAAAACCGTTTTGAACAAATCAATAATTTTGAGAAACACATTACCCAAAACGGTACGATTGTTTTGAAATTCTATTTTCATATGAGTAAGGAAGAGCAACGCAAACGTTTGTTACGTCGTTTGGAGGAAGAAGAACACCATTGGAAATTTTCCCCAGGCGATTTGAAAGAACGGGAGCGTTGGGATGATTATATGAAATACTATGAAGAAGCCATCAATAAGACTTCGAAACCACATGCGCCCTGGTATGTAATTCCGTCCGATGATAAAGAAATGGCGCGGTATATGGTAGCCAAAATTATCTGGGAAGAAATGCAAAAGTACACCGATATTAAAGAACCGGAACTCGATGAAAAAGTAAAAGCGAATTTTGCGATGTATCGCGAACAGTTAAAATAAGGGATAAGGTTGTTCGGTAAAGAACAACCTTATTTTTTTTCGGCTTCAAATTTTAAAAGCGGTGCCATTTTTGCCTTATTCATTTGTAGTCTGTTTTCCTTTAGGTTATAATTGTCAATCGTTTGCATCAATTTCAGAAACTGGGTTTCGGTTTCCATATCCGTACAGGCCATCATGGTGCCCATCATTTTGGAAAACGTGATGCGGTTTCCTTCCTGAAGTTCGTAATTTCCGCCAAAACCGTTGCAACCGCTGTGACCGTTGATTCTGTTTTCGTTGGCATCGAGATAAACATAAATGTTTTTACCATTTTTGGAAGGGGTGATTGGTTTTCCCATCATTTCAACTAAAATCCATTTTGTGCCTTTAAGCGGACTTTCGGTTACTGATTCCTGATTTTGTTTTGTTTTGCAGCCTGATAGCGTCAATAGTGTTAAAATAAGTAATGCTGTTATTTTTTTCATGATGCCCGTATTTTATTTTTTTGTCAGTATGTATTTTTCAGCCAGAGCTCCGGTAATTTTTTTGCCGCTCATGTCCAGTTGTGTCAATTGATTCTCACCCACAAAGAATTGATTCGGGCCATCGGTGATAGTGCTCAAAATGATAGTATTTCCTTCAGCATTCCAGGAAAAAGTACCTTTGCTTTCGTTGTTTTTTGTGCTTTTGCCTAAATATTTTGTGGTTAAAATATAGGAATTGTCTTTGTTAAGTGTGAGGGAAGTTTCGATGCCTTCACAATCGGCACAAGGTGTAATGCCGGAATATGTTCCGTTCCAGTCTAAAGAATTCATACTGTTGTCGGCAGTTGTTGTGGGAATTATTTCTTCAGCAGCCGTTTCATTAATAACTTCTGTTTTTACTTCTTTTTTGCAGGAGGTTAGCGAAAGAAACGTTGTTGAAATTGCGATAAACAGATGGAAAGTACTTTTCATAAACGTAAAATAAAGAGTTTGAAAAAAGGAAATACAAAATTACAGGATTTAATTTTTGCCAAGATTTCGACAATTGTTAAAAAAAAGCATTTTCAGATGAAGTGCTTTTAAAATTCGATGAACTACTTTTATAATTGGAATCCGTAGGCCAGACGCAAAGAAATTTGTCCGGTATCGTAATCGTTATAGTTTTCATAACGCAAACTCACATCGATATGTTTGGTGGCTACCCCAATTCCTGGTGTCCATAAAAAGGAATTTCCCAGTTCTTTGGTGGTTCCGAAAGCGCCACCGGCTTCCCCTAATACATAAAACTGATTGCCCAAAAAGGCTTTAAAACCCAATTTTGCAGGAATAAAACCGGCATCATCACCGGCACTGAACAAATGTGTGTATCCGGTAGTGGCGGCCAATGATGTTTTTGTGGTGAAATCATATTGCAGTCGGGCATCGGCGCCCAAACTGAAATTATACGATTCTTTAACAGGTATTCCACCATTGAGTCCGAATCCTATGCGCCAATGATTCAAATATTCCGATTGTTTGGTTTGCTCTTGAGCTTTTGTTTCCATCGAAAATAAAATTGCAATTACTGCAAAGAACAGGGTTGAAAATCTTTTTGCATTTTTCATACTAAATGACATTTAATAATGTTGATTCGGTATAAAAACAGCTTTCGGAAGGTTTTGTTTTGCTTAAAATGATAAACTTCTGTTAAATAGTTTTAAAATATCTTAACGGAATAATGTAAGTAGTTGAAAGGTAGTAGTTTGCGATGTTGTTGGGAATCGGTTATTTTTTTTATTCCGAATACAATTCCCCAAAATCTAGTGCTTACCTTTGCCCAAAATTTGAAAAAATGCATTTGTCAACTTATACCAAAGAGTTCTCCTATAATTTAAAATTAGCCTATCCGATTATTCTCGGAATGTTGGGGCATACTTTAGTGGGGATTGTCGATAACATTATGGTGGGGAAATTGGGGCCGACCGAGTTGGCAGCAGCCTCTTTGGCTAATAGTTTTGTATTTATTGCGATGTCGATCGGGATTGGTTTTTCAACAGCGATTACTCCTTTGGTGGCGGAAGCGGATGGAGAGAAAAACGTTGATAAGGAGCGTACTATTTTTCATCACGGACTTGTTTTGTGTACGCTTTTGGGAGTGGGTTTGTTTGCGATTATTTACTTTTCGAAACCACTGATCGTATATATGGGGCAACCCGAAGAGGTAGTGGAAATGGCCAAACCGTTTTTGGATATAGTGGCTTTTTCTTTGATTCCGTTGATTATTTTTCAAGGCTATAAACAATTTGCCGACGGTAAATCGGAAACAAAAGTGGCCATGTGGGCCAACTTACTTTGTAACGTAGTGCACATTTTTTTGAATGTGGTGCTGATTTACGGACTTTGGTTTTTTCCGAAATTAGGAATGTTAGGAGCTGCCTACGGAACCGTGATTTCCCGTTTCGTGATGCTGATTTTTATCCATTTTTCCTTAAAACACAAAGAGCGGTTTCAAACGTATTTCCATCAGTTTTCGTTTAAGGAATTGCAAAAAGACATTGTAAACAAAATTGTGAATCTTGGTTTGCCGTCGTCGATGCAGATGTTTTTTGAAGTGGCGCTGTTTACCGGAGCGGTTTGGCTTTCGGGCGTAATCGGAACCACCAGTCAGGCAGCAAATCAGATTGCGTTGAGCTTGGCCACGTTTACGTTCATGTTCGTGTCCGGATTTGGCGTGGCGGGAATGGTTCGTGTTGGGAATTTCAAAGGATCGCAAGATTTTATCGGGTTGCGAATTGTGGCCCGTTCGATATTTTTACTGGCGATTCTTGTTCAAGTCGTTTTTGCCTTGATTTTTGTGGTTTTCCATCAATATTTGCCTGAATTGTTTATGAATGCCGAAAAACTTTCGCAATTAAAAGATAATGCCGAAGTAATTTCAATCGCGTCCCAACTAATAATCATCGCCGCAATTTTTCAGATTTCCGACGGGATTCAGGTGGTGGTACTAGGAGCACTTCGCGGCTTGCAGGATGTGAAAATCCCCATGTACATTACCTTCATTTCCTATTGGATAATTGGTTTCCCGATTTCTATCTATTTGGGATTGTACTCCGATTTGAAAGCAGTCGGCATCTGGATCGGACTTTTAGCCGGATTAACCGCAGCGGCAATATTTTTGTATCTTCGCTTTAATCATCTGACGAATAAATTAATTTTAAATAATCATACCCATAAATAGAAGCACATGGAATTACCAAAATTTGTATTAGCAGACAACACCGATTTTCCGGACGATATTTTCATCATTCACTTAGATTACCCAAGATTCATTATCAATTTGAAAGACGATGAAATCGAGTTTTTGGAGGAATTGGATGAAGAGGAAGAGGAGGAAATCGAAGCCGAAATGGAAAAACTGATTAACCTAGCAGGAGAGTTTTACGACAGGGAGATGAAATTGTATGAGGAGTAGTTTTCAGATAGCAGACAGCAGGTTTCAGGTTTGAAACTGATTTTTTTCTGCCTTCTGCTCACTGACAACGGTAATCTGTTACTCATCACTTTTATAAGCTTTCAAAAGCAACTGAGCGGCAGCAAACGGTGAGATTTCATTGTTTTGCACCGCTTTTTTATTGTCTTCCAGTAGTTTCTGAATTTCCGGATGGTTGTAGAAATTCAGTTTTAACTGTTCGTTGATGGTTTCCAGCATCCAATATTGGTTTTGCTCCTTACGTTTTTTATCGAAATAACCGTTTTCTTTGGTTAGCGTAAAATACTCGGTAATCGTTTCCCAAACTTCTGAAATGCCTTCTTTGGTTATAGCGCTACACAAGGTTGCTTTTGGCGACCAACCGGAATTTTTCTGCGGAAACAAATGCAATGCTCTGTTGAAATCGACTTTCGCCAAACGTGCCCTTTTGATGTTATCGCCATCCGCTTTGTTAATCACAATCGCATCAGCCATTTCCATTATACCGCGTTTGATACCTTGTAATTCATCGCCCGCACCGGCTAAATTGAGCAGTAAAAAGAAATCGACCATACTGTGAACGGCAGTTTCACTTTGGCCAACGCCTACAGTTTCAATCAGAATGGTGTCAAATCCACAGGCTTCACATAAAATAATTGCTTCACGGGTTTTTCGCGCCACGCCACCTAAACTTTCTCCCGAAGCACTCGGACGGATATAAGCATTTTCATCTTTCACCAATTCTTCCATTCGGGTTTTATCGCCCAAAATACTGCCGTGTGAAATCGAACTGCTTGGGTCGACAGCTAAAACTGCGACTTTTTTTCCAATTGACGTCAGATATTTTCCAAAAGCTTCAATAAAGGTTGATTTTCCAACTCCCGGAACACCTGTAATGCCAATTCGGATGGAATTATTTGCGAAGGGCAAACAACCTTTAATGACGTCATTCGCTTTTTCAAGATGATTAGTGCTGGTGCTTTCCACCAAAGTGATGGCTCGGCTTAGGGCTACTTTATCGCCTTTCAGAATGTTGCTGATTAATTCCTCGGCAGAAGGCTGTTTTCTGCGGAACTGCTGAATGTGTTCCACGGAAGAAGTACTGATGCTTTCCGGTTGTTCAATACCGTCATTTTCTTTCAACGCCGAAGGATGTGTTTTCTTAAGTGCCACTGGAATCAATTAGTGCAGTAAAAATAAGGAAAAAGTGCACAATGTTCAAGGATATTTAAACATTGTGCACTTTTCACATTACGAAATCAAAAATCAATAAGCTGCTGTAAAGCGAACCTGATGATGTTTTGGTGTTTCCACTTCATCAGCAATCACCACGGCTAAATCTTCTCCGGATAAAATACTTCTGTTGTTTTCATCAAAAACCGGAGTATCTAATCCCAAACGATAGTTCCCGGTTCTTCCGGTGGTAATTCCCTGATGCATTTCGAAAGCCGGACTGAAAAACGCCCAATCCAATTCTTTTTCTTCTTTTAAAATGTTCAGATAATCACGGGCAGCTGTTGCGCCGGCATGGTATTCTTTAGGAAAATCCGGAGTATCAACCGCTTGTAAATTCGGAGCCACAAATAAACTTCCGGCACCACCAATAGTGATGTATCGTTTAACACCCGATTTTTTTACCGCTTCCTGAATCGCTTTCGAACCCGCAAGAAAATCATCATAAATGTTCGGATTTGTCCATCCCGGATTGTAAGCACTGATAACAACATCGTTTCCTTTTAATACGTTTGCTAATTCGTCGGTGTTAAAAACATCGGCTTTTACCCAATTTACCTTTTCCGAAGTTTTCGGGTTTCGTACAATCGCCGTTACTTCGTGATTGCGATTCACGATCTCGTTTAAAATGTTGGAGCCTACAAATCCTGTTGCTCCGATAATGGCTACTTTCATAAGGTTAAATTTAAAATATAATAAAAAATGTTACAGTTTTATGTAAAAAAAACGATTAGAATTTTTCTGTGAATTCCGCTAAAGTCACCGATTGCAATTGTTTACTAATGGTTTGGTTTATTCCTTCATACAAATCATTCAGATTGGAATTGATGTTTTTCCCAACAGGACATTCCGGATTGGGTTCATTTTTTGAAAAACCTAACGTGGCTTTATCAAAGGTGATTTTAAAAACATCTTCCAACGTAATTTTTTCAGGTGAGGCAATCAGTTTCACACCACCGTTTTTTCCTTCTTTGCTTTCTACTAAGTTATGTTTCTTCAGATTGGCAATTTCCTTCCGCACTAAAACAGGATGAATGTTCAAACTGCCGGCAATGTAATCGGAAGCCATAAATTCGTTGGGGAATTTGGCTAGCAATGTTAAAATGTGCGTCGTAATGGCAAACTTACCGGAAATCATAACTGTAATAAAATATATTGCAAATGTAAAAGAGATTTTGATGCTGATACCAAAATAGACCCTAAAATTTCGTTAAAAAATGAAAATCGCCCTCAGTTAGGCGATTAACTCGTAATTTTGTCCTGCTTTAAATCAGTATGGAAAACATTTTACTCATTTTTGTCTGCATGCTTTTGGGCTTTTTGCTCAAAAAAAGTGCAGCTTTTCCTCCGCTAAGCTACAAAACGCTCAATCAGTTTGTGATTTACATTTCACTTCCTGCCATCGCATTGTATTATATCCCGAAACTGGAAATCAGTTCTAAATTATTGTTTCCGCTGGGAATTGCCTGGTTGGGTTTTGCACTTTCCTATATTTTCTTTACGGCTTTTGGTAAGCGCTTCGGTTGGTCTAAAAAACTTACCGGATGCCTGATTATAACCGCCGGATTAGGGAATACGTCTTTCGTAGGTTTCCCGATAATCGAAGCGGTATACGGAAAGCAAGGTTTAGAAACCGCAGTTATTGTAGATCAGCCGGGTTCGTTTGTGGTGGTTTCCACTTTAGCGGTTTTGGTTGCCACCATGTATTCCAGAGGAACAACAAGCTCGAGTGCAATTTTCAAAAAAATAGTATTTTTTCCGCCTTTCATCGCTTTTGCCATTTCCTGTGTGTTGAACGTTTTGCACCTGGATTTTCCGGAAATACTGCAATCGGTTTTTCAGCGTTTGGGCAGTACGGTAACTCCAATAGCACTCGTGTCAGTTGGGATGCAGCTGGAATTCGACAGTAAAAGCAAACATTGGAAGTTCTTAACGTTAGGGTTGTTTTTCAAACTGTTCATCACGCCCGCTTTTTTCTATTTACTGTACGTGATGCTTTTAGGTGGAAACGGGTTGGAAGTTCAGGTCTCCATATTAGAAGCAGCCATGGCGCCCATGATTACGGGAGCAATCGTGGCTTCCAGTTACAGTTTAAAACCCAAACTCAGTAACATGATGATTGGTTTCGGAATCCCGATTTCCTTTGTCACCTTAATTTTTTGGTATTTTATTTTACAGCATATCTAATGAAAACAACAACAGCCACAGCTTCAATTGAAACTAGAGATACGGCCCAAACCACAGTATATTCCATCTTGTTTTCCATTTGTTTTGCGCATCTGTTAAACGATTTACTGCAAGCGGTTATTCCGGCGATGTATCCGGTTTTGAAAGCAAATTATGCGCTGACGTTCACTCAGGTCGGATTAATCACATTTACGTATCAGGTAACAGCGTCGTTATTACAGCCTTTCGTCGGGATTTATACCGATAAACATCCCAAACCATATTCATTGGCCTTCGGAATGTTATTTTCGTTAGGCGGAATCATCATGTTATCACAAGCATCAAGCTTTCCTTTGATATTGGCTTCGGTGGCTTTGGTCGGAATCGGTTCGTCCATCTTTCACCCGGAAGCCTCACGTGTAGCATTCTTGGGTTCGGGCGGGAAACGCGGACTGGCGCAATCAATTTTCCAATTGGGCGGCAATACCGGAACGGCAATCGGACCGTTATTAGTGGCTTTAATCGTAATTCCGCGCGGACAATCACACATACTTTGGTTCGTATTGGTGGCTATCGTTGGAATTGTAGTTTTAAGCCGAATCGCCGTTTGGTACAAGCAAAAACTGATTTCCATCCAAGGAAAGAAAAAAAGCGGCGAACGCTTGCACAATCTTTCTCCTGCGAAGGTTAAAATTTCAGTAGCGTTATTACTTATTTTAATCTTCTCGAAATCGTTTTACACCACTTCCATGTCGAGTTACTTCACGTTTTACCTGATCGAAAAATTCCATATATCGGTCTTGCAGGCACAATACCATTTGTTTGCTTTCTTGGGCGCTGTGGCAGTAGGAACCTTAATTGGCGGACCATTAGGCGATAAATTCGGAAGAAAATATATCATTTGGTTTTCCATTTTAGGTGCCGCTCCGTTTACCTTAATGCTCCCGTTTGCCAATTTATTCTGGACCGGAATTCTATCGGTAATTATCGGAATTGTTATCGCTTCGGCTTTCTCGGCCATTTTAGTCTACGCACAGGAATTAATGCCCGAAAGAGTCGGGATGATTTCCGGATTGTTCTTCGGTTTCGCTTTTGGAATCGGTGGTTTGGGTTCAGCGGTTTTAGGTTATTTGGCAGATCAAACGTCCATCGAATTCGTTTATGCGATTTGTTCGTTCCTGCCTTTAATCGGAATTATTGCTTATTTCTTGCCGAATTTAAAGAAGAAATAATGTCATTCTGAGCACTGTCGAAGGGAGGAGCTGTTTCCTGCTATCCGCTATATCTTTTCAAAACGGACATTTCGAGAGCCTCAATGTCCGTTTTGAAAAGGATGCCGCTACTATCAGGGCTAAGGTTTGCTATTTGAAGAAATAACTTTGTAACTTTGACACTTAACATACTTTGTAGCTTAGTTATGACAATGCAAATCACACCCGAAATACTTCAAAAACTTCAAAATATAGTCGGCACAACCTTCGTATTCACCGACGACGAAACCCGAAACCAATACGGTCACGACGAAACCGAAGATTATGTTTTTCCGCCAAGTGTTGTGGTAAAACCGGCTTCGGCTCAGGAAATTTCCGAAATTATAAAAGTGGCCAACGAATACAAAATCCCGGTAGTTCCAATCGGAGGAAGAACAGGATTGAGCGGTGGCGCATTGAGCATTCATCAAGGCATCGGTTTATCCACAGACCGACTCAATAAAATCATCGAAATCGACGAAAAAAACCTTCAGGTAATAACTGAACCGGCTGTAATTACGCAGGTTTTACAGGACACCGTTCTGGAAAAAAGTCTGTTTTATCCGGTAGATCCCAGTAGCCGCGGCAGTTGTTTCATTGGTGGTAACGTGGCCGAAAACGCCGGTGGTGCCAGAGCCGTAAAATATGGTGTTACCAAAGATTATGTCTTAAATCTTGAAGTGGTTTTACCGACAGGAGAAATCATCTGGACCGGTGCCAATACCTTAAAAAACTCCACAGGTTATAATCTGACACAATTAATGGTCGGCAGTGAGGGAACGTTGGGCATCATTACTAAAATTGTGTTGAAACTGTTGCCTAAAAATTCCCATAACGTATTAATGTTGGTGCCGTTTTACAAAGCAGAACAAGCGTGTGAAGCGGTTTCAGCGATTTTCAGAGCGGGCATTGTACCAAGTGCGTTGGAATTCATGGAGCGCGATGCCATCGATTGGGCAATCAAATTCATTGAAGGTGTAAACGTAGACATCAAGCCCGAAATTCAGGCACATTTGTTAATTGAAGTCGACGGTAATTATCCGGAAATCTTAATGCTCGAAGCCGAAAAAATAATGACGGTTGTGGAAGGTTTCCAAATCGATGAAATCCTTTTCGCCGATACCGAAGACCAGAAAAACGCGCTTTGGAGAATGCGTCGCGGAGTAGCAGAAGCAGTGAAATCGAATTCGGTTTACAAAGAAGAAGACACGGTGGTACCAAGATATGAATTGCCAACATTGCTAAAAGGAATCAAAGAAATAGGAGATAAATACGGCTTTAAATCGGTGTGTTATGGTCATGCCGGCGATGGAAATTTACACGTAAACATCATCAAAGCGGATATGACCGACGACAACTGGAAAACCGAAGTTCCGAAAGGCATCCGTGAAATTTTCGAACTGACTGTGGCGTTAAAAGGAACACTATCCGGTGAGCACGGCATTGGTTATGTACAGAAGAATTTTATGGATATCGCGTTTAGTACGTTGCAATTACAGTTAATGAAAAACATCAAACAGGTTTTTGATCCAAATAATATTCTCAATCCGGGGAAGATTTTTCCGGATAATATTTAGTTTACTGTTTATAACTGTCATTCCGACGTAAGGAGGAATCTCATGATTTGAATAACAAATGGTATTCCTCCTTACGTCGGAATGACAAAAGCAGTGCTTTTATTTCAGATTAAATAGTATTTCCGTTTCTAAAGTCGGCTAAAGTTGCATCCGGATTTTTAAAAGTGGGTGGTTGCTCGGTAATGTTGGCAATGCGTTTTTTGTTTAGTTTCATGGTTACATCGGCTTCCGTGGTAAACAACAGTACCCACATAAACGGATTGTTGATGTAAGGGATTAATTCCGCTTCCATGTCATCCATTTCAACAATTTTTTCAATTTCCTGTAATCCTTCGTTATAGATTTTATGGATAACCGATAATTTTAAAATACCGTTTTCCACCGTAGTTCTCACATAAATATTCTGTAATTCCGGTTGGCCAATCGTTTTTGTCAGCGTTAATTTGGCGAAAGTCCCGTTGGTAATGCTTGATTTTACAGCGTCGAAAAAAGTGGTAAAGGTTTGAGTATTTGGCATTTTGTATTTTCTGAAATGAATGGATAATCATAAATAGTATGCAAAAGTAGGTTTTTGATTTAGATAGGAGAAGCTTTGCGGTTCTTTTTTAAAAAAGGAAAGAAAACGGATAATTTTTGGAAATCTGATAAAAATCAGGTTTGACATTGGAATTATGAAGTATCTTTGGTTTATGAAATCGCCATAAAAACTGTTTGCGTCAGCAAAAATCAAATAAATAAAAGCGATACCATATATGACCTCTGGTAAATTAATTTTACATATATGAAAAATGCAATTGTAATTATAGTATTCCTCTTCGTGATGAAACCGATTCTTCCGGTTTTGGAATACGTATTGAATTACGATTACATTGTAAAAGAACTTTGTGAAAACAAAGCCAAACCCGAAATGAAGTGTAACGGAAAATGTCATTTGATGAAAGAATTGGCAAAAGCTTCCGAAAACGACACTCCGGTTTCTTCTGATAAAAAAGTTTCGCATTCGGAATTCGAAGTTTTATTCATCCAAAAACTGACTTCGCTCGAAGTGGTTATGTTGAATTTTCCAATTCAGAAATCGATCAATGCGAAGTATTCCGATTCTTATTTTTACGAAAACAGCAAACCTGCTTTTCATCCGCCTACTGTATAATTATTGTTTACTGTTTTAATGCTGTTGTATTGACAACGGTATACTTTCTTGCTTTGGTTTAGCCGAAGAAGAGCATTATGCAATCATTATACTTATCAAAATGAAAAGAATATTCCTTGCCTTATTGGTTATAGGGCAACTATCTTATGGACAGGCTCCAAAAGATACCGTAAATGTAAAACAACTGGAAAATGTTGTGGTTACAGCAAGTCGCAGTGTTACACTAAAAAGAGAAGTGCCTGTTGCGATTTCAAAAATCACTCAAAAAACAATTAACGAAACCAAAGCTACAGCGGTTTACGAAATCATAAACAAAACGCCCGGTGTTTTAATGGTGAATTTAGGAAACGAGCAGCATTCGATGGCGATTCGTCAGCCGATGACCACCAATTCTTATTATTTATACCTCGAAGACGGTTTACCGATTCGTCCGATGGGGATTTTCAATCACAATGCGCTTTTGGAAATCAATCAGTTCAACCTTCAGAGCATTGAAGTGGTGAAAGGTCCGGTTTCTTCTTTGTATGGTCCGGAGGCAGTTGGCGGTGCCGTCAATCTGATTTCTTTAAAACCATCGTTACAACCCGAGTTTAAAATCGGAATTCAGGCGGATCAGTGGGGTTATAAACGATTTCAGGCGGCCGGAGGGACAACTATCGGGAAAGTCGGTTTTCATATTGCGGGATTATCAAGTGCGCAACGCGATTCCTGGATGACGTATTCCGATTATAACAAAGACAATATCAACGCCAGAATCGATTACAATATCAACACCAAAACCCGATTGATTGGAACTGTTTTTTACGGGAAATACAATTCCAACATGAGTGGAAGTATCAACGAAAACGATTTTTATAACCGAACCTACAAAAGTCAAACCGACTTTGCTTACAGAAAATCAGACGCCTTACGAAGTAAACTGACTTTCGAGCGCGATTGGAACGACAATTCGCATTCTTCTTTAACGGCATTCACTCGAGATAATAAATTAGGTCAGAATCCAGCTTACGGAATTCGTTGGACACAAGGGCAAACAACAGCAAAAGGTGAAATCAATACCAATAATTTCAAAAGTTATGGGGTTATCGGACAGCACAATCAGAAGTTTGATTTTCTGTCGACATCATTGGTGGCAGGCGGATTGTTCGATTATTCTCCGGTGACTTATAATGCATATCAAATTGATTTGAAATCAAATCTGAATCCGGGAGGACAAACCGTAAGCAGTTATGAAATCACAGCCGAACGACCAGATATTCGCCTTGCCGATTATGATGCAAAAATATACAACAAAGCCGTTTTTTCTCAGGTCAGTTTTAAACCGATCAATAGAGTTTTGGTTACGCTTGGCGGTCGCTACGATAATATGAGTCTGGATTATACGAACAATGTTGATGTTTCCAGCGGAAGCAAAACCTACGATCAGTTTACGTTTAAATCGGGTGTGAATTACAATCCGTTTGATTTTGCCGGTTTTTACGGAAATTATGCTCAGGGCTTTGCGCCTCCGGGACTGACTTCCATTTTCAGAGCGAAACCGGGAACGGGTGGAAGCACCGGTGTTCCGGCCGAGTTTTATTATAACTTAAAATCTGCCGAATTTGACAATTACGAAGTAGGCGGTTGGTTGAGTTTCTTCGGAAAAAAACTAAATCTTGAATATTCACTTTATTATATGGAAGGAAAAAACGAGCTGTTAAACATTCGTCAGCCCGACAATTCCACCGATTACCAATCTGCAGGAAGAACCCGTCACAAAGGAATTGAGTTTGCAGTAAATTACTGTCCGAACGAACAATTCCGAATCAGAATGGGAGGCACAACGGCGCAACATACCTTCATCGATTTTAAAGTTTCGGATAAACCTTCCGATCCGGTTAAAAATCTGAATGGTTTTGAAATGCCTTTTGCTCCAAAATGGACCGGAAATTCAGAGGTAAGTTATTACCCGAAATGGCTGCCAAAATTGAGAACTTCGGTAGAATGGCAATTTGTTTCAAGCTGGTTCCAAAATCAGATAAATACCGTAAAGTATGACGGCTACAACGTTTTTAATGCCCGAATCGGTTACCAATGGCGCGGATTGGAATGCTATGTAAATGCAATGAACTTAACCGATAAGTTGTATGCTTATAACGTAACCCGCGGAAATAATGCAACTTCAGCACCAACTTATACAGCCGCAGCACCAAGAACTTTTGTTTTTGGCTTGCAATACCATCTTAAACTTAACAAGAAAAACAATGAACAATAAGCTTTTTTTGATTTTTGTAATGACGTTGTTTTCATTACAGAAAAGTAATTCGCAGACAATGTCAAATTCGGTAATCCCAATAACTACGGCAACCGGAACCATAACTACTTGTCCGTTTATCACATCGGATGCCAATGGAAAAGTGGTGATGAGTTTCGGAAAAGAAATAAAAGGAGAAACAGCGATTTTGTGCTACGCCTTTTTTGATGAAAAGTTGAAAATATTTGGACAACCTATAGAAATTCCATCCAGTAAAGGAGTAGAGTTGCACGGGGAAAACGCTCCTAAAATGCTTTTTAAACCCAATGGGGAAATCATTGCGGTTTGGGGTATTGACAATCCTACTCCAAAGAAAAAGTATGGCGGACTCATTCAGTATTCGCAATCGTTTGATGAAGGAAAAAGTTGGACGCCGGCCACGCAATTGGTGAAAGATACTGCCGGAATCGATCAGCGTTATTTTGACATCGATTTGCTTCCAAATGGCGAAGCGGCAATAATCTGGCTGGACAACAGGAGTAAAACCGATTTGCAGGGTTCGTCTTTGTATTATGCAGAAACCAGAGGGAAAAATGGTTTTCAAAATGAAAAATCCATTGGAGAAACTACCTGTCAGTGTTGCCGAACGGATTTGTATATTGGAAAAAACGGCGTTATTTATACCGCTTACAGAGATATCATCAACGATGAAATTCGTGATATGGTGCTGAGTTACTCTTCGGATAACGGGAAGACCTTTTCTGAGCCGAAACGCATCAGTCCGGATGATTGGAAAATCAATGGTTGTCCGCACACAGGTCCGACGATGACGCAAAATAAAGAAGGATTGCATTTTGCATGGTTTACCATGGGAGGAGGAGCCGGTGTTTTTTATGCCAATTCAGCCGATAACGGCAATACTTTTTCAAAAAGGAACAGTGTTAGTGACAATCCTTCGGCAAAGCATCCCCAAATTACGGTTGTCAACGATAAAGATGTGGTAATTGTATGGGATGAAACGGCGGAAATTGAGGGGAATTATTTCAATCGAATTGGTTTGCAGCGCAGAGCGAAAAACGGTGAAATTGTTACGACAAGCTTTGTTTCGGAAGACAATGTGATGGCAACCTTTCCGATTATAAAAACGTTGAATGATTCAGAAGTATTGGTGGCCTGGAGTCAGGGAAGTAAAGAGGAAAAGGTTTGTTATAAAATTGTTCGACTGGAGAAGGAACCGAAGAGCAATACAACGAAGTTATAAACCCAGTTGTTTTCTGGTTTTTTCTGTGATAACAGCATCTAACAATTCTTTGTATTTGGGGTCAAAGCTGATGAATTTCCACTTTCCGTCGGTAAAATCATCAGCAATGGCTACCAGTTTGTCGTTTTTAACGATGTAAAAAGCATTGCGGTCTTTTTCGAAAGTAACAATAGAATTTGGAAAGTTCTTATGGATGGATTCGGTTATTTTTTCTTTTACAGTCTCAGAAGTAAGCGGTTTTTCATAGGTCATCCTGATGGCATTTTCATAACTCACCACACAATACAGTCCGTTGTCTAAAACTTTGATATCGGAAAAATCAAAATGAGGCGTTGTATAGACATAGCGAATGCTGTAAGTGTCATTTTGAAAAGCACTGTCCATGGCTCCATACATATCAGCCCGTTCCATAAACTTGAATACTAAAGGGTGGGTGAAATCCAGTATGGCATCAAAAGCCATAGTGTAAGTTGCTTCATAGAGTGTTTTGGTATCACGTTTTAAGTCATCGATAGTCTGCGCTGTGGTAACAACGGAAACTAACAATGTTAACAATGTGATTTTGAACCTCATGGAGTGATTTTTTTTATAAATATAGAAAAACCAATTCAATTCAACCGTTGCCTGACGATTTATTCTTCAGTACTGCGCTGTTTTTTTGATTTAAAAACCCAGCTCGGTTTTTGTTTTTTCATTAAAAATCATGCTGAAAAGCTGTCCGCTTTTATCGTTGTTCAAAAACTTCCATTTGTTTTTGGTCAACTCATCGGCAACGGCAATCATGGTGGAGCGCATCTTGATTGAGAACGTATTGGTGGCTTTATCGTATGTTACATCGTCCGCCTTCATGGATGTTTTGAATGTTTCGGTCAGGTTTTCCGCGTTTTCCATGGGCTTGTTGAATTTCATGGTCATGGCGTTATCGTGTTCCACAACACAGAAAAACTTATTGTCGATTTTTTTTATTTCACCGAATTTGAAGTTAGGAGCGACAGGAATGAGTTTAATGGAGAAATTTTCATTTGCCATCATCTGGTCGAACATTTCTTTCATCTGTTCTTTGGGAACGATATCAAAAACTTTCGGGTAAGTATGTTCAAAAATGGCATCAAAATTCAAATTGGCAGACGCTTCATACGTTTTTTTTGCCTCGGTTTTTAAGGAAGCCAAATCCTGTGCGTACAGTTCTGAAACAAATGATGCGGCAAGCAATAAAAGAAGTGCTATTCTGTTTTTCATGATTTATTTTTTTCAAATATAAAAAAATCCCCGACCTGAGCCGGGGATTTTTAATGGTTTCTTTTTTGAAACTTATTCATTAACCACAATCCATTCACCAGAAGCCAGCATTGGCTCGGCTTTTTTGAATTTCATGGTTTCGGTTTTTCCGCTCATAACGTGTTTGATTGTTACGTTATCGTTACGGTTGATTTTTGGCTGATCGCGTACGATGGTTTCAGTAACATGCTGTTGTTGCTGTTGCATTTGCCCCGCTTCACGGTTTCTTGCCGCTAATTCATCCGTATTTAAAACTTCTTCTTTCGAAATGGTGTAATCTTCCTGAACCGGGATTTCCTGTGCTTCCTGAATGTTATTCGGGTTTTGCGATGGTAAATCACCTTTGAATAAGAATGAAATCACTTCTTTATTGATACCGTCCAACATGTTTTTAAACAAATTGAAGGCTTCGAATTTATAAATCAACAACGGATCTTTTTGCTCGTGAACGGCCAACTGAACCGATTGTTTCAATTCGTCCATTTTGCGTAAGTGTTTTTTCCATGCTTCGTCCACAATGGCCAAAGTGATGTTCTTTTCGAAATCGGCCAATAAGGTTTTCCCTTCTGTTTGATAAGCTTTTTCCAAATCGGTAACCACATTAAGGGTTTTGATACCATCTGTAAACGGAACCACAATACGCTCAAACTGACCGTTATTGTTTTCGAAAACGTTTTTGATAACAGGGAAAGCTTCTTTAGCATTGCGTTCCTGTTTTTCGTTGTAATGTACTAAAGCTGATTTGTATACTTTACCGGTGATTTCCATTTCGGTAAGTTTGTTGAAATCACTTTCGGAAACCGGCGATTCGATGGCAAAATAACGAATCAATTCGAATTCGAAGTTTTTGAAATCTTTGGCCGCTTTGTTGTTTTCTACTAACAATTCTGCCAAATCATACATCATGTTTGCTAAATCTACTTTCAGGCGTTCTCCGTGTAAAGCGTGACGACGACGTTTGTATACCACTTCACGTTGTGCATTCATTACATCATCGTATTCCAATAAACGTTTACGGGTACCGAAATTGTTTTCTTCTACTTTTTTCTGCGCTCTTTCGATGGATTTGGTCATCATGGAGTGCTGAATTACTTCGCCTTCTTTGATGCCCATTCGGTCCATTACTTTCGCAACTCTTTCCGAACCGAACAAACGCATTAAGTTATCTTCCAAAGACACATAGAACTGTGAACTTCCCGGATCTCCCTGACGACCTGCACGACCTCTTAACTGACGGTCTACACGACGTGAATCGTGACGTTCTGTACCGATGATGGCTAAACCACCAGCCGCTTTCACTTCGTCGGTTAATTTGATGTCAGTACCACGACCTGCCATATTGGTGGCAATGGTAACTACGCCCGGTTTACCTGCTTCAGCAACGATTTGAGCTTCTTGTTTGTGCAATTTCGCATTCAATACATTATGCTGAACACCGCGCATTTTCAACATACGGCTTAATAATTCGGAAATTTCAACCGAAGTAGTTCCGATTAGTACCGGTCTTCCCGAAGCTGCAATTTGCTGAACGTCTTCCGCCACCGCGTTGAATTTCTCACGAACGGTACGATAAATTAAGTCTTCTTTATCTTTTCGGGCAATTCCTCTGTTGGTTGGAATTTCCACTACGTCTAATTTGTAGATTTCCCAGAATTCACCTGCTTCTGTAACGGCAGTACCGGTCATACCCGATAATTTGCTGTACATACGGAAGTAATTCTGTAACGTAATTGTTGCAAACGTTTGTGTTGCCGCTTCAATTTTTACGTTTTCTTTGGCTTCAATCGCTTGGTGTAATCCGTCAGAATAACGACGACCGTCCATGATACGACCGGTTTGTTCATCGACAATCATAATTTTGTTGTCCATGATAACGTATTCCGTATCTTTTTCGAATAACGTATAGGCTTTTAAAAGTTGCGTTAACGTATGGATACGCTCGCTTTTTACTCCGAAATCCTGGAACAATTGTTCTTTGGCTTCGGCTTCTTCTTCTTTGGCTAATTTTTGTTTCTCAATATTGGCAATTTCGGTACCGATATCCGGAAGGATGAAGAAATCATCGGAAGTGTCCTGTGACAGGAATTTGATTCCGTTATCCGTTAATTCTACCTGATTGTTTTTTTCTTCGATTACGAAATACAAGGCTTCATCAACAATCGGCATTTTGCGGTTGTTGTCCTGCATGTATTCGTTTTCGGTTTTCTGAAGCAATTGTTTAACGCCTTCTTCCGATAAGAATTTGATTAATGCCTTATTTTTTGGTAAAGCACGGTAAGCTCTTAACGTTTGGAAACCGGCTTCTTTGGTATTTCCTTCTTTCATCAAACGTTTAGCTTCGGTTAGGAAACCGTTAGCCAATTGACGTTGAAGGTTGTATAGGTTTTCGATTTTCGGTTTTAACTCGTTGAATTCATGACGGTCACCTTGCGGAACCGGACCTGAAATAATCAATGGTGTACGAGCATCGTCAATCAATACGGAATCCACCTCATCGACAATCGCGTAGTTGTGTTTCCTTTGTACCAATTCGCCCGGTGTATGTGCCATGTTATCTCTTAGGTAGTCGAAGCCGAATTCGTTATTGGTTCCGTAAGTGATATCTGCTTCGTATGCTTTTCTACGTGCCGGAGTATTCGGTTGGTGATTGTCGATACAATCCACTGTCAACCCGTGGAATTCGAATAAAGGTGCTTTCCAAGTGCTGTCACGTTTGGCAAGGTAATCATTCACGGTTACCAAGTGTACTCCATTTCCGGTTAAGGCATTTAAATACATTGGTAAAGTTGCTACCAAAGTTTTACCTTCACCCGTTTGCATTTCGGCAATCTTACCCTGATGCAAAACGGTACCGCCAATTAACTGAACATCATAGTGAATCATGTCCCAAGTAATGGCTTTTCCGGCAGCATCCCATGAGTTTGCCCAAACGGAGTTGTCTCCTTCAATAGTGATGTATGATTTTGATGCAGACAATTCGCGGTCTTTCGGAGTAGCCGTAACCGTAATTTGTGTGTTTTCTTTGAAACGACGTGCAGTTTCTTTCACGACAGCAAAGGCTTCTGGAAGAATGTCGTTTAATACTTTTTCGGAGATTTCATAAGCTTCTTTTTCGATTGCATCGATAGCTGCATATAAATCTTCTCTTTTGTCGATGTCTTCCGTAGCGTCAACTTCTTTTTTCAACGTTTCAATTTTGGCATCTTTTTCAGCACGTGCGGCTTTAATCTGCTCTTTGAAATAGGTTGTTTTTGCTCTCAGTTCGTCGTGTGATAATGCTGCTAAAGCACTTTCGAAAGACTTTATTTTGGCAATAATCGGTTGAATTGCCTTTACGTCTTTTTGGGATTTGTCACCCACAAAAGCTTTTAATATGCTGTTTATGAAACTCATAATCTGGTTTGGTTTATATTCTATATAATGTGTGCAAATTTACACAAAAAAAAAGCCTCCTGAGAGACTTTTTCGCTGTGTTTATTTTTTAATATTCATCCTCGTTCCAAAGATAATCTTCGTCTGTTGGATAATCAGGCCATATCTCTTCCATCGATTCGTAGATCTCACCTTCATCCTCTATCGATTGCAGGTTTTCCACTACTTCCAATGGAGCTCCTGTTCGGATAGCATAGTCGATAAGTTCATCTTTTGTGGCTGGCCACGGGGCATCACTTAAATAAGACGCCAATTCTAATGTCCAATACATCTTTGATTGATTTATAGTTTTATGCAAAAATAAATTTTATACTGAAAAAATCAAGTAAAATTTCTTTTATTTTAAAAAAAGTTAAGAACGTTGCTTTTTAGTATTTGGTTTACAGTTGTTTACATAAAACTGATTACTGCATACTGACCACTGATTACTGCTTTCTGGGAATCCATTTCACTTCGTCAGCGTGCAGGTCATGGGACAACTTTCGTGCCAAGACAAAAAGGTAGTCAGAAAGTCGGTTTAGATAGGTTAAAACCATCTCGTCGATGACTTCAATTTCATGTAATTGAGTAGCTAAACGCTCGGCACGACGGCATACACAGCGCGCAATATGACAATATGACACGGTGGTGTGGCCGCCTGGCAATACAAAATGCGTCATGGGTGGTAAAGCCTGATCCATGTTGTCAATTTCGTTTTCCAATAAAGTAATGTCTTCATCGGAAATTCTGTTAATGTTTAGGCGTTGTTGCCCGTTTTTAAGAATTTCTTTTTCGGGTGGTGTGGCTAAAATGGCACCCACGGTAAACAAGCGGTCCTGGATTTCGATTAAAACGTTTTTATACAACGGATTGATGTCCTGATCGCGGATTAAACCGATATAGGAATTCAGTTCGTCTACGGTGCCGTAGCTTTCGATGCGGATGTGGTGTTTGGGAACGCGGGTACCGCCGAATAGGGCCGTGGTTCCTTTATCACCGGTTTTGGTATATACTTTCATTTTTTTAGTTGCTGAGTTACAGAGTCGCTAAGTTACAGAGTTTTTCGAGGAGTTTCCAAGAATAAAAGACAAAAACAGTTTAGCCCCGATTGCAACGGCACGAAGTAAAGTGGAAAGCGGGAACAAGGTATCCTGATAAATCCCAAGCGATTCGCTTCAAAGTAATATATATGGAACGCCGATAAAACGGATGTGAGCACCGCGGATTTTTAAGCAGTCTTTTTCTACAATCTGTTTCCTGTTGACTGATAACTGTAATCTGCTATCTATTAGGATTGTCGCTTTCGATAATACCATCTTTCAAACGGATGATTCTATGCGCATGTTTGGCAATATCTTCTTCGTGGGTTACCAGAATTACAGTATTTCCGTTGGCATGAATTTCGTCGAAAAGGCTCATAATCTCCACGGAAGTTTTACTGTCCAGGTTTCCTGTGGGTTCATCAGCTAAAATAATGGAAGGATGATTTACCAAAGCTCTAGCTACCGCTACACGCTGACGCTGACCTCCGGAAAGCTGGTTGGGTTTGTGGTCCATACGGTCGGATAAACCAACTTGGGTGAGTACCTGAGTGGCACGTTTGTTTCGGTCGTCTTTTCCATGACCGGCATACACCATGGGTAAGGCGACATTGTCCAACGCTGTGGTTCTGGGTAAAAGGTTAAAGGTTTGGAATACGAAACCGATTTCTTTGTTGCGGATTTCAGCCAGTTCATCGTCTTCCATTTTGCTCACGTCTTTTCCGTTTAAAACATACGAACCTGAAGTGGGTGTGTCCAGACAACCTAAAATATTCATTAAAGTTGATTTTCCGGATCCCGAAGGCCCCATCAAGGCTACATATTCGCCTTTGTTGATGTGTAAATCGATGCCTTTTAAAACGTAAACGGTTTCGTTTCCTAAGGGAAAATCTCTGGTAATTCCTTTTATTTCTATAATGGTTTTTGACATGGTGTCTGGCTTTTTCAGTTTTTAAAAGTACAAAAACGGGTTTTATACGGATATAAGTAGAAATTTTTTACGTTTTGTTACAGGGAAATAAAAAAGCTCCCCGTTTATAAAGCGGGAAGCCTAAAAAAAGTATTTGCTGTTAACCATCTGCAGATGTAATCTAAAGCAATTTAAAATTATTGATTTCCAGTGAATTGTATTGGTTTTCAGATGTTATATCTTTGTTAAAAAAAAGACCATTTTTCCACTTATGTCCGAATGCTGAAATGTTCCTTTTCCTGTTCATAACGAAAGAAAACCAATCCCCATTGAAAAGTGTCAATTGTAACGGTAACTTTCGGGTGATTTTTGATGATTTCCCAAGCTTCTTCCATGCCTTCGGACCAGTGAATGTCGTCGAAAATCCAAACCGTTTCGTTGGTAATGGTGGGCAAAAGCAGTTCGAAATAATCTAAAGTAGCTTGTTTGGAATGATTGCCGTCGAAGTAAATTAGTTGATAATTGACAGTTGATAATTGATAATTTTCGAAATGTGTTGTAAACTCGGTAACAACAGTTTCGATATTGTTCAATTTGAATTTTGCAAACTGTTTTTGTGCCACGCCTGAAGTCTCCTGACAGCCTTCCAAAGTGGTGATTTTTGCTTTCGGATTTCCCAAGGCAAGGGCAGAGGTTGCCAATCCTAAAGAAGTCCCGATTTCTAAAATGGTTTCCGGTTGGAAATAACGAACGATTCGGTATAGTAATTCGGCACGCTTTGGCGTAATTCCGGCAGTTTGTGCGATTTTTGAAATTTGTCTCGTATTCGATTTAAAAACGCGCGAACCGGCTCCGAAATCGGTAACTTCAATCGTGTTTTTGTTGCTTAGTAAATCGTTTCGGTACGCTTTTAGAATTTTGTAATCAGGTTTTGTTTTTGTATCGTAAAAGCATTTGGTTACCAGAGAAAATACAAACGGCGAATGCACTCCATGTTGATTTTTGGAATTCCAAAGGAAATTGAAATAAGCTTTGATTTGAAATAACATAGTACTGCGAAAGGTTTTACAAAGAAACGACGAAGATACAAAGCCATTTCAGAAACCTTCAATCTTTTGCAGTAAAAAGTTGAAACCGGATTTTAAAACTATATTTGCAGCCTTGGTTGTTTTGCCAGGATTGATACTTGTTTTTATGATGAAGAAGGAAGAAACAGAAAATACGAAGGCAATAACTTCGGAAGAAATTGACAAATGCATTGCGCTGTTGACGCAATTAAACACCAATACAGACCAGATATTTGACATTCCGAAGGAGCAGCGAACCGCCTTGATTAAAGCGGCCGGACAATTTTCCAGACCGGATCGCGACGAACTTTCACGTAGAAAAAAAGATGGAAGATTAGTCGCCAAACGCAAAAAAGAAAATGCCGACAAAACGGCTCGTAAGGAAACGGGAATCCGTCATGCCCGTGAAGCCAGTATTTTTATAGCGCCAAAATTACTGGCGCCTTCTGATTTGGCTAATAAGGAACAATTGGAATTGGAAACACCAAGAAATTGTTATGTGTGCAAAACTTCGTTTACTAAACTGCATCATTTTTACGATACCATGTGTACCGATTGCGGCGATTTCAATTACGCCAAACGTTTTCAAACCGCCAATGTAAAAGGACAAATAGCAGTAATAACAGGTTCTCGTTTGAAAATCGGGTATCATATTACGCTAATGCTTTTGCGTGGCGGGGCAACTGTTATCGCGACGACACGTTTTCCGGTGGATTCGGCAGCTCGTTTTGCTAAAGAACCGGATTTCATGGAGTGGGGACACCGCCTGAAAATTCACGGATTGGATTTACGACACATTCCCAGTGTAGAGATTTTCTGCAATTTTATCGAACAAAAATATGGACGTTTGGATATTCTGATCAATAATGCCGCGCAAACGGTGCGACGTCCGGCCGGATTTTATACGCATTTGATGGAAAATGAAGAGCGACCGGTGTCGTCATTGCCAAAGCAAGTCCAAGATTTACTGGCGGATCATACCAATTGCTTACAGGAATTAAAAGTATTGACTATGGGCGCTTCGTCCAATGAGAATATGCCGGTAACCTGGCACGGGCCGGAACCGGGAATTGGGTTGGGGGCATCGGCTAAATTATCACAGATTCCCTATTCTTTTGATAAAGCATTAGTGGCCAATGAGGTTTTTCCTGAAGGGGAATTAGATGCCGATTTACAACAAGTCGATTTAAGAAAAACCAACAGCTGGCGTTTGAAATTAGGCGAAATCGAAACCACAGAAATGATTGAAGTGCAATTGGTAAATTCCGTTGCGCCTTTTGTGTTGTGCAATCGTTTGGCCGAAGTAATGAAAAAAGACCACACGGGACAAAAACACATCATCAACGTTTCGGCGATGGAAGGCAAATTTTACCATGGATATAAAGATGCCCGCCATCCGCACACCAATATGGCGAAAGCAGCGCTGAATATGTTAACGCATACGGCAGCTGGGGAATTGGCAAAACAAGGAATTTTCATGAATGCGGTCGATACAGGCTGGGTTACCGACGAAGATCCTGCCGAAATGGCGAAACGAAAACAGGAAGAAGAAGATTTTCAGCCGCCGTTAGATATTGTTGACGGTGCGGCAAGAGTTATGGATCCTTTATTCGATGGTATTAATACCGGAAAGCATTGGAGCGGAAAATTCTTGAAAGATTATGTGCCGATTGCTTGGTAATACTTCATTTCTAAATAAAAAAGCCACAACAGAATTAGATTTTGTTGTGGCTTTTATTTTATATCAGTTTTAGTTTTACTTTGCTAACTGCTAACTGCTAACTGCTAACTGCTAACTGCTAACTGCTAACTGCTAACTGAACACTAATTTATCCTTCAATTTTAGCAGAAAGTTCAAACCAACGTTCTTCTTTTTCTTCTATTTTCTTAATCACATTCTGTAATTCGTTGGCTTTCTTTTCAATATCGCTATCGGCAACTTTTCCATCCGAAAATAATTGCTCGATTTCTTTTTTCTTCAGTTCTAAATCTTTGATTTCACGCTCGATTTTCTGAAACTCTTTCTGCTCGTTAAACGATAAACCAGACGTGTTGTTTTGCTGTTTCCAGTCTTTCTTTTCGGCTTTGTTTTCTTCTTTCTGAATTACATCAGCGCTGTCTTCATACGCTCGGAAATCAGAATAATTCCCCGGGAAGTTTTCAATCTCACCCTGACCACGGAACACAAACAAATGATCTACAATTTTATCCATGAAATAACGGTCGTGCGAAACCACCAGCAAACAGCCCGGATAATCTAAAAGGAAACTTTCCAGAACGTTTAAGGTTACAATATCCAAATCATTTGTAGGCTCATCCAGAATCAAAAAGTTCGGATTCTGAATCAAAACCGTACACAAATACAAACGTTTTAACTCACCACCGCTCAGTTTTTCTACGTAATCGTATTGTTTTTTTGAATCGAAAAGGAAACGCTCCAACAATTGCGAAGCCGAAATAATACGTCCTTTCGCCAGCGGAATGTATTCGCCGTATTCTTTAATGATGTCAATCACACGTTGTCCCGGTTTCGGATTGATACCGCTTTGGGTGTAATAACCAATTTTTATCGTGTCGCCCACCACAACTTTTCCGCTGTCGGCAGGAATGGTTCCGGTTAACAGGTTCAGGAAAGTTGATTTTCCGGTTCCGTTTTTCCCGATGATGCCAATTCGGGCACCGCGTTGAAAATCAAAACTGAAATCGTTTAAAATAACTTTATCACCGAATTTTTTGGAGATTTTATGTAGCTCGATAATCTTGCTTCCCATGCGCTCCATGTTGATTTCCAGCTCCACCACGTTTTCTTTTCGGCGGCTCTCGGCTACTTCTTTAATTTTATAAAAGTCGTCCTGACGTGATTTCGACTTAGTAGTTCGTGCTTTCGGCTGGCGGCGCATCCAGGCCAATTCTTTTACGAAAAGATTCTGTGCTTTGTCAATCGTGGCGTTTTCCGAAGCGATACGTTCTTCTTTTTTCTCTAAATAATAAGAATAATTTCCTTTATATTGGTATAATTTTCCGTTGTCCAATTCGATGATTTCGTTGCAAACACGCTCCAGAAAGAAACGGTCGTGTGTAACCATGAACAACGTAATATTTTCTTTGGCAAAATAACTTTCCAACCATTCGATCATTTCCAAATCCAAGTGATTCGTAGGTTCGTCCAAAATCAATAAGTCCGGACGGCTGATTAGGATAATGGCCAGCGACAAACGTTTTTTCTGTCCACCGGAAAGATTTTTTACCTTCAGTTTGAAGTCTTCCAACTTCAGTTTGAACAAGATCTGTTTGAATTGCGTTTCAAAATCCCACGCATTATGGCGGTCCATATTGTCAAAAGCCTTTTGGTAGGCTTCTTCGTCTTCCGGGTTTTCTAGTGCTTTTTCATATTGCTCGATTACTTTCAGAATTTCGTTGTCCGAAGCGAAAATGCTTTCTTCAATCGTCAGTTCGTCCTGCAAGTTATGGTCCTGCGACAAAAACGCCATTTTGATGTCCTTGCGCACCACAACTTGTCCCGTATCCGGCTCGTCTTCACCGTTTATGATTTTCATGATACAGGTTTTTCCCGAACCATTTTTTGCGATGAAAGCGATTTTCTGGTCTTTGTTAATCCCGAACGAAATGTCTTTGAACAACGTTCTTTCGCCAAACGACTTAGAGATATTTTCTACTGAAAGGTAATTCACAATGCTAATTTTTGGCAAAAGTACGCTATTATATTCCGAATTAAAAATGGTACGGTTTGGAGCGAATGGTTTGGGATGTATTTGGAGGCCTTTTTCCCGCTGTCCGCTGTATCTTTTCCGGTCATTTCGAGAGCCTCAATGACCGGAAAAGGATGCCGCTCCCATCGGGGCTATTGGGGAAAGGTCTTTTGTGTTTTTTGTCGGAACAACTTTCGTTCTTGTCGGATTAAAAACACCGTCTAATCAATTATTGAGTACCTTTGTGTAGTTAAAACATTGGATCAAACGGAATGAAAAAAATAGTTTTATTACTGCTTTTCAGTCAGCTTATTGGTTTTGCCCAAAAAGGCTATCCCATTCCTCCGGATGCGGCCGAGCGATTGTTTTATATTCAACACAGTGACAATCATAATACTTTTGTGTACGACGTGAATTTTTCCGAAAACAATACGGTAAACGATGCAGAGCCCATTAAAATTTACAGAATTGCTTACACTAAAGGCGGAGTGAAGGAAGAGTTGAGCAGCGTACAGCGAAAATTTGCCTACGGTATTACGTTTAAAAAAATAAAAGAAAGTCATTACGAATTTACGCTGGTTGCCTATCCTGAAAAGAAACTGTACCTCGAATTGGATGCCAAAGGAAAACCGCAGGTAAAAACCATCGTTAACGGTAAAAAAATGATTGTCAGACGAATGTTTATCGCTAAAGCGGCTACCAAGTCGGTCAAACCTAAAATTGATTTTATCGATTTCTACGGAAACAACGAGGTTGGGAACATCGAAATAAAAGAACGCTTCTATTTCTAAAAACGATTCCTTCAGTAGCGGAATTTTAGAAATGCCAATTTTCCTATTATATTTGCTTCATGCAGTTATCCGTAATCATCCTTAACTACAATGTCCGCTATTTTCTCGAACAATGCGTTTTGAGCGTACAGAAGGCGCTCGAAAATATTGACGGCGAAATCATTGTGGTGGATAATTTATCAACAGATGACAGTTGTGCAATGATGAAAACGCGTTTCCCAAACGTAAAACTCATCGAAAACAAAGCCAATCTCGGTTTTCCGAAAGGCAATAATATAGGAGTGGCGGAAGCCAAAGGCGAATACCTCTGCATTTTAAATCCGGACACGGTTGTTGCAGAAGATACCTTTGAAAAAATACTGAATACTAAAAACTGGCAACTGAACACTGGTATAATTGGTTGTAAACTCATCGACGGCACCGGAAATTTTTTACCGGAATCCAAACGCGGTGTGCCAACGCCGTGGGTAGCATTCACCAAAATCTTCGGCCTGTATAAATTCTTTCCGAAATCATCTTTTTTTAATAAATATTACGCACAACATTTATCGGAAAATCAAACCGGTAAAGTCGATATTCTGGTGGGCGCTTTTATGGTAATGAAACGCGATGTATATCTCGAAGTGGGCGGTTTTGATGAAAACTGTTTCATGTATTCCGACGATATCGATTTGAGTTATATGGTGTTGAAATCGGGTAAATCGAATTATTATTTCCACGAAACATCTGTGATTCATTACAAAGGCGAGAGTACTGTACGCGACGGAACGTATATGAAGCGTTTTCGGGAAGCGATGCAGTTTTTCTACAAAAAGCATTTTGGTGGTTCGGTGGTGTTTGATGTTTTGATGCGAATGGGCGCTTTTGCCTTTTCGGTATTGAAAAAATCGCAGCAGAAACAGGTTGTTTATACGATAGCGGAATATGTTTTGATTTCTTCCGATGAAAACCTGAAAAATAAATTGGAAAACCAACTGCAAAAAAAGGTTACTCGTTTTAATGAGATTAACGAAAATGCGTTATTTTCGCAGGCGAATTTCTCGGGTAAAAATCTTGAAATTTTGTTGGATAACAATAGTTTTTCGTTTCAGGAAATCATCGCTTTTCTGGAGCAAAATAAAAACAGAGGATACACCTTTAAAATCATTCCGGAAGCCGCTTCCTTTATGATTGGAAGTAACAGCAGTAACGACCGGGGTGAAATAATCGAAATCGCGTAAAAAAATACAGATTGTGAAATTATAAATCGAAATAATTAGTAATTTTGCAAACCAAATACGAAAACACAACTTTAGTTTAAAGATATGGCAAAGTTTGAATTGAAATTACCCAAAATGGGAGAAAGTGTTGCAGAAGCAACGGTAACCAACTGGTTGAAGAAAGTTGGAGATAAAATTGAAATGGACGAAGCAGTACTTGAAATCGCTACCGATAAGGTTGACAGCGAAGTGCCTTCTGAAGTAGCAGGAACCCTTGTGGAAATTCTTTTCAATACGGATGATGTGGTACAAGTGGGCCAAACCATCGCTATTATTGAAACAGAAGGTGGTGCGGTAGAAGCTCCAAAAGCAGAGGCAGTAGCGGCTCCGGTTGCTGAAGTTGCTAAAACAGTTGAAGCGGCAAAAGAAACTGCAGCTCCGGCAAATTTCTCAGAATCAGATAAATTCTTCTCTCCGTTAGTGAAAAACATCGCTAAAGAAGAAGGGATTTCCTTGGCGGAATTAGAATCCATTCAAGGTTCCGGGAAAGACGGAAGAGTCAATAAAGAAGACATCTTAAATTATATCAAAAACAGAGGCAGTCAGCCTGTGGCAGCAGCAGCTCCGGTGTCGCAAGCTCCGAAAGCAGCGGTTGAAGCTCCAAAAGCGGTTCCGGTATCTGTAAACGGTGGTGACGAAATCGTGGAAATGGACAGAATGCGTAAGCTGATTTCCGGATACATGGTGGCTTCGGTGCAAACTTCGGCGCACGTTCAGTCGTTCATCGAAGTGGATGTAACCAACATCGTGAAATGGAGAGACAAAGTGAAAAACGCTTTCGAAAAGAGAGAAGGAGAGAAATTAACGTTCACGCCAATCTTCATGGAAGCGGTAGCGAAAGCCTTGAAAGATTTCCCAGGAATGAATATTTCGGTAGATGGTGAGTTTATCATTAAACGTAAAAATATCAATTTAGGTATGGCAGCAGCTTTACCAAACGGAAACTTAATCGTGCCGGTAATTAAAAATGCAGACCAGTTAAACTTGGTAGGTATGGCAAAAGCGGTAAACGATTTAGGAAACCGTGCAAAAGCTGGTAAATTAAAACCAGACGATACACAAGGCGGAACTTATACTGTTACGAATGTTGGAACTTTCGGTTCGGTTTTCGGAACTCCGATTATCAACCAACCGCAAGTGGGAATCTTAGCTTTGGGTGCTATTCGTAAAGTACCGGCAGTTATTGAAACACCGGAAGGAGATTTCATCGGAATCCGTCAGAAAATGTTCTTGTCGCATTCTTACGATCACAGAGTGGTGGACGGTGCTTTAGGAGGAAGTTTCGTGAAACGTGTTGCCGACTACTTGGAAGCATTTGACGTAAACAGAGATTTCTAAGAAAATATAGTTATTCAGATATAAAAAGACCTCATTTTTGAGGTCTTTTTTTGTTTCAAAGAAATACGAATTCTGTAATGTATTTATTTGTAAATTAGTGGTTGTCAAATATTTACAGTTATGAATAAAATTACTTTTCTCTTCGTGACTGCCCTAATCTTCATTTTTCAGATAGCCTTTTCACAAGGCGGAATGCTTTACGATACGTTTGCTTCCGGAGGAAAGTTGTATCTTGATTTTGGAACCTATGAGTCTGAAATCACTTCTGTAATTACGCAACCGGATAAAAAAATAATTGCAGCCGGTGTATTCCACAATCATGGAACCTATCAAAAATATTTTATAATCCGGTATAATGTAGACGGTTCGGTTAATTCAACATTCGGAGTGGAAGGGATGGTTGTGAATCCGTTTGATGAACGTCCCAGAATAAATTCCCTGTTGTTGCAGCCCGATGGTAAAATTTTAGCCATGGGAACCATTTATAGTGATGGAGCAGAGTATTCAAAATCATTCTTGGTACGTTATAATCCGAATGGGACACTTGATGAAAATTTTGGAAATCAGGGTTTTGTAATCAATGATGCTTCGGTTATCAATGCTTTTTCGCTACAGTCTGACGGAGGTGTAATTGTAGCAACAGACAGGATTCCATTTACATTAAATCAATGTCAATTAATGCGTTATAAAAGTGACGGTTCCATAGATTCTAATTTTGGGGTTGACGGAACCGTGGATATAACAATCGATTCCCAAGGCGTATCGGTCAAGGCTATAGTGGTTTTGCCGGATGGTAAAATACTGGTTGGAGGCGCTTTCGGTGATAGCCAAAATAGGAACGTGGCGGTTTTGCGCTATGCAAATGATGGGGCAATTGATTCGACTTTCGGAACAGCCGGAGTGAAGATAATCGATTTGGAACCTGTTGATGAAGTAACTGCGATGAAGGTACAAACGAATGGAAACATCGTGATTTCATTGTCGTCTTATTATATTGATGAAGGAATGTATGTTTTTAATCATCAGTTGGCTTGTCTGATGGCGGAAGGAGATTATGATTTGAATTTCGGAAATAATGGAATTGCTAAATTGCTGGCACCTTGCGCAGCCATGGAATTGCAGGCTAACGGCAAAATAATAGTTGCCGGAAGTTATGATTCCGGAATTTATGCTAACCCTGTTGTGATTGGTTTGAGCAGGTATCAAAGTAACGGATTGGCTGATCCTGATTTTGGAGATAATGGTTTGGTTAGCACATCGGCCGGAAATAATACAAGGGGTGCTGCGACTTCAGTGGCAATACAAATGGATGGGAAAATTGTGGTAGGGGCTACTTTTTCCGAAGCATATCTTTCCAGTCATCCTCATACTTTGGTGTTGCGATACGGTTCTGGTGAAACATTAACGGATGGCAGCAATTTGAGTTTTCAGAAAAGTAATTTTATAGTTTATCCAAATCCGGTCAAAGAGATTTTAAACTTGGATTTCTATTTGGACCAACCGGCGGTATTGTCTGCAAACCTATACAATGCTGCCGGAAAAAAAGTAGTAAATTTGCTGGAGAACAAAGCGTTCAACAACGGTTTTGGAACGCAGCAATTTCAGGTATCTGAACACTTGTCTCAAGGAGTATATTTTTTAAAAATTACTAATGGGAATCAAGTCAAGAATATTAGAATGCTCAAGCGATAATTGTCGAAATAAATTGTAAAACCCGTCGTTATCCGATGGGTTTTTATTTTGATTTGATGCTGATTCCACTATATTTGTAACATATAATAAAGAGTAATGGAATTAAAACTGAACCGCCCTATTTGTTTCTTTGACCTTGAAACTACAGGAATTGATGTAGCCAAAGACCGAATAGTGGAAATTGCAATTGTAAAAATCTACCCCAACGGAAATAAAGAGAGTAAAACCTGGCTGGTAAACCCAACCATCCCAATTCCGCCCCAATCGACAGCGGTGCACGGAATTACCAATGAAAAAGTAGCAAACGAGCCTACTTTTAAAGAATTAGCTTCTCAGGTACATAATATGATTAAGGATTCGGATTTGGCCGGCTTTAATTCGGATCGTTTTGATATTCCGCTTTTGGCTGAAGAATTATTGCGTGCTGAAGTGGATTTCGATATGAAAAACCGAGTGTCGGTCGATGTGCAGACAATTTTCCATAAAATGGAAGAGCGAACTTTAAGTGCGGCATACAAATTCTATTGTGGTGAAAGTCTTGAGAATGCTCATAGTGCCGAAGCCGATACAATGGCAACCTATGAGATACTAAAAGCGCAATTGGAACGTTATCCTGAATTGGAAAACGACATGAAATCCTTATCTGAATTTACTACTCGTAAAAAAACGGTTGATTTTGCTGGATTTATTGCCTTGAATGCTGAAGGTCAGGAAATTTTCACTTTCGGAAAACACAAAGGCGCTTTAGTGGATGAGGTTTTGGAAAAAGAGCCGGGCTATTTCGGCTGGATTCAGAACGCCGATTTTCCATTGTATACCAAAAAAGTGTTAACTGCCATTAAATTAAGAAAACTGAATACAAAACAATAAAAAAACTTAGTAACTCAGCGACTTAGTAACTTAGCCACTCAAAAAATGAAAATAATCTGCATCGGCCGTAATTATGCCGACCATATTTCAGAACTGAATAACGAACGTCCGAGCGAACCGGTCATCTTTATGAAACCGGATACTGCTGTTTTGCCTAAACAAACCCCTTTTGTGATTCCGGAGTTTAGTGATGATGTGCATCATGAAGTTGAAATTCTCGTCAAAATTAATAAGGTAGGCAAGTATATCGATCCAAAATTTGCCCATAAATATTATGATGAAATTGGTCTTGGAATTGATTTTACGGCCCGCGATGTACAAGCCGAATTGAAAAGTAAAGGGCTTCCTTGGGAAAAAGCAAAGGCGTTTGACCATTCAGCGATTATAAGTGACTTTTTATCGAAAAAAAAATTCAGTTCGCTGGAAAATATTAACTTTGAATTAACCAATAACGGAAAGACAGTTCAGCGTGGAAACACCAGTCATATGTTGTGGAAAATTGACGAACTGATTGCTTATGTGTCGCAATATTTCACATTAAAAACGGGTGATATAATTTTCACAGGAACGCCTGCCGGAGTGGCTAAAGTGCAACCGAATGACGTTTTGGAAGGTTATATAGAAGGAGAACAACTTTTTAGAATACAGGTAAAGTAAATGGCATTACATTATAACTTATCAAAAGTCTATGAAATCTCGGACAACGATACCGAGTTTGCACAGCAAATCATTAATCTTTTTGTTGAAGAGGTGCCTCAGGAATTAAAATCCATAAAAGAAGGTATTGAAGAAAAAGATTATGCAAAAACATACGCCTCTTCCCATAAAATCAAACCTACCTTGGATTTATTGGGAATGGATTTAGCCTATGAAGAAAATCTTCAGGTTATGGAATGGACCAAATCCGAAGGCAAGAAAAAAGAGATTAAAGAAGTTTTTAAAAGTTTAAAAGAACACATTGACAACGCCCTGAAAGAAGTAAAAAAAGACTACAATATTTAACTTTCAGATACCATGCCAAAGACCATTAGTGTAAAGTTTAAGAATCATTTTAAAGTAGATGTCCATGCTAAAGATGTTTTGCTTTTTGAGCAGGAATTAAACCAAAAAGGATTGGATTTTTATGTCAGTCAAACTGCTGTGTCTTCTTCGGGTTCCTTGATGCAGTACTATTTGCTGGATAAAGACAAGCCGGTGATAGATTCTTTTTTGGAAAATACTGACATTATTGTGCTTTCTGAAATATTGGAATATTCGGTATTTGGCGATCAGCGTAAGTTTATGAATCTTTATTTGAAACTAGTTGGGGTATTTATAGTGTTGATGCTGGTGCTCAAAACCATTGACGCACTTGTTAATCCTTAATGAGTATTTTGTTTGGAGATTTTGATTCGCTAAACATTTCACAATGTAATGTTAATGCTTGTTTTTTCTTGATGCTGTAGGAAAAGCTTAGTATATTTGTTTTCCACAATCAAAAAAAATGAAAGCAACCATTGTTACTATTGGCGATGAAATTCTCATCGGGCAAATTATTGATACAAATTCGGGTTTTATAGCCAAATCGTTAGATAAAATAGGAATCGGTGTTCATGAGATGATTTCTATTACCGATGACAAGCAGCACATTTTAGATACTTTTTCTAAACTTCAAAATCATTCGGATGTAGTTGTTATTACAGGTGGTTTAGGACCTACCAAGGACGATATTACTAAAAAAACCTTCTGCGATTATTTTCAGGATGAACTGGTTACCAATCAAAAGGTATTGGCTCATGTAACGGAATTAATCGAAAACTATTTCAAGCGCCCTATTACGCAACTCAATAAAGATCAGGCATTGGTGCCCTCGAAATGTACCGTTTTGTTTAATGCGGTGGGTACTGCTCCCGGAATGTGGATGGAGAAGGAAAATACCGTTTTCATTTCCCTGCCGGGTGTGCCTTTTGAAATGAAACACCTCATTGAAAACGAAGTGATTCCGAAACTTGTTGCCAAATTCGACCGACCGTACATCGTTCATAAAACCATCCGAACCTATGGTGTTGGGGAAAGTGCCTTAGCGGAAAGAATCGAATCCTGGGAAGATAATTTACCCGAGTTTATTAAACTAGCGTATTTGCCTAACGCAGGACAAGTGCGTTTGCGACTTTCCGCTCGCGGAACTAACGAAGTACTTTTACATCAAGCGATTGCCGATGAGGTGGTGAAATTGGATAAAATCATTCATGAGGCCATTATTGGTTACGACGATGGCGAAAGTATTGAAGTGGTTTTAGGGAAATTATTCCGTGAAAAAGGAAAAACCATTGCAACAGCAGAAAGCTGTACTGGAGGAAAAATTGCAGCAACATTAACTTCGGTGGCGGGTTCGTCCGCTTATTTTAAGGGCAGTGTCGTAAGCTATGCTACCGAAACTAAAGTAAATGTGTTGGGAGTTTCGCAACAAACAATCGATAAATATTCTGTGGTTAGTAAAGAAGTGGCGGAAGCTATGGCGCTCAATATCCAGAGTATAATGAAAACCGATTATGCGATAGCTACTACCGGAAATGCTGGCCCGAACAAAGGTGATGCCGATGCGGAAGTGGGTGCGGTTATTGTTTCAATTGCGACGCCTAACGGAGTAGAAACGGAAGAATTTAACTTCGGACAACCCCGTGAAAAAGTGATAGATAGGGCGGTTAACAAAGCCTTGGAGAAAATTTACAAAGAAATTTTAAAAAACTAATTGAAATAGTTTGTGTAATAGGTTTCTTTTTTGTTTCTTTGCACCCTGATTTTGAATAACGAATATAAAGATAAGTACAATGTCAAGAGTTTGTGAACTTACAGGTAAGAGAGCAATGGTTGGAAACAATGTTTCTCACGCTATGAACAAAACTAAAAGAAAATTTAGTGTAAACTTAGTAAAGAAACGTTTCTACATTCCTGAAGAAGACAGATGGGTAACTTTAAGAATATCTACATCTGCTTTAAAAACGATTAATAAAAATGGTATCGCTGCGGTTTTGAAAGAAGCTAAAGCTAACGGATTTGTTAAATAATTCCGTAACCTTAAATAATATATCAAGATGGCAAAGAAAGGTAATAGAATCCAAGTTATTTTAGAATGTACAGAGCACAAAACTTCTGGTGTGCCAGGAACGTCTCGTTACATTACGACTAAAAACAAAAAGAATACTCCAGATAGATTAGAGATTAAAAAGTTTAATCCAATCTTAAAAAGAGTAACTGTTCATAAAGAAATTAAATAATTAGAGATTTAATAAATCTCAAATGGTCACATTTGAGTTTTTTAATTCAAATAAAAACATAGTAAGTCATGGCAAAGAAAACCGTTGCAACATTACAGACAGCTTCAAAGAGATTGACTAAAGCTATCAAGATGGTAAAATCACCTAAAACGGGTGCTTATACTTTTGTTGAGTCAGTTATGTCTCCAGAAGAAGTGGATGCTTTCTTAAGTAAGAAATAATTCCGTTATACAATATATAGAAAAGCTACTTTCATACGGAAGTAGCTTTTTTATTTTTATATTTGCTGAGTTTTGGAGCCAATCGTTTGCGCTTTCTTTAATCGTATTTCCTGCTGTCCGCTGTATCTTTTTTTGATGGCTTCGAGAGCCTCAGCCACCAAAAAAAGGATGCCGCTTCCATCAGGGCTAAAGAAAGTAGTAGAGCTTCTTTTAGTCATAAACCATAACTTGTAATTCATATTTAGAATGAATTTTTTTAAAAAAATATTTTCATCTGAAAAAAAGGAAACCTTAGACAAAGGTCTTGAAAAATCAAAAGCTTCTTTTTTTTCGAAGTTAACCAAAGCGGTTGCCGGGAAATCAAAAGTAGACGATGAGGTTCTCGATAATCTGGAAGAAATTTTAGTGGCTTCCGACGTGGGGGTAAATACTACCCTAAAAATCATCGAGCGCATCGAAGAGCGTGTTTCCAAAGACAAATATTTGGGAACCGACGAACTAAATGAAATCCTTCGCGATGAAATCGCCGGTTTATTGTCGGAAACCAATTCCGGAGAAGCTACCGAATTCGAAATTCCTGCCAATAAAAAACCTTACGTGATTATGGTGGTGGGTGTAAACGGAGTAGGAAAAACAACAACCATAGGAAAATTGGCCTACCAATTCAAAAAAGCGGGACACAGTGTGGTTCTGGGCGCTGCTGATACGTTCCGTGCTGCAGCCATCGATCAGTTACAAATTTGGGCGGACAGAGTAGGTGTGCCTATCGTTCGCCAGCAAATGGGGAGTGATCCTGCTTCCGTTGCTTTTGATACTCTGCAATCTGCAGTAGCGCAAAATGCCGATGTGGTAATCATTGATACTGCAGGCCGTTTGCATAACAAAGTAGGATTAATGAACGAACTAACCAAGGTGAAACGCGTAATGCAAAAAGTGGTGGATGACGCACCGCATGACGTATTATTAGTGTTGGACGGTTCGACAGGTCAAAATGCTTTTGAACAGGCGAAACAATTCACGGCTGCAACCGAAGTTTCCTGCTTGGCGGTTACTAAATTAGACGGTACAGCAAAAGGCGGAGTAGTAATCGGAATTTCCGATCAGTTCCAGATTCCGGTAAAATACATTGGAGTAGGAGAAGGTATCGAAGATTTGCAGGTATTCAATAAATATGAGTTTGTGGATTCTTTCTTTAAATAATGACCTATGGAGAAAATTATTCAGTTTTTTAGATCGAAATCACCTTTGGCTTTTTTAGCGGCAGGGGTTTTACTGATAGTATTGTCTTATTTTCTCGAAAAGAAGTTTCCGAATATTTTTATGATTATGCGACTGTTGGCATTTGTGTTAGTTCTGTACGGATTAATAAAACTCTTCAGTAAAAAATAAAAATAAAGGCGTTATTCATATAACGCCTTTATTTTTTGCCATAATACTTCGTCAAAATCGGAGAGTGCCATACTGACATTGTCTGCAGCATCACCCATTCGTATTACGACCATTTTTTTGCTCGGAATCACATAAATCTTCTGATCATTTTTTCCCAAAGCCATGAACATATCGTTCGGACCGGAAGGAATAATACTGCCGGGTAACTGTAATTGACTCTGCGGTAAATGATAACTGCTTTTTCCATTTAACCACCACAAATAACCATACGCAAGATTTATGTTTTGTGATGTGGTCGTAGCGTCATGAAAATAAGCGGTATTTATTATCTGTGTACCATTCCAGTTGCCATTATTTAATGCTAATAAACCAAAACGTGCCATACTTCTTGAGGTGCTCCAATAAACACTTAAATCTCCGTTTGGAACCCAGGCGCCATTCATCCCAATCTTATCTCTTAGTTTAGAGTTAAAGTAAGCGCTCCAGGTTTGTCCGGCAGCCGATGAAACAACATCCTGAAGTTTTACATAAACATTGTGGTAGGCCCATCTTGTTCCGGCATCAGCAACGTATTGTAGGTTTGCTGGGCTTACATCATCGCCCAAAGCATCGTCTAAGCCTGAAGTCATACTCAGTAAATGTTTGCAGGTAATCAGGTTTTCTTTTGCCAGCGTTTCACTGGTCCATCCGGTACCGATATAGTCGGAAACCTTATTGTTGATGTTTAAAAAACCGTCCTGTTGAGCAATTCCGGTCATGGTTGAGGTAAGCGTTTTTCCGGCGCTGGCCCAATACCAGTTGTCGGTTGCGGTGTGTCCGTTGAAATAACGTTCCATGACAATTCGACCATTTACAAGAATGATAAAGCTTTTCGTGTGCTTGTCATTTAAATAAGTTTCTAAAGGAGCTACTGCCGATTGGTTCCAGCCTAAAGCAGCAATGCTTTTTGTTTCCCAAGTGTCACCGGTAAGGGGTGGGAAATACATGGTTTCAGGTGTTGGTGTAGGCGTTGCTGTTACAACTTCCGAATCAGAGCTGCAACTTAATAGGGTAGCAAGAAAAAAAAGAGGTACGATAAAGTGCTTCATTTGTTTTAGGTTTCCTGTAAGACTTTAAAAGTAGCGAATAGTTTAATCCGATTTACTTTTTTTCAATAGTATTTAAAATTAACTTTGTGAAAAATCAAACCGGATGAAAAAAGCATTTTATCTTTCTCTCTTGATCTTATTTTTTGTGAGTTGTAAACAGCAAATCGATGAAAAAGATCTTGTAAAAATGAATGGATATTGGGAAATCGAAAAGGCTGAAATGCCTGATGGCAGTAAGAAAGAGTATAAGGTGAATACCACAATAGATTTTTTTGAAATTAAAGGAAACAAGGGTTTCCGTAAAAAAGTCATGCCGCAACTTGACGGTACATACCTGATGAATGATTTATCTGAAAACATTGAGGTGGTAAATAAAGAGGGTGATTTGGTTCTGAGTTACGCTACTCCCTATGCTAAATGGAAAGAAGAAATCATCACTTTATCAGATGACAAGTTTGTGGTAAAAAACGATCAGGACATTAAGTATTATTATAAAAAAAGCAAACCTTTTTCTGTAAAATAATGGCGAAGCGATTCAATGAGGAAAGTCCGATAGGAGATGTTTTAAAACAATTTATTCAAGAGAATAAACTGCAATCCGGCATTGATAAAATAGACGTGCGCGACGCATGGAAAAACCTTATGGGTAATGGTGTAAACAATTATACCACTGAAATCCTTTTAAAAGGAACTACGCTTTATGTCGCACTTTCCTCTGCGGTTTTACGCGAAGAATTGAGCTATGGTAAAGAAAAAATCATCAAAATGATCAATGAAGAACTTCGAAAAGATGTTGTTACGGATTTGATTTTTAGGTAGTTGATAAATTGTGAAAAAAATTATTTTTATTTGTTCTAAATAAACTTGTGTAGTTGGTTTGTCTTGTTTAGTTTTGCATTAAATATAATCAATCTAAATAAGAATTATAAAAATGAAAGCCCCTGTTAAATTTTTATTCGCTGTTCTTTTTTTTACTTTTCATATAAATGCACAAACTAACGGATCTGTTAAAGGATCAGTTGTTTCTTCTCAAAATCTTCCTTTAGAAAAGGTTACCGTGACGGCACAAAATGCTCATTTCAGCACATTAACGGATGATAAAGGTAACTTCAGTATTTCCAATGTGACTCCCGGGAAATATACCCTTATTTTTTCCCACATAGGTTTTACTGTTTCATCGATTCCTGTAATTGTAAAGTCAAATAGTGTTACTGTTGTTCCAAAAATTTCGCTAACGTCTGCGACAAGTACTTTATCGGAAGTTATCGTTTCGGGAAGTGTCATCAACAGAAATCTTGCCAACGGAAAAGCCGGTATCAGAACGGTTGATTTACCACAAAGTGTTCAGGTTATCGATGCTAAAGTATTGGAGCAGCAACAAACCATTCGTTTGAGTGATGTCATTAAAAATGTAAACGGTGTTTATGTAGGTTCTGCCCGTGGGGGTGCCCAGGAATCGTTCTGGTCCAGAGGTTACGATATGACGGCAAATAATATGTTTAAAAACGGATTCCGCTTTAATGGGGGCTCTATGCCTGAAGTAGCTTCTTTAGAACAAGTAGAAGCTTTAAAAGGAAGTTCTGCTTTGTTGTTTGGAAATGTGGCTCCGGGAGGCATCGTTAATATGGTAACCAAGACGCCTTTGTTTGCAAAAGGAGGAAGTGTTTCTTTTCAGACCGGAAGCTATGCGTATTTTAAACCTATTGTCGATTTTTACGGACCTTTAAGCAAAAATATTGCTTACCGTTTTGTGGGGTCTTATGAAAACGCAGAAAGTTTCAGGGATGTGGTTACCAGAGAACGTTTCTATGTTAATCCGTCGCTTCTTTTTAAAGCAACTAAGAAAACCTCAATACTTTTACAAGGGGATTATCTAAGAGACTATTGGACTCCGGATTTTGGTACGGGCGTTATCGGTAAAAAACTGGTTGACTTGCCAAGAAATACCTATTTGGGTGCAAAATGGTCTAACGGATTGACAACTCAAGCTTCGTTTTCAGGTCAAGTTGTACATAAAATCAATTCCAACTTGAAATTCAGTTCCAATACGTCGTTACAGGACTACGCTAGAAAATCAGAGGGAACCGAGCGTATTCAACCTGATGCCAACGGAGACTTTAAAAGACCTTTAGGTAAAAATAATAATACGGAACTCATTACTGCGGAACAATTGAATCTTCAGGGGACATTTACTACAGGAAGCATAAAACATCAATTGTCTACAGGTTTGGATAGTGATTATTCCTTCGCACAAGCATTTACGTATGTGTTTGACAGAACCAATTATGATCTTACTCCCGGCGGTCTTGTAAATATCTATAATCCGACATCGTATGAAAACGAATATGAAGTCCCTGGTTCCCGAAATTCAAAAATCGTAAGAACAGAAACGTTCCGTTTTGGAGCTTATGCACAGGATTTAATCAGTCTTACAAGTAAATTTAAAGTTTTAGCCGGTATCCGCTGGTCTTGGCAGGAGGCTCAGGCTAAAAATTATAACGAAGTATTTGCAGCCGGAGCGCAAACGCAAGCACCGGAAAATGATCCAAACCCGAAAAAAGATGCCAAACGTGTCGATGCTGCTTTTTCACCAAAAGCAGGATTGGTGTACCAACCTACTAAATCGACATCCTTATTTGCCAGCTACGCCAATTCTTTCACACCCAATACCGGAACGGATATTTACGGGAAAAATTTAGCACCTTCTATTATCGATCAATTTGAAGTTGGGGCTAAAAAGGAATTCTTAAATGGAAAATTAACCACAAACGTTACTTTGTATCAGATTGTGAACGGTAATTTTGCTCAAATGGCACCCTTCTTAGCAGATGGTACTCCAAACAATACCGATACAACCAAAAAAATGCTTTCCGGTCAAACAACAAGTAAAGGAGTTGAAATTGATGTGAACGCAAAACCAATTGACGGATTAAGTATTTTGGTGGGATACAGTTACAACGACATGCGTTTTACAAAAGTTTTAGGCGAGTGGATTCCGGGCAGTTTTGTTAAGGGAGATCGTGTAGCCAGAACACCGCAGCATACTGCAAATGCAAGTTTCTTCTATACTGTTCAAAGCGGATTTTTCAAAGGGTTTTCGGTAGGAAGTATTGCGAACTACATTGGCGACAGAATCGGAGGATGGAACAATGATTATGTTTATAATACAACTACAAACGTAGTGGAATTCCGTGATCGTGAAATCCCGGTGGACGGTTACATAACGGTTGATGCATCGGTTGGCTATACTTGGAAACAAATTTCGTTACTTTGCAAAGTTTCTAATATTACCAACGAGTTGAATTATTCGGTTCACGAAAATTACAGTATAAATCCAATTGCCCCGCGTCAGGTTATGGCGACATTAAAATATAAATTTTAAAATCAATGAAAAGACAAAAACAACTTAGAGCCATTCACCGTGATTTGGGCTATTTCTACCTCGGATTGATTATTTCCTTCGCGTTTTCCGGAATTTTAATGAACCACAGAGAAAGCTGGCACCCGGAAAAATATACTGTAGAAACCAAAGCTGTCGAAGTTAAATTGCCAACAGAGGATAAAATTACCGAACAGTTTGCCGAACAATTAGGGAAGGATTTAGGAGTAGAAGATAAATTCCGTCGTCATGGTGTTAAAAAAGGTGAGTTAAGAATTGCTTTTGAAAATACCGATGTTGAAATCGACATGAAAACCGGGAAAGGGGAAATCGTTACTTTCAGGAAAACACCTTTTATCAGCCAAGCCATGAAGTTGCATAAAAACACCTCCAACTGGTGGATTTATTATTCGGATATTTTCGGATTGTCTTTAATAACCATTGCCGTAACAGGAGCTTTAATGATTTCTGTAGGGAAGCACACTTTTAAACAAAGGGGTTGGAAACTGGCCTTGGCCGGTATCTTGTTCCCGCTTATATTTTTATTTTTGTTAGCTTAATTTTATAAAAAAAGAAAAACCCTTTCAATCGAAAGGGTTTTTTTATGGACTTTTAAAGCGAGTGGTTTTCGCAAACGATGAACGTTTTTGTTTTGGGCGTGCCCCGAAAATGGGTCGGGCTATACGTTCCAATCTTTTTGGAAACAGAAAAAGTTTCCAAAAAGGATTTACACTGCTATCCCTCACGCAAACTCTGCAAATAAGACTTTGGTAAAAAGAATGTAACCTTAGTGCAATGTAGCCAAACAAAGCCACTACGGATGATGTAATGCCGGGTTTCTTGAAAAAGAAAAACCCACCTCGCAAAGCGGGTGGGTTTTGTATTTGATAATTCTAATGGATTAGAATTGCTCTCTTCCTGCAAAATGGAAAGCGCTTTCAATAGCAGCATTCTCATCACTGTCAGATCCGTGAACTGCATTTTCTCCAATTGAAGTTGCATATTTTTTACGAATTGTTCCTTCAGCAGCATCCGCCGGGTTTGTAGCACCGATTAATGTTCTGAAATCCTCAACAGCATTCTCTTTTTCTAAGATAGCCGCTACAATCGGACCTCTTGTCATGAATTCAACCAATTCTCCAAAGAATGGTCTTTCGCTGTGTACTGCATAAAATTTCTGAGCATCAGCTACAGTCAACTGAGTAAGTTTCATCGAAACGATTCTGAAACCACCTTCAGTAATCATATTTAAAATTCCACCGATGTGTCCGTTTTCAACACCATCCGGTTTGATCATTGTAAAAGTTCTGTTAGTTGCCATTTCTGTATTTTTAAATTTGGCGCAAAAGTACTGCTTTCTATTTGAAAAACAACCTACTTAACAGAAAATTATTTAACAGTTCTTACAATTCGCAATCCGAAAAATTCGTTTGTAGCAGTTGGATTCCAGCTTAGTTGGTTGGTTGGCTTCAAATAGTCTAATTTGCTGCTGTCCCATGAACCACCTCTAACTGAACGTTTGTCGCCTCTGTCCGGTCCAACAGGATTGTCTCTTCTTTCCGCTAAATGGTAAATCGGACTGTAGTAGTTCCAACACCATTCCCATACATTTCCACTCATGTCATGAATTCCCAATTCATTGGCTAATTTTGTGCCAATTTCCTGTGGTGATTTTCTACTGTTGTTGGCATACCAAGCAATCATTTCAAGATCATTGCTTCCAGAGTAAGTGAAGTTTTGAGATTTGTTACCGCCTTTAGCTGCATATTCCCATTCTGCTTCAGTTGGCAAACGGTAGCCGTCTGCTGAAAAATCACAGATGTATTTTTCGTCTTTTTTAGAATAAGCTGGTTTTAAGTTGTTTGCTTTACTCAACCAGTTGCAATATTTAATCGCATCTGTCCATGAAATGTTTGTCATCGGATAATCATCATTCCAGCCCCAGCTTGGTCGGGCAGGCATGCTTATTTTATTGGCACTGGTATAAGCTTTCCAGTCTGCCACAGTAACTTCAAATTTTGCCATTTCAAAAGAAGAAACAGTGATGTCGTATACAATTTTCTTCTTTGTTTTCGGGTCTACCGCATTTTCTTTTGGGGACATTTTAAAAGTACCGCCTTCCACCATAACCATTTTAGGTTTTAGATTGGAAATCTGATAAAAGGAGCATAAAAAAAGTGCCATAGCACTTAAACTTAACATTAGGTAATTCTTCTTCATATGATAATTTTAACTTTTCTTTTATTTAATGTTGCGAAAATAACACTTTTTAGTTACCAACCTAATTTTAAAAGAAAAATGTTAGATGAAACGCTTAAAAATATCGATGAAATACACTAATGTAGGAAAAAATATGCTTTATTGTAAATAAATTATCTTAAACTCTTCGGATATCGGATTTAGGTTTTTGAGCAGCTTTTCAATAAGATCATTTCCATTGTTAAGATAAAATTCCGAAAAATTGACTTTTCGTTCTTGAAGACTAAGGTTTGGGAACAATTCATTCTGAAGATCCGTTATGCGCTTCAATTTTTCCTGATGGTTTCTTTTTTCGGCTTTGAGCAAACGACGCTCGAGGTTTTCCAATCCTTTCAGTTGTTTGATTTCCTGTGCTTTTACGGCTCCTATAAAAGATTTATCGGTTTGCTGGGCTATTTGGGTCAGTTTCTCGAATTGATTTTTCAGAAATGTTTTCTGTTCGGTAAAATCCAAGTTGAAACTGGAGAATTCTGCAGTTTTTCGATTTATCAGATTTGTCTGTTTGGAGAATAAATCAGACCAGCTTAAGTTTAATGCGTCGGCTTTCTGTGCTTGTTTTTCCGAAACTAATAGTGCCGAATTTCGAAGCAAGAGTATCGGGAAAGGGATGTTATTCGCCTTAAAATTGGTTTTCAGTTCCAGCCAATACGCAATTTCTCCACCGCCTCCGATGTAACAGAGGTTGGGCAAAATCACTTCCTGATATAAAGGGCGTAAAATCACATTCGGACTGAATTTTTCAGGATGCTTTTCGAGTTCTTTTAAAATTTCAGCCTCTGTAAAAACGGTTTTAGAATTGTTAATTGTATAGCGGGAATCCTCAAAAATAATGCGTTCCCTTAAATCGTCTTCGATGTAAAACAAATTGATTTCACGCGGATTAACCTGAACAGTATAGTCTCCTAATTGTTCAATGGTTTCCGATACTTTTTTAAAAGAGGTTTGTTGTAGTAATTCTTGTTGTACAAAGGGGGTAAAAACGCTTTTTAACGCAACATCATCACCGTCAATAATTACCAATCCTTGTTCCTGAAACAGTTCATTTGCTAAAAAACGGGTAGCTTCAGCCAGCGTAGCGTGTTTTAAATAGGCGTTTTTGAAAAGTTCACGCAAATAATCAGCATTGTTTCCGGGGCCCAATTCTTTTGAAAAAACTTCAAAAACTTCGGCAAGCCCTTCCGTTGAAAGTCTTCCTACCGGACCTTTACTGTCCCTGTTCCAATGGATTTTCTTGTTTCTGAAATCAAAATAATTGATTTCTTCAAAATCATGGTCTTCTGTCGCCATCCAATACACCGGTACAAAATGGTAGTGTGGATAGGCGGTTTTCAGTTCGCGGGTAAGGTTAATTACCGAAACAATCTTATACAAAAAATACAGCGGACCGGTGAAAAGGTTCAATTGATGACCGGTGGTTATGGTAAAAGTATTGTTTTTGTGCAATGACTTAATGTTGTTTTTCGTTGCTTCCGAAATGTTGGTGTTCTGGTATTGTTTTTCCAAAGCGGCTACCAAAACAGCTCTGTTTTCTTCCGGAAAATTGTTTCCTTTTTCTTCCAGCTGAAGTTTAAAATGCTCCAGTTTGGGAAATCGGTGATAGAACGACTGCACTTCAGGTTCCTGATTCAAATAATCAACAATAAGTTTTGAAAAATATCCGGAATTTTGATAGCTGATACAGTCGTTAGGCATGGCGGTTTTTTTATTTCCGCTAATTTAACAAAAATTACTATAGCTGAATTCGGTTTAACAAAGACTTATAAAATCGGATTATCGTTTCAGTGTAAAATGACCCTTGTGTTCTTTTCCGTTTTTACGGGTTACCAAAAACCAATAATCGTCAGACGGTACCGGTACACCAAGATAAGTACCGTCCCAACCTTCGGAATTATGGCCTAGCTGCTTCAGTAATTTTCCATAACGGTTGAATATTTTAACAATGTAATCGGGTTCTTTTTCCGAAAATTTTACTCTCCATAAATCGTTGAAACCATCTCCGTTTGGCGTGAAAAATCTTGGATGTATCAGTAGAAAAACCTCTTCCGTTATAACACCACATCCGTTTTTATCCCTTACATATACCAAATGCTCTCCTACTTCCAGGTCATAAAAAGTATTGCTGTCCTGATAATTAATTCCGTCCAGTGAATATTCATAATTCCCTAATCCGGTTACATTAACTGTGATGATGTTGTCGTTTGTGGTCCAATCCAGTGTTTCAAAACTTGTTATGGTAGCCGGGTTGGATAAAACAACATTAAAGGTTTTGGTTGTGCTGCAAATTACCGAACCGTGAACTTCGGTAACGGTTAGACTATGAATTCCGGCTTGCGAAATTACGTTGGTTGGCGTTGTCGTGCCGTTAGACCATGTATAACTGTCGAAAACAGTATTTTCAGTTACGCTTACAGTATGGTTTTCGCACAGATAGTATAAATCTTGAATTGTGATAACGGGTGTCGGAATCAACGTAAGTTCTAAAGTGGCGATATCGGAACAGCCGTAAATGTCTTTTACCAAAACGTAAAGTGTTGTATTGGTGACATTCAGATTAAACGTACTGTAATTCGATATCACATCACTACTCAATTGGTTTTGTGCTCCATTTAGCGAGTTGTAATAGCTGAAGGTATAATTTGAAGGACCAGCAATGATATTACTGTTGTATAACGAAAGGTTAACCGGTTCGTTTCCGTTGTTGGAATTGTCGCAAACTAAAGTGGCGAAATCAATAACGGCGGGCAGCGGGCGGAAATTTGAATTAATGCGTACGTTTTGCGAGTAGGACACACAACTTAGTCCGCGACGTATTTTTAACTGTAGGTTGGCACCATTGTTTAAGTTGCCTAAAGTGTTATTGGTGGACCAAGTTGTTCCTCCGTCAAAACTGTAAAAATCAGCCGGTGTTGTTATGGTTACAGAAGCATATTTATTGCATCCCGCCTCATCAATGGTATAAGTTGGGTAGCTGTTTTCAAAACGGGTTAAATAAACATATAGATTTGGAGAGGTACAGCCTTGTGCATTTTTTATTTTTATAACATAACTTCCCGAAGAAAGGTTGTTAAATGTATCGGAAGTTTGCCATGTGGTTCCGCCGTCAATACTGTATTCGGCTGCCGGTGTAGTAATGGTGATGCTTCCCAAATTAGAACAATAAGGTGCTATAAACGTATAGGTTGGTGCCGATAAAAACTGGTTGTAAAAAACAACACTGTTGAAATTCGAAATGCAGCCAAATGCATCTTTTGTACGGATTAGATAAGTGCCTACAGGTAAATTGTTTGCTGTATTGCTTGTTCCCCATGTTGCACCATTGTCAAAACTGTATTCTGTAGCCAGCGTGGTTATGGTGATACTTCCAAAACCATTGCAACTTGTAGGATCAATACTTGTATAGTAAGGATACGATGATAGGTAAGGGATAATATTGATGGTTTTAGCATAGGAAATACAGTTGTTCACTGTTTTTATTTTGATGTTATAGGTTCCGATAGGAAGATTCGTCATTTGAGAATTGGTTGTCCAGGTAATGCCATTGTCAAAACTGTATTCTGCTGCAGGGGAAGTGATGTTAATGGTTCCGGTACTTACAAAACAAGTGGGTTGAGTAACATCAACTGTTGGTGATACCGCAACTTGACTAGGTATAATGGTAACAGAAGCATTTGAAATACAACCGTCTGCATCCGTTATGGTTACGCTGTATGTTCCTATAGCGGTAACGACCGTGCTTCGAGTCGTGTCGCCGTTTGACCATAAATAACTCACTCCCGGAGAAGCAGTAAGTGTGGTACTTCCACTGCAAACATTCAGAATTCCCGAAATGGTTCCCGAAGGGTTTTTTACGGTAACCTGAAAAGCAATAATTTTAAAGCAGGTAGCGTCTTTGGTAACTCTGGCATAAAGTGTTGTCGAATAACTTTCGTGGTTGGTAAAACTCACTATGGGATTAGTGTCGTTTGTTGCATTAGTAAGAGTTGTAAAGTAACTTATTGTTAAACCGGGTTGTGTTCCTATCAATTGCGAATCAATATTGGTAAGGTCAAAAAACTCTTTACCGTCTCCGTTTCCGTCACAAAGTTTAAGAATTCCGGTCTGAAGTGTAAAGTTGCAATCCGGAGTACAATTCATAAATGAAATATCCCATCCCGGATTAGCATCGTTGTCGCTTGCCGAACTAAAACTGGTTCCCGAACAACCGGTCGCGGTTACACCATAATTGATGATCACACCTACATTATAATTGGCAGTGGCTGTATTAGGCAAATTGGTTCCATCCAATTCAAAACAAAACGTCTTATTGATTAAATCTAATGATGTTGGGGTAGTGGAGGTGAAGATAATTGCATTATTGCTGTCGTATACATTTAAAGTAACCGATTCCACTGAAGCTGCAACACCTCCTGAATTCGGAACCGTAAATGTTCCGCAAACGGATATGGGTAGAGTAGGACAGATTTTATATAGTGGATCCAATTCGATACTTCCTTGTAAATTCTCATTGGAATGATGCAGACACAAATCATCAATATAGGCATAACCGAAATGTCCTCCTAAACCACAACGTGCCGCTGTAAATTCAATGATAAATTCCTCGTTATTAGGTATGGATGATATGTCCAAACTTCCGGATTGCCAGTTTTGGGTATACAAAACAATGCTTCCAGCTTCATATCCGGGAGCTTGGGTGAATATACAGTTTGTAGGATCTCCGATAACGCAAAATTCACTTACAACTGCACCTGCATTATTGATAATCCGGGCTTTGAAAAAAGGCTGTTCGTTGAAATGTCCTGAGGAACTGATACTTTGCAATACGGCTTTATAATTGAAAATCACATTGTTTTCATTGTTGGTTTTAAAGCGTTTGGCCTGAACAACTCCTGATGTCGTATAAGAGTTCTTGTAGTTTATTTGTAAGGCAAACTGGTCGAAAGCGTTGATATCACCGATGAATTCATCAATAAAATTGAAAGGTACGGTAGAGGCCATTAAATTACTCAGACTTGGGTCGTATTGCGCAATTTCTTGATTGGCCGTTGTGAAAGGGGTAACACATTGTGTCGGATTGATAGGGTTCGTCGTGGTATACAAAAAATTTTTCAGCACGTTCGTTCCGGAAATGGTTTCAAACTCTTCAAAATTACTGTTACTGCAAAGATGAACAGGATTCAGTGTGGCTTTTGAATGGGAATGATTTTTATGGTTTAGTTCAGTTTCCTGTTGTTTGCGTTTTAAAAAAAGAGCACGTTCAATAGAATCGCTATTTGTTTGGTTTTTGCGGTCCTCTATTGTTTTAATTTTTTTATTGAAACTGCTGTTTTCAAAGCGTATTGGTTCCTTTAATGAAATTTTGTTTTGTGAAAACAAAGTGGTTGAGTATAATAGGCTTAAAAGGTAAAGGAAATGTCTCACGTAATATTTTTTTTGCAAAAATATGAGAAATGTTACAATTATTCTTATGGAAATAATTATTTAAATAAAACTTTGCATAAAGTTTACGGATTGTTTTCTTTGTGTGAAAGATTGTGTGTTCAAGTTGTTAAAATGAGCAAATATCCTATTCGTTGATGACGAAATTTTACACTTATTGATATTAAGATTGGAGTAATAATGACAGTAAAATGCCATTATTACCCCATCTTAGCTTAGGGCTAAAGTACTTTGTATGTCAAGATATACAGTTGTTTTAACAGATTGGGTATTTTATTTGATTTCTCGGTTAATATAAATCCAGCCTGTTTTTATGTTCCGGTTGTTTTTAAATTCGATCAGATAGTAATATGTTCCTGTTGGTAACGATTCACCGCTGTTTGTCTGTCCGCGCCATTGGTCCGTGTAATTCTCTTTATCGTACACTTTAACTCCGTATCTGTTAAAGATGTTAAGGTGTTTTACCTCTAATAAACGTAAGTCAAAAAATTCGTTTAAATTGTCATTGTTGGGTGAGATTCCGTTTTGAATGTCACAGTACATATTTTCCACTGAAATTGACTTGGTTTTAACACAGTTATTGTTGTCAGTAACAATTACATCAAAAGTCAGTGGCAGTGTTTCCGTTATTAAAGTCGAGTTTACATAAGATGTGACATTGAATGAACTACTGTTATTGCCAACGGATACGGCATTGTTTTGCCATTCGTAACCTGCTGAATCGCTGTCGAAACTGTTCCCTAAAGGGGCAACCTGTAGAATAAAATCATTATTTTGACATCCGCCGATGATTTCAAAGTCAAAATCATCTAAAACGACCACTTGCATTGTTGTAGGGATTGCGCATTGTCCCGGATTTGGGGTAAAAGTGTATAGTGTGGTTGCTGCAGGGTTAAAATTTGGAGACCATGTTCCGCTAACTCCATTGTTTGATAGGTTTGGCAGAGTAACAGAACTTCCGAAACAACTAGGATTAACCGCAGTGAAAGTTGGGGTTAGAATCGGATTTACTATGATGGTCATCTGTGTTGTAGTAGCACAAAAACTGGCGTCTGGGGTAAAAGTATACGTAGTGGTTTGTAAATTGCTTAAAGCAGGCAACCAAGATCCGGTTACACCGTTATTTGAGGTGGTCGGAAGAGCTGCTAATGTGTCTCCGGAACATATTTCGGCAACTTGCGTAAACTGAGGCGTAACTCTGGGATTCACTACTATCGTCATAGTGGTTGTGGTAGCACATTCGCCGCTTATTGGAGTAAATGTGTATGTCGTGGTTTGTGTATTGTTAAGTGCAGGTGTCCACGTTCCTGTGAATCCGTTGGTGGATATTGTGGGAAGGGCTCCTAATGTATTTCCTTCACATATAGGTGCAATTTGTGTAAATAATGGTGTTGGTCGAGGTGTTACTACGACTGTCATGGATGCTGTTGTTGCACAAGGATTGCTAGTTGGGGTGAAAGTGTAAGTGGTTGTTTGTGAATTATCTACAGCAGGCGCCCACGTTCCAGTGATACCATTTGTGGATGTTGTCGGGAGTGTTAATGTATTTCCCGAACAAATAGGGTTGATTTGATTAAATACCGGTGTTTCAACAGTATAAGCTGTCACTGTTCCGGAGCTGCTTGCACTTACCGAACCGGTAGTCAGATTTGTTATTACAACGCTATAAGTTCCTGCAGTTGTAGTGGTAAAACTGGCAACATTACCCGGATTTGGTACTCCGGCAGGAACTGTCCAAGCATAACTGTATGTGCCCGGTGATCCTGGAGTTGCGGTAACTGTAGCAGTCTGACTTGGACACAAAAAAGTATTGTTTACTGTTACCGTTGCACTTGTCGGGGCCAACATTACTTCTAATGAATAAGCTAAAAAAGCATGGGTTTTACCTCCGGTATTGGCATAATTGATTGAAAACGAAGTAATAGCTGTTGTACTGTTTGTCCAAGAGGCAAATTCTGCATTATTCCCCAAATTACCCGTTGCGACAGCTCCGCCAACAGTAGCAGTACAATCTGAACCCGTGGCTCCTGTAAAAGTGACACCTGAAAATGTAAAAGTGTCATTCCATGTTCCGCCTAAATCAATGTCCCCCATATTGTATCGGGTGATTATTACCGGAGTTGAAAAAGTAAATGTCAAACTTTTAGACGGAGGTGTTGTGGAAGGACCAAATGTCGAAAAGGTTCGAGAGCCAGTTGTTACGATGTTTGCGGTAAAGGAAGAAGGCGAAGAAATTGAAACTAAATTTCCGGGTCCTGTTTCGGTTACGGTAACAGTTCCTCCTGGAAAACTTCCGGTTAAAGTATTGGCTCCGCCCGCGGAATTCCAAACAACATAAGTTTGTGCTCTTGTTTTTGGTGAAAATAACAAGAAAAAAAGAATCGAAAGGAAGCCAATTGAGAATCGGAAAGTACTGCTATAGTTTGATACCATTTTAGTTGTAAAAATTTACGTATTTTTATAATGCAGCGTAAAAGTAGAAAAAATAGTACGTAAACTTTATAAATTAACCATTATTTTTGCATAAACTATTCTGCTATCAAAACACTTTTAATCACTCCGCCCTTCACCCAACTGAATACACCGTATCCGGCAACAGCTTATTTAAAAGGTTTTCTGAATACGAAAAATATCAGTTCCTTTCAGATCGATTTGGGTATCGAAGCGATTTTACAATTGTTTTCAAAAGAAGGATTAATAGGCATTTTTAAGTATTCTGAAGCCAATAAAGATTCGTTTTCTGATAATTGTCAACGGATTTTTAGTTTACAGAACGAGTACATCAAAACCATCGATTCGGTAATTGCTTTTCTTCAGGGAAATAATCCCACTTTGGCGCGTCAGATTTGTTCGGACGGTTTCCTACCCGAAGCTTCCCGTTTCAGTCAGCTCGATGATATGGATTGGGCGTTCGGAACCATGGGAATGCAGGACAAAGCCAAGCATTTGGCGACTTTATACCTCGAAGATTTATCCGATTTCATTGTGGAAACGGTCGACGAAAACTTCGGATTCAGTCGCTATGCCGAACGTTTGGGCAGAAGTGCCAATTCGTTTGATGAATTGTACGAATATCTTCAGACTGCGCCTACTTTCATCGATGTAATTACTTTGAAAATCCTCCATGAAAAACTTAGCGAAATAGAGCCAAAACTGATTTGTTTCTCGATCCCTTTCCCTGGAAATCTCTACAGTGCCTTTCGTTGTTCACAATACATTAAGGAACATTTTCCTGAGGTTAAAGTGGCCATGGGTGGTGGTTTTCCGAATACTGAATTACGGGAATTAAAAGACAATCGCGTTTTTGAATTTTTCGATTTTATTACCTTGGACGATGGCGAACTTCCTGTCGAACTTTTGGTTGCACACATTGAAAATCCTGAACACAACGAATTTAAAAGAACATTTTTGCTGGAAAACAACCGGGTGATTTATAAAAATAATTCGCTTCGCCAAGATTACAAACAAAATGAAGTCGGCACACCGGATTATACCGATTTGTTGTTGGATAAATACATTTCCGTAATCGAAATTGCCAATCCGATGCACAGTCTTTGGAGCGACGGTCGCTGGAACAAACTCACCATGGCTCACGGATGTTATTGGGGAAAATGTACATTCTGCGACATATCCTTAGATTATATCAAAATTTACGAACCCATTGCCGCCAAAATTCTGGTCGACCGAATGGAAGAGCTGATTGCTCAAACGGGGCATAACGGTTTTCATTTTGTAGATGAAGCGGCGCCTCCGGCCTTAATGCGGGAAGTGGCGTTGGAAATTCTCCGACGAAATCTAACAGTTACGTGGTGGACGAACATTCGCTTCGAAAAAAGTTTCACCGCAGATTTGTGTGTGTTACTGAAAGCTTCCGGTTGTATCGCAGTTTCCGGCGGATTGGAAGTGGCTTCCGATAGATTGTTAGCGCTCATTAAGAAAGGTGTAACCGTTGAACAGGTGGCGCAAGTTACCCGAAACTTCACCGAAGCAGGTATTATGGTGCATGCGTATTTGATGTACGGATATCCTACACAAACCATTCAGGAAACGATTGACAGTTTGGAAATGGTACGCCAGTTGTTCGAATTGGGAGTGTTGCAATCCGGATTTTGGCACCAGTTTGCCATGACAGCGCACAGTCCGGTTGGGATGTTTCCGGAAGAATTCGGTGTGATTCCGGAAAGCAATGAAATCACTTTTGCCAATAACGACATTCAATTTAAAGACAAAACCGGAATCAATCACGATAAATTCAGCTTCGGACTCAAGAAATCGTTGTTCAATTACATGCATGGCATTTGTTTCGATTATCCGTTACAGGATTGGTTCGATTTTAAAATTCCAAGAACCACGGTAAAGCCTGATTTTATTTACAATTGTCTTGAAAAAGAAGTCTTTTTTACGGTTAAACCGAATGCGAAAATCGTATGGATAGGCGGGAAACCTTTGGTAGAATCGTTTACGAAAAGCAAAAAAAGCAATTCCTGGGAAATGATGAAAATGACGTTTCACGACAAACGAGAAGTTTTTGAAATTACAGTCGACAAAGAAAAAGGCGAGTGGTTGCTGGCTTTGTTAGCGAAAATTGAAGTTGCCAATGAAAAACGGTATACGTTCAACGAAGTGAAATCGGATTATGAAACAGCTGGTTTGGAAGATTTCGAATTGTTTTGGTATTCTAAACCGGTTAATACCCTGCGCGATTTCGGATTGTTAGTGCTGTAGAATTATGTTGGATTAATTTATTTTCAAATAAAATTAAAATAAGTTGCTTGTTTTACGGATAAGTTGTTAATTTTAGATAAAACTTACTGAATTTGGTTCAGCATCTGAAAACAAGAATAGTGAAATCCATTACCAAACGCTATAATGATTCAACTTATTCCAAGGTAATAACGTTACTTTCACTGGTAACGTTCGGGTTATTGTTACTCGTACTCTCCTTGTATTTTTATACCCGGATACAGGAAAAACAAATTTTTAAATCCAGTAGGGAATTATTCAGTAATGAAATTAATTCGTTGTTAAAACTCAATGCCGAACCTTATACTTCGGTTATTAACGATGCCACGTATTGGGACGAGTTTGTGGATTTTACCAAAACCAAAGACGTCACTTGGTTTAATACTTCAGTGGCCAATATCATCGATACCTATAAAGTGGAATATTTGTGTGCTTATTCCATTGATGGCTCTTTTATTACCAAAGTGTCCACGCTAAAAATAAAAACAAAAGATTTTATTCCGGATGCTGCCCTAAAACGAATCCGCGAAAAAAAAGTCGACAAGTTTTATCTGAAAATACCCGAAGGAATTGTAGAAGTTTACGGGGCAACCATACATCCGTCTAACGATCCATATAAAAATAAAACCCAGCCTTCCGGTTACTTTTTTATAGCCCGCTTACTGGATGCCGAATATTTTGCGAATATCGAAGAAATCTCCAGTTCAAAAATTAAATTTTACGAAGGAAACGAAAAGGCAAGGAAAACGGTTTTCACGGTCATCCCGCTAAAAGATTATGAAGGAAAAACAATATCGAGTCTGTATTTTAAAAGAGCTTATGATATCGATTTTTCCATAACCAAACGAATTCTTCTGATAACCGCTCTAGCACTTCTTTTGTCGTGGATAGTGTATTATTATTACGCCAATTTATGGTCGAGATTGCCCATCAGTTTTATCAAGAAAATTTTAGTGAATGGTGATCCGAGTGCTATTGCATCGTTAAAAAATATAAGAGGCGAGTTTCGATACATCGGAAAACTCTTTGAAGAAAATAAGGTAAAAACCGAGCAGCTGGCTATTGCAAAAAGTAAAGCGGAGGAGAGTGACAAACTCAAGTCGGCGTTTCTGATGAATTTATCGCATGAAATCAGAACACCGATGAATGCAATTTTAGGGTTTACCGACATGCTCTCGAATCCTACTTTTTCAGATGCTGAGAAAGAGGAATTTATCACGATTATCAAACAAAGCGGTAAAAACTTAATTGATATTATTGATGATTTGGTTGAAATGTCCAAAATCGATTCCAATATTGTTAAACCTAATATTTATGCTGTTGATCTGGACGAACTGGTTCAGAGTACCTTCAATTCCTGCAAAGGGATTCTTCACAATGAGGCGGTCGATTTTAAATTGATTACTCCTGAAAAACCTGCTCGTAAAAAGATCCTGACCGATGGGACAAAACTCAGAGAAGTAATTGCCAATCTGATAAACAACGCCTTTAAATTTACTGAAGAGGGTTCTGTTACGCTGGAATATGCTGTTAATGAAGTGGATAATAAAATTGTGTTCACTGTGAAGGATTCGGGAATTGGTATTCCGGAAGAATTTCAAAGCAGTGTTTTTAAGCGTTTCAGTAAAATTAACGCCAAAGGAATTTCCGCAAACGAAGGCTTGGGCTTGGGATTAGCCATTTCCAAAGCTTATGTTGCCATGTTAGGAGGCGAAATCGATTTTAAATCCCAACTCGGAATAGGAACAACATTTACTTTTTCGATTTTGTTACACTATGATGAAAGCGACGACGTTGAGGTATCGGAGGAATCAAAAATTACGGTTCCGATTGACATGGGAAGTGAAAAAATCATTTTAGTGGCAGAAGACGACAATATTAATTTTATCTTGATTGAGAAGCTTTTAAAAATGCACGGTTTCAAAATTATCAGAGCCAAAGATGGTGCCGAGGCCGTTCAGCTTTGTAAAGAAAATAATGAAATCGATTTGGTTTTCATGGATATAAAAATGCCCAACTTAAACGGTTATGAAGCGTTTCAAAAGATACGGGAATTCAATACCGAAATTCCAATCATAGCACAAACCTCCTATTCTTTTTCCGAAGAAATAGACCGGATCAAGGAAATTGGGTTTGACGATTACCTTTCGAAACCATTGGATAAAGTCAAAATTGCGGCGATACTGAAAAAATATTTTGAAAATCCGGAAAAGTAAAAAACATCTGTTATTTCAACCTCATAAATTACCTTGCCAAATTTAGGATTGCAGCTCTTGGAATGCAGCTATAGCAAATTACCAATTTCAAAGCTAAAAGTTTGCCTGAAAACGTTTTAGATTTTTTACATTTACGGCAACAAATTTTTAGCCCATGAGTACTACTTACAAAGTAACCGTAAATGCATCAACACATTTTGATGTAACAGATTCCGAAGTGTCCACTCTGGATGCTGTGAGTTTAGGAGACTCGAAATACCATATTTTAAAAGACAACACTCCTTTTCAAGCTGAAATTATCGCTTCCGACTTCAATGCCAAAAAGTACACGGTAAAAATCAATAACACGACTTATGTGGTGGATATTGCCAATCCGTTAGACCAATTGATTAAGGAAATGGGATTTGCTGTTGGTGCTGCCAAACAAATCAACTCCATTAAAGCACCGATGCCGGGACTTATTCTGGAAATCAATGTGGAAGTAGGTCAGGAAGTAAAGGAAAACGACCCAATCTTGATTTTGGGCGCCATGAAAATGGAAAACAGTTTCCTTTCGCCAAGAGACGGTGTTATCAAATCCATTGCGGTACGTAAAGATCAGGCTGTAGACAAAGGTCAGTTGTTAATCGAATTCGAATAATCATGAAGAAAATATTAGTAGCCAACCGTGGGGAAATTGCCCTTCGCGTGATGAAAACGGCTAAAAAAATGGGAATTAAAACGGTAGCTGTTTATTCGGTGGCCGACAGAAATGCACCTCACGTAAAATTTGCCGATGAAGCGGTTTGTATCGGAGAAGCACCTTCTAACCAATCCTATTTGTTAGGAGATAAAATCATCGAAGTCGCTAAATCACTTAATGTAGACGGAATCCACCCGGGTTACGGATTCTTAAGCGAAAATGCCGATTTCGCTGAATTGGCAGAGAAAAACAACATCACGTTTATCGGTCCAAAATCAAAAGCCATTCACATCATGGGGAGCAAATTAGCGGCTAAAGATGCGGTGAAAGCTTATGATATTCCAATGGTTCCTGGTGTTGATAAAGCCATTACCGATATTGAGGGAGCCAAACAGGTTGCGAAACAAATCGGTTTTCCAATCCTGATTAAAGCGTCTGCCGGTGGTGGTGGAAAAGGAATGCGCGTGGTAGAAAACGAAGCGGAATTCGAATCGCAAATGAACCGTGCCATCAGTGAAGCGGTTGCAGCTTTCGGAGACGGTTCGGTTTTTATTGAAAAATATGTAGGTTCGCCGCGCCATATCGAAATTCAGGTCATGGCGGACAGTCACGGCAATATCCTGTATTTGTTTGAAAGAGAATGTTCTATCCAGCGTCGTCATCAGAAAGTGGTGGAAGAAGCCCCATCATCAGTGCTAACGCCGGAAATTCGTAAAGCGATGGGAGAAGCAGCGGTTAAAGTGGCGCAATCTTGTGATTATTTGGGTGCCGGAACGGTGGAATTCCTTTTGGATGAAAACAAAAACTTCTACTTTTTGGAAATGAATACCCGTTTGCAGGTAGAACATCCGGTAACGGAAATGATTACGGGGATGGATTTGGTGGAAATGCAAATTCGTGTCGCACGTGGCGAAGCGTTAAGTATCAAACAAGAAGATTTGAAAATAAACGGTCATGCGATGGAATTGCGTGTGTACTGCGAAGATCCGTTAAACGATTTCCTGCCGAATGTAGGAACGTTAGACGTTTATAAAGTACCGCAAGGCGAAGGAATCCGTGTAGACGATGGTTTCGAAGAAGGCATGGAAGTGCCGATTTATTACGACCCGATGCTTTCCAAACTGATTACTTATGGGAAAACCCGTGAAGAATCCATCCAGAAAATGATTGAAGCGATTCAGGCGTATAAGATTGAAGGGGTTCACACAACCTTACCATTTGGAACTTTTGTAATGGAACATGAAGCGTTCCGTAGTGGCGATTTCGATACGCATTTCGTGAAAAAATATTACGACAGTGAAGTGTTGAAAGCCCATATGCATAAAGAAGCGGAAGTGGCTGCTTATGTAGCTTTGAAACAATACATGGAGGATCAGAAAGTCTTACGTTTACCAAATCAGTTATAATCATGGAATCAAATAAATTCGACATATTAAATCATAAAATAGCCGAGTCCAAATTAGGAGGCGGTGAAAAAAGAATTGCCACGCAACATGCCAAAAAGAAATTAACGGCACGGGAGCGCATTGAATATTTCTTTGATGAAGGTTCGTTCGAGGAAATCGGTGCTTTTGTAACGCATCGTACCAAAGATTTCGGGATGGACAAAGAACATTACTTAGGTGACGGTGTAATTACAGGTTACGGAACGGTTAATGGAAGACTGGTTTATGCTTTTGCTCAGGATTTTACCGTTTTCGGAGGAGCTTTGTCGGAAACCCATGCAGAGAAAATCTGTAAAGTGATGGACATGGCCTTGAAAGTTGGCGCTCCGATGATTGGTTTGAACGATTCTGGTGGTGCGCGTATTCAGGAAGGCGTTCGTTCGTTAGGCGGATATGCTGATATTTTCTTCCGAAACGTACAGGCATCAGGAGTGATTCCGCAGATTTCAGCGATTATGGGACCATGTGCCGGTGGGGCAGTGTATTCTCCTGCTATGACGGATTTTACGATGATGGTGGAAAATACGTCGTATATGTTCGTAACCGGACCAAACGTTGTGAAAACCGTTACGAATGAAGAAGTAACTTCTGAAGAATTAGGAGGCGCAAGTACGCATTCCACAAAATCCGGAGTAGCACATACGACATCCGCCAATGACGTGGAATGTCTGGAAGATGTTAAGCGTTTGTTAAGCTATTTGCCGCAAAACAATACCGAAATCCCCGAAGATTTGCCGTATGCGTTAGGAGAGGAATTCAGAGAACAGTTGAACAACATCGTTCCTGATAACCCGAACAAACCTTACGATATGCACGATGTGGTAAATGCCATTATTGATGAGGAAAGTTTCTTCGAGATTCATAAAAATTACGCTGAAAATATCATCGTAGGTTTTGCAAGAATCGGTGGAAAAAGTGTCGGAGTAGTAGCCAACAACCCAATGTTCTTAGCCGGATGTTTGGATGTAAACAGTTCGATTAAAGCAGCTCGTTTTACCCGTTTTTGTGATGCATTCAACATTTCGTTATTAGTATTGGTGGACGTACCGGGCTTCTTACCGGGAACTGATCAGGAATGGAACGGAATTATCGTTCATGGTGCAAAATTATTATACGCCTTAAGCGAAGCAACGGTTCCGAAAGTAACAGTAATTACAAGAAAAGCTTATGGTGGTGCGTACGATGTAATGAATTCCAAACATATCGGAGCGGATATGAACTTTGCTTGGCCGGGAGCAGAAATCGCGGTAATGGGAGCAAAAGGAGCGTCGGAAATCATTTTCAAAAAAGAAATCGCCGAAGCCGCCGATCCTGTTGCAAAACTATTGGAAAAAGAAACGGAATATGCAGAGAAATTCGCCAATCCGTATCGTGCCGCACAGCGTGGGTTTATCGATGAGGTTATTTTCCCGCAAGATACCCGAAGAAAGTTAATAAAAGCGTTCAAAATGCTTGAAAATAAAGTTGTGGACACTCCGAAACGAAAACATGGAAACATACCTTTATAAGATCAAAAAAACCGCCCTTAAGGCGGTTTTTTATTAACTACAACAAAAACTAAAACAAAATTATACCGCAACAGATATAATTTTTTTGGAACTGTTCAATAACTCAATCATACATTTTAAATCTTCTTTGTTTAAATCGTACTGATCGTTATCCAACAGGTAATTTTGATATTCCAGCATTTTTCGGTATTTTAATAACGAAAAAGGGCTGTGGGAATTTAGGTATTCTGATTTGTATTCGCGCCACAGATTCATTCTCTTAACCATGAAATTCATGTAATAATAATGCGAATCAACATGGGCATCAAAGCCTTCAAATTTTATCGTCTCTAAATCAAGTATTTCTTTTTCTTCTTCGGAAAACGATTCCAGAGCGTTGTTGATACGACGGTACATGTTTAAAATCTGGCTGGTTTCTTCGCAAATTTCAATAGGGATTTCTTCGGTATCCACTTCGAAAATTTCATAGTATTGCTCGGTATAGCCGTTTTCCAGTATTTCGATTTTCACTTCATACTCGTCGGACTGATCCGTTATTTTTGATAAAATTTTATACTGATTGACCAATAGTTGTCTTTCAACGATAGATAGGGTTTCCGGAATCATAATTTTAGTTGTTTAATTGTTTATGCAATAGTAAAACGATATCCGGAGTTGGTGTTGTGGTTTTTCCGCAATTAATGTTAAAATGAAAAGTAAAATTACATTTGCTATTTACTATTGCAAAAAAAAAATCCCCATAAACCGGAGTTTACGGGGAGTATATTTAACGGAAATCTATTATCTAAAATCTTTTAAGGTGTTGAGTTTTCGTTTACGTTCTTCAATTAAAACGTTGAATTTCTCTTTTTGATCCTTATTCAGAAAGCTGATAATCTCACGATCGGTGTTGGTCAATAACGCTTCCATTTCGCTGATTTTAGCCGTTTCGGAACCGTCGCCGGAAGCAATAGCCGTTTGCTTTTTCTGGTTTTCGGTAATCACTTTGGTAATCACAATCACCTGAAGTTCGTCCAAAAGCAATTCTTTTTTTAATTTATCTATCGTTTTGGTAACCGTTTCTTCGCGAATAGCATCCTGCTCTTTTTTAGGGAGTTTGGAGATGTCCCGCATCGGCATGTTTCTTCTTCTTCCGTATCCGGTAACGCCGCTTCTGTTGTTGGCACCATAAGGGTCTTCATATCCATCCTGCCCATAAACGGTCGTAAAACCCGCCAGCAGTAATACAATAAGCATTGTTTTTTGAATGGATTTCATTTGCTTTAGAGTTTAAGGTCCGGTAAAAATAAGCTTTTTAGGCAACCGGCTCGCCGTAAAGGTCAAATTCAGTCGCTTCCGTGATTTTTATGTTTACGAATTCACCTGTTTTCACATAGTGTTTCGTGGCATCAATCAATACTTCGTTATCTACATCGGGGCTGTCGAATTCGGTTCTTCCCACAAAATGCCCGCCTTCTTTTCGGTCGATGATGCATTTGAAAATTTGTCCGACTTTCTCCTGATTCAAATCCCATGAAATTTGCGACTGTAATTCCATGATTTCATTTGCACGCGCTTGTTTTACTTCGTCCGGAACATCGTCTTCCAATAAATAAGCATGCGTGTTTTCTTCGTGAGAATACGCGAAACAGCCCATACGGTCAAATTTCATTTCCTGAACAAAGTCTTTCAAAATCTCGAAATCTTCCTGAGTTTCCCCAGGATATCCTACGATTAAAGTCGTACGAATCGCCATTCCCGGCACTGCCTCACGGAAATCTTTCAACAGTTTCGTTGTTTTTTCCTGAGTAGTTCCGCGACGCATCGATTTCAAAACATTGTCGGATATGTGTTGCAACGGAATATCAATATAATTACAGATTTTCGGCTCGCGTTTCATCAATTCCAAAACGTCCATCGGGAAACCGGTAGGGAAGGCGTAATGCAAACGAATCCACTCGATGCCTTCTACTTTTACAAGGTTTTCCAATAATTCGGCAAGATTGCGTTTTTTGTATAAATCCAAACCGTAATACGTCAAGTCCTGAGCGATTAGAATCAATTCTTTCACACCGTTTTTCGCCAAACCTTCCGCTTCTTTTACCAATTTTTCAATCGGTTGCGAAACGTGTCCGCCTCGCATCAACGGAATCGCACAAAAACTGCACGGACGGTCGCAACCTTCGGCAATTTTTAAATACGCATAGTTTTTCGGAGTTGTCGTTAAACGTTCACCTAATAACTCGTGTTTATAATCAGCACCCAACGCTTTCAGTAATTGCGGCAATTCTGTCGTACCGAAAAACTGATCCACATTCGGGATTTCTTTTTCTAAATCAGGGCGGTAGCGTTCAGATAAACAGCCGGTTACGAAAACCTTGTCTACCAATCCGCGTTCTTTTTTATCCGCATATTCCAGAATCATGTTCACTGATTCCGCTTTCGCATTGTCAATAAACCCGCAAGTGTTAATCACAATAATATTCCCCTCACTTTCTGCCGGAGCTTCGTGTTCTACCTCTTTACCGCTGGCTTTCAACTGACCCATCAGTACCTCACTGTCATACACGTTTTTCGAACACCCAAGGGTGATTACATTGATTTTGTTTTTCTTTAACGACTTGGTTCTCATATATTTACGATACTTATTTTAACAAAGTGCGCAAAATTACGCTTTTTATAATTAGGAGCACCATCGTTTGGGAATTTTTTAAGGGTTTGTCCCGCCATACGCTCTATCTTTTACTTTTTAAAGAAAAAAGCAAAAGGATGCCACTGCTGTCGGGGCTAAAGGCAAGCGGAAGTGCATAAAAAAAACCACTCCGTAAGAAGTGGTTTTGTATTTCTGATTTCAATTGTTTTAGAAATTGAACGTATACGAAAGTGTCATGTTGTTGTTTTTAACGTTAACCTTAGCAGCATCCGTAAAACTGGACAATAAACTTACAGCCATGTCTCTTTGCGAATAGGAATACGCCAAATCAATTCGGGAGTCGCCAAAACTATATCCCAAACCTGCTGAATAACCGTTCAGATCGGCAACGGTTTTTTTGTCTTTGTACGGACTTTCTTCAAATCGGTATCCGCCACGAAGACTAATCTGTTTGATTCGGTATTCGAGTCCAACTCTAAATTCGGAAGCTGCTGTAAGTGTTTCTGCCATTTTCGAATTCACTGAACTGTAATAACGATTATTCTCCGGTTTGAATTTGGTGGCACCGTAGTCTTTCAAGGAATAATCAAAGCTGATTAAGCCTTTTTTGCCGAAGATATATGCTAAACTTCCGGTGATTTTTCCTGGGGTCTGAATTTTGTAAGTAGGGTAGATGTTAATTACATCCGGATTAATGTTTGAGGATGATTCGGTATTTGCCGGATTGTCATTCGGTCCCGTTTTGAATGTTGTCGAGATGCTTTGGGATAATTCATCGGTTAGAGTATACCATGTAGGGGATTCGTAACCAGCTCCTAAGCGGAAGTCTTTCGTGATTTTTGCGATAAGACCTAGATTTAATGAAAAACCGCTGCCATAAGTGTGTAAATCGTTGTTGAAAACTACACTGTGAAGTGTTGCAATACCAGCATTGTCAGGCCCTGAATTTGTTTCATAAACAGATGAAGTCTGGGTGTAATCTGTAAAGTGTACATTCAGATTCATTCCTAAAAAAAGTTTGTCTTTATAGGAACTTGAAACATTAAACGCGAGTTTTCCGTTATATCCAGAAGATGAAATTCTGTTTTCCTGATAAAAATTTCCTCCTGCCGGAACTGTTGAGGTATAGTTTGTAATGTTTGGATCGTTTGTGTTTCCGGGATCTACCGGGCTAAACATGTACGACTGGTATCCCAGCCATGCCTGTTGATCGATAAAAGTTAAATCTCTGTAGTTGGCATCTTGTAATGTACCAAGGGTTATTCCGCCTAAATCACCGAAACCATTTGCGAATGAGGTGAAATATTCACTTATGGAACGATTCGGATTAACGCCTCTTGAAAAAATATTGTTTTCAAAGTCGTTCTTTTTTTCATAGTTAACGGCTATGGTAAATTTTTTCCAATCGCTGTTTTCTTTAGTGTTTAGGAAAACAAGCGAGGCTCCCAACTGGTTGAAATCTAAGGTAGAACTGTTGTCAGTAGAAGTACTCCCGAAATAGTTGGAATTGTTTTTTATGTTGTAATTACTGATGGTTCCTCCTGCGGTATTGCTGTTGAAAAATGCCGAACCGGCCGGATTTACATTGATGGAAGATAAATCACCTCCCACGGCACCAAAAGCACCGCTCATCCCTCTGTAGCGGGCAGTTCCCATAGTGTTGTCAATGGCATAACGCAATGCTGATGCAGGATTAGGTTCTTGGGCGTTTGCCAGGAAAGCCGACAAGAAAAAGGCTGTATAGAGTAACTGTTTTTTCATAACATTCAGATGTTTTATTAACGTTAAAAACCTAAGCCTGAAATGAAATCAGACTTAGGTGTTGAATTTTATCTTCTTCCGCCACCGCCGCCGGATCTTCCGCCACCGTAACTTCCACCGCCACCACCGTAGGAACCTCCTCCGTAAGAACTTCCGGAGCTTCTTGGAGCTGAATAGCTGTTGTTGCTTCTTGGTGAAGAATAATTGTTGTTATTTCTTGGTGCAGAATATTCTGAACTTCTTGGTTTGGGTTCGTTACCCGGATTTATTCTAGGACGCGGAGTTGGATCTTGATATTGATTGTTTCGCGGATTGGTCGTGTTGTTTCTCGGATTAACATTGTTATTGTTATTGCGAGGGTTCGTCATATTGTTATTGCGCGGATTGTTGAAATTCGGCGTTCTTGGGTTGGTGAAATTACTGCTTCTCGGACGCGGTGAATTGTTTATGGAATTACCTCTTCCTCCGGAATAGATACCTGAATTTGAATACGAACGGCCTCTGTTACCCTGATAAGAATAACCGCCTCTAGTTCCTCCTATGTAATGATGGTGACCGTAGTAGTTGCCATAATAAGGATAATAATAACCGGAATAGTAAGGGTAGTACCATGAGTTCCAGCCCCATCCGTAGTAAGGAGAATTCCAGCCCCATCCGAAACCAACATTCCAATAACTACCATAATAGGAATTCCAACCCCAACTCCATCCCGGAGTATACCATGAGTTCCATCCCCAATTGTAGTAAGGAGAGTTCCATCCCCAATAATCGTTATTGTAATAATTAATGGTTACATTTTTATTGTTGTCGCCCCATCCGGCATAATCGTTCTGTTGGTTTTTGGCGACAGTGTCGTTGGGTTGTGAATTATAGTTTTCCACATCAGTAAAAACCTCATTACCATCAGAATAGTTGTCTTTGTTTGCGGCAAAATAATCTTTGTATCTGTTGCCTTGTTCAAGGTTTTCTTCGCTGTACTTGTTTTCGTTTTGTGTACGGGGTCTTTCTGAGGTTCCGTACACACCGTCGTTATCATAATACGATGAATTTTGATAAGAACCACAGGAAGAAGCCAAAAGTCCTACTAATCCAAATACTGCGTAAATGGATAAATTTCGGCCGGATAGGTAATTAGTTTTCATATCAATGGTGTTTTTTATTGTTGGACATAACAAAAATAGTTAGTTTTGTCGAACTATTTTATCAAAGATAAGTTAAACAATATTTGTGCCAAAGTATTAAAAATGAGCAAGAACTTAACAAAACGGTCAGAAGATTATTCCAAATGGTATAATGAACTGGTTGTAAAAGCAGATTTAGCAGAGAATTCCGGAGTAAGAGGGTGTATGGTTATCAAACCGTACGGCTATGCTATTTGGGAAAAAATGCAGGGAGAATTGGACCGTATGTTCAAAGAAACAGGTCATCAAAACGCGTATTTCCCCTTGTTTGTTCCGAAAAGCATGTTTGAAGCAGAAGAAAAGAATGCTGAAGGATTTGCAAAAGAATGTGCTATTGTTACGCATTACCGATTAAAAAACGATCCAGATAACAAAGGAAAATTAATGGTAGACCCGAATGCGAAACTGGAAGAAGAATTAATTGTCCGTCCTACCAGTGAAGCGATTATTTGGTCAACATATAAAGGCTGGGTACAGTCTTACAGAGATTTACCGCTATTGATTAACCAATGGGCTAATGTGGTGCGTTGGGAAATGCGTACGCGTTTGTTTTTGCGTACAGCTGAATTTTTATGGCAGGAAGGACACACCGCTCATGCCACAAAAGCAGAAGCATTGGAAGAATCGGTGAAAATGATGAATGTGTATGCGGATTTCGCTCAGAATTTTATGGCGATTCCGGTAGTTAAAGGAGTGAAAACCGAAACTGAGCGTTTTGCAGGTGCTGATGAAACTTATTGTATTGAAGCGTTAATGCAGGATGGAAAAGCACTTCAGGCGGGAACTTCGCACTTTTTAGGGCAAAATTTTGCTAAAGCTTTTGATGTGAAGTTTGCGAACAAAGAAGGAAAACAGGAACATGTTTGGGGAACCTCTTGGGGAGTTTCCACCCGTTTGATGGGAGCGTTGGTAATGACGCATTCTGATGATAACGGCTTGGTGTTGCCTCCAAACTTAGCACCGATTCAGGTGGTAATTGTGCCGATTCACAGAACGGACGAGCAATTGGAAGCGATTTCTACCCAGGTTAATGAATTGATGAAAGACTTACGTAAAGTAGGGGTTTCGGTTAAATTTGATGACAGAGATACGCAAAAACCAGGATTTAAATTTGCAGAATGGGAATTGAAAGGAGTGCCGGTGCGCTTGGCTATTGGTCCGAATGATTTGGAAAACGGAACGTATGAGGTAGCGCGTCGTGACACGTTAACAAAAGAGACGGTTTCTAAAGAAGGAATTGTAACGTATATTCAGAGTTTATTGGAGCAGATTCAAAGCGATTTATTTAATAAAGCCTTGAGTTACAGAGATACGCATATTACGGAGGTGAATTCGTTTGAAGAATTCAAGGATGTTTTAGAGAATAAAGGCGGTTTTGTTGCTGCGCATTGGGATGGTTCCGCCGAGACGGAAGAGAAGATTAAAGAGCTTACAAAAGCAACGATTCGTTGTATTGCTTTAGATCGAAAAGAAGAGGCAGGAAGCTGTGTATTAACAGGTAAGCCTTCTGCAGGAAGAGTCTTGTTTGCCAAGGCTTATTAAAAAATTAATTTTTTTTAAAGAGAGGCTTGCGAGAATAAAAAATAGTTGTATTTTTGCAACCGCAATTAGAAAAAGAGGCCCGTTCGTCTATCGGTTAGGACGCCAGGTTTTCATCCTGGTAAGAGGGGTTCGATTCCCCTACGGGCTACAACTTTTTTTCTAATATGGCCCGTTCGTCTATCGGTTAGGACGCCAGGTTTTCATCCTGGTAAGAGGGGTTCGATTCCCCTACGGGCTACAACGTTTACTGAAAACTATAAAAACAGGCTTTGGCCCGTTCGTCTATCGGTTAGGACGCCAGGTTTTCATCCTGGTAAGAGGGGTTCGATTCCCCTACGGGCTACAAAATTAGTTGTAAATAAGTTTTATGAAATAATGATTCAGTGTCTCGAATTATTATTTTATTAGTTAAAACCAAAGTGATTGTTTTGCAATTGTGGGAGGTTTTTCTTTTTTAACTAGTAATTTAAAATAATTATTACAATTAAAAATTTAAGAAAATGGCAAATCATAAGTCAGCTTTAAAAAGAATTAGAAGCAACGAGAAAAAAAGAGTATTAAACAGATACCAACATAAAACTACACGTAATGCTATTAAAGCACTTCGTTTAGCGACGGACAAATCTGAAGCAGCTGGGAAATTATCTTCAGTTATTTCTATGATTGACAAATTAGCGAAGAAAAATATCATTCACGCTAACAAAGCTTCAAACTTAAAATCAAAATTAACAAGACACGTAGCTGCTTTATAGTAGTAAAAGTCTTAATGAAATAGGAAGCCCTCAATCTCGAGGGCTTTTTTTGTTATTAATAGGTTAATTTTTAGCTAACTACTTCATAATTAGTCTTTTTAATTCAAAAAATAGTTGTACTTTTGCACCTTCAAAATTTGTATATGACTTCAATTAGAAACATCGCGATTATTGCCCACGTTGACCACGGTAAAACAACACTGGTTGACAAAATTATGTATCACTGTCAGTTATTCCGTGAAAACGAAAACACAGGTGATTTGATCTTGGATAACAACGACTTAGAAAGAGAAAGAGGAATTACCATCACTTCTAAAAACGTTTCCGTAACTTACAAAGGCACAAAAATTAACATTATTGATACTCCCGGTCACGCCGATTTTGGTGGTGAAGTTGAGCGTGTATTGAATATGGCAGACGGTGTTTGTTTATTGGTGGATGCATTTGAAGGCCCAATGCCGCAAACGCGTTTCGTATTACAAAAAGCTATCGATTTAGGATTAAAACCTTGTGTGGTAATCAATAAGGTAGATAAAGAAAACTGTACTCCGGAAGAAGTACACGAAAAAGTTTTCGACTTAATGTTCGAATTAGGCGCAACGGAAGCACAGTTGGATTTCCCAACGGTTTACGGTTCTGCTAAAAATAACTGGATGTCTGACGATTGGAAAAACCAAACTGATAACATCGAACCATTATTAGACATGGTATTAGAGCACGTTCCTGCTCCAAAAGTTTCGGAAGGAACGCCTCAAATGTTGATTACCTCTTTGGATTTCTCAGCATTTACAGGTCGTATTGCTATTGGAAGATTAGAAAGAGGAGTGTTGAAAGAAAATATGCCAATTTCTTTAGTAAAAAGAGATGGTACTATAACAAAATCTAGAATTAAAGAGTTACATACTTTTGAAGGTTTAGGTCGTAAAAAAGTAGAAGAAGTAGTTGCTGGAGATATTTGTGCCATCATTGGGGTAGAAGGATTTGAAATTGGAGATACAATTGCAGATTTTGAAAATCCTGAAGCTTTACAAACTATTGCTATTGATGAGCCAACAATGAGTATGTTGTTTACTATTAACGACTCGCCATTTTTTGGTAAAGAGGGTAAATTTGTAACATCGCGTCATATTAGAGAGCGTCTAACAAAAGAATTAGAGAAAAACTTAGCGATGAGAATGGCTGAAACTGATTCTGCTGATAAATTTATGGTTTTTGGTCGTGGTGTATTGCACTTATCGGTTCTTATTGAAACTATGAGAAGAGAAGGGTATGAATTACAAATTGGTCAGCCACAGGTTATCATCAAAGAGGTTGATGGCGTTAAATGTGAGCCTGTTGAGGAATTAACAATTGATTTACCAGAATCACTTTCTGGTAGAGCAGTAGAATTCGTTACTTTACGTAAAGGTGAAATGTTAAGTATGGAAACAAAAGGTGATCGTATGGTTATTATATTCAATATTCCATCTCGTGGAATTATTGGATTACGTAACCAATTATTAACAGCTACTGCTGGTGAGGCTATTATGGCGCACCGTTTTATTGGATACGAACCATACAAAGGAGAAATTTCTGGACGTAACAAAGGTTCGTTAATTTCTATGGAAAAAGGAAAAGCTATTCCTTATTCATTAGATAAATTACAGGATAGAGGTAAATTCTTCGTAGAGCCAAATGCTGAAATTTATGAAGGTCAGGTTATTGGTGAAAACTCTCGTGGTGATGATATGTGTGTTAACGTAACGAAAGAGAAAAAACTAACAAACGTTCGTTCTTCTGGAAATGACGATAAAGCAAGAATTATTCCACCAATTATTTTCTCATTGGAAGAAGCATTGGAATACATTCAAAAAGATGAATACGTTGAGGTTACTCCAAAATCTATTCGTTTACGTAAAATTTATTTGACAGAAAATGACAGAAAACGTTTCAAAATTTCATAATTGAAACGCAGTTAAATAAAAAAAGCCACTCATTTGAGTGGCTTTTTGCTTATATTAATCTCAACGATTTCAGAAACAAATCTATTAATACCATGTCTTCTTTTTGATAGTCATCGTTAAGCATTAAAGTTACCACCAAAATTCCTTCATCTTCACCACCGTAACTCAATACATTGTAGACTTCTTTTTCGTCTTTGTAGGTAAGGATGACTTTTTTCCCTCTTAAGGTTTGTCCGGAAGCAATTTTAAACTCACTCGGGAATTCTTCTTTCTTATAACCGTATCGAATGCTTTCTTTGGTGAGTTCATGAATCATTAAATCAATAATGGAGGTTGGGTTCAAACTGCTATAGGTTTGAATCATATAGCCATTGCCGGTTGATTTTAAAATCGATAACTGATTGATCGATTGGTCCAGCTTGGTTGCAGATACCTTTAGGTTACTGGGATAGGAAAACGAAATAAAGTTGTCATTGTAAACGGATGTTTCTTTTTGTTTGACAACAATTTCCAACATCTCGCCGTTTTTCAATTTGTATTTATTGGTTAACTCTAAATCGGTTTGGATAGTGTCTTTATTGATTATCAGAAGGTAGTTTTTTGTTTCCTGTGCTTGAATTGTTCTTGTAAATAGAATAAAAGAAAATAATAGGATTATGTTTTTAATCGTCATGAAAATTATGTTTAATTGTTATCGTTTTAATGTAAAATGCCCTTTAATAATTCTACCGTCTTCAAGATTAATTACGTACCAATAATCTGTTGAAGGAAGCATTTGTCCATTGAAAATGCCATTCCATCCTTCTCCGTCTGGAGCCATTTGTTTCAGTAATTTACCGAAACGGTCAAAAATATAGATAGTGCTGTTGCCATAGAATCCTTTTTCCATGCCTTTAATAGTCCAAGTGTCATTGTAGCCATCACCATTTGGGGTGAAAAAACTAGGAATACCCAAGACAGAAATTTCTTTTGAAATTTTTCCGCAACCGTCTTTATCGATGATGTAAATCGTATGAATTCCAGGGGTGACATTTTCAAAATAATTACTATCCTGAAAAGGGCCTTCAGGTAAATCAAGGCTGTATAAAAATTCATCCTCATTTCCCTGAACATAAACGGTTATCGTATTGATGTCTGATAAATCAACTATGGAAACGGACTCAATTAGGGCAATATCTGAGTTTTTTACGACAATCGTTCTTTCTTTAGAACAGTTTGTACTATTTGTTACGGTTACGGTATACGTTCCGGAAGTGGTAACGCCAATACTTGGAGTTGTTTCTCCGCCCGGTGTCCATAAATAAGTAAATGAGTTGGGGCTTTGGAAACCGATTCCGGCATCTAATGTTACTGTCGAATCGGGTTTGTTCAAACAAAATACATCGGTATCATTAATGATGATATCCGGTAATGTGTCGACAGTTAAATCGATGGTGTTAACACCAATACAATCATTACCATTTTCAATTCTCACAAAAACACGTTGGTTGGTTGCTTGTGAATTGGTGAAATTGTGTGGAGTTGGAATTGCATTCTGTTCCAATAAAGCATCATTACCCGAAAGGTAATAATTGGTTGTATTTCCAGGAATCTCATAACCGGCATCGGATAAGTTAAATTCAGTATAACCGTCTTCTGTTCCATCGGCATCACATTTTCTTAAATTAAATGTGGTTGTTGGATTCACATTCACATTTAAAGTTAGAGTAGTGTAACTGTAACATTGCGTTGTATTGTCGGTTACCCTAACATTTAGTATCTGAGGGTTTTGGATATTGGTGTAAATGGTGTTTATTGGCGTAGTGCTGTTTCCCTGAATATAAAATGAGGTGCTGTAATTCGGATTGTTACCAGTTAAAACACTGTTGGCTTCTGTTAAATTAAAAGTAGTAAAGCCATCAGGGTTCACCTGAAAATCACATTGTGTTAATTGAGCCGGTATTGCATTGGGCAGTGGATTCACAATTAAATTAAATTGACGGGTACTGTAGCAAGTAGGGTTTAAATTGTTTTCTATTCTTACAACCAATGACTGTAAATTGGGTACAGTATTGTAAAATAAAAGGGATTGAGGATTACTGTCGGAATCAGCATCCGATTGATTTAAATGATAAGAAATAGTGCTGTCAGCAGCGTTTTGAGTTCCTAAAATTCCATTGTTTAATGAGGAAAGATTAAAAGTGGTTTGACCGTTGGTGGTATTTCCATCTGAATTGTCATCGCAGAGTATTATGTCTGGAAGTGAGTTAATTACAGGGCGTTTGAAAACATTTACCGTAAATTGTGTCAGATCATAGCACAATTGGTTGTTTTTGTTTGATACTCTTGCAAATACCGTGAATGTTGGTACTGTATTGGTGTAATTCGTTGGGTCAATTGTATTGGTATTGTTAATGGCATCCTGATTGTTTAAAAAGTACTTGACTTCAAAAGTAGAAGGATTTTGACTTCCCAAAATTGAACCTGTTAGCGATGCAAAGTTAAAATTGTATGTCTGATCACTGTCATCATCACATTGGTTAAGTGTTTGATTTGGGATAGGATGAGCCACTGGGGTTTCATGAATGGTAACTACCTGTTCATTTGAAACCGGACTTCCATTAACAGTAACGGTAACATTAACGGTATAATTACCAGGTGTACTGTAAGTGTGGGTTGGGGATAATTGCGACGAACTATTCCCATCACCAAAATCCCATTGAATGCTTTCCAAATTTGGATTTGCCGGAATACTGAAAGTTGTTGGATCTCCCAAACAGATGTTTGTCACCGCTATACTGGTGTTAAAAACCGAAGTTATAAAAGGCGGTAAGCCTAATGCAGAAGTTCCGTAAACCAATTCTACTCCAAGCTGTTGATAATTACAACCGAGTCCTGCTGTTTCCGGATTATTGATTACGCCTAAGTGGGTGTCGATATTACTTTGTGTTGAAAAATTAGCACGGTATATTTTTTTATTTGGCCCCAATTGAAGAGCTCCTGCTGTTGAATTAGATTGGTCAATAACTACCTGATTGATCGGGGCAGTCGTCAGATCAAATTGTAATAATTGACTGGACAGGTTGTTGTTTATTCCATTTGTGGCATAGAGTTTTTTTGAATCGGCAGAAAACTCAATGCCATAAGGATTTCCACCCGTTACTAAAGTGTTTTGATTGGAAACTATGCCTGTTGTGTTGTCAAAATCATACAGAATAATCTGCCCATTTCCTTCTGTTCCACCCGTTATACTTCCTAATTGACTGTGTGCAATTGCAATTTTTCTTCCGTTTGGAGATGATTTTAGATAACCAATAGAATTTTTGCGGTATCCGTTTATGGAAACAAAAGGATTTATAGTAGAAATAACCGGATTGGGATCTACACCACTATTGTTGACTTTAAAAGCGTAAAATTTATTTACAAAATGGGTTAGAACCCAATATCCGCTTCCGTTGTTGTTCTTTACAGCGGTTATTTTTTCAGAACATTTATAGGCTACTTCACCATTGTTTAACGGATTGTAGGTTACTAAATAAACATTTCGCTGTGTAATGTCTCCAATACTGCCGTTTGTTCCGGTAACGGATAGGTCTACAACAGAGTAGTTTAATCCGTTATTGAATCCGTCATCCTGATCTGGGGTTACATCTGTATTTTGATCGGGAAAAACTGCAGCATTTTCATGATGAGGTTCGTCTACGGTAAAAATATAATAGATGTCAGGATTTCCGGGTTTAGGAACTATAATCGCAGATTGTGTACTTGAGGGATCACCCAATAGCCCTGTACCCGCGTTGTAATTTCCATTGGGCATAATGACATGATTTCTGTCCCAGACTGTTTTTCCGTCTGAATAAAAAAGTAAATCCCCATTAGCATTTGATATTGAACTGCATCCTTCAAATGTAAAAAGTAGCCCTCCGGAAAGAGGAACAACAGAGCCGTCTGGCATGAACTTAATTCCCGCACCACTTCCAAAATACCAATTGTTTGCCTCACCTTGTGCAGAACAGGTAATCGTAAACAAAAGGTATAGCATGAAGCAATATAAAGGTTTCATATGAAAAAATTACGGCAATTATCAAATGTAAGAAATTTTATCTTTTCATACTAAAATGTCCTTTAATAATTCGTCCGTTGCTTAATGTTAAGGTGAACCAATAATCGTCTGATGGTAATGCTGTATTGTTAAATGTGCCGTTCCAACCTTCTCCTGATGCAGAAATTTCTTTGAGAAGTTTTCCGTAGCGATCAAAAATGTAAAGTTGAGAATTAGGATAATAGATGTCCAGATTTTTAATTTTCCAGGTATCGTTGTATCCGTCACCATTTGGCGTAAAAAATCTTGGGTAATCAAGGATGTAAGCAGTTTCGGTATCCATGCCGCAACCGTTTTTGTCCCTAACATACACCGTGTATTCACCCGGATAAACTCCTGTAAAAATAGCGCTGGACTGATAGTTGACATTGTTAAGCGAATATTCGTAAGAACCTGAACCGGTAACATAAACGGTAATGGAATTGGCAGCTCCCGAAAAACTCGTTGCTTCAATACTCGTAATTGTTGGTGGACCTGAAGTTGTGACAAAATAAGTTTTCGTTGCCGAACATCCTTCAGAATTTGTTACGGTAACTGAATAATTTCCTGATTGTAAAACAGTTATCGATTGGGTTGTCTCTACCGGATTAGTGTTCCAGGAATAGCTGCTGTAACCAGACCCCACATCAAGAATAATACTGTTGCCGCTACAAATGGGAACATTTTCATCTTGTAAGTTTGAAGAGAAAGAGTTGACTTTTAAAGTAATCTGCAGGATTTCATAACAGGCGGTAGTATTAATCACTCTCGCATAAATGTTTTGCTGAAAGGCAGTTGTATTGGAATACGGATTCGGTAACGGATTGGTAAGGTTTAAAGCATCGGCACTGGAAGCAAAATACTGAATCAAAGCCCCTGATGGCAATGTGTTATTATTGGTGATTTGTTGTGTGATGTTGGTCAGATTAAATTGATTGAATCCGTCCTGAGCGTCTGTATCATAATCGCAAACTTCAACAGTTGGTATAGGGTTTAAAACCACACTGCTGTTTACTTGGAGTGTGATGGTTGCATAAGCCACACAATTAAAACCGTTTTTAACTCTTGCCACAACAGTGTTTCCGGCGGTGTTTTGATACGCTTGCGGAGTGGTAATCATGTTTTGTTGATTCTGCGCTTCTGAAATAGTACGGTAAAATCCCTGAACCGTCATGGCTGAATTTCCTCCTGTTACTACTGAAACGGCATCGTTCAGGTTAAAAGTGGCAATTCCGTCATTATTGATATCACATTGGGATAAAGATGTATTGTTGGCGGTTATCGGAGCATATTCAACCTGGATATAGCCACGAACAGTGCAGGTTCCGATGTCGGCTACCAAAGTATATACTCCCGCAGCATTAATCGTATAAGTAGGTGAGCTAACATTGGTGTATCCCGGAATGGGGATGCCGTCTTTCAGCCAGGTATAATTTAAGGTGCCCGGTACGATATAATCGGGTGTTACGGTCAGCGTTTCTCCGGGGCACAATGGGTTTCCGTCTGCAATCAAACGATCATCTCCCATGGCATAATCATTATTAAAACTGTTTCCACCAATAAAAATGGCCGAATCATAAAGATTATTTCCCTGATCGGCTATGACCATTTTTATATGATAGGAACGTCCGGGAATGATATCCGCTTCGGCGTTCATTACTTTAGTTTGTCCGTTAAAATTGGTGGGATGATTGCTGCCGTTGAAAGCATCAAAATATTGTGCATTGGCCGCCGGACAAATCGTTCCGGAACCACGAACTGTGGTAACTTTAACCGGAATGGTTGTGCCGGGAACTACAGCCAGATTCTGGTTTGAAGGCGAACCGTTTTCTTTCAGCAAAAAAGCGAATCCATCCGAATAATTGCATTGGTTTGAGCCGGGATTCGACAAATATTGTTCTGATGAAAAAATATAATTGAAACTGACATAATTGGTTACCGCAACAAAGTCAAATTCCACAACCGTTGCATTTATGGTGTTGGTTTCGTTTATGGCTCTTTCCAAATCTGTATCACCCGGCCATGAACTTGGTCCTTCACTTAGCAAAGAAGTATTCGGGCCAATGGCTGAACTGGCTCTTCCGGTGGAAATCAACAATCCTTTTTCAAGCGGAAAACCGGATCCGTTACTGTCAAACCAGGCAAAACTTTTTTCACCACCACCAAAATCATAACCGTTTATGGATATGTTGGTGGGCTGAACGCAACTTCCTGTGGTTATTAATTCCTGAACAAGTTGTGTTGGTGTTTTTGAATTGTCGACAGTAATCGTCTGTGCCGATGCCAAATTGGAAAGAATCAGCAGCAACAGTACCGAAAAAAGAATTTTATATTCACGCATAGTATCGCAAAGATACTACAAATCTCTTTTTTTAAGTATTTTATACGATATAAACATAAAAATACCTGTCCAAATTAACACGATTAGTATTTCATAATAATGAACCGAATAATCTTTCTCAAATGCCTTACCTCCAATGGTTTCGCCAACGTTTTTAATTACTGAAAGCCTTGAGAAAGGTTCTTTTATCAGATTGCTCATCGATTCCAGTGGGAAAAACTGACTCACTTTGGCAGCAACATCGGTATCTTTAAAGAAATTCCACTTCATTAATCCGATGGAAATGGCTTCGATAATGTTCCAGACAAATAAAAAGCCCAAGGCAAATGCCGATCGTTTTACCAAAATTCCCAAAAACAAACAGAAAGAGAAAAATCCAACCAGTTTTATGAAGTAGGCCAGCAGGTATTCTAAGTCGGAAAAAACAATTCCGATTTCATTATACGAAGAAAAACTATAGCCTAAAATAAGCGACATTACAAAAACAAAAACGGTTGAGCCAAAGGCAAACAGCATGACCGTTAAAAATTTCGACTGAATGAATTCTTTTTTACTCATCCCGTCAATAAGGTTTTGTTTTAGTGTTCCATAGCTGTATTCGTTGGCCATCATGGAAACAATTACAATGGCTAAGAACAGTTTTAGGATTGCGGCAATATAAGTGTTAAAGTGCCAGATGTAAGGGAAATTAAAAATTCCCTGTTCGGCGATGTGAAGCTGAAAAGCGCCAAATTCAAATTTAATGGAAGCAATTAAGGCAATAAAGGAAAGCAGTACGAAATAAGTAATGATTAAAATCTTGCTCGATCTGTTTTTCCAGAGTTTTTGTAATTCTATATCTAAAAGTCGTTTCATCGTAGGAGGATTAATTGTGGTTGGTTAGTTGTAAGAACTGTTCTTCAAGGCTGTGTTTTCTTTTTATCAGATGGTTTAGAATAATGTCGTTCTGAAATAAATAGCGGTTTAATTCAGAGGCTTCTAATGGTGACTTCAGATACACAAAAAGTTTTCCGTCTTCGTCTTCCATTTTATCCACAGCGGGATGGTTTTGCAGGATCTCTTTTAACCTGATAGTGTCGTTGGCCTGAAGTTCGAAGAAACCTTCGTTGGCAATAATTCCGTCTACAGTGCCGGAATATAATATTTGCCCTTTGCGCAAAACAACCACATGAGTACATACTTTTTCCACTTCATCCAAAAGGTGTGAAGCCAGCAATATTGTTGTTCCTAAGGAAGCAATGTGTTTGATAATATCGCGAATCTGGCGGATTCCCTGTGGGTCCAACCCGTTTGTAGGTTCGTCCAGAATTAATATTTCCGGATCGTTTAGCAGTGCTGAAGCAATAGCCAACCGTTGTTTCATTCCAAGCGAAAAAGTTCTGAATTTACTGTCTTTTCGATCCAAAAGACCTACAACTTCCAGTTTTTCATTCACTTTGTCGTAATGGATTCCTTTGATTTTACAAACCAGTCTAAGGTTTTCCTCAGCGGTCATGTAAGGATAGAAATTGGGGCGTTCAATGATGGCGCCCACTTTTTTCAGGGCATGATGGGTATCCATTTTTCCGTCAAACCATTTGTAATCTCCCGATGTTCGGTTGACGACATTCAGTATGATGCCTAAAGTGGTTGATTTTCCACTTCCGTTCGGACCTAAAATCCCGTAAACATTTCCTTTTTTAATTTCAAAGCATACATTTTTAACGGCGTGAACCCTTCCGTAATGTTTGTTTAGATTTTCAATGGTAAGAATAGTTTCCAAAGCTGTTTTTTTTTTGATTGATAGTAATAGGACGACCAACGACTGGTTTTGTTACCGAATCGGATGAGAATTACTGAAAAGGAACAATTGCCGGTTTTCCGATTTGAAAATCAAGCATGTCGATGTCGTTGTTTTTGAAGGAATTAAGCTTGTAAATATTGTCTCCTGTTCCCGGAATAGTAGGGTAGTAGGCAAACGACAGTAAAAAACTGTTGAATACAAGATAATCATTACTGATTAAGACGCCAATCCCGAATTTAGAATAGAGCGGACTTTGGAATAATTTCCGGTTTTGGTCGGCAAGCATTCCCATTGAGAAATTGAAAAAAGGACTCATACGGAATCCAAGGTAATTGCCCGGAATATAAGATTGTGTCTGGAATGTTGTTATAAATTTTTTGGTACCTTGAACAGAATTCTTAAAACCTTGAATGCCATTGTCGTCACTGAGGTTCAGCAAATCACTTTTGGTTGGAATACGATTGTTACCAATGGTTAATTGCGGTTTGATAAACTGTCGGAATTTCCATTTTCCAAATTCAATCAAATCGGTAAAATACAAGGCTTCGGCCCTAAAAGTGGTTTGTTCGGATATGCCTTCTCGTACGAAGCTTCCCAATTCAAAACTGCTTCCGAAATAACCGAAACTGTGGAATCCTCCAAAAGCAAACCGTCCTCCGAAATAGGCTCTTCGTTTGTTGTTTTTTTCTTCAAATCCCGTAGTAAAGGCATACGTCTTTCCAATTTGAACATATTCTGGAATTCCATAATTGAAAAGGTATTTGTTTTCAACAAATCGTCGGGAGGTGATGCCGATACTGCTCAGATACAATTTCGAGTTGCTGAAGTAATTGATGGAATCGTAGGCAAGATCCGGACTTTCGAGATATTTGATGTTTCGGAAGCGCAATGTGGTTACAAGGTTTGTAATGCGGTCTTCTTCCGTATTTCCTTTGAAAATTCGGAACGAATGTCCGCCCCAGTAATCCTGAGTTTCCGATTTGAAATTTTTCACCGCTAAAATAGCATTCGCATCGCCAATGGAATCCCTGTAGAACCGTTGTTCGAATCCGATACCTCCTGCCCAGCGGGTATAAGGTGAAAAGAATGGTCGATTGCTTCCTATTGCTTTGACATAATTTTTATCGAAATCTTCATCAAAAATAAAAGTGGTACTTATAAATGTGTTTCGGAAATTCGGAATGGTGTAACGCATCCCGTAAGCCGTTGTATTGTCAGTAAACCGTTGTTTGAAATTGTTTTCGAATTCATGTCCCAATCCCAGAAAATTTCTTTCGGTAATTTCCGTGTTTCCGTTGGTAGACGATATGGAACCGTTGGGAATCAAACTCCAGGAGTCTAAAACAAGGATGGAAATATCTACCGAATCTTTACTGTTTTTTATAGGAACCGGCTTTATGCTTACATTGCGGATGTAGCGCTGTCTTTGTATTAAACGTTCTGATTCTTTCACCAAGAGCGAATCCAGTTCGTCATTTTTTTTGAATAATAAATGGTTTCGGATGGTCCATTTTTTTGACTTCGTATGCAAACTATTTCCCGCCTTTTCAATCCATTTTTTAGGAGTTCTGTTAGGGTCGTCCATCGAAAAACCAAAAGGATCCATAACTTCAATAGTGATGTTTCGGATGATTTTGCACTCGTATTTTTTGAAGACATTCTGTTGTTGACGGGTTTGTTTCTTCTTTTTTGTTGGAGTTGTCCGTTCGGTAGGCTTAAAAATCAATTTGTGTACAAATTTGGTAAACTTCCTTTTTTTCGAATATCGTTCAATGTAACTGTAAACCTTTGTAGTATCTCTTGGCATTCTGGTCACTTGCCCAATTATAGGCTGACAAGTGAAAAATACTACTAGAGAAATAAAAAGGTAACGTTGTAACATAATGTGGCGATAAAAAATAGCTCAACGAAATTTAGTCTTTATTGTTGTGTTGAACAAGAAAAAATGGTGCCGAAATAGTGAAAAACCTTAAATAGGTTAATACAAGTGTTATCAGAAAACTAAAGTTTGTCTAACGGACTAATAATCTTTCGAATAGATTTATCCGTAACATGCGTATAAACAAACGTAGTTTTTATATCGTTATGTCCCAATAATTCCTGTATGAACCGTATATCGGTACCGCTTTCTAGTAAATGAGTTGCAAAACTGTGCCGCAAACTGTGAATGCCTACTTTTTTTGTGATTCGAGCTTTTTCCAGGGCTTTTTTAAACACTTCCTGTATGGTTCGCGAACTGTATTGTCCTCCGTGCAGTCCTTCAAACAAATATACTTTCGGTTTGTATTCCAGATAATAGGCGCGGAGTTGTTCCAAAATACTTTCCGGTAAATTTACATAGCGGTCTTTTTTCCCTTTGCCGCGCTCTATGTGTACCCGCATGGTTTTACTGTCCACATTCGAAACTTTAAGGTTCAGTATTTCACTCACCCGCAACCCCATGCCATAACAAAGTTTCAGCATCGTGTTGTGTTTCAGGTTTTCGGTTACGTCAAAGATGCGTTTTACTTCATAAGTATTTAAAGCTTTGGGAAGTTTGCTTTGCTTTTTTGGGCGTGGAATTTCCAGAAAGATCTTTTCCAGCAGCAACACTTTTTCATAATAAAATTTAACGGCATTGATTCTGCTGTGTAATGAATTCTCAGTAAGTCTTAAATCTTCAATACAGAAAATAAGGTAGTTGCGCACTTCGTTTTCCCCACATTTATTTGCAGATAAATTTTTCAGATAATATAAATACTGCGCAAATTCACTCACATAGGAACGAATCGTGTTCGGACTGTAGCCTTTTAATTTAAGTTGATGAACAAGTCGTTGTATTTCAGTCTGATTGACCTCTGAAATTTTGGACAAAACATATTTCCCAATAGCAAAATCTTCCGGTAAATTAAACAGTTTTCGGTAATCGGCAGTGTCCGGAACATACCAAGTAATAAGATTCCAATCCCACTTAGCATCTTTCAGTGCCTTGATTTGGGTAATAAGTTTCTGATTTTTTTCAAATCGGATGAAAATGACGTTCTTGTCATTAAGTTTTCCAAAGGAAAAAGTAAAAGGCTTTAAATCAATCATAATGGCGTATATCTAATAGAATCAAATATAAGAAAAATCCCCATGTAAATGAATGCATGAGGATTTTGTTTAGGATTATTTTTGAAATCAATTTCGGAACTAACTTTTGTTTTCTTTGTTGAAATACACCAAATAGTAGTACATCTGTTTTTCTTCGTCCCAGCCTTTTTCTACAAATTTTTCGGCACTTTCCGGGTTGATGAAATCCAGTTTAATCTGAATGTTCGTATCCAGTTCGATAACGTTTTTCATTTTCTTACGTGCATCCGAAACCGCTGCATTGGCAATAGGGAAGGTGGTTAAATCTTCGATAGAGTATTTCTCACCTTTGTCTACTTTATAGTTTTTGAATTCCGAAATCAAATCCGGATTGTCAATCACTTCGTTTAAGAATAACGATTCTTCAAAGTTGTCGTTTTTCGCAAAATGGTTTACGGCGCGGTTCATGAACATTACTTCTTCTTTCTTGTCTTCTGCCGGAAGTACTACTTCTTTGGCAAAATCCTGACAGAATTTCAAATACTTTTTCGTGATGAAATTCTCATCCTGAAACGCATCTACTGATAAGAAATGCTCTAACCAGTAACGTGCATCATAACGGTTGCTGTCGACAGTTAAAATCTTGTAGCCTTCTTCTTTTTTGTAATTGAAAATCAAACAGCCTTTGTCTAATTTGTTCAGATTGATTCCTTGTTGCAGAATCATTTCCAAATTGGTGTCTTTCTCTTCAAACTGAAGGAAATCCGCTTTTAGCTCACTTTTGAAAACACCAATAGCGTCCACCACATTGTTGTCAATTGATACATTTGTTAAGTAAGTCACATACACTTCTCCGTTTTTAATGTGCGGATGGTTGGACTGCTCAAACAAATGACGGGTAATTTTTTTAGTAACCTCATGTACGTTGCTCGGATTCGCGAAAATCTCGTTCGCAAAATTGTACATTTCATTGTAATCCAAATCCACATCGTGTGCAAACTGATAATAATTTTCTTCTTTGTCACGGAAAGGTTTAAAGAAAAACTCTTTCAAAAGCGGCATAATCTCATCATTAAGATTATACGGTTGCTCTGAAAGGAAAATAGCTTCGTTACGACTTTTGTTTCCAACGCGGTGGATGGACAAATTGTCTATGTGGGTGTTGAATAAGTTAATCATTTTTTGAGTTGCTGAGTAGCTGAGTGACTTAGTTTCTGAGTTAATTTGTTTCTTTTACTTTTCGGATTAAAGAAACCATCATTACTTCTAATTCACGGCTATTTTCGTACAGCTTATTAAAATCGTTTTCGTTTAAATAATTAATATTTTTAGCTATTTCAATTTGAGTCTGATATTCAAAAAGGGAACTCATGGAAATAGTTAGAAATCGGTGATACTCTTTGTTACTTCCTCTTCCGTAGCCTTCTGCAATATTACTGGGTATGGAAACTGCACATCGTCTAATTTGTGAAGTTAATCCAAAAAGTTCTTCTTTTGGAAACAGTTGCGTTATTTCATAGGTTTTAGTAACTAATGTCATTGATTTCTGCCAAATCAGAAGATTTTTAAATGTACTCATTTTTTATATTTATTAAGAATTTTCTTAAAAATACAAAAACTAAGTGACTCAGAAACTAAGTAACTCAGTTACTCAAAAGAAAATTAATTCCAATTCTCTTCGTAACCGAAATCCTCAAACGAATCATCGCCGTCGAACATGTCCATGTCGTCTTCGTCAAACTCGTCTTCGAAATCACCGTAGATGTCATCGTTGGAAACATCCGCGCCTCGGAAACCGCTTGTTGCTGCTTCTGCCGGTAATTCACCGTGAGAGAATAATAAGGTTGGGTAAGTTTCACCGTCTTCTTTTTCTTCGATTGCCGCTAATTCCACGAAAAACGTCCACATGCTGAAGAAATCATATACATACACCATTTTTGTACTGTCGCGGTGCAGTAAATCGTTCAGTTTGAAATCGGCCATTGTTTTCATTTCGCCGGGAACATCACCGGTGTCGAACATCGGAATTTCATCTTCTTCGTTCCATGTCCAATCGTCCTCACAAGTGAAAAAAGAACCGGTTTCGGTACCGTCAAAGCCAAAAGCATTAACGATAGCGTTGTGCAAATCTTCTAACGTGTCGTCTTCTAGAATTGCAATGTCTCTGAAAATATCTTCCTCTGCATCGAGGATTACTCGGAATTTGTAAACCATGACCTTATCATTTTTTTGAAAGGTCAAAGGTAATTATAATTTTAGATTTCAGATTTGAGAAATGCGTTTTGTTGATAAGATTTTAATCAGCTCTCATAGAATTCGATAGGCAAATCATCAGGATCGGAGATGAAGAAAAAACGTTTGTGGGAGTATTCATCCACGCGTATTGTTTCGGCTTCGATGTTGTTTGAAACGATGAAAGCTCTGGTTGCTTCAATGTCGTTCACTTCAAATGCCAGATGCCTTAATCCTGCTGCTTCCGGTCGGGAAACGCGTTTGGGCGGGTTGGGAAACGAAAACAGTTCCACCACATAATCACCATTTAAAGCCAAATCCAGTTTGTACGACTGACGTTCTTCCCGATACACTTCCTGAAGGATTTCCAAACCCAGAATTTGGGTGTAAAAGTGTTTCGATTTTTCGTAATCGGAAGAGATTATGGCGATATGATGTATTTTATTGAGTTGTAACATTATTTGTTGTTTATCCTGCTGACAATTCCTTTTTTAAGCTTAGTGAACTTCTTATTGGTAGGATATTGGCGGTTGACGGTCATATTGTTCACAATTAATGCGATAACCAAAAGCAGTAAAGCACCGCTTAGAACGGGTGAAATTACATACCAATAACCCAGTTTTAAAATTGCAGGCGAACCGGTAACGGCAATAAGGGCAGTGGCTCCACCGGGAGGATGAAGGGTTTTGGTAATTTGCATGAACACAATCGCACCAGCTACGGCAACGGCGGAAGCCAACCAAAGCATCTCCGGGAAAAGTTTGGCAGCGGTAACACCTACAATGGCCGAAATTACATGGCCACCAATAAGGTTTCGCGGTTGGGCAAGCGGACTCTGAATTACACCATACACCAACACACAAGAGGCTCCGAAAGAACCAATCAGAAAGACGAAGTCTTCTTTCGGGAACATATTGTACTGAAAGTAGGCGATGATTCCCATTCCCACAAAAGCGCCTACAAAAGCCCAGAAATGTTCTTTAAAATCAACCAGGGTTTCTTTGTAAAGTACGTATTTCGCTTTGCGGTAATTGCGTTTGATTTTGTGTGTGGGCATGCTAATTAGTTTGCAGGTTTTGGCTGATAGGTGTAAACGGTGTAAGGATATATAAGTTGTGCGGTGGTTTTGGAAACCAGACAAACGATTAATATTGGGAAGAATAAAGTATAGTCGTTTATCAGTCCGCAAATCAGGAACAACGCGGTAAACGGAGCGTGAATGCTCGCGCTTAACATGGCTGCCATTCCGATGATCATGAAGTTGAGCGGAATCACATTCGCATCAAAGAAGGTATTTAAAACTGTCGCCACCAGCAAACCAAGAAAGGCTCCGATAAACATACTCGGTGCAAAAACACCGCCATCGCCACCGGAAGCTAACGTTATCGAGGTGATAATGGGTTTCAGAAACAAAATTCCGATCATGGTCAACACGAAAGAAGTTGTAAGCACCACCGATCCGGAACTTACAAACAGGGTTTTCACCGCATGATAGCCTTCGCCGTATAGTTGCGGAAATAACAGTAAAGAAGCACTTATGATGACAGAACCAATGATGATTTTGGTTGCATGGTTGTCGATTTTGGTAAAACGACCTTTAATGTATACCACACATTTGGTCAGGTAAACTGAATTCGCTCCCGCCAATACCCCCAATAACAGGAAATAAGGAAAGGCGTGCAGGTGCCAGGTAGTAACGCCAACTTCAAACAGCGGTTTTTCATCTAAAATAAGGATGAAAGCATAAGCAACGGCAACAGCCAAACCCGAGGTTATGGCAAAAGTTTTACTGGTTTTTCGGGAAATGACTTCGTATGCAAATAAAATCCCGGCAATGGGACTGTTAAACAACGCAGTGATTCCGGCGGCAATTCCGGCGCAGATGAGTTCGGTTTTATGACGCTTGAAAACGTTTTCTTTTTGTTGTGCCACGGATCCGATAGCGGCTGAAGCAACCACGGTAGAAACTTCAATTCCAGTAGAACCTCCAAAAACTACCGTTAACAAGCCATTGAAAAAGTGGGAAGGGATTTTGTATACCGGAAGTTTCTTTGTAGGCGATTCGGTGCTTTCGAAAATCTCCTTAATGCCTTTGTTTTCTTTCTTTTTGAAGAGATAATACCTCAGGAAATAAATTACCGACAGTCCGAAAACTGGAAAAATGATGAAGAAAATCCAATTTGTAGCTGCTTTGTGAAATAAAATTGCTTCGTAATGTTCGGTAAGGTGTTTTAAGCAAACCGCCATAAAAGCGCAAAGAAAACCAATAATGATGGAAACAATACTTAGTTTTTGCAGCGTTATTCGTTTATGGTTTTTGCGAAGATGTGTGGTTGTATTCATTGAAAAACAGGTAGTCAGACAAAAAGTGAAGTACAAAAATAGCGACTGAAAAACGGAAAATTCTTTTTGAAACGTTAAAGTTTTCATTTGTTGTGGTTCCGTTGTGGTATCAGATGTTTAATTCTTTCCTGACTTTCGCCGGTAATTTGTCTTTAACTAAAGTATACGATTGTGTAACATAGTGCTGCCATTGTGCGGGCGATAAATTGTTGATGTCTTCGGCTAAAACCCATTTGTAACGGGCTACATAAGGTGCAGGTTTGAATCCGTTTCGGGTGGAAAGTTCGTCGAATTCCTCTTCCAAAACTTTAAAGGAAGCCGAAGTTGGAGTCTGATTCAAACCGATCACACAAAACATCTTTCCGCCGATGCAAAAACACAAATCATGTTCCCATTTAATGTCTTCGGTTACTGCGGGAAGGGATTTGCAGAGCTGTTGTAGTGCTTCGATATTCATGAATTACTGGGCAGGTTTGGTGATTTTTTTGTGGGTTTCCGGAACCACCATCAAAGCGGCGCTACAAAACCACGGGGTTAGTTCGGCTTCAAAAATTTTGGCTTTCACGGCTGGGTCGGTTTCTACCAACGCTTGTGCTTCTTCCACGGTAGCAACATTGAAGATGAAAATACCGCGGTAGTTTTTGTCGTTTTTCATGAACGGACCGGCTACGATTAGTTTGCCTTCCTCGGCAAGACGGTTGATGTTGGCCATGTGTCCCTCGAAATACTTGGTTTTTTCTTCTTTGGTGGCGGTAGTGTTGGAACCGGTTTTAAGCAGGCAGAAGACATAAGTTTTCATGCCGTTGTCGTTACCGCCTAAGGTTTTCGCAAGCTTTTCGTCGTAAACGGTTTCGGTTTTTTGCGCTGAAAGGGTGTTGAGGCCTATCACAAATGAAAGGATATAGAACAGTTTTTTCATGATGTTGCTGAATTTAGCGTAGTGTAAATATACACAATCCCAATTTATTTGGTGTTTTCGTTTTTTAGGAGTGCGGCAAGTGCTCTTATTTTTTCTACCGGAAGGTCGTGCAGCAGGTTGATGACCTCTTCGGCGGTGTCGTCGCGTTTTAGGGCATGCAACGGATGGGTTTCGGGTAAGGGGTTTTTCGAATCCGGACGAAATTCGAAGAGGTCGTTGGGCGTGCAATTAAAGTGAATGCACAATTCTTCCAGTCGTTTCACCGAGAAGGTCTGCATCTGACTTTGCGCCATTTTAGAAGCCAGTCCACGAGGATAGCCAAGCGACATAAAATAGGAAAACGGACGGTTGATGCCTTTGAGTTTGGTTAAGCGTTGTAAGTTTAAGAATAACATAGTGTGGATAGAATGTTAGTGGTTTATAATTAGCTTTTAGTTATCAAATGTAAGAAATAAGTTATTTAAAAATTAGAATTTGGTATCAAAAAATAAGATGTAATTATCAAATAATTGAATTATGTTGTCAAAATAAAGGATTATGTTATCAATGAGTAAAATAAGTTTATCAATAAATAAAACTATAGTATCAAATAATAGTATAATGTTATCAAAAAAGAGGATAGTTTTATCAGATCAAAGAAATTTGAAGACAAAGTATCCGGAAATCGATTGCAAACCTTAGTTTCTTAGCTCCACAGTACCTTAGTCCCTTTCAAAATTAAAAAGAAAACTTGTCTTTGATGATGGGATTTCTCCTTCGTCGAAATGACAAAAACGTTTTTAGAATTATACTAACGGAGTAATAATATGAGTCATTAATTATTATCCGGTAGACGATTGCAAACCTTAGTTTCTTAGCGCCATAGTACCTCAGTCCCTTTCAAAAAAACAGTTCATCCTTAAAAAATAACAATTCGGCATTCTTTTTTGTAAAGTGTGGTTTTTCTGATGCAAATTTGTCCTGTTAAAATAAAACAGCATGAAAACCGTATTCACATTTTTAGTTGCCTTGTACAGTATGAGCCTTTTGGCACAAACCACGATTTCGGGAAAAGTAACCGATAATAAAGGAAGACCGATTGAAGGCGCCAACGTTTTTATAGAAGGCGCTTACGATGGTACGACTTCCGATGCTAAAGGCGATTTTACCTTTACGACAACTGAAAAAGGGAATCAGACTTTAGTGGTGACTTATTTGAGTTTTGAAACCCAGCGCACCGCAATTGTGATTGAAACCTATCAGCCACAAACTCTGAAGTTGCGGGAAAGCGTGAATACATTAGATGCAGTGGTGATTTCGGCTGGAACGTTTAAGGCGGGCGACAATTCGAAAGTATCGGCGTTGAAACCACTGGATATTGTGACCACGGCTGGAGCGGCTGGGGATATTATCGGAGCATTGCAGACTTTACCGGGCGCACAGATTGTAGGCGAGAGCGGAAGGTTGTTCGTGCGCGGTGGGGAATCCGACGAAACCCAAACCTATGTGGACGGAATTCGAGTGGCACAGCCTTATGGCGCTACGGCGAACAATTTACCCACTCGGGGACGCTTCTCTCCGTTCTTATTTAGCGGTATGACGTTTTCCACCGGAGGGTATTCGGCAGAATTTGGCGATGCATTGTCGAGCGTTTTGTTGTTAAATACCACGAATGAAGCCGATCAGGAACAAACCAACCTGTCTTTTATGACGGTTGGTTTAGGAGCAAGTAATACACAGAAATGGAAGAAAAGTTCCTTGACGTTTAATACCTCTTACATCAACCTGGAACCGTATCAGAAGGTGATTAAACAGAATGTCGACTGGGTAAAACCGTATCAATCGCTATCGGGCGAATCGGTGTTCAGAAGAAGTTTTGAGAACGGATTGTTTAAGTTTTATGCCGCTTTTGATTATGCGATGTTTAATCTGAATCAGAAAGATGTGAATTCGGTAACACCTTTAAATGTGGATACGAAGAACAATAATTTTTATCTGAATTCGTCCTATAAAGGAAGTTTTGGATCAGGCTGGAGCATTCAGACGGGGATTAGTTTCGGATTTAGTCAGAACAAAATCGGATTGGATGTAAACGATTTGAACAACCGCGAAAATGCGTCGCATATGAAACTGAAGCTGACCAAGAAGTTTTCGGACCGTATTAATCTGACTTTCGGCGGGGATTATTTCATTACCGATTTTGATGAAACGTATAAAGACTATTCGTTTGGGGATTTCACTTACGGCTATCGCAACACTATAGGAGCTGCATTTGTGGAAACGGATATTTTCTTCTCGAAGAAATTGGCGGCTAAAGTGGGCGTGAGAGCTATGAATAGCGATTTGTTAGGTAAAAGTACCGTAGATCCGAGAGTTTCATTGGCGTATAAAACGAGTAAGAACGGACAGGTGTCGGTTGCCTATGGCGATTTTCATCAGAACCCGAAACAGGATTATCTTAAATTCCACTCCGATTTCAATTATGAAAAAACAACGCATTATATTTTAAATTACCTGTATGCAACCAACGGAAAAACCCTGCGTGCCGAAGTTTTCTTTAAAGATTACAAGGATTTGGTGAAATACGACAGCAATATGCCATTGTTTAACAGCCAATACAACAACAATGGTTATGGTTATGCAAAAGGACTGGATGTGTTTTGGAGGGATAATAAATCGGTTAAGAATCTGGATTACTGGGTTTCCTATTCGTTTATCGACAGCAAGCGCGATTATAAGAACTATGAAGCGAAAGTAACGCCGAATTTTGTGGCCAATCACACACTTTCCTTAGTGGGGAAATACTGGATTAACGATTGGAAATCGCAGTTGAGTGTTACCAATAGTTTTGCTACGGGACGACCTTACGACAATCCGAACGAAACCGCTTTTATGAACGGGAAGACCAAAAGCTATAACAGTTTGAGTATGAGTTGGGCGTATTTGCTTTCGCAACAAAAGATTTTGTATTTTTCGGTATCGAATGTATTGGGGAATAATAATGTTTTTGGCTACCAGTATGCGAATTCACCGGATTTGGCAGGGCAATTTCAGCGTCAGGCAATTACACAACCGGCAGACCGTTTCTTTTTTATCGGGTTCTTCTGGACGATTAGTCAGGATAAGAGTAAGAATCAGTTGGAGAATTTGTAATTGGAGTTTCTGAGTAGTTGAGTGACTGAGTAGCTGAGTGGTTAAATGCTAAGAAACTAAGAAACTCACCAACTAAAAAAACAATTCATCCTCAAATTTCGACAGTTCGGTAAGGATAAGTTTTACGGATTGGGAAACCGACTTACATTTGACGTATAAATTAAAAGAGTTTTAATCATCAATAAACAAATTAAACAAAAAGAAATTATGATCAGAATTATCACATCATTAGTATTTTTTATCTGCGGATTGGCATTTGCGCAGTCGCCATCACAGTACGAACAAGGAATGGGGAAAGCCATGGGATTGTGGAAAGAAGGTAAAACGGCAGAAGCAACTGCTATTTTTGAAAGAATTGCATCGGTGGAAAAAACAAACTGGCTGCCTAATTATTATGTAGCGTTTATTAATACGATTGAAGTATTCAAATCGCAGGATAAATCGAAAGCACCTGCTTATTTGGATAAAGCACAACAGGCTTTGGACAATGCTACGGCTATCAGTCCGAATAACGCCGAATTAATGGTGGCACAGGCGATGATTTATACGGCGTGGATTGTTCAGGATCCTATGGCTAACGGTATGAAATATTCCAGTAAAGCCATGGAACAATACTATAAAGCACAAGCCATTGCACCGGAAAACCCAAGAGTGGTGTTTTCTAAAGCTGAATTTGAAATTGGGGGCGCGAAATATTGGGGTACGGATACCAAACCAATGTGTGCGGAAATTGAGCGTTCTTTAGGGTTATTTGCTAAATTTAAACCGGAAACTGCTTTTCACCCAAGTTGGGGATTGGACAGAGCACAGGAAGCTTTAAAAAATTGCGGGAAATAAATCTTTAAGTGACTCAGCAACTTAGTTACTTAGTCACTCAGTTACTCTTACTAAAATGAATATATATCTGAAACATTTTTTACGTTCGGTTGCCATTGGGCTGATGGTTTTTTTTCTGCTGTTATTCATTACCTGGATAACCGGCGGTAACATTGACCTGGATCGGCGATTGCTCATGAACCTGCAGTATACGTTATTGTATTCGGTTTGTTTGTATATGGCGAATTCGATATTGTTCATTTTTTTAGACCGCATTTTTAACGATGACCGGTTTTCGTTTAAACGATTACTCATCGGATTTATAAGTTCTTTTTTTACCTCCGTTTTTATTATTTTCCTGTTGCGGGTTTTTGAAGAAGTGGTCATCAACAAAAGCACTTTAGAAGATTTTCTGGCTCACGAACACGCGGGGAATTATGTGGTGGCAACGATAGTGACATTTATTATTACGCTTGTTGTTCATTTGGGCTATTTCTACCGTTCGTATCAGGAGAACAGGGTGAAGCAACAGAAAATTATTGCGGGAACGGCTTCGGCGAAGTTTGAGAGTTTAAAGAATCAGATTGATCCGCATTTTTTGTTCAACAGTTTGAATGTATTGAGTTCGCTGATTGAGGAAAATCCGGAAAATGCACAGAAGTTCACGGCATCACTTTCAAAAATTTACCGCTATGTTCTCGAACAGCGCGACAAGGAACTGGTGAGTATTGAAGAAGAACTTGCTTTTGCCAAAACCTATATGAATTTGCTGAAAATGCGTTTCGAGAACAGTATTTTCTACGAATTGCCGGAAAAAGTGAACAATCCGGAAGCTAAAGTGGTTCCATTATCGTTGCAGTTGTTATTGGAAAACACTGTAAAACACAATGTGGTTAGCGAAAAGAAGCCGTTACATATCCGGATTTTTGAACGCGATAACTGCCTGATAGTGCAAAACGATTATCAGAAAAAAGAAGTGCTGAAAGACCGTCAGGGTGTCGGATTGCAAAACATCATCAGTCGGTACGCCATTTTAACCGACCGTAAAGTCAGCATCACACAAAATGAAAAAGAATTTACGGTAGCACTACCGTTATTAACCAAACAAGTAGGAATTATGGAAGCAACTTTTAATCATAACGACGATTCGGCTTATTATAATGCCAAGAAAAGAGTGGAAGCCATTCGTGGTTTTTACGGAAGCTTGATTTCGTATTGTGTTGTGATTCCGTTTTTAATCTTTATCAATCTGCAGTTTTCGTCTAAATTCCAATGGTTTTGGTTTCCGACATTGGGTTGGGGAATGGGATTAATTATGCACGGATTTGGAATTTTTGGCTACGGTTCGCGCTGGGAAGAACGCAAAATGAGAGAGATTCTGAATAAAGACAACGAAAAGCAAAACTGGAAATAGGGATGAGAAGCAATACAACAAATTATCAGCAGATGGAACTGGAAGCAATAGCGGCCAGACGGGTTCATCAAATCAAACGTTTTTTTAAGCATTTGTTTATGTATGCCATCGGAATGACGGTTTTTATTTTGAAGAAATACTGTAATGTACCGCTTAATTTTCCACCGCTTGAATTTATAAACTGGTTTTTTATGTTGTGCTGGACAGTGGTTTTAGTTGTTCAGGGACTTAAATTATTTATGAAAGAAATTGTGTTGGGTAAAAATTGGGAAGACCGACAAATGAATAAGATTTTAAATTCGGAATCAAACCATCAAAATTGGCAATAATCATGGAACGAAATTATACAGAAGAGGAACGCTATAACTTAGCTAAAAAGAGAGTGCAGGAAGTGAAAGGATTTTACGGAAACCTGACGGCTTACATTGTGGTGAATGTGTTTTTGATGATCGTTAATTTATTAACGTCGCCGGAACATTTATGGTTTTACTGGCCGATGCTGGGATGGGGAATCGGAGTGCTTTTTCACGGATTACGCGTTTTTAATCGCATGCCTTTTTTAGGGAAAGACTGGGAAGAGCGAAAAATGAAAGAGTTTATGGAAGAGGAGGAACGTCGTAAAAATCAATTTAAATAATCGTTGTTATGGATCATTTCGAGAACAACTTTGAAGAACGCTATCAGTATGCCCAACGAAGGGTGAAACGACTGAAAGGATTTTATTCCCATCTGGTTGCTTACATTCTGGTGAATATTATGATTGTTTTTTTAAATATCAGCAATTTAGATCCCGGAGAAAGCTATTTTCAGTTTGAAAACTTTTTTACGGCCTTTTTCTGGGGAATCGGTTTGCTGGCGCATGGCGTGAGTGTGTTCGGACACCATTTAATCTTTGGGAAAGAATGGGAAGAGAAGAAAATAAAAGAGTTGATGAACAAAGACAAACAGGAGAAATGGGAGTGATTTCAGTGGTCAGATTGCAGATTGCAGAAGGCAGAAATCAGATTGCGAAAATCAGAAACATACCTAAGAAGAAAAACAAATCTCAGTACTTTAGCGCCTCAGAACCTAAGTAACTCCAAAATAAATGAAGAAATACTTTCCGATTATCATTGCATTATCGTTTGTAAAATTACTAATTCATCTTGTTGCGAACCGCAATTATGGTTTTCATCGGGATGAATTACTGCATTTGTCCGTAAGCGAGCATTTGGATTGGGGGTATATGGAATTCCCACCATTTATAGCGGTTGTAGGGAAGTTGGTACATTTTTTATTTGGGTATTCGCTTTCGGGTGTGCGATTGTTTCCAACATTAGCGGGTATTGCAATTCTGGTACTGTGTTGTATGATTGCCAAAGAACTCGGTGGAAAGAAAAACGCAATTTTATTGGCGGGAATTTCAGTTTTGGCTTTTATTCCTTTCTTTCGGAACCATACACTTTTTCAACCCGTGGCTTTCGATCAGTTTTTCTGGACATTAGGGTTTTATTTCCTTGTTCGCTATCTGAATACGGAAAACATAAAATTTCTTATTTATCTCGGAATTACAGCGGGAATCGGACTCCTGAACAAATACACTTTTGTAGTTTGGGGATTGGGAATCGCCATAGGGTTGTTGTTTTTTGAGAAAGGAAAAGTATTCCGAAGCAAATGGATTTACCTCTCCGGAAGTATTGCATTCATAATCGTTTTACCGAATATCATCTGGCAATACCAGCATCATTTTCCGCTTTTGATGCATATGCAGCAATTAAAAGAAAGTCAGCTAGATGAAATCGGGGCCTACGATTTTGCGCTGGAACAACTGAAAATGCCGTTTACATTAATTATCAGCCTTATCGGATTGTCGGCCTGTTTCTTAGATAAGGAATTAAAAAAATACAAAAGTATTGGCGTAGCCGTTTTGGTTATCTTTTTTACAATGTGGTTCTTACAGTCAAAAGCCTATTATTTCTTTGCTATTTATCCGATGCTGTTCGCTTTTGGGGCAGTGAAAGTTGAAAAGTTACTGGAACGAAAACCTGTTTGGAATTATGTAGTGGCAGCCGTTTTATTTGTGCCGACGATTTTCTTTATTCCGATGGCAACTCCGATTTTACCAATTGATGAATTTGTAGCGTACAACAAACTGCAACCTGAAAAAGACGGAAGAATTATCCTGACGGGAGATTACGCTGATATGTTCGGATGGGACGAACAGGTGAAATTAGTGGATAGTCTGTATCGAACATTGCCAAAAGCTGAAAAGAACAAATGCATTATTCTGGCAGAGAATTACGGCGAAGCGGGAGCTGTAAAAATATTAGGAGAAAAATACGGTTTACCGGATCCGGTTTGTCGTCACGGCAGTTTCTGGACATGGGGCCCGGGCGAGCATGAAGGAGAAGTTTTTATAAGTGTCGGAAATGAAAAAGATGTGGTTTATGAGTTTTTTGAAGAACACACACTTGTTAAAATGGTAACGCATAAATATGCCATTGACGAAGAGAATAATATTCCGATTTACGTTTGCCGAAAACCAAGAGTAAAACTAAAGCAACTCTGGCCCGGATTGGAAAAATATGTTTTTGAATAAAAAAATAAAGTTGGAACTTAGTACCGCAGAACCTAAGCTTCTTAGCACCTTTCAAAGAAAATGAACATCATTATTATAGAAGACGAAAAACCCGCTGCACGTTTATTGCAACGGAAAGTCGAAAAATTAGGACTGAACATCAATACCATGTTGCATTCGGTAGAAGAATCATTGGATTGGTTTCAGAACAATCCGCATCCTGATTTGATTTTTCTCGATATACAATTGTCGGACGGATTGTCGTTTGAAATTTTTGAAAAAATAGACATCAAAAGCGCCGTTATTTTTACCACAGCGTACGACGAATATGCGCTGCGTGCTTTCAAACTTAACAGTATTGATTATCTTCTGAAACCAATTGATGAAGACGATTTGGAAGTTGCTGTCAACAAATTCAAAGAACGAAACCAACCGCAAAACCTGTCGTTGGATTTCGAAATGATTAAGAAAATGCTGGTCAATCCAATTGATAAGAATTACAAAAAACGCTTCACCGTAAAAATCGGACAACAGTTAAAACTGATTAATGTCGATGAGGTGGAATGTTTTTACAGTGAAAATAAAGGTACCTATCTGCATACGCTCGACAATCGCGATTATTTATTAGACGGTACTTTAGAACTGCTTGAAACCGAATTGGATCCGAAAGATTTTTATCGCGTCAGCCGGAAATTCATTGTGGCCACAAAGGCAATTAAGGAAATCCAACTGTACAGTAATTCCCGATTGAAAGTCATTTTACCGACCTATAATGACGATGAAGTTATCGTAGCAAGGGAACGTGTTAACGATTTTAAAGAATGGTTGGGGTAAAAAAATAGTGCTCAAAAGACGGTAAAAATCCGATTGTCTTTTGAGCACTAATTTATATAAAGTTTTATTTACTAAGGCGATGTAAGGTAAACACCATCGTTGATAACAACACAAAAGCCACCAACTGATGCGCCAGTCCCAACCAAAGCGGAACATGGAATAACAGCGTGAAAACGCCCAATGCAAACTGAACGAAAACAATCGCAACCAAGGTTGTTAATCCTTTTTTCTGAGTGGTGTTCAGTACATATTTTTTACTGCGGAAATACAAATACAACATCAAACCAACCACTACATAGGCCATCGTTCGGTGTACGAACTGCACGCCGCTTTTTCCTTCCGTAAGACGTAATAACCACGAATCTTTTTCCAAGGCAATGCTTTCGTGGAAAAACTGACCGTCACTCATTAACGGCCAATGGTTGTGAACCAAACCGGCGTTCAAACCGGCCACAAATCCGCCGTAAATAATTTGTATGATAAGTACAACCAAAGCAATTCGGGCAATGGTGCGTAAAGGTTTTATAACTTCAATTTTGTTCGGGTAAATTAAATCCAGTGCCACCCAAAGTGTGTAGGCGAAAGTGATGAAGGCAAACGTTAAGTGCAACGACAAACGGAAATGACTCACGTCCGGATTGTCAATCAAACCACTTTTTACCATGAACCAACCCAGGAATCCCTGAAAGGCACCCATTCCCAAAAGTACAATGCATTTTTTGATGGTTTCCGATGATAAACGTTTTTTGATTAAGAAATACACGAACGGAATTATGAAAACCATTCCGATGATACGTCCGATGAAACGGTGGAACCATTCCCAGAAATAAATGAATTTATAATCGCTTAAACCGAAATCGTTATGAATATTGATTTGCTGATACTCCGGAAACTTCTTGTATTCTTCAAAAGCATGCTCCCATTTTTCTTCCGTTAGCGGCGGAAATGTATCGGTAATTAAATGCCAATCGGTCATCGATAAACCGGAGTTGGTTAATCGGGTAATCCCGCCAACCATCACCATGATGAATAATAATGCACAACCGGATAACAACCAGATAATTACGGATTTGTCTTCTTTTTTCATTTTTTTTAGAGTTTCAGAGTTGCTGAGTTACAAAGTTGCTGAGTTACAAAGTTTCAAAGTAGCTTAGTTTCTAAGTTACAAAGTTACTTTTATCTTATTCATGAATGAACTAAGCATTCTTTCTAATGCTCGACTGTTTTCGAATATTGTATTGAATTCTGTTTCCGAAATGTATTTTAAATTATAAGCAATTTCAATTTGCGTTTGAAATTCAAATAATGAACCTATCGATATGGTTAAAAAGCGATAATAATCTTTATTGGTTCCTCTTCCAAATCCTTCAGCAACATTACTTGGAATAGACACGGAACATCTTCTGATTTGAGAAGTTAAACCAAATTGTTCCTCTTTTGGGAAATTTGTTGTAACAGAATAAGTATGAGTTACTAAAGCCATTGCCTTTTGCCAAATCAACAAATCTCTGAATGTTTTCATTTTTTTAAATTATCTAAATCTATCACTCTATAACTTTCCCACTTTGTAACTTTGCTACTTTGCTACTTTCTTAAGACCCATTTTTTCGGCTTTCATTAATACGAAATCATAAGCGGCCTGATATTCATTCGGAATTTCGCCTTCCAGAATCGCTTCTTTCACTGCTTCTTTCAAAACACCAATTTCTCTTGATGGTTTCAAGTCGAATAATTCCATGATTTCTTCTCCGGAAATAGGCGGTTGGAACACACGAACTTTGTCGCGTTCTTCCACTTCCACAATTTTCTCGCGCACAATCTTGAAATTGTGATGGTATTTCTGGAATTTCTTCGGATTTTTGGTCGTGATGTCGGCTTCACATAAGGTCATTAAACTTTCCACATCTTCACCGGCATCAAACACCAAACGTCTTACGGCAGAATCGGTTACAATGTCCTGAGCCAGTACAATTGGTCGCGAACTCATCATGACCATTTTCTGAACGAATTTCAGTTTTTGGTTTAGTGGCATATGCAAACGTTCGAAAATTTTCTTTGCCATTTTTCCGCCTAAAAACTCATGCCCGTGAAACGTCCAGCCTTGTTTTTTGTTGTATTTTTTTGTGGGCGCTTTCCCGATGTCGTGTAATAAAGCCGACCAGCGTAACCATACATCATCGGTATTCGGACAAATATTATCCACCACTTCTAACGTATGGTAAAAATTGTTTTTATGCGTATGCCCTTCAATCTCTTCTACCTGATTTAAAGCGGTAAGTTCCGGAAGAATAATGTCCAACAATCCGGTTTGGTATAACAGTAAAAATCCAACGGAAGGAACATCCGACATCAGAATTTTATTCAGTTCATCAACAATGCGTTCTCCTGAAATAATGCCGATTCGGTCTTTGTTTTTGGTGATGGAAGCTAACGATTCGGCTTCGATTTCAAAATTCAACTGGGAAGCAAAACGAATGGCGCGCATCATGCGCAACGGATCATCAGAATAAGTAATATCCGGATTTAAAGGCGTTTTGATGGTTTTGTTTTCCATATCGGCCAAGCCGTTGAAAGGATCTACAAGTTCGCCAAACGTACTTTCATTCAGCGAAAGAGCCAACGCATTAATGGTGAAATCACGACGGTTTTGATCGTCTTCCAGTGTTCCGTCTTCCACAATCGGATTACGGCTGTCGTGGTTGTAGCTTTCTTTTCTCGCTCCAACGAATTCAATATCCATATCGTTATAGCGCAACATCGCCGTTCCGTAGTTTTTAAAAACCTGAACTTTTGGTTTGCTCGGAATGAGTTCGGATACTTTTAACGCCAGTTCGATACCGCTGCCAACGGCTACAATATCAATGTCTTTTTTATGATCGCGTTTTAAAATCAAATCACGGACAAATCCACCGATAACGTAGCTTTCCACGTTAAGTTCGTTGGCTGCCTGAGCGATTATTTTAAATATTTTATCTTGTAATGCGTCTTTGTAATTCATTTCAAAGGTTCAGTTTTGTCATTCCAACGTAAGGAGAAATCTCATTTTATAGTTCAAATTATGAGATTCTTCGACAGGCTCAGAATGACAAGTAGTATTATTTACGAATCACTTTAACCTGACTGTCACTTGTTAATTTAATGATGGTCGAAGGTTTGTCGCAAATTTTATCGTGGTGCAAATTTACCACATAGTCCACACCTTTTAAAATTTCGGGACTGATTTCTTTGAAAGATTTTGGTGTAAACATCCCGGAAATATTTGCCGAAGTGGAAACCAATGGTTTTTTCATGCGTTCCATCAACTTGAAACAAAACGGTTCTTTTACGATTCGTACGCCTAAAGTTTTGTCTTCTGCGATAATATTCGGAGCCACATTTCTGGGATTGTCAAGAATTAAAGTGGTTGGTTTTTCAGATAAATCCAGAATTTGCCAAGCTACTTCGGGAATGTCTTTAAAAACGGTATACATCATTTTTTCGCCATTCATCAAAACAATCATGCTTTTACTTTCTTCGCGTTGCTTCAGAGCGTAAATTTTTTTTATGGCTTCTGGATTGGTTGCATCACAGCCAATGCCCCAAACGGTGTCGGTAGGGTAAAGAATGATGCCGCCGTTTTTGATGACTTCGTAGGCGTTGTGTACTTCGGTATTGATGTCCATAATCACATAATTTAACTGCAAATATAATTAACATTTGGGGCTTACCTTTCTAAAAATGACTAAAAATACAAGGAATAATTCGTTGTGAAGAATGACTTCTAAACTAAATCTTTAATTCATATATTTGTAAGCTAAAAATCATAAAAATGCTGAATAATAAATCCATATTAATTACAGGAGGAACAGGGTCTTTAGGTAAGGAATTGACCAAGACAATTTTAGAGAAATGGCCAAACGTTAAACGCCTTGTGATCTACTCCCGTGATGAACAGAAACAGTTTCAGATGGCTCAGGAATTTCCGGAGTCCCAATATCCTGCTATACGCTATTTTATTGGTGATGTGCGAGATTTGGAACGTTTGAAAAGAGCATTTAATGATATTGATTATGTTATTCATGCGGCCGCCATGAAACATGTTCATATTGCGGAATACAACCCGGATGAATGTGTGAAAACTAATATAGGTGGTGCTGAAAATGTGATTAAAGCCTGTTTGTCTAGTAATGTGACCAAAGTGGTGGCCTTGTCAACCGATAAAGCTTGTGCTCCAATTAATTTATATGGCGCAACGAAACTGACTTCCGATAAATTGTTTATTGCAGCCAACAACATCAAAGGTAAACAGGATATTAAATTTTCGGTAGTGCGTTACGGAAATGTGATGGGATCTAACGGTTCGGTAATTCCGTTTTTTATGAAGAAAAGAGAAGAAGGCGTTTTACCTATTACCGATGTGAACATGACCCGTTTCAATATTTCGCTTCAAGGTGGTGTTGATATGGTGTTACACGCGTTGGATACTGCTTGGGGAGGTGAATTGTTTGTTCCGAAAATTCCATCGTACCGAATTTTAGACGTGGCTCAGGCGATTGCGCCCAATTGTGAACACCGTGTAATCGGGATTCGTCCGGGTGAGAAAGTTCACGAAGAAATGATTACATCGTCGGATTCTTTTACTACTTATGATTTAGGAAAATATTATGTGATTCTACCACAGGTTACTAATTGGAATCTGGAAGATTATAAACACGCTTTTAATGCAAAATTGGTTCCGCAGGGATTCAGTTATACTTCGGGAGAAAATACCGAGTGGGAAACTGTAGAAAGCATGCGTGAGCAAATAAAAGAACACCTTTATCCTGATTTTGAAGCAAAATAAGAATGATACCATACGGAAAGCAAAACATCACGGAAGAAGATATTCAGGCGGTAGCAAAAGCACTAAAAGGTGATTTTCTTACACAGGGACCTACGATTTTAGAATTTGAGCAAGCATTTGCCAATTATATAGGATGTAACTATGCGGTAGCGGTTTCCAATGGAACAGCTGCTTTGCATTTATCGGCTTTGGCTTTAGGAGTCGGAAACGGCGATAAAGTCATTACGACACCGATTACTTTTGCAGCATCGGCGAATTGCGTTCGTTATTGCGGAGGTGAGGTTGTTTTTTCAGACATCGATCCGGATACGTATCTGTTGGATGTCGAAAAAGTAGAGCAGCTTTTAAAAGTGTCTCCAAAAGGAACGTATAAAGGAATTGTTCCCGTAGATTTCGCAGGACGTGCCGTGAATCTGGAAGCCTTTAGAAAACTGGCCGATGAATACGGATTATGGATTATCGAAGATGCCTGTCATGCGCCCGGTGGTTATTTCACCGACAGCAAAGGACAAAAACAAAATTGCGGAAACGGGAAGTATGCCGATTTAGCAATTTTCTCTTTTCATCCGGTGAAACACATCGCGACAGGAGAAGGCGGAATGATTACCACAAACGATGAGAAATTGTATAAAAAACTGTTGGAATTACGTACGCACGGAATTACAAGAGATACTGCAATTTTCAAAAATTCGGTTGAATTTGCTGTAGGACAATCTGTTAAGGAAGGTGATTCTTATCCGGGTTGGTACATGGAAATGCAAACCTTAGGATACAATTATCGTTTTACCGATTTTCAGGCGGCTTTGGGAATTAGTCAGTTATCCCGTGCCAATCAAGGAATCGAAAGACGTAAAGCCATTGCTTCAAAATACAATACCGCTTTCACCGGAAAAGAATATATCAACGGACAATCCGGTAACATTGATGGTCACGCGTATCACTTATATGTTATTGAAGTCGAAGACCGCGTTGGATTATACAACTATCTGAGAGAACATAAAATATTTGCTCAGATCCATTATATTCCGTGTCATCTGATGCCGTATTACAGAGATTTGGGTTGGAAAGAAAACGACATGCCTTTAGCGGAACAATATTATAAACATTGTATCAGCTTACCGATGTATCCTACGTTAACAGACGAAGAGCAATCTTTCGTAATTGATGCAATAGCCACTTATTTTAAGAAGTAATTTTGAAAATAACACTCGGAACGGTTCAATTTGGTATTAACTATGGTATTTCAAATACGCATGGTGTCCCTTCTGATGAAGCATTGCAGACTATTTTTTCAGTTGCAGCAGAAGCGGGAATCAATCAATTGGACACCGCGCTGGCTTATGGCAATGCAGAAGAACGATTGGGATTATTTGCCTCCGACCGTTTTCAGATTATTACCAAATTTCCCGCTGTTGCTTCACAGAATGAACTCGAAAATACGCTTGAGCAATCGTTGATCCGATTAAAAACGACTTCGGTTTACGGTTATTTGGCACATAACGCCGATATTCTTATTGAAAATCCTCAATTGTGGGAAACCTTGCAGAAGGCGAAAGCAGAAGGTAAAATCGAAAAAATCGGATTTTCCTTATACCATCCTGAACAATTGGAAAAGCTATTGGCTTTAAATATCGTTCCCGATTTAGTGCAGTTGCCTTACAGTATTCTGGATCGAAAATTCGAAAACAAACTGGCCGAATTAAAGCTATTGGGCACCGAAATTCACGTGCGTTCCGTTTTTCTTCAGGGATTGTATTTCATGAATCCGAAGCAATTACCGGAAAAACTAAAACCATTAACCGCTGCTTTAACGGAATTGCAAACGATTTGTACTGAAAATAAAGTTGGGGTTGGTGATGTTGCGCTGAATTACGTGATTTCAAATCCGAATATTGATAAAGTTGTCATGGGAGTTGAAACCGCAGCACAATTAAAACAAAACATACAAATGGTGTCAAATTGGGAAGCGAATTCCGGTTTGTTTTCTAAAATTGAAGCCATCGAAATAAACGATAAATCCTTGTTAAATCCTGTAAACTGGTGAAAATAATTGGTGTAACACAAGCCCGAATCGGATCGTCGCGTTTGCCTGGAAAAGTCCTTTTGGAAATTCAGGGAAAACCGCTGTTAGCCTACCATTTGGAAAGGGCAAGGCAGTCAAAATTAGTTACTGATTGGGTTGTGGCAACTACAGAAGAAAAGGATTCCGACTTGATTTGCGAAATTGCGAAACAGCTGAATATCGATTCGTATAAAGGAAGTCTGAATGATGTTTTAGACCGATTTTATCAGGCGGTGCAAAATAAGAAACCGGATTATGTGGTTCGCGTTACTTCGGATTGCCCGTTAATTGATGCTGAATTGATTGATAAAACGATACAATTTTGTCTGGACAATCAGTTGGAGTACCATTCAAATCAGTCGCAGGAAGCGTATCCCGACGGATTGGACGTGGAAGTTTTTAGTTTTAAAGCTTTGGAAGAAGCCTGGAAGTCTGCCACAGCAGAGGCCGACAGAGAGCACGTAACGCCTTTCATCCGAAGAAACGCCAAAAGGATGATATCCGATGAAGGCATTGATAAAAAATATGCAACATTAAGAATTACGGTTGATGAAGCTTCAGATTTTGAAGTGATTCAGCACTTGTTTCAGCACTTGGGCGATAAACAGTCGTGGAAAGTATATGCAGATTATTTATTGCAACACAAAGAAATACAAAGTATTAATCATTCTATTTTTAGAAACGAAGGTTATATGAAAAGTAAATTTAACGAAATACAGCTGCGAAATATCACGAATTTCAAAGCATCAGACGAATACAGAAAAGCCATTCATAATTTGATTCCGGGTGGAAGTCATACCTATTCAAAAGGCGACGATCAATTCCCGATTCTGTCTCCGGCAGCCATTGTAAGAGGGAAAGGTTCCCACATTTGGGATGTAGATGGAAACGAATATTTGGATTGCTCCATGGGATTGACCAGTGTGAGTTTAGGTCACGCGTATGAGCCTGTATTGGATGCAGTCCGAAAAGAATTGGAAAACGGCGTGAATTTTCAGCGTCCGGCGGCTTTGGAAAAAGAAATGGCCGAAACATTTTTAGCTTTGGTTCCCGGACATGACATGGTGAAGTTTTCCAAAAACGGATCAATCGTGACTACCGCTGCCGTAAAATTAGCCCGTGCAAAAACCGGACGTGATTTGGTTGCCTTTCCTGTAGATCATCCGTTTTACAGTTATGACGATTGGTTTATCGGAAAAACCGCTTGCAATAAAGGGGTTCCGGAAGCAGTTTCCAATTTGTCGGTTACGTTTCAGTCGTTTAATATTGAATCGTTAAAAGAATTGTTCGCAAAATATCCGGGACAGATTTCCTGTGTGATTACCGAACCGGAAAAAGGAAATTATCCGCATCTTCCAGCCGATTTTAATGTAGCCGACTTCCTAAAACAAGCTGTCGAATTGTGCCACGAAAACGGTGCTTTGTTTATTGCCGATGAAATGGTAACCGGATTCAAAACCGAATTCCCGGGAACTATAACAAAATACGGAGTTACGCCGGATATGGCCACTTGGGGTAAAGGAATCGCCAACGGATTTTCATTCTGTGCCTTAACCGGTACAAAAGAAGTGATGGAGTTGGGCGGCATTACCCGTGAAGGCGAAGAAAAAGTATTTTTGATTTCGACTACGCACGGTGGCGAAACCCACGGATTAGCCGCTGCCATTGCCACAATCAAAGAGTACCAGAATAAAAACGTAATTGCACACAATCACAGCATTGGTAAAAAAGTAGCCGAATTGTGTCAGCAATTAGTTACCGAAAATGGATTAAACAATTACATTGAAGTCGTGGCTGCCGAATGGATGCCGTTCTTTGTATTTAAAGACAAATCCGGTGCTGTAAGTCAAGGCTATCGAACACTTTTCATGCAGGAAATGATTAAACGAGGAGTATTGTTTCAAGGGGTTTTCATGCCTTGTTTCTCTCACACTGAAGAAGATGCGTACTATTTTGCAAAAGCATTCGGCGGATCATTAAAAGTATATCAGGAAGCGCTGGAGCAAGGGTACGAAAAATTCCTTGTGGGTAGTCCTGCCAAAGCGGTTTTTAGAAAAACATTATAAAACAGCTTGTTCCGATGCGCACATACAAATGTTTAGATAGTCAAGTTTTCCAGAATAATTCGTTCCATATTGAACCGATACGGGATGAAGACAAGTATGAAATTCTGAAGATTCGAAACGAACAATTGTATCATTTACGCCAATCGGAGCCTTTAACAACAGAAAAGCAGGAAAACTATTTTGCTACAGTGGTGGCGGGTTTGTTTGAAATCGATAAACCGAATCAATTGCTGTTTTCCTTTTTTCATGAGAATCAGTTTGTGGGGTATGGTGGTTTGGTACACATCAATTGGATAGACAAACATGCCGAAATCTCCTTCATCATGAAAACCGAACTGGAGAAGGAAAATTATGCAAAATATTGGTCAAATTACCTGAGTTTGATTGAAAAAGTAGCTTTTGAGGCACTGAAGTTCCATAAAATATTTACCTATGCGTTTGATTTGCGTCCGCATTTGTATGAGGTGCTTTTGAATTGCGGTTTTAAAGAAGATGCCCGATTGAAAGAACATTGCTGTTTTGACGGGAAATATTTGGATGTCCTGATTCATTCAAAAATAAACAACAATATTTGGTTTCGAAAAGCTTCAGAAGAAGACGTTGAGCTCTATTATAATTGGGCAAATGATCCGATAGTTAGAAGTAATTCATATGCTTCGGAAACCATTCCGTATGAAAACCATATCAATTGGTTTAACTCGAAACTGAAAGACGAAAATTGCTACATGTTTCTTTTTCAGGATCATGATGGTCAGAATATCGGACAGGTACGTATTCAGAAAATCGACGGTACTTCGGCAATAATCGGAATTTCCACCGATGAAAATCACCGAGGAAAAGGCCATGCTGCCAAAATGATAGCTATGGCTTCGGATGCATTTTTAGCAAAAAATCCTGAAATTTGCATCAGCGCTTATATAAAACTAGACAATCCGGCCTCGTCAAAAGCTTTTGAAAAGGCTGGTTATTCGATGCTGGAAATGCTTAAATATGAAAATGTAGACAGTTTTCATTATATAAAAAGACTATGATAATAGACAACTATAAAATAGATTCACAATCCCCGGTTTTTATCATTGCCGAACTTTCAGCGAACCACAACGGAAGCTTGGAAACTGCTTTGGAAACCGTAAGAGCTGCAAAACGCGCCGGTGCCGATTGTATTAAACTGCAAACCTACACTGCCGATACGATTACCTTGGATTCCGATAAGGAAGATTTCGTTATTAAAGGCACGATTTGGGACGGAAGAAAACTGCATTCTCTTTATCAGGAAGCGTATACGCCTTGGGAATGGCATGCCGAAATATACAAAGCAGCCAAAGAAGAAGGACTAATTTGTTTTTCATCGCCATTTGATAAAACAGCCGTTGATTTATTGGAAGAGTTGCATTCTCCGGCTTATAAAATTGCGTCTTTTGAAATTACCGATATTCCGCTAATTGAATACGTGGCTTCCAAAGGAAAACCCATCATTATTTCCACCGGAATTGCGCAACAGGAAGACATTGAATTGGCTTTGGACGCTTGCCGAAGAATGGGAAATAACAATATCGCGCTTTTGAAATGTACGTCGAGTTATCCGGCGCCCATTGACGAAGCGAACATGATTATGGTGAAAGATTTAGCCGAGCGTTATAACGTAATCAGCGGACTTTCCGATCATACCATGGGAAGTACGGTGCCAATTGTAGCTACTGCTTTCGGTGCCAAAATTATCGAAAAACATTTTATTTTGGATCGTGCTATTGGAGGTCCCGACGCCTCTTTTTCCATGAACGAAGAAGAATTTACCGCAATGGTAAAAGCGGTTCGTGAAGCCGAAAAAGCCATTGGCGTGGTAGATTATACCTTAACCGAAAAACAGGCCAAAGGACAAGATTTCAGTAGGTCGCTTTATATCGCCGAAGATATTAAAGCCGGAGAAGTTTTTACGGAGAAAAATTTACGTTCCGTGCGTCCTGGTTTCGGGTTGCATCCTAAGTTTTTTAACGAATTAATCGGTAAAAAAGCGAAATTGGATTTAGAAAAGGGAACTCCCATGAAACTTGATTTTGCCGAATAATCTAACTATAGCCATGACACATATCGACAACATACACAATAAAACAATTCTTGTACAAACCACGTACCATCCGGCACCACATTTGGAAACCGAAATGGAGATTGTGGAGCATCTGCTGCAACAGGGCAACAAAGTGTATTGGTTGGTTTGTAACGCCGACTTTAAGGCGTGTTTCAACAATCCGGAACACAAGAAAATGGATTGTGAAGTGTGTTTTTCAAGAGTCAACAAAGGGATTGATTTTCTGAAAAAAAAGGTAAAAAATGCTCATAATCTTCATGTTGTCCGATATGATTCGTATCTGAAACAATCTGATTTTAAAAAGAATTTCACTCCGAAAACCGACTTCATAAATATTTCCGAACTAAAAGCCTTCCGTTATAAAGATTATGATTCCGGAATGGCAACGGCTTCTTCATTGGTTTCTTATACTCGAAATCATGAGCCCTATGTAACCGATTATAAGGATTTTATTGCCAGAGGATTGTACACCGGAGCTTATCTGTATGAAGCTTTTCAAACGATTACCGAAGTAATTCAGCCTGATTTAGTAGTGCTTTTCAACGGAAGGTTTATAGAGAACCGTCCGGTGTTGCGCGTTTGTCAGGAAAAGAAAATTGACTATGCTACGCACGAACGCGGCGGAAAAATCGATTCGTTTTTGTTTCGTATCAATTCCATTCCGCATTCCATTGAAACCGTTAGTGAAGAAATGGAACAACTTTGGAAAAAGGCTACCGGAAATAAAGAAGCAATAGGAAAAACATTTTATACCAACAGAATACAACGGGTGGAAGACGCCTGGTATTCTTTTACAAAAGAACAGCAGGAAGGAAGGTTGCCCGAAAGTTTTAAAAATAATTCCGGTAAAAAAGTAATCACCATTTTCAATTCTTCATTGGATGAGTATGAAGGTTTGGAGGGGTTTGGGCCTTATTTTTATTCCAATGATAATGAAGGTATCCGACAGATTTGTGAAGCTCTGGAGGGGAATGCCGATATTAAACTTTATTTGAGAATTCATCCGAATCTGAAAGGATTAGACAACAGTCAGAATCAATATTTACGAGAGGTGATTGGAAAATACAATTCCGTTGAAATCATTCCTGCCGAAGACAGCGTGGATACCTACGCCCTCATTAACAAAAGCGATATAATCGTGGTTTTCGGTTCTACCGTTGGAGCAGAAGCAGCTTTTGCAGGGAAAAAAGTAGTTTTGTTGGGAAGAGCGGCATACGAGCGTTTGGATTGTTTCGTGATTCCGAAAAATCATGAGGAATTAGTACACATTTTAACGGATGATTCGTATGAATTTCCCAAAATAAAACATGAAGAAACCCTTAAGTACGGGTTTTGGAATGAGAGTTTCGGCTACAAATACAAACATTATTCTCCCATTAATTTGGGGAAGGGAAGTTATAAAGGAAAACAAATCAAAGCCAATTTTATCATTCGGGAATTGCGAAGGTTTATTAACAAAAAAAGATAGCTGAGAAGCTATCTTTTTTTGTTTTTATAATCTAGTAACGCATTTAAAGAACAGGATGATTTTGTCTACAAACCGAATGCGCTGGAACAAGCCGTTTTCCTCCTTTTTTAGGTAATTGAAAAAGGACATGTTGTGTTTTTTTGCATTTCTTACGGTTCTTAAAAGCACACTGTCGATTTGTTTTTTTAATAAACCGGCATCAAAATTACCTAGTTTTTCATTTTGTGAAATAAGGAATTTTGCCGCTTTAATCGTTTGTTTTATTTCTTCGGGCGTGAGTTTGCGTTTTAAGGTTAACGCATTCAGATAAGCGTCAATATTCGCATCAGAACTGTCGATTCCGAATTGCTTCAGCATGTTGATTTTTACCGCTCTTACCGAACGGTTGACATTGTCTATTTTTGTTTTACTGATGTTTGAATCGTGTTGGCGGTAATTCAAAAGCGATTCCTGAACGATATAAAAGTTGGTGGTTGTAATCATTCGACTCCATAAATCGTAATCTTCCACGGGAACATATTGGTTTTCAAAGCGATATTCTTTTAATGCGGATTTTCTAACCATCACGGTAGGATTTCCAATACTGCAACTGCTCAAAAACGAGACTTTAATTTTAGCATGTTTTTCTGGTTGTCGTACCGTTTTGTCTTTCTTTCCTCCGAAAAAAGTAAACCAGGTACCACAAACACCAACTTCCGGATGAGCATTCAAAACCTGAATTTGTTTTTCAAATCGGGTGGGGAGTGCAATATCATCTGCATCCATTAGGGCAATGTATTCTCCTTTTGAGAGGGAAAAACCTTCGTTTCTTAAATTAGCGGGGCCTACATTAACATCTTTAACAATAACACGTATACGGGAATCTTTCTGCTGATAACGTTCGATAATGGCTTGGGTGTCATCAGTCGAATTGTCGTTTAAAATCAGCAATTCAAAATCGGTAAAGGTTTGGTTTAAAATACTTTCAATGGTTTCGGAAAGGTATTTTTCACCGTTATATACCGGCATTATAACGGAAAGAAGCGGACTTTGCATACGAACGGTTATTAAAATTATTTCGTCAAAGATATTATTATTCTGTAGAAACTTGTTGCCGATGTACTAAAATACAGCACTAAAGATTGCTATATTTGTCTGTTAAATTGAGTAAGATGAATAAAATTCAGGTTGGTTTTTTGGTATCCTATGATTATGAGCTGCTGAAAAACGCAATTCCTTTGGTTTATAAGGAATCCGATACCATTTTTCTGGCGGTCGACAAAAACCGAAAAACCTGGAAAGGTGAAGTTTTTGAGATAAATCCGTTATTTTTCGAATGGGTAAAGTCTTTTGATACCGATAAAAAGATAGTGATTTACGAAGAAGATTTTTATCAGCCGCAATTAACCGCGATGGAATGTGAAGTCCGCGAACGTAAAATGCTGGCAAACGAAATGGGTATCGGAAATTGGATCATTCAGTTGGATGCCGACGAATATTTCATCGATTTCAAGAGTTTTGTGACCTATTTAAAATCGCAAAACCACTTTTTAAAGTATCCGGAAAAACATCCGGTACAGATTTCCCCTTTTTTAATCAATCTCTATAAACGGCTTGAGAATGGTATTTTGTATGTAGATGAGGCCAGTAAAGTCATGGCAGTTACCAATTATCCCGATTATAAATTCGGCCGCAATACCCGAGCACGGATTATTTATCACGATTCGATTATTCTGCACGAATGTTTGTCGCGTACGAAAGAAGAATTAATTCAGAAATTCAGCAATTGGGGACATGATGTTGATGTTAATATCGATTCATTTCTAAAGAAATGGGAAGCAGTAAACGACAAAAATTACCATACGATGAGCGACTTTTTTTATTTGGAGCCGCACAAATGGAAAACTTTGCAGTTTATACAGGCGAATTCCTTTTCGGATATCTTTTCCAACATAGAAAAGACCAATAAAATTAGGCCTTCTGCTTTTTTTATCTGGAAAAAGAACTTGGGGCAGTGGTTTAAGCATTTATTCAAATAAAATGAAAACAGCGTTATTGTTATCAACATACAATTGGCCGGCCGCGCTGAATTTGGTGCTGAAAAGTGCGATGCGACAATCGGTACTTCCGGATGAAATCCTTATTGCAGACGACGGTTCCAAAGATGAAACGAAGCTGTTAATCGAGTCGTTTCAAAAAATCAGTTCGGTACCGATAAAACATTTTTGGCAGGAAGATTTAGGTTTTCGAAAATCAAGAATCTTAAATCAGGCCGTTGCGGGTACTGATGCGGAGTATATCATTCAAGTCGATGGTGATTGTATTTTGCATTCAAAATTTGTGGAAGATCATATTAATGCCCGTGCTGAGAATACATATTTGTACGGTGCCAGGGTGAACATTTTACCGGAGTATGTAGAAACCGTTTTTGAAAAACAAATCATCAACTTTGGCTATTTTTCAAAAGAAATCAAAAACAAATCGCGATCGCTGCACGTTCCGTTTTTAGCATCATTTTATAAAGTACACAAAGCGTATTCCGATAAATTCAGAGGTTGTAATGTATCTTTTTGGCGCAAGGATTTTATCGAGATCAACGGTTATAACGAAGATTATGAAGGCTGGGGAAGGGAAGATTCCGATTTGGTTATCCGTATGGGAAATAAAGGCGTTTTGGCCAAAAGACTCCGTTATGCCGGAATTGTATTCCACATTCATCATAAAATAAATGCAAGGGATAACTTCGATAGAAATGATGCGATGCAAAATCAGACGATTGCCGATAAAGTGGTTTGGATAGAAAATGGAATCAGTAAATACCTGTAATAGAAATTAGTCGATTTTTCGGTACATCATCCACAGCTGTAAATAACGTTTGAATACCGAAAAAGCGTGAACATAAGCCAAAATAAACCCTTCTTTGCCATCCATAAAGCCCAGACGGTAGAAATATTGCCAAACAAAACGGTATTTGGGTCTTATGAAAAAATGATAGGCATTTGGTCTTTTGTTTTTTACGTAAAGACTTTCAGCCTGAAGTTTACTGTATAAATTCAGCTTGTCGTTATAATTGTCAAAACTTCTGTAGCTGAAGTGATTTACACGTTCTTTTAAATAGCCTACTTTTCCGTTGGCTACGACAGTTTCGTGAACAAGACCATTGTATTTGCAATGCTTTTTGTTGAAAACACGAATGGCTTTATCAGATTGCCAACCTCCGAATTTAATGCGTTTTCCCATAAAATGGAAGTTTCGCTTCACATAATAGGCAACACAATCGGAATTAGAAGAAGTCACAGATACAATTTCGGTGTTCAGTTCCGGAGTAACAATTTCGTCCAGGTCGAAAAAAACTATCCAATCGTTTTTAGCCTGATTAATGGCAAAATTACGCTGGTTGGAAAAATTATCGAAGTCTCTTTGAATTACTTTAACGCCTAAACTTTGAGCAATTTCAACGGTTTTGTCGCTACTGTTGGAATCTACAAAAATAATTTCATCTGCAAAAGACAAACTCTCAACATATTGTTTTACGTTTTCTTCCTCATTTAAAGTAATTGCTAGTGCAGTTATTTTTGATTTCAAATTAATTTGGGTTCTGTTTTGGTGTATATAAAAGCAAATGTAATAATTTTACAATTATTTACTAATATAAAATAACGAAATGACTCGATTGCCGATTTTGATGTATCACAATGTTGCTGAAGATGATAAAATGAGCAGCGGACTTACCATTTCCGTTCAAAATTTAGAACGCCATTTTCGTTATCTGGCTGAGAATAATTATAACAGTTTTCATCTTGCCGAACTGGAGCATAAAACCAGTCTTCAAGGTAAAAATGTTGTGATTACTTTTGATGATGTTACCGAAAATCAGTTGGTTGCAGTTGATTTGTTGCAAAAATACAATCTCAAAGCCACCTTTTTTGTACCGTTTGCTTATGTGGGAAAAACAGACGCCTGGAACAACGGAACCGAGAAAATTATGTCGGCAGAACAACTGAGAAGTCTTCCCGAAAACATCGAGTTAGGATTGCATTCATACGCTCATAAAAAATACAGTTCCCTTTCCGAAGCTGAAATCAATGAAGATTTCAATAATTGTTTCTCGGCCATAAAAGATTATAATCTGAAAGTTTATGATGCGGTGGCTTATCCCTATGGGAATTATCCCAAAAAGGAGCCTCAAAGATCCAAGTTTAAAGCGGTTTTAGTGCAGAACGGAATAAAAGCGGGACTGCGGATCGGAAATAAAATCAATAGATTCCCATTTAAAAATCCGCATGAAATTATGCGTATTGATGTGAAAGGCGATGACAGCTTCCTGAAATTCAAACTGAAATTGCGTTTTGGAAAACTAAAACTATTTTAAGTTTTTCTGAAGCAATAACATTTTGGCATACCGTGAGAAAACCCCATAAGCATTTACACTGGCGAGTGCCAAACCAGGAACACCGTCCATGAAACCTCTTTTGAGAATGTAAGAAGAAAAAAAGCGGTAAAAGGGTTTAAAAAAAAGATGGAAATAGGTAACCCTTTTCTTTTTCTTCACAGAAGTGACTGCCTGAAACCAAGCGTAAGAATCTTTCTTTTGTAAAAGATGAAACAAACCTTTGTAGGTATAATGAATCATGAAGTTTTTTAATTGCCCGATGCTGCCCTCCACATGAAGTTTTTCATGAACATCTCCAGTAAAACTAATGTTTTTGTTTTTTACCAAACGAAGTACACGGTCAACTTTATGATACAAAAAGCGATTCATGTAAAAATGAGGGAAACAGATTTTATATCCCGAATGGTTTCCGTTTTGGATGACTGAAAGAATCTCCAATTTTAATTTTTGGGTTACCCGTTCATCGGCATCCAAAAATAAAACCCAATCTCCGGTTGCAGAAGCAATGGCATGGTTTTTCTGACTGGAAAAATTATCAAATTTCCGTTCTAAAACTTTGCAGCCTAAATGCATAGCCTTTTCTTTGGTACCATCCGTACTATAAGAATCAATAACTATTATTTCATCAGCAAAATCTACTGATTTCACTGCGTCTTCAATATAATCAACTTCATTGTAGGTAGGAATAATTACCGAAAGCGTACTCATTATTTCGTTTTATGAAAAACAAATTTAACAAAATTAGGTTACCTTTGCAGCATTATGCAAAAGAATATTTCAGTTGTAATTAGCACATACAATTCACCCGAATGGCTTAAAAAAGTAATTTGGGGGTATAACACACAAACCTACCGTAACTTCGAAATGGTAATTGCAGACGATGGTTCGCGCAAAGACACTGCCGATTTAATAGAAGAAATGCGAAAAGAAGTGTTTTATCCGATTATTCATGTTTGGCATGAAGACAATGGTTTTCAAAAATCGCAAATCTTGAATAAAGCTATTTTAGCTTGTACGACTGATTATATCATGATGTCGGACGGCGATTGTATCCCGCGTCCCGATTTTGTGGAACAGCATGTTAAATTCCGTGAAGAAGGCTATTTTCTTTCGGGAGGCTACCACAAACTACCCATGGATTTGTCTCAAAATATTACCAAAGATGATATTTATTCGGGAAAGTGTTTCGAAATGGACTGGCTGAAAAAACACGGCATGAAAGCATCGTTCAAAAACAACAAAGTGGATGCGGTGGGTTTAAAGAGTTGGTTTATGAACCTTTTAACGCCAACAACGCCCAGCTGGAACGGTCATAATGCTTCCGGTTGGAAAAAAGATATCATGGGTATCAATGGTTTCGATGAACGCATGCAATACGGAGGTCAGGACAGGGAATTGGGCGAACGCTTGGTAAACTACGGCATCAAACCGAAACAAATCCGTTACAGTACTGTTTGTTTGCATCTGGATCATCCGCGTGGGTATGCTACTCCGGAATCCATCAACAAGAACAAAAACATCCGAAAAGAAACGAAGGAACAAAATAAAAAATGGACCGATTTCGGAATCGTTAAAAAATAGGGATTCACACATAAAAGAGAAAAGCTCCAAGTTCAGTATTTGGAGCTTTTTTTATCGGTGTTATCGCTTTATAAATTGTTTTTTAGAAAAATATCCAATTCCGGCAGAATCATTTCCGGTGTCAGTTGCTTGTACAATTCGTCGGGATTGGCTTCGATTTTTTTGCGTTCCTCAAAAGTAAAACTGTCAAACAAATCGGGTTTCATTTCCAGCAAATGTACCGAATGGTGGAATTTCCCGTCTTCAAAACTTGCCCAATGGTCTTTGTTGACATACGGTGAGAAAATCGTGAATGTAGGTTTGTTTAGTGCTTTGGCGATATGAACCGTACCGCCTTCATTGGAAACCAACGCATCGCATTGCGCCATTAGTTTGATGAAATCCCGAATACTCGGCGCATAAATATCTAAAATGATGTTTTCTTTCTTTTGACACATCGCATAGATTTTCATTGCTTCTTCTTTCTGATGCGGAGCATAATTGAAAAGGATGTTCACATCGAATTTCGCGGCAATAAAATCTACCATTTCAGCTACATATTCGTAAGGCATCGATTTTTGCGGTGTGCTTCCCAAAACGCCCAGGACGATTACTTTTTTGTTGCGGTATTTTCCCAGCCAATCTTCTTTTTTTTCGGCTTCCGATAAAAAGATTTTTGGTTCATAATCAATCGGTTCGAAATTCCCGGCCTGATTCAGCAAATGAATTCGGTCTTCAATCGCTTTACCGCAGATTTTGGTTTTTTCTTTCGAGATTTCAACCGGATGGGTGTAATAGCCCCAATTGCCAAACTTCTTACGGCTTTTATGTCCGATGGTTTGTTTCGCTCCTGAAAATTTACAGATGATGCGGCTTTGTGTTTTGGAATACGGGTCGAAAATGATATCGTATTTTTCTTTTCGAATCTGACGAACCAGTTTCAGTAAAACGGGGAATTTTTTCAGTTCCTTGTCGTTTATGGAAATGATTTTATCAATGTTCGGATTGTTCAGAATCACGCCGTGCGTAAAGTCATACGCCATGAAATGCACTTCGCTGTCGGGGTATTTTGCCTTGAAATTGTTAGCAATCACCGAGCTTATTAATACATCGCCAATGCGCTTGTTCTGTATGATTAAAATCTTCTTCATAAAAGTAATTCTTGGTGCAAAGTACTATTTTTTATACTTTTAAACCAAAATATTATTTACCTCAGTGAGAATTATCATTCATTCCAAATACGCCGCACAGGAAAAAGCTATACTTCAATTGGTTACCGCCTTTTTTGATGCCGGCAATCTGATTGTAAAAGGTTCCCGAAACACCATTAAATCAAATGTTTTGGGCGAGGAGAAGGTAAATATCAAATATTTCAAGAAACCAGGAGTGTTTAAATCGGTTATTTATTCTTTTTTCAGAAGTACGAAAGCCAAACGTTCCTACGATTATGCCAATTATTTACTGGAACATAATATTCCGACACCTTTCCCGATTGCTTATGTTGAAGAAAGGAATCAATTCGGACTTTTAGGCGACAGTTATTATGTTTCCGAACAAATCGATTACGATTTTACCATTCGCGAGTTAATTCACGATCCGTTGTTTCCAGAACGAAATGTTATTTTAGAACAGTTCGCCGAGTTTACCTTCAGAATGCACGAAGCCAAGGTGAATTTTCTCGACCATTCTCCCGGCAATACGTTGATTATTAAAAATGGAGCAGGACAATACGGTTTCTATCTAATTGATCTGAACCGAATGCAATTCGAGAACCTTTCCATTGAAGCCCGAATGGACAATTTCAAAAAGATGTGGCTTTCAAAATCAATGGTAAAAGTAATCGCAAAAAAATATGCAGAGTTAAGCGGGCAGTCTGAGGAAAAATTACATGCTGTTCTTTTAGAAAAAACATTAGATTTCAAGCGAAAAATCACCAAAAAGAAATGGCTGAAGCGTAAACTGAAAAGATAATTACGAATTACGAATTACGCGATTATTGTGTGTCATAATTCGTAATTCCCAATTCGTAATTTATTAAACTGCTACATCATACTCACGCAACGCATTGTTCAACGATGTTTTCAAATCAGTAGAAGGTTTACGTTTTCCGATAATCAACGCACAAGGCACCTGAAATTCACCTGCAGGGAATTTTTTAGCATAACTACCCGGAATCACTACCGAACGCGCCGGAACAATTCCTTTATATTCAATTGGTGTATCGCCGGTAACATCAATAATTTTTGTGGATGCCGTTAAACACACATTTGCGCCCAAAACCGCTTCGGTCTCCACACGAACACCTTCTACGACAATACAACGCGAACCGATGAACGCACCGTCTTCAATGATAACCGGAGCCGCCTGTAAAGGTTCTAAAACACCACCAATACCAACCCCACCACTCAGGTGAACGTTTTTACCAATTTGTGCACAGCTTCCAACGGTTGCCCAAGTATCCACCATCGTACCTTCATCTACATAAGCACCGATGTTAACATAACTCGGCATTAAAATCACACCGCTTGAAATGTATGCACCGTAACGGGCTACTGCATTGGGAACCACACGGATACCTTTTTCGGCATAACCGCGTTTCAATAGCATTTTATCGTGGTATTCGAAAATACCCGCTTCCCAGGTTTCCATTTTCTGGATCGGGAAGTACATCACTACCGCTTTCTTTACCCATTCGTTTACCTGCCAGCCACCTTCAACAGGTTCTGCCACACGCAGTTTTCCGGAATCCAGCAATTCGATTACATCACGGATGGCTTTAATTGTGGTTTCTTCCTGTAACAATGCACGGTTCTCCCAAGCTTGTTCTATTATTGGTTGTAAAGTGTTCATAGAATTTGATTTTGCACAAAGATAAAGGATTTAGGGAAAAGTCGAAAGGGAAAAGGGATAGTGTATTCACATAGTGTCATGCTGAGCTTGTCGAAGCAGCTGGAGCGAATGGCTTGGGAATTTTTGGAATCCATTTTCCCGCTGTCCGCTTTACAAGGTGCCGCTCCCATCGGGGCTAGACGGTAAAGGTCTGGTTTGTTTGGAAAGTTCATGGATTATTAGATAAAAAGAAGAAAAAATCAGGTATTTGATACTTAAAACCTTAGCGACTTAGTATCTTTGTGCCTTAGTACCTTATAAAAAATGCCAAGAATACTCGCCATCGACTACGGACAAAAAAGAACCGGAATTGCCGTGACCGACGATTTACAGATTATCGGTTCGGGTTTGACTACCATTCCGTCAGAAACCGTAATCACTTTCTTAAAAGATTATTTCGCAAAAGAAAATGTGGCGAAAGTCCTCATCGGCGAACCCAAACAAATGAACGGGCAACCGTCTGAAAGTGCCCCAATCATTGAGGCTTTCGTAGTGAAATTCAAAACCGCTTTCCCCGAAATGCAATTGGAGCGCGTTGACGAACGATTTACGTCCAAAATGGCGTTTCAAACCATGATTGACAGCGGACTCAAAAAGAAACAACGTCAGAATAAAGCGTTGATTGATGAGATTTCGGCAACGATTATGCTTCAGGATTATCTATCCCGAAAAATGTTTTAGATTTTATTTTCAATTTCCTAAAAATGATTTAGCGCCTGTAAACCCTTGAAAATTAAGATAACTTTTGCATTGTAAGCCGTAAATTTGTGCTTTAAAACTTTGCGATGACTACAACTACAACAACACAAAAATCAGAAGCAGATGTGGTTTTAATTGGTGCCGGAATCATGAGCGCCACGTTAGGATTACTGCTGAAAGAACTACAACCTAATTTAAAAATCGAAATCTTTGAACGTCTGGACGTTGCCGCTGCCGAAAGTTCCGATGCGTGGAACAATGCCGGAACCGGCCATGCCGCTTTCTGCGAGTTAAACTACACTCCCGAAAAAAGCGACGGTTCAATTGATACTTCCAAAGCCGTTAAAATTGTGGAAGCTTTTGAAGTTTCTCGTCAGTTTTGGTCGTATTTGGTGGAAAAAGGGTTGTTGAAAAATCCTGAAAATTTCATCAAAAGTATCCCTCACATGAGTTTTGTATGGGGCGAAAAAAACACCAAATACCTCAAAAAACGTTACGATGCCTTACAGCAATTCCATCTTTTTAAAGACATGGAATATACAGAAGATGCCGAGAAAATTAAAGAATGGGCGCCACTGATTATGGAAGGACGTAAAGGAGCGAAGAAATTAGCCGCAACTTCAATGCGTTTCGGTACGGATGTTAACTTTGGTGAATTAACCCGAAGCATTTTCAGGTATCTGGAAACGTTAGAAGGTGTACAATTGCACTTTAATCATGAAGTGCGAAAATTGAGAAAATACGACGACGGAACCTGGAGAGTGAAAGTGAAAGAACTGGAAACCGGTGCCAAAAAACGCGTAAAAGCGAAATTTGTATTCATCGGTGCGGGAGGCGGTTCGCTTTTATTGCTGGAAAAAGCCAACATTCCGGAAGGAGAAGGTTTTGGCGGTTTTCCGGTGAGCGGACAATGGTTAAAATGTACGAACGAAGCATTAATCGCCAAACATCAGGCAAAAGTTTACGGAAAAGCGGCTGTTGGCGCACCACCTATGTCAGTTCCGCACATCGATACGCGAATGATTGACGGTAAAAAAGCCTTATTATTCGGACCCTATGCCGGATTTTCAACCAAATTTTTAAAGAACGGTTCGTATTTCGATTTGGCAAAATCCATTCAGTTAGACAACATTAAACCGATGCTTGGTGCCGGAATCAATAATATTCCATTGACGAAATATTTGATTGAGCAGGTTTTTCAATCCTCGGAAGACCGCATGAAAGCGTTACGGGAATATTTACCGGATGCGAAGAAAGAAGATTGGGTGCTTGAAAATGCCGGACAGCGTGTTCAGGTCATTAAAAAAGACAAAAACGGAAAAGGCGTTTTAGAATTTGGAACCGAAGTTGTGAATTGTGCCGATGGTTCTTTAGCAGTTCTTTTAGGGGCTTCTCCGGGAGCTTCCACAGCAGTTTCGATTATGTTGGATTTAATAGGACGTTGTTTTAAAGACGAATTAGCATCACCTGAATGGCAAAATAAATTGAAAGAGATGATTCCGTCGTACGGACAATCGCTGAATGCTAATCCGCAGTTAGCTGATGAACTTCGTCACAAAACCGGAACCATTTTAAAGTTGAAAACTTTGGTTTAATCTGTGCTATTATAATAAAAGAGATTCTTTAAAAAAGAATCTCTTTTGTCATTTCGACCAAAGGGAGAAATCACATAATCAATGTCACAAAATTATGAGATTCCTCCTTGCGTCGGAATGACTTTTTTACGGTTTTTATTCTTCCATGTTTAAGTTTTTGGTCACTTTTAAAAGATTTTCAGATAAATTAATCAGCCAAATCAACTGATCGATTACGAGTTGTGCTTCTTCCATTTTCAATTGGAAATCTTCATCGTCAATAGTGTCGCTTCGCAATTCCTGCGCCCGGATGTTTTTCAATTCGGAAAAACTCAAATCCAGTCGTTCCTTTTCATCGTTTGTCAGCGCTACTGCATTTTGTTTTCCGTTAAGGATTTCAATAGCTAAATCTAAATTTCTAATAACCGTTTCGGCAACAATATTAAAGGCTTTTGATGCTTTGGTGGTTTTATGCGATTGCACGTAGGTTCCCAACGAGGCGGCAGACGAAAGGACGGTATGATTCAAAACCACGGCTTTGTATACCTTTGCCTTGTTTTTCTGCTTCGATTTTGGTTCCTGTTTCATTCTCTGGAACGATGCCATCAGGTTTCCAATTTCGATGAAAGCCTGTTTTCGGGATAGTTTATAGGCTACGGTTACTTCGCCTTTCTGATTGTAAAAAAGGGTGATTTCCTTAAGATAATTTCGGTTGGCTGCAATCGATTTTTCAAGATACTTGTTGAGGTTCAGGAATTCCCAGGAAGGCCACAGGAAATAATTGGCTAAAAACGCCAAAACTGCACCAAAAACGGTATCCAGGATGCGGTATTGCACCACTTCGGTTACATTCGGCGTAAGCATTCCGTAAATAAAAATCACATAAATGGTCACAAAAGTGGCGCCTATTTTATAATTGATTTGGGAATACGTAAAACCTAAAATCATCGCAATCACGGATAATGTTCCTAAAATATAATTGTTGTGTACAAAATAAAGCACCCCAAACGCAATAATTCCGCCAATTATCGTCCCGAAAATCCGTTCAAAAGAACGTTGTTTGGTTAAACCGTAACCGGGACGCATGATGACTACGATAGTCAGTAAAATCCAATAGCCGTTTTGAAATGGAAGCAGTTTTCCAATGATAAAACCCACCAAAATGGTTAACGACAACCGAAGGGAATGTCGGAAAGTAGTCGACGAAAAACTCAGATTTTCAAGCAACGTGCCCAAACGATAATTTTGCGGGGTGAGAAACTTTTCGATTTCCTTGTGTTTTCGTTTCAGCTCTTCCATATTCATCGACCCGGTTAGTGCTTTTTCGATAATTTTAATTTTTTCAATCTGTTTTTCGGCGTAATGCTGCATGTTTTTCAGCATCAGAAGTCCTTCAGCAGAACCGGTGGTGCCCACTTCCGTTTGATACCGTTCAATAATTCGTTCCAATTTTTCCAAATCATCAAATAAGGAATGATCGGAAATGTATTTGGTGTTGGTTTCCAGACTTTGGGACAGTTTCTTGAGGGTTTCAGCTATGGTGTACGCCAGATTCTGATAGGTTTTTAACGTCTTCGGATGGTTGTCAAATTTCTGATGCAATTCGTTGTGATTGAAAGCAAAGGAAAGTGCGATTTCGAGTATTTCCACCAGATTGGTAAAGACAATCAGCATTTTTCGGTTTTCATCGGAATTACTCGAATTGATCGTATTTCGAATTAAAAACTCACGAATGTTTTCATGAATTGTATTAATTTCCACCTGAATTTCCAACTGTTTTTCGGTTATTTCGGAACGATTGGCATCAATATTCCATAAATCGCCGCGGAGTTTTAAGTATTTAGAAGTGAGTCGGAGGCAATCGGCAATTTGCAATTCCATGTACCGATGCGGTCGTAAAAAATAAAATAACAGTGAAATGCACAAATAAAACAATCCGCCCGTGAGAATGTAAACCGAATGTTCCACAAGCTCCCAGCCTTTGTAGGAATGACTGAAAGCAAGCGTTACCGTAATCAGGCAAACGAATGAAATCATGTTCGCGCGGTGTCCGTACACGGAAATCATTGAGAAAAAGAATGCTAAAACCAGTAAAACCGGATAGACTATTATCGGATTTTGCTGGATAAAACCAAGCAGTAAGGTTGTTGTTGTGATTAAGAAAACGGCAATTAAGATTCCTTTTACCTTATGACTGAAACTTCCCGGAACATCGCTGGGAAAGGTTAATAACGCTCCTATGGCTATGGCAAACCCCTGTTGAAAATGACCAAACTGTGATAAAATAATTACCGGAAGCACACAGGCAATGGTTGCTTTTAAAGCATTTGCAACGTTGGTGTTGTCGGTATATTTTCGAATTTTATGAATCATATGTTTCAACAGTACAAGGGTAGGTGTTGTAAGAAAAGCAACTATAAATTTAAGAATCATTTCACATATTATGTTTAAAAAAAGCCAAAAGCAGTGAAAGTCTGCCTGATTCTCTCTTTTTTGATTATTTTTGCGGCATAATTAAGCAGCAAAAAATGATTTTACCAATTATAGGATACGGCGATCCGGTACTTCGCAAAGTAGGAGAGGAAATTTCTAAAGATTATCCGAATCTGAAAGAAACGATTGCCAATATGTATGAGACCATGTACAATGCTTATGGCGTTGGATTGGCTGCCCCACAGGTTGGGTTAGCGATTCGTCTTTTTATTGTGGATTGCGAGCCGTTCAGTGACAGTGATGATTTAAGTAAAGAAGAAGCAGCACAGTTGAAAGGATTCAAAAAAACATTCATCAACGCTAAAATTCTGAAAGAAGAAGGCGAAGAATGGGGTTTTAACGAAGGTTGTTTGAGTATTCCGGAAGTTCGTGAAGACGTTTTTCGTCATGAGCAAATCACAATCGAGTACTACGACGAGGATTTTAATAAAAAGACTGAGGTTTATGATGGTCTGATTGCCAGAGTAATCCAGCACGAATACGACCATATCGAAGGAATTTTGTTTACCGACAGAATATCTTCACTAAAAAAACGTTTAATATCCAAGAAATTGCAAAACATCATGGAAGGGAAAACCCGTCCGGATTATAAAATGAAATTTGTTGCCAAAAAAGGCAGATAATTTTTGTTTTTCAATGTAAAGATTAGATATTTGTCACCCTTAAAATAATACACAATCACAATGAGCATAGAAAGAATATTATCCATTTCGGGTAAACCAGGATTATACGATTTAAAATTACAAACAAGAACAGGATTTGTTGCCGAGTCATTAATCGACGGTAAAAAAATCACGGTTGGAATGAGAAGTAACGTAAGTTTGTTATCTGAAATTTCAATTTACACGTACAATGAAGAAGTGCGTTTGTCAGAAGTTTTCAGAAAAATTGCTGAAAAAGAAGATAACGGCCCTGCAATGTCTCATAAAGAAGATAACGATAAATTAGCGGCTTATTTCAGAGAGATTTTACCGGAATATGACGAAGACCGTGTATATGCATCAGACATTAAAAAAGTAATGAACTGGTACAACATGCTTCAGGCAAAAGGATTGGTTTCTAAAGAAGCTCCGGCGCAAGTTGAAGCAGAAGCTGAGAAAACAGAAGAATAATTCTTTCTAAAAAAGATACTGAAAAATAAATCCTGCCTTCGGGTGGGATTTGTTATTTTTACACAAAATTCAACGCAATGAATACACGTCAGCAACAATTGGAAGCTTTTGGCCGTTTACTCGATATTATGGACGATTTGCGCGCAAAATGTCCGTGGGATAAAAAGCAAACACTCGAAAGTTTACGCCATTTAACCATCGAAGAAGTTTACGAATTGGGTGATGCCATTCTGGACAACGATTTGGAGGAAATTAAAAAAGAGTTGGGCGATGTGTTGTTGCATATTGTCTTTTATTCCAAAATAGGAAGCGAAAAGCAAGCGTTTGATATAGCCGATGTGGCGAATTCCATTTGCGATAAATTAATCGACCGTCATCCGCACATTTACGGAGATGTTGTAGTAGAAAATGAAGAACAGGTAAAGCAAAACTGGGAAAAACTCAAGCTGAAAGAAGGCAAGAAATCCGTTTTGGAAGGCGTTCCTAAAAGTTTGCCGGCTTTAGTAAAAGCGAGCCGTATTCAAGACAAAGTAAAAGGTGTTGGTTTCGATTGGGAAGAACCGCATCAGGTTTGGGAAAAGGTACAAGAGGAACTTTCCGAATTGCAACATGAAGTAGAAAGCGCTAATCAGGATAAGATTGAAGCCGAATTTGGCGATGTTTTGTTCTCGATGATTAATTATGCACGGTTTTTGAATGTCAACCCAGAAGATGCTCTGGAACGCACGAATAAGAAGTTTATCAAGCGTTTTCAGTATCTGGAAAGCAAAGCAAATGAAATCGGGAAACCTTTATCGGATATGACTTTGGCGGAGATGGACGTGTTCTGGGAAGAAGCGAAACGGCTTTAGTGTTTAGTAAGCAGAAGACAGAAAGCGGGAAGCAGAAGGTAGAAGCAGAATAGTTTAGTAAATAATAATCAGAATTTGTAATGATAGCTAAAACCCCGGAACCACCTTATTACGCGGTGATTTTTACTTCGGTAAGAACGGAAACAGAAAATGGTTATGCTCAAATGGCCGACAGAATGGTGGAATTAGCAGCAGAGCAACCGGGTTTTTTAGGCGTCGAATCAGCCCGAAATGAAATTGGGATTACCGTTTCTTATTGGACAGACTTAGCAACGATAAAAAACTGGAAAATGAATGCCGAGCATACGATTGCCAGAGAAATCGGACGAAGCGATTGGTACAAAGCGTTTAAAGTGCGCATCGCCAAAGTGGAACGTGATTATGATTTTATAAAATAATAGTAAAATACAAATGAAAAAAATTGCCCTTTTATTGTTGTTAGTTACCAATGTGATTTTTGCGCAAAAAGCAATTAAAGTCACGGAACAAACCATAAAAATTAAGCCCAATTCTGCCGAAGAACTGCTTTTTGGTTTCACGGAAGGTGATCGAATCGTATTTACTTTTTCGGTAGAAGATGGGAAGAAAGTCAGCGAAGTAGCAGTTGCCGAATATCCGGATAACATAAAATTTAAAGTGCTGGATACCAAAAAAGTGAAGAAAGAGGAAATCGTGGTGATTCACAAATCGGCTTATCAGTTCAAATTTAAAAATGACTCGAAAGAGGAAATGACCGTTTCCGTTTTAATTCAGCGCATTCCCCCGGGAGAATCGGCAGTTACTTTCAACACTGCGGTGAAATGGGTAACCGAACAGGATACGACCTGGAATTCATTAACGAAAGATGTTGTTGTCGGATACGATACGCTGCAAATTCAGAAAATCCGAAAAGTGGTGACCTATGAAAAGAAATACGAAGAAATGGTTCTGGATAAAACATCACGGGTAAATGCAAAAACCACTTTCGAATCCAGCACATCTAGTGTTTATTTTACGTTGCCGAAAAATACGATTACCGAAAACGAAACCAAAAAAGTCGTAGCTTGGGCTTATTGGGTTGGGGTAGGAAAAGAAAGTAACGAATACTGGCAGCAAAACCGAAAAATGATTGTAGGAGCAGTTCAGGGCGCCACAACTATATTTACCACACCTTTAGGAGGAATTGCGGCAGGTGCAGTGACCAATTTAGCGTTGCCGTCTATTGGGGAAGATGTGGAATATCTGTTAGTTAACGAAGAAAATAAAAAACTCTTTTTAGAAGAAAAACCGGCTAAATCCTATGATTTCGGAAAAGGAATCGCGGCTTTTAAAAAGTTTACTGAAAGTAATATGCTTCAGGGACGTTATTATGTTGTGCTTAAGAACGATAACTATGTACAGCCTATTGATGTAAACGTAAAAGTTTCCGCTATAATGGAGCATAAGAAGTTCAAAGAGGAAACGTATACCGACAAACAAATCACGCCAAAATACGGCAAAAAAATCGTTTCGGAACCAACAATTACTACCCGAAAGTTTCCGGCGACTTTTGATTACAAACGAAAGTAATATGATATTGGGATTCATATTTGGTGTTTCGATTTTGCAAATTGCAGTTAGCCTTCTTTCAGATTACTATAAATTACGTTTTGTGAAAACTGTTTTTTTTGTAGTGTTGCTGATTTGTAATTTATTTTTTTTCCAAAATATTTTCTTTCTCAGTTAACCAATGAAGGAGGTATAAATTGTGGAATACCACAAATGGCTATTTTTATGGGGTTTTGGTTTATCGGTAACGGAGCTTTGCTGGTTGTCCATTTTTCGTATTATCTTATTAAAAAGTTTGCTTTCAGGAAGAAAATATAATTTCTATATTTGTCAGACAAAAGGAAATGGTGTTCTTCCTTACCCAACCGCTTCACAAAAGCTGATGACGCCTGATTAATAGATGAATAAACACATTTAATCGGGAGAATTATGTATAATAAAGAACAAGAAAAGTCATTCAGACAACCAAGCCAACAAACGTTTCAGATTGCTTTTAATCGTTTTCCAACCACTTTTTATCTTTTAAAATGGTTAGCGATAAGTTGTATCATTGGGGCAACCGTTGGTACTGCTTCGGCAGGATTTCTTATTTCTTTAGACTGGGTTACCAATTACAGAGAACAGCATTTATGGCTGATTGCATTCCTGCCCGTGGGCGGATTGTTAATCGGACTATTATACCATTATTTAGGGAAAGACATCGAAGCAGGAAACAATTTGCTGATCGATACTATTCACGAACCCAAAACCATTATTCCGTTCCGAATGGCGCCTTTCGTGTACCTTGGCACTATGGCGACGCATTTGTTAGGAGGTTCGGCCGGTAGGGAAGGTACCGCATTGCAAATGGCAGGCGCTATTTCGGATCAATTTACCAAGCCGTTTAAACTTTCGCACAGCGAGCGTAAAATTTTAATCATTGCTGCGATTGCAGCCGGTTTTGGCTCAGTTTTCGGGACACCTCTGGCCGGGGCAATCTTTGGATTGGAGGTTTTTCTAATCGGAAGAATTCGCTACAACGCTATTTTCCCTGCGTTTGTCTCCGCTATTTTAGCCGATTTGGTTACTGATCTCTGGCAAGTACATCACACACAATATCACATCGGTTACATTCCGAAATTAGATGCCGTACCGGTACTTTACAGTATTCTTGCCGGAATCGTTTTTGGATTGTGTGCGGCTTCGTTCAGTAAAATTATTCATTTTACGACTTCCATCTTCAAATCAAAAATCAAATATCCGCCTTTGCGTCCGGTAATCGGAGGAAGCATAGTCGCTTTGGCTGTTTTCGCTATCGGTACCACTAAATATATCGGATTGGGTATTCCAACGATTGTGGCGTCTTTTGATGCACAATTGCCAATGTATGATTTCGCTTTAAAAATGGCATTCACCATTCTGACGCTTTCTGCCGGATTTAAAGGAGGAGAAGTTACGCCGTTATTCTTTATAGGAGCCACTTTGGGCAGCGCTTTGTCGTTGTTTGTTCCTTTACCGGTTGGATTGTTGGCCGGAATGGGGTTTGTTGCAGTTTTTGCAGGTGCCACCAATACGCCTTTAGCCTGTATGATTATGGCCATCGAATTGTTTGGGGTAGAATGTGGTGTTTACGCTGCAATAGCCTGTGTAGTGGCCTATCTTTTTTCGGGACACAACAGTATTTATAAAAAACAAATAGTGGGAGAACCTAAAAACGAACGTTTTGAAGCGCATTCGGGGAAACCTATCGGTGAATTGAAAAAATAAATCTTCTAATTTTGATTGCAGTATAAGTATAAAAAAAAATCCCGATTACTATAATCGGGATTTTCTTTTTTATTCCTGTTTCAGACTTCTGATTTGTTTCAGTTTGTCTTTCCAGGTTTTTAATTCTTCTTTATGACGGTCGATGCTTTTTTGTACTTCCTTCACAAACGGATTTTCAGTTTTCGCATTTTTACCGCTGGAAATGAATTGGATGTTGTTTTCCAACTGGATAATATCGCTTTGCATTTCGTCAATCTTACGCATGATGAAAATTTGCTCGTTTTGCAGTTGTCTTTCATCGCCTTCCGCCAATTGTTCCAAACGATTGCTGAATTTTGCCATTTCGGCATCTTTCTTCGACAAACTCAATTTGTCAAACAAGGCATCTAGGATTTTATTAAACTTTCCTTCAATATGACGACGCGCGTGCGGTACTTTTCCAAACGACTTCCAAGTCTCGATATGCTTTTTAATAGCATCTAGATCCGCTTTGTGTTCGCCGGTTAACTGGAATTCTTTCAGACTTTCCAAATACTCTTTTTTCTTGTCGAAAGCTTCCACTTCTTCGCTGCTGGCTTCGTTGCGCTTTTCGTGCATTCTGTCGAAATAGTGGTTGCAGGCATCTTTAAAATCCTTCCAAACACTATCCGAATATTTTCTCGGCACATGTCCGATTTTTTTCCACTCTTCCTGAATCTGTTTCATAATTGGTGTTGTGGCATTAAAATCATCGCTTTCTTGCAATGATTTTGCTCTTTCCACCAAAGCCAGTTTTTTATTCAGATTGTCCTGCTGATCCTTTTTAATGTCTTTGTAAAACGCATTTTTTTGCGCATTGAAGTTACGAACCGCTTCTTTAAAAGCAGCCCAGGTTTCTTCGTTTACTTCTAAAGGCACTTTCCCTGCCTGCATGAACGCTGCACGTAAAGCTTCTATTTTTTCAATCTGACCTTGCCAAGCACTGTGAACTGTAATTTTCTCATTAGCCACGGCTTCAATCATTGCAATGATTTCTCTCTTTTTGGCTAAATTTTCTACTTCAAACTCTCTTGCTTTTGCAAATAAGGCTTCGCGTTTGTCGTGTAGTTGTTTGGTCAGTTCGCTGAAGCGGTTCCATAATTCCTCACGATGTTCGCGGGAAACCGGTCCGATTTCTTCTTTCCAGATTTTGTGTAACGATTGCAATTCACGGAACGCTTTGGCAACATCTTCTTCGTTGACCAATTCTTCTACACGGGAAATAATTTTCGACTTTAACTCATAATTGTGCTTAAAGTCAAGATCGCGCGCTTCACGGTCCAAATGCAAATGGTCATAGAATCGTTCAATATGGAAATGGAAGTTGTTCCAAACGTGGTTGTATTTGTCGCGCGGAATCGGTCCGGCGTTTTTCCAACGTTCGCGCAAATCATTTACGCTTTTCAACATTCCCTGCATGTTGTCGCCGGAATTGTCAATCAGGTTTTTCAGCTCTTCAATAATGGCGGTACGAACATCCAAATTGTGTTTCAGATTGTTCTGCATTTGTTTGAAATGCTGATTTTTTTGGTCTTTATAGTGATTGTAAATCGAATCGAATTTGTGTTTCAACGGTAAATGGTAATCGAAACCGCTGGTGTCGCCATTGTTTTCATGGCTGTATTCATCGCGTTTTTCATCAATAAAATGATGGTATTTCACCATGAATTCTTTTTTGATTTCTTCCACATGGTTGCGGATTGCCATCATTTTTTCATCGGAAACCAGTTTGCTCAGTTCGTCGGTAAGTTCTTCCATCGACATCGCTTCATAATTCAGCATCGGAATATCATGACCTTCACTGATGCTTTCGTCTTCGCTTTCCTCTGCGTTTGAACTTTCAATGGCTGCTATGGCCGATTGGTTTTCCTGAACAGTTTCCTCTTGTGTAATTTGCTCCTGTCCGTCTGCCGTTGGCAGGTTATCATTCTTTTCTTCTAACATTGTAAATAATGCTTAAGTTTAACAAAATTGAGCCGAAAGATACTAAAGCAGCCCGATAATTCAAAGGAAAAACGGATAAATAAACCCGTTTTCCGGATAAAATGTTAATAAAATCGATTAGGAGCGACCCGACCCGCCGTTGCGGGGAATTGGCGAAGCAATGGCTTGGGATTTTTTGGTTTCCGTATTCCTGCTGTCCGTTGCAATTCCCGCAAAAAAAGCGGGAGATTTCCACTCCCATCAGGGCTATAAGAGGAAAGTTTTTGTTGTTTTGGAATGGGTTGAAGTTTCTTAAAACGATTATTTGTTCCAGATTTCCCAGGCTTTTTCTGCCTGAAAAACCAGCATGTCGTAACCGTTTTTGGTTTTTGCGCCCTGCTCTTTGGCTAAACGTAAAAATTTGGTTTCCATAGGATTGTAAATCAAATCAAAAGCTATATGATTTTCGGTAAACAGAGAATAATCCAGTGGCGGACATTCGTCTATATTCGGGAAAGTGCCCACCGGTGTGGTGTTGATGATGATTTGGTATTCACTGAAAAGTTCTTTCGTCAGTTCCTCATACCCCAGCTGATATTCTGAAGGGTTTCTCGATACGAAATCATAATCGATGTTGAGTTTGCGCAAAGCGTAGGCGACTGCTTTACTCGCACCACCGGTTCCGAGAATCAACGCTCTTTGATGGTGTTTTTTCAGTAAGGGTTTAAGTGCTTTTTTAAAACCGTAAAAATCACTGTTGTAGCCTTTTAAGGTGCCGTTTTTCGCAATCTTTATTACGTTAACCGCACCAATTATTTTTGCGTTTTTGGATAATTTTGTCAAATAAGGAATGACTGCTTCTTTGTAGGGAATGGTTACATTCAGACCTTTCAGGTTTTTTGTGTTGGCCAAAATTTCAGGAAATTGTACAATGCTTTCCACGTCAAAATTCTTATACGAGTAATGGGTGAAATTGATTTTGGCAAATTTCTCCGTAAAATACTTTTTGGAAAAAGAATAGCTGATATTCTTTCCCAATAATCCGAATTTTTTCTTCTTTGGTTTTTTGGTTTTATCCGTTTTCATTTTTAACAGTAGGAGTGAAACTTGCTTTTGAATTCCTTGTAAAAAATTATGGTCAGCTAATATCAGTAGCTGACCATAAAGATAATAGTAAATTGTGGTATTTGGTTTACTATTCGTCTGCTTTTTTATGTTTGTCGATGCAATTCTGAACCATTTTTCGGGTCCAGATTACAGGGAATAATTCTTCCAACAAAGTTCTGTTTTCAAAATTCTGACGCAAAGCGTTGCTTAAATGAAATTTTCCTTTCACGTCGTCATGTAGCATGAAATACAATCCGGCCAAGCGATATTCCACTTGGTATTCTTCCGGAAAATATTCCGCAGCCTGTAATAAAGTTTGAACTGCACTTTCGAATTCGCCAAGGAATTGTAAAATGTCCACCCAAAACAACCAAGTGTCTAATTCATAATCACCATATTCCACTGCTTTTCTGAAACCGTATTCGGCTTCTTCGAAAAAATTCAGCGCTTTATTGATGATAGCGTAGCGTTTCCAGTACAATTTATTTTCGTTGTCTATGCCGATGGCTTTGTTGGCATAGTATAGTGCTTTTTGGAAATTCTTCTGACGGATGTAAAAATCGGTAATCGCAATCCAGGCTTTGTCCAATAACGGATCTTCGTGTACGGTTTTTTGATAAAACTGTAACGCTAACTCGTAATTGCCTAATTTTTCATGGCATTTTCCAACACGCAATAAGGCAAAGGAAGTTGCATCGTCCAATTCCATGGTAACGCTGTAACAATCAATTGCTTCCTGATATTTTTTCAGTTTCTCCAGTGCTTTGGCTTTTTCAAGATAAGCACCTAAGAAATTTTCATCGATTAAGGTAGCATAATCGAAAGCACGAACGGCCTGATCATAATCCTTAGTCGTGTAGTATTGACGACCTAATTGGTGCCAGGCTACTTCGCTGTAAGGATTTCTGTCGATGAAACTGTTCAGGAACAATATAGCTTCGTTGTATTGGTCTAAAAAGTCAAAACAATACACTACATTGTATAAGGCCGAATGGTCTTCGATATCTTCGTCCAAACATTTGATGAAATTTTCTTTCGCCTTTTCCAAATCGTCCATGAACAGATATTCCATCCCGATTAAGGAATAAACATCGGCATAGTCGTCGGTATATTTTAAGGCATATTTCAGTAATTCAACGGCTTTTTCGTGTTCATCCCTTTTCGAATGAATATTTGCCTTCTGAATATAAATTTCTTCGTTTGTAGGTTCGATGGCATACAACTCGTTCAGCATTCTTTCTGCAATATCGAGTTTGTCCTCAAAAATTAAAAGTTCTACTTGAACCAACTTCAAACCGGTTGATTTGGGGTGTTGTTCTAAGCCTAATTTTAAAGCCTTTTTGGCTAAGTTTATTCTGCCCGTGTCGAGATAATGAAGAATAATGTCTTCAAACTCTTCCGAGTCAAAGAAGAATACCTTGTTGGTTTTCAACATGGATTCAAACTTCGATAAGGATAAACTGTTTTCCTCTTCCTCGTTACTCAAATACATACTCCACTTGTTTAAAATTATCCTTATTAAAATTACTAAAGGTTTTAGGTCCTTTAGTGATGAACGTCTTTATGTTGTAAACAATATTATTAACAATTTTTTTAATTGATAATTGATAATTGATAATTGATAATTGATAATTGATAATTGATAATTGATATAATTATTAAAGCACTCTAATTGTTAATTATCCATTGTTAATTTTTAATTGTTCATTGATTCCTCCATCACCTCATTCATAGCTTCAAGAATGATGCCACAACCTTCTTCAATCTCTTGGTTGGAAAGAGTTAGGGGCGGAGTGATACGGATAGCGCAACCTTCAAACAACAACCAGAATAAAATAAGTCCTTTATCCTGACATTTAAAAATAACTTTATTGGTGATTTCAGGACTTTCTGTCATAGCCGCGAGCATTAAGCCTTCGCCGCGAATTTCTGTTATTAAAGGATGTGTCAGTAATTTACGAATTAATTGCTCTTTTTCCAAAGCCTGAGGCATTAAATCGGTTTCAAGAAGTTCTTTTAGCGTAGCTAAACAAGCTGCAGCAATTACGGGATGTCCGCCAAATGTTGTGATATGTCCTAATTTTGGATCATGGCTTAATAAATCCATGTATTCCGCTTTAGCCATGAAAGCGCCTACAGGCATACCACCACCCATGCCTTTGCCCATCACGACAACATCGGGTACAATATCGTAATTCTGGAATCCGAACAGTTTTCCGGTACGGCCAAAACCCGGTTGGATTTCGTCTAAAATCAATAAAGCGCCTACTTCGTCGCAACGCTGGCGTACTTTTTTAAGGAAATCGTTTTGCGGTTGTATGAATCCGGCACCACCCTGAATGGTTTCCAGGATGATTCCGGCTGTTTTTTCAGTTATTTTGAGTAAATCTTCTTCATTGTTAAAGGTGATGAAATCTACATCGGGAATCAAGGGGCGGAAGATTTGTTTACGTTCTTCGAATCCCATTACGCTCATCGAACCCATGGTGTTTCCGTGATACGCATTATGGCATGAGATAAGCTGACTTCTTCCGGTAACGCGGCGCGCCAGTTTTAAAGCGCCTTCCGTTGCTTCAGTACCGGAATTAACCAAATAAACTTTGTCTAATGGGGCAGGGGTGTTTTCGGCTAATAATTTGCATAATTCTACCGCCGGATCCTGTGCATATTCACCATACACCATTACGTGTGCATATTTGTCCAATTGGTTTACAATGGCCTCACGCACCCGCGGATGCTGATGACCCAGTGTACAGGCTGATACGCCCGCAACAAAATCCAAATAGGCTTTTCCATTAGTGTCGTAGATATAAGAACCTTTGGCGTGGGAAACTTCCATGCCTAAAGGATAAGGGGAAGTTTGGGCTTGGTATTTATAGAAATCTTTTAACATGGTGGTAGGTATTCGTGTATTCGATAATTGGGTTGTTTGTAAACTCGCTATTGAAATATTATAACGGATTCTTAATTGTTGACTTCATGAAATTCTTCGACAAGCTCAGAATGACAAACGGGATGTCTGTATTTTCAATTTGTTATCTTCAATCTGCCTCATCTGCCTTCTGCAATCTGATTACTGAACACTGATTACTATTTCTTCTTCTTTTTGGCAACAGCTTTCTTAACGGGCTTGCCGTATTCCAGTGTTTCTTTTTTAATCTCCATCGGTTTTTCGTCTGCAATAGCATCTTTTTTGCTCTGAATCTGAGCCTTCTCGTCAAGGGCTAATTCTTCGGCTGAAAAAATATCTTCGAGTCGTTTTATTTCTTCATCGCCGCGCCAAACGAAACCGCGCAGTTTCCGTGCGTTTTCAGGCAACTCGGTTTCCGGATAGATTTGTCCTTCTGCATTAACCAATTTAGTTACCGTTTGTATCTGATTGTCTTGTAATTCGAGATGAATGTTACTGCAAACACCCTTGTCGATTCCAATCAATTCGTTTTTGTCGTTGTACATATAGTAAATCATCTCGGCATTTTTTACCATATCAACTTCGTACAATTTATTGTCCCGAAACTTTCCGTACAGGTTTTGTCCTTTTACCTGATTGTAGCCGTTGCCGATAGTGTCTTTTTGAACAATAAAAGCATTGTTCAGTACTTTTAAGGAATCCATTTTTTCGGTTTTATTATTACCGATAAGATGCATAATGTCGCCGGTTAATTGACTTTTCTGACTCCACAGCACGGGTTTTCCGATCAGTTGCGTCAGTCCTTTTTGTTGGTCGGAATGAATGGAATCACATTTTCCGCTCATGTCTGATTTGAAAATTCTGGCATTCTTAAAACCGCGTACGATGCGTTCTCCTTGTTTTCCGGTTACCAAGAGTTTTTCTGCGTGGATGTAAACAGAATCATTTTCCACAAAACTGGCAATCAACGCTTTTTTGGTGATGAACATTGAATCTTTCGCTCGGTGCATTTCCGCATAATGACCGGTAACGACCATACGATTGATGGTGTCGGTAATTTTTACATTATTGGTGGCTGACGAGAAATTCCGTTTCCCGTCGTAATAAATTTTATCGCCTTTTATTTTCCGATTCTGATAGTCAATAGTGGAGTTTTTCGATAGATTGGACGTTTGGTTCTTAGTGTCGTAAAACCCATTTTCAGTATAAATTATATTGCCTTTGTTGTTGATGGTGGAAGGTCCGAAAACATAGGCGTGACCTGAATCTTCATAATAATCCAGATGATTGGTTTTAATGGTGGATTCCGGACTGGTAACCGTAACAGCCGTTTTAAACTGGTATTTTTTTTCATTCAGAAAATAACGTCCCGATTTGCTTCGCAATGTATTTTCCTTATTGATAATGGTTCCGTAAGTGTTGTAATAGGCTTGTTGGATGCTTCGGTCGAAGTTAATCGTGTCGGTTGTTAAGGTAGATTCCGGTGAACGTAAAACCACATCTCCAGTTGCAAACGCAAACTTCTGATTTCCGTTGTATTCGGCATATTTACTGGTCATGGTAATGGAATCGCCCTGATTTAAACGTACGTTACCAAAAGCTTTTACGTAATTTTCATCTTTAAAATGATATGCTTTGTTGCAATTGATGATTACGCCATCGTGTTCCACCTGTACATTTCCGGTGAACAGAATCGCGCCGGGAATTTCGGTCTGATTCATATCAATGAAATCTGAGTTGATGATTCTGATGACTTTCTTTTCCTGAGCCAATGAATGGAAACCGATGAAAAGAACACTTATTATGAATAGAAAATAGTTTTTCAATGTCTGAAATTTTGTCCAAATTTAAGTAAAATCTGTGAAAGCCGATTTTTATTAAGAATTATTTATAACTGACTAATAATCAAAAAAAACGCCTTCCGAAGAAAGCGTTTTCATGTTATTTAAGAATTGTCTGTGTTCTGTCCGGTCCAACGGAGACCACTTTGATCGGCACTTCCACTTCTTTTTCGATGAATTCAATGTATTCTTTCAATTCTACCGGTAATTCGTCGTATTTCGTCATTCCGGTTAAATCAGCTTGCCATCCTTTTTTCTCTATGAAAATCGGAGTCACATTTTCTTCTTCAATGTTGTAAGGCAAATGAGAGATAACTTCGCCTTTGTATTTATATCCGGTGCATACTTTTAAGGTGTCGAAACCGGAAAGTACGTCGCCTTTCATCATGAACAATTGGGTCACACCATTTACCTGAACGGCATATTTCAATGCTACCAAATCCAACCATCCGCAACGTCTTGGGCGTCCTGTAACGGCACCGAATTCATTTCCGACTCTTGCCATCGTTTGTCCGTCTTCGTCGAACAATTCTGTTGGGAAAGGTCCGCTACCTACGCGAGTGGTGTACGCTTTGAAAATTCCGAAAACGTCTTTCACTTTGTTAGGAGCGATTCCTAATCCTGTACAAGCTCCGGCAGCAGTAGTATTAGAGGAAGTTACGAACGGATACGTTCCGAAATCGATGTCCAATAAAGATCCTTGAGCACCTTCTGCAAGAATTGATTTTCCTGCTTTCATGGCATTGTTCAGGTATTCTTCGCTGTCAATGAATTGTAATGTTTTTAAAACGTCCACCGCTTCAAAGAATTCGGCTTCCATTTCCTGTAAATTGTATTGCATATCAACATCATAGAATGCAATCATCGCTTCGTGTTTGTCGGCTAATGCTCTATAACGCTCTTTAAAATCAGCCAATTCGATATCCCCTACACGAATTCCGTTTCTTCCGGTTTTGTCCATATATGTTGGACCAATACCTTTTAAGGTTGAACCGATTTTCGCTTTTCCTTTAGAAGCTTCCGAAGCAGCATCTAATAAACGGTGTGTTGGTAAAATTAAGTGTGCTTTTCTGGAAATCAATAATTTGGATTTTACATCCATGTTGAATTTTTCCAAACCTTCCAATTCTTTTTGGAAAACCACTGGATCAATTACCACACCGTTTCCGATGATGTTGATAGCCGTTTTGTGGAAAATCCCTGAAGGAATGGTTCTTAAAACGTGTTTGATTCCGTCAAATTCTAAGGTGTGTCCGGCGTTTGGTCCGCCTTGAAAACGAGCAATAATGTCGTATTTTGAAGTAAGTACGTCAACGATTTTTCCTTTGCCTTCGTCGCCCCACTGTAAGCCTAGCAGTAAATCTACTGTCATTGTGTTGTTGTTTGAGTTGTTGTTTATTGTTGTAACGGTCTTTTGGACGGTTGTTTAATCCTGTTTTTTTGTAGCGTAGAAGTACAACGAATGGTTGTGAATGTTAATGCCGAAAATCTCTTCGATGGTTTGTTTGATCGTTTGAATTCTCGGGTCACAAAATTCGATTACTTCGCCGGTGTCGCTCATAATGATGTGATCGTGTTGTTTGTCAAAGTAGGATTTTTCATAATGTGCCTGATTTTGTCCAAACTGATGACGTCTTACCAAACCGCATTCCAATAATAATTCTATCGTATTGTAAAGCGTAGCACGGCTTACACGATAGTTTTTATTTTTCATTTTAATGTACAGCGATTCAATGTCAAAATGCTCCTGACTCTCGTAAATTTCCTGAAGAATGGCGTAGCGTTCCGGAGTTTTTCGGTGCCCTTTTTCTTCAAGGTATTTGGTGAATACATTTTTTACAATTTCCTGATTTTTATTATTTTCCATTGAGGTTTGCTATGAAAGACCGGCAAAGATAAGTTTAATTTTTGTGAGGTGAAAGTTTAATTTTGATAGTTTTAAATTTACGAATTATATATTGTTAACTCGTATTACCTTGTCCACTCCGTCAATTTTCTTGATATTGTCCATCAGTTTTTTCAGGATAACATTGTTCTGAACAATTACTGTTACCTGACCGTTAAACAAACCGGCTTCTCCGCTAAGGGAAATACTCTGTATGTTTACGTTCATTTGGTTGGAGATTACTTTGGTCAATTCATTGGTTAATCCAAGGGTGTCCATTCCGGTAATTTTCAGTGTGGCTTTGAATTCTTCCTGAGACGAGTCAATCCATTTGGCCTGAATAATCCGATATGCGAAATTCGACTGTAAGCTAATGGCATTCGGACAGTCTTTTCGGTGTACTTTAATGCCTTCGGTAATCGTTACGAAACCGAAAACATCGTCTCCCGGAATCGGATTGCAACACGTTGATAATTTATAATCCAGTTTGTCCTGTTCCGCACCGAAAACCAATAAGTCGTAGTTTTTGCTGAGTTCGTTTTTATGAATGTGCTCAGGTTGAACCGATGGCGAACGCTTCATGGTTTTCTTGAAGAAATTTACCAACGAATTGCTTTTCTGTGCTGCAAAATCTTTTAACTGCTGATTGTCAATAGTCCCCAATCCGGCGCGGTAAAACAAATCCAGACTGGTTTGCAGTTTGAAAAAGTTTACCAATTCGTTTACCGTTTGTTCGTTAAGTGCCACTTTTAAATGGCGTAATTTTCGGGTTAGGATTTCTTTACCGTCTTCGGCAATTTTCTTGGTACTTTCGTTCAGTACGTTTTTGATTTTATTTTTCGCTCTGGAGGTGGTTACATAATCCAGCCAGTGTGCGGTGGGTTTTTGGTTTGGTGAGGTAATAATTTCAACTTGGTCCCCGCTGTTTAAAACGTGATTCAGCGGAACCAATTTTCCGTTCACTCGTGTACCACGTGTTTTTACACCAATTTCCGAGTGAATACTGAAGGCAAAATCCAAAGAAGTGGCACCTTTTGGCAACGACTTTATTTCTCCTTTCGGGGTGAAAACGTAAATTTCTTTCGCATACAAATTCAGCTTGAAATCTTCTACAAAATCAACAGCGTTGCTTTCAGAATTTTCCAAGGCTTCTTTTAATTGGTTCAGCCAAACGTCCAGGCTGTTTTCTTCCGTGGCGCCTTGTTTGTATTTGTAATGGGCAGCATATCCTTTTTCGGCAATTTCGTCCATGCGTTCACTTCGCACCTGAATTTCCACCCAGCGGCCTTTCGGCCCCATAACGGTAATGTGTAACGCTTCGTATCCGGTTGACTTTGGCGAAGAAATCCAGTCGCGCAAACGACTTGGCGATGGACGGTAATGATCGGTTACAATCGAATAAATTTTCCAGGCCAGAAACTTCTCTTCATGAGGGTCGTCTGATTTGTAAATGATGCGCAGCGCAAATTTGTCGTATACTTCATCAAAAGTAACTCCTTGAGCCAACATTTTTCTGCGGATGGAATACACCGATTTTGGTCGTCCTTTCATCGTATACTCGATGTGTTCTTCGTCCAAAGAGCTTTTAAGAACATCGGCAATCGATTTAATGTAGGCTTGTTGTTCTTCTTTGCTTTCCTTCATCTTGCTTACAATGTCGTTGTAAACATCAGGCTCAGTATATTTCAACCCTAAATCTTCCAACTGGGTTTTGATATTGTACAGCCCTAAACGATGGGCAAGGGGCGCATAAATGTATAAGGTTTCCGAAGCAATTTTGGCCTGTTTGTAATCCACCATGCTTTCCATGGTTTGCATATTGTGCAGTCGATCGGCTATTTTAATGAGGATTACGCGAACATCATCGTTCAAAGTCAACAGCATTTTACGGAAATTTTCCGCCTGCATCGAAATTTCCTGATCCGTTTTTACCTTGGCCATTTTGGTTAGGCCGTCCACAATACGCGCTATTTTCGGGTTGAACATCTTTTCGATGTCTTCCACGGTAATGTCTGTGTCTTCCACCACATCGTGCATTAAGGCTGCTGCAATGGAAGTAGCGCCCAAACCGATTTCGGATGCTACAATTTTAGCAACGGCAATAGGATGGAAAATATAGGCTTCACCGGATTTTCGGCGTTGGTCTTTATGGGCATCAACAGCCACATCAAAGGCTTTTCGAATGAGTTTTTTATCGTCTTCGGAAAGGGTTTGATAACTGATGCGGAGCAGTTCTTTGTATTCTTTGGCAATAGCTTTGTTTTCAGCTTCTAAATCAATCTCGGTCATAGTAATTCATTCAGTACCTAAAAATAAGCTAAAGAAATGAAGTTTGCAAATGGATTCGTGTTTTAAATAGAAAAGCGCTTTTTCAGAAAAGCATTGTAGTTTATTTATATTTCAAAAAAAGTCTCAAATTCAAAAGAACCTGAGACTTAAATTTTTTAAAACCGTAATGCTTATTCTTTAATAATCTTTACCGTTTTGGCCTTTTCCTGAGATTGAATTGTTAGGTAGTAAGTCCCCGATGTCAGTCCGGATAAATCAATTGACGATTCATTAACCTGCAACGATTTTGACAGTACCTGCTGACCTAAAAAATTATAAACCGTAACCGCTGTAATGTCTTGGGCATGCGAAAAATTTAAAGTGTTTTTTACCGGATTTGGATAAACGGTTAAACCGTTCAAATCAAAATCAGTGTTGCCTAAGTTGGTTTGAACACTCACAACATTCCTGAAAACAGGTCCCCAGGTGCCCGTATTGTCTTTTACACGAACATTGAAAACATGAAGTCCGACAGCAGGTAAGGCGATTCCTGTTTTTGAAAGTTGCTCAAAAGCGCTGTCAAAGGTACCATCGGATGCCAGAACTGCAGTTCCATTGCCTTCTCCCGGGTCGGTGTCCCAAAAATATTCGGCTTGCAATACGGCCATTATGGGTGTAGTATTAGGTTGCTCAACATTAACAACGTTAATAAAAACAGGTCCCCATTGTCCTGTATTATCTTTTACCCGAATACAAAATTTATGTAATCCTGTACTTGGCGCGGTGATTCCGGTTTTGGTTAGTTGTTCAAAAGCACTGTTGAAAGTACCATCGGTAGCCTGAACAGCAGTTGCAAGTCCAACTCCCGGATCGTTATCCCAAAAATATTCGGCTTGTGTTAACGAGGTTTGTGCACTGCAAAATCCTACCGTTAAAATTGCCAGTACACTATATATAGTTTTTTTCATCTTACTTTAAAGTATAAATTATTTAGAATAAGCTGAACCACTAACATTTAAAGTACCGGTACTTAAAACGGCTCTCGGTGTTACCAAATAGTTTACCTGAGGTCTTCCGCCATTGTCTGCAGGAAAGTAATTAGCCCAACTGTTCGAACCACCGTAATGTCCGGCATCGTTTCGGGTCAAATCCAAATCGGTGTAACTTACCGCAGGGTTTCCGGCATTTACATTCATACCAGTTACCGTATAAGCCGTATTATTGAAGTTCATGTTGGCAGCTCCCGTATTATTGCTTTGCGAGATGGTTCCTTCGGTTACAAAGGCATTTGTAGATACGTTATAGGAAGCCGTTACCGTCGCAACACTATTAATATTTTGGATGCAGGCATTAGTTTGGGCCACAACAAAAGAAATCGCATTGTTCATGATGGTAATGTTTCCGCCAGTACCCGGATCGCCATTTAAGCCGATATAAATAGGTGCTATGTCTCCGCCATTAGGTTCATAAATAGTATTGTTTACGATTTCGTTAGTCCCGCTTGTTTTGGTATTATAAATTCCAAATCCACTTGTAAAGTTATTATAGAATTTAAAATTATAGCTGGTTTGTTGGCTTCCAATTGTAGAAGTGGTAGCATTTCCTATAATTTCAATATCGTTGGTTGCAAGGGAATTATCAGAAGAAGTGTTGTAAGCCATAATTCTCTGCGCGTTGTTACCGGTCATTCTGCCGTGTGAAAAAAATACGTAGCCGCTAACAGTACATCCAGACATGTTTGTTGTAGTGTTTGCAGGTGTTGTATCAACATTATTTAAATAACAGTTGTACAGATTGATGGTTGTTCTTCCGCCAGTTGTAGCGCCAGTTGCAACAATATTGTAGATGGTAAAATTACCGGAACTTAAGTTGCTTATGGTAACCACTCTTCCGGCGGCCGGATTGATGTTAATAGTTCCTCTGATGAAATATTTGTTGTAATTGGTTTCCGAAACAAAGGTCAACGATTTGTTGATGGTCAGGTTTTCAATATAAGCAGAACCGTCGGTTTTGGGCTGAATGATGATTCGGTCTCCGTTGTTAGCTGCTGTTATCGCTGCAGATACGGATGTGTAAGCACCGCCGGTACCTGTCGCCCTAACGTATAAATCAGCTGCATTTGCCATCGAGGTAAACAAGCCTGCGATTGCGATAAAAAGTAATTTTTTTTTCATTTCGTTTTTTGATTTTCCCTTAATGCCTTAAGGTTTTTAGTTAGTAAATTAGTTTTTGGATTAAAATTTTAATAATGAGTTCTTGTTAAAACCACCTAATTTTTTGGATTAGGGGTGCAAACATAAGATTATATTTTTATGTAAGATTAATCTTTTAATGCTGTTTTTTAGAAATTATGTTACAAAATTACAGGAAAGAAAAACAGGGATTTTGACTAATGAATATCCGTAGGTTTTGGGTTAATATTCGTTACGATTGGAAGGAAATTCGTTTTTTTGAGTTTAGCATGAAATGCAAGGAATGACAATGGAAAAAAAGCCAGTTAATTGACTGGCTTTTTAGGCTACTTTTGAAAAGAGGTGTTATTTTACTTATTTCAACCAGAAATAATCATTCCATCCTTCGATTAATCTTGTCGGATCAGTGTTTTTAGTTCTGTCTTGTTCCGGAATTAGTACAATCTTTTTATCTTTAACAGTAAAATTGTAGATTCTCGGATCGTTTTCACCTTCAATGGTAAGTTCAATTTTGTAAGCACCATCAGTAAGATCTGCAAATTTAATCTCTCCGGGTTTGTTCACCAGTTTAAAGGCACATGAAACTTCATTCCATTTTGCTTGTTCTACTTGAGCTGTGTTTGGTCCATTGCCATAATGTTGTGCATATAGTTTATTGTCTTTGAACATATTTACAGACCATTTCACACTTTTGTTGGTTTTTCTACTGTTAGAAGGATTTGGCATAAATTCTTCATGAGTAATATAAAAACCAAAAAGAAGATTACCGGTATTGGCATGATTTAAATAAGCAAAATTATTCCATGGTCCGCGTACCACATACATTTCATTCATGGCGGCATAAGGATCTGAATTCGTTAGTTTAGCCAACTCAAAATCAAAAGAATAAAACATTTTGTCTCCGGCATAAAAATCCAATCTGTAATTACCCGGCCCCCAATCTGTTATAAACGATTCTGAATGTCCAACCCATTCGCCATCACGTTGGTAACGACTACTTGGTTCATTGAATTTTGTTTTCTTACCGTCATCAAAAACCTGATCTCCGGAATACTCAAAATAGTTCATGTATTGATTGTCTTTGTATACCTTAATTCTCAAATACTGCGATTGATCCGAAAAGGCATGAACTGTTCTGCCGTCAACCGTTTTATTTGGGATAAAAGTTGCCGTATAACTGTTAATGGTTCCGGCAGTGGTTCCGTAAAGTAGGGAGTTGAAAGTTACGGCTGGCGTTTGTTTGAAAGTGGTCCAATCTAATTTTAAACCTCCAAAATCACCGCTTTTGCCGCCTTTTCCGGCTTTCCCTTTGGCAGATTTCAGTACTTTGTCTGCAGCTTTTGTATTTTCGATAACCGTTCCGGCATCATCGGCCCCTTTTTTAACCTTATTGAATAATTGTGCATTAGCAGCCGTAAAGGAAAATAATAATGCAATAATGAGTGCACTCGTTCTAATTTGTTTCATGTTTTACTGTTTTTTTTAAGTTATTAGCTTAATTGCAGGCCAAACATAAAGCAAAAGAAAATGGCAATTTTAGGCAATGAACATCTGTTTCCTTTTAAAGGAAATTCGTAGAAGATGAAAGGAAATTCGTTTTTCGAAAAATTTATACCTGAAGGTTTTCAAGAAGCACCATGAACTCTTCTTTTTTACGAACGGAAAGCGGTATGGTAACTTTGTTTTTCATTACGATGGTATTCCCGCCGTCGGTTTTGATGAAATGGTCGAAATAGGCCATGTTGATTAAATGCGACTGATGGGTGCGGAAAAAATTATGTGGCGTAAGCAGGGTTTCATACTCTTTAAGATTGGTAGAAACAATTAGCTTTGGCGCATTGATAAAATGAAACGTAGTGTAGTTTTTATCCGATTCGCAGTTTACAATATCCTGAATATTAACGGAGTAAATCCTGTCAGCGGTTTTTAAAATAAGGTTCTGAAGGTTTTTAGGACGTTCCAAGTTAGCAAACAAATTGCTGAGTTTCATATCAAAAACTTCTTTGCTAAGGGAGCTTTCTGCCTTTTTTACGGCTTCAACCAAATCATCAGGATCAAGTGGTTTCAGCAAATAATCAATGGCGGAAAAACGGAACGCTTTAACCGCAAAGTCCTCATAACCCGTAATAAAAATGACTTTAAAACTGAAAGGCTTTAATTTTTGAAGCAAATCGAAGCCGGTTCCGTCTGGCATTTCCACATCTAAAAAAACAAGATCGGGCGACAATTGTTTAATAAGTTTTACACCGGATTCCACAGAATCGGCCTCACCAATTAGGGTAACAGAAGGGCAGTTCATCTTAATCATGGTGCTGTTCTTCTTTCTAATGTTTTCTATATCGTCAATAATTACGGCTCGTAACATGGGTCTTTAATTTTCGTAAATATAAGGGATTTCAAAACTAACTTTGGCGCCAACAATATTCTCGTTAGTGTCTTTTATGTTATCAGTGTGTACTACAAAATCCTGATTTTTGGTGTAACTTACCAATCGTTCTTTGGTAATGGTCATCGCTAAAGATTTGTGGTTGGTTGTTTTCTGAACCGCGTCAAATCCTTTACCGTTATCACTTACCTCAAAAAATAATTTTTGATCCTTGAGGTAAAAATGAATGTCAATCTGTCCTTGATTAGTGGTATTGCTTAAACCGTGCTTGATGGCATTTTCGATGAAAGGCTGTGTAAGCATCGGTGGCAAAAAGATCGCTTCCTGATCGATATCGTCCTCAATGGTAATGTTAAAACTGAATTTGTTATCGTACAAAAGCTGCTGGATGGCCAAATAGTTTTGGGTCATTTCTATTTCTTCGGAAAGCGAAATGTAATTTTCATTGGAATTTTCCAGAATTTGACGCGTCAGTTTCGAGAATTTGGTCAGGTAATTTATCGCTTCGTTATCTTTTTCGTCATGAATTAATCCCTGAATGTTGTCAATGGAATTGAATATAAAATGTGGGTTCATCTGGGTGATTAGAAGCTTTTGCTTGATTTGTTCTTTTTCAAGAACAGTAATCGCTTGTTTCTGTTTGCTGTTGCGATAATAAAAATAAGCACCCACAAGTATCAGTAAAAGTAAACTTGACAACCCGATAAGCCAGTTGTTTTTAACAGCGGTTTTCTTTTCGCCTTCAAGTTTGATTGCAGCGGCTTTCTTTTCTCCCAAGAGTTTTACGGCCGATACTTTCTTCCCTTGTATGATTTTCTGCTGAAGTTCTTTTCGTTCAAAATCATACTTTAATTGCTGTTGCGCCAGTTTGTTTTTCGAAGTTTCGAGAGCCGTTTTCCTTTCCGATTCCAGTTTAATGGCCGCTAATTTCTTTTGTTGAATGATTTTTTGTTGGAGTTCTTTTTTTTCAAACTCATATTTGAGCTGCTGCTCCGAGATTTCTCTTTTTGAGGAGGCAATTCGGGTAGAATCCGTTATTTGTTTATCAAATTCATAATAGTGAAGTGCTTTTTCATAATTTTTGTTCGCTAAGTTTATCTTATACAACATCTCGGCAATATCTTTCTGAAGCGTCTTATTGGTTGTTTTTTTGCTCAACTCAAAAGCTTTTTCTTGATAATCACCTGCATTCTTTAGGTCTCCTTTATTAAAACTGATATTCCCAAGACCATAATAAGCCGCCGCCATACTCATACTATTTGTGGAAGCGGATTTCATGGCTAAGATTTCCTGAAATAGCTTTTCGGCTTCCTCAAAATTGGAAAGTTTCATTTGCATATCGGCAGCACCAGATAAAGTAAGAATTGTTTGTGTGTCTGCTCCTAATTTTCGGGTGATTTCAAGCGATTTGTAGCTGTTTGCTAAAGCTTCCTTATATTTTTTAAGCTTGCTGTTGCAGTAAGCCATATTCTGATAATTAGAAGCTTTCCAATTTAGAGTGAGATTGCTGGGATATTCTTTATACGACATGTCGCAATAGTGTATGGCTTTCAAGCTATTTTCAATCGCTTTTTCATACTCATTCTGATGTCTGTAAGCATACGCCAATGTAGTATAAGCATAATACAAGGAATGCACATAAGTCTTCTTATCCTTTTCATAAAATTTTAGGGCTTCAAATATCAACGCTATTTGTTTATCCGTCTCATTTGTTGTCTTATAAAGACCTGATTTTGTAAGATAAACGGTGTACATATCTTCATAAGACTTCGTTGCTTTATAAAGCGCTATGGCTTTATCATAATACTGTGCTGATTTGTCGTATTCTTCTTTCTGTAAATATCGGGTTGCAAGACTGGAATAATAGGTAGCGAGCCATTTGGAATACCTTGTTTGTAGTTTTGGGGTATTCTTTTTTTTATAATTTTTCAATGCAATCTCGCCTAACAGGTCCACTACTTGATGAAACTTCGGGTCAAAGTTGTTCGTAAATTTAGTGCGGGCAACATCATGAATCATTTGCAATCTTGTAGTGTCATGCAGTTTTGGGTTTTGCAGTGCAATTTTTAACGAATCAATAATCTTGTTCTGTGCGTAAGAAGTTGATAGCGTGATTATGAAAAAAAATAGAATAAAAAGGCGAGTGCTTTTGAACATATTTAATCGTTTGTCAAATTTTTGAAAGCCAAAAGTAAAGATATTTTTTGTAGTAAATTTATCAGTTTACTGATGATTTTGTTGGATTTTGGTCATCTGTAAACCCCTTACTTTTTTGGTTTTGTAATAAGAAAGTATGGAAAAATAATTTGCAAACAGTTTTTAATAGTGTTGTTGTTGAAGGTGTTATGGCGATTCGGAAATGTCGTTTCTGTGAAAAATACACTATTCGAAATCATCAAAATGGAATGCATTAACCAAACGTATTAGCCTATGCTTAAAACGGATATCTGATATCGTTTTGTAACTGTTGAAGTGTTTGGAAAGTCAATAGTAATGTATGCTGTTACAATAAAAAAGCGCCCATTTGAGAGCGCTTTGTAAATAATTATTTATTCCGGTTAAAATCCAAATCCTGAAAATCATAACTGAAATCCGTCAGTTCCGAAATCGGTTTCATCTTTAGGTTGGAGGCTTTCCCTGTCGAATCGTAAGTCGCATATACAAACGCATCGGCTTCCATATTTCGGTTGAACCATTTCACGGCAAAACTGTTGTCTTTGTAAAAGAAAATTTCACCGGATAATTGTGGCGAGCGTTTGGAAGTAAAATAATAGTTTCCTTTTTTCTCGCTAATGGTAATTTCACCGAGCCAGTTATCGGTATATGAACCTGTAATTTTGTTCAGATTAATTTTCTGAACAGTTTTGTTTTTTGCTACGGTTGCCCAAACTTCCTCTGTGGCTTTGTCTGCATTACCGGTCATTTCCTGATTTCGTTTGCTGTACATTTCCACATAATCCTTATACGGAATCTGCAGATAAGTGTTTTTGATGGTATTCGTTATCGCTGAAAAAGCCGCTCCGGATTGCTGATTGGTCAAAACCACAATACCCAAATTTAGTTCCGGTAGCAACGTAACCTGAGTTACCATCCCTTCCAATCCTCCCGTATGGGTAACTTGTTTATAACCTTTCACATCGCTCAAAAACCAACCCAAACCGTAAGCACTAAAATGGGTATTGTAAGGCGGAGTCGTGTTCGCAGGAATTAAGGTTTGCGGTGCCCACATTTCGTTATGCTGTTCTTCGCTAAATAAAACTTTATTCTCAGGACCGTATTTTCCTTTGTTCAGTTGTGCGATGACCCATTTACTCATGTCGGAAACATTGGAAAATATCCCACCAGCAGCATCCATAACCGAGTTTTTACTCTGCTTGGTAATTCTTAGTTTTCCGTTTAAAGGAACATGCGGCGTAACAACGTTTGTCGTGTCCGGTATTCTGTGCCAATTTCCTTTGCTTTTCTCCATCTGAAGTGGAAGCATGATTCTGCTTTCTACAAATTCAGGCCACGATTTTCCGGAAACTTTCTGAATGATTTCCCCGGCTACAATATAAAGTAAGTTGTCGTAATCAAATTTGGTTCTAAAACTCGAAACCGGTTTCAGATAGCGTAAGTTATGAATGATGTCACGGGTTGTGAAATCGCTTCCTTCCGGCCAAAGCATTAAATCACCGGCTCCCATGCCCAATCCGCTTCGGTGCGTAAGTAAGTCGCGGATGGTGAATTCTTTTGTGACATAATCATCATACATCTTAAAATCAGGAATGTATTGAATGACTTTATCGTCCCAATTCAGTTTTTTTTCATCCGCTAGAATGGCTAATGCCGCTGCTGTAAAAGCCTTACTGTTGGAGGCAATTCCGAATAACGTATTTTCGTTTACCTTATGTTTGGTGATGATGGAGGTAACGCCATATCCTTTTGAATGAATTACTTTTCCGTCTTTTACAATTGCAACCGCAATTCCCGGAACATTGAACGTTTTCATGGTTTTCTCTACCAGTTCATCCACTTGTGGAGCCGTCATTTGCGCCGAAACGCTAAAACCGATGAGAAGTGATATTAGGATTAATTTGTTTTTCATAGTTATATGTCTTGTCTCTTGTCTCTTGTCTCTTGTCTCTTGCCTCTATTCCTTAAAATCCTCTTTGTCGCTTCGCTTCAAAAATCAAAATCGCCGCCGCAACCGAAACGTTCATCGAATCGATTTCGCCCTGCATTGGGATAATGATGTTTTTGGTACTTGCGGTTCTCCATGCCTCCGTTAATCCTGTGGCTTCTGTCCCAACAACAAGAGCTGATGGAGTAGTGTAATCTTGTGTATGATAGTAGGTTGAATCCTGTAACGTAGCGCAATAAACAGCAATGTTGTTTTCTTTCAGATAAGCGATTACTTCTTCGGTAGAACCGGTTGCGATTTGTCGGGTGAACAAACAGCCAACACTGGATCGCACCACATTAGGGTTGTACATATCGCTTTTCGGATTGGCGATAATTACCGCATCTAGATTAGCTGCATCAGCAGTTCGTAAAAGCGCACCTAAATTTCCCGGTTTCTCCGTCGCTTCGGCAACCAATACCAGTGGGTTTTCAGACAGTTTTAAATCCGATAACTGTAACGATTTGGTTTTGGCTATGGCAAGAATTCCTTCGGTAGTATCGCGATAGGCTAATTTCTGATAGACTTCTTTTGAGATTTCAATCAGTTCGACTTTTTGACGTGTGAGTTGTCGGATGTCGTTTTCGGCGATCAATTCCGGCAAAAATAAAATGGTTTCCAATACATAACCGCCTTTTTGAGCGAGCATGATTTCGCGCTGTCCTTCAATTAAAAACGTTCCGGTTTGTTTACGGGTTTTGGCTTTTTCCTGAAGTTGAACCAAGGATTTTATATACGGATTCTGAACGGAAGTGATTTGTTTCAAGACGATTTGATAATCAGTTAGTACGCAAATTTACAAAGTAAAATCAGATTAGATTACATATTGCGGACAGATTGTTTTCGTAACCCGAAAAAGTAGGGTATAAAGGAAAGACCTACGAAAAAAACCATGCTCAAAAGCCAATCCATTGCTATTGAACCGGTAAGTGTTGAATACATGGTCCAGGAACTCGGAAGATAATCTCTGTGTAATGAGGTTACGATAATTGTAAATTTCTCAAAATTCAGCATCAGCCCTAATCCGAAGAGCAAACGCAAAGGGAAGAATCGTTTTACATACGGAATAAGAAACGCCAATGAAAAGATAATGTACAGAAACTGTTGAGCAAACAAGGCAAAAGCGTAGGGGCCGTTTAACCGTTGAAGGTAAGTCGTTTTATTTGTTGTATCAGCATCAATAAAAATCAGCAAGGTATCGTAGCCATAAAAAGCCAAATACGTCAATCCTAATAAAAGTAAGGTTTTTATCGCAGATTTGTCAAACTCACGATAAAAGTTGTTCTTTCTAAAACCGGTGAATCCTAAAAAAAGAAACAACAGATTGTACAGTCCGAAGCCTAAGAAAAGATTACTCAATACGCCGTATATCGAAAACATTTACAAAATTCCCCTTGCTTTAATTTCCAGATATTTGTTGATGGTGTCCAACGTAAGGTTTTCCGGTTGGGTTAACACCGAATAGATACCGTATTTCTTAAGTTCACTTACAATCAGTCGTTTTTCAAAGGCAAATTTTTCGGCAATGGTTTGATCGTATACATCCTGAATCGTAGTTGCCTTTTTGTTAATCAAATCGTTTAATTCCGTATTACTGAAGAACACCACCACCAACAAATGGTTTTTGGCAATTCCTTTTAAATAAGGTAATTGGCGGTGCAATCCATCAACGGTTTCAAAATTGGTGTACAGTAAAATCAGACTGCGGTGGTTGATGTTTTTCTTGATGTCTACATACAAACGACTGTAGTCGCTCTCGAAGAAATTCGTTTTGATGTTGTACAGACTTTCCAGAATCAGGTTCATCTGCGACTGGCGACGTTCGGCCATGACACGGTTTTCCACTTTTTTGGAGAACGAAAACAGTCCGGCTTTGTCTCCTTTTTTCAGAATCACGTTCGACAACACCAAACTCGCATTAATCGCATAATCCAGTAAGCTCAATCCGTTAAACGGCATCTTCATTACGCGTCCTTTGTCGATAACCATATACACCGTTTGCGATTTTTCATCCTGAAACTGGTTTACCATCAGCTGATTGCGTTTGGCGGTAGCTTTCCAGTTTAAGGTGCGGATGTCGTCGCCCTGTACGTATTCCTTAATTTGTTCAAATTCCATGGTATGACCAATGCGTCGGATTCGTTTCAGTCCGTATTGCAACAGATTGTTTGAGAATGCCATCAGATCGTATTTTCGCAACTGAATATACGACGGATAAGTAGGCACCATCTGATTATTGGCAAACGTGAAGCGTCGTGAAATTAGTCGTAACGGAGAAGAAATGTACACATTCAGGTTGCCAAAGAAATATTCTCCGCGTTCCGTCGGCCGTAAATGATATTGAAATTGATCTTTCCCGTTCGCTGTTAATTTGCGGTTGATTTCGAAATTTCGTACCTGAAATTGAAATGGAATTTCATCAATAACCTTAGCAAAAACAGAAAACGAATAATGGTTTTTCAGCTTGACAGAAATTTCATTTTCATCGCCGTTGGAGAATTTTTCCGGTGCGTTTCGGGTTGCTTTTATGTCTTGTTTTGTGGCAAACAACAATACGATGTCTAAGCCGGTAAACGAAATCAGAAGAAACAACAAAAGCCAGCAAACCTTGTATAAACTCGGGAAAAAATAAGCCAAAACAAACCCTGCTATAATGCCTAAAAGCACATAGAAAAACAGGTTGTTGAGGTATAGTTTTTTAAAAAACTGCATTAGCGCGGAATTTCTACGGTATCAATAATTTGTCGGATGATTTCGGTGGAGGTGATGCCTTCCATTTCTCTTTCCGGAGTAACCATTACACGGTGTTGCAATACCGGTACGGCCGCGTCTTTAATGTCTTCCGGCGTAACAAAATCACGTCCGCGAAGGGCAGCAAAACCTTTGGCAGCATTTAAAATCGCAATTGAAGCACGAGGAGAGGCTCCTAAATACAGGAACGCATTTTCACGGGTATTCATTACGATTTTGGCAATGTATTCCACCAAATGGCTTTCAATCTTGATTTGTTTTACCAAACGCTGATAATTTCCGATTTCGATTTTGGAAAGTATTTCACGAATATTTTCCAGTTTGTTGCGGTCCTGTAACTCGTTTTCTTTCTGAAGGATGTGAATTTCTTCGTTCAGATTCGGATAATCAATGCTTATTTTGAATAAGAAACGGTCCAATTGTGCTTCCGGCAAACGGTACGTTCCTTCCTGTTCAATTGGGTTTTGTGTGGCGATTACCAAAAACGGAGCGTCCATTTGATACGCTTTTCCATCCACGGTAATTTGACGTTCTTCCATCACTTCAAACAACGCAGCCTGAGTTTTGGCAGGAGCACGGTTGATTTCGTCAATCAGGATGAAATTGGAGAAAACCGGTCCTTTTTTGAATTGGAATTCCGATTTCGACAAATCAAATACCGAAGTTCCGATGATATCCGACGGCATCAAATCCGGTGTAAACTGAATGCGGCTGAAATCCAATGCCAATGTTCTGGAAAGTAATTTAGCCGTAATTGTTTTTGCTACGCCCGGAACGCCTTCCAAAAGTACGTGACCATTGGACAAAACGGCTACCAAAAGCTGATCAATCATTTTTTGCTGTCCGACGATAACGGAACTTAATTCGTTCTTGATTTCGGTAACACTTTGTAGCAATGGTGTCAGATTGATGCGGGTTTCAAAATTTACATTTTCGTTTGAAACGGCTGTAGTTGGTGTCACTTCTCCTGAAAATTCCTGATTTGAAATGTCGTTGTTTGGAATGTGGTTATTTTCGAAAGTATCCATAATTACTTTAATTTATCTATTGCTTTACTGATTTCGATAACGTCTTTTTCTGTACTTGGCAGATTGTTTCGGTGTCTTTTTATTAATCGGATGACATTTTCTATGTCGGCTTTGTCTTTTCCGGTTTTCTGATGCAAACGATTGATGAAGGTTTCGTCTAAATTAAACGTGTCAATCAGATAATCGGTGCGTATTTTTTCCAGAAAATAAATAATCTTTTTTTCAATGATGAGATGATGATTGCCTTCCTGAAGGTATAAATTCCCGATGGTTTTGGTAAAATCAACGGTTGTGTTTTGCAGCGGTACTTTTATCGGAATAATGCGTTGTCGTCGTTTTACATTGAAAATTATAAAAGTAGTCATTCCGATTAAAAACAAATACCAGGCCCATTTTAAAGCCGGCTGACTTAGGATGTAGCGCATCGGTGAACTCGAAAGTTCCTCATTTTTAAAACTTTTTGCCTGCCAGTAAACGGTTCCTTTCGGGATGTAGGAAAGAATGTCGGCACAATATCCCGCGTTGCTTTTATTCAGTAAATAATAATTGGAAAATGCCGCCGGTTGGGTGTGGAGGTAGAAATTTCCTCTTCCGAACGGGACTTTTATAAAATTCACGTGTTTTGAAGTATCAATTTCCTGATAGCCTAAAACAGTTGCGTTTAGGGTGTCAATTTTGTTGAAATAGGAAAGACTCGCGCCTTTTTTAAACGTGTAATTTTTATGTTTGAAGGCATCGTTGGTCAAATTGAAATACAGGCTGTCCGATAACGAATATTGGTTTCCGAAATCGGTATGCAGTGTATCCATCAGTTGTTCCGGAAAATCTTTCATGCTCAAGAATGCCGAGTTTCCGTGTTCCACAAACCAGATTAATTCGTTTAGGGATGCTTCGTCAAATTCGTTATTTTCCGAAACTAGTAGTAGATTTCCCTTAATGGAGTAAGTGGAATCGGCAAAATTGTATTTCGGATCTAAAAATTCGTAAAGCGTGCTACCGAAGCGTTCCACTTTTTGCCCTTTAAATAAGGTATCGCTCTCCTCATTAAAAACGTGCAGTCCAAATGGAATTTTGTCTTTTGTGGCATATGTGGGCGACCAGTCAATTGGTTTGGAGCGGTTGGCATCAATAACGATAATTCCGATGATAATCAGCACAAAAAACGCAATGTATATTTTGAGAGTTCTGTTCATTTATATCGAATTTATAGTTTTAACGAAGGCTTTTTCGGCTTTAGCAAACAAAGCGTCATCAATGGTAAATTCTCCGTACCAGCTATAATCATAGATATAGGAAAGGTACTGGAAATCTTCTTTTAAGGCAGTGCGTTTGATTTCGTAGAGATAATCGGAATTGGTTTTTTCAATATCCCATTCGATAATGCCGTTGTCCGACATGCGTTTCAGCAACCATAAATAGTAATAACGAATGGAGAGTCGGTGGTTGTTGGCCGCTTTGCTTTTATCGATAATGGTTCGAAAATCGATGCTGTGAATGTCTTCTTCTGAAAATTCAGTCGTAGTAATTTTCTTTTTGGATGATTTTCCGAAAATCCACCCGCCTTCTTTATTGATAATCGCTTTTACGATAAGGTACACTACGAAAAGGACAATTAAAACGGCAATTGTTTTGAGGATGATTTCAAAAACAGATGCATTTCCTTCGCCACCGAAAGAGAAAATACGATCCAGCCAATACGCCAGCCAGGCTTTGAAATTGTCCCAGCGGGAAGTGTCTTTTAGCACCGGTTGGTATCGAAATTCTTCTGATTGATAGTTTTTTTGGAAGTCTTCTCGGAAGGATTTCGATACAATACTGTCGTTGTCCTGATAAATTTCATAATCTTCCTTTTCGGTTTTGGGTAACGCGCTTTTATCAGTTGTAACAAACTGAACAGTTGTGTCTACAACAATTTCGCTTTCCGTTTGAGAGAATACGGTAAGCGAAAAAAAGAATAGTATGTAGGATAGTAGTTTATTCACTTTGGGTTCCAATCAGGTCGATTTCACTTTTTGAGGTATTGTTTTCGTTTTCTTCTCGAATGCTGTAGTAAATAATTCCTTGGTTTACCAACAGTAGATTCTGAAAAATAAAATTCAGTAACAGCGATAAAATCATGGAAATTCCCAGCATGAGCATTAAAAAAGAAAATTTCTCTGGTTGTATGTTTGGGGAAGTCTGATTTTCTAAATCGGTAAACATCGAGAAAATGCCTATCAGATAAGGAATCATCGATGCGAAGCCCACAACAATCTGCATGATAAGGTACATGATGGCGGTAGATCCCACGGCCGGCCAGAATTTCTGTTTCATTAGTCGGAATCCGTTTCCTAAGGCTTCAAAATACCCTTTTTCGGTAGAAATATAATCGAAAAAGCTGAGTGAAAACCAACACATCATTGCCGGAATGATGATGAATAACAACGGAATACCAATCAGGATGAAAACCAAGGCAAAACTCAGTACCATCACGATCAGCATAATCGGAATAAGCACAAAAAGCGAAGCGATAAAGAAAATGATGATTTTGCCGATTTTACTTTTTATTACAGCGATAATTTCACTGGTGGAAAAACCGGATTTTTTTTCGAGTAATTTCATATACGCCACCGGATAAGCATAACTTAAAATACTTAGAAATATAGCGGTTATGGCAATTAAAACTCCAAGAGTGATTACCAGTTCCAGATTGTCGTTTATGTAATGGTCGATAGTATTGTTTGTGCCGCCAAAACCTCCGTTAAGATTTGCGAATAAACCTTCAAAAAACACGTTCATGATGAAATATACCAATACTAAAAGCACCAGCAAAAAACCACCGTTAATGATGAAATAGTTGCGGAAATAGTGCTTTCCATTCATTTTAAAGAACGTGAAAGTATCGCCTACCAATTCGCTGAAGTTTCTTTTTTTAAAGAGCTGAAACATGTTTTCTGTTTGTTTTTCGGTTAACGATAAAAGGATACACTAAAAAATAATAAGCGATGATGGACAATGTGCCTAAAATGATAATAATATTCAGAACTCTCGGCATGTCAATTGAGTAACGGGTGATGAATCCTTCTAAAAATCCGGCCGCAATGGTAAAAGGAATAGTGCTTAAAAATATTTTCAGACTGTTTTTAAATCCGGTTTTAAACGAATTGAGTCGGGAATAGGTTTTTGGAAACAAGATGCTGGCGCCTAAAATAAATCCGCATCCGGCTTCGATAACCATTCCGAAAATTTCCATTGCACCGTGAATCCAGATGCCGCGTACACTTTCCCAAAACACATTTTCATGGTAAAAGAAATACTGAAACGAACCCAACATAATGGAATTCTGAATCAATACAAAAAATGTACCCACGCCACCAAAAATACCGTATACGTAGCATTTTGCGCCTACAATAAGATTGTTCAGTGTAATGCCGATGAAACTGCCCCAATTGCTGCCACTTTTGTAAACGGCCACCGGATTTCCTTTTTCGATGTTCTCCAAGGTCATGTTTACATAGCCGTCGCCCATAATCAAACGGACAAATGTCGCATCATTATGAGCCGAAATTACCCCAATTCCGGTGCAAAGAAAAAACAATAGAAAAGCATACAGAATATACCTGCGGTATTCATAAACGAGCAAAGGAACTTCTGTTTTGAAAAAATAAACCACCCGATTGGTTTCTTCACGTTTGGTTTTGTAAATCTTTTGATAAATCTGAGAAGCAAGGTGGTTGAGATACACCACGGTTTTACTTTTAGGATAATACGTTTGTGCATACGACAAATCATTCACCAAATGAATGTACAAACTGGCCAATTCATCAGGATTTTTTTTAGCTTTGCCAAAAATAGCCTGTTCAAATTCAAGCCATTTTTCTTTATTTTGTTTTATAAACGCAACTTCTCTCATAAAGGGCTAAAATATAAAATATGTCAGAATTATCCATAACGACAACGCAAAATGTGAATATAAATTTTCAGGCGGCTTCCGTGGGCGATCGTATCGTGGCACAATTGCTTGATTTGCTGATAAAAGCGGCGTATATAATTGTGGTTTATTACATTTTTTTTTATCTGATTGGATTAAACGAATATATGGATAGTGCCGACACTTGGTCAGTTATGGCGATTGTCATGATGTTTGGGTTGCCGGTAATTTTCTATTCATTGCTTCAGGAAAGCCTGATGGAAGGGCAAACCTTCGGAAAGAAGATAATGAAAATCAAAGTAATTAAACTGGATGGTTATCAGGCTGGATTTGGCGATTACCTGATGCGTTGGCTTTTTCGATTGATTGAAATCAGTATTGGCAGCGGAATTATCGGTTTGATTGCAATTTCCCTGAGCAGTAAAAACCAACGGTTGGGTGACATGGCTGCCGGAACTGCGGTTATATCGCTGAAAAATAATATCAATATCAATCATACGATTCTTCAGGAAATTGATGATGATTACGTGCCAACTTATCCTTTGGTTATCAAACTTTCGGATAATGATGCCCGAATTATCAAGGAAACTTTCGAATCGGCTTTAAAAGCTAAAGATTTCCGACTGATTTTCAAACTCCGACAAAAAATCGAATCGGTTACCGGAATTAAAAGCCAATCCGACAACGATACCGATTTTATGCGTACCGTTTTAAAAGATTACAATTACTATACCCGAAATATGTAACGATGTTTGAACTACTCGATATTTTAGGAACCATGGCGTTTGCTGTGTCTGGCGCTTTAACGGCAATGAACAAAAAAATGGACCCGTTCGGGGTGCTGATTATTGCTTTCGTGACTTCTGTTGGCGGCGGAACATTACGCGATATCCTTATCGGAAGAACACCAGTAGGATGGATGCTGAATATCAATTACGTTTATATAATTCTTATCGGTTTTGCATTTGCGATGATTTTTAGGAAAAAACTCGACCGGTTCCGAACTTCGATGTTTTTGTTTGACACTATCGGATTGGGCGTTTTTACCTTGATTGGTCTGGAAAAAGGTCTGGAAAAAGGTCTCGAACCTGCCGTTTGTATTATTTTGGGAACCGTAACGGCTTGTTTTGGAGGGGTAATCCGGGATATTTTGTGCAATGAAATTCCGGTGATTTTCCGAAAAGAGATTTATGCCACCATTTGTATTATTGGCGGTATTTTCTTTTTCTTTCTGAAGAGCCTTCACATTCCGGAAGATGTCTTGTATTTGATGACTTCCATGATTATTATCGCAATCCGACTGATGGCGGTAATCTTTAAATGGTCGTTGCCAACGGTTCAAAAAGATTAATGGTTTAGATACAAATAACCGTTCAGGGCATCAGGATAATCAGGGTCATTCAGATACAATATGTAAAAATAAGTTCCGTCAGGAGCCTGCTTACTTCCGATACCGTCTTTGATGTAACCGTCCCATTCTGGAGTACTATTATCGCCTTGCCATACTTCTTTACCCCATCGGTTGTAAACATATAGTTTGAAGTTAACAAAGACATCCCGTAAGCCTTCTATATGGAAGGTGTCATTCATTCCATCGCCGTTTGCGGAAACAGCATTGTAAACAATTGGCGGACAATTCTTGAGTTTCAGGAAAAAGGAAGTAATTGCAAAACAGTTTCTATCTTCAATTCGCACAAATATTTCTTTGGGAAGGGATGCCGAATAGTAATTTGTAGTGTTCACAATATTATTTATTCCTAACGTGGCATCGGAAAGGTTTTCGTAAAACGTAACTGTTTGGAATGAAGTGGTAGTAACGGCTTCTTCATAAGCAGAGAAATCAAAATATACGGGTTCTAATCCTAAATTGCAGGCCTCAACTTCCGGTATATTGTTGAATGAAGGCGAAACCATGAGATTAATGATTTGGAAGTCTTCGTTATTCGTTTCCAGTAATTCCGTAACAGCTCCATTTTCATCTACAATGATTTGCAGGGTGAAGGTATTTGGAATCCCCGGAGGTAAGGTTATGGTTTGTGTAAGCGTAACGCTTTCACCAATTCCTAGTATTGCAGGAGTAGTATTGGTTCCTACGAGCTGATCACCGGCGTAAATGGATATGTTAGTGTTGGCCGGAAGTGGGTTAGTGGAATCTAAATTGTAAACGGTAAAGGTTACCGGAATTTCCCTTACATTGCAATCTAAGGTGTAATCATCGATAGAAACCGTTGCATCGGGCAATTGACTGTTGAATTTTGTAACAATGGCATTGATCATAACAAAATCCTGTCCGGAAGTAAGGCGTATAGTTGCTTCCGTATCTCCAATCCGGATATTGTTTTCAACGTTGTAAATGTCCAGATCCATGTTGTAAAGCTGGCTACTATTGGTAATACTGTTGGTTCCGTTAAATGCGTTATTGGCAGGATTTAAAGGAGGATTACCAATTAATGCCGAATTGATAAACAGATTTTCGGACACACGAATATTTTCATCTCCTTCCCATGCCAGAAATCCTATTTTTGCATCTTGATTATCAATGACATTCAAATTGTCCAGAAGAATGTTTATTTCGTTAGGAACGGCTTGCAATCCATCGTAAATATTCAGTTGATTTAATGGTAAAGCGTTGTTTTTGTATACCACGATTAAAGCCCAACCACCAAAATTAGTTCTGTTGTTGTAATATTCGGCAATTAAAGAGGTTAGGTCTAAGTCTGATAGGGTGTAAGTGCCGTTTCCTGAGCTTTGAACCAATGATGTTACATCTGAAAAGGCACTGAAATGAGGCAAACCGGAACTTGTCTGAATAATCGAAAAAGTCCTGTCCGGTACAATATCTACGTTATTGAGTTTTACGTTAAAATCTCCGGTTCCAGAACCAGCCCAATATAAATAGGCGTTTTCGATGACATCACCCGAGTTTAGGGAAAGTGTTGCTGATGAGGACGTTAAAATTGTTGGAACAGGTTGGTAGGAATTTTCAAGAGGATTTAAAGTATTGCCAACGAAAGTAAAATCATACCTTCCGTTAAATTGCCTGTAAAGACTTACATTCTGTCCGAAAACAGAACTGGAAATCATTAAAAATATCAAATAGAAAAAGTAAAGTAATTTTGTTCTCAACAGCACAACCTTTTTTGTTAAAAGTACTAAATATTTGCAAACAAGAACACGCTGTGGAATAAAAAACAAAACCGCTTATTTATTATTTGGTTAAAAATTAGTACTTTTCCGAAGTTTATCAAGGCTTTGTGAAAAACTATACCATCCGAAAATACCAAAAAACCGATTACACACTCTGGAATGATTTTATACATCAGGCCAAGAATGCCACATTTCTTTTTCATAGGGATTTCATGGAATACCATTCTGATCGTTTTGAAGATTTTTCACTCCTGATTTTTCACGATGAAAAACTGCTGGCGGTTCTGCCTGCAAATAAAAAAGGAAACGAAATTCATTCACACCAAGGGTTGAGTTATGGCGGATTGGTGGTAAAAAAGAGTATTCGGATTAAAGAATATACTCAGGTTTTCCAAGCTTTACTGCTTTTTCTGTGTGAGAATGGAATCGCAACTTTAAATTTGAAAGCACTTCCCAAGATTTACAACCGAACTATTGCCGACGAAATCGACTATGTTGCTTTTTTAACGAAGGCACAAACCTATCGTTCCGACGTGTATTTGGTTATTGATAATTCCGAAACCTATAAGCCGAACCGTAATCGTAAACGTGCTTTAACATTAGCAGAAAATCGAAATATAGCGGTTAGGGAAGATGAAAATTACAAAGACTTCTGGAATCAGATTCTGACTCCGAACCTCAATAACCGTTTTGGAGTTCAACCCGTGCATTCGCTGACCGAAATAGAGAAATTAGCAACTGTTTTTCCGAAAAACATAAAACTTTTTAACGCTTATCAGGACGATGAGCTAAAAGCCGGAGTCGTAATGTTTTTAACCGAAACCGTGGCGCATTTTCAGTACAGTTCCGGAAGTGACGACCGAACCGATACCGCCGCTCTGGATATTTTATTTGATGAAATCATTCGAAAATATGCCGATAAAAAATATGTGAGTTTCGGGAGTGCTTCCGAAGAAAACGGTCGTGTTCTGAACGAAGGCTTAGCCTATTGGAAGGAAAGTTTTGGCGCCCGTGCCTCCGTTCAGAATTTTATTAAAATTGAAACGAAAAATTACTCGGAATTAACCATTTAGCATGATAAAATTCTTAGATATAAAAGCGATTAACGCTCCTTTTGAAACTGCTTTTCAGGAAAAACTAGCAACATTTCTGGAAAAAGGCTGGTACATTTTAGGCGATGAAGTTACCGCTTTTGAAGCAGAATTTGCGTCCTATTGCGGTTCTAAATATTGCGTTGGAGTAGGAAATGGTCTAGATGCTATTATATTGACTTTCAAAGCGTATGTCGAATTAGGAATGCTGCATGAAGGCGATGAAATTGTCGTTCCGGCCAATACGTATATCGCTTCCATTTTAGGAATTCTTCATGCCGGTTTGGTGCCTGTTTTAGTGGAACCGGATCCGGAAACGTTCAATATCGATCCAAAACGGATTGAAGCAAAAATTACCGCTAAAACCAAGGGTATGCTGATTGTTCATTTGTACGGGCAACTCGCGGCTATGGATGCAATCATGGAAATCGCATACAAGCACGATTTACTAATTATTGAAGACGCGGCTCAGGCACACGGTTTGCCATTTAAAGGCAGTCATGCCCGAACGTTCAGTTTTTATCCGGGAAAGAATTTAGGTGCTTTGGGTGATGGCGGAGCGGTGGTTACAAACGACGAAAAACTAGCTAAGACCATCAAGTCGCTTTCTAATTACGGTTCGCAGCAAAAATATTACAACGATTATCTGGGTTTCAATTCACGTTTGGATGAACTCCAAGCAGCTTTTTTACGCATAAAATTACCTTCTCTAGCGACTGAAAATGAGAAGCGAAGAGCAGTGGCAAAACGGTATTTGTCGGAAATTAAAAATGATAAAATTGTGCTGCCTTTTTACGATGGTTCGGACAATCATGTGTTTCATTTGTTTGTCATCCGAACGTCTAAAAGAGATGAATTGCAACAATATTTATTGGAAAACGGAATTCAGACCATGATTCATTATCCGGTAGCACCACACCAACAAAAAGCGATGCTTGACTACCATCATTTGTCCTTCCCGATAACGGAACAGATTCACGATGAGGTGCTGAGTTTGCCGATGAGTTCGATTTTAACGGAAGAAGAAATTACATTTATTGTAAACATCATAAACGCATATTAATGGGCATTTTCAGAAAAATAAGAAACCGGATTTTTGTAAGTCTGCGTATTTGGAAATATAAGGTGTTGTCCGACTGTAAATCGGTTTCGGGTACGCCTGAAATTTCATATCCGGTTTTACTCAAAGGTGAAGGGACTATCCTTTTTGGAAATAAGGTTAAAATTGGTGTGGAATTGTCTCCTGGTTTTTATTCGGGTTATGGTTACATCGAAGCCCGAAATCCCGAAAGTAGAATCGAAATAGGAAATAATGTCCGCCTCAACAATGGTTTTTCAATGGTAGCCTTACAGAAAATAAGCATTGGTGATGATGCACTTATCGGATTGAATTTTTCGGTTTCGGATAGTGATTTTCATCATTTGCGTCCTTCGGAAAGATTTCATCCGAATCCGCCTTCAGAGCAGGTAAACATAGGGAACAACGTTTTTATCGGTTCGGATGTAACAGTTTTAAAAGGCGTTACAATTGGCGATAATTCGGTTGTGGGAAGTAATTCGGTCGTAACTAAAAATGTGCCTGATAATGTAATCGTGGCGGGAAATCCTGCGCGTATAATCCGAGAATTGTAATTTGAGTTTTTTCAGGGAAAATAAGCTGATTAAAGTGCTGTCAATGAATTCCGTTTCCATTGGCATCAATTTTATTTTAGGAGTTCTTTCGGTTCGTATTGTTGCCCAGTTTCTCGGCCCTTCGGGAATGGCCCTTATCGGGAGTTTCAAGAATTTCACAGCCTTGTTCAAATCGTTGTCAACTTTAGGGGTAAACGCTTCGATGGTGCGTCTTTTCGTTGAAAACAAGAATGATAAAACCGAGTTATCTAAAATATATTCCACTTTCTTTTGGATTTTCTTAATAATTTCTGTGGTTTTGGGAGTGCTGATTACCTTGTTTTCAGGATTCTTTAGTCGTTTTCTGTTCACAACTTCTGATTACGGATTCGCCATTCGACTGTTCGGATTAGTGTTGCCGTTCATTGTTTTGAATACCTTTTGGATAGCCGTTTACAATAGTTTACAGCAATTTAGGAAAATCGTTTTCATTCAGATAGTAGCTTCCGTTCTTACTTTTGTACTGACGGTGAGTCTGATTTATTTCAAAAAACTGGAAGGGGCTTTAATCGCCACGGCAATATCAGATATCGTATTATTGTTGATAACGTTATTGTTTGTGGTAAATAACAAAGAATATTTCCAATTCGATTTGCAGAAAATTATCAATAAAAAATACTTTTCGGTTATCGGGAAATTTTCGATAATGTCTCTTTTGAGTGCCATAATTGTTCCGGTTACGTTGATTTCCATCCGAAATCTGTTAATTGAGACGAATTCAATCGAAAAAGCAGGAATTTGGGATGCAGTAAACCGTGTGTCCGGATTTTATATGTTGTTTTTCAGTTCCGGACTATCCTTGTACTATATGCCCAGATTGGCTGAATTAAAAACGGATTCTGAATTTTTAAACGAACTGAAAAATTATTTTAAAACGTTAGTGCCGTTGTTCCTTATTTTGGTGACCGGAGTACTTGTTTTCAAGGATTTTATTGTGGATATTGCTTTAACCAAGGAGTTTTCGAAAGTGAAAGAAATCATCATTTGGCAGCTCTTGGGAGATTTATTGAAAGTGATGAGTTTAGCTTTCGGGTACCAGATTTTGGTAAAAACGATGATGAAACGCTATTTTGCAGTAGAAATCATTTTTAATGTAGCTTATTTTGGTGTAGCCTATTTTATGATTCAGACCGAAAATGTTACGGGGGCGGTAAAAGCATATTTTTTGGCTAATTGCATTTCTTTCGTACTGATGCTGTTCTTTTTCAGAAAACTTTTAAAAAAAAAGAATTTCAACTAGTTAAGAGGTGATTTTATGCCAAACTTTTCCATCTCACTTTAATTTTCAACAGTAAAAGCTTCCCCAACAAAACAAAGTTCCGTGAGGTAATGAATTTATACATCTCAAACCGGATACGCCCTAAAAGTGCTTTGTGTTCCTCCTTGGTTCGGTTAAGTTGGAATGCTTTTTTTAGAATTTGAAAAGTCGATTCGTTCAAACGGTTGGTTTTCTTATTGTTTTTCTTAGTAAAATGGGCGCTTAAGGAAGTCGAAAGTTCTCTTTTTTTGGCCAAAATCTCTGGGATGTATTCGAAATCAAAAAACCGTGATGCCCTGATCCATAAATCCAGGTCTTCATAGGCCAGATTCTCATCATAATAGCCCACCGTTTCAAAAACCGTTTTCTTCACCATAGACGAAACAGAACAGATTTTTGTGGTCCGGCCCACCACCATTTTATAAATATTTCCGCTTTCCGGATGGTCTTTTTCAGTATAATAATCGTTTAGATATGTTCCGTTTCCATCCATCTGGATAAGATTTCCGTATACGATTCCCAAATTGGTATATTTTGTATTTTGAAAAGCAGTAATCTGACGCGAAACACAATCCGGCAGCAAAATATCGTCGGCAGCCAAGTCGATAATAAATTCGCCTTTAGCATGTTTAACCACATTGTTGAATGTTTTGGTATTACCTAAATTGGTTTTATTGGGAAAGAATTGAATATTAGGATGATTTTGCAGCCACTTTTCAATAACGGCAACTGAATGGTCGCTGCTGCAATCGTCGGCAATCAACAGTTCAATATTCGGGTAATTTTGATTTAAGACTGATTCCAATGCTTCCACCACATACGCTTCATGATTGTAAGCCAGACAAACGACACTAACCAGTGGGAAATTTTGCATATTGGGATTTTAAAACTATTTTTATGCTAAAATAAGAAACCTAGTCAGAACTGAATGGCAAACACTCAAAAAAAGAAGTTTAAAATTGCACTTGTGGGCTACAAGTTGGCCGAAGGCGGTTTGGAACGGGTGTTGGGTTCGGCTTCAGGAATGTTTCAGTCCTTAGGTTTTGAGGTGCATCTTATCGTATTGGAAGACAAAGTGGAGTACAGTTACGAAGGGAAATTGGTTAATTTCGGAAACTATTCCAAATATCAGAAATACTTCCGTTTGCGAAAATATCTTGCTCAGGAGAAATTTGATTTTGTGGTTGATTTTCGGCATCGGATTAATCCTTTTATGGAGTTGGTTTTCGCTTATTTTATTTACTTCAGAACAAAAACCATTTACACGCTTCACAGCAACCGTTTGGAAACGTACCTAACCGATAAAGCGTGGGTAGCTAAAGTTTTGCTCAGAAAAGCGAGCAAAGTTGTTGTGGTTTCCAAAGGATTGAAAGAAAAACTGGAAACCCAATATAATTTTGATAAAGCAACGGTTATCCCGAATTTTATTGATGTTTCAAAATTACCTGTTGATTCCGATGAAAATCCGCTTCCTTTTGACTATTGCATAGCTGTGGGAAGGTTGGTAAAACTGAAGCAATTTGACAAACTGATAGAAAGTTACCGTCAATCTGTTTTACCCGAAAAAGGAATTCATCTGGTGATTTTAGGAAAAGGGGAAGAGGAACATTATTTGAAAACGGTATTTGAAAATACGCCAATCGAACCTTTTGTTCATTTACTGGGCTTTAAAGAAAATCCTTATTTTTACATAAAAAACGCCAAATTTTTAGTGCTTTCAAGTTTGTATGAGGGGTTCCCGATGGCCGTTTTAGAATCATTAAGTTTAGGGCGACCGGTAATCTCTTTCGATTGTCCGACCGGTCCAAGTGAGATGATAATTGATGGCGAAAACGGATTTTTAGTGGAAAATCAAAATTTTGAAGCTTTAACTTCCAAAATGAATACCTTTGCTCAAGAAGCAATTTTGTACCGCAAATGTTGTGATAATGCAAAAGCCAGTGTCTCTCAATTTGAAACAAACGAAGTAGCCCAAAAATGGTTGCAATTACTAAATGATGAACAGTAGCATTATAAAAATACCAAAAATAGAAGACCCGAGAGGCAATCTTTCCGTTATCGAAAAAGACGTATTGCCTTTCGAAATGAAGCGCGTTTATTATTTATACGATGTGCCAAGCGGGGCAGAACGAGGCGGACATTCACATAAGGAACAACAGGAATTTTTAGTAGCGCTTTCCGGAAGCTTTGATGTGATTTTAAACGATGGAAAAGAAGAAAAAACCGTTACCTTAAACAAACCGTTTGAAGGCTTGCTGATTGCCAACGGCATCTGGCGGGAACTGAAAAATTTCTCCTCGGGAGCAGTTTGTTTGGTAGTAGCTTCAGATGTGTTTGAAGAAGCTGATTATATTCGTGATTTTGAAGAATTTAAAAGGAGTCTCGTTTAGTTTTTTTGAAGTAACGTATTGTAAACCTGCGTCAGTTCTTTAAAATGATTTTCAAAAGAATGACTTTCTGCATATGTAAAAGCATTGGTTTCTAATTCTTTTTTCAGCGTTTCATCGGCCAATAATTTTTCAACCGCTTCTTCTAATTTTTCTGCATTTCCAAAAGGGAAAATCAGTCCGCTTTTAGTTGTTTCCACTTCCTTGGCAATTCCTAATAAATTACTGATGACAACGGTTTTCTTAAAAGCAAAACTTTCCAAAATGACATTCCCATACGATTCTAAAAATTCGCTCGGAACAATAGTGAATTTAGCTTTTGAATAGAGATTTTCGAGTTCACCACGCTGCTGAGTTCCCAAAAATTGTACGTTTTGAAGTTGGTTTGCTTCAACATATTGTTCAAGTGCTTTTTTTTCGGAACCGGAGCCTGCAATGACCAGTTGCTCGTTCGGAAACTTTTTAACAACATTTTTAAAGGCTTTCAAAAGCGTGTGCACTCCTTTCTCTTTATCCAATCTTCCCACATAAAGCAAATAATTCGATTGATTTTCAAAGGATTGATTTGTAAGTAATGCCGGATTAGGCAACGTTTTTCCCGGAACATCAAAATCGTTCGCAATCAAATCGGTTAAATTGTCCGACGGCGTTAAAAAATAATCGATATGCTTTTTAAGAATTTGCTTGTGATAGTGTTGTTTCAGATACAGCAAACTGTCGTATACAATATTTTTTTTGGGATGGTGGTGTAAAATACATTCCATCGCACTTTCATGATAGGTGATAACTTTTCCGGTATCGGTTAGCATGTAGTTTTTCGGACAGATGTAATAATAATCCCGAAACGATTGAAGTACAGGAATGGATTTCGATTTCGCGTATTTCATAAAATGCGGCGTAACCGGCGCGCCAATGCTGAAACAATGAATCAAATCGGGTTGGAAGGTGTCGATTTCGGAAATAATTTCTTCGGTGCTTTCGCGATTATAAAATTTCTGAAACCAGTTTGTCTTTTTAGAATCCTTTCCGAACCATTTAAATTCGATATCCGATTGGCTTTTCTGAGCATAATTAATCAATTCATGCAGGTAGTTTTCCACTCCTCCAAGTTTGTTTTCGTTGCTGAAATTATTGATTACTAAAACTCTCATGTTGGTTGCTTTTGAGTGTCAAGAGCACAAAAATAGCCTAATTTGTACAAATCCAACAGGACTAAACTTGGGTTGGAAGATGTTAAATTGGAAAGCAGTCGTTTGGAACATCTGCGGAATAAAAAGGCAAGACTTTTATCCAATCCTAAACTACGGAATTGTAAATAGGTTCTTCCGATTCGCGTGTCTTCGTAGGCTAATTCGTTGCTTTCAAGGAGTTGTTTTAAAGTCTGAACCGCTTTTTCGGTTTTCTGAATGAAGACAGTGCTCGATTCCTGATTAAAATGTATCAACCGATTCTCGATATGCCGGATAGTTATGTTTTGCGTTTTTAATTTTTTTATAAAAGCCACATCTTCATAGCCGTATTCTTTAACCGAAACCGGAAAAGGATTTTGCGACAGCATTTCTTTTTTTACAAGTAAGTTCCAGGTAAAAACGAAATGATACGGATTTTTCAAACGGTCTTCAAGGGCGATGCTTTCCCGATTATTGCCATACTTCCAACGCAATAATTGTTCGCTGTTGGGTTGGGCTTTAGGATAAGTAACACCTCCGAAAATCACTTCTGTTTCGGGTGTAATGGTTTTGACGAAAGTTTCCAGGTAGTTCTTGTTTTCGGGTAAAGCGTCGGCTTCCATAATCAAAACGTAATCAAAACGGGCTTTTGAATTTAAAACATTGATGTTATTGCCTCTACCGAGATTTTCCCGATTTAAAGTGTAAACACAATTTTCCAAAGCGTTGATAGCTTCATTTTTCTTTAAAAATAAGGTGCTGGCATCGTCCTGAATCAAAATTTCATACGGAACGGAAAGGGAATCGGCCTGTTTTTTTAATTCCGTAACCAATGGATACACATTGTAGTTGTATGTTGGAATTAAAATCGAAATCATTATACCGATCTTTGAACCACTTCAAAAATTTTACCATCCTCACATTTTAATGTTTTAGATGGGAATTTCATCAGTAAAGCATAATCGTGCGTTGCCATAATGATGGTTTTACCGTTCTGGTTGATTTTTTTCAGTACTTCCATAACCTCCACACTGGTTTGCGGGTCAAGGTTTCCCGTTGGTTCATCGGCAAGGATTAATTCCGGGTCGTTCAGTAAGGCGCGCGCAATGGCAACACGTTGCTGTTCTCCGCCCGAAAGCTGGTGCGGCATTTTAGCAGTCATTGATTTCATGCCGACTTTATCCAAAACTTCTTCGATTTTTACCTGCATTTCTTCTTTTTCAGACCATCCGGTGGCTCTAAGTACAAATTCTAAGTTGTCATGAACGTTTCGGTCCGGTAACAATTTAAAATCCTGAAAAACCACGCCCAGTTTTCGTCTCAAATACGGGATATCGCTTTCTTTCAGCGTGTTCAGGTTGTAATCTACAATAGTACCTTCGCCTTCGGTTAAATCCAAATCAGCATATAAGGTTTTCATCAAACTACTCTTTCCGGAACCTGTTTTTCCAATCACATAAATGAAATCGCCTGATTTTACATCAAGATTAACATTGGATAAAATAGGATTGCGTTCCTGATATATAGTTACATCTTTTAAAGAAAGAATCGTTTGTGACATGTTGAATGATTTTGTTTTGGTAAAAGTAATAAGTACAACGAACTTAATCAAAAAAAAGTGTTTAAAAGAAAACAGATAAAAGAAAATAGCGGACAGAAGCTAACTCTTTGCTCCAGATTGTATTCTCTTTATTCCTTTTTCCGTCAAACTTTGGCTCGAAATTTGTTGAAAACATCCATAATAAACGAATGAAATTCCGCGTTATTACCACAGGAATTTGATATATTTGAATTTTAAACAAAGCCAAACACTATGCGAAAACTGAACAGGTTACTATATACCTCTCTCATTTTAAGTGCTATAAATCTATCCGCGCAACAATCCAACATCTACACTCACGAATTAACCGACTTCGACAAAGCGGTCGACCTCTATAAAAACAAACAATATCAGGCAGCCCAGATTTTATTTAATAAAGTCAAAACCGCTAATTCCAATTACGAAGTAAAATCGGATTGCGCCTATTACAGTGCGAATTGTGCGATACGTTTAGAACAATCCGGCGCTGATGCGATGATGGAAGATTTCGTAAAAGACTATCCAACGTCTTCCAAACAAAATCAGGCGTTTATTGAAGTGGCGCATTATTATTTCGAACAATCGAATTATCCGCAAGCGCTGAAATATTTTGAAAAAGTAGACGAAGGTTCGATGTCTAATGAAGAGCGCGAAAAATTCAATTTTCAAAAAGGATATTGCTTTTTTTCGGCCAAAAATAAAAAAGAAGCCGACAAATATTTTAACAAAGTAGCCAATTCCAAAGAGTTTGGTTCCCAGGCGAAATATTATTTAGGCTACATGGCTTACGAAACCGATAACTACAAAGAAGCGACTCAATATTTCGATCAGGTGCAGGATCAGGACAAATACAAAGAGAAAATGTCTTACTTCCAGGCGGATATGAATTTCAAACTGGGAAATTTTCAAAAAGCCATCGATTTAGGAGTACCACAATTATCGAAATCCAATGCCGAAGAGAAATCGGAACTCAATAAAATTATCGGGGAAAGTTATTTCAACCTGAAACAATACGATAAAGCACTGCCATATTTAAAAGAATATCGCGGTAAAAAAGGAAAGTGGAACAACACGGATTTCTACCAGTTGGGTTATGCTTATTATAAGGCCGGCGATTACGAAAATGCTATTGGTGAATTCAATAAAATCATCAACGGACAGGACGGCGTGGCACAAAATGCGTATTACCATTTAGGGGAAAGTTATCTGAAACTCGGAAAAAAACAGGAAGCGTTAAATGCTTTTAAAACGGCTTCCGAAATGGAGTTTGAAGCAAAAATTCAGGAAGACGCTTATCTGAATTATGCGAAGTTGAGTTACGAAATCGGAAATCCGTACCAAAGTGTTCCTGAAGTGTTGATGGGTTATCTGAACAAATACCCGCAAACGGCCTACAAGCAGGAAATTGAAAACCTGTTGATCAATTCGTACATCACGTCTAAAAATTACAAAGAAGCCTTATCACTTTTAGAGAAAAATAAAAATCCTCAAAACCGTCCGGCGTATCAAAAAGTAGCTTTTTACCGAGGATTGGAATTGTATACCGACGGAAATTACAAAGAAGCTTTGACGTTATTCAAAAAGTCGATTGCCGAGCCTCGTGATCCTAAATTTACAGCACGCGCCACATTTTGGAAAGCTGAAACAGAATACAATCTGGATCAGTTCAGTGAAGCGTTAATCGGATTCAAACAGTTTACAGGTTCCACAGAAGCGAAAAACGTTCCCGAAGCCAAAAATGCCGATTATAACTTAGCATACACGTATTTCAAACTGAAAGAATACGAAAACGCGGCCAAACATTTTCAGGAGTATATCAATGTTTCCAAAGACGATAAAGTGCGTCTGAACGATGCTTACCTGAGAATGGGAGATAGTTATTTTGTTTCAACGAAATACTGGCCGGCCATGGATGCGTATAACAAAGCCATCGAATTACGAAGTGTGGATGCCGATTATGCACATTTCCAAAAAGCGATTTCTTATGGATTTGTAGGGAAGAATGATTTGAAAATCGAAAACCTAAATTCGTTTATGAAAGCGCATCCGGACTCAAAATATGCCGATGATGCTTTATACGAATTGGGGAATACTTATGTGACGCAAAACAATGTAACTAAGGCGGTAGAAACCTACGACCGACTGGAAGACGAATACAAAGGAAGCTCTTATATTTCCAAGGCAATCTTGCGTCAGGGCTTGGTGTACTATAACAATGATAAAGACCAGCAGGCTTTGGTAAAATTCAAAGAAGTGGTTGCGAAATTTCCACGCACCGAGGAAGCGAATGAGGCCGTTGCAACTGCCCGTTTGATTTACATGGATAATAATAAAGTAGATGAATACGCGGCGTGGGTAAAAACACTCGATTTCGTGGAAGTTTCCAATGCTGATTTAGATAATGATACTTACAATGCTGCCGAAAAACAATATTTACAGAATAACAGCAAACAGGCAGTTTCCGGATTCAGCGGTTATTTGGCCAATTTCCCGAACGGATTACACGCTTTAAAAGCCAATTTCTATTTAGCACAATTGTATTTTGCAGATGGTTTGGGAACCAATGCAATTCCGAACTACGAATACGTTATCGGAAAATCCCGAAATGAGTTTACAGAACAGTCGTTGGCGCGTTTGTGTGAAATTCACCTGAAAAACAAAACGTACGATAAAGCGATTCCGGTTTTACAGCGTTTGGAAGCCGAAGCCGATTTTCCGCAAAACGTCACTTTCGCTCAGTCGAATCTGATGAAATGTTATTACGATCAAAAAGAGTATGCCAATGCTGTGGTTTATGCCGATAAAGTATTAGCGAATGCCAAAACGGACGATAAGGTTAAAAGTGATGCGCAAATTATCGTAGCACGCTCTGCCATTAAAACTAATGATGAGGTAAAAGCGAAAGAAGCCTATGCCAAATTGCAGAAAATCGCAAAAGGAGAATTGGCTGCCGAAGCATTATACTATGATGCTTATTTTAAAAACAAAGAAGCAAAATTCGAAACGTCAAATGTTTTGGTTCAAAAATTGGCCAAAGATTATTCGGGTTATAAATATTTCGGAGCCAAAGGATTGATTGTCATGGCGAAAAATTTCTACGGACTGAAAGATAGTTTCCAGGCAACTTATATTTTAGAGAGTGTAATTAAAAATTTCGCTCAGTTTGAAGATGTGGTAACCGAAGCCCAAACCGAACTCGATTTCATCAAAGGAGAAGAAGCAAAACGAAATTCGTCGATAACTAATTAACGCTATTTGCCATTTCTAATTAAAATTCAGCAATGAAAATGACTAAAACATATCAAAATATATTCGCCATATTCTTTCTTTTCATAGGATTGCAAACTTTCGCGCAAAAGAAAGATGAAAACATCGGTACCGAAGTAGTAAACGTGGTAAAACCATATACGCCAACCATTTCCGATGCCTTTAAAGTAAAAGAAACTCCGGTTATCGAAGACGAAGTGAATACCGACAAAGAGGAAATCAAATACAATATTTTCTCGTTTCCGGTAGCCTCAACGTTTACGCCCGCAAAAGGAAAAGCGGCTGCTGTGGATAAATCGGCTAAAGAACGTATTTTTAAAAATTATGCCACTCTAGGGGTTGGAAACTACGGAACGGTTAACGGAGAAGTGTTCATTACCGAAAATTTAAGTAGCACCGATTATGTGGGCGGAATGTTACGTCATTTGTCGTCTCAGGGCGGAATTAACGATGTGAAATTAGATGATAAGTATTACAATACCGCATTGGATCTGACCTACGGAAGTCGCACCCGCGAAATGGACTGGAATGCCGATTTAGGTTACAAACACCAAATGTACAACTGGTACGGATTGCCAACCGATTTCATTTCTTTTACTGATGATGAAATCAATGCGATTAATGAACAACAAACCTATCAAACGCTTAGCTTAGGGGCAAAAATAGGGATGAAAGAAAGTTTTATGAACGAAACCTCGCTGCAGTTCAAACGTTTCTGGGATTCTCATGGTTCTCAGGAAAACCGATTTTTCATCAAACCGGGAATCGATTTTGAAATCGAAAACTATAAATTCAAAGCCGATTTCGTTGCGGATTATGTTGGCGGGAGTTTCGAAAAGGACTATTCCGGAATTACGGATATTTCATACAGTTACCTAAACTTTGGCGTACAGCCAAGTATTTTACTGCAACAGGATGATTTGTCGGTTCAGGCCGGAGCTGGGTTTTTCTATAGTGTCGGGAAATACAATGATGGAAGTGACAACAAGTTCTATATTTTTCCTCAGGTAAAAGCTTCTTATAAAGTCGTAGGTGATATTATGATTGCTTATGCCGGAGCAGAAGGGACTTTGAAACAAAATACATTTGCTGATTTTGTAGAGGAAAATAAATTTGTTTCCCCAACATTAGCCATTGCGCCAACCAATCAGCAATATGATGTGTATGTTGGTTTGAAAGGAAAATTAGCGAATACCGTGGCGTTCAATGTAAGAGGTTCTTATATGGCGGAAGACGATAAAGCTTTCTTTACGGCGAATCCTTATGAAATATCAAGTGCCAATGTGTTGGGATATACTTATGGGAATTCTTTCGGAGTGGTATACGATAAACTTACAACTATAAGTGTTTTTGGAGAACTAAAAATGGATTTTTCAAAAAACACTACATTCGGAATCAATGGGACTTTCAATAGTTATACTACAGACCAAGCCGAAGCGTGGAATTTACCAAGCATGAAAATCGGAGCCAATTTAGATGTGAACATTACCAAAAAATGGTACGCTGGAACGAATATCTTTTTTGTAGGCGAACGCAAGGATGTTTTTACTACAGTTGACAGTATGGATCCGTTGAATCCTTTTGTGCAAAAAGTGGTGACTTTGGACAGTTATTTCGATTTAAATGCCCATTTAGGATACAAACACAGCGAGCGTTTAACAGGTTTCCTTAAACTGAATAACATCGCTAACCAACAGTACGAGCGTTGGATGAATTATCCGGTGCAGGGCTTTCAGTTCTTAATCGGAGCGAACTATAAATTTGATTTCTAAAAAAGGTTCTAAGGTGCTGAGGTTCTGAGATGCTAAGAATTTTAGCCAAACTCATAACCTCAGTTCCTTAGTACCTCAGAGCCTTAGCACCTTTCAAGAATGACATTCAAACAAAAAATACTCCACCATCATATCGTAATGCTTCAGGATAAAATTGATGTATATCGCGACATGATTTCCGGTTTAACCGAAGATGCACAAAACGATGCCAAAGGTTCTGCCGGCGACAAACACGAAACGGCTTTGTCGATGATGCATTTAGAGCAGGAAAAACTCAGCGCCAAGCTCCAAGAAGCCATTCATCTGAAAGAAATCCTGACTAAAATTGATGTAACTGTTGAAAGTGAGAAAGTAATTATGGGAAGTTTGGTTAAGGCTAACGGACTTCATCTTTTAGTTAGCGCGGCTTTGCCAAAAAGTACCATAGATGGGATATCAGTTTTGACTTTATCACCGCAATCGCCGTTAGGTTCACAATTAATCGGAAAAGAAGCCGGTGCGGTTGTTGAAGTAAACGGTTCAAAGTTTGTAATCGAACATGTGGCGTAATTCACTATTTTAGCATTTCAAAACTGCTGAAAAATGAAATTTAAATTCGTATTCCTTTCTTTTGCACTTGTCCATTTTGCCAACGCGCAGAAAAAACAACTGGCTGATTTAATCGTTACCAATGCCAAAGTCTACACTGTAAATAAAAACTTCGATAAAGCCGAAGCTTTCGCGGTTTCAAACGGTAAAATTATGGCCATCGGAACTTCAGAGGCAATCCAAAAGAAATACACTTCTCCCAAAATCATAAACGCCAAAAACAAATTTGTTTACCCGGGTTTTTATGATGCGCATGCTCATTTTTACAGCTACGGCATGAATCTTCAAACCGTAGATTTGCGCGGCACCAAAAGTTTTGAGGAAGTCGTTGAAAAAGTAATCGCCTTTCAGAAAGAAAAAAACCTTCCCTATATTCAGGGACGCGGTTGGGATCAGAACGATTGGGCAATCAAAGAATTTCCCAACAAAGAAATACTGGATAAATTATTTCCGAACACTCCGGTTGCGCTTACCCGAATCGACGGTCATGCGTTATTGGCTAATGCCAAAGCTTTAGAATTAGCCGGAATCAGTCCGAAAACCAAAGTCGAAGGCGGTCAGATTGAAATCAAAAACGGAATCCTAACCGGAATCGTAATCGATAACCCCATGGAATTAGTCTATGCTAGTATTCCGAAACCTTCCAAACAAACTCAGGCCAATGCTTTAAAAGCAGCGGAAAAAGCCGTGTTTGATTACGGTTTGACGACCATCAACGAAGCCGGATTGGAACGCGAAACCATCGATTTAATCGACAGTCTTCAACAAGCGAATCAACTGGATGTCAATGTTTACGCCATGGTGATGGCTTCCAAAGAAAACGTCGATTATTACACTCAATTAGGGACTTATAAAACGGATAAGCTTAATGTGCGTTCTTTTAAATTTGTGGGAGATGGTGCCTTGGGGTCGCGTGGCGCGTGCCTGCATAAAGCGTATTCCGACAAACCCAGACACTTCGGTGCTTTATTATCCCCGATAAAAGACATCCGTCAAATCGCACAGCAAATCGCTGAGTCGGACTATCAAATGAATTCCCATGCGATAGGCGATTCCACCAACACGGTTTTATTAAAAATTTATAAAGAGGTTTTAGCCGGAAAATCTGATCGTCGCTGGAAAATCGAACACGCGCAAATCATGCAGGAACCGGATTTCGAGTATTTTAAACTCGGCATCATTCCTTCTGTACAACCCACGCACGCCACGTCCGATATGTATTGGGCGCAGGATCGGGTAGGTAAGGAGCGCATCAAAAATTCCTATGCCTATAAAAAGTTATTGAACAAAGCCGGAATAATAGCGCTGGGAACCGATTTCCCGATTGAAGAAATCAACCCGATGTACACGTTTTATGCTGCAGTAGCACGAAAAGACCTCAAGAAATATCCAGAAGGCGGTTTTCAGTCTGAAAATGCCTTAACACGCGAAGAAACACTGAAAGGGATGACCATTTGGGCTGCTTATTCCAATTTTGAAGATAACGAAAAAGGAAGTTTGGAAGTGGGTAAATGGGCTGATTTCACGATTTTCGATTCGGATATTATGATCATGGACATCGATGGTGTGCCGTATGTGAAACCCATCAACACTTTTGTTAAAGGCAAACAAGTGAAATAAATCAATATCCCAAGCTTAGGTTTGGGATTTTTTTTGGAGCGACCCGAACGATAGCGAATTGGCGAAGCAATGGTTCGGGTTTATTTGCAATGGTAATTCCTGCTGTCAGCTCTATCTTTTCCGGTGACTTCGAGAGTACTTCGACAAGCTCAGCATGATACCTTAGCCACCGAAAAAGGATGCCGCTCCCATCAGGGCTAAAAAGGAAACTATTTTATTTTTTTGTTGTGGTTTGTTACAAGTGCATCTCCATTGCGACCTTCGCGTAAAACCTTGCGCTCTTTGCGGTTAAAAAAGAACAATCTCCACAGTCAAGTAACCCATAAATTACAATTTGTAATCCAAAACGCCTGTTTTTAATAGTAAATATTTCATTTTAATTGTAAAATCGTTTTTTAAGTGATAAATTATAATTAAATATAAGTTTATGATTTTCAAATAAAACTTTAAACCGCAATTTTGTTTCAGAATAAAACATAAAACGAAATAATTATGTGCGGAATATTGGCAGTAATAGGAAAAGGAGCAGACGAAACTTTAGTGAAAGAATTGTCCAAACGAATGTCCCACCGCGGACCCGATGAAAGTGATTTACATATAACTGAAAAAGGACATTTTTTAAGCCACGAACGATTATCAATTGTAGATTTACATACCGGAAAACAACCCATTCAGGGAACGGCTTCCGCTTGGATGGTTCACAACGGTGAAATCTACAACCGCCAACAACTGCGCGAAACGGTATTAAAACATCATACGTTTCGTACCACTTCTGATTCTGAAGTCATTGTGCATTTGTACGAGGAATTCGGCTACGATTTCTGTGATAAATTAGACGGTATTTTTGCTTTTGTGGTCATCGATGGCGATGATTTTATTGTCGGTCGGGACCCGTTGGGGGTTAAGCCTTTGTATTACGGAAAAGATAAAGAAGGACGCCTGTATTTCGCTTCCGAAATGAAAGCCGTTGCCGACCAATGCGAATCGTTCGAAGCTTTTCCTCCGGGCCATTTTTATACGCCTAAAACCGGTTTTGTGAAATACTACAAACCCAAATGGGAAGACGAATCATTGGCGGTTGAAAAACTGGATTTGAAAGCTATTCGCGAAACCTTGACCGAAGCGGTACGAAAACGTCTGATGAGCGATGTGTCTATCGGTGTGCTGCTTTCCGGTGGTTTGGATTCGTCGTTGACGTCTTCTATCGCTTCAAGAATTATGAAAGAAACGGGCGGACAAAAACTGCATTCCTTTTCGATTGGTTTGGATGCTGAGGCTCCGGATGCAGTTGCAGCAAGAGAAGTAGCCGATTTTTTAGGAACGGAACACCACGAAATTTATTTCACGATTGAAGAAGGAATTCAGATTTTGGATAAATTAATCTGGCATTTGGAAACCTATGATGTGACTTCGATTCGTGCCAGTACGCCCATGTATTTCCTGTCAAAAGCAATTACGGATATGGGAATCAAAGTAGTGCTTTCCGGTGAAGGTTCGGATGAGATTTTCGGAGGGTATTTGTACTTTCGAAACGCGCCAAGCGTAGTCGATTTTCAGAAGGAAACGATCGAGCGCGTGCAACGTTTATTCACTGCGGATTTACTTCGCGCCGACAAATCCACCATGGCACATGGATTGGAGGCCCGAGTGCCGTTTTTGGACAAAGCTTTTTTGGAATTGGCCATTAAAATTCAACCGGAAGAGAAAATGCCGAAAACCTACGATGGCATTGAGAAATACATTCTGCGTAAAGCGTTTGATACACCAGAACAACCATATTTACCGGAACAGATTTTATGGCGTCAGAAAGAACAGTTTTCAGATGGCGTGGGCTATAACTGGATTGATACGTTAATTGACTATTGCACGTCTCAGGTAACGGACGCTGAATTTGAAAAAGCTGTCGAATTGTTCCCTTACAACACGCCGGCAACCAAAGAAGCGTTCTTTTACCGAACGATTTTCCATAAACATTTTCCGCAGGAAAGTGCCGCCAGAACCGTTCGCAAATGGATTCCGAAATGGCAGTCCAACCAAGATCCGAGCGGAAGGGCTAATGCGGCACACGTAAAAAGCGATTTAGCCCTTGCAGCAGTATGATTTTATATAAATGTGATTAGTTTGTTTGTTTAAAGGCGTCGGTAGCAATACCGGCGTTTTTTTATTTTCCACATTAAGCGTTGTGCCGTTGTGGTGTTTTTTGCTTCCAAACCAAAAAGTAATAAGGCAGCTCCTTAGCCCTGATGGGAGTGGCATCCTTTTGTGGAACAAAAGATAGAACGGACAGCAGGAACTGGGTTTCCCGACAAGCCCGAACGATTCGCTCCCAAAAAAAATGAAACCAACATTTATGTACTCGAAAAAAGGTTGATAAAAACGGGTCTTTTTGTTAATAACTTACACAGTCAAATCGCTATTTTTAGTGTGAAATCGTCTTCAATTTCATATATTTGCTCGTTAGTCAAAAAAATACACAATCAGAATATAGATTATGAGCGAAGAAGTAAAGAAACACAATTATTCGGCAGACAGTATTCAGGCGCTGGAAGGAATGGAGCACGTAAGAATGCGTCCTTCGATGTACATTGGGGATACGGGAGTGCGAGGACTTCATCACTTGGTTTATGAAGTAGTGGATAACTCGATTGATGAGGCGTTGGCCGGACATTGCGATACTATTCATGTAACCATTAACGAGGACAATTCGATTACTGTTGAAGACAACGGTCGTGGAATTCCGGTAGATATTCACAAAAAAGAAGGTGTTTCCGCATTGGAGGTTGTAATGACCAAAATCGGTGCAGGAGGTAAGTTTGATAAAGATTCTTATAAAGTTTCCGGTGGTTTGCACGGGGTTGGGGTGTCGTGTGTGAACGCGCTTTCCAATCATTTGCGTGCGACAGTTTACAAAGACGGGAAAATTTATGAGCAGGAATACGAAAGAGGAAAAGCGCAATATCCGGTAAAACAAATTGGTGAAACGGATAAAAGAGGAACAACGGTTACGTTTACTCCGGATGATACGATTTTTACGCAAACAACAGAGTATTCGTATGATACTTTGGCGGCGCGTATGCGTGAATTGTCGTTCTTGAATAAAGGAATCACTGTTACGTTAACCGATAGAAGAGAGGTTGATAAAGATGGGAATTTTGCAGGTGAAACTTTCCATTCGAAAGAAGGATTGAAAGAGTTTGTTAAATTCCTGGACGGAAACCGTATTCCGATTATTACCCATGTAATCAGCATGGAGAATGAAAAAGGCGAAATTCCTGTGGAAGTGGCCTTGATTTATAATGAAAGTTATTCGGAGAATATTTTCTCTTACGTAAATAATATCAATACGCACGAGGGAGGTACGCATTTGCAAGGTTTCCGTATGGGATTGACCCGTACGCTGAAAAAATATGCGGACGCTTCCGGTTTATTGGAAAAATTGAAGTTTGAAATTTCCGGGGATGATTTCCGTGAAGGTTTAACAGCAATTGTTTCGGTAAAAGTTTCGGAGCCTCAGTTTGAAGGGCAGACGAAAACCAAATTGGGTAACCGTGAAGTGGTTTCTCCTGTAAGTCAGGCAGTAGCCGAAATGTTGGAAAGTTATTTGGAGGAGAATCCGAATGATGCAAAAATTATTGTTCAGAAAGTAATCCTTGCGGCACAGGCGCGTCATGCGGCGAAAAAAGCCCGTGAAATGGTACAACGTAAAACCGTTATGGGTGGTGGGGGATTACCTGGTAAGTTATCCGATTGTTCTGAGCAGGATCCGGCAAAATGTGAAGTGTTCTTTGTCGAGGGAGACTCGGCGGGTGGAACGGCGAAACAAGGTCGTGACAGAGCATTTCAGGCGATTATGCCTTTGCGTGGTAAGATTTTGAACGTGGAAAAAGCGATGCACCACAAAGTGTTTGAAAACGAAGAGATTCGAAATATTTTTACGGCTTTAGGGGTGACTATTGGAACTCCGGAAGACAGTAAAGCGTTGAATCTTGAAAAATTGCGTTACCATAAAGTGGTAATCATGTGTGATGCCGACGTCGATGGTAGTCACATTGCTACGTTGATCTTAACGTTCTTCTTCAGATACATGCGTGAATTGATTGAAAATGGATACGTTTATATTGCTACGCCACCTTTATATATGGTGAAAAAAGGAAATAAAAAAGAATATGCATGGACCGATGCGCAACGTGATGAGATTTCATCAAGAATGGGAAGCGGTTTTGCAATTCAACGTTATAAAGGTCTTGGAGAGATGAATGCGGAGCAATTATGGGAAACAACAATGAATCCGGAGTTCAGAACGCTACGTCAAATCGGAATTGATAGCTTGGCAGAGGCAGACAGAGTGTTCTCAATGTTAATGGGTGATGAAGTTCCGCCACGTAGAGAGTTTATTGAGAAAAACGCGGCTTACGCTAATATTGATGCGTAAATCGGTTAAAATATCGGTATTGTTGGTTGCTTTTTTGTGTTTTGCAAATAAGGCAAAATCGCAAACATCGCAAACCTTTGAGGATATAGGGCATTTGCTTAATGACGCTATACTTTTTTCGGATCAGTACATAACTCCGGCTACGGATGCGGCGGTATATCAGGCGGCGTCCGGTTGGATGACCTCTCCTAAGAAACGGAAACTTTGGGATGTAACTTTAGGGTTGCATTCCAATGTTTTTTTTGTTCCGAAGCGTGACCGTAGTTTTGAAATCAAAAACAGTGATTTTTCTTTTTTTCAGATTGAAGGCGCTACTTCTGCAACCGTGCCAACGGCTTTGGGAAATGATTCTCAGGTGTATCTTGTGGGGGATTTGGATGGTGAGCAGATTCGCTTGAAAAGCCCGGAAGGGATTGATCAGGAAACCGTTTTTTATCCGTATTTACAAGGTTCGGTTGGATTATGGTTCGGTACGGAAGCTCTTGTGAAGTATTCAACCAAAACAAAATTAAAAAAAGGCGATTATCAAGTTTATGGCTTTGGTTTGAAGCACAATTTTAGTCAGTATTTTAAAGTGCTGGAGGCTAAAAAGATTAATTTGGCTGGTTTGGTTGTTTATTCTAAGGAAGATATCAGTTTTGATTTTATCAGTATTCCGACACAATACGGAAGTCTTGGGATTAATAGGTTGAACGGATTGGTAGATACCTGGCAGTTTCAGGTGAACGGTTCGAAAGAATTCAAAAATTTTGAATTGATGGCCGGAATTATTGCCAATACCAGTAAATTCAAATATGTTGTTGGTGGAGATAAAGGAGAGATTGAAGATGTCATTCCGTTGCAGGAAATCCTGAATAAAAAGCTTGAAGAAATTTACAAAACCAAAACCAATGTCATTGGTGAGATTTCCGGGCGATATCAGATCAAAAAAGTGTATCTGCAATCGGTTGTCGGATTCGGGAAGTTTGTTAATACCAACTTTTCTGTTCAATATGAATTTTAAATTTTATATATTTAACACCTTTATAAATAACCAACCCAAAAATTATATAATATCATGAAAGTAACGATAGTTGGCGCAGGAAATGTAGGAGCCACTTGTGCGGATGTAATTTCATACAGAGGAATTGCAAGTGAAGTAGTTTTGTTAGATATCAAAGAAGGTTTTGCTGAAGGCAAGGCAATGGATATCTCGCAATGTGCCACGACAACAGGTTTTAATACACGTGTTTCGGGAAGTACAAACGATTATTCGAAAACAGCTGGAAGTGATGTAGTGGTAATTACATCTGGTATTCCTAGAAAACCAGGGATGACTCGTGAGGAGTTAATCGGAATCAATGCCGGAATTGTAAAAACAGTTGCGGATAACGTGTTGGCACACTCTCCAAACGCCATTATAGTGGTGGTTTCTAATCCGATGGATACTATGACGTATTTAACCTTAAAAGCAACAGGATTGCCTAAAAACAGAATCATCGGAATGGGTGGTGCTTTAGACAGTTCGCGTTTCAAATATTATTTATCAAAAGCGTTAAATAAACCGTCGAATGATGTTGACGGAATGGTGATTGGTGGTCATGGTGATACAACTATGATTCCTCTAACGCGTTTGGCATCTTATTGTGGAACTCCGGTTTCAACGTATCTTACCCAAGAAGAAATGGATAAGGTAGCGGCTGATACTATGGTAGGGGGTGCGACTTTAACAGGATTGTTAGGAACTTCTGCGTGGTATGCTCCGGGCGCTTCTGTAGCATATTTGGTTGATAGTATCTTGAACGATCAGCGTAAAATGATTCCATGTTCGGTTTTCCTTGAAGGCGAATACGGTCAGGAAGATATCTGTATGGGAGTACCTTGTATTATCGGTAAAAACGGAATTGAAGCTATTGTTGATGTTAAATTAAACGATACGGAAAAAGCTGCTTTTGCTAAAAGTGCAGACGCCGTTCGCGCTATGAATGCCGATTTGAAATCGGTTTTAGCATAATATCACATCAAAATAATAAGAAGGACTGCTTCGTGCAGTCTTTTTTTTGGATATAATTAAGAAATAAATTGGTAAATATTTCGGTATAGTATATATTTGCTCGTTTTTGAAAAAAAAGAATAATTAATTTTTAGTAATAATGCAGAATAAAGGACTTATTAAATTTTTTGCAATTTTATTTGCATTGGTAAGTATTTACCAACTTTCCTTCACAGTTGTTACCAATAATATCGAAAGTAAAGCAAAAGCATTTGCGAACGGCGATTCTAAAAAAGAGCTGTTTTACTTAGACTCTATTGGTAAAGAAAAAGTGTTTTTGGGTCATACATTTAATGATGTAAGAGCTAAACAAATCAATAAAGGTCTAGACCTTGAAGGAGGAATTAACGTAATTCTTCAAATCTCGGTTAAAGATGTATTGAAAGGATTGGCAAACAATTCAAAAAATCCGGTGTTTAACAAAGCGCTTTCAGATGCTACCAAAAACAGAGAAGGAAATCAGGATTACCTGGATGCTTTCTTTATTGCTTTTGATCAGGCTTCTAACGGAACAACAAAATTATCATCACCAGAAATTTTTGCTAACAGAAATTTAAGTGAGATTAATTTTAAAATGACTGATGCGCAGGTTAAAACAATCATCAGAAAAAAAGTTGCTGAATCTGTAGAAAGTGCCTTCCGAGTATTAAGAGAGCGTATCGATAAATTCGGTGTAACGCAGCCTAATATTCAGAAATTAGGAGAGTCCGGAAGAATTTTAGTGGAGCTTCCTGGTGCTAAAGATATTGATCGTATTCAAAAATTATTACAAAGTACTGCTCAATTAGAGTTTTGGGAAACGTATAAATCGGATGAGATTGCTAATTTCTTAATGGCAGCTAACGAAGCATTAAAGAAAACCGAGAAACCGGTTCTTGATAAAGCAGCTCCAAAAGGATCAGACGTTGATTCATTGTTGACTTCTAAAGCAAATGATTCTGCATCGGTTAAAAAAGGAAATAATCCGTTATTGGATTTGGTTAAAGGCGGTGGTCAGCAAGGCGGTCCGGTTTTAGCATATTTCAATCCAAAAGATACAGCGAAAGTTAATGCTTATTTAAAAAGAGACGACATTCGTGCTTTGTTGCCTGCTGAACAACGTTTCGCACGTTTCGTTTGGGGGAAATTAAATTCAAAAACTCCGGATGTAGTAGAGTTGTATGCTCTTAAAACCAACAGAGAAGGAGTGCCTCCAATGAGTGGTGGTGTGATTACGGATGCTTCCGAATCGTTTGACCAAATGGGAAGACCATCTGTAACCATGCAAATGAATGCTTCCGGAGCAAAAACTTGGGAAGACTTAACAGGAAAAGCATTTACACAACAAAGCAATATTGCTATTGTATTGGATAATATCGTTTATTCGGCTCCGGGAGTTTCTTCAGGACCAATTGCCGGAGGACGTTCTGAAATTTCAGGAGTTTTCGATGTAACGGAAACAAAAGACTTAGCAAACATCTTAAGAGCAGGTAAATTACCGGCTTCTGCAGAAATTGTACAATCAGAAGTAGTGGGTCCATCATTAGGACAACAGGCTATTGATAACGGTATCATGTCGTCAATCGTAGGTTTGTTATTGGTATCGCTTTGGATGATTGTTTATTACGGAAAAGCGGGTTGGTATGCTAACATTGCATTGGCTGTCAACTTATTGTTCTTATTCGGAATCTTAGCAAGTTTAGGTGCAGTATTAACATTGCCTGGTATTGCCGGTATCGTGTTAACAATGGGTACGGCTGTGGATGCGAATATCATTATCTATGAAAGAGCAAAAGAGGAATTGCGTGCCGGAAAATCATTACCGGAAGCCATTAAAGAATCTTATAGCTGGCATGGAGCTATGCGTTCTATTATTGATGCTAACGTAACGCACATCTTAACCGGTTTAATCCTTTTCATCTTCGGAACAGGACCAATTAAAGGTTTCGCTACTACGTTGTTGATTGGTATTTTTACGTCATTGTTTACGTCTATTTTCATTGCGAGAATCTTCTTGGACAGAGCGGCAGCGAAAGGAACTAACATTACATTCGTAACCGGATTGTCTAAAAACTGGTTCACAAACTTCCATTTTGATTTCATGGGCATTAAAAAATGGTCGTACATGATTTCTGCTATTGTAATTATCGGAAGCTGCGTTTCATTTGCAGTGAACGGTTTGGATCAGGGTGTGGATTTCGTGGGAGGTAGAACGTTTCAGGTGAAATTTGAAAAACCGGTTGTTCCATCTGAAATCTCAGAAGAACTTGGAAAAGAATTTGGCGTTAATGTAGAGGTGAAAGAGTTTGGTAACAGTAGCCAAATGAGAATCATCACGAAATATAAAGTACAAGACCAAGGCGTAGGTGTAGATAAAGAGGTTAATGAGAAATTGTACAACGGTTTGAAAAAATACTATTCAAACAACCTTTCTTACGATCAGTTTATCAATACGGCTGAAGGTAAAACATTAGGAGTAGTGTCTGCTTCAAAAGTAAGTGCGTCGGTATCTGATGACATTAAAACAAATTCTTATTGGGCAGTATTAGGAGCAATGGCTTTGGTATTCCTTTACTTAATGATTTCCTTCCGTAAATGGCAGTATTCATTAGGAGCGATTGCAGCGGTAGCACACGACGTTGTTTTCGTATTAGGTTTATACTCTATGTTGTATAAGTTTATGCCATTCCACATGGAAATGGATCAGCATTTTATCGCTGCAATTTTAACGGTTATCGGTTACTCGATGAATGATACCGTAATTGTATTCGATAGGGTTCGTGAGTTCATCTTAGGGAACAGAAAAGGTGATTTCAACCAAATCGTAAACGATTCAATTAATACAACTTTGTCAAGAACCATCAATACATCATTAACCATGGTATTGGTATTAGGTATTATGTTCGTGTTCGGAGGAGAATCCATTCGTGGCTTCATTTTCGCGATGTTGGTTGGTATCGTGGTAGGAACGTACTCTTCATTATTCATTGCAACTCCGGTATTGGTGGATACTATGCCGAAAGCAGATAAAAAAGAAGTGGAAAGATTACACGCGGAAGCAAACAAAGAAGCTTAATCAAGAACTTCAATATACTATTAAAAGCTGCTCATTATGGGCAGCTTTTTTTGTTTCAGGACCAAAACACTTGGGCTTTTTTGGGAAATGAAATTCCTGCCATTCGCTGCAATCTTTCCTTTGTTAAAGAAACAAAGCAAAGGATTTCTGCTGCTGTCAGGAGTAAGGGCGGTCTGTGTGATTCTTCGGTGATGTTTTTTTAAAGGTTGTCGGCTTTGATTCCTGTTTGGTTTATTTCGGGTTTTTAGGATTGTGTAATCAATCGTTTTTTGATTATGGTGAAATAACGTTTGTAAAAACAGAAAACCCGGCTCAATGCCGGGTTTTCTGTTTTTATTATTTAGTGATTCTAAACCGTTTTTTTCTGCGCTTTAAAAATCAAATAAAACCCTATAAAGATAAAAGGTATGCTTAGCCATTGTCCTGTGGAGAAAACGCCTAAAGCGTTCTCAAAACCACCCTGGCTCTCTTTTACAAACTCCACAATGAAACGTACGGTCCAAAGCATTACTAAAAACAAGCCAAAAAGGTAGCCTTGTTTTTCTCTGGCATTCGTTTTCCAATACAAATACAGTAAAATTGCAAAAACAAATACGTACCCGAAAGCTTCATACAACTGTGCGGGATGTTTTGGTAAAACATGCTCCAAAAGTGAGGCAAATTGCGGATTGCTTTCTATTGCTTTGTAAGCCTCATTTGGATTCTGAAGCCCGGTTGCCTGCATTGCTTCTCTTGGAGTGTATTGATCTCTAATAAATCGGATTCCTAAAGAAGAATTGGTTTGATTTCCAACGATTTCTGAATTGAAAAAGTTGCCCAAACGCACAAAAATTGCGCCACTGGAAACTGGAATGACAATACGGTCTAAAATCCAAAGTATCGGTTTGTGGATGATTTTTTTGCTGTAAAAATACATCACCAAAATAATGGCAATCGCTGCACCATGACTGGCTAAGCCTGCAAATCCGGTAAATTCAAACTCCGGACTGAATCGAAAAGGTAATAAGATTTCCGCCGGATGCTCTTTAAAGTAATCCCAATCGTAAAAAAATACATGTCCCAAACGGGCGCCAATCAATGTGGCAAACACAGTGTAGATGAATAATGAATCCAGTTTCTCCAATGATTCTCCTTCTCTTTCATAGATGTTTTTCATCAGGTACCAGCCCAGTCCAAAAGCGATGATGAACATTAAACTGTAAAAACGAATCATGAAAAATCCTAAATCTATTCCTTCGGAAGGATTCCAAATCATATGTAAAGCGTGTGTCATGTTGAAAGTATATTCTTTGATTTCGGTAAATTTAATAAATGAAAAATAGTTGCGCTGTAAAAATAGGTTAATTTAATCAGAAATTTTACGGAACAGGGTCGTAACCACTGCCGCCCCAAGGATGACAGCTTACAATGCGTTTCATGGCGAGCCATCCTCCTTTAAAAAGACCGTGTTTTTTTAGTGCTTCAACCGTATAATGGGAGCAGGTAGGAGAGTAGCGGCAAACCCCCGGAGTAAAAGGTGAAATCGCTACCTGATAAAACCGAACCAGTAGTACAAAAGGGAATATGATTATTTTTTTTAGCATTGTATCAAAAAAAATGATGAAGTAAAGGTACTCCATCATTTATAATTTTTTATAAGAATTAGTATTAAAGACTAAAAGTAGTTCCTTCTTTTCCGTCTTTTAACTGAATGCCTAATTCAAGTAATTTATCGCGGATTTCATCGGAAAGTCCCCAGTTTTTGTTGGCTCTCGCTTCGTTTCGCATCCCAATCAGCATGTTTACTACGCCTTCCAGTTTATCGTTATTGGTTGCCATTTCGTTTTTATCTTGTAAGCCTAAAATATCGTGTACAAAGGCGAACATGGTTTTTTTGAAAACGTCGAAATCGGTTGGATTCAGACTTTCTTTGCCATCTTTCATCAAGTTGGTATAACGAACTCCTTCAAACAATTGGGCAATTAAAATCGGACTGTTGAAGTCGTCATTCATCGCGTCATAACAGGTTTGTTTCCAGACGTTAACATCGAATGTTGATGTTGCAGCCGGCTGAATAGCAGTTAAATCAGAAAGGGCTTCCATTAATCGGTTGTATCCTTTTTCAGATGCCAACATACCTTCATTGGAAATGTCCAATATGCTTCTGTAATGTGCCTGTAAAAAGCAGAAACGAACTACGCTTGGATGAAAAGCTTTTTCGAAAAAGTCATTGTTTCCATGAAATAATTCCATCGGAAGAATATAATTTCCGGTAGATTTACTCATGCGTTGCCCGTTCATGGTCAGCATGTTGGCGTGCATCCAGTAATTTACCGGAGACGTTCCGTTGCAGGCTTTTCCTTGAGCGATTTCACATTCGTGATGCGGGAATTTTAAATCCATTCCACCTCCATGAATATCGAAAGTTTGTCCTAAATATTTTGTACTCATGGCTGTACACTCCAAATGCCATCCAGGGAAACCGTCACCCCATGGGGAAGACCAGCGCATGATGTGTGCTGGGGAAGCTTTTTTCCACAACGCAAAATCAGCGGCATTTCTTTTCTCGTCCTGACCGTCTAGATCGCGGGTATTGGCAAGCAATTCGTCAATATTTCGGTTGCTTAATTCTCCATAATTTAGGCCTCTTTTGTTGTATTCTAAAACATCAAAATATACAGAACCGTTACTTTCGTAGGCAAAACCGGTTTCGATTAATTTCTGGGTGATTTCAATTTGCTCCAATATGTGTCCTGTGGCAGTTGGCTCGATGTTTGGAGGTAGCAGATTGAACATTTCCAATACTTTATGAAAGTCAACCGTATACTTTTGAACGACTTCCATCGGTTCCAGTTTTTCAAGACGGGATTGTTTTACAAATCGGTCGTTATCGACATTACCATCATCGGTTAAATGTCCGGCATCGGTAATGTTTCGGATGTAGCGCACTTTGTACTCCAAATGTTTGATGTACCTGTAAATCATATCGAACGACATGAAAGTTCTACAATTTCCTAAGTGAACATTGCTGTAAACGGTTGGTCCGCAAACATACATTCCCACATGACCTTCGTGTATAGGGGTGAAAAGTTCTTTTTCTCCGGAAAGCGAATTGTAAATCTTCAACGTCTGATTTTGATATAAGTGCATATAATTTATTGCTTTAGCTATTGACTAAATTAAAATGAAGTATCTAATTTGATATAATCTAAAAACTCACGACGTACTTTGTCGTCTTTGAATTTTCCTCCGAATTCGGCCGTTACGGTACTGCTTTCGATGTCGCGGATGCCACGGGAATTCACGCAAAGGTGTTTGGCATCAATTACACAAGCAACATCATCTGTATTTAATACTTTTTGTAATTCCTGAACAATTTGGATTGTCAAACGTTCTTGAACCTGAGGTCTTTTGGCAAAGTAATCCACTATACGGTTCATTTTGGATAGTCCAACAACGGTACCATTGGAGATATAAGCCACATGAGCACGTCCTACAATTGGTAAAAGGTGATGTTCGCAAGTTGAATAAACGGTAATGTTTTTCTCTACTAGCATTTCGCCATACTTGTACTTGTTTTCAAAGGTCGAGGAGCTGGGTTTTTTATGAGGATGCAATCCTCCAAAAATTTCTTTCACGAACATTTTGGCTACACGGTTTGGAGTGCCTTTCAAACTGTCGTCAGTTAAATCTAAGCCCAGTGTGTTTAGTATGTTTTCGACGTCCTTTTTAATAAGGTTGATTTTCTCGTCATCAGTTATGTTAAAAGCATCAGAACGTAAAGGAGTTTGAGCATTGGTGCCTATATGGTTTTCTCCTAATGGGTCGTTCAAATCATCGTTATGAATCATTATGGATATTTTGAGTTAAAAAGTTACCACGCAAAGATAATTAATTAATATGAAATGCCCATTATCGGTAAAATGTTTAATAAAATGGATGAAATGGATTACAGAGGTATGGTTGTTTTTAACAAAAAAAGGTTTTTTTGTGTAATCAGATCTGTCGTCAACTCCTTTTTTTGTTGGTGATTTTAATGATGTTTGTGTAAAATTTAAATATTTATAGTAATATATTTTTTTTATTCATAAAGTTTTGCATATTTGTTAATTAACAAAATATTAATATTTCGTTTTTAAAAATTATTATAGACAAAAAATTACTCTTACTTCAAACTACACTTCTTCAAAGTTTTTACTGGTTAGTAAATGGAATTTTCATGTCTTTTTTTATTGTGATTTTTAAAAATGGGATACACACCGTAAATTATAATTCCAAATATTGAAAACCATTATGAAAAAAGTTTTACTACTTATTTTGACGATGTTTTGTTTTTCTCTTTATTCTCAAACCAAAGGAGAAAAATTTACAATCTTAAAAATTGGAAACAAATACTCTAAAGAGACTATCACTACTGCTTTTGAAAAAGCAGATATGTGTGGGAACTTTTATTTGTCTAAACCCAATGATATTGTTTTGGATGACGGAGCTGTAGTTCGGTTTTATTCGAAAGCTGAACAAGGAGCGATGACAACTTTGTCCAATCAATGTTTTGTCGCCGACAGTTTCAAATTTGATAAGATTACATGGTCGATTTTACCAAATGGTTTTGTGGCCAAAGGTCATACGGCCCGTCCTAATAAAGCATACATAAAAGAATAAGTAGTATGAAGAACTTTATAACTAAAATTGTTTTATCGGTTATATTCATAACTGTTTTCGGCTCATTATCATGGGCTCAACCTGCTAATAATAACTGTAGTACGGCAACTAGCTTCGGTTCGCTGCCTACGCCTGGAGCATGTTCTTCGGGTTTGCAGGATGGAGCTACTGTTACATTAAGTAATCAGACTACCGTTGGAGCAACAGGTGCTAGTCCGTATGTTTATTTAACAGGTTGTACAGGGGGAGGACCGATGCAGGCTCCAGCTTTGGATACTTGGTATAGTTTTACGGCTACAGGTACGATTTTGAATTTAAGCATTGCAGGCTTTCCTAATGCCAGTGTTGGTATATGGGGTGGTACTTGCGGGACACCTACGGGTATTGCTTGTTTAAATGTTCCGGCTGGAGGTAATGGCACTATAACCATTCCGTCACTTACTATAGGGAATACCTATTATATTCAAATTAGTGGAGGGACTTCATCCGCAACGGATAGTAATTTCTCCATAACATTAGATAATGATATTGATTGTAACGACTGTTTAAGAGCAAGTACTTTAACCGCTACTCCGGCACCTGTAAACGGAACTTATGCTCCGGGACAGGTAGTTCGTTTTTGTTATACGGTTACACAATGGGTGGAAACGAGTGCAAACTGGTTTCATGGAGTTCAGATTTCAATGGGGCCCGGATGGACTGGAGCTATCACAGGAACAACCCCTGCAACTCAATGCGGGTATAACCCTCCCGGTCCAGGAGATCCTGGTGCAGGTGTATGGGCTTTTTATAATTCAGTAACGAGTTCAGCAACAGGTAGTACATTTGGTCCCGGATTCTTTTTTGATAATGCGAATGTTGCAGGTTCTGATCCAGGACAAAATTTCGGAGATGTTACTGATGGAACTTGTACTTGGACCTTTTGTTGGGATTTAACAGTAAGTTCTACATGTGTTGCGGGGCAAAGTTTAAGTGTTTCTGTTAATACCACTGGAGACGGTGAATCTGGTTCTTGGTCAAGTGTTGCCTGTCAATCGGATCCCGCGAATACTTTTAATGCAGTAATGTCGCCTGGCCCAGTAATGACCAGTGCGAATGCTGTTACAATTTGTAGTAATCAATCAGTTGGTCTTGCGTTAACTGCTAATATTCCCTCAACTTTTTCATGGATAGCAACAGCAAATCCGAATGTGACAGGAGAAAGTACTACTGCACAAAGCGGAAATACTATAAATAATGTATTGGTTAATACTACTAGTGTAACACAGGTGGTTACTTATACGGTAACGCCAACATCAAGTCCGGGAGGATGTCCGGGTACTCCTCAGACTGTTTTGGTAACGGTGAATCCGACCCCAACAGCGACAATCAGCTATGCGGGTACACCATTCTGTACAACAGTTGC
>NZ_AVBI01000011.1 GCF_000498475.1 Flavobacterium cauense R2A-7 | reverse complement strand
CCGTTCCAGCCTTCTCCTACAGGAGTGATTTGTTTGATAAACTTACCGTAACGGTCAAAGATCATAATCTCGGCATTAGGCTGATCCTGTAAATCCCAGATGTTCCAAGTATCGTTATATCCGTCTCCATTCGGAGTGAAGAAATGCGGATAACCTATTACGAATATCGTTTGGGTAAGATCCGTACAACCATTTAGATCAATCACATGAACCTCATGCTGTCCAGGTAAGATACCAACAAACTCATTGGAACTCTGGTACGCCCCACCATCTAATTGGTATTGGTAATTACCCGATCCTCCGGTTACTACAGCCGTAATGGTAGGATTAGTACTGAAGGCTTCATTTACATATAAGTTCAGAGATTGTGCCGCATAGGATTCCGTTACCGTAGCCTGCACCGGATTAGACACACAACCTGTAAGGGTATTGGTTACAATCACGGAGTAAACCCCAGATGCATCAGCCGTATAAGTACTGCTTGTTGCTCCTACAATCTCTACCGTATCATGGTACCATACAAAATCATAATCCGTATTGTTCAATCCAGTATCCAATAAATGTGTAGACAACACCGATCCTGTTATCTGATCCATACAGATGTAACCATCCTGAAGTTGCGGATCCGGTAACGGATTCACTGTAAAGGTAATCGTAATTGGATTACCGCTACATCCGTTAGCCGTTGGAATTATCGTATAAGTTGCCGTTCCAACCGCATTGCCTGTAGTTTGTAAAACCTGACTCACCAATACCGGATTCGTGTTGCCACTTCCGTCTGAAGCTCCAGAAACACCATTTTGAACTACCGTCCAAGTAAAAGTAGTACCCGGAATATTAGGCGTCAATGAAAATTCTGCCGCTTCCTCACTACAAATTACTGTACTTGAAGGACTACCAAACACTTCCGGAGTAGGATTAACCGTTACCGTTACTGTGATAGGCGCTCCTGAACAACCATTTGCATGTGGTGTAATGATATAATCTACTGTTCCAGGAACCAATCCAACTGTTGACAAGGTCTGCGCAATAACATTACCACTTCCTGCTGCCGCACCGTATACTCCGGTTTGAATAACATTCCAGGTAAAGGTAGTACCCGGTAAACTGCCAGTCAGAACAATATTGGTTGCTGTTCCTGAACAAACGGTCTGAGTTAAAGGACTCGCCGTTACAACCGGAATCGGATTAACAGTAATGATTACCGTAACCGGAGTTCCTGGACATCCGTTAGTAACAGGAGTAATTGTATATACTGCCTGACCCGCGGTATTTCCGGTAGCCGTTAACACTTGAGAAATCGATGCGCCTGTTCCGTTGCTCGCTCCAGTAGCTGCAGTTTGCACCACATTCCAATTATAAATCGTACCCGGTAAAGTACTCGCGAAGGTAATAGTCGCAGTGTCTCCCGAGCAGATATTCGTAGCTGCTGCTGTGGCTGTCATTGTCGCTCTTGGAGTTACCGTCACAACAACTGCAAGTGGAGTACCTGCACATCCGTTAAGCATAGGCGTTACGGTATAAGTAACTGTTCCTAATGTATTTCCGGTTGCGGTTAGTACTTGTGATATCACACTTCCACTACCATTAACAGCTCCTGTTGCACCAACCTGAGTTACCGTCCAAGAATAAGTGGTTCCTGTAATATTACTACTCAGGGTGATTCCTGTTGACTGTCCAGAACAAATCGTTTCCGATGCCGGAGTTGCCGTAACTGAAGGAGATGGGTTTACCGTTATTGTAACTGTTATTGGTGCTCCCGTACACCCACTAGCTGTTGGCGTTATAGTATATACTGCCGTTCCCGAAGTAATTCCTGTAGTTGCAAGTAACTGCGAAATGGTATTTCCGCTACCGTTTGAAGCACCGCTTACCCCTGTCTGAACAACCGTCCAAGTGTAAGTGGTTCCGATTACCCCGCTTGATAAAGCAATATTTGTTGTTGTATTTGAACAGATTGTCTGTGAAGCCGGTGTAGCAATCGCATTCGGAATCGGGTTAACTGTAACAGTAACTGTTATAGCTGCTCCCGTACATCCGTTAGCCGTTGGTGTTATCGTATAAACTGCTGTACCTGAAACGGATCCGGTTGCTGTTAACGTCTGAACAATTGTATTACCACTGCCGTTTGAAGCACCGCTTACCCCTGTCTGAACAACTGTCCATGCATAAGTAGTCCCGCTTACCCCACTTGACAGAGCAATATTGGTAGCTGTAGCCGAACAAATTGTCTGTGAAGCCGGTGTTGCAATCACATTTGGCGTCGGATTAACAGTGATAGTAACTGTTATAGGCGTACCTGCACATCCATTAGCCGTTGGTGTTATCGTATAAACTGCTGTACCTGATACAAATCCGGTTGCTGTTAACGTTTGAGCAATTGTGTTTCCACTACCGTTTGAAGCACCGCTTACCCCTGTCTGAACAACCGTCCAAGCATAAGTAGTTCCGCTTACCCCACTTGATAAAGCAATATTTGTTGTTGTATTTGAACAGATTGTCTGTGAAGCCGGTGTAGCAATCGCATTCGGAATCGGATAAATCGTTACACTGGTAGTTACAGGAACTGCTGCACAACCGCCCGAAGCCGGGATAGTATATGTTACCGTATAGGTACCTGCCGTACTCGTGCTTGGTGTGATGGCTCCCGTAGCAGCATTAATCGTTAAGCCTGCTGTAGAACTGTAGGTTCCTCCTGTATAGGCTCCCGTTCCTGTTAAAGTAACCGCCTGAGCTGTGGCAACTGTTGTACAGAATGGTGTACCCGCATAGCTGATTGTCGCTGT
>NZ_AVBI01000010.1 GCF_000498475.1 Flavobacterium cauense R2A-7 | reverse complement strand
TTAGAACCGGTTTAGAGAAAAAAAGGAATGTGGATGTAATTCGTAGGGTATTAATAATCAATTTTTTTAGAATTTTACTTCCGACGAGAGTTTTTTTTATTTTGAAGTCAGGTGGTATTTTGAAATTCGGAATTGAGTGAGGGATGGAAGTGGCATCCTTTCATGGAGCAAAGCGGAAGAAAAGAAATAACGGACAGCCCGGCCTAAAAGGACACGCCATGAATAAAAACCAATCCGTAATGAATTGGTCTTTAGTTTTTTATCCGTGAACGGTTTCTTCTTTTCCGTAATTGACGATGATGCTGGCTTCGTAATCCAGCCATTCTTTCCAGCGTTTATCAACATCGACTTTTTTCGAATATTTCTTGGCTAATTTTAAAAAAGTAGTGTAATGTCCGGCCTCACTTACCATTAACTCGTGGTAAAATTTTGCCAGTTTCTCATCCTTTATGTTTAGGGAAAGCACTCGAAAACGCTCGCAACTTCTCGCCTCAATCATGGCTGCAAACAGCAAACGTTCGATTAAAGAATCGTTTCGGCTGCCGTCTTTTTTTGAAAATTTGAAGAGTTCGCTTACGTAATTATCTTTGCGCTCACGACCTAATTTGAGTCCGCGTTGCTTTATAATTTCGTGTACCATTTGGAAATGTTCCATTTCTTCACGGGCAATTTGCGTCATTTCTGTCACCAACTCCTCGTTTTCAGGATTTTGTGCGATGATATGAATCGCATTTGTGGCCGCTTTTTGTTCGCACCAGGCGTGATCCGTCAAAATTTCTTGAATATTGGATTCTACAATATTTACCCATCTTGGGTCGGTAGTTAATTTTAAACCTAACATTTCACATTATTTTACACAAAATTAAGCTCTTTTTTGGATTTGTAACCCGTAGCGGAGTATTTTTGAACATGCAGAATAAAAAACTCTTAATCATCAGTTCGGTTTGGGTCGAACCTAATTCATCGGCTGCCGGTAGCCGCATGTTGCAGCTTATAGTTTTCTTTCAGTCACAGGCTTACGATGTTGCCTATGCGAGTACGTCTGTAAGTTCTGATTTTGCTGTCGATTTGAGTGCTATTGGTGTTGAAAGTCGGGTGGTGATGATGAATAATGTCAGTTTTGACGATTTTATATGTGAATTACAACCTGATGTTGTTCTTTTTGATCGGTTTATGGTGGAAGAACAATTCGGTTGGCGCGTTGCAAAACACTGTCCGAAAGCGTTGCGGGTTTTAGATACCGAAGATTTGCATTGTTTACGTGATGCAAGGCAATCGGCGTATAAAAAGAAGTTGGAGTCTACTACGGATATGCTTTTTTCAGATGTCGCAAAACGAGAAGTAGCGAGTATTTTTCGTTCTGATCTGACGTTGATGATTTCGGAATATGAGATGGAATTGCTGCAATCCGTTTTTAAAGTCGATAAATGCTTGTTGTTTTATCTGCCGATTGTGGTGGAAGCATCGGTTATGAATAAATTTGAAAATCGCTTACCGTTTGACGAACGAAAAGATTTTGTTTTTATCGGAAACTTTCTGCACGAGCCGAATTGGAATTGTGTTCAGGTTTTGAAAACGGAGATTTGGCCACTTTTGAGTAAGCAACTGCCAAAGGCTAATCTTTTGATTTACGGTGCTTATCCTTCGCATAAAGTATTTCAGTTGGACAATCCCAAAGAACGTTTTTATATCAAAGGACGGGCTGAAAGCGCACAACAAGTTATAGAATCGGCTAAAGTTTTGCTGGCACCCATTCGTTTTGGCGCCGGAATTAAAGGAAAACTATTGGAAGCTATGCTATACGGAACGCCTTCGGTAACCACATCGGTGGGAGCGGAGTCGATGCATGATAATCTATCGTGGAATGGTTTTATTGAAGATGATAATGAAAGTTTTATCGAAAAAGCGGTTGCACTCTATACCGATGAACCGCTTTGGAAATTGAAACAATATCAAGGTTTTACTATAATTCAAAACCGATTTGCTGCAACCGATTTTTTTGAGCGGTTGCATGCTGCAATTCAGTTTTTGTTATCCGATTTGGAAACGCATCGACGACACAATTTTATTGGGAGCATGTTGCAGCATCATACTTTGCAAAGCACGCATTATATGGCCAAATGGATTGAAGAAAAGAATAAAAAATAAACCGTTCTTTCGAACGGTTTTATATTAGGTGTTGATTTCCAAATCGCGGATGTAATCTTCATATTCGTAGAAAAAACGCTCGAAAGCATCCATTTTTTCGTTGAAAAAGTCGAAAATTTCATTCCAGGAAGCTTTGTTGAACAAGCTGATTCCGGTTTTTTCCACCCAAATTTTACTGATGCATTTTCCGGTTTCCAGATAGAAGTTCCTTTCGAAAATAGCATCCTCAAGATATTCTTCCAGTAAGATGGTCTTTAAAGATTCGATTTTTTCGTAATAGATTTTTCGTTTTTCTTCATCTTTGGGTTCAATATCGATTAAAACCTGTGCTTTTTTATTGTCTACATGAAATTTAAAGGTAAAACCTTTTATTTTGGTGTCATACAACAGCCATTTACGGGGATATGCTTCGGCGAAAGCGGTCCAGAACTCCTTTTTTATTTGTTGTGCTTCTTCTTTGCTAAACATCTTTCTGTGAATATAAGTTTGTTAAAAGTAATTTTTGAGGTAACTTTATAGTTGGTGATTAAAAAACAGGTACAATGGATTTTTCGGAATTTTTAAAATACATTCCAAAAATAGAAAAAGAAAAGCTACTATCGGTAGAAGCGCACATGAAAATGGCGCCACTTGAGCGAGTTTCTTCACTTTCTACAAAAGATTATTTAGACAAGAACCCCAGAAAGGCTGCTGTCATGATGCTTTTGTATCCCAAAAACAAGGAAACGCATCTGGCTTTGATTGTTCGTAATTCGTACCCCGGAATTCATGCTTCTCAAATTGCTTTTCCGGGTGGTAAAGCGGAACCAACGGATCTTAATCTCGAATTTACCGCGCTTCGGGAAACCCATGAGGAAATTGGAATCTCTCCCGATGTTATTCAGGTGATTAAGCCATTCAGTGAATTGTATATTCCCCCGAGCAATTTTTTAGTATCGCCTTTTTTAGGGATTGTTCAGGAAGAAGTGACTTTTGACCCTAGTCCGTATGAAGTAAAAAGAGTATTGGAATTGCCTTTGCGGGATCTTTTGGATGATCGGATAATAACCCAGGTGGTAATGTCTACCTCGTATGCCGATAATATTAGTGTACCGGTTTTTAACGTTGATAAATATGTGGTTTGGGGCGCTACTGCCATGATGATGAGTGAACTCAAAGAAACCATCCGAAAAGTGCTTTGAATAGATTGAAATGTTTAAATTTGCACCTCTTTTTTAGAACTAAATCTGTTAAGAATTATGGGATTATTTAAAAGAAATCCTTTTGGTCATATACTTTTTATAAAAAAATGGCTGATACGAATTTTCGGTGCATTGACACACAGACGCTACCGCGGATTCAATCAGCTTCAAGTGGACGGTTCCGAAATCATAAGAGCTTTACCGGATCGAAACGTACTTTTTATATCCAATCATCAAACTTATTTTGCGGATGTTGTGGCCATGTTTCATGTGTTTAACGCAAGTTTAAAAGGACGCGAAGACAACATCAGAAACGTATTGTACTTGTGGAATCCGAAATTAAACATTTATTATGTTGCCGCCAAAGAAACCATGCAGTCCGGATTGTTGCCGAGAATTTTGGCTTATGTAGGGGCTATAACGGTTGAAAGAACCTGGAGAGCTGGCGGAAAAGATGTTGCCGATCATGAGAAAAAAGAAGTCAACCCGAACGATACTGAGAATATCAAAATTGCGTTGGCTGATGGGTGGGTAATTACCTTTCCGCAGGGAACTACCAAATCGTTTAAACCTGTTCGAAAAGGCACCGCTCATATTATCAAGCAGCATAAACCCATTGTAGTTCCAATTGTAATTGATGGCTTCCGCCGATCGTTTGATAAGAAAGGATTGCGTTTGAAGAAAAAAGGGATTTTACAATCGTTCATTATCAAAGAGCCGCTGCAGATTGATTATGAAAATGATACAGTGGAAGAAATAGTTGAAAAAATCGAATATGCCATTGAACAGCATCCTTCTTTTTTAAAGGTGATTCCTCAGGAAGAAATTGATGTTATGGAAGAATTGGACAAACAGCGCCAATGGAATTATTAAAAAAAATCCCATTCTTTTTTAGAATGGGATTTTTTTTGAACAATCAGCAGATTATTGTTGCGGTTTCTTGTACAAAGTGGCATTGTCAGCAAAATTTATCATATTGATTTTAGGAGTTCCAAACAATTGGATTTCCGATTTTCCAGTAGCCGTTATGCTTATTTTTGTGGTTGCATTTACGCTCACGTTACTGTAAGCTTCTGCAGTTAATTCCATTTCAGTAGCGATTAATTTTTTAGCCGTTAAATTAGAATTGTTATCCAAACGGATTTTTGCCATAGCGGCATCTCCTTCAACATTCGCAGATGTTTTTTGATATAAATCCAGTTTCAGGTTTTGTGTCGCAACCAAGGCTTTCAGTTCGGCGTTTTTACTCAATTCTAAAGTGGCAGATTCGGATTTGACATTCAGTTCTGCTTTGGATTTATCGTTCATCAACAAAGTAAAATGGGTTGACTTTACATTGAGATACGATTTGGAATAATCATAATTTTTCACAGTAATTTCATCCAGTTGCAAATCAGCCAACGAATTTAACTGCGCTTCCTGTTTTACAGTAATCAGCTTTAAAATATCGGTATAAGTAACTCTTACGCTGAATTTTTTAGCGCCGGTGACTTCTTTGGTAGAACTCAAACGAAGCGAACTCCCCACCATTTCATATTTCAGCACATCATGCAGGTTGTCATCGGCTTCAATTTCTATGGATTGTTTGTCGCCTTTGATAATGAAAATTTCAAGGTTGTCCTCAATTTCCAGATTTTCAAACGGTTCAACCTCTTTCTGTGTTACCGTTACAATTTTGGAACCTTTGATTTTTTCCTTTTTCTGACCTAGCGCAACCGAAGTAATTACTAATGCAATTAGTAGAAAATAAAGTTTTTTCATTTGGGTTTCGTTCTTTAGTTTACACAAATATAAAAAAAAACATCAGCTAATACTGATGTTTTTAATTTTAGACTTTAAAATGATTTTTTCAATTATTTGTCGCGGGTAAATTCGAAACTTTGTTCTCCTATTTTTAGCGAAAAACTATTTTTCATTTCGTTAAATTGAACGATTATACCGGCTTGTTCGAAAGCGAATTTATCTTTTCCTTTGTTTTCCAATGGAAGTGATGGCTGTCCTTCACTATTGATGACAAGTTCACCGTCTTCTTGTGTGAAGGTGATTTTTACAGGAATTTGTTTGCTTGAAAATTTGCCTAAATAACCGTCTAATACAGGCGATTTTTCAACACCGTTTTTAGCATCGGTCCATACATTGTTATCGCCATTAATGTCTGGGAATACATTTTCCGGATCAATGGTAATGCTTTCTAATTCTTCGGTAGAATTGTGTTTGAAGGTCCAAACCTTGTTGCGTTCCCAAATCTCAACCGGTAATTTAACCGTTGAAATGGCACCGCTTTTGGTTTTGATTTGCAGTATTACAGGCATTGGCATTTTTTCCAAGTTTTCAATGGTTATCAGCGCGCCTTGTTTCGGATCGTTCTTAACATATTTTACTTTGTTAATTGCCTGATCCATTTGCCAGTTGTTCATGAACCAACCTCTCCAGAACCAGTTTAAGTCTTCTCCGGCCACATTTTCAATCGTTCTGAAAAAGTCATCCGGCATTGGGTGTTTAAAAGCCCAGCGCTCTACATAGGTTCTGAAAGCATAATCAAAACGTTCTTTGCCAAGAATGTGCTCGCGTAACATACTTAAACCGGATCCCGGTTTTTCATAGGCTAATATACCCAGGTTGGCTTCTTTTAAGTTGTCGGCCGCACTGATTACCGGCTCCATTTCAGGGTTGGTCAGCATTTGTGATGCGCGGTGCATGTTGCGTTGTTTCTGTTTGTATTCTCCGTTGTTGAAATCCTCCGAGCTGATTCCGTTGATGAATGTATTGAAACCTTCGTCCATCCATGCGAATAAACGTTCGTTCGAGCCTACAATCATAGGAAACCAACAATGACCGAATTCATGATCGGTTACGCCCCATAAATCGTCGCCTTTGGAACGCGAAGAACAAAATACAATTCCCGGATATTCCATTCCGCCCACGTTTGCCGCCACGTTAATGGCTGTAGTGTAAGGATATTCAAACCATCTTTTGGAGTAATTTTCAATAGAACTTTTGGTGTATTCCGTAGCACGGCCCCAAGCATCGTTTCCGTTACTTTCTGCCGGATATGCACCAATGGCTAATGCTTTTTTTCCGCTTGGTAAATTAATTTTTGCTGCATCAAGGATAAAAGCGGCAGAAGAAGCCCAGGAAACATCGCGCGAGTTTTTCATTTTGAATTTCCACGTTAATGTGGTTTTTCCGGTTGGTCGTGATGACGGATTGGTAACTTCGTCTTCCGAACGGATAATTACCGTTTTATCACTTTGTCTGGCTTGAGCCCAACGTTTTTGCTGTTCGGCAGTATACACTTCTTGTGGATTCTGTAATTCACCCGAACATACTACAATATGATTCGCAGGAGCAGTTATGGCAACATCAAAATCACCATATTCCAGATAAAATTCGCCGGCACCTAAATAAGGATGTGTGTCCCATCCGCGCACGTCGTCATACACACACATTCTCGGGTACCATTGTGCGATGGCAAATATCTTTCCGTTTTTGGTCTCTAAAATTCCGGTTCTGTCTGATCCGTGAATAGGAGAGATGTAAGAGAAATTGATTTTCACTTTTACAGTGCCACCGTTGGCTTTTACTTCTTCCGGAAGAATGATTTGCATTCGGGTGTCGGCAATGGTGAATTTTGCTTCTTTTTCAACCTGTTTACCGTTCTGAAGGCTAATTATGCTAACGGATTTTATTTTATGACCACCATCAAAATCCTGACCTTTTGCGCCGTTTCGACTTCCGCTTACCGGAATTACAGCATTTCCACGGGAATCTTTTTTGAATAAATTCTGATCCAAATGCATCCATAGAAAAGCAAGTTTATCCGGACTGTTATTGGTGTACGTTAGAATTTCAGAACCGGTGATTTCACTGTTTTGCTCGTTTAAATTGGCCGTTAACGTGTAATCGGCTCTGTTTTGCCAGTATTTTGCTCCGGGTTGTCCGCTTGCCGAACGGGTTTCCGTTCCGTTTTTGGTGTAAAAATTATTACCAAAGGCTTCGTTATAATTATAATTCGAAGGTTTGGTATCCTGAGCATTTCCAATGTAAGAGCCCAGTAATAAGGCGGTTATTGTAAATACCTTTAAATGATACTGCTTCATAAAGTATATTGTTTTTTTAGTGAATATGTAAAAATAAGTAAATTCTTAGTTGTTTTGAAGTTGGTTTAAAAAAAAGAGGTTTTATAACCTCTTTTCTTTTTATTCTTCACTGATGCTTCCTCCGGAACTCATTTTTTTAGTAATGGTTTTGGGTTCTTTTTCATAGGAAACCGAACTTCCACTGCTGGCTTCCGCCGTTAATTTTTCGGAGACATTCAGGGAAATGCTGCTGCCGCTTGATGAATCAGCTATTGCACTTTTAACGGTTAAATTTTCCGCATCAATTGTACTGCCGCTGGATGATTCTGTATCCAATTTGTCGGCTTTTCCGCTGATTTTGATTTCACTGCCGCTGCTGCTTTTGCAACTAACAGTCGCGGCATTGACTTTTACATCGATTTCACTACCACTGCTTGAGGAGAAATCCATCGATGTGTTTTCCAAAACATTTACACTGCTAACCGATGAACCGCTTGAGGTTTCCAATGAATTTAAGCGGGCCAACCGAACGAATATTTTTTTAGCTTTCGCATTACGGATATTCACATCGGAATAAATTTTTAATTCCCCGTCGGAAACTTCGGTTTTGATGTGTTCCTGCAGGTTGTCATCGGCTTCCACTTTAACTTCAGTATTGGTTCCCTGTTCCAAAACAACTTCCAAACCGTTGCTGGCTTTGACGGATGTGAAATCTGCCGACAGGTTTCGGTTTTTAGTTACAACATTGCCGTTTCCTTCTACTTTTTTGAGCGAACCGATGTTCATGTTGCAGGAGGCAAACAGTAAGGCAACAACAGTTGCGATTACTATTTTTGTGAGGTGAATGACTACTTTTATCATAGTGTTGGTTTTTGTTCCGACAATTGTCGGGTGATTTTATTTTGATTGATGATTGATGATTTTGCTTTTAGTTTTTTGTAGTGATAATTACTTTGTCGTTTCTTACCTCTACACCTTCAACTGTTTTGTTGGTTACTTTTTCTCTTTCTTTGATTTGCAAACCATTTTCGTTTATGGTAACCGTTGTGGTTTTAGTTCCCGTACTGTCGATTTCTTCTTCGTTGTATTCTTCCTCTTCTTCCGGACAGTTCAGACATTTTAATTCTTCTTTTTCCAATCGGTAGTAACGGCTTTCGTCGTCATGACCAAAATAGTAGTTAGAATAATCGTTTTCAATATATTCTCCAGCATTTTCATCCGGATGAACTACAGTGCCTTCAGGAATGTAAACAAAAACTTTAACTTTTTGGTTGCGGTATTTGTTTTCGATTTCGGTTAGCAAATAATTATCTAAAATTAATGTATTTCCTTGAATTTCAAAGTTATATCTGATTTTTTCTGCACGTTTTCTTGCTTCGGATAACGATTTTCCTTCCGCCGTTCTTTCAATCTGAATGTAAGGTGCTTCCGTAGTTTTCAGGATGTGTAATTCGATATTGTTCGAATAGATCACTTCATTTTGTGTTGAATCCTGTGTGAATCGGAAATCGGTATTTCCTTTTGCCGTTTTTGAGAAATAATCGTTGAAACGGAATTTGATGTTTAACGTATCTGTTGGTTTAATCAATAATTGCTCTTTTTTAACCACTTTTCCGTCAAAACCAGATTCGGTTGCCTGACGAACGCCGAAGTAAATAGAACTGATTACCGCAATAATCCAAAGACCAAGTAACGTCATTTTTCCGAAACTGCCGATTGATTTTAAATTCGGCATTAAAATTTTCAGTCCTAAAAGGAATAAAAAGAATAATGGAATTCCGATTGTGAAAAGCATCAATATTCCGATAAGCCATAACGGGATTTCTGATAAATTTCCGCCGTTAATTTCGTGTGCCCAAGGTAATTCCGGTAATGCGGCTGAGAACAGCATCATTAAGGACGCAACGATAATTCCCAGCAAACTCATAGCTGAAAAGATTACGATGAAAACCCCGATTACTTTTGCGATGGCTTTAAAAATGGTCATGAATACATCTTCTATGGAAGAGGCTACTTTTTGGGCTCCGTCTTTGGCACCGTCAGCAATTTTTTTATGATCGATATTGTTGATTGTGTCAGAGATTTCGCCAAAGCCTTCCTTTACTTTTTTCTCGATATTTGAAATGGTAATGGGTTGTCCGGTCATTTCCAGTTTTTCAGAAGTGGTTTTGGCTTCCGGTACTAAAATCCAAAGGATAATGTAAGGAATAAACCCGATTCCCCAACTGAAAAGTAAGATTACCATAATGATACGCAACCAAAGCGGATCTACGCCAAAATAGTGTCCAAGACCTGCCAAAACCCCACCAAGCATTCCTTTTTCTTTGTCACGGTACAATTTTTTTGAACCTGACGGATTGTAAGTGGTATAAGTAGTTTGCGTTGTTTCGTCTTCGATACGGTAATCTTCCGGTTGTCCCATAACAGCAATTACTGCATCAATTTCTGCAAGTGCAACCACTTGTTTTTCGTTTGAGAGTTTTTCTGATAAAAGTTCAGCAACTCTGCTCTCGATGTCGTTCATGATTTCGTCTCTTCCGTCTGGGGAAAGGGAACGTTTTATAGCATCAAAATAGCGACTTAATTTTTGATAGGCGTCTTCGTCAATATGAAAAGAAAAACCTCCTAAATTTATACTTACTGTTTTGTTCATGACTCTTAGTTTTGGCTGGTTATTGTGTTTACGGCTCCGGCTAATTCGTTCCAGGTGCCATTTAATTCTTTTAAAAATTCGTGTCCTTCATCGGTTAAACCGTAATATTTTCTCGGCGGTCCCGAAGTGGATTCCTCCCAACGATAGTTGAGTAATCCGTCGTTTTTTAATCGTGTCAGCAGCGGATACACGGTTCCTTCAACTACTAATAGTTTGGCGTTTTTCAGTGTGTCTAAGATTTCGGAAGTATAGGCATCTTTTTCTTTTAATACAGATAAGATACAGAACTCTAAAACCCCTTTACGCATCTGAGCTTTGGTGTTCTCAATGTTCATAGATTCTCTTTTTTGTGGTTAAACTGTTCATTTTTTGATTTTTTCCGCTACGCTCCAAACAGTTCGGCTGCGCCTCGGGTGATGATTGATGATGATTTTTTCCGTTGTGCTTCAACACCTCGGTGATGATGATGATTTTATTTTAAAAAGGAGATACTCATCGGGAATCGATATTGTTCTCCGTTACTGGTTTTAACGGCAGCGTAGATGATGAGAAAGAACTCGGCTATCTTTAAAGCGATGAACAGAAATACTGCTGTTAAAGCTACCGTTGCAATTCCGGTGATGTTTCCGGCGGTTAATTGCTCCAATTGAAAATCGCCTTGCTCAAACTGATGAAATGTTACATTACTGAATATTGAATAAAGCAACGTCGGTATGGCAATCACGGCCAACAATAAGGAATACAATAACATGCTCAATTGAAAATTCAACGCTTGTTTTCCGGTGTAATCCACAAATTGCGATTTGTCTTTGCGGAATGCCCAAATTAAAATAGGAAAGAAATAGTTTCCCAGCGGAATGAAATACTGCGTTAAAGCACTTAGATGCAATACGGTTCCTGTGTTTTTTTCGGTTACTGTTGTCATGGTTTTTGTTTTTGTCCCGATTTTAATCGGATGATGATTTTTTGATGATGATTGAAACTCTGATTTTAATAATACTATAGTTAGGCTATTAATTTCTTATACAAAGATAAGGCTAAAAGAAGATACCTTGCAATACAAAGTACTAATAATTAACATTTTTTTAACAATAGCAATTTATCTTCTTTTAATGAAATTTATAATTAATTTGATTTTCTCGGATCAATAGGTGTAACGGCATTTGAAAGCTGACTTTCAATGATTTGATTGTCCTGCAGTATTCTTTCTTCCATTACTTTTTCATAGTTAACCGGACTTTCTTCTGCGGTAATGATGATAGGGAAGTCTTCAGTAGTTGTCTCTTCACGATATTCTTCAGTTGAAAGATTGCTCTCAATAATCCGATTGTTCTCAGCAATAATTTCTTCTATGGTTTTTTCATACACTGGAACCAAAATGGTTTCTTCATTACTGGTTGCCGGTGTTTCGTTATCGTTTCCGTTTCTTTTTTCAAACGGATTGCTATTATGTTTGTTGCTGCTAACAAGTTTGTTCGCTGCTACCGTTTGTGTTAAACCTTCATCTTTAAGAAAGGATTGTTGTGCCAATGCTGTAATAACATTTGTAAAAGTTAATAAAGCGATACCTGAATAAATGATTGACTTTTTCATGATGTTTATTTTTTATAATACTATTGATAGACTATTAATTTCTTATACAAAGATAAGGCTAAAAGAAGATACCTTGCAATACAAAGTACTGTAAATTAACATTTTTTTAACGTATGTAATTTTGTATGAATGCATAGTATTTTTTTGTACATTAGCCTAAAATATAGCGTTATGGAGTTTACACCGTCAAAACTGAATACTTTTTTATTTTTTAAATTGCCGTCTGCTTTTTGGAGCGGGGTGCGGGTAAAACAGATTTCACCATTAGAATGTGTGGTTACTGTAAAGCACCGTTGGTTCAATCAAAATCCGTTTGATTCGATGTATTTTGCGGTACAGGCAATGGCGGCCGAACTTACAACCGGTGCTTTAGTAATGTACCAGATCAAAAAAAGCGGAAAAAAAATATCCATGCTGGTGGCTAACAATAAAGGGAACTTCACCAAAAAAGCCAGAGGACGCATTACTTTTGTATGCAAAGACGGTCATTTAATTGAGGAAGCCATTCAGCGTGCCATAGTTTCCGGCGAAGGACAAACGTTCTGGATGAAATCCATCGGGACCGACGAAAAAGGCGATCAGGTGTCGGAAATGGATTTTGAATGGAGTATTAAAGTAAAGTAATTCTGCATAAAAGTTAAACCTACCTTAATTAACATTTATTTTTGCCTTATGCTCTTTAAATTTGTAATAAAAAGCTGAATATGAAAGTTTTAGTTACAGGAGCAACCGGGTTGATAGGGAAAGAGCTGGTTTCGTTGCTTTTGCAAAACGGAATTACAATTCATTATTTAACCACTTCTGCAAAGAAAATTGAAAGCGAACCGAATTATCACGGTTTTTTATGGAATCCCCAAAAAGGCACCATCGATGAAAATTGCCTTCTTGGCGTAGATGCCATTATCCATCTTGCGGGTGCTTCGATAGCCAAACGGTGGACCAATTCCTATAAACAGGAAATCATCGAAAGCCGAATTCTAACCACCAATCTTCTGTTCAATGCTTTAAAGAACAACCCCAATCAGGTTAAACAAATTGTTTCGGCCTCTGCTATTGGTATTTACCCAAGCAGTCTCACGAAAGTCTATTCTGAGGATGAAAATGAAATAAGTCCGACTTTCTTAGGAACCGTTTCCGAAAAATGGGAATACGCTCTGGAAAAATTCAAACGATTGGATATCACGGTTTGTAAACTTCGTATCGGATTAGTACTCGCTAAGGATGGCGGTGCCTTGCCTCAAATGGTAAAACCGATACAATCAGGTATGGGAGCCGCTTTCGGAACCGGAAAACAAATGCAGTCCTGGATACATATTCACGATTTAGTAGCGATGTTTCTGTTTGCGATTCAGAACAATTGGAATGGGGTGTTTAATGCGGTTGCGCCACATCCGGTAACAAATTCGGAATTGACAAAAGGTATAGCCGATGTATTGGATAAAGACATTATTCTGCCCAATGTTCCGCAATTCCTGATGAAATTACTTTTAGGGGAAATGCATATTCTGTTGTTTGAAAGTCAGAATGTAAATGCTAAAAAAGTATTGGACAACGGCTTTCAGTTCAAGTATAAAATCCTCGACAAGGCACTCGATAATTTATTGGTATGAGCATAAAAAAAGCATTCGCCACGACGAATGCTTTTTTAGTTATTAAGTAAAGATGAATTAATAATTATTTTGTTGCTTTAACGCTGACTTTAATTTCGATTTCGTCATTGATAAATTTATCTTTCAAATTGTCAAAAAGAGATTTCGACGCATAATTAATATTCCAATAGGTTCTGTTTAATACCAAAGTGTCACTGTCAATAGTAACTTCTTTATCTGTAACGGTGATATTAGCAGGGAAATTAACCGATTTGGTTACATTTTTCAGGGATAGATTTCCAAAAACAATTGTTTTTCCGTCTTTTTCCTCGATGCTCGTAATGGCAAAAAAGCCTGTTGGGTATTTCTTTACATTAAAGAAGTGATCTTGTCCTTCTTTATCGCCGGTTCCTTTTAAATGCGCTTCCAAATCTTCTTTTCCGTCGTCTGCTTTTAAATCGGTAACCGTAATGGTATTCATGTTAATTGTAAATTTCCCAGAAACAACCTTATTGTCTTTAACGGTGATTTCCCCGTCTTTTAAATTAATGGTGCCCGAATGTTTTCCTGCCGGCTTCGATCCCGACCAATTAATTACAGATTCCGTTGTATTGGCCACATATTTTGTGCCTTCCGCAGAAGCCGCTGCTTCCGTAGGCTCTTTTGAATCCGATTCACTTGTACTGCTTTTTTTACACGAAACACTTAATAAAGCAGTAACAACCAATAGGCTTAAAACAATTTTTTTCATCGAGGTTATTTTTAGGTGTTAGACAAATCTATTTAATCGTAAACAAAAACTTCTTAAAATTATATTAAAGTTAGCCAAGATAATCCGGCTTTCCAATTTTTAATTAAAAAAAACAAATGACAAATTGACATTTTTTACACCTTTGGCAATACATTTGCAATCCAAATAGCGATACAAGAAAATAATGTTCAAAAAAATATTTAAAAATATGAGCCAGGAAAGTACTGAAAACATCGAGAATGAACAGTTACACAATGAAAATGTTTCAGAAAATCAGGAAATTGCAAATCCTGTTTTAAGTGCCGAAGAGCAGCTTGAAGAAGATTTAGCAAAAGAAAAAGACAAGTTCCTGCGTTTGTTCGCCGAATTTGAAAATTATAAAAAACGTACTGCAAAAGAGCGTATGGATTTGTTCAAAACGGCCGGACAGGAAGTTTTACAGTCGATGTTGCCGGTAATGGACGACTTTGACCGTGCAATGATTCAGATTTCAAAAACCGAAGATGAAAACCTTCTGAAAGGTGTCGAATTGATTTACGAAAAATTAAAATCAACGCTGGTTTCAAAAGGGTTGGAAGAAGTGGAAGTGAAGGCTGGAGATGCTTTTAATGCTGATTTTGCCGAAGCAATCACTCAAATTCCTGCCGGAGATGATATGAAAGGGAAAGTGGTAGATGTTGTGGAAAAAGGATACAAACTGGGAGACAAAATCATTCGTTTCCCTAAAGTAGTTATCGGGCAGTAAGCCAAAATAGATCAGACTAATGAAGAAAAGAGATTTATACGAAGTATTAGGAGTTGAAAGAAGCGCTACGGCGGAACAGATTAAAAAAGCCTACCGTAAAAAAGCACTTGAATTCCATCCCGACAAAAATCCGGGTGACAAAGCGGCGGAAGATAAATTCAAAGAAGCGGCTGAAGCTTATGAAGTTTTAGGCGATGCTGACAAAAAAGCACGTTACGATCAATACGGTCATGCTGCTTTTGACGGTGCCGGCGGATTTGGCGGCGGCGGTCATCACATGAACATGGATGATATTTTCAGTCAGTTCGGGGATATCTTCGGAGGTGCCTTTGGCGGCGGTTTCGGAGGCGGTTTCGGCGGAGGCGGAGGTCAACGCAGAATGAAAGGCGGAAATCTTCGTATCAAAGTAAAACTTACGCTGGAAGAAATTGCCAACGGTGTAGAGAAAAAAGTAAAAGTAAAACGTAAAGTTCAGGCACAAGGGGTTACTTACAGAACTTGTCCAACCTGTCATGGTTCGGGTCAGGTGATGAAAGTGACCAATACGATTTTGGGAAGAATGCAAACGTCTTCTCCGTGTCATTCTTGTGGAGGAACAGGGCAGATGATTGACAGCAAACCAAATCAGGCCGATGCACACGGAATGGTAATGGAAGACGAAACAGTTTCCATCAAAATTCCTGCAGGAGTGGTAGACGGTATGCAACTGAAAGTATCCGGAAAAGGAAACGACGCTCCGGGTGCCAACAGTATTCCGGGTGATTTAATCGTAGTGATTGAAGAAGTGGAACACGAGTTTTTAAAGCGCGAAGGCGAAAACCTGCATTACGATTTGTACATCAGTTTTGCCGAAGCGGCTTTGGGAACGTCAAAAGATATCGAAGCAATCGGCGGAAAAGTGCGAATTAAACTGGAAGAAGGCATTCAGTCCGGAAAAATTCTTCGCTTGAAAGGAAAAGGAATTCCAAGTATCAACAGCTACGGAAACGGCGATTTGCTGGTACACGTTAATGTCTGGACACCTAAAAACCTTTCCAAAGAACAGAAACAGTTTTTTGAAAAAGCACTAACGGATGATAATTTTATCCCAAAACCTGAAAAAACAGACAAGTCTTTCTTTGAGAAAGTAAAAGACATGTTTTCATAATTTTTTTGTTGTTATGTTTTTAACATGACAATTTTTTTCCCATCCTGGTGTAAATTAGGGTGGGTTTTTTGTGTAACAAATTCTCACATTAAGTATCTAATACGTACTTTTACCAAAATAAATCAATTCATGAGTTCAATTCTTGAAGTTAGAAATGTTGTCAAACAATATGGCGATTATACCGCACTGAACAGCGTTTCATTAGAAGTTCCGCAAGGCAGTATTTACGGACTTCTTGGTCCGAACGGTGCCGGAAAAACATCTTTAATCCGAATCATCAATCAAATTACCATGCCTGATGGTGGTGAAGTCTTTCTCGATGGGGAAAAATTGTCGCCACATCATGTGCAGCATATCGGTTATATGCCGGAAGAACGTGGTTTGTATAAAACCATGAAAGTTGGTGAACAATGTCTGTATCTGGCACAATTAAAAGGAATGTCGCATGCCGATGCCAAAAAACAACTGAAATACTGGTTCGAAAAATTCGAAATCGAAACTTGGTGGGATAAAAAAATTCAGGAGCTTTCTAAAGGAATGGCACAGAAAGTACAGTTCATCGTTACGGTACTGCACGAACCGAAATTACTGATTTTGGATGAGCCGTTTTCAGGTTTCGATCCGGTGAATGCCAATCTGATAAAAGATGAAATCATCGAACTGAACAAAAAAGGAACTTCGGTAATTTTTTCAACGCACCGTATGGAAAGTGTGGAAGAAATGTGTGATTATATTGCGCTGATTCACAAATCCAACAAACTGATTGAAGGAAAACTGATTGACGTTAAAAAATCACACCGAACCAATGCGTATGAAGTTGGCATTTTGTCCAATAATGTGGAACGTCTGATGTACGATCTGACGCAAAAATTCCAATTGCAGCAAACGGATTTCAAATCGCTCAACGACGAACTGAAACTGGAAGTACAACTAAACGGTTCCGCACCGAATGAGTTACTGAATATCTTAACGCAAAACGGACAAGTAACACATTTCGTGGAAAAAATTCCGAGTATCAACGATATTTTTATCCAAACCGTAAGTCAAAAATAATGGGAATACTAGCATTAATCATAAAAAGAGAATTTATTGCCAAAGTGCGCAATAAATCATTCATTGTAATGACGTTTCTTAGTCCGCTTTTAATTGTCGGTATGTCATTTTTAATCGGCTATCTTGCCAATATGAATGCGGGTGAAGTAAAGAAAATCGCCATTCACGATGAAACCGGAACGTTTAAAAAAGATTTTAAAAATTCGAAAGAAACGACCTATACAGATTTGTCAGCCCTGCCTTTTAAAGCGGCAAAAGATACGGCCAGTAAAAGTTACGAAGGCTTAATTTACATTCCTAAGGTTGCGAATCCGAAAGAGTTGGCTACTAAAGTGGAATACATTTCAGACGACAGTCCGAGTATGGAATTCATCATGGAAATGGAAGATGTAATTAACCATCAACTTACCCAAAACAATCTGAAAGCATTAGGTTTTGATTCGGTTAAAATAGATTCTGCTCAGGTGAAATCTGATATTCATTTGTCGAAATTCTCGGGCGAAAACAGTCTGAAAGGGCTAAACGAAATTAAAATCGGAATTGGTTCGGCTTTCGGATATTTGATTATGATGTTCATTATCATCTACGGAAATTTCGTGATGCGAAGTGTCATCGAAGAAAAAACGAATCGAATTATTGAAATTATCATTTCTTCGGTGAAACCTTATCAGTTAATGATGGGAAAAATCATTGGGAATTCTTTGGCCGGAATTTTGCAATTTGCCATTTGGGCGATTGTTGGGGTAGTGCTGTTAGTTGGTGTTTCGTCTTTCTTTGGTGTGCAGGCCGGTGCGGCTTCTTCAGTAGATCCGGAAATGATTAACGCCGCGAAGCAGGAATTGGGCGGAACAATCCAAATGTATCTTCATGAAATCTGGAATTTACCAATCGGAACCTTAATCACATGTTTCATCATTTATTTCATTGGCGGTTATTTCTTATACAGTTCGCTTTACGCAGCCATTGGCGCCGCAGTTGATTCTGAAACCGATTCCCAACAGTTTTTGTTACCGATTATTATGCCTTTAATGTTAGGTGTTTACGTAGGTTTCTTTACGGTAATGGACGATCCGCACGGAACGGTGGCTACGGTTTTCTCCATGATTCCGTTTACTTCACCTATTGTAATGTTAATGCGAATTCCGTTTGGCGTACCTTTGTGGCAAATCGTCTTATCCATTGTATTGTTATTTGGTACTTTTTTCGGAGTGGTTTGGTTCGCATCCAAAATTTACCGCGTGGGTATTTTAATGTACGGTAAAAAGCCAACCTGGAAAGAAATGTACAAATGGCTTAAGTATTAAGTGACTTCGTTGCTTAATTATAATTTGAAAAATCTCAGTAACTTAGTTACTCAGAAATTCAGAAACTCAAAAAAAGAATGTCAAAAATATTAATCATAGAAGACGAAGCGGCTATTCGCAGGGTTTTAACCAAAATCCTGTCGGAAGAAAGCGATACTTATAAAGTCGATGAAGCCGAAGATGGTCTGCAAGGCTTGGAAAAAATCAAGAACGAAGATTACGATTTGGTTTTGTGCGACATCAAAATGCCTAAAATGGATGGCGAAGAAGTTTTGGAAGCCGTTAAAAAAATCAAACCCGAAATCCCGATGGTGATGATTTCAGGTCACGGCGATTTGGAAACGGCTGTGAATACGATGCGTCTCGGAGCTTTCGATTACATTTCAAAACCACCGGATTTAAACCGTTTGCTGAATACCGTTCGCAATGCTTTAGATCGTAAACAGCTGGTAGTGGAAAACAAAATTCTGAAAAAGAAAGTTTCCAAAAACTACGAAATGATAGGCGAGAGCGAAGCCATCAATCACATTAAAGAGATGATTGAAAAGGTGGCGCCCACCGAAGCCCGTGTTTTAATTACCGGACCTAACGGAACCGGAAAAGAATTGGTAGCCCATCAGTTACATGAAAAAAGCGAGCGTTCGAATGCACCTTTGATTGAGGTGAACTGTGCGGCAATTCCAAGTGAGCTGATTGAAAGTGAATTGTTCGGTCACGTGAAGGGCGCCTTTACATCTGCCGTAAAAGACCGAGCCGGTAAATTTGAAGCTGCGGATAAAGGAACCATATTTCTGGATGAAATCGGCGATATGAGTCTTCCAGCGCAAGCCAAAGTGTTGCGTGCTTTGCAGGAAAATTTAATTCAACGTGTGGGTGCAGATAAAGATATTAAAGTCAATGTTCGTGTAGTAGCCGCTACCAATAAAGATTTGAAAAAAGAAATCGCTGAAGGACGTTTCCGTGAGGATTTGTACCATCGTTTGGCGGTAATTTTAATTAAAGTGCCGGCGTTGAACGACCGTCGTGATGATATTCCGTTACTAATTAATCATTTCGCGGAAAAAATCGCTTCAGAGCAGGGGACAGCCGTTAAAAAGTTCTCGGCTTCGGCTATTAAACTATTACAGGAATACGATTGGACCGGAAACATCCGTGAACTCAGAAACGTAGTGGAACGCTTGATTATCTTAGGCGGAAACGAAATTTCGGAGAATGATGTGAAACTGTTTGCAAGTAAATAATATCAGGAAAAAGTAGTTAGGATTTAGTTTTTTCAATGCTAATCCCTAACTCCTAATTACAAAAAAATGAAACTAAAAAAAATAAACGAAAAGCTGGCTTTAGCGTTGTCAGAAAACGGAATCGAAACGCCAACGGAAACCCAGAAAGACTGTTTCGGGACACTGAAAAGCGGTGCTGATGCCGTGGTAATCATGCCAAAAGGTGAAGGAAAGACAACCACTATCGTCTATACGGTGATTCAAAAACTGGAAAAAGCAGTTGGCGAATCTACCCGTGCTTTGGTTGTTGTAAAAGACAAAGAAGCGGTATTGGAAATGCTGGAACTATTCAAAAAGTTCGGACATTATACTGATTTGCGTTTTTTCGGTTCACACGATAAAGGCGATATCGATTACGATAAAAACCAGATTTCCTTAGGTGTGGATGTTTTAATCGGAACACCTAATCGTCTTAATGCGATGTTTTCGTCTGCGGGATTCAACATGAATACCATAAAAATGTTCGTTATTGACGATGCCGATGAATTGTTTAAACTCCGAATGGACGCCATTGTTTTACGTTTGTCCAACAGTGTCGAAAAAACACAGCGTATTTTCTTTTCCGAAAACCTAACGGAAAGAATAGAAATAATGGCCGATAAAATTATGCTCGAACCTTTTCTTTTTGGCGTTGAGGATTATGAGGATGACGACGAAGAATAAAAAAAAGTAATAAAAAAAGCTTCAACACTGTTGAAGCTTTTTTGTTTTATAAATCGATTTTCTTTAATTCTTCGTAATTCTTGTGGAGTCTTCTGAGCAGGTAACCGTAAATTAATCGGTAGAACAACCAGAACAATCCAAAAATGATAGCAAAAAAGAGTATGGTAAATCCGAATAACACAATCCAAAACAAAGTGTTACTGTCACTTCCGGATGCCTTAACGGCAATTTCATTAATACGGTTGTCGTATTTGAACGTAGCTATCATAATTACGATAAACGTCAGTCCAATCATACTAAGATTGTACCAAATATAATACTGAACCGTTTTGCGGGTTTTTAGTATGCTTTTCATCAGCGATTTAACACTGTCGGTGGTATTGATGCTTTTGAAATTCTTGTAAAACAGAAAAATGAAAACAGCGATAACGCCATAATTCACAAAGGTGAATATTTTCATAAGTGTGTCAATATGATAATTTTCCAGTGTTTTAAAATAATTTTCATCTGCCGTAAAATAACTGATAGCACTCCAAAGCAGTATTTCCAACACACTGATCACAAAAATCCACTTCACAATAGAAGACGATTTCTGATGCAGCATCGCATAAATTTCCTGCTCCGAAATCTTCGGATATTGCGTGTCGTTTTTCTTCCAGTCTTTTTTTAATAAATCTAACTCGTCCATATTTTCCCTTTCCTTACGGATTTACTATTCGTTTTAACTTTCCTTTGATTCGGTTCATTTTTACCCTTGCGTTGACTTCACTGATTCCCAGCGTTTCGGCGATTTCCGTATAATCTTTGTCTTCCAGATACATGAAAACCAAGGCTTTCTCGATGTCGTTCAGCTGGTGTACCGCTTTGTACAGCAATTTTATCTGTTCTTCCTCTTCATAATTGTATTCGTCGTGGCTGAACTTGTGAATTTTACTGTCAAACTCGATAGTGTTTATCGATTTGGTTTTCTTTCGATAAAGTGTAATTGCGGTGTTCAATGCCACACGATACGCCCAAGTGGTAAACTTCGCTTCCCCGCGAAACTGCGGAAACGCTTTCCAGAGCTGAATGGTAATTTCCTGAAACAAATCCTTATGCGCATCCTCATCAGAAGTATATAGCCTACAAATCTTGTGGATAATATTCTGATGTTCCTGTAACTGCGAAACAAAAGTTTGTTCTAAACTCGAATTCATAAAGCATTAGTGTTAGTTCATCACGGATTGTTACAAAATTGCATTTTTTTTATTTTCGGGAGCAATACTTTCGGGCATTTTTTAAGCCATGTTCCCGCTGTCCGCTTTACGAGGTACCGCTCCCATCGGGGCTAAGGGAAGGCTTTAGGCTTCTTTTAAAATTTTGGGATTTTTGGGACGCAGATAACACCGATGCAGGCAACGCGGATTATTCCATATTTGTTTCTCTTTGCTCTTTACTCTTCTCTCTATTCTCTTCTCCCTTTTTATAACTTTTCTCACCACTTCTTCGTAACTTAGCTACTCAGTAACTCAGCTACTCAGAAATATGAATATTCCCCGCTCCAGTTTCCCGCGCATTGTCATCATTGGTGGTGGTTTTGCCGGAATTTCATTAGCCAAAAAACTAAAAAACAAGAACGCTCAGGTGGTGCTTCTCGACAAGCACAATTACCACACGTTTCAGCCTTTGTTGTATCAGGTGGCGACTGGTGGTTTGGAAGCCGGCTCCATTGCGTACCCGATTCGAAAAGTGGTACAGGAATATCAGGATTTTTATTTCCGGTTGGCCAATGTAAAGGAAATCGATACGGAAAATAAAAAGGTACTGGCGGATATCGGAGATTTATATTACGATTATCTGGTAATTGCCACGGGTTCCAAAACCAATTATTTCGGAAACAAAGAAATCGAGAGTTTCAGTATGGCGATGAAAACCATACCGCAATCGCTCAACATCCGCAGTCTGATTCTGGAAAATTTTGAACAGGCATTACTGACTAACGATATCAACGAACGAAACGCTTTAATGAACTTCGTAATCGTAGGCGGCGGACCCACCGGAGTAGAATTGGCCGGCGCTTTGGCGGAAATGAAAAAAGCCATCCTGCCCAAAGATTACCCCGATTTGGATATCCGTAAAATGGGTATTCATTTGGTTCAGGGAAGTGATCGCTTGCTGGATGCGATGTCGGTACAATCGTCGCAAAAAGCGGAAGATTTTCTTCACGGATTGGGCGTAAGCATCTGGAAAAACGTTCGCGTTACCAATTACGACGGAAGAACGGTAACTACGAGTTCTGATTTAGCTTTCGATACCGCAACCGTAATTTGGGCAGCCGGAGTAAAAGGAGCTGTAATCAACGGTTTAAAAAAGGAAGCAGTTATAGAACGCGCCGACCGAATCAAAGTCAACGAATTCAATCAGGTGTTGGGATACGATAATATTTTTGCCATCGGTGATATCGCCTTAATGGCTTCCGAAAAAAATCCGCAAGGTCACCCCATGATGGCACAACCGGCCATTCAGCAAGGAAATTTACTGGCCGAAAACCTAATTCGAAAACTTAAGAATAAGGAAATGAAACCGTTCGAATACAACGATAAAGGTTCCATGGCCACCATCGGAAGAAACAAAGCGGTGGTGGATTTACCGAAATGGCATTTTCACGGGGTTTTCGCCTGGTTCGTCTGGATGTTTGTACATTTGTTTTCACTCATCGGATTCAAAAACAAAGCGGTAGTTTTAATGAACTGGGTGTACAACTACATCAAATTCGATCGTGAAGGCCGTTTGATTATCCGTCCGTACAAAAAGAAAAACATTCAGAGTTTCACCACAGATGAGATATAGAAAATAGAAAATAGAAAATAGAAGCAAGAAGCAAGAAGCAAACATAATGATTAAACTATCTTGACTCTTGGTTCTTGTTTCTTACAAGTCTTTTCCTTTATAATAATTCACCATCAATCCGACAAATTTGCTGTAGCCTTCCAAACCGTCTTTCTGCTGGTTCACTTTCAGGAAATTATCGTAAAACGTATGGAAAATCACATCGATAAACGTTTGATGACTGTCCCAGAATTGTTCGGTTTCGTCAAAGTTTTTCAAAATTCCGGGGTGAATCAACGGAAGTAGTTTTTTGGCAGAGCCTTCTTCAAAATTCTCCATATTCGATAGGCAATACCGCAAAGCATACGAATAACCACAGTATTTAAAATACAAATCGTCATTGTAAATCGTGGCCATGTATCCGATAAAGTTGGCTTCACTTTCAGAACCGATTCCAATCTGATGCGCCATTTCGTGTCCGGTTGTCGTAGCAAAATTGTGTAGCGGAATCAAATTATTCACCTGCGCTTCATTGGTAAACGGATTCAGATACCCGCCAAATCCCATATACGTCAACGGTGTGCTGATTAGTGAAGGTTTTACCGAATGATGTTCATATTTCAGATACGGAAAAGCTTTTGCCAGATTGTCATAGCCGTTTTGCGTTTTGTCGAAGATTTGCTTTCTGTTAAATGGAATCACCACTTTTACAGAATCATTTTTAACCAATTGGGAATGAATCGCATTGGTTTTTACAATCATCATTTTAGTGAAATCAATTAACTCTTTCTGAGTGTATTCGCGTTCGATTTTCAGTTTTTCATACATCGGAATCCGCAAATAATTGATGGCCCAAAGCAAGTTAAAGAAAAAATAAAACACCGATACAAATCCCAAAAGCGATAAAAGATTTGATTTCCAATCTGTTTTCCATGTTTTTCGTTGTTTCCAAAACCATCGCAGTAAAAAGAAAATGGCAATAAAATAAATAACATCGCCCACAGAAAACGGAATTTTTCCCAACGTAATTCTCGAAATTTTTGCTAAAGGCGGATAGAAACCATTGCTGTAATACCGCTCTACGGCTTCCGGAAAAAAAGAAAGTATTTTTAATCCGATAAGCTGGATAACGAGAAAAAGCGGTAAAATCAGTTTACGGTTCATGGAGAAAATTTTGCTAAATATAAAAAATGTTAATTGAATGTGGTTATGAAAGACTTATCGTAAATTTGTAATAAACAGGGATGAAATAAATACGGTAGCATGAAAAAGTTAGATATTCCGAAAAAAGTCATTCTCTTTTGTAACGGAAGCAAATGCGGAAAGCCCAACAAACACAACCGGAAAGTGTTTCGCGGTCTCCTGAAACAAACCGAAATGAAAGAAGAAGTCATAATGGTGAAAATCGAATGTACCGACAATTGCAAATGCGCACCGGTAGTTGGTTTTCAACCGGATAACGCATGGTTTGGCGAAGTGTCCGAGAAAAAAATACCGCAACTTTTCGAGGAATATGTAGCGCATCAGAAGCTATTTAACCACGAATAATTTCCGCTGAAAATTACCTTACATTCTTGTCTTCAAAGCGCTAAAACTTCGTAACTTTGGGACTTCTAAAAAACAACAACATTAAATAAAAAATATGAGCCAGGAAGTAAGAAACCTTGAGCCTAAACAGCTTTGGAATAAATTTGCCGACCTGAATGCCGTCCCGCGTCCGTCTAAAAAGGAAGAGCGTGTAATCGCATTCATGATGGATTTCGGAAAGAAATTAGGTCTTGAAACCATTAAAGATGAGGTTGGAAACGTAATCATCAAAAAACCGGCTTCGGCAGGAATGGAAAACCGTAAAACCATTGTGATGCAATCGCATTTGGATATGGTGCACCAAAAAAATAATGATACCAATTTCGATTTCGATACGCAAGGCATTGAAATGTATGTGGATGGCGACTGGGTTCGCGCTAAAGGAACCACTTTAGGTGCTGATAACGGTTTAGGAGTTGCCACCATCATGGCGATTTTAGAAAGCACAGATATCAAACATCCGGCAATCGAAGCGTTATTCACTATTGATGAAGAAACGGGAATGACTGGAGCGATGGGCTTAAAAGGTGGTTTACTTAACGGTGAAATTCTTTTAAATTTAGATACCGAAGAAGACGACGAAATCGATATCGGATGTGCCGGTGGGGTAGATGTTACGGCAACCCGTCAATATAATGAAGAAGAAGTTCCTGCAGATTCGGTAGGTTATACTATTACTGTAAAAGGGTTGAATGGTGGTCACTCCGGAATGGACATCGACAAAGGTTTAGGAAACGCCAACAAAATCATGAACCGTTTATTATTCGACGGATTTGAAAACTTCGGTTTGCAGATTGTCGAAATCAACGGTGGAAGTTTGCGTAACGCCATTCCGCGTGAAAGTGTTGCCAAAGTGATTATTGCTGGAATTTACGATGAAGCTTTCGTGTTCGACATGCAGGAAATCATCAAAGATATCAAAGCCGAATTCAAAACAACAGAACCTAAATTAACGATCGAAATCGTAAAATCCGATTTACCTTCAAAAGTAATGGATTTAGGTGTTCAGGAAGGCTTGTTGCGTGCGGTTTACGCTGCGCATAACGGTGTGTACCGAATGAGTGCCGATATGGAAAATCTGGTGGAAACTTCCAATAATATTGCAAGAATCATCGTGAAAGACGGTGAGATTTCAATCCAAAACTTAACGCGTTCTTCGGTAGAATCTTCCAAATTTGATTTGGCGAATGCTTTGCGTTCTGCTTTTGAATTGTTCGGATGTGAAGTAACCTTTGCAGGTTCATATCCAGGTTGGACACCAAACGTAAAATCGGAAATATTGGATGTTTTAACATCGATTTACGAAAAACAAAACGGTTCAAAGCCACACGTGGTAGCTTGTCACGCCGGTTTGGAATGCGGAATTTTAGGAACAAATTATCCGGATATGGACATGATTTCTTTCGGTCCGACCATCAAAGGCGCACACAGCCCGGATGAAAGAGCGTCGATTGCTTCGGCTCAGAAATACTGGAAATTTGTAATGGAGATTCTGGAGAATATTCCGATGAAGAATTAAAAATTCACCTTTATAAAGAATTGAAAAACCTGTTTAGAAATAAACGGGTTTTTTTGTAAAATAATTTAGCGAAATGATATACTTTTAATACGAATTTACGTTAAGATAAAAACTGCAACAGCAATGAAAACCTGGTTTCTTTTTGGGGTTATTTTGACAACCCTTTTCTCGTGTTCCCATAAAGTGGAAAATGTCGAAAAATCGTTCTATTATTGGAAAAGCGATGAGTGGAATTTTTCCGAAAAAGAAGATTCGTTACTAAAGAAATTAAAGGTTAATAAGCTGTATGTCAAATTTTTTGAAGTCGAGCACAGTGATGCAATGGGAAATTACCCGATTTCAAAAACGAATTTAAATATGTACAGAGCAGACAGTCTTACCATTGTTCCCACGGTATATTTAAGAAATTCGGTTTTTATAAATGCCAGTAAAGGGAGTTTGGATACTTTGGCCAATAACGTGAATTTCTTAATCAATAAATACGTCAATGAGAAATTCGACAGGCAATTACCGGTAAAAGAATTTCAGATGGATTGCGATTGGACTTTAAAATCAAAAGACAATTATTTCTATTTTCTGAAGCAACTGAAAGTTCTTTCGAAGAAGGAAATTAGCTGTACACTTCGTTTGTATCCGTATAAATACCCGGACAAAATGGGCGTGCCTCCTGTGGATAAAGTAACCTTAATGTGTTATAATCTGATGAATCCTCTGGAAAATCATACTAAGAACTCAATTCTCGATTTAGAGGAAATGAAACAATATCTCGATACCGATAATGCTTATCCGCTGCATTTGGATGTTGCGCTGCCAACGTATTCCTGGATACAGGTCTATCAGAACAATCAGTTTTCGAAAGTTATTTATACCGATGTGAAAGCGACAAAGAAAATCCTGAAACCGGTAAAACCATTGTGGTATGAAGTTACGAAAGACACTGTTATTGAAGATACGTATCTGCGGATTGGCGATAAAATAAAGCTGGAAGAGCTTACAGCGGGTAATATCCAAAAAGCTATTTCAATTATAAAGCGCCAGATAAAGCTGGATAAAAACACTACGATTACCTTATTTCACTTAGACGAAAAACAATTAAGCAATTATTCCAATGAAGAACTTTCTGGCTTTTATTCTGATTTTTGCAAGTAAGCATCTGTTTGCCTGCGGATTTTATCCGTACGGGGAGGAATTGCGCTTTTCGTTTTTCAATCCCGAAGCATTTGGGTATTATTCGTATTCCGAGTTTGATTATTCCTCGAATTCTTTTGAGCCTAAAGATGTTTACAGGGATTTTGAATGGCAGCCTAATGAAAGACTCTGGCTGAAGTATTCCGGAAATAAAGTATCGGTTTACGATATTCGTAAGGTTCTGGATGAATTTAGTGCCGATGATATCAACAAAAAAAGTGCAAACAAGTGGATTCAATATCTCTATCAGACTAAGGATTTTGAAGCGTTGCACTATCTGAAATTTGCCAAGAACTGTGAGTTTTTCAATTCCTGGATGGATGATCCCTGGGAGCGAAATGAAGTCATGGCCCTGCCCAAAAGAACGAAGCTTTTAAACGAAGCGATTTTACTTTCGAAACAATCCCAAAAAGAAGAAATCAGGCTGCGATATACTTTTTTGGCCATCCGACTGGCATTTTATAATCAGGATTTTACCAAAATCAGAAGTCTTTATGATACGGTATTTAAACTGAAAACAAAAAACAATATCCTTGATTATTGGAGTCTGTATTTCAGAACCATAGCCGAAGGCGATGCGTCTTTGGCTAATTTTTACGCGGCACAGGTTTTTGTGAATGCACCCGATAAACGTTTCATGATTGCACAGTTTTTCGATACAAAAGTGCCTGTTCAATCGGTTTTGAGACATGCTAAAACCAATGAAGAAAGAGCCAATGTGTATTTGTTGGCCGGAATAAAAAAACACGATAAGTCGCTTGAATACCTGCAAAAAGTATATCAGTACAATCCGAACTTTGAAGGTTTGAATTTTCTGTTGTTAAGAGAGGTTAATAAAATGGAAGACTGGGTTTTTACCCCGTATTACTCCCTGTTTAGCCCTTCTGTGGAAACCAATAATTTTTGGGACGATGAGGAAATTTCGATACAAAATATTTTTAAAAGGGTGGAAACGGACCGGGTTTATGCTGCTGAGGTTCTGCGTTTTGTGAATCAGGTTGATTTGAGCAAAGTGAAGGATCCACAATTCTGGAAAGTATGCAAAGCGCATTTGTTGTTTATTACGAAAGACTATACATCCAGTTTGTCACTTATCCGTGAATTGGAAAAATCTACTGAAAAATCCGGAGAACTTCAGAAACAGTTAGAAATCATAAAAGCCTTGAATCTGATTGCAAATCAGGAATATGGAAAAGCTGTTATTTCAAATGAGGTAAAAGCGGTTATTCTGAAAAATAAAGAGTTCAAGAAGTTTCTTTTTGCTTTGGGACGGGAGTTGGAGTATAAAGGAAATACCTCTGATGCCGCACTTTTGTATTCGAAGATGAATGATAACGAATTAACGGAAGATCACGATAATTATAATGTTGCTTATTGGAGAACCATAAAAAATAAAGGAGAAACCTATTCTGATTTCTATTATGATTATTTCGATTATATCAACATCATGTATACTCCAAAACAGATGGAAGATTTACTCAATAACATTTTTAAAAATTCTAAAGCTAAAGACGAGTTTTCGATTTGGAAATACGCTTTGCTAAAACAGCAGGTTCCGGATCTGTATGATTTATTGGGTACGAAATACATCCGTCAGAACAATTTGCAAAAAGCATTGACGAATTTCAAAAAAGTGGATAATGTGTTTTGGAATGAGAAATATTCGGCTTGGGAAAGAAATAAATACAATTGGGACGGAAGCAATATTTTTGATGCGAACCCTTTTTACGAACTGAAATATACGCCGGATTTTATTCCGATAAAAGATACAATACGACTGACTAAAACCGCGATAACGAATCAGTTGATACAATATATCGCCAAAGCGGAAAATACGAAGGAAAAGGATCGCGACTACTATTATTTTTTAATTGGGAACTGTTATTATAACATGACACAATACGGAAATTCCTGGATGATGCGCCGCTATACCTGGACCAGCTATGGCAACCATTCGCCATTGGAAGATGAAGCGGAATATTTTCAGTGCGATTTGGCTAAGAAATATTATCTGAAAGCAAAAGAAAATGCCAAAACCGATAAATTCAGAGCGCTATGTTTACGAATGATCGGACGCTGCGAGCGAAACAGGCTGGAATATTTGTATCCGTACCGTTACGATAAAGAGATTGAAGATTACGGAAAGTACATTTTCGGTAAAAACAAATACTACTCCGATTTGAATACTGCATATCCGAAGGATTACGGAAAGTTAACCAGTGATTGCTCTTATTTTGAGGATTATTTTAAATCCCGCAGATAACAAAAAAAACCTCGTCAGTGACGAGGTTTTTTATTACGATTTTTTCTTTATCGCAAAAAGTTCTTTGCTCATTTTTCCGTCTTTCATTCCGGAAATTTCGGCAACTAAACTATCGTTTGAAATTTTGCTGTAGGTAATCTTGTTGGGAAAATCATGTTTCGGATTTTCAAAAACAAGCTGATCGTCATTGGCAGTAGTCAGATAAAATGCTACAGGTTCATTGTTGTTTTGTCCTTTTACGGTCACTTTGTAAAACAAACTGTCATTTTTCTGTTCTAAAACAACATTTTCATGAAAAACAGTGTCAATTTCAACGGTAACAAAACTGTCTCCAACAAACGTACTGTCGTTTTCCTGTTTCCAGGTTTCGGTTAAATTACCTTCCGCAGAAGTATTTCCCCATTTCCCCAAAAGCCAATTTGCTTTTTCAAGCTTTTCATAGTCTTTGGTTACAATCTCTTCCGGTTCACCAATTTGCAGTGAACTCTCCTTTTTTTGGTTACAAGCAACAAGCGCAATTGCCGCTAAAGTAACAGTAATTTTTTTCATTTTCATTAAAGATATTAGACGGGTTAAAGGTATGTAAATTGCATAATATTTTACAAAAAAATATATGCTGTTTATTCACTGTTTTTTGAACCTATTTTTTTTGTAAATTTGCACCCGAAAACAGCGTAAAGAATATGTTAGACAGATTGCAATATGTGAAGCAGCGTTTCGACGAAATTTCGGATTTGATTATTCAGCCGGATGTTATCGCCGATCAAAAACGTTATGTTCAGTTAAATAAAGAATATAAAGATTTGAAAGCCTTGGTTGAAAAACGCGAGGAATACATCAATCTTGACGGAAATATCAAGGAAGCGCAGGAAATCATTGCCGATGGTTCGGATGCCGAAATGGTGGAAATGGCCAAAATGCAGTTGGATGAAGCCAAAGAACGTTTGCCACAACTGGAAGAGGAAATCAAATACATGCTGATCCCGAAAGACCCGGAAGACGCGAAAAACGTAATGGTGGAAATCCGTGCGGGTACCGGAGGTGACGAAGCGTCTATTTTTGCAGGCGATTTGTTCCGTATGTACACTAAATATTGTGAAGCCAGAGGCTGGAGAACTTCGGTGGTAGATATGAACGAAGGAACATCAGGCGGATTCAAAGAGATTATTTTTGAAGTAACCGGTGAAGACGTTTACGGAACGTTAAAATTTGAAGCAGGTGTTCACCGTGTGCAACGTGTACCGCAAACTGAAACACAAGGGCGTGTGCATACTTCCGCTGCGACGGTAATGGTACTTCCGGAAGCCGAAGAATTTGATGTACAAATCGATATGAACGACGTTCGTGTGGATTTCTTCTGTTCGTCAGGTCCTGGAGGTCAGTCGGTAAATACGACAAAATCAGCCGTGCGTTTAACACACATTCCAACCGGATTGGTAGCGCAATGTCAGGATCAGAAATCGCAGCATAAAAATAAAGACAAAGCATTAGAAGTATTGCGTTCCCGTTTGTACGAACAGGAATTGGCAAAAAAACAAGCAGAAGATGCAACCAAACGTTCTTCGCAAGTTAGTTCGGGTGACCGTTCGGCAAAGATCAGAACTTATAATTATTCGCAAGGTCGTGTAACCGATCACCGAATTGGTTTAGATGTTTTTGATATGGATGGCGTGATGAACGGAAAAATCCAAAAATTTGTTGACGAGCTTCAGTTGGTAAACAATATGGAAAAACTTAAAGAGAACGAAGTTTTCTAAACATAAAAAAAACGAGATAGTCAACTATCTCGTTTTTTTATACCAAATGGTACGCATTATTCTTTGGCTTTAGCATTTTCTTCTGATTTGGCACTCATTCTGTTGATTTTAAGCATAGGTGCAAATTTGATTTTTAAACCGGCAATTTTTCGGTTATCCTCCGGAGTTAAACCATTTTTTTCTACGGTATTTTTGTGGGCATCAAGGGCTTCATACAATAATTTAATTTCATCCCAGTCTTCTCTTGAATAGGAATCTTTATTATTGGATACAGTGGTGACAAAATTGTCATAAACCTTAAGAATGTTGTCTTTGTTAACCCAATCAAAATTCATGTCGTCACCAATTTCTACTCCAAATAACGCTTTTCGGATAGTGGTTTTGTAATTGGCAGTTTCCGATTTTTGTTTTTCGGCTATCAGACTTGCTTTAAATACTTCATATTTTTCTGACGATGCTGCAATTTTAGTTTCATAAGCGGTTTTGTCTTTTACATCTGTTAAAGCTGTTTCGGCTTCTGTTTTTTTATTGTTCACTGAAGTTTCAATGGTCTCCCAATTTCCTAAAGCGTCATTAGGTGCTACTTTACTGATAGAATCCACATAGGTCTCATAGCTGCTTACGGCTTTATCTGCTTGTTCTTTTTTTTCATCTTTACACGATATCATTACAGTGGCAATCGTTACTACTGTAATATAAAATTTTGCATTTTTCATAATTTTCAGTTTTTAACGGTTATAATTCTTTTCCTTTAATTATTCGTAACAGAATCGCTATAACGGCAATCACCAATAAGATGTGAATTAAATTCCCCGCGCTATAGACAAAAAAGCCTAAGGCCCATAATATTACCAATACTATCGCGACCATATAAAGTAAGTTTTGCATACTATTCAGTTTTTAATTGATTATTGTTATTTACATTACAAAGTTGCAACCGATAGCGCCGTTTCCTGTTACAACATATTTTTTAATTGTTACAGAATTTCCATAAAGTCTTTTTTTTCAGGCACTAAAATAAGTTCTGAAAGCATTTTTTTTGAAAGGGTGCTGAGAATTGGTTTATTCTAAAGGAAGGTAAACGGTAAAAGTAGCCCCGATGTTCGGTTCGCCTTTTGCAAAAATGTAGCCTTTGTGATTCTCCACAATTTTTCTGCAAATCGCCAATCCGATTCCGGTTCCGGCATATTCGTTTTTATTGTGAAGGCGGTTAAAAAGAATGAAGATTTTTTCGGCATATTCCTGTTCGAATCCGATGCCGTTGTCGCGAAATGTTATTCGGTAGTATTTGTCTTTTGCAGAAGACGGCAACTGCGTTTCATCGGCTGCATTCGTTTCGGAAACCTTAATGTATATTTCTGGTGCTACGTTTTCTTTACTGTATTTTAAAGAATTGCTTATCAGATTGGTAAACAGTTGTTGGATCTGGAAAGGAATGACATTCAGTTCCGGGAGTTTTTCGCTAATAATAACAGCATTTTTTTCTTCAATTGTTGGCGATACTTCTAGTTTGGCATTTTCTAATAACTGATTTAAATCGGTTGTTTCGAAATTCTTTTCTGTTTTGTTGGATCTTGAAAACTGAAGTAAGTCATCAATCAGATTGCGCATTCTGTCTGCAGCAACGATAATTCTTTTGAGATAATCATTACCGGTATCGGATAAATTTGCGGCTTCGTTATCGTTGAGGCGGGAAATAAAGGTTTGTATTTTTCGTAACGGTTCCTGCAAATCATGACTGGCCACATAATTAAAAGCCATCAATTCCTTGTTGCTGCGTTCCAGTTCGCGGTTTCGTTCCTCCGTTTCCTGCATGATATTGTATTCTTCGGTAATATCGCTGGTGGTTCCTAAAAGGATTTTATCGCCCGATTTGTTGGTAATCAGTTTTCCGATGCCTCTGAAATAACGAATTTCGCCGTCTTCTTTAATAATCCGGTAATTGAAAGACGGCAGTTTTTCGTTCTGAATCATCCGCGACATTACATGCTGAACGTGTTCCAAATCGTCCGGATGGATGTATTTCATCAGATTGTCGAAATTGGCCTCAAACGATTGTGGTTCGCATCCCAATAAACGGTACTGGTTGTCGGAAAAACGATAGTGATCTTTTTCGATTTCCCATTGCCAGGAACCAAAATTCCCTACCATTTCAGCCATATTGCTTGATTCATTTGCAATGGATAACTGGTTGTTGGTTTTTTTTAGTTCATTCAAATCCCGACTGATTTTTACAAAGGAAACGACACTTAAAATGAGTCCGATTAAAATAGTAATGTAAATCAGTATCGGAGTGTTGGAAAAGGTATTGTTGTATTTTTCCTGACGGATGGATAAGATTTTGGTTTCCAGTTCCGACATACTGGCCACACAAAACCGGATGCTGTCCATGGTTTGTTTGCCTTTTAATAAATTCAATCGCAGTTCTGCGGTCTTATTGGTGTTGGTAAGCTCGATCGATTTACCCATAATGCGCAATTTGTTGTCAATTAGCTTGCGAAGCAATGGGATGTTGTCATTTTGCTTTGATAAATGATCTACAATGCTAATGGCGGCATCTATTCGGATAGGAGCCAGTGTATAGGGTTTCAGATAACTGGAATCCCGGGTAATGATATAGCCTCGGGTAGCGGTTTCTGCGTCTCGTATCTGCGACAGCAATCGTTCCAGTTGCAGGCTGACCTCGTGAGTGCGGGTAACTTCTTCCGAGGAATCGGATAATTTGGAAAGGTGTTTATAAGTTATGCCGGAAATAAAGAAAATTACCGCTATGGAAATAACAAAGAGTATTTTGAGTGCTAACGGTTTCTGTAAAAATCCTGCAAATTTCATAAGGCGTTTATTTAATCGTTACAAACGAAGAAGAAAGTTGTCTTTGTTCAAACCCGAAGTGTGGTATTGCCAGTTGATGGAAATCACATCGCTTAATATTTTTTTCAAAGAAGCAAAATCGCTGGGTTTTTTGATGTAAATGTTGGCTCCGAGCACAAATGTTTCTTCAATATCTTCTTCGGAAGAGGAGGTGGAATAAATCGCAATGGCAATATCATCAAAACGCGAATTGCTTTTAATTTCGTGCAAACATTCGATACCGTTCTTTTTCGGCATGTTTAAGTCGAGAAAAAGGATGTTCGGCAAAACAGATTCCGAATCATTCAGATAGTTCATCAGCTCCACGCCATCATTAAAAGTGCTCACTTTCGTGCTGATTTTAAGCTCACTGAACGCATCGGTAAAAAACAAGCGATCGTCTTCGTCGTCATCGGCTAAAATGATATGAATGTATTCTTTATTCATTTTTCACAAGGTTTTTATTTCTCGTTAGCAATTTTTCTTCTTCGTTCAATGATTCTCTGAAACGCGGTAGGCGTGATGCCGGTGGTGTTTTTGAATTGCGTACTCAAATGGGCAACGCTCGAATAATTCAGTTTGTAGGCGATTTCGGTTAAACTCAATTTGTCGTTCACAATGAGTTGTTTGGCCAATTCGATTTTCTGCAATATGATATAATTCTCAATAGAGGTATAGGTTACTTCCGAAAAAAGATTGGAGAGATACCCGTAACTGTGATTTAGTTTTTCTGCCAGATAAACTGAACTTTTTACATTCGGATTGTTTTCCTGAAAGACCATTTCGGTAATCAGATCTTTGATTTTCTGAACCAGAATGCTCTTCTGATTTTCGATGACTTCTATTCCGTAACTGTTCAACAGCAAGGTAATTTCGTCCATCTTTTCCGGTTTGAGCGTTTCCAGAAATTCGACTTCACCAAAACCTACGATGTTGAATTTTACTCCAAGTCCTTCCAGCTTTTCTTCCAGCAGTTTTTTAGTTACTACGTTAAAATCAAATTTAAGGAATGCTTTCATTTGTTATTTTTGAGTTGTAAATAAAAAGTTACGAACCATAAAGATAATTAATTAGTTATTAATCTTTCAGGTTAGTACGTCTGTAATTTTGTGTTTTTTGGTTCTATCCAGGTAAAAATACTATTCTTAATTTTTCCTTTTGATGAAATTAAGATGTATTTGAATACTATTTGTTATATAATTACAGGCTAATGTTATAAAATTTTGATATTTACCCATGAACCTTCGTAACTTTGCCGCTCAGCAACTAAAAACATGACAACACAACAACTACAGGAACAGATTCAAACCAAAAAATCATTTTTATGTATCGGTTTGGATGTCGATTTAAACAAAATTCCCGAACATCTTTTACAAACCGAAGATCCGATTTTCGAATTCAACAAAGCGATAATTGATGCTACCCACGATTTGTGCGTTTCCTATAAACCGAATACTGCTTTTTACGAAGCCTACGGAATAAGAGGATGGAAGTCTTTGGAAAAAACCATTCATTACATTAACGAAAAATATCCTGAAATTTTCACCATTGCCGATGCAAAACGCGGCGATATCGGAAACACGTCTTCGATGTATGCCAGAGCTTTTTTCAAAGATTTGAATTTCGATTCGGTTACCGTGGCGCCTTATATGGGAAAAGATTCCGTAGAACCTTTTTTGGCTTTTGAAGACAAACATACCATTATGTTGGCATTAACCTCAAACGAAGGTGCTTTCGATTTTCAAACCCAAAATGTCGACGGAAAGGAATTGTACAAAGTAGTTTTGGAAACTTCTAAATCCTGGAAAAATTCCGAAAACCTGATGTATGTGGTAGGAGCAACTAAAGCGGAATATTTCACTGAAATCCGTAAAATTGTACCCGACAGTTTTTTGTTGGTTCCCGGTGTGGGCGCTCAAGGCGGAAGTCTGGCCGAGGTTTGCAAATACGGAATGAATGAAAATGTAGGTTTGTTAATCAACTCGTCCCGCGGTATCATTTATGCATCCGACCGGGCTGATTTCGCTGAAAAAGCAAGAGCAGAAGCCTTGAAACTGCAACAGGAAATGGCGGAAATTCTGAAATAGTTATATTTGCGGTTCATCGTAATTTTATTCCTCTAATGAAAAGTACTTTTATACTTCGTTTTGCGGTTGCCGTAATATTGGTTGTACACAGTGTGGCCGGAATGTTCAACGGCGGCGTTAATGATTTCGGAAGACTTTATCTGGATGCGGTCGGTTTTGCCCCTTTTGGGTTGATACTGGCTTGGATGATAAAAATTTCGCATTTGGTTGCAGCTATTTTGCTATTGGCGAATCGATATGTGAAATTAGCGTCAATCGTAACGATATTTGTCCTGATGATGGGAATTATCATGATTCATTTTCAGGAAGGCTGGTTTGTGGTTGGCGGCGGAAGAAACGGAATGGAATTTAATTTTCTACTCATTTTTGTGCTTTTGGCCATCATGTTTCCAAACGGATTTCAAAAAAGCAGTTCAACTTCCGATTTATAATTTAAATATTGCACCTTGATGCCGAATTCGAAAACGTATACCGATCAACTCGGAAACCAACATAGATTTAATCAAACGCCAAAACGAATCATTTCTTTAGTGCCTTCTCAAACCGAATTGTTGTATGATTTGGGATTGGAAGACAGTATTGTAGGAATCACGAAATTCTGTGTGCATCCGTTTCATCTGAAAGCCACTAAAGCTATTGTGGGCGGTACAAAACAGGTGAAAATCGACAAGATAAAAGCATTACAGCCGGATATCATCATCGCCAACAAAGAAGAAAATACGCTGGAAATTGTCGAATCGCTACAAGACATTTGTTCGGTTTGGGTAACGGATATTATTACGATTGAAGACAATCTGCAAATGATTTCGGATTTCGGACAGTTGTTCAATAAACGCATCGAAGCCCAAAAGTGGATTGACAAAACCAATTTTGCTTTAGCCGATTTTCAGCATTTCATCAAAGACAAGGAAGTAAAGAAAGTTGCTTATTTTATTTGGGCGAATCCGTATATGGTAGCCGGTGGCGATACTTTTATCAACGAATTGCTAAAGCTGAACAAATTCGAAAATATCTACGACAATCATGAAAACCTACGCGGAGCCGAACAGCACGTAGCTAAATACGAAGGTCGTTATCCTGAAATCGTAATTCAGAAAATGCGTATTCAGGGCGATCCGGATTATGTACTATTGTCTTCCGAACCTTTTCCGTTTAAAGACGAACATGCTTTCGAATTGGGCCGACACACGCATCATGCCACAACCATTTTCGTAGATGGTGAAATGTTTTCCTGGTACGGCAGCCGTTTAGTAAAAGCGATTGAGTATTTCAAAAGTCTTCACGAGCGACTTTAAACACCTTTTTTAACCACAATCATTCGGAGAAATACGAATGAAAGTAACGCTCCGATGCTCGCCATTCCCACACCAATCAATACCGGCGTATTGTAGGCATATCCCAAAGCAATCGGAATACCGCCAAAGAAAGCTCCTAATGTATTCCCGATATTAAAACTGGCCTGACCAGCGGCAGCGGCTAAAGTTTCGGCACCTTTTGCAGTGGTAATTAACATCATCTGTAACGGCGAACCAATGGTAAAAGCAATCAATCCGGTTACGAACGACATCACGTAAGCCATTCCTTCAATGTGAGCGGTTAAATAAACAACGACCAAACAAACCGCCATCATCGAAAAACAGGCCATAGCCGCTTTTGTGGGCGACATAGAATCGGCTAATTTTCCGCCCAATAAATTTCCGAAGAACATTCCCAGTCCGACCAAAATCATAATTAACGGTACACGATTCGGATCCAATCGCGATACATTGGTGACCATTGGGGCGATGTAGCTTATCCAGGCAAACAATCCACCGGTTCCAATAGAAATGATGGCGATTAATAACCAGGCTTCCCATCGTTTAAAAAAGTTCAGTTGTCCGAATAAATTCCCGCCTTGATTGGCTTCTATTTTGGGTAACCAATAATAAATGGCAATAAATGTAACCAATCCCAACAAGCTGATAAAAGCATAAGTATAGCGCCAGGAATAGTGATGTCCTATATAAGTACCGATGGGAACTCCGGCTAAATTAGCAATAGTCATTCCGGTAAACATAATGGAAATGGCTTGTGCGGCTTTTCCTTTGTCGGCCAATTGCGCGGCTACGACAGAACCTACTCCAAAAAAAGCACCGTGCGGCAATCCCGACATGAATCGGGAAACCAATAACGTAGTATAATCGGGAGCAATGGCAAATATTCCGTTGAAGACCACAAACAGGAGCATCAGGAATAATAATACTTTTTTAGGAGGATATTTTCCGGTAAACAAAACAAGAATGGGTGCGCCTACCACAACGCCCATCGCGTAAAGCGCAATCAGGTGTCCCGCAGTTGGAATGTCGATACTTAAATCTTTTGCGATATCGGGCAGAATTCCCATCATTGTAAATTCGGTCATCCCAATGGCAAGTCCGCCAAAGGCAAGCGCAATAAGACTTTTGTTTATCATGAGTGCAGTTACTATATAATGCAGCAAACCTTTTTTTAAAGTGATAAATAAAACTGGTTTGCCAATAAATTTCGGTGCAAAAGTACTGCGCCCATCTCAAAATACCGTAAAAAAATAGTTAAATAGGCAGAGTCGGTGCTTAAATCCAACGCTATGGAACAAAAAAACCACGCCCGAAAGCGTGGAATTCTTTTTTTAACTAACCCTAACCAAATGAGAAACTATTTATTATGGTACAAAGTTCCGATAATTTTTCATTCGTTAATGTTAACAATTTGTTATTTGTATGTTATTGAATGCTAATTTTTTACATTTATTTGCCATCCTGTAATGCGAATACTTTTCTTAATAAATCGGAAGTACGCGCTGCCAGGTTGTTACGGATGTCTTTTTCCTCAATGGCCACCATTTTGAAAACACCTTCCATGGCTTTATTGGTCGTGTAATCGGTTAAATCCGGATTTACTTTTTTAACTAGTGGAATACTGTTGTATTTGGTAATGATTTGATTCCAGACTTTATCAGCGCCGACTTTTGCATACGAATTTTTAATCACCGGATTAAATTTGGTGTACAACGCAGATGAGGTTGTGGTTTGTAGATAGGTTGTTGCAGAACGATCATCGCCTAATAAAATGTTTTTGGCATCCGAAAAACTCATGCTTTTTACGGCATCCACAAAAATTGGAGTGGCTTCTTTTACGGCATCTTCGGCTGCACGGTTCATGACCTTCAAACCTTCATCGGCCAATTTACTCATGCCGATGTCACGAAGGGTTTTGTCTACTTTTTTCAGTTCTTCCGGCAAAAGGATTTTTACCATTTCGTTTTTGTAGAAACCGTCCACGTTGGTCAGTTTTACTACTTGTTTTTCAATTCCTTTATTCAGGGCTTCTTTAAGTCCGGAGGCGATTTCTGCTTGTCCTAAAACGCCTTGTGTTTGTGGCAACTGATCCATTACCTGTTGCATCTCTGCGCATCCTAAAAAGGGAATAAAAGCTAAAAGTAGTACTATCTTTTTCATAAAATTGTTTTTGTTTTTCAAAGATAAGCAAACCGTGTGCCAATTTTTATTGTATAGTTTTTGGTGATGAGAAAATAAAAACAATCAATTTGATTTATAAGTATTTCCTTTCTCATTTGCGTAATTTTAACTAAATTTAAAGGTTGTAAATTTTTGATTTACAGCGATTTGATTTTTTTAAATAATATAATCAAAATATTCATTACTATGGAAAACAACACGAACGACAATGGTAAATGCCCCTTTTCCGCTGCGAATCCGGAACAAAATTTGGGAGGAATCGGAACAAAAAATCGGGAATGGTGGCCCAATCAGTTAAAAGTAAGTATACTGCGCCAACATTCGTCACTGTCCAATCCGATGGACGAAACGTTTAATTACGTGGAAGCATTCAAAAGTCTGGATCTGGACGCTGTTAAAAAAGACCTTAACGCATTGATGACCGACTCACAGGACTGGTGGCCGGCAGATTTCGGACATTACGGGCCGTTCTTTATTCGTATGGCATGGCATAGCGCGGGTACGTATCGTATTGGTGATGGTCGTGGAGGAGCAGGAGCCGGACAGCAACGTTTTGCACCGCTTAACAGTTGGCCGGATAATGCGAATTTGGACAAAGCACGTCGATTGTTGTGGCCCATCAAACAAAAATACGGTCGTAAAATTTCCTGGGCAGATCTTATGATTCTTACCGGAAATGTTGCTTTGGAATCGATGGGATTCAAAACTTTTGGTTTTGCCGGTGGTCGTGAAGATGTATGGGAACCGGAAGAAGATGTGTACTGGGGCTCGGAAACCGAGTGGTTAGGCGATAATCGTTACACGGGGGAACGCGATCTTGAAAATCCGTTGGCAGCAGTACAAATGGGATTGATTTATGTAAATCCGCAAGGACCTAATGGAAATCCCGACCCGATTGCTGCCGCAAAAGATATCCGTGAAACTTTTGCCCGCATGGCGATGAACGATGAAGAAACCGTAGCGCTTATCGCAGGCGGTCATACTTTCGGTAAGGCTCACGGAGCCGGAGATGCTGCATTGGTTGGCCCAGAACCCGAAGCAGCCGATATCGAATTGCAAGGTTTAGGATGGAAAAGTGCTTTCGGAATCGGTAAAGGCGGAGACACCATTACAGGTGGACCCGAAGTAACTTGGACACAAACCCCTACACGATGGAGCAATCTTTTTTTTGATAATTTGTTTAAATTCGAGTGGGAGCTAACCAAAAGTCCTGCCGGAGCATTTCAGTGGGTGGCTAAAAATGGAGCAGGTGCCGGTACGATTCCGGATGCTCATGACGCTTCCAAAAAACATGCGCCTACGATGCTAACTACCGATTTGTCGTTACGTTTTGACCCCGTTTATGAAAAAATTTCCAGACGTTTCTATGAAAATCCGGATCAGTTTGCCGATGCTTTTGCCCGTGCGTGGTATAAGTTAACCCACCGTGATATGGGGCCGATTTCCCGTTATTTAGGAAAAGAAGTTCCTTCGGAAGTATTGATTTGGCAGGATCCGATTCCAGCGTTAAATCATGAACTGATTAATGACAGTGATATTGCTTCTTTAAAAGGAAAAGTAATGGCTTCCGGTCTTTCGGTTTCTCAATTGGTGGCCACAGCTTGGGCTTCGGCATCTACTTTCCGTGGTTCGGACAAACGTGGTGGTGCTAATGGCGCTCGCATCCGTTTGGCGCCTCAAAAGTACTGGGCTGTGAATAATCCGGTACAATTGTCGAAAGTTTTGGACACGCTTGAAGCCATCCAAAAAGAATTCAATGCGGCACAAACGAATGGTAAAAAAGTGTCTTTGGCCGATCTAATCGTATTGGCGGGTTGCGCCGGTGTAGAGAAAGCAGCTAAGGATGCTGGACATGCTGTAACGGTTCCGTTTACTCCGGGGCGTATGGATGCTTCACAGGAACAAACCGATGTGGAATCCTTCGCGGTATTGGAACCAAAAGCCGATGGTTTCCGTAATTATCTGAAAACCAAATTCACCATTTCCACAGAAGCATTACTGGTGGACAAAGCACAATTGCTAACACTTACAGCGCCGGAATTGACGGTACTTGTTGGCGGTATGCGTGTGTTGAATACCAATTTCGACAATTCAAAACACGGGGTTTTTACCAACCACCCGGAAGTACTTACCAACGATTTCTTTGTGAATTTACTGAGCATGGAGACTACCTGGAAAGCGGTTGATGAGCAAAAGGAATTGTTTGAAGGACATGACCGTGTTACTGGTGAACTGAAATGGACCGGAACCCGTGCGGATCTTATCTTTGGATCGAATTCAGAACTCCGGGCGCTTGCCGAAGTATATGCCAGTGCCGATGCACAGGAAAAATTTGTAAAAGATTTCGTTGCGGCCTGGGATAAAGTGATGAATCTTGATCGTTTTGATTTGGCTTAAGTAAATGTAAAACACTATATTAGATTTTCGGATGATTGGAAAAACTGTGAATTTTGGTAAATGTCAATCCGAGTGTTTTTTTAGGGTTTATTTATAAGATGAAGAAAAGGCCGTAACTTATCGTTACGGCTTTTTTTGATTAACTTACTTTTTTCTTGAGATAAGAAACTTTAGTGGTAGCAGGTAAATACTTTGTTTATACTTAAATTGAAACTCTTTTTAGATAATTGTATTCAAACACCTAAATGCTTAGAGAAAAAGGTTTGTCCAAAAGCGCTTGCTTTTAATGATTAAACAATTCTTAGTGTGTATTTGTAATCTTTATCTTTAATAGTTAGTTTTGGGTTAAATTAACTCTATCGACAATAAGTCCCCGATAGGTTTGAAATATTCTATGATAAAACAACTTAACACAAAACGATTACTTCTTCTGATTTGTATTTTGACAATAGCTTCTTGTAAAAAGCAACTTCCTGATGAAACTTCTGTAGTTTCTGGAATAAAAGACACTGTGAAAAATGCAGTTACAGAAAATAATAAAATTTTAAATTCTGTAAACAAAGTTGCTGTCGACTTTACTAAAAATAAAGACTTACTTGATATAATACTGCTTTTGCCAGAAAAGAGTTTCTCGAGTTGGGAATGGAAATCAGAAGATAGAATCCAGTGGTATAAAGAGATAAAAGCTAATAATTATTACATTGATAATAATCCGAACTTTTTTAATCTCAAATATTTAAAACCAAATGAAGCCGGCTTTTCAATTGTTGACGGTTTTTGGTCGATTAACATATATAAAACTTCAGAAAACTCATTTGTAGTAGTAACGGATGATCGTGTTGGTGATGGAAATACGCTGAATTTTTATGAAGTTAAATCCAATACTATAAAAGAATGTTTGAACGAAAATCTGCTGTTACCGGATTATAAAGAACATTTAAAGAAAAAAGTGTCGGATGCTAATTGTGATGAAAAATTTGAAGAATTAGATGACCCGATATTTGTCTATAATTTTTCAGGTCCGAACAAAATTGAAATTGAGAGTTCCTGGTATTTAACAGAAGAAAGTTACAGTGATTGTTTTATTGGAAATGCGATACAGTACAATTTCAATCCTCAATTAAAGAAATTTGAAGTGGCGAAAATATATTGGAAACCCAAGCAAAATGAATAAAACAATTGTATTAAGAGTACTGGAAATGAAAAATTTAGCCTTACTGATTGTTGCAGTTCTCTGTATCTCGTGTAATAAAAAAATAACAACGGAACTCTCCCGGAAAATGATTCCATTGGACTCAGAAAACAGCGTTCCTGACGATTTTAGTAAATTAGATCAATTTATTGAAAGCAAAGAAATAATACTCCTTGGTGAAGCGGCTCATGGTGAAGGAAAAACATTTGAGGTAAAAACCCAAATTGTAAAATATCTAGTGGAGAAAAAAGGTTTCAATACAATCGCTTTGGAAGGTATGGATTTCTTACAATTGGAATACATTAATGGGCGTAGTGTTTTAAAAAACAATTTGGCAGACAACTTTGAAAGTGACTGGTATGGCTATTGGAATCCCTGGAATCCTGCTAAGCAATTGATGCCGTTCGAAACTTTTATTAAAAGCAAAAAGATTTCTTTAGTGGGTATAGAGTCGTATCAAAAAATTACTGCAATTATAAATATCGATTTTATTAAAAATGAATTAGAAAAAAGTAATTGGTCATCTTTAAACAAAGATCAATGGGAGAAATTATCTCCAATTTTTGATAAAATTCAAAATAATGAAAAGCCACTTACTATAGCGGAATATGATTTTTTCACTTTGCAATTGCAGAGAATAATTGAAAGCAATGAAACTATTTTTTTCGGCGACAATTTTTTTACGCAAATGCTAGAGAATTTGATTACGCATGTAAGTATGGAATTTAATCCTAAAACTTTCAGTAATGAGGACGAAGAATCAGCTTACCGAGTAAGAACCAGAGATTATCAAATGGCACGGAATTTAATCTACTTTAAAGAAAGAAATCCAAAGGCAAAAATTATAGTTTGGCTTGCCAATTTTCACGGCGCCACAAATTTAAAAGAAGTGACTTTTGCCGATGGTGACCCGGAGATGTATTCTAAATTTACAGTTTTCGGCGAGCATATTAAGAATAAATATTCAGATAAAGTTTATAGCATAGCGACTACCTCGACTAGAGGTTTTTCCAAAATGCCTTATAATAAAGGTGTTGAAGAGACTAAAATCATTGCGCCAAAAGAATCTTTGGAATTCGAATTAGATAAACGAAAATTCAATTTTGGCTATATTGATTTTAGAGAAATTTATAAAAAGAACCCTGAAAAACGTGATGAAATATTTAACAGTATAATGCTAGGACATTATAATCAAAAAGGAAAATGGTTGCAGCTTTTTGATGGTTTGCTGTATATCAAAGAAAACGAAATTGCCCTGCCAAAAGGTTGAAAATTAATAGTAGCTAAAATTCACGGTGTAAAGAATCAGAACAGTATTCATTGCAAATTGTGAATATCTATTTCGTAAATAACGCCTTCAAATCCGTTTAAAATTTAACTTTGCCATCCTTAAAAAAATACAGATATGGGAGCAATTTGGTATGAGTGCAAAGTAAAATACAGAAAAATAGACGAAAACGGGATACAAAAGGTTACCACCGAACCATATTTGGTAGACGCTTTATCCTATACGGAAGCCGAATCCAGAATTAACGAAGAAATGTCGGCTTATGTGAGTGAAGAATTTAAAATCACGAATATAAAAGTGGCGAATTATGCTGAGATTCATCCTTTCGAGAATACCGACCGATGGTTCAAATCGAAGGTGTCTTTATTGGCTTATGATGAGGAAAGTGGCAAAGAACGTAAAACGAGTTTTTATCTGTTAGTGCAGGCTAACGATGTGAAAGAGGCGTATGATAACACCGTTTTTGCCATGAAAAACACGATGGGCGAATACACCATTCCGGCCATTTCAGAATCTCCAATTATGGATGTTTTTCCGTATTTCAGTGGTGAAGAAGATGCATTGGAACAACTCGAGAAATTCAATGCTCTTAAAGCTTCCAAACCGGAAAAAGTGGAAGAAATTGAGGATCACATGGAATTTGACCCTGAAATTGTTGAAGAAACAATCTAGTTATAGAATACAGGCGGGTTTTTAAATCCGCCTTTTTTGTGCAGAAGAAATTAATTTTTAAATAGTTAATTTTTAATAAATGCGTAAATTGCAGCCTCAAAATTTAGTAAACCCAAATGGAACAAGTACAACCATACCAACCAAAAAATAAAGTAAGAATTGTTACGGCTGCATCGCTTTTTGACGGACACGATGCCGCGATTAACATCATGCGCAGAATTATTCAGGCTACAGGTGTTGAGGTGATTCACTTAGGACACGACAGAAGCGTGGAAGAAGTAGTAAACACGGCAATTCAGGAAGATGCTAATGCTATTGCAATGACATCTTATCAAGGCGGTCACAACGAGTATTTCAAATATATGTATGATTTGCTGAAGGAAAAAGGAGCAGGTCATATCAAAATTTTTGGTGGCGGTGGCGGCGTAATTCTTCCTTCCGAAATCTCCGAATTACACGAATACGGTATCGAAAGAATTTATTCTCCGGATGACGGTCGTGAGTTAGGATTGCAGGGAATGATTAACGATTTGGTGATGCGTTCCGATTTTCCGGTAGGCGATGTGCTAAATGGCGAGTTGAATCATTTGGAAGACAAAAATCCGACAGCGATTGCCCGCGTAATTTCTTCGGCTGAAAATTTCCCTGAAGTGGCGAAACCTGCTTTGGAGAAAATCTATAAAATAAATCAAGACAGTAAAACACCGGTTTTGGGAATCACCGGAACAGGTGGTGCTGGAAAATCATCGTTAGTAGATGAATTGGTTCGTCGTTTCTTAATCGATTTCCCTGAAAAAACCATCGGATTAATTTCTGTGGATCCGTCCAAACGTAAAACAGGCGGAGCTTTGTTAGGTGACAGAATTCGTATGAATGCTATCAATAATCCTCGTGTTTATATGCGTTCATTGGCAACCCGTCAGTCGAATTTAGCATTGTCAAAATACGTTCAGGAAGCTATTGAAGTGCTGAAAGCTGCTAAATACGATTTGATTGTGTTGGAAACGTCCGGAATCGGTCAGTCGGATACGGAAATCATGGACCACTCTGATGTTTCGTTGTATGTAATGACGCCTGAATTTGGTGCGGCAACTCAGTTGGAGAAAATCGACATGTTGGATTTCGCCGATTTGGTGGCCTTAAATAAATTCGACAAACGCGGTGCTTTAGATGCTATTCGCGATGTGAAAAAACAATACCAGCGCAACCACAATTTGTGGGATGTTGACCCGGATAAAATGCCTGTTTTCGGAACAATTGCTTCGCAGTTTAACGATCCGGGCATGAATACGCTTTACAAATCCATTATGGATAAAATTGTAGAGAAAACGGGAATCGATTTACACTCGACGTTTGAAATTACGCGTGAAATGAGCGAAAAAATCTTCGTGATTCCGCCACACAGAACGCGTTATTTGTCGGAAATAGCAGAAAACAACCGTAAATATGACGAAACAGCGCTATCTCAGGTAGATGTGGCGCAAAAATTATACGGAATTTTCAAAACCATCGAAACGGTTTCAGGAAAAGCTCCTAAATTGGATAAATCGGGGGTAGTGGAAGAATCGTTGAATCATTCGCCGGAAAAACAAGAATTCTTATCATTATTAACAAAAGAATTCGACCGCGTAAAAATGAATTTGGACCCGTACAACTGGGAAATCATTCTAACCTGGGACGAAAAAGTCAATAAATACAAAAATCCGGTGTACTCGTTTAAAGTACGCGATAAAGAGATTAAAATTGCAACCCATACTGAGAGTTTATCACACTCTCAGATTCCAAAAGTTGCCTTACCGAAATACCAAGCTTGGGGCGATATTTTAAAATGGAATTTACAGGAAAACGTTCCGGGAGAATTTCCGTTTACTTCGGGATTGTATCCGTTTAAGCGTGAAGGCGAAGATCCATCGCGTATGTTTGCCGGGGAAGGCGGACCGGAAAGAACCAACAAGCGTTTCCATTATGTAAGTGCCGGTTTACCAGCCAAACGTTTGTCGACTGCTTTTGACAGTGTAACGTTATATGGAAATGATCCACACGTGCGTCCTGATATTTACGGAAAAATCGGTAATGCCGGAGTTTCCATTTGTTGTTTGGACGACGCTAAGAAATTATATTCCGGTTTCGATTTGAGCCACCCGATGACTTCGGTTTCGATGACCATCAACGGTCCTGCGCCGATGTTGCTTGGATTCTTCATGAATGCGGCTATCGATCAGAACTGTGAGAAATACATCAAAGAAAACGGTTTAGAAAAAGAAGTTGAAGCAAAAATTGCTAAAATTTATAAAGAAAAAGGGGTAGAACGACCACGTTACCAAGGCGAATTGCCTGCCGGAAATGACGGTTTAGGTTTAATGCTTTTGGGTGTTACCGGCGATGAGGTTTTACCGGCAGATGTTTATAACGATATCAAAATAAAAACCTTAGCGCAGGTTCGCGGAACGGTTCAGGCCGATATCTTAAAAGAAGATCAGGCACAAAATACCTGTATTTTCTCTACAGAATTCGCATTGCGTTTGATGGGTGATGTTCAGGAGTACTTTATTAAGGAGAACGTTCGTAATTTCTATTCGGTTTCGATTTCAGGATACCATATTGCAGAAGCAGGAGCAAATCCTATTACGCAGTTGGCGTTTACTTTGGCAAACGGTTTTACTTATGTGGAATACTATTTAAGCCGTGGTATGAACATCAACGATTTCGGTCCGAACTTATCGTTCTTCTTCTCGAACGGTATCGATCCGGAATATGCGGTAATCGGTCGTGTGGCACGTAAAATCTGGGCAAAAGCCTTGAAAAACAAATACGGCGCTAACGAAAGAGCGCAAATGTTGAAATATCATATTCAAACATCGGGTCGTTCGTTACACGCACAGGAAATCGACTTTAACGATATCCGTACAACATTACAAGCATTGTATGCGATTTATGATAACTGTAACTCGTTGCATACCAATGCGTATGACGAAGCGATTACCACACCAACCGAAGAATCAGTGCGTCGTGCAATGGCGATACAGTTGATTATTAACAAAGAATTAGGTTTGGCGAAAAACGAAAATCCAATTCAGGGTTCGTTCATTATCGAAGAATTAACCGATTTGGTGGAAGCTGCAGTTCTTCAGGAATTTGACAGAATCACCGAAAGAGGTGGTGTATTAGGTGCCATGGAAACCATGTACCAACGTTCGAAAATCCAGGAAGAATCGTTGTACTATGAAACATTGAAACATACCGGAGAATTCCCGATTATCGGTGTAAATACGTTCCTGAGTTCAAAAGGTTCACCAACGGTAATTCCGGCGGAAGTTATCCGTGCTACGGAAGAAGAAAAACAATATCAGATTGTAATGTTGGATAATCTGCACAAAGCCAATGCACATAAAGTGGAAGAGCAGTTGAATGTTATTCAGGAAGCGGCCATCCAAAATCATAATATCTTTGAAAAACTGATGGACGCTACGAAAGTATGTTCATTAGGTCAGATTACTTCGGCGTTATTTGAAGTAGGAGGCCAGTACAGAAGAAATATGTAATACATTCTTAAATAAATTAAAAACCTTTCGGAAACGGAAGGTTTTTTTATACATACAATATGATAGAGCAACATCCCAATTGGTTTCATGATTTTCATCCGATGCACAGTCTGATTCTGGGGAGTTTTCCACCGCATCAGAGCAAGCACGCGTTTCCGTTTTATTATCCGAACAAGCAAAACCGTTTCTGGAAAGTAGCTTCTCTTATTGCTGAAATGCCATTGGAAGTGCCGTTGACAGAGAAAGAAAAAGCGGTAGAAGAACGCAAAAGGATAATGGAAAAACTGAAATTGGGAATCCATGATGTAGGATTGGAAATCAAACGAAATAACAACAGTTCACTGGATTCGAATATTACAATTCTAAAATATCAGGACATCCGGAAAATCGTTTCGAATCATCCGGAATTGAAAAGGATTGTACTGTTGGGGTTTTCGGCAAAGAACAGTGCTGCACATGCGTTTATGCGCTATCTGAAAGAGGAAAATATACAGGCTGTTTTTCCGGATGATTTCAAAATCAAGTCGGAACAGCAGTTTACGGTTCGTTTTGACAATCGTATTTTGGATTGTGTAATACTGAATTCGACTTCTTCGGCCAGTACGGTATCAGTGGAAACGCTTGTAAATCAATTTTCAAAATATTTAAAATGGCCCGATTGAAGCGTAAGATTATTTTTGGCACGACTATTGGTTATATAGTGATATCAAAAAATCGTAAAACATTTTATCATGAAAAGCATGATTTTTAAAACTGGAACAATAAAATATAGACCTATGAAAAAAATTACTTTAGTATTAGCTTTTATCGGGATGATTGGGCTTACAAGTTGCGTTAGAGAAGAAACCGTTGTACAAGATACCTACGATCAGGATACGATTAGCGAGGTTTGGGAATATACCAATGTCGATTTCTATCCTGGCAATTACAGTCTTTTTCTTGATTTTCCACATACTATTTATTCTTCAGATATGGTTTTGGTTTATCGATTGGCGGGTGGTAGCTCGGCAGGTGACGTTTGGAAATTGCTTCCTGAAACCTATTATTTTGATGACGGAACACTAGACTTCGGCTATAATAATGATTTTACACAGTATGATGTTAAAATTAATTTATACGGTTATGATTTGGCAGGATTGTCGAATGCCTATAAATTAGATCAGGTTTTCCGTGTGGTGGTAATTCCTGCTTCCTTTGGGAAATCTACCAGCAAAGTGGATGTGAGTGATTATAATGCGGTAATTAAAGCTTATAAAATCGACGAATCCAAAGTGAAAAAGATAAAAATGTAATGATTGCATACTATAAAATGATGAAAGCTGCCTTTTGGCAGCTTTTTTTTATGCTCTTATTTATTTTGAAAAGCCTTTTAGTTAAATTTTAAGGGTGATTGTTTAGTTTTCTAGTGTTTTTTAAAATTCACCCCTATTTTTTTAGGGGTGTTGTATTTTGTAATTTAAAATTTTATATTTTTGTACCATAATTATAGGGTATAATTTTAAAAACACAACTTTATGGCAACATTTCGTTTCAAGGCTTTAGAAAAAGCAACAGACAGAAAGCCGGTAGCGGTAGAAGAATTGGACAGAAAATCGGCGATTTTCGGCAGCAACGTTTTTGGAGATAAGGCAATGCGACAGTTCCTGACTCCGGAAGCATACAAAGCGGTTAAAAGCGCTATCGAATTTGGAACCAAAATCGACCGAAAACTGGCAGAGTATATCGCCATGGGAATGAAAGAATGGGCGTTGTCTAAAGGTGTAACTCATTATACACACTGGTTTCAGCCTTTAACTGGTACAACAGCAGAAAAACACGATGCGTTCTTCGAAACGTCAATGGACGGTAGTGACCCGGTAGAAAAATTCGGCGGAAGCCAATTGGTACAACAAGAACCGGATGCATCCTCTTTCCCGAACGGAGGAATCCGTAATACTTTCGAGGCTCGTGGTTATACGGCTTGGGATCCAACTTCTCCTGCGTTTATCTACGGAACCACTTTATGTATTCCAACGGTTTTCATCTCTTATACAGGTGAAGCATTGGACAATAAAACGCCTTTATTAAGAGCCTTACACGCTATCGATACCGCTGCAACCGATGTAGCAAAATATTTCGATAAAAACGTAAAAAAAATAACACCAACGTTAGGTTGGGAGCAGGAATATTTCTTAGTTGACAGCGCTTTGGCTTCTTCAAGACCGGATATTTTAGCCACAGGAAGAACCTTGTTAGGACACACGTCTTCTAAAGGACAACAATTAGACGATCATTATTTCGGATCGATTCCAACGCGTGTATTGCAATACATGAGAGATTTGGAAAACGAATGTATGTTATTAGGTATTCCGGTAAAAACGCGTCACAATGAAGTAGCTCCGAATCAGTTTGAGTTGGCTCCGATTTTTGAAGAGACAAATTTAGCGGTAGACCATAACTCCTTATTGATGGATGTGATGCAAAAAGTTGCGGAACGTCATGATTTCAAAGTGTTATTCCATGAAAAACCATTCAAAGGGGTAAACGGATCCGGAAAACACAACAATTGGTCGTTGGCTACTGATACTGGTATTAACTTGTTAAGTCCGGGTAAAACGCCAATGAGCAACTTACAGTTCTTAACATTCTTCATCAATACCATCAAAGCGGTACACGATTATGAAGAATTATTGAGAGCGTCCATTGCATCAGCAAGTAATGATCATCGTTTGGGAGCGAACGAAGCACCACCGGCCATTATTTCGGTTTTCATCGGACAACAATTGACAAAAGTATTAGCGGAATTGGAAGGAGTTTCGACAGGGAAATTATCTCCGGAAGAAAAAACCGATTTAAAACTGAACGTAGTTGGAAAATTACCGGACGTTTTATTAGATAACACCGATAGAAACAGAACATCTCCATTTGCGTTCACAGGAAATAAATTCGAATTCAGAGCGGTAGGTTCTTCGGCAAACTGTGCGGTTTCGATGACGACTTTAAATACGATTGTGGCAAAACAATTGAAAGATTTCAAAATTGAGGTGGATGCCTTAATCGAGAAAAAAGACATGAAGAAAGATGATGCCATTTTCAATGTGTTGAGAGAATACATCAAACAAACCAAAACGATCTTGTTTGAAGGCGACGGATACAGCGAGGCATGGGAAAAAGAAGCGAAAAAACGCGGCTTAAGCAATCATAAAACGACTCCGAAAGCATTAAAAGCTAAGGTTTCTAAAAAAGCGATTGAACTTTTCGGCGAAATGAACGTAATGAACCATGTTGAGGTAGAATCCCGTTACGAAATTGAATTGGAAGAGTACACGAAAAAAATCCAGATTGAAGGACGTGTGTTGGGTGATATCGCTCGTAATCACGTGATTCCGACAGCAATTAAATATCAAAATACGTTAATCGAAAACGTAAGAGGTTTAAAAGAAATTTTCGGTAAAGACTTTGAGAAGATTGCGAAAGAACAAATCGGATTAATCAAAGAAATTTCAGAACATATCGAAGGTATCAATACCAATGTGGAATTGATGACGGAAGAGCGTAAAAAAGCCAACAACCTTTCCAGCACGGAAAAAATGGCTGATGCATACTGCGATAAAGTAAAACCATACTTTGATATCATCAGAAACCACTGCGACAAGTTGGAATTGTTAGTGGATGATGAAGTTTGGACCTTAACAAAATACAGAGAATTGTTATTTACAAAATAATCTGTTTGTTTTTATTTTTTTTAAACCTCCTTCGGGAGGTTTTTTTATGGTGCTTTTGTAGTTGGTCTGCTTTTTTTATCGCTTTATAGAAAAAATGTAATCCTTTGAAAAATAAACTGTTAAAGATTTTTTTTCTGAAAAATAATTGCGCTAAATTTGAATCATAAATCAACCACAAGATTTATTTTCCATCTGCCGAAACGGTAGTTTTCTTTTCCTAAACGTTTTTATTTCCCTGCATTACTGCGAGTTTTTTTATTGTTTATAACTGTATGGGTTCACATTTAAAGTACACGATTTTCTGCTAAGAATTTCGTTAACCGAGCAGGAGCAAACATCCTTTTTAGCCTTGAAGAATTTATTTTGCAAGGTGAGACACATCGTTTGTGTTTTAAAAATCGATAATTTGTTAGTTGCTCCTGTACTCAGAAACAAACCAACCCATAGAGAAAAAGTGAGACGGGCAATGTCTGTCTCACTTTTTTAATCCGAATTCAGTACACTTGTTTTTTAATTGTGAAAAGCATTTTCTTTTTTTTAAAAAGGGAGTGCTTTTCTTTTTACTACCTTAGTACACTATAAAAACGAGTTATGAAAAAATACCTGATGTGTCTTTTAATTTCTTCATTCGGTTCTCTTTTTGCCCAAGAGAAATTTACCGTTTATTTTGATTTTGATATCCATCAGACCAATTCCGACTCAAATGAAAAATTAACAGATTGGATGAACCATAACAAAACGGCAGAAGTGGTTCGTGTTTATGGGTTTTGTGATAGTGTGGGTTCGGATGAATACAATGACAAACTCTCGGTACAACGAGTAAATTCGGTTTTAAAGATCTTACGGGAGCATAAAATCAATCTGTCGAAAACGATGGAAACCAAAGGTTTTGGCAAACGTTTCGAACAATCCAAAATTCAGGACGAAAACCGGAAAGTGGAAATTTATTTTCAGAAGAAAGAAGAAAAACTGTCCGATAAAGTCGCCCAATTGAAAGTGGGGGATAAACTCCGACTCAGAAATTTAAACTTCTATAACCGATCCGGAATAGTAGTGCCGAAATCACGTCCGGTTTTAGCCGAACTGCTCGAAATCATGCAGCAAAATCCGAAACTCAAAATCGAAATTCAGGGACATATTTGTTGCCAACAGGAATTTGATATTGAAGATATTGCCACTTTACGCTGTAAAACCGTTTACAATTATCTGATAGAAAACGGCATCGCAGTAAATCGTTTGTCGTATAAAGGTTTCGGAAGTTCGCAGCCGCTTTATAAGATTCCGGAAAAAAACGAATTTGAGAAAGACGAAAACCGTCGGGTGGAAATTCTTATTCTTGAAAATCAATAAAAACTGTTTTATTTATCATAATATTTTCGTTTATTCGTTATAGCCTAAAAGCATTTTTATGAAACGATTCCTCCTGTTTTTTGTTCTTATTTTTCCTTTGTTTATTTCGGCACAGGAGCAGTTTTCGGTTTATTTCGAAACTAATAAGCATGAGTTAACTAAAAAGCAAACTGAGATTTTGAATAATTGGATTATCACTAATAAAGAATCAAAAGTAGTAGCCATTAGCGGATTTACAGACGAAGACGGAACCAATGTGCATAACGATTCGCTTTCCCAACGCCGCGTGAATTTTATCCATAATCTTATAGTGAAGAATAATGTGAAGATCCGCGACGATTTTAAAACGCGCAGCTTTGGTGAAACCCACAATCAATCCAGGAATAAAGCCGAGAACCGAAAAGTGGTGATTTATTATATTCTTCCGAAAGATCTAGCCCGTGAAAATGAAATTTTAGGAATCAAACCCGTTGAGCCTGTTGTTGCTGAAGTGGTTCCGATTGAAGAAGAAGACATGCATTTCCCCGCAAATGCGACTTTAGAGGAAAAAGTTGCGTTAGCCAAACCCGGTACTAAAATCGTTATTAAAAATATTTTCTTTTATCAGAATTCTTTCGGAATGATGCCTACCTCAAAACCGGCGATGGATGAATTGATTGATGTGATGATGAAAAATCCAACGATGGTTATCGAAGTGCAAGGTCATATCTGTTGTGTAAAAGCCGATGCCAGAAATTTGTCTCTGGATCGCGCCAAACAGATTCGAAGAGTTTTAGAAGGTAATGGAGTCGCTCAGAAAAGGGTGAAAGTAAAAGGTTTTGGCGTTTCACATCCTAAATATCCAATCCCGGAAGCTAACGAAGAACAGGCTTTGGCCAATCGCCGTGTGGAAATTATGATTTTGAGTAAATAAGAGAATAGAGATTGTAATTGAGATACAGGTGTTAATTATAAAATATTAATTTTTATTGATGAGATGTTTTCTTTATTCTATTTTCTATTCTCTATTTTCTCCTTTCTACTTATCTTTGCAGCACAACAACATTTACCCTGAGCTTGTCGAAGGGCAACTAACTACAACAAATGAGTTCTGATAACAGCCAACGTTACAATCTGCGCGGAGTTTCGGCTTCCAAAGAAGATGTGCACAACGCCATCAAAAATATCGATAAAGGATTATTTCCAAAAGCTTTCTGTAAAATTGTTCCCGATTATTTAACCGGAGATGAAGAGTATTGTTTAATCATGCACGCCGACGGTGCCGGAACGAAATCGTCTTTGGCTTACATGTACTGGAAAGAAACGGGCGATATTTCGGTTTGGAAAGGAATTGCGCAAGATGCGTTAATCATGAATATTGATGACTTATTGTGTGTAGGGGCTACCGATAATATCATGCTGTCCTCAACCATCGGAAGAAATAAAAATCTGATTCCCGGTGAAGTACTTTCGGCCATTATCAACGGAACGGAAGAGCTGATTGCAGAACTTAAAGAATATGGTGTAACAATCCACTCTACAGGTGGAGAAACAGCTGATGTAGGCGACTTGGTACGAACTATTATTGTAGATTCTACAGTAACGGCACGTATGAAACGTAAAAATGTCGTGGATAATGCCAATATCGAAGCGGGCGATGTGATTGTGGGATTGGCTTCTTTCGGACAGGCCAATTATGAGAAAGGATACAATGGAGGAATGGGAAGTAACGGATTAACATCAGCACGTCATGATGTGTTTGCCAATTATTTAGCCGATACCTATCCTGAAAGTTACGATGCTTCAGTACCCAAAGATTTAGTATATTCCGGAAACGTGAAATTGACCGATAAGGTTGAAGGTTCTCCAATTGATGCGGGAAAATTAGTGCTGTCTCCAACCCGTACGTATGCTCCGATTATCAAAGCGATTTTGGATAAATATACTTCAGGATTGATTCACGGAATGGTACATTGCAGTGGTGGTGCGCAAACGAAAATCCTTCACTTTATTGATCATCTGCATATTATTAAAGACAATTTATTCCCGGTTCCGCCATTATTCAAACTGATTCAGGAACAATCCAATACCGATTGGAAAGAAATGTATCAGGTATTTAACTGTGGACATCGTATGGAGCTTTATGTTCCGGCTGATATTGCTGAAGACATCATCGAAATTTCAAAATCATTTGGTGTGGATGCTCAGATAATAGGAAGAGTAGAAGCTTCCGAAGAAAAAAGACTCACCATAACTTCGGAATACGGAGTATTTGAATATTAATAAAAATCCCTCAGCTGAGGGATTTTTTATGTTTTAAGGTTTTTCACCATAAATGATTAAAGCACTGGAGTCAATCACAACATTGCCGTCGGGAAATTTTTGATTTACCAGTTCAAATACTTCTCTTTTGATTTTTTCTTTCATAGATTCATCAGCTTTGCTTAAGGCAGCGACAATAGGTGCGCCAACTTCCGTCATCATATTCCAATAGGTATCAGTTGTTTTGCAGTTTAGTTTTCCGTTAATTTCCTTTTGTGAAACATTTTTGAATCCGGCTTGTTTGAATACATCGGTCATGAAACTGTCTGCAGCACAACGAAACATTCCCGGTGCTCCGGGTGGCGGTCCGCTCAATTCCATATTTTTATTGATGGTTCCCATAATTGCTGTAACCCAGAAGTTTTTTTCAGGGACATTCCAAACCGCAGTGGCAATTCTTCCGTTTGGTTTGAGAACCCGCATCATTTCTTTGGCAGCGAGCTGCATATCCGGGAAAAACATGAAACCAAATCTACAGCTTATTGCATCGAAAGTATTGTCAGGAAAAGGCAGTTCGCAAACATCACAAACCATCGTTTCAATGTTTTTGATTCCTCTCAACATAGCGTTTTCACGGGCTATTTCCAGCATATCTTCGGCCAGGTCGGTTAGGATAACTTTTCCGTCCGGAATCGCGGCGGCTATTGTTAAACCCGGTTCGCCGGTTCCTGCTGCGATATCTAAGACAATATCGTTGTTTTTTAGATTTAGTTCTTTTATGATTTCAGTGCCCATTGGTTTTAAGAAATCCATGGTAAGGTCATCCCATTTTTTCCATCCGGAAGAAAATTTATTCCACGAAGCTTTTTGCTGTTCGCGAATTTGTTCAAGTTGCTGTTCCATTGTTTCTGAAGTTTAGAATTAATGATTTTTTAATGTCACAGCGTTGGGTTAAGTTATTGGTTGTTAGATTTTTGCAATTGTAAAGTTACAGCTTATAACAACGGTAAGCAAAGTTGATCTTGAAAAATAAGTGATTGTTTTATCGTATTGTTTTTTAGAAATATTTTTTTAAGCGACGCATTTTTTAATGACAACAAACGCTTCATGCTTCATGGAATTTCGGATTGGATGTTCCTAAAATTTCCATTAGCTCTGAAGAAAAGTGTATGTAATAGCTTTAATTATTGCCTTGAAGTTTAATTTTCGAAAAAGTACTTTTCTCAGTTGTTATTTTACTCTTCTTCTTCAAAATTGATTTTGTCAGTTATGATAGATTTTGAAAAATTGTCTTTGAATGTTGTTTTTAAATTGTATGAACTTCCGCCTTCTTGATAAATTGCTTTTATTCCTATAACTAAAGTGTCATTTTTTATAGAAACATTTTGTATGATTTCATCAGAACCCTCGTCATGTATTAAAACAGCTTTTTCTAATTTTTGAATATTGCGATTAGTTCCGTTTATTGGATAACGTATTGAAGCAAAATTTTGCCTGGTTTTATTTTCGATAATTAAAATACTATAATCATCACAACCGGTTAATCCATTTTCATCTGATGCGCCCATTTCGAAATTTGTAACTGGAAATAATGAAAATTTTTCTCCATCTAAGTTTTTAAATGAAAATAGTTGCTCAGTATTGATTTCAAAAACTTCTTTTCCGAAAATTATGCACTCTTGGTTGTTATATTTAATTTTTATGAAATATGCTTTTTCGCAATCTTCAGAGCTGTTTTTTAGATTATACATCATTTTAGTTCTTTCTACAATATGCACTTTTTCAAAGCCTTTTGAATAGATTTGACCTATTTCGTTTAGGTTTTCGTCAAACAGGCTATGGTTCTGATATATAATGATTCCAAATGCCGGATGTTTTTCAAATACAACTTTTCCAATTTTACTGGTATCGGTTGATTTGATTAAGTTTTGGGACTGATTTTCTAAATTTTGAATAGATTTTTCAGTATCATCTTTTTTGCAACTGATAAAAAATAAAAGAATTATAAAAGTAATCTGGATTTTCATTTCGGTTTTTTATAATTGCTACGAAGTTCCCTGGTTTTTTAAGTTTGAGGTTTTTGCTGTTGTTGCCAACAAATATATCGAAAGCTGAAAGAAAAAAGTTCAATTTAATGCGAAAATACAAACACCGACCATTTTAAAAAAAATGCCTTAAACCGACCATTACAGAAGCCAAAGTTAACAACCTTTTTATTTCACTTTCGCTTTTAAAATTTTAATAATATTGTTCTTTGTTTTTTCAGTTTCAGTTGAGAAACCAAATTTTAACATTCCAAAACCAATAAGCAGCATTCCTAGAGGAATCAATGAAATTTGTAATGGACTTTCGCCAGTAATAGCTCCTATTAGAGCTGTGATAAATGCAAACGAAACTCCACCCAACCAGATTATCATAAATGCCATAACGAGTGAAACCGGTTTCAGCTCTATTTCGATTTCTGTCCCATTTGTTTTTTCGATAACTTTCCCATTAACTTCTGGGAGAAATGAATTTCTGTAATCAATCACCCTTTTAATGTTGAAACTGTCTTCATAAATAGTTCCATGAAAAAGTTTAGCATTTTCAACTTTTGGACTACCAAAGCTTAAACTTTGTGTTGGTCTGGTGTTTGAACTTAATTCTTCAAGTACTTCAGATTTTGATAAATTTGAAACTAAAGTTAATTTTTCAATCGGCAGAATCTTCATTATCTGTTTAAGGTTAGTCTTTTTTAAATGTATTATAGCGCCCCCATGGCTTTTTGAAGTCGAGGTTTGTATATTTCCAACCCTTTTCATTAGGAATGAAACCAAATATGCAAAAGATCTTCCTTTTAATACTTAGCCCCAAATTTCATTAAATCCTTAGTGGCAAAAACTTTTACTCGGTATCATTAAATGAATTTACTTTGTAGACTAATTGAAGTTTTATGGAGTCTTTTTTTGAGTTAGGATATTTTTCCCGATTCACTCTTTTTTCAAATTCTTTCATTATTTCTAAATCTAAGTCGTCTCGAACAGCGAATAGGATTTCATTTTTTTTCTTTTGTAATTCAAAATAGACCATGATTTTTCCGGGTTTTTCTGAATTTTTGAATAGTTCTTCAAATATTATATTTGTTTTGTCTATGATGGCTTTAATGTCTTCAATTGAACTGTTTTCTTTCAGTTCTTTATCAGTACTTAGCAATATAACTTTTTCAAGCGCAGTCTCTTTAATGCCTTTAGAAATTGACTCAATTTCATTCCCGTTTTGATATTTTTTGAAACCCACATTACCGGATTCATTATGATTTTCTGTTTTTTTGGGTGCTTCATCTAACCACATTAATTTTAAATCATCCTTTAAAATGTTTAAAATGTAATTATGTTCTTTTGTTTCGATAATTAATAATGGTTCATCAATATCAAAGGATATTACAGACCAATAATATTTTAATTCTTCTTCATTAGCTTTTCTAATGATATATTTTTGAGATATTTCTTTTCGAAACTCATCCCAAATTATTTTTGAATCATTAAGTTCCTGACTCATTTTTCCTTCTAAAACTAAATTATCAACATGAAATTGTACTTTACCTTTTTCAATTTGTTGTATTTTTTTGTTGTCTTTAAACCGTTTCCATAGTTCAGGACCAATAATGAGATTGTCTTGCAAAAGTGTATAATTGTTATTGTTAGATAAGTTATCAGCAATTGTTTTCTTTGCTTTTTCAATCGTCTTATTATCACAATAATTGTAAACAATTCCTTTTGGAATAGTAATAGTTTCGGTTTTTTGTGCCAAAGAAATATTTATTGTAAATAATAAAAGTATAATGTTGGTTAATTTCATGTTTTCGCTTCGGTTTTTTTTAATACTGTTGCCAACAAATATATCGAAAGCTGAAAGAAAAAAGCCAAGTTTACTTCAGAAAGTACAAAACCTGACTTTTCCTGACACAGAGTCACACCTAAACTTCGCAAAACCTTGTGGTCTATAGCGTCTGTTTTTTTTCAAACCACAAATTTCGAATTCTATTCAGGGTAATTTTGAAACCAAGAACATTTCCTTTTTTATCTCTTATGTGTTTTGAAATGGACATTCCTGACCAATCCAAAACATCTTTTTTAAGAATTCGAATTTCAAATTCGCCAAAGCGACTGTGATATCCATATAGTTTTCCGTCTTTTAGACTTATTGTATACGAAGTTTCTAATTCTGGGCTGTAATAAGTTCCGGTATAGGATTTTAACTCTTTAGGTGTGGGGACGTTATATTCATATTTTTTAAATTTCAGAATTGAATTATCGCTGGAAATCAATTTCATTGTATTCGAATGATCTTCAAATTTTATTACCAATTTTTCATTTATGCCTCCCATTTGAAACTCGGTTTCCGATATAGGAAGTAAAGGGGATTTTTTATTATTGCTTCTCAAGTACCATAAAGTATCATTTTCGAAATAAATTTTGCGGGAATAATTATCGGTATCATTCCAATACAAACCTTCGTGTTTTTTTAAAACTTCGCTGTTGAGTTTAACCGGATTTATGGCGATTTCTTCCTTCTTGGCAATTGATTTATTGTCTAAGAATAGCTGACTTATCTGATCGGCAATTTTGAAGAGTTGATTGGATGTGAAATTGGAAAGGATAACAATTTCTAAATCTTCATCAGGATAACAATATAGGATTGATCGAAAACCTGCAATAGCGCCTGTGTGTTGCACTCTGCGGTTTCCAAAAAAATCATCAACAAAAATCCCAAAAGCATAATTGTTTTTTCTTCCGGAGTTTAATACCTCTAAAGTTTCAAGCATGGTGAATGCTGTTTGCCATTCTTTAGGAGTTTCATAAAAGTTTTTTGCCCATTTTAACAAATCGGTACTTGTTGAATATACATTAGAGGCGCCATAGGTTAAATCATTGTTTTCTATGGTTTTAAAAACAGACGGTTCGATTTCAGTGTATGATACCGCAGTATTTGAAATTAGCTTAGAACAATCTTCTTCAATAAAAGTTGCATTCATTTGAAACGGTAGAAATATATTTTCTTTCATCCAGCTTTTAAAATCTTGTTTCGTCACGTTTTCGATAATTTTGGCAAGTAAAATATATCCGGAATTCGAATACATATATTCTGAACCCGGTTCGAAGTTTAAATCAACTTGCTTCGCCAAATATCGATAAACATCCTCATTGGTAATCGCATCACCGTCTCTCCATCCTGCAAGTCCAAACAATTCTGGTGAACTTCTTAGTCCGCTGGTATGATGCAATAAGTGTCGAATAGTGATTGTTTGTTTAAATTGCGGCATTTCGGGTAAGTACTTTTGTATAGCGTCATCAACAGACAATTTCCCTTCGAGTTGCAATAAAACAATTCCCATTGCTGTAAATTGTTTAGATATTGAACCAACATTAAATATCGTTTCTTTGTCATTTGGAATTCGGTATGGAATATTGGCTAACCCATACGCATGTGAAAAAATAATTTGATTTTTGTGTGTTACCATCACAACACCTCCTGGATTATTCGGTTTTTTCCATTCCGAAAATAAACCATCGATATCATTTTTAGAATTCTGACCTACAGCTGAAAAAGCAATAAATAGTGCTATACAGCATAATGTGATTTGTTTCATTTTAATAGTTTTTAAATTGATTATGAAACAAAGTTGAAACCTGAAATACGATTATAAAACTTAATTATGCAAACTCCGTATTTTCATCTGCAAAATGGAATTAGGTTTAAAAAAAACTTAGAAAGTAGATGGATTTAACTGTTAATCTGAGAAAAGAAATGATTTCTGTAGGTTTCAGAAATAGGAATAATGTGCTTTGAAATTTTAATTCTGCTCCGTTCAATTTCATCAATTTTACTGATAGAAACCATGTAAGATTTGTGAACTCTGCATATTAATTTTGCCGGAAGAAGTTGTTCCAATTCCGAAAAATTCTGAAGTGTCATGATTCTTTTATGAATCGTATGGATTCTTCTGTAATCTCTCATTCCTTCAATAAACAGAATTTCATCGATGTTGATTTTTTCCAATCGATTCTCGGTTTTAACGAAAATAAAATTTGAATTCAACTCATTAGAAACAATAGCTTTGTTGTCCTGAATTTTATTGATGGCCTGTAAAAAACGTTCGAAAGTAAAAGGTTTTAATAAGTAATCAGTGATGTTGAGTTCATATCCTTTTAAAGCATATTCGGAGTAGGCGGTAGTAATAATTACACGACAGTCTAATTTGGAACTTTCGAGCAGTTCGATACCGGATAACTCATCCATATTAATGTCTAAAAAAAGTAAATCAACTTTATTGGATTTTAAGAAAGCCAATCCGTCCAGTGCATTATCGAAAGTATCTAACAGATTCAGAAAAGGTGTTTTCATGACAAAGCCTTTAGTTCTTTCCAGCGCTAAAGGTTCGTCTTCAATGATGATGCATGAGAATTTAGTCATTGTATAAAACTAGATTTACTTTATAGGTGTTGTTTTGATTTGTGATGTCTAAGGTATGTTTTTTTGGATACAAAAGTTCAATTCTCTTTTTAATTAAGTCGTTCCCTAAACCATTAAATTCTAAAGATTTATTGCTTTCACCGAATTTATTTTCACATTCAAAAATTATTTTTTTAGTTTCAACCGATAACGATATTGTTATGGCATTCTCTGTTTTTTTATTGCTTACATGTTTAAAAGCATTTTCGATAAAAGGAATTAAAAGCATTGACGGTATCGTTTCATTTGAAATTTCACCGTTGATAGTAAAGCGTACAAAATTTTCATTTGACGTTCTTATTTTCTGCAGTTCGATATATTTTTTTATGTATTCTGTTTCCTTTGATAATGCTATTTTTTCAAGCTTTGTTTCAAATAACATAAACCGTAGAATATCGGATAATTTATTCAGATATTCAGAAGCAAGTTCAGGCGATTTAAGTATCAATACATCAATATTGTTAATGGTATTGAACAAAAAATGAGGATCCAATTGCGATTTCACTAAGGCCAATTCAATTTTATGATTTTTAAGATTTAGCTCTTCCTTTACTTTTAGTTCATCATACCATGTTATGAATCCTCTGATAATAACCCCTATAATACCAATAACAAAGCCAATAAGAGCCATTGTTACAATTTCGGAAATAAAGCTGGTATAGCCTCCTTTGAACATGATTTTTGTTCCAAATAACATGCTTATTATGAATCCTGAAATAAAAGCACAGCCAACCGAAATAAGAACACTGTATAAAAAAGAACGTCCTATTTTTCGATTTTGAATGTACTTTGGAAAAAGGAAGAAATAAAACAGATAAAAGCAAGACAATGAAGGTACTACAGTAAATGGGAAGCCAAATTTAATGAGGTATTCTAAATTTGGCCCTGTAGAAAAACCCTGAGTCGCCGCTGCAATAATGAAAAAAAGCACTAAAAAATAAGAGAACCAAAATCCTATATGAATAGCAAGAACAATCGACTTTTTCATAATAAATGTTTTAAATAATTAACTGATTCAAAAGTCTTAGTTTATTTTTTTTGGAACAAAATTAATTTGTAAACTGGGCTAATTCATCTGCAAAATGGAAATATTGGTAGGTGTTTCGATTCATTCTAAATCTGAGAAGTGGGATTTTAAATATGGGCTTTTTTGCTACAGTTACTATTAAAATACCGAAAAGATAAAAGATAAAAGAAAAAAGTTGAAAAATAGGAGAGAAGTGCAAGCACTAACCATTCCAAAAAATCCCCAAACCCGCCATTGCAGAAAACCGCTGTTATGCGTTCGCTTTTATTTATTATTATTCATTCAATATTTTTGAAATCTCCAATTTTCAACTTTTTTAATTCTAAGTATTCTATCTGCAAGTTCAGAATTGTAAGAGCATCTCGATTTTTCAAATCCAATCCAGTTAGGAAAATATTTTTTTGCCATTTCAAAAATCCTTTTATCAAAATTTTTAGAGCGCATAACTTCAACATCACTATCTCGACCTACAATTAATTTCATTCTATGATTAATGACATATTTAAAAGCATCTTTTAGTTGATTATTTCTAAGTTCCCATAACCCTTCGTCTTCCCAAATAAATGCTCCAGACATTGTTTCATATTCCATTTTAGGATTAATTATTTTTGATTCAGTTGGTAATGTTTCTTTATTTCTTATAAAAGTAATCCAAATCCATGTTTTTAAAATAAAATCCATCATCATTAAAGGTATTATATGAAAGCTAACGGGCGGTTTCAAGACCTTAATGCAACAAGGTCAGTTAATATTCGGTTTTTCAAATTTAGTATTTTTCTTAAATATTGCGTTTATTTTCAGAATAACTTTTTAGGCTTTTTAAGGAGCCAAAAGTTATTTCCGAAAATGGTATTTCTTCTCTTAATTTCTCGGTTGGGGTTTTGTATCCCAACACCTTTCTTGGACGGTTATTTAGGCTGCTTCAGCTTCTTTTATCTGTTTGGCTGTTATGTTGTTAAAGTCGGTTCCTTTTGGGAAAAAACGCCTGATTAGGCCGTTGGTATTTTCGTTTGTACCCCTTTCCCAGGAGGAGTAGGGATGTGCAAAATAAACATTCATTCCCGTATTACTAGTTAGCCATTTGTGATTTGCCATTTCAATTCCGTTATCGTAAGTCATTGTTTTTCTGATGTGTTGTGGTAATGTATTTAATGCCTTAGCCATTGCTTTTGTTACTGTTTTGGATTTTCTGTTATCGATTTTTAGAATTAAAGTATAGCGTGTTTTACGTTCCACTACTGTTGCAATGGCGCTTTTTTGCCCCACACCAATCATTAAATCTCCTTCCCAATGTCCCACTTCTTTTCGGAGTTCCACGTGCTTTGGTCTTTGGTCAATACTGACTTGGTCTTTGATTCGGATTCTGTTTTTAGCAAACTTTCGTTTCTCTCTTCGCTTGTGATGATGATAGGGAAGGAGCTTGATTAGTTTCTTGCCCAAATAGGATTGTCTGTGTCTGTAAATGTGCTGATAAATAGCTTCATGAGAGATGGACATTATCGGATCATTAGGATATTGTTCCTTGATTCTACCTGCGATTTGTTCTGGACTGTGTTTGGATAATAAACCTTTGTAGACAAAGAATTTGAGTCTTTTATAGGTATTGATTTTATCGAGATTTCTTTTGTTTAGATATTCGTCTTTAGCAAACCAATGCGCCATTTGTGCATCGTATTTGTCTGAAGGTTTTCTAATCCAATTGTTGACTTCTCTAGTGATGGAAGAACGTGATCTGTTTAGTTGTGCAGCAATGTAACTTTTGGTTCTATTTTCACCCAATAAAGTTTGAATAATTACCCTTTCATTTAGGGTTAATCGTTTGCGTGATTTTTCCATAATTCAACAAAGATAAAATTTATCATTTGTTGCATTAAGTTATTGAATTCTCCATTTTTTGGCTAAATTGTAGTTAACGGTTTGCAGCTTGGCGAAGTGGCGGATTTAGAAGCACTTACTTTCAATTTAGCACTAATGTTTATTTGAAAACCAAATGCTCAATTTAGCACTTACTCCGCCATTTTGCCAAACTGCTGTTACCTGCTGCCCTTATTGCTGTTGTACTATTTTTATATCGTCTGTTTTAAATTTTTGCTTTAACCACAGGTCTATTTTTTTTATATCAATTTCTTGTTTCGACTTATCTGTTTGATAAAGTAAAACAGTCAATGTTGTCGTGGAGTCAGTATTTGGATTTGTAATATGTCTTCCAATAGACACATCTTTCAATTCAGGAAATAAAATTGCTAATTCTTTTAATGTTTCTGTGTTGTCAATTTTGTATTCGTTTAGTTCTTGATTAAGGTTATTAATTATAATGTCTTTGTCTGTTAAAGTTTTATTCTGTTTTCTTAACTCATTCAAAATTTCCCCTTTAATGTCTTTGGTGTCTTGTCGAATGTTTATCTCTGTATTGGTTATATCGTATTGTAGTAGTTTCTTTTTCAAATCTTTCAATTCATGTGGTGTAAATTTTTTTGAAAGAAAAGCAAACTCTATTTTTTTGGGATTTGTCTTGTATGAAATGTTTTTATATATCAAGGTGTATCCATTGTTGGCAAACTCATTAGTTACAAATTGTTCTACCTTTTGATTAAATTTTTTTTCTTGAAATAATGTATAAGCTAAATAAAAACTTGGTAAAATCATTAAAAATATCAGTACTGTGATACTATAACGAATTTTTTTCTCAAACTTTTCATTTATAATCTTTACCGGGGGGTATTGAAGATACTTAATGATTAAGAATGTTGAAATGCAAATAAAAAAGCAGTTTATAGAATAAAGATAAAATGCCCCAAAAAAATAAGAAAAATTTGCAGTTGCCAAACCATATCCTGCTGTACAAAGAGGTGGCATTAATGCTGTTGCAATAGCTACTCCAGGAATAGGGTTTCCTTTTTCAACTCTTGTTAACGCAATAACGCCAACTAAACCACCAAAAAATGCAATCATTACATCATAAATATTCGGTGAAGTTCTCGCTAATAATTCTGATTGTGTTTCTTTGAAAGGGCTAATAAAAAAATAAATAGTCGAAACTAATAAACTAACAAAGGTAGCAATAAGCAAATTTTTCCCTGACTTTTTTAGCAAATCAAAATCAAAAATAGCTAAAGCAAACCCAGCTCCAACAATTGGACCCATTAGTGGAGAAATAAGCATTGCACCAATTATTACAGCGGTTGAATTTACATTTAAACCAACCGAAGCAATTACAATAGCACAAGCTAAAATCCATAAATTTGAACCACGAAAAGAAATGTTAGATTTAATATTTTCTAAAACCTTTTCTTTTTTTTCTTCACCTGTATGAAGACTTATAAAGTCAAAAAAATTGTTTATCATATTGTATAATAATAATAATGACTTTCGTCTTTTTGTTAAATGTTTGTATAGTCGTAGTTTAGGGTTGCAGGTAACGTCCCGCCGGCTTTAAGAAGTTGGGGATTTTTGTTCCCAAACCATTCCGTTAAGACTGAAGTCAAATATACAAAAAGACCATTCCATTATACACTCAACCCCCAATTTCTTAAAACCGCTGTTAGGCGAAGTACATTATTGATTTAGGCCTGTCACGGTTGTTGCTAATTCTGTAATTGATGAGATAATTTTAATTCCCTTTTTAATTTGAATTGCTTGTCTTATACCTGAAACGGTTTGGTCAACCAAATTAAAAACGGTTTTTTCGTCATATTGTTCGCGATTAACTTCAGTCAACGCATTTGCTGCAGAGCGAATATATTTTTTTAGTTCTATGAAAGAATCTTCGAGACGTTCTTGGTCTAACTCTATTAGTCTGTAATCTGTGACTTTTTCACCATTAGTTTGAAAAAATAGCACTGAAGGATAATTAATTGTTATGTCGTTGCCAAAATATTTTTTTATTAAGTTATTTGAATCTAAAGAAGGATTTTGATTTGCTGGAATGAAATGAAGATTTTTAATTGCACCATCCATTTTTTGTCTCATCATTTCCATCAATTTCTCTTTCATATCTTCTGGTTTATAATGAAGACTAAAGACTGTTAAGTAGTTTCCAGAAACTGCATTTAGACTGATCCAATAATCTGAATTATTGAGCATTTGAGAAATATGAGCATTTTCGAAATCATAAACAATAAAAGCGAAAACTAATGCTCGTCCTTCATTTTTATGTTGGTTGCATATCTCTAAAAATTCTTCTTCGAATTGTTCGTAGCAGCTGTTTGTTCCTTTCGAATTGATGTTGACTGTAAACATATTTTTGGTTTTTTGATGTATGTTGGTTTGTATTTCGCCTAACGTCCCGCCGGCTTTGAGAAGGTGGGGGTTTTTGTTCCTTCAGTTTGTTTTATCACTAAGCCAAATATACAAAAAAGAGTTTCAGTTTTGCCCTAAAACCCCACTTGCTCAAAACCGCTGTTAGCAGTAGCCTTTTATTTTTCTATATAGATAAAATTTAGTGAGCCAATTTTCATTTGTTTTTCGAAATTTTGCCCTATTTGATATTCATTTGTTGGAACATTTAATTCGATTGTGTCATTCTCTAATTTTCTTTCGATTTCTATAGAATATTTATTGCCACTTTTTTTCTTTTTTGGATAGTTCAATTTTATGATTTTTCCAGAGAGTAAATATTCTTTTTGATTACCAAGTTTAGAATTTATAATCATTAAAATTCCCTGAAATGAAAATAATGCAATAAGTCCAGTTATAATTGTCATTGCAATAAAACCTATAATCTTTCTCCAAAGAGATACCGATATTTTTTTATATCCAAAAGTTGAAAAATAAGCATAGTACAATGCAAAAGCAATTGAAGGAATTAAGCACCAACTAAATGTAGCTTTCATCGTTTGACTTACTGAAATATAATTAACGGAATACATTCCATATACACCAAGCGCTACAAACAGAATAAATGGAATAATTAGTTTTAAATCTTTATTTGTAATCGTCATATTTTTTTATGCGTAATTTTTGGCAAAGGTTACTGCTAACGTCCCGCCGGCTTTAAGAAGTGGCGGAATTTTGTTACTGATGTTGACAAATATACCGAAAAGTTTGAAAGAAGAAAGTTGAAAAGGAGCAAAGACTTTTGGTTCCCGATCGTCCCATTAAGCACCAAAACCCCACTTGCACAAAACCGCTGTTAGCGGTAGTTTTTATTTTTTATAGGATTTTATTGAAGTGAATTTTTCCACATTGTTTAAAAATTCCTTCAAAAAGAGATAAACTTCCTTTTTGAATTTAATTAATTCTGAATATGTATAATCTTTACCACATTCAGCAAAAGTTATATTTCCATGGGCTAGATTATTTCTCCTGTTTTTTATTATAACTAATGAGCCACCTTTAACCCTGGAATTGTTCGAAAATCCATATTTTGTTGAAAGTTCCCGAACACTTTTGGCATCTACATTTCCTGACATGTCGTTAGCTTTTCGTTTGTTTATATAATCATCATATCCTACATTAATTAAATCTGTAGAAATATTTTCAAAAACATCTAAAATTTGTGAAGATCCTTGATCTTTCAAATTATTGTATTTAAACTCAATCCATATCTTTTGAACTTCTTTCTGAAAATCCTTATACTGTAGGGTATCAGTTGACAAAGATATATGAATATGTTCTGTAGATTTTCGAACAGTAGATTCTAACAAATTGTAGAGCAATAAAAAAACATTTGCTTTCAAAACCTTAATTAAATCATGATTAACTTCGTGTATATCACCTGTGTTATCTTGTAATTTTGCGGCTTTATTAATAAGTTTGTCCAACATATCAAAATATAAATTGATATGTGCATATTTTTCATCAAATTCGTTTTTTATAGTATTCATTTTTTATTCAATGCGTTTCTAACAAATTCAATACGTTCTTTTATTCTACGAGGACTATGAGTTTCATATTTTCCAGCTATGACTTCGTTAAAAGCTTTAGATTTTATCCATTTCGAAGTTTCAACTTTCGAAGTTTTTAATTGAGGATTATCTTTAAGAGCCATTAAAACTCCAACAGCAATGGCTTCAAAATAAACTCTGGAAACTTGAGGAACATTAGATTTAGCAAAACCATATTCAAAATTTTTCTCCACAAAGTTTACAACTGTTCTAAAATCCCTTAATCTTGTTTCCTTTTCCTTTTCAGTAAAATTTTTGTTTTTTGTTTCCAAATAATTGTCTAAAAATTTAGAAATTCCAGTTCCACTTGGATAGTGTTGATAATGGTCAGACAGAGCGAAAAATCTCAACACAAGTTCTTGTAATTCTTGACGATTTTTTAACCATTTAACAATAGGTGTTAGTTTCTTAAACTTAGATTCTTTTTCACAGATTTCATAAATGAAATCATTAAAGGAACCTTTGTAGATACCTTTTCTTTTCTCCATATCTTTAAGTAATTCACTACCTCTATTGATTCTTTCAAACATGTCATTTCTAACTTGTTCAGAAGCTTTATCAGTCAAAACGATCATCCTAATAGGAATATTTCTAATCTTTCTTTGTCTTGGAATGCTTAACTCTGAAAACTTAACATTATTTAAAAGAGTTAGTTTTTCAAGTTTTTTAAGCTTTAATTCATTATTTAAAAAAGCTGCTAGGGTTCTAATCCTTTGAGAACCATCAACAATTTCAAGTCTACCGCTATCTTTTATTTCTGCTACAAATATGAAGGGTATAGGCAAACCTAGGATGACAGATTCAATAAATTTAGCTTGTCTTTCTTCTTCCCATACAAAATCCCTTTGATAGTCAGGAACAAACAATTCATTATCTTCGTTTTCAATTCCTTTCATATACTTATCTACAAGATATTCAATAGTCAATTCCCTTGTATCGTACGAAACTTCTTGCTGCTCTGAATATATCTGTTCTTCTGCTTTTTCTAATTTATTTATCATATTTTGTTGTAATATCTTGAATACTATTTAGTTATGTTAAAATTACCGCTAACGTCCCGTGGCTTTATGAAGTTGGGGTTTATATATCCCCAAACCATTCCATTCTCACGGAAGTCAAATATATGAAATTACCTTTAATTTTGCCCTAAAGCCCCAATTTCATAAAACCACTGTTGGCAGTAGTTTTTTATTTTTTTAAGTAAGTTAATAAAATTTCAAGCCCTTAGTCTGCAACATCTTCAACATAGTGAATTGTTTATTTAAGGGATTTGTTCTCTTTTTTATTAAGCCTTGGTCGATAAGTTGTAATTAAATAGTCTTCCAATGATTTTGAAACTGGTAGCTCTATATTTTCATTATTGAATTTAACAATCGCTTTGGGTTGTAGTAAATAGATTTCAATAGGTTTGTTTTCCAATAATATTTTTGTAATTTCTACTTTAATTCTATTATCGGTATCAATTAATTTGTCAAATCCGTATCTATAACTTGAAAATCTCTCCTTAATTCCTTTTGTAGTTTCACCAATGTATAATATCTCATTTTCTGTCTTAAATACATATACTACATTTTCCAATCTTGCTTTTTCATAGTCTACTACAAAGTTAATTCCTCTCAAGTTTAAATGATTTAAAACTTTATGAGATTTGAATTTATCATTTAACTCCCAATGTCCAATTTTTTCAAAATTATTTAACCATTCCATTTGTTAGTACGTCTGTTTTGTAAAATTACTGCCAACGTCCCGCCGGCTTTATGTCAGTGGCGGAATTTTTATTACTGACGTTTACAAATATACCGAAAAGAGTGAAAGAAATACATGAATTTTAATACAAAAAGTGCGAGCAAAAACTTTCCAAAAAAATCCCAAGCCCCGCCATTGCATAAAACCGCTGTTAGCAGCAGTTTTATTTGATTTTGATTAATTTACCTTGCTCGTCAGTAATATGTAACCAATTAATAGGTCCACCTTCACGATAAGCATGGTGAGAATATTCAATTGAATCTTGTTTACCAGTTTTTAAAGCTATTAAATCCATTTCTTTCGGTTTAGTCTCTACAGTAATCACACGGCGGTTTACCATTTTTAACTCTCGTTCAAAATCACGGAGATAAATTAGATTCCCTCCATATTGAACAATTCCGGTACTTGTAGTGCCATTTGGTCGTGTTTTGACGTAGATTGAATCATTAAATTCAATAAAGTAAGTTCTACCATTTGATGGAACTACTTTGTATTTTCCATTCAATCTAAATTTCTCCTGAAGAGGATTTTTTACAAGAATAAGAAAAAGAAAAAATATTACTGATTTCATATGTCGAATCGTTCGTCAAAAATTGCTGCTAACGTCCCGCCGGCT
>NZ_AVBI01000009.1 GCF_000498475.1 Flavobacterium cauense R2A-7 | reverse complement strand
CATTGCAGAAAACCGCTGTTATGGGCAGTATTTTATCCTTCCCAAAAAGTTGAGTTTATTATCGTAATATCACCATCATTGTTTAATTTGGTCAAAAACATATAACCGCTTGAATATCCTTTTTCGTATAAAATTCGCTCTACCTCAGTAATTAACAATGAATATTCGGGATAGTAATAATAAGAGACTTTAACTTCTGGTTTGGTAGAATTAGATTTATTTACACAGCCAGTATAGAGTTTTTTAGGTTCACCAATTAAAAATTTTCTCGCCAATCTTTCCTCAGCTTCTTTATGAGAAATTTTTTCTTCTTTTTCGATTATTTGGGTCATTCCAATATCGAAAGGACTGCGAGGAATTCCTTCATTTACTAATGTGTCACACTCGTATTCTAAAATTGTGTTTCCAGGTTTACCTCTAAAAAAAGATTTCAATTCATTCGAATTTTCAACATAGTTTATCATGTTTTTGATTCCTACACATAGTTTTGCCGAGTGGTAATTGGAGTGAGTGGTACTTAATTTTTTTGTAGAACAAGAAAGAATGAAAAGACAAAATAGTATTGGAGTAAATTTTTTATACATGAGTAGTTTTAAAGATTTCGTTCTGTTAATATTGCCCATAACGTCCCGGGGCTTCATGAAGTTGGGGTTTATATATTCCCAAACCATTCCATAACCACGGAAGTCAAATATATAAAATAACCTTGAATTTTAGCCTTAAAGCCCCAATTTCATGAAACCCCTGTTAGCAGAAGCCCATTTTGTGGCGTTAGTTTTTATTTTAATACTATGCTTTGTGTCATTACGTTTCTGATTGGTATATATGTAAATCGGAATGACATAAATAAAAATAGAGTAGGGGTAAATGTAAGTCGGATTGCTATAAATATAAATCGGATTGCTATAAATATAAATACGACAAGCGAAAATATAAATGCGGAAAGCATTTATATAACTACGAAGCAGATATATATAATTGCGATAGCAATAAATATAAATCTGCTTTATTGTTTTGTGTTTCGGCTTGTCGTATTTATTTTTAGTATTGTTCTATTTTCTCTTCTTTGTAAATTCTATTCCTTTTACTTGGGCGAATTGTGGACTTGTTGCGCCAAAAACTGATTTGATGTATTTCTTTACTTCGGTGGCGATGTCAAATAATCCTGTATCTTCTCCATAGATTGTTTTATCTCTTGCAATTCTTGAATTGCTTACGTTTGCGTATGCTATGGCAACTGCACTATTTTTAGCGGTTAGGTCTGTTTGTTTTGCTGTAAGCGTTACAATTTTTAAATCATTTTCGTTTGGAGCATAACTTGGTTCAGATTGTAAAACTGAAATAATACCCGCTAAATGTTGAATTTGTTGGTCGTATGATTGCTGACTTGTTGAAATTGTGTTTGGGGCTGGTGCATTTGAGTCGCTTGGCGTTTCAACTGCTTTAGCTCTGATGCCTTGCATTTTTTTGTTGAATGCTTTTGCATCTGCAATTTTTTCGGAAGTTGCGTCGGTGGTTTGTAATGCATTTATCAATCTTGTTGATAATGATTTTAAATCTTTGAATGCAACAACTCGCTCATTAACTTTATTATTGTATGCTGTATTTTTTGTTACAACATCGGCTAAACTTGCCTGTGATGCGGTATATAAAGCGGTAAGTTGTGGCAACTTTAGAGCATTTTTGGTAGGGTTGTAGGTTGTTCCGTAGCCTGTTACGAATGAAATTAAATCTTGAAGGTTTGCCACATTTTTTGCGTGTCCTGTTTCTGATACTGATGCCATATTTTAATTGTTTTTGAAAAAATAATTTTCAAAAATAATAAAAAAAGGTTTTTCTTACAATATAGATAAAAAAGAATTTTATGGTTTTATGTCGTTTTGGTATGCGTTTCGTGTAGCTCTTGGGTTTCTGCTAACGTCCCGCCGGCTTTCTGTCAGTGGCGGTTTTTT
>NZ_AVBI01000008.1 GCF_000498475.1 Flavobacterium cauense R2A-7 | reverse complement strand
TTGCAGAAAACCGCTGTTAGCGGAAGTTTTTAATTTATTGTTATTGGAATTATATATGGACATTTTACAAATGCCCCTCCTTGATGTGCTGGTTGCCATCTTGGAAGTAAATTCATCACTCTTATTGCTTCATCATTTAGTTTTGGATTTGTACTTTCTTTGATTTCTACTTGCGTTGCAAATCCTTTAGGATCAATATAAAATTGAATTTTTAGTTTTCCTTTATTCCCACTGCTATTAAAATTGTTCCCAATGAATTCATAAAGTTTACTTACACCACCATAAAACATTGGCATGACTTCGGCCGCTTGAGCGTAATATTTAATAACATCTGAATCGAGTTCTTTTCCTTTTGTATCTATAAGAGTTTGACTATTATCTTCTTTTCTGTAATAGTTGCAAATAATTGTTTTTGAATCTTTATAAATTTCAAGTTTGTCATCATTATTAAATGAAGCAATTAGCATTGAATTTTTATAAAATTTTGTATCTCCAATTAATTTTCCTCCTTTAAACTCACAACTTATCAATACATTATTTTTTTCGTCAAACAATTTCCATATTCCAGTTTGATTATTATTCTCATCTAATGAATTAATTTTTTCTCCATTATATTCAATAGTCTTTTGTGCAATTGTAGATATTGAGCTAATTAGGAAAATAAATAGAAGTAAGTTTTTTTTCATTTTTTAAAATTCAATTTTATTTTTATAATTATCAGTTCTTTTTTTCGCGCGGTTTTCTAAAATTTCCGCTAACGTCCCGCCGGCTTTATGTCAGTGGCGGATTTTTTTATTACTGACGATTACAAATATACCGAAAAGAGTGAAAGAAAAACGTGAACTTTAATACAAAAAGTGCGAGCAAAAACTTTCCAAAAAAATCCCAAGCCCCGCCATTGCATAAAACCGCTGTTAACGGCTGGCTTTTAATTGTAGCACTGTGTTGATACTGTTTATAAGTCCAATTGATGCTTTTCCAGTTTCCATTTGAAAATCATATTGTTCTCCAAACATATCAACAATTCTGAATATTGATAATTCAGGTTTGTTTATATGCTTTTTAAAATCTCCATAAATCACGTCGTCAATATCCTCAAAGTTTACAAAACATATTTTGTCATTCTTTTTTTCGATTATGCGACGAGTTGTGATTATTGTTTTTGCTTTCGAGCTGTTTATTTCAAAAATTGGTAATTCATTTTCGTCAAGCGTAAATTCTTCAGATTTATTTTCAGAACAAACTTTTGAATAAATCCAATTTTCTGGATTCATTGCTGAACGATTAATTTTTGCGATTGTTATTTTCTTTATCGAAGTGTCCGTTTTCATCCTATTACGTACAGTTTTTCCAAGCTTGCCGTTAACGTCCCGCCGGCTTTATGCTGTAGCGGATTTTTTATTACTGATGTTTACAAATATACCGAAAAGTGGAAAGAAAAAACTTCTTTTTAAAGAAGAAAATAAGCACAGACCAATCCAAAAAATCCCAAGCCCCGCTATAGCATAAAACCGCTGTTACCAGCAGTTTTTAATAAATTTCAGCTTCTTTAATCTTAATGTTAGTCAACTTAAGCAAATACAAGCATATCGATTTAAAATCTTTACTAGGATCATTAGTTTTAGTTACTTCAAATATATCTGATTCTTTGTGTTCTAATGTCCACGTTGCTCCATCTGACATTAAAACATATACGTTATTTGGTAGATTTTCATAGTTTGCTTTATTAAGTAATGATTCAAAATCTCGCCATTCCTTTGCTGAAATTTTTCTTTGTCCTTTTCCTTTTAGCCCTTTTGGTTCATAGCCTCCGGCACCTTTTCCCATAGCCCAGTGTAAATTGTATTTTTCGTCTATTTTTTCTATTCTGATAGATATTGGGTGATGAAAGCTTCTAAGCCAAGTAAACCGATAAATTATCGAATTTGGTTTAGAATTCATATTATATAAGTTTGGCTCATTCAAACTTTTAAGTTGCTTAGTTAACCAATCTCCATCTCCTTCGGAGCTTTCAGCCTTAAATAAATAATTAATAGTTTTATCACATTCCCAATCTGTTGAGAGATTCATGAACTGATTGGTGGGGTAGTATCGATTAGGATTTGGTTGTAGTGCATATTTAGCGGGTAGTTCTACATTTAAAAAACATGCTAATTGTTTCATGGGATAATAAATAACATTTCTATATGAGTTGCTAATATCCCAAAGATCTTTAAAACTTTGTAGAGCTAATTCTGCCGAGTTTGGAAAAGATGATTTTGACTTAATTATACTAAGACTATCTGTTTTTGGGTTAAATATGGAATCATTTTCGAATTTAACCTCAGTGAATAGATCATAATTAGGTTTTTCAAAAGGAAGTAAAAAGTCTCTATAATAAGTCTCCGCTAGCGAATAATTTGCAATTATATTTGAAGGGTCAATTTTTTTAGCCTTTAAAAGGTATTCAACTTTCTTTAATGTATAATTTTCAACCTCTTTTTGAGAATAAAGATATTCACTTCTTAAAAGAAAGGGTTCAGGTTTATTTGGGAAGTTCTTAGTTAAATTTTCAAAGAAATAGTTTACAGAGTCTATTTCTCTATCCTGATAATACTGGCAAATGTAGTTTATAGCGGTATCGTTAAATGGATCTATTTTTTGTAAAGTCCGAGCAAGTTTTATTTTGTCGCCATATTCTTCACCGCTTTTCCAATATCTCAGTTCAGTTTCAAGTTGCTTAATATTTTGAGAATGGCAAACTGTCCCAATTAAAATAAGTATTGTTAAAAGTGCGTTTTTCATAAAATTGCTGGTAACGTCCCGCCGGCTTTAAGAAGTTGGGGATTTTTATTCCCGAACCATTCCATTAGGACTGAAGTCAAATATACAAAAAGACCGTTCCATTAAACACTAAAGCCCCAATTTCTTAAAACCGCTGTTACCAGCAGTTATTTTAATTTCAAACTCTTTTTCAAAATTCCATAACCATTCCAAAATATTGATGGTTCTCGGTATGAAAATTTTTCTTCGTTTAGACTGATTTCATTAAAACCGCTTAGAGTGCTTATAAAATCTGGTTTAGGTAAGTTTCTTAATTCCGTTTCATATTTTACGATTGCGTTAATATCAGTTTCTTTCAACTTTCTTTTTTTGCTTTTATGTTTAAGAAAGAGTTGATTATTTTTTTTATAAACTTTTATAGAATCAGATCCATTATTGAAGCATCCATAAAATTTAAAATTAATTGTCAGCGTTTCATTATCTCTTATGGTTTTGATAAATAAATCTTTTGACTTGGAATTTTGTAGTTGGTCAACATAAAGATCAATTTCTTGTCCACCAAGTATATTGTTCGTTTCAATAAGAGTAATCGTTTTTTCAATTTTTTCTCCGAAAAGGTTATTATAACAAAACTTATAATCGCCATTTGGTACATTCTCGAATAAAGCGAATGAATCAGGATTAGGTATATTTTTAAAGATTATATTGTCTTTGTATATTTTTAAGGTATCTACGATTAAAGTAATATCATTCTCTGATTGACTTCTTTTTAGATGCACTGCCAAGTTAATCTGCGAAAAAGAAGATAAGGATAATAGAAAGGTTAGTAATATTAAGTACAGTTTTTTCATAATTGCTGGTAACGTCCCGCCGGCTTTGTGTCAGGCGGGGATTTTTATTACTGTTGTTTACAAATATACCGAAAAGTCTGAAAGAAAAAAGTTGAAAAATAGGAGAGAAGTGCAAACACTGGCTTTTACCAATACACACTGAAACCCCGCTTGCACAAAACCGCTGTTGTATGCCGTTATCTTTTTAATCTTCTATTTCGTCAGCGTTTTTAAAAATAATTTTAGTTACTGCTTTGCTATTGGAGAAAAGTAAGAAACCAATAGTTGCTTTCAAGAAATATGCAATAATCCATTTAGAATTATTGAAATCGATAAACAATTCGTCTTGTCTAAAAAACTCGAAAAGTGTTTCACACAACATTGGTATACTTCCAATAAAAGTTAATCCTCCAATTACAGCTATCGCAATATTGAGTATCGTTGAAGCTTTAATGTTTAGCTCTATATTTTCCTCTATCTCTTTGTCAAGTTTTAGTTTGTTAATTATCCAGTTAGGTTTAAAAACACAAAATCTTAGAATAAGAATATATATAATTATTATCAATACAAGGAAGAAAGATATTTCTGTTGGATTTTCACTTGTTTGAAAAGTTGCGTAAAGCGTTGAAAAGAATTCAGGAATTACGGTTAAGCTCGATAATAAAATTGATAACCCTAAAATTTTAATTAGTATTGTCCAGAAAGTTCTCGTTTTCATATAGTTTGGTTAATGGCATACAACGTCCCGGGGCTTCATGAAGTTGGGGTTTATATATTCCCAAACCATTGAATAACTACGGAAGTCAAATATATGAAATAACCTTTAAATTTAGCCTAAAGCCCCAATTTCATGAAACCCCTGTTGTGTGTAGTTGTCTTTACTTACTATATTCTTCGCTAATCAATTTAAAATGCTTTCTAATTAATTCTTTTTTGTCTTCTTTCACATCAAAATCTATGTAACCATCGTTAAAATAAATTCTAAAACTGCTTATTTCCTTGTTTGAAAGAATTGATAAATCGTCATTTATTTCATTGTTGTTGTCAACTATGAAATATTCTACATTTAAATTTGATTCGCAAACAATTTCTGTTGATTGTTTTAATGTGATTTTTGAGTTGTCAGAAAATAAAATGATGATTTTTCCATTAGAAGGATTTACACACAAATTTCTACCTAATTGAAAATTAAAATTACTTAGAATAATTTTACTGTTTTCTTTTTTGATAAGTCTTGTTGAGAGGAAAATATTATTAATTAGCCCTTTTGCAATATTGTCAGTTGTTTTCCATCTTTTACCTTCGGAAACATCAACTTTGAAGATTTTCTGATCTGTGAATTTATCAATCTCGTTTATTGCGATTCGTTGCGCAAAAGTTTGATTAACAATTATAATAAGAAAAAGGAGTAGAGTTTTTTTCATATAGTTTGGTTCAATTACACACAACGTCCCGTGGCTTTATGAAGTTGGGGTTTATATGTTTCCAAACCTTTCCATTCGGACTGAAGCCAAATATACAAAAAGTTCGTCCCATTAAACCTTAAAGCCCCAATTTCATAAAACCACTGTTATGCCTCGTTTTTCTATTCGATAATGTCTGTCCCATATATTGCAATAGTGACAATTTTTTCCAATGGCTTCAAATTACCTTGTTGACCTTCATTCAATGCATCATAATATGAAGGTCTGTCCTCGATGATTACTTGCTCTGTAATGTCTAATAATTCACTTGCTTGTTGATTAAGTAAAAATCTTGCAACTCTACCATTGCCATCAAGAAAGGGGTGGATTGATAGAAAATCATTATGAAATTTTGCAATCCGTTGAATTTTTACTGTTTTCTTTTTTGCGACTAAAATATCTGGATAGTCTTTTCGCCAGCCTTCTAGAAGTTCCTCTGTCAGTTTAGGAACAAGTTCTGGTTTCGGTGGAACAAAACTCGCCTTCTCTGGTGAACTATTCGGTGAGCCAACCCAAATTGTATGTGTCCTAAAAATTCCAATCTCTTTGCTACCACTTTCAAACATCATTGCTTTGTGGATGTATTTAAGTGATTCTGAATTTAAGTTCTGAATGGATATTTCCAGTTGTTTCGGAAACTCTAAATTCTTTTTGTCAGTCTTTTTGGGAGTGTCTTGAATAAAAGCTATGGTTTGTTGAGCAAAAGCATAAATGTCGTCCAATTTGCTTTTGTCTATAGCTTTTGTATCGCAACATTCATCAATCTTTGCGGACAAAACAGAAATTATTCCTTTACTATATGTATCGAAAAGTTGTGGTAAACGATTTTGTTGTTTTGAAAAGAATGAAATTTGGTCTTCTTCACTGAGTTTGATTTTTAGGTGAGATAAACGTATTGGTAATCCCAAGGCAGAGTCTAAGAGTCCTCGAATAGCTTCGTTGTCATAAATGATGCAATTAATACTGTCTTTGGTCGCAATAGATTGAAGTGTCTTTTTGTTTGAAGGAGTTAGTTTTTGGTTTGTCATAAAAATGATACCATCCACATTGTTCTTCTTAACTCCTTTATAGTCCCCTTCAAATTTAAACTTAATACTTCTGAAAGTCTTTGGTAATGGAGCAAAATAGACTGCTGCTAGATATGTCCGTCCACTTTTTTTACAGAGAATATCCTTTGTCCCATCAGGTCCACCCAATGGTGATTGAGGGTCAACTGATTCGAAATCCTGCATTATGAGTATGTCAGCACACATCCTCTCTGCGTTTAATGAGTCTCCACGCCAATTAAGTAATTTATATTCTGTTTCAGTCATTGTCTGTTTTTAAAATGAGGTATAACGTCCCGCCGGCTTTATGTCAGTGGCGGATTTATTGTTACTGACGTTTACAAATATACCGAAAAGAGTGAAAGAAATACATGAATTTTAATACAAAAAGTGCGAGCAAAAACTTTCCAAAAAAATCCCAAGCGCCGCCATTGCATAAAACCGCTGTTATCTGCTGTAACAATTTTAATTTTTGGCTATTTCTATTTTTTGGATTTCATTCTGGTTCGTTCCTTCTACATAAGTTATTTTGACATTCAAATTCTCGTAAAGTGTTTTACTGTTATTTCCTCCAAAATGATTAAATTGATATAATGCATTATCATAATACCAAAATTTTACAGAATCAACTTCAAAACTTTCATAAGTAGTTTTTCCAGCTCTTGGATTTCCAATAACCCGTTGAAAATTATAGATTTTACCTTCTACTTTTTTAACTCTGTTAGATTTTAAAAATTCAGTTAATCTTTTTTCAGTATTATCATTAACAAAAAACTTTAAGTAAATGTATGCAGGAACAGATAAGGTTAAAAATGTTCCAGTTAAAAAGATGAGCAATTTTTTTTCAAAATCTTTCTTTTTGAATTTCAAAACTGATAAAAGCGCACAAAGGGAAATAAATGATAATATTAAAAAAATTGAATCAGAAGTTGTTGAATTACTAGGCGTGTCAAGAATAGACCAATAAGTATAATATTCTCTCATTTTTTTT
>NZ_AVBI01000007.1 GCF_000498475.1 Flavobacterium cauense R2A-7 | reverse complement strand
CAAAATTGCCGTTAACGTCCCAGGGCTTTATGAAGGTGGGGATTTTTATTACTGATGTTTACAAATATACCGAAAAGATTGAAAGGGAAAACCTCACTTCGAAGAAGAAAGTGCAAACACTGACCTTTCCCGATAAATCCTAAAACCCCACTTGCATAAAACCCTTGTTAGCAAACGTTTTTATAATTTTTCCAACATTTTTTTCTTTTGCTCTGCGAATTCTTCTTCTGATAGAATGCCGTTCTCTTTTAGTTTGGCTAATTTTTCAATTTGGTCTAAAATTGATGGTTCTGCATTGTTTTGTATGACTACAGTTTGTTGTTCTTTAGGTTGCGAAATGTAGTTTCTCACAAATTCTGCAAATTGCCTAGCTGAAGTTTTTTCAACGTTATCTATTATTGCTATATTTCCAGAAGTATGAATTTTAACTTTTGCTAATAATAAACCAGTTTCATATTGAATTGAACTTATCTTGTCAAGAGGAAAATCCTCAACTTTTAAACCATAAATCAAACCTTTGTCAATGAATACCAAACGTCTATTTGTTGAAACAAGAATTCCTTGTCCATTATTGTAAGTTCCTTGAATTACATTATTAACTTTTTCTCCTTCTGCAAGTATTTGAGGTAATTCATTAATCTCTTTTCTTCCTAAAAACAATGACGTGTTTCCTAAATTTAGATTTTTTAATTCAGTTTTAATTTCGTCAAGTTTTGCGTTTTTGGAATTATTTTCCTCAGCTTTGACTTGTAAAACTTCTTGTACTTGTAGTAAAGTATAATTTTTCAATTTGAAAGCAATACTCGGATTTACATTGTTTATTTTTTTGTAACAACTGGTACAAACTATTCCACCATCGTTAAGTTTTCCAGCACCAAATGTTGGTGTATTAATAAATTTTAGTGCTGTCGAGCACATTACACAATTACTCATATGATTTCTTTTAGTGTTTGAATTTGTCGCGTTTTTTCAAAATGTTTGCTAACGTCCCGCCGGCTTTGTGCTGGTGGGGATTTTTGTTACTGATGTTTACAAATATACCGAAAAGTTTGAAAGAAGAAAGTAGAATAGGAGCAAAGGCTTTTGAATCCAGTTCGTTCCATTATACACCGAAACCCCACTTGCACAAAACCGCTGTTATGCGACGTTCTTTCAAATTTTTAAATCAAATATTTCTTGAGCAACTTCATCACAATGTTTTTTATTTCCACTTAATCCCATACTTTCCGTCGTTAATTGATGCAAATGATTTGAAATTTTAACCTTATCAGCACCTTCGACTTTTAGTTTAAAAATGTATCGAGTATAGCTTTGATATTCGCTTCGGCAGTTTTCATTATTATTAACTCCAATTGGATCCCAACTTTTCCAAAGTATTTCATCTATTTTTTGATAAAGTATTTTTTGCTTTTGAGTCATTTTTGAAAATGCTAATTGTTGTTTAAACGCAACGTTTTTATAGAATGTCGCATAACGTCCCGCCGGCTTTATGTCAGTGGCGGATTTTTTATTACTGACGTTTACAAATATACCGAAAAGAGTGAAAGAAAAACGTGAATTTTAATACAAAAAGTGCGAGCAAAAACTTTCCCAAAAAATCCCAAGCCCCGCCATTGCATAAAACCGCTGTTAACTACAGTTTTTACTAATTAAATTTAAATTATTTAACTTAATTATTCGTTTTGTTTTTATAAAAATTTGGTCAAATTCTTGGCTTCTCATAATTAAGTTTGTGATAACATAATTTTCACCACTTATAGTATTTAACCTCACGAAATCATACTCGCTAGTAAGGTTTTTAGAATTTTTATTTGATAAATTGAATTCTATTGACATTAAATCTTTTTCGGTAATTATTATGTTTTCATTCTTAGTTTCAATTACCAATTCATTATTTACCGAATCAATAGTTATGCATTTTCCTTTTTCATTAATGTAGAACTGTAAAAACAAAACTAAAATTGTACCGAAATAATAAGTTGTATATAATGTAAGTAGAGTAATAACGATTCCAATGTAGCCAAGTTTATTGTTTTGATTTAAAAAACCTTGTAAAGCATTAAAAGCAATATAAATCATTACTAAATTTAAAAAAAGCAACATAAGAATAAATAGAATTCTCATTGCTAATTTACTTATTGACAATTTGTAAATTTTAGGATTACCCATTTAGTTACGTTTTGTTTGGCGCAAAATTGTAGTTAACGTCCCGCCGGCTTTATGTCAGTGGCGGATTTTTTATTACTGACGTTTACAAATATACCGAAAAGAGTGAAAGAAAAACGTGAATTTTTATGCAAGAAGTGCGAGCACAAACTTTTCCAAAAAATCCCAAGCCCCGCCATTGCATAAAACCGCTGTTGTGCGACGTTTTTATTTTAAGCTAACTTTTAAAACCTTTGTAATATTTATTTTTTTTCGTGTTTATTTATACCACGAATAGTCAATATCATAGCTAAAATTAATAGCAAATTTGAGCCAATTCCAAAATAGTTGTTTTCACTTGAGTTTTTAAAATTCAAAGTGGAAATATTTACAATCAATAAGATTGCGCTGAGAATTATTAAAATGTATGCAATTTTCTTTCTACTCATAATATTAGTTTTCGTCAAGCCAAAATGTTGCACAACGTCCCGCCGGCTTCATGAAGTTGCGGAATTTTATTACTGATGTTTACAAATATACCGAAAAGAATAGAAGAGAAAACTTATTTCGAAGAAAGAAAAATATTCACTGACCATTACCAATTAAAACTGAACAAAGCAATTTCATGAAACCGCTGTTGTGCGTAGTTATTTTTTATACATATCTCTTTTAACGTTATCTATTATTATCGCTTCAATTTTTACTAAATCCTTATAATCTCTAATTCGATTTTCGCATCGTGGACATTCAGCTGTTTTTCCATATACATAACTATCGTCTAAATGCATTGATGTTCCACATTTGTTGCAAGCAATTGTTAAATCTTCGATATTCCATTTATGCGTTAGAACGTTTTTAGTCCACTTCCATCTCCAATTTAACCCATTTATATTGTCTTCAGTATAATTTAACCAATCAGCGTCATTTTGGGTAGTTAAATTTTCATTAGGTTTTTTGAATGCTTTTATTATTGATTTTATTATCCAAATTGTAATAAAAAATATAAGGATTTGCCAGATTTTTAACTGAAATTCAAAAATGTGGTTCCAAATCCATTTTAATAGATTCCAAAATGTAGAAAGTATAGGTTTCGCTTTTATAAAATCATAAATAGCTGTAAAAAATATACTTACAAATGCTCCGAAAATTGCAATCTTATATTCGTTATTGTTTTTCAATTTCAATTAAGTTTGGTTATAATTACGCACAACGTCCCGCCGGCTTTAAGAAGTTGGGGATTTTTATTCCCAAACCATTCCATTAGGACTGAAGTCAAATATATAAAATTGCCTTTAAATTTTGCCTAAAGCCCCAATTTTTTAAAACCGCTGTTAGCGGTAGTTTCTATTAATTCATTTATAGTTTACATAAATTCACAGTTAGAGAATTCAATAGTTCTTGTTCCAGCAGTTGTTTCAATTTTTATCTTATGCCGTGTTACAATCCATTTATTTTTTTCAGTTGATAAATCTTTATTTATTTCGCCCAAATCTATAATGTTTAATATTGTTGGTAAACTGCCAAAAGGAATTTCTTCAACGCTATAAAAAGTCACATCTTCGAATCTTAAAACTTTGTTTTCATAAATGTTATTTTTCCAATCTGTGGGAAAATCTAATAGAAATTCAATTGTTTGACCATTAGGATTTTCCGTAACTTTTTGTATTTGAGAATCATGAAATGAAATTTCGCTAAAGATCATAGTTTTCGTTCTTGTTTATGGATTTCGTCATGCCGAAATTACCGCTAACGTCCCGCCGGCTTT
>NZ_AVBI01000006.1 GCF_000498475.1 Flavobacterium cauense R2A-7 | reverse complement strand
AATTTTAATACAAAAAGTGCGAGCACAAACCTTTGCAAAAAATCCCAAGCCCAGCCATTGCATAAAACCGCTGTTATGCGCTGGTTTTAATATTACTTTGTCTATTGATAAAACTCCAAATAATATTTATTAGAAATAAAAGTATTGATAAAAAATTGCAAAGTTGTAAAAATCCGAAGCTATAAAATTCAAAAAAATATATAGATATCAGTATTGTAATAAAGTGAACTATTGATATTGTCTTATTAGTTTTCCATTTACATAAAGCAATTATTGAGTAAAATATAAAGAAAAGATAGAATAAGGAAATAAAAATTAGAGGACTATAAAATTCGTAAAAATCCCAAGCCCACCCAACTGTTTTATTAATTCCATAATCTTTTGGCATTATAAAAAAAATGAAAAAAATATAAATTAATAAGACTAAAAGGAACATCCTTTTTTGAAATAAATTATCAAATAGTTTTGTCATTTTTTTAGATTTAGATTGGCAACAAACTTGCGCATAACGTCCCGTGGCTTCATGAAGTTGGGGTTTATATGTTCCCAAACCTTTCCATTATCACGGATGTCAAATATATAAAATAACCTTCAAATTTAGCCTTAAAGCCCCAATTTCATGAAACCACTGTTAGCGACAGTGCATTTTATTACATTTTTTTCTCAAGATTAGATAAAAGGAAATCTCGGTGTTTTATTATTTTTTGTCTAAATTCCTCATTATATGTTGGGTTTATTTTCTCTAAAAGTTTAGTGCCAATTTCAATATTACCTTTTTCAATTAATGTTAAGCCAATAAAAGGCTTAATATCCCAACCATGACTTGTATATTTAGAATATAAATCTGTACAGTCCTCTATATTAGAGTAATGATTTAGAAATGGAATTACATAATCATTTATTGTATCATCAACGTATTTTCGAAAATTGCTTATTTCTGTTTCAGGCCCAATTTTAAATAATTGATCGGAACCATTTAGTTGCAAAACACTAATTTCAAAATGGCAAGAACTTGTATTTGAAACCTTAATTTCTCGACCATTAATTTCGTTTGCAATATGAAAAAGTATTCCAATATCTAAGTTAAATTGAACCCAATCTTTATCGTTCCACGAAGAATTTGTAATTGAAAAAACTTTTGTAAATCGTTCTCCTTCTTGAAAAAAATTATTCCCAGATTTTTTAAAACCAATTTTTTTAAGAGCCGGTGCGATTACTTCTTTGATTATAAGATTTCTTATTTCTATTGCATTCATCCCTGTTTTCGTCGTTTTTTGGGTGCATTGTTGCTAACGTCCCGCCGGCTTTATGCTGTGGCGGTTTTTGTTACAGATGTTTACAAATATACCGAAAAGTTAGAAAGAAAAAATAGAAGGGAGGTAAAGACTTTTGATTCCTGCTCTTTCAATTATGAACTGTGGCCGCCATTGCATAAAACCGCTGTTAGCAGATGTTTTAACTGACCCAAGTTGAGTATGATTCAATTATTTTCCACTCCCCATTTATTTTTTCCAAAAAGATTGATTTACCACCTCCGCAGAGTCTGCCACAATAATAAGCCAATTCTACGTAAGCTTTGTTTGTGTCTTTTGAAAAAAGAGGAATTGTCATTTCACAAAAATAATATCCTTCGTCAATTTTGGTTTTAAGTTTCGCCTTTTTGGTTGAAGTGGATACTACATTTCTCAATATTTCAGGATTTATTTTTAAGCTATCTAGTTCTCGATATTGATTAATAAAATTTAAAGAATCTTTGGCTGAGAAAAATCTTTGGCCTTTAATTTTTGTTTTGATTATTTGATTTATAGATATTGCATATGTGGGTGGAGGTGGAGGAGCTCCAATTTCAATATCTTCCTTTGTAGGAATGTAAATTCTTAATTTTCTTAAATTTTCAAATAACTCAATTGGGTTTTTATCAGTCTTTAGAATCTTCAAACTGTCCTGAACTATTATTGCTTTTACTATTTGATTTATGTTCTCGATCCTAGCCGAATCGAGATTGGTTTTTTCTTCATTTTTTTTACAACTTAATGCTATAAAAAATATCGCTAAAATCGTTAAAATTCTCATTTATAGCTGTGTTCGTCTCGTTTGTCCAAAATATCTGCTAACGTCCCGCCGGCTTTGCGAAGTTTGGGTTTATATTGCCCCAAACCATTCCATTCGGACTAAAGCCAAATATACAAAAAGATCCTTCCATTAAGCCCTTAAGCCCAAATTTCGCAAAACCGCTGTTGTGCGACGTTCTTTGATAAATTTAGAAATATTCATAGTTTCCACTTTCTTCACCATCATTTTTAAGATTCATTTCTTTAAAAACTTTAATGAGTTCGTCTCCTTGTTCAGAGCAAATAGGGGGTATGTTGATGTTTTTTGATTGCTCGCTTCCACCGCATTCAGCACAAAACTCGTAAAACCCAACTATATTATTTTTTTTATAAAATAATAATATATGTCTTGGATTGTAACAATCAGCTCTCGAACATTTTTTTTGTTCTGAAAGTAAAATATTAAATATCTTTTTTGAATTTTTTTTATTCAATACTATGTTATCAATATATTGGATGTTTGGTATTTTAATAGTATTGTTTGCAATTTTGATTTTATTGTTCGTAGAATAAACCTCTCTATGCTTATTGTATGATATAAGTTTTATTTTGTCGTATTGATTAAGAAAATTTTCTGTTTTATTTGGTTTTTCAACACATGAAACTAACAAAATTGATACGATTAAAATATGAAGTATAACCTTGCTCATTGCTTACGTTTCGTTTTTTTAGAATGTTGCACAACGTCCCGCCGGCTTTATGTCAGTGGCGGATTTTTATTACTGACGTTTACAAATATACCGAAAAGAGTGAAAGAAAAACGTGAATTTTAATACAAAAAGTGCGAGCAAAAACTTTCCAAAAAAATCCCAAGCGCCGCCATTGCATAAAACCGTTGTTAACTGCAGCCGTTCTTGACTTCTTAAATTTCCTTACTGTAAACAGTTTTATCTTTGCAGTTAAGAAATATATACTTGCAGTTAAAAGTTTTCTCTTCGCAGTTAAGAAATATATACTTGCAGTTAAGAGTTTTCTCTTCGCAGTTAGGAAATATTTACTTGCAGTTAAGAGTTTTCTCTTCGCAGTTAGGAAATATATACTTGCAGTTAAGAGTTTTCTCTTCGCAATTAGGAAATACATACTTGCAATTAAGAGTTTTCTCTTCGCAGTTAGGAAATATATATTTACAGTTAAGAGTTTCTTCTTTGCAGTAGTAATAAATTTAATTACGTAAAGTTTTTTATTACGCAAAATGATTAAAGCGCAACGTTTTCACGCTAGTTATGCGACGGTTGCAGTTAACGTCCCGCCGGCTTTGTGAAGTGGCGGATTTTTATTACTGATGTTTACAAATATACCGAAAAGTTTTAAAGAAAATAGCGATTAAATAGGAGAGAAGTGCAAGCACCAAACCATTACAAAAAATCACCAAGTCCCGCCATTTCACAAAACCGCTGTTATGCACAGTGTTTTTTGTTACTTATCACAAAATTTAATAATTTCCGCTTCCGCATCTTTGTCTCCTAAATCTCTCGATTTATTAAAGTTTTCGCAAGCCAATTCTCGTTGATTTGTTTTTAAATAAATAAATCCAATCCAATAGTGACTTTGCGCAACATTATATTTTTGTTTTATGGAGCTTTGGAAATCCGAATAAGATTTATTTAAACTACCTAGATGGAAAAGGGTAATTCCTCGTTCATAAAAAATTTCTTTTCCTGGAACATCAAAATCATGCCCTAAATCAACAAAGTCATTATCTGCCAAATCCATATAAAATTTATCACCACCTTTTGAGGTAAAGGCTTTATTGTAATACTCTAATGATTTTTTATAATTTTCGATGCGCTTATAATTATTAGCAATGTTGAATAAAGCTAGAGTATTATTTGGATTAATTGATAAAACCTTTTCATAATCCTTAATCGCTTTTTCATAATCACCTAATGCAGATTTGTCAGCTCCACGATTTATGTACGCTCCAATAAATTTGTCATCTTTAGATATTGCTTTATCGAGTAATAAAATTGCTTCTTTATATTTTCCTTCTTGTTCAAGTTCTTCAGCTTCCATAGCATATTCAGGAGCAGTTTTTAAGTCACAACTTGTGAGAAGGAATATAATTATAAATATTTGGATTAGTGTGTTTTTCATTTCGTTTTTTCAACATTGTGCATAACGGTTTGGGTATTGCCGAAGTGGGGGCATTTGAAAACCGTCAGTTCAAATATAGCAAAAAGGCTGATAGAAGAACCCTTGTTGAATTACTTCCATCAGCCCCCATTTTGGCAATACCTTGTTAGCGGTTCGGGCTTTTTAATTCCTTACGCTCAACATTCCCTGTGTCCCAAAGTTGGTGTACAGACCAGTCATAATCTGCTCAAGGTGTTCATTGTATTTCTGAATGTGGTCCGCCATACCAATAAAATCAACAGCCGTGCGGAATGGCTTGTCGCCTTTAGGTTTTTCTATAAGTTCGGCAAAGGCGTCTGCAACTTTTTGTGGATTTTGCTGCGGATTGTTTTTTAAAACATTTTCAAAATTGTGTAGTGCTGCTTCTGGTACCTTTGCAAAATCACCATAACCCACTTCACGGCTGTTGTCGCTTGGTCTTAATAAATTATCAGAGAATGCAGTTGGGTAACCTCCTGGTTCTACAATGCAATTTTCAATTCCAAAACCTGAAAGTTCTACTCTGTAATTTTCAGCTAATGCTTCCAATGCCCATTTTGAAGACTGATAGGCTCCATAAAATGGTAAGGCAATTCTTCCTAGTAAACTGGAAGTATAAACAATCAGCCCGTTTTTCTTTTCACGGAAGTAGGGAACCACAGCCCTGTTCATTCGCTGAACGCCAAAGACATTGATGTCAAATACTTTTTGAAAATCAGCAGGGGTAAAGAACTCCTGCATTCCAAGAACACCCAAGCCCGCATTGTTTATCAAAACATCCAAGCCATCAAGGTCTGTAATAGCTTTTTGTACTCCGTTGTTTACGCTTGTGTCATCTGTAACATCAATCTCGATGATTTTCGCACCTGCTTTCCTCAGTTCGTCAGCAACGTTTTTGTTTTTACCGTGAATGTCACGCATTGAAGCAGCTACCTGATGCCCTTTTTGTAATAGTGTCAATACGGTTAATTTTCCAAACCCACCACTTGCACCTGTAATTAATATTTTCTTTGCCATAATCTTTTTGCATTTGTTGATGCAAAGTTGCAAATAAAGGATGGTCTTGTTATGGTGAGAAGTTCCTATTATTTGGTGTGAAGTTCAGTTCTTGAATTTAGCTCACGAAACTGTTTAGGAGTTTTGCCTTCATAACTTTTGAAAAATTTGGTGAAGTTGGAAGGGTCGAAAGTCAGTGTCTGTGCGATATGTGAAATTGTGTTGTTAGTTGTGAGCAAAAGTTCTTTAGAAATTACCATAAGCCGTTCTTCATAAATATCACAGGGAGATTTTCCCAATACTTCCTGAATAGTGTTGCTTAAATGCTTAGGACTTACAAACAACAACTCCGCTAAATCCTTTATTTCGAAAGTCTTCTCAGCTTTTCCGTTTTTAAGGTCGGTCAAATGTTTGTCAAGCTCTTGAAGATATTGGGAAACTATCTCCTTTTGTCTAACCGATGCTGTATTATTTTTAATTGTCATACTGTCAAAGTTTATGTTGTAGAGTGTCGTCAGAGCCTGACCGCTAACGTCCCGCCGGCTTTATGTCAGTGGCGGATTTTTTATTACTGACGTTTACAAATATACCGAAAAGAGTGAAAGAAATACATGAATTTTAATACAAAAAGTGCGAGCAAAAACTTCCCAAAAAAATCCCAAGCCCCGCCATTGCATAAAACCGCTGTTGTACGACGTTTACTATTTTAATTCCTTTTGCTCATTTGGATTTTCTTCCCACCATTTTTCTGCTTCGCTCCAAAGCTCTATTATTTCGTTTGCAATTTTTTTATAATTATCTGTGAATAATGAACTTTTTCCATAATCGAACCAATAATCACTATTATATTTTTCACTTCCTAACCGCATTCTATATGCTATATCGTGTGCAGTTACTTTATTTTTTGGTATTTCTTTTCCCCAATGTGTGGTTATTCCATTTGGGGGACAGTTTGCTAGTTCAATTACAAATTTTGTATCGTATAAACTATGTTGAAAAGTTAATAGATTAATTCTGTCAGATTGTTGTCTTCTAAAATGTGGAAGAGAGCCTTTAAAACCTTTTTCACGCAAGAATGGAATTAAGATTTCTTTGAGTGCGTTGTCAATTTTATTTCTGTGCTCTTTTCTTTCCATTTAGTTGGTTTTAAATGTTGTACAACGTCCCGCCGGCTTT
>NZ_AVBI01000005.1 GCF_000498475.1 Flavobacterium cauense R2A-7 | reverse complement strand
TAATATTCTCTCATTTTTTTTTCAGGTGCAGTTTTTTAGTTATTGCAGATAACGTCCCGCCGGCTTTATGTCAGTGGCGGATTTTTTATTACTGACGTTTACAAATATACCGAAAAGAGTGAAAGAAAAACGTGAATTTTAATACAAAAAGTGCGAGCAAAAACTTTCCAAAAAATCCCAAGCGCCGCCATTGCATAAAACCGCTGTTAGCAGTAGTACCTTATTTTACGCTTCCTAAATGCCATTTTGCTAATTCCCAATCTTCATCGTCATCAATTCTATAGTTAAACTCAAACGGATAGTTATTTTCCTCAATTATTTTTTCTAAAAAATCGTTAGTTAATTTAGCATCATAAACTCTCCAAATTAGTTCTCGAGTTTCGTTCCACGTAATCCTAGCTAAAAATAGTGCGTTTGGTTTTTCTTTATCTACACCTTTGATATTTTCGTTTAAAAAATCTTCAAATTTTTCAGCTCTTAAAACATCATCATTTGTTGGCATTCCGTTTTCGATAAAATTTTCAAAGTTTATCATTATTGAGCAATGCCATGAAAACACTTCTTTTGGTTCAAAATCAACTAAGCTTAAATTTATAACCCCAATTCCAGGCAAGTTTTCTTGTCTAAATTCAATAATTTGATAGTTTTCTTCGGGAATTATAACTCGAAACTCTTTTTTAACGCTCATTTTTTTCGGTATTACTGCTAACGTCCCGCCGGCTTTGTGTCAGGTGGGGATTTTTGTTACTGATGTTTACAAATATACCGAAAAGATTGAAAGAAAAAACTTGTTTCGGAGAAAGAAAAATATTCACTGACTATTACCGATAAATCCCTAAAATCCCACTTGCACAAAACCGCTGTTAGCGGCTGTGATTGTTAGAATTATTTATTCGGCGACAAAAATATTTTAATATCATCGTGGTCGAAATTTGGATTAATTTCTTCTTCTTGAGTTATGTTATACTCCTTGTTTTCGAAACCATTTTTTCGTATTAATAATTTTGAATCAGGACATCCCATAGCACAACTTGCAATAATGAAAGTGTCAAAATTACCTTTATTATTAGTGTAAACCGTGTCAACATTTTGATTATCTAATGTTAAAATTATTTCCGCATTTTGGATAGGAGTGAAGTTGCCATCTAAACTCATAACAGTTCCACTTCCACCTGCAGGTGTCTCACAAGAAATTAAAAAAGATAATGCCAAAAGTGATATAATAAATTTTGTTTTCATTCCTATTTCGCTCAGTTTTTTTATCATAGCCGCTAACGTCCCGCCGGCTTTGTGTCAGGTGGGGATTTTTGTTACTGATGTTTACAAATATACCGAAAAGTTTGAAAGATAAAAGTTGAAAAATAGGAGAGAAGTGCAAACACTGACCTTTTACCAATAAATCCTAAAGCCCCACTTGCACAAAACCGCTGTTAGCAGTAGCCATTTTTCCTTGTTAATCATTTTTTTTGATGACTGTCGGTAAAAAACCTAATTCTCGCTGTAGCTTATTATAACTTTCAATATCTATTTTTTTATAGTCATAAACGCTAATTATGAGAGTCGAATCTGATGTAATTGCTGAAAATAAATTTCCAGCATGACCTGGGAATCCTTCATTAATTTTCGACTTTAGCATTCTGTTTAAATAATTTGAAATCGAAATTTTATTTGCATCGACCAATTTTATTGTTTTAGATGTTTCAAGTTTTTGGATTGGTGCATTTAAAAATGCGTCCATTGAATCACAATTGACTGAAAATTTGCGATAGTCTAAATGGAATCCTTTTTTTGGTTTTATATAAATAACCATTTCTTCTTTGTGACCGCCCCACTCACCACATTCATCAAATTCAGCTTTTAAAGTCAATTTCATATCAGAAGTAAATCCTGCAGGATCATTTTCTCTAAAGAATATAACTTCTGATTCAGATGGATTATTTTTAATATGTTGTGTACCCTCTTTTGAATCACAAGAAAGTAGAAGCAGAGATATAATGATGAATATTAACTGCAAATGATCTTTTTTCATTCTCGTTTTTTTATGGTTACTGCTAACGTCCCGCCGGCTTTATGCTGTGGCGGAATTTTTATTACTGATGTTTACAAATATACCGAAAAGACTGAAAGAAAAAAGCTGAATGAAAAGAAGAAATTAAAGCACCAAACCATTCCAAAAAATCACCAAGCCCCGCCATTGCATAAAACCGCTGTTACCAGCAGTTAATTTTTTAAACTACTTGAAACGTTTAACTCAATTATACAATAGATAATTTTTAGTTTGTATGGTTTCGTTTCTTTCTTTATGTTTTACTTTATGTTTAGAACAAAATTACATAAAAGCTAGCTCCATAATTCCAATTGCAAGCAAAACAACAACACCAATAATAATTAAGAATATAGAACCCCAATATAATTTTAATTCTTTGTAGTCCTCAAAATAATCTGAAGAATTATTCCTTTTTATTCCAACTTTTGGTTTCGCTTTATTTTTATATCGAAAAAAGTAGATAAGGCTGCCGACTAAAATTGAAGCTATTAATATTGCAATTAGTTCTGTCATTTCTGTTAATTCTACTTTTTAAATTTTAAGCCAAACTTTCTACGCAATGTTGTGATTTAATTGCTGGTAACGTCCCGTGGCTTTGCGAAGTTTGGGTTTATATTGCCCCAAACCTTTCCATTCGGACTGAAGTCAAATATACAAAAAGATCGTCCCATTAAACACTCAAGCCCAAATTTCGCAAAACCACTGTTAGCAACAGTTAAATTAGACCTCTTGTTTTTAAATCAGTCATTATTTCATTTACAGTTTTTATACAAAGAGAAAGTAAATCTTGAGCTTCATCAGATGAATATGTTAATTGAGGATGTTGGGTTTTATTCCTGTAATATTTACGAATACTTCCAATATTAATCATTAAGTGTTCAGATGGATGTGGTGTAATTGTATTGGCAGTGATTGCATTTTTTAAAGCAGTTTCAAATGTTCCCCATGTATCATTTTCAGTGGGAGTTATTGAAAGTGTTAAACTATAATACCATTTTAACACATCTTCTGTTCCTCTTAGAGAATGAAATGCACATGCAGTATATCTATCAAAAGCTAAACATAATCCACTTTCTTTAAAATCATATTGTGCAATAGTTGGGAGTGCTTCATAATAACTTTTATTAAAGAGTTTGTCGATATTTTCTGTTAAAATTTCATTTGAATGCCTTTTTTCGTCTAATATATACCCAATTTTTGTACCAAGTTCTGCATCTAAAACAGTATCTATTTTTAAAACTTTAGAATTAAGTGAGTCATGCAAAGCCTTATCGACGGTTAGCGATTTAGTTTTTGCTGCTTTTGCTAATTTTTTTAATTTTTCAATTTCAACATTAAGTTTTGTCTGTTTAATTGCACTCTTTGTGACATTTAAGTGTAAATCATCGATAAACTCTAGATATTCTTCAAACCTTCCGAAAAGTACTTCATTACTTAAATCAATGTTATTGTCATGTAGAATTCTGTAGTTGAAACCAAATCTATAGTATTGATAAATAGTTATTTTGTCCATTTCGTTTTTTTTTTTTAATTGTTGCTAACGTCCCGTGGCTTTGCGAAGTTTGGGGATTTTTGTTACTGTTGATTACAAATATACCGAAAAGAGTGAAAGAAAAACGTGAATTTTTATGCAAGAAGTGCGAGCACAAACTTTTCCAAACACACACTCACGCCCAAATTTCGCAAAACCACTGTTAGCAGTTCGGCTTTTTCTTTTTAAGATTCTATTTCAAAAACTTTTTCAAAATGATTTATAAGTTTGTTTTTATTTCTCCATACTAGAAAATTGCATAAAATTGCTATACCAACTATGACTGGATTTATTATTTTATATGCTTTGAGTGGAAATGAATTTGTGTAAAGAATTAAATTAAATATTGGAATGGCAATTATTGGCATATATTTATTCCAATAATATCCGAATCCGATTGGTTTTACTACGTAATTTATTTCGGTTTTATTATTTTCAATTGATTTAATTTCCCCAGAAATAATGTGTACAGTTGGAAACAATGTTGAGTTTTTAGTTAATTCAAATTTTGTTTTACTGTAAGTTCCAAAAAAAATCTTATTTGACTCTCCAAATAGTGTAAATATAGCAAAAGGAGTTCCTTTAATTTTTGGAGGTCCATATTTAGTGTTATTTTTTAAACGTTCTTTAAATTCTGTAATACTTATTTTTGAAACCATTTTACAATTTTCGGGTTTATTTTTAAGATTCCATTTTTCACAAGCTGACTGCTAACGTCCCGCCGGCTTTGTGTCAGGTGGGGATTTTTGTTACTGATGTTTACAAATATACCGAAAAGTTTGAAAGAAAAAATGTGATTTTAAGAAGGAATGTAAACACTGACCATTACCAATAAATCCCTAAAACCCCACTTGCACAAAACCGCTGTTAGCCGTAGTTTTTTATTTTTTGAATCATCATATCATTTGGTGTGTGAAACTTTAAAACTTTGCTTGGCATTGTGTTTAAATATTTTACAACATATTTTTTTGCTTTATCTAAGTCTCCAGAATAATCATAAGAAGCTTTAATATGTGAAATGAAATCATTTAAAGATCCCATTGTTTTTCTATCATTGTCCGTTGTATAGATATTCATGATTTTATTGTTTTCCCTGATGAAATTTTCATATTTCGGAGTAAGCATTTTATTAATCTCAAGTTGTTTAATTAAAAATTCTGTAAAAATAACTTGTAGATTTAGTAAGTCCTTTTTTAGGATATCAATTAATACAACACTATATAAAGTTTCTTTGTTTACAAAAATCACACATTTTCTTCCTGCAACTGGAAATAAATGAGCACTCCAATCATTTTCTGCATCAGAATTTCTCAATGTAAATTTTTCAGGTTTTATAATGTTTGAAAGTTTTGTTGAACAGTAAATATTTATCATGTTTTTTTTCTACAAATTAAATAAATATCCCTGAATGTCTTACCTTTTCGTCACGCAAAAATTACGGCTAACGTCCCGCCGGCTTTGTGTCAGGTGGGGATTTTTGTTACTGATGTTTACAAATATACCGAAAAAACTGAAAGAAAAAACGTGATTTTAATAAGGAATACAAACACTTACCATTGCCGATAAATCCCTAAAACCCCACTTGCACAAAACCGCTGTTAACGGCTGTTTTTATTTATCTTTGTGAACTTCCGCTAAGAATTTTTCCATAGCTTCAATAACAAGTTCTTTGTCAACAGTTACAGAAAATAATTTTCCAATGTTTTCATTTGGACAAGGTTCTATCCAGCCTTCCCAAATGAATTTAATTTTGTCACAATCATTATCGGCCGCCATAGTGACAAAATATGAATCAGTAGTTTTATCTATTGAAATACTGCAATAATGCCAAATTTCATATTCTAATACTGGTAAATAACCATACTCATTATTATCGTCATCATATTCTTTACTTGCTTTGAATATTAATTCAAATATTTCTCTATCTGTTCTATTATCAAATTCATGATGGTATAATGAATTTGAATGAAATTTTATATTGTCTTTTATAATTTCGATTTTAGCCCTCCAAAAAGGAAGGTAACAATCTTCATAATCATATCCAATAACTTGTCCCCCTAATATTAAGTTACAATATGCATGGTCTTCAGAATATTCACTAGATGCATAACGAATTGCAAAAGTATTTTTGTCACCAAAATATTTGAAGTTTTTGAATTTCATTTTTTAACGATTTTGTTTGGTAAAATTGCCGTTAACGTCCCGCCGGCTTTGTGTCAGGCGGGGATTTTTGTTACTGATGTTTGCAAATATACCGAAAAGAATAAAAGAAAAACCTCACTTCGGAGAAGAAATGCAAACACCGGCTCTTCCCGATACACACCCAAACCCCGCTTGCACAAAACCGCTGTTAACTGCTGGCATTGTTGTCTAATTATTATTAATTTCTAAACTCCCATAATAGTCAAAGATATTTGCTATGATTTTGTCAAAATCAATTTCACCGTAATGCAATTTAGAAAGTTCAATCATTTCACATATTGAACTTCCTGATTCATGTCTCCAGGAATTTTGAGTATCCATTTTAAGTTTTTTTGCTGTAATTTTTTCTATCGATAAAGGTTCGCCAAAATGTTCTTTTAACTCATTGATAAATTCATCAATACGAACTTGGTTGTACGTTGGCCAATCATTCATTGCAGTCAAAAACAATTCCGCAATATCCTTTAATTTATGATTGGAATTATCAGCTTCAATTAAATCTTCAAGTTCAAAATATGTTTCTATACGATTAGTATTCATCATAGTTTTTTAAGTAATATTATCCGACAGATTTTTAGCGTAAAGTTTGGCCATGCTTGCAGTTAACGTCCCGCCGGCTTTGCGAAGTTTGGGTTTATATTGCCCCAAACCACTCCATTCGGACTTAAGCCAAATATACAAAAAGATCTTTCCATTAAGCACTCACGCCCAAATTTCGCAAAACCGCTGTTAGTGGCTGGCTTTATTTCAATAAGTTCTTAATATTTATTTAAATCGAAGCTTTTGATTTCTTTCTAAAAAATCCTTCATTATTGGCCAACCAACTATTAGAGTCCACAATAATGGTAAGAAGATGGTATAAAGAGGTCGCAGTGAATCGTATCTTAGGTAAGGATTTGTATGATTGTAGAACTCAGGTGCCGAGTCGAACCAGTCATAAATTCCAAAAACCAAATAAATTCCTAAAAGCAAAACGACTTTATATCTAATACGAGTGAAATTCACAAGATTACTTTCGGTAGTTTCTATTGAGGTTTTCGGTACGGCAATGATGAAAGCCAAGAAAAAACAGATATTTCCTGGAGACCATCCAGTATAAGGAATTATTTCTTCATACAATTGCTCACGAGCAAAGATCATTAACAATGTGAATGTAAAAAAGAAAGATATCGAAAACCAGAATAGCAATTTTAAATCTGTTGGCAATAGTCTAATTTTTGTCTTCATGTCACTTAAATTGTTTCTTTTTTCCATCACTATTTTTATTCTCTATTTTGAAATTTTCGCGTCGTTTTTCCAAGCTTGCCACTAACGTCCCGTGGCTTTATGAAGTTGGGGTTTATATGTTCCCAAACCTTTCCATTCGGACTGTAGCCAAATATACAAAAAGTTCGTTCCATTAATCCCTAAAGCCCCAATTTCATAAAACCGCTGTTAGCAGCAGATTATATTTTTACAATTTCACAACTAATTCTTTGGAAATCTTCCATTAAAACTCTTTCACTTGAATTTTCATCAGAAGTTTCCATTTGCGTTTCTGTTTTTATTTCATATAAAAGGATAAAGTTATTCTCAATATCATAAATCATTGTGCCAATACCATTTCCAGTTGTTTTATTTTTTGCCATTTCAGGATGGGAAGATGTAAATGAAAAAGTTTGATTAATATCAAAAAAGGCTTTGTTATCAATAATTTTTTTTAATGTGAATTTAAAAGTATTTTTTAAATCAAATTTGTATTGATTCTCTATTATTTCTTCTGGTTTTTCTTCAATAATGGTTTCGCCAACTTTTACTTTATGCTCAGAAAAAAGAAGATAACTGATTTGCATTTTAAGACGTTTAAGTAATTCTATTTTAGCTTTATCGTCTAGATTTGAAGCATTAATTGAGAAAAACCTTGGTTGAGCTCCTTTTTTTACATCGCCGTAAATTGTAGCACCATCTTTCGGTATTCCTTGTCCTGAGCCTTCGTATTTTACGGATAATGTGAAAATATCATTATTTAATTTCCCAGTTTTGTGGACAGTTTTAACAATTGAATTACTTGATTTTATTTTTGGGTTGTCTTTTCCTTCCTTTTTTCGTTTTTCAAGATATTCCTCAGGTCCTAAATATGTAGTAGTTTTTTTTGATGATACTTCAGAAGTTTGGTTATAAATCAGCTCTGGTTTATATTCTATCTTAAACGTTAACTCATTTTGTGAGTAAGTTTGTAGAGTATAAACTAGGATTAATAATAATAAGGCTTTTTTCATTTATGCGCGTTTTCTAAATAATTTGCTGCTAACGTCCCGTGGCTTTGCGAAGTTTGGGTTTATATATGCCCAAACCTTTCCATTAGGACTGAAGCAAATATACAAAAAGCTCGTCCCATTAAACACCCAAGCCCAAATTTCGCAAAACCACTGTTAGCCGTTCGGTTTTATTTTTAACTACCATATTGGAAAATAGTTTGCTATTAAAATAAAAATGAATATTAAAAATATTCCGGCAATCATTCGATTATTAAATTCATGTCCCCATTCATCATAATAATCAGGTTTTTTGGGACCATAAATGTATTCCTTGTAAGTAAACTTAGGTTTATTGAATATTGTTCTCCAAATACTGCCATAAATATATCTTAAAGTCCCTCCAATATAGTTAAGTATAAAACGACCTTCAAGTATTTCAAAAATATCCATAGTTAAGTTTTATTTTTAATAATATAATTGTCGCAAAGCTTTTAATATTCAGGTAGTTTCACTTCGTTTGGTTAAACTGACGGCTAACGTCCCGCCGGCTTTGTGTCAGGCGGGGATTTTTATTACTGACGCTTACAAATATACCGAAAAGTTTGAAAGAAAAAACGTGATTTTAAGAAGGAATGCAAACACTAAGATTACCGATAAATCCCTAAAACCCCACTTGCACAAAACCGCTGTTAGCTGCTGTTACAATTTATACAAAACTAGTTTCTCGATTTCAGCGTCTAAATTTATTATTTCGTCAGACATTTTGTATTTCCAAGATTCTGAAGTTTTGGATAGTTGAAAAATTTTAAATTTTGATTTTAATTTACCTGGTACATCAATATTCAAAATTTGTGTTGAGGAACTATATTTCCATTTCCACAAAATTATTCTGTCTCCTATTCGATATGGATTTATATATAGTTTTCCATCATTAATAAATTGCAAAACCGTCAAGCCATCTTTTTTTTTATAATAGTATTCTGGAGAAACGAACAGATCTTTTTTGGGTTCTGTTTTTATATTAATCATTCTATAAAGTGTAATTGTATCAGTTTTAATAAAATCAACTTCTTTATTTAAAACAAACCAATAATCATTCGCAAAGTCAATATTTTCAACACTTTGAGCTTTAGTATTTAAACTAAATATAATAAATAATATATGTATGTATACTTTCATTTTAGTTTTGCACAACTCGTTTTAAACATCGCGTGAGTAGTAATAGCAGCTAACGTCCCGCCGGCTTTAAGAAGTGGCGGATTTTTGTTACTGATGTTGGCAAATATACCGAAAAGTTTGAAAGAAAAAACTTGAATAGGAGCAAAGACTTTTGATTCCCGATCGTTCCATTAAGCACAGACCCCGCCATTTCTTAAAACCGCTGTTATGCGACGTTCTTTCAAATTTTTAAATCAAATATTTCTTGAGCAATTTCATCACAATGTTTTTTATTTCCACTTAATCCCATGCTTACCGTCGTTAATTGATGCAAATGGTTTGAAATTTTAACTTTATCAGCACCTTCAACTTTTAGTTTAAAAATGTATCGAGTATAGCTTTGATATTCGCTTCGGCAGTTTTCATTATCATTAAGTCCAATTGGATCCCAACTTTTCCAAAGTATTTCATCTATTTTTTGATAAAGTATTTTTTGCTTTTGAGTCATTTTTGAAAATGCTAATAGTTGTTTAAACGCAACGTTTTTATAGAATGTCGCATAACGTCCCGCCGGCTTTGTGTCAGGCGAGGATTTTTATTACTGATGTTTACAAATATACCGAAAAGTTATAAAGGAAAAAGCCCAAAAGAAAGAAGAAAATGCAAACACCAAGCCTTTACCGATAAATCCCAAAACCCTCGTTTGCACAAAACCGCTGTTATAAGCAGGCTTTATGATTTTCTTTTCATCGAATAAAGTTTTTCCAACTTTCCATCTTTAGTTTTTAAATAGAATAGAAGTTTTCGGTTTGTAAATTTTGCGTACCTAATTTTTTCTGATTTTTTGCTATCAATTATTTCAGTTAAAGTATATAATTTTCCATTTCTTGAAATTTGACCTTGGCTTATTTTGGGTTCATATTTTTTATAGTTTTTCCAAACTTTTTTGCTAGGAAGCTTATAGTAAAATTCCACAAACGTTGAATCAGAAGAAAGTACTAGTTCAGTTACGTAATAGCTATAAACTGTCGAATAATTATGACCTCTCGAAAAATAAATTTTCCGATTTGTTTGACCGTTCACTAAGTGAAAACAGCAAAGTAAAAAAAATATGGACGATGTTTTCCTCAAAGTTTTTCCAAGCTTGCTTATAACGTCCCGCCGGCTTTGTGAAGTGGCGGAATTTTATTACTGATGTTTACAAATATACCGAAAAGTCTGAAAGAAAAAACCTGATTGAAAAGAAGAAAAATAAGCACCAAACCATTCCAAAAAATCACCAAGCCCCGCCATTTCACAAAACCGCTGTTGTATGCTGGTTTTATTCTCCGATTAGTTCGGTATTTATTTTACTAAGGATTTCACCATTTAGTTTTGCAGTTTTACCTTTAATTTTAAACTTGAGGATATATTTTAATTTGTATTCTCTATCACTAAAACTTTGATATTCCTTTATTTCTTTTAGTAGACCTTCTTTCGAATATAAATATAGAATTTTTGTTTTGGAACCATCAATAATTTCTTTTGAAATTATTCTATTTTGCGAATCAAAACATTCAATCTCTTGTTTATAGTTTTCTCTTCCGTCTCCATAATAGGTTTGGAAATTTCCAATTTTACAACTATCAATATATTCATATAGATATTGCCATCTTATTTTTTTCGTGTCTTCAAAAATTTGATTAAGTTGAATTATTCTGTTTTGCGAATCGTAAATTTTTTGATAAAATGTTGATTCGCTAAAATGAGTTTCCTTTAAATTTGGTTTGACTACATAACTAATCGTCATAAATAAAGAATCATTTTCACTATAATAACTATTTTCCTTAATTAAAACATTGTTTTCGTCATAAATGTATTTTGTATAAAGCTGGTAGTAATCGCAAGTTTTACAACTTGAAGAATAACTTTTAGATAACTCAAGTTTGTCTTTATTGTAATAGAATTGTTCAATTCTTCCAATGATATTTAACTTATTGTAATGGTGTCTTCCGTATGTGATTTTTTCGAGAATTTTCCCGAAATCATTATAGTAAAATTCAGACTTGCTTATTTTTCTTTTCTCATTTTCGTTATCAAAAGAGTATCCCACTTCGGTTATTTTGTATGCGCCAATTTTCTTCTCAATTTTTTGAGAATAGATTTTAGAGAAAGTAATTAAAAATACTATTAGAATTATTCGTTTCATTTTCGTTCAGTTCGGCTAAACTTGCATACAACGTCCCGCCGGCTTTGTGAAGTGGCGGAATTTTATTACTGATGTTTACAAATATACCGAAAAGTCTGAAAGAAAAAAGCGGAATAAAAAGAAGAAATAAAATCACCAAACCATTACAAAAAATCACCAAGCCCCGCCATTTCACAAAACCGCTGTTAACGGCTGTACTTGTTAACTAATCCATTTATCAAAAGTAATCAGTAATTCCCAACGATTGTTTTCATTTAGTTTGTATATGTAAGTCGCTCCTTCAGCGCAAAAGGCACCGCAATTATAACTTACTTGAACTATAACTGTGTCTCTCTTTTTATTAAAAATTGGCACCCTAATAAAACCAACACAATTATATTTCTTATTTACGTTCTGCCAAAACCTTTTAAGATCTTCTTTAGAATTTATTGTAGTATCAAGTTTGATAAGCTTTTTTTCTTTAATTAGTTTTGGATCTAAAACAAAGTTATTAGCATTCAAGTACTGAGCTTTGATAAAGTCTTTGTCTTCTTTTGAAAATAAGGTGTCGATTTTAGAAATTAAGGTAGAATCTCCTTTAATATCTATAAAATAGTTTTTGTTTAGCAAATTTTCGCAACTCTGATAAATTTTGTTTTCTTTCAAGAGAACATTATTTATAAATTCATAGACTAACTTATTTGGAATAATTTCTTGATATTTTTTTTGAATAGGCTCATTGTCAGTCTTTTCAATATTATCATTTTTACGTAAGTTATTACAACTTGTAATTAATAGAATTAGGATAATTGAGATTTTATTTAAGCGTTTCGTCATGTAGTATTGCCGTTAACGTCCCGCCGGCTTTATGAAGTGGCGGAATTTTTATTACTGATGTTTACAAATATACCGAAAAGACTGAAAGAAATAGCGGAATGAAAAGAAGAAATAAAATCACCAAACCATTCCAAAAAATCACCAAGCCCCGCCATTTCATAAAACCGCTGTTAGCTGTAGTAATAATTTGTTTTTTATTTATTTGGCGGTGGAAATTTTATTTGCTCACTTGGATCAATAGGCTTTGGCGGCATGGGTAAGCTTAATGTGTCTTTTCTAAATGCAAAGATTTCAAACTCCTTTTGACTTTTTTTAATATTTATAGAATCAATAATCTCGTAATATTTTTTGTTGTAATTATCAGATATTGCTTTTTGAGTTTTTAGAAATAAGGAGTATTTCAAATCATTTTCATATTTGTCAGTTTGCTCATAAGTGAAACTTATAACTTTATCGTTTTTATATTTTAGTTTTACTCTTATTACAGGACCATCGTAAACATCCAATCTATTTGTATCTATTTTTGATTCGTAGTATTCATCGTTGAGAGACTTATTTGTTTCTCCTATATTTAATATTATTTTGGTGTCAATTTTAGACTTTAAATAGATATATTTTGGCTCAAATGGTTTTACCCTTTTTATGATTTCTACATCTCCATTTGTATAAATTTTTGAATATTCATCAAGATCGACGAATAACTTTGTGTTTTCATCATAGTTATAATAATATGACATAATCTCAATACTTTCAAGTTCATTTTCCTTTTGAGAACAACCAAATAATAATATAGCTAAAAAAAGGCTTAGTCTCTTCATTTCGTTCCGTTTTGAGATTATTACAGCTAACGTCCCGCCGGCTTTATGTCAGTGGCGGATTTTTTATTACTGACGTTTACAAATATACCGAAAAGAGTGAAAGAAAAACGTGAATTTTTATGCAAGAAGTGCGAGCACAAACTTTCCAAAAAAATCCCAAGCGCCGCCATTGCATAAAACCGCTGTTAACCGCCGTTTAAATTATTTTTTCAACTCTATTTTCAGCTTCTTCAATTGTGATTCCATTTTCCCAGTCAGAAACTAATTTATGTTCTGCATTATGAGGAATTATTTCTGGACGTAAACCTTCGTTTCGTGTTTCGATATTTACATGAAGATTAAGGGTAGATTCTTCATAATCTATAATTTCATTACAAATCATCCCAAAGTAAGTTTTCGGTTCAGAGTCTTTTTTAAAGTTTAATTTATATTCATTAAAAGTATTCTCGCTAACCGAAACCCAAACTCCATATTCTAAATTCTCACAAGCATCATTAATTTGTATACTCAAAACAGTTCTTATAAACCTATCAATTTGATCGGGATAAGAAATGATACAAAAATCATCCGAAAGTTCTGCAATTTCGTTTTTATCGTTCTCGCTTAAAACGTCGTAATGATAAGGAGCTCTGAATCCAATTGCTGGTAACTCATCATGAGTTTCTCCACAAGTAGGACATTTAAACTCTTTCTTTTTATGCTTTCTAAATTTATCCCAAAACATTAGACAATATTTTTAAGTTTTAGTTGTGGTAAATGGCGGTTAACGTCCCGCCGGCTTTGCGAAGTTTGGGTTTATATTGCCCCAAACCTTTCCATTCGGACTTAAGCCAAATATACAAAAAGATCTTCCCATTAAACACTTCTGCCCAAATTTCGCAAAACCGCTGTTGTGCGAGGGTTGTTTCTTTAAGTAAAGTTTGAAATTTTTATTTAATTGTTTGTATACTTGAATCCCGCTTTAACAATTTGAACTGAATCAATTATTTCTTCAGTTAAATACATTTCGCTAATTTCTGGCTTTATTTTAGAATATTTTACTTTGAAAAATTTATTTAAAGGCTTACCTTTTTCATAATCATCAAGAACCAAATGAAAGTATGTCAAACTATCAACATAATATCTATATTTAATATAATTGTTTCCTCCATCATCAGATCCTGAATATCTTATAGTTTTGCCGACAGTAAAAGCATAATTGCTCTTCAGATAATTTTCACGTTGTGAGCCATCGTATTGTGCAATTAGAATTGTTAAGCAACCAATTATAAAAATACTATTAATTATATTGTTTTTTGTTAATTTCAATTTTTTAGTTTTTTTTGAGTTTTCTATTTACCCAAGTTTGGTTCAACTCTTGCACAACGTCCCGCCGGCTTTATGTCAGTGGCGGATTTTTTTATTACTGACGTTTACAAATATACCGAAAAGAGTGAAAGAAAAACGTGAATTTTAATACAAAAAGTGCGAGCAAAAACTTTCCAAAAAAATCCCAAGCCCCGCCATTGCATAAAACCGCTGTTATGCACAGTTTTTATATTTTCATTCCCATTTCGCAAAATAATTGCTTAAAGCTGTTGATTTTTAGCTTTCCTTTATGTTTTACCTTAATCTCAAATTTTATTTTGTTGTAGTTTGAATAGTTAAAACTCGAAATTTGATCTTCTAATTTATCATTCTTGATTAACCATAACACTTCGTAAGTTCCAACTTTAGAATATTGGTCAATTGTTTTTGAATAATCATAATATGTGAATAACCGTTCTTTTTTCAAAAAAGGAATTAGTAAATTTTTTATAATTATTTTATCTTTTTCGACTACTACCACTCTTAATTTTAAAATTAGGAATATTGCTAATGTTTCTAACGTTAGTATTGTAATTCCAGCAATTCTTGCGCTTTCATTAGCCCAAAATTTTTCTGTTAAAGGATTATGTCCAGCTTTAAAAAATACAGCCCAAAATAAAATTCCGAAAAGAAAATTAATAATTATAATAAGTAGAATAGAACTCGATTTGAATTTTGACCTCATTTTTGTGTAAAATTGTGCATAACGTCCCGCCGGCTTTCTGTCAGTGGCGGTTTTTT
>NZ_AVBI01000004.1 GCF_000498475.1 Flavobacterium cauense R2A-7 | reverse complement strand
ATTGCAGAAAACCGCTGTTAGGCGTTGTATTTATATTTATTCAAATTTTCGTACTAATATCTAACTACTGTTATAAAAAACAGCTACCTTTTTTTAAGATTTTTTATAGAAAAATGCTATGATTATCTCATAGCATTTTTGATGATTAATTATTTCTTTTTTAAAGAATTTACCTGCTCTTGTAATTCTTGAATTATTTTTTGAAGTTCTATAATTTGTTTTTGTTGTTCTTGTGTTGCTAAAATCATAGGAGCTAATAAATCATTATAGCGCACACCTAACATACCATTATCATCGGTACTAATTATTCCTGCATTTTCTACTCCAAATTTTTGCAACGATGCTTGAAGTTCTTGCGCAATAAAACCGTATTCTACAGATTTTTTTACATCATTTTTTCGTGTATAAGACACAGGTTTTAGTTGGTTTATAAAACTCAATCCTAAATTAGAAGGTTGAATATTATCTTTCCAACGTTCATCTGATGTTGTTGTCCATGCTACTTGTATTCCTGCATAAGTTATGTTTGTATCACCAATTCGTACTTGATTTGAACCTGTATTTGATGGTACTTGTGCATTATAACCAATACCAATATTATTAAATCCTGTTGTAACATTAGAAAGTGCATTAGACCCTAATGCAGTATTAAAAAATCCTGTAGTATTAGAATTAAGTGATTGCATACCAAATGCAGAGTTATTATACCCCAATGTATTTGAATAAAGTGAATTCCTACCAACAGCCACATTACTATTACCAGTTGTATTTGATTGAAGTGATTGCGTACCAAATGCAGAGTTATCAGACCCCGATGTATTTGAAGAAAGTGAAATCCTACCAACAGCCACATTATTATTACCAGTTGTATTTAATTGAAGTGATTGCATACCAATAGCTATATTGTCACCACCAGTAGTATTATTCATTAGAGTATTATTTCCAATAGCCACATTTCTTGCACCATTTGTTCCTGTTCTTAAAGCCTGGTAACCGATAGCAGTATTATCATCTCCATTAACATTTAAATACATTGCCTCAGTACCAATAGCAGTGTTTCTATTTCTAGATGTAGCTGGAGCAAGTGAATTTACCCCAAATGAAGTATTTGTTGTACTAATTTGTCCAGATTGAATATTATTTCTTTTAAAAATTAAATCTTGAGAATCGGTGGTTCCAAGAAAATTTGTTCCTGCAGTGGTACCTAGATTCCCAGTTAATAGCCATCCACTAGCACCACTAGCTCCTCCAAATGTTACCCATTTAGCACCATCCCAGTAATAATAACCGGGAGTTACATTATTAGGGGATGTACCCGCTGTAGCAGTATTATAAACTAATTCGGAAATAGTTGGTAAAGTTAATGGGCTTGCTACATTGCTAGCTGTTAAAGCCACTCTTGGTATCAACAATCCGTTATCTGTAGATGACACATCTAATGCCGCATTTGGTGAAGTTGTTCCAATACCTACTTGTGCAAATGCGGGGATTGATAAAAAAGACAGAAATAATAATATTTTTTTCATGTTTAGATAAATTTTATATTTTATTTTAAATTTATACAATTTTTTTTATATTTTATTTTAAATTTATACAATTTTTTTTATATTTTATTTTAAATTTATACAATTTTTTTGTATTAAAATTGCGTTAGATTCTTGATTCTGCGTTGATATAACGCCTAACGTTTTGCCGCTTTGCGAAGGCGGGGATTTTTAGCACTAAACTTCATTAAATGCACTAAGCATTAATTTAGCACTTCAATGTCATAGAAGCACGAAAACCCCGCTTTTGCAAAACGGCTGTTAGCGGTTCGTTGTTATTTCGAAATTTTGATTTTTAGTCAAAATCCTATTTTCTATTTTCACTTTTGAGTTATTTTGGTTACTATTTCACTCCGTAATTTTAAAAATTTAAATACAGTTTAGTTTTTAATTTAATGGATAAAATTTGTGTCTTAATAATTAAAAGAAACTACCAATTGTTATAAACGTACAAATAGTCAATGCTAAAACACTAACTAATGTTAAGAAATCCTTTTGGTTTTTTATTAAAAATATTATTCCGATGATTAAAAAGACTATTTGTGCAAGTAAAAATGGTATTGTCAGTAATTCTCTAAAAACACCTATTAAAACAAAGTCTATTTTATAAAAGTTAATAAAGTAAATAAGGATGAAATAGAATACAATTCCAAAATTTATAATTGTCAAATTTCTGTTTGTTATTAATTTATTCATATTTTCTAATTTAGTTATTTTTGTTACAATGACCGCTAACTTATATATATACGCTACTGTCGCGTAATTATTGATTTTGTTATTCTGTTTAAAATCAAGGCGTTGTGAAAAATTATTTAAAAAAATGCAATTCGTGTTTTGAATATATTTTAAATATATATTTCTTTCCTTTGATTTGTCAAATATAAATAAAAAAGCAAAAAAATAAGTTGTGTTGTGATTTTTCTTATATTTTATTGTTCGGCTTCAGGTTTGATTTTTTGATGGATGGTGTAATACTTTAATAGTTAAAAATGTATTCTTGTTAAATGTTTTACCTTTGTTAAAATTTTATAACTATGATTATTTATCCAAAAAACGGAATAGGGGATTTGCTTTTCGGAATGAGACAGCAGCATGTTGTTGCCTTAATCGGCAAACCCAGTAAGCAGTTTACTGACGAAGAAAAAAACGTAATTTATTTATACAATCAATATAAATTAAGGCTTACTTTCTATGAAGAGGAAGAATTTCGCTTGGGATATATGGTGATTTCTCATCCGGATACGATTCTTTTTGATGCAAAAGTTATAGGGGCTCATCCGAACGATATCAAAAAAGTTGCCCCTGAAAAAAAATATAAAACGTGGGAATTGGCCGAGGAAGATGGTGTTGATAGTTATTTTAATGAGGATAATTGGTTAATGCTTATTTCTGAATTCGATGAAATTACAAAAGTAGAGGTAGGGGCAATTATAAATGATGAGGACGAATTTGACTGGAAATTTTCAGGTTAAAGAACTATTTATATAAAGTCTTCTTCATTTTAAAAGAGAATAAATAAAAAAGGCACAGCTAAACACCGTGCCTTTTTTATTGGAAGATTTCGAATTACTGTTTAACAGGATTTGTCATTTCCAACTCAAAAATTAAATCTGTATTTGGAGGAATAATGCCACCTGCACCTCTTTCACCATATGCTAATGCAGATGGAATGAAAATTACGGCTCTGTCTCCCAAATTCATGTTTTCTAAACCTTCAATGAAACCAGAGATTAATCCGCTTTTGTTTCCATATGTAAAAGGGAAACCTGCATAACCACCTTGTTGTGCGCGCATCGGATCGTGTTTTCCGAAGGCTTTTGCAACATCTTCAAAACTGGCATCAAACATTTTTCCGTTTTCGAAATATCCCGCATATCCAATTTGTACTTGTGTTCCCGCAGCAGGTTTTAGGCCATTTCCTTTTTTGGTAATTACAAATTGTAAACCGCTTGCAGTTTTTGTGGCTGTAGCTTTAAGTTTCTCGAACTCTGCTTTTTTAGCCTGCATTACAGTGCCATACTTGTCGTTGTATTCTTTGTCTTTAATAGCATCAAGTTCAGCTTGTTTTTTTGCTTTTTCAGCTTCTGCTTCGGCTAATTTTTTGTCGTCTTCCGCTTTGTGGGCATAGTAATCGGCAAAAACTTTAACGGCATCGAATTTTTTCGCTTCTTTTCCTTTTCGGACGATGGTTACTTTGATGATCTGATCGTTTTGTTCGATTTTGTTAACCACATCCATACCTTGAGTAACTTCACCGAAAACAGTGTGTTTTCCATCTAACCAAGGTGTTTCTTTATGAGTGATGAAAAACTGACTCCCGTTGGTTCCCGGTCCCGCATTTGCCATTGAAAGTATTCCGCCTTTATTGTGTTTAAGTGTCGGATCAATTTCGTCTTTAAATTTATAACCAGGATCTCCGGCGCCTGTTCCTTGCGGATCGCCACCCTGACACATGAAGTCTTTAATTACACGGTGAAATTTCAGTCCGTCGTAATATGGTTTTTCTTTTAATTCATCTTTTACAAAAGGGTTTTTTCCTTCTGCTAAAGAGACAAAGTTAGCCACAGTAACCGGAGTTTTTTTATACTCTAGTTTTATGGTGATTTTTCCTTTATTGGTTTCAATATCGGCAAAAACACCCTCGTTAGCTATTGCGGTAACACTTTTAGTGGTTTTTGCTTTTGCAGGAGTTGCTTTTTTAGTTTTTTGAGCATATCCGCTCATCATTCCTAAAAATAATAAAAACAAAATTTTATTTTTCATCTTTATGTTTGTAATGACCTTACTCTTTTTGCATCATGCGGGGATTTTCAGGATTTGTCCCTTTGGTAATTTGTTATTTTGCTGATAATTCGATTTCAAAAATAAGATTTGCATTCGGCGGAATAACCTGATTTCCTCTTTCACCATAAGCTAAATAGGAAGGAATAAACAAAATCAGTTTATCACCCGTTGACATTTTTTCCATTCCTTCAATGAAACCCGGAATCAAACCTTCTTTATTGCCATATTTAAATGGGAACGGAGCATAACCTCCCTGTTGATTACGCATTTGGTCGTAAATTCCAAAAAGTTCAGCAACGTCTTTGTAGTTTGTATCAAAAAGCTCGCCATTTTCAAAATAGCCTGCATAACTGAACAAAACATCGGTACCGGGAGTTAGTTTGGGTTGGTTCCCTTTTTTGATGAAAGCATATTCCAATCCCGATTGTGTTTTGGTTGCTTTTGCTTTTAAAGCAGTGAATTCAACTAATTTATCTGTTTTGATTTTTGCCGTTTTTTCAGCTATTTTCTTAAGTTCCACGGCTTCTGTGTCATAATAGTTTTTAAAAACTTTCAATGCATCAAAGGCAGTAGCTTTAGTTCCTTTTCGGATAATAGTTATTTTGGTGATTTCATCATTACCTTCAATGGCAGCAACAACGTCAATACCTTCCACAACTTTTCCAAAAATGGTATGAACGCCATCAAGGTGAGGAGTAGCGGTATGTGTGATGAAAAACTGACTTCCGTTGGTATTCGGACCCGCGTTCGCCATAGATAAAATTCCGCTGTCGTTGTGTTTTAATGAAGGATCGATTTCATCTTTAAATCTGTAGCCCGGACCGCCACTTCCGTTACCATCCGGATCACCACCCTGAATCATAAAATCCTGAATTACACGGTGAAATTTCAGTCCGTCATAAAAAGGTTTTCCTTTGTATTTTGCGTTAACAAAAGGGTTTTTTCCTTCAGCCAAGGTTATGAAATTCGCAACTGTAACAGGAGCTTTGGTGTATTCGAGTGCAACTACAATGTCGCCTTTTGGGGTTTCAATGTTAGCATATAATCCGTCGGCTAAATTTTCGTGATTGTTTTTGCAGGAAATAAATAAAGCACTAAATGCTAAAAGTAAACCTGTGATTGTTTTTTTCATGGTATGGAAATAAAGTCAAAATTATTCGGGTTTTGGGGTTCCCGATTTAAAATTATTTAAAGTTACAGTACAAATGATAGGTTGGTTGGTCCCGATTTTTTCATTGTCACCATGATAGCCATAGGCCATATGCGACGGGAAAAGAAATGTTATTTTTTCGCCTTTTTTCATCAGTTTAATACCATCACGTAGCCCCATCATGATGTGTTGTTTGTCTACAACATAATTTTGAGTTTTAAGATCTTCAGATGAATAAATAAGATTTCCTTTTAAATCCGTTACTTCATAATCAAAATTTGCGATATCACCTTTCTTTGGTGTTAACGTTTCGGTAGCGCTTTTCACGTCGTAGTAATACCAATACCCTTTTGGTGAAGCAATGTAATCATTGGCGGTATCTTTTTTGATGATATCACTAATGATTGTTTCTTCATTATTGATCAGTTTTTTGTTTCGTTCAATCGACTCTTTAATAAAAGTTCCCGAAGAATGTGAAATGGGTCTCCGTGCCTCTTGTTTTTGGGTACAGCAGGCAAATAAAATTCCCGAAAACATTACGCCGTATATATGTATTCTTTTCATAAACTTGTTTTAATTGTTTTAACCGATACTAAAAGTTGCATTTTAGTGAAGTAAAAGCTTATTTCAGAATCAGTTATTCTTTTCAGCTGCTAAAATAGCAATAAATTGCTTTACTGTTTCATCTAAAGACAAAGTCGATTTTCCTCCGGCAGCATTGATGTGTCCGCCTCCGCTGAAATGCATTCTTGCAAATTGATTCACGTCAAAAGCACCTTGTGATCGGAACGATATTTTGATGATGCTTTCCTCTTTGTTTTCGATGAAAATGGCTGTAAAATCAAATCCTTTCAAAGATAAACCATAATTTACTATTCCTTCCGTATCGCCCTTAACATAACCAAATTGATCCAGTTCTGCCTGACTCAAAGTGATGTATGAGGTTTTGTATTCGGGCAACAGTTTCATGTTTTGCAAAGCGCGGCCCAATAGTTGTAAACGGTTGTAAGAACTTGTGTCGAATAATAAATTGTGAATTTTTGTATTCTCAACACCTTTGTCAATTAAATCCGCAACAACACGGTGCGTGGTACTGGTGGTAAGCGGAAAACGGAACGAACCTGAATCCGTTACAATTCCTGTATAAATGCAAGTCGCCACCGTTTTGTCAATCAGGTTTTCTCCACCCAATTGATGGATAAAATGATATACCATTTCGCAAGTAGAACCAAATCCGGTATCCGAAAATGTGTATGTTGCATAAGTATCCGGTAACTGATGGTGGTCAATCATTACGAATGTCGTGTTCAGTTTCTCTAAAGTGGCAGCCATAAAATCACCTACACGGTGTAATGCATTGAAATCTAATGTGAAAACAATATCGGCCTGTTTTAATTTTTCGGTACAGTTTTGTGTGTCTTTTTCAAAAATCATCACTTTTTCCGCATCGGGTAACCAGGCTAAAAAATCTGGGAATTCGTTAGGGGAAATTACGGTTACATCGTGGTTTTGCTGCTTTAAAAAGTGGTATAAACCCAGCGTAGAACCCATGGCGTCGCCGTCTGGATTACGGTGTGGGATAATTGCTATTTTTTTAGGGGAAGCTAAAAGTGTTTTAATCGCTTCAATATCATTGGCTGTCATCATGATGCGAAAATACGGTTTTTGAATAAAAAATTAGTTAAATAAATCTTTGAATTTTTAATTTTTCATTTTCACAGAAATGTCTATTTTTGCACATGCAACACAACGTACTTATTTTAGATTTCGGATCGCAATACACACAACTTATTGCACGCCGCGTTCGCGAATTAAATATATTCTGCGAAATTTTCCCTTACAATCATTTTCCTGATGATTTATCGAGTTATAAAGCTGTAATTTTAGGAGGAAGTCCTTTTTCTGTTCGTGGAGAAGATGCGCCACATCCTGATTTATCGCAAATTAGAGGTAAAATGCCTTTGCTTGCGGTTTGTTACGGAGCCCAATATTTAGCACATTTCAGCGGTGGAGAAGTAGCCGCTTCCAATACCAGAGAATACGGTAGAGCCAATTTATCCTATATTAAGGAAGACGAAATTTTCTTTGATGGTGTAGCTCAGAACAGCCAGGTTTGGATGAGTCACAGTGATAGTATCAAAGCACTGCCAACTAACGGAATTAAGTTAGCGAGTACCAATGATGTGGAATATGCTGCTTATAAAATTGAAGGCGAAACCACGTATGCGATTCAATACCATCCGGAAGTATTCCATTCCACAGATGGGAAACAAATGTTGGAAAACTTCTTAGTGAAAATAGCCGAAGTGCCTCAAAACTTTACGCCGGGTGCTTTCGTAGAAGAAATTGTAGCCGAAATGCAGGAAAAAATCCAAGGCGATAAAGTCGTTTTGGGACTTTCAGGAGGTGTGGATTCAACAGTAGCAGCGGTTTTATTGAATAAAGCGATTGGCAGCCAATTGTATTGTATTTTTGTAAATAACGGTTTATTGCGTAAGAATGAATTTGAAAACGTATTGAACCAATATAAAGGAATGGGCTTAAACGTGAAAGGAGTAGATGCTTCGGAACGATTTTTGTCTGAATTAGCCGGAGTGGATGATCCGGAAACCAAAAGAAAGATTATCGGCCGAGTGTTCATTGAAGTTTTTGACGACGAAGCACACCTTATTGAAGATGTAAAATGGTTGGCACAAGGAACTATTTATCCGGACGTGATTGAATCGGTTTCGGTAAAAGGACCATCGGCAACTATCAAATCACATCACAATGTGGGTGGTTTACCGGATTTTATGAAACTGAAAATTGCAGAACCTTTGCGTATGTTGTTTAAAGACGAAGTACGCAGAGTAGGAGCAACTTTAGGAATTGATCCGGAATTATTAGGAAGACATCCGTTCCCGGGACCAGGTTTGTCGATTCGTATTTTAGGCGATATCACTCCGGAGAAAGTCAGAATTCTTCAGGAAGTGGACGCCGTTTTCATCAACGGATTGAAAGAACACGGATTGTACGACAAGGTTTGGCAGGCAGGAGCAATCTTGTTGCCGGTGAACAGTGTTGGAGTTATGGGCGATGAACGTACCTATGAAAAAGTAGTGGCATTGCGCGCTGTGGAATCAACAGACGGAATGACGGCGGACTGGGTACATTTGCCGTATGACTTCTTAATGAAAATTTCAAATGAAATCATCAATAAAGTGAAAGGTGTGAACCGAGTGGTGTATGATATCAGCTCGAAACCGCCCGCCACAATTGAGTGGGAATAAAATAATTAAGAAAATTATGAATAAGTCGTTACAATCTATAACTTTGTAACGACTTGTTCGTTTTAAAAAATACCATATGAAGCAATTTTTTATTGGATTGTGTACCACTTTATTAGTTTCGGTTTCTGCCTTTTCGCAGACCAAGGAACATAAGGTTGCAAAAGGAGAAACTACGTATTCGATAGCCAAAAAGTACAATGTGGCTGTAGAAGATATTTACCGTTTAAATCCTGAAGCCAAAAATGGCGTCAATGAAAATGCGGTTCTTTTAATTCCTACGAAAGCAGGTCAGGCTGTTAAAACAGTTGTAAAAGATACTCCGAAACCAACCGGTAAAGAAACCCGTGTGTATCATGTGGTGGAAGCTAAAGAAACGGTGTACAGTATTGCTAAAAAATACGATACTTCTGAAGAATCGATTAAGAAAAACAATCCCGATATCGAAAAAGACGGATTGAAATTAGGGCAAACGATTGTCGTTTTTACCACTAAAAAAGTCGATAAACCTGCAACAGTGGTGAAAACAATTGCTCCTTCAGCACCGAAATATCATATGGTAGAACCGAAAGAAACCAAATTCGGTATTGCTAAAAAATATGGTTTAACGGTAGAAGAGCTTGAAACCTTAAATCCGGAAATAAGAGAAAATCTTGAAATCGGGCAAAATTTACGTTTAAATAAAGCTACTCCAGTAGCGGCCAAAACGGCTCCTGTTGTTTCAAAAGCTGTGGTTCAGTATATGGATTACACGGTACAGCCTAAAGAAACATTGTACAGTTTAACAAAAGCATCCGGATTGTCTCAGGAGCAATTGTTGGCTGTAAATCCGGAATTGGCAGCTGGTGTTAAAATAGGAATGATCATTAAGGTTCCTTCAAATGCCAAGTTCAATCAGATTACTCCAAATAAAGAGCAAGTTGATATTACTAAAACAATCAACAAGCAAGAAGGAAAGGAATTGGTATTACTATTGCCATTCCATTTGGATAAGATTGAAGCGGATTCGTTAAATTCTGTTACGGAAAGACTGAAAAAAGACAAGTTCTTAAACATGACGTTGGATTTTTATGCCGGTGCTTTAATCGCAATTGATTCAGCTAAAACTTTAGGTTTGCCGTTAACTGTTAAAATTCTGGATTCGGAAGAGTCTAAAAATTCTTCTGCGGTGGCGTCTTTGATTTCGTCTAATGACTTCTCAAAAACGGATGCAATTATTGGTCCGTTCTTCCAAAATCATGTGGAAACAACTGCCTCTTTATTGGAAAAATACAATACCCCGGTTATTTCTCCTTTGTCAAACGAAAGAGGAAAACCATACTCTAATTTATTCCAGGCAATGCCTAATTCGCTAGACGTAAAACGAAAAATGTTCGATTTTATGATGGAGAAAAACGGAAATATCATTGCTATTATTGATCCTAAAAAAGGAAGTGTGAAGCAATATATTACTGAAAATTATCCGGGTGTAAAAATTGCTGAAATCAATGATAAAGGTGTTCCAACATTGGAAAATGTAAAAAGTCTGATGGATAAAGACAAAACGAATTATGTGATTCTGGAATCCGAAAAAACCGGTATGGTATTAAGTACGTGTAATATACTGGTTTCTGCTTCAGCGGAATATCCGGTACAGTTGGTTACTTTGGAGAAAAACGAAACTTTGGATTTTGAAGAGATTCCACTTAGTAAATTAACTAAACTGAAATTGCTTTATCCTTCCGTTTCCAGAGATAACGAAACAGCACAGGCGGCAATTTTTGCCAAAGTGTTCAAAAAGAAAAATAATATTTTCCCAAATCGTTTCGCAACCCGCGGATTTGATGTAACGTTTGATGTAATCCTGAGATTGTTCCAGGACGGCGGTTACAAAGAATCGGTTAATGAAAAAGCTTCCGAGCAGATTGAGAGTAAATTTAATTATGTAAATCTTGACGGCGGATACTACAATAAAGGTGTTTATTTATTGTACTACGATGAAGATTTAACGTTAAAAGAAGCAAAATAATGACTTCAAAAGTGACTTATTTAGGCGATTTAAGAACATCGTCCATACATACCAATTCCGGAAGTGAAATCATTTCCGATGCACCTCTAGACAATAACGGAAAAGGGGAAGCTTTTTCTCCAACGGATACAGTTGCGAACGCGTTGGCAAGTTGCATGTTTACCGTAATGGGAATCAAAGCCAGAGATATGGAAGTTGATTTTTCAGGTTCAACGGCAGAAGTAACCAAAGTAATGGGCACAGAGCCAAGAAGAATCACGGAAGTGCATGTGACGTTCAATATGTCGATTTCTGCTGATGACAAAACCAAAACCATTTTGGAAAAAACGGCCATGACCTGTCCGGTTTTCTTCAGTTTGCATCCGGATATCAAAAAAGAAATAACGTTTAATTGGAAGTAAATTTAGAGAATAGAGAGTAGAAGTTTGTGATTAGATACTCGACTTTGTCTTTGTTCTATCATCTTTCATCTTTCATCTTTCATCTTTTTAGAATGAACAGTCAACAAGAACTTTTAATCAAACTCGCACATACCAAAATGCCCTTCGGAAAATACGAAGGGTATTTTCTTATCGACCTACCTGAATATTATGTGGTTTGGTATCACAACAAAGGCTTTCCCAAAGGTCCGCTTGGAGAACAGTTGCAATTGGTTTACGAACTGAAACTTAACGGGCTGGAAGAACTCGTGAGAAACATCCGTAGAAACTTCCCAAAGCCTTAATTCTTTAACGAATAATTGTCAATTATCAATTGCTAATTATCAATTTATAATCGTATTTTTGCCAGGTTTTTTACAACAACAACACAACAATAAACACAACACAATGAATCAAACGAAGTATATTTTTGTTACCGGAGGTGTGACTTCTTCACTTGGAAAAGGAATTATCGCAGCTTCTTTAGCAAAATTATTGCAGGCAAGAGGGTACAGAACAACCATTCAGAAATTCGATCCGTATATCAATGTCGATCCGGGAACGTTAAATCCATACGAACACGGCGAATGTTATGTAACGGATGATGGTGCCGAAACCGATTTGGATTTAGGACATTACGAACGATTTTTGAATGTTCCGACTTCGCAGGCGAACAACGTTACCACGGGTAGAGTGTATCTTTCCGTAATCGAAAAAGAGCGTCGTGGAGAGTTTTTAGGAAAAACAGTTCAGGTGGTTCCTCACATCACCAACGAAATCAAGGAGCGTATGCAGTTGCTTGGGAAATCGGGTGATTATGATATTGTGATTACTGAAATTGGTGGTACCGTTGGTGATATTGAGTCATTACCATATATCGAATCCGTGCGTCAGTTGGTTTGGGAATTGGGTGAAAATAACGGAATCGTAATTCACTTAACGTTGGTACCGTATTTGGCAGCAGCGGGTGAGTTGAAAACGAAACCAACACAGCACTCGGTAAAAACCCTGATGGAAAGCGGTATCAAAGCCGATATTTTGGTTTGCCGTACCGAACACGAATTGTCGCAGGATTTACGTCAGAAGTTGGCGTTGTTCTGTAATGTGAAAAAAGAAGCGGTTATTCAATCGATTGACGCCTCTACAATTTATGATGTTCCAAACTTAATGTTGGAAGAAGGGTTGGATAAAGTAGCGTTGAAGAAATTGGATTTACCGGAAAAAAACACTCCGGATTTATCCCAATGGAACGAGTTCTTACACAAACTGAAAAACCCGAAACACGAAGTAAACATCGGATTGGTAGGGAAATATGTAGAATTGCAGGATTCTTATAAATCGATTTTAGAAGCTTTTATTCATGCCGGAGCTGCCAACGAGACAAAAGTGAACGTAATTTCGATTCATTCGGAATATTTAGATGCCAAAACGGCAGAGGAACAGTTAAAAGACCTTGATGGTATACTTGTTGCTCCGGGATTTGGCGGTCGCGGAATTGAAGGTAAAATTGAAACCGTTCGTTATGCAAGAGAAAACAATATTCCGTTCTTCGGAATCTGTTTGGGAATGCAAATGGCGGTGATTGAATATTCCAGAAATATTTTAGGATATGCCGATGCCAATTCAACAGAAATGAATGAAGGGACGCCACATCCTGTAATCAGTATTATGGAAGAACAAAAAAATATTACAGATAAAGGTGGAACCATGCGTTTGGGAGCCTGGAAATGTCATATTAAAGAAAATACACTGGCACATAAAATTTACGGGAAAACCGATATTTTAGAGCGTCACCGTCATCGTTATGAATTTAACGGCGACTATTTGGATGCATTGGAAAATGCCGGATTAAAAGCATCAGGAATCAATCCGGATACCGGTTTGGTGGAAATTGTGGAATTGAAAAATCATCCGTTCTTCATTGGTGTTCAGTACCATCCGGAATATAAAAGTACGGTAGCCAATCCGCATCCGTTGTTTGTCAGTTTTGTGGCAGCCGCGGTGAAAAATAAAGTCTGTTGCTAAGAAGTTACAGACCAAAACAATAAAAAAGAACAATGGAAGAAAAAAAATTAGATTTTAAAACCATTTTAGGATTTGTATTAATCGCTGGTTTAATGATTTGGATGATGTACAACAACATCTCCGAAGAGAAAAAATCAATGGCGGAGGATGCTAAAAAAGCATCTGTTGAAAAAGTTGAAAAAGCAAAAGAACAATCGGTAGCGGCATTGGTTTCCGATTCTACACAAACTGATTCTTTGAAAGTGAAAGCCCTTCAGGGCACTTTAGGAGCGTTTGCTTATTCTGCTTCTTTGCCTTCTGCTAAAAACGAGGTTACAGAAATTAAAAATGAAGTGTTAACGTTGAAAATTGCTAACAAAGGTGGTTATATCGTTGATGCTAAAGTAAATAATTTTGAGAAATTCCATAAAGGTTCACAACTACCGGTTGAAATCATCAAAAACAACAATGCTAATCTGAATATTCAACTTCAAACTAAAGATAACCGTGTTTTAAATACAAAAGATATGTATTTCGAACCTACGGTTACCAAAGAAGGGCAAAATCAGGTGCTTACAATGCGTTTAAAAGCGGGTGCTGATCAGTTTTTGGAATACCGTTATGTGTTGAAACCAAACGAATACATGATGGATTTCTCTGTTCGTTCGCAAGGTTTGAACAATGTGATTAATACGTCAAAACCACTTGATTTGGATTGGCAGTTAAAAGCATTCCGTAACGAGAAAAGTATTTCGTATGAAAACCGCTACACTGATGTCCGTTATGAATATGAAGGCGGAAAAGACAACAGCTTGAGTGCTGCAAGTAAATTAGATGAAGAAACAGTTAACGATTTAACATATGTTGCTTTCAAACAGGATTTGTTTACGTCTATTTTATTGACAGAAACGCCGATTAAAGGAGCTCAGTTAAAATCAGAAAACCTAGTACATGATGAAGAAAAAGACACGGTTTTCACGAAGAATTTTTCTGCTAAATTACCGTTAGCTTTCAAAAACGGCGAATTGAATTATAACATGAACTGGTACTACGGTCCGGCGGATTATAAGATATTAAACAAATACGACAAAAACCTTGACGAAGTAATGCCTTTAGGATGGGGGATTTTCGGTTGGATCAACCGTTATGTTTTCATTCCGGCTTATGGATTCTTAAGTGGATTTATTCCTCACGGAATTGCAATTGTAATCTTTACAATGTTAGTGCGTTTGGTAATGTCTCCGGTAACGTATAAATCGTATTTGTCTCAGGCTAAAATGAAGGTATTGCGTCCTGAAATTAATGAACTGAATACGAAGTACGCCAAGGATCCGATGAAAAAACAACAGGAAACCATGAAATTGTATGGTAAGGCAGGCGTAAATCCGATGGCGGGTTGTTTACCGGCATTGGCACAGATTCCTATTTTCTATGCCTTGTTCCAGTTCTTCCCATCGATGTTTGATTTGCGTCAGAAAAGTTTCTTGTGGGCAGATGACTTGTCTTCTTATGATTCGGTTTTAGAATTACCGTTCCACATTCCGTTCTACGGAAGTCACGTGAGTTTATTCCCGATTTTAGCCTCCATTGCCATTTTCTTCTACATGAAAATGACAACCGGAGATCAGCAAATGGCTGCACCAGCTCAGGAAGGTATGCCGGATATGGGGAAAATCATGAAGATCATGATTTATATTTCTCCTATTATGATGTTGTTCTTCTTTAACAATTATGCTTCTGGCTTGAGTTTGTATTACTTTATTTCCAACACTATTACTATCGGTATCATGTTAGTGATTAAGAATTATATTGTTGACGAGAAGAAAATTCACGCTCAAATTCAGGAAAATAAAACGAAAGACAAGCCCCAAAGCAAGTTCCAAAAGAAAATGCAGGAAATGATGGAGCAGGCTGAAGCGCAAAAGAAAGCCAAAAACTAATTTAAAGTTATATAAATCAAAGCCCTGTTTTTAGAAAGTGTACGCTAATAAAATCAGGGCTTTTTTTATTTTATTAAGTCATGAAAATCACAATTATAGGCTATGGAAATATGGGAAAAACCTATGCCGGAAGTTTTATCAATTCGAGGTTTATTAAGGCCGATGATATTTTTGTGTTAACCCGATCGGTAGTTCAGGAAAAGGAGGCTTTCGGGATTCCGCTGACCAATTTTTATACGGAACCGGATTCAAAATTATCAGAAACGGATATTGTTATTTTAGCTGTTAAACCACAAGATTTTAAAGCGGTTTCTGAAAATCTGAAAACATTGCTGAATGAGAAGCATATTCTGCTTTCCGTGATGGCCGGTGTAACCATCGCTACCATTGAAAAAGTAACCGGATTGTCTAAAATTGTGCGTTCCATGCCTAATATCGCAACGCAAATCGGAATGGGGATGACGGTTTTTTCAGCTTCATCCGAAATTGACAGAAAGGAATTGTTTATTGTCCAAAATTTGATAAATACCACCGGAAAATCGGTTTATGTGGAAGATGAAAAATTGATTGATGCCGCAACTGCAGTTTCCGGAAGCGGACCGGCTTATGTTTTTTTCTTCATGAAATCGATGATTGATGCAGCACAGCATTTGGGTTTTACACAATCGGAAGCGGAATTGTTGGTCAATCAAACGTTTAGCGGTGCAATAAATCTGCAAAACGGAAGTTCTTTGTCAAACGAAGAATGGATTACGAAAGTAGCTTCAAAAGGAGGAACCACTGAAAAAGCATTGGAAATTTTTGATGTTTCGGATACCAAAACGGTTATTGGTAAAGCAGTTTTGGCTGCCAATGAACGTGCTTTGGAATTGGGTATGTAAAAGTAAAGCACCCTTTTGAGGTGCTTCACAGTTTGGTTGCCTATGTTTATGAAATTTTAGTTTAAAACCGGTAGTAATACTTTGTCAAGTACATGTATTACACCGTTTGAAGCTTGAACATCAACAGCGATTATGTTGCTGACCCTGTTGTTGGCATCAGTAATTTTTGCACCGCCCATTGTAGTAATCGTAAAGTTTCCACCTTGAAAAGTAGTAACAGATTGATTGTTCATTAAGGAGGCAGACAATACATTCGACCCCGCGACAACATGGTATTTTAATGTGTTTTCAAGTGTATTCTGACTGATATCATTTAAACCGGTTGCTCCAAGTTCTGTTAAAAGGGAACCGAAAGCAGTGTTTGTTGGGGCAAAAACAGTGAAAGGAGAATTTGTGGTTCCGGAAAGTATGCCGGCAAAATCAGGTTGGTCAGCTCTGGTGAGCGCACTTACCAGTATGCTGAAGTTTGGATTTGCCAACGCATGAGTTACAACAGTTGGTAATCCTATAACGGCATCAACAATATGGATAACCCCATTGGAGGCCGCTATATTAGGGGTGGTTACGTTTGAAATACCATTCAGTTTAACGCCACTCGTTGTGTTTACATACATGCTAAGGGTATTAGTTGTGGAAGCACTACCTTTGGCAAGTGTTTTAACGTAGCCCGTTGACAAAGAGGAAGAATTTAATGCTCCGGAAATTACATGATTTAAGAGAATTTCTTTTAAGGCATTTACAGGAACTTCATTTAATGAAGCATACCCATTGTCACTTAAAAAGGTTGTAAAAGCGGCATTTGTAGGTGCAAAAACGGTGTATGAACCACTTTGGTCTAATGTTTGTACTAAATCAGCACGGTTTAGTGCATCAACCAGAAGTGATAGATCAGGCGTTCTTGATGCTATTCCGGAAATTGAATTGTTTGTTGGCGACGAAGTTGTGTTATCATCGTCAGAACAGCTAAAGCTAACGCTCGCAATTATTGCCAGCACGCTTAATTTGATTACTTTTGAAATATTTTTCATAGTTGTATGTTTTTAATACTGCTAATTTAAGAAATACTAATTAAAATTGTTTAACAAAAAATGAAAAAGATTAAACAAAACATGAGTTTTATACTTTTGTTAACATTATGGTGTTCAGTTGTTTATAGTCAGAGTGAAAATAAATTTGATGAAAACGGCAAACGTCACGGGCTTTGGAAAGGTATTTACGAAGACACCAAAAATCCTCGTTATGAAGGGACTTTCGATCATGGGAAAGAAATCGGAATTTTTAAGTATTTCGACAATACCGTTAAGTTAGTTGTTATCGCAACCCGCGATTTTTCGGCAAATGACGGCTCTCATTATACCACTTTCTACAATCAGAAAGGATTCAAGGTAAGTGAAGGTAAAGTAGTAGGTAAAGATACCTACGTTGGAGAATGGAAATATTATCATTTGGATTCCCCTAAAATAATGACGTTTGAAAATTATGTAGACGGTAAATTACACGGCGTACGAAAAGTATATTTCCCAAATGGTAAAATTGCTGAGGAAACGACTTACGTGAATGGTGTGAAAAACGGACCTTATAAAAAATATGCAGATAACGGTGTAGTACTGGAGGATTCAAACTACAAAAACGACCAATATGAAGGTATGGCTACTTTCAGAATTTCCGAAAAGCAAATCAGCGGACAGGGAATGTTTAAAAATGGTAAGAAAGTAGGAATGTGGAAAGTACTTGAGAAAGGGAAACTTAAGAACGTAAACATGAATTTGCAAGGAAAAAAATTCCAAAAAAGAACAAAACCCGTTGAAGAGTATCCGGGGAAATAAATTTAATCAAAGAGTAGAGAAATGAAGCGTGTTGTTGTAGGACTTTCAGGTGGGGTAGATTCAAGTGTTGCTGCTTATCTTTTAAAAGAACAGGGCTATGAAGTCATTGGTCTTTTTATGAAGAACTGGCATGATGATTCGGTTACCATTTCGAACGAATGTCCGTGGTTAGAAGATAGTAATGATGCTCTTTTGGTAGCTGAAAAATTAGGAATTCCGTTTCAAACGGTAGATTTAAGCGAGCAATACAAAGAAAAAATCGTTGATTACATGTTCAGCGAATATGAAAAAGGAAGAACGCCAAATCCGGATGTGTTGTGCAACCGCGAAATCAAGTTTGATGTTTTTATGAAAATAGCAATGAGTCTCGGTGCCGATTATGTAGCAACCGGACATTATTGCCGAAAAGGAAGCCTCGAAAAAGACGGAAAAAAAATCTATCAATTGTTAGCCGGTGTTGACGGAAATAAAGATCAGTCGTATTTTCTTTGTCAGTTATCGCAGGAACAATTGTCAAAAGCGTTATTTCCAATCGGAGAATTAACCAAACCTCAGGTTCGTGAAATTGCGGCCAAAATGGATTTGGTAACTGCCGAAAAGAAAGATTCGCAAGGACTATGTTTCATCGGAAAAGTACGTTTGCCTGAATTTTTACAGCAACAATTGCAACCGAAAGAAGGGTTGATTTATGAAATAGCTGCTGATAATGCTGTTTATTCAAGTCGGAAACCGGAATTTTCTTCGTTGGAAGAAGAGTTGGCATTTGAGGCAAAAGATATAGTTTATACTCCGGAAATGGGTAAAGTAGTGGGCAAACATCAGGGTGCTCATTATTTTACAATCGGACAGCGCAAAGGATTGAACGTAGGCGGAACCAAAGAACCGCTGTTTATTATCTCCACCGATGTGAAAACCAACAGTATTTACACCGGTCAGGGCGGAAATCATCCGGGATTGTTTAAAAAAGCACTTTTTGTTCAAAATTCGGAAATTCACTGGATTCGTGAAGATCTGACTTTAGCTGATGGGGAATCGATGGAAATTATGGCGCGAATTCGTTACCGACAACCTTTGCAAAAAGCGAAATTGTACAAATTCAACAACGGAATGTATGTTGTTTTTGAGGAACCACAGTCGGCCATTACCGAAGGACAGTTTGTTTCGTGGCATATTGATGATGAATTAGTTGGTTCGGGAGTAATTTCTTAAATTAGCAACATCCAAATTCAGAAAGCCATGAAAAAAGCACTGCTCCTTTTTGTTCTTTTATTGACAACTGCCGCTTTTTCTCAGGAAGATGCATGGGTATATTTCGCTGATAAACCCCTGGCACAATCCTATATTGACAATCCGCTCAGTATGCTTTCTCAAAGGGCTCTAGACCGAAGAACCACTCAGGGAATAGGTTTAAATGTTCAGGATGCACCGATTCATCAGTTGTATATCGATCAAGTAACTGCTGCCACCGGAATCACCGTGATGGCCAAATCCAAATGGTTAAATGCACTACATGTTCGCGGATCTCAAACAGATATTGCTGCTCTTTCCGGACTTCCTTTTGTTAACCGAATACACTATGCCAATCATTCTTTAAATCCGGGTGGTCGTCAGTTGCCACAAGCCAATTTGACTACTTCGCGAATTAATAAGTTTTTAGATACTCAGGTGAATTATAATTACGGAGGATCTGCAACTCAGGTTCAAATGTTAAAAGCCGATTGGTTGCATCAGCAGGATTTCACAGGTTCCGGAAAGGTGGTGGCCATAATGGATGCTGGTTTTCCCGGAGTCAATACAGAAGCACCTTTTCAGCGCTTACGAGACAATAACCTGATTTTGGGTGGTTACGATTTTGTAAATAAAGTAGCTAATCCTTATACCGGTTACCAACATGGTACACAGGTACTTTCTAACATGGGAGGTTACGTCGATGCACAATTAATCGGAACAGCTCCGGATGCGCATTACTATTTGTTTATTACCGAAGATGTGAACAGTGAAAACCCTGTTGAGGAAAGCAATTGGGTAGAAGCGCTTGAAATGGCCGATAGTCTAGGCGTTGATGTGGTAAATACTTCTTTGGGCTATTTTGAATATGATACTGCAGCTTACAGTTATACTTATGACGATATGGATGGTCAGACATCGTTTGCGTCACGAGCAGCGGATATAGCGTTCAGTAAAGGAATGATTTGCGTTACTTCTGCAGGGAATTCCGGAAATACGGCTAATCCGCATATCGGGGTTCCGGGGGATGCGGCGACGGTTTTGACAGTAGGTGCAGTAAACAATGCCGAAATCAGAGCGACTTTCAGTTCGATAGGTCCTTCTTTCGATGGACGGATAAAACCGGATGTGATGGCAATGGGTGTCGCTGCAACGGTGGCAACGCAATCAGGAGCAATCGCCACCAATAACGGAACTTCTTTTGCAGGACCAATATTAGCAGGGGCGGTGACCTCTTTCTGGAGTGCTTTTCCAAATAAAACCAATGCTGAAATTGTGCAATTGGTAAAGGCTTCCGCCGATCGTTTCGCAAGTCCGGATAACAATTACGGTTATGGAATTCCCGATTTTCAACAGGCTTATAATACCGCTTTGTTGTCGGTGTCGGAATTCGATGCAAAAGGATTTGTGGTTTATCCCAACCCGGCTAATAATCAGGTTACTGTAACATTTACCGATGTTGTTACCAAACCAACAATTGCATTTTACAATAGCTTAGGACAATTGGTTTTACAGCAAACGATTGAAAACAATCCGGCCATTTCGCTTGATAATTTAAATTCAGGAATCTATATTTACAAAATTACTTTCGACAATGTTTCTCAAACCGGGAAGTTGGTTAAAAAGTAATGATACACTAACAATGAACAGAATAACAAAGCTTTTTAATATTAAATACCCAATTATTCAGGGTGGAATGATTTGGAACAGTGGCTATAAATTGGCAAGTGCCGTGAGTAATGCCGGAGGGTTAGGGCTTATTGGTGCGGGTTCCATGTATCCCAATGTTTTACGGGAACATATTCAGAAATGTAAGTTGGCTACCGATAAACCTTTTGGGGTAAACGTACCGATGCTGTATCCGAATATCGAAGAAATCATGGACATCATTGTGGAAGAAGGCGTGAAAATCGTATTCACATCCGCAGGAAACCCAAAAACATGGACTTCTTTTTTAAAAGAAAAAGGGATAACCGTGGTGCATGTTGTGAGTAGTTCCAAATTCGCTTTAAAAGCTCAGGAAGCAGGTGTAGATGCTGTGGTTGCAGAAGGTTTCGAAGCCGGAGGTCACAATGGCAGAGAAGAAACAACGACATTTACTTTAATTCCGATGGTAAAAGAAAATGTTACAATTCCCTTAATTGCTGCGGGAGGAATTGCTACCGGAAGAGGAATGTTAGCTGCAATGGTTTTAGGGGCTGATGGTGTACAGGTAGGAAGTCGTTTTGCTGCTTCTGTGGAAAGTTCATCGCACGAAAATTTTAAAAATACCATTGTTAACGTCAAAGAAGGGGATACACAATTAACCCTGAAAGAACTGGCTCCGGTTCGATTAATCAAAAATAAATTCTATAACGACGTTGAGGAATTGTATGCAAAATGTCCGACTACCGAAGAATTAAAAGCATTATTAGGGAGAGCCAGAGCAAAAAGAGGTATGTTTGAAGGTGATTTAGTGGAAGGCGAACTGGAAATCGGTCAGATAGCCGGCTTAATTCACGACATCAAACCGGTACAGCAAATTGTGGATAATATGATCAGCGAATTTGAATCGGCGAGAAATCAGGTGGCATCATTATTGTAATTTAAGAAAGAAAAAAAGAAGATGAAGTTTTTAAAAAATATAAGTTTAGCAATCCTTTTGTTTATCGGAGTAACTGCTGCGGCACAAACCTATCGTTTCGAAACGTCCGGGGTGAGTATGAGCATTAAAAATGCAAAGGGAAAATGGAGTCCGTATTCCGATTTTAAAGAAGCGAAAATAGTAGTGACGCTGGATACCAATAAAGATCGAATTGTAGTATATTCTGAAGTGGTTCAGTTGTATACTATTTTAGGTTATGACGATCCGAAAACCAGTAAAGAGGGAAGTATCGATACTTTTCAGTGTGTGAATGTAGATGGCGATAAATGTGTGTTGGCCATCCGCTCATTAAAAGGAACCGACGTAAAACAACTGTATATCTATGAAGACAGCAGGGTTTTGATATACAATATGAAATATGTAAAATTATAAGTCCCGGTTTTCGGGATTTTTTTATACAAACGAATCAAATATGAGAAGATTACTTCAGGTTGCCTTGTTGGGATTGGTTTCAACGGTATCGGCGCAACAAAAACCGAAATTAGTGGTTGGAATTGTGGTCGATCAAATGAAAATGGAATATTTATACCGGTTTTCCGATGATTTTTCAGAAGGTGGTTTCAAACGATTGATGCATAACGGGTATACCTTTCATAATATGCATTATAATTATATGCCCACCTATACTGCTCCGGGTCATGCTTCTGTTTATACGGGAACAACTCCGGCCACGCATGGAATTGTCGGCAATGAATGGTTTAACAAAGCTACCGGGAAAGAAGTGTATTGCACCGATGATGCTGCGGTAAAAACAATAGGAAACGGAATAGAAAGTGAAGGGAAAATGTCTCCCAAAAACCTTCAGGCAACTACAATTACCGATGAATTAAAACTGGCAACAAACTTCAAAGGAAAAGTAATCGGAATCAGTTTAAAAGACCGCGGAGCCATTTTACCGGCCGGACATTTTGCAAACGGCGCGTTTTGGTTCAGTAAAACGGGTGCTTTTATTTCAAGTACGTTCTATGGCGAACAATTGCCAAATTGGGTAACCGAATTTAATAATGAGAAACATTTTCAAAAATATATCGATAAAGGTTGGGACTTACTAAAGCCAAAATCGACTTACAATGAGAGTTTAACCGACAATAATCCTTATGAAGGCTTGTTGTACAAAAAAACGCCTTTTTTTCCATACAGTTTAAAGGACATGTACACAAATAACGACGCTGGTTTGTTGCGTTCAACACCATTCGGTAACAATTTAATAGTTGAATTTGCGGAAAGAGCTATTCAGGCTGAAGAATTAGGAAAAGACAATGTTACTGATTTTTTAACCGTTAGTTTTTCCTCAACGGATTATATCGGACATACGCTTGGTCCGCGTTCCATAGAACTGCAGGATACCTATTTGCGCCTGGATGAAAGCATAGCTGAATTTCTGACGTATCTGGATAAAAATGTCGGGAAAGACAATTATCTGTTGTTTCTGACTGCTGATCATGCCGGAGCTGAAAATGTTAAATATCTGAAAGATAATAAATACGATGTAGATAATATTCCGTGGAAAAATATCGAAACGGAATTAGCTGATTTTTCCAATAAAACTTTTGGCGTTAACGTTCTGCTGAATTATTCCAACTACAATGTTTTTCTGAATAAAGAAATGATCAAATCCAAAGGGTTGGAATTGTCAAAAGTAAAACAAGCGTTTAAGGACTATTTGTACACTCAAAAATATGTAAAGAAGGTATATGCTGAAGAAGAAGTTCTTGCGGCTTCCGGAAACGATTATTATTTGAGTTGCGTTGCAAAAGGTTACGACCCGGTTCAGAACGGAGAATTGATTGTTTTGTTCAAACCCGCTTATGTGGAATATTCCGGAACAGGAACTACCCACGGAAGTCCGTACAGCTATGACACGCATGTGCCTTTGATTTTCTTCGGATGGGAAATTAAGAAAGGACAATCACACGATAAAAAAGTGATTACGCAAATTGCTCCGACATTAGCACAAAAACTAAGAATTCCTTTCCCGAACGGCACCGAAGCCGAAGTGCTGACAGAAGTATTGGAATCCAAATAAAAACAAGAATCCCGTCTGGTTGTATAGCGAGACGGGATTTTTTTATTGGTTAGATTTCGATTTCAATCTGATTTCTCAGAATGTCTTCCATCGTTTCACGTTGGCGGATTAAATGTGCTTTTCCATCCATCCAAAGTACTTCGGCCGGTTTAAAACGCGAATTGTAGTTGGAAGCCATCGTAAAACAATAGGCTCCGGCATTTCGGAAACTTAAAATATCGCCTTCTTTTATTTCGGTAATTCTTCGGTTCGTGGCAAAGGTGTCGGTTTCACAAATATAACCTACAACCGAGTAGAAACGCTCTTTTCCTTTCGGATGTGAAATGTTCTCAATATAATGTTCGGAACCGTAAAGCATCGGACGGATCAAATGGTTAAAACCCGAATCAATTCCCGCAAAAACAGTAGAAGTCGTTTGTTTGACCACATTAACTTTCGCAAGAAAATATCCGGATTCGCTCACCAAAAATTTGCCCGGTTCAAAAGCCAAAGTCAATTCACGTCCGTATTCTTTTTCGAACGCTAAGAAACGTTTGGTTAGTTTTTTACCCATTTCTTCGACATTAGTTTCGATGTCTCCTTTTTTGTACGGTACTTTGAATCCGCTTCCAAAATCGATAAAATCCAATTCTTTGAAATGTTTGGCGGTATCAAACAAAATTTCTGCCGCATATAAAAACACTTCAATATCCAGAATATCGGAACCGGTATGCATGTGGATTCCGTTGATGTGCATTTTTGTGTTTTCGACAATTCTCAAAATGTGAGGCAATTGGTGAATGGAGATTCCGAATTTACTGTCGATGTGTCCCACAGAAATATTCGAATTTCCGCCCGCCATAACATGTGGATTGATACGAATACAAACCGGAATTTGCGGATGTTTCGCTCCAAATTGCTCCAGAATCGATAAATTATCAATGTTGATTTGTACGCCTAAAGCAGCTACTTCTTCGATTTCATCCATCGAAACGCCGTTGGGCGTATAGATAATTCTGTCCGGCGAAAAACCGGCACGCAATCCCAATTGCACTTCCTGAATGGAAACCGTGTCAAGTCCGGAACCCATCTTCTTCAGTAGCTTTAGAACAGATAGATTTGACAATGCCTTGACTGCATAATTGATGCGCAACTTTTCCACTTTAGAAAAAGCATTGGTTAAACGGTTGTACTGTGATTGAATTTTTTCGGCGTCGTACACGTAAAGCGGACACCCAAATTCTTCTGCTACTGAAAGTAATTGATTAGATTCCATTTTTAATTAAATTTTTCATAAAAATAGTAAACAAATTTGATTTATAAATGCGAAATATTTAATTCTGATGAAATTGGCGCTCTAATGTTTTACCCTTTCAATTTTTGTAGGGAAGATGTGTTATAAATCAAAAAAACATTAGGCACATTCAATATACTTTGTTATTTTTGTGGCACTTTATTTAAAGCAAAACACATCTATTATGAATTTACACGAATATCAGGGAAAACAAATATTAGCAAGCTATGGCGTGCGTGTGCAACGTGGTTATGTGGCAAATAATGCCGAAGAAGCTGTTGCAAAAGCAAAACAACTTACAGATGAAACCGGTACAGGTTGGCATGTAATCAAAGCTCAAATTCACGCAGGTGGTCGTGGAAAAGGCGGTGGTGTTAAATTGGCAAAAAATTTAGACCAGGTTAAAGAAATTGCTGGACAAATCATCGGTATGGATTTGATTACTCCTCAAACGCCTCCTACAGGAAAGAGAGTACACAAAGTATTAGTTGCTGAAGATGTTTACTACCCTGGAGAAAGTGAAACAAAAGAGTTTTACATGTCGGTTTTATTGAACCGTGGTAAAGGTCGTAATATGATTATGTATTCTACAGAAGGTGGTATGGATATCGAAGAAGTGGCAGAACACACTCCGGAGAAAATTTTTACAGAAGAAATTGATCCTTCAGTAGGTTTACAAGGTTTCCAGGCCAGAAGAATTGCTTTCAACTTAGGTTTGTCCGGTGAAGCTTTCAAAGATATGGTGAAATTCGTAGATGCTTTATACAAAGCGTACATCGGATCTGATTCTTCAATGTTTGAAATCAACCCGGTATTAAAAACTTCTGACAATAAAATCATGGCCGTTGATGCTAAAGTAACTTTAGACGACAACGCTTTATACCGTCATCCAAATTTAGCGGAGATGAGAGACATCACTGAAGAGCGTCCAATCGAAGTTGAAGCGAAAGAAGCAGGATTAAACTATGTAGATCTTGACGGTACAGTAGGATGTATGGTTAACGGTGCAGGTTTGGCAATGGCAACTATGGATTTAATTAAATATGCAGGTTTTGAACCGGCTAACTTCCTTGACGTAGGAGGAACAGCTGATGCAAAACGTGTGGAAACGGCTTTCCGTATCATCTTAAAAGATCCAAACGTAAAAGCAATCTTAATCAATATCTTTGGTGGTATCGTTCGTTGTGACCGTGTTGCTCAGGGTGTGGTTGATGCATACAAAAACATGGGTGACGATATTAAGGTGCCAATCATCGTTCGTTTACAAGGAACCAATGCTGAAATCGCTAAAGAATTAATCGATAATTCTGGTATGCCGATTTTATCTGCAGTTCAGTTCCAGGAAGCTGCTGACCAAGTGAAAGCTGCTTTATCTTAATTTCAGAATAATTTTCGAAATATATAGAAAGCCTTAGCAATTTGCTAAGGCTTTTTTTATTATACCAATGTAAATTTTTTGTATTCCGCTTTTTGAAGTTTAAGTTAATGTATCTAAAGGAAACTGACTTTTTCAGTTTTTTAACTGAAAAACGGTTGTTCATCGGGCGAAATCCGTATTTCATGGGATTTAGCAAAGAGAAGCATACTTCAAGTTTTAAATGTTGGTTAAGCTATTGGAAAGTAGTTCTTTTCTTATTGATGATTGCCTAATTTTGACCTGTAATCAAATAAAAAAAAATCAAAAAATGAAAAATTTAATCGCATTGTTTGTTGTTGTATTGTCAATGGATACAACGTTTGTTTCGGCTAACAATTCAAATGCAAAAGAAGATTTGCCAAAAGCAGTTAAAAAAGTGGTTAAGTTGTTAGAGACAACTAAATTTGATGAGGAACTTGAAAAAGAGTTAGTGGTAAAAGTACAGCTTAAAATTAACGCTGCAGATGAAATTGTGGTATTAAATGTTGGAACTGATAACGATGCAATTAAAAAATTCATCACAGGTAAACTGAATTATAAAAAAATCGACGCAGGTCAGTTAAAACAAGGAAGCGAATATTCTTTTTTTGTAACATTTAAGCCGTAATCGATAATTTTCTACAAATAAAAAAATCCCGTTTCATAAAAGGAGCGGGATTTTTAATTTTATAAAGAGCAAGAACTATTTGTTGTCTTTTTTCTTTCCGTTATTGTAGCGTACTTTCTCAACAATCGGTTCGGGTTTCTGTGACTTGAATGTTTTTTTGGGCGCTGGTTTCTTTTTTGCGTCCGTTTTGGGTTTGAAATCCGTTTTAGGTTTGTCTGAAGCCGGTCTGGCCTGAATCGCTGCTTGATTCTGTTTGATGACATCCATAGCGTTTTTAGGATTTTCCTTCGTACCACGCAAATAAATCACCAAAGCATTTAAAAAATTGCGCAATACCTGATCGCCACACTCCATGTATTTCTCGTGCTCTTCGTTGCGGAAAAAATTCCCGATTTCGCCCTTAGAAATTCGGAAATCAACTAATTCTAAGATTTCGACTATCTGATCATCACGTAATTGCAAGGCTACACGTAATTTTTTAAAAATATCGTTGTTTGTCATAAGTACTCTAAATTATTGGTAAAGATAGTTTATTTCTTTTTTAATTGCTGTTTAAGGGATATTGAATTGTAAAATGGGGATCCAACTATTTTTTTCTCATTAGAAGCAGATTTTGGTATATTTGCCGTACATTCAAAATAAATAAATCTAAACATCAGCCAAAAAATGACCCGAATAGAAGTCTTAAATGCGATTATAAAGAAAAACAACGTAACAAATTATCTGGAAATTGGGGTTAACCGAGGCAAATGTCTTTTTAATATCAAAGGCGCCCAAAAGCGTTTTGCAGTAGATCCCTTTTTTAATTTTAATCTGTGGAAAAAATGCAAGGCCATTTTAAAAAATACCGATAATTTAAAGAATACTTATTTTGAAGTAACAAGTGATGCTTTCTTTGCTTCCAATAAAGAATTATTGAAGGCGAACATCATTAATTTGGCTTTTATTGACGGACTTCATACTTACGAACAATCGTTACAGGACACTTTAAATACTTTGGAATATTTGGATGAAGGCGGTGTGATTGTATTGCATGATTGTAATCCTCTTGATGAATTGGCGGCATATCCGGCAGCATCCATTGACGACGCACGTAAAGATTTGAAAGATCACAAAGACTGGAAAAATATCTGGAATGGTGATGTTTGGAAAACGATAGTGGATATCCGAAAAAACCATCCTGAGTTAACCGCTTTTGTATTAAATACGGATCACGGTTTAGGATTTGTTTATAAGAAGAAAAGAGAACAATTGCCTGAAATTTTCAATCAGGTAGGGAATATCGACGAATTGGATTATTCCTTTTTGGAGAAAAACCGAAATGAGTTGTTAGATCTAAAACCGGTTTCTTTTTTTAACGATTTTTTAAAATAAAATTACCGCAATGGATACTTACGAAGAAAAAATAAGTCTTCTTTCCGAAATGATTGCTTTTGCAGTGGTTGATGGCGAATTGCACGACCGCGAATATGATTTTTTATGGATTATAGCACAGGAACTCGAAATTGAGAAAGCAGTTTTCTTAGAATTATTCGGAAAACGCAATCAGACAAAAGTTATCAAAGACGAACTTCACCGTATCATGCAGTTTTACCGTTTGGCTTTGTTGATGCATTGCGACGGCGTGTTACACGAGCGTGAAATAAAGGCCATTAATGAGATTGGTATTAACATGGGGTTAAACCCAATGGGAATTAAGAAAACCTTAAAAGCGATGCAAGAAGCTCCAAATCAAATGATTGAACCGGAAATTTTGTTGCATACTTTTACTTTACAGCATAATTAAATTTTCTCTTGTAGCAGTTTTATTTCATCACGCAATTTTGCCGCTTGCATAAAATCCAACTCTTTAGCTGCTTTTTCCATGCTTTTGCGAAGCTCACGGATTTTCTTTTCGATTTCCGGTTTCGATAAATACAGACTTTCGGGTTCTGCAGCTTTTAAAGCTTTGTCTTCGAAGTATTGCGTGGAAACAGAATTTCTGTTTAAAACATTGCCAAGACTTTTGTTCAATGCTTTGGGAACCAAGCCATGTTTAGTATTGTAGGCAATTTGTTTGGTTCTGCGGTAATTGGTTTCGTCGATGGTTTTTTGCATGCTTGCCGTGATTTTATCGGCATACATAATTGCTTTTCCGTTTACGTTACGTGCCGCACGTCCTACCGTTTGGGTCAGCGAACGGTGACTGCGCAGGAAACCTTCTTTATCGGCATCCAAAATGGCAACTAACGATACTTCGGGTAAATCCAAACCTTCACGGAGTAAGTTTACACCAATCAGTACATCAAACAAACCTTTACGCAAATCCTGCATGATTTCCACACGCTCCAAGGTATCTACGTCACTGTGAATATAACGGCATCGGATGGAAACTTTGGTTAAATATTTAGTCAGTTCTTCGGCCATACGTTTGGTTAAAGTGGTCACCAAAACACGTTCGTCAGCTTCACAACGCACTTGTATTTCTTCAATTAAATCGTCAATTTGATTCAGACTCGGACGAATTTCAATAATAGGATCCAATAATCCTGTCGGACGAATTACCTGTTCCACATAAATGCCTTCCGATTTCTGCAACTCATAATCTGCCGGTGTTGCCGATACATAAATCACCTGATTTTGCAGCGCTTCAAATTCCTCAAACTTCAGCGGACGGTTGTCCATCGCAGCGGGTAATCGGAAACCGTATTCCACCAGATTTTCTTTTCGGGAACGGTCACCTCCATACATCGCATGAACTTGTGAAATCGTAACGTGACTTTCATCCACTACCATCAGATAATCATCCGGGAAATAATCCAATAAGCAGAATGGTCTTGTACCGGGTTCACGACCGTCTAAATATCTTGAGTAGTTTTCAATTCCGGAACAATAACCTAATTCGCGTATCATTTCCAAATCGAAATTGGTACGTTCTTCCAAGCGTTTTGCTTCTAGATGTTTCCCAATTTCTTTGAAATAGTCGACCTGTTTCACCAAGTCCTGCTGAATTTCCCAAATGGCATTCTGCAATACATCAGGGGAAGTCACAAACATATTGGCCGGGTAAATGGTCAGTTTGTCATATTTTTCCAAAACCTGTGAAGTCTTGGAATCGAAAGCTTCAATTTCTTCAATTTCATCCCCGAAAAAGTGAATTCGGAACGGCTCTTCGCCGTAACTCGGATAAATATCGACCGTATCACCTTTGATTCGGAAAGTTCCGGGCGTGAATTCGGCTTCGGTTCTGGCATATAAACTCTGCACCAGTCGATGCAGTAATTTGGTACGCGAAATCATTTGGTTTTTCTCTAAGGAAACCACGTTTTTCTGAAACTCCACCGGATTTCCGATACCGTACAAACAAGAAACAGACGCCACCACCAACACATCACGACGTCCTGAAAGTAGGGCAGAAGTGGTGCTCAATCGCAGTTTTTCCAATTCATCGTTAATGGATAAATCTTTTTCGATATAGGTGCCCGTTACCGGAATGAAGGCTTCGGGTTGGTAATAATCGTAATACGAAACGAAATACTGAACCGAGTTGTTCGGAAAGAATTGCTTGAACTCGGAATACAACTGTGCCGCCAGTGTTTTGTTGTGAGCCAGAACCAATGTCGGACGCTGCACTTCCTGAATTACGTTGGCCACCGTAAATGTCTTACCCGAACCGGTTACACCCAATAAAGTTTGAAACTGTTCACCATTGGTTATGCCTTTGGCTAATTTTTCAATAGCTTGTGGCTGATCGCCCATGGGTTGGTATTCGGATACGACTTGGAATTTCATTTTTTAACGGCTTAGTTGCAAAGATACTAATTTTAACTGCAGGTTGAAATGGTAGAGGAAAACCCAATAAACAGAAAAAAACCGCAGCGTTACAGGTTTTAATTTGTAGCACTGCGGTGAAAGTAGGTAAGAATTGAGATTTTATTTAAACTTCATCGCTAAAGTAATGATATGCGAATCGAGTCCGTTGTTTCGGGTATAGAATCCGTAACGTAATTCCAGACTGTTAATTCGTTTTACATGGAAAATTCCTTTATCAGCATCGGTAACTTTATAACCCAATCCGATCATGTTACTGCTGAATTTCGATAAGTCGTAATCGCTGGTGTAGAATTCTTCCGTCAATCCGTGTAAAAAGATTGGTTTGAAATAATCCGCCGCACTTTGGGTATAGAATCGGTACGGAACCGACAACGATGAAAACGCCGATAACTTGATACTCGGTTCGATACTAATCGTGTGAGAATTGATGCCCCAGTTGTCCCAATAGTAGCGATAAAAGGTTCTTAAAACGACATGATCGCCTAAGAAATAATTCGCACGCACCCCAACCGGAAGTTTAAAGCGGGTATCGGGTAATTTTTCAGATTTTACATTGGTTAAATCACCGAAGTACACGCGGTTGAATTTTGTTGCCAATAAACCTTGTTGGTAACCGATATCGGTCAGGAATGCTACCTGGAAATTTTTATTTACCACCTGCGATAAGGTTAATCCTAAATTATAGGACGTTCGGGGTTTCATGTCGCCATGCTGTACATCGGGGTCGGACGGATTGCTCCTCAGTTCGACGGGCAGAATTACTTTCCAGGTATCAAAAAAGGCCATCCCTTTTACGGAAAATTCACGGTTTTTATCTTTTGAGATTTTGGTGAAACCGGCATTGGCACCAATAGAAGTGTAATCGAACTCGGCCGAGAAAGAAACGCCTCCGTTTAAGATGTAATTTTTTTCCAGATTCTCATAGCTGTAATTCGCAGAGGGATAAACTCTCACGTCCTGATAGGAAGCCGAAGAAACGGTATTCGGGTCGATTTTATCCGAGGATGCAGAAGTATAAGTGTCTACACCAAGTTCAAAACCGAAATTGTGTTTGTTGTTGCTTTTGTCTCTTTTGGAAACTTTAATATCGAAAGTCGTGGCCACGTCGGTTAGTTTTTCAGTTCCCAAACCTCCGGTTACGGCCGAATTGTTTCCGTCCTGTTTGTAATAACTTGTGATGAAATTGACTTCTTCAATTTTCAGTTTTTGTTTTTTATACGCCGAACTGTCTTTGGTTTCCGTGTCCTGAGCTCTCATATTGTTACCAAATATAAAGGCCAATATCGATGCTGCGAAAATTCTCTTTTTCATTTCTTACTACTTCTTTAATGCATTAATTGCAGCCGCAGCCACCACCTGTTTTTCCTCCGTTAGCACCGGAACTTGCTTCACGGTACAATTGAAATGTGTTTTCGAATTTCTCTGATTTTCGGGCCGCCAATTCCATATCCGAATCGTTAATTTTTGATTTCTGATATTCTTTTACCGGTGAGCAGCTCACACTTATGCCGAGCAGCAAACAAAAAGCTATTATTTTCATAAGTATCGCAGTTTAATTTTTAAGTCAGTTTTATATTATTTGAAAAGTATTTCCGGTCGTTATCGTCAATGATAATGCACCCGATATGTTTTAATTGATTGATAAAATCCAATCCCACTTCAATGCCCATTACGGTTACCGGAGTTGCCAACGCATCGGCTATTTCGGCATTTTCCGCGATGATGGTCACGCTTTTTATACCTCGCACGGGATAACCGGTTTTCGGATCTATTGTATGGGAATATTTTTTATTGTTTATCATTACAAACTTCTCATAATTACCGGACGTCGCTACGGAAGTATTGGTAATTTGAAATGTTGAGAACGTTGAGGTTCTTAAATTCGGATCGGCAATACCGATGGTCCAAGGCGCTCCGTTCTCCTGATAACCCCAAGCCGATAAATCACCGGCTGCATTTACGATTCCGCTTTCCACACCGTTTTCGATTAATTTTCGTTTTGCCATTTCCGCGGCATAGCCTTTTCCTATTCCGCCAAACCCGATGCGCATTCCTTTCTTTTTCAGAAAAACCGTTTTGTTGGTTTCATCTAAAATGATATTTTCATAATTGATGAGTTCCACCGATTTTTTTGCTGCTTCAGGATCCGGAAGTGCCGTCATTTTTAAATCGAAATTCCAGAATTTCTTGTCGATTCCGCCATAACTGATGTCAAACGCACCTTGTGTTATTTTCGACAGCATCTGGCAGCGCTGAATCAACCCGAAAACTTCATCCGGAACTTTCACCGGTTGGAATCCTGCATTTTCATTGATTTCAAAAGTGATACTTTCATTGGAAAAGGTGGTAAGCAAACGTTCAATTCTCTTTATTTCTTCAATGGCCAAATTGATTTTTTGGGTGCACCAATTTTCATCCGGTCCGATAACCGAAATCTCAAAACGATTTCCCATTAATTTTTCAACTTGTTTGTGAAGCATTATCCTTTCAGTTTGGCAATAAAATCTTCTAACGTTTCAGACGGATAGTGATCCCATTTTTCAATGATTTCTCCTTTAGTGTTTAACAGAAGAATCAAAGGAAACAATCCAGTATTGTTGTATTTGTCGGCTAATTTTTCATTTTCCTGAGTGATGTTGTCTGCCAGTTTGTTCTTTTTCAGTCTTGGGAAATCGGCATTATAAACAATCAGGTTTTCAGCGCTGAAGGTTTTAAACTGATCGGTTTCAACGAAATGTTTTTTAAATTTCACACAAGGGGCACACCAATCGGAACCGGAGAAAAACAATAAAACGTTTTTATTTTCGGTTTTGGCCTTTTCAATCGATTGGTCGAAAGTTAATCTGTTTGTTTCCTGAGCATTTATGGTTAGCGTCAGCAATAAAATTAAGCTTACAAGTGTTGTTTTCATAGTAGGTTACTTTTCAATTCGATTATTGTTCTTTTTTGTTTGACAATTACGAAGGCCCTTATTCCGTTACAGAAAAATATTTTTTTGTAATGTCTTGTAAACCTGTGTGTTGTTAAACTAATTTAAGAAAATATTTCCAGTAGCGGTTATGCATAGGAACTTATTTCTAATGTAAAAATAACGCAAAAACTTTTTTTTAAGTGCAAAACTAATCTAAAGATTCGATTAAGATTAAGTCGCCTTTGTCGTGATCGATGGTTACAATCCCGTCTTCTTTGGCGTGATTACTGCTTCCGGTACGGAAACCAATAGTTAAAGTGTCGTTTTCCAACGGATAAAACAGGTTGTCGGAATGAATTCCGGTAACTTCTCCAATAGGAATTAAAGAAATGATACTGTCTTTAGTATACCATTTCTGAAAGTGTTTGGGTAATAAAAATATCTTCGAATGGTCGTCCAGAATAACAATTTTCAGATGTTCCCTGTAACGTACGATGTTGGTAATATTGGTAATAGTGTGATCAGCACGTTTTCCGGTGGCCCAAATTACGTTGACGGCTTTATGACCTTTTTCGATTAAATAATCAAAAGCTTTTTCTAAATCCGTTTTGTTTTGGTCGGGTGTATGAACGATTTCCAGCGGATATTGTTTTTCTAAATAGTATTGCGGATTGAAACCTCTGTCGAAATCGCCTAAAAGTACGTCGACTTTAATTTCCAATTCCAAAACGCGTTCTATGGCACTGTCAAGGACAATTACAAACGGTGACCATTCCAAAAGTTGTCCTAATAGTTCCGGACTGCATGCTGCTCCGTTAGCGATTATTAAAGCAGGTTCCTGATCGTCGCGAACTATATGGTGTGAGGACATGAATGGTGTTTTCTAAGTGTTTGTAAAAGTAGAAATAATTATTGAATCGTATAATCTACCGTGTCGACTTCCGAAAGATTAAAATAACCCAAAGCAAAATTATTCTCATCGGCCTGATTCACCACATTTCCTCTAACGGTTGCCGGTGGTGATTGAAACGGTCCGCCACCTCCGCCTCCTGCTACAGAGAGTAATACGTTCATATAATTGTAATACTGTTGTGAAATTCCGTATAATTTGATGTTTACCAAATCACCCGGTTTTAAATCTTCATTAGAATACAATCCAAACATTTGATTACCTTGGAAAAAGCGGTCTTCTAAAACTCCATATTCCGGGAAAGGTTTGTAATTCGTTTTGATGCCAATCATGTAAAAATTATCTTCGGCACCATTGTCCTGATAAAAAAACTTGATTTCGATTTCATCTCCGGTAAATCCTCCTTCATTATTCTGTTCGATATTATTTTCGATATCGGGAACGGCGGTAAGGGTTTCGGTTGCATTAAAAGTTTGTCCGTTGTAAATTACGGTTAGGGTATACGTTTCATTGATAACCGGCTGAAAGTCGGTACAAAGGTATTCTCCCGTATTGGGAATTTCGATAAAATTAAAAACGACATTAGCGCTGTTGGTTATAAAAACAGTAGCTCCCGAAACTACAGGAACACTGTTGTTATAATAAGGAGCTGTAGTGGTAAGTTTTATTTTTTGTTCGTTACCCGATGTGCCTTTAACCCATTGAATGGAAGCATCTACAACCAGTTTCGGTGGCGCGGTATCCAAATCTACGTCAACTACTTTCTCACAACCGAAAGTTAATAAAGCGATAAGAATCAGGCTGATATATTGAACTGTCTTTTTCATCGTATTAAAATTTAAAATTATAAGTAACACTCGGAACCGCTCCGAAAATAGATAAACGTACTGCTTCATTGTTTCCGGTATCCGAATTTTGTCGGAAGGAAATCGAAGCCGAATTCATTCGATTGTAGATATTATACACACTGAAAACCCATTCGCCCTGCCATTTTCGGTTTTTGTTTTTTCTAGGTGTTAAGGTTGCCGAAACATCTAAATGATGGTAGGTGGGAAGATTACTTTCGTTTCGTCCACCGTAATTCGGAATCTGAATGCCTTGATATACATAATAACTGTCCGGAAAAGTTACAGGTTGTCCGGTCTGTAAAGTAAATATTGAGCCAAACGTCCACTTTTCATTTAATTTGTACGCCCCGGTTACGGAAAGATTGTGTGTTTTATCATAGCCTGATTTATACCAGTTTCCATAATTAATTCCGTATTCTTCGGGTGTTCTTCCCGGTGTTTGCTGTTCTGTTCTGGAAAGCGTATACGAAATCCAGCCGCTAAGTTTTCCGGTGTTTTTACGTAGTAATACTTCCAGTCCGTAAGCACGGGAACGACCGTTTAAAACTACTTGTTCGATAGCATTGTTGGCGATTAAATCGGCGCCGTCAATATAGTCGATTCGGTTTTTCACTTTTTTATAAAAGGTTTCCACTTCCAAAGAATATTTATCCTTGCTGAAATTTCGGAAGTACCCCACAGCCACCTGATCTAACAATTGTGGTTTGATGAATTTATCGCTCGGCGTCCAAACATCCAGCGGAGTAGGAGAAGCGGTATTGGAAATCAGATGCAGGTATTGTGCCATACGATTGTAACTCGCTTTTACGGATTGGTTGTCGTCTAAAGTATAGGCAACAGCCAAACGCGGTTCGAGATTGTTAAAACTGGCCATTGTTTCGTTTTTGCCGAATTTTTCGGTTCCGGTAGGTGTGGCTTTTTCGTAGATTTTCAAATCGTTGTTCCAAACCACGGCCTGATTGTTCGCATAGGTATTGATTTCCTGACTGCCCAATCGGTAAAACATGCTGTACCGCAAACCGTAATTCACAGAAAACTTTTTGGTAAGCTGTTGTTCTGTTTCAATATAAAAGGATGGCTCAAAAGCGTATTTTTTATCCAATTGATCTGGGTTGATGCCTGATTCGGAATTGTTTGGTTCAATGGTTCCTGGATTGAAATCGTAATACACGGTATTCAGTCCGTAAGCCAATTTGAATTTATCCGATAAATAATGTTTTAAATCGTATTTGAAATTGTAATTTTTGATACCGCTGTCCCAATTGAAACCTACAAAATCAAGCGTTAATCCGTAATAGTAATCGCTGTAAATGAAGGACATGTTGGAGAATAATTTATCCGAAAACAAATGATTCCAACGCAGGTTTAAAACGGAATTTCCGTAGGTGTTCTTAAAACTTTCGTTGAGACTGAAAACGTCCCGTCCAAAATATCCGGACAAAAAGAGGTTGTTGTTCTCGTTGAATTTATAGGTCAGTTTGGTATTCAAATCATAGAAATAGGCCGAGTTTTTATTGTCGGTCAGTTTCAGAAACAAATGTGCATACGAACTTCTTCCGGCTACAAGAAATGAACCTTTGTCTTTTACAATCGGACCTTCGGCCAGTAATCGGCTGGAAATTAATCCGATACCGCCATTAACGTGAAAGTTTTTACTGTTGCCGTCTTTTTGATAAATGTCGAGTACAGAAGCCACGCGTCCACCAAAACGGGCCGGAATGCCGCCTTTGTATAATTTCAGATCTTTAATCGCATCGGAATTGAACACCGAAAAGAAACCAAAAAGATGCGAGGAATTGTAAATAGTAGCTTCGTCTAATAATATCAGGTTCTGATCGGCAGCACCACCGCGTACATTGAAACCGGATTGTCCTTCCCCGGCATTGGTAACTCCGGGAAGTTGTAAAATTGATTTCAAGATATCGGTTTCGCCTAAAATTACCGGCATTTTTTTGATTTCGGCAATTGTAAGTTTGTTAACGCTCATTTCCGGTTTTCTGATGTCGGCTTTTTTTCGGTTTTCTATAATGACCACCTCGTCCAATTGCTGGGCGTTTTCGGTTAAAGCGATGTTTTTCTTGGTATTTTGTTGCAGATTTATCTTCTCTTCCAACGGTAGATAACTCACGTAATTGTATTGAATTGTGTAGTCTCCTTTCGGAAGTGAAATCGAATAGAAGCCGTATTCGTTGGTATTGGTGCCTGTTTTCAGTTCCGGAAAATAGATGTTTACACCGATTAAGGTTTCGTTGGTTTTGGCATCCGTTATGATTCCGCTCAAAATAAATTTTTCCTGAGCGTAGGATGAAAAACAGCAAATGAAAAGGATAAGGAATGTAATGGATGTTTTCCTGAGTATCATGTTGTTACCTTTAGTATGAATTGGCTGTAAATTTCGAGTTTTTGTAGCGAAACAACTGTTAAGATGAGGTTAATAAAAAAGACGATCCTTCCGAATCGTCTTTTTTTTGTAGTCTGATAAAAAATCAGATTATGCTAATTTCTTTAAAATTGCGTTTAATGTTTCACTTGGACGCATTGCTTTTTCAGTCAGAGCGAATGAAGGCTGATAATACCCGCCAATGTTTTGCGGTTTGCCTTGTGCTCCGATTAATTCAGCATCAATCTTCGCTTCGTTTGCTGAAAGTTCTGCAGCGATAGGAGCAAATTTTGCTTGTAATTCGGCGTCTTTGGTTTGGTTTGCCAATGCTTCTGCCCAGTACATTGCCAAGTAGAAGTGCGAACCTCTGTTGTCAATCTGGCCTACTTTACGCGCCGGCGATTTATCGTTTTTAAGGAATTTATCGTTTGCTTCGTCTAAGGTTTCTGCCAATACCAATGCTTTCGGATTGTTTTGTGTTTGTCCTAAATGCTCTAAGGATGCGCCTAAAGCCAAGAATTCACCAAGAGAATCCCAACGTAAATAACCTTCTTCTAAGAACTGCTCTACGTGTTTTGGTGCAGAACCTCCGGCTCCGGTTTCGAATAAACCTCCACCATTCATTAACGGAACGATAGATAACATTTTCGCCGAAGTTCCTAATTCTAAAATTGGGAATAAGTCGGTTAAGTAATCACGCAATACGTTTCCGGTTACTGAAATAGTGTCTAAACCGTTTTTCAGTCTTTCCAATGTGAAATTCGTAGCGTCAACGATATTCATGATGCGGATGTCTAATCCGGTTGTGTCATGATTTTTTAAGTATTTTTCAACTTTTTTGATCATTTCGCGGTCGTGTGCGCGTTGATTGTCTAACCAGAAAATAGCTGGAGTATCGGATAATCTTGCTCTGTTTACGGCTAATTTAACCCAGTCCTGAATTGGAGCGTCTTTAGTCTGACACATTCTGAAAATGTCACCAGCTTCTACAGTTTGCTCCATGAAAGTCGTACCGTTTCCATCATGTACTCTGATGATTCCGTTAGCAACTGCCTGGAATGTTTTGTCGTGTGAACCGTATTCTTCCGCTTTTTGCGCCATTAAACCTACGTTTGGAACCGATCCCATTGTTTTTGGATCGAAAGCACCGTTCTTTTTGCAGAAATCTACAGTCGCTACGTATAAACCAGCGTAGTTTCTGTCCGGAATTAACGCTTTAGTATCTTGTAATTCGCCTTTAGCGTTCCACATTTTTCCTGAAGTACGTACAAAAGCAGGTACAGAAGCATCCACAATTACATCAGAAGGAACGTGGAAGTTGGTAATTCCTTTATCAGAATTCACCATTGCCACTGCCGGACCGTTGTTTAAAGCAGCTGTAAGAGCGGCTTCGATTTCAGTTTGTTGCGGGTGACCTGCGATTTTTGCATACACATCGCCTAAACCGTTTTTAGTATCGATATTTAAAGACTCGAAAACGTCTGCATATTTTGTGAAAACGTCTTCGAAATAAACATCAACGATAGCAGAGAAAATAATCGGGTCAGACACTTTCATCATCGTAGCTTTTAAATGCACGGATAACAATTGTCCTTTGGCTTTAGCATCTGCGATTTCTTTTTTGGCGAATGCTTTTAAAGCCGATAAACTCATAACTGAAGAATCAATTACTTCGCCTGCTTTTAATTTGGAAGCCGCTTTTAAATTGGTTACGTTACCGTTGGCATCAATGAAATCAATTACAAATTGAGAATCGTTTTCAACCGTAACTGATTTTTCGCTTCCGTAGAAATCACCGGCATCCATGTGCGCGATTTCTGTTATTGAATCTGAAGACCAAGCACCCATAGAATGTGGGTTTGCTTTTGCGTAGTTTTTAACTGATTTAGGAGCACGACGATCAGAGTTTCCTTCACGTAAAACCGGGTTTACAGCCGATCCTAATACTTTAGCGTATTTTGCTTTGATTTCTTTTTCAGCATCGTTTTTTGGTTCTTCCACAAAGTTCGGAATAGCGAAACCGTGTGCCTGTAATTCAGCAATAGCTTCTTTTAACTGAGGAACTGAAGCGGATATGTTTGGTAATTTGATAATGTTTGCTTCCGGAGTAGTGGCTAACTGACCCAATTCTGTCAAAGCATCTCCGATTTTCTGATCGTCTTTTAAGAATTCCGGAAAATTCGATAAAATTCTTCCAGCCAGAGAAATGTCTCTCAATTCAATATCAATATTTGCCGGAGCGGTGAAAGCCTGAACAATCGGTAAGAAAGAATGTGTGGCTAACATTGGTGCTTCATCCGTCAGGGTGTAATGGATTTTAGATTTCTGTGTCATCGTTGTGTATTTTCAGAATAAATAATTTGATGTATAAAATGCTGCTTAAAATGCAAGGCAAATATAAGAAAATCAGTCCGAAAAGCGATGTGGATTTAATCAGATTTAAGCGAATTATCAGATTGTTATTTTGGCGACTTATAATTATGAATCTGATAATTTGAGTGTATTTTTTTTGCATAAAAAAAGCCCCAATAGAATTGGAGCTGATTTTATAAACTTCGGAAAGTGAATTATCTTCTTCTTTCTTTGATTTTTGCTTTTTTACCAGTAAGTTCTCTGAAGTAGTAGATACGAGCTCTACGAACTTTACCTCTTTGGTTCAATTCAATTTTTTGTAAAGCCGGCATGTTTACAGGGAAGATACGCTCTACACCTACAGCACCAGACATTTTACGGATAGTGAACGTTTCCGTTGCACCAGCACCTCTTCTTTGGATTACAACTCCTTTGAAGAACTGTGTTCTTGTTTTTTCACCCTCTTTAATTTCGTAGTACACAGTGATAGTATCACCTGCAGAAAATTCAGGGAAATCTTTTCTTGTTACTAATTCGTCTTGAACAAATTTTAATAAACTTGACATGATTATTAATGTTAAATGTTTGAATCAGAGCAACATTCACGGTTATCGTCAGAGGTTGGGCTGAATTTGGCTGCGAAATTAATAAATAATTATGAATTATGAATTATGAATTGTGAGTTTTTTTGACTGTCCACTCCAATTTATTTCAATTTCAAAGTTTTTTTGGCTTTTGAAAGACAAGAAACAAGTTGATTTTACATCTCAAACGTTTCTTTACAGTTCTTTAGTAATTGTGTTTCTGATTTGTTCTTGCAATATGCTCACTGCTTTCTGCAATCTTACTTCTGCTCACTATTCCTCCAATAAATCCGGTCGGCGTGTTTTGGTATGTTCATACGCCATATTCTCCCGCCATTTTTCGATTTCGGCAAAATTTCCGCTCAATAAAACATCCGGAACTTTGTGTCCTTTGTATTCTGCCGGTCGTGTGTAAATAGGAGGAGAGAGTAAGTTGTCCTGAAAACTGTCTGTCAATGCCGAGGTTTCGTTACTTAAAACGCCGGGAATCAGTCGGATAATGGAATCGCATAAAACCGCTGCGCCCAATTCGCCTCCCGATAAAACATAATCGCCAATCGAAATTTCTTTGGTGATGAATAAATCACGAACGCGTTGGTCTACACCTTTATAATGTCCGCAAAGGATGATGATGTTTTTTAACATCGACATCGAATTTGCCATTTTCTGGTTCAGCGTTTCGCCATCAGGAGTCATATAAATCACTTCGTCGTACTTGCGTTCGCTTTGTAATTTTTCAATACAGGCTGCAATCGGTTCGATACTCATTACCATACCGGCACCGCCACCAAACTGATAATCATCCACATTTTTGTGTTTGTTGGTACTGTAATCGCGAAGGTTGTGCATATGTACTTCCACCAATCCTTTGGCGATGGCTCTTTTCAGTATGGAAGCTTCAAACGGACTTCGGATGAGTTCTGGTAAAACGGTAATGATATCGATGCGCATTTTTTAAAAAAGGTTCTGAGGTTCTGAGGCGCAAAGGTACAAAGTTTCTGCAAACTGACCACTGTAGACGGATTACTGAATTAAACCCCAAACTGTCTCAAATGATGATCCAAATGTTTCCATTGTGCCACATCCCATTCGTTTTCAGTCATGTGTCCGAAGAAAGGATGTTTCAGGTTTTTAATGGCTGAAGGTCCTTGGCTGAAACGGGTAACGTCTTTAATTAATTCGGCTTTTGCTTTTTCAAATTCCGGTTCGTGGGTAACGACGAATTCTTTGGCAGTAGGCAGATTATGGTCGAAAGGTTTGTTGTTTACCAAAGTTTTTTTGGCTAATTTTCCAAAAAGGAATCCCATGAGGTTTCGTTTTAAAACCAAATCGCCAAACGCTACTTTTAACGGAGCCTGACAGTGTTCCAACATTTGGCTTACCGTCATTTTACCCCATTGGGACAGTGTAGTAGGTTGTAGTTTTTGAATTCGGTCTATAATGTTTTGATTGCCTTGCGGATTGAATAAACTTTCCATAAATAGTATTATTTTTTGATTGCTGTTAAAGAATAAACCATCGGAATTTTATTTTTCAAATGTTTGATTCTGAATTTTCCTTTTTCAAATTCTTCCGTTTCGTTGAAACAGTTGTAAGGAGAATAGTCGTATTCATTAAACGACTGAATTTCCATTTTGTTACAGAGTAATGCGTTTAAAATTTCGCTCGTCGGGTGGTTCCAGGTAACAGTTTGTGTTGCAATTTCCGCATCCCTGTCTGCATACGTTCCGGATTCGGCTTCTACAATGGGTTCGACATTAAAATAACTGTAAAAAACTTCTTTGAAATTATCGTCGAACATCCAAACTACAGAATGAAAATCGGCCATGACAAATTTTCCGCCCGGTTTTAAAAAATGCGAAACCACATTGGCCCATTTGTTCAAATCGGGTAGCCAACCAATGGTTCCATAACTGGTAAAAACGATGTCGAATTGTTCCTCGAGGTGATTCGGTAAATCGTAAATATCGCAATTGATGAATGTAGCATCGAGTTGTAATTCGGTATTGAATTCACGGGCTCTTTCGATGGCTTTATCGGATAAATCCACTCCGGTTGCTTTGGCGCCTAATCGTGCAAACGAAAGTGTATCCTGCCCGAAATGACATTGCAGGTGCAGGATTTTTTTTCCCGAAACATCGCCCAATAAAGCAAGTTCAATTTCGTTTAAAGTATTTTTTCCGTTGATGAAACTTTCTGTGTCATAGAATTCGGATGCAATGTGAACGTCCGTTTTGCTGTTCCAGGTTTTTTTATTGATATCGAGATAATCTTTAGGGATTTTCATAAATGTGATTCTTTTGTTTAAAGATACAATTCCATTTGAATATCGGCACGATGGTAATCGGTTTCATCCAAAGGTGTTTCTTTAAAATTGTATTTTCGATACAGGTTCAGCGCCGGTGTTAATTTGGTGCTGGAAACCAGCATGATTTTTTCGGCATTTTTCTTTTTTGCGAAATCAATACAGGCGTCGACTAACAAATTGCTCAGTTTTTGTCCCTGAAACTTTTTATCAACCGCCAATTTTGCCATTTCATAGACCTTGTCGTTTACTTTTTGCATGGCAACAGTTCCGGCCACTTCACCATTCACCAAACAGAAAAAGATTTCACCACCCGGATTCAGAATGACTTCCTCAATATTTTCAAAAACTTTCAAATCGTGTTTTTCCACAAAGAAAAATTCTTCCAACCAGGCTTTGTTCAGTGCGATAAATTGATTTTTATATTCGGACCGGTAGGAAATTAGGGTTGCATGCATGCATTGATGATTTTCTCTTTCAAATGTAAAAAGAATCTGAATTATGCGAAAACGGAAGTCGATTATTTATGAAACTTTTTAGATTTTAAATTCGTAATTTTGCAGTTCAGAAATTTAAAGCAAAACAAAATGCAAGACGGAATTTACGCAAAATTTAATACTTCAAAAGGAGTTATTTTGATAAAACTGACTCATGATAAAACACCGGGAACGGTTGGAAACTTTGTTGGTTTAGCCGAAGGAAATTTGGAAAACGACATTAAACCACAAGGAAAACCGTATTACGACGGATTGAAATTTCACCGTGTGATTCCAGATTTTATGATTCAGGGAGGTTGTCCTTTAGGAACAGGAACAGGAGATCCGGGCTATAAATTCGACGACGAATTTCATCCGGAATTAAAGCATGATAAGCCGGGCGTATTGTCTATGGCTAATGCAGGTCCTGGTACAAACGGTTCTCAGTTTTTCATCACGCACGTTCCAACGGATTGGTTGGATAACAAACATACTGTTTTCGGACAAGTGGTTGAAGGTCAGGATATCGTGAATGAAATTGTTCAGGGCGATATTATTGAAAGTATTGAAATCGTTAGAGTAGGTGAGGAAGCGGAAAAATGGAATGCTGTGGAAGCTTTCAGAACTTTCGAAGGTTCAAGAGAAAAAAGAATCGCCGAGCAAAAAAAAATGGCCGAGGAGGCTTTGGAAAAATTAGCCGCTGGTTTCGATAAAACAGAAAGCGGATTACGTTACAAAATGATCCAAAAAGGAAACGGGAAAAAAGCTGAAAAAGGTAAAACGGTTTCGGTTCATTATTCTGGTTCATTGGAAAACGGAATGGTTTTCGATTCGTCTTACAAAAGAAAACAACCTATTGAATTCACTTTAGGTAGAGGTCAGGTTATCGAAGGCTGGGACGAAGGTATCGCGTTATTGCAAGTGGGAGACAAAGCCCGTTTTGTAATTCCGTCGTATTTAGGATACGGTTCCCGTGGTGCAGGTGGAGTTATTCCGCCGGATGCTACCTTGATTTTCGATGTGGAATTGATGGATGTGAAATAATTCGAAATCCGTTAAAAATTTATAAAAGCTCTCTTTTTGAGGGCTTTTTTTATTGGAATCATTTATTTTTGTCTGCTTAAATCCCAATTATGCGCCACTTGTTTTTTCTTTTGTTTGTTTCAGTGACTGTAAATGCACAGATTCCTGCGATGCATTGTGGCTATGATTTTACTTCATATTTGGTTTTGGACATTCACGAAGACGGGAAAAAAGAAAATATCAAGAATTTGAAAATTACAGTGGTAGACAGCTTAGGGAAAGAGGTTGTTAATCTGAACAATGTTTACAGTTTCAGAGACAGTAACAAGCCGCTTCAGTTTTCGATGAACTATCAGATTGATGAAAATGGGAATAAAATCACTACAGAAAACCCAAAGGCAAGATGGTTTTTTCCGTATGCGAAAGACAATTATCTGTTATCCATTGCGGCAACATTTCCGGCAGATAATTTCAGTGTGAAAGTGGAAGATCCGAATAAAAAGTACAAAACGCAAACCATTCAGCTTTTTGCGTTTAATATGTATGTGTTGTGTGCCTCACAAAGCGAAAAAACAGTACAGTTCGGACGAAAAGCCAACCGACCGATTGATATTGTTCTGGAGAAGAAATAAAAAAACACCTTCACAAAAATGAGGTGTTCTTAGAAAATTTAATTATCCGAAAGGTTTTCAACGGCAACAATTTTTAAGGTTTTTTTTCCTGCAGGCAATTCCCATTCTACAACATCATTTTCTTTAAAGCCAATTAGGGCAATACTTAAAGGGGCCAAAATGGAAACTTTGTTGTCTTTTACATTGGCTAACGAAGGTAAAACAATCTGAAATTTCATTTGTCTTTTGGCAGACATGTCTTCAACTGTAACAAAAGAGTTTATTCGAATGATGTTTTTTTCAATCATTCCGTCTTTTATTATAACGGCTCTGTCTAATTCACCGTTTAAAAGCGCCATGTCTTTGGCATTACTGGATGTAATACTTTTTTTAGAAAGATTGCGAAGCAATTGATATTCCGCTGCTGTAAATGTTGGAATAGGTTTCATACTATGTTGATTTAAATTAATTATTTTTTTTCCAGTAGAATTTTGGCCGATAAGTATAATCCATTAAAGCAACGGATACGATAACTATTGGAGCACCAAGGAATGCGAAGTAAGTTTTATATTGATACAACAGAGCAATTATTGCCAATAGAAATACAATGGAGAATATCCAAATAATTTGACGCACAGACGGTTTGCCAAAAAGCTTATTTCGAGCCATAATAAAAATTAGGATGTAATGAAAATTGTTGCAGAAGAATACTCTTTGCAAAAAAAAAGTGAATGTTAAAAAGAAAATCCTCCGTCTAAAGAAAAATCAGAAAGCAGACGGAGGCCTAATTGATGAAGGCCTTGTTGTGAGAAAACAATAACGTTACATCACTCTTTAAGGAAGAGTGTCCGGAAAGAACCGAAGATGTAGAGGTTATTTGCAAGGTTTGTAGATTTATGTTACAGCGCTAATGTAATAAAAGTAAATGATTTCTTTAAAATTTTAACTCCATTTTATATTACAGCCCAAACTTGGTTTCTGAATCGGATTGATACTGCGGTTGTAAATCACGCCGTCAATCGCACCGCGCAAATCACTGCCACTTAACGGAATGCCGTTTCCGGGGCGACTGTCGTCCAATTGTCCACGATAAACCAATCTGTCCTGATTGTCAAACAGATAAAAATCGGGTGTACACGCTGCATCATAAGCTTTGGCTACTTCCTGTGTAGCGTCGTAGAGATAAGGGAATTCGAAATTATGCTGAAAGGCAAATTCGGTCATTAATTCCGGTGCATCCTGAGGATAATTTACGATATCATTACTTGAAATGGCAATAATGCCCAATCCCTGCACGCGATAATCGTTGGCAATTCGAACAATTTCATCAACAACATGGTGTACAAACGGACAATGATTGCAAATAAACATGACTAGCGTACCTTTCGAACCTTTCAAATCAGCAAAGGAATAGGAATAATTGGAATTGGTGTCTTTTAGATGGAATTCCGGAGCAATCGTGCCTAGTGGAATCATATTGGAAGGTGTGCGTGCCATGGCGTGTTTCGTTTGTACCAAATTACGACAAAAATGAATTTCACGAAATTATTTTTTACTTTAGTCGGATAAAAAAATGAGTCATGAAAACATTACAGCAATGGTTTGACGAATACGAAGTCAGCCATCAGCACCCAACAAACAAAGCGATACATTTTATCTGTGTTCCGGCGATTTATTTTTCGATTATAGGTTTACTGATGAGTATTCCGACTGATTTCATCCGACGTATTTCACCACTTCAGGAACCATTAATCGACAATTGGGCAGTTGTTGCGTTGTTTTTTGTATTGTTTTTTTATTCCCGTCTTTCCCTGTTGATAGCAATAAAAATTTCGTTTTTTTCAGCGATTTGTATCTCAGTTAATTATGTTATCGGGTTTCAGTATCCGCTTTGGAAGTCGTCGTTGGTAATTTTTCTGTTGGCTTGGACCGGACAATTTTACGGCCATCAGTTGGAAGGAAAAAAGCCTTCGTTTTTAAAAGATATTCAGTTTTTGCTTATTGGTCCGGCTTGGGTAATTGAACATTTGTTTTCCACTAAAAATAGAGAATAATGCTGACTTGGGAAGAATTTGAAAAAACAGAAATGCGCGTGGGAACGATTACAGAAGTGAACGATTTTCCCGAAGCCCGAAAACCTGCTTACCAACTCACGATTGATTTTGGAGCGGAAATCGGCATCCGTAAATCATCGGCACAAATTACAAAGCGTTATACTAAAACGGAATTGCTTAACCGACAAATAGTAGCGGTGGTAAACTTTCCCAAAAAGCAGATTGGCAAGTTCATGAGCGAATGTCTGGTGCTGGGCTCCGTTGGCAATGATAACGATATTGTGTTACTCGCTCCTGATTTTAAAGTGGAAAACGGGTTGCGGATTGGGTAAATCGTTTCATTGAAAAACGCCATTATTTCAATATTCTTTTTCGTCGTCTCCATTTCAACAATTCAATCCACAATACTGAAATTCCGCTGGTTACAATGCAGTAACCCAATTGCGATACAGACAATGGTACGACTTTAAAAAACGATGCAACAGGTGGTAAATATAAAATCAGGGCCAACATGGAAAGTGTTATAACATTCAGGGTGTATATCATGTTGTTTTTGTATTTCAGTGTGGTGAAAATCGAATAGAGAAACGAACGGTTGGTTAAGGAAAGTATGCTGTTAGCAAAAACCAAAGTGGTAAAAACCATGGTGCGTGTAATTTGTTCGTTTTCATACAGATGTGCGCTGTACTGATACATGAAAAGTATTCCGATTGTAATAGCCAATCCCTGCAGAATACTAATACTCATTTCTTTAAAGGATAAAAAAGTAGTTCCCATAGCTCTCGGTGGAAGCTGCATACTGTTTTTTTCAATGGGTTCGTTTTCGTATACAATAGAGCACATCGGTCCCATAACCAATTCAAGGAAAATAACATGCACCGGAGTGAAAATATCAGGGTACTGCCACCCCAAAAATAAAGGCAGGGATACCGTTAGAATTATCGGAATATGAATGGAAACGATATATTGTACCGCTTTTTTAATATTGGCGTAAATACGTCTTCCGGCGGCAACAGCGGTAATCATTTTGGATAAATCATCGTCAATCAGAATAATATCGGCGGCACTTTTGGCAATTTCTGTTCCCTTTTTTCCCATAGCAATTCCAATATGTGAAGCTTTTAGCGCCGGGCCATCGTTTACGCCGTCGCCCACCATTGCCACCACCTGATGGTCTTTTTTCAACGCATTCACAATGGTTAATTTTGCCTCGGGAAACATGCGGGTAAGTAAAGTGGTATTGTGTATGGTGGTAATCAGTTCGGATTCGTTCAATTGCATTAAATCGGCACCATTTATAAATGCGTCTGCTTCCGGAATTCCCGCTTTTTTTGCAATGGCTCTTGTGGTGATGTTATTGTCTCCGGTAACGACTTTCACTTTAATTCCGGCATCATAAAATTGACGGATAACATGACTTATATTTTCTTTTGGAGGATCATAAAAGGCAATCAGTCCGACAAAGTGAAATGTAAATTCCTGCTGCGTTTTTGGAAAATCCATGCCTTTAAAATCCGAGAAGCCTACACCCAATAAACGAAAACCCTGCGCCGCCAATTCATCTGAAACCAATAGTACCTGTTGGCGTTGCGCTTCGTTGAGCGTTGAAGATGCTAAAAGTGCTTCCGGTGCTCCTTTGGCTGCAATAATACGTTCTCCATGATTATTTTGGAACAAATGCGTCATCATGGGAGGTTTTCCGTCAAGCGGATATTCGTGAAACATCTGAAACGATGTTCGGTCATCTGATTGGGTTATTTTTTCATACACTTGATGCAGCGTTTTTTCCATCGGATCAAAAGGAACCGGTTCACTCGCCCACATTGCCATTGTGATGACTTTTTGTATCTCGGAATCGTTCCAGTCGCCTTCCTGCGTAAGTTTGTTGTTGGCTAGTGCATATACGGCCTGAAGGCTCATTTTATTTTCGGTTAGCGTTCCGGTTTTATCGGTACAGATTACAGTCGCGCTGCCTAAGGTTTCGACGGTTCTGGTTTTTTTAACGATAATGCCTTCCTGCATCAGTCGCCAGGAACCCAATGCCATAAATGTTGTGAACGCCACCGGAATTTCTTCGGGAAGAATTGACATGGCTAGGGTTAATCCTTTTAGTAAACTGTGAAGAATATCGCGTGTTTTCCAAAAATAAACGGCCCAAACCAAAATGAAAACGGCTATTCCTATGTATGCCATTTTTTTTACAAAACGTTCTATTTGTTCTTGCAACGGAGTAGCTTCTTCTCTAATGTTGATAAGAGAGGCGCCTAATTTACCTAAAACGGTTTCCGTACCAATTTCGGTGACCTTAAAAACAGCCAAACCGGAAGCTACGAGTGTACCGCTGAAAATTTTCCGGTCTTCGGTTTTTTCAGATTTAAAAACGGAATACGCTTCACCGGTTAGTGAAGATTCGTTCACGGAAAAATCATTACTGTGCAGAATTTCGCCATCCGCATTAATCAGGTTTCCTTCTTCAACAATGACCAGATCTTTAACGACAATTTCGCTTGTGGGAATTTGTTTTATTGCTCCGTTTCGTAAAACAGTGGTTAAGGGTTCGTTCAAGGCTTCCAGTGCTTCCAAAGCTTTTCGGCTTCGGTTGTCCTGATAAAAAGAAATTCCGGAAACGGCTATAACGGCAATCAGCATAAACCAAGCTTCACTGTTTTGATCCAATATAAAATAGATTATTGCAACGGAAATGAGTAATAATAACATAGGTTCTTTAAACAGCTCCAAAAGCGCAATCCACCAGTGGTATTTTGGTTTCTGGGTTTGTGTGTTACTGCCGAATTGTTCTCGCGATTCGGTTACTTCCAGATCGTTTAAACCTTTGAAATGTTTGGGAATATTTATTTTTTCGGGCATTGTTACAGTATGTCGGATGTACTCAAATGTACGTTTTTTTGACATTATCTGCGAAAGAATCTTTAGATTTTGTAGTACTGACCGTGAGTCTTTTTGGAAGTGTTTACCTCTTTTTCCGTTTTTTTAGGGAAAGGATTAAATTCAATACCGCAATGCAAACAAGAAGCACGGATGCAATTAAGGCAATTTTCACGGAGGTATTGGGTGTGGCTTGAAATTTTTCGAAATTGTGTTTCAAAAGCCAAAGCCAAAGGATGAGGGTTGCTGAGTGAAACCAAACACCGTAGTTGTCTAAGAATTTTTTAAATGGGTTCATTCCTGTTTGATTTTAAACAAAAAGCCCAAAACCGGTTGATTTTGGACTTCTGTTTATTATTTTGAAATGCATTAAATATCATCAAAATCAATGTCGGTATAACTTCCTAAGGGTTTTGATTCGGCTTCTTCTGATTTGTCTGTGAAGTATTCCTTTTTGAAATCTTTTTGGTGTCTTTCGGAGATAACTTCTTCACCTTTATGGTTTAACACATACGAAGTCATTTCGTCTAAAATGTCTTTGAAAGCAGCAAAATCTTCTTTGTACAGGTAAATTTTATGTTTCTTAAAGTGGAAAGAGCCGTCTTCTTCGGTAAATTTTTTACTTTCGGTCACTGTGATATAGTAATCATCGGCCTTGGTTGCTCTCACATCAAAAAAATACGTTCTTCTTCCTGCTCTTAAAACTTTAGAAAAAATTTCTTCTTTTTCTAACAAATCATTTTCTCTCATAATCCTTCTGTCAAATATTAATTGTGTTAAGTAGAAACCAAAAATCTAAAAAAAAACCAAAATAACCAAGATTTTATTGCATTTCTTTTTCGGAAAGTTGTTTATAATACAATTCTTTGTAATAACCGTCCTGATTTACAAGCTGATAGTGCGATCCTTGCTGAATTATTTTTCCTTCATCCAGAATAAGGATATGATCGGCGTTTTTGGCAGAGGAAACACGATGACTGACAATGATAGTTGTTTTGTCTTTGCAAAATTCCATCAAATTGTTTAGGATTGCTTCTTCGGTCTCGGTGTCAACGGCTGAAAGACAGTCGTCTAATAATAAAATCGGTGCGTTTTTAATCATCGCACGCGCAATGGAAACACGTTGCTTTTGTCCGCCCGAAAGCGTAATGCCGCGTTCTCCCAAAATCGTTTCGTATTGGTTTTTAAACTTCACGATGTTTTTATGAACTACTGCTTTTTTAGCCGCATCAATTACTTCTTCATCAGTAGCGTCTTCTTTTCCGAATTTAATATTGTTTTTAATGGTATCCGAAAACAGGAACGCGTCCTGAGGCACAAAACCGATGTGGTCCCGAACATCATAAAGGTTGAGTTCTTTTATATTGGTTCCGTCAATTTTTACGGCTCCGTGTTGTACATCATACAATCGGCTGATGAGGGAAAGTACCGTCGATTTACCCGAACCTGTTTTTCCCAATATCGCAAGGGTTTCTCCTTTGTTTATAGTGAAGGAAACGTTTTTAAGCGCTTCTATATTGGTATCGTCATAAATGAACGAAACATTTTCAAAGGCAATTTTTCCTTGTATTTCAGATTTTTCATCGACTTCATTCTGAATTTCAGGAACTACTTTCAAAAACTCGTTAATACGTTTCTGAGAGGCTTCCGCTTCCTGTACCATAGACGAAACCCACCCTAAAGACGCTACCGGCCAGGTTAACATGTTAATGTATAAAATAAATTGCGCAATTACCCCAATATCAGGAATGGTTCCGTTAATATACATCATTCCTCCGGCGTAAATTACCACGAGGTTACTGATTCCGATCAGCAAAATCATTAAAGGACCGAATAACGACTGTACGCGTGCCAAATCAAGGTTTTTGGTTTTGCTTTCTTTGGACAGGTCAACAAAATCTTCTTGTTTTTTATTTTCAATCGCATAGGCTTTTATCACACGAATTCCGGAGAACATTTCCTGAGTGAACGTGGACAGTTTTGATAAATTCTGTTGATAGGCAGTACTGCGTTTGTTGATTTCCGAGCTGATTTTGAAAATACTGTAGGCCAGAATAGGTAAGGGTAGAAGCGAATACAGCGTCAGTTTTGGCGAAACCAGATACATCTGTACCGTAACCACAGCAAAACGAATAATGGTATTTATGGAATACATTACGGCCGGCCCAACATATTGGCGCACTTTTCCAACATCTTCGCTGATGCGGTTCATCAAATCTCCGGTACGGTTTTGTTTGTAAAAATTCTGCGTCAGTCTTTCATATTGGTAAAACACTTCATTTTTTAAATCAAACTCTATGTGGCGGGACATTACGATGAGTGTCTGGCGCATTAAGAAAGTCAGAAAACCGGCAATTAAAGTTGTGGCTAAAATGAGGAGAATGTTTTTTAACAAAGTGTCTTGCACTTCCATTGGGGATAATTTACTGTGTTCTAAAACCTTAATGGAATCGCCCACCAGTTTTGGTGTGTACAAAGTGAAGAATTGTGCTACAATCGTAATAAAGATTCCAAGAAGAAATCGGTATTTATATTTTATGAAATATTTGTTTAAATATTGAAGTTCTTTCATTGTATTTTAGATATTTTATTAAAAAACACCAAAAAGTGTTAAAAAAATGAAATAAATTTTAAAAAATCATGATTCTGATTTGAAAATAAATATTAATAAAAAATTAAAAAAAGCGATTTGTATTGAAATATTCTGAATAAAATTGTAATTTTGCGACCTGTTTTTGAATATAATTCAACCTATAAAAACAATTAAAACATGATAACAGAAGTTACAAACGCTGGTGAGCTTCATAAAATCGACCCTGTTTTCGGTCAGGTTTCATTTGATAATCATGAGCAAATCGTATTTTGTCACGACAAAGATACTGGTTTAAAAGCAATTATTGGAGTTCATAACACAGTTTTAGGACCTGCTTTAGGAGGAACGAGAATGTGGAAATATACGAACGAATGGGAAGCATTAAATGATGTTTTGCGTTTGTCTCGCGGAATGACGTTTAAGTCGGCAATTTCAGGTTTAAATTTAGGTGGTGGAAAAGCGGTTATTATCGGGGATTCCAAAACAGATAAAACTCCGGAATTGATTGCTAAATTCGGTCAGTTTGTAAATTCTTTAAGCGGAAAATATATTACTGCAGAAGATGTAGGAACAACTACAGCCGATATGGATTTAATTAAGCAGCATACCAATTATGTTACGGGTATTTCCGAATCGATTGGTGGTTCCGGAAATCCTTCTCCGGTAACAGCTTATGGTGTTTACATGGGGATGAAAGCGGCTGCGAAATACCAGTTTGGTTCAGACAATTTAGAAGGTAAAAAGATTTTGGTTCAGGGTATCGGTCACGTAGGTGAAACTTTGGTAGAGTTAATCTCTAAAGAAGGTGCTTTGGTTCAGATTGCTGATATTAATGAAGCTCGTTTACAGGAAGTTGGTGCTAAATATGGTGCTAAAGTATATTCCGGAAACGATTTGTACAGTGTTGATGTGGATATCTATGCGCCATGTGCTTTGGGTGCGACAATTAACGACGATACGATTGAAAAAATCAAAGCGAAAGTTATTGCCGGTGCTGCAAACAATCAGTTGGCTGTAGAGCAGATTCACGGTGCAAGATTACAGGAAAGAGGTATTTTATATGCTCCGGATTTCTTAATCAACGCAGGTGGAATCATCAATGTTTACGGTGAAATTGCTGGATACGGAAAAGAAGAAGCAATGCGCAGAACACAAAATATCTACAACACTACATTGGATATTTTCAATTATGCAAAAGAAAATAACATCACTACACACCAAGCGGCTTTAAGAATGGCGCAAGAGCGTATTGATGCAAGAAAAAAAGAAAACGCTGCAAAGTAGTTTTCAATAAATAATATTTCATAATTTTGCGGAGCGAAAGGCATTCTTTCGCTCCGTTAATTTTTAAAGTTCTTACAACAAGATGTTAAACAGAAGACATATCCGTGTGAAAGTGATGCAATCAATCTATGCCATGCATCAAAACAATTCCGATAATCTTGATAAGGAAGAGAAATTCCTGTTTCAAAGTATCGAAAATATTCAGGATTTATATCTTATCATGCTTTCCGCTTTGGTGGAAATCAAAAAATCGGAAGAAGATTTTATCGATAAATCCAGTAAAAAACATCTTGCCACTAAAGAAGAACGCAATCCCAATACTAAGTTTATTAAAAATAAGGTACTTGAATTATTGACAGAAAATAATTCATTAGGTATTGCTTTGGCTGACAGAAACATAACCAATTGGAAAAATAACGACGATTATATTCTGTTGCTTCTAGATGCAATTAAAAGCAGTGAACTGTATGAAAAATACATGAGCACGCCAGGAAATGATTTCGAAGCAGACAAACAGTTTGTTGTGGATATTTTTTCTGAAATCATTGCGCCAAACGAAAAATTGTACGACTATCTGGAAGATTCCAAACTAACATGGATAGACGATATTCCGTTGGTGAATACCATGATTGTAAAACAGTTGAAACAAATCAAATCGGCAGATGATACTTCGTTCTTTGTGCCGCGATTGTATAAAGATTCCGATGACAAAGAGTTTGTGAAAAATCTTTTCCGTAAAACCGTTCTGAACAATAATGAGTTAGCGAAAGAGTTTATCGATAAAACGCCAAATTGGGACGCAGAACGTATTGCCGAAATCGATACCATCATTCTGAAAATGGCTATTTGTGAATTTCTGAAATTCCCTTCGATTCCGGTAAAAGTAACTATTAACGAATATTTAGAATTAGCTAAAGAATATTCTACACCAAAAAGTAGTATTTTTATCAACGGAATTCTGGACAATTTAGTGAAAGAATACCAAAAAGAAAATAAATTAATCAAAACCGGAAGAGGTTTAATGTAATTAACTTTTTTAAAACCATGATTAGAAAAACTTTTGGAACGTTGGCAGTTGCAGCATTAGTACTGTCAACTTCTTGTAAAAAAGAAAATGCTTCGGAAAAAATTGATCCGTCAAATGTTGAGAAGGCTATGGCGGAAAGTGCAGCAACAGGAAAATTACCTGTAGTAAAATTTGATAAAGTAGAGCATGATTTCGGAACGATTGCTGAAGGCGATAAAGTAGAAACCGAATTCAAAATCACCAACGAAGGGGAAGCCGATTTAATTATCATCAACGCACAGGGAAGTTGTGGTTGTACCGTACCTGTTTGGCCAAAAGAGCCAATTAAACCAGGAGATTCTGCGCCGTTAAAAGTATCGTTTGATTCTAACGGTAAACCGGGTCAACAACAAAAAACAGTTACTTTAACAACCAATTCTAAAGAAGGTTCAGAGAAAGTAACAATTAAAGCAAATGTAACACCTAAAGCTGGCGGAGCAACTCCTGCAGCACACTAAAATAAATTATAATGGGACAAATCAGTCAGTTTTTACCGGTTATCTTAATGTTTGTGGTGGTTTATTTTTTAATGATCCGACCGCAACAGCAAAAAGCCAAAAAAGAGAAAGAATTTGAAGCCGCTGTAAAAGTTGGCGATAAAATCATAACGAAATCCGGAATCCACGGAAAAATTGCTGAATTGTATGAAGATTCAGTAGTAATTGAAACTATGGCGGGTAAAATTAAAATGGAGCGTTCTGCTATTTCTATGGAATTGAGCATGAAAGCTAACGCTGCGAAGTAATTTTCAGTAGTATATAAATAAAAAGTCCCGATTTGCGTTGGGACTTTTTTATTATCGGTATTTGTCATTCAAACCAATTCCATCTAAAATCATCGGTTTGATTTTTTCAATCCGTGTCAGTTTGGTTTTTTCCTGTTTTGCCGTTTCCACGTATTCCAAGAATTCTCGCTGTTTGTAAGGCGAAAAGGCTTCAAAAGCTTTTTTTAGTTTTGCGTCCGATTTGAATTCGTTGTTAAGCAATTCCGAAACAATCGCTTCTTTTTTTTCAGGTTTGATGGACAAACCTGCTTTTTCATTGGCTATGGCTTCGTTGATGTATTGAAAAATGTATTTTTCATTATCCTGAAGTTCTTCTTTTGATGAAAAACGCCATTGACGTAAACCTTTAGTCACTCCTTCATTGGCATTGACCAATACCTTTTTTTCGTCTTTCAGAAAGACACCATTAAAAAACCAAACGGCAACATAGGATTTAAATCCGCCAAGGCCTATTACATTTTTTTTATTAATCGTATATACAATGCCGCCCCATTTGGTCATTTCTTCCAATTCGGTCTTGGCAATGATTGACTTTATAAAATCAAGTTCTTCTGTCCACAAGTCGTTTTTTTGCCACGGATTTTTTTCTTCTTTCATGTGATTTACAATCAAAAATTAATTGATACAATTTAAAAGGAAAACCGCAGATTAGCAGATTTTAAAAGTATAATCTGCTAATCTGCGGTTAAAATTTATTAGTGTCGGTTTCTTGCAATCTGTTCACTGCCTTCTGCAATCTGTCTTCTGCTTATTTCTTATACTTTTCAGCTGTCAATTCCGCAATTTTGATGATGACATCGATAGCTTTTTGCATGCTTTCCACAGGAACATATTCGTATTTACCGTGGAAATTGTGTCCGCCGGCAAAGATATTCGGACACGGTAATCCCATAAACGATAAACGGGAACCGTCTGTTCCGCCACGGATCGGTTTGATTAATGGTTTGATGTCTAACGCTTTCATGGCTTGTTCTGCCAAATCTACAATATGTTTAACCGGTTCTACTTTCTCACGCATGTTGTAATATTGGTCTTTCACTTCAATTTCAACGATGTCGGCACCAAATTGTTTCGCGTATTTTTTGTTGAATTTATCAGCGATTTTTACCACTTCTTTTTTACGCTTTTCGAATTTCTTACGGTTGTGATCACGGATGATTAACTGCACATTCGTTTCTTCAATACTTCCATCCAAATGTACTACGTGGAAGAAACCTTCATATCCTTTTGTTCTTTCCGGCACTTCGTCTTTTGGTAATTTAGAGATGTATTTCGTAGCCAAAAGCATGGAATTGATCATTTTTCCTTTAGCATAACCCGGGTGTACACTTTTTCCTTTAAATTTCAATTTTACACCGGCGGCGTTGAAGTTCTCATACTCCAATTCACCGATTTGACTTCCGTCCATGGTATAAGCCCATTCGCATCCGAATTTCTCTACGTCAAAGAAGTCGGCTCCACGGCCAATTTCCTCATCTGGTGTAAAACCTACTTTCAGTGTACCGTGTTTGATGTGCGGATTCTGAATCAGGTATTCCATCGCGGTAACGATTTCGGTGACACCCGCTTTGTCATCGGCACCTAAAAGCGTAGTTCCGTCGGTTGTGATTAACGTCTGACCTTTGTATAATAACAAATCTTCGAAATAACTTGGTGATAAAACGATATTTTGCTCTTTGTTCAGGATGATGTCACCACCGTCGTAATTTTTAACAATTTGTGGTTTTACATTCGCCCCCGTAAAATCGGGTGTAGTATCAAAATGCGCTACGAAACCTATGGTTGGTACGTCGTAATCCAAATTACTCGGCAATGTGGCTTGTATGTATGACTTGTCGTCAATAGTTACATCCTGTAAACCGATGGCTTTTAATTCTTCGACCAATTTATTTGCTAAATCCCATTGTTTGGCGCTGCTTGGTGTTGTAGTTGAGTTTGGGTCGGATTCTGTGTCAACAGTTACGTAGCTGATGAAACGATCGATTATGTGTTGCATGTCATTTGATTTTTAAGAACACAAATATAAGGTTTATGCTTTAAAATAACGGAGTAATTATGAGGATAGAAAACAAAAAAGCCCCATTTAACGAGCTTTCTGTTTTGTGTTTTAAAAGGTGTTTTCAGGCTACCAATCGCTTTTGGCTGCGGATGATTTACTCATTTCACTTTTAATGTTTGATTTGATGGTTCCGATTTCAGCATTGATAGCACCATAGTAAGCTTTAAGATTTTCAGCTAATTTAGGTTTTTGTGCTGCTTTTTCGGAAGCAGTTTTATCAAACATTTTTTCTAAAGGTGTTTCCGAAACTTCTGTTTTGGTGAAAATGTTTTTTATTTCGTATTTGTATTTGTTGTCTTTTGACAGAATCGAAACCGTGTAAAACAATTTAACTTTTACATCGCTTCCGTTCATTTTTACAGTCATGATGGAATATTGATTGTCGCTAACCGAAAAATTAGCTTTGTCCTGTTTCAACTTATCCTGAGTTATTTTGTAAGTGTTTACAAAGAACATTTTTGAATTGTTAAACAAATCGTCTTTGGTTTTTCCGTCAGCAGAAACTACCTCTGTGAAAATAATTTGTCCGTTTTCGTTTAAAGGGAAATCGAATTTTTCCTGAGCGTTACTGCTAAAAGCAACCAATACTAATAATAAGAATATTTTTTTCATGTTCTTTTAATACTTACGTTAATAAAATTTTAATTCAATACTTTGGGTTAGGTTTATAGAATTACAATATTAATGTTTTTTTTAAATTATTTGTAAAAAAAAAGAAAGCCTTTAAAATAAAATTTAAAGGCTTTTTGTGGAGTCGGAGAGAATCGAACTCTCGTCCAAACAAGCAATCGAAGAGCTTTCTACACGCTTATTTTCTGATTGAATTTTCGACAAAAAGCAAGGCCAGAAACAGCCACTTTTTGCTTAGCTTTATCAGTGTCAGAACGGATTTAAAGCATTACCGTTCCTAGGTTTACTTTTACGGTTCCCCAAATCCAAACGCCATAAACCAAGGCTTTTGAGGAGAATCTAGCTTTCCTACCTGGTAGGAACTAGGCAAATCTTACTATAATTCAGATTAAGCAGCTAAAGCGTAATTATTTTCGCCGTGTAAAGTTGTGAAACCTTTTATTAACGAGAATTGTCCCAGTTCTCGACGTGCTTACTTCCCAATTCCACTCGCTGTCAAAACCAGTCGACCCCAGTGGTTATCACTATTAGTATAGCAAAAATCAGACCACAAAGTTAGAGTATTTAATTTTCAATTAAAACCCTCAATCGAAGAAAAATAATATTTAATTCAAATTCTTACAGAGGTTTGTAAAAACAAATAAAAAAATCGGATGAAAATTATTGCACCTCTATTCTTTAAATAGTACATTTGGGCAAGAATAAATAAAAACAAACAAAACTAACACCGAAAAGTTGCATTATTATCGGAAATTTACTCCAAATACTGATAACTTTTCAATGATTGCATAACAATGAAATTTGGAATTATCAAAGAAAGAAAAAATCCGCCGGACAGACGGGTTGTTTTCACCCCAACAGAATTAGTAAAATTAAAAGAGCAGTTTCCTCAGGCAGAGATTAAAGTGGAATCGTCTGATATTCGTGTTTTTTCGGATGAAGAATATTCAAAATTAGGTTTTGAAGTAAGTAACGATCTTACGGATTGTGATGTGTTAATCGGAGTAAAAGAAGTTCCGGTAGACGCTTTAATTCCCAATAAAAAATATTTTTTCTTTTCTCACACCATAAAAAAACAACCTTATAATAAAAAACTACTTGTCGCTTGCCTTGAAAAAAACATCCGTTTAATCGATCACGAAACCATCGTAAATGAAACCAATCACCGGTTAATCGGTTTTGGACGTTATGCCGGAATCGTTGGCGCATATAACGGTTTCAGAGCTTTCGGAATCAAATTCGAATTGTTCAATTTACCAAAAGCGGAAACTTTGGCAGACAAAGCCGCTTTAGTGGAACGTTTACGTCGTCCGATGTTACCTCCGATTAAAATCGTACTGACCGGACACGGAAAAGTAGGGATGGGCGCCAAAGAAATTTTGGATGCAATGAAAATCAAAGAAGTTTCCATCGAGGATTATTTGACAAAGACATTTGATAAACCGGTATATACTCAAATTGATGTGCTGGATTACAACAAACGCAAAGACGGAACGGTTACTACCAAAGAAGATTTTTATCAGAATCCTCAGGAATATGTGTCCGATTTTGAGCGTTTTACCAAAGTGTCGGATATTTTTATGGCGGGTCATTTCTACGGAAACGGTGCACCGGTAATCTTAACAAGAGAAATGCTGAATGCGCCGGACAATAAAATTAAAGTTGTTGCCGATATTTCATGTGATGTTGACGGTCCGATTGCTTGTACATTGCGCGCTTCCACAATTGCCGAGCCTTTATACGGCTACTATCCGAGTGAAGGAATTGAAGTTCCTGTAAGTCATCCGGGAGCTGTTGTAGTTATGGCGGTGGACAATTTACCGTGTGAATTGCCAAAAGATGCCAGCGAAGGGTTTGGAGAAATGTTCCTGGAACATGTGATTCCTGCATTCTTCAACAGTGATAAAGACGGTATTCTGGAAAGAGCCAAAATTACTGAAAACGGTCAACTGACAGCAAGATTTAATTATCTGCAGGATTATGTAGACGGAAAATAAAATAAAAAAAGCTGCTCAATTTGAGCAGCTTTTTTGTTTAAGGACGCACCGAAATGTATTTTTCAATTAATTCATCGCAAATTTTACAGTCTTTTTGAGTCAGTTTCCGGCTGTTTTGAATGTTGTCATAGGCCAGTTTAGCATCGTTGGGATTTCCATACAAAATCATGTATATCGCCGCCTGCAATCCTAAAGTATAATTGTCGAAATCCTCTTTTACCTGTCTGGAGGCCTGTTCCATGTAAAATTGTCCCAAAGAGTTTTCTAAACTGTTCGGATTGCTCATGAATTTCAAATGCGATAATAAACTCAGCGCTTCAAAATTATCCGAGTCAATTTCTCTGGCTTTTTTACACCATTCTTCCGACTGTACGAAATCATTCTCATACAAATAGAGGTAAGCCATCGATAAGTAATCGTTTATTTTTTTCTCTTCTTGCGACGATTTCAGGATTTTTTCTTTCAGTGTTTTTTTGAAATTAACGGTATCTTTTTTCAATTGATATAAACTCAACAGTAAATCATAGGTTTCATATGCATTGAATTGGATGTTTTTTTTTGATTCGGGAAATACCGCAATGGCTTTTTTTCCGTATCCAATCGCTTTGTCTTTGTTGCCAAGCATGAAATGTAAGGTGCACAAACTTTTGTTAGCGGTAAACGGATTTATTTTTCCTTTGGCTAATAATTCCTTGAATTCTTTTTCTAAGGCATTGATTTTAGTTATCTCACGCGACGAAAAATTCAGAATTATTTCATTGTCTTCATTTAAATCAAATTGATACATTCTGATAAACAATCCGAGAATTTCAGACATCTTTTTCAAATTCTGAACCTGAATACTGTTTTTGTATCTATCGGCATATTGGTAAATTAAGCTGTAGTCGACTAATTCATCATAACTTTTTTTACGGTTTGCCTCTTTTTTGGAAGGATCTAAAATGGAGTTTACATTTTCAAAAAGGATGCTCATACATAAAAAGGTGTAGGGCATTGCGGGCGATTCATTTTTTTTCTCTAAGGCGTCAATACAGATCTTCTTAGATTCGGAAAAACGATTCTGTTGTATTAAAAACATCGGATAAAATAAGATTGAAATTGAATCGTTGGGATTTATCCGTAACGCTTTTTCAATATCGGTAATAGCGCCCGACGTTTCCAGATTGGATTTCAGTATACCTCTGAAGGAATAATACTGTGCACTGTCTTTTTTTACAAATGTCTGTAACGACAAGTTGTCCAAAGATTTTTTGAAATACTTTTTGGCCAAGGGTTTGTTTCCTTTGCTAATATAATAATTCCCAAAATTGTTCAGGATTATAGCATTAAGGGAATCTTTGGATAGTTTGGTTTTTAGTTCTTTCAGATAATCATCGTTGTACTGAATTTCATCATTCATCTCTGAAAAACTCATTTCGGCATCTTTTGAGGAAAGATTGTATGAAACCTGATTGTTTATCGAGAATATTTTTTTGGTCATCCCAAGAAATGCAGTTCTTTCTTCTTTGGAGAATTTCTTTTTAAACTCGTAAGTCTGACCGAATATAAGTTGTTTTGAAAATAAAAGTACCAGAACAAGGAGTAGTTTTTGATGCATAAATAAGAATTTACAAATTTAATTCGTTTCACAAAGATGATAAAAAAACATTATGGTTATTCTTTTTTATTTCTGAAATTAAGATAAAAAAAGCCCCGATTTCTCAGGGCCTGTTGTTTTAATTGTTGTTGTTATTCCAGTCGATTTTTCTCGAGAAATACATGATTATTCCTAATATTACAAATAGTCCGATGCTTCCCACAAGTAATGCGTAATTTTCCAATTGGATGATTACATAAATGAAGGCATACAATCCGCTCAATGCTAACCCGATGAAAAGCGGGAATTTTTTGGTTTTCAGAATGGACACCGAATACAAAACAATCATTGCGATTACGGCAACCGAAGCAATCAGATAGGCCAATGAAAAACTGGAATGTTCCGTGATTGAAATCAGTAGGGTATAGAACATGATTAGTGCCAGTCCGAGCATTGTATACTGGAAAATATGAATGTTGATTTTGTTCACCGACTGAATCAGGAAAAAGATCAGAAAAGTAAGTCCGATTACCAGGAATCCGTATTTCGATGCACGTTCGTTTTGTTGGTACTCGTCTACGGTTTCAATCAGTTTCACTCCAAATGAATAATCGTTTAAATTCGGAATTTTAGAATCATATTGTTGTGAAAAAGAACGGTTAATGTGCAGAATTTTCCAATCGGCATGAAACCCTTTTTTGCTGATGGATTTTGTGGTATCGTTGGCGGCAAACATGCCTTCAAAACTTGGCGAATCCCAATCGGAATTTAAACTGATGTGCGTTGTTTTTCCAACCGGGATGAATTTCACACTGTTGCTTCCGTTGTATTTCATTGTAAAACTGAAATTCAGTTTGTTATTGTTCAGCAATGTTTTGTAATCAAAAGTGCCGGTTTCCAGCGTTCCGTAAAAATTATCCTCTTCCTCTTTGGATTCGAATGCGAACGACTGATTGTTTAATTTTACGGTTAAATCACTTTTGATGCTTTTTAAATTGGTTGTTTTTACCATTAAAGCCGCTTTCTCCCAAACCACATCTTCTTCCTTAATGCCCAGTTTTTGGAAGTTAATCTGACTGAATTCGCCATCGAATTTCATGTTGGCCGTGAAAACCACATTATTGTAAATGCCTCTTTTCAGCGAAGTGTTTTTTTTGATATCAGACGTATTGTTCAGTTTGTCCGGAAAGAAAAAAGCATAATTGATGTAGGCTCTTCGCTGTAAAGTAGTTTGTTTTGTTTTGGAATCTACAACGGCAGTTTCGGTATATGTTTTATACGGAACTTTCAGAATCGGACCATAGAAAAAGACGTCTTCGCCCCACAATTGGGTTACTTCACTAACCACTTCTTTTTTACGTTCCGATCGTTCAAAAATTAATTCCTTCACATATTGAAGCGGGATTAGCAGAACAAGCGTAAGCAGTCCTACCATTATCATTTTTGCCGTTGTTGATTGCAAAAACGAGCCTTTGTTTTGATTGTTTTGAATCGGTTGATTCTGATTTGTGTGCTCCATGGCATTGTGATTTTGAATTTCCATATTGTTTTATTGATTAGGTTAAAAGTACTTTGAATTTCAAAGTTTAAGAATAAAAAAATAGCTTACGATTGCTGTATTAATTTTTCAAGTGCTTCGATATGATTTTTAAAAGCATTGCGACCTTCTTGGGTTGCTTTGTAGCTGGTGTTGGGTTTTTTTCCGATGAATTGTTTTTCCACACTAATATAATTTTCGGCTTCCAAAGCTTTTGTGTGACTGGCCAAATTTCCGTCAGTAACACCTAAAAGTTCTTTAAGCGTACTGAAATCAGCCGATTCGTTAACCATTAAAATCGACATGATACCCAGTCGGATTCTATGGTCAAAAGCTTTGTTTATATTTTGGATGATGTTTTTCAAAATTTATACGTATCGATTACAGTTTCCAACGCTACAGCATTCGCAATTTGCGATGGGGCAATAACTTTCTCGTTATGAGGGATTGTATTGCCATATCTTTTTTTCATTATTTCCTGAACCGTTGGGTTTTCTAAATTGAAATCTTTAAGCTTTTGAAACGGACACAACTCAATTCCGGCACCTTGTTTGTAAATTTTCCAAACCAATTCAGAACAATATATTTTTTCGTCAGACCATTCAAAATACAAATCGTAGTTTTTATTTAAATAATGCTGGCCTTTTTGTTTCATCTTTAAAAGCGTGGCATCGGTTAAAACGGATTTGGCGTTTTTTAAACGTTTTACTAAAAAACTACGTTCTTTTCCTTGGGAAATCCATTCTTCCAAAGGTGTCAGTTTTACGGGCTGAACTGCTTCGAAAACATATTTTTTTCCATCGGATATGTAAAGTATTCCACAATGTGAAAATTTGGATTTTGTTGCGATGCTTACTGCTTCACTCTGTTCTGATTTAGATGTTTGAAAAATGATATCTCCTTCTTTCAGCAAACTTAAAGATTTTGTTTCTAATTCTACAAAAGCGTCATCAACTAAAATTGCATTGTAATATCCAAATGCAAAAATTGTGAGTACGGCAAGAAGTATGAAAATCAATAACTTTTTCATGTTATTTTCTATCGTATTTAAAGTGCATAAGCGAACCGTAAACGATATGACAAACACCAAATCCTAAAACCCAAAAATACAATCCGTAACCCGAAAATTCAACGGCCAGCAATCCCAAAATAATTTCGGTTATTCCAAGATAGCGAACATCTCTCAACGTATATTTACTGGCATTTACACACGCTAAACCATAAAAAATTAAGGTTACTGGAGCTACTAATCCGTAAGAACCGTTACGCAATAAAAGAAGCGCAAAAATACCACCGGTAATCAGCGGAATTAAAAAATTAATCAGCAATCTTTTTGATGCAGAATTCCACATTTTTTCACCCGCTTTGGTTGCTTTATTTACGGTCATAACATACGCTGTTACTAAAGAAGCCAAAAGGACAACCATTGCGGTAAGTACAATTAGTTTAAAAGTTTTGCTTTCCAAAGTAATGTAATACCCTTCATGGTTTTCTATTAGATAATACACCACAGCAGCGCCTATTAAGGCATAAATTCCGGCCAGAATACCCGATAAACCGCTTAAAGAAATAAACAGGGTCGATTTGTTCATCAACTCTTTAATTTCTTTTAAATCTTGTAAATAATTCTGCGTATCCATATAAAGTACTTTGAAAAACAAAGTAATGTATAATTTTTTAATTGGACAAGATTTTTTTTGAATATTTTTATAGAATGAAACCGTCTGAAGAATATATTTATAAACAACCGCAAAAGTACAAGGACATTATGCTTTGCGTTTTGGATACATTACACAAAGAAGTGCCCGAAGCAGAATTGCTGTTTAAATGGGGGATTCCTTATGTTTATTACAAAAAGAAACCGTTTGTGTATTTGGCGCCCAATCATAAAAAGGGATTTGTGGATGTTGGTTTTGCCAAGGGTTTTCAGCTCACGCAACATTTGGACAAGCTTGTTGACGAAAAGAGGAATACTGTAAAATCGCTTCGGTATTTTTCATTGGAAGAAATAGAAAATGACGTTTTGATTGCGGTACTCGAAGAGGCGAGTAGGTTGTATCCCTAAAAAAAAAGGCTCCCATTTCTGAAAGCCTTTTGTATTTGTAATCAAAAGAATTAGATTTTAAAAACGCCTCCAAAAGCAATAATATGCTGAATGAAGAAAAATTCCTGTGAAGCAGTGTCTGCACCACTGTGGGTTGTTCGGATATCGTTCATGTTAATGTAACCGCCTTTAAGCTCTGTCTGAACGAAGAAATACTTGAAAAAAGTTACATTCAGTCCGACTTTAGCTGCCACACCATATCCGGAAATATGAAAATCGTCATGGCGCGCTTTCCCTAATACTTTGGCATTTGTTTTAGGATACAAAATACCTCCGCCAATTCCTTCGGTAACATTCACCTGGATTTTATCGGTATTTCCGATGGTCAGGTATTTCGAAACATCGTCTACACGCGAAAATTCGGTATTTACATAATTTAAACCATCAGTGTGTTCAAACGTTAGGAAATCTTCGGTTAACAATACCTGTCCGTTCGGAAGGGTTTCACCATACGTTCCCGGATTTGGATAATAACCGTTATAATCAACTGCTTTGTCCTGATACATTACATATTTCATATGATCAACCCCAATAGAAATATTGTATTTGTCCGTAATGAAATAGCCTAAACGGAAGTTGGTTTGCGGAATGGTCATTCTGCCGGGATTGATATAATCGATGTGCCATCCTTTTGGTTTGTCGTGCGCTTCTACATTCTGAAGCGTGAAATTATAATCTTCTCCTTTAAAGGTAATATCCGATTTCGAATACCGTTCACGGTTTCCACCCCAATAAAAGTAGATTTTTCCTTTGTTATGCGCAGTGAATTTTTCTGGGGTAACATTTGCTTCCTGAGCAATGCTGTGCTGAGAAAAAACACTAAAAAGAAGCACAACCATCAAAAATGGATGTTTCATTAGTAGGTTAGTTTTATTTGTATTAAAATTGATTTATAGTTTGTCTTATGGCAACTAATTTGGTCATTAAACCTTCGAAAAGATCTAAATGCAACATGTTGGCACCGTCACTTTTCGCATTGGCCGGGTCAAAATGGGTTTCGATGAAAATCCCGTCAACACCTACAGCGATACCTGCTTTGGCAATGGTTTCAATCATTTCAGGACGACCACCGGTAACGCCCACCATTTGATTGGGTTGCTGTAAAGAATGAGTAACATCCAGAACGGTAGTGGCAAAATCCTGCATGGTAGGAATGCCTCTGTAATCCACAATCATATCCTGATAACCGAACATGGTACCTCTGTCGGTCACCATTACGTTATGGTTGTTGCAGTCGATTACTTTCTGAACCGCGTGTTTCATGCTTTCCGGACTCATGAATTGTCCTTTTTTCAAGTTTACGGTTTTTCCGGTATTGGCAGCAGCCACAACTAAATCTGTCTGACGAACCAAAAAGGCAGGAATCTGTAAGATATCAACATAAGCCGCAGCCATTACCGCATCTTCATTGGTGTGAATGTCGGTTACAGTGGGTACGCCGAATTCTTTGGAAACCTTTTCTAAAATTTTAAGCGCTTTCTCATCTCCGATTCCTGTAAAACTGTCAATTCGGGAACGGTTGGCTTTTTTGAATGAGCCTTTGAAAACGTAAGGAATTTTCAGTTTGTCTGTTACGGCAACTGTTTTTTCGGCAATTCGCATTGCCATTTCTTCTCCTTCGATGGCACAAGGTCCGGCTAAAAGAAAGAAATTACCGCTATCGGTATGTTTAATTTGAGGTATGTTCTGTAAATTCATAGTTGTATCTAAAAAGTGATGCAAAGATATAATAAAAAAACCTTCTAATGAACGGGTTAGAAGGTTTGAAATCTTATAAAATTCTTAAAATTGTTAACGATTTTGTGGAACATTTTTAATTTTAAAGCCAATCGGGCAAACAATCTTACCTCTTTCATAAATATTGAAGTACAGTTGTACCGGTTTTGACTGTCCTTTCCAGGTAACTTCATAAATGGATAATAAACCACCGCCCAATTTGTTAAACTTTGTTGGAAACGGGCAACAGCTGTCGGTTTTTTTGTAAGTCAGCGCTTCACCGTTTGGACCGGTTATTCCATTGAAAAAATAACCCACGTAAACACTTTCACTTTTATCAGTAAGGACACCAATGTTGATGGGGTAATCCTGATCGTAACCGTATTTTTTGGTGTCGGCATATTCTTTCAGAACGTACGCTTCATCTTTTACTACAGGTTTGATAGCCGAACTATCGATGTTTTTAATAGTTGACTTTGTGCTGATACAGGATGCAAAACACAATAAAATCAAATGGAATAGCAGTGCTTTTTTGAACATAATTATTTTGATTTTGTGAAGAATGCGGTTAGCGCTGAAAAAATAATCCCGAACGATAAACTATCGGAAACCCCTTGTATGATATAACTTTTCAAGTTGAAACGCGTTGCAGCGTCAATAGCGGTCATTTTTCCGCTTTGCGTATATAAAGCGATTGTTTTGGAGAAAAAATCCGGATTGATTACCTCGTACGTCAGATATTGTAATAAAGGTACGAATAACGTTGCCATAACAATGATGATTCCACCGGAAATAAAACCTTGTTTCCAGCTCATTTTTCCGTTCAGGAAATTCTTTTTTTTGTCGGTTTGCGCCAACAGGAACAAAGGAATCAGAATGATAACAATCAGTACGGAAAAGAAGAGATGCATTGAAATATTCTCATCAAAAAAGCCTAAATACTTTTGGATAAATATCCAGATAAAAGATATTATAACATAAACAAGGGCCCATTTGATTTCAATCGTATAGTTTTTCATTCAGTACTTGATTTAATGCATCAAAATTAAAAGATTATTTATTGAAACCCACATCAAAAAAGTATTTTTTCTGATAAAATAAAAAACAGGTTATTGATGCTGAAAAATTAGATAGTTCTTCGGAAGAAACAAAAATCTTTCGGTTTGTTACGCAAAATAGCTGTTCAATAATTACTTTTGTGAAAAACAAAATTATTGCTATGTATTCATTTTACGGAACCTGGCCTTGGTATATTTCAGGGTTTTTAATTGGTGCAGTGATGCTCACACTTATTTTTTTCGGAAAATCTTTTGGAATGTCTTCGAATTTAAGAACACTTTGTACCATTGCGGGAGCCGGGAAGAATGTTGATTTTTTTAAATTCGACTGGCGCGAGCAGAAATGGAATCTTGCCGTTGTTTTTGGTGCGATTTTAGGCGGATTTGTAGCGGTACATTTTTTAAGTGACGGAAGCGGTGTACAATTGAATCCCAAAACTATCGAACAATTGGCAGCCATGAATATTGAAGCGCCAAACGGAAAGTTAGGACCGGATAGTTTGTTTGGATGGGAAGCGATTAAAACACCTAAAACAATTTTAATTTTGTTTTTTGGAGGATTGTTGATTGGATTCGGAACGCGTTACGCGGGAGGTTGTACTTCCGGACATGCGATTTCGGGATTGAGTAACTTTCAAAAACCTTCCTTAATAGCTGTAATCGGCTTTTTTATTGGAGGTCTGATTATGGCACATTTCCTTTTACCTTTAATTTTTTAATAGCAGCGTATGAAATTTTTCAACTTAATAAAATTTGTTCTGGTTGGTTTTGTTTTCGGAATTGTGCTGACAAAATCAGAAGCGGTTTCGTGGTACAGAATCTATGAGATGTTCCAGTTTCAGTCGTTTCATATGTATGGAATTATTGGCGTGGCAGTTTGTGTCGGAACAATTGGTGTACAGCTCATAAAAAGAAAGAACCTTAAAAACATTAAAGGATTTCCAATTGAGATAGAAGATAAGGAAAGAGGTTTTGCCCGATATGTAATTGGCGGAACTTTGTTCGGATTGGGATGGGGATTGGTTGGTTCGTGTCCGGGACCTATTTTCATTTTACTTGGAGCAGGTTTTTACGGAATCGTAATAGTTTTGGCTGGAGCATTGCTGGGAACCTATCTTTATGGGGTGTTTAAAAATAAGCTACCTCATTAATAACAATTTGTTGTGTTTTTTGAGTAAGACTTTTCTTTTGTTAAATATTTACTATAAGATTTTTCTTTTACTTTTTTATTGTTATTATTGCTGTAATATTAACTCTATCAATTAAAAAATGAAAAAAATCACAATTTTGTTTGCTTTTGCATTAGTATTAGGTCTTTCATTTGCATCTTGTAATAAAGATGACGATTCGTCAAGTTCATCTTCATCCGCGTCATTAGAAGGTAAATGGAATTTTTCTAAAGAGGATACTACTGTTGATGATACTGAAATATTAGTAGATTATAACGGTAATGAAAGTGGTTGTTCTAAAGATTACATCATGATTAATGCAAACGGAACAATCAGTAGTGTAGATTATGATTCTTTTAATTCTCCTTGTGAAGTGTTTACAGATAACGGAACTTGGGTTCGTAGTGGTAATAGTCTTTCAGTAACATTGGGAGGAGAAACGTTTACTTCAGAGATTTTAACTTTAACATCATCTGAACTTAAAGTTAGAGATTTTGATGGGGAAATAACTGTATTCACAAGAGGATAATCGATTGAATAGTAAATAAAAAAAGCCCCGAATATTTCGGGGCTTTTTTTATTACTGTATTTCTGCACTCAAATCAGCCTGAAGTAATTTGCTGCATAAGGGCTCTAATTCTTTATAGGAACCGGTTTTAACCGCACATTTTCCGGTGTAATGAACCAAAAGTGCACATTGTTCAGCTTGTAACGGTTCGTGATTGCAAACGGCCATTAAGGTGTCGATTACATGATCAAAGGTGTTTACATCGTCATTAAATAAAATGATTTCATAGTTGGAAGACAAAAGCTCTTCAACGGATACCTGTTCTTTTATTTTTTCCTTTACGCTCATAATCAAATAATTGATGTGAAATAAAATGCTAATTTACGTATTTTAAAGCAACCCAATTGTTCTTTTGGAACTTTTTAACATAGGTTAGCCCTTTCTCAGTGCAGGAAGCATCGATAACCGGAATGTCTTCATTATAAAATCCGCTTAACAATAAAATTCCTCCTTTGTTCAGGCAGTTTACATACACTTGCATGTCATTCAGCAGAATATTTCTGTTGATGTTGGCAATAATCAAATCGTATTTTTGTCCTTGGTTTAACAACGACGCATCACCCTCGTAAACAGAAATATATTTACAGTTATTACGTTCTGCGTTTTCGATGGAATTCAAGTAACACCAATTGTCGATATCAATGGCATCGATTGGTTTGGCGCCTTTCATTTCGGCTAAAATTGCTAAAATCGCCGTTCCGCAACCCATGTCGAGTGTTTTCATTCCGGTTACATCCATTTCTAAAAGATGCTGAATCATCATGTGGGTGGTTTCATGATGTCCGGTTCCGAAACTCATTTTAGGTTCGATAACGATGTCGTATTTCGCATCGGTTTTTTCATGAAACGGAGCGCGAACATGGCAAATGCCGTCCACATCAATCGGGTCGAAATTCTTTTCCCATTCTTCATTCCAATTCACCGGTTCGATTTCTTCAAAAGTATATTCGATTTTAAAGTCATCCGAGTGTAAAATCTGAATATCATCCAGAATATTTTCGTTCCAAAGCTCTTTCTGAACGAATGCGGAAACTCCGTTTTCTGTTTCAACAAAGCTCTCAAAGGCCGTTTCGCCCAATTCGGCCACTAAAATTTCAGAGCCTAATTGCTTTGCCTGTTCGCGATTGCTCGGGTCTTTGGGTTCCACTTTAAAATGATATCCGATATATATGTTTTCCATAACACTAATTTTCCGCAAAGGTAACAATTACTTAATATTGACTGAAATTAATAACATTAGTTTTGCAACCGAATAACACACAACTTACATTTTCTTAACATGAAAAAAATTATTACACTTTTGTCATTGTGTATTGTTGCTGTTTTGCAGGCACAAGACATAAAACTAACTACTAAAGATAACGATTTAAAGTTAACATCGCTTCCGTATTATAACTTCGGTAAAGGGGTGGGGCTTACTTCATCCGACAGTCTTTTTCAGTTCAATGTGCGTTTTAGAATGCAAAACCGTTTGAGCTATGTGGATAACGAAGGTGTTGATCCTTTTTATGAAGCTCAGGTGCGTCGTTTGCGTTTGCGTTTTGACGGTTACGTTGGAAATCCTAAAATTCTTTACGTTTTACAACTTTCATTTGGAGTAGGTGATGTTGGGGCGGTTAAGCCAAACGAAAACCTGAACGTGGTTCGTGATGCGATTTTATATTACAAACCAAGTCAGCATTGGCAAATCGGGTTCGGATTATCGAAATTGCCGGGAACCAGACAAGCAGTAAATTCCTCTGGCGCAATTCAGTTAACCGACCGTTCTATAAACAACACGCGTTTTAATATTGATCGTGATTTTGGATTGCATTTGGCCAATATTAATGAATTTGCAGATAAATTCTCCTATAACTTTAAAGGAGCTGTAACGCTTGGCGAAGGAAGAAACTGGACGAGTACGAATAAAGACAATAACGGATTGTCGTTAACCGGAAAAGTAGAATTGCTTCCGTTTGGAAAATTTAAAAAAGACGGTCATTATTTCGAAGGGGATATTTTGAGAGAAGAAAAACCAAAGCTGATGGTTTCAGGGGTTTATAATTTTAATAATAAAGCCAGAAAATCGCAAGGACAAACCGGCGATATTTTGTTTGAAAATAAAGACATGTCTTCTGTTTTATTGGATGCGATTTTAAAATACAGAGGTTGGGCATTTATGACGACTTATATGCAAAGAAGTTCACACAACCCGATAACGGTGAATCCTTTGGATGCTACACAAACAAAAGCGGTTTTTACCGGTAACGGTCAGGATTTTCAGTTGAGCTATGTTTTCAAAAGTAAATATGAGCTAATCGGTCGTTTTTCACAACAAAACGTGAATAAAGACATTAAGGCATATGCACCAGACACCAACCAATACAGTTTTGGTGTAAACAAATACATTTGGGAACATGCGCTTAAATTGCAGGGTGAGTTTACTTATGAAAATCAGTTTTACGATGCTGCACCTACGAAAAACAATTGGTATGTTCGTTTCCAGATTGAAATCGGAATTTAATTATAAAAGAATATAGCTTACCAAGCCTGATTGAAACTTTCAATCGGGCTTTTTTATTTCTTAAAATACGTTAAAAAGCGTTAACAAAACGTTGTTTTTAAGTATCTTCGCGGTAATTTGTAAAAACCACTTTCCGTCATGGATAAAAAAATATTTTCCTTCCTGTTTTCTACCCGTTTAATGGCTGTTTTATTTATCGTTTTTGCAGTAGCAATGGCAGCCGGAACCTTTATTGAGAGTGAATATAATACCGATACTGCCCGAATAATGGTGTACAATGCCCGTTGGTTCGAAGTCATCATGGTGTTTTTCGTAATTAACTTTCTCGGAAATATCAAAAGATATAAATTACTCCAAAAAAGCAAATGGGCGTCATTATTGCTGCATTTGTCTTTTATCTTAATAATTGTGGGGGCTTTCATAACTCGATACATCAGTTTTGAAGGGATGATGCCGATTCGCGAAGGTGAAGTTGCCCATCAGATTTTTTCCGATAAAGTCTATCTGAATGTTTTTGTGGATGGAAATTATCAGGGAGAAATGAAACGTCGCACTTTCGAAAAACAATTATTGATGTCACCGGCTACTGATAATCATTTTTCGATTAATGAAAAATTTGATGCCATTCCGTTTGAAATCGAATACAAGGATTTCATAATGGGTGCCAAAGAAACCATCAAAGAAGATCCTAACGGCGTTTTATATTTGAAATTAGTCGAATCCGGAGACGGAACAAGACACGAACATTACCTGAAAGAAGGAGAAGTGCAAAACATTCACAATGTGCTTTTTGCATTAAATAAATATACCGAAGGAGCCGTTAATATTACCAAAATCAGTGAAGCTTATACGATTCAATCGCCTTTTGATGGAAATTTTATGCGAATGGCAGACAAGTTTCAAGGCACTGTTGAAAAAGATAAAGTTCAGGCATTAATGCTTCGTTCGCTTTATAACATGGGCGGAACGCAATTTGTAATTCCTGAACCGGCCATGAAAGGAAAAGTTGTTTTCGAATCGAACGGAGATTATAAAGACAAAAATACTGACGATGCTTTAGTGTTGAAAGTCAGCAATGAAGGCAAAGAAAAAGAAGTAACCCTTATGGGATCCAAAGGAAAAATGGGTGTGCCGCAATCGTTTAAATTAGGCAATCTGGAATATACCTTAATGTATGGAAGTAAGGTTTATGAAACACCGTTTACAGTGAAATTAAATGATTTCGTTGCTTCAAAATATCCGGGAACAGAAAAAAGTTATTCGGCTTTCGAAAGTAAAGTAACTGTTGAGGATAAGGAAATGAAAACAAAATTTGACGCCCGCATTTTTATGAACCATATTTTAGATTACCGTGGATACCGACTTTTTCAGGCTTCATTTGATCCGGATGAAAAAGGAACCATCCTTTCGGTAAACCACGATTTCTGGGGAACCTGGGTTACGTATATCGGCTATTTCTTATTATTCGCAGGATTACTTGGAATTTTATTTACGAAGAATTCCCGTTTTGGTGAATTAAAACAAAAATTGGAAAAAGTAAAAGCTAAGAAATCAGCGTTACTGGCAATTGCATTCTTTTTCAGTTTAGGAGCGGTAGCACAGCATACGGAACATCAACCAACAATGCCTTCGGGAAAACAAATTGATTCGTTGCTATCCAGATTTAAGGTTTCAGAAGAGCATGCCGCGAAATTCGGAAGACTGATTGTTCAGGATCAGGGCGGACGTATGAAACCGGTAAATACATTTGCATCAGAATTACTGCGAAAAGTGAGTAAAAGTGATACTTACAAAGACATGAATTCCGATCAGGTTTTCCTTTCGATGACGCAGTTTCCTCAGGTTTGGTATAATGTTCCGATTATCTATATCAAAAAAGACAACGATAGTATTCACAACCTTATCGGTGCAGAAAAAGGCACTAAATATGTTTCCTTAATGAAATTTTTCGATGAAAGAGGAAATTACAAATTATCACCTTATTTGGACGAAGCCTACAAAGCTCCGGTGCCCAATCAGTTTCAGAAGGATTTTATTGAAACCGATAAAAAAGTAAACTTATTATATTCGGCGTTAAGCGGACAAATATTAAAAGTGTTCCCGATTCCGTTTGATAAGAACAACAAATGGGTGTCGCATCTGGAATTGAATGAAACCGGATTAACCGGAATTGATTCTTTGTTTACCAAAAATGTTTTACCGTTGTATTTGTCGTCTTTGGATGAAGTTCCAACCAAAAAAGATTACAAGGCCGCAGAAACCTTCCTTGACGGCTTAATCAAATTCCAGAAGAAATACGGAAAAGAAGTGTATCCGAGTGAAGAGAAAATTAATTCGGAAATTTTATACAACAAGTACGATATTTTCAAAAAACTATATTCATGGTACATGATTGCCGGTGTTTTGATGTTTTTATTCGTAATCATCAAAATTTTCAATTCCGGAAAAGTGGTAAATGTTTTGGTTAAAGTCAGCCATGCTTTTATTGCTTTGTTCTTTGTACTGCATACGGTTGGATTGATTGCCCGTTGGTATATTTCCGGTCACGCGCCGTGGAGTGATGCCTACGAATCGATGATTTATGTAGGATGGGCAACCATGCTTTTCGGTTTGGTTTTCGGAAGAAAATCCGAGTTAACGGTGGCTTCCACTGCTTTTGTGGCCTCGATGATTTTAATGATTGCGCATTGGAACTGGATGGATCCGGCTATTGCCAATTTACAGCCGGTATTAAATTCCTATTGGTTAATGATTCACGTAGCGGTTATTGTAGCGAGTTACGGACCGTTTACGTTGGGAATGATTCTCGGATTGGTTTCCTTATTACTGATTTTGTTAACCAACGAGAAGAACAAAAAGAAAATGGAACTCAACATCAAAGAGATTACCATAATAAATGAGATGTCGTTAACCGTAGGATTGGTGATGCTAACCATAGGAAACTTCCTTGGAGGACAATGGGCCAATGAAAGTTGGGGACGTTATTGGGGCTGGGATCCTAAAGAAACTTGGGCGCTGGTAAGTATTATGGTCTATGCTTTTGTAATTCACATGCGATTTGTTCCTGCTTTACGCGGAAAATGGATATACAACCTTATGAGTGTCTTGGCGTTCTATTCGATTTTGATGACCTATTTCGGAGTGAATTTCTACTTAACCGGTTTGCATTCGTATGCGAAAGGTGATAAAGTGGTAACGCCAAACTTTGTCTATATATCGGTTGCCTTGGTGGCGCTACTGGGAATAGCATCGTATTTTCAATACCGAAAGCATTATAAAAAATAATATTAAGAACCCATAATCTTGTGATTGTGGGTTTTTTGTTTAACAAAACTTTAATCGAAAAAAGTATTGTAAAACTTACAATTTCAGTAATTTTATAAAAAATAGTGGAAATGAAGAACTTAATTTTGGTGCTTGGGGTGCTTTTTTTAACGGCATGTCAGGGACAGACACAAAAGAAAAAAAATATGGAAACAGCCGAAAAAAATAAGGTTATGAAAACACAAAACATCTATCAGTTTAAAGTGAAGGACATTGAAGGAAATGAATTCGATTTCGCCACTTTAAAGGGAAAGAAAATCATGGTAGTAAACACCGCTTCAGAATGCGGATTAACACCACAATACGAACAATTGCAAAAAGTATATTCCGAGTATAAAGATAAAAACTTTGTAATCGTAGGATTTCCTGCGAACAACTTCGGAGCTCAGGAACCGGGAAATAATAAAGAGATTAAAGCATTCTGTACCAAAAATTATGGAGTAACGTTCCCGATGATGGAGAAAATTTCGGTAAAAGGAGCCGACATGCATCCGTTATACCATTTTCTTACTGAGAAATCCAAAAACGGTTTGGAAGACAATCAGGTGGAATGGAATTTCCAAAAATATCTGATTAACGAAAAGGGTGAATTGGATAATGTTATCAGTCCGCGTGTTCTGCCAAACGATAAAGAAATAACCGACTGGATTAAAGGGTAGTATTCAGTGATCAGTGAACAGTATCTTAATAAATATAAAATCCCAAAATTGAGTTTTCAGTTTTGGGATTTTTTTAATGTGAGTTTTGTTAAACCGTTTTTAGCTGCTGGCATTAGATTTTGAACGATACTATTTTAGCAGTTCATCCAACACGGTTAACATCTTCTCAAATTCATCTGAAGTATAACCCATCGATGAGTATACAACTTTTCCGGTTTTGTCGACTAAATAATTTCGTGGGATATATTTTGTGGCGAAAAGAGAATAAATCAGCTTTGATTTATCTGGATACATAGGCAGGTCGAATTTGCGTTTCGTCTTGAAGGCAAGTATTTCGGATTCGGTATGATCTCGACCAATTACAAGTAGGTAAAAGTTTGGATTTGACTTGTATTTGTTCCATACCTTTTCTTCAAGCACTGGAAGTTCAGCCAGACATGGGCCGCACCAGGTAGCAAAGAAATTAATTAATACTACTTTCCCATTTAACGACTTTGAACTGATTGTTTGCCCGTTTTGCGATAAAACATCAAATGAAGGGAATTGTTGTCCAACTTTCACGATGTCATCTTGAGCTGCTACCCGTACGAATAGTAATATGAAGAATCCTAAGATAAACTGTTTTGTCATAATCATAATTTATTTACCATTTTTTTATGCTTGCTGCTAACTACTTATTGTTATCTGGTTATTTCAGAATTAGCTGTACGAAAACCGAATCCAGCCATCTTCCGAATTTAAACCCGGTTTCTTTCAGATGTCCGCTTACTTTAAAGCCCATACGTTCGTGAAACGAAATACTGCCTTTGTTTTCTGAATCGATTACGCCAATCATCGTGTGTAACTGATTTAGTTTTGCCAATTCAATCAATTCTTTCAATAATGTCGAACCTATCCCGTTTCCGGTATAATCCTTATGAACATAGACCGAATGTTCCACCGTAAATTTATAAGCCTCCTTAAATCGAAACGGACCATAAGTTCCGAAACCAACAATTACCCCGTTTTTTTCGGCCACGATAAACGGAAAATTACGCTCGGTTTTTTCGTGAAATAAGGCGTTCTGTAAAGCTAGCGTTCGAGGTTCATAATCGTAAATCGATGTGGAATGCAAAATTTCATGATTGACAATCTCCAAAACGGAAGGCATGTCTTCAACGGTGGCCTGACGTATGATAATGGACATAATTTTGAGTGTTTTGGTTAAATTCACTATATTTATTTCAACGTAAAAAATGAAGGGGCCTGATGAAAATTATAGGAATAACAAAATTATTAATAATTCTTTACTTTATAAATCTTTTCTTATACAGTTTTTTTTCTTTGCTGAATAAAGAAGAAGTAACAGAAATATTTTGGTTTATAAGGGTTCCTATTTTGTTGCTTTTGTATTTTGTAAGTTCAGAAAAAAGAAACATTCTCTATTTTGGCGGACTGATTTTATACCAACTGGCATCGGTATTTTATCGTTTGGAATTACCGCATGCGTTTATTTATGCCACAGTTTTTTCGATGTTGTTTAAACTTTGTCTTGTGCTATTGGTATTGGATCTGGTTCGTAAATCCAATTATAAGGCAATTTGCATCGCCTTTATTCCCTTTTTTGTTATTTACCTCTACATCATTGAATTTGTGGTACATGAGTTGGGAGACAGTTATTACATTTGGATTGTAAACGCTTTACTGACCTCGTTTATCGGCAGTGTGGCAATCATCAATTATGTCAACGAACCAAAGCACAGGAACTATTGGCTGCTGATAAGTTCTGTTTTATTCATCATTCAGATTGGCGCTTTTTTCATTAATAAATTTTACATCAGAAATGAAGGCATTTATCAGATGGTAATTTTGGCCTACGGAATTTCACATTATACCTTCTATAAATTCATGATTTTAAAAGAAATGGAAATGGAGTAGTCTTATTTTATTGATTTTTAACGAATTATGATTTTTAATCGGGGTTGGTTTCGAAAAAAAATCATAACTTTAAGTATGGATTTTCAACGAAAACATACTGTTATTCAAGGTTTTAGTATCTGTTACTTTACAATTATCATACTTTACAGTATCTGTGTTTACTTTGATTTTCAGCCGTTAAAATTCAGCTTAGGCTTTTTAAGGATTCCGGTTTTAATGCTGCTGTACTTTTATGCTTCCAGAGAACGGAATCTTATTTATTTTTCGGCGTTGTTATTTTATCAGATTACTTCCGTTCTTTTTAATGTAAATACCGAAATAGCATTGTTCTGGGCCGTACTCTTCTCAGATGTTTTTCGTTTTTTACTGGTGGTTTTGGTTTTTAAAACCATAGAAGATAAAAGATGGTGCATCACCATTATGACTTCCATACCTTTTCTGATTATTTATTTTTATCTGATTGATTTAATAAAAGATTCTTTGGGAAAAGGTTATATTCCCTGGATTGTCAATGGTTTTTTAACTGCGTATCTGGGCGGATTGGCAGTAACAAATTATGCCTTCAAAGACGACAGGAAAAGTTTTTGGCTGGTATTGAGTGCTTTGCTTTTCGTAATTCAGATTGCTTTGTTTTTCATGAACAAATTCTATTTAAAACAACAGGTTTTCTTGCAGCTTGTCATTTTGCTTTACGGAATTTCACATTACACGTTTTATAAATTTATGATTATTAAAGAAGACGAAGGGATGGAATAACCATTCGATGTAACTTTATATATTTCTGACTTTCCGACTTCCTAATATTTGTATCTTTGTGTCTTACCGATTTTAAAAATGATTTACCCAAAAATACCTTTAGCCCAAAGTTTGCTTGAAATCTGTAACGCTAAAGACATTCATGATATCGTAATTTCTCCAGGATCCAGAAATGCACCTTTAACAATAGGTTTCGCAAGTAATCCCGCATTTCAGTGCTACAGTATTGCCGACGAACGTTGTGCCGCTTTTTTTGCCTTGGGAATCGCGCAACAGAAACAGAAACCTGTTGTCTTAGTCTGTACTTCCGGTTCGGCTTTACTGAATTATTATCCGGCTGTTGCCGAAGCGTTCTACAGTCAGATTCCGTTAATTGTACTATCGGCAGATCGCCCGAAAAGTAAAATCGACATCGGTGACGGTCAAACCATTCGTCAGGAAAACGTATTTGCCAATCATATTTTGTTCAATGCAAATTTACATGAGGATGCTTCGGAAGAAAACGATCTGAAAGTCAACGAAGCAATTGCGATAGCGGTAAACCAAAAAGGTCCGGTACATATTAATGCGCCTTTTGAAGAACCTTTGTATGAAACCGTCAGCGAACTTTCCGTACAACCGTTACTTGTTGAATCAAAGCAGCAGAAAAAGGAAATTCCAGCGCTTGATGTTTTTGTGCAGCTATGGAATTCAGCCAAAAAGAAACTGATTTTGATAGGAGGAAATTATCCGGATGCCATTGATGCTGCTCTGGTGAATCAATTGGCAAATGATGCTTCTGTTGTGGTGATGACCGAAGTAACGTCCAATCTGCATCATCCGAATTTTATTTCCAATATCGATACCCAGATTACTCCGTTTACCGACGATGATTTTAAGGCATTTCAACCCGAAATTCTGATTACATTGGGCGGAATGGTGGTTTCTAAAAGAGTTAAAGCCTTTTTGCGAAAATACCAGCCCAAACAGCATTGGCATATCGATGCACTTCGCGCCTACAATACTTTCGGTTGTCTGACGCATCATTTTGAAACGACTCCGAATGCATTTTTCAGTGTTTTTTTGCCGAAAACTATGGCAATTGAAAGCGATTATCTGCAAAACACATTGAAGGTGAAAGCCTTGCGTAAAATAAAACATGCTGATTATTTAAAAACAATTCCGTTTTCCGACATGAAGGTTTTTGAAACCATCCTTCCTATGCTTCCTGAAAATTGCCAGCTGCAAATCAGTAACAGTTCGCCCATTCGTTATGCGCAGTTATTTGATATTCATCCGAGTATTGAAGTGTTTTGTAACAGAGGAACAAGCGGAATCGACGGCAGTACGACAACCGCAATCGGAGCTGCTTTTGCATCGGGGAAACCAACGATTATGATTACCGGAGACGTAAGTTTCTTTTACGACAGCAACGCGCTTTGGAACAGTTATATTCCGAAAAATTTCAAAATCATTCTGATAAATAATGGCGGTGGCGGGATTTTCAGAATTCTTCCGGGACATCAGGAAACACCGGTTTTCAATACGTTTTTTGAAACCTCACATTCCTTAACTGCGGAACATTTGGCGAAAATGTACGGATTTGAGTATTTCAAAAGTGATGATGAAATTAAATTGCAAACAGCAATGAAGGTATTTTTAGCGGCCGACAAACCTGCAATAATTGAAATTTTTACGCCAACGGAAATCAACAATCAGGTGTTGCTGAAGTACTTTAAAAATCTGGTTTAGTTTTAGTTTGCAAGTTTGTTCAGAAGCACTTTTCCTTCTTCATCAAATACGATAAGCCGCATTTTAACATCGGGTAAGGTTGCTGAAAAAGAATTGTTTTTTGCTAACAAAAAGCTGCGAAACGGTACTTTTTTGGCATAATCGGATGGTTTTTTCAATTCGTCTTCAAAATAAAGCGCAACCTGAACCTGATTGTAATCGGCATTTTTATAGCTGAAAGCTCCTTTTTCGTCTTTGAAATTTAAGTTGTTGATGATGTTATAATCGGTTGCTTCATATTTTTTGGCCAAATATCCGTTTTTTAAAAGCGCAACAGATTCGGTCGCTTTTCGATTGGAATTCAAATGCGTTTGTGAAAACGTCAGCGGATCAATGTTGTATGTTTCTTTAAAAAGCTGTGCCATCCATTTTTTACCATTTATATCCGGTTGTTCCGTAATGTGCGAAATCCCCGCCAATACGATTACTTTGGCAGAAGAGTCTTTCGCAAAAGTATTGTTGTAAAGGTTCTCGGCCTGACCCATTTCACGGTCTTTGGATTTGTCCTGATTTTCATAAGCTACAAACTGAAATCCTAAGGATTGCGCAGTTCGGATGAGCTCGGCAAAATATTGTTCCCTAGTATAAAAACCGGTTTCCATATCCAGTTTTCCACCGTGATTTAAAATACTGTCTTTTTTTTCATCCAGTGTTTCCAATGCAAGGTAGCGGAAACCGGATTTTTTTAATTCGGGTAACAGTTTGGTTAACAGTACTCTGTGATTTGGATAAAAATGATTTTCATTGAACATCACCAGTTTTTCTTTATTGGCCTTTTCGAGAATTTCACGTTTTACATTTTCCAAACCTTTCGTAGCGTGGTTTTTAATCACCGAGGCAATCGTATCATTTATTTTGCTTGGATTCCACTGTTGAATAAGTTCTTCATAAACGCTGTTTTGTCCTAAAAAGGAAGCGTAGGTGAGTTGCATTTGCAGTTTATTCCACTTTTCCTGTTTGGTATACGCCGGAAAATGGGTGAATTCGGTTAGGCCTTTCAAAAACTGATTGGATGATTTATTGGATTCGATTATATCGTAAATCGAAGGAAGCTTTTGCGCATAATTTTCACCTGAAATAATGTTTGCAGACAATTTTTCAAAGTCTTCTTTAGGATTCGATTTATCAAGAGGAATTCCGATGAACGTAAAAGTATGATTACCGATTAAAGTGTCTTTCTGAAATTGATTTTTGCTTTTGAATCTCTTTTTTGAATCGGCTAGAATGTAATATTCATAAATGGGATCGATGTATGTTTTTCCGTAAAGTAAAACGTTATCAAACGGAATTCGATTTTCTTTTAAATGTTTTTTCAGAGAAGGTTTGCTTTTGATGAATTTTACATCACCATACGATTTATGAGAAAATTTCAAACTGTCGTTGATAACAGAACTGTTTTCGTTGATAAAGGTATTCGATTCAAAATACGGACTGATTTTATCGGAACAGCCATACAAAACAATCAGAAGTAAAAAAGATATTGTTTTTCTCATGCACTAAAAGTACTAATTTTCTGCAAAAACGAAATATTGTTACGATTATTGCTTCTTCAAAACAGATGTTAAAACTACTTCGTATCTTTGCCGTTCATAATACAGTGCTGAAATGATCGAAATAGGAAAATACAATACGCTTACAATATTAAGAGATACCAAGGTTGGTTTGTTTTTAGGTAACCCAACGGAAGACCCGGAAGGAACTCACGATGTGCTGTTACCCAACAAATATGTTCCGAACGATTTCCAAATTGGAGATGAAATTACGGTTTTCATTTATCTCGATCATGAAGAGCGACCGGTTGCCACTACTTTAGAACCCTATATTTTTCTGAATGAGTTTGCGTTATTGCGCGTAAATTATGTAAACCAGATTGGTGCGTTTATGAATTGGGGAATGGAAAAAGATCTTCTGGTACCTTTCAAGGAGCAGGCCCGCCCGATGGAGCAGGGGAAACGTTACCTGGTGTACATGTACATGGATGAGAAAACCAATCGTTTGGTGGCTTCCAGTAAATTGAACCAGTTTTTAAATAACGATGTTATCACGGTTGAAGTAGGCGAGGAAGTCGATCTAATCGTTTCCCACATTACCGATTTGGGTATCAACGTTATCATCAACGAAAAACACAAAGGATTACTCTATAAAAACGAAGTGTACGATGATTTGCGTACCGGCGACCGTATTGTAGGTTTCATTAAAAACATCCGCCCCGACGGTAAAATTGATGTTTCTACCCGTAAATTAGGTTTCGAGAGCATCGAACCAAGTTCACAGGTAATTTTAGACGAACTGAAAGCCAGCAGAGGTTTTCTGCGTTTAAATGACGATTCGCATCCGGAAGACATCAAAACCGTTTTAAAGATGAGTAAAAAAACGTTTAAGAAAGCCATTGGATTGCTGTACAAACAAAAACTCATCGATATCAAAGACGACGGAATTCATTTGTTGTAAATCAATTACTTATTGTTAAAAAAGCCTAAATTTATTTTTAAATTGGTTTTTATTCATACATTTGTATATACAATTATTGTATAGATATGAAAAGATCGGATTTTATCAAAACTATATTAGGAGGAGCAGCTATGGCAAGTTTACAACCGTTTTACAATTGGACTAAAGATTTAACAGAAGAAGATATAAAACTTCCGGTGTTGTTTATCGGACACGGTTCGCCCATGAATGGGATTGAAGACAATCAGTTCTCACAAACCTGGCGAAAAATGGGAATGGAAATACAAAAACCCAAAGCGGTTTTGGTAATTTCAGCGCATTGGTTAACCCGAGGCACTCACATCACGGCAATGAACAATCCGAAAACGATTCACGATTTTGGTGGTTTTCCACAGGAATTATTTAACGTACAATATCCGGCACCCGGAAATCCGGAATTGGCACAAGCTACAAAACAATTGATTACCACAACTGATGTTGGTTTGGATCACGATTGGGGTCTGGACCACGGCACCTGGACGGTGGTTCGCCATATGTATCCCGATGCTGACATTCCGGTATTACAGTTAAGTATCGATTACAGTAAACCCCCGCAATATCATTACGATTTGGCGAAACAATTGGCCGCACTTCGTAAAAAAGGAGTGTTAATCATTGGAAGTGGTAACATGGTTCATAATTTACGAATGGTGGCATGGGATAAACTGAGCGAACCGGAATACGGTTTTGATTGGGCCAACGAAATGAATACCATTTTCAAAGCTAAAATTACCGACGGAAATCACAAAGCATTAATCGATTACGAAACCTTGGATAAAGCAGCCAAATTAGCGATTCCGACACCGGATCATTATTATCCGATGCTTTACAATCTTGCGTTACAGGATGCTAAAGACGATATCAGTTTCTTTAATGATAAAGCGGTTGGAGGTTCTTTGACGATGACTTCGGTGAAAATCGGGTAAACGGAACGCGATTAAATCGAACGTGGATAATACGGATGCTGGCAACGCGGATTTTTACGGATTTCTCGAATAAATCTTTGCAAACCTTGCGTTAAACTTTGCGCTCTTTTCGGTTACTTTAACTGAATATTTGGGTTGATTTTCAACAATTCGGCTATGAAATCTTCTTTGTTTTTAGGAGAAATGTAAATATCATCGAATCGGTTATAGGTTATTGTCAAACCATAACTGCCAAGTGCCGGTTTCAGAATCGAAGTCACATACCAGGTTTTTACACTTTCAATTTTATTGATTTTTAAGATATCGATTTTTCCCCGTATCGGTCCTGAACAGTAATAAAGTTTATTTTCCTTGATTTTATATTTGGTATCGAAAACTATCCATAAAAATAAACAATCAATTAATCCTAATAGAATCATTATAGGTATGGGCATTCCTTCAATGCTCTCATTTTCAATGATAAAAAATAAAGCAATTGTCCCAAAAACAAAAAGAACTAAAATCGTAATAAAGATATAGCTTTGCGTTGAAGGATAGGTTTTCATGGGTAAATTAAGCACTTTTATTATTCCGCTCCAATCACCGCATCCTTAAATTTGAATGGATAATCACCAAAATGCGGTGCCAGTTTCTTAGTCTGATACGTTTTATGGGTGTATTTGTTCGAAAGCGAAATAATGGTCACATTTTCTTTACGCAACGTCACTAACGAAGACGTGTTTCCATGCCACCAGCCATTATGGAAGAAGTAAGTTTGACCGGTTTCAAATTCCATCATTCGGATGCCTAAACCATAATTGCGTTGTCCCTTGGTCTCGTAGCTGTAGCCTTTGAACATTTCAGCTTTCATTTTATTACTTAAGAATTCATCTGAATAGGTCGCGGTTTCAAATTTCAGTAAGTCTCTCGGAGTCGAATAGATGTTTTTATCGCCATACACCTGATCCAAAAATTCAAAGGCTAAACGCAGATAATTGTTTTTGTAAGACTGACTCACTTCGTCTTTCTTTTCCAGATTGTCGAAAACGAAAGTGTTTTTCATTCCCAAAGGTTCGAAAATCATTTCTTTCATAACATCGGCATATTTTTTACCGGTAACTTTTTCGATAATTAAAGCCAATAAAGCATAATTGGTATTGCAATATCCAAAACGCGTGCCTGGTTTCGATTCCAATCCGATTGGTTTTGTCGCTAAAAGATCCAAGACATCTTGGTTGGTAAGTGTTTTATGTTTGTCCCAAACGCCTTTGTCGTCTGTAAAATAGGCGTAATTACGCAACCCGCTTCGGTGGTTCAATAGCATACGAACAGAGGTTTCCTCATGTGGGAAAGTCGGCAAATACGTTTTTACGGATTTATCCAGTTCGATTTCGCCTTCATCCACCAGTTTTAAAACGCAAACGGCTGTCAGCATTTTACTTACTGATGCAATGTGAATGGGTTTCTCGGCAGTAATTTTATCGCCTTTTTCCTTGTAAGCGAAACCGCTGTAATTTTCATAAATAATCTGACCGTTTTTAGCGACCAGAAAACCACCGCTAAAGTCTTTCGGATTATAGTATTTGTTGTAGAAATTTTCTACATAGGTTTTGTTTTCGGACGTGAATTTTGGACTCAATTTCGGAAAACTTACTTCGTATTTATCGGCTAAAAGAACGGTGTCGTTCGAGTCGTTTCCGTTTTTTCCGGATTTGTCTTTATTGCAGCTTAAAAATAGAAATAGTGAAAGTATAGGGATATATCTTGAAATTCTCATTGTAAATTTTGGTAAAAAGCAAATATAATTAACCAATATTGTTTTCAAAATGCTGAAGCGAAATAATTTCTGTTAAAATTCACAATTGCTTTATATGTATGGATTTGGAGAATAAGAATTGGCCATAAAAAAAGGCTAACCTTTCGATTAGCCTTCATTATTTTTACATTAAAAAATAAATTTCTGACAATCAGATCAGCTGAAAAATAGCACTGAACACCAATTGCCTTAAAATTTCTTTGTCTTTAAATGGATAGCCAAAACCTCATTTCATTAATCCAATATTCGCTTCATTACCTGTGGTATCCTAAAATAACTTAAAAGAAATTGACTTATTTTTTTGTCAATGTATCTTTCGCTGCTTCCATAGGTGCTACTTCATCAGTCTTAATGCTGTCAGTTGCAACAGAATCCACTTGCTCTTCCATTACTGTTTCAGTTGTTTCTTCAGGTTTAACTTCAGAATTATTTTTACAACTTGCAAAAAATACTACAGACAAAAGAGCGACAAAAATTACAGATTTTTTCAAAGAATAACGTTTTTAATTAATAAATCAGTGAACCAACTTCTTGATAAAGAAGTAGTTAAATTTACAAAAAATACAATTCAAATCATAAAGGAAGCCCAATGATTTTTGTTAAAGTTTTGATTGCCTGTTTTTAACCTTTTTTGTTGCCGTTTGATTACCGTGAACCGCTCAAATTGTTTTATTTTTACATTTTAAATTTGAAAAATATGAGCAAAATCAATTGGCAGACTGTAAAAGAGTTTGAAGATATCACCTATAAAAAATGCGATGGCGTAGCTCGAATCGCCTTTAACCGCCCGGATGTGCGCAACGCGTTCCGTCCAAAAACCACAAAAGAATTATTGGAAGCCTTTCACGATGCGCACGAAGATACTTCTATCGGAGTGGTTTTGCTTTCTGCTGAAGGACCTTCAACGAAAGACGGCATTTGGGCGTTTTGCAGCGGCGGCGATCAGAAAGCCAGAGGAAAACAAGGTTACGTGGGCGACGATGGTTACCACCGATTAAATATTTTAGAAGTACAACGATTAATCCGTTTCATGCCAAAAGCCGTTATTGCCGTTGTTCCGGGATGGGCTGTTGGGGGCGGACACAGTTTACACGTGGTTTGTGATTTAACACTAGCCAGTAAAGAACACGCGATTTTCAAACAAACCGATGCGGATGTAACGAGTTTCGACGGCGGTTACGGTTCGGCGTATTTAGCAAAAATGGTCGGACAGAAAAAAGCCCGCGAGATTTTCTTTTTAGGCAGAAACTATTCGGCACAAGAGGCTTACGATATGGGCATGGTAAACGCCGTAATTCCACATGAAGAACTGGAAGATACTGCGTACCAATGGGCACAGGAAATTCTTGAAAAATCGCCAATTTCCATCAAAATGCTGAAATTCGCTATGAATTTAACCGATGACGGCATGGTAGGACAACAGGTTTTTGCAGGTGAAGCAACACGTTTAGCCTACATGTCAGACGAAGCAATCGAAGGTCGTAACGCGTTCCTTGAGAAACGTAAACCGAATTTTGAGAAAAAATATATTCCTTAATCAGAAGTAATTGATGCAAGATTTTACCAACGAAACGATTAACATAGCGGAGCTTCCCAAATTTGAGGAAGTTCAGTTTCAGCCTTTGCACAAGGATTACTGGAAAATAATACTGATTGGTAATTTTATTTTACTGCTGATCTTACTGTTAGCTGCCGGATTTTTGCTTGTTTTCGCAGAAGAAAGACGTGAGAACTGGTATTTTTTTCCAATAGTAATTATCATTGTGTTTTTGCTGTCGGTCGTTTTGGGAAGAATCAGTTTTAAAAAACGAGGGTATGCTTTTCGTCAGCACGATGTTTTGTATCGAAGCGGAATTATATCCGAAACCACTACAATCATTCCGTATAGCAGAATTCAGCATGTGGCTTTGCATGAAGGTGTAATTTCAAGAATGTTTGGTTTGGCTTCCGTGGAAATTTTTACTGCAGGCGGTGGCGACAGCGATATCGAAATTCCTGGAATCGAAAAAGAAAAAGCGCAAAGTCTCAAGCAATTGTTGTTGACAAAACTTTCAATGGAAATGGCTAATTCTACTTTGGAAAATGAGTAGTGTATCCGATTTTAATCAACCGCAAAGGCAATCCTTAATTGGCGTTCTGGTGATGTTTACCGACACGTTCCAGAAAATTGCACGTGGTTTGTGGCCTATTCTGGTGGTTTGGATTTTCAAATTCAACGAACTGAATAAGCTGTATGTTGGTTTGGGGGTGATTGGAATTGTGTCTGTTGTCGGAATCATTGCTTACCTGCAATATCTGAATTTCACATTTTACATTGATGAGGAAAACGACGAATTCATCATCAATAAAGGAGTACTGAATAAGTCCAAAATAGCAATTCAGCTGCATAAAATACAACAGGTAAATATCAATCAGTCGTTAGTTCAGAAAATTATCGGAGTTCACGCACTCGATGTCGACACGGCCGGAAGCCACAAAAAGGAAGTTTCCATTCGAGCTATTTCGCATGATTTGGCAATTGCTTTAAAAACAAAATTGCTTAGTGAGGCAAAGTCGGCTTCCGTAACGAACGAAATTACTGAAATGGTTGCCTCTGAAAAAGATGAACCGTTCATCGCTATCAGTTTTCTGAGTCTGATTAAAATCGGAATTACGTCCAATTATGTACGCAGTTTCGGTTTATTGTTGGCCTTTTTCTTTACGATTTATGAGAATGTACAAAACCTGATGCGTAATTCGGATGCATTGGATAATGTCGATCAGAAAATCGGTACTTATATCAATGAAAGCGTAGCGATGTATTCGGCCATGTTATTCATCGGTACTATTTTTTTGGTAATCATGATTATCAATTTGGTACGAACGCTTGTTAAGTATTTCGATTTCAAAATTGCAAAACAAAATCGTTCGTTATTGCTTTCTTTCGGATTGCTGAATACCAAAAATACCATCATCAAACCGGAAAAAGTGCAGATTGTGGCGTTAAGTCAGAATTGGCTGCAAAAGAAAATGGACGTGCTGAATTTCAAAATCAAACAAGCTTCCGGAAGCGAATCGGAAAAGGAAAGTAAAAAATCAGCCATTGAAATTCCGGGTTGTAATGCCATCGAAAAAGACCAGATTCTCAAATTATTATTTGCAGAATTTCCTCAAAAAGGAACCATGTTTAAACCTAATTTGCGAAAATTACTGTTTCCAACGCTGTTTCTGATTGTAATTCCGGTTTCGGCATTATTACTTTATGGGTTTAATGTTGATAACAAGATTTTTGAGTATATCTTTTTCTTACCGGCCTATCTGATTTTTGTTGGTTTGCTGTTGTTTTTCAGTTTCAGAAATTACCGTTTGTTCGTTAACCAAAAGTATATTATCAAGCAAAGTGGTGCTTGGGATATTGATAATGAAATCATTGAACCGCATAAAATTCAGGCGATTAAAGTGAGTCAGTTTTTCTGGCATAAACCGGCAAACATTGGCAGTGTTACAATTGCAACTGCCGGAGGTACTATTTCGTTTCATTTGGGGAATTTTACTAAGGTTAAAGAATTGGTCAATTTGTGGTTGTATCAGGTGGAAACTACGGAGAAAAACTGGATGTAAATTAGTGGTCAGTAATTAGTGATTTGATGATGATTTTAAAATTTTAATGCTATATAAAAATCGGATTTTCCGGTGTTAAAGAATTTAGAATGAAAAAATGGATAGAAGCCGCAAGGCTCAGAACGTTACCGTTGTCGGTTTCGGGAATAATAGTAGGAAGCAGTTATGCTTATTATCAGGGATTTGAAAACTGGAAAATCTTGGTTTTGGCATTGCTGACAACGCTTGGTTTTCAGGTGCTTTCCAATTTTGCAAACGATTATGGCGACGGTGTAAAAGGAACCGATAACGAAAACAGAGTAGGGCCACAACGTGCGATTCAAAGCGGCGCTATTACGGTTCAGGAAATGAAAAAAGGAATAATCATTACGGCTTTGTTGTCATTGCTTTCGGCGGTTTCATTGATTTATGTATCCTTCGGAAGCGAAAATTTTCTGTATTCACTTTTGTTTTTTGTATTGGGAATTGCTTCCATTGTAGCGGCCATTAAATACACGGTAGGAAAAGGCGCTTATGGTTACAGCGGCTTTGGCGATGTTTTCGTGTTTGTTTTCTTCGGATGGGTTAGTGTTTTGGGATCAAATTTCCTTTTCACCAAACAATTCGACTGGTTTTTAGTACTGCCTGCAACGGCAATCGGATTGTTAAGTGTAGCGGTGCTGAATTTAAACAACATGCGCGATATCGAAAACGATAAAAATTCGGGTAAGAATACCATAGTGGTGAAAATGGGATTGAAAAATGCCAAAGGTTACCATTATTTTATCGTTTGTACTGCGATTCTTTTAATGGTTGCTTTCTCAGTTATAGTTGAGGTTTCGGTATTTCCGCCTTTGTTCCTGACAATATTGATGTTACGTCATTTAAAAACCGTTTATAAAGCGGAAACTTACAAGGATTTCGATCCGGAGTTAAAAAAAGTGGCTTTGGGAACCTTTGCCTTAGCCATCTTATTCCTTGTTTTTTTAGTAATTTAGAGTTATAAGTTTAAAACACACTATCATGAAAATCACATTTTACGGTCACGCCTGTGTCGGAATTGAAGTCAGCGGTAAACACATTTTAGTTGACCCGTTCATTACCGGAAACCCAGCCGCTTCCCATATCGATATCAATACTTTAAAAGCCGATTACATTTTGGTAACGCACGCGCACCAAGATCACGTTTTAGACGTCGAAGCCATTGCAAAACGTACCAATGCCGTGGTGGTTTCCAATTATGAAATCGCGATGCATTTCGGTCATAAAGGTTTGCAATACCACCCAATGAACCACGGCGGAAGCTGGAAATTCGACTTCGGAACCGTAAAATATGTACCGGCAATTCACACGAGTTCCTTCGCAGATGGAAGTTACGGCGGACAGCCGGGCGGATTCGTAATCGAAGGCGAACACAAAAACATCTACATCGCCGGTGATACGGCTTTAACGATGGATATGAAACTCATCCCAATGCGCACCAAACTCGATTTAGCGATTTTACCCATTGGTAGCAATTTTACAATGGACGTAGACGATGCCATCATTGCGTCTGATTTTCTGGATTGCGACAAAGTGTTGGGCTACCACTACGACACGTTCGGATTTATCGTAATCAACCACGAGGAAGCCATTAAAAAGTTCTTCGATAAAGGAAAAGATTTGATGCTGCTGGAAATTGGAGCGTCCATCGAATTATAATTTTTGGAGCAAAAGGCTTGGCTTTTTTTGTCGTCCCTATTCCCGCTTTCGGCTATATCTTTTTGCGGCTTCGAGAGCCTCAGCCACCAAAAGGATATCGCCTCAAATGCAAAGCATTCACTGAACTCCTATGAAAATAATAGTCTAGTGAAGTAATCGGGGCTAGGGGAGAAACCATTTTTATTTCTGTAAAGTTTTGTAATGATTAAAGCAAGTTATCAACAATACGTACTCAATTTCAAACGCCCATCGGGTACGTCGCGCGGCGTTTTAACCGAAAAGGAAACCTGGTTTATTATTCTGGAAAAAGAAGATAAAAAGGGAATCGGCGAATGCGGCATCTTACGAACGTTAAGTATTGATGACCGACCGGATTATGAAGAAAAACTACAATGGGTTTGTGAAAACATCCATTTGGGAAAAGACAAACTTTGGGAAATGTTACTCGAATTTCCATCCATCCAATTCGGAATCGAGCAGGCATTTTTATCGTTAGAATCTGAAAATCCGTTGCTATTATTTCCTTCGGAATTTACTAATGGTCAAAAAAGTATTTTCATAAATGGTTTGGTTTGGATGGGCGACGAAGCGTTTATGAAGCAGCAAATTGATGAAAAATTAGCGAGCGGATTCAAGTGTATTAAACTCAAAATCGGCGCCATCGATTTTCAGAAAGAATTGGATTTACTGCGTTTTATCCGAAGCAATTTTGATGCAGAAACCATAGAAATCCGTGTCGATGCAAATGGTGCTTTTGGTTTAAATTCAGCTTTAGATAAATTAAATCAACTAACTGGTTTTGAGTTACATAGTATTGAACAGCCAATAGCAAAAAACAATACTGACAGAATGGCGGAATTGTGCAGATTGACACCTTTCCCAATCGCTTTGGATGAAGAGTTAATCGGTGTATTTTCATTGGCAGAAAAAGAAGCGCTGCTTGAAAAAATTAAACCCCAATACATCATTTTAAAACCAAGTTTGGTTGGAGGTTTTCGCGGTACAAAAGAGTGGATTGACTTAGCTGAAAAACACAATATCGGTTGGTGGATCACTTCGGCTTTGGAAAGCAACATCGGTTTAAATGCCATTGCCCAATGGACCTACACGCTTAAAAATTCAATGCCGCAGGGTTTGGGTACCGGAGCATTATATACCAATAATTTCGATTGTCCTTTAGAAGTTGATAAGGGGCAATTATGGTATCGGAAAAATTTAAAATGGGATATTTCTCCTTTACAATTTTAATCTCCGTAAAAATTAAGAAACTGCTTTACGTGGTTTTTTTTATTCCTTTTGTCGAATAAGTAACGCTTTGTTGAGGTTACCACAAATCATAGTTATAAATTAGTCTTCAGTTTCAATAGAACTTCAATTGTTTAAGATTGCTTAAATACCACAACAAAGCACTTAAACTTCCAATGCAATTTCCCTCAGAGTAATTTTAGGATTAAATGGAAGAAATATATTCCGTTTGATTCCACAGATGTTATTTTTCTATGGCATTCCGTCATGGATCAGTATATAAATTATTGTTTAAAAAATACTCTTACTATGGAAACATCATTACTAAAAAAAGGGTTCTGGAGTAATTTAATACTCCTCTCGAGTTTGTTACTTATTACGTTGACGTTTGGTTACTCAAAATTGCCGACAAATTTCAAGGCAGATAAATCTACTTTAGCAAGTATCTCTTCAGACAAAGCGGATTATCAGCCAGGTGATACTTTGCGATTGTCGGGCACAGGTTTTTTGCCTGGAGAAACGGTAACGCTACATTTCGATGAAACGCCAACCGTTTGTCCTAATGGACACAACAGGTCAACTGTTGCCGACAGTAACGGGAATATTTTTTATGATCAGTTCTATTTTAACATCAATCATGTTGGGGTTGCTTTTGTGGTAACGGCAACCGGACAATCTTCCGGAATTATTGCCCAGACAACCTTTACCGACGCGAATACGGCATTAACAAGTCCATCGCCAACAACAGTGGCTTATGGTTCTACCATCACTGTTTCGAGTACTTTAAAACAACAGGGAGGTAGTGCAGGATGTGCTTTGTGTGTGGGGAACGGTAATCCAATTCCAAATAGAACGTTAACGTTTAGTGTTAATGGCGGTACTTCCTTAGGAAGCGGTGTTACCAATGGTTCAGGAGTGGGATCTTCAACGGCAGTTATTGCACTTAATGTGGGCGCTTATAACGGTGGTAACGGATTGAAAGTGAGCTTTGCAGGCGATAGTACGCCCTATGCAGCGCAATCAGCAACAGTTAATTTTACGGTTACAAAGGCAACGAGTTCGATTTCGGCCGTTTCCGGAAGCGGGATTTACGGTTCAAGTGCTACATTAACCGCAACTGTAAATTTGAATGTTGCCGGTATACCAATTAATTTTTCTTTGGATGGTACTTCAGTTGGAAGTGCAAATACAAATGCTTCAGGTGTGGCTACATTAGTCGTTCCTTTTGCTTCAATACCTTCATCGGTTAGAGGTGCTAACACATGGGCAGGTAAAGTTGTCGCTGGTATCGCTAATACAGCCAATTATTCGGCAACGAATGCGGCGGGTAATCTGGTGATAAGTAAATTAGATATTACAGGTGCGTTTACGGCATCCAATAAAATATATAACGGAGATAATTCTGCTTCTGTTCTTACACGATCTTTGAATGGTGTTTTAGCGGGAGATACTTCTAATGTTAGTCTGTTAGGAGGAACTGCAAGTTTTGCAGACGCTAACGTAGGTGCTGCTAAAGTAGTTGCACTTGTTGGTGCTAGTCTTGCTGGTAGTGCAGTAGGAAATTATAATCTGACTTCGGTTTCCACAACAACGGCCAATATTGTGGCTAGACCAATTACTGTTACCGCCGATGCGAAATCAAAAACGTATGGAGATTCTGACCCGACTTTTACCTATCAGCTTAGTGAAACTTTGATTGCAGGAAATGCTTTCAGCGGAAGTTTGTCCCGTGTTGCAGGTGAAAATGTCGGACCTTACGGCATTACGCAAGGCAGTTTAACA
>NZ_AVBI01000003.1 GCF_000498475.1 Flavobacterium cauense R2A-7 | reverse complement strand
AAAACCGCTGTTAGCAGTAGTGTTTTTTACTTTAATTTACTACTTAATATTCCAAATAAAATTGCAACAATTATTATTACTAACAGATACACAATTCCGTTTCTTTTTTTCTTTGTATCAATGTAATATTTATAGGAGAATGGGATATTATATTTAATTGAAATAGTTTTAAGGATTTCATTTGCAAATTCATATGATTTTGTTTGACTACTCAATTTTGTATCTTCAATTACACAGAATCTAAAAAACTCTTTCGGTTCTGCTTCGCCTTTTTTCAAAAAGTAGATTACGGCTTCTTGAGTTAAAAAATATCCTCTATGATGCCTGTCTTCTATTTCAAATTGAAATTCGATAATTTCTTCAGGAATGAGTATTATTTCTTTAAATTTTAATTTTTCATTTAAATATAATTCCCAATGAATAGTTTTATTGGCTAGATATAGATATTCGCACTCAATTTTTTCGTTACTTATTTTAACTTCACAGTTTTTATGCGACAATATCATTTTATTCAATTATTATTTAGGAAGTTATTTTAACATTACTGCTAACGTCCCGCCG
>NZ_AVBI01000002.1 GCF_000498475.1 Flavobacterium cauense R2A-7 | reverse complement strand
TTTGTAAACGTCAGTAATAAAGAAGCCGCCACTGACATAAAGCCGTCGGGACGTTATAGGCAATTTTACTCAAACAAAACGTTAATAATGAAATACAACATATACATTAAAACAAGAGGTGGTTCTAGATCAATTTTAGAAACAGAGGAAAATGAAACAAAAAAAATTGTAAATGCTTATAAAGAAAATAAAGAATCTATTTTCTTAAATGGAAAAAAATTTTTTACAGGTGATTTATTAGACCTCCAAATTTATACATTCGAAAACAATCAATTTAAAACTGGCCAAGAGTTATATTCTTATTGTGATAGAAATCATTTTTTAGAAAGAGGCTATTTCAGTGACCCACATGTACCAAAAAATATTTTAGAACAAGTTGGAAATAATGTTACTTCACAATTCATCAATGATTCTGAATTAGAAGAAATTGAAAATGAAACTCCTAAAGAAAACTATATAGACCCTAAAAGAATAAAAGAATTAGAAGGCTTAAAGTCAAAGGATTTTGATTTAACAAGACTTACAGCTGTTTTAAAAGAAATAAACGTTGCCTACAAAAACAATTTAAAGTTTGCAATTCCACCTCTTGTAAGAAGTATAATTGACCAAGTCCCTCCTATTTTTGGAAAAGCTAACTTTTCAGACGTTTGTGGTAGTTTTGGTTCAAAAAGTTTTAAAGATAGTATGAATATATTAGATAAATCAAGTCGCAAAATAGCAGATTCATATCTTCATACACACATTAGAAAGAATGAATCATCTTTGCCTACAGAGACTCAAATCAATTTTAAAAGTGATTTAGATGTTTTATTACAAGAAGTATCAAGAGTTATTCAAAATTCATAAAAAAACTGCCTATAACAGCGGTTTTAAGAAATGGCGGGTTTAGGGATTTATCGGTAATGGTCAGTGAATATTTTTCTTCTCCGAAGTGAGGCTTTTTCTTTCAAACTTTTCGGTATATTTGTAATCAACAGTAATAAAAATCCGCCACTTCTTAAAGCCGGCGGGACGTTAACAGCAACCTTTCCCAAAAATGAGAAAAACACTAATCTTAATATTTGGAATAATAATTTTAACTTCTTGTAAAAAAGAATCAAAAAATCAAATTGAAAATATCTCTAAAACTAAATCTGAGGAATTTGAAATTACTGGTTTAAATAATGATGACTTTAAAATTGACAAATTCAACGATACTACTATTTATTTCAAACTAGCAGAAGAAGGACTAGATGGCAAAAAAATAATTTTTGATAGTAATCGTTACAAGAATGTAATCGCTAAAGCAAAATTCAATTTAGGCTTTTTACAATATACTACCGATGATAGACCTGCGTCTCCACTTGACTTTACCAAACAAACCGAGTGGATTAATTTAAAAGTTCATAATGGTATTATAGAAATCCCTGATTTTTATGGTAACTCAGAAAATATTAAATTATACAAAGTTCTAGGCTTCAAAAATGAAAATGAACTCAGTGAAACAATTGGCTTTGAAAATTTTGATTCAATAAAAAAAGAATCAGTTGGATACCAAAATTGGTATTACAATGGAATATTGAAGGATAAAGAAGAATATAAAACCTGCTGTCCGGAGTACATAAAACAAGCGGAAAACTTCATTAATACACCAACAAATAATTACAAGAATATTAATGATTTACATCTTGAATTGTATTATGACCATGTGTTAATTGAAATTAAAGCAATAACTAGAAATAAAGAAATACAGATTCACAAGGTCCTGATGAGTAAATAAGGCAGCTGTTAACAGCGGTTTTGAGCAAGTGGGGCTTTAAGGCAAAATTTAAAGTTGGTTTTGTATTTGTAAACTAAATCTTTAATTTATACTTTTGGGAGAATAATCCCCCACCTTCTCAAAGCCGGCGGGACGTTAGCAGCAATCTCATTAAAAATCACGGTTAAATGAAAAACACATTTGTATTATTGATTTTTACATCTTTTATAATGTCATGTAACCAAGACAGTCAAAAAGAATTTAATCAATCGGAAATTGACAAAATTGCTCTTGAATTAAAAAAGCGAGACATTGATGAAATTAACAAAAGCAAAAGATTAAACAAAATTGATAGTTTAAGTGAATATCAATTCTCAAATATGAAAAAATTCATTGATAGTATAAAAGTAAATGATTCAGTTACATACTTTGCATTACGCAAAGCATTAGAAAAAGATACGTCCAATTATTATGATGATTTTGGTTTATTGTTCTTTAATGTAGAACAATTAAAATCTGACAAACAATATCAAGAACAAGCAAAAGAAAAACTAATGAGAAAATGAAAAAGAAAGAAATAATATACTTAGTTGCATTTATAATATTATCCATATCGTTTATGGTTCTATTTTGGAATAAAAATAGATATGCAAAATTTAACGATTACTCAGTATTAGATAAAAATACGGGTAAGGTTTTTATTTATGTGCAGGGTGAAAATAAAGTCATAGAATTCAATTTTTCTGAAAAACAAAGAAAGGTCACAAAACTGTCAAATACTAAATAAATATAGAGACTGCTGCTAACAGTGGTTTTGCGAAATTTGGGAGTGAGTGTTTAATGGAACGATCTTTTTGTATATTTGGCTTTAGTCCAAATGGAAAGGTTCGGGGCAATATAAACCCAAACTTCGCAAAGCCACGGGACGTTAGCCGTCAGTTTGACCAAACGTAACTTAAAATCAACAATCTAGAGAAAAATATGCCGTTAAAATATTCTAATTTCTATTGGTTTTTTATCATTTTACTACAAACTTTTCTAATTATAGAAAAAGTAATATATACTCAAACTATTCTAAATGATAAATTCTACTTGTGGAATATTATTGTAATAATTTGTGGAATTGTGTTTTTATATAATAGATTGAAATTAAATAAAATTCTGTTAAATCCAGAAAAAATCATAATTCTAATGATTGTTCTTAACGGAATCTCGACAATATTTACACAGATAATTTTAAGTATTACCATATTAAAAATTGTAATAACTATTGCTATTGTAATAATGTCCATTTTTTTTCTGATCAAATTAAAGAAAATAGAAGTCGAAAAAGTTGAATAAAACCGAACGGCTAACAGGGGTTTCATGAAATTGGGGCATTAAGGCTAAATTTAATGGTTATTTTATATATTTGGCTTCCGTGGTTAATCAATGGTTTGGGAGCATATAAACCCCAACTTCATGAAGCCCCGGGACGTTAGCAGAAAGTTTTTCCAAAAAAACGCAAAATTAAGATGAAATATTTAATCTCTATTTTTTGTTTATTTTCATTTATACATTGTTATTCTCAAAAGGAAACTCAATCGATGCTTGATGAAAAAAAGGAAATAAAATTCTTCATGAAAGAGTTTTTAAAGGATTTTACTTTTGTTCCATACGTTTCTGAAACTACAACTAGTATATCCCAAATGATAGAATGTTTTAATGAACTAGAAAGTGATACAATAACTTTTACTTCAGATGAGCTAAAACATTTAAAAAAAGAATTACTAAATGACCATTTGAAAAAATGGAAAACTGAGATTCTTCCAAATACCAAAATCATTAGCGATAAAATTATTAACTCTAAAGGCAAATATGAGTTTATTAAGGAAATCAAACAAAAACTATATTCATTTTCACATCCTATTTTTTTTAGAAATGGAAAATATTGCATCATATATGAAGAATATAAATGCAGCATGGTTTGTGGAGGAGGTACATTCTATTTATTTGAAAGAACTGGCGAAAATTGGGAAATTAAAATGAGATATTGTGAGTGGATTCATTAAACCTTCTGCTAACAGCGGTTTTGCGAAATTTGGGCTTAAGGGTTTAATGGAAGGATCTTTTTGTATATTTGGCTTTAGTCCAAATGGAATGGTTCGGGGCAATATAAACCCAAACTTCGCAAAGCCGGCGGGACGTTAGCCGTCAGTTTGGCCGAACGAAACGAAAACACAACGAAAATGTATATTGAAAGAAAACATTTGATAGAATTATGCAATAAATTTCTAAACGAAGAAATTGATGCAAATTATCTTTCGGTATTTTCATCTAACGCTATAATGTCGGACGAAGATGATTGGGACGAAAACGACAAAATAATTTCCGATACTTTATTTGAATGGGATAATGAAATAATTAATTTCCCAATTAATAAACTAAATATTAAGCTTTGGAAAAAAAGATTGGAAACCAATATTGATGAATTAGAAGAATACAATTTTTGGAATTCTCATATTGAAAAGCAAAAAACTATTTGTGAAAAATATGGTTCCAATTGGAAACCTATTAATAAAAATCTAAACATTGGTATTTCCGATAATTTAGATTTAGAAACTTTAAATGGATTGCGACACAAAACCAAAAAGGGCGAAGTTTGTTGGTTCATTTGGAGCGGAGATTATTCGGAAGACGATAACTTTTTCAAGCCAATTTGTGCTGAACATTTAATGCAAAGAAAGCCCAAACTAATTGACTATTTAGGACTTGACGAAGGATTTAGATTTCTAATAACCGAAAATGGATATGAAGATGTTTGGTTTGACGAAAAACTATTGAAGGAATAAAACCGAACGGCTAACAGCGGTTTTGTGCAAGTGGGGTTTTAGGGATTTATCGGTAATGGTCAGTGTTTGCACTTCTCTCCTATTTTTCAACTTTTTCTTTCAAACTTTTCGGTATATTTGTAAACATCAGTAACAAAAATCCCCACCTGACACAAAGCCGGCGGGACGTTAGTGGCAAGCTTACCAAAAAATTGCGTAAAAAGAACTTAGACAATGACTAAAATGCGATTTCTATCGAGAAAGATTATCAAATTCTCTTTTGATTTTTCAGTGAGCGCAATTGAAAAGTTTTACGATATGAAACCTTATAATCAGAAAGTAGAGAAATTAAGAGAACTACCAAAAGGAACTTTAGGAAATGATATTGCAAAAATTTTGGATGAAAATAAAGTAAAACTAATTCCTAACTATGAAAGTCATGATTTAAAACATGTTTTATTAAATTACGGAATGAACGCAGAAGATGAAATAAGAATGCAAGCCTTTATGCTTGGAAATGGCAACTATACTTTTCCTTGTATAGCAATCTTAACATTTGGAACTATTCTTTTACCAGGAATGTGGTCAACATTTTACAAAGATTATAAGCGTGGGAAAAATGCAAAACCAATTTCATCTTGGTCAATTGACAAATACGCTGAAATAGAAACAAATTTACTGAGATATGAATTATCGATTCAAAATCAATCTAAATGGTAAAATTAAAGCCAGCCACTAACAGTGGTTTTGCGAAATTTGGGCTTGAGTGTTTAATAGGACGAGCTTTTTGTATATTTGCTTCTGTTCTAATGGAAAGGTTTGGGAACATATAAACCCAAACTTCACAAAGCCACGGGACGTTAGGCACAATATTCACCAAAAAAACGCGTAAAACTATGAGAGTTATTTTCACTATATTTTTTATAACTTTTGCAATAAATAGTCATTCTCAAAACAATGATTTCTCAATTGACTTTAAACATAGTAATCCTAGCATTGTATTTAGTGAAGTTGAAATTTATATTAAAAAAAGTGAAACCGGAGTGTTTGTATTTGCGAGAAAAGGAGATTCCGCTTCAAATAGACATACAATTTCCAATGAAGATTTTGAAAAACTTAAAAATAAAATTTTAAGTATTAAACCAAGTGATGTAATTAATGTAAATCGAAATTGTTTAGATAGCGGCACGACTGAAATAACGTTTGCAGAAGTTGATTTTGTACCACTAAATAGTGTTAAATATACTGTAGATTGCCTAAGTATTAGTGATGACAAAACATCTAAAAAGGATTTTTTAAATACCGTAAAATTAATATTAGAACTTGCCAAATTTAATTTTGAGGATTTAAAATAATACTGTGCCTAACAGGGGTTTCATGAAATTGGGGCTTTAAGGCAAAATTTAAAGGTTATTTTATATATTTGACTTCCGTGGTTATTCAATGGTTTGGGAATATATAAACCCCAACTTCATGAAGCCCCGGGACGTTAGCCGTAATAATACCAAAACGTGTGTAAATGAAGAAACTAACACTGTTTTTAATCATAATAATATTTGGTTGTTCTCCAAAAGAAAACACATTGGAAAGCATCGAAATTATGACTTATTATTACATCCCAAATGAAGAGGGAACCAAACTAATAACAGATTGTGTTGATTATTCAAAAATTAATTTTTCTGGTAATGTCGAAACCATGAGACTAATCAAACCAAATGAATCAAAATATATTTACATTAAATCTAAAGTCAATTCAAAAATAATTTCAAATATAACTGAGGAAATCAAATCCAAAAGCGAAAAATTTTACGAAACAAAAATTGACACAAACTCACTTGATTTATATTGTGGTCCAACTATAAGAGTAAAAGCAAAATTTAATACTAATAAAATTATAAGTTTCACTTACAAGAAAAATGAAACTGATCCAAGGTTTTTACAGTTCGTAAAACTTCAAAATACAATCTCAAGAAAATTTATCGAAAAACACTTTAAAATTATTGATTCTATAGAAATTACAAATAATAAAAAACAATTTGAAAAGTTTGCGCTTAATCTTGACACTTTAAAATTACCATTTCCAAATATGCCAAAAAGTGTAAATGAACAAATAAAATTTCCACCTCCAAATAAATAATTACTACGGCTAACAGCGGTTTTGCGAAATTTGGGCTTGAGTGATTAATAATAAGATCTTTTTGTATATTTGGCTAAGTCCTAAATGGAAAGGTTTGGAACAATATAAACCCAAACTTCGCAAAGCCGGCGGGACGTTAACGGCAACCGAAGAGAGACGAGACGCTAAAAACTATGTGATTAATTTGTTTAGCGAATAAAAAAACAAAAATTGCTTAACGCGAGAACTACTCTACCCTATTTTAATTTCTTTATTTCGTTTTTTTAATAACTCTATTTCAATATTTAGAAACTTCATCTTAATATTTAATAACACAGTCTTATTTTTTTATAATTTAATCTTAATCATTGATAACACTGTCACTATTTTTGATAACAAAATTTTATTTTTTGATAACTTAATCATCATTTTTGATAACTAAATCTTACTCTTTAACAACTTAGTTTCCATTTTTGATAACTAAATTCATTTTTTTAATCACTTTATATAAACACTTAATAACTGTAGTGATTTTTTATTACTGTATATTAAAGAAGGCAGCCGTTAACAGCGGTTTTATGCAATGGCGGCGCTTGGGATTTTTTTGGAAAGTTTTTGCTCGCACTTTTTGTATTAAAACTCACGTTTTTCTTTCACTCTTTTCGGTATATTTGTAAACGTCAGTAATAATAAATCCGCCACTGACATAAAGCCGGCGGGACGTTATGGGCAATGTTAAAAAAACGATATGGCAATAAAATTTGCGTTTAGCGATGAATGTGGGCATTATTCTCCGGTTCGAACGGAAAAGCAGAAAAAAGCTCATCCGTTTTATATTCGTTCTCTATTTATTATAGATGGCGATGATTATAAAAATTTGTGTCAAGACTTTGCTGTTTTAAAACAAGATTCAGGTTTGCCCGAAAAAGAAATTAAATGGGCACATATTTGGACACTTCGAACGCATCATCAGAAGGGCACAAAACCAAACGAAAAGGATGATTGTTTCTTTCTTAAAGATATTGATTACCATAAAATTATTGACTTTGTTGAAAATGCTCTAATGTTGCTTCAAAATTTAGAATTTTGTAAAACGGTTTTTACCATTACAAATAATAATTCGAATGCAAAATTTTCAGAAAAGGATCTATTTAAAATGCACGTAACTTCATTACTTCAACGAGTTCAATTTGAAGTACAAAGAAATAATGAAGATTTAGCAGTACTCTTTTTTGATCCGTTATGTGACAATAAAAGCAAATTACTTCGAGAAATATATTTTGATATTCAAGAAAACGGTGATTTCATTCAAAATTATACACACGTAAAAGACAGTCTCAACTTAGAATTTTCACATCATAGTACTGGAATCCAATTGGCAGATTTTATGGCAGGCGTTATGGCAGGGACATTAAAAGGATATGAAAGAAGTGTCCAAATATTTAATAAAGCTGTTAGACCAACACTCAGAAATCATCAAAATAAAATTTTGGGAGCTGGTATATGTGAAGTTCCTACAAATTCAACACAAAGACAAAAAATGAGAGAACATTTCAAGAAACACTGCCCATAACAGCGGTTTTATGCTATGGCGGGGCTTGGGATTTTTTGGATTGGTCAGTGCTTGCATTTCTTCTTTAAAAAGAAGTTTTTTCTTTCCACTTTTCGGTATATTTGTAAACGTCAGTAATAAAAAATCCGCCACAGCATAAAGCCGGCGGGACGTTAACTGCAAGCATGTCAAACTTTGCGCTAAAAATCAGTCGGATAATTATTTAACTAAATGAATACTAATCGTATAGAAACATATTTCGAACTTGAAAACTTACTTGAAGTTGATAATTCCACCCATAAATTGAGGGATGTTACTGAATTGTTTTTAACCGCAATGAATGATTGGCCAACATACAATCAAATACGAATTGAAGAATTTATTACAGAACTAAAAGAGTTTTTTGGCACACCTTTGTCAATAGAAAAAATCGAGTCAAAAAAACTCAATCTTGACGATGAAAATGTTTGGAGAAATGAATCAGGAAGCTCAATATGTGAAATGATTAAAATTTCTAAATTATTTTACGGTGAAGCAAATTTTGACAATATCATAAATAGTATTTTCAATTATTACGGAAACTTAAAAAACAATGCCAGCAGTTAACAGCGGTTTTATGCAATGGCGGGGCTTGGGATTTTTTTGGAAAGTTTTTGCTCGCACTTTTTGTATTAAAATTCAAGTTTTTCTTTCACTCTTTTCGGTATATTTGTAAACGTCAGTAATAAAAAAATCCGCCACTGACATAAAGCCGGCGGGACGTTAGCAGCCATAATATGACAAAACTAATCGTAATAATAGTAACATTCTTATCGTTAAGCAGTTGTGCTCAGGAGAAGAATTGCATAGATTTTAAAACTGGGGATTTTGAATATGTAAATGAAAATCAACCTGAAAAAATTACTAGAACTGAAAATTTACAAATAGAAACAAATCCAAAGACAGGTATCGTTATTCATTCGTCAATTAAATGGACTTCTGAATGCAGTTACATTATGACCTATGAAAAAATTTTAAATTGTCCTGAAGACGTAAGTCATATGATTGGGCAAAAAATTTATGTAGATATCCTAGAAACTAAAGGCAATAAAATGAAAGTTCATGCTAAAAGTGAAAGAATAGATACCGAAATTGAATTCATAAAAACAAAGTAAAATTACGGCTGCTAACAGCGGTTTTAAGAAATTGGGGGTTTAGTGTTTAATGGAACGAGCTTTTTGTATATTTGACTTTAGTCCTTTTGGAATGGTTTGGGAACAAAAATCCCCAACTTCTTAAAGCCGGCGGGACGTTATGCGACATTATAACCAAAATTGTGAAAAACTTGGGTTTTAAAAATAAGGAAGTAAATATTCCAAAAGAATGGAAAGTTTATAAAAATAATTTTATTGATTTAGAACCTACCAATTCTAATCCAATTGATGATGTTTGGCATTATTTCCAAGAAGATATTTTGCAAGCGAGTTACAAAGATTTTTTTATTGACTTAGGTTTTTACGGTGAATACTTAGATAATAGAAAGGGATTTTTTAAACTCGTTGTTGCAAAAGGGGATTTTGGAAAAGGCGAACTTTATGAAAAATATTTATCACGTTCAACTGAAGAAGTAAAAGAAAAACTTGAGTTTTATTTTAATCTAATTCTTAGTAAAAGTTTCGAAAATTTATCCGGACTAAAATACGGTGAAGAAGAAAACGAAGAAGAATATGATGTTTACTCTTCAATCAACAAAACTCTCAGAAAATTATCGGATGAAGATTTTGAAAAATTGTCATCACTATAAAAACAATAACGATCGCATAACAGTGGTTTCATGAAATTGGGGCTTGAGTGTTTAACGGGACAATCTTTTTGTATATTTGACTTCAGTCCTAATGGAATGGTTTGGGAGCATATAAACCCCAACTTCATGAAGCCACGGGACGTTGTGAGCAATATTTAAAAAACTATGAGATACAATATCATTATCAGTACATATCTTGGAACGTATAATATTTTAATGATAGATGATGCGGATTTACAGAAAATAATAGATGCATACAATAAAGGTTTGCATTCATTTTTTTTAGGTGGTCAAAAATATAATTTATACAGAATCAACAGAATACAGATTTACACATTTACTTCATCGGCGCCCATGTCTGCTGACGAATTTTATAGTTTTATAGAGCAAAAAGGAATGATTACCAGAGGCTATATGAATATTAGCTCATATATTGATGATAGTGTTTTACAAAAATTTGGTGATAATGTAACTAGACAATTTATCAAAAATGATTTCGGAGCAGAAAAGGAATCTGAAAATCCCCAACAAAACGTTGAAGATTATGTAAATGCAAAAAGAATAGCTGAACTCAAAGAACTAGAAATTAAGAATTTTGATTTTACTAAACTTATAAGTTTGTGTTTAGAGCTAAATTTAGCAAACAAGAGCGGTATGTTTTTAACTATTCCAATGCTAATAAGAGCAATAATTGATCATGTACCTCCTCTCTTCAATAAAACAACTTTTGTTGATATGTGTGGTTCATACGGAAATAGAAGTTTTCAAGAAATAATGTTACGATTAGAAAAGTCTTCAAGAAAAATAGCGGATTCGTTTCTACATTTACCAATTAGAAATAGAGAAACTCTACCAAACGAAACTCAAGTAAATTTTAAAAATGAACTTGATGTATTACTTTCAGAAATTATCAGAGTTCATAAATAATACTGCTCACAACAGCGGTTTTAAGAAATGGCTAGGTCAGTGATTTTTCGGAAAGGTTAGTGTTTGCATTTTTTCTTTAAAATGAAGTTTTTTCTTAATCCCTTTTCGGTATATTTGTGATGGCTTGTGAAGAAAATTACGCCACTTCTTAAAGCCGCAAAACGTTAACGGCAACCATAAAAAACGAAACGCTTAAAAATGATTGAAGAATTAATTGCCAACTATGATGGTTTTCACGATGCGCTTGTTTTAAACTTTGAGTACAAAACAAATATTGATTTAAGCAACGATACGTTTAAAACGGGAATTAATGAAATCAACCTAATAATTAGTTGTTTTAATCTACTCAAAGATTACAAAAGAGAAACGATTAAAATAAGCTTTACGGAAATTGACAATTTTAAGTATATCAAATATGATGGAATGATTTCTGATTCTTTGATTAAGAAAGAAAATGATTTTACCGTAATTGATTTTGATCCAGAATTTTTAAGTAAGGACGAAAATGGAAAATTCATTCTTGGAATAAATCCAAACTCTGAATTACAGATTAAATTTAAAAATTTATTTTACGAAATAATTGAATAGAATGGCAGCCGTTAACAGCGGTTTTGTGAAAGCGGGGTTTGGGTGTGTATCAGGAAGAGCCGGTGTTTGCACTTCTCTACTCTATTTCAAGTTTTTTCTTTCAAACTTTTCGGTATATTTGTAAGAATCAGTAACAAAAATCCCCGCCTTCACAAAGCCGGCGGGACGTTGTAGGCAATTTTAGATAAACGGAATTGAAAAATTGGAAAGTGTATATTTTGATAATTGTAGTTTGGATAATTTCTGAACTACTTTTCTACTATTATTTACATTTTTTTGTTGCCCCATTTGTTTGGCTAGCTATTATACTTTTCTTAATTACTTTATCAATTAGAAATATCATAAAAGTATATCGAAATAAATCAAATTCTCAAATTTTTAAAATTAGGATTTACAAAGCTATTATAGCGTTATCATTACTTGGTCTAACATTTTACAAAGCTAATTACATACCAAATGTGATTATTGAAAAAGTTGATTGGAATGTCTTTTTTTATAAAAGAAACCAAATTGTTGAGAAAGTAAAAAATGGAGAGCTAAAACCTAATGTTTCTTGGAATAATTGGGTTTGTCAACTTCCTTTTGAATTTCCAATCATTTCTAACAGCGGAAATGATATAGGCATTAGAAAAAATGAAAACAACGGAAAATACACAATTCATTTTTGGGTTTTTAGAAATTTCCTTGACAATCCATCAACATATTTTGTTTACACAGAGGACGAAGATGATATAAAAGCTTTTGAAGAGGAAATCAAAAAAAATCCGAAGGAAAATTGGAAGCTGGAAGAAAACTGGTATAGAATTTACGGAGATTAAAAACTGCCTACAACAGCGGTTTTAAGAAATTGGGGCTATAGGCAAAATTTAAAGGTAATTTCATATATTTGGCTTCAGTCCTAATGGAATGGTTTGGGAACAAAAATCCCCAACTTCTTAAAGCCGGCGGGACGTTACCAGAAATTTTATGACAAAAATAGCCTCAAAACAAAATCGTAAGACAATTTGGACTTCAATAATATTTTCAATAATATTTTTTGGAGCAATGGGAACTTTTATGATTTATATTTTCTTAAAGAAATGGTCTTCAAACGAAGTAGAAACCAAAACTTATTTAATGCCAATTTTTGGTCTATTTGTTTATTTCATTGCATTTAATTTCATAAAAAATTACGTCAAAAGATCTCCTAAAATTGTTGTTGATAACGAAAAAATCATAATAAACAAAAGAACTTATTATTGGACTGATATTCAAAATATAAAACTGACTGGTAAAAAGGGTTTTGGTTTTTTTAATTACCAAATGGAAGTTGCAACTTTAAATTTTAACAACAAAAAAACCGAATTTATTTTTGATGATATGTATTCAAATAGTTGGGAAATAAAATCTTTTATTCAACAAATCGTAATTGATAAAAAACTAACATTTGAAATAAATACTCAAAAGATTAATCCGAGAGAAATCGAAAAAGAAAATTTTTATGAATTTAAAGGTAACCCAATATTTTCATTTAGAGGATTAATGATGTGGGGTTTAATAGGATTTTTTGTTTACTTATTAATATTCACCGAAGGCAAGATATCCAAATTTGACCAAATGAAGTTTTTAATTCCTATCTGTATTTTTTGGTTTTTATTAAATGCTTACTCAATGAATTATTTTGAAGTTTCTAAAAACTTTTTCATTGTAAAAAACCATTATTTCTTCTGGAAGAAGATAATATATAGAATTACAGATATTGAGGAAATTGTTTACGAAACTCAACAAAATCAATCAAATATTTTACGAGTAATCACTAAAGATTTTAAAAGAGGAATGTATCCAGCTGGAACACTAAAAGATAGCAAATGGATTGAAATGAAGGAAGAATTAGAAAAAAGGAAAGTAAAAGTGAGAAACGAATGTATATAGAAAAACTTCTGGTAACAGTGGTTTTATGAAATTGCGGGGCTTGGGATTTTTTGGAAAAGTTTGTGCTCGCACTTCTTGCATAAAAATTCAGGTTTTTCTTTAATTCTTTTCGGTATATTTGTGAAGTTCCGTGAGTGGGAAACCGCAACTTCATAAAGCCACGGGACGTTAGCAGATATTTTGACCAAGAATAGTCATAAAAAACATCAATAAATATGAAATTAAAAATTTTAATGTTAGCAATATTTAGTTCCTTTAATGGAATTGCACAAGAATTGACAATTGATGAAACGATGAATTATATTAATTCAAAAATTGGAAATGTGTCTAGAGTATTAAGTTTAAAACCCGGCGGTGAACTTATGCTTACAGAATATGTAGCTGATTTTTGGTTTGATAGGGCAAATTTAACTAGCGATGAAATAGACAATAGAATAAAGAACCAGAACTACAAAATGCTTCTTTTCAAAACAACTACATTTTCTATAGACGATATTGATTTTTACAATAAGGGTTTTATAAAACAAAGTTTATCTACTGGTGCAGATTTTTACACACAAATTTTTTGTTCAAGTGGAAATGCCGGATGTATACACCAAACCACTTATGACAAATATGGTCAACGGATTTCATCTGATAACACCAGTGAGCTAGATATTTCATTTCACTCCAAAGACACTAATGATAAGATATTTAATTCATTAAGATATTTAATCTCGCTAGCTAAAGAAGATATAAAATATCAAAAGTTTGACAATGATCCATTTGCTAATAAAAACTTCAAAAACAGTAATAATGTCATATCAGCAAATAGTAAATCTAACAAGATACAATTAACAAGTGCTAATGGAGTTTACAAAATTTGGGTAGAAATATCAGGTATTAGAAAGAGTTTTGTGTTAGATACTGGAGCGAGTGAAATATCTATTTCTCAATCTGTTGAAAAAGAGTTAATTTCAAAAAATTTATTACAAAAAACAGACTACTTAGAGCCAGCCTTATACAGAATTGCTGATGGTTCAATTGTAATATGTAGAAGAGCAAAACTTAAACAAGTCAAAGTTGGCAATATTACAATCAAAAACGTAATCACATCTGTATCTATATCTGAAACACCATTACTTTTAGGGAGAAACTTTTTAGATAATTTTCAAAAATGGTCAATTGACAATAAATCCAAGATACTAACTCTTGAAAACTAATTGGAATACAAAATCTAACTAATGGTCTAACAAATATAATTTTGGCTTTAACAGAAGAACTAAATCATAAATAAAAAACATCTGCTAACAGTGGTTAGCGGAATTTTAAAAAATAGAAAATTGAAATACAACAATTTTTTCTATAGTTGTTGTGGGATATAAAAAGAGTATTACCTTAGCTATGAACCAATTAATAAAACACATTATGAAAAAGTTACTTGTATTATTCGTTTTGATTTTATCCGTTAATGCTTTTGCACAAAAAGAAGGTACATATTTAGAGGTTGAAAAAGTGGTGTTTAATGATGATGCCATGGGTGATCTTGTTGTGGCAACCCCTGACAGGAATATTTCCGTTAAAATAATCGACAAAAAGGTAGTCATTACCGGAGTGAGTGTTACCGAAGAGGAAGTGTCTGATTCTGAATTTAAAATCATCGACACGCTAAATAACTATGATGACTATAAAAGTTTTTTGGTGGAAAAGAACAAAACAAAATATTATATCGAATTTGATTTCAGGGAAAAAATAAAAGCGGTGTTTGTACGAAATGAAAGCGGACACATTCTAATAAGTTATATGAGATAAAAAAAGGTTATGAAAATGTAAATATAAAGTTGGCGGAATTCTTTTGGAAATTATAATTTTGATTATTATAATTGAGCGAATAATAATGTTTTTTTAAATTTCTTTGTTTTAAGTCTTTCTATAAAGACAAGAAAAATGAATAAAAAAAACATCTGCTAACAGTGGTTTTGCGAAATTTGGGCTTAGGTGTTTAATGGGACGAGCTTTTTGTATATTTGCTTTAGTCCTAATGGAAAGGCTTGGGGATATATAAACCCAAACTTCGCAAAGCCACGGGACGTTATAAGCCATTTG
>NZ_AVBI01000001.1 GCF_000498475.1 Flavobacterium cauense R2A-7 | reverse complement strand
AACACCGTAACGGTTGAAAATCGAAAGCTTAGTCACATTAAGTGTTGATATATCAAACGCGTCGTTTTTACCGTCACCGTTAGGAGAGATTCCGCGAGGAATTGTACATCCTAAATCCTGAACATCGATGGAAGCAACTTGAGAAATACATCCAGTTACTACATCCATTACAGTTATAGCGTAAATTCCTTCATTTAATCCTGCAAAAATAGGATTATTTTGATAAATACCACCATTAATCGCGTATTGATAATTCGCACCGATTGGAGAAAGCACTTCAATACTTCCTGTTAAATCGTTACACACTGGTTGTGTATTAACAACTAAACCAGGCGTATCAGGGCTAACAGGGGCGATAATTTCAATCGAAGTTTGAGCTGTACAACCTGTAACATTATCACGAACTGTAACCGTATGAATTCCAGCAGTAATACCAGTAAATATTGGACTTGCCTGGAAAACTGACGCATCAACGTTATACTCATAATTAGCACCTAGTGGAGATGTGATCTCGATAGAAGCTGTAGGACTTGTACAAGTTGGTTGTACCGTAACTGTTACAGAAGGCACTAAAGGACTAGCAGGAATTGGATCCACAACAACAACAGTTATTGGAGAAATACAACCTGTTGTAATATCACGAACCGTAACACTATAAGTACCTGAAGCGAGACCCGCAAAAGTAGTGCCTGCCTGATAAGTAGTGCCATTAACACTGTATTCGTAATTGGCACTCAATGGAGCTGTAACTACAATCGTTCCGGTAGGAACTGCACATGTAGGCTGTACCGTTGTGCTGGCTGTTGGAGCAACAGGAGCACCGGCAACCGGCACAATTGTTACTGGTGTTGCCGAAGAAACACATCCCGTAACAACATCACGTACCATTACGTTGTAAGTAGCAGGAGTCAAACCAGCAAAAGTTGTACTAACCTGATAAGTTACCCCGTCTACACTGTATTCGAAAGTAGCACCTACAGGAGCCGTAACTTCAATAGTTCCTGTTGGTACTGCACAAGTTGGCTGAACCGTAACACTTGCTGTTGGAGCAGCAGGATTAGCAGGAATTGGATCTACAGTAACTACTGTAGCCGAAGAAATACAACCTGTAGTAATATCACGAACCGTTACGTTGTAATTGCCTGGAGTCAATCCGGCAAAAGTTACTCCCGACTGATACGTCACTCCATCAATACTGTATTCGTAAGTAGCGCCTACTGGAGCCGTTACTTCAATAGTACCTGTTGGAGTTGTACAGGTTGGCTGAACCGTAACGCTAGCCGTTGGAGCGGCAGGATTAGCAGGAATAGGATTCACTGTTAATGTAGTGGCAGAAGAAATACAACCCGATGCAGTATCGTGTACCGAAACATTATAAGTTCCAGGTAATAAACCAGCGAACGTAGTTCCTGATTGGTATGTTACCCCATCGATTGAATATTCTAAAGTAGCACCCAAAGGAGCTGTAACTACAATCGTTCCTGTTGTAACAATACATGTTGGCTGAACGGTAACACTAGCTGTTGGAGCAGCCGGTGAACCCGGAGCCGGTAGTATAGTAGCCGAAGTTGCGGTTGAAATACAACCATTAGCAACATCACGAACAATAACATTATATGTTCCAGGCACCAAGCCGGTAAATGAAGTGGCTGCCTGATAAGTTACACCATCAATACTGTATTCGTAAGAAGCACCAACTGGAGCTGTAACTGTTAACGATCCGGTAGGCACCGCACATGTTGTTGGTGATGTAGCTGTTACCGTTGGAGCAACAGGAACAACTGGAGTGTTCAACACCACAACAGTGGCATTGGAAATACATCCCGTAACCATATCCATAACCGTTACGTTATACGTTCCCGCTGGAACGTTCGTAAAGACGTTACTTGTTTGATAAGTTACCCCATCTATACTAAACTGATAGTTAGAAGTGGCAGGTGTAAAGCTACCCACATTAGTATAAACCTCCGGATCGATAGCCGACCAGTCTGCAGGATTCCAAGTATTACTTGGAGCGGTAACAGTTGCTAACCTTCTGTAAGTATAACCCGGTTGATTGTTAGGTGTAAACGCTATTCCGTCTCTTCGACCCCAATTATCAATCTCAACACCAGCGCTTGTAGTTAATCGAATGTTATCATCAATATTAACTCCCGCACAAGTTGTAACAGATTGGTTTGGTGTAACACCTGCTATATTAGCATCACTACTCACTTTTACAACATGAACAGCGTTATTAGCTAAAGTACCCGTTAAAGCGAAGTCACAAGAAGCGGTACCACTACCGTTGTTATAAATTTTAAGTCTATAGTTTGCTAAATTAACAGCAGCACCGGTACCATTATATATCTCTATATAAGTTAAAGATCCCGTATTGGCATCCGTAACTTCAGATATGAATAAATTATTATACACAACCGCACCATTTAACGGAGAGGTTACGGTGATTTGTCCACCTGCAATACAGGTTGGTTGAACCAAAGTAGTAGTTGGTGCTACAGGTGCAACAGGCACAGCATTTACCGTTACCGGGAAAGGCGCCGAAATACATCCTGTAGTAGTATCACGAATCACAACACTATAGGTATTAGGGGTTAAACCGCTAAATACATTTGTTGCAAGATACGTTGTTCCACCATCAATACTGTACTCATAAGTAGCAGCCGTAGGTAGCACGGTAACAGTTCCGGTAGGCGTTGTACAGGTAGGCTGTACAACAGTTGGTGCCGGATTAGGGGTAGCATTAATTGTTACCGTAGTAGTAAATGATGTAACACCACAACCTGTAGTAACAGGGAAATTATAAGAAACTGTATAAGTCCCTGGTACACTTCCAACGGGAGTAATTGCACCCGTATTGGCATTGATTAACAATCCAACAGGCGTAACTGCAAAAGTACCTCCCGGTGTTCCGGTAACCGTAACCGGTTGCGTTCCCACTAAATTATTACAGTATGAAGAAGCACCGTAAGCAATTGTAGCTAAGGCAGGCTCAACGATAGTAATTACATACGAATATGTTTTAACTCCACATGAAGCAGTTGCTGCTACAGTATTATAAATAATATAATTTCCAGCAGGCGTAGCTGCTAAATTAATCTCACCAGTAGCGGTGTTAACAAAAACCACAGCAGGGTTAGGAGACGAGAACGTTCCCGCCAATGAACCTGTTGCAATTGTAGCAACCGGGTTGGCACTGGTTCCTTTACAGTACGTTCCAGGAACATAACTGAAGTTGGCATCCGGACAACAAATTGTTACACCGGCACCAGGTTGACCCGCATTCGTTTGATTTAAACTAATACTACCCGATTGATTCGAATAGTTGGTAATTAAAATAATATAGAATTGACCCGCTAATGCATTTGGTATGTTAAACTGCTCAATCGGAGCCGCACTAAAACTACATCCGTGGTCTTGTGGATCTCCCGATGGGTTAGTATTTACCGGTGGAATGAATGGTATCCCAGCAGCACATCCGGCAGCCTGACTTGTGAATGGACCCCAAGCCGCATAATCCACATCCAAATTAGGTGTTGCGCTTCCTGGAGAAGATTGTGTCAACTCAAAATTAATAGGACCTGAAGTACCTACCTGAATTGTAAAATATGTTGGATTTGGCGAAGAACTTAAACAGCCAATAGTACCTAAACTTGTTACCCCTGTTGTATTACCGTAAGTGATGCTACAAACTGTGGAAGCGGTAGCACAAGTTGACGGAGTAGAAATACAAAGATTAAACGTAGTAGTTTGTGGAGTAGCTGCATTCGAGTAAACTCGGATATAATACGTCTGACCAACAGTTAATCCGTTAAGCGTACCTTGGAGCGCACCCGCAGCACTACAGAAGAACTGAGTTAAGCCGGCACAAGAACCAGTATATACCGCAAAGTTAAGGTTGGTTGTCGAACCTGCCACATTCTGTAAAGAAACGTTCAGATAACTGTTAGTAGCAATAAACTGATACCAAACATCATCGTCAGCCGTTCCAACACAAGGAGCAATTGGTGTACCAACCGATCCTGTTGCCAATGAAAGTGTACCCGGAACGGTTTGATTACAGAACGCATTGGCGTTAACCGGAACAAACGTTGCAGTTGCACACTCGTCGTTTGCAGGAGCTGTGGTGAAGGTAAATCCGTTAGACCAGTAACTTGCATCTGTTGGCGTACACAAAGCACTCACAAAGAAAGTATAGGTCGTACTTGGATTTAAACCTGTTATTAAAGCCGGATTTGAGTTCACAATGATACCCGTTGTTCCAGGAACCGGAACTGGTGAACCCGCCGGTAATACTAATACTTGCCATTGTGTGGCTGTACCGGTTTCTGTCCATCCTAATAAAGCGGAGGTAGAAGTAACTTGTGTAGCTGTTAAGTTAATTGGTTTTCTCGGACAAGTTGGCGCTGGGGAACAAGTTACACTTGCCGCCCATCCAGCCGATTGAACTGAACCATCCGATGTAAACACAAAAGTTAAACAGCCATCAACTGAAGAAGAGGTAAATGCCGGAGGAATTGTTGTTCCGGTTAATGTTGCCAATAAAGGAGCAGCCGCACTGTTTCCGTCATATACTCTTAAGAAGTCAAAATTGTTTTCTGTAGCAAACGCACTGAAAGTAACGGTAACCACATCTCCCGGATTCGTTGGGCAAATAGTTACAGTACTGTTAGCATTCGCAGCATAACTTGCAGAAGGTCCTCCTGTATCATAGAAGTTTCCGCCACATGCAGGAGGTGTTACCTGAGTGGTTGCCGTATAAGCGTTTGATGGCGTACTTGAATCTGTTGGAGAACAAACAGCCATTACGTAAAAATTATAACAAGTGGCTTGGTTAAGACCCGTCAATACGAAAGGATTCGTAGGAGCAGGAACCCATCCCGGAGTAGCTGCAGTAGGAATTGGCGAACCACACGGTAACGCAATTACTTGCCAAGCAGTAGCCGGTCCAACGTTGGTCCATCCTAAAGTAGCCGAAACGTTTGTAACCGCTGTTGCTGTTAAACCAGTAGGTCTAGGACACGTTGGTGGCGGTGCACACGTAACATTCGCCGCCCATCCAGCCGATTGTACCGAACTGTCTGAAGTAAATACAAATGTTAAACATCCATTTGTAGCAGAAGAAGTAAAAGAAGGTGGTAATGCGGTTCCGGTTAATGTTGCCAATAAAGGAGCAGCAGCACTATTTCCGTCATATACTCTTAAAAAGTCAAAGTTGTTTTCTGTAGCAAACGAAGTGAACGTTACTGTTACCAAATCTCCAGGAGTAGAAGGACAAATGGTTACTGTTCTGTTTTCACTCGCTGCGTAGCTGGCAGAAGGTCCTCCTGAATCGTAGAAGTTACCACCACAAATAGGTGGCGTCACAGGAGTAGTAGCAGTTACTGGTCCAACAACAGTACTTGCGTCTGTTGGAGAACAAATACCTCTAACATAAAAATCATAACACGTTGATCCCGTCAATCCGGTTAAAGTAAACGGATTGGTAGAAGCCGGTACCCATCCAGCTGTTGCTCCGGTTGGTCTCGGTGATCCACAAGGAACCGCGATTACTTCCCAAGCTGTAGCCGAACCTCCGGTCCATGCTAAATTCACGGAATTATAAGTTAATGCCGATTGTGATATCGATAATGGTGCCGCACACGTTGGACGCGGACCACAAGTAACGTTCGCTGCCCATCCGGCTGCAGTAGTAGATCCGTTAGATACAAAATTGAAGGTTAACGACCCGTCTGCTGCCGAAGAAGTAAATGGTCCCGGAACTGTTGTTCCCCAATAAGCACCTGGTAAATTCAATGGTGTTCCAGCTCCGTTGGTACTTGAAAACTGAGGAGCTGCCGTACTGTTTCCATTGTAAACATACATACCATCACTGGTTGCCTGTACGTTAAATGATGTAAACGTAACCGTAACCACATCTCCAGGGTTTACCGGAAATATCGTCCAAGTTGAATTTTCATTGTTAGCATACGCCGCTGTTGAGCCTCCCGTATCAAAGAAAGTACCGCCACAAACTGGTGGTGCAATCAAAGTAGTAAACGTTATCGGTCCGGTCCAAACACTTGGTCCGTTAGCCCCACAATTTGCCAATACATAAACATCATACGTTGTTGAACCTAGAAGTCCAGTAGCAATATATGGTGGTGGTGTATTTACCGTAGTTCCCTGCGTTGCCAATGTTGGTGCCGGTGATCCTGTAGGCTGTACGACTACCTGCCAAGAAGTTTCTGTGCTTCCCGGTGTCCAGTTAATGGTTGCCGTAGTAGGAGTTATTGTTGAAACGGTAACATCGATTGGTTGCGGACAAGGCGGAATGTCTTCCACAATTACCGCATCAATAAAGATTCTGGAACCGTTTGCTCCAGGTGCCACGTGCCATCCGATATTTACGTTACCCGTGATTCCTGTCAGGTTGACAAATTTCTCTAAATAGGTAACATTCGTATAAGAAGCCTGAGGTACTATCGTTGTAGTAAAGTTCGCTTCCACAGGTCCTCCAGTGGAAACTTTCACTTCAAAATTACAAGCCGATGCTGCTGAAGCCACTCTGTAACGGTAACGTAAACGTTGGTTTCCGTTCAACACCAATTGTGGTGAAATCAACCAGTCGTTATTTGTAGAGGTACTTGAAACGATACTTGCTGCCTGATCCCCTTCATATGGAGTGGTTGCATAGTTCATGTTCCAAGCGTTGGCATCTGCATTGACATTTAAAACGGTCCAGCATATCTCAGTCGGAGACGCCGGTGTTCCATTAAATCCTTCAAAGAATGGAACCGCAATCGGTCCACACAATGTTCGGAATGTAAAAGGACCAGCCCAAATACTGTAAAGGCCACCCCCACAATCCGTTCTCACATAATACTCATATTGTGTGTTGGAATTTAGTGTATTTACGGTTACCGGGTTTGCCGATGGCGTCCCAGCTCCCATAGGCAATCCTGTTCCTGCAGGTTGAATAACATATTCAAAAGCAGAGAAAGCACTTGTCCATCCCAAAGTAACGCCGGATGCTGTGATTCCTGTTGCAGTTAAAGCTGTAGGTTGCGCACAGTTTACCTGTTGTAAAACTAAAGTATATCCGGTACTTTGAGGGGTACCGTTTGTAGAGATTACTATATAATAAGTCGTACCTGCTGTTACGGCAAAATTCGGAATGTTACGAATACCGCCTCCGGTGTTAGAAACACCCGCCATACAACTTACACCAATATTCGCACAACTGCTGTATACGAATAAACCGGATGCATTTGCAGTTGGGGTCATGCTAATGTCAACCAAACCGGTGAACGTTGGTGTAAAAGAATACACCACATCATCTCCGTTCAAATAATTTCCTGCAGTACCACAACCCGTACCAGCACTGGCATTATAATCATCACCATACAAATTGGTGTTACTCGTATGCGTATACGGAAGTGTAGTAATAGGAATAGGTCCGGAACAAACCTGACCCAACGGAGTTGTTAAAAAGATAAAAGGTCCTACCCAGTTACTGGTGTTCCCAACCCCACAAACCGATCTTACATAAAAAGAATATTGTGTCCCAGGAGTCAGACCTGTATAAGTATAAGGATTTGTAACTCCTGTTGCAGTTGGAATACCTGTTGGAGTTCCCGGACTTGCAACCATTTCAATGTCCCATGAAGTAGCAGGTCCCGGACTTGTCCAGCTCAATTGCGCCGAAGTAGATGTAATGGATGTTGCATTCAATGTTAATGGATCCACACATTGTTGCACCAAATTAACATCATCAATCAACCATCGGTCCCCTTCAACGGTAGCCCCGGTTTGTTCGTTAACCTTAACAAAGGCAATCCAAAGCGTTTGTCCGGCAGTATAGGCTGGCGTTAGATTTTTAACGATTTCACCATAAACGTTGTAAGCCGATGAACCTCCGGCTGCCATAGCCGTTTCCAATTCGGATTCCGTCCATTGTTGGATGGTTGTAAAGCTTGCATGATTCGTTTGTGATGTTGTGGAAACACGTAATTGATACAATGTTCCGCTATCACCCGATATGGTCATTTTCGTCCAGAAACGCAACTGCCCATTTGCAGGCAGTGTAATTTGTGGCGTAACCAACCAGTTTTCAGAAGTGTTTCCTGCTCCGATAGCGCCTCTGTTTGCAATAGCATGCTGCGCTCCTCCATGAGTAGGGAGGAATAATGTACTAGTAGTCGTCCAGTTCTGGGGCGTCCCTAATCCATTATCTGAAACGTTCCATGTCGCGGGAATCCCCGTATCAAAACTTTCCGGGAATTGTGCATACCCCAAGAAAGATAACAACGACATGAAAATTACAAGAGTAATTTTTTTCATAATTAATATTTAGGTTTGTTGTAAGTTTAATTTCCAAATTTAAAACAAATTTATCTACAACTTAACATTGACTGCTAAAATTCACAAAAAATCGACCATTTGTTTGGTTTTTTATCAATTAAACATCAAATCACAGTTTTAATCACTAACTTTTATTTGCGTATTTTTGCATTTCAATTTGACAAAATGTTAGAGAAAGAAACACATAATTTTGAAAAAACGGTAATTGTTGGTATCATCACCCAACATCAGAACGAAGACAAGCTCAATGAGTATCTAGACGAATTAGAGTTTCTTACCTTTACCGCTGGCGGAGAGGTGATTAAACGTTTTTCCCAAAAAATGGATAAACCCAACCCAAAAACCTTTGTGGGAACCGGAAAAATGGAAGACATCAACCTATATATTAAGGAGAACAATGTTTCGACTGTTATTTTTGATGACGAACTGACACCGGCGCAACAGAAAAACATCACCAAAATATTAGATTGCAAAGTACTGGACCGAACCAATCTTATTTTGGATATTTTCGCACAACGTGCCGAAACTTCCTATGCCCGTACTCAGGTAGAATTGGCGCAATGTCAATATTTACTGCCGCGACTTTCCGGGATGTGGACCCACTTGGAACGCCAACGAGGAGGTATCGGGATGCGCGGTCCGGGGGAAACGGAGATTGAAACCGACCGTCGTATTGTGCGTGACCGTATTGCTTTATTAAAGGAAAAGATAAAAACCATCGACAAACAAATGTCGGTACAACGCAGCAACCGTGGCGCCATGGTTCGTGTGGCCTTAGTGGGTTATACCAATGTGGGAAAATCCACTTTAATGAATGCGGTTGGAAAAAGCGATGTGTTTGTAGAGAACAAATTGTTTGCGACTTTGGACACTACGGTACGTAAAGTCGTGATTAAAAACCTTCCGTTCCTGTTGTCCGACACGGTAGGGTTTATCCGAAAATTGCCCACCCAATTGGTCGAATCGTTTAAAAGTACGTTGGATGAAGTGCGCGAAGCCGATTTATTATTGCACGTGGTGGACATTTCGCATGCCGAATTTGAAGATCATATTGAATCGGTAAACCAAATCTTACAGGATATTAAAAGTGCCGACAAACCGACTATTATGGTTTTCAATAAAATCGACGCCTACAAACACCTGACCATAGACAAAGACGATTTGATGACCGAGAAAACCACCAAACATTACACCTTGGAAGAATGGAAAAACACCTGGATGTCGAAAGTAGGAAAAGACAATGCCTTGTTTATTTCAGCTACCAACAAAGAGAATTTTGAGGAATTCAGGGAGAAAGTATACGAAGCGGTGCGTGAAATTCATATTACGCGCTTTCCCTACAACAAGTTTTTGTATCCCGATTATAAAGATGCCGTCGAAAAAGAAGACGAATAAACAAAAATCCCAACCGCAACCGTTGGGATTTTTTATTGTACTTAAAACCCGTAATTCACCGCCACCCCAAAAACCTGCCGGGTTTGAAAACCACGGAACGCGTTGTCATCATATATCGTTTGCAACGCAATGTTTGTAGTTAAATAACGATTGATTTTTAGCACCACATTCATCTGGTAATCCAAATCCACGTTCTGCGAATCTTCCAGATAATTGGAATACAAGCCCAAAATGTTTTCAATGGAAACGTTTGCCATAATTACGAGTTTGTAATAGCCCGAAGCATAAAACCCTAATTCATACCGCAACGATTCCCCTTCCTTAACCCCGAAATACGCTTCGTTAGGTAAAGTCGCTTCTTTATCGACTATGGTAATTTTAGAGGTTGCGGGCGCCAGGTTAAACTTCAGATTATCGCTTTTTTTCCAGAGCATTCCCGGTCCGAAAGTAAGATAGCCCGGAGAAAGCAAATCCGTGTATTCGCTGCGGATTTCGGTTCCGTTTACATCTTTACCGTAAACATAACCCTGCGTCATCTGGGTTTTGAAATTTAGGAAAACCGAATAAAACCAATACCCAAAAGCTTTTTTACCAAAAAGAGAATTGAGTTCAAAACGGTCATCAGTTTTCTTTTCGAAAGGAGAGTTTTTGGTTTTGACCACACCGTAAGAAGCGATAATCTTATTGTCCCAGGTCCATTCGCTTTTTTTATAGTTAAAATCGTAATTCACGCCGACATTTCCTGAAAGGTTATTTTCCCCTCCGGACTGCCAGTTACTGAAATTGGACTGGTTGAACAGCAATGAAATATTGCCTTTGGTAGTCCAGTGTTGTGTAGTATCGGGAAGTATTTCCGGTACTTTTTCCTGAGCCGATGCGTTACTCATTCCGAAAACGCAAAGCAGTGCAAGTAGTGTTTTTTTCATGACCGGTATTTTGTGTACTAACAAAGTAACAAAATCCGTACAGAAAACCGCTCAAAAGTCGTTGAACGGCTTATTTTTTCTTATAAAGTGGCACCGCGGAACACGCTTCGCCAAACATAATGCTTTTCGCAAAAGGAACCAGTTTTTGGGCTGCCAACACATAGATTTCCTGCGGAACCGGTTTGTTGGAACATCCTTTTAAAATAACCGGTTTGTCCTGATAAGGATGATAATCCAAGGCATTCAACGCATCCTGATAGAGCGAAATCAAGACTTCTTTCTTGGTACCGTTGATGCTTTTTAAAGCATGCGGCTGTAAATGCACCGAAACCAAAGCATACGCCCAAGCGGGCAATATGGCATCTCCAGAACAATAAAGCGCCACATAAGAATCCTGGTATTGCGTCCAGTCGTGTTGCTTCAATTGCTCGCGAAATTCGGTTTCTTTCAGAATAAATCCGCCAAAAAGCCATTGTGAAATATCTAATTCCACAATACGCTGCTTCGGAAAATAATCCTCCAGATCAAAGACCTGCAAGGCGCTGTTGGCGACTCTGTTTACAATTTCGTCCATTCTTAAGTATTCAGTGGTCAGTATTCAGTGGTCAGTTCATTAGTAAAACTGCTCACTGAATACTGTTTACTTTATTAAAGCATTCCTAATTCCAATTTGGCTTCTTCGCTCATCAAATCCTTGCTCCATGGCGGATCGAACGTGATTTCCACCTCACAGGATTTCACTGCATCAATGGATTTAATTTTTTCTTCCACTTCCATTGGCAGCGTTTCGGCTACCGGACAGTTTGGGGAAGTTAAGGTCATCAGGATTTTCACTTCGTTGTCTTCGTTGATCATCACGTCGTAAATCAAACCCAATTCATAAATGTCTACCGGAATCTCCGGATCGTAAATGCCTTTCAACACTTTTACAACGTCTTCGCCTAAATTGATTGTATCGTTAAATTCTTCCATTTTTATAGTAATTAACCCTTAGCCTGAAAAGCTAAAGCGTACATTTTTATTCCTTTAATCATCGACACCAGTCCGTTGGCTCTGGTAGGCGACAAATGCTCTTTTAGTCCGATTTCGTCAATGAAATCCGTGTTGGCATCCAAAATCGCTTTGGGCGACTGGTTGGAAAAGGCGCGTACCAGAATCGCAATGATGCCTTTGGTTAAAATCGCATCACTGTCGGCCGTAAAGACCACTTTCCCGTCTTTTTCTTCCGCATGTACCCACACTTTGGACTGACAACCTTTGATAATATTGTCTTCCGTTTTGTATTGTTCGTCGATTAACGGTAAACTTTTTCCCAACTCGATGATGTATTCATAACGTTGCATCCAGTCGTCAAACATCGAAAACTCGTCTACAATTTCGTCCTGTATTTCTTTAATGCTCATGCTATTACTGTTTATCGGCTATCGCGATAAGTTTATTTACTATTTTTTCTATTTCTGCCGGAGGATTTCCACCGTCAAAAGCGGCAGATTCAAAGGTTTTTTCTTTAGTAACCACTCTGAAATTGGCAATTGGCGCGCCGTCATAAAAACGTTTTTCACTTGGTGCTTTCAACGTTGCCAAGCCGTCTTTGTTTACGGATTTGTACAATGTTACGAGTTCGTTCCAGTCGGCATCCGAAATATGGGTTGTAGTTGGCTTCCCATCGCGAACATTGATTACAGCAATCGTTTTGTTGTCAACCGTAATTTTTCTGAAAAACCCTCGTGTATTGGCTTCATATTCCAATACCGGCAAAGCACTTTCCTGATTCATGGCGATTTGAGAATTGTTGGGTTCCACAGCTGTTAAATTAGTTTGTTCAGTGGCCTTTTTTTGACAGTTGCAACTGGCAAGTGTAATTGTCATGGCTGCTAAAAGAGTGATTGCCTTCATAATTTCTTATTTTTTAGGATAACATCATCTGCGCTTTTTTTACCGCTTCTACAAAGATATCAATTTCTTCTTTGGTATTGTAAAAGGCAAAACTGGCTCTTATCGTACCCGGAATATTGAAATAATTCATAATAGGTTGTGCGCAATGATGACCGGTTCGCACCGCTACTCCTAACTTATCGATAATTGTGCCAATGTCGTACGGATGAATGCCTTCAATATTGAATGAAATTACCGAAGCCTTGTGTTCACTGGTTCCGTAGATTTTCAAGCCTTCAATTTCAAGCAAACGTTTTGTACCGTAGTCCAATAATTCCTGTTCGTATCTGGCAATGTTGTCAAAACCGATTCCGTTCATATAATTGATTGCCGTACCAAGCACGATGCCTCCAGCGATATTGGGCGTTCCGGCTTCGAATTTATGCGGAAGATCAGCATAAGTGGTTTTTTCGAAGGTTACTTCTTTGATCATTTCACCACCACCCATATACGGCGGCAACTGATTTAACCAGCTCTCCTTCCCGTATAAAATTCCGGTGCCGGTTGGTCCGCAGACTTTATGACCCGAGAACACATAAAAATCGCAATCCAAATCCTGCACATCCGGCCGTAAATGTGGCGTGGCCTGAGCCCCATCAATTAAAACCGCTGCGCCCACTTCATGTGCTTTTGCAACAATATATTTTACAGGGTTTACCGTTCCCAAAGCATTGGAAATATGGTTTACCGCAACTATTTTTGTTTTATCGGAAAGTAATTTATCGAATTCGGAAATGATCAACTCTCCCTTTTCATTCATCGGAATCACGACTAGTTTCGCTCCGGTTTTCTCACACAAAAACTGCCACGGCACAATATTGCTGTGGTGCTCCAGAGCAGAAACCATTACCTCATCGCCTTCTTTTACGAAAGCTGCAAAGCCACTCGCCACCAGGTTGATTCCCTGCGTGGTTCCCGAAGTAAAGACAATTTCATGATTGTACTTGGCATTCAAGTGCGCCTGAATCGTGTTTCTGGAAACTTCATACGCATCGGTAGCCAACTGACTCAACGTATGCACACCGCGATGAATATTCGCGTTGATTTCGCTGTAATATTTAGAGATTGCATCGATAACTACTTGCGGTTTCTGCGCCGTAGCACCATTATCAAAATATACTAACGGCTTGCCGTTTACGGTTTGGGACAATATGGGAAATTGTGCTCTTACTTTTTGAACATCAAACATAATACCTTATAATTTGTCGCAAATTTACGGCTTGTTTATTTAAAATTGGAATAAATAAAGGTTAAAATCAGCTAAAAAAAGTATTCTGAAAAATGATTTATCCTTACTTTAGCGTTGTCGCGACATAAGGCTTCGGAATTGGTCGTATAAAATTCGGAATTCTTTTGCTTTCGGCTATCGTTTGAATCTAAAAACACAGCTATGGACATACAAAAAGTCTTCAAAAACAACGAAAAGTGGATTGGTGAAAAACTGGCGCTAGATTCCAATTATTTCAAAAATTTATCGAAAGGACAAAATCCGGAAATTCTCTATATCGGATGTTCGGACAGCAGAGTAACCGCGGAAGAATTAATGGGCGTACAACCCGGAGAAGTCTTCGTACACCGGAATATTGCCAACATGGTTATCAGTATCGATATGAATGTGATGTCAGTACTGAATTATGCCGTGAACCATCTGAAAGTAAACCATGTAGTAGTGTGTGGCCATTATTTCTGCGGCGGCGTAAAAGCAGCCATGAAAGCGGAAGATTTGGGAATTTTGAATCCGTGGTTGCGAAACATACGCGACGTGTATCGATTGCATAAAAAAGAACTGAACGCCATTCCCGATGAAAACGACCGTTACAACCGACTGGTAGAACTCAACGTTCAGGAACAATGCGTCAACCTGCTCAAAACGGCCGACGTTCAAAAAGCCTATAAAGAACGAAATTTACAGGTGCACGGTTGGGTATTTGACATCCACTCAGGAAAATTAATCGACCTGAACATCAACCTTGAAGAAGTGTTGAAAGGCATCATGGAAATTTACGATTTGGGATAACCCTAATACGTTTCCCCTGCCCCACCGCCACTAAAACCACCGCCACCAAAAGGCATATTCTCCTGCCCGGCAACTGGTTTGACATCAACTTGTGCATTGACAAGCAGTGCCTGTGCGTTTAAAATAAGGTTGGTGTCGGCACTTCGGTCGGGTTTAAAAGTAACGCCGGTTTCCTTATCCTTCAAAAGGCGTATCGCTGCGAAAACAATGGCAAAAAGCACGATTCCGCCAAGCAGTAAAGCGATTTCCAAGGGCATCAACTGATAATAATACCGGATGGTGAAAAAGGAATACCCAAGTGTTAAGATGCCCACAATCAGCATCATCCGGTCTTTTGTGTAAATGGAATAACCGATATAAAACAACGGAACAAGGAATGTTAAGCCGTAAAACAGGAACGCGAGCGGAATGTCGGCTCCTTCTTCCACCGTGATATTCATCAGGCTTTGTGACAATTCCCGAACAACCATATAATTCAGTGAAAAATAACCCAACACCAAGCCAAACACTTTTGTGACAAGCAGCGCATTCGTATAAAGGTAGTTTTTCGGATTCAAATGCAGTTTTCGGTAAACAAAATAAATTCCAATCGCCAAAAGGAATCCTACGAAAGGCAAAAACAGCGTAGCCATAAGATGCTGTTCGGTAATCAAATTGAACAACAATCCGACCAATCCGATACAACTTATTAAAGCCGAAAGCGTATGTACGTAACGGATGCAACACACCAATCCAAGTACAACCATCGCCATAAAAACCAGCAGGGAATCTTCGAAACTAATTCCGATAGCGGCATAAAAAGCACCTTGCATCGACAAAATAAACGCATCGTCCAATCCGTGTTTATGGTACTTTTTGGCGGCTAAGAATTCGGTGCCCACCAGTCCGATAAGCGCATAAAAATAGACCATCACTTTATAATTGTTTTCCAAAAGCGGCATAAACAGCATGATTACCGAGCCCATCACAGAGGAAAATAAAAAGCAACCCAACAGAAAAAAACCTATTCGCACCAATATATTCCGATTGGACTGCAACAAAGGAAGTTGCGTGGCAATATCAGCCAATTGCGATTTGGAGATAAATTTCATTTTGTACAAGTTCTTGGCTTCTGAAACCAAAAAACTGTTCGCTAAAAGTTCTTTATTGTAAGCCAGCATTTTTCTCTTTATTAAAATCACGTACCAATTTGATGAACAACACTATAGATCCGATGACATACACCGGGGAAAGGATAATGATAAAATCGAATATATTAAACGGATCGAGAAAATCAACGCATTTGAACAACAGGATATTAAAACCAATGTAACCGTAAATCAAAGCAAAAACAAAAAGAGAAGTCGCCTTGAGTTTATGGCTTACGGTATAAAAATAATAGCAGAATCCCACCAGAAAAGGAATGAAAAGCCACCAATTCATCTCCAACAAACCAGCAACAATACTGACGCCCAACAAATGCTGCGCAAAGGTGAAATAGACAAAATGAAAATGCTTTTTCAGGTTTTCCCGCATGGAATACACGGTCCAAAGCACGATTAAAATACCGAGTGCCAAACCGTAATAGCTTAAAGTCGGATTGGAATAAATTTCATTTTGGAAAACGGTTTTCGGCGTAAGGGTGATGCCGACAAAAGCCGCCAAAGCTGTAATCGCCATCGAAAGCACCATCCGGCTGTCGAAATAATACGCGATTCCGAAGCAAAATATAGCCGAGAAAAGCGAAACCAAACTGAAATCGCTACCGAAAATACTGTACTGATATTGAAGATAGCCGATGAAAATACACCCCAAAATACTTCCGGTCAACACCACATAATCGTAGATTGGGTTTTCGAAAAGCACTTCATCCCTTGAAAATCCCTTAGCTTTTTTAAAGCTGAAGTACAAACAAACCACCATCAACGCGAAATTTACCGCCAGAATCGCCATGTGCCCGATACTGTCGATGTTTTTGTAGATTAAGGTTCCTACACCGCCGGTAAACAACAAAACCGACAAATACAACAGAAAAAGCAATTCGGTATGGAGCGAAAAAAGGCCCAACTGCTTATATTCTTTTATTTCTTTTTGCTGTGCTTCGGTAACAAAACCAAGCTTCACGAGCTTTTCTACGCTTTCTTCGGAATGTTGTTCCATTCGGTTTGAATTTGATGTATTTCAAATATACAAAAAAGTCTTACCGTTTCACGGCATAAAAAAAACCGCCATAACGACGGTTTTCTGTTTTTTTCAGGAGAGTTTCAATTACAAATCAAATCCCATGTTCACATTTAGCTTTGTCGCGATGATTTTAGCGATTTTAGCCTTCAATTCCGGTATTTTGATACTGGAGGTCACTTCGCTGGTAAACGCGTACATCAGCAACGCTTTCGCTTCTTTTTTCGGAATACCGCGCTGTTGCATGTAAAACATCGCATCCTCGTCCAATTGTCCAATCGTACAACCGTGGGAACATTTTACGTCATCGGCAAAAATTTCCAATTGCGGTTTGGCGTTGATAGTAGCTTTATCACTTAATAAAATATTGTTGTTCTGTTGGAACGCATCGGTTTTCTGGGCTTCTTTTTCCACGAAAATTTTTCCGTTGAAAACGCCATTCGACTGTCCGTCCAGAATCGTTTTATAATTCTGATGGCTTTCGCAATTTGGTGTCGCATGTTGCACCAAGGTGTAATGGTCTACGTGCTGCTTGTCGCCGATAATTGTAATGCCTTTCAAAGTCGAATCGATACGCTCGCCCTGATGGTAGAAATTCAGGTTGTTTCGTGTGATGTTTCCACCAAACGAGAATGTGTGTACCGCAACACGGCTTTCCTGTTTTTGGGCAATATAGGTATTGTCAATCAGATTCGCGGTTTGCACGTCGTTTTGTACTTTGTAGTAATCCACAATAGCGCGTTTTTGAGCAAAAATTTCGGTTACCGAATTCGTTAATACCGGATTTTCATTCAGACTTTGGTGACGTTCCACGATTTGTACATGAGCGTTTTCCCCAACAATCACCAAGTTTCTCGGTTGCACCATTAAAGCCGCTTCGTTTCCGGTAGAGAAATAGATGATTTCAATCGGTTTTTCAACCACTTTACTTTTCGGGATATTGATGTAGGCACCTTCCAAAGCAAATGCCGTATTCAAAGTCGTTAAACTTTCTTCTTTGCTGGCAATCTGATTGAAATACGTGTCAATCACCATTTTATATTTGGGTTTGGTCAACGCCGAAGCCATTAAACAAACGTCCAGTCCGTCGTGGGTCGTAGAAGACAAAAACGAACTGAAAACCCCGTCAATAAAAACCACTTTATAGGTATCGATTTCGTGTAAAAAATATTTTTTTACGTCTTTGAATTCGATGGAGTTCTCTTTTTTCGGAAATACGCTGAAATCGTTTTTCAGTACTGCATTCAGCGAAGTGTATTTCCAGGCTTCCTCTTTTTTGGTTGGAAAGCCTTTGTTTTCGAAGTTTTTAATCGCCTGACTTCGTATTGCATGAAGTTCATCATCAGCTTCGATTTTTCCTTCGAAGGCCATAAATGATGAAACTAATTTTTCTTTTAAATCCATATTTTAGTTGTCGGTTGTCGGGTTGTCGGTTATCAGTATCTGAACACTGTAAACTGCGACTGCCAACTAATTTTATGCTTCTTGTTCTTGTTTAATCCAGTCGTATCCTTTTTCTTCCAGTTCCAATGCCAAATCAGCACCACCGGTTTTCACGATTTTACCGTCCATTAAAACATGAACGAAATCAGGAATGATATAATCCAGCAAACGTTGGTAGTGCGTGATTACCAACACCGCGTTGTTTTCGTTTTTCAGTTTGTTCACCCCGTTGGCTACGATACGCAACGCATCAATATCCAAACCGGAATCCGTTTCGTCCAGAATGGCGATTTTTGGCTCCAACATCGCCATTTGGAAAATTTCGTTACGTTTCTTTTCACCACCCGAGAAACCTTCGTTTAACGAACGCGATAAAAACTTACGGTCCATTTCCAATAATTCCGATTTCTCGCGGATCATTTTCAGCATTTCATTGGCCGGCATTTCGGTCTGACCGTTGGCTTTGCGTTTTTCGTTAATCGCGGTTTTGATGAAATTCGTTACCGAAACCCCCGGGATTTCCACCGGATACTGAAACGATAAGAATACGCCTTTGTGCGCTCTTTCTTCCGGCGCTAATTCGGATAAATCTTCCCCATCCAAAACGATTTCCCCGTCGGTTACTTCGTAGGTTTCGTTTCCGGCAATGATAGATGAAAGTGTACTTTTTCCGGCACCGTTAGGTCCCATGATGGCGTGTACTTCACCGGCTTTTATTTCAAGATTGATTCCTTTTAATATTTCTTTGTCTTCAACACTTGCGTGTAGATTGCTGATTTTTAACATTTTATTCTTTTATTTTAAACCATTTAAGGTATTAAGATTCATATGATTTATCCAACACTTCCTTCAAGAGAAATTTCCAATAATTTCTGAGCTTCCACGGCGAATTCCATTGGTAACTTGTTCAAGACTTCGCGACTGAAACCGTTTACGATAAGCGCGATGGCTTTTTCGGTTGGGATTCCGCGTTGGTTGCAATAGAATACCTGATCTTCTCCGATTTTCGAAGTCGTTGCCTCGTGCTCGATTTTCGCCGAAGTATTTTTCGATTCGATGTACGGGAACGTGTGTGCACCACAGTTATTTCCCATCAGTAACGAGTCACATTGCGAGAAGTTACGCGCGTTATCGGCTCTGGATCCGATTTGCACCAATCCGCGGTAGCTGTTTTGTGATTTACCGGCAGAAATACCTTTGGAAATGATTGTCGACTTGGTGTTTTTACCCAAGTGCACCATTTTGGTTCCGGTATCGGCCTGTTGGAAGTTATTGGTAACGGCAATCGAATAAAATTCTCCGATGGAGTTATCGCCTTTCAGGATACACGAAGGATATTTCCAGGTTACAGCAGAACCGGTTTCCACCTGCGTCCACGAGATTTTTGCGCCTTTTTCACACAAACCTCTTTTGGTCACAAAATTGAAAACCCCGCCTTTTCCTTCTTTATTTCCCGGATACCAGTTTTGAACGGTAGAATATTTGATTTCGGCATTGTCCATCGCAATCAGCTCAACAACAGCAGCGTGCAACTGATTTTCATCACGACTTGGTGCGGTACAACCTTCTAAGTAGGAAACATAACTGCCTTCATCAGCAATTAACAACGTTCTTTCGAACTGACCCGTTCCCCCTTGATTGATTCGGAAATAAGTGGACAATTCCATCGGGCAACGAACGCCTTTGGGAATGTAACAGAACGAACCATCTGAAAAAACAGCAGAGTTTAAAGCGGCATAAAAATTATCTTTCTGCGGAACCACGGTGCCTAAATGTTTGCGCACCAATTCCGGATGTTCTTTAATTGCTTCGGAAATCGAACAGAAAATGATGCCTTTTTCATTCAGGGTTTTCTTGAAGGTAGTTGCCACAGAAACCGAATCCACCACGATATCAATCGCCACGTTATTCATTCGTTTCTGTTCGTCTACCGAAATCCCTAACTTTTTGTACATCGCCAAAAGTTCCGGATCCACATCGTCTAACGTCTTATTAGGATCGGCTTTTTTGGGTGCCGAATAATACGAAATCGCCTGAAAATCGGGTTTGTCATAATGCACGTTGGCCCACTCCGGCTCAATCATTTCCTGCCAGGCACGAAACGCTTCCAAACGCCATTCGGTCATCCATTCCGGCTCTTCTTTTTTCAGGGAAATGGCACGAACGATGTCTTCGTTTAACCCAACCGGAAACGTCTCCGATTCCAGTTCGGTATAAAACCCGTATTCGTATTCTTTATTTTCTAATTCGACCTTTAAGTCGTCTTCAGTATACTTGCTCATTATTTTGTCTTAAATTTTAAAAGCCCGATTCGCATCCGGCTTTATATCGGATTAAAGCGAAAAACTCTCTCCGCACCCGCAGGTTCTGTTTGCATTCGGATTGTTAAACACGAATCCTTTTCCGTTCAGTCCGCCCGAATATTCTAAGGTTGTTCCCACCAAATACAGGAAGCTCTTTTTGTCTACCGCAATTTTTATATCGTTGTCTTCAAACACTTTATCATCTTCCCCTAAAGCTTTGTCAAACTTTAAATCATACGAAAGTCCAGAACATCCGCCACTTTTCACACCCACACGAACATAATCGGTCGCGGTGCTGAAACCGTCATCTTCCATTAAAAGTGCGATTCTTTTTTTTGCTGTTTCAGATACTTTAATCATAATGTTTATACAGATTAATTCTAATTTAGGGCAAAGATATTACAATTAAAGCTTTTTACCATACTAGCTAACATTTTTATAACTTATTACGATATAGTCGTTTCTTATGCTGCTTTTTAGATTGCCCATTCGCGTAATAATTGCTAATTTGCAGGCATATTTAAACTACTGAAAAATGAAACTTTACCCTATAGAAGCCGGAAATTTCAAATTGGACGGTGGCGCCATGTTTGGAGTCGTGCCCAAAACCATCTGGAACAAAACCAATCCGGCCGACGAAAATAATTTAATCGATATCGCCGCACGTTGCCTCTTAATCGAAGATGGAAACCGTCTTATTCTGATTGATACCGGCATGGGCAACAAACAATCGGAGAAATTTTTTGGTTATTATTCGCTTTGGGGCGACCATTCTCTAGACAAATCCTTGGCGGCCAAAGGTTTTCACCGCGACGATGTTACCGATGTATTCATGACGCACCTGCATTTCGACCACTGCGGCGGTAGCGTGAACTGGAACAAAGACCGCACCGGTTACGAAGTCGCCTTCAAAAATGCCACCTTCTGGAGCAACGACAACCATTGGGAATGGGCCACCAAACCCAACGCGCGTGAAAAAGCATCGTTTTTACATGAAAACATTATTCCGATGCAGGAAAGCGGCCAGCTGAAATTCATCAACCGACCGGAAGGCGATTTTTTGGAACAATCGGAATTGGGCTTCGGGATTTTCTTTGCCGACGGTCATACCGAAAAACAAATGCTGCCGCACATCAATTATAACGGAAAAACCATCGTTTTCTGTGCCGATTTATTAGCCACCGCCGGACATATTCCGATTCCGTATGTGATGGGATACGACACGCGCCCCTTGTTAACGATGAATGAAAGAACAAAATTCATGAACGCTGCGGCCGACAACAATTACTATTTGTTTTTGGAGCATGATGCGCACAACCAAATCATCACCGTGGAAAAAACCGAAAAAGGCGTACGCTTGAAAGACGTTTTCACCTGTGAAGATATTCTTGGATAAATTTTGAACAGCTTTCTTTTCAACACATTAGAAAGCTGTTAATTTTATATTAAAACTTAATTGATATATCAATTATTTTAAAATCATTCCTAACTTTGAATAAAGAAATCGTTCGTGGAAAAATTAAACAATATTATTTTTTACAACATTGATCATAGTATCCGATTGTACCGAATGTATGCACAGAAAAAATTGCGCGAACACGGTTTTAAAATCACCATCGATCAATGGCTGGTTATCAAATGTATTCTGGAAAATCCAACGATTACGCAGCATGAATTGAGCGAATTGGTTTTTAAAGACAACGCGTCGGTTACAAGAATTATCGACTTGCTGATAAAAGCCAATTATCTGGAGAAAGAAATCAATCCGGACGACCGGCGAAAATTTATCCTTCAGGTGACCAAATCGGGGGAAGAAATTATCAAAAATGTTCAGGAAATCATATTGCAGAATCGCAATAAAGCACTGAAAGGAATCGACGCCAAAGAATTGGAAATCGCCGATGCCGTGCTAAGAAAAATAATTACAAATTGTAAATAATACCATCAGTCAGAAGATCATCAATCAAAAAACGAACCGTTATGATTAAGCTTGTTCTATATCTAATCACTGTAGTTATCACAGCAATGAGCTATCTTTTTATCTAAAGAAGCTCATTTTTTTATTTTTCCCATTTAAATCAGTTAATAAAACTGTAACTTGCCATTAGTTCAAATTAATGGTTAATCTTTAATGCTTTTGTAACAAATTAAAATTCTTTAGACTTATTTCAAAACTGAAAATGACTATGACAATATTAAAATCTTATTACCTGTTTGCCGGACTTGCTTTGGCATTGGCAAGCTGCGGAAGTACGCAGAATATGGTTACTACACCAGCCGAAAACATTGACAAAATGCCGATGAAGGTAGGCAAAATTGCTGAAAACGATTTAAAACGATGGAGTCATCTGGATTTAGGCAAAGACACTATTCCGGGAATGAGCGTAGACAAGGCGTATACCCAACTGCTAAAAGGCAAAAAAGGGACAAAAGTGATTGTGGGTGTTGTAGATTCGGGAATTGATATCGATCACGAAGATTTAAAACCGGCCATCTGGACCAATCCGAAAGAAATCGCCGGAAACGGAAAAGATGATGATAATAACGGCTACATCGACGACATTCACGGGTGGAATTTCCTTGGGGATGCCGAACACGAAAACATGGAATACGTCCGTATTTTAAAGAAAGGCGATGATGGTTCCGAAACGTACCGAAGAGCAAAAGCCGAACACGAAAAAGACATGCAGGAAGCCATGCAAGGCAAACAGCAGGTGGATTTCATCTTGGCCGGTGACAAAGCCATTGCCGATCATCTGAAAAAGAAAAACTATACCTTGGATGATGTAAAAAAAATCGAAACTACCGATCCTGCGTTAATGCAATACAAAGGAATGATGATGCAGATTTTGGCACAAACGTCCAAAGAAGAATTCGACAAGGAAATTGAGGAATTCAAAGACTATGTGTACGGACAAATCAATTATCACTTGAACCTTCAATTTGATGGAAGAAAAGTGGTTGGCGACAACCCAGACAACCTCAACGACAAAAAATACGGCAACAATAACGTAATCGGTCCTGAGAAAAAAGGCGCTAAACACGGTACTCACGTAGCCGGAATCATTGCACAAACCCGTAACAACAACAAAGGTGGTGACGGTGTGGCAAGCAATAACGTATACATCATGGCCGTTCGCGCGGTACCGGATGGCGACGAATATGATAAAGACATCGCTTTAGGAATCCGTTATGCGGTAGACAACGGAGCGAAAGTCATCAACGGAAGCTTCGGTAAATACTATTCGGTACACAGAGATTGGGTACACGATGCCATTAAATATGCCGCTTCAAAAGATGTATTGGTAATCTTTGCAGCCGGAAACGAATCGTACGATTTGGATACGATGAACAAATACCCAACCGATTCCTATGACGGACAACCGGAAATCTCCAACAACGTTTTAATCATTGGAGCAACAGCGCCAAGTTATGGTTCGGAAATGGTAGCCGGTTTTTCGAATTACGGAAAAAACAGTGTGGATATTTTCGCTCCGGGTGAAAAAATTTACGCTACCACACCTAGCAATACATACCAATACCTACAGGGAACGTCTATGGCATCGCCAAACGTTGCCGGAGTAGCTGCTTTGATCCGCTCGTACTATCCTAGTCTGACCGCTGCACAGGTTAAACAGATTATTATGGAATCCGGAACAACGCTAACCCAAAAAATTACAGTTGGAGAAGCCAAAGAAGTAAAACCTTTTAACGAAGTTTCCAAATCCGGAAAAATTGTGAACGCTTATAACGCTTTGTTAATGGCCGGCAAGATGGCAAAAAAATAATTATATTTGAACATTGTACAATCGGAAGGGATTATTCCCTTCCTTTTTATTTAAAAAAAAATGAAAAACTATCTTTTATTTTCGCTGTTTGTTTCCTGCGGAATGTTGGCGCAGAAAAACCCTAATCCGGGCTACTGGCAACAACACGCTGATTACAAAATGGAGGTTTCCATGGACGTGAAAACGTATCAGTACAAAGGAAAACAAACGCTGGTGTATACCAACAATTCACCCGACACCTTGCGTCGTGTTTATTTCCATTTGTTCAACAATGCTTTCCAGCCCAACAGCGCGATGGACGCCCGATTAAAATCGATTAAAGATCCCGACGGTCGTATGGTTACCAAAGTAAAAGTTGGCGACAAAGAAGTGAAAGAAAGCCGCATCAGTGCCTTAAAACCGAATGAAATCGGTTATTTAAAAATTGCCAACCTGAAACAGGATGGTTTAAACGCTGCCAATAAAGTGGTCGGAACCATTCTGGAAGTCGACTTAGCAAAACCAATTGTACCAAACAGTTCCGCTACATTCACCATGGATTTTAACGGACAAGTGCCGGTACAAATCCGACGTTCCGGACGCAACAACAAAGAAGGTGTGGAACTTTCCATGTCGCAATGGTACCCAAAGATGGCCGAATACGATTTCGAAGGCTGGCAGGCCGATCCTTACATTGCCCGTGAATTTCATGGCGTTTGGGGGAATTTCGACGTAAAAATTACCATCGCGAAAGACTATATTTTGGGCGGAACCGGCTATCTTCAAAATAAAAATGAAATCGGTTATGGCTATCAGGATTCTGGTGTAATTGTAAATCATCCTAAAAAACCAAAAACTTTAACCTGGCATTTTATCGCGCCAAACGTACATGATTTTACTTGGGCGGCCGATAAAGAGTATCTGCACGACATAGCTCAGGTTCCGGGTGGTGCAACCATCCATTTTCTGTACAAAAACAATCCGAAAATTATCGACAACTGGAAAAAACTGCAACCGGCAACGGTACGCTTAATGGAAATTTACAACACAACGGTTGGAAAATATCCGTACGACCAATATTCGGTTATTCAGGGAGGCGATGGCGGTATGGAGTATGCCATGTGTACGCTGATTCTGGGCGAAGGTACTTTCGATGGATTATTAGGGGTTACCGCACACGAAATGGCGCATTCCTGGTTCCAACACGTATTGGCATCCAACGAAGCAAAAAACGGCTGGATGGATGAAGGTTTCACCACCTGGCTGGAAAACTACGGCTTAAATGAAATCGCCGATAAAAAAGTGGAAAACCCACATGCCGATTCCTATAAAGGTTATTTTATGTTGGTAAAATCAGGGAAAGAACAACCGCAAACCACGCATTCCGACCGTTACGACGAAAACCGTCCGTACAGCATTCAGGCGTACAGCAAAGGGAATATTTTCCTGTCGCAATTGGAATACCTCATCGGAAAAGACAATATGATGAAAACCATCAAAAGATATTATGCCGATTTCAAAATGACACATCCAACGCCAAACGACATCAAGCATACGGCGGAAAAAGTTTCGGGAGCCAATTTAGACTGGTATTTAATGGAATGGACGAAAACCACCAACACCATCGATTACGGCATTAAAGCGGTAGACGAAAACGGAAAAACCACCAAAGTTACTTTGGAAAGAATCGGGAGAATGCCCATGCCGTTAGACATTATGGTCACTTATGAAGACGGTACTCAGGAAAGTGTATATATCCCGCAAACCTTAATGCGCTGGACCAAAGACAACCCGTTCCCGAATGTTAACCGAACGGTTACCGAGGGCTGGGATTGGGCCTATCCAACATTTGAGTTTACTATCAACAAGGAAAAAGGAAACATCAAATCCATCGTCATCGATCCGAAAGAACTGATGGCAGATATCAACAAAACCAATAACAGTTATTCGAAATAAATACCGAAAACCATAAAAAAACCGCAACTTAATGAGTTGCGGTTTTTTATTTTAATGCAGGTAGAATTTCTTAACCTTGGCCACAATCTCATTCAGGCTCATTTTATCCGCGCTTTCCACCGCTTTCAATTTGGCTGAAATATTCGATTTGGATTCATTAATCATTTTGCTGAGTTCGGTTTTGGTTTCGGCCGGGCCAAAAACATACAATTCATCCGCATATTTGGTATGATTGACCACATCTTCCAAAAAATCATGCAGCTGATGCTTGCGTCGGGCTTCAAATTTGCGCTCATCGTTTACATGCTGTCGCCCCATAAAGGCGCCTTTATTTCCGCCGTGATCGTGATAAATGCGGTTTTCCATAGAGGAATCTACTTCGGTAACTTTTTCTTTTCCGTCCTGAAGGGTAACCAAAATCGCTCTCGATGAGTCAATCCAGATACCGGTTTGTCTTGCTGTTTTCATAATTTGTCGAGTTATTTTGAACATTTTCCATACTTGTTTTCTGTAAAAAAAACGGAAACCAATTACATTTATTGAAATTATAAAACATTATATATCAATATCTTACCTCTAAATTTACAAAAAAAGTGAAACGCACCTAAATTTCAAAAGTTAATATCGCCAAGCGGCACAACATCCCGATAAAAAGAAAAAAAGGCAATCCGGAATAGCATTTTCATTTCGGAGTTGAACTTCGTATCTTTGCCCGAAATGAAGAACACCTACCCGAAGCACGAAAAGCTCAAAAGCAAAACCACCATCGATTTACTGTTTTCCGAAGGGAAATCGGTATCGAAATATCCGTTGCGGTTGGTGTATGTTCCTGCTGTTTTGGAAAATGAAGAACGCATTAAATTTGGCGTTTCGGTTTCCAAAAAATACTTCAAAAAAGCGGTAGACCGCAATTATTTCAAACGGGTACTGCGTGAAACCTATCGTCTGAACAAAGAATTGCTTTTGGAAAACATGGTACAACCGTATGCTTTCATGTTTTTCTACCAAACCAAAGACAAGCTCACCTATTCCGAAATCAACGAAAAAACGATTCAGTTGTTTCAGAAGTTTGTGGAAGCCACCAAATCTGAGAGTAAATAATTTCTGAATAAAGCGTACTTTTTTCAGCTGCTTTTGCGTTACTACCTTAAAACCAAAAGCTTATGAGAACGTTATTCCTTTACTTAGCCTTATTACTGATTCCGATGGCCTGCAAAGATGCCGTTTCGGAAGACCGAATGATAACAGTTTCCAAAAATGAGGAAGCGGTAGAAGCTGCCGTCGAAGAAGTTACCATGGAAGCAAGCCTTCCGCCACCGCCAAAAGAAGAGGCCATAATGGATGCCGACAGGGATGTTTCGGAAGATATGTCTGCAGAAAAACCGCTGCAACCCAAAATCATCAAAACCGCAAACCTACGCTTTGAAACCGGCAACCTTGACGAATCATTTGCTCACGTAAAAGAAGCCCTCGTCAAATACAAAGCGACCGTTCAAAATGACGAATCCGGAAAAAATTATGAATCCGTATACCGAAACATTACCCTTCGGGTGCCCAGTGCATCGTTCGATGCTTTTATTGCCGAAATCAGTCAAGGCGTGAAACATTTTGACCGTAAAGAAATCTCAGCAGAGGACGTGACCGAAGAATACATTGATGTGGAAGCCCGTTTGAAAACCAAACGCATACTGGAAAAACGCTATTTCGAATTGCTCGCCAAAGCCTCCAAAATATCGGAAATGCTGGAAATCGAAAAAGAACTTTCTGCGATCCGCGAAGAAATCGAAGCCAAAGAAGGTCGCTTAAAATACCTGAAAAATCAGGTTTCGATGAGCACGGTCAATTTGGAAATGTACACTTCTAACCCTTTTCAAAGCGGTGCCACAGTTTCCTATTTCGGAAAAATGGGCAATGCGGTAAAAGGCGGTTTCAACAACATCGCAACTTTCTTTCTCGGAATGTTACACGTTTGGCCTTTTATACTTATTTTCGTAGCAGGGTTCCTCTTCCTTCGAAGACGCTTCCGACGAAAAACAACTTGAAAATGACATCATTACTGAAAAAAAGATACGTTATCCCGGTATTGGCCAGCGGATTTTTGTTTGTGGGCGTAAGTTTCAAACAGGACTTTTTTGAAATCGCCAAACAAATTGAAATCTTCACCACGCTTTTTAAAACCGTGAATCAGAATTACGTAGACGAAGTGAATCCGGGCGAACTGATGGACAAAGCCATCAAAAGCATGTTGGCCGATTTGGATCCGTACACGAACTACTTCAACGAGCAGGATGTGGCGCGTTTTAAAATCAATTCCACCGGAGAATACACAGGAATTGGCGCCATGATTAACCGCAAAGATGGTCGTTTGATTGTAGTGGAGCCCTATAAAAATTTCCCGGCCGACAAAGCCGGATTGAAAGCCGGAGATGAAATCATTCAGATTGGCGATGTGAACCTGGTGGATTTCAAAGAAGATGCCGGAACGCTTTTACGCGGGGCAAAAAATACCAAAGTCGACATCAAATACAAACGTCAGGGAAAACTCCTTACCACTCAAATCATTCTGGATGAAGTGGATGTAAAAGCGGTTCCTTTTTATTCCTTGCTTTCGGATAAAACTACGGGGTACATCGTATTGTCGCAATTCAATGCCAAAGCTTCAACCGAAGTGAAAGACGCATTAACCAAGTTAAAAGGGGAAGGCGCTACCAAAATTATCCTTGATTTACGCGGAAATCCAGGTGGTTTGTTGCACGAAGCGGTGAACATCTGCAATCTTTTCGTACCGCAAAATGAGGTAATTGTAACTACAAAATCCAAAACCGACAAACACAACAATACCTACAAAACGCAGAAAAACCCAATCGATCTGGAAATTCCGTTGGTCGTTTTAGTGGATGGTAAAAGTGCTTCGGCTTCCGAAATTGTAGCCGGTGCATTACAGGATTTGGACAGAGCGGTGATTGTAGGAACGAGAAGTTTCGGAAAAGGGTTGGTGCAACGCCCACTGGATCTAACCTACGGCACGCAGGTAAAAGTAACCATTTCAAGATATTATACGCCTTCCGGACGTTGCATACAGGCTTTGGATTATGCACACAAAGACAAGGACGGAAAAGCCATTCGTACCGAATCTAAAAATTACAACGCTTTTAAAACCCGAAAAGGAAGAACCGTTTACGACGGCGGTGGCATCCAACCCGATGTGGAACTGGCCGAAGCCAAACAAAGTACCATTGCTGCTGCCTTATTAAAAAGCGACGGGATTTTCAATTTCGCCACCGATTATTTCTACAAACATCCAAATCTGGGAACCACAATCCCGACGTTAACCGATGCTGATTTCGAAGCCTTTAAAGCCTTCCTGAAAAAGGACAACTTCCAATTGGATACCGAAACCGAAATCGCACTGAAAAACACATTGGAAATTGCCAAAAAAGAAAAAATCGACGAATCGATTAAAGCGGAATACCAACAATTGCTTACTGCGCTCCAACGCAGTGAAGAAAAAGAACTGGAGAAAAACAAAGCGGAAATTAAAGATTTACTGTTGGACGAAATCATAAAAAGATACCAATACCGTGAAGGATTGTACCAGTATTACACCAAAAGCAATCCTGAAATCAGCAAAGCGGTAACCGTATTAAACAATACGGCAGAATATAATAAAATTCTGAAAAATTAAATTTAATGCGGTTTTTCGTTTCCGCTATCTTTTTTATGATAATTTTGTGCATATTTAAATTTTCAAAAAGTGAGTTCACACAGCAGTAACCATCTGAACAAATTAACTTTAGGCGGTTTAATTGTAACCTTAGGGATTATTTACGGCGACATCGGTACGTCGCCGCTTTACGTAATGAAAGCCATTGTTGGCAAACAGGCGATTAATCCCGATGTTGTTTTGGGTGCTATTTCCTGTATTTTCTGGACTTTAACCCTACAAACTACTTTCAAATATGTTATCCTAACCCTTAGAGCTGACAACAAAGGGGAAGGTGGGATTTTTTCACTGTATACTTTAGTCAAAAAACTCAAGAAAAAATGGCTTATTGTTCCTGCCATTATCGGAGGAAGTGCGCTTTTGGCGGATGGAATCATCACACCGCCTATCTCGGTTTCTTCGGCTATTGAAGGACTGAAAACCTATAACCACGATTTAAACACGATTCCGATTGTTATCGCTATCCTGTTCATTCTCTTTTTCATACAGCGTTTCGGAACCAAATTTGTCGGGAAGTTTTTCGGTCCGATGATGCTGCTTTGGTTTGGAATGTTGGGCGTTTTGGGCGCAATTCATCTTTTCGGAAACATTTCCGTTCTAAAAGCGCTGAATCCTTACTATGCCATTCATTTACTCAAAGTACACCACGAAGGTTTTTATGTGTTGGGGTATGTGTTCCTTTGTACCACCGGTGCCGAAGCATTGTACAGTGACTTGGGACATTGCGGGATTAAAAACATCCGCATCAGCTGGATTTTCGTAAAAACCATGTTGGTCATCAACTATTTCGGACAAGGTGCTTATCTGATTGCCAACAGCGGAAAAACACTTACCGAATTAAGCGGAAACGCAAGCAATCCCGGGAACCCGTTTTATCTGGTAATGCCGGATTGGTTCTTACCGTTCGGAATCGCCATTGCGACTTCGGCTGCGGTTATTGCGTCTCAAGCCTTAATCAGCGGTTCATTCACCCTGATTTCCGAAGCGATGCGCTTGAATTTATGGCCAAAAGTAAAAGTGAAATACCCAACCGAACTGAAAGGACAATTGTACATTCCGTCCATCAACTGGTTGTTGTTCATCGGCTGTGTCTTCATCGTAGTGCATTTCGAAGAATCCGGAAACATGGAAGCTGCTTATGGTTTGGCCATTGTTTTGTGTATGATCATGACCACTATTTTGTTAGGGTTCTTCATGGTCCTAAAACGTTACAATCCGTTTTTCATCGTTTTAGTTTTGGCCACATACCTTTCCATTGAAATTTCGTTCTTCATTGCCAATATCGACAAATTCCCTCACGGCGGTTATGTTTCGGTGTTCATCGCCGGATTGCTGGCCTTTGTAATGGTGGTTTGGTTTACGGCGAAAAAGATCCGAAAAGAGTATACCGAATTTGTTAAAATTGATAACTTCAAAAAAGTGATTTCCGATTTGAGCAACGATCTTTCGATCCCAAAATATGCTACGCATCTGGTGTATTTAACCAATGCAGGGATGAGTGATGAAATTGAATCAAAAATTGTATATTCGATTATACAAAAACGCCCGAAACGCGCTGATATTTATTGGTTTGTTCACGTAAATGTAACCGATGAACCGTATGAAATGGAATACCGTGTGCGCGAAATCGAAAAAGACGACATCATCCGTGTGGATTTTTACCTTGGTTTCAGGGTAGCGCCACGCATCAACCTGCTGTTCAAAAAAGTAGTGCAGGATTTGGTGAAAAACGGCGAAGTGGACATCACCAGCCGTTACGAATCGTTACAGCGCAATAACGTAATTGGCGATTTTAAATTTGTACTGATAGAAAAATTTATTTCATACGACAACGATTTTCCTTGGTATGAACGAATTATTTTAGATATTTACTTCCTTCTGAAAAAAATTAGTTTATCAGAAGAACAGGCATTTGGATTGGACAGTAGTTCCGTAAAGGTGGAACAGTACCCGATTTTGATTCATCCGCCGGCAGAAATTAATTTACATCGTATAAAAGACCGTAGTCATCATCATTAAAATGAAGAAAATCCTTTTCCTATTGCTGTTTATTACCAATCTTGTTTCTGCTCAGGAAGAGGTGGTACATTCCGTTTATTTTGAGTTTGATAAATTCAATCTCGATGAAAAACAAGCTACTGATGTGGTGGCTTTCGTAAAAGCAATTGACACCTCCAGAATCGAAAGTGTACAGATTTACGGGTATTGTGACGACAGAGGAAAAGACGCCTACAATTACAAACTTTCCATGAAACGCGCCAATACCATCAAGGCAAAGTTGATTGAAAAAGGCATCAGGAATATCATTATCGTAACTATTGAAGGCAAAGGCCGTATCTTGATTGACGACGATATCGTGGACAATCTTCCGGAAGTGCGCCAGAAAAACCGTCGTGTCGATGTAGTGATGAATTTTAAACGGGTACCGCCAAAACCGATTCCGGGCGTTTACAAAGACCTGAAAAAAGATTTGGTTGTAGGCGACCGTATTTACCTGGAAAAGATTTTGTTTGACAACGGAAGCAGTAAACTGACGTCAAAATCCAAATTGGAATTGGAACGCGTAGCGCGCATTCTTCACAAATACAAAAACATCGAATTCGAAATTCAAGGACACATTTGCTGTACACCCACTTTTCAACGCGAAGCCATCGACAAAGACACCCGAAAACGAATGTTGTCGATCAATCGCGCAGAAGCAGTATACAAATACCTGATTTTTAAAAGAATCGATAAAAAAAGAATGACGTATAAAGGCTACGGCAATACCCGTCCTTTAGGAAATGGTCCCGATCAAGACCGACGCGTGGAATTGGTTATTACAAAAATATAACGGCTTATGAAGAAATTCGCTACTTTATTTTTTTTATTCGGCCTGACGTTTTGTTATTCGCAAGAGCTGACACAGGTAAAAACCGACAAGTATTCCGTCTATTTTGAATTCGACAAACACAAACTTACCGACGAAGAAGACAAAAGGCTTAATGATTATGTAAAAAGTCTGGGCGACATTGTAATTCTTTCCATCGGACTGGAAGGATTCTGTGACGACAGGGGAAGTATCGAATACAACAGAGCACTTTCACAACGACGTGCCAAAACCGTTTCCGACATCCTTCAGGAAATCGCTTCCAAACAAAAAAACGTGGAAGGGAAAGGAAAAATCGATTTACGGATTACCGAATTGCAATTGAGTGAAGACGAATTGGATGCCACCCGTCAATTGAACCGAAGAGTGGATATCTATCTCGAATATTTTCACAATGATTTTATCGATTTAAGTAAACCGAAAGATTCCTTACCCACGAAAATACAGGTTGAAAACCGTCAGTTGCGTTTAAAAACCTTCGAAGACAAACCGCTGAAAGTAGGCGATATCATTAAACTGAAAGACTTGTATTTTGAAGGTGGCCGCGCTGTTTTGCTACGAAAATCGGAAAAACAACTTGAAAAATTGCTGACAGAACTGCGCAACAATCCGAACTTTAAATTTCAGATTCAGGGGCACGTTTGCTGTATTGATACCGATTATTTCCGTGATGCTGTCGATGAAGATACCGGCATCAGTAACCTGTCTGAAGCTCGGGCGAAAGCCATTTTTGCCTACTTAAAAGCCAACGGTATTCCCGAAGAACGCATGACCTACAAAGGTTTCGGGCGTGATTATCCTTTGGAAGGCGAAAAAGAACGCAACAACAAGCGCGTGGAAATCAGTATTACCAGTATCGATTAAGCTTTTTTCATTTCGATGTGCGGAATATCGTCTTCCAGATACATTTCGCTGGTTTGTATGAAACCGTGATTTTCGTAAAATCGCTGCAGGTACAACTGTGCGGAAATAGTAATTTCCGAAGTACCAAACTGTTCCGAAATTCCTTTAATGGCTTCACGTATCAAATCGTGTCCCCACTTTTTATCGCGATACTCCTGCTTGACAATCACGCGTCCAATAGAGGCAAACTCAAAATAATCTCCGGGCTGAAACAATCGCGCGTAAGCTACCAGCACACCGTCATAAACTCCTAAAAGGTGTAACGCTTTCTCGTCCTTTCCATCAATGTCCTGATAAACGCATTTTTGCTCCACCACAAACACTTCTGAACGCAATTGCAGTATTTGGTATAGTTCAGATAAAGAAAGTGCCTTAAATGGCTTTATTTCGAATTTTGGTTTCATTTTTTCTTGGGTTTTAAAAATTGGATGGATTTAATGATGGATTCCAGTTCAAAAATCATGTCGCGTTTGGTGCTGGACGGATTATAAACAAAACCCTCCACGATAATATACCGCTTGTTTTTCGGGTCGCTGATGGCGTAATTGATAAACGGACCGTTCATAAAATTGTTGGCCAATTCCCAGGTACCGCGGATTTCAAAAGCCTGATGTTCATCGATTTTAGTTTCCGATACGTAGGGATAGTAACTCTCTTCGGTAACCATACTCGATTTGTCCAACATCCCGTGAATGTATTTTCTTCCGACAGAATCCCGAAGTCGTACCGCGTTTTGAACAATTTTTCCGTTCTTGAAAGCCGAATACGGTACCTGGTATACCAACAGACTCGAATTCCCGGACGGAATATCTTTCTTTAACCATACGAATCGGTCTTTGATCAGCGCATAGGAAAAACTGCTTGGAATCTGAAGCGCAATATTAAATTTCTGATTGATTCTCTTATCGTTGAAAAGCGATGCCGCGGTGGTTTTCTGGTTTTCGATTATTTCATAAAACTTAATGCTGCTGATTAATGTTGCGGCATGAAGATCAATCGTTTCAATAATTTCTTTCAGATTGTGTCCGGTAATGTAAAACACGTTTTGCGGTGCCGCGTGCTTGTCCATCACATGTTTGAATTCGGCATCCGGAGCCTTGCTTACCACAAGAATGTTTCTGCCCAACCGTACAGAACTGTCAAAAATTTTAGGAGAATACTGGTTGATGGTAAACAGTGGTTCTTCTTCCTGAAGACCGTCTACCGGAGCGGCGAGTTTTTTCCGAAGCGAATCGCCCACATCGCCATTCCACAAAACATCATCGATAATGACCGAAATCGTGTTGATTTTTCCGGTGGAAGCAGGCAAAACCAAATCGTCCTGCTTGGCTTCTTTGCTACAGGAAAACAAAAGTGAAATTAAAAAGAGGCAGAAAAAAAAATTCGCTTTTCTCACGGTTGATGGTTTGAAAAGCGAATTTACTAAATTATCCGTTGATTTTGAGTTTCATTCCGGGTTGAATGTTGTCTCCTTTGATGTTGTTGAGTTTTTTGATCTCAGCCACTGTAGTGCCTTGCTTTTTGGAAATGCTGATTAAAGAATCGCCTTTCTGCACCACATACATACGTTCTTTTTCGAAACTTCTGGTTTTGATTGAGGTTTTCTTAACTTCTTTTTTATCTTCTTTCTCAACCGCTGCAACCGTTTCTTCAGACGATTGGATTTTTAGTTCCTGACCGGCTTTGATTCCTTCGTCTTCTAGACTGTTCCATTCTTTCAACTGAGCAATCGTAATGTTATTTTTGGCAGCTATCTGTGTTAGGTTCTCCCCTTTTTGTACCACATACATTTTTTCGTTAACCGCAACTTCTGTTTTTGGCTCGGTGCTTTTCACAACCGGTTCCGAAACTTTAAGCGTATCGATTTTTTTCTTTCGTGCCGTTTTCTCGGCAACTACAACCGAAGTTTCGTATTGAATTTTCAGTTTCTGACCCGCATTAACGGAAGTACCTTTAATTTTATTCCATTTCTTCAATTCGGCTATGGAAACATTATTTTTCTCTGAAATCTCCGATAAATTGTCCCCGCGTTTCACGGTGTAGAATTTGGTTTTCAGTTTTTTAACCGCTTTGGTAACCACTTCCTCCTCTTCAGCAGAATTCTGGTTATTCTCCGATGACGCTACAGCCGTTTGAATAGAATCTCTGGTAAAAATTCGTGGTTTTTTAACTTTGAATTCCTGTTTTTCGCGTTTGCTCTCTTCATAATCGATATAAGCATACACTTTATCTTCATTCGAGGTAAAAATCGCCAGTTTGTTTTTCGGTAAACGGATATAATGCGCTTTATCGGAAACAAAAGGGACCACGTTACGCTTGTAAATCGGGTTTAAAAAACGCAACTGTTCTTCCGGCATGTCCAATAAATCAGCAATCTGTTTGAAAGACATTTGCTTTTTAACCATTACCGTATCCGTTTCGAAATACGTGGTTGACGCTTTTTTTGGAACAATTCCGTGCTCTTTTTTGTATTCGTACACATACATCGTCGCGTAAAATGCCGGCAAATAGCCTTGCGTTTCCGGATGCATGTATTTGCGGATGTTCCAGTAATTGGTGTGCCCACCCGAACGACGAATTGCTTTGGAAATGTTTCCCGGTCCGGTATTGTAAGACGCTAAAACCAAATCCCAGTCGCCAAAAATTTTAAACATGTTGGTGAAATACTGGCAAGCGGCTTCTGTAGCTTTCAACGGGTCGTAACGTTCGTCTACATACGAATTGACTTCCAGATTGTACTGTTTTCCGGTTTCATACATGAACTGCCATAAACCGCTCGCCCCTACTCGGGATTTTGCCAACGGGTTCAATGCGGATTCCACAATCGCTAAATATTTGATTTCCAAGGGAAGATCGTATTTGGACAATTTGGATTCGAACATTGGAAAATAATATTCGGATACCGCCATCAAGCGTTCGAAAGCACGCGGACGGTTTTTCAGAAACGATTTGATTACGTTTTCAACGGTTGGGTTGTATTCGACATTGAACGGTGATTTTTCGTCGAGTTTTTTCAGACGTTCTTTTAAAAGATCGGTTGACAAATCATACGAAACCGCTTCACTACTGTTCACTTTAGCGATTTCCGATTGCATTTCGTCAAAAAGTTCCTGATTGTTCAATTCCTTCATCCACATTTCATCAATGCAGTTGCTGGTCTCGTGGTACACAAAGGTTGATTTAATAGAATCAAGATACGATAGCTTTGGGAGCTGAGTAAGTTGCACCTCTTTTTCGGCAGACTCCTGAGCCATTGCGGCGAGAGAGAAAATTCCGAATACCAAGGAAAATGCTTTTATTTTGTTCATACGCGTTATTTTATAACTCATTATCATTCAATCTCTTATCAATAATTACAAACATAATAGCTTATAACTTATAAATTGTTTAAATATTGTTAAAAATTAAAATTTTAACTTAAAATGGCCGCGATTCCGGGTAAGGTTTTACCTTCCAGCATCTCCAGCATCGCCCCGCCACCCGTAGAAACATAGCTCATTTTGGGTTCCAATCCGAACTGTTTTACGGCCGCAACCGAATCACCGCCGCCTACCAATGAAAAGGCGCCGTTTTTGGTTGCTTCGGCAATAAAGTTCCCCAAAGTGATGGTGCCTTCCGCAAATTTTTCCAGTTCAAACACCCCTAACGGACCGTTCCAAAGAATGGTTTTTGAATTTTTGATCACCTCTTTCAGGGCTTCCAATGATTTCGGACCTACGTCTAATCCTTGCCAACCCTCCGGAATATTGTAAACGTCAACGATTTGGGTGTTTGCTTCATTGGAAAACGCATCAGCCGCTACCACATCCACCGGTAAATGAATCTGAACGTTTTTCGCTTTGGCTTTTTCCATGATTTCCAGTGCCAACGCCATTTTATCATCTTCACAAATCGAATTTCCAATGTTCCCGCCCAAGGCTTTGATGAAGGTAAAGGTCATTCCACCTCCGATAATCATGTGGTCGATTTTATCCAACACATTCTCAATCACTGTAATTTTGGAAGATACTTTTGATCCGCCAAGCACAGCAGTAACCGGTTTTTCAGAATTGTTCAACACTTTGTTTAAACTTTCGATTTCTTTCGCCAAAAGCATTCCGAAACATTTGTTATTCGGGAAAAACTGTGCGATAATCGTAGTTGAGGCATGGGCTCGGTGCGCCGTTCCGAAAGCGTCATTCACATAAATGTCGCCCAATTTTGCTAATTTTTCGGCAAAGGCCACATCGCCTTTTTCTTCTTCGGCATAAAAACGAAGGTTTTCCAATAGTAAAACTTCTCCGGGTTGTAAATCCTCAGCAGCTTTTTCCGCTACCTCACCAATACAGTCGGAAGCAAATTTTACCGGAACACCCAAAACTTCAGCCGTTTTTGAAACAATATGCTTTAAAGAATATTTTTCTTCAACGCCTTTGGGTCTTCCCAAGTGCGACATCAAAATAACACTACCCCCGTCTTTCAAAATTTTATCAATCGTTGGTTTTGCCGCTTCGATTCGGTTGGCGTCGGTTACCTTGAAATGATCGTCTAACGGCACATTGAAATCGACACGAATTAGGGCTTTTTTACCAGAAAAATTAAAATTGTTAAGGGTTTTCATCAGGGTGTTATTTTGTTGATTGTTTATTCTTTAATCAGCAAATATACAATTTTTCTTTTTTCAGCCTTTTTTCTTATAAATTTTTAAGAATTTCTCAATGTCTTCAAAATTTCAAACTTTGGAACTTTCTGTTATCTTTGCTTCATGCTATTCAGGGAAATTTTAGGACAACACCACATCAAAAGTCATTTAACCAAAAGTGCCGATTCCGGCAGGATTCCACACGCACAATTGTTTGTGGGCCCCGAAGGATCCGGAACTTTACCTATGGCAATTGCCTATGCGCAATACATTTTGTGTGGCAATGTTTCCGGTGAAAACACCAACGGCAACGAAGCCTGCAACCTAAAATTCGAACATTTTTCGCATCCCGATTTACATTTTGTATTTCCGGTGGCCACGAACGATCAGGTAAAAAGCCATCCGGTCAGTGCCAATTTCATGAAGCAATGGCGCGAGTTTGTTGTCGAAAATCCCTACGGCAGTTTGTTCGAATGGCTGAAATCACTCGGAATCCAAAACAAACAGGGACAGATTGGGGTAGACGAAGCACAGGAAATTATGAAATCGCTTTCGCTGAAAGCCTACGAAGGCGGTTACAAAGTGATGATTATCTGGATGGCCGATAAAATGAATACCGCCACCGCCAATAAATTGTTGAAATTACTGGAAGAACCGCCGCAAAAAACCGTTTTTCTTTTAATTACCGAAAATCAGGACGATATCATGCAGACAATCTTATCGCGCTGTCAGGTCTTGGATTTTCAGGGTTTACCCGAAAGTGTCATTGCCGATGCCTTGGTTTCACGTGAAAATATTGATGAAAAACTGGCGTTGCGCATCGCACACCAATCGCAGGGAAATTTCAACAAAGCATTACATCTTCTGCACAAAGACGAAACCGAATTCCCGTTTGAAGAATGGTTTGTACAATGGGTCCGCGCCGCCTTCCGTGCCAAAGGAAATGCTGCCGCCATTTTGGAGCTGACCTCTTGGAGCGATGAAATTGCGGGTATCGGTCGGGAAGCACAAAAACAGTTTCTGCATTTTTGCGTGGAAATGTTTCGTCAGGCGTTGTTGTTGAATTACCAATCGCCATCGCTGGTGTACATCGAACCAACGGTGGACAAATTCAAACTGGAAAATTTTGCACCTTTTGTGAACGGCAACAACATCAATGAAATTTTCAACGAACTTTCCGATGCGATTTATCACATTGAACGCAACGGAAATGCCAAAATTATTTTAACCGATCTCTCCATAAAACTAACCCGATTAATTCATAAAAAATAACACGACTATGACAAATACAGAAATCTTCGGCATCTTAATCTTAGCTTTTTTAGCCATCACTTTTTTACAATCCGGATACGATAAAATCGCCGACTGGAAAGGCAACGTGGAATGGCTGAAAGGGCATTTTTCCCAAACCTTTATCAAAAACAATGTCCCAGCCGCATTGGGCGTAGTTTTAATTACCGAAGTGATTGCCGGAGCTTTATGTGTGGCCGGAGCGATTCAGCTTTTTGCCAACGGAAGCACGGTTATCGGTCATTACGGCGCAGTGATGTCTTGCATTACGTTGCTGTTTTTACTTTTCGGACAACGTATCGCGAAAGATTACGACGGAGCAAGAACAATCGTAATTTATTTTATACCGGCGATCTTGGCGGTGTATTGGCTATAAGAATTCAACCGATAAAACTTAAAAAGTCGTCATTTTCAACCGTTACGGCTTTTTTTATTTTTGTTGACTGGCTTTAAACAACTTCAATTCATCCCACGAAAATTTATCGCCGTGAATTTCTTTTAATTCACCCAGACTTTCGCCTTTGAAATCATAGAACGCTTCGCGCAATGCAGCGATTTTGTCGTCGGGTAAAATATCCGAAAGTGTGATGATTTCCATTTGGATCAGTTTGGTGAAATGACTGAAAATCGTACCCGGTGTGAGTTTGCGTTGTTTCGCGATTTCGTGAATGGACAGGTTTTGTTTCCACAATTCCAGCGTTTCTTCTATCGTGGCTTTTTTGGGTTCTTTTTTCTTTTTCATTTTCGGTTCATAATACGAAGCGTCGCCGTCTTCTTCCACCAAAGCGGCATGTTGTTCTTTAAAACGTTGGGACACAATTACCAACTTATTGATTTTATAGTGTTGGGCTTCATCAGAAAGTAAATTCTGTTTCGATATTTCTTTGCCTTCGGAAATGATTTTCAGCAACAAACGTACTTTTTTCAGTTGCAAAACGGTTTTAACCTGCAGTTCTTCCAAAAACAACAGTTCGTCGTAAAACGCTTTGACTTTCTTTGTCCGTTTCACTTCTTCAATTTTCAGCAGCAATTCTTCAACGCTGTGGTCGAGGGTTTTGAAAAAATAGTAGTACGCCGCATCACAACGCTGTTGGATAAACTCAATATTCATAGGATTTTCCGAAAACAGTTTGTACAACTGACTTTGGAATTTTACCGAAGCGTCGCCCAATTCGGCTATACTTTCCGCATTGGTTTTGGCCCAATCCCGGTGTTTCATTTTCGGTGATTTCGGTGCTTCCTGGTTGTAACTGAAACTGTGATTGCGCCATTCCTGAATGAGTGTTTTAAAATCGAAACTGGAAATCAGGCAATTATAGAGATAATTTTTGGTTTCTATGGTTAACGAATCCTGAAGAATTTCTTCACTGGCTTTGTTGGAAGCGTATTGCAACACGTCTTCGTCGGACGAAATGCCATTCATTTGCAGCGGCGAAAGTAAAATAAGCCCGTTTAACGAACGCAAACGCGAAAGAGCCACATAGGCTTGCCCCGGCGCAAAAACACGTGATACATCCAAAATAGCGCGGTCGAACGTAAGTCCTTGACTCTTATGAACCGTTATCGCCCAAGCCAGTTTGATTGGAAAATGCGTAAACGTACCCAAAAGCTCCTCTTCGATTTCCTTGGTATTTTCGTTTAATTTATACCTAATGTTCTGCCATTCATAGCGTTCCACTTCGATGGTTTTGTTTTCTTCGGGAAAGTGAACGAGAATTTCATTGTCGGAAAGCGATTTGATAATCCCCATTTTTCCGTTGAAAAACTGCTTTTCAAACGACAGATCGTTTTTGATGAACATGATTTGGGCGCCGACTTTCAGCTGAAGACTTGGATCTACCGGATAAATCTTCTCCGGAAAATCATCGACAATTTCGGGTTGGTACGTGTATTGTTTTCCGCTAAGTTCCCGCAAAGCATCCGAGTTAATCGTATCGGCTTTGGCATTATGTGTGGTTAAAATGATGTACCCTTTGTTGGCTTTAACATCAAAATCGGGTTTGACAAATTGATTTAAAACCTGTAAATCTTCCGTTGTAATTCGGTTATTTCGCAAATTGTTCAACACCGAAATAAACTGATTGTCAGTCTGACGGAAAATTTTATCCAATTCAATATACAAGGGCGGATACTGCTGGATGACATGCGAATGGAAAAAGAACATGCCGCGGTAGTATTTCTGAAGCATTTGCCATTCTTCGTTTTTAACAACAGGTGGTAATTGTAATAAATCTCCTATATATAAAACCTGTACCCCACCGAAAGCACGTTCGTTACGGCGTACTTTCCGCATCATGAAATCCATCGCATCCAATACATCGGCGCGCAGCATACTCACTTCGTCAATCACCAGTAATTCCATATTACGGATGACGGCCCGTTTGGTAGCGTTCATCTGAAAATGACGGCGCAAAGAATCCTGATTTTCGAATTTCACGCTTTCTGAAAAGTACGGAAGTTCTTTATTATCAGGGATAAAGGCGGCAAAAGGCAACTGAAACATCGAATGAATCGTTACACCACCGGCGTTAAGGGCTGCAATTCCGGTAGGTGCCACCACCACAGTGTTTTTATGAGTGGTCGCAATGATTTCTCGTAATAAAGTGGTTTTTCCGGTACCGGCTTTACCGGTAAGAAAAATGGAGCGGTTGGTTTGATTGATAAACCGCAAGGTATAGGTTGCGGCGGCGGATAATTGTTCCATATGGCGTATATTTTAAAACGTGAAAATACTAAAAAAGACAAACGGGTACAAATAAAAAAGCCTCCCGTTTTGGAAGGCTTTCAGATTATTTTTTTTCTTCGGTTTTAGGCTCCTCTTCTTTCTTAGCGGTGCCTTTGTACTGTTCGTTGATTTCTTTGGCGATTTCAGCAGTGATATCATAAGCATCTTTAGCATATAATACGGTCGCCGCATCTCCGGTCCCATAAATATAATCGTAACCGTTTTTCTTACCGTAGTCTTTGATGTGGGTTTTGATTCTTTTGATCAAACTGTCCATTTCTTTACCACTTTGCTGCTGCAAGGTTTGTAACATAGCTTGTTGCTTCATACTTAACTCCTGCTCTCTTTTTTGCAATTCTGCTCCTTTTGCTTGTGCCCAAGCCTGTCCTTTTAACTGCGCATTTTGCTGGAAAGCTGCTGCTTCACTTTGAAAACGGCTGGCTTCCCCACGCAATTCGCGGCCCATTTCTTCTGATTTTACTTTGTATTTGTCTTCAATATCTTTGGCTTCGGTATTTTCTTCCAATAATTTAGAAGTATCTACATAAGCGGTTTTCATTTTTTCCGGAGCGGAAGTTTCTTTATTACAAGAAATAATTGCCAAGGCGGCAATCGAAAGTAACATCAGTTTTTTCATTTTTTGTATGCGTTTAATTTTTTGTAAAAGTAACAATTCGTTTGAAAGTACCAAAGATGACAAATTTCGTATTTAAAATCGTTATTATTCGGAAAAATCTCTGTTATAAATTTAATTTATCGTTTTAAAATTATACATAACTCACCTTTATTAAAAATAAATTCATTAAAAGCGATTTAAGACACTTTAAAAAATTTAGCAATAATTCGGACTTTAAAGCTTTAGAACGTTTAAAATTGAGCTTTATTTTAGTTTTTATTGTTTTTTATGACATAAATATGCGAAGAATACTCAAAATTTTGCTTTGCTTTTATATTGGATTGCAATCCGATAAAAAAACCATTGATAAAATTCATTTTTCCGGTTTTGTATTTTTCGGATAAAAGGGAAACGTAAAAACTGTCAAAAACCATCGGAAGGATTTTTATCAGTTTCATATTTTCTCTTGCAAATAATTTTTCGATCGCAATTTTTGAAAAATGCCAAAGGTGTCTGGGAACATCATACGCCGCCCAAAATTTTCCATAATGTTGCGCGTCGAACGATTTATAATTTGGAACCGCAATTACAATAGCTCCACTAGGTTTCAATAAACGTTTTAATTCCAGAATTTGTTGTTCCAAATCCGGTACGTGTTCCAATACATGCCACATGGTAATCACATCAAAAGAATAACTTTCCAACGAAGCTAAATCGGCAGCAAACGAAACTCCTTTGGTAATCGCAATGCTTTTTGCTTTTTCACTCGGTTCAATTCCGGTACAGTTCCAATTTTGATTGTTGGCTTCCTGAAGAAAATCACCCGTTCCGGCACCAATATCCAAAAGCATTCCTTTTTGCGGTTGAAGTTTTGTAATCAGACTTACTTTTTCGCGGATTGCTTTTCGTTTGATAAAATGATACACTTTTTCGAACAACGAACGTTTGCCATCGGTATGCGAAATATAATCGTCGCTTTCATAATACTTCGGAAGATTTTCCAACGAAGGTTGCGGATGCGTTTTCAACAATTGCAACTCCGAATCCAAAAGCAGCTTGAATGTTTCTCCGGAAACGGAATGATCGGTAACGGTAATAAAAACGTTTTGTTCTGAAAAATTCATTTTTTATTTTAAAATATTTTTAAGCTTTTCTTTATTGACGAGCGTTCCCGAAGTAGTTTCACGTGGAACAAATTTAGTGTTCAGTAATCAGTGTTCAGTAATTAGTTAACATACTTTAACTGATCACTGAATACTGTCTACTGTTATTATCTTCCCATGTGAATCAAAAGAATGGAAATGTCCGCTGGAGAAACGCCACTGATTCGCGACGCTTGCGAAATGGTTGCCGGACGAATTTTTTTTAGTTTCTCGCGGGCTTCATGCGAAATCGATTTAACGGTATCGTAATCAAAATCGGCGTGAATTTTTAAATCTTCCAGGCGGTTTAATTTATCGGCATTGTTTTTTTCTTTTTCAATATAGCCCGAATATTTTACTAAAATTTCAGCTTGTTCGACCACTTCCCGATCCAAATCGTGTTCCGCTATATAATCGGCTACTTTTTGAAATTTCACAAAATCTTCCAAATCCACTTGTGGTCGGGAAAAAACTTTAAACATTTTATCGGGCTGACTCATCGGAGCGGATCCTTTGCTTTCTAAAATAGGATTCGCTTCTTCCGGTTTTAAACTCGTTTCTTTAAAGAAGTTTACAAACGCATCCGATTGCTCCCGTTTCTTTTCCATTCTTCGCAAACGTTCGTCGCTGGCCAAACCTATCGCGTGTGACATTGGCGTTAAACGATCGTCGGCATTATCCTGACGCAATAACGTTCGGTATTCGGCACGGGACGTAAACATACGGTACGGTTCTTCGGTGCCTTTCGTAATTAAGTCGTCAATCAACACTCCAATATAAGCTTCATTGCGTTTTAAAATAAACGGATCGCGTTCTTGTGCTTTTAACGCCGCATTGATTCCGGCCATCAATCCTTGGGAAGCCGCTTCTTCATAACCGGTGGTTCCGTTAATCTGTCCGGCAAAATACAACCCTTCAACTAATTTTGTTTCTAAAGTATGTTTCAATTGCGTTGGTGGAAAATAATCGTATTCGATGGCATAACCCGCACGGAAGAATTTCACATTTTCGAAACCGGCTACCGAACGCAACGCTTTAAACTGTACCTCCTCCGGTAAAGAAGTTGAAAAACCATTCACATACACTTCCACCGTATTCCAACCTTCCGGTTCTACAAATAATTGATGACGGTCTTTATCGGCAAAGCGATTGATTTTATCTTCAATGGATGGGCAATACCGCGGACCCAAACTTTTGATTCTTCCGTTAAACATCGGCGAACGATCGAAACCTTCGCGTAATAAATCATGTACCAATTCCGAAGTATAAGTCATATGACAATCCTTCTGTACAGTTAAAGGTTTAATCCTTTCTAAATACGAAAATTTATCAGGGTTGACATCACCCGGTTGCGGAATCATTTTGGAATAATCCAACGAACGACCATCCACACGTGGCGGTGTTCCGGTTTTCATTCGACCGGCTTCGAAACCTAATTTCACCAAATCTTCGGTAATTCCGTAGGCAGCACTCTCACCTGCTCTACCCCCACCAAATTGTTTATCCCCAATATGAATCAATCCGTTTAAAAAAGTTCCATTGGTCAATACTACTGTTTTGGCTTTGATTTCAATTCCAAGCGAAGTACGGATTCCGGTGATTTTTCCATTCTCTGTTAAAATTCCGGCTACCATTTCCTGGTAAAAATCAAGATTTGGAGTTTGTTCCAACATCAAGCGCCATTCTTCGGCAAAACGCATACGATCCGATTGCACACGTGGCGACCACATGGCTGGGCCCTTCGATTTGTTCAACATCTTGAATTGGATGGCCGTTTTATCCGATACAATTCCGGAATACCCACCCAACGCATCAATCTCACGAACGATTTGTCCTTTTGCAATTCCACCCATGGCAGGATTGCACGACATTTGTGCAATGTTCTGCAAACTCATCGTAACCAACAGGGTTTTGGAACCCATGTTTGCAGCTGCAGCCGCAGCTTCAGAACCGGCATGACCGGCACCCACCACAATTACATCATATACCTCTTGAAATAAACTCATTGTTCCACGTGAAACATTTTACTGTTTCGAAATTAATTTTATAATGTATTTATTGTTCCACGTGGAACAATAAAATTTTTTCTTCTTCTTTAGCGCGCATGATGGCGGCATCTGAATCGGATTTATCTTTATATCCGCAGTAGTGCAATATCCCATGAATAATGACTCTCTTCAGCTCTTCTTCAAAGGGAACCTTAAAATCATTGGCATTATCCTGAACTCGTTCAATAGAAATAAAAATATCACCATGTAATACATTTCCTTCAGAATAATCAAAACTGATAATATCAGTCAAATCATCGTGATTAAGGTATTCTACGTTGATTTTATGAAGATATTCATCATCACAAAAGATATAACTTAGCTCTCCTTCTTCTTTGTTCTCTGAGGCAATAACACGGGAAATCCAATCTTCGTATAAAGATTCATTTTCAAGTTGAAAATCGTTTTCGTAATTAAAACTAATCATGGCTCTTGAAATAGGTTTGCACCTTTTGATTAAAATTAGGGCGCAAAGGTAAGCTTTGTCGGTTTAAAATTTCAATACTGTTTAAATATTCTTTTAAAGCAGCCGGTAACGGAGCAGCCTGAGTATTAAACGCTTTAGTATTGGTTTGCGATTGTCGCTTGTTTTCCTCTCCTTGCTGCTGAATCGCTTTGTCTAATTTCAATAACTCATGTTTCAGATTCAGCATTTTTTGCATGGTTTCATTTTTAAAGCCTTTGTTTAATAACTGCTTTTCAATATCCTGCATCTCTTTGGCCGCATTCTGACCCATACCACCAACACCTTCTTTATCCATTGCTTTTTGCAATGCTTCGCGAAGACGCTGTTGTTCTTTATAAATTTCTAAAACTTCACCGGCATTTCCTTCACCATCCTGACCTCCTTCACCTTCAGATCCACCTTTTTGACCGTTTTTATCCGGCTTTCCTTCTCCCGGTTTTTGACCTTTTTGCATCCCTTTCTGCATCTTCTGCGCCAAACCTTCCTGTTTTTGAATGATGTCTTTTAATTGCATGCCACCTTGACCTTGACCGGGTTTGGGTTTACCTTTTCCATGACCTTGACCTTGCATTTCCATTTGCATCTGCATTTGCATTTGGTTCATAGCATCACTAAGAAAATCAGCAAGTTTGTTAGCTGCTGCCACCGTATACTGTTGGTGTGAAACGCCTTTTCCAATATTGTTTTCTACTAAATTATCAATCGACTTGTCAACATTGTACTGTACGTTACCCACTTCTTTGGTGATGATTTCGGTAATTTTTGGATTGCGTAACGAAAGTGAAAACAAACTGTCGTCTACATGTTTGAACTGATTCTTTAAATCCTGTTGCTTTTTTAAAAGTTTATTAAAACCAAGTGTACGGGTGGAATTGGATTTAAAATCACGCATCAAGTCTTCCTGAGAAAAAGAAAAAGCCAATAAATTGTCCAATATCTGGCGCAAGACTTTCACATCTTCTTCCAATTGATCCATACCGCCCAAATCCATCGACTGCATCATTTTCTGACTCATCTCCTGCATTTTTTTGGCCGCCGATTTTTGCTTTGGTTTGGCTTTCGACTGGTTTTGCTTTTGCAGTTCTTCCGATGCTTTCTTTAAATCTTCTTCAATATTTTGTTGTTCCTTTTTATCATTAGGAATATCCATCGGAGCTTTTAGTTCCTTATTTTCTTTTTCTAAATCATTAAGTTGTTCCTGAATCTTATCAAATTCTTTATTGATATCATTCTGTTCTTTCGCGTCGTTTTCTTTGCTGTCCGATAATTTATCTTCTTTTTTAGATAATTCTTCCAACTTGTTGGCAATCTGTTCAGCCTTTTTTTCCACATAAAAGCGTTTGGTTAATTCCACCAATTGCTCCAAACTTTTAGTCTGATCCTTCGTGTTCTGCTTTAACTTATCTACTTTTTCAAAAAGCTCTTCTTCTTTTAATTTATTGGTCAACTCTTCCAATTCTTTCAAAAGCTTTTCATTTTTCTCAATTTCCTTTTCGTTTTTATCCAAACGTTTGAGCAACTCTTCTTTGAATTCATCCTTTTTTTCGGGTTGAAATTGCTCTAGATTTTCTTCCAGTTTCTTCGAAAATTCTTTCATCATTTCGTCTTGTTGTTGCTGACGGTTAATGAAATCCTTCATTTTTTTTTGGTCTTTAAAATCAAGATTCGTTTTTTCTTTACCCAACTTTTGCAATTTATCCAATTCCGATAATTGCTTGTCCTGGTTTTTAATCGACTTTTCCAAACTGTTAATATTGGAATTCTGATTCTGCAACATTTCTTCCTGTTGTTCCGATTCGGTTAACTCACGATGACTGAAGACTGCCGACTTCGTACTTTTAAAATTATGAAGGGCATCGTTATCAAAAATTTCAAAATAATAATCATACTCCACGCCTTTATCAATAGTTAATCCCGCAGGAAAATTATATACAAACTGATCAAACGTGTTTTTGGTAACAGAAAGATTACCACGACGAATCGCATTGGGTTTTTCTTTAGGATAGAACACTACCTGAAGTTTTGTGAGTCCGTAATCATCCGAAACCTGACCCAAAATCATCGCGTTTTTCAGTTTTAAACTGTCCGGAGCCTGCTGGACATTAATGGTTGGAAACTGATCTTTGATTGTCGTAATCTGATACTGTAATTTTTCATGATTTTTTACATTAGCATTAGATGTAAAAATTTGATATTCAGTATTTTGATTGATATTTTTAACTAAACTAAAATGTGTTGCATCGCGATGCAAAGAAAAAATTTGTCCGTCACTCTTCCATTGCACGTCATTGGTGGCTAATGCATTAACCTTCCAGGTAATTTTTGATCCTTCCGGTACCAAAGCATTTCCGGTACCTTGAATGACTTCCGGTTTTCTGTTCAGATAGGAAGGAAAATGTACTTCCATTTCAAAGTTTGCAATCGTTGGAACCGCAACCACATTCAGTTCATAAGGATTCGAGGCTACGGCATTGGCTTTCAGCTGAAAAGAAATGTTAGCCAAAGGTTTCTCAAATTTGTATTGAAAAACACCGGGTTTTACGGTTTCCAGATAATAACTTTCAGTACCAATAAGAATCATCGCATTTTCAGGAACGACTTTTCCGTTGGTTTTCACCTGAAGTAAGAAATCTTTTCCTTGCTCCGACACCAAAGTCGGATTGAGAATTTGAAATTCAAAAGGTGCCGGCGGTGCATATTGTTTCTGAAAATGCACTACCCTATCCAGACTTTGGGTAATCATCGCCGAATTGCCACTTATGAAAAACAAAAGTAAAACCAATAACGGAACAATGGCATACGGAAGAAATTTTAGGTTCTTTTTAAAATTAATCGCGTTACCAAAAGGAATCGGATGTAAATTCTTTGCTTTTTGATCAATCGAAGCCAATACTAATTCGGAAGGATTGGACTGATCATGCAACTGAAGAAAATTGGTTAATTTATCACTGACTTCCGAAAAATGATTTCCGATAATTTTTGAAGCTTCGGTATAATCAATTCCTTTTTGCAGTTTGAACAATTTAAACACCGGAAACAGTATAAAGCGAAATAAAAGAAAAAGTTCAACACTTATGAACAACCAGAAAAGAAAGGTTCTTCCTGTTGAAGACAGCCATAAAAAATATTCCACCAAAAGGGTAAACATAAAATACAGCAGTCCCAATCCAATAAAAAGTAAGCTTCCTTTGAGTAACTCATTGGTATAGAACTTTTTAATGAAGGCTTCGAGTTTTTGAAATATCAGATTCTTGTTTTCCAAAGTAAACACTTTCTTTATAACCGATAAAATTACAATTTTAATCCAAACGAAAATCAAATAAATACGTTAAACCGAAAAAGGGAAAAGCAACTTTAAAAAATTCAATTTGAAACTTCAGAAGTTGTGAACATTCATTAAAAACAACAAAAAAATATTTTTTAAAAATTTAAATTAATGATTGTTATTATAGCTTGTTAATAGTGGCAATAACTTTAGTTGTAAAAGGTTTTTTTAAGGGTTATTCTTTTTTATACCGGGTTATCAACAATGTATTTTTGTGTTAAAATATTGTAAATCAATTGTAAGTATTAGGTTATTAACAATCGTTGAAATGTATTTTTTTACCGATAATCTTAATAATTAACCGTGTTGATTTCTGTTAATAACTCTGCTTTCTATCTTGATAACTAAAAAGTAAAAAGTAAAAACTTCATTAGGATTTTTCATTCCGGTTTTTGATTATAAAAATTTCCGATGCAAACAAAAAACTGTTGTCAGATTCTATTCAAAGTTATCAACATAAGTTGTTAATCGGTAAAACCTTGTTATTCAACGATTCGGCTAAATTCATTAACAATGTAAAATTTTGATGTTAAATTATTACAAGCTGCTTATTTTTTGATTGGTTTTATTCACAATTCGGTATCGTAAATTTTGCTAATAGTTCTATAAATTCCTTAAAATAAAGGAGTTGTAGAAAAGTTAGCGTTATTAACAATTGTGGATATTTCAAACGTAAGCCGAAAAAACTCTAAACAGCAAATCGGAAACTGTAAACTAATAAAGTATCTTTGCACACGCGAGGCTAAAAAGTCGAACGAAACAACGTTAAAATTTTACTGAAATGTCAAAACCGGTTAGAGTGCGTTTTGCACCCAGCCCTACTGGGCCTTTACATATAGGTGGTGTTCGAACTGCCTTGTTCAATTATTTATTTGCCAAAAAACACGGCGGAACGTTTTACCTGCGTGTGGAAGATACCGACCAAAACCGATTTGTTCCCGGAGCCGAACAATACATTATGGAAGCTTTGGAATGGTTAGGTATTGCACCGGATGAAACCGTGGGTAAAAATGAAAAATTCGGACCGTACCGTCAGAGCGAACGTAAACTGTTGTACAAACAATATGCCAATCAGTTAATCAACAGCGGTTGGGCGTATTATGCGTTTGATTCGGCAGCCGATTTGGATCAGTTGCGTAAAAATGCCGAAGAAGCCGGAAATACGTTTATCTACAATCATACCGTTCGTGAACATTTGGACAATTCCATTACGAATTCTGCGGATAAAGTAGCGGAACGTATCGCCAATGGTGAAGAATATGTCATCCGATTCAAAACGCCGGTGGGTGAAACGCTTCATTTAAAAGACATCATTCGTGGCGATATTAAATTTGATACGAATTTATTAGACGATAAAGTGCTGTTCAAAAGCGACGGGATGCCAACCTATCACCTGGCAAATATTGTAGACGACCATTTAATGGAAACGTCCCATGTAATTCGTGGGGAAGAATGGTTGCCATCGATGCCGTTACACGAATTATTATACAAGGCTTTCGGATGGGAAGCGCCACAGTTTGCGCATTTACCATTAATTTTAAAACCGGTGGGCAACGGAAAATTATCCAAACGTGACGGTGATAAATTAGGATTCCCGGTTTTCCCGTTGGATTGGAACGACCCAATTTCAGGAGAAAAATCATCCGGTTACCGAGAAAAAGGATTCTTCCCGGAAGCGGTGGTAAACTTCTTAGCCTTGTTGGGCTGGAACGATGGAACTGATCAGGAATTGTTTTCTTTAGAGGAATTGGTACAGAAATTCGATTTGAATCGCGTACACAAAGCGGGCGCAAAATTCGATCCGGAAAAAAACAAATGGTTCAACCAACACTATTTGAAATTACAATCGGATGTTTCGTTAGCGGAAAAGTTCCTGCCGATTTTAACCGAAAAAGGGATTGCAACTAACATTGATTTTGTAACTAAAGTGGTAGCTTCGGTAAAAGAACGCGCTACGTTTGTTACGGATTTATATGAGTTATCCGATTTCTTCTTCGTGGCGCCAACATCGTATGATGAAAAAGCGTCGAAAAATTGGAAAGAAGAAACCCCGCATTTGATGCAGGAATTGATTTCCGTTTTAGAAAATATAGGCGATTTTACCTCAGTAAACATTGAAACGATTGTAAAAGACTGGATGACGAAAAATGAAATTGGGATGGGCAAAGTGATGCAGCCGTTCCGTTTGAGTCTTGTTGGTGCTTTAAAAGGTCCACATCTGTTTGATATTGTGGAAATGATTGGTAAAGAAGAAACAATCCTTCGTTTACAGAAAGCAATTGCTACATTATAAAAAAGTTACGTTACTAAAAAAGCCCCAACGAATTTTAAATCGTTGGGGCTTTTTTTTTATAAATTAAACAACAGCTGGCCACTTAAAATCCCCAAGTGTCCACTAAAAGAATGATTGTTGTTTTTAACCTTTATTTCGTCTTTTTTATTCAGATTGTTCAGAATGTTGTTGGCACCAAACTGATAATTTGCAATAAAACGCACTCTTCGGTTTCCGGCTGATAGACCTACATAGAGGTTTCCGTTTATTTTGGTGATATCGGCAATGTCTTTAGCATTCAAAGCAGTTCCGGAAATAATGTTTTCCTCGTATTTCTTATCGCTTTTCAGTTTGTCATTTACCTGTAGAACCGGTCCGAAGTCTAAAGAAACGTGATCTTTAACGATGTTATAGCTCAATAAAAGTCGGATTTGAGCCCCCATTATTTTATATTTTACATCTTGTTTTTGAAGTAACGGAGAAAGTGTTTCCACAGAAAAATTATTTTCAGAAAACTGCATCCCGAAAATCATACTGAAATTATTGTAATAGTTTCCGCGTACCTGCATTCCGGCAGCCCATCCCAATTCGGGTTTGGTATTGAAATCGGACGTAATCATAGTGGTTTGGTTCACGCCACCGTAAATACCAATACGGTTTCCGTCACGGTATCCGTGTTGCGCAAAAGCGGTGAAAGTTACCGTTAGTAATAGAAGTATGTATAGTTTTTTCATTGTTGAAAATTAAAAAATTTTGGCAAATGTAAACTTATTTATGTAATTACTGTAACATTTATTAGGTATGACCGTATAATCTTATAAAATCACTAAACTATTTATTATGGTCATTATTCCTTTTTTAGTTGTTGGCTTCTTTTTGTTGTTGGCCTCTTTCTTTACGGTTAAGCAACAATCAGCAGTAATCGTGGAGCGTTTCGGTAAATTCAACAGCATCCGTCAATCGGGTTTGCAAATCAAAATTCCGGTTTTCGACCGTATTGCGGGACGCGTTAATTTAAGAATCCAGCAGTTGGACGTTATTATTGAAACCAAAACGAAAGACAACGTATTCGTAAAAATGAAAGTTTCGGTACAGTTTAAGGTATTGCAAGAGAAAGTATACGATGCTTTTTACAAATTGGAATACCCGCACGATCAGATTACTTCGTATGTATTTGATGTGGTGCGTGCCGAAGTACCGAAGTTAATTTTGGATGACGTTTTTGAAAGAAAAGACGATATCGCTATTGCCGTAAAACGCGAATTGAACGAAGCGATGACTACCTATGGGTATGAAATCATCAATACATTAGTAACCGATATCGATCCGGACATTCAGGTAAAAAATGCGATGAACCGTATCAACGCGGCCGATCGTGAAAAAACGGCTGCCGAATATGAAGCGGAAGCACAACGTATCCGAATTGTAGCCAAAGCCAAAGCGGAAGCGGAAAGCAAGCGTTTACAAGGTCAGGGTATTGCCGATCAGCGTAGAGAAATCGCCCGTGGTTTGGTGGAAAGTGTGGAAGTGCTGAACAATGTGGGCATCAATTCACAAGAAGCTTCGGCATTAATTGTGGTAACCCAGCATTATGATACGTTGCAAGCCATCGGAGCGGATACAAATTCAAACTTAATTTTGTTGCCGAATTCACCGCAAGCCGGAAGCGATATGTTAAACAATATGGTGGCGTCGTTCACGGCCAGCAATCAAATTGGGGAAACGATGAAAAACCAACCAAAGCGTATCAAGAAAAAAGACGATCACACCTCGTTGGATTTTAATCCTTCCGATCCTGCGTAAATTTCTGAAACGAACAGCAATAAAAAAGAGGTCATTTGACCTCTTTTTTATTTTAAAAACCTGTTAATCAGATACGGAAGCAGTACGTTTTTAAGTAATCCGGATTTCGTTAAAAAGGAACCGGCATTGCCTAAGATATTTTGAACCATTCCACTCGGCGTGAATTCATCAATCGTTTTTTCTACCGACAGTGAAAGTTTCTGGGTGTCGATTTCCTTTTGGAGTTTCAGAATTTCCAAATCGCGGTCAATTTCCTGATAAGAAGAATATACTTTGGTAGCCATACGGATTTTATTCGTTAAAAAACACTTTTGAAAATTTTTCCAAAACTCGGCCTTCCACAATTTTGTCTTTCATAAAAAAGACAATCAACAGTAAGACGATGTATATTCCGCCAACCGACAGAAACCCTAAAACGTTGCTATTCAATAATTCACCCAAGTATAGTGCCAAAGCCACGGAAGCGAAAAGGAGAAATAACGTAAAGAGCAGCAGCATTAAAACCACTTTGAGCAACAATGTTGTTGATTTCATTAGGACTTTGAACAACCAAAGTTTGTAATAAGCAACATTGCTGTCGACCAGGTTTTTTAATTTTTCCTGGATGTCTTCGGCGTTTTCTTTCAGATGTTGAAACGGCATAGTTAATTTTTAGCAGTTGCAGCCTGTTTTTTTAATTCGGCCAATTTTCGTTCCATGGTTTCAATCACTTCTTCTTTTTTATGATGACTGTCGGCAATCAGATGATCGAACTCTGCTTCCAGATCTACTTTGGCTTTTGAAAATTTTGATTTGAGATTTTCAGTAACTTCTTCAAAACGATGTTTCAAATTTTCTTTCCCTTCTTCAAAACCGTCTTTTATTTTTCTTCGGGTATTGGAACCTTTGTCGGGTGCAAACAAAATTCCCAATCCTGCTCCGATAGCAGCTCCTGCTAAAAGAGCCAATACTGTTTTTCCTGTGTTGTCAGACATGATTCTGTTTTTTTAGTTAGTCTTATAAATTTAAGCAATTGAAAACAGATATTTTGTTAATTGGTCGTTAATTGTAAGGTAAAAAAATCAAAAATCGATTTAAAGCGCTTTTGAGAGGATAAACGGAATATTGTAAGGGAAACACCTTGCTGTTTTTTTTAAATGGATTCTGTTAAATTTATGAAAGCTATTTTTAATAAATATTTTCAATCGTTTTTATAAAAATCATAAATATTAATAATAATAAAAAAACCCACTAAATTAGTGGGTTTTTGATTTATAAAATCTATAATTAATTTTTATACGATTTCGGAAAGCAGGTGCAAAACAATTTCACTTTTCTCTGCCGATTTTAATTCGGAAAGTTGTGGTTTGAAATTTTCAAATGCGTCCCAGTCTTTTTTCAGATTTTGGATACTTTCGTAACGTACAAACGGTGATTCACTTTTGAGTGACATCGTATACAATTTGTGTAACAGTTCGGTATCAACATCCGAAGCTTTTAGGTTTTCGGAATATTTCAACACAAAATTGGAAAACAATAACGAACTCTTATTGTTGTTGATGTTTTTCTTCAAGGTATTTTGCAGCAGACTGTAATTCGAAACTGTTTTGATATTTTCACCAATCGCATTTTCAATGGCTGCTCTTTCTTCAACGGTTTCCACTTTGAAATAACGGTTGATTTCCTTCAGCGAATTGTTGATGGTATTTTCTTCTTTTTTCCCTTTTTCTTCCCAGGAATCTTTCAGATCCACGGTTTTATTGAATACCAACGCTTCAGCGGTACTGTCTCTGTCTACACAGAAATATCCCATACGCTGGAATTGGAAACTCTCCCCTTCCTGAGCGGTAGCCAAACTCGGTTCTACATAACCGGTAACGGTTTTTAAGGAATTCGGATTCACGAAATCAAGGAAATTTTTGTCTTTGTGCGTGTCCGGTGATTCGTCAAGAAACAAACGGTCGTACAAACGAATTTCCGCCGGCACGGCATGTTCCACAGAAACCCAGTGAATGGTTCCCGAAACTTTACGGTTGCTGGCTTCACTCCCACTTCCGCTTCGGCTGTCGTCGTCGTAAGTGGCATGAATTTCGGTGATAGTTCCGTTCGCGTCTTTTACAACGCGCTCGCCTTTAATGATATAGGCATTTTTTAAACGCACTTCTTTTCCTAAGGTCAGACGGAAAAACTTACCGCTGGCTTCTTCCTGAAAATCTTCTCTTTCGATGTAAATTTCTCCGGAAAACGGCACTTTTCTGTACGTCATCACGGCTTCTTCCGGATTGTTTTCTGCCTCCAGCCATTCCACTTTTCCTTCCGGATAGTTGGTAATGATTAATTTTACCGGATCGATTACCGCCATTACTCGCGGTGCGATTTTGTTCAGATCTTCGCGAACGCAGAATTCTAACAACGAAACATCGATTAAGTTGTCACGTTTAGCAATTCCGATGGTTTCGGCAAAATTCCGGATTGAAGCCGGCGTATAGCCTCTTCGGCGCATTCCAGAAATGGTACTCATTCTCGGATCGTCCCAACCGGTCACAAAATTTTCCTGAACTAATTGCAGTAATTTTCGTTTGGAAACCACAGTATGCGACAGGTTTCTTCGGGCAAATTCGCGTTGTTTCGGACGTACTTTCGTAGCATCATAAATCTGATCCAGGAACCAATCGTACAATTCGCGGTGCGGTAAAAATTCCAGTGTACAGAACGAATGCGAAATTTGTTCCAGATAATCACTTTCGCCGTGCGCCCAGTCGTACATTGGGTAAACGCACCATTTGTCACCGGTTCGGTGATGGTGTTTGTGTAATATTCTATAAATAATCGGATCGCGCATCAGCATGTTGGTGGATGTCATGTCGATTTTTGCTCTTAAAATATGCGTTCCTTCCTCGAATTCACCATTTTTCATTCTTTCGAATAAATCCAGGTTTTCTGCTACCGAACGGTTACGGAACGGTCCGTCAACACCCGGTTGTGTAGGGGTTCCTTTTTGTTTGGCCATGTCTTCCGAGGATTGGCTGTCCACATACGCCTTTCCTTTTTTAATCAGTTCCACTGCCCAGTCGTACAATTGTTGGAAATAGTCGGACGCGTAACATTCCTCAGCCCATTCATAACCCAGCCACTGCACATCACGTTTGATGGCATCTACATATTCCTGTTCTTCTTTGGCCGGATTGGTATCGTCAAAACGAAGGTTTACGGGTGCTTTATAATCGATACCCAAACCGAAATTCAGACAAATGGCACTCGCGTGACCCAAATGCAAATAGCCGTTGGGTTCCGGCGGAAAACGGAAACGTAATTTATCGGGAGACAAACCATTTTTTAAATCGTCTTCAATGATTTGTTCTATAAAATTCAATGATTTTTCTTTCGTTGACATAAGGTTGTATTAAGAGAACAAAGTTATCAAAAAATGTTGGTTATTTGGCCCATCGTTCTTTTGGATATTTGTCGTTTTATGCAGCAATAGTTCCAAAAATTCGTACTTTTATCCAATAAACGAATAACCCAATTATCGAATACACTAAAAATGGGAGTAATTAAATTAAAAAATATCCGAACATTTTCGTACCACGGTTGTTTGGTGGAGGAAGGTAAAATCGGTTCCGATTATTCGGTGGATCTGGAAATTAAAACCGATTTACGCAAATCGTCTTTTTCGGATGAACTTGCTGATACTGTGGATTATGTCCATTTGAATACAATTGTGGTCGAAGAAATGGCCATCCGTTCCAAATTGCTGGAGCACGTGGCACAACGCATCATTGCCAGGGTTTTCCATGAAATTCCTGCCGTTTCCCGAATCATCGTAGCGGTTTCTAAACTGAATCCGCCTATTGGTGGTGATGTTGAAGCAGTTACTGTACAGATAGAGGAATACCGCAGTTAATTTTTTCAAAAAGTTTACACTCTACCGTGTTGTGGCTTTGTCACAATAAAAAAATATTCTATATTTGCCCACCAATAGCAACGGCATCGTGTCCGAGTGGCTAGGAAGCGGTCTGCAAAACCGTCTACAGCGGTTCGAATCCGCTCGATGCCTCAAAAACCTTCAAGGAAACTTGGAGGTTTTTTTGTGTTTAAATTTTAAGAAAAATTAGGTAAAGAAGTGGCGGTTTTCCTGATAGCTTTTTGATGGTTTGTTCTTTAATAGACTTTTAAGGAACAAGGAGTTGGAAAACAAAGTTTAATAATCTACTGTGTAAATTCTTAAAAAGGTAATTTTTGAGATTCCTCCTCCGTCGGAATGACAAATAGAATTAAATTTTTATTGTAAATAAATATTATAAAAACTAATTGCACCAAAGGTTTAATGTGAGTTTTTAAAAAAGAAAGTCCTCACAACGAGGACTTTTATACTATTAAACTTTAAAAAAGATTAATGCGTCTGCTCCATTTTCTCCAGCTGATCTTTCACGAATTCCTTTTCTTTTGGGAACCAGCCCTGAAGCATCAGGACCAATCCGAAAATTATCAGTAAAACACTGCTCGCCTTTTTAACTTTGATAATGTTGGTGGGGGTTAATTTACTGCGCAACTGTTTGGCTAAAAGGACTTTTCCGATATCAGTGATTAAATAGGAACCGATGACGGCCGAGAAGAAAATCCCCATTCGGGAGGCTTCCATGTCAAATTTCGGTCCGAACGTAATGATAATCGCCAGCCAAAATCCCAAAACGCCAATGTTGATGAAATTCAGTAAAAATCCCTTGATGAACAGGCTCAAGTAGTCTTTTTTGATGATTTCAATCACTTCTTCATCGGGATCCATCAGCTTGTGTGCTTTGCGGAGTTTTAAAAAGGTAATCAGTCCGTAAGTAAACATGATGATGCCTCCAAAAATAAACAAGGCCGGATCGTCTTTAATGCTCTGAATCAGTCGGTAACTACTGAAATACGCTACGGCGATGAAGAAAATATCGGCCAAAACCACTCCGAAATCAAACGACATGGCTGCCCGAAAACCTTTGGTAATACTGGTTTCGAGTAGCACAAAAAAAACGGGTCCAATCATAAAACTAAGAAAGAACCCTAAAGGAATTCCGGTTAGGATGTCGTCAATCATTCAAAAACTGTTATACTTACAAAGATATAAATTTAGAATTTAGAATTCAGAATTCAGCACTCAAGTGTAGGAATTCAAAAAATTATTATTGCTTTATTTTATTCAGGTTGTGCTGACGAATAGTTCCGCCGGCAACGGTTTTTTGGTTGATTTGGCGCGGATTTCCATAAATCGTAATGTTTCCGCCGGCTCGGGTTTTGGCATCCACCAATTCTGTTGCGGTTACATCGGCTTCTCCACCAGCATTTACCACCACTACGGTTTGTTCGCCTTCCAGCGCACTTGCTTTAACCGTTCCGCCTCCCATAACCACAATATCCTGATTGTGTGCTTTTCCGGTTAAACGCACCATCGCACCCGAACCGGATTTTACCGTCACTCTTTTTACATCCAGTGTCAGTTTGATTTCGGCACCTTCTTTGGCGTTGATATTAAAATCAATACCGCTGAACGTAGCAGGACTCGAAACATAAGCGCCTTCGCTGGCTTCCACACTTTCCAGTTTTTTAAAGTATACGATGGCGGTAATTTCTTCGCCTTTCAGCAATTTTTTTAATGACATTCGAATTTTCAACTCCCCGTTTTTATTGATGAGTTCCACGTCTTCCTTGCGTTCTCCGGAAAGTTCTACTTTGGTTTCTGTACCTTCCACAAGTTGTACGGATATTTTATCGAATACTTTCACGGTAGAAAAATCACCTACATTTTTAGTAATTTTTTCCTGTGAAAAACTCAACTGTGCTGTAAAAAGCAAAGCCACTAAAACTATTTTTTTCATAACTAAAAATTTATTCCTGTTTTCTGATATAATGAAAATCCAATTGTTTTTTAACTAAATCGGCGTTCTTTACCTTAACGTAAATTTCGTCGCCCAATTGTAATAACTTGTTGGAAACTTCGCCTACCAAGGCATATTGTTTTTCGTCAAACGTGTAATAATCGTCACGGATTTCACGGATGCGTACCATACCTTCGCATTTGTTTTCGATGATTTCCACATAGATACCCCATTCGGTCACACCGGAAATGACGCCCAGAAATTCCTGATCTTTATGATCCTGCATATATTTCACCTGCATGTATTTCACGGAGTCGCGTTCGGCATTGGCGGCCAGACTTTCCATTTGTGACGAGTGCACGCATTTTTCTTCATAATCGTCTTCGTTTACACTTTTTCCGCCATCCAGATAATGCTGTAACAAACGGTGTGCCATTACATCGGGATAACGACGGATGGGTGACGTAAAATGCGAATAATAATCAAACGCCAGTCCGTAATGCCCGATATTTTCCGTAGAATAACTTGCCTTGCTCATGCTTCGGATGGCTAAGGTGTCGATTAAATTCTGTTCTTTTTTTCCCTGAACATTTTCCAGCAAGCTGTTTAGTGATTTGGAAATGCCTTGTTTCGATTTCAAATCCAGCGTATAACCGAATTTAGAAATCACGGTTTGCATGTTAATCAGCTTGTCTTCATTCGGTTCATCATGTACACGATACACAAACGTTTTCTTTTGTTTCCCGATGAATTCTGCCACTTTTCGGTTGGCCAGCAACATGAATTCTTCAATCAGATGATTGGAATCTTTGGCTTCTTTGAAGTACACGCCTACCGGTTCATCATTTTCATCCAATTTGAATTTCACTTCCACTTTGTCAAAGGAAATTGCTCCGGCCGCCATACGTTTTCGACGTAAGATTTTAGCCAGTTCGTCCATTTTTAAAGTAGCTTCCACAATCGGAGCGTCTACTTTATAGCTGCTTCCGGTGATGGAAATTTCGCTCGGAATGCTATCGCCTTTGGTTTCAATAATGTGTTGGGCTTCTTCGTAGGCAAAACGCTGATCGGAATAAATCACGGTGCGTCCAAACCATTGGTTGACCAATTCGGCTTTGTTGTTCAGTTCGAAAACGGCCGAGAACGTGTATTTTTCTTCGTGCGGACGCAACGAACACGCGAAGTTACTCAACACTTCGGGAAGCATTGGTACCACACGATCTACTAAATACACCGAGGTGGCGCGGCTGTAGGCTTCATCATCCAAAATCGTTCCTTCCTGCAGGTAATGCGACACATCGGCAATGTGAATCCCGATTTCGTAATTTCCGTTGTCCAACACCTTGAACGAAAGCGCGTCGTCAAAATCTTTCGCGTCTTTCGGGTCGATGGTGAAGGTTAAGGTGTCACGCATGTCACGGCGTTTGGCTATTTCCTCGGCGGTAATCGACGTATCGATGCGTTTAGCATAAGCCTCCACTTCCAGCGGGAAATCGTACGGCAAACCGTATTCGGCTAAAATCGCATGGATTTCCGTGTCGTGTTCGCCTGGTTTTCCGAGTACTTTAATTACCGAACCAAACGGAGAATCGGCTTTTTTGGGCCAGTCTTCCATTTTCACCAAAACAACGTCGCCATGTTGGGCCTCGCCTATTTTGTTCTTCGGAATGAAAATATCGGTGTACATTTTGGCATTGGCCGTAGTCACAAAAGCAAAATTCTTCTGAATGTCGATTACCCCAACAAATTCTTCTTTTTTACGCTCCAGAATTTCCAGAATTTCCGCTTCGGGTTTTCGGGAACTTCTGCGGTTGTAAATGTAGGCTCTCACCTTATCACCATCTAACGCGTGGTTCAGGTTGATGGCCGGTATAAAGACGTCGTGTTCCAGTTCCGGACACACGAAATAACCGGTTTTTCGGCTGGTCATATCGACTACTCCTTCGTAATATTCGGCTTTGGAAATAATCTGGTATTTCCCAATTTCGGTTTCGTGAATCTTATCCTGGGCTTTCAATACTTTTAAATCCCGGATGATTTCATTTCGGCTTTTGGTATCGGTTAGTTCTAACGCAGCGGCAATTTGTTTGTAGTTGAAGGATTTGCTCGGCTCTTTCGATAATATTTTGAATATCTGCGCCGTAAAATCCTGTTGTTTTTTTCCTAATTTTTTAGGTCTCTTACTCATAGTGTCATTTCTTAATAATGCTGAAAATTACGAATAACTATTAAGATTTTTAAGGTTAAAGCGCAATATTTATACTAAATATAACTTTTGTATCTTTAGGGAAAGCTTTTTTATGAATGATTTTGTAACCGTAGCCGTTTTTGAGTATCCGCACGAAATTACCGTGCTGAAACATCTTTTGGAGCAATTTGAAATTCAGTATTTCTTTGAAAATGAAACGATGATGAATATCGTACCAATGTATTCGCAGGCGCTGGGCGGTATCCGGCTGAAGGTGCATCCCGATGATGTGGAAGCGGTTCGGGACATTTTAAAAAAGTTGGAAGACGATTCGAATTTGAGAATTGTTTGATTTACCTTTGTACAAGATAACTGCAAAACACAACACAACAATGAAAATTTCTATCGGAAACGACCACGCCGGACCGGATTACAAAAAAGCGATTGTACAACATTTGGAAGCCAAAGGACACACCGTTATCAATCACGGAACCGATACGTTCGACAGTGTGGATTATCCGGATTTCGGTCATGCGGTAGCCAACGATGTACAAAACGGGAATGCCGATTTCGGAATCGTAATCTGCGGAAGCGGTAACGGGATTGCCATCACAGCCAACAAACACCAGGGCGTTCGCGCGGCACTTTGCTGGATGAAAGAGATTGCGGCTTTGGCCCGTCAGCACAACGATGCGAACATTATAAGCATTCCGGCGCGTTACACTTCTGTACAACAAGCCGTGGAAATGGTGGAAACGTTTTTAACTACCGATTTTGAAGGCGGAAGACACGCGACACGCGTAAATAAAATTGCCTGTCAGTAACTAAAATAATGAAAATCCGATTCTTGAACAGAATCGGATTTTTTTTAGATAGCAATCAAAAACAATGGAACACGAGCATAACCATAAAATCCACAAACACAACGTAGAAGGTAAAAACTTGGTGTATTCCATTTTACTGAATGTGGTGATTACCGTGGCTCAAGTGGTGGGCGGAATTCTTTCAGGGAGTTTGGCACTGATTTCGGATGCGCTGCACAATTTCAGCGATGTACTTTCGCTTTTATTCAGTTATGTAGCCCACAAATTATCCCGAAGAAAAGCATCGATTAACCAAACGTTTGGCTTAAAACGGGCCGAATTAATCGCGGCATTTGTTAACGCATTTACTTTGGTTCTTGTCGCGTTGTATCTGGTTTACGAAGCAATAAGCCGTTTTTTTCATCCGCACGAAATCGCTTCCGATACGGTAATCTGGCTCGCGTTGCTGGGCATAGTGGTAAACGGTGCTTCGGTTTTATTGCTTAAAAAAGACGCCGACCACAATCTGAACATGAAATCGGCTTACCTGCATTTGCTGACCGACATGATGGCTTCTGTAGCGGTGTTAGTAGGCGGTTTACTGATGAAATACTACCAAATTTACTGGATTGACAGTGTAATGACGTTACTCATCGCCATTTATTTGATTGTCGTGGGTGCCGATTTATTGCAAAAATCCACCAAAATGCTGATGCTTTTCACCCCGGAACATATTGATATCAAAGAGATGGTTCGCGAAGTGCACAAAATTCCGGGTGTTCGAAAATTACACCATATCCATGTGTGGCACCTAAACGAAGAAGAATTGCATCTGGAAGCCCATCTGGATTGTTCCGAAGATATTAAAATGAGCGAATTCAATGTGATTTTGCATCAGCTGGAAGAAGTGCTTCACGAAAAGTTCGGCATCAATCATGTTAACATCCAACCCGAATTTTATAAAGAAGATTCTAAAAATTTTATTGTTCAGGATTAAAAGAGTTTTACCTGTTCCGACTTTTAATCTGTGCTTTAAAAAAAACAATTATTTTTTGAAGGCACACTTTTTTTTAGTAATTTAACCAAAGTTTTGAATTCGAAGGATTTGCATTGCTTCTAATGATTCAAAATTTCCACTAACAACTACCACACTTTACCGAAAAACGAAAATAAAGGCAAATCTTATTTTACATAGGATTCAGACTTTTTATTTTCATTTCCAGAACTCAGGTTCTTCGGATGGCGTTTTAAAACCCGGAGATTTAATTTTTTATGTTAAACTATTTTATTATGCATGCATAATAAAATAAAATTCACCATTTTTGTTAAAACGTAAACAACACAACAATAAAAAATGACTAAATTTACAATTACCAAGCTATTAGTGGCCAATCGCGGAGAAATTGCTATCCGGGTGTTAAGAGCCGCTTCCGAATTAAAAATCGATACCGTGGCGGTTTTCACGTATGAAGACCGTTATTCCCTGCACCGTTTTAAAGCCGATCAGAGTTTCCAGATTGGCGATGAAACCGAACCGCTGAAACCCTATTTGGATATTGAGGCAATCCTAAAAGTGGCGAAAGAAAATGGAGTGGATGCGATTCATCCCGGTTATGGATTTTTATCGGAAAACGTAGATTTTGTCAGACGATGCGAGGAGGAAGGCATCATTTTTGTCGGTCCGCGCAAAGAAGCGATGCTGCAGTTGGGCGACAAAGTAGCGGCCAAAAAAGTAGCCACAACCATTGGTGTTCCGGTGATTACCGATTCCAAAAAGGATTTAAATACTGTCGAAGACGCCTTGTCTGAAGCCCAAACGATTGGTTACCCGGTCATGTTAAAAGCGGCAGCCGGCGGCGGTGGAAGAGGCATGCGTGTGGTGCGCAATGCGGAAGAAATGCAAACGGCCTTTAACAACGCCAAAAGTGAAGCGTTAAAAGCCTTTGGCGACGACACGGTATTTTTAGAAAAATTCATCGACAACCCAAAACACGTTGAGGTTCAGATTCTGGGGGATAATTTCGGGAACATTGTCCATTTGTACGAGCGCGACTGTTCCGTGCAACGAAGATTTCAAAAAGTGATTGAAATCGCGCCTTCTATTCTTAAAAACGAAACCAAACAGAAGTTATACGATTACGCTTTAAAAATTGCGAAATACGTCAATTATAACAATGCCGGAACGGTGGAATTTTTAGTCGATAAAGACGAAAACGTTTATTTCATTGAGGTCAATCCGCGCATTCAGGTTGAACATACCATCACCGAAGAAATTACGGGAATCGACATTGTACGTTCCCAAATCATCATTGCTGCCGGATATCTGTTGACGCATCGTCAGATTTTCATTCAGAGTCAGGAAGCCATCCAGTGCAAGGGTTGGGCGATTCAATGCCGCATTACCACCGAAGACACCGAGCATGATTTCAAACCCGATTACGGTACCATCATCGCCTATCGCAATGCAGGAGGTTACGGTATTCGTCTGGATGAAGGAAATTGCTATTCGGGAGTTACGGTTTCTCCTTTTTTCGATTCGATGTTGGTAAAAGTGTCTTCAAGTGGTCGAACGTTGAAAGGCGCTTCCGACCGTTTGCGAAGAACGTTGGAAGAGTTCAGAATCCGAGGCGTGAAAACCAATATGCCTTTTTTATTGAACGTATTGACGAACGATACTTTCCGTAACGGAGAAGCTACCGTAAATTTCATTCAGGAAAATCCGCAACTGACGATTCCCGATCCGGAATATTTTAACGACCGCGGTACCAAAATGCTGAAATATTTGGCCGAACTGAAAGTCAACGGGCATCCGGATGTGACGAAATACGACCCTAAAAAGGTTTTCAGAACACCGATTATTCCGGAAGTTACCCAAAAGGAATTCCCGCGAGGCACCAAGGATTTACTGAACGAAATGGGAAGGGAAGCCTTTATCGATTACATCAAAAACGAAAAGAAAATTTTCTATACCGATACCACTTTGCGTGATGCGCATCAGTCGTTGTTTGCCACTCGTTTGCGCAATTACGACATACTGAAAGTCACCGAAGGCATTGCCAAAAACTTTCCGCAACTGTTTTCGATGGAAGTCTGGGGCGGCGCTACTTTTGACGTAACGATGCGGTTTCTGCACGAAGACCCGTGGGAACGTTTGCGCCTAATCCGGAAATCGGTTCCGAATATTTTACTCCAAATGCTTATTCGGGGCAGTAATGCGGTGGGCTATGCGGCCTATCCGGACAATGTACTGGAGCAATTCATCATTAAAAGTGCCGAAAACGGTATTGATGTCTTCCGAATTTTCGATTCGCTCAACTGGTTGGAAGGCATGACACACAGCATCAAAACGGTTCGCGAAAAAACCAATGCCATTGCAGAAGCCTGCATCTGTTATACCGGCGATTTTATGAATCCGGACCGACAAAAGTTCAATCTTCAGTATTACATTGATTTAGCGAAAGCATTGGAAGCCGCCGGAGCGCACATGCTGGCCATTAAAGACATGGCCGGATTGCTCAAACCGTATGCGGCCGAAATCTTAATCAAAGAACTAAAGAAAAATATTTCCATTCCTATTCATCTGCACACGCACGATACGTCTTCGGTGCAATCCACAACGTATGCAAAAGCGATTGAAGCGGGCGTGGACATTGTGGATGTAGCCTTGGCTTCGATGAGCGGACTAACCTCGCAACCCAATTTCAACTCATTGGTAGCGATTTTGCACGGGACAGAAAGGGAAAATCCAATCAACCTCAAAAAACTGAACGAATACTCCAATTATTTTGAAGTTGTTCGCGAATATTATTATCCGTTTGAAAGCGAGTTAAAGGCCGGGACCGCGGAGGTGTACGACCATGAAATTCCAGGCGGACAATATTCCAATTTATTGCCTCAGGCTCGTTCGTTGGGATTGGAAGATAAATTTGAAATCATCAAACAAAATTATGTGGTGGTGAACGAATTGTTTGGCGATATCGTAAAAGTAACGCCGTCGTCTAAAGTGGTGGGTGATATGGCGTTGTTCATGACGTCCAATAATTTAACCGCTGCTGATGTGATGGAAAAAGGAGATACGCTGGCGTTTCCCGAATCGGTCAAACAGTTGTTCCGGGGCGATTTGGGTCAGCCGTATGGTGGATTCCCGAAAGCGTTACAGCAAATGATTCTGAAAAAAGAAATCGCTTATACCGAAAGACCCAATGCGCATTTAAAACCGATTGATTTCGATTTGGAATTGCAATTGCTGCATCAAAAATTCGACGATAAACTTACCATGGAAGATTTATTGTCGTACATCATGTTCCCGAAGGTTTTTGAAGATTTTTATACCTTCCGGAAGTATTTCGGAAAAGTGGAAAAACTTCCGACGCCTTATTTTTATTATCCGTTAAAGGCGAATGAAGAACTGATTGTGAATCTCGATTTGGGTAAAAACATGCTGATCAATTTCCGGTACATGAGCGAACCCAACGAAGACGGTTTCCGCGAAGTGTATTTTCAGATTAACGGCCAGACGCGAAACATTGTCATCAAAGACAATTCGATTCAATCCGTCAAACAGGCGAATGCGAAAGTTTCGGGAGCGGATGATATCGGTGCGCCGTTACAGGGTCGTTTGGTTAAAATTCTGGTGAAAGAAAATGAGGAAGTGGAAAAAGACACGCCGCTTTTCGTGATTGAAGCGATGAAAATGGAAACCACGATTTGCGCTCCCAAAAACGGAAAAGTAACCACCATCATTCTGAAACAGAATTCCATGATCGAGCAGAATGATTGTGTGATGCAGATTCAGTAATTTTGAAGAACTTATTTTCGAATTAATACAGACACCATGAGCTCTGAAAAGCTTTTAAAGAAACAATATTATCCCGTCAGTGCTCCGTTGTACAATTATCTGGAAAAATACAAACGGGTGGTGAAAACTACGGTTTTTTATCAGGATCTGTTGCGTTTTCAGGGTTCGGTGGTGGTGTATGACCAGAACAATGAGGACACACTTTGGGTCAGGGTTTTTTACAACGAATTCGAAAAAAAGGAAATCGATCTGAGTCTGAAAAAGATTTACACGTTGCTCCATTCCGATGGCGATGAGCGCAACATCAAAAACCTTACGGTCGATTATATTGATTTTTGCACCTTCGGAAATTCGAAGCCGTTTCGGGTGAAAATCCGTAATCTTTTAAACGACAATTACACGCATTTTTATGTCAAAATTGCCGATGCGTCAAGGATATTCGGACTCGAACTGGAACACATCCTGTCACCCAACAGTATTAACTTTTTGGTCTATAAGGAAACACTGATTGAAGAACATATTGTAGGGATTCCCGGTGATGTTTTCCTGAAACATCATTTGGACAAATGTACCGAAGCCGAGAAAGCGCAAATCGCCAAAGAGTTCGTCAAATTCAACGAGCGCTGTATGATAGGACTTTTAGGCGACATGCGTTCTTATAATTTCGTGGTAATTCCCATTTATGATTACGACCATATTGTGTTTAAAATCCGAGCCATCGATTTTGATCAGCAGTGTTACGAAGGCAATTTCAAGTTGTACAAACCGCATCTGTTCAAAGAGAATTTTCTTTTTACAAAACTGGTCAATGACAAGCTGAAAAAGAGTTCCATCGAACAATATCAAAACGAAGAACGTTCCATATTGGTAAAACGATTGGCCGGTTTTGAAGAACGGCTGAGTGAGCTGCTCGAGGCGATGAAAGCCAACGAACTTTCCCCAACGATAAATCTGGAACGGTTAAAAAAAGAAACGTATAAAGTCACCATGGACAAGAATTTTAAAAATGCAAAATCCATGGGCGAAATTATGGAAGCCGCTCTTAATTTCATGAAACGGAATTACAACAGTCACCATTCGATGGAATAGTATTTAGCTTTTCCAAATGAAATAGACGAACAAAAGTTGTAGCATAACGATACCGAAAAACTTCCACAGAAAAGAAGCTTTGGAAATCTTGTGCCGGAAAAGCAGCATTCCCGTCAAACTACCGATGGAACCGCCCGTTAGTGCCAAACCCAACAGCATTTTTTCTGAAATTCTCGATTTTTGACGCACGGCAAGCCACTTATCTGTTCCGTTAAAAAGGAAAGCCAAAGTGTTCATTGCCAAAAAATATACCGTAATCGGGTGCATTTGCGTTGTTTTTTCGCAAAGATAGGCAATGGCAAAATTTGTTACGATTATTTTAGATGATTGTTTTCTGATTCATCAATTTTCAAAATCAAGATTTAACGGTTCGCTCACGGTTTTTACGGTTATAATTTTTTTACCGGTGGTCGGCACGGAATTGTCGACGACTTCAAACGTTAATTTGTCGAACCACATTTGTCCGGTGCCGCGCAGCAAAGCACCGTAAGATATTTTGGAAGCCTTATCGGATACGTCCAGCACGATGTCGTATTTTTTCCAGTCGCTAGTACCCACCACCGGACGTTCCATCATGTTGTCAAAGGCAAGAAAACTTTGAGAATTGGCCTGACCGATGCGCAACCAAAATCCTGCTTTACCGGTTACATCTTTGGTTTTGATGTAACCGCTCAACCGGATTCTTTTGCCTTTGAATTTATCCGGTGAAGAACTTTGCATCAGAGTACCATAGCCTTCAACTACATTTTCGATGGATTTGATGGTGGCAGCGTTTTTTCCGTCCATACCGGCACCTTTGTCGATTCCCATTTCATAACTGTCGGATTTACTGCCCGCTTTGAACCAACCGGAAGGTATTTCAAAGGCCAGCAACATAAAAATAACGGCGATAAAAAAGATTGCTTTTAAAGTAATTGTTTTCATTTTTTGAATGTGTTAATTGGACTTCCCTTTGTGTAGGTTAGTAGTTTTTTTAAAGTTTATAACACTGAAAATGAAGCTATTATAAAGTTATGAAAAAAAGTGCGAAACACATCGGAAAGCCCTGTTTTTTCGTTGATGTTCAAAAAGAATCGGATAATCTGTACAAAAAGCAAATTATAGTACCGCGACAGGAAAAATAAACCGTAAAGATGTTATTTTAGCGCTCTTATTTCATTTCAAAATTTCATGACTGCAATCGATTATATTCTGAAGTTTGTTCCGACGGCTTCCAAAAACATAGAAAGTACTTTACAGCTTTTGGCGGAAGACTGTACCATTCCTTTTATCGCCCGTTACCGTAAAGACAAAACCGGTAATCTTGATGAGGTGCAAATTGAAAACATTGCCAAATACAGCAAGCAGTTTGCCGAAATTGTAAAACGAAAAGAAAGCATTTTAAAATCGATTGAAGAACAAAATGTGCTTTCCCCGGAATTAAAAAGTAAAATCGAAAACAGTTTCGATTTGCAGGAACTGGAAGATTTCTACCTGCCGTACAAAAAGAAAAAGAAAACCAAAGCCGATACGGCCCGTGAAAACGGATTGGAACCGTTGGCGAAAATCATCATGGCACAGAATTCGGATGATGTCGAGTATCTCGCTTCCAAATACCTGAATGATAAAGTGGTAAATGAAGACGAAGCCTTGCAAGGTGCCCGCGACATTATTGCGGAATGGATCAACGAAAACATTTTCATCCGTAAAAACTTGCGAAGATTGTTTCAGCGCAAGGCGACTATCTCTACTAAAGTAGTGAAAGCCAAAAAAGAGGAGGAAGGCGCCAAAAAATTCGAACAATATTTTGATTGGAGCGAACCGGTTTCCAAAGCACCGGCACACCGATTACTGGCGATGCTTCGTGCGGAAAATGAAGGCTTCATCAAAGTGTCGGTCGAAGTGGAAAAGGAGGAAGCCCTTGGTTTTATCGAAGACAACATCATCAAAAACAATAACGAGACGGCGGGTCAGTTGAAGTTAGCGATTAAAGACAGTTACAAACGTTTGCTGGAACCGGCGATTTCGAATGAAACGCTTCAGGAAGCCAAAGCCAAAGCGGATGTGAATTCCATTCAGGTTTTTGCGGCCAATTTGAGTCAGCTTTTGTTGGCGTCTCCGTTGGGCGAAAAACGAATTCTCGCGATTGACCCAGGATTCCGAACCGGTTGTAAAGTGGTTTGTTTGGATGAAAAAGGCGATTTATTGTACAACGAAACCATTTTCCCGCATGCGCCGCAGAATGAAACTGCAATGGCGATGAAAAAAATCCGTTCGATGGTGAATGCTTATAATATTGAAGCGATTTCGATTGGTAACGGAACGGCTTCGCGCGAAACGGAATTTTTCATCAAGAAAATCGCTTTTGACAAACCGGTGCAGGTATTTGTGGTTTCCGAAGCCGGTGCGTCGGTGTATTCGGCCTCAAAAATCGCGAGAGAAGAGTTTCCGAGTTATGATGTGACGGTGCGTGGCGCGGTTTCCATTGGAAGACGATTGAGTGATCCGTTGGCGGAATTGGTGAAAATCGATCCGAAATCCATCGGCGTAGGCCAGTACCAACACGATGTCGATCAGACCAAACTGAAAGAGGAACTGGACAATACGGTTATCCGTTGCGTGAACTCGGTGGGCATCAATATCAATACGGCGAGTAAATCGTTGTTGAGCTATGTGTCGGGAATAGGCGAGAAGATGGCCGAAAATATTGTAACGTACAGAAGTGAAAACGGTCCATTCGAGGACCGAAAGCAACTAAAAAAAGTACCCCGCTTGGGCGAAAAAGCCTATCAGCAGGCGGCGGCGTTTATCCGAATCAAGGAAGGAAAAAACCCGTTGGACAATTCGGCCGTGCATCCGGAAGCGTACGGCATTGTGGAAAAAATGGCGAAGGATTTGGGCATCAAAACCCATGAACTTATCGCCAACAAAGAAAAAATCGCTGCCATTAAACCGGAAAATTATATCACGAACGATATCGGGATTTTGGGACTGAAAGACATTCTGAAAGAACTGGAAAAACCGGGACTGGATCCGAGGAAAGCCGCCAAAGTATTCGAGTTCGACCCGAATGTAAAAACGATAAAAGACCTGCGCACCGGAATGGTGTTGCCGGGCATCGTGAACAATATTACCAATTTCGGCTGTTTCGTTGATGTGGGTATTAAGGAAAGTGGTTTGGTTCACATTTCGCAACTCAAGGAAGGTTTTGTGTCGGATGTGAACGAAGTCGTGAAACTCCACCAACACGTGCAGGTGAAAGTCACCGAGGTGGATGAAGCCCGAAAACGCATTCAGCTTTCGATGATTTTATAAAAAAGAAAATCCCAAATACCTTATGGCGTTTGGGATTTTTATTTGGTATTGAAAAAACTATTGTTTGTTTTCTTCGTCTTCTTTTTTTGCTGCTGGAGCCTGATCTTCTCCTTTGGATGCTTTTTTAAATTCGTTGATTCCGCTTCCAAGCCCTTTCATTAATTCCGGAATTTTTTTACCTCCAAAAAGTAAAACAATCACTACTACGATTAAAATTATTTCGGTTGCCCCTAATTTTCCCATGACTCTTTAATAATTATGTTTTTGATAATTTACTTCAAACTTATGCGACAAAGTTAGACATAAAAACTATTTGTCAAACAACTATTGCTTTGTTTTTAAAGAAAGTAGCCGAAATTTAGGTTTTCTTTAACCAAAAAGACGAAAAGGTTTACCAAAACCTAATGCAATCCAAGGCGATATTTTTTATATTTGTGAATCAAACCGAAAGCATGTCCGAGAAAAGACTGAAACGCCAGAAAATCAAGAAAAAACTCTTCAGTAAAAACCGTTTGGTCATCCTGAATGAAGATACGTTTGAAGAAATGTTTTCCCTCCGGTTGACCCTGATGAATGTTTTCGTGGTAGCCACCATAGGAGCCGTATTGATTATTTTTGTCACGACTTATATTATAGCCTTTACACCGTTGCGCGAATACATTCCCGGTTACGCCTCTACCGATTTAAAAAAGAAAGCAGTAGAACTCACATTAAAATCCGATTCGCTGGAACAGGCCATGAAGCGTAACAATCAGTATGTAGAATCCATCAAAAAAGTGTTAAACGGCGATTTGGAATATGCCAAATTAAACATCGATTCGATTATCGTAGCTGAGAAAATTGATCCGGAAGCAGCAGATTTACAACCGTCTGAAAACGAATTGGAATTGCGAAAAGAAGTCGAATCCAAAACCAAAAAGAACTAATGGAGTGGACAGCCAATTTATGGGAAATGCCGTTATTGTGCGGTATTATTTTTATGATTGCCGCCATAGTGATGTATGTTTTTCCGCCTAAAAAAATAAATTCCCTTTACGGATACCGAACGTCAAATTCTATGAAATCGGAAGACCGCTGGCATTTTGCACAACGCTTTTCAACCCTAAAAATGGCCCAAGGCAGTGTTTTTTTATTGCTTTCCTCATTCTTAGGATTGCTGATTAAAATAGACGGTAAATTGCTCATGGTGCCGGGCATCATCTTTCCGTTACTGGTGGTTTTCTACATTCTTTTTTCGACTGAAACCGCGCTTAAAAATAAATTTCCAAACACCTGATACCAATGTCTTTAAAAGCATTTTTTGCCAAACAGTTCGCTGCCCTCATCCACCATAAAACCCAAAAATGGGTTACTAATCCTGTGGAAATCCAGCAAAGAGTTTTTGAGCAGTTACTCGCTGAAGCAAAAAACACGCAGTTTGGAAAAGACCATCACTTTTCGGAAATAAAAACAACCGAAGATTTTGCTCAAAAAGTTCCCGTTCGCGATTATGAAGCATTAAAACCGTATGTCGACAGGGTAGTGAAAGGCGAAGAAAATGTGTTGTGGAAAGGAAAACCGATTTATTTTGCCAAAACTTCCGGCACGACTTCCGGAGCAAAATATATTCCGCTTACGAAGGAATCCATGCCCTATCACATCGAAGCGGCCCGAAATGCAATTCTGAGTTACATCCACGAAACCGGAAAGGCCGATTTTGTCGACGGAAAAATGATTTTTTTACAAGGAAGTCCGATTCTGGAAGAAAAAAACGGCATCAAACTCGGACGTCTTTCAGGAATCGTCGCGCATTATGTTCCGAAATATTTGCAGAAAAACCGCATGCCAAGTTGGGAAACCAATTGCATTGACGATTGGGAAACGAAAGTCGATGCGATTGTAGAAGAAACCATCAACGAGAATATGGCGGTCATCTCCGGAATTCCGTCTTGGGTACAGATGTATTTCGAAAAATTATCGGCGAAAGCGAACAAACCCGTAGGCGATATTTTCAAAAATTTCAATCTGTTTATTTACGGCGGGGTGAATTACGAGCCGTACCGCGCGAAATTCGAAAACCTTATCGGTCGTAAAGTAGATTCGATTGAGTTGTTTCCGGCTTCCGAAGGGTTTTTCGCTTATCAGGATTCCCAAAATGAAAAAGGCATGTTGCTGTTGCTGAATTCCGGAATTTTCTACGAATTCATCAAAGCCGATGAATTTCACACCGAAAACCCAAAACGCCACACGATTGGTGAGGTGGAATTGGGTATTAATTACGTTTTAATTTTATCTACCAACGCCGGACTTTGGGCGTACAACATTGGTGATACCGTTCAGTTCACGAGTCTGAAACCCTTTCGTATTATCGTTTCCGGTCGGATCAAACACTACATTTCCGCTTTTGGCGAACACGTTATCGGAAAAGAAGTGGAAGCCGCGTTGCAGGAAGCGATGGAAGGAACGGAAGTACGCGTGAATGAATTTACCGTAGCACCGCAAATCACTCCGAGAGAAGGGTTGCCGTATCACGAATGGTTCATCGAATTTGAGAACGAACCCAATAATCCGGACGAATTTGCGTTAAAAATCGATGCCGCAATGCGCAAGCAGAATGTGTATTACGACGATTTGATTGCGGGACACGTATTGCGAACCGTTGTTATTAAAATGATTCCGAAAAATGGTTTTCAGGATTATATGAAATCCATCGGGAAATTAGGCGGACAAAATAAATTGCCACGATTGTCGAACGACCGTAAAATTGCGGAACAACTTGAAAAACTGTAAAGTAATAATGAAACCTATTACCGTTCTTTTTTTGTTTTTATCGACTTTCGTTTCAGCTCAAATAAAAGGCATCGTTGTGGATGAAAACCACAAACCGATTCCGTATGTGAGTATTTGGGTGGAAAATGAAACTATCGGTACCACTTCCGAAGAAAACGGACAATTTGAAATTCACGTTTCGGATAACAATAAAAAGCTGATTTTTTCATCGTTGGGTTTTGAAAAGAAAATCATCAAAGCAGCCGACGCAAAAGAGGTTATTTTAAAATCGACGGCATACGACCTGAAGGAAATTGTTGTGTCCAATCGCAAACAAACCAAGGAAATAGAGATTGGCCAATCCAAAACCGAAATTCTCCAAGCCTTTGACAACGGTCCGAAAATTGACGCCAAATTCTTCCCGTATAAACAGTCGTACAACAAAACAAGATTTATAAAACAAATTTCCATTTTAACCGACAGCAGTATTGACAACGCCAGCATTAAAATTCATTTATACAGTGTGGATGCCAATGGGTTTCCCGGCGACGAACTTTTAGATAAAGATTTTATTGTTTCCCTGAAAAAAGGTGTGGTGAAACAAAAAATTGATGTATCGGATTTCAATTTGATTCTGCCGAAAACAGGAATTTTTGTAGCCTATGAAAAGTTGCTGATTGCCAACAACAGGATTGAAAAAAAGAATACCGATTCCAATACGAAACTCGTAAAAACACAGATTACATTTGCGCCGTTAGTGCTCTATAATTTTGTGGAGCGGGACTTTTTTTACACGTTTTCAGGTGGAAAATGGAACAAGCAGGTTCCGGATCCGAGCGACACTTCGTATCCCAAAATGAGGGTTTACGAACCGGTTATCCATCTGAAATTAACGAACTAAAAATAAAAACCTATATTTGTGGGTTAGAAAATAAGATATTTAATGAAAGAATTAAAGAACATTTCGCGCTCCAGAGCGCAAGAGTCGTCGGCAGCTATCGAACGACTGTACATTACCATGCGTCATTTGTTTAACCGCGGTTTCTACAAACCGATGGGGGTTTCAGGGGAAACTTTACGTGAAGCATTATTGTCCTTACGACCTGAAATCTACGGAACTATTGCCGAAGAAAAGGTCGAATTGAACGGATTACTATACGTTATCGAACGTTTACCGGTTGGGATCGAAGAATGCCGTTACATCAATTTAACTTCGGATGAAGGCTATTCGAAATCGCATTTTTTACCGATTGTCCCTCCCAAAAGAAGAAGAAACTGTTACCGAATTGACGACGAACAGATGAACATTGAAATCACCCGTGGCCGTTCGGATATTTATGATATTTTAACGCATTTGACCTTCATTTTCATCGAATCCCACAAAATTAAAGACCGTGTTTTAATTGATGAAGAAGGAAGATTGACCCGCGATTGGGAAAAATTAGAACAGGTAGTACTTCAGAATAAAAAATTAACCCTGATTGACCGAGAGAAAGCAATTTCTCATGCGTCGAATATTTTAGGAAGAACCTTTGCGGAAGTTATCGACATCTATGAAGGCTTCGGAACCAAAGAAAAACCAGACCGTTTCTTACACGTAATTTATTGGTTAGGAAAATTGGCCATTGAGGAAGTGGTGGACAACAACAAACGTACGATTACATTCAGTCCGATTTTAAGAGAACGTTTGGGACATCACATTTACGGAGAAATCTGGGCCAATAATATTAAACAAGTTTTAGAACAAAACGATTTATTGGCGCGCCCAATTCATATCATCAGTGCGAACATGCACAGTGTGATGAATTCGGTTTTTGCCGAACCGGTTTTGGGCAGCAAATACAAAGCGGCGGATGAATTTCAGATTTTTGAAGATCTGAGTAAATCCGGAAACGACGCCTTGCGCAAGAAAGTGGAAGAATTTGCGTTACAACACGGGATGATTTCACTGCCGGATACATCAGGAACGAATATCGACGTGCAGATTTTTGATACCGCTAAAATCGACATCAAAAAATCAGCGTTTCCAAAAGCGACTTTCGGAAAAGAAAAGCCAGTATTGATTGTAATGGATTATGCCTTCGGAGAGCAGGCTTTCGAAACGATTGACGAGTTGTTGAAACCTTATAAAACCGCTAACGGAAAAATATTCCTGAATGTGGAGTCGGTTTCCATCATGGGGAAAGCCGGGATTTTACAGGGTGGAAAAGGGGATATCATGATTCCGAACGCCCATGTGAATGAAGGAACTGCTGATAATTATCCGTTCGAAAACGAATTGACAGCGGAAATGTTTGAAGGCAACGATATTCCGGTTTTTGCCGGGCCAATGGTTACGGTTTTGGGAACGTCGCTTCAGAACAAAGATTTGTTGCAGTTTTTCCACGACTCGACCTGGGGTGCTATCGGATTGGAAATGGAAGGGGCTTATTACCAAAAGGCAATTCAGTCGGCTTCTAAAATCCGTAAGAGCATCAACCCGAATGTAAAAGTACGCTATGCGTATTATGCTTCGGATAATCCTTTGGAAACAGGAAGTACCTTGGCGTCCGGAGGATTGGGAACAACCGGTGTTAAGCCAACCTACCTTATTACCATTAAAATAATAGAACAGATTTTTAACGTAAAATAATTCATTTTTTATGAGCAATAGTCCTCAAAGTAACCCGAACGATCAGGAAATTGATTTAACTCAACTTTCAAAGAAAATAGGGGGTATAATTCAATCATTTGTCGACTGGTTATTTGACGGCATTTTATTCATCCGTAATAATATTGTAGTTATAGGAGTATTGTTTATTATAGGAGCCGGATTGGGTTTTTATTTAGACATTAAAACTAAAGTATACGACCACGAGGTTATTGTAACGCCAAATTTTGGAAGTACGGATTATCTGTATTCCAAAATTTTCCTGATTGATTCCAAAATTAAGGAAGGGGACAGTATTTTTCTAAAGAAAATAGGAATTAAAAATCCAACTAAGTTTACAAGAATTGAAATAGAACCGATTATCGATGTTTATGGATTTATCAATAACAGTGAACAAAATTTCGAGCTGTTAAAGTTGATGGCTGAAGATGGTGATTTGAAGAAAATTGTGAAGGAAAACATGACGAGTAAAAATTACAAATACCATCTGATTTCATACACAACGAGAGGAAAAAGTGAAGAAGAATCCACGCTAAATCCGGTATTAAATTTCTTGAATGATAGTGATTTCTATAAAAAAATTCAAAAAGAGTACCTGAATAATATTGCTGTAAAAATCAAAGAAAATGACAGTATCATTGCTCAGATTAACGGGGTAATGGATCAGTTTTCAAAAACGGTTAACAGCAATCAGAAAAGTGACAAACTAGTTTATTACAATGATAATACTCAGCTGAATGAGGTATTGAAAACCAAAGAAGGATTAATTAATGAAAAGGGTGCAAAGCGTATAGAATTAGTTACATCAGATAAGATTATTAAGGAAATAAGTACCACGCTAAATGTAGAAAACACCAAATTCAGCTACGGGAAAAAGAAATTTATTTTACCGATATTGTTAATAGTATTGTTTGTTTTATTTACCAAGTTAATACGGTTTTACAAAGAACAATTGGCCAAAAGAAATTTAGCTTAATGAAAAATATTTTAGTAACCGGCGGGGCCGGATTTATAGGTGCAAATTTTGTCCCGTATTTTATAGAAAACAATCCGGACTATCATTTGGTCAATCTGGACATTCTTACCTATGCCGGTGATTTGGAAAACGTGAAAGAGGTCGAAAACCATTCGCGCTATACTTTTGTAAAAGGCGACATTTGCGACAGAGTTTTTGTGGAAGAGCTGTTCAGCAAATATGATTTTCAGGATGTGATTCATTTCGCTGCCGAAAGCCATGTGGATAATTCCATTTCCGGACCGGAAGCATTTATTAAAACCAATGTTTTAGGAACATTCAATCTTTTGGATGTCGCGAGAAAGCATTGGATGAGTGCGCCTAATCAATACAAAACTGGTTATGAAAACAGTCGTTTTCATCATATTTCCACTGATGAGGTCTACGGAACTTTAGGCGAAACCGGTTTGTTTACGGAAGAAACACCTTATGCGCCTAACAGTCCGTATTCGGCTTCCAAAGCATCGTCTGATATGGTAGTGAGAAGCTATTTTCACACCTTCGGAATGAATGTGGTAACCACCAACTGTTCCAACAATTACGGACCGAAGCAACACAACGAAAAACTGATTCCAACCATTATCCGTAAGGCATTAACCGGAGAAAATATTCCGATTTACGGCGATGGAAAAAATGTGCGCGATTGGTTGTATGTTTTGGACCACTGCAAAGGAATCGAGCTGGTTTTCCAAAAAGGGAAAGCAGGTGAAACCTATAATATTGGGGGCCGAAACGAGCGCAACAATTTGTATATCGCCAACACGATTTGCGAATTGTTAAACGAAATGAAACCCAAAGCAACCGGAAAATATCAGGATCAAATCACCTTTGTGAAAGACCGTCCGGGGCACGATTTGCGGTATGCCATCGATGCTACAAAAATCGAAACGGAATTGGGCTGGAAAGCAGATGAAAACTTTGAAACCGGAATCCGTAAAACGATTGCCTGGTACTTGGAGAAATACATTTACGCCTTGTAATTTATGAAAGGAATTATATTAGCAGGAGGCTCTGGAACCCGTTTGCATCCGTTAACGTTAGCGGTAAGCAAGCAACTGATGCCGATTTATGATAAACCCATGATTTACTATCCGCTATCCACCTTGATGTGGGCAGGAATCCGGGAAATTTTAATCATTTCGACACCGCACGATTTGCCACTGTTCCGACAATTGTTGGGGGACGGAAGTCGATTGGGCTGTCGCTTTGAATATGCCGTACAGGAACATCCCAACGGATTGGCGGAAGCGTTCATCATCGGCAAAGAATTTGTAGGCAACGATAAAGTAGCTTTGATTTTGGGAGATAATATTTTTTATGGAACCGGTTTGGCCGAATTGCTTCAAGCCAATAACAATCCGGATGGCGGAATCATTTATGCCTATCATGTGCACGATCCGGAACGTTATGGTGTAGTCGATTTTGATGCCAATGGCAAAGTACTTTCTATTGAAGAAAAACCTTTACAGCCGAAATCAAATTATGCCGTTCCCGGAATTTATTTCTACGACAATGACGTGTTGGAGATTGCCGCAAACATCAAACCAAGTCATCGTGGGGAGCTCGAAATTACAGATGTAAACAAAGAATACCTGCATCGCGGTAAATTGCAGGTAAGCATTTTAGACCGGGGAACCGCCTGGTTGGATACCGGAACGTTCCAATCGCTTATGCAGGCCGGACAGTTTGTTGAGGTTATCGAAGAACGTCAGGGATTAAAAATCGGTGCGATTGAAGAAGCCGCTTACAAAATGGGCTTTATCGATGCCGATCAGTTGAGAGTATTGGCCGAACCACTTTTAAAAAGCGGATACGGTAAACATTTAATGAGCTTAATTTAAATTAATATTTAGTAACGTTGCAACTCAGTTACTTAAAAAAATGAATTTCAGACCTACTAAATTATCGGGGTGTTTTATCCTGGAACCCAAAATAATAAACGATTCCCGTGGTTATTTCATGGAGAGTTTTAACGAACAAACGTTTCAGAACGGAACCGGACAAAAAGTACATTTCGTGCAGGACAACCAATCGTTTTCTACCAAAGGTGTTTTGCGCGGATTGCATTATCAAACCGGTGACCATGCTCAGGCGAAATTGGTTCGTGTGCTTCAGGGTGAAGTTCTGGATGTGGCTGTTGATATTCGTCCGGAATCTGAAACCTACGGTCAGTACGTAGCAGAAAAATTATCAGCGGAAAACCAAAAACAGATGTTTGTTCCAAGAGGTTTTGCACACGGGTTTGTCGTATTGAGCGAAACGGCAACGTTCTTTTACAAATGCGATAATTTCTACAATAAAGAATCGGAAGGGGGTATCATTTACAACGATCCTGTATTGCATATCAATTGGCAATTAAATCAGGAAGAATTGTTGGTTTCCGAAAAAGATTCGGTTTTGCCCACCTTGGAATTCGCTAAAAAAGTATGGTAGTTTTAGTCACAGGCGCTAACGGTCAGTTGGGACAAGCGTTACAATTCCTTTCCGGAAAACATCCTGATGTGGATTTTGTCTTTTGCGGTTCAACAGAATTGGATATAACTGATATTGCACACTGTAAAGCAATTTTCGATAAATTCCAACCCGATTTTTGTATCAATGCCGCGGCCTATACGGCTGTAGATAAAGCAGAAAGCGAACCCGAAAAAGCGCATGCGATTAATGCAACCGGAGCTGAAAATCTTGCCCGGGTTTGTAAAATGCACCACACGATTTTATTACATGTTTCCACCGATTTTGTTTTCGATGGTGAAAAAACAACCCCTTACACCGAAGAAGATACTCCAAATCCAACAGGCATTTACGGGCAAACCAAATGGGAGGGTGAAAAAGCCATAGCGGCAGTTTGGGAAAAACATTTCATCATCCGAACCTCTTGGGTGTATTCGCAGTTTGGGAATAATTTTATGAAAACGATGTTGCGTTTGGCTTCCGAAAGAGACGTGTTGTCGGTAGTGAGCGATCAAATCGGGACACCAACCCACGCGGTTGATTTAGCCGAGACACTAATGGCTATCATTGCTTTTTGTCATGTTGAGCCTGTCGAAGCTTCTTGTTTCGGAATCTACCATTTCAGTAACGAAGGACAGTGCAGTTGGTACGATTTTGCACAAAAAATATTTGAGGTAAACAACGTTTCAATTGCTGTAAACCCAATACCCACAACAAGTTATCCCACACCGGCCAAAAGACCAAAATACAGTGTTTTGGACAAAAGCAAGATTAAAGAAGTGTTCGGACTGAACATTCAAAAATGGGAAGAGGCGTTGCAGCCGTTCCCGTCCGTGACCTAATTTACAACACTTATTTTTTGACAATTTTCCGAACGGTTGTTTTTCCTTCATCGGTTTGCAATCGCAGCAAATACATTCCGGAAGGGAAATGCGTCATGTTTATTTCGTCGGACTCCATTTTACCGCTTTGGATCATTTTACCGTCGATTCCGAAAATTTTATAGTACGCTTGGCTTGACGGAAGCGCAACGTGAAGCACATCGGTTACCGGATTCGGATAGACCACAAAATCCGGAATCGCATCATCCGGAATTGATAACGTTACCGCCACTCCTTCCACACTTATATTGTTAAAAGTCACCCGTTCCCCAGTATCGGCTGTCATGTTCGGACCGGTAAACCGCAACCGCACTTTAAAATCCGGATTGTCATTGGCAGCAGTAACAGATGAAAAATCGGTTTCAATACGTTTGTAGCTATTGTTTATGGAAAAGGAATTTGGAGTCAATCCGGTTGTTGTCCAGTTGGGACTTCCGGCATTTGTGGCATAATCGATGGTGATACCGGTGGCCGCTCCTTCATCCAAAACGGCAAATGCAAACTTGATGTTTTTATGTCCACTGGTAGAAAACTGAAAGATCAGGGTGTTTTCCAACCCGCTATTCTGGAAAGGCTGTTTGATTTGAATTCCACGCATGTTAGAATTCAGGTAGTCAATGTTTCCGTTGGCTTCGGGAAGATAGTTTAATGGGGTAGGGCTGTTGCGTCGTTCCATAGAGGCTTTTCGCCAGTTCGGATTGGAACTGTCAAATGGATAACCGATTAGACAGGACTGGTATTGTAAGGTTCCTTCTGAAGCCAGTTCGAAAGTAGAAGCAATGCTTGTTAGAGGAACATTATTGGCAATGGCGCTGTCCATCATCCAAAAATACATGACTTCCGGGGTTTCATTATTTCCGGAAGGAGTGAAATGCGCGGTAACCGAAAAATCATTGTTGGGCGTAATGGTAATTTCTGCATTGGTACTGTTGGAGGCACCGCTCCAATGACTGAACTGATAACCCGGAAGTGCCACTGCTTTTAATGTTACTGGAATATTGTGAAAATAAATTCCGGTCCAAGGATATGGATTTCCAGAGAGGCCCGGTGTACCGTCTTTAATGGCGATAGTATTCATTTTGATGTATCCCTGTGCGATATCAGATACATTTAGCGTAGCATTGATATTACTGCTGATACCGAATTTTTGTCGGATGTGCTGTCTTTGATAACTTGGTCGCTGATTCGCAAAGGCCTTTTCTTGGTTTAAATGGTATTGCCAGTCGCCATCGTCTACGGGACCTTTCCAACGGAAATACTGATCGTTCATTTCCGGCGCGATGACTGCCGCCATGGCATCAATTTGTGCTACTATTCGGCTGGAAAGGAAATTGGTATTCATCAAATCGGCAAATCGGTTAATGAAGGCAATTTTGAAAGTGTCATTCGCCAAAAGTTTGCGAAGAATGAGTGTCGACCAAAGATGGTGCACGCTGTCATCCGTGGTGGTGGCATCGGCTAAGGTGTTGAATTCGGGATGGCCAAAAGTACTGGTTACGTCATGAAATGCCCAACGCCAGCGTCCGTCATGACCATAAGGAGCATTGGGTTGATAGCCTGCGGTTCTTTTGCGCCAGTATACCACATTGTTGGTTACCCAATCATCGTTATTAAAAAAGATGTTGCTGATGTAATAGTCCATGAAATTATCCGTATCCATTCGGGTTTGAATGTAAGTGTAATTGGCAGGCAGGGATAAATCGTTGTTTTGAATATAGTTGAAATACGAAGTGTAATCAATATTATCACCTTCTTTAACGGTTCCTTGGTTTTCCAATAAGTCAACCCCATCGGAAGGAAAATTGTACACCAAACTGAAATAATTGTTGTCGTAGCGTTCACGTAGGGCTAAAATTCCCCAATATTCCCCGTTAATAAAAGTGATGACCTGTTTATGCGCTTCGGTTTCCATGCGTAAATCTTTCACGAGTTCGTTGCACAAAGCATCTCTAAACATGGTATTGTAAAAATCGCCACCCGCATTTTTTACGACCATGCGTTCATAAGCGGTATAGGGTTCATCGGAAAAAAAAGGATATTCCAATTTGTCTTTTCCATAGGAAGATCGAGCGTAAACACGCATCGATTTGCTGGGGTACAGTCTGGAATAATCGCCGTGAATTCGCAAACCGACTTTTTGATTAATCACTTCCTGACCGTTAACAAAATAATTAAAGTTAGCCGGTCGTTCATACAAATCTCCGGATCGGTTGAAATTACCGAGGTTTTCATTGGTTTCCTCGGTCGGATTGGCAATGCGCCAGTTATCAAAATCAATGCCCGCTACCGAAATGCCATCGGTATAATCGTAAAAATCATTTTCATCAAAACTTAATGAAACGACCGGAAGGGTAAAACGATTGGTTCCTTGTGGCGAAACAAAATAGTTTCGGGTAACGGTCTTACTGGCCAAAGCTCCCGATTTGATGGTTTTTGCTTTAACTACCGTGCTTTTAAAGATCGGACCGTTAGGAAAATATTCCGGTGCATAATCAAAGGTGGTGGAAATGTTGGCAAGTTTGTTGGGCAGTGAAGACCGGTCGCTAATGGGAATCGGTGCAGAATATTGCAATGTTTGGAAGTTGTATTGAAAGAATGGACCAAATGGTTGGCCGGGCTCTTCGGGATAACTTTTTTTATAGGAATAAGTGGTTCCGGACAAGTTGTTTTCATCAGGTTCCGAACCGTCTAAAGTGTACAAAATGGTAGTTCCCACATCAGGAGAGGAAATGGAAAGATTAAAACCGGTTGTGGTGAATGCCGAGTTGTGTGAAAACAAAGGCGGACTCAATGCTTGCGAATATCCTGTAGTGGTGTTGGCAGCATTTGGTGTTGGCGAACCAAAAAAAACGAACGAACCGGTACCGTTGGGTAACCGTCCATAAGAGAGGTCGCTTTGTAAACTTACCGGCGAAACAGTATCGACATTGATTCCTGAGGCATTCGTTAATACCAACGTTTCTCCTCCGGCACCGATTTTGAAGTTGGTGTGTAGCGGACTTCCCACGACCGTGCGGTTTTTATCCGAAGCCCAGACCAAAAGGTATTGCCCGGGGTTTAGTGTTACATTAGGAAACGTCCACTTAAACAATAACAAAGGATCATCTGTCAGTCCGTATCCCAACAGATTTACAGGAACGGCGCTATTGTTATACAATTCCATCCAATCCTCATGACTTCCGTCTTCATCGGTTATGGATGAAGTGTTTGAGGTTAGGATTTCGTTAATAACGATATTTTGCGCAAATAGCGGATTCATACTTAGAACAACCAAAACGGTTAGTGTCCAAAATGTATTTTTTTTCATGAGTAATACGTTTTATCAAGGTAACTGACAACCTTATTATCACCCTAATGGAAACAGTAAATCCGATAATGCAAAGCTTTACAAATGCAGTTTTAAGAGGTAATAAACAGGTATTTTCAAGCACTTCGTTTTGAAATGCAAATCATCCGAATTATCGTTTCAGTATTTTTTTGGTTTCGGTTTTTCCTTCTCCATCTAATTGTAACAGGTAAATACCTGCCGTTAATTGCGAAAGATTAATTTCATCATCCGTAAGTGTTCCCTTTAAAACCACTTTACCGTCTATTCCGTAAATTTTGTAATTGAACAAGGTGTTTTTTAAAGGATGGGCGATATGAACGACATCCGTAACCGGATTCGGATAAACGATAAAACCGGAAAGGGTGTTTTCCTCTGTGGAAAGGGTTTGCTGCGTACCTTCCAAACTAATATTATTGAAAGTAACCCTTGCTCCGGTATCGGCCGTCATGTTCGGTCCGGTAAAACGAAGCCGTATTTTAAAATTCGGATTGTTATTTACCGTGGCGATGGATTTCAAATCGGCTTCAATGCGTTGATAGGTGGTAGTAATCGGAAAAGAACTCGCAGTCATTCCGGCCGTTGTCCAAACCGGTGCGCCGGCGTTTGTGGCATATTCCAGTGTAACTCCGGTAGCAGCTCCTTCATCTAAAACGGCAAATGCGAATTTGATGTCCTTGTAGTTTTGTGTCGATAGATTAAAAATCAGGGTGTTTTGCAATCCTCCGCTTTGGAAGGGCTGTTTGATTTGTAACCCTTTCATTCCGGAAAGTTCATAAGTGATATTACCGTTGGCCGAAGGCATATAATTTAACGGAGTAGGGCTGTTGCGTCTTTCCATGGCGGCATGATGATAACTTGGACTTGCACTGGTAAACGGATACCCCACCAGACAGGATTGGTATTGAATCACCCCTTCGGTAGCGACTTCGTAACTGGAATTAAGCGTTTCCAATGGCACATCGTTTGGAATGGCATCGTTCATCATCCAAAAAAACATCGGAACCGGAGTACTTGGATTGCCCGAAGGAATGAAATGAGCGGTAAGCGAAAAATTAGAAGTCGGAGTGATTGTAATTTCCGCCGAAGTACTGCTCGAAGCGCCACTCCAATAACTGAAGGCATATCCTGGTAGCGGTATCGCTTTTATTTTTACCGGAATATTGTGGAAATAAACGCCGGTCCAAGGATAAGGGTTGGCGGCTACCCCCGGTGTGGAAGGTAAAATATCGATAGTATTGATTTTAACATACCCATGTGCTGCATCCGAGACATCTAAAGTCGCATTGATATTACTGTTGATGCCAAATTTTTGTCGGATGTGTTGTCGTTGATAATTAGGACGTTGGTTGGCAAAATCGTGTACTAAATTGATACTTTCTTCCCACCAGCCGTAATCGGTGGCTTTCCATCGGTCCAGGTGCTCCTGCATTTCCGGTTGAATTTTATTTTTCATGGCGGTGGAAACGGCAATAAAGCGACTTGGGAGATAATAAGTATTCATTAAATCGGCAAAGCGGTTGATGAAATCATTTTTAAATGTTGGATTGGCCAACAGACTTCTTAAGATTAACGTCGATTCCGGCGGATTGGGGTAAGATGGTCCGTTGGGATCGGTTGCAACGGCTAAATTATTGTGGTTGTTTACGCCAACGGCCAGTCCGAAACAGTCGTCGTTGTCTTTCATGGCTGCACGCCAGCGTCCGTCGAGTCCGTACAATGCGTTCGGATTGTAAGAAGCGGTTCGTTTTCTCCAGAAAAGTGTATTCCATCCGGGCCAGTCGGTATTGTCATAATAGATGTTGGCAATGTAGTAATCCCGCATATTGTCGACATCCATTTGTGTTTTTATATAGTCGAAATTTGCAGCTATGGCCAAACTGTTGTTAGTTAAAAACGCCGCCATATTATCGTAATGAACCCGGTCGCCTTCGGTCGCTCTTAAATCGTCTTCCAACAAATCCAATTCGGTTTCTCCGATACCGCATACATTTTTAAAATAGTATTTATCAAAACGTTCTCTTAGATTCAGAATTCCCCAATATTCCCCATTAACAAAGGTGATTGTGGGCTGATAAGCTTGGGTTTCCATGCCGGTTCCTTTCATTAATTCATCGGCCAGTGCATCCCGGTATTTGGTATCGAAGAAATCACCACCGGCGTTTCGAAGAATCAGACGATTGAAAACGGAAAGGCTTTCCCCATTAAAAAAAGGATAATTAAAACTTTCGTTTCCGTAATCCGACCGGGCAACCAATCGGAAGGATTTGCTTTGCCATGCGCGCGTTGATCCGCCGTTGATCCGAATTCCAATGTCCTGATTGACTACTTCAGCACCATTCACAAAGTAACTGAAGTTGCCATTGCGTTCCGAAGTGTCTCCAGAAAGCCGAAAATTTGCATCAAAGTTGTATTCGTCTGCGTCTACCGTTGGATTAGCGGCACGCCAACCATCGAATAAAGCGCCGGCAACAAAGATTCCGTTGTTGTAATCGAAAAGTTTGTTTTCACTCAAACTTAATGAAGCTACCGGTAACGAAAATTCACCGCTTCCCGAAGGGGTAATGAAAAAAGTTTTTGTTACCGTTTTACTGGGAATTGCTCCGGATTTAATGGTTTTAGCCCGCACTACTGTTCCTTTAAAAATTGGATTGGCAGGAATATAGAAAGGGACATTGTGATGCGTAGATGATATTGCTGCCAGTTTGTTGGGAAGCGACGATCGGTTTGTTAAGGATATTGGTGCGCTGTAAGTAAACGACCGGAAACTGTTTTGCAGCATTGGTCCGCCCGATTGTCCGGCCAATTCGGCATAACTGTTTTTATAGGAGTAGGTTGTTCCGCTCAGATTGTTGGGATCTGGATCGGAGCCGTCTAAGGTGTATATGATGGAGGTGCCCGCAGTCGGATTGGACAGGCTCAAGTTAAATCCGGAAGTATAAAACCCGGAAGCCTGAGAAAATACGGGTGGAGTTAAAGCGTCGGTATAAGCTGTTGAGGTGTTAGGTTGTCCTGGCGTGGGAACGTTGAAATAAAAATAACTACCGGTTCCGTTAGGGACTTTACCGTAAGAAATATTAGCCTGTAAAGCGACAGCAGGGAAAGTGGCTAAAGTACCTGAGGACTGATTGGTAAGGTACAGCGTTTCTCCTGCAGCCCCGATTTTAAAATTGGTGTGCAGCGGACTTCCGACGACGGTTTTGTTTTTGTCGGAACACCAAACCAATAAATACTGTCCCGCATTTAACGTCACTGCAGGGAAACTCCATTTGTGGGGTAAGGTGACATCATCCGAGAGTCCGAAACCGTTTAAGTTTACGGCCGAAGCCCCATAATTGTAAATTTCAACCCAGTCTTCATAACTGCCGTCTTCGTCCTGATTGACCGTAGTGTTGGATGAAAGGATTTCGTTTATGGTAATGCTTTGTGAATAAGTAGGATTTGCAATAAACAACAAGGTGGGGGCGAGCAGCGTAAATATCGATTTCATAACACAACCTATTGATAATTAAACATATAAATTTATTTATTATCTGTTGGAGTTGTTCTTTTTTTCGGTCAAATGGGGATATAGACGATGAAAGACAGTCGTAAGGTTAAATTGTATTCTTAAAGGGTAATTTTTAAGGAATCGTATTTTGAGTCAGAACTGTTTGTTCCGAAGGATAGGTGTTTTCTTTTAACTTAAAGAAGGAGAACAAGATTAAGCAAAAGAAAAACAAGCCGTAATGTCTGTAAAAGAAGTCTTCGGAAAGGTTTAAAATTAAAACATTACCAATTGTAACCGTCAGTAAAAATATATTGATACGACGCACTGCTTTCAGTAATTTAAACAAAAACAATGCAAGGAATAATGCACCAAGTATCCCGCTGGAAATAAAGATATAAAAATAGTAGTTGTGTGTTAAATAGGTATTTTCGAGATAGAAATTGCTGTCGTAATTTTTAGAAAAGCAGTTTTCAAGAGCCGGACCCAAGTTTGAAAATCCAACGCCCCACAGGTAATTTTTTTCGGCCAATTCCAAAGAGCACTCTACAATGGCAATACGGATATTGGTGGAATCATAGGCCAGTCCTGTTGGAGGCTTGTTGAAACTGTCTACCATTTCGGTAAATCGGTTTTTTACTCCCGGTACAAAAGTTATTAGCAATACTACCGTGGTTAGGAAACTTATAAACAGGAATCCTTTTTGTTTCAAATTTAATGAAGATCGAAACAACAACATGCCGCCTATCAAAATAAAAAGCAGTAACATGTTAATTTTTACAAGCAATAGAAAGGTGATGACTGCAAAAATCAAGACATAAATAATGTCCCAATACTTCTTTTTTTTCAGAATGTTTTCCAAGGAAAAAGCTGTACACAGAAATACAAAAGCGGTATAATAAGTAGGATGAATTTTAAAAAAAGGGACTTCATTATACACAAAATCCCTGAATTTAGGAATGTTGTATTTGAAGATAAAAAAATCATTAAAATTGTAATAATACAAAAACATCAGAATGTAACTTATCGCTATTACGGCACATATATTTTTTAAAATGGTTAAGTAAAGCAAAAGTTTTTGTTCGGTGAAAAACTTTTTGGGAATGTAGCCGAAAACTATCGGGAATAACAAGAAAAACAACCCGTTTTTTACCGGTGAGAAGTTGTTTTCGTAACCCAAATCGAACAAGCTGCGTATCAGTATGATCCAAAAAGGGATTGTAAAATACAACAGCTCTTTATTTTTTAAGGCATATTCTTTAGTGGCAACGGTATACAATAAAGTGGTGACAGCTACCAATATAAAAATAAAGGTGGAGAGGCTTTCTTTAAAAAAAGGGAAGGTGAACAAAAGCGGGATTAGTATCAAAAACGCTTTTTCCAGATTATTTTTCAGTGATAGTCGCATTGATTTTAGCCGTAATTTTGTTTAAAATAATGTCTTCCGAGAAAGCATCCAAGATAAAATTTCTTGCATTTATCCCGGTTTGTTTTGTGGTGTCAGGATTATTTTTTAAACGAATAATTTCTGCGTAGACCGTTTCAATGCTATTGTCGCTGAAAAATTTCCCGCCATTTGATTTTTCCAGAATGGTGGCGACTTCGGATTCTTTGTTTCCTGTGACAATTGATGGTCTTGCGCTGGCCATCATTCCCAAGAGTTTGGAAGGCATAATGGTGTCTACCACATCCGTTTTCTGAAATAGGAAATGCATGTTGGCAGAACACAGTAAATCGGACAATTCGCTGTAATCCACCAAAGGGAAAAATTTTACGAAAGAATGTTTTTCCATTCGTGATTTCAGCGTTTCCAAATAACCGCCGTCACCTACAATTACTATTTCGATTTCGGAATCGGTTACAGCAGCACAAAGCTTTTCAAAGAAATCCCAATCTTGTTTTTCTCCTACATTACCGGAATACAACAGGGTGAATTTTTTCGGATTGATGTAACGGTGTTGTAAATAATTTTGCGGAGTAATATTCTCGGCAGAAACCCAGTTTGGAAAATATGCGACGTTTTTTACAGCCGATTTTTCATTGATTTTCGCCAGCATTTTATAACTGATGCTGCTAACAACATCGGCGCGGTTTAACAGAAAGGACTCTGTCCAAAAAATGATTTTTTTTAGCGGTCGTGTGAAAAGATTGTTTTTCAGAATCCCGGTTTCCAGTGCCAAATCAAATTCAAAATCCTGAATATGAACCCATAATTTTGATTTTGTTTTTCTGGCAAGCAAAGCTGCGGGGAAAATTGAAAGCGTAAAAGGAACAATACAGAATACAATATCCGAAGATTTGATTTTCCGGTAATTGATCAGGGTTCCGTATAGCAGACTGAGCATTAGACGGATTCGTCCTGAAAAATTTACTTTTTTGGGAACATATTGTTTGTATCGCAGTATGGTACATCCGTCGATTTTTTCAGTATGGAAATCGGGGAGTTGGATGTAATCGTTTTTTATTTTCCACTGCGGATAATAGGGAAACCCTGTTACGACAGTTACCTCAAACCCTTTTTTTACAAGATGTTTTGCAAATTGTGTGGTATAAAGGCCAATGGCTGTATCTTCGGGATAATAATTGGCAGTAAAAACCGTTATGGTAGAATTCTTCATGGAAGAAAGTAATATGATTCGCAAATGTATAGTTTTTTATAGGTTTTGTGAATGTAAAAAGTTAAAAAAAATATTTTTGCGTATTGTTTTTTATAATACATTTGCGTGTAAAATTTTAAAAAAATGAAAAAAATAGTTTTATTGTTTTTAGCAACAGTAGTTTTGGCTTCATGCGGACGTGATAAGGAAGCAAACAAAGACGAAGCTAAAAAAGAAGTTGCTGTTGAAAAAGACCAATATTCTGTAGTTCTTGAAGCAATTTACGAAAAAGATGACGTATTAAAAGTTGTTTACAAACTTGACGGCTATTGGAAAGAAGATGGTCCAATTGAATTCAAAGTAAAAGGTAATCCTTTGGCTCAAAAATTGGATATTAAAATCCCTGCAGGCGTGTCTTTGCAAAACGTAAAGATTACATTAAGTACTAACAAAGAACAAAAAACAGTAAAAATCAATACTCTTAACATTGTTAACAAAGGAGTTTTCTGTTTTGAGAACGGTACATTATATGGTGGTTATTTCGATGCTAACGAAGGATTGTCTTGGGATGAAAAAGCAGTTGCATTTGTATTAACCATGATAAAACTTATCCTCCAGGATTAGGGGGTAATGCAAAACTTGAAGAGTTGTTGCCATTAAACTAAAGAATTGACGGTTCCAAGAATAGGAGCTTATTTATACAACCCGCGGTCTTCTCAAAGAAATCGCGGGTTTTTTATTTGTGGAGGTGTTTTTCTAAAGCGTATTGTAAAGCTGCTCCCACAAAACACCTTTCTTTTCCCAACTGTAATTTTGTAAGACAAAATCGGCCAATTGATTTCCGCGGGCGATTCTTTCAGTAGTATCCCAGTTCACAGCATTGTTCAATGCGCTTACTAATGCATCCAATTGGGGTTTTATAAGAATACCGCCACTGGTATTCCAGTTGGGATGTAATCCTGTATTATAAGTGGATATCACAGGTACTTTACAGGCTGCTGCTTCCAAATTTACCATTCCGATTACTTCGGAATACGAAGGGGCAACAAAAACTTTTGCATTTTTAAACACGTTAAATTTTTCGATTCCACTGACAAAATCCTTAAAAAAAACTTTGTGCTGCATGCCTTTTTCGATAATCCTGTTTTCCAGACTTTCTTTTAATTCCGAATGCGGACCAATCAGTAATAATTGTATTTTTTTGTTGTCGATTTTTTCATAGGCCTCGAGTAAAATATCCAAACCCTTTACCGAATGAAAACGCCCCAAATAGAGGATGTATTCTTCATTAGGATTGTAGGTTACTTCTTGGGGAATCGAGCTGTAATGAATGAGATTCGGAATTTCCACGATATTTTTATTTCCCCCCGACAATCTAAACAGCGATTCGCTCTCAATAGGAGTTATGGCGTGGAGGTAATTGGCATTTTTTAAAATATCTTTTAAAATGTATTTGCAGTACAGGGTTTTTTTTAGCCTTCCCTGTTGTAAAAGATACTTTTCCAACATTCCATGACTACTTAAAAGGTAGGGGATGTTTTTTTTAACCGCTGTTTTGGAGGAAATGTATTGTTGATACATCCAAACACCATGCAAATGTAAGATGGTATTGGAAGTGTCAAGTTGGTTTAAGTAGTTTTTAAAGGATTTGGAATACAACCAGGCACCGGGTTTAGAAACATCAAACAATTGAAACGCATCATGATCTTCCATAGCAAAAGTAATAATGGAAGAATCAAATCCGGTTGCTGAGTTCAGATAATCATTTAGATTGGTTATTACGGTGCGTAATCCACCACTCTCCTTATTTATCTTTTCGGTTATATGCAGTATTGATTTTGGCATTTGAGGTACTGTTAAAATTATTCCGATGCTGCGTTCTTCTCCGCTCGGAAAAAATCAAAATAAAAGAACCACACAAAGAAAAACAGTTCCGGTGGAAAATAATGTCCGTCCCGGAATAATTTCAATAAAAAATAAATAAAAATCCCCTGAGAAAGAATGAATCGCTTGTCATTGAAAACCGGTAGGGTTTTAATCAGAAATAAAATTACGGCGATAAAGCCTAATATTCCCAATTCGGACATCATTCTCGTAAAAAGGGAGTTGGCATCATTGGAGTTTATTTTTTCCAGATTTTGTTTGATTAGATACTCCGGCGGTCGCATTTCCTTACTGTAAACAGAGCGGTGCATGTAAACATGACTGCCGATACCGCTCCCAAACGGATGGTCTTTTATGTTTTCCTTGGCAACAAAGATGTTGCTTAGAAGTGCATAGGAACTCAAATTCGTATACTCATTAAATTTTCCGGTATTCACGGAATTTAGGGATTCATAGGTGTCGTTTACTCTAAGCTGAAAGAAAGGGTATTCGGTATATACATAATAAAATGTCGCAAGGATTACCGGAACGGAGGCGGCAAAATAGGCCAGTCGTTTTAGATTCAGGTTAGGGATGATGAACATTAAGGCACAACCAATGTAACCTAGGGAAGAGTTTGATAAAATAAGAGTTCCGAAAATAGTGGCAAAAGCGATATAGTTTTTTTGTTTCAAAAAGTAAAAACAAGCCGGTATTACCACAATGACATAGTGTGCCGGTTCTTTGAAAATACTCTGTAGTCTTCCGTCGTTAAGATTGATGTTTAAGAAGTAAAAAACATATCCGATTATGGCAGCATAGAGCGAGAGTTTAACATATACTGCGATGATGTCGTTTTTGTCATAGAGCGGAATAAAATTATAATAATAGATACTGATAATACTAATCCCGATAAGCTGCGCAATCATATAGTTGGGGGGCACTCCAATTAGTGTGTTGACAATAAGCCCATGAATAAATAAAGCTCCTATAAGAAATAAGAAAAAATTGTTCAGCCTTATTTTTTGGGTTTGTGCCAGTATAAAATAATTGACAATAATGATAAGATACAACAGCTTCCAGTCAATAATGAAATTAAAGAAAAAGGCCTCGGTGAAAATGGCAAACACCGAAGAATACAGAAGATATTTTTTGACTGAAAATTGCACAATAATATTTTATTTGTAAAACCAAATGGAAACGTTGTCAGGCGTTTGGTTGTAATAGTTTTTTCCTTTGAATGCAATAAAATTTTGTTTTACTGAATTTGAAACAATCACATCAATATTGGAATCGTCCTGAGGTATTTTAGCGGTTACATTGTTAACATTTATTGCCGTAATTTTCAATTTATCATAATAGAAATCAGACAAGAAAGGATACTCCCAATCTGAAATTATTAACCCTATTTTTTTTGGGTTTGAAGAATATATTTTATCCAAAATGATTGAATATTCGGGATAGAGATGTAATTGATGGGCAAAATATTTTTTGTACCTAGAGTCACTCAAACAAATGTCTTTTGTGTAAATCGGGTTTGTAATTATGGGTCTGACGTTGTTGTAAAGAAAATAAAAACAAAAACTGAAAAATAAAATGGGTAAACTGCCTATCGTAAAGAAACGGGCCAATTTCGATTTTTCAATCGTTAGGCTAATAAGGATAACAATTAACAAAAAAATAGGGATATGAAGTCTCGTGTGCCATGGCTGCCACTTTAAAATGGCTGAAAAAAGAATTATTTGCGAAAGAATTATCAGAATGAGTAAAAAGGAGGAAATGTTCTCTTTGAATTTTTTAAAACAAATTAACGATAGAGCACTTAAGGATACTAGAAATAAAATTAAATGGGAAAGATTGGGAATTAAATCTTCATTGGTAGTATTTTCTTTCGGACCATCGTATTTAATGTTATAATAGTTGGTGTCTGGATTGTCAATAGGGACATTCATTAACGTATGTAATTTTCGGATACCGGCATCCGCTTTTGTTTCTATAGGGTATCCCAAATGTAGCCCAACGTTTTTTAACAGATTCGACAACAACAGTTTTCCATCCATTTTTTGGTTTGAGAAGGCCAAAGCTTCATTTTTATCGATATTAAGAATATTGCCTTCTATTTTGTAATTTCTTGTAAAGTGACTTATGTTTATTGAGAGTATTACTAGAACTACAGCAAAGCCATTTAGAAGAAGTTTGAAATCTTTTGTTTTGATAATTTTGATAAGCAACAGCCATCCATAAACAGCAAGAATCGGTGCCAGGAAAAGGTATGCAGTTCCTTTTGTTAACATGGCCAAACCGATTGCCAAACCGAGATACAGGAAATTTGAGAAATTATTTGAATAATAGGTTTTAATGCAAAATACGATTGCTGTTAGTATAAAAAAAGAACACACAATATCATTTTTTGTGGTAGTAGCTTGCAACTCGACTGCAGGTATTGTAATTGCTATAAACAGGGCTAGAATTTTATAGAATCTAGAGATGGCTAACTGTGTTAATAAAAGCCAAATGGAAAAGAAAGTAAGAATTAAATATAGCAGTTGAACCGTATTTGAAAAATAATCATTTCCGTTTAGTAAATTAAGATTCAAGATAAAGTATTCAGCAAATGGAGGCTGGTACAAATGCCTTAAAATATGTGATGGGAAATGAGCAACCGATTCATTGCCAATCCAATACATTATTCTTGGCATGTGATAGGTTAGGGAGTCCCAGTTATTGGGCGGATAAATTATCCCTTGAAAAAGGAGCAATAAGACAAATATGGTTATGATTACTAAAAGCAGTTTTTCATAAACATATAAGGTTTGGTATTTTTTTACGAAATCGCTTTTCTTGCTACGTATTAGTGAAAAGAAGTTTTCCCTGTTTTTATACAGAAAATACAATAAAATGATTGAAAAGAACGACCAACTAATTATTAATGCCGTCAGATTTATTGCTTTAAACAGACTTAATATTTCGGTTAGCAAGACTATAAAACCTGAAAAAATCAACGCAGATTTTACGATTAACTCCCCCATTGTTTTTTTTGGCTGCAAATAAAACAAGGTTATTATTAACTGAAGAAAGCAAATAAAAATCAGCATAGTTTTAAATTCTAAGATTCTTTTTTAACCGATACATTAATTACGGACAAACCAATTTTTCTGAAAGTAACAAAATCCGCTAACTTGAAAATAGGTACAAATAGGTTGAAAAAACCCATTTGGCCTTCCGGAATGGTTTTCTTTTTCAAAATATTGCCCGAAAAATACCAACCGAATATCCCGATAAAATTAAAAGAGAATTCTTTTATAGTGGTAAGATTGTTTTTCTGAATGATTGACTTTAATCCTTTTTGCGTATACCTTCTGAAATGTTCCAACTCTACATCGAAGTTGTTAAATAGAAACTGGTACGCCGGAACCAAAATCAATAAGGTTCCGTTTTGTTTTAATAGTCTCTTGCAGTTGGCAATCGCCTGCACATCATCTTTGATATGTTCTACTACATTTAAGGCGAAAACGGTATCGAAAGTCGCTAACAAATCCTTGTATTCCTCTTCAAAATTCGGGTGAACCAAATCGACTTTAATTACATCATTGGAAAATTTCTGTTTTAAAATTTCACAGTAATTATCTCTTAAGTCACTCAACGTAATATCTTGGTTGTTTTTGATAAAAAACTGCGAAATATTGCCGATACCACTCCCGATTTCAAGTATTTTTCCAGTACAATGCGGCGCAATTGTGGTATACATCCAATTGTTAAAACGATCAGCTTTTTCAATTACCGTTAAAGTGGTTAGCCCTTCTACATCAATCTCTTTAATCATGTTATTTTATTTTTAAAAGACCATATTTCAGAATACAATAAATGGCTCTTACCCCATCTTTCCAACCAATTTTTTTTCCTTCTTCATAGGTACGACCGTAATAAGAAATCCCCACTTCATAGATTCGGATATTGGGAATTCTAGAAATTTTAGCGGTCACTTCCGGTTCGAAACCAAAACGGTTTTCTCTTAACGGGATGCCTTGTATAATACTGGTTTTGAAAAGCTTATAACAGGTTTCCATATCGGAAAGATTCAGATTGGTAAACATGTTGGAGAAGAACGTTAAGAACTTGTTCCCGATGGTATGCCAGAAAAAGGAAATACGATGCGGATTACCGCCCATGAATCGGGAACCGTATACTACATCGGCAAAACCGTTCAGTATGGGTTTTAAAAGTAAATTGTATTCTTGTGGATCGTATTCTAAATCGGCATCCTGAATAATCAGGTATTCTCCGGTTGCTTTTTGTATACCGGTATGCAATGCAGCTCCTTTTCCTTTGTTTACTTCGTGTTTGAAGTATTGAATGTTTAATTCCGGATTGTTGGCCATGTAGGCCAAAATAGCTTCTTCGGTATTGTCTTTCGAACAATCGTTAATGATGATTACTTCCTTATCTATTTCGCTTTCCAGTGTAACGGCTTTAAGTTTATCCAGAATAAAGTGAATCGTTCTCCCTTCATTATAGGCCGGGATAATTATTGAAAGTGTTTTAAAAGTCATAATTATGATTGATTATTTTCTGTAGAAAATCCCATCTACTTCAAGTTGTTTTCCGGTTTTTCTGTCATAGAAGCCGTTTTCAATGGCAACCAGCTGAAATCCTGAATTTGTTAATCGGGTTTTAATTTCTTCAAAAGTGAGCGTGCCTTTGTAAGAAGGGATAAAAGACATTTCAATCTGAATTCCTTTCACTTTTTTCAGACTTTCTTGAGCACCAAGCAAAACCATTTCTTCGTATCCCTGAGTATCAATTTTAAGATAAACGTTTTTATTTGTTAAATTCAACTCATCAAAAATGCTGTCCAGTTTTCGGATTTCGATTGTTTCTTTTTCAACAAAAGCGGCTTCGGGAGCGCTTTCGGTTAATTGCGGCAGGTTATCGAGCAAAGAACTACTCACAGAATTTTTGGCCACATTAATGGTGGTTTGCCCGTCTTTTTCCCCAATAGAAAAATTGAATGTTTTCCAGTTGGAATCCCCAGCGGCATTTTTCACCAGTTTTCCGTAGGCTTCTTTCATCGGTTCAAAAGAAAAGATGGTGCCTTTAAAGCCAAGATTGCGCATTTCACCACCATATTGACCAATATTGGCGCCAATGTCCAAGATGGCATCAATGTTATGGTGTTTTAATAAAGCGATGCGTCTTGAGAGCTCATCGGTTGGGTATTTTACGATTTCGATACCGGTAACGGCGTTGAACAATCGTTTTAATTTTAATAAAATACTTTTATTTTTATATATGAATTTATTCATCAATCTTTAATTTAGACACAATTTTATAGGCTTGGATCGGTTGTAGGATGCACCATACCAACAAACAAAGTCCAGAGGTCATAACCACACTCGATATTCCAAACCCTAATGTAATAAAATAATAGGAGAGTGGAATTTTTACTACGACACTAGCCGATAAAAGTAGTAAATAACTTTTTAGATTTCCAATTCCACTGAAAAAGTAACTGTAAAAAGTGCTGAAAATTCGTAAAGCGGTCATTATCGCTACCATAATTAGTAAAAAAAGCGGAACGGAAAAGTCTTCGGAGATCCAAAGTTTAAAAACGGGAGGTGCAATCAGAACACAAAGCAGTACCCCAGCCAGAATTAAAACAAAAAAATAATTGAATTTTCTGAAAGTGGATTTCAAAACAAGCTGATTTTTTTCCAGATAGTTTTTGGTAAAGATGGACCATAAAGGCGCCATACCAGCCATAAGAATCATTAGCGGGAATTGAAAATATTTGGAAACAATCTCATAAGGAACAATCTCTTTCGGACCAAAAAAATAGGCCAGTATATAATTGTCGGAAGAAAACAGGAACAGTGTGCCGACTTGTATCGCCATATATTTTATGCCTAACAGTAAAATGTCCTTGAGGTAGTTTTTATCCAGTTTTTCAGAAGTGAACAGGGTATATTTTTCGGTTTTGAAAAAATAGACCGTATAGGCGAAGTTTACCAGAAAACAAGCGATTCCGTTTAGAATACTGATGGTATAAAGTTTGGTTTCATCGGACTGATCGGTAAAAACAATTACCGGAAGGAGTAAGGCAATCAGAAAGACGATTTGGTTTACCGCAATGGATTGTTCGGCATATTTTCCCCTATGAACACTTACAAAAAGAGCTTTGTGGGTATTCATTATGAAGTTCAGACAGAAAAAAAAGATGTTCAGAAGAAAAATCCGAGTAACAAAACCACTTTCAAAAGGAATCTTCAGTAGGGATTTAACATCAAAAAGCCAGAAAAAAAGTACCGCCATAGAGAACAGCGCTAAGGCAATGTAACCGGATATTTTATAGGTCGATTTTATATAGGCATTTACTTTTCCAATGTTTCCCGAATATTCCAATTCCGGAATTTTCGTTTTTAAAACACTCGCCAATCCGAAGTCCATTAACAAAACTAGCTGGAATAAGGTAAAAATCAGTACCCAAACCCCGTAATTGGTGGTGCCCAGATACTGCATCAGTATGGGAATGGAAACAAACAATGATAAACCCGAAAAGCCTTTATAAAAGGCACTCATGAAGAGGTGGTTGTTTATCAGTTTTTTAATCCTGTACATTGTTTTGACGAAAACCTACTTGTTTAATAACCAATGGTACATTCTTGTAATACCTTCCTCAAGATCAACTTTATGGTTCCAGCCCAATGCGTTTAGTTTTGAACAATCGGTCAGTTTTTTCAAAGTACCGTCTGGTTTTTCACTGTTGAAAATGAAATCACCTTGATAGCCCACAATCTTTTTTATCAGATAGGCCAGTTCCTTTATCGAAATATCGCTTCCGGTTCCAATGTTGATATGGGTGTTGCGAATGTCCTTATTATTTACATAACAGTCTGAAAAATCGCGGTTTTCCATGATAAAAACACAGGCATCGGCCATGTCTTCTGACCATAAAAATTCTCTCATCGGTGCCCCGCTACCCCAAATTTCAACGGCCTCGGCGCTGATTTTAAATCTTTCCAAAATCGGTTGAGCCTCCTCGAAAGAACTTACCTTCAGATCCGCCACCACCTCCGAAATTTTGTTTTCCGACAATAATTTAGCCAAATGAATTTTTCGCATTAACGCCGGTAAAACATGTGATTTTTCCAAATCGAAATTATCGTTCGGACCATATAAATTTGTAGGCATGACCGACATGAAGTTGGTGCCGTACTGTAAATTATAACTTTCACACGTTTTGATGCCTGCAATTTTTGCAATAGCGTACGGTTCGTTGGTGTATTCCAGTTCACCCGTTAAAAGGTAATCTTCTTTCATGGGTTGCGGACTGTTTTTGGGATAAATACAGGTGCTTCCTAAAAACAACAGCTTTTTAACACCATGAACATAACTCTGATGGATTACATTATTCTGAATCATCAGGTTTTCATAAATAAAATCGGCTCTGTAGGTATTATTGGCAACAATACCACCCACTTTGGCGGCAGCTAAAAAAACATATTCCGGTTTTTCGGCTTCAAAAAAGGCCTCCACTTTAATGTTGTCTTTTAAATCCAACTCACCGTGTGTTCGGGTAATAATGTTGTGGTACCCTTTTTCGTTCAGGTTCTTAACAATGGCACTTCCAACCAGACCGCGATGTCCTGCCACGAAAATTTTGGCTGTTTTTTCCATTGTTAAATTTTAGTCGGTTTCATTACATATTCCAAATCGTGCTGTACCATGATTTTGACCAATTCCTGGAAAGAGGTTTTTCTTGGATTCCAACCTAATTGGGTTTTTGCTTTTGTAGGGTCACCTAGTAATGTTTCCACTTCTGCCGGGCGGTAGTATTTCGGATCCACTTCAATTAAAACGCGACCAGTTTTTTTACAGCTTCCTTTTTCATTTTCATTTTCTCCCTTCCATTCCAGCTCAATGCCTATTTCTTTAAAGGCTAATTCGCAAAAGGTCTTCACCGAATGTTGTTCTCCGGTAGCAATTACATAATCTTCCGGCACATCCTGTTGCAGCATCAGCCACATACATTCCACATAATCTTTGGCATAACCCCAGTCCCTTAGAGAATTAAGATTGCCTAGGTAGAGTTTCTCCTGAATGCCGTTTGCAATTCGGGCTACTGCCAATGTGATTTTACGAGTAACAAAAGTCTCTCCGCGGCGTTCGGATTCGTGGTTGAATAGAATTCCGTTAACCGCAAAGATATTGTATGCTTCACGATAGTTTTTGGTTATCCAATAGGCATAAATTTTTGCCACACCATAAGGGGAACGCGGATAAAAAGGAGTGTTTTCCGTTTGTGGAATTTCCTGAACTTTTCCGTATAACTCGGAGGTAGATGCTTGGTAAATTTTAGTGGTTTTTTCCAATCCGCAAATTCTAACAGCTTCCAGTAATCGTAAAGTACCTACCCCATCTGTTTCTGCGGTGTATTCCGGTAATTCAAAGGAAACCTTTACATGCGATTGCGCCGCAAGATTGTAGATTTCATCCGGTTTGATTTGCTGAACCAAACGGATGATATTGGTAGAATCTGTCATGTCACCATAGTGAAGCAGAATCTTCTGTTGGTTGTGTAAATCCCGTAATAGAGAATCGATGTAAAGGTGTTCAATACGCTCTGTATTGAACGTTGAACTTCTTCGGATTACACCGTGTACTTCATACCCTTTTTCCAATAATAGTTCCGCTAAATAGGAACCGTCTTGCCCATTAATTCCTGTAATTAATGCTTTTTTCATTTTAGAACCGTCTTAATTATTGCAAATATAAATTTTAGTATGGAACAAACACGGTTTTATTTGTTTATAAGTGAACTTTTTATTGCGGATTTCCGATTTCAATCTGGAAATGAAATCCGAAAGAAAACCGTTTTGTTTTTTCTGTATCGAACTTTAATTTTCTTTTTGGAATTATTTATTAAAACAGCTTGTGGCATAAATGAAAAACAGATGTAATAAATTAAGAATTTTCACTGTTTCGCTAACTGGGATTGGACTTTCGGGTTGTTATATCAACAGTAGCATTGTTTGTGTTACTATTAAGGTTAATCTGCTTTTGGTTTCGACTGTATTTTCCTTTTAAAAGAGTTGGTTTTTTTAGGAGACGAAGATGTTAAAAAATTAACAGTTTTAGTCAAAAAAAATTATAACTTGCGGTTAATTCAAAATGACTTTAAAACAACAGTTTCCGAGTCTAATTGGGATGCGATAAATGAAGAATATTTACCATTATTTAAAAAACACACATCTGAAATTTAAACAATTAACAGAAGAATATGATGTTTTAACGTATCTTTTAGCGGCAATTTTAATTACAATCCCTTTAAACTTTGCGTTTGGGAGTATTACTTGTATTCTTTTTTTTATTGTTGCGCTTTTTTCGGTTGACAAATCTAACTTTCACTTCAACAAAGTAATATTATTACCCATGATTTTATATTGTATCATGGTTTGTTCGTTGTTTTGGACAAAAGATTTCAACGCAACGGTATCCGGTTTGCAAAAAGACATTTTGTTTTTATTAATGCCTTTAGCCTTTTTTTTCATCATTCCATTAAAAAAAAGTTCCTTAAATAAAGTGTTTCGGCTGTATGGTTTTGGCATGTGTTTTTACACGCTCTACTATTTTTCAAACGCTCTAATCCGTTATTTTAGTACCGGAAACCGTAATGTGTTTTTCTTTCACGAATTAGTAACCGTAGATTTGAACGCTATTTATATGGCTGCTTTTGCGTCTTTTGGAATGTTTTATTTTATCTCTATTAAAAACAAAACAATTATCGATCGAATTTGTATATTCACCTTACTGTTTTTTGTTTTTTTATTATCCTCCAAAAGTGTCTTTTTTATTGATTTGTTGTTGATTGTTTGCTACTACAGCTTTTTTTCTAAAACGCCCACAGATATAAAAGCACTTACTATAATTTCAGTTTTCTTTTTTTCAATATTCTCCATATTATTTGTGGAAAGGGTAAGAGAACAGTTTCTGATGGAATATGAAACCGCTTTTGTCGATAATACCATTAATGAGAATTTTGGTACTAAAACGGATGTGGTTTATAATGTTAGTTTAAAACAAGCTTGGAGCAATGAGAAATTTCAGCCTAATAATTTTTTTCCGGGTACCGCATTAAGGGTTTTTCAGGTACGCATTTTTACAGAAATGTTGGCGGAACAGAATATAGTGTTTTCAGGTTTTGGGCATGAAGCCTCACAACAGGAAATTGAAAAAAAAATTACTCAGCATCAACTGAATTTAGGGTATCGTGTTTTCAATTTTCACAATCAATACGTGCAAACTTTTGCAGAGTTAGGTGTATTCGGATTTATAGTTTTTACTGTAATGTTATTTCTGAACCTTAAAAACGCCATCTCCGGGAAAAATTTACTGCATTTAGTTTTTGCCGTAACGATGATAGTATTACTTTTGACGGAATCAATCTTTTGTCGTCAACGAGGAATCGTCTTTTTTATAACACTTTTTTGTATTTTCAATACAATCAATTATAAAGACCAAACAGAATTTAAATAATGAAAAGAATTTTAATTACTGGTGCAGCCGGATTTTTAGGGTCGCATTTGTGCGATCGTTTTATAGCAGAGGGATATCATGTTATTGGCATGGACAATCTGATTACCGGAGATTTAAAAAATATTGAACATCTTTTCAAATTAGAACATTTCGAATTTTACCATCACGATATTACTAAGTTTGTCCATGTTCCGGGACAATTGGATTATATATTGCATTTTGCGTCTCCGGCCAGTCCGATCGATTATTTAAAAATTCCGATCCAAACACTAAAGGTTGGTTCTTTGGGAACGCACAATCTGTTAGGATTAGCCCGCGTGAAAAAAGCACGAATTCTTATCGCCTCCACTTCCGAAGTCTATGGCGATCCGTTAATTCATCCGCAAACGGAAGAATACTATGGCAATGTGAACACCATTGGTCCGCGTGGCGTTTACGATGAAGCAAAACGTTTTCAGGAATCCATAACTATGGCCTACCACACATTTCATGGTGTGGAAACCCGTATCGTCCGTATTTTTAACACCTACGGACCAAGAATGCGTCTAAACGACGGTCGTGTAATTCCGGCTTTTATCGGTCAGGCGTTGCGCGGTGAAGATTTAACCATTTTTGGCGATGGTTCCCAAACCCGTTCGTTCTGTTATGTAGACGATCAGGTGGAGGGGATTTTCCGACTGTTGCACTCCGATTACCATTTGCCGGTCAATATCGGTAACCCGGATGAAATCACCATTAAAGATTTCGCTGAGGAAATCATTAAATTAACCGGAACCCAACAAAAAGTGGTTTACCATCCGCTTCCGGTAAATGATCCGATGCAGCGTCAGCCGGATACCACAAAAGCAAGAGAAATTTTAGGATGGGAAGCCAAAGTCTCGCGTTCCGAAGGCATGAAAATTACGTATGAGTATTTCAAATCGTTGTCTCCGGAAGAATTAGCCAAAGAAGAACACAAGGATTTTTCAAAATACATTTTCTAAGTGGGAAAACAAGCAGGACGATATTCCGGTTATTTAAGACCGTTCTCCTATTTGCTGGACTTAATTATTATTAATGTTCTGGCATCTGTCCTGTTATTGGATGCCCTCAATATAATTTACTACCATTTTTTCGTGTCGGTTTCATGGATAATCATCGCTTGGAATGTTGGTTTTTATGAGGTGTACCGTTTCACAAAAGTGGTTGATATCTTCCGAAAAATTTTCAATCAATATGCCTTATTCATTATTCTGAATTTTGCGTATTTAGGGTACTTTTTAAAATTTTCCGAACCTTCACAAATTTTTAAATTTGCAACCTTTTCAGTAATTTTAATTTCTCTGGCGAAACTTTCGATTTTTTATTTTTTACGACGGTTTCGTGTTATTTTCGGTGGGAATTTCAGAAGGGTTGTTATTGTTGGCGATGGGGAAAACGTATCCCAATTGGCTGATTTTTTCAACGAAAATCCGGATTACGGATACAACCTGATTTCACTTTTTGATTTGAAAGGAAACAAAACGGAGCAGATTAACACTTGTTTTTCATTCGTTTTGGAGCACAAAATTGACGAAATCTATTGCTCTCTTTCTGATATGGAAAACGAACTGATTAATCAGTTCATAGATTTTACCGACAATAACCTGAAGGTCTTAAAATTTTTACCCGATGAAAATGAGGTTTTGTCGCGCAACATGAAATTCGATTATTACGGTTATATTCCTGTGGCTTCTTTACGGGATATTCCTTTAGATAAAACGATAAATATGATCGTGAAAAGAGGATTCGACATCGTGTTTTCATTAATCGTTATCGTTGGAATACTGTCTTGGTTGACTCCAATTTTAGCTTTCCTGATAAAAAGAGAATCCAAAGGCCCGGTTTTTTTCAAACAAAGACGAAACGGACTGAATTATCACGAATTCGACTGTTATAAATTCCGTTCCATGCGACCTAACGAAATTGCAGATATTGAACAGGTTTCCAAAAATGACCCCAGAATTACCAATATTGGACGTTTTATAAGAAAAACAAGTATCGACGAATTGCCGCAATTTTTTAATGTATTTTTGGGAGATATGTCAGTGGTCGGTCCAAGACCTCATATGGTTAGTCATACCGAGATGTATGCCAAAAGCGTTGATAAATTTATGGTCCGTCATTTTGTAAAACCCGGTATTACCGGATTGGCGCAGACTAACGGTTATCGTGGTGAAGTCGAAAGCGACAAAGACATCATAAATCGTGTGAAATATGATATTTTTTATCTGGAAAACTGGTCGTTACTTTTGGATCTGAAGATTATTTTTATGACGGTATTCAATGCTGTCAAAGGCGAGGAAAAGGCATATTAGAGGATTCTAATTTCTTCATTGATTTGCTCCAACTGCCTGTCAAACGAAAAAGATTCTTGGGCAGTGTCCTGGATTTTTTTTCTAGCAGTACTGTCGGTTTTTATAAGCGTAGCTAACAATTCATTCAACGACTCATACTCTTGGGGAGTTATCACTTTTCCCAATTTAAATTCGTTTACAAGATCTCCGCCTTCGCCTCCGGCTATATAAATAATGGGTAAACCGATATGCGCCATTTCGAAAATTTTAGAAGGAACCGAACCGTAAATCCGATTGACCAACGGAATCAATGCATAATCGGCTTTATGAAGCAGTACTTCATGAAGTGCCGTTCGCGTGAGTTCTCCATGAAAATGAATGTTTTTATTTGGATTTTCCTTGATAAATTCCAGAAGTTCCGTTTTCTCCGCACCATTGCCATAAATGTCGAGAATTACATTTTCCGGCAATCGGATGTTTTTGCAAAGGGTTACAATACCTTGCGCCACTCCTAAAAGTCCGGCATAAACTACGTGAATTTTATCTGAAGTTTCAGCGCCGGCGTTCTCCTGCAATTGAAATTTCGGATAGTTACGGTACAAAACGGTTTTGGTCGCTGCTCTTTCGCGAACATGCGTACAGATTTCTTCCGATTGTCCCAAAACCAAATCCGCATTTTTATAATTGTATCGTTCAATTTTTTCCAGCATACGGTAACTGAAACTTTCGTGCATTACCCCAAGTTCTTTTCCGGCCAAGGGCCATAAATCGGAAACATTCAAAATGATTTTTTTGCCTTTGAATTTATTCATCAGTACACCGAAAAAAGCAACAAAAAGCGGTGGCGACTGGATAATTACTTTTTTCGGAGTTTTAGTAAACAATAAGAAAAGACTCAACGAAAACGAAAACGACAGCATGGAAATCAGTCGGACAACTTTGTTTTTCGAGTTGCTCGGAAATACCCAGGTGCGGTAAACCGTAATGTCTTTCTCGACGGATTTGTGTTTCATTTTTCCCTGATACCCCTGAAAAATTTTTCCGTTCGGATAGTTGGGCAGCGGACACAAAACCGAAATGTTCCAGCCTTTGTCGTGAAGTCCGTGTGCCAGTGTTTCAATACGATTGGCGGCCGCTCCGGTTTCCGGCGGGTAATAATTGGATATGATTAAAATGTCTTGCATTATAGCGGTAAATCAAATAAAATGTCAACAATTCTATTGGCGGTTTGGCCATCCCAAAGTTCGGGGATTTGTACTTTTTTCCAGTTGTTCTCGGTAATTTTCTTAATATTTTCTTCCAAAGCCTTGAAATCGTTGCCCACCAAAACATTACTGCCCAATACACAGGTTTCGGGTCTTTCGGTGTTTTCGCGAAGGGTAATGCACGGAATATGCAAATACGTTGCTTCTTCGGTAATCCCACCGGAATCGGTAATCACACCCGCGGCATTTTTTAGCAAATAGATAAATTTCAAATAAGGTTGTGGCTCGACGATTTCCAGATTCGGATAGTGTTTTCCGATGGCTTCCACAATAGGTTTCGTTCTCGGATGAATCGGGAATACAATCGTAAAATCTTTGGCAAAAGAAGTGATGTTGTCCAGATAACGTTCCAGATTTTCTTTATTGTCTACGTTGGCCGGACGGTGCATCGTCAATACCAGATATTTTTTATCGGAAGTCTGAAGTTCGTCAAAAAAGGAAGGTTTTTCAATGCGTTCCAGATTTTTAACCAACGAATCGATCATAATATTGCCAACAAAAAAAATACAATCGTCTTCGATTCCGGCTTTTTTCAGGTTCTCATTAGCATAACTCGAGGTCGTGAAAAAATAATCGGTGATACTGTCAGTTACCATACGGTTGATCTCTTCGGGCATCGTCAAATCAAACGAACGGATTCCGGCTTCGATATGGGCTACTTTTACATTGGCTTTTTTGGCAACGATACTGCACGCCATGGTGGACGTTACATCGCCTACCACAATTACCAAATCGGATGGATTTTCTGCCAGTTCTTTCTCAAAACCAATCATGATGCCTGCCGTTTGTTCGGCCTGCGTTCCGCCACCCACCATCAGATTGGCATCGGGTTTCGGAATCTTCAGTTCTTCAAAAAAGGTGTCGCTCAGGTTTTTATCGTAATGTTGGCCGGTATGCACCAATCGGAACGAAATCGCTTTTCCTTCTTCCTGTTTTTTCTGAAGTTGATGAATAAGCGGTGCAATCTTCATGAAATTCGGACGTGCGCCGGCTACTATGGTAAGTTTAATCATGTTAGTTCGGATATGAATTGTTTGAGTTTGCCTCTCGAATTGCGAAGCAAACTGTTTTTTCGGTGATAGGAAAATTGTAAGCCCGGCTCTAGGTAGTTGTCTATGGCTTCCTGAATGCCTTTAATTTGTTCTGATGTTAGTTCTTTTTCGGAAACATAATCAATTTCAAAAGTGTCGATTTTGGTCTGACGGATAACAAATTCCTTTACATTTCCATCGTCTTCAATGATGCTTTTGGTTACGTAATAAAAGGTCAGTCCCGGCGATTTTTTTCCGCTGGGCAGTAGTGCTACATCATTCGTTCTTCCGATGAGTTTTTTCAGGATGGGTTTTTTCGGAGTGCTTCTTTCATCCAAAATTCCAATGTCGCCGATATCGTAACGAATAAAAGGATGCGCTTTGTTGTATAAAGACGTAATGACAATCCGCCCTTCCTGTCCGTTGGGAACCGGCTGGTTGTTTTCATCTAAAATCTCTAAAAACAAGGTTTCTGAATTTACCTGCCATTCGCCGTTGGGGTTTTGAAAGGCAATCAGGTCCAGTTCGGAAGCACCGTATTCGTTCACAATCGGAATGCCGAATTGCGTTTTCAAGAGTGTTTTGTCGTCGTCAAAGAGCATTTCGGAGGTCACCATGCAGACTTTCAGTGTCGGGCAAATTTCCTTCAGAATAATGTTTTTGGTCTGCAGAAATTTAGCGAACAATACGATTGAGCTCGTATACCCGTTGATGTAATCGAATTTTTTACTTCGGAAATGCTTGAGTACTTTTTCCAGAAAAGCATCCGACAGGTCAAATATCGGGAAACGATAGCGGTGTCCTAAAAAATCTTTTAACCGTTCCTTTCGATAACCGATGAAATCCAATGGAATACCATAAAAGCGTGCCTGATACGAGGTGTTGAAATCAATCCCGTACCAACCGAAACGGTGAAGAATCGAAGCCCAAGTTAGCGCATGGGCCTGCTTGTCTTTGGCAAAAACAAACGGGTCGCCACTGGATCCCGAAGTTTTATTTACGAAAACATTTTTTTGAGAATAGCCATCGGAAAGGCGATTGGTTAAGGGTTGTTGTAACTCTTTTTTGGTGAGTACCGGTAAATCGTTCCAGTTTTCAACGGAATTTTTCCCGATCAATTTACGGTAAAACGGATTGTTTTTCAAATGGAAATTCACAATTTCACTGCGCTGCGTTACAAGGTAGTCCTGATACTTTCCCTCCGGAATGGAAAGAATCGCATCAAAAGCAGCGTGGGCTTCCTTCATCGGGAAACCGTTCAATTGCAGTGAAAAATCAAATAATCGAAACACGTATCGGGTAAATTTCTCCAAAAATAATAAAACCCATGGCCATAAACTATCGTTAGAAACTTTTTTTTCCGTTGAAAACCGACTATTTTTGCACCCAAATCAACAACACAACACCATGACTATTTTATTGTTAGGCTCCGGCGGAAGAGAACACGCACTGGCCTGGAAAATGCTTCAGAGTTCTCATTGCTCCAAATTATTCGTGGCACCCGGTAATGCCGGAACTGCTTCTATTGCAACTAATGTTGTTCTCAACCCCAACGATTTTGCGGCGGTTAAGAATTTAGTGCTGACTGAAAAAATTGATATGGTAGTCGTTGGTCCCGAAGATCCTTTGGTAAACGGGGTTTATGATTTCTTTAAAAACGATGCCGATTTAAAAACCATTCCGGTTATCGGTCCGTCAAAACATGGCGCACAATTGGAAGGCAGTAAAGAATTTGCCAAAGAATTTTTGGTAAAACACAACATTCCTACGGCCGCTTACGACAGTTTTACCAAAGACACGGTTGAAAAAGGCTGCGAATTTCTAACTACATTACAACCTCCGTATGTTTTAAAAGCGGATGGTTTGGCAGCAGGAAAAGGCGTGTTGATTCTGAACGATTTAGCGGAAGCCCAACAGGAATTGCGTAACATGTTGGTGGATGCGAAATTTGGCGATGCTTCTTCCAAAGTGGTTATCGAGGAATTTTTAGACGGTATTGAATTGAGCTGTTTCGTTTTAACCGATGGGAAAAATTATAAAATCTTACCTACCGCGAAAGATTACAAACGTATTGGTGAAGGCGATACCGGATTAAATACCGGTGGAATGGGTGCGGTTTCCCCAGTGCCTTTTGCAGATGCCGTTTTGATGAAAAAAATAGAAGAGCGTATCGTGAAACCAACGGTTTTAGGATTGCAAAAAGACAATATTGAATATAAAGGGTTTATTTTCATTGGGTTAATCAACGTGAAAGGCGAACCGATTGTGATCGAATACAATGTACGTATGGGCGATCCGGAAACGGAAGTGGTGATGCCAAGAATAAAAAGCGACTTGGTGGAAATGTTCCAAGCGGTTGCCAATCAAACTTTAGGCGAGGTAACTTTGGAAATCGACTCGAGAAGCGCCACAACGATCATGGTAGTATCGGGCGGTTATCCGGAAGACTATGAAAAAGGAAAAGTAATTTCCGGGCTGGAAAAGGTAGAAGGTTCGATTGCATTTCATGCCGGAACGACCTTGAAAGACGGTAAGGTGGTAAGCAATGGCGGTCGTGTGATTGCGGTGACTTCCTATGGTGATAATTTCAGAGAAGCGATTGCTAAATCGTATGAAAATATCGAAAAAATCAAATTTGACAATATGTATTATCGAAAAGACATTGGTTTCGATTTGTAATAGAAAATAAAAAATCCCGATGAAAGTCGGGATTTTTTATTAGGTATCTTATTTTAAGAAAGAGTGAGCGGTAGTATCTTGCTCGTCTTCTCCCTTGTCTTTGAATATTTTCAATTCTTTTGTCCAATACCAAGTCCAGTAACAACAAACCAGAATAAAAATCCAGTTTACTGCGTTTGCGGTCCACCAGTTAGACAATTCCAATTCTCTCATCCATTCCATTGGAGCGAAAAGGATTTCTTCGAATAAATAGGCTATTCCTTCAAAAAAAGCTTTCATATTGTGTAATGTTTTTAGTTTATTTGGAACTTACAGGCCAAGAAAATAAAAACTTCTTCGGTCTTGTTAGTCTCTTTTTTGTACAAATGTTATCTTTACAGTCACAAAAATATAAAATATCTGCATGATAGCAAGCCTTTTTAATAAATCTCGTCCAATTAATTACGTTTTAATCAGTTTATTGCTGATTGTTTTTTATTTTTTGTACTTAACCAAGGACTTTTCGTGGACGGAATATTATTTTACTATTGTTCAGAAAACAGGATTATTATTGGTTTTAATTGCGTCGTTATTTTTGGTACGGTTCATTACCAAACGCAACGGACTGAGCAAAGACAACAGCTATGCCGCTTTTTTGTTTTTTATTTTTCTGATTCTTTTTCCGACTACGTTGGTGAATTCCAATATTATCCTGGCCAATTTTTTCTTGCTTTTGGCCTTAAGGCGTTTGATATCGATGCAATCGCTGGTTACGCCCAAAGAAAAGATTTTTGATGCCTCTTTTTGGATTTTCGTTGCTTCCTTATTCCACTTTTGGTGTATTCTCTTTCTGATTTTGGTTTTTATTTCGATAGTTTTCCACGTATCGAGAGACTATCGCAACTGGCTTATTCCTTTTATTGCTTTTTTTGCGGTATTAGTCCTGTTCATTTTAGCGGTATTGCTTATAGACCGGAACCTGTTGGGTTTTGTTGCCGATAAAATACAAATCAGTTTTGACTTTACATATTTTGAAAATACATTTCAAAACATAGCATTGGCTTTCTTCTCTTCGGTAGCCGTATTGTTTTTTGCTACTCAGGTTTTGGCACTTCAAAACCGTCCGTTAAACATGCAGTCATCCTACAAGAAAATCCTTTTCACATTCCTGCTCGGTGTAGCGGTTTACGTTTTGTCAGCCAGTAAAAACAACAGTTTTTTAATGGTCACTTTTTTTCCGTTATCGGTTTTAGGAACCAATTTTCTGGAAGGATTGGACAACAAATGGGTAAAAGAAAGCGTTTTGGGTGGCTTGGTCCTGATATCGTTAATTATTTTCTTCGGACAATTATAATTTGCTTCCGTAGGCCAAATCACCGGCATCACCCAATCCCGGCACGATATAGTTTTTTTCGTTTAATTTTTCATCCAAAGCGGCTACCCACAAATGGCAGTTTTCGGGCAGATTTTGTTCCAGAAACGCAATACCTTCCGGTGCGGCAATCACAACGGCAATATGAATTTCTTTGGGTTTTTGCTCCAGATGTAATTTGTGTAAAACCGCAACTAACGATTGTCCGGTAGCCAACATCGGATCAATTAAAATCAGATTTTTATCCTGAAAAGAGGGTGCGGCCTGATATTCGACTAAAATCTCAAATTTATCATCGTTGTCATAATGATGACGGTAGGCCGATACGAATCCGTTTTCCGCATCGTCAAAAAAGTTCATAAACCCTTGGTGTAATGCCAGACCGGCACGTAAAATAGAACATAAAACCACATTGTCCGCAATGGTTGTGGTGTGTTTTATGCCCAAAGGTGTCTGCACCGAAATGTCTTTGTATTCTAACGTTTTGCTCAGTTCGTAGGCCATGATTTCTCCGATGCGCTCAATGTTTTTACGGAACCGCATGCTGTCTTTCTGAATGGTAACATCGCGAAGTTGCGTTAAAAAATGATTCAGAATACTGTTTTTTTCGGAGATATAATGGATGTGCATGGGAATTGAATTTATTTTTCGGACTATAAAAGTATAAAAACTATATTTGTAAATAAAATTTAAAACTATGTTCGCTGAATTCGCCTTTCCCATTTTTGAGCAAAGTATCCGAGATTATCACGTAATCGACGATGTGTACCAACCCGTTTTGAACCCGTATGAAAAAGGTTCCATAGAATATTTGTTGTATGCCAAAAACTGGGTGGATACCGTACAGTGGCATTACGAAGATATTGTTCGTGATCCGAACATCGATCCGGTAGCGGCTTTGGATTTGAAACGTAAGATTGATGCATCCAACCAGGTGCGTACCGATATGGTGGAGTACATCGACAGTTATTTTCTTCAGAAATACAAAGATGTTCAGGTAAAACCGAATGCAAAAATCAACACCGAGAGTCCGGCTTGGGCAATGGATCGTTTGTCGATTCTGGCGTTGAAAATTTACCACATGAGTGAAGAAGCCAACAGAGCTGAAGCTACTCCGGAACACCGTGCGAAATGTCAGGAGAAATTAAACGTATTGCTGGATCAGAAAAGCGACATGTTTGTTTCCATTGGTCAGTTAATCGAAGACATAGAAAACGGCGACAAATACATGAAAGTGTACAAACAAATGAAAATGTACAACGACGAGGAACTGAATCCGGTGTTGTATCAAAATAAAAAATAGTCATCGCCAAGATGCCTAAACCAATACATATTGCTGTAATAAGGCTCTCAGCCATGGGTGATGTCGCAATGACGGTTCCCGTACTGAGAGCCTTAGTTTTGCAGTATCCCGAAGTGCAACTTACGGTAGTTTCAAGACCTTTTTTCAAGCCTTTTTTTGACGGGATTCCGAATGTGAATTTTTTTGCGGTCGATTTGCAAAAACGACATAAAGGGTTTGCCGGTTTGTTGCGATTGTATTCCGATTTACGACAACAGAATATTGATAGTGTAGCCGATTTGCATAACGTATTGCGATCCAAAGTGGTGCGGAATTTATTTAGGCTAAGCGGAAAAAAAGTGGCGGCAACCGATAAAGGCCGGGCCGATAAAAAAGCCCTTACCCGAACCGAAAATAAAATTTTTGCTCCGGTAAAACCGATGGTGGAACGGCATTGCGCTACTTTTGCCGAATTGGGTTTTGCAATTGATCTGACGAATCCAAAATTTCCTGAAAAAGCTTCTTTATCGGAAGAAATTATCACGGTTTCCGGAATAAAATCAGGAAAATGGATCGGAATTGCTCCTTTTGCCCAATACCAGAGCAAAGTGTATCCGCAGGATTTAATGCAACAGGTAATTGATACATTAGCACAGGATGCAAATAATAAAGTATTCCTTTTTGGTGGTGGAACAAAAGAAATAGAAATTCTGAACCGGTTAAAAAACAACTTGGAAAATGTAATAGTGGTCGCCGGAAAATTACAACTGCAACAGGAACTCGATTTGATTTCCAATTTGGATGTAATGCTCAGTATGGATTCCGGAAATGCACATATAGCCGCCATGTTGGGGGTGAAAGTAATTACCCTTTGGGGCGCCACACATCCTCATGCCGGTTTTAAACCGTTCAATCAACCGGACGATTTTTGTTTGACGTCAGACAGAACGAAATATCCGTTATTGCCAACCTCTGTTTATGGAAATAAAAAAGTGGAAGGTTATGAGGACGTAATGCGCACCATTTTACCTAAAACGATTATAGAAAAAATAGAAAAGGAGCTGAAATAGCTCCTTTCTTTTAAAATATCGGATTTTGTTCAGGGTCTTCTAAAAAAAACAGATTAGAAACCATTACACATCGTCGTAATCCACATAAATTTCATCGGAAGTCGGATGCGCCTGACAGGTTAGGATTAAACCGCTGGCAATTTCTTTATCCGTAAGAATGGCATTCTTTTTCATCTCGGCCGAACCTTTGGTTACGCGTGCCAGGCAACTGCTGCAAATTCCACCCTGACAGGAGTATGGTGCATCAATTCCTTGTTTTAAAGCGGCTTCTAAAATGGTTTGTTTTTGTGCCATTTCAAAACTTACTTCGTCGTCGTCGACCATCACGGTAATTTTGGTGTGTCCGCCCAAAGTATTTTCCGTTTTGGTTTCATTCGGTGTAGTGGAGAACAATTCAAACTTGATGTCTTTTTCAACTACATTGTGTTCTTTTAAAACATGGCTTACGGTTGAAATCATTTCTTCCGGACCACACAGGTAATATTTGGCAAATTCCTTTTCCGCATGTTTATTTTTCAAAACAAAATTAACGGTGGATTTTTCAATTCTTCCAAACATTGCCTCGTCTACAGTGGCTTGGGTAAAGGTAAAATGAACGAAGAAACGCCCCACGTATTGCAATTGTAAGTCGTGCAGTTGTTTGTAGAAGATGGTTTCTTCCGGTGATTTATTGGCATAGGTCAGTACAAAAGTACTTTTCGGTTCGTTGTGTAATGCCGACAGGATGATTGACATAATCGGGGTGATTCCGCTTCCTGCAGCAAAAGCGGCATAATTTTTTTGGTTGTCGGCTTTGGGCTCGAATGTGAATCGGCCTTCCGGAGTTCCCACTTCAATCAAATCACCTTGTTTCAGTGTGGTGTTGGCAAACTGCGAAAAAACACCATTGGCAACCGCTTTGATGGCAATGCGTAATTCGCCGCTCTCGGGTGACGAACAAATGGAATACGCTCTTCGGATTTCTTTTCCGTCCAAGGTCAGCTTCAGGTTCACATATTGTCCGGCAATAAAAGCATACTGCGATTTTAATTCTTCCGGCACATTGAATACAACAGAAACGGCTTGCGGGGTTTCGCGTCGTACTTCTTTTATGAGTAGTTTATAAAATGTAGACATGATTTAACTTGTTTAAAGAGCAAAAATAACTATTCTGAAATTTTTAAATATGATAAAAGGCAGAAATTAATAATAAAGTGACAGCGTATTGAAAATACTGCAATAATCCTTGCCGAATTTCACTCCGGGGATCAATTAATTTCAAAGACTTTCTTTCCCTTTCAGCCGATTTTTACTTACAAATTTCACACATATTAAAAAGAAACGTATTTTTACCCGTATTTATACTAAAGAACGATTTTGAAAGTTAAAGGAATAAAACGTTTTACCTTGAAAAACACGATAATAAAATATTTGTTGGGCATTGGATTTTTGGCTTTTTTTATTGCCTGCTCCACAAAAAAGAACACATTCGTCAGCAGGAACATGCATGCGTTAGCTGCCAGAGACAATATTTTATACAATGGACGGATAGCTTTCGATAAAGGTGTGGAAGACCTGAAGACCACCTATAAAGATAATTTCTGGACCATCCTCCCGGTGGAGCGTATGCAGGATAAAACAGAAGCAATCTTACCCGGGCAAACCAAAAATGCTAATTTTGACCGTGCCGAGACCAAAGCGATTAAGGCCATTCAGAAACATTCCATGAATATCGACGGCAGTGAGAAAAATCCGCAAATGGATGAAGCACACCTGTTGTTGGGAAAATCCCGCTATTACGACAACCGTTTTCTTCCGGCACTGGAAGCCTTCAATTATATCTTGTATAAGTATTCCAACAGCGATAAAATTTATGAAGCCAAAATCTGGAGGGAAAAAACCAACATCCGTCTGGAGAATGACGCACAGGCGATTAAAAACTTAAAGATTTTATTAAAAGACCGCAAATTAAAAGGACAGCTACATGCCGATGCGAATGCTATTTTAGCACAGGCTTATCTGAATACCAATGTAAAAGATACTGCCATTGCCAAACTGAAAATCGCCCGCGAACTTACCGAGCAAAATGAAGAAAAGGCACGGTACAATTTTATCTTAGGACAATTATATGAAAGTCTGAATTATCCCGACAGTGCCTATGCGGCCTTTCAGGAGGTAATTGACATGAAGCGGAAATCGCCACGGCGTTATGTTATTTGGGCACACGCCAAACAGGCACAACAGTTTGATTATAAAAAAGGCGATACGCTGGCCTTTTCAGAGCAATACGACAAGCTTTTAAAAGACCGGGAAAACCGACCTTATCTGGATGTAATCAATCATCAGAAAGGGTTGTTTTATGATAAGTTGGATAAGAAAAGTGACGCCAAAAAATATTACAATAAATCGTTGCGTTCTGTTTCGCAGGACAATTATCTGATGGCGGTAAATTATCGCAATCTGGCTGCCATTTATTTTGAAGAGGCCAAATACAGAACTGCCGGAAAATATTACGACAGTACGATGATGAAGCTGGACCAGCGTTCACGCGAGTATTTCGCCATAAAAAAGAAACGTGAAAATCTGGACGATGTAATAAAATACGAAGACATCATTCATCATAACGACAGTATTCTGAAAGTTGTAGCAATGCATCCGAATGACCAACGCCGTTTTTATGACGAATACATTTCCAAATTAAAAATTGAAGACGAACGCAAAGCGCTTGAAGCGGCCAAAAAAGCCGAAAAAGAACAGCAAAGCCCTGGCGATAAAACAGGGGCAAACGATCTTCAAGGTATTAAGGGAGGTAAAATGATGCCGCCGTCCGGAGATCCGGTTACCATGGAGCCGTTAACAATGGTGCCGCCAACCATACAACCCCGTGGCGCGATGGACGGACAATCCAGTTTTTACTTTTACAACCCGACAACGGTAGCATACGGTAAAGCCGAGTTTAGAAAAAAATGGGGTGACCGTAAATTAAAACAGGATTGGCGTTGGGGTTCCGTTTCGGATGCTTCAGGCGACAATCAGGATATTCAGGAAGAAACGCCAATTGAAGAAGTTGTAAAAACTGATGAGAAGGCCTTGGTGAAAGCGGAAAAACCGGAGTACACGGCTGATTTTTATCTGAATAGACTGCCTTCAGATCAAAAAATAATCGATAGTTTGTCGCGGGATCGCAATTTTGCCTATTTCCAATTGGGGAATATTTATAAGGAAAAATTCAGAGAAAACGAATTGGCTGCCTCGAAACTGGAAACCCTCTTAACCAAAAATCCAGAGGAACGCTTGGTGTTACCGACAAAATACAATTTGTATAAGATTTATGAGATCATCAATCCGGCCAAAGCCGAAATGATGAAGCAGGAAATTATTTCAGGATACCCAAACAGTCATTATGCACAGATTTTACTGAACAATGCGGTACAGATTACCGACAGTCCGGCGGTGGTTTATGCTACGTTATTCAAGCAGTATGAAAAAGGGGAGTATCAGGAAACGCTAAAACAAACCGAAGCTATGTTGCAGAATTTTTCAGGAGATGAAATGGCGCCGAAATTCGAATTGTTGCGTGCCCGAATTATTGCCCGATTGGATGGCGTTTCCGAATACAAGAAAAACCTGATGGCCATCGCACAAAATTATCCAACCGTCGAAGAAGGGAAGCAGGCAGACGCTATAGTGAAAAACGATATCCCGAAATTAGAGCAACTCGAATTGGGCAAAGCAACACCCAACAGTTGGAAAATCGTATTCCAGATTCCGTATCCTAATACTAATGATGCTAAAGTTAAAGTGCTGAACGAAAAACTGCAGCAATACATCAAAGACCGGAACAGTGAAAAAATCACGTTATCGAACGATGTGTACCGAGCCGATAAGAGCTTTTTGATTGTTCACGGGTTCAGCAGTAAGGAAGGGGCGCAATCCACGATTTCAGTATTGAAGGATTTCAAAGGCTACAAAATTCAGGATTCTGCTTTTGTGATTTCGAACGAAGATTACAAAGTTATTCAAATCAAAAAGAATCTTGCAGATTATCTGGCAACAATAAAATAAGACATGTTCGACAAACCACAGAAATCATACACCGACTTGTTAGGGAAAACCAACAGGATTGTTGAAGGGACAAGCCTAGAGGGTAATATTGTGTCCCAAGCCGATTTCCGTCTGGATGGTCATCTGATCGGAAATTTTACTTCTACAGGGCGTTTAGTTATTGGTCCGGCCGGCAGCGTTACGGGTGATATCATTTGTAAAACTGCCGACATCGAAGGGAAGTTTAACGGAAAAATCGAAGTGACCGATATTTTAAATATTCGCTCTAAAGCTTCCATAAAAGGCGAGGCCATCGTAGGGAAATTGTCGGTGGAGCCCGGAGCCGATTTCAGCGCTTCGTGTGTCATGCGAAATCTGCATAAAAATCCCTTAACCAATGGAGGATCAGAAGAAAAAATCGCCTAACAAATGGCTGGCACTGATTAATATCCCGTTTCAGATGGGTATCGTTATCTTTGCTTTCGCCTGGTTGGGGCAATGGCTCGATGAGAACCATCCGAACCCGAAAGTCTACTATAATAAAATCTTAGTTGTCGTAGGTGTTTTTTTGGCACTTTACAATGTAATACGACAGGTAAACGAACTGAATAAAAATGAATAAAGAAAAAGTACAAACCCTTTTGCTTGCGTTTTCGCTTACCCTAATCGCTTATATCGGTAATAAAAGTATTTCGTTACTACCGGAATTCAGTGCTTCGTATCAGAAGTTTCATTATTCGCTGGAAAACCTGTACGGTGTTTTTTTTGTTTTTACCCTGGTCATCCTGATAATCCTTCTAATCGTGAAAGATAAAAACTTGGATTATGTGGGAATGACCTTTTTACTCATTACTTCCGTGAAAATGGGAGTGTCTTTTTTTATAGTGCGTCCCATATTGGCGGAGACGAACCAGAACTTTGTGGAAAAAATAAACTTTTTTGTGATTTTTATTCTTTTTTTGGCAATAGAAACGATAATAACCATACGATTATTAAATAAAGGAAACGGATTGGATAAACAAAACATAAATTCCATTAAAAAATAATTCTAATAGCCGTTCGATATTAATAAAATATTTACCTTTGCACCAAATTTAAGAATCCTTAAAATTAAGTTATTAATAGTTATGGTGATTTCGAAAAAACCACTCCACTTTATAGTTGCAGCTTTAGTAGCATTTTTACCGTTGGTAAACTATGCAAATACAACAACGGATTCCACTGCGGTTCCTGTTGAGGCGGCTGCCGTTGCAGAAGGACAGCATCATGCAGAAGAGGCTCCGAAGGACTTGAAAACGGAAATTAAAGAATTTATTGGGCACCACTTAATGGATTCTTATGATTTTCATTTGTTTTCGTATAAAGATGATGCAGGTGTTGAGAAGCACATTGGTTTTCCGTTACCGGTTATTCTGATTGATAACGGACTTCAGGTTTTTTCTTCAGCTGAATTTCACCACGGAGAGCATGCGGCAGAAAGCAATGGAAACTATTACAGATTGTACCACGGTAAAATCTACAAAGTTGCCAATGCAGAAGAAGAAGTTGCGGTAGACGAACACCACCATGCCACCAACGCACAACCGTTGGATTTCTCCATTACGAAAAACGTTTTCATGATTTTTGTGGTTGCTTTAATTATGTTTTTCCTGTTTACCAATTTGGCAAAATCATATGCTAAAAACGGTGGAATCGCTTCGGGAGCAGGTCGTTTCTTCGAGCCAATCATTCTTTATATCCGTGATGATATCGCTATTCCGAACATCGGAAAGAACTATAAAAAATACATGAGTTATTTGTTGACGATTTTCTTCTTTATCTGGTTCCTGAATATTTTCGGATTAACACCACTAGGGATTAACGTTACCGGAAACATCGCCGTAACCGCTTGTTTGGCAATCCTTACTTATGTAATTACAACCCTTACCGCTAATAAAAATTACTGGGGTCACATTTTCTGGATGCCGGGCGTTCCGACACCTATGAAAATTATCTTGGCACCTATTGAATTGTTAGGAACCATTATCAAACCTTTCTCATTAATGATTCGTCTATATGCCAACATGGTAGCGGGTCACGTAGTATTAATGAGTATCATTGGGTTGATGTTTATTTTCAAAAACTGGTTGGGAAGCAGTTTGTCTTTCTTCTTAGCTTTTGCTTTATCTTTACTGGAAATTTTGGTAGCCGCTTTACAGGCTTATATTTTCACCATGTTATCGGCACTTTATTTTGGTGCGGCCAACGAGGAGCATCACCACGATGATCATCATTAATAAATTGAATGTTTAATTAAATATATATACATTATGCAAATTCCAACTATTGTAGGTGCTGGTTTAATCGTAATCGGAGCTGGTTTAGGTATCGGTAAAATTGGTGGTTCAGCAATGGACGCTATTGCTCGTCAACCAGAAGCTTCAGGAAAAATCCAAACAGCTATGCTTATCGCAGCTGCACTTATTGAAGGTATTGGTTTCGCAGCTTTATTCGCAGCTTAATCAGAAAAATGCAGACAACAGTTGTGACGGTTGGTTACAACTGTTGTTTTAAAAAATTAAAAAGTATTCTAAATTAGAATTTTTATATAATGGAAAAGTTACTAGATCAATTTTCGCTTGGTTTGTTTTTTTGGCAATTTTTGCTTTTCGTAGGATTAATTCTTTTGCTTAAGAAATTTGCCTGGAAACCTATTCTTGATGCGGTTAACGAAAGAGAAGAAGGAATTAAAGACGCGTTGCTTTCTGCAGAAAATGCAAAGAAAGAAATGATGAACCTTAAAGCGGACAATCAAAAATTATTGGATCAGGCTCGTGCAGAACGTGATACTATGATTAAAGAAGCTCGCGAAATCAAAGAAAAAATGATTGCTGATGCCAAATCAGAAGCGCAAGTACAAGGTGCTAAAATGATTGAGCAGGCAAAAGCGTCTATCGAAAGCGAGAAAAATGCCGCTTTAGCAGAATTGAAAAGTCAGGTATCTGGCCTTTCTGTTGACATCGCTGAAAAATTATTAAAAGCAGAACTTTCTAACAAAGAATCCCAATCCGCATTGGTTGAGAAAATGTTAGGTGAAGTTAAATTAAATTAATCGTATATGTCAAGAGCAGCGATTAGATATGCAAAAGCAATTTTAGATATTGCTAACGCCAACGGTAAAGCAAACAATGTAAACGATGACATGAAGGCTATCGTTACAGCTGTTGCGGAAAGCGTTGAGTTAAAAGAATTTTTATCCAACCCAACTGTTAAGGGGGAAGTAAAAGTTTCTGCTTTATCCGAAGTATTTGCTTCTGTTCAAAATGAAACAAAAAGTTTGTTCCGATTGTTATTGGAAAACAAAAGATTTGAGATTTTACCAGCGGTGGCTTCTCAATACATTCTTTTGTTTGATGAATTAAACGGTGTGGAAGTGGCCAAAGTAACGACTGCTTTTCCTATCACTCCGGAATTGGAGGTAAAAGTATTGGCAAAAATCAAAGAATTTTCTAATAAATCGGTTACCATTAACAATGTGGTGGATGAGTCCATTATTGGTGGATTTATTTTAAGAATCGGCGACAAACAATACAATGCTTCAGTAGCAAACAGCTTACAAACATTAAAAAGAGAACTTTTAAATTAGTATTTACCACGTCGGAAGGCGTTTAAATTATAAAACAGAATGGCAGAAATTAAAGCTGCTGAAATTTCAGCAATATTAAAGAAACAATTATCTGGTTTTGAATCAGGTGCTACTTTAGAAGAAGTGGGAACAGTTCTTCAGGTAGGAGACGGTATCGCTCGTGTTTACGGGTTGTCTAACGCTCAATACGGTGAGTTAGTACAATTCGAAAACGGGTTGGAAGCTATTGTATTGAATCTTGAGGAAGACAACGTAGGGGTGGTATTATTAGGACCTTCTACCGGAATCCGTGAAGGTTCAACGGTGAAAAGAACTCAGCGTATCGCTTCTTTAAAAGTTGGTGAGCAAATGGTAGGTCGTGTTGTGGATACTTTAGGTAACCCAATCGACGGTAAAGGACCAATCGGTGGTGATCTTTACGAAATGCCATTGGAAAGAAAAGCTCCTGGAGTTATCTTCCGTCAGCCGGTAACTGAACCATTACAAACAGGTATCAAATCTATCGATGCGATGATCCCGGTAGGTCGTGGACAACGTGAGTTGGTAATTGGTGACCGTCAAACTGGTAAAACTACTGTATGTATCGATACCATTTTGAATCAAAAAGAATTCTACGATGCTGGTAAACCAGTATTCTGTATCTATGTTGCCGTAGGACAAAAAGCGTCTACAGTAGCTGGAATTGCAAAAACATTAGAAGAAAAAGGCGCAATGGCGTATACGATTATCGTAGCAGCTAACGCTTCTGACCCTGCTCCAATGCAGGTATATGCTCCAATGGCAGGTGCTGCTATCGGAGAGTATTTCCGTGATTCAGGTCGTCCGGCTTTGATCATTTATGATGATTTATCAAAACAAGCGGTGGCGTACCGAGAGGTATCTTTGTTGTTAAGAAGACCGCCGGGACGTGAGGCGTATCCTGGAGACGTTTTCTACCTTCACTCTCGTTTATTAGAGAGAGCTTGTAAAGTAATCGCGGATGACAGTATTGCTAAAAACATGAACGATTTACCGGAAACGTTAAAACCAATCGTTAAAGGTGGTGGTTCGTTAACGGCGTTACCAATCATCGAAACACAAGCGGGTGACGTTTCTGCGTATATCCCAACCAACGTAATTTCGATTACGGATGGTCAGATTTTCTTGGATGGTGATTTATTCAACTCTGGGGTTCGTCCGGCAATTAACGTAGGTATTTCGGTATCGCGTGTTGGAGGTAATGCACAGATTAAATCCATGAAAAAAGTATCCGGTACTTTGAAATTAGACCAGGCGCAATTCCGTGAATTGGAAGCGTTTGCTAAATTCGGATCTGACTTGGATGCGGTTACATTAAACGTAATCGAAAAAGGTAAACGTAACGTTGAAATCTTGAAACAAGCGGTAAATACTCCGTTTACAGTAGAAGAGCAGGTTGCGATTATCTATGCTGGAACGAAAAACTTATTGAGAAACGTTCCGGTTGAAAAAGTAAAAGAATTTGAAAAAGATTTCTTGGAATACATGAACGCGAAACACAGAGATGTGTTGGACGCTTTAAAAGCGGGTAAATTCGATGATAACATCACTGATGTATTAGAGAAAGCCGCAAAAGAGATTTCTGCAAAATATTAATAATTTGATGGTTTGACGATTTGAAGATGTGATACTGCATCTTCAAATATTCAAATTGTCACATTTTCAAAGTAACAATGGCAAATTTAAAGGAAATACGTAACAGGATTACTTCGGTTTCATCTACGATGCAAATCACATCGGCGATGAAAATGGTATCTGCGGCAAAGTTGAAAAAAGCACAAGATGCGATTACAGCAATGCGCCCTTATGCCGAAAAATTAACCGAATTAATTCAAAACCTGAGTGCTTCTTTGGAAGGTGACTTCGCCGGAAAATATACTGATCAGCGTGAGGTTAAAAAAGTATTGTTGGTTGTAGTAACATCAAACAGAGGTTTGTGTGGGGCTTTTAATGCCAACGTATTAAAACAGGTTAAAAACCTTTCCGAAACCACTTATGCCGGAAAACAGGTAGGTGTTTTTGCTATCGGTAAAAAAGCACACGATGCTTTGGTGAAAACGAATTACGTGGTAGCCAACCGTAGCGATATTTTTGACGACTTAACCTTTGACAATGCTGCACACGTAGCAGAAGCATTGACCCATTTATTTGTAGATGGAGAGTACGATAAAATCGAATTGGTATACAATCAATTTAAAAATGCTGCTACACAAATTGTAGTTACCGAACAATTCTTACCATTGGCGCCAATTGAAAGTAAAGCGGTTACCACTTCCGATTATATTTTCGAACCGTCAAAAGAAGAAATTGTGTTGACTTTAATTCCTAAGTCATTAAAAACACAATTGTACAAAGCGGTACGAGATTCTTTCGCTGCAGAACACGGTGCACGTATGACCGCAATGCACAAAGCAACGGACAACGCAACCGAATTGAGAAATCAATTGAAATTGACATACAATAAAGCACGCCAGGCTGCTATTACTAACGAAATCTTAGAGATTGTTGGTGGAGCGGAAGCTTTAAATAATTAAGAATATTTCTTGAAATAGACTAAAGGATCAACAACTGTTGGTCCTTTTTTACTACCTTTGTTTAACGGATTAACTATCAATCTGTTACGACCTTAAAACGCTTAAAATCTTTTTTTGCGGTTCACTTTTTTTGCAGCTTTCTGTATCAACAGTTGAGTAATGCATTCATATCCTATCGGGAATAGGAGTCAGGTTCTGTTTTTTTATTGCGATTCCTCACCCGGAACAATCCATTTAAAAAACAAAGAAATGAAAAGAATTTTAGCACTTACCGCCCTATTTTTTTTCTTCCAAAGCTGCTCAAAGGAAGAATTTGATTCGACAAATTACGATTCGGCCGACAAAGGAGTGTTAGCAAACGCTCCGATAGAAATTAAAAACACTTATTTTGAAAACTGGGTTTCCGGTGTTCGCGGGGGCGGTGCAGGAACTCATTTTTACATTGAGTTAAAAGAACCGATTTCCGATGCAATTTTTCTGGGCGAATTGTATTTCAGAGGACAAAAAACCAAAGTGATTGCCTTGTCGGAATTACTTTATCTTGCCAATTTTCCTAATAATGCAAATCCTGCCGACGATGTTTCTTCAGGATCCACGACCGTTAAATCAACTTTATTCGAAAACCCGCCTTTTCCGATTGATGATGATCAGGCTTTGCTGGAATATTTTGTAAACAGGGAATTGAATTACTATCTGATAAAAAAAGTCAGCGAACAGGAATCTGAATTTCAGCCCCAATAATTTAGGTTTTATTTTACGAGTGGCAAGCTATTTGTTTAAATGATAGAGCAAAAAGCCAAAAAATTCTGATTGCGATTCGATGCGACCATCATAGGTATGACCTCTTCCGCTGTGTCCGGTTTTTTTCAGAACGTTAATGTAAATCGGATTTTTCTGAGCGACTCTGTTTTGAAGTTTTGCAGCAAATTTATACGATTGAAAAGGTGTCACCCTGTCGTCATTTTCACCCGAAAGCACCAATGTTATCGGATAATTTACATTTTCCTGTATGTTGTGATAGGGAGAATACTTCAGTAACGCTTCAAATTCGGATTTGTTATCCGGATCACCAAATTCATCCAAATGGTATTTTCCGGTTGTAAATAAATTGTATCGGGCCATATCAAATACCCCGGCAACCGGAACAACGACTTTAAACAAATCCGGTCGTTGGGTCATTGCTACACCCACTACCAAACCGCCATGCGAAGTCCCGGAAATCGCAAGTTTATTGGGCGAGGTGTATTTTTCCCGAATCAGAAATTCTGCCGCATCGATGAAATCATTAAACCCGTTAATTTTTTTAAGGCCTTTTCCGTCTTTGTGCCAATTAATCCCTTTTTCACCACCGCCTCGAATTTCCGCAAAGGCATATATGCCGCCGTTTCCAAGGAAATAAAGCAAACCGGATTCAAAATCAGGACCGCTGACAATTCCAAATCCGCCATAGGCCTCAAGCAATGTTGGGTTTTTGCCGTCTAATGGAAGTCCTTTTTTATGTACAATCGTAATCGGAACATCTTTCCCGTCTCTGCTTTTGAAGGTAACGGATTTTGTCTCAAAATAATTTAACGGAAAAATGGTTGGTTTGGGTTTAATGAAGTCATTGTAATACGCATTGGCTTCGCCGGTCAACAGATTTATGGTATAATTTTGGTTTGGAATTGTTCGGGAAAAAAAGGTAACAAAAAGGGTTTTGGTTTCCGGATCATAAAATTTGAATCGTAAATCGACTCCCACGGGAAGATCGATTTTCTTGAAAAAAGCCCCGGAGTTCTCATACACAATCAGGTAATTTTTCCCGACCGTTTTGTATTTGCAAACGATATAATCGTCAATAAAATATTGGCTTACCAATAAGTTATTGTAAATCTGCGGAATGACGACGACTTCGTCTTTGGGGTTTGCAATGTCCATTGATCGGATTTCTCCCCAATCGTATTTTCCGGAAGAAAAATACACTCTGTTGTTGCGATAACTTATAAATTTAAAATTTCGGCTGTCGTCTTCAATGAATTTTTCAAGCTGAAACGGAACCGTTTTCAAAGAAGCCGAATAGTATTTTTTAACAGTCTCTTCTTTGTTTGTTTCTGTAATAAAAAGACGTCCGCGGGACGTGAAAAAGGTAAAGTTGGTCTCGGATTTTGAAGTGTCAAATACCAGGATGTCTTTGTCCTGACTTTCGCCCATTTTGTGATAATACAACTGATAAGTGGAATCTTTGGCAAAAACCTGAGCGTTTTGGTTTCTTTTGTAAAAAACGCCTTCGTCTTCGTTCCATTCCACACCCGAGTATTTCAGGTCTTTAAGGGCATCCGGCACATTATTTCCCGAAGTTAAATTGTAAAACCGTACTTCGTTTTTGTCGCTGCCATTGGTGTTGAATTTGGTTGCTACATATTTGGAGTTTTTGGACGGATAATATCCGTTGATAAAAACCGTCGGCTCATTGTATATTTTGTAAGGATTGACAATTTCCATAGGAAAATCATCAACTTTTTTCCGGTAAGTAAGATAAGCCGATTTTGTGTCGTCTTTCCGATACAACTGATAAAAATATTTCCCTTTTTTCTCCGGTAAGACTCCAACAGCCAAACGATCGTATTCCCTAATTTTGGAAGCGATCGATTTTGTCAGATTGATTTCTTCAAAGTGGGTTTCTGTTGTTTTATTCTGATTGTCGACCCAATTCGTCACGTCTGCAGATTTGGTATTCTCCAGCCAAGCGTAATCATCAGGTAGGGAAATGCCGTGTTTAACGAAGGGAGAAGGTATTTTTTTTGTTGTAACTGCGTTTTGCGAAAAAGTAAAAACAGTACAAAGCAACATATATAAAACAAAGATTTTTTTCATTTTGAAGTCAGCCTGTAATATCACAACAAATATAGGGTTTGACTTTTACATCTTCATTAAAATAACTACATTTAAGGCTAAAATACTTACAGCGGAATCGGGGATTTTCTACAACCGATGAAACGGACTAACCCAAAAAATCATGAAACACATATTCCTTCTATTAACTGCTATGTTTTTTGTTTCCTGTGCGTCGCAAAAAAAAATCTCCGAAAGCGTGACACGATCGCTTACGGAAACCTATTTTGAAGGCTGGGTGTCCGGTGTACGTGGTGGCGGAGCCGGAATTAATTTTCACGTGGTTTTCCAAACGCCGCTTTCCAATCAAACGAAACTTGAAAAAGTAGTTTTTAAAGGGAAAGAAGCCGTTTTTCAAACGCAGGACGGATTGCATTATACCGCTTACATCATCACAAAGAGCGGCGGAAAAAATATGCCAGACCAAGAGCCGGTTAACGAGCCTTTGCCCGAGAGTACCAAGGCCGTGCTCTATTTTAAGCAAAACGGTAAAACGAAGGTACATACCATCAAAAATGTGAAGGAAAAAGAAATGCTGGCGTATCCGTCGATGAACAAACCAAGATAAATGTTACTTTTGCGTATCATTAGTCAAAACAAAACGCTTTGAGTTTATATAAAAATCTTTTCAAACAAACGTTCATTTACGGAATCGCCACGGTACTTCCGCGAATGATCAGTTTTTTACTCAATCCATTATACGTTAAATACCTGCCAAACAAAAGCGAATTTGGGGAAATAACGGTAATTTTTTCATGGATGGTGTTCTTCAATGTGATTTTGTCTTACGGAATGGAAACGGCTTTTTTCCGGTTTTACAATAAAGAGGAAAACAAGAAAAGTGTTATAGAAACGACTACAATCTCCTTAGTGTGGTCAACCATTGCCTTTTTATTGATTGCTATTTTGTTCAAAGACAGTATCGCAAGCGCTATCGAAGTTGATTCACAATACATTATTTATACCATCTGGATATTGGCACTGGATGCTTTGGTTGTGGTTCCCTTTTCCAAGTTAAGAGCCCAACAGCGCCCAATAAAATATGCAGTAATCAAGATTGGAAATGTATTGATTAATTTAGGGTTAAATATTTTCTTTTTGATATTTCTTCCCAAAATTGTGGCGACACAACCGGACGGTTTTTGGAGCAGTATTTACATTCCTAAATTCCAGATTGGCTACATTTTTATCGCTAATCTCATCGCAAGCCTGGCCACGTTATTAGTTTTCCTTCCCGATTATTTTACGATGAAATGGCACTTTAACGCAACGCTCTGGAAACAGATGATGCGTTATGGCGGACCCATTTTATTTGCTGGAATTGCTTTTGGAATCAACGAGCATTTCGATAAAATCCTTTTAAAATTCCTGAATGTAAGTTTATCCGATATCGGAGCCTATGGCGCTTGTTACAAAATCGGTTTGTTTATGGTTTTGTTTCGAACGGCTTATACCTTAGGAATCGAACCCTTCTTTTTCAGTCATGCCGGTAATGAAAACGCGCCACAAACCTATGCCACTGTGACTAAATATTTTGTGATTTTTGGATCATTGATTTTCTTGGGAGTGGTCGTTTTTTCGGACATTATAAAATTATTTTTAGTACCGAATAGTGATTATTGGGACGCGATGAAAGTCGTTCCTTTAATTATTTTAGCCAATTTCTTTTTGGGGATTTACACCAATCTTTCGGTATGGTACAAGCTGATTGACAAGACTAAAATCGGAGCTTATATTTCGGCATTTGGAGCGTTGGTGACCCTAATTTTAAATTTTTTACTGATTCCGAAATTCAGTTACATGGGTTCGGCTGTGGCGACTTTAGCTGCCTACGGTTCGATGATGATGATTTCCTATTATCTCGGGAACAAGCAGTATCCGATTCCGTATGATAAAAAACGTATTTTCGGTTATTTGGGGGTTTCGACATTGTTGGCCGGACTCTCGTTTTATGTTCCGATGTTCCGCGAAAGCTATATTTTCGGAATCGCCGCAATATTGGTTTTCACCTATTTCATTTATCACAACGAAAAGGAAACATTACTACGCATTATCAAACGCAAAGTGGTATAATTTTTTTACTTTTAAACTTTCATTATTTTAATTTTTCTTAGAATGACCATTAAAATCATCAATAAGTCCCAACATCCGTTACCCAACTACGAAACAAATGCTTCGGCGGGAATGGATTTGAGGGCCAATATATCCGACCCAATTACATTAAACCCTCTGGAAAGAGCCTTGGTGAAAACCGGACTTTTCATCGAATTGCCTATTGGCTACGAAGCTCAGGTGCGCCCCAGAAGCGGACTGGCATTCAAAAAAGGGATTACGGTTTTGAATTCTCCCGGAACGGTCGATGCAGATTACCGCGGTGAAATCGGTGTGATTTTGGTCAATTTATCCAACGAGCCTTTTGTAATCGAAAATGGTGAACGCATTGCCCAATTAATTATCGCCAAACACGAACGCGCGGAATGGCAGGAAACGGTTGAGCTTTCCGAAACATCACGTGGAGAAGGTGGTTTTGGAAGTACCGGAGTAAAATAAGTAGATTTAATAATTTAAAGATTAAACGATTTAAAGGTTCGTATGGATTTTTCAATTTTTTAATTTTTCAATCTTTTAATAAGTTATCATGAAAATAATAGTACCTATGGCAGGACGCGGTTCACGTCTTCGCCCACATACCCTAACCATTCCAAAACCTTTAATTCCAATTGCCGGAAAGCCTATTGTACACCGTTTGGTGGAAGATATTGCCGGGGTCATCAATCAGGAAATCGACGAAATCGCGTTTATCATTCATGAAAGTTTCGGTAAAGCGGTGGAAAATGATTTAATTGCGATTGCTGAAAAATTGGGCTCCAGAGGAACGATTTACTATCAGAACGAGGCTTTGGGAACGGCTCATGCCATAATGTGTGCTAAGGAAAGTATGAGTGGTCCGATTGTAGTAGCGTATGCCGACACACTTTTCCGCGCTGATTTTACATTGGACACTTCGGCCGACAGTGTAATCTGGGTAAAACAAGTGGAAGACCCGAGTGCTTTTGGGGTAGTACAACTGAATGAAAACAATCAGATTGTGGATTTCGTGGAAAAACCGAAAGAGTTTGTCTCGGATTTAGCAATCATCGGAATTTATTATTTCAAAAGCGGGGAAACTTTACGCGCCGAATTGCAATATTTATTGGATAATAATGTTGTTAAAGGAGGGGAATACCAATTGACGGATGGACTGGAAAACATGAAACAAAAAGGACTGAAATTTGTTCCCGGAAAGGTAGACGAATGGATGGACTGCGGAAACAAAGATGTAACGGTCGATACCAATTCCCGTATGTTGAATTTCCTGCACAAAGACGGTTCGAATTTGGTTTCGGATACGGTTCGAATTGAAAATTCCACGATTATTCCGCCTTGTTTTATAGGTGAAAATGTGGTGTTGATCAACACAGTCGTTGGACCAAATGTATCCTTGGGGAATGCCACCCATGTAACGAATTCGAAAATCAAAAACAGTTTGATACAAACGCATACCCATATTAAAAATGCAAATCTTGATAACGCGATGATTGGAAATCATGCCACGTTTGACGGGAATTTTACAAATGTCAGTATCGGAGATTATTCCGTTTTAGAATAAGGATATGAAAGGGAAAGTTTGGATAATAAGAGCGTTTTCGTTGGGAATTTTACTGTTCTCAGTCGTTTCTTTTGCCCAAACCGAACCGGATTCCATTGCAGTTGCGAAAAACGAATTTGAAGAACATTTCTTCGAAGCCCTTAAACAAAAAGGGATTGAAAATTACGACAAAGCCATTCCTGAACTCGAGAAGTGTCTGAAAACCGAACCCAACAATCCGGTTTTGTATCATGAATTGGGGAAAAATTGGCTGGCTTTGAAAAAATATCCCGAGGCGCAACGGGCTTTTCAGAAAGCGGTCGATTTAAATCCGAAAGAACGTTGGTATTGGAATGGTCTTTACGATGTTTTTTATGAAACGAAAGATTATCCGCAATCGATTGTTGTGGTGCAGAAACTAATCGAATTTGACAAGAATTTCCAGGACGATTTGGTTTCGTTGTACATGTACACACGACAGTTTGATAAAGCGCTGGCGTTAATTGAAGAAATGGAACGCACCTCAAACATCTCTCAAATGATGGAAACCTACAAACTTCAGATTTTGAGTGAAAATCAGTCCAAAAAACCGGAAAAAGAGCAATTGGAAGCCGCGATTGTGAAATTTCCGCAAGTGGAAGAAAATTACATTCAGCTGATTTACCTGTATTCCGAAAGCAATCAGGAGGAAAAAGCGATGGAAGTGGCCCGGAAATTAGAAAAAAACATTCCTAATTCCGATTGGGCACAAGTAAGTCTGTTTAAATTCCACCTCAATAACGGGAACGGTGAAAAAGCAGCTCAGGCAATGCATCTGGTGTTGAACAGTTCTAAAATCGAACGCAAAATCAAACACCGCATCTTAAACGAATTTTTAATTTTTGTAAACAATACCAATACTTTCGATAAGGAACTGGATAAAGCAGTAGATTATTTTGATGACGACACTTCGGTAAATGTGGCCAAAGAAATCGGTATTTTTTTTCTGAACAAGAAAAAATCCGACAAGGCCATTCATTACTTTGAAAAAAGTCTGTTGAAACAAAAAGACGATATACTCGTTATAGAATTATTGCTGGAAGCCTATGCCGAGAAAAACCAATTTGATAAAGTAAGTAGGAAAGCCGAAGATTTTCTGGAATTGTATCCTACGCATGCCCGATTGTATTTTTATGCCGGCATGGCGCAAAATCAAATGAAGAATTATAAAAAAGCAATTGGGATTTTAAATTCAGGTATGGATTTTGTAGCAGGAGATATTGATTTGGAGATCAATTTCAATATTCAGTTAGGAGAAGCCTATAACGGATTAGGGGATCAAACCAAGAAATACACCTATTTCAATAAGGCGGAACAATTGCTAAAACAAAAAAAATAATGCAAAAGTGGCTTGTGGTCTTCGGACTTTTATTTTTAGTTTCCTGTAAAACGAAACAGGTGGTTGCCGAACAGGGTGCCGCTGATAATGTAGCGGTATCCAAAATTATTTCCGGACACTATGCCAACAGGAAAAATTTTGAAACGCTGAACATTAAAGCGAGTGCGCGGTATGAAGATGACAAACAAACGCAAAATGTTACGGCGGAAATCCGCATGAAAAAGGATGAAAAGATTTTGGTGATTGTGCGCTTTTTCGGAATCACAATGGCCAAAGCGATGATTACACCGGAGAAAGTCAGTTATTATGAAAAAATCAACGGCAAATATTTTGAAGGCAATTATTCGTTATTAAGCAAATGGCTGGGAACAGACCTTGATTATCAAAAAGTCCAGAATCTGTTTCTCGGATTGGCCTTAGACGATTTGACTCAAGGAAAATATGTGGAATCGGTAGAAAACAATCTGTACAAACTAAAAAGCAAATCAAGCGGTGCAACTGAAAAAGAGTTTTTATTTGAAGGCGCTAATTTTCTGCTGAAAAAAGAAGTACTTGCCCAAAAAGAAGAAGACCGTTCCCTGGAAATTAATTATCTTTCCCATAAAGAATCTCCGAAAGGAATTATGCCGTTTGATATTTTCATTCAGGCGTTTCAGAAAGATAAAGTCGCCATACAAATCGGATACAATTCCGTTTCGTTTGATGAAGGATTATCTTTCAGCTATGATGTGCCGGAAGGCTACGAACAAATTTTTATTGACTAAATTTGCCAAAATTATTTACAACGATGCGTAAAGTACTGCTCACTATATTTTTCTTTTGTTTGGCCACAGTTGCCTGGTCACAGCCTAACGACGACAAGCAGCGCCAGTTGGAAGAACGAAAAGCACAACTCCAAAAAGAAATTCAGGAAGTGCAATTGCGTCTTCAGGAAGAAAGGAAAAAAGAAAAAAACATTTTAGGTCAGATTGCCCAACAGAATAAGAAAATTCAGTTGAGCCAGAAATTGATTAATACGACTGCCAAGCAAAAAAGATTGCTTTCCGATGATATTTATCTGAAGCAATTGGAAATCAATAAACTAAATCGGGAATTAAAAGACCTGAAAACCGATTATTCGAACATGATTGTCAAATCGTACAAGAGCCGTTCGGAACAAAGCCGGTACATGTTTATTCTTTCATCCCAGAATTTTCTTCAGGCCTATAAGCGTATGCAGTACATGAAGCAATATGCCAGTTTCCGGAAAATGCAGGGCGATGAAATCAAAATGAAATCCAATGAACTTTCACAGGCTACCACGGTGCTGGAAGTGAAAAAAAAGGAAAAAGAAAAAGTACTGGCAGAAAGCGAAAAGGAGAAACGCGAATACGAAAAAGACAAAGCCGAACAACAACGCCTAGCCCAAATCGTACAGAAAGACAAGAAAAAATACGCCGCTGAAATCAAGAAAAAACAGGCTGAATCCAGAGCTATCGACAAACAAATCCAAAAAATGATTCGTGAGGCGATTGCGGCTGCGAATAAAAAAGCGAATGCTTCCGGGAAAACCATTGTAAAATCAACTTCCGGAGCAGCAGACCCAGCCAAATTTGTCCTAACGACAGAAGGAAAAGAATTGGCAGACAATTTCAAAGCCAGCCGCGGGCGTTTGCCTTGGCCGGTAGCGAAAGGGTATGTTTCGCTAGGGTATGGCGATCAGCCACATCCATCGTACCCGGATTTGACAGTCCATAATAGTGGCGTGGAGATTACCACCGAAAGCGGTTCCAATGCCAGAGCAGTTTTTGCCGGTGAGGTTTTGCAGGTTCAGGTAATTAACGCCAACAATAAAGCCGTTTATATCCAACACGGAGATTACATCACGGTATACCTTAACTTGTCGAGTGTGGCAGTGGGTAAAGGAGACAAGGTTGCTGCGAAACAGAATATCGGCCGAATTCACACCAACTCTTCCGGAAAATCCGTAATGAAGTTCCTGGTGCTGCAAAATACGACAACGCTCAATCCGCAGAGTTGGATTAGTAATATGTAATAAAAAAAGCGAACCAATTATTGATTCGCTTTTTTGTTACCGTTTTTTCTATCGTCTAAAATTAACGCCAATCAAAATAAGCGTTTTTTTAGTGCCCTCCGGTCGCGAGACGGCTTTTTTTGTTGAATTAGAAAATATCAAAAAGTAATTGTAAATAGTTTGTCTTAGTTTGTGTTTGTGATAACTGCATTCTTTGTTGTTCCGGTATAATGTAATCTCCAAAAAAAATACTCATCATTTTCTTTTTTTATTAAATAGATATTCTTACATAAACTCAGTAATTCATGGAGTTCACAGGCCTTCATTTTTTTTAAATCTGTAAAAGATAGACTTTTCTTAACAGTGTTTAGATCTGCTTTTTCTTTGATTTTTTCCAAAGGTAATTCGTCAAGCCCAGTCCCAATTATCTGAAATTGATACTGATCAGATAGAAATCTTGGGTCTGAGCTTTTGATACTTGCATAAACGTGGTATACATTACTAATCAAAGCGTCTTTATTAATATATATTGATTTGTCATAATTTATTAAAATTGCTTTTTTATCTTGCGGAAAGGCAATATAGCTCTTAAAAAAAATCAAAACGAGTATTAATGCTTTACTTTTCATATGTTTTTTAATTACAATTGTTCGTATACTTTGTTTTAGCTGCAATTTGAATGTAAACTTTTTTAGACAACTCGTTTTGATTGTTGAAAATAGTATTATTGTATTCCTGTGTGCCTTCTAAACCAATCCAACTGATATATTCCATTAGTTGCTGTAAGGAGTATGGACCTCCTACAATATAAGGATCATTATTAACGTTGTTTACAAAATCACTATTCGAACTGTTTAACCATGGGTGGATATTAATCAAATTCTGGACCATCTTTGTTCTGTAGTTCAAAATTGTAAATAAATTGTGATTCCATTCAGAACCACCATCATAATGAAAATAATGTATAGCTAAGGCGCTAAATAATGTATCAGAAGTATTATATGAAATATCCGGGTTATCGTTGAATATAATGTTTGGTGTTCCATTTTGATAACTAATGCTCCTAATTAATCCTAATCTAAAACATCTGTCTAGTAATTCTGCGTGTATCGATTCATGAATATAGATTAGAGCAATTTCTATGTTTGATAAATTATTAATTGAATTGCTGTTTATGATAACTTTATATACAGCACTTGTTGGGTCATTGGGGTTGCCGATAAAAGGTAACGTCACGGCGTCTTCACCATTTGGGGTATTGCCAATTTCAAATCTAATATGGGCTTTTTTAGAGCTGGCAAAGTTATCATTAATAATGTCGTTAAAAATTGTACTCGATAAACCCTTTAATTTATCGAAAACACATTTTAGTTTTTGATTGTTTTTTACGGATTGATGTAAAATGACCTCATTTCTAAAGTCTGAGTCACCCCCATTAATAATATTATTCAAAGCCTCAAGTGCAAATGCACTACTTGCGCCCGGCTGATTAAAATAGTTTTTAATCTGTTCTTTTATGTCAAGATTAGCGTTTAAATAAGATAATTGTGTATTGTTTAATTCGGAAAGAAAGTCGGCATACATTAAGTTTAAATCAGGACAGTTGGTACATGGTGTTGGGGCAGTATAAAGTGTGCCTACAATGTCAATGTTCGAACTTCCGGTGTTTGGTGTGCTGCCTCCTGTGTTGCCCGTTCCGTTTCCGGAAGATGTCGATGAAGTTGTTCCGCCACTTCCAAAAAAACCATCTGTAGTTGCCACCCAACTGCAAGTAGAAGCTGTATTTGTCCATATGATTTCCACATCAACTGCATCACCATCATAATTACCTTCATAGATTTCATGTTCTACTCCAGTCCATGTTTCGCTACACATGTATACCGAGAATGCTCCAATTTTGGAATTTAGCAAATTATTGCTGTCAAAATCGATATAAGTGAACTTGGTTGAGTGTGTTTTAAGTTCCTCTTTTGTTATGGTTTTTAACTTTAAAGCGGAAAAATCATATTGTACAAGAAAAGTATTGTATCCGCCCTCTTTGTTTTTAGAAACCAATAGGTTTTCAAGTTTCCCGTAGCTGTCTTTTCTGTTAATTGGAAAAGTAAAGGAATGATAATCTCCTTCTTCTATGTACACCGCTTCATCAGTGCTTATGGCGAAATTGTAGACAGTATCGGTTATTATTTTGTTATGAACAGAATTTTTAAATAATTCTATATGATTTAGTTTTTGCTGTAAAAGAGGAAATTTTTCAAGATCTTTTTTGTTCATCCTTTTGACAATCATTTTAGCATTATCATTTTGAAACGCATCTTCGTATAAGTCTTTCTCACAACTTGAAAGTACGCACATCGATAAAAGAAGGCTAAATAGGTAAGTTAAAAGTTGCTTGTTGCTTGTTGCTTGTTGCTTCATAATCGTTTGATTAATAATTAGATTACTAATTTAGCAAATAAAACTTACAAATTTTAATTTAGATAATAAAACCGTAAACAATTTAACACAAACAAAAAAGCGTTTGCCCAAACAAACGCTTTTTTAAATCTGCAAATTGCAATCTGTTATCTGTTTTTATTCCCCGGCAAACAACGCCTTCAATTCGGTAGCATCGGCTGGTTTCATTTTTCCGGCAAGAATTAAACTCAACTGTTTTCTGCGCAAGGCCGCTTCGAATCGTTTTTTATCTTCTTCGGTTTGGGGCACTACCGGTGGCACAGGAACCGGATTTCCGGTATCATCCACGGCTACAAAAGTATAAATGGCCTGTCCGGCACTGTTTTTTATTCCGGATTCGCGGTCTTCCGTCCAAACATCGATTACGATTTCCATTGAACTGGTAAAGGTTCTGGAAACTTTTGCTTCAATGGTTACCACGGCGCCCAGAGGAATCGCACGGTTAAACGCCACATGGTTCACCGAAGCCGTAACACAGATTCTTCGGGAATGTCTTCTCGCCGTGATACTCGCCGCACGGTCAATGCGTGCCAGCAATTCGCCGCCAAAAAGATTGTTCAGTGGGTTGGTTTCTCCCGGTAAAACCAAGTCGGTTAAAACGGTTAGGGAGTCTAAAGGAAATTTCTCTTGCATCGGTCGTGTGTTTTTGCAAAGTTAGCAATAAAAACATAAAAAAATCCTCAATTTTTGAGGATTTAATAATTTTATAGCTCTTTAATCAATAGCCAGGCTTCTTTGTTGTGGCTTTTATGAATTTCCTTCATTTTGGTTTGCGCTTCGGTATAGCTGGCAAAACTGCCATACAAAACCGGAAACAAGCCAAACTGATTCTGCTCCAAACGGATAGGTTCAAAACCTAAGGCTTTCAGTTCATTGAAAATTTTATCCGCATTCGCTTCATTTCGGAACGAACCCGCCACAATATGATACGGTTTTACCGCATTGTCGCTCACATTCAACGTCACCGCCGGCAACGGAGTTTCAATAAAAAAGGTTGCTGCCTGAATTTTGCTTTGTACTTTTTCCTGTACCGCTTTTTCCACCATCAGGCTGTCGTTGGCAAACTGTTGCTCGTATTGGTATTTGTAAGCCGCACCTCCAGCACCCAGCGTCATTACAATGGCTGCAGCATATTTAAGGAACGAATAATTTTTCTTTCTTTCCGGCGTGAAAACAATCGGAGCTTTTTCTTCCAAAGCTTCCACTTGTGCTTTCAATACTTCCCGTTGTACCGCAGGGGAAACCACCGCGCTCAAACCAAAAGCATCCGACAGATAATTAACTGCCGTTATCGGTTCAAAAACCCAGTTCCATTCTGCATTCACCGAAATGGAACCAATATTTTTCAATTCCAAGGTTTCTCTTCGTTGCAATTGCTCTTTCCATAACGCCACTACGTTTTGCACGGCCATAATCGCGTCTTCATAGGAAATTTTTTCCTGCAACGCCACGTGATTCACCAGCAAACCGTCATTGTTTTTTAAATGCGGATTGAACGAAACCACTTTTTTGGGCGGATAAAATGTATGGGTGCTTCCGTTAAGCTGCGCCGACTGGATTTCCGTCAGAAACGCACCAAAACCGGGAACAGTAACGCATTGATAGCGATACAATAAAGCCGAGATGTAGTTTTCAATCTTCATATCTACAAATTTAATTATTCAATAGCTATAACCAAAAATTATCAACAAATGTTATTAACAATTGCGTTTTTTGCTGTAACGATTTGGGAGCTAAGGGCTTGGGCTTTTTTGCGGTCCGTTTTCCCGTTTTCCGTTCTATTTTTTAGTCCTTATCAGGCCTAAAAAGATGCCACTCCAACCGGGGCTATGGGAGAGTCTGTTTTAATTTCTGTAATCTTTTTATTTCAAAATATGAAAAAATTGATTTTCTTTGAACTTTATTTATACGCCATGACAACATCCGATTTGTATTACACCCTCGCTTTATTAAAAGTTGAAGGAGTAGGTGACATCGTTGCCAAAAAACTTATCCATCACTGCGGTTCTGCCGAACAGGTTTTCTCCGCCAAGAAAAAACAACTCTTTGCCATCGATGGCGTAGGGGAAATGCTGTACCGGAATCTTCAAAATACCTACGTTTTCGATCTGGCCAAATCGGAACTGGATTTTATCGAAAACCAAAACATTGATTTTAGCTTTTATCAGGAAGAACACTATCCCGAACGCCTCAAGCATTGCATCGACGGTCCGGTAGTTTTGTTTCAGTCGGGCGCGATTAATTTGCAGCGTCAAAAACTGATTAGCATTGTAGGAACGCGACAGGTAACCAGTTACGGTGCCGATTTTTGCCGCAAATTAATTGAAGATTTAGCGCCGTTAAACCCGGTTATCGTCAGCGGTTTTGCTTACGGTGTGGACATCATCGCGCATCAGTCGGCAATCGATTGTGGTTTGCAAACCGTCGGTGTACTGGCACACGGACTCAATCAGATTTATCCCAAAATACACAAAAGGTACATCGCAAAGATGGAACAAAACGGTGGATTTCTAACGGAATTTTGGAGTTCGTCCAGTCCGGAACGGGAGAATTTTATCAAACGGAACCGCATCGTTGCCGGAATGTCGGAAGCCACCATTGTAATCGAAAGTGCCGAGAAAGGCGGTTCGTTAATCACGGCCAATATTGCCAACGATTACAATCGGGATGTGTTTGCGGTGCCGGGAAGAAGTTCGGACAAATACAGTCAGGGTTGCAACAATCTCATCAAAACCCAACGTGCTCATTTGCTAACTTCTGCTGCCGACGTTGTTTATATGCTGAATTGGGAACTTGAAGAAAAAGCTGTAAAACCTATTCAGAAACAACTTTTTATTTCGTTGGATGCCGAGGAACAAAAAATATACGACTTCCTTCAAAAGAACGGAAAGGAATTGCTTGACAGCATTGCATTCGAATGCGAATTTCCAATTTTTAAAATTTCTTCGCTGCTTTTAAATATGGAACTGAAGGGTGTCATTCGGCCGTTACCAGGAAAATTGTTTGAAGCCATTTAAAGGAGTAAAGAAAACCGCAGTTTTACAGAGTATAAAAAAATCTGCAAAACTGCGGTTGTAAAAAGTATAAGTTGTCGGTATTGTGGTTTCTGATGTCTTTAGTATTTATTCAAATCCTAATTTTTCTCTCACTCGGGCCAAAACACCATCGGCAACTTTGTGCGCTTTTCCGGCACCTATTTTCAGTAATCGGTCCACTTCTTCAAGGTTGCTCATGTAGTAGTGATATTTTTCGCGTTCGGTTTGGAATCGCTCTACAATCAATTCGAACAACGCCTGTTTCGCATGGCCGTAACCGTAATTCCCGCCCAAGTAATTGTTGCGCATGGTTTCAATTTGTTCCGGAGTGGCCAATAAACGGTACAAGGCAAAAGCGTTGCAGGTATCTGGATTTTTCGGTTCTTCCAATGGGGTACTGTCGGTTTCAATCGACATGATTTGTTTGCGTAATGCTTTGTCATCCAGAAAAATATTGATAAAATTATTTCGGGACTTACTCATTTTTTCACCATCGGTTCCGGGAATAATCATGCTGTCTTCCTGAATTTTCGCTTCCGGAAGCACAAAGGTTTCACCCATCTGAAAATTAAAACGGGAAGCCACATCGCGGGTGATTTCCAAATGCTGTAATTGGTCTTTTCCAACCGGAACGAAATTGGCATCATACAATAAAATGTCGGCCGCCATTAACATCGGATAGGAAAACAATCCGGCATTCACATCGTCCAAACGGTCGGCTTTATCTTTGAAAGAATGAGCCAACGTCAAACGCTGAAACGGGAAGAAACAGCTTAAATACCAGGATAATTCGGCAGTTTGCGGCACATCACTCTGACGGTAAAACACCACTTTATTAATATCCAAACCGCAGGCAAGCCAAGTTGCTGCTACACTATAGGTGTTTTCACGCAATGTTTTTCCGTCTTTAATTTGGGTCACCGAATGCAAATCGGCGATGAAAAGAAACGGTTCGTTTTCGGGTTGGTTGGCCATTTCGATGGCCGGTAAAATTGCACCCAAAAGATTTCCTAAGTGTGGGGTTCCTGTACTTTGAACTCCGGTTAATATTTTTGCCATTGGTAAATAATTTACGCAAAGGTAAAGGTTTTACGAAAATGTAAGCCTCGAATTGTTATTTTTGGTACTATGAAAATTTTTAAAATTCTTTTTTGGACGCTTTGGCGTATCTGGTTTTACATTTTGGTGACCGTGCCCATTCTTATTATGTTTCCAATTTTGGTGCTTTCCATTCTTTCGGAACGAACCTATCCGCAATTTTTTGTGCTTGCGCGTTTGTGGGCCCGAATTATTTTGTACGGAATGGGATTCTATTATACGGTAGAGAAGGACTACGAATTGGAAGATGGAAAAAGTTATATGTTGGTGGCCAATCATACGTCCATGATGGATGTCATGCTGATGCTACTTCTGGTAAAAAACCATCCGTTTGTGTTTGTGGGTAAAAAGGAGTTGGTGAAAATCCCGATTTTTGGTTTTTTCTACAAACGGACCTGTATTTTGGTGGACCGAAACAGTTCCAAAAGTCGTTTTGAGGTTTTTGAACGTGCCCAAAAACGTATCAATCAGGGATTAAGTATTTGTATTTTTCCCGAAGGCGGCGTTCCCGACGATGAAAGTATTATCCTGGACGAATTTAAAGACGGTGCTTTTCGTATCGCCATCGAGCACCAGTTGCCGATTTTACCGATGACTTTCGGAGATGTAAAAGAGCGGTTTTCGTTTCGCTTCTTTAGTGGTAGCCCCGGAAAAATGAGAATTAAAATCCATCCGCCCATCGAAACCAAAGGAAAAACGTTAGAGGATAAAAAGGCAATAAAAGATGCGGTTCGACAGGTTATTTTAGAACAGTTGCTAGTATTTGAAAACGCAAAATAATACAAATAAAAAAGCACTCTAACCCAAAAGAGTGCTTTTTACGCTGCTCCCCACCACAGAAAGCAACTGACTTAACTAAAACTTAACTAACTTAAAAACTAAAACTTATTCCGCTGTAAACACCCATGAAATAGGGTTTAAAGTTTCCAGCATCACCATTGTAGGTGTTGATTTGATATTTAAACATTGGCTCCACATTGGCTTGGAAGGTTTTCATGAAATTGTATCGTAAACCTAAACCAACATTAGTACTGAAATGCAGTTTGTTAAGGTTGTTTGCCTCACCCACATTCAGGTTGGACTCCGATGAAACTAATGAAACCCTGTTGTCGTTCAAAAACATTGAACTAACGCCGCCGATTATGTCGATTCCGAATTTTTTATTCAAAATTTTATAGGAAAGCTCCATGGGAACTTCTATATAATTGATTCTGTGATTGATGTTTCCTTTGTAGCGTGTGGTAACCATACCGTCGCCATTATAAGCAATACCTTTCGGATTTTGGTTTTCGATGACAATACCTGTTCCGGTACCATTTTCGTTTACGTTATCTAAACCGGCGCCATTATTAGAATAATAAAAGATGATATCGTTCGTGTTGTATTCGAAATTCAGCGCATTAACACCGGTTCTCACACTCCATTTGTCGTTTATCGCATATTTTACCCCAACACCGTAACTCATGCTGGTTTGATAGCTTTTGGAGTTTTCGGCAAATTTGGAATCCAATGCCGATCCCGAACCGTTAAGATTCATGTATATTGGTGAAAAAGTTGAACTGACAATCCATTTGGATTTGGCATCTTTCTTTTCTTTGGCGCCTTTTTCCTCGGTTGTTTTTTTCTCTTCCGTTTTTTCAGCCACTTCTTTTTTCTTCTGTGCTAAAGAATCGGTTGTTACAGATAACGCATTGCTGATGGATTTGTTACCGGCCACGTTGTTTTCAGATACTTTGTTTTTAACTGAAATCACAACCGGTTTATTGGTTTCCGTTATTGCTTTTTCTGCTTCGGCAATTTTTAAAACCGGTTTGCTTTCTTTTTTATTCGGAACGTGTTTGTTGCCGGATTCATAAGCAACCTTCGAATTGGTCGGATAGTATAAGAAATCAGCATCCGTATTTTTTATTTTCAAATCTTCCGCTAAAACATCTTCCGTTTCTGTCGAAGCAATCGTAGCGCTTTTTGAAAGCGCTTCCGGGTTAGTATTGGCAGGAACAGTTGTTGCTGAAGCCGTTTTCATGTTTTCTTTGGAAAGCACAGCATCCGATTTGGCTTGTTTTTCTTTGGAAGCCACTGTTGTTGTTCTTTTGTTTGAATCGCTTGAAGCCAAGGAATTCATGTTGTTTGTGACAGCAGTATTTTGAATGGTATTTCCTCTCAAAGCACGGTTGGAATTGCCTGAATTCGCTTGTTTGGTAACGACCTCTTCTCTGGAGTTCTTTTCAGAAGCAATGCTTTTTTTATCGGTAGTGGTGTTGCGGTCCGACGAAACTATTGCGTTATTCGAATTAGCAGTGGTGTTTCCAATTGCAGGAACCGCATTGGTGTTGTTACTGTCTTTTGCACTGTTTTCCGAACCGTTGGTACCCACAATCGTGTTTTGTACGGATGGGGTAGGGTTCATCTTGTTTTGTTTGTCGGATCCGGAAGTGTTTTCCTTAGTGTTGACAAAAGGATTTTTCAAACCAAACGGGCCGGCAATGAAGGTTGTGGCAACCGAGAAACCAATTAAGAAAACGGCCGCAAAACTACACAACCTTAACCAAAACGGCAGCAGGTTGGTTTTCTTTTCTTTGGTATTCATTTTAGACTGAATGTTATCCCATACCTTATCGGAAGGCGTAACTTCGAAGTCCTTGAATTTTTCCTGAAAAAGTCTGTCTATGTTCGTTCTTTCACTCATTTAGCCGATGTGAATTTCTTGTTTGTTTGTTGCGATTCTATTTTTTCTTTTAAAATCATTCGGGCTCTGGCCAGATTTGATTTTGAGGTTCCGATGGTTATTTTCAGCATTTCAGCAATTTCTTTATGCGAGTAATCGTCAATGACATAAAGGTTAAAAACCAAACGATATCGATCGGGCAACTGCTGAATGATGGAAACCAGAAAATCCATGGATACCGAATCTTCTTCTATTTCCACATCGGGAGTGTCGGGAATGTTCTCATGAATAATCTCGAAGACGCCCTCGGTGCGGTACCTTTGCAAAATGTTATTGATGACTACTCTTTTTGCCCAGCCTTCAAAAGAACCTTTGAATTCGTATTTGTTTATTTTTTCAAAAATTAATATAAAACCATCTTGTAAATTGTCTTCGGCTTCAGCATAATTCCTGGAATATTTTAGACTGACACCGAATAATTTTGGAGCAAGAAGTCTGTACAGCTGCTCTTGAGCGGCCGTATCGTTTCTTTGACAATTTTGTATTATTTGTTCTAACCCCAAAACAATTATTGTATTACTTTATTATTCCACAAGAACATTGTAGGTCAAAAACAAATCGTTTCCGTTCGCGTCTTTCCCGTTCCAAAACTTTAAGGTATATTCTCCGATAGTTTCCGGTCTGAATTTTAAATTTTGTGTGGCTACATTATTGCTCTGTAAAGCCGGACAACCACCGTTGTTGTAATGGAAAACACTCGATTCTACTGCAATGGTACTGATGTTTCCTTCTATCTCGTAATAAAACTGATTGAAAGCATAACAGTCGGTTGGGCGAATAAACTTTACTTTAATAATATTTTCTTTATTCACACCAAAATTACTTGGTAATTCAACCTCGCTTACGGGTAATAATTCCAAAGTAATATCGTCATTTTCCGAATCTTTACTACAAGACAGGAATAGAAAAGGAATCAGAAGTACTAAAAAAATCTTTTTCATTTTACAGGTTGTTTCTATTAATTAGATGCAGAATTTTTAAAAGGTTGCGTATAAAAAACAAAAATCCCGAAATTTTCGGGATTTTTGTTTAGTTGTTATTTATTTTGATTAATTCTTTGATTTTTTGTTCCAATTCGTCCATCAACTCCGGATTGTCTTTTATTAATGCTTTTACAGCATCACGACCTTGTCCTAATTTGGTGTCCCCGTAACTGAACCAAGAACCGCTTTTTTTGATGATTTCAAATTCTACGGCCAAGTCCAAAACTTCTCCGGTTTTCGAAATCCCTTCGCCATACATAATGTCGAATTCGGCAGTACGGAAAGGTGGCGCCACTTTGTTTTTAACGATTTTCACTTTGGTACGGTTTCCTATTACGTTTTCACCGTCTTTAATTTGAGTTGATTTACGGATGTCAATACGAACCGATGCGTAAAATTTCAACGCGTTACCTCCGGTAGTGGTTTCCGGATTTCCGAACATTACCCCGATTTTTTCACGCAACTGGTTGATGAAGAAAACCGTACAATTGGTTTTGCTGATGGTAGCCGTTAATTTACGTAAGGCTTGCGACATCAAACGAGCGTGCAATCCCATTTTGGAATCTCCCATTTCGCCTTCGATTTCACTTTTCGGCGTTAACGCGGCAACCGAGTCGATTACCACGATGTCAATCGCTCCCGAACGAATCAGATTTTCGGCAATTTCAAGGGCTTGTTCCCCGTTGTCCGGTTGTGATATAATAAGGTTGTCGATATCAACCCCTAATTTTTGCGCATAAAAACGATCGAACGCATGTTCGGCATCAATAAAGGCGGCAATTCCTCCTGCTTTCTGAGCTTCAGCAATGGCGTGTAAGGTTAACGTGGTTTTACCCGAAGACTCCGGACCGTAAATCTCAATGATTCTTCCGCGCGGATAACCGTTAACTCCTAAGGCTAAATCAACTCCTAATGATCCTGATGGAATGGCTTCCACTTCTTCCACGGCAGTATCGCCTAGTTTCATTACGGTTCCTTTTCCGTAGGTTTTATCCAGTTTGTCTAATGTTAGTTGTAAGGCTTTTAGTTTGGCTTCTTTTTCTGAACTCATGGCTATCTATTTTTCGTAAAAATAATGCTTTTTTTTAAGTTTCAAATACAATCTTATCAACAGTTGAAATTCTTTTTTATTTTCTTTTATTGTGTTGAAAATCAATTCGTTTTGAAATTGTTGTAAAATGTTTATTTTTGCACCGGAATTCTTCCGTTTAGAATTCATAACCTATTTCTCACTTAACGTTTATAGCATGCAACTGTATAACACCTTAAGCGCAGAAGAAAGAGCCGAGCTGATTGATCAAGCCGGAAAACAACGCCTTACGTTGTCTTTCTACGCCTATGCGCACATTGAAGATCCTAAAAAATTCAGAGACGATTTGTTTATCGAATGGAACAAGCTTGATGCGCTTGGCCGTACCTATGTTGCCAAAGAAGGCATCAACGCACAAATGTCGGTTCCGGCCGAAAATTTCGAAGCCTTTCGCGAAACATTGGAAGCTTATGACTTTATGAAAGACATCCGTTTGAATGTAGCGGTAGAGCACGATGATCATTCGTTCTTAAAATTAACCGTGAAAGTGCGTCATAAAATTGTAGCCGACGGTCTGAACGACGAAACCTTCGATGTAACCAACAAAGGTGTACACTTAAATGCACGGGATTTCAATGCGATTTTAGAGGATCCTAATACGATAGTGGTGGATTTCCGAAATCATTATGAAAGTGAAGTAGGGCATTTCAAAGGTGCCATTACGCCGGATGTGGAAACGTTCCGTGAATCGTTGCCGATTATCAACGAACAGTTGAAAGATTTTAAAGAAGATAAAAACCTGGTGATGTACTGCACCGGAGGAATTCGTTGTGAAAAAGCATCTGCGTATTTCAAACATCAGGGATTCAAAAACGTTTTTCAGTTGGAAGGCGGCATCATCAATTACGCTAAACAGATTAAAGAAGAAAAACTGGAAAGCAAATTCATCGGGAAAAATTTCGTGTTCGACCACCGTTTGGGGGAACGCATCACCGACGATATCATAGCACAGTGCCACCAATGCGGTAAACCCTGCGACAATCATACCAATTGTGCCAACGACGGCTGTCATTTGTTGTTCATTCAATGCAATGAGTGTGCTGAAAAAATGGAGCACTGTTGTTCCGTGGAATGTCTGGAAACCACACATCTTCCGTTGGCCGAACAGGTAAAACAACGCCGCGGCATTCAGGTAGGCAATAAAGTATTCCGAAAAGGAAAATCGGAAGCACTGAAGTTTAAACATTCCGGTGAATTAACCGCGACGCCTTTAGCCAAAGCTTCGGAAGAAAAACCCAAAACCATCCGTCAGCGTATCGCGCAGAAAAAAGTAATGGTAGGGAAAGGGCAGCATTATTTTTCCAAAGCTCAGGTCGGACAATTTATCATCGAAAATCTTGAACTGAAAACCGGCGATAAAATTTTAATTTCCGGACCTACAACCGGCAATCAGCATTTAATTGTGGAAAACATGTTCGTAAACGGCGCTCCCGGCGATGTAGCTAAAGCAGGCGATAAAATCACGTTTTCGGTTCCGTTCAAAGTGAGAGCTTCGGATAAATTATTCAAATTGCAGAACTAGGATGACAGCAACAGGAAGAATTGAATTGATGGCTCCGGCCGGAAATTTCGAATCGATGCAGGCGGCGTTAGACAATGGTTGTGATTCGGTTTATTTTGGAGTGGAACAATTGAACATGCGCGCAAGAGCCACCGTAAATTTCACGATGGACGATTTGCCGGAAATTGCCCGACGTTGTAACGAAAAAAACGTCAGAACCTATTTGACGTTAAATACCATTATATACGATCACGATTTGTCGGTGGTAAAAACCTTACTGACCAAAGCCAAAGAAGCCGGAATCACGGCGGTAATAGCTTCGGACCAAGCGGTGATTATGACAGCCAAAACAATGGGAATCGAAGTGCACATTTCGACCCAGTTGAATGTGACGAATATCGAAACCGTAAAATTCTATAGTTTGTTTGCGGATACCATCGTGTTGTCACGTGAGCTGAGTTTGCGCCAGGTGAAGAAAATTACCGAGGATATCGAAAAAGAGCAAATCAAAGGCCCATCCGGAAATCTGGTGGAAATTGAAATCTTCGGCCACGGAGCGTTGTGTATGGCGGTTTCGGGGAAATGTTACCTGAGTCTGCATTCGCACAATTCTTCGGCGAACCGCGGGGCCTGCAAACAGAATTGCCGTAAAAAATATACGGTTATCGATCAGGAATCGGGCTTCGAAATCGAAATCGACAACGAATACATGATGTCGCCTAAAGATTTGTGTACGCTTGATTTTCTGGATCAGGTAATCGATTCGGGCATCAAAGTGCTGAAATTAGAAGGCCGCGGAAGAGCTGCTGATTATGTGGCCACCGTTGTAAAAACCTACCGTGAAGCGATTGACGCCTATTACGAAGGAACGTTCACCAAAGAAAAAATCAATTCCTGGATGGAAGATTTGTCCACTGTTTACAACCGCGGATTCTGGTCGGGCTATTACCTCGGACAAAAATTAGGGGAATGGAGTGACAATCCGGGTTCCAGCGCGACACAGAAAAAAGTGTATGTGGGTAAAGGGGTGCATTTCTTTCAGAAGGCCAATGTGGGGGAATTCAAAATCGAAGCCTATGACATCAAACAAGGTGATAAAATTTTGATTACCGGTCCGAGTACCGGCGCACAGGAAATGGTGATTGAAGAAATGTACGTAAACGAAAAAATTGCAGAAAAGGCAACCAAAGGCGATAGTTGTACGTTTAAATTGCCGTTTCGAATCCGTTTGTCGGACAAACTCTATAAAATTGTGGAAGTTTAATGGTAGTAGTTACTTTGCAGCGCGATAAGTGCATCGGTTGTAATTATTGCGTGGAAATGGCGCCGGGACAGTTTCAAATGTCTAAAAAAGACGGGAAAACGGTATTGTTGAAATCGGTAGACACCAGAGGATTTCACACCTTAAAGTCACACGATTACACCATTTTAGAAGCCTGTGAATTGGCGGAAAAAGCCTGTCCGGTCAATATTATTTCGGTAAAAGAGACCTAAAATAAATTTTAAAATACTTTTAATGAGCCTGTTCCGTTTGTAATGGAACAGGTTTTTTAATTTCACATAATTTTAAAACTAAGCCGGTTTTGAGGTTGTAACTTTGTAAGTGAAAAACACTATCTTTACGCACAAAATCAATTTATGAATCGTAGTTCGCTTTGACGGACGACCACTATATATTCAAATTATGGCATGTAACAGTTGTTCAACCTCTGATGGCGGTGCGCCAAAGGGGTGTAAAAATAATGGGACTTGCGGCACCGACAGCTGCAACAAATTAACCGTTTTCGATTGGCTTTCCAATATGGCACTTCCGGGTGGTCAGGAGCCTTTTGACTGCGTTGAGGTGCGTTTTAAAAACGGCCGAAAAGAATTTTACCGCAATACCGAAAAATTAACCTTAAGCATTGGCGATATCGTGGCGACAGAAGCTTCGCCGGGTCATGATGTGGGTATTGTTACTTTAACGGGAGAATTGGTAAAAGTACAAATGAAGAAAAAAGGGGTAAATCACGAAGGTGAAGTGCCGAAAATATATCGAAAAGCGTCTCAAAAAGATATCGATATCTGGAGTGATGCCCGAGATAAGGAAGAGCCAATGAAAGTGCGCGCCCGTGAAATGGCGATTGCTTTAAAGTTGGAAATGAAAATATCGGATATTGAATTCCAGGGCGACGGTTCCAAAGCAACTTTCTATTATACGGCGAACGATCGTGTCGATTTCCGTCAGTTGATTAAGGATTTTGCGAAAGAATTCAGCACCCGAATTGAAATGAAACAGGTTGGTTTCCGTCAGGAAGCGGCACGTTTGGGCGGTATTGGTTCGTGTGGTCGCGAATTGTGTTGTTCGACCTGGCTTACGGATTTCAGAAGCGTGAATACTTCGGCAGCGCGTTACCAGCAATTGTCGTTAAATCCGCAAAAATTAGCCGGTCAATGCGGTAAATTGAAGTGTTGTTTAAATTACGAATTGGACACCTATCTGGATGCTTTAAAAGGCTTCCCGGAAATGGAAACCAAATTGTATACCGAAAAAGGTGATGCGGTTTGCCAGAAAATCGACATTTTCAAAGGCTTGATGTGGTTCGCTTATACCAATAATTTTGCCCAATGGCACGTTTTAAAAGTGGATCAGGTAAAGGAGATTGTTGCCTTAAACAAGGAAAAAACGCGTATTGCTGCAATTGAAGATTATGCGGTGGAGACTGTTGTAGAAGAGGAGAAAAATTTCCAAAATGCCGTTGGACAGGACAGTTTAACCCGTTTCGATCAACCGAAGAAAAAGAAACGTCCCAATAATAAAAAGCGCCCTACAGCAGAGGTTGAAAAACAAAAAGGTGCTCCGGAACGACAAAATAAGATTGTGCCGAACGGACAAAACAAACCGGCTCCGGAACGACAAAATAAAATCACTCCTGAAGGACAAGGCGGGCAAAATAAACCGGCATCGGAAGGACAAAACAGAAACAATAAGCGAAGAAAACCCAATAGAAATAAACCCTCTAACGATAAAAATGAGCCGAAACAATAGATTTTTGATTTTTGGATTTGCTTTAGCAGTATTGTTTGTTTCCTGCGACAAGAAAAGAATTTTTGACGAGTACATGGAAATTGACGGTTCTTGGCATAAAAAACAAAAAGTAACCTTCGCTTTTGAACAGAAAGACACTGTTCAGGAGTATAATATGTTTGTGAACATTAGAAATAATGACGAGTATCCGTATAATAACCTGTTTTTAATTGTTTCTATGTTGCAACCCGATGGGGTAACCAAAGTGGATACACTTGAATACCAGATGGCTAACCCAGATGGTAGTTTGATGGGAGAAGGATTTTCCGATGTAAAAGAAAGCAAACTCTGGTACAAGGAAAATGCAAAATTCCCCAAAGCCGGAAAATATGTGGTAACGGTGCAACAAGCGGTTCGCGAAACTGGGAAAGTACCCGGCGTGGAACAATTGCAAGGAGTTTCAGAAGTAGGTTTTAGAATAGAAAAAACGAATTAAAATGGCGCAGATCAACAATAAAAAAGAAAATTTTTCTCCTTACGTAAAGAAATTCTGGAAACTGTTTTTTTACTGTTTTGGAGGTGTAATTTTATTTTTCCTTTTTGCCTCATGGGGCCTTTTTGGTTCGATGCCATCGTTTGACGAATTGGAAAATCCGAATTCGAATGTGGCAACCGAGATCATCTCTTCTGATGGTGTAACCATTGGTAAATTCTACCTTGAAAACCGTACTCCGGTAAAATTCGCCGAACTACCCGACCATTTGGTTAAGGCATTAGTCGCTACCGAAGACGAGCGTTTTTACGAACATTCCGGAATCGATACCAAAGGAACGCTGCGTGCGATGCTGAGTATGGGAAGCAGTGGAGGAGCCAGTACCTTAACCCAACAGTTGGCGAAAAATTTATTTCATGGTGAAGGTTCAAAATTTTTACCTATCCGTATCGTCCAAAAATGTAAAGAGTGGATTATTGCCACCAAACTGGAAAGACAGTATACCAAGCAAGAAATTATTGCCCACTATTTAAACACTGTGGATTTTGTAAACACAGCAGTAGGAATCCGTTCGGCATCGAAAGTGTATTTCGGAAAAGAGCCGAAAGACTTGACTGTAGATGAAGCCGCCATGTTTGTGGGAATGCTTAAAAATCCGTCCTTGTTCAACCCGGTACGTCGTTTGAAAAAAGTTACCGACCGACGCAATGTGGTATTGCATCAAATGGAGAAGAATAAATTCCTCACTAAAGAAAGAAAAGAATTTTTCCAAAGCAAACCGATTGTTTTGCATTTCACTCCGGAAAGCCATATCGAAGGAAGTGCTACCTATTTCCGAGAATACCTGCGTGATTTTATGAAAAAATGGGTTAAAGACAATCCGAAAAAAGACGGCGATGGTGAATACGATATTTACCGTGACGGATTGAAAATCTACACTACTATCGATTCTAGGATGCAGCAATATGCAGAAGAAGCGGCATCCGAACACCTTGCCAATTTACAACAGGAGTTCAATAAAAGACAAAAAGACAATCCAAACGCGCCGTTCATAAACATTACTCCGGCCGAAACAAAATTAATCATGGAACGTTCCATGAAAAACTCAGAACGTTGGCGTATTATGAACGAGAAAGGTTTTGACGAGAATAAAATTGTAAAATCATTCGACGTTCCAACTAAAATGAAAGTGTTTACCTGGAAAGGAGAAAAAGATACGTTGTTAACGCCGCGTGATTCGATTTTATATTACAAACACTTCCTTCAAACCGGAATGATGGCCATGGAGCCACAAACTGGCCACGTTAAAGCATGGGTTGGCGGAATCAATTACAAACATTTCCAATACGATCACGTTGGGCAGGGAGCAAGACAGGTAGGTTCTACGTTCAAACCGTTCTTATACGCTACGGCTATTGAACAGTTGAAAATGTCCCCTTGTGATTCCATAGTCGATTCTCCTTTTACCATGCCTAAAGGACGTTATGGAATCGATGCCGATTGGACACCAAAAAATTCAAACGGAAGTTACCGGGGTTTGGTGAATCTGAAATCGGCTTTGGCAAATTCCATTAATACGGTTTCTGCTAAATTGATTGATAAAGTTGGACCTGAAGCGGTAGTGGATATCACAAAAAAATTAGGAGTAAGTTCTAAAATCCCGGTTCAGCCTTCTATTGCATTAGGGGCGGTAGATATTACGGTGGAAGAAATGGTGGCGGCTTTCAGCACGTTCGCCAATCAGGGCGTTTACATGAAACCTCAGGTAATCGTAAAAATTGTGGATAAAAACGGAGTGGTTTTATATGAACCGATTCCGGAGTCTCGTGATGTAATGAGTAAAGACGTTGCCTATACCATGATTAAATTGATGGAAGGGGTTACCGAATACGGTACCGGTTCCCGTTTGCGTTGGGGAAGTGCTCCGGAGTCTGCCAGAGTTACCGGGGTTCCGTATAATTTAAGAAACCCGATAGCAGGTAAAACCGGAACTTCTCAAAACAACTCCGACGGTTGGTTTATCGGAATGGTGCCAAATTTGGCTGCCGGAGTATGGGTGGGTAATGAAGACCGTTCCGCACATTTCGAACAAACCAATATGGGACAGGGGGCTACGATGGCCTTACCGATCTGGGGGATATTCATGAAAAAATGTTATGAAGACAAATCATTGAACGTTTCTCAGAAACCGTTTGAAAAACCAGAAAATTATTCTGTTAAGGTAGATTGCTGGACGCCTAAGAAAGTGGTGGTCGACAGTCTCGCTGTTGAAGAAGACACGCAAACCGAAGAATTCGATTTCTAAATACAAAACGCCTTTTTTAAAAGGCGTTTTTTTTATACTTTTAGGCCAGAATTAAACAAACACAAACAACCATGATCAATAAAAAAGTGCGTAATGTGGAAGAAGCATTACACGATATAAAAGACGGGCAGACCATCATGTTGGGCGGTTTCGGCCTTTGCGGAATTCCCGAAAACAGTATTGCCGAGTTGGTGAAAAAAGATGTGAAAGATTTAACCTGTATTTCCAATAATGCAGGTGTGGACGATTTCGGATTGGGATTGTTATTGCAAAAACGCCAAATTAAGAAAATGATTTCCTCGTATGTAGGGGAAAATGCCGAATTCGAACGTCAGATGTTAAGCGGTGAATTGGATGTGGAATTAACCCCGCAAGGTACCTTAGCCGAAAAATGTCGTGCAGCGCAAGCCGGGATCCCTGCATTTTTCACTCCAGCAGGTTACGGAACTGAAGTTGCGGAAGGAAAAGAAACACGAGAGTTTAACGGAAAAATGCATGTAATGGAGTTGGCCTATAAAGCTGATTTTTCCATTGTAAAAGCCTGGAAAGGCGATGAAGCCGGAAATTTAATCTTCAAAGGAACGGCAAGAAATTTTAACGGATGTATGGCCGGTGCAGCAAAAATCACCATCGCTGAGGTGGAGGAATTGCTACCAGTAGGGAGTTTAGACCCGAATCAGATTCACATACCGGGAATTATGGTGCAACGTATTTTCCAAGGTGAAAAATTCGAAAAGAGAATTGAGCAACGTACAACCCGTAAAAGAGACTAATCATGGCTTTAGATAAAAATCAGATTGCGAAAAGAATCGCACAGGAAGTGAAAGACCGTTATTTCGTAAATTTAGGAATCGGTATTCCAACGTTGGTTGCCAATTATGTACGTCATGATATCGAAGTAGAATTCCAGAGTGAAAACGGTGTGTTGGGTATGGGGCCGTTCCCTTTTGAAGGGGAAGAAGATGCGGATATCATCAACGCGGGTAAGCAAACGATTACTACTTTACCGGGCGCGAGTTTCTTTGACTCGGCTTTCAGTTTCGGAATGATTCGTGCGCAGAAAGTCGATTTAACGATTCTAGGCGCAATGGAAGTTTCGGAAAACGGAGACATTGCCAACTGGAAAATTCCGGGGAAAATGGTAAAAGGTATGGGTGGCGCGATGGATTTGGTCGCTTCCGCAGAAAATATCATTGTAGCGATGATGCACGTAAACAAAGCGGGTGAATCGAAAATCCTTAAAAAATGTACGTTACCATTAACCGGTGTGGGCTGTGTGAAAAAAGTGGTTACGGAATTGGCCGTTATGGAAGTAACTCCGAAAGGTTTCAAACTTCTGGAAAGAGCACCTGGCGTTTCGGTAGAAGAGATTATCAAAGCAACCGAAGCCGAGTTAATCATCGAAGGGGATATTCCGGAAATGAACATCGATTAATTCAAATCGAATATATTTTAAAAGCATCTTTGGTAAAATGAACTAAAGATGCTTTTTGTTTTTAACTTTGCAGCAAAATACAAAACAATGAGTTATCCGAAAGTAATCTTGAAACCGGGAAAAGAAAAATCAGTACTACGAAGACATCCTTGGGTTTTCAGTGGCGCCGTGTATGGTGTGAGCCGTGAAATTAATGACGGGGAAATGGTAGAGGTGGTCGATTCCAAAGACAAGCATCTGGCAACCGGTTATTTTAGTGACCGCGGCAGTATTGTGGTACGGATTCTGACTTTCGGAGAAGAACTTTTTACCGAAAATTTCTGGGCCGACCGATTAAAAGGGGCGTGGGAATTACGCATGAAAATACTCGATTTGAAAGAAACCAATGCTTTTCGTCTGATTCATGGCGAAGGCGACGGAATTCCGGGCTTAATTATCGATTATTATGATAAAAACTGGGTGTTACAAGCGCATTCCAGCGGAATTTTTCAGGAAATTGAGAAAATCGCCGAAGCCATAAAAACAAATTTCACCGACTACTGTGAAACCATTTACTGCAAAAGCAGCGGCACCTTACCGCAAACCGGAAGGGATTTCTTTTTGTTTGGTGATACACCTGAAGTCGTAGCCAAAGAAAACAACATCTTGTTTGCCGTAAACTGGGTGGAAGGACAAAAAACCGGTTTCTTTTTGGACCAAAGAGATAACCGAAAATTACTCGGGCATTATGCTAAAGGAAAACGCGTACTGAATACGTTCTGTTATACCGGAGGATTTTCCGTGTATGCGATGAGTGCGGGAGCCCAGTTGGTGACTTCCGTAGACATTTCCGAAAAGGCAGTCGCTTTAGCCGAAAAAAATATGGAACTAAATCATGACGATTGCAACCATGAAGCTGTGGCGTCGGATGTGTTTACGTTCATGAAAGAGCATACAAAGCAATACGATTTGATAGTATTGGATCCACCGGCCTTCGCGAAAAGTATCAAAAGCAAGCACACGGCAACCCAAGCCTACAAACGTTTGAACATCGCCGGGATGAAAGCGATGGCACCTAATGGAATTCTGTTTACGTTCTCATGTTCTCAGGTGATTGACGATGTTTTGTTTTACAATACTGTTGCTGCAGCCGCCATCGAAAGCGGAAGAAATATCCGGGTATTGCATAAACTAACGCAAGGACCGGATCATCCTGTAAATATGTACCACCCGGAAGGAGCTTATTTAAAAGGGTTGGTGCTGTATGTGGAATAGCTTTTCAGTAGTATTCGTAGTTTTTAAGGGTTAGATTAACGAAATAAGTTTTTTTATTTGACTTGAAAGAACTAATATTGTTGGAATTATATTACACTTTTTTAGAATTCATTATGATGAAAAAAAATAAAATCAACAAATTAATTTGTTTTTGTGCACTTGTTTTTACGCTATTTTTTTTAGGCTGTAGTACCGATGGGGATAATGATAATACTCAAGGAAACAATAATCCGAATAATGAAGTTACAGCAGTTATGTCGATTTCTAAAAACGATTTAAGTTTTGGATACCTTGAAAATACGCATTCATTTTTAATAAGAAATTTAAGCGATACACCGTTTGATTGGAATTGGACTGAAACAAGTTCTAGTTCTGTTATATCTGCCAGCCCAAATTCAGGAACTTTAGCCGCAGGAGCTTCAATTGAAGTTACTCTGACTTTAGATAGATCAAATATGGTTACACAGATATATAATTTGTCAGCAAGAATAAGCAATAATAAAGGGCAATCATTAAGTCAACTTATTGAAATAGAAAATTATACTGAAAATAAATGGTTTATAGGAGGTAATGTAATAGATGCAGAATATGACAGGGTTAATGATGTTATGATTGTAGTTTCTGAAAATCCGAATCAAATTAGAAAATTCAATCTTGCAACTAATGTAGAAGAATCATTATCGTTAAATAATATACCAAAATGCATTTCAATAAGCCAGGATGGAAATTATGCTGCGGTAGGACATAACGGTAACGTTAGCTATATAAACTTGACATCAATGACAATTGAAAACAGTTATGCAGTATCAGCAGATGTTTATGATATTGTTCTTGCTCCTAATAACTGGGTTTATATAACTTCTAGTATTTCATATCAAAAAATGATATGCGTTAATTTGTCCAATGGACAAGAAACGTTCAGTCAATATAATCATATTGGGTATGTGCCTAGTTACCCTAATAGTGCCAAAGTTAAACTTCACCCTTCAGGTAATTATATTTATGCAACTCCTAATGGAATAGTGCCATCCGATATCGATAAATATAGTATAACAAACGGGACAGCACAATTTCTTTACGATTCACAATACCATGGAGATTATAAGTTTGGAAATAAATTTTGGCTTTCTGAAAATGGAAGTAGGATATTTACAAATAGTAAAAATATTTTTAGTAGCTCGTCAATTCAAAATAATGATCTAATTTATTTATCTTCAATACAAGGGTTAGAAGGAGATAATTCTAAAGTTATAGATATTATGGATATTAATACGAATTCAAATAGGATTTGCGCCCTTTTTGTATATGATCCAGATCAGAATGTTTACATACCAAGTAATAAAGTTAGAGTGTATAATGCTCAATTCTTATACTTAAGAGAAGTTGAAATTCCTAAACATATGACTACTAATGTAAATGGTGGAGTTGATTTTCACGAATCACGTGGATATTTTGGTTTTTTTAATTCAAGTGGAACAAAATTTTTTGTATTAGTTAAATATTTACCGAATCAATGGGCAATTGCAACAATAAATGTGACATAATTTTTTCAAACAGAAGTAACCATTACCGCATCGTAATTTGTAAAAACTAAAATTAGCGGCTAGTTAAAAAAGGTTTTATTTGAAAAGAAACAACATAAGGTTACAATTGCTTTGTTGTCAAATATCTTTTTCAAGCGAATTGTTTTACTGGATTTTTAATAATGATGTTTAAACAAAACCATGAAATTGTTTTTTTATAAAAGAAAACCCGCTTCAATTGAAGCGGGTTTTCTTTTTTTTAATTCTTTTTTCTAAATATTACAGATTTTCAAAGAAATCATTTCCTTTATCATCGGTAATAATAAACGCTGGGAAATCTTTGATGGTAATTTTACGAACGGCTTCCATACCTAATTCTTCAAAATCAACCACTTCAACTGATAAGATATTTTCTTTGGCTAAAATTGCGGCAGGACCACCGATGGAACCCAAATAGAAACCACCGTATTTGTTACACGCATTCATCACGTCTTTCGAACGGTTTCCTTTGGCCAGCATAATCATGCTTCCGCCATGTTTCTGGAATTCGTCCACATACACGTCCATACGTCCGGCTGTGGTGGGGCCGAAACTTCCTGATGGCATCCCTTCCGGAGTTTTGGCAGGACCCGCATAGTAAATCGGGTGATTTTTGAAATATTCCGGCATTGGTTTTCCGGCATCCAGTAATTCTTTAATTTTCGCGTGTGCGATATCACGCGCCACAATTAAGGTTCCGTTCAGTTTCAAACGGGTTTTGATTGGATACTTCGATAATTCCGCTAATACATCCGCCATCGGACGGTTCAAATCGATTTCTACCGGTGCTTCCAAATGCGGAGCAGTTTCCGGTAAGAACTGTTTCGGATTCACTTCCAACTGTTCTACGAAAATACCGTCTTTGGTGATTTTTCCCTTGATGTTTCTGTCGGCCGAACAGGAAACACCCATTCCCACCGGACAAGAAGCGGCGTGACGGGGCAAACGAATCACACGAACATCATGCGTTAAATATTTTCCGCCGAATTGCGCTCCGATGTGACTTTCCTGACAAATTTGCTGTACGCGTTTTTCCCATTCCAAATCACGGAAGGCCTGACCTGCCATGTTTCCGCTGGTTGGTAAATTATCGAAATAACCGGCTGATGCTTTTTTCACGGCTGCTAAGTTCGCTTCCGCAGACGTACCGCCAATTACAATCGCCAAGTGGTACGGAGGACACGCTGAGGTTCCCAAATCCATAATTCTTTCGCGAACGAATTCATCCAACGATTTTTCGTTCAACAGCGATTTTGTTTTTTGGTATAAGAAGGTTTTGTTGGCAGAACCGCCCCCTTTGGCTAAAAATAAGAACTCATAGGAAGCGCCTTTTTTAGCGTAAATATCAATCTGTGCCGGAAGATTCGAACCCGAGTTCTTTTCTTCAAACATCGAAATTGGAACAATCTGCGAATAGCGTAAATTTCTTTTTTGATAGGTGTTGAAAATTCCTTTCGACAAGGCTTCACCATCATCCGCTCCGGTATACACGTTTTCGCCTTTTTTGGCCATTACAATTGCAGTTCCGGTGTCTTGGCACGAAGGCAATTGTCCTTCTACAGCCACCACGGCATTTTGCAATAAATTGTAGGCTACAAAGCGGTCGTTGTCGGTCGCTTCCGGATCTTCGATAATGTTTCTCAGCTTTTGTAAATGTGAAGAACGTAGCATGAAGGAAACATCGCTCATGGCTTCTTCGGCTAATAACTCCAAACCTTTCGGGTCTACGGTTAAGATTTCGCGGTCGCCCAATTGTTCAACTTTAACGTAATCGGAAGTGATTTTTCGGTAGTGCGTATCGTCTTTTTGAATCGGATACGGGTCTTGGTATAGAAAGTCCATTGTTTAGTAATTTAAGGAGTGTAAAGATATTAAATACAGCTGTAAAACGTTCGTTTTTCCTTTTAACTTCTTTTCATAAAACTTCTTCGAATTATTTTTATTACTAGCAATACAACTATTAGCAATACAATTAAAAGAAAGAATTGCCATGTGAAAAGACCGAAAGAAAAATTTTCCATAAATGTTTTCATAATTAGCGTAAATATAATGAGTGTTAAGGAAATTAAAAATGGGTTGATATTATACCTGTAAGGTTTTTTAAAATTTATTTAGCTTTATTTAAAACATAAAGTATTAAACCCGACAATAGTATCATAAATCCGAAACCAATCCTTGTATTCCAATTTTCACTTTTAATTTGTGAGAAGGGTATTCTTCCGCGATAAAATAGCCATTTGATGAGCATTCCTAATTTTTTAATCAAATAGTAAATTCCATCTCTTCCAATTTCTACTAAAAAATCTTCAAAAAAACTCATCGTTTTATTTTTATACCTACAAGGTTTTGGAAACCTTGCAGAAAGCGGTTAAAAAAACCAACTCGCCACGAAAATCGCTGTAATTACACAAATCACATCCACTAAAAGCATTGTTCCTAAAGCGTAACGTGTGTTTTTAATGTTTACCGAACCAAAGTAAACGGCAATCACATAAAACGTACTTTCGGCACTGCATTGGAAAATACTGCTCAATCTTCCGGTTAAGGAATCGGCGCCGAACGTATTCATCGAATCAATCAAAAAGCCACGTGATCCGGCAGAACTGAAAGGACGAAGCAAGGCCACCGGTAAGGCATCGGTAATTTCTTTGCTTACCCCCATATTGGAAAAAATAAAGGCAATCCAATTGCTGATAATTTCAAACAATCCGCTGTTTCGGAACAAAGAAATGGCCACTAACATTCCCAAAACATAAGGGAAAATAGTAACTCCGGTTTTGATTCCGTTGTTGGCTCCTGTTACAAAGGCTTCGAAAACAGTGGTGTTTGCCTCGGTGAATTTCTTTTCTTTAAAGAAGGAAAAAATCAACGTAAAAGCAATAATGCCCACCAATATTAATGCCGAAAGATTAGAAGTGAAATAATTTTTGCCGATTAAATCCAAATGGTTGACATACATCAGCAAACCGATGATTCCGGCGATTAATGCCATCAGAACGGCCACCAGAGAAGCGCTCTTGAAATTGATTTTTTGTTTCACCCCAACAATCAGAAAAGCCGCAATTGTACCGATAAAAGAGGTGATGATGCAAGGTAACATAACATCGGCAGGGTTGGTAGCACCCGCAGCGGCGCGATACCCAATGATGGAAGTGGCAATTAAGGTAAGTCCCGAAGCATGCAAACACATGAACATAATTTGCGCATCACTGGCTTTTTCTTTTTCGGGATTGATTTCCTGTAAACTTTCCATGGCTTTTAATCCGAATGGCGTTGCGGCCGAATCTAATCCTAAAAAGTTAGCGGCAAAATTTAAGGTCATATAAGAAATCGAAGGGTGGTTTTTCGGAATACTCGGAAACACTTTTACAAATACCGGACTCAATACTTTAGCCAATTTTCCGGAAGCGCCTGAGATAATCAAAAGTTCCATCAATCCGCAGAAAAAAGCCAAATAGGCAATCAGCGGAAGAATCAGATCAAGCAAGGTGTTTTTACAGGTAGGCAGTAAACCGTCCGATTTTTGTACGCCACTAAAAACTTTTACGGTTTTGTTTTTATACACATACGTTGTATCCGGATTGGATTCGATTTTGTTGATTACGATGGTATTCTCCGGTGCTTTTTCGATGCTGTCTTTTATGAACGCCGGAACCTGGTTCAGGTATTTTTCGGAGATTAGAATCGGTTCGTCTTTTTTGCCGTTCAGGACATTATCGATGGAATAGCTGTTGCCGGAAAACAATCCGATGACAATAAAGGCAATCGAAGAAATAAAAATTACCAACCAAAATCTGCTCAATACCATAAAACTGTTTTTTTGTAAATGTACTATTTAACCGCAAAGTTCGCAAAGGTTTTTTACTTCGTTTGTACGCCCTTTTTCTCAGGTAATGAAGAACGCAGTACGTCTTTTTACGGTCAAATGTCTAGCCCCGATAGCAGCGGCATCCTTTTTTGCTTCAACAGGATTCCACCAAACGTGACAGCAAAAAAGATAAAGCGGATGGCGGGATCAAGCTTCTAAATATGAATAATTTCTTCCTCAATCAGCAAATCTTCTCTTCGCAGGCGCAACAACACCTGCGCTACCGCAATCACGTCTTTTTCGCAATAGGTAATGATGCGGTCGATGTCTTTTTCCACATAAAACGTATGCGCGACTTCGCTGCCGTCGATATCGTCTTTTGGAGACGGAATCCCAAGTACGTTGGTTAACAATTTCAGCGAGGTAAAGGTTTTGTAATCGCCGAATTTCCACAATTCCATAGTGTCGAGATGCGGAACTTCCCAGGGTTTTTTGCCGAACAGATTCAGCTTCATCGGAATCGCCAACTGATGAATAATCATACGGCGCGCAATAAACGGGAAGTCGAATTCCTTGGCGTTGTGGCCGCACAAAATATGTTGGGGCTGACTGAAATGGTTGTTCAGTAAATTGGAAAAGTCTTTGAGGATTTTCACTTCGTCACCAAAAAAGGAAGTCACCCGAAAATGTCGGATATCGCCCTTAAAGGTAAAATAACCGACGGAAATACAGATGATTTTTCCGAATTCGGCCCAAATGCCGGCGCGTTCGTAGAATTCTTCCGGTGTAAAATCGTCTTTGCGTTGGTATTTCGTTTTCTGGTCGAAAAGTGCTTGTTTGGTTTCGTCTAAAACGTTAAAATTTTCTTCTTCGGGAACCGTTTCGATGTCTAAAAAGAGAATGTGTTCCAGGTTAATTTTTTCAATCATTTTGAATGGTTTGTATTATGGTTATTTGGCTTATATGTGAAAAGTATTACAAATAAAAGAATTATTTTCGTTTTTCCAACATTTTATACGCTTCATTTACATAAACGTACAAATCGTTGCTGTGCGGGTCGGTTTCGGTTTGCAAGCCTTTCAGATGTCCTAAGCGTACTATAATCACATTGTCTTTCGGAATCACAATCACGAATTGTCCCAAATGCCCACGCATGTAAAACAATTGCTTTCCGTTGATGTTGTGCAACCAGAACCCGTAGCCGTATTGCGGACTGTCGGGAAATCTCGGCGCAATCGATTTGGCGACAAACGTACTGTCCAATAGCTGTTTTCCGTTCCATTTGCCGTAATCGCGGTACAGTTTTCCGAAGCGTGCAAAATCGCGTGCATTGCTCGCAATGCAGCAATAGGCTTTTTCAATGCCGTCGCCCTCGTGATCCAATTGCCAAAGCGCCTCGTTTTCTGCACCCATGGGTTGCCAGAAGTTTTTCGAAACATAATCGGAAACATATTCTCCGGTGGCTTTTTCAATACACATGGCCAGTAATTGCGTAGCACCACTCAAATATTTAAACGATTGTCCCGGTTTTTCTTTTACGTCCAGTCCGAGAATTACTTTTTTCAAATCATCGTCAAAATACGCTCGGGTAACAATTGAAAACGGACTGTAATATTTCTCGTCCCAACTCAATCCCGATGCCATTGAGGATAAATCACCCACAGTAACTTCTTTGGCGAATTGTCCTTTCAGTTCCGGGAAAAAATCGGTAACTTTTTGGTCTAAACTTTTGATTTTTCCTTCCATAATCGCTTTTCCTAAGGCCGCTGAAACCACACTTTTAGCCATCGAAAACGAATTCGATTTCGAATCTTTTCCATACCCGTCAAAATAGCTTTCGTGCCAGATACTGTCATTCTTAATGATGAGGTAGGCTACGGTTTGCAGCTCTTTATGGGTTTTGTTTAATTCCTCGGTTGCCGGAACGGAATTGTAATCCTTGGCAATCGCCCAAGGTTGCGCAACGCCTTTCTTGATTTCCCGATTTGGGAAATGGGTGTAATCGTCCAAAAAGGCAGTGGTGTACCCTCGGAAATAAATTGTGCGAACGGCACGCAGCAAATAATCCACATCAAAAATATACATCAGAATAATGATGGCTGCCAAGGTGATGGCAAACCACTTGAAGAAGCTTTTCAGAAATTTCATGGTTTTGGGTTTTCCGTATGTTACGAATTTAAACAAAATCGGCTTATGTTTTTGATTTTTTTGGAGCGAAGGGTTTGGGCATTTTTGGAATCCTTATTCCTGCTATCCGCACTACAAGGTAGTTGCTCCTATCAGGGCTAAATAGGAAGCCATAATGTTTTTGGAAACCTTTTTTTAATTGAAAGATTGTAAGATTTGATTATTAGAATTCGAGTGTCGCAATTCGTAATTAATAATTGGCAATTAAAAAAGACTTTGCTGTTTCAGCGGATTCTCGTGTTCCAACAACCATTTTTTGCGCCATAAACCACCGGCATATCCGGTTAACGAACCGTCGGAGCCAATCACGCGATGACACGGCACCACAATCCACAACGGGTTTTTTCCATTGGCTGAAGCGACGGCCCGAATCGCTTTTACATCGCCTAATTTTTTAGACAAATCCATATAGGAAGTGGTTTTTCCGTAGGGAATTTCCAAAAGGGCTTTCCAAACTTTCTGCTGAAAATCGGTGCCTTTTGGATTAATTGGAAAATTAAAGGTGGTGCGTTTACCCTCAAAATATTCCTGAAGTTGTTTTACCGCGTCTTTTAATTCCACGGGAATCACTTTCGATATTTCGCCTTCCTGAAGAATGGAAATGACGGAAACACCCAGCTCATCGCCCTTAATTTTGGCGGTGCCCAACGGAGTATTGATGAAGACGGTTTGCATCTGATAAAGATAGCAAATTAGTCGGTGTCTTCCAATTCAAATATATCGTTTACCGGTTTTTCGAACAGTTTTGAAATTTTTAACGCCAAGACGGTCGAAGGCACATATTTTCCGGCTTCAATCGCATTGATGGTTTGTCGGCTCACCCCGATTTTTTCGGCCAGATCCGCTTGGGTGAGGTTGGCAATGGCGCGCTGTACTTTTACGTTATTCTTCATCGCAGTTGGTTTTTCGGATTTGGTGCATTTTCCAGTTAAATCGGATAACAAAAAACAACAAATGGGTGAATACGGCAAACATCAAAATGTTCAGATAAAGTACTCCGTAAAAGAACCACGTACAAAATAAAAATGCGATGTAATTGAAATAGGTAGCCCACACTAGACTGTCTAATCTTACTTTTTCGGTCATTTCATCTTCTACCTTTTCTTTACTGAAAGCAAAAACCAGTCCGGATAGTATAAAAAGGGTCATTGTTATTTCGTCAATAATATTGTTTTCAATAAATGAAAATGTTTTTTTCTGTCCCATGATGCCTGTTTCGTTGAGTGCAAATACGGTTGTTTTTAGCTCAAATTTTTCAAATAAAAACAAATCATCAAGTAAGGCTGTCAGAAGTATGATGGATGTAATACAAAACACAATACCACTCAAAAGTTTCAATCGATGCGGAAATAAATAAGTTAGTTTCATATTAATGAATATGTTTTAAAGTTCATTTCAAATGTAAAATATATTTTCCAAAAAGACAAACAAACTTTACATTTTATCCAATAAAAATGTCCTCGAAAGAGGACAGATTGTAGTTGTAGTTTATTTCGAAAAGCTCAAAATGTAGGTTTCAAGCGCTTTCAGTTCTTCTTCGGGAAGATTTTTGGTAATCGCGAAATTGGTTTTCATTACGCTGTATTGCGACGGATCGACAATCGGTTTGCTTTTTTCGGTTAGGAAATCGGTAATGCTGGCGCCTTTTTCCTTGTAGATTTTAGCAATTTCCTTTAAACTCGGACCAATCACTTTCTGATCCGTTTTGTGGCACGAATAACACATCCCTTTACCGTTGAAAATTTTCTCGCCCAAATCATTCGGTTTTACGGTTTGTGCTATCTCGGGATTGCTGTTTCCGGATGCTTCTGATGTTTCTTTTTTGCAGGAAACAAACGCAATCAGTAATAATAAAAGCAATATGTTTTTTTTCATATTATTTGTTCAGTAAAATAGCGGCCTCTTTAGCGAAATACGTTGAAATCAAACTCGCACCCGCACGTTTGATGCACATTAACTGCTCCATCATGATTTTATCGTTGTCGAGCCAGCCTCTTTCCGCGGCCGCTTTAATCATCGCATATTCTCCCGAAACATGGAAAACCGTTACCGGAACATTCACGGCATTTTTCACTTCACGAACAATATCCAAATAGGCAATTCCCGGTTTTACCATGACCATGTCGGCACCTTCTTCTACGTCCATTAACGCTTCTTTAACGGCTTCGATGCGGTTGGCGTAATCCATTTGGTAGGTTTTTTTGTCTTTCGGTACTTCGATATCGGCTTCTTTCGGCGCGCTGTCCAACGCATCGCGGAACGGTCCGTAAAACGCCGAAGCATATTTTGCCGAATAGCTCATAATTCCCACATTCTGAAAACCTGCAGCATCTAAACCTTCGCGCAAACGCAATACGCGTCCGTCCATCATGTCGCTCGGGGCTACAAAATCAGCACCGGCTTGGGCATGGGAAACGGCCATTTTTACTAAAGCATCGTTGGTGGCATCGTTAGCAATATCGCCGTTTTCAATGATACCGTCGTGTCCGTAAATTGAATAAGGGTCTAAGGCTACATCCGGCATGACAATCATTTCAGGACAAGCTTTTTTGATTGCTTTTATCGCTTGTTGCATCAGTCCGTTCGGGTTCCAGGCTTCTTTTCCGGTATTGTCTTTTAGGTTGTCGTTGACTTTCACATAAATGTTAACGGCGCGAATGCCTAAAGCGAACAATTCTTTGACTTCTTCCACAGTTAAATCAATCGAACGACGAAAGATACCCGGCATGGAAGGAATTTCCACTTTTACGTTTTCGCCTTCAGCAATAAACATCGGGAACATAAAATCCGCCGGACTTAAACTGGTTTCACGTACTAACGAACGAATACTTTCGTTTACGCGTAATCTTCTGCCTCTGTGTAATGGAAACATGATAATTGATAATTTATAATTGGTAATGGACAATTAAAGCCACTCAATTGGTTTTGCTAATACGTTGATTAATTTCTCTTCTTCACTTCCTGCTTCAGGATGATGGTCGTAAACCCATTGCACATGTGGCGGTAAACTCATCAGTATCGATTCAATTCTTCCGTTGGTTTTTAAGCCGAATAAAGTGCCTTTATCGTGCACTAAATTGAATTCCACATAACGCCCGCGACGGATTTCCTGCCACGTACGGTTTTCTTCGGTATACGATAACGTTTTTCTTTTTTCCACGATTGGAACATACGCTTGAAGGAAGCTGTTGCCGACTTCCGTTACGAAAGCGTACCAGTTTTCCATCGACATGGTTTCCGTGGCTTTACAATGGTCGAAAAACAAACCTCCGATGCCTCTCGCTTCGTCACGATGCGCGTTCCAGAAATATTCGTCGCATTGTTTCTTAAACTTCGGATAGAACTCTGGGTTGTGCTTGTCGCATGCAGTTTTGCAGGTTTGGTGAAAATGTTTGGCGTCTTCTTCAAACAGATAATACGGCGTTAAATCCTGTCCGCCACCGAACCAACTGTTAATCACGTTACCTTCCTTGTCGTACATTTCAAAATAACGCCAGTTCGCGTGAACCGTTGGCACCATCGGATTTTTCGGGTGGATTACTAAACTTAGTCCGCAAGCGAAAAAGTCGACTTCGCCAACACCAAAATAGGTTTGCATTGCTTTGGGTAACGCACCGTGAACAGCTGAAATATTTACACCGCCTTTTTCAAAAACGTTTCCGTTTTCAATTACGCGCGTTCTTCCGCCGCCGCCTTCCGGTCGCTCCCATAAATCCTGACGGAATTTTGCCAGGCCATCCACGTCTTCCAAACCTTTACAGATTTGGTCCTGAAGCGTTTGTATGTATTGATAGAATTGTTCTTTCATTTTCTGCTGACTGAATACTGCTACTGCCTACTGATTATACTCCTTCACCGCTTCCACAAACGCTTTGGCGTGATCCACAGGAATATTTGGTAAAATTCCGTGCCCTAAATTCACGATGTATTTGTCTTTGCCGAATTCGTCAATCATTTCGTGTACCATTTTTTTGATGGTAGGAATCGGCGAAAGTAATCGTGACGGATCGAAATTTCCTTGTAAGGTGATGTTTCCGCCGGTTAAATAACGGGCATTTCTTGGTGAACACGTCCAATCCACACCCAAAGCAGATGCTTTAGATTTTGCCATGTCGTTTAGGGCAAACCAACAGCCTTTTCCGAATACGATAACTTCGGTTTCTTCGGCTAAAGCTTCAACTATTTGATTGATGTATTTCCACGAGAATTCCTGATAATCCGCCGGGGACAGCATACCGCCCCAAGAATCAAAAATCTGAATCGCGTTACAACCTGCTTTTACTTTCTCTTTCAAATATAAGATGGTTGTGTCGGTAATTTTCTGCAATAATGTATGTGCCGCTACCGGATTGGAAAAACAGAATCCTTTTGCGGTATCAAAACTTTTCGACCCTTTTCCTTCCACAGCATAACAGAAAATCGTCCACGGCGAACCGGCAAATCCGATTAACGGCACTTCGTCGTTCAGCATTTCTTTGGTCAGTTTAACGGCGTCCATTACATAACCTAACGTTTCTTCGATATTCGGAATGAAAACCTGATTGACCTGTTCCATTGTACGAATCGGATCCGGAATAATCGGACCTAAATTGTCTTTCAATTCCACGTGAATGCCCATAGCACGAGGCACTACTAAAATATCGGAGAATAAGATGGCTGCATCGGGTTTTACGATACGAATCGGCTGCACGGTGATTTCAGCGGCCAGTTCCGGCGTTTCACAACGGGTGAAAAAATCATATTTATCACGTAAGGCACGAAATTCCGGTAAATATCTTCCCGCCTGACGCATCATCCAAACGGGTGGACGTTCTACGGATTCTCCTTTTAAAGCTCTTAGAAATAGGTCGTTCTTAATCATAGTTTTTTTTATAGTGGCAAAGAGACAAAGTCTTGTTTTGCAAAGTTTTATTTAAATTCGTTGATGCATTGGATAATCGTGTTCTCAACGGTGGGTTGATTGGCGATTATGATATTTTTGATTCCGAATTGATTTGCGGCTTCTGCTGTGGTTTCCCCGATGCAAAAGGCAATTTCTTTCGAAATTTTATTTTTTTTCAGATAACTTTCCACGCCGGACGGACTGTAAAATAAGATGCCATCAACTTTAGAGTCGATTTTCTCCGGAGTTAAAAGGGTTTGATAGACTTCGATTTCATTAAAAGCGATTCCGGCTTCGGTTAAGGCTTCCGGCAAAGTGTCCCGACGCAAATTGCCGCTGAAAAACGTATAATTTTCATTCGGATATACTAAAGTGATTATTTCAGCCAAATCGGCAGCATAACCGGTGTAGGCTTCCACTTTAAAACCGTTTTCTTCGAGTAAGGCTTTCGTTTTTAGTCCGACACAAAATACTTTTTTCGATTTCAGTTCCTCGCATTTAGGATGCTGTAAAATACTCTGAACGCCGTTCTGACTCGTAAAAATCAAGATGTCGTTCACGTTTTTTAACTCGAAATCGGAGGATTTTGTGGTGATAAAATCCGCTTCAACAACTGAAAATCCCGCGTTCAGCAGAAATTGCTTCTGGTTGGGTAACAGTTTTTTGGTAGACAGTATACGAGCCGAATTACCCATTATTTTTTCAGTTTCAGTTTGATGTCGGCCATCAGTACGGAACCGCCATTGGTTAAGATTTCCTGAGCGGCATTGTAGCCCAGTTTTTTCCATTCTGAAATATCAACCGTTTTGTTGATTTCGAATTTCTGACTGCCGTCCAAAGAAAATAAAACACCCTGAAAATGCAGCGTATCTTCAATTTCGTTGTATTTCGCCAAAGCACCGATTGGAGCTGTACAACCACCTTCCAGTGTTCGTAAAAACTGGCGTTCAATATAGGTGCAAATTTCGGTTTCGATATGATTCAACTGTGCCAATGCGTCCAGCGAAAATTCGTCGTTTTCCATCGCAACCACCATCATGGCGCCTTGAGCGGGTGCAGGAATCATCCAGTCCAAATCGATAAACATTTCGGGTTTCAGGTTGATGCGTTCCAAACCGGCGGCTGCAAAAACAGCACCGTCCCAATTGCTTTCCTGTAATTTCTGCATGCGGGTGTTTACGTTTCCGCGCAAATCGACCACAGTATGATTCGGATATTTGTTGAGCCATTGTGCCTGGCGGCGTAAACTTCCGGTAGCGATGGTTCCGTTTCCGGTAAGAAAATCAAGATTGCCTTTGTGAACTAAAATGTCAACGGTATTGGCGCGTTCCAAAACAGCAGCCTGAACGATGCCTTTCGGTAAGGCGGTCGGTACATCTTTCATCGAATGTACTGCGATGTCAACCTGTCCTGAAATCATCGCAACGTCTAACGTTTTGGTGAAAATTCCGGTGATTCCTAATTCATATAAAGGTTTGTCGAGAATGATGTCGCCGGTTGATTTTACGGCTACTATTTCGGTGGAATACCCTAATTGCTGCAATTGATGCTGTACCGTGTGTGCTTGCCATAAGGCCAATTCGCTGTCGCGGGTTCCAATGCGTATGGTTTTAGTCATTTTTCACAGTTTCTATCTGAAAGATTTTTTCAATCCACTCGATGCTTTCATCGACTAGGGTGTTGTCGTCTTTCAAATGATTAGCAAAATGGTTGGTAATTTTTTGTATGATGCGGTTGCTTATGATTTCGGCTTGTTCCTCATCAAAATTGCTGATTTTTTTGCGTTGAAAAGTCAGCTCTTTGTCCTTGATGGTGTTCAGCTTTTCTTTTAGTGCATGAATCGTCGGTGCAAATTTTCGGGCTTTGGTCCAGTCGATGAATTCGTTTTTGATTTCCTCGATGATGGCTTCGGCTGCCGGAATGTGTTTTTTGCGGTTTTCAAGTGTTTCATCCGTCATCTGCGACAAATGATCCATGTGGATTAACGTAACATTGTCTAATTCCTGAACATTTTCGTTAACGTTTTTCGGAACTGAAAGATCCAGAATCAGTAACGGTTTTTTCAGATTCAGGATGGCTTTGTCGATGGTAGGGTTTTGAGCGCCCGTGGCTACGACCAATACATCGGCTTTTTGAATTTCCAGTTGCAAATCTGCATAATCTTTTACAATCAGATCCAGTTTACGGGCCAGTTTTTCGGCTTTGTCTTTGGTTCTGTTAATCAGGGTGATTTGTTCGTGTTTGGAGTGTTTTACCAAGTTTTCACAGGTGTTTCTTCCGATTTTACCGGTACCAAACAACAAAATATTTTTATTGGAAATGTCTTCTACATTGTTGAAAATATAACGCACGGCGGCAAAGGAAACCGATGTAGCGCCTGAAGAAATTTCCGTTTCGTTTTTGATGCGCTTGCTTGCCTGAATGACCGCGTTGCACAAACGCTCCAGGTAATTATTAGTTAAGCCGTGGTTTTTGCTGGCGACAAAACTGGTTTTTATCTGACTGATGATTTCAAAATCACCTAAAATCTGACTGTCCAAACCGGTTCCTACGCGGAACATGTGACCAATGGCTTCGATATTTTTGTATACGTAAGCTACTTTTTGAAATTCTTCAACGGTACCCTGACTGTTTTCACACATCAGTTTGATCAATTGAAAAGGGTGTTGTGCAAATCCGTAAATTTCAGTTCTGTTACAAGTGGAAGTAACGATTAAACTTTCGATTCCTTCTTTTTTAGCTTGCAGTAATAAGTTATCTTTAGCTTCGTTGTCTAAACTAAATTTCCCTCTGATCTCGGCGTCTGCTTTCTTATAACTCAATCCAACAACATAAAATGAAGCAGGCTTTGACGGTATATTATTTTCCATGCTTTTTCACTTTTTACTAAAAGTTAAACAAATGTATTATTAACCGATTTATTAAAATAACGCTGGAAGGACTTTTTGTGTCGCTAAGAGATTTTTTTGTCCTTTAAATGTTTCTTAAGCGTTATTTCTTTAAATTTGTATACAAATCAAGCTTTTTGAATGATTTTATTTTGAATGATTCTAAATAAAATAATAAATAGCTTTCAGAAATACTTACGAAAAAATACCGCTATGGGTTCTATGGAAGAGATAAAAATCGAAGAAGATTTCATATTAATACGGTTTCAGAACGATTCTGAGGAAGTGGTGCGTTTTGAACGCCCTGTAAGCATGGGACTTATACAATTTCATTTTGGTTTGAAGGGCAGTGCTAAATTTATTTTCAATCAGGGCAATTATGCGTTGGAATTGAAAGAAGAAAAGTCGCTTTTGTTGTACAATCCGCAAAAGGAACTGCCTTTGCAGATGGAAATTGCACCCAAATCCTGGGTAATTTCCGTTTTGGTTTCCATTAAGAAATTTCATGGATTGTTTTCGGAACAGGCGGAACACATTCCGTTTCTGAGCGATCAAAACCGGGATAAGAAATATTATGGGGAAGAGAATATCAGTCCGTCAATGGCGATTGTTTTGAATCAGATGTTTCATTATTCGCTGAATCCTTCCATTAAAAACATGTATTATAAAGGAAAGGGGTATGAATTGTTGAGTTTGTTTTTCAATCGAAATGAAGACCCGAATGCCGAACAATGTCCGTTTTTGATTGATGAAGAAAATGTGCTGAAATTAAAAAAAGCCAAAGAAATTGTAATCAGTAATATGGCGGAGCCGCCGGGCTTGCAGGAGTTGGCAGACCAAGTTGGTTTGAACCTAAAGAAATTAAAAATGGGGTTCAAACAGATATATGGTGATACGGTGTATGGTTTTCTGTTTGATTATAAAATGGAATATGCACGCCGATTATTGGATTCCGGTTCGTATAACGTTAATGAAGCGGGTTTAAAGATCGGATACAGCACGGCCAGTCATTTTATTGCGGCTTTTAAAAAGAAATACGGTACGACGCCTAAAAAATATTTACTTGAGAAAAGCTTATAAATAAAAAACCACCCTTAAGGGTGGTTTTTTATTTAATTGTAATAATGAGCAATTATTTGTACCTCGTCTTTTGCAGTTCCGATGTACATTTTCATGGCACCGGCACTACTGGCGTCGGAAACGGCTAATTGTGCTGAAAACATTGGGCAGTAGGTGCCTGCAGGCAGTTTTACATAATCGGTTCCGTTGTTGTGGAAATTTTCATATTCTCCTTTTAAGGAATGTTTGTTGTTGTAATATTGTCCCGAGAGTCCTAAGCCGCCGCCTATAACAGAAGAACCAGAGCTTACTTCAAAAGCTCCGCCAATTAGGTTGCCGTCTAAGTCATGCGTTACAACGGGACCTAAGTAATTGTTTTGTCTGAAGTATAAAAGAGTTTGTATGGCTCTTGCATTTCCGTCTCCAACCCTGTTTGAGCCGTTTTTTTCAATGTTCCAGGAAACGGAATAGTTGATTTCAATAATGGCAGGTTGTGTTAGTGTAAACGTTGAGTTCGGAATATCTCTGGGTACACCGGCATAGGTAAAACCATCGCCATAACCGTGTTGTGTAATTTGATTTACGCTGGGGTTACTGTTGTCATCCAAGTAATTTTCCGAGTCGAAAAGAATGGCGATATTACTTTGTACATTACCCAGCATTAGGTCTCCGTTTGCATCTACGAAAACACGGGTGGTGTTTCCGGGACCCAGATTATTCGGATTTGCCGGGTAGCTTAATCCTTCAACTTTTACTGTTGAAGTGGGGCCGCCCACATGAACTCCCTGTACCGGGGTTGTTGTGTTAATCCCTACCTGTCCGTAGGATAAAACAGGAAAAAGGGAAGCTAGAAGATATATATGTTTTTTCATGAGGCGTAATTTTAATTGTAAATTCTGATTTTTAAGGAGTCTGTTTGACCGCCAACGCCAATACTGGTGTATTTGTTGTCGGCATCAACTACAACCGCAAAAAAGTGTAGTGAGTGGTTTCCAGGTGGGATGTTGGAGTATCCGTGTCCGTTGGTGAAGGAATAACCTAAAATTCCTTGTGTGTGCGAAGAATAAAACTGACCGTTTAGTCCGTATTTTTTGGCTGCTTCGGCGGGACTTAATCCGTCGTTATTGATGTCGATACAGAAATAATATTTGATAGCTCTTGTTGAGATGTCATCAAAATAAGTTAATGCCGTATTTAAGTCGGTGCTGGACAAAATTGTGGTGATGCTGTATTTTACTTCTACTAAAGCTTCTTGTGGTGATGTAAAAGGAACAATACGTACTAATCCTGTTTTGCTGGTTTCAAGGGTAGTGTTGTTGATAACCACGCCTCTGTTGGTTGCTCCGTCCGGAATGAAATTAGGGATCGTCATTAAAAAATTGATGGGAGCCATTATGCCTCCTGGTCCTGTACCGTTGGCGCCGGAAGGGTTTAGGGTTACGTCGCCAAGTGCTGTTACAAAAGCGGGTGAAGGCTTTACACCATCATTGTGGGTTGGATCGTTTGTGGCATTCAATTGTTCGATTCGTATGGTCGAAGTATTGCCCGCAACATGCAAATCAGCGGTTGGGTTTGAAGTACCTATTCCTACTTGGGCTGTTAGTATTGTAGGGAATAATAGTGGGAGTATAAATTTTTTCATAGCAAGCTTTTTTAGTACATTCTCATAAAAATTGAATCTGTGTCTACAGCCAATTTTACGTAAGTAGGAAGAGAAGGTAGGTTAGAGGAGATTTCTGCCTTAAAGTTCAAGGTGTGTGTTCCGGCCGGTACCTGAATGTAGGTTGTGGATGAGTTGTAAGCAGGACCTACAGCTGCCATTACATCTGTTGATAAAAACGGAGCTGGGTTATTCATGTTGTTGTTCATGTAACATCTTGATGCCTGTCCGTATTTGCGCGTGCCATTATCTAAAGTGTAATACGTTGAGATTCTTCTTGCACCGGCGTCTCTTATCTTAGTTAAAGTGTTTTTTTCGTAAACTTCGAAACTAACACTGTACTTCACTTCTATAATACAAGCTCTTGTTGTGGTTATAGTGTAGGTTTTAAACGTAGATTCGACTTTTCCGTCTGCGTCTGCTCCTACTAGAGTAACATTAGTTTCCGGAATGGTTAGGTTGTCAATTGCATCGCTGCCATCACTGTTGTATAAAGTTTGTAATTTCAAACCTAATACACCATCGCTGTCAACGTATAACGGATAGGTTCCTGTTGGATTTAGGTTTCCTCCGTTGTACGGATTGTTGTCTTTGTCAAGACTTTCAACTCGAAGTGTTCCCACACCGTTTCCCAGGTGTAGTTTTTGTTGAGGGTTAGTAGTTCCAATTCCAACGGCACTCGTTTGCGCTATTGCAAAACAGCTAACGAGCAAAGCGAATAAAAGGTAGGTGTTTCTCATGCTCTTGTGGTATTTGGTTAATAATTGGGGGGCTTTGTTTTTATAAGATGCAAATTAAGTCATGCGGTTGCGTTATGTATTAAAAAAATATTAAAAAAATATAAATATTACAACAATATCAGTGTTGATGTATAAATATAATAATAATATTGTGTTTTTATTGAAAAATTAAAAAAAATAACTTTTAAAGTTATTTTTGTTATTATTAGGAGCTGGTGTGAGAAGTTTTCTTAGCCCTAGTGTTTTCGGGAGATGATACAAAAATCGGAAGAAACATTGAAAGAAAAAGCTGTTTTAGGTTACTAATTTGTAACATTATTGTATTGATTTATTATGCTTTTGCTTATTATGCTGTTTTTTTGCATAAAACAATGCTATTGTTGTAAAAACGTTTTTTTTAACTATAAAGACATAAAAAAAAGCAGTCGTAAGACTGCTTTTTTATTTTAATATGAAATTTGTTTTTTAATTGTAATAATGAGCAATAACCAAAACTTCATCATCTCCACCGCCAATTTGCATTTTTACGGCACCGGTTCCCCCTGTGTTGGCAACGAAAAGAATGCCTGAAAACATTGGACAGTAGGTTCCGGGGCCTAATTTTACATAGTCGTGACCGGTGGCATAGAATTTTTTATTAAAGCCTTCTCCTCCTCCTGCGCCTGCAGCACTTCCGTTGGTGTAAAAATTCCCGCTGTACCCCAAAGCACCTGGATTTCCTGCGAAATCTATGGGATTCCCATCATAATCTGTAGTGACTATTGCTCCAGCCGGTCCGGTTTGTCTTAAATAGGTGTAAAATTGCGCGGTTCGGGCATGGTAATCGTCAATGGGAACTCCGGCTTTGTATATTTCATAGGAAATGGCATAGTTTATTTCTACAATGGCAGGTCTTGTCAGAGTAAAGGTAGATAATCCCGGTCCGGTTTGTCTTGGCCAACCGACTTGCGAATATCCGGAACCCACACCGGTTTGATTGACCTGATTGGTGTCTGCTCCACCGGTATCCAAAGGGTCGCTCAAATAATTGGCAGGATTAAATAAAATGGCGATGCTTGTTGGTACTGTGCTTAAAACCAAGTCGCCGTTTCCATTGGCATAAACCCGGGTGTTTTCATTTGCGCCTAAGTTTAAAGTATTGTTAGCAGCATTTAATCCTTCGATACGTATGGTGGAATTCGATCCTGAAATGTGTAATTTCTCCTGCGGAGTACTGTTGTTGATACCTACTTGTGCAAATGAAAATAAGGTTGATACAAGTGATAATATGGTGAAAGTGTTTTTCATAGCTTTTAGTTGTAAATACGAATTTTTAAATAATCGGTTGAACCTCCAAAGCCCACGTAAGTGTCTCGGCTATTACCATCTGTGGTTTCTCCAAAAAACACTAAGGAATGGTTTCCGGCAGGAATATTTCCGTAACCAACACCATGAATAAAGGCATACCCTACGGATCCTTGGGAATAGGAAGTGTAAGCTTCCCCGTGAAGTCCATATATTTTTGTAAGTTCCGTAGCATCCAGTCCGTCACTGTTTAAATCAATATAAAAATAACAGCGAACTGCTCTTGCGGATATATCATTAAAGGTTGAAGCGGCGGCGGCTGGTAAGAATTGATCGGAAAGATCAATGGTCATGGCGTAGCGAACTTCAATTAACGCGTTTTGAGGGCTGTTAAAAGGAACGGATACGATTTGTTGTTTGGCATTCGTCACTCCAACAGGATTGGCAACAACCGTTCCGTCTCCAAAAGGCCCGTTAGGGATAAAATTCGGGACACTTATCAGGAAGTTTAAAGGTTCGTTGGTTCCTGCGCCACCACCGGTAGTAAAACCTGGAGGGTCTAATGTTAAATCGCCGTTGGGTTTTGCGTATACAGGCGCCAGTTTAACACCATCGTTTAAAGTGGGCTTGTTGATGCTGTTTAGGCTTTCAATACGTATGGTAGAGGTGGTTCCTGCTACGTGTAAATCTTTTTGAGGTGTACTTGTTCCGATTCCTACTTGAGAATAAGAAAAGCAGCTCAACAAAAATAATATATATAGGATAGTCTTTTTCATAGTGGAATGGTTTTAATACAGGCGTAAGAAAATAGCGTCTGGTCCTCCGGCAAAGCGTACATAGGTTGCGCGGTTGTTTGTACCCGAACATACAGTGCCATAAAATCGGAGGGTATGAGACCCCGGAGTTAAAGGAATGTATGTTGTGCCACTGTTATAGATGTAGCCGGTAGCCGCATCCGGTAAAGCTGCGGGATTGCTTACGATATCGTTTCTGTTGAAATAACATTTTGAGCTTGGTGCATACCTCCGGGTTGTGGCTAATAAAGTTGGTGTGTCTATGGTGAAAAAATTGGTAATATTTCTGGCATAAGCATCTTTAATGATGGTTAAAAGATTGTCCTGAAATACTTCAACACTAATAGAATATTTTATTTCTAAGATGGTGTTGCGTGCCACGGTAAAATTATAAGAAGTGATTTCTACAGTTTCATAACCATCGTCTGCCTGAACAACCGGAATTATGGCAACCGTTCCGTTAATTGCGGCAGTGGAATAAGCATCTCCTCCATCACTGTTTTGGTAGGCAGATGTTTTAAGGGTTAAGTCGCCATTGTAATCCACATAGAGCGGATACGTTTTGTCGACTCCTCCTCCATTGTAAGGATTGTTGGGTGAGTTGAGTCCGTCAACACGAATAGTTCCGGTTGGCGATGCAATGTGTAATTTTTGTTGCGGATTGGAAGTGTCGATACCAACTCCGGAAACTTGAGCATGAAGGGAAAAGTTTAGCAGTATGATAAGGGGCATAATGGTAAATTTCTTCATAATGTCAAGTTTTGTCGTTTTGTGTTATTCAAATGTTAACCTCTCATAGATGGTGGTTTTTTATAACGGTTGCGTGTAAAAATGTTAAATTTTATTTTTTGTCATTTTTTAAGTTTTTGATTGTTAGTTATTTGTGTTTTTAAAATTTGTGACCAGCCTAATTTAATTAAAAAATAACAATAAAAATTTTTTTGATCAAAAAAAAATGATATTCCTAAATAATAGGCATTTATTTTTATGAATTACCTAAAAAAAGTCTTAAAAAATCATAAATACGCAAATTTTAAAAATCAGGAATAAACACTACCTTTGAAAAAAATCAAAAATGAAAGGAGTATTGCTGGTAAATCTTGGCTCACCAGAAAGTCCGGAGCCAAAAGACGTAAAACCGTATTTGGATGAATTTTTAATGGACAAATACGTAATTGATGTTCCTTATTTGTTGCGCGCCCTTTTGGTTCGCGGTATTATCTTAAGAAAACGCCCTGAAAGTTCTTCAGAAGCCTATAAAAGAATCTGGACTCCGGAAGGGTCGCCTTTAGTAGTTATCTCCAAGAAAGCCCATAAAAAAGTACAGGATCGGGTTGATGTTCCGGTGGCTTTGGCGATGCGTTACGGAAATCCGAGCATGTTGTCCGGCTTGCAGGAATTGGCAGATAAAGGCGTAACGGAAGTGATGCTGTTTCCTTTGTATCCGCAGCACGCGATGGCGTCTACGACTACTATTTTAGTGTTGGCGGAAGAACTGCGTAAAAAACATTTCCCGCAAATGACCTTTACCATCGTTCCCGCTTTTTACAATAAGAAAGACTATATTCAAAATCTAGCCGATTCCATCAAAAAACATTTAGAGGGTTTTGAATACGACCATTTGCTGTTTTCCTATCACGGCATTCCGGAGCGTCATATCCGCAAAACCGACGTGACCAAATCGCATTGTAAAATTGACGGATCTTGCTGCAACACGCCTTCGCCGGCGCATGAATTCTGTTACCGTCACCAATGTTATGAAACCACAAAACAAGTGGTGGCTCTTTTGGGACTTCCGAAAGAAAAATACAGTCAGACGTTCCAATCCCGATTGGCGGGCGACAAATGGCTAGAGCCGTATACCGATGTTGAGATCAATAAAATGCCTGAAAAAGGAATTAAAAACCTTGCCGTGGTAACACCGGCTTTTGTGGCAGATTGTTTGGAAACCCTGGAAGAAATTGCCATGGAAGCGAACCATCAGTTTAAAGAACACGGAGGCGAGAATTTCTTGGCAATTCCTTGTTTAAATGACGATGACAATTGGATGGACACCATCGCCAAATGGATTACCGATTGGGCTAAAAACTAATCCTTGTGGACGAGTATTATAACTACATAAAATCCCTGCATCTCATCTTTGTAATCACTTGGTTTGCAGGGCTTTTTTATATTGTGCGGTTGTTTGTGTATCATGCGGAAGCAAAAGCAAAACCACAACCGGAACAAGATATTCTGGTGAAACAATACCAATTGATGTCGTATCGTTTGTGGTACATTATTACATGGCCTTCCGCCGTTTTGGCTAGTATTTTTGCCTTTTGGATGCTTTTCGGAACCACAATGGGAAATGCTTGGCTTAAAATGCCGTGGATGCATGTGAAATTGGGATTTGTTTTCTTACTATATTTATACCACTTAAAATGCCACCAGATTTTTGTGCAGTTGCAACGAAACGAAGTAAAACATTCTTCCAGTTTTTTCAGACTCTGGAATGAAGGTGCCACGTTAATTCTGTTTGCAGTGGTTTTTCTGGTGATTTTAAAAGATGCCTTCAATTGGATTTATGGCGTCATCGGAATTTTCCTTTTTTCAATTATTCTGATGCTGGGCTATAAATTTTATAAAAAAGTGAGAGAAAAAAACCAGTCCTAAAGAATGGGAGGAACAATTAAAATAACGCAGTTATCGCTTCGACTACGAATTTTTCTTTCGATGATACTGCTTACCTTAATTGCATCAGTCTTAATTGCTGCGGTTTCCATTTATCAGTTTAAAAAGGAAGCCCGCGATTACCATCAGGATCGGTTGGAACGTAAGGAAGATGCGATTACCGAACACATCAATTACATTCTTTCCACGACCACCTATCCTTTAACGACCGAAAATCTGCCCCTTATTTTTAAAGATAAGATTTACGAATTGGCGAACATTCACAGTCTTGAAATCAATATTCACGACTTAAAAGGGAATGTACTTATTTCTTCCAAAGGCGCTTTTTCCGTAGACAAAGTAGCCAAGCCGATTCCTCCGATTATTCTTAAAATCATTCAGTCGTCCACCAGCAAACGTTTCGTGGACCTGCAAATGATTAACGGACAAAAATACCGTTCTTCCTATAGTTATTTAAAAGATACCAAATTCAAACCGCTCGGAATCCTGAACCTTCCTTATGTGGAAGAAACCAGTTTTTATCAGGACGAATTGCGCAATTTCCTGACGCGTTTCGGGCAGGTGTATCTCTTTATGTTGCTTATCTCGTTTGTAATCGCTTATTTTCTTTCGAGTTATATTACCAAATCCCTGCAAACTATCAGCGATAAAATTCGGGAAACCCAACTGAATAAAAAGAACGAAAAAATTCAATTGTATGCTTCCAGTCACGAAATAAAATCATTGGTCGATGCTTATAATGGAATGGTGGATAAATTGGAAGAAAGTGCGGTTTTGTTGGCGCAAAGTGAGCGTGAACAGGCTTGGCGCGAAATGGCAAAACAGGTGGCACATGAAATCAAAAATCCGCTCACCCCGATGCGTTTGACGGTGCAGAGCTTTCAGCGGAAATTTGATCCGACCGACCCGAATATCAAACAGAAAATGGACGATTATTCGAAAACGCTTATTCAGCAAATTGACACCATGAGTTCCGTGGCATCGGCGTTTTCGAATTTTGCGTCGCTTCCGGCACAACAAAATGAAACGCTCAATATCGTATATGTGGTACAATTGGCTTTGGATATTTTTAACGAGCATTTCATTCATTTTTACGCTCAGGAAGAGGAAATCATCACGAAAATAGACCGAACGCAACTCATTCGAATCATCACGAATCTGGTAAAAAACGCCATTCAGGCCATACCGGAAGACGAAGAAAATCCGATGGTTTTTGTGAATGTTTTCCGTGAAGGTGAAAATGCAAAAATTATAGTGAAAGACAACGGAAAGGGTATTAGTATTGAAAATAAAAATCGTATTTTCGAACCTAAATTTACCACCAAAACCAGCGGAATGGGCTTGGGCTTGGGAATTATTAAAAACATCGTGGAAAGTTACCACGGCAGTATAACCTTTGAAAGCGAATTAGGAGCAGGTACCGAATTTACAGTAACACTGCCCATCATAAATACTTAAAGAGATGAATTACAACAACATTTTAATCGAAAAAGAAAACGGCATTGCCCTTATAACGATTAACCGTCCTGAAAAATTAAATGCATTAAACAAAGCTACAATTGAAGAATTACATCACGGTTTCGGCAGCCTTGAAAAAGATGCTGAGGTGAAAGTAATCGTGGTTACCGGAAGCGGAGAAAAAGCGTTTGTAGCCGGTGCTGATATTTCGGAATTTGCTAATTTTTCAGTAGAAAAAGGAACGGTTTTGGCCGCTCAGGGACAAGAAATGTTATTCGATTTTGTGGAAAATTTAGACAAGCCGGTAATTGCAGCCGTAAACGGATTTGCCTTAGGAGGCGGATTGGAGCTGGCAATGGCCTGTCATTTCAGAGTCGCTTCGGACAACGCTAAAATGGGTTTGCCGGAAACGTCTTTAGGGGTTATTCCGGGTTACGGTGGAACACAGCGTTTGCCGCAATTAATCGGGAAAGGCCGTGCCATGGAAATGATTATGACCGCCGGAATGGTTACGGCAGAAGATGCTTACAGAGCCGGATTGGTAAATCATGTGGTCGCTCAGGCTGAACTGATTGAATTTACAAAAGGAATTGCGCAACGCATCATGAAAAATTCGGGAGTTGCCATTAGTAAAGCAATTCAATCAATCAATGCCAATTTCAAAGACGGCGTAAACGGATTCGAAACAGAAATCAAAGCGTTCGGAGAGTGTTTCGGAACAGAGGATTTTAAAGAAGGAACCACCGCGTTTTTAGAAAAAAGAAAAGCAGTATTTCCCGGGAAATAATTTTAAAGCGAGCCAAATTGGTTCGCTTTTTTTGTACTTTTAATACACAACACACTAAACCAGACTTAAATATGTCAGAAACAATCAATGCATTTATTGCGGCAGTAGCCCAAAAAAATCCCAACGAACCGGAATTTTTACAAGCGGTTAAAGAAGTGGCCGAAACCGTAATTCCGTTCATCGAACAAAATAAAAAATACCAGGACAAAATGCTTTTGGAGCGTATGGTAGAACCGGAAAGGGTTTTGATGTTCCGAATCGCCTGGATTGATGATGCCGGGAAAACAAACGTTAACAAAGGGTATCGTATCCAGATGAATTCGGCTATCGGACCTTATAAAGGCGGATTGCGTTTTCATCCATCGGTGAATCTGAGTATTCTGAAATTCCTAGCTTTTGAACAGGTTTTCAAAAACAGTCTAACTACGTTGCCGATGGGTGGCGGAAAAGGCGGTTCCGATTTTGATCCGAAAGGAAAATCCGATATTGAAATCATGCGTTTTTGTCAGGCATTCATGACCGAATTGGCCCGTCATATTGGTGCTGATACCGATGTGCCGGCAGGAGATATTGGTGTTGGCGGAAGAGAAGTAGGATATATGTACGGTCAGTACAAAAAATTACGCAATGAATTTACGGGAGTACTAACCGGTAAAGGCATTACTTTCGGAGGTTCTCTGATTCGTCCGGAAGCTACCGGTTATGGCGATGTCTATTTTGCCCAGAGTATGCTGCAAACCAGAGGGCAGAGCTTTGCGGGAAAAACGGTAGTGGTGTCGGGTTCCGGAAACGTAGCGCAATATGCCATTGAAAAAGCAACGCAATTGGGCGGAAAAGTGGTTACGGCTTCGGATTCTTCCGGTTATATTTATGATGCGGAGGGTATCGATGCGGATAAACTGGCCTACATCATGGAAATTAAGAACGAACGTTACGGTCGTATTAATGAGTATGTTGTAAAATACCCGAATGCTCAATTTGTTGCAGGCAAATGTCCGTGGGAAGTAAAATGCGAGATTGCTTTGCCTTGTGCGACGCAAAATGAATTGGATAGGGAAGCGGCCAAAACCTTACTGGCTAACGGTTGTTTCTGTGTGGCGGAAGGTGCGAATATGCCTTGTACTCCGGAAGCAGTGGAAGCGTTCCATGCGGCTAAAATATTATTTGCGCCCGGAAAAGCCTCGAATGCCGGAGGGGTAGCTACTTCGGGACTGGAAATGTCGCAGAACTCCTTGCGTTTGAGCTGGACCAGAGAAGAAGTGGACGAGCGACTGAAAGCAATTATGACCGATATCCACGAGTCGTGTGTGGCGTATGGAACTAATCCGGACGGTTATATCGATTATGTGAAAGGTGCCAATATCGCCGGTTTCGTTAAAGTCGCCGATGCTATGTTAGCGCAGGGCGTGGTATAGTTACTTTATTTAAAATAAAAAAATTTAGAGAAAAATCTTTGTTTTTTAAAACTCATAGATAATAATTGTAGTTTTTTCATTTTTTTAAATTTGAAAAAAATATATAAATAATGAATTTACTAAAAAAATTAGGGTTGCTGACTTTAATAATTTGTTTGTTTTCATCTTGTGAAAATGAGGGAGTCAGTTCGGTTGATATCCAAAAGATTAATGCTGTAAAAACTTAAAGGGTGATAGTCAAAAAATAGCCTTTGGAATGTTGTCAAAAGAAAATAAGTTCCACATTGGGAATAATAAATTAAACTCACTAAAGAATTCAAATGTTTTAAATAGTTCGCAAAAGGAGTTTGTACATCAATTAACAGCTACTTTAAGGATGGAATATTTTGAAGAGAATGCCTTTGAAAATCACGCACAATATTATAATATATATTTGCCTGAAATGAAGAGGATTGGGAAATTACTTTTTACCCAAGCTCAATTGATTTCTTATTTTTCTAGTTTGGACAATGTAGACGATTCCGTTATTTCACAAAAATTACCCGGAGAAGGTGAAATTGGCGGCGGCGGTGGCGGCGGAACAAGTAATTGTAATTGTAGCTCATCTGATGATTGGTGTGTTTGGGGAAGTTCTTGTTTTGTTTGGTCTTGTGAAAGAACCGTTAACTGTGGATGGTGGTTGCAAGAAGTTTGTAATGGGTTATGTGTAAGTAATTGATTAAGAATTTAGCGCTATGAAAAATATTTTTAAAGTTGCAATTTTAGTAGTTGTTATTGTTATAGGATTGTTTTATTATTTCAAAAGAGACGAAATAAATAATCTATTAGACCCTTCCAATACTAAAATTGAGATTTCAGAGAAGCATTTTGTTTTTGGAAGAATTAAGATTTCAGATACTGTCAACCATACTTTTTTTGTGAAAAACCAGAGTTCTGATAATTTGGTTATAAAAAATGTTCAGTCAAATTGCGGATGTACCGTTGCTGATTTTACTAAAGAACCTGTAAAAGAGGGAGATAGTGCAAAAGTTATGGTGCGGTTTATTCCAAATAAAGTAGGGAAAATTAGAAAAGATGTGCTTCTTGAAGCGAATACAGCACCACCCTTTACAGTTTTAAGTTTAAGTGGTGAGGTAGTAAAATAATAAAAAAAACGGCTTTCAGATCTGAAAGCCGTTTTTTTACACCATTTCGGAATTAATTATTGCTTTCGGATACTTTTAAATCGCGGGTATTTTTTTGCACTGTAATGGCAGCAAACAAACCCACCAGGTACGCCATTCCGAAAAACCCTTTTTCACTCAGTTCCAAATCGGCATTCCACAATCCTATTACAAGAAGGGTTAACGATGCCAAGGCAGAAAACCAACTCAGTCCGTAATAAATATCGGATACCGGTATTTGTTCCATTTTATCGCGCACATTTTTCTGAACGGAGATTACCGAAAAGAGTCCGAACAGTAATAAGGTGAAATAATATCCTTTTTCGTTTAATTGCATTTCCGCATTGGATAACCCAACGCAATACGACACGACACCTATAACGAAAACCATCCATGAGGCGCCGACAAAAGCGTTGCTAGGTTTTAAAATTGAAATGGTTGCTTGCTCGTTTTGTTTTCCGATGATTGCTCTTTCTTCTGATGTTTTGAAATTTTCCATGATTGTTTGTTTTTGATACAGCGAAATTCCGTCAAAATCCGGTTGCATAAAAATCAATATTTTATAAAAACTGACGATATATTAGTAAAATAGCTATCTTTAATGTTTAATAAATTATACCACATGAACTCGGTTTCCGGAATTATTAAAACCCTAACATTAGTTGAAAAAGAAGAATTTATGCTTTTCTTAAAAAAGAAAAACAAACGGCATGACACGCAGAATATTCAACTTTTTAATTTGCTTAAAAATGATGATATAAATGAAGAAATAACGGTTTATAAAAACAAACCGGCCTTGTATGCCTTACGCAAACGGTTGTATCAGAATCTGGTTGAATTTATTGCCAACAAACGGTTTGAAAATGATACGTCGGAAGAACGCGATGTGTTGAAACTGATTTTGGTGAGCCGTACTTTTTTTGAACATTCCCAGCACAAAGCGGCTTTTAAAATTTTGGAAAAAGCAGAAGTAAAAGCACTTGGGATCGAACGCTTTAATCTTTTGAATGAGGTTTATCACACTTACATTCAATATGCGTATCTTAATCCATCCATTGATTTTTCGGCATTGGTTCACAAATACGAAATCAATCAGCAAAAATTTTTACAGGAAGAACAGCTAAATCTCGCGTATGCCTCGTTGCGTATGGAATTGGCCAAAATTAAAGAAGGAACCGCTGACGTCGATTTTCACCAAACACTTCATCACACTTTTGCAAAATTGTCGATTTCTTTGGAGGAAAGGATGACCTTCAAATCGTTGTATCAGATTCTTTTTATCGCCAATGAATATGCGGCGTTGCGCAATAAATATCACGAAATTGAACATTTTGTAGCGACCAGCTTCCGATTTATTAACACGAAAACCCAATTGGCAGAAAAACACCTTTTTTACCACATCAATATCTTGTACTTTATGGCAAACATGCTTTTTCGGAACAAAAAATTCGACGATTCAAAAGCATACCTTGATAAAATGGAAGTCGAAATGAAAAAACAGGACAACGTCTATTTTAAACAATTCGAAAACCGATTGCTGTTATTGCGTAGCCTGAATGAAAATTATTCCGGAAATTCAGTCACAGCAATCCGTATGTTAGAGGACGCTTTGAATTCGGTTGCCAAAAATGAAGTCACGGACATCCTCGATTTGCAGTTGAGTCTGGGGGTATTTCATTTTCAGCAAAATGAGTTGCGAAAAGTACAGCAAATCATCAAAACATTTTCCGGTTCGGATGCCTGGTATGAGAAAAAAAAGGGAACGGAATGGACCATCAAAAAAAATCTGGTGGAAATTCTACTGCATGTCGAATTGGACCATGCTGATTATGTTCTTTCAAGACTGAGCAGTTTTAAAAGAAGGTATAAAAAGTATTTAACCGAAATGAAAGAAGAACGGGTTTTGGTTTTCCTTGGTTTCGTAGAGCGGTTTCTTTATGAGCCGGGATATCTTACCTCGGAAGAATTGGTTTCTCAAGCCGATTCTCTTTTTCAATGGCGTCCCCAAAGGGAAGAAGATCTCTTTGTAATGAGTTTTTATGCCTGGCTGAAAGCAAAAATGGAAAGGCGTAAAGTGTATGCAGTCACTTTGGAATTGGTTGGACAAAACCGCTGTTAGCCATGGTTTTTTTACACTTTAAAATTAACTTCCTGTTCTTTTACTCCCATTATTAGTAACCACAAACAAAGTGATAATTCTCCAATGAATATAGGAATAGCAAAGTAAATAAAGAAAGGGTTTGCAAAGTCTTTTGAAAGAAACATTACAAAACTATTGATTAAATATCCCAAACCTGATAGAGCATAAAGTATTCCAAGAAGTCTTGGTACAATTGTCGATTTAAAAATTAGATAGCCGATAATAAGGCAGTAAAAACCAAAAAATACTAATCCAATTCCATATCCTAATGCTTGAATGTTTAGCAATAATAACGAAAGTGTTGCTAATTGATTTGGTTGAAAAGTATTTAGATATTTGTCGCCACCCAAAAGGAGTAGTGGAGTCATTTGAAATAGTAAATTCACAGCAATGATTGCAGTTTGAATAACAACAAATATAATAGCAAGTCTAACAAGAGTTTTATTAATAGGCTTGAAAAGTTTATAAATAATAATCACACAAGGCAGTCCTATAATAAAGTTGATAAGGTCTGCAGTAAACCCATAACGAAACAACATTTCAGAACATTGAATGTTGTGTGCTGTTGCAATTGCATCTCCAGAAACTAGTAACGCTTGACGAACGAATACTTCAGCAAATAAGCCTGTCGCAATTACAATAAGATAACATAGACCTGCAATTCTTGCTAATTTTTTGTTTGAAGCCATCTGGCAAAGTCTTGTTTTAAAATAGTTATCATTATGTTTATTTTGTGTTACGGGTACGATTTTTTTAAATTATGGCTAACTACCACTACTTCTCCCCATCCCATTCCGCATAAAACTGCGAGAGGAAATTTTGCATGTAATTGTGGCGTTCCAAAGCGATTTTCTTCCCTGTTACGGTATTCATTTTGTCTTTTAAAAGCAATAGTTTTTCATAGAAATGATTCAACGTCGTACCGTTGGAATTCTTGTATTCTTCCTTGCTCATGTTGAGGTTCGGCTGAACATTTGGGTTGAATATCGTGCGGTTTTTAAAGCCGCCGTAATTAAAAGCACGCGCAATACCAATCGCACCCAATGCATCCAGACGATCGGCGTCCTGAACGATTTCCAGTTCTTTGGAATGAAACGTTTTTTCAAAATTACCGCCTTTAAACGAAATGTTTTCAATGATGGCAATTACGTGTTCAATCACGTCTTCCGAAGCGTTTTGACTTTCCAGAAAAGCCCGGGCAGTTTTCGGCCCTATGCTTTCATCGCCATCGTGGAATTTACTGTCGGCAATATCATGCAACAAGGCGCCCAATTTTACCACCATCAAATCACAGTCTTCGCCATCAGCAATTAAAAGTGCATTTTTATACACCCGTTCGATATGAAACCAATCGTGACCGCCTTCGGCATTTTCCAGTTGTTGTTTTACGAAAAGGATCGTGCTGTCTATCAAACCCATAATGTGTCGGTTTTAAAAAAAATCCCTTCGGTTAAGAAAGGATTTTTATGTTTTATTACTTAATCAAGGCAGGTTGTACCCACTTGAACAGTTTTTCTTCACTTGGTACAACCATACGCTCTGCAATTCTAGTCATACGCGCCGGTAGTTTCAATAAATAATCACGGGCTTTTTCGGCTTCATCGGTTAAGTTTCCGATTTTGTCGATTTCCCATTTGGCATTCAATTTTTCAAGAATGTCTACATAATCCATTGCGGTATACACTCCGATGCGTTGTGCTGATTCCGAAAATTTCTCAAATGCGCTACCGATACTTTCTCCTGATTCACGGATTAAATGGGCCGGCATTGTGATTTTTTTCTTCATCATGTATTCGAAGGCCAACATCATCTGGCTCGGATCGACTTTAAAAATACGGTCTACGAATTCGCTGTAGGCCAAATGGTGACGCATTTCATCGCCGGCAATGATTTTACAGATTTTAGACAATTTGTTGTCACCGAATTTCTTTGCCAATTGTGCCACACGGTTGTGGGAAACATACGTAGCCAATTCCTGAAAACTGGTAAATACGAAGTTTTTATACGGATCACGGTCGGTTCCCGGATCGAAACCATCGTTAATTAAGTGCTGTGTGGTAATCTCGACTTCGCGCATGTTCACACGACCGGATAAGTATAAATATTTGTTTAACAAATCACCGTGACGGTTTTCTTCCCCGGTCCATTGGCGTAACCATTTGGCCCAGCCGTTGTCGCCGTTAGCTGTTTTCTGATCTACACCTTCCACATCCATTAACCAAGATTCATAAGTTGGTAACGCTTCTTCGGTGATGGTGTCACCTACCAAAACCACCCAAAAGTCATACGGTAATTCTTTGGCGATTTCACGCAGTTCGGTTACTTCATCCAAAAAAGTGTCTTTTTCGGAATTCGGAAGCAAGTCGCTGGGTTGCCATATTTTTTCGACAGGAATTAGGTAGTTTTCCACGAAACTGTCGATATTTTTCTCCAGAAATTGCATTACTTCCAGACGTACATTTTGTATTGACATAAGTTTTAAATTTTTATTCCTTCTACCACCGCCTTTTCTGTTTTTTCCATTAATTCGGAAAAAGGATAGTCTTTTATGGCCATGGGTTCATGAATGATGAATTGCAATCGGTTCCCTAAGCCCATTGGGAATTGTCCGTAGCGAACCATCTTCCAGGAATTGTTTATAGAAATCGGCACAATATAGGCCGATGGCGCATATTTACATAATATTTTCAGACCGTTTTCCGAAAAACGCTTCGGAACACCATTTTTGCTTCTAGTTCCTTCCGGAAAAATTACCGCAGCACGGTTGTTTTTTTCAATATATTCGCCCAATCCTTTAATTACCGGCAATGCTTGTTTCGGGTCTTTTCTGTCGATTAACACCGAACCGCCGTGACGTAAATTATAAGATACACTCGGAATTCCTTTTCCCAATTCTTTTTTGCTGACAAATTTCGGATGGGAACGGCGTAAATACCAGATAATCCCAACAATGTCATACAAACTCTGATGGTTGGCTACGAAAATAACGGGTACTCCTTTCGGAATTCTGTCAATGTGCTGAAAATCATAAGTAGTTCCTAAAAGATTCGTACATTTTGTCAAAAAGAAGTTAAGGTAATCGACACTTTTCTTGTGTGCCTGATAACCAAAAACATTCAAACATACCCATTGTATCGGATGAAATATCAATAGACATAACGCAAAAGCCAAATAGAAAACAATGGATATTGGGTATGAAATTAATTTTTGCATTTATAGTGGTATTTGCTACAAAGATAAGGGATTAAATAAAAAAAACCACCAGAAAATCAGTGGTTTTATGGTATGCAAGCATAGTTACGACTAGCAATATTCGTTGTAAGCGTCTTTCAGGTTTTCAGCGATTAATTCGGCAGGACGTCCTTCAATATGATGACGTTCTAACATATGAACCAATTCTCCGTTTTTAAATAAAGCCATACTTGGTGATGACGGCGGGAAAGGAAACATGTGCTGACGTGCGGCATCTACCGCTTCTTTGTCAACTCCAGCGAAAACCGTGATTAAGTTGTCTGGTTTTTTGCTGTTGTCCAAACTCATTTTTGCACCTGGACGCGCGTTTCTTGCGGCACAACCGCAAACAGAGTTTACCACTACCAACGTTGTTCCTTCTTTAGCCAAAGCCGCTTCTACCGCTTCTGCATTATATAAGTCTTGAAAACCGGCTTCTGATAATTCAGCACGCATTGGTTTTACCATTTCTTCTGGATACATAATTTAAATTTCTAAGTTAATGTGTCGCAAAGTTACAAAGTAAAATCGAAATTTATGTTAGAATGTTGTTAACGAAAATTAGCCGCTTCTTTCAATAAAGGAATCATGGTTTTGGCATCGGTATATTCGCTGATTTGCAGTAAGATGGTATTGTTTTTGTCCAAAATGGAAAAGGTTGGATAAGTGATGCTCCCGTCAACAGTGCCGAGTGCTTCCGCCAGTTCGTGAATTCCGGTGTTTTTCCCTTTTGGTTTGTATTTGAAAATGTGGTTTTTAAACGTAATCGGGGCTTTATTTTCGGCATCTAACGAAACAAAATAAAAATTGTCGTTCAGAAGCTGAATCACTTCCGGATTTTTAAACGTCGAATTTTCCATCATCTTACAATATTTGCACCAAGACGTATGGATAAAAACAAAAACCGGTTTCGGGTCTTGCTGTTCCAGTTTTTCGGCTTCGGCCAAGGTATGGTTTTTCAGTTGCGCCGATAGTGTGAAAGCGAAAAGGAAAAGGAATATTGTAAAGATGTTTTTTTTCATTTATTTTAAGGTGTATCGGATGCCGAAAAAACTTCGGATGCCCTGATTCGGACCGTAAACATACCCCGGATCGAAGGTTAATTCTCCCGGCTGAACGTCTTGATCAAACGGATCATCGGCTCCGGCAATTATAAACGGGTTGCCTTTATTTGGCGTCCAATTTAGTAAATTTTTGATTCCGCCATACATTTCGAAATTTTTAAACCTGTTGAACGTCAGCTGAATGTTCTGAATGCTCCATGTTGGCGAGTATTTTTTTCTCGGATCATTGGCGCCCAAATGGGGCAATCGCATCGGCCCGTAAACATTTCCGGTGTAATCAATATCCAGAAACCATTTTTTTACACGATAGGTAATGGCCCAGGTTCCGGTGAATTTTTCGGTTAGGATTTGCTGCGTTTTTACGCCGTTTTCGGTTTTGTTGACATCCATATAGGTTCCTCCGACAATTATTTTCAGACCGTTTTGAAACACCGCATCGAGGTTCAGACTGATGCCTTTGGTAACCGCATATCCGTCAAGATTTTTGTAGATAATCTGATTCGGATTGGTGTCGTAATCCGGAATAATCGAATTTGTAAAATAGGTATACCAGGCGGTGGTTTCCAATCCGATGAAATCGCCGTCTTTCGAGTAAAATTTCTTCAAGAAATTCACATTGGCGTTATAGGAACGTTCGGGTTTTAAATCTTCGAGTACAATCACTTCCCGAGAACCAGTCAGTGCCGCATGTTCTTCGGTAAACAGATTCACCACCCTAAATCCGGTGCCGGTATTGAAACGTAAAATCGAATTGTCGTTCATTTTCCATTTGTACGCCAGTCGCGGGGTGAAAATGTTACCGTGCTTGCTGTTGTAGTCGTATCGGGCGCCTAACAGAAGGTTGTGTTTTTCGGCCAGATGAATTTCGTCCTGTACAAACAAACTCGGAATCCAGGATTGGTCTGCTTTGGCGGTTGCCGACGTATTGTCGTTGTAAAACTGATACCGCACCGCCGTTCCGAAAAGTAAATCGTGTTTTTGGATTTTTTTATCCAATGTCAGCTGGCTGAAACCGATTTTCTGTTGTGCCAGATAAGGGATGTTGCCGTACACCGAATTCTGGTCATGATCGGTATAGGAGAAGGAAAACAATATTTTTTCCGTTACCGGAAGTTCGTAGGCTCCTAAAATTTCGTAACGTTTGGTGTAGATGCTTTCGCCGTATACTTCACTTCCGCCGCGGAATTTTTTCTCCCATTGCATTTCACCGCCCCAACGGTCTTCATAGAAATAGCGTCCGGCCATCGAAAAGAGTCTGTTGCTTTTCCGGTTAAAATTCCACTTTTGAAAAACGGAAATTCGGTCTTGTAACGTCACATCGGTAAAATTATCGTGGTTGTTGTCAATCGGATTGCTGTAACTGAAATAATTCACACCTGTTAACAACGAAGCGGTTTTTTCGATATTGGTTTTGAATCCCAAATCGGCATTGGTTTCCCCCCAACTGTTGGTAAAAACGTCGGCAGCAACTACCGGAGCGCTTTTCGGATTTTTGGTAATAATGTTGATTAAGCCGCCCACCGCCTCGCTTCCGTATAAGGACGAAGCGGGTCCTTTCACGATTTCGATGCGTTCCAAAAGTGAATTCGGAATTCCGGATAATCCGTAAACGGTTGACAATCCGCTCACAATCGGCATTCCGTCGATTAAAACCAGGGTGTAAGGACCTTCCAGTCCGTTAATGTGAATGTCGCCGGTGTTGCAAACGTTGCAGTTTAATTGCGGTCGCACACCGTTTACGTTTTGCAGGGCTTCAAAAATATTGGCGGTTGGGTTTTTTTTGAAAAAGACAGGTTTGTACACTTCCACAGGAACCGGACTTTCCAACCGGTTTACGGCTTTTAGGGTTCCGGTTACCACTACTTCCTCCAGAGCATTGTCTGCTTTCAAGTCAAAATCAAGAACTATCGTGGTCGAATCGGAAATTGTAATTTTTTTTCGTTGGCTTTTAAAACCGGCATGCGATACTCTTATTTCATATTCACCGCGGGTTACGTTTTGTATAGTATAATTTCCGAGGCTGTCTGCCGTAACGCCGAATTTTGTTTTCGAAAGCGACACGGAAGCATAGCCCAAAGCATTTCCTTCTGCAGAAATTTTTCCTGTAATTCTGGTTTGTGCGTTTACCGCAGAAAAGAAAAGGAATGAAAAGAGCAGGATTAGATTTTTCACAATTATATTTTAGATTTAAACGAAATAAAAATTTAGACAAAGCTAAAAAATTATTTTCAATCAAAAAAATTTGTATTTTTGGAAACATAAATACTGTGTAATGACCTATTCTGAAGAAAATTATCTCAAAGCCATCTATCATCTTTCGTTGTCTCAAAAGCAAGGGGTAAGTACCAATGCGATTGCCGCTTTAGTGGAAAGTAAAGCGTCCTCGGTGACGGATATGATTAAAAAATTAGCCGAAAAAGAATTGGTGATTTATCAGAAATATCAAGGGGTAGGCTTAACGGATAAAGGTCTGATGGCAGCCAAAATGATTGTGCGGAAGCATCGTCTTTGGGAAGTTTTCCTAGTTGAAAAATTGGATTTTGCCTGGGATGAGGTTCACGATGTGGCGGAAGAACTCGAACACATCAAATCGGAAAAACTCATTAACAAACTGGATGCTTTCTTAGGTTTCCCAACAGAAGATCCACACGGCGACCCGATTCCGGACAAAAACGGAAATATTGTTAAGGTCGAAAAACAATTGTTGTCGGAATTTGAAATCGGGCAAACCGGAATTTGCGTCGGCGTAAAAGATTCGTCGTCCAGTTTTCTGCAATATTTAGACAAACAGCAAATCGCCTTAGGTTCGAAAATAAAAATTATTGCCAAGGAAAGTTTCGATATGTCGTTAACCATTGAAGTGGAAAAGAAACAAATCATCATTTCCAATAAAATTGCGAGTAATCTTTTTGCAAAAATCGTTTTATAAAATAAGATGGCATCAAAATCAAATTCACTCGAAGAAGTACACGAATCGGTAGCAATCGTTCAGAATACGTCGGTTTGGAAAAAAATATTGGCTTTTTTCGGTCCGGCATACATGGTAAGTGTCGGCTACATGGATCCGGGAAACTGGGCAACCGATATCGCTGGAGGAAGTCAGTTCGGATATACCCTAATTTGGGTGTTGCTGATGTCCAACATTATGGCGTTGTTGCTGCAGAGTCTGAGTGCGCGATTGGGCATTGTACGCCAACGTGATTTGGCACAAGCCTCCCGGGATACCTATTCCCGACCGGTGAATATGGTGCTGTATTTTTTAGCCGAAATCGCCATTGCTGCCTGTGATTTGGCTGAAGTTTTGGGAATGGCCATCGGATTGCAGTTGCTTTTTGATATACCGTTGCTTTGGGGCGTTAGTATTACGATGCTCGATACCTTTTTGCTGCTTTTCCTGCTGAACAAAGGCATTAAGAAAATGGAAGCATTTATTATTGTATTGGTCGCCATCATCGGATTTTCGTTTTTGGTCGAAATGTTTTTGGCCCAACCGGAAATTACTGAAATCGCCAAAGGCATTGTCCCTTCCATTCCTAACAGTACCGCTTTGTACATTGCGATCGGAATTATTGGGGCCACGGTAATGCCGCACAATTTGTACCTGCATTCGTCGCTGGTACAAACCCGAAAATTTGACCGTACCGCGAAAGGAATCAAGCAGGCGCTTCGGTATAACTTTTTCGATTCCTTAATTGCTTTGAATCTGGCTTTTTTTGTGAATGCTGCGATACTTATTTTGGCTGCGGCAACGTTCTATAAAAATGGAATGTTTGAAGTAGCGGAAATTCAGGATGCTTATAAATTTTTAGAACCGCTTTTGGGAAGCCATTGGGCGCCAACGTTGTTTGCTTTGGCCTTGATTGCGGCGGGACAAAGTTCTACCATTACCGGAACGTTGGCCGGTCAAATAGTAATGGAGGGCTACCTGAACCTGCGAATCCAGCCTTGGGTGCGAAGAATTGTCACGCGGTTGATTGCGATTGTTCCGGCTTTCATCGCTATTTTGTATTTCGGGGAAGCCGCCACCGGAAAACTGCTGATTCTGAGTCAGGTTATTTTGAGTCTGCAGTTGGGATTTGCGATTATTCCGTTGATTCATTTTGTGAGTGATGATACCAAAATGAGAGGATTCGCCATTGGGAAGTACACCAAAATTGCCTCTTGGGTGATCGCTTTGGTGATTGTGTCGCTGAATGCCCGTTTGGTTTTCGATGAAATTAAAGGTTGGATAACGTCTTCGGAGAATCCAATTTACATCTGGCTTTTTGTAGTTCCTTTGGCAGTCGTGGCGGCATTACTTTTGCTGTATATTATTGTAAAGCCTTTTTTAGAAAAGGGTATGGCCACGCCAACATTGGTACCGCACATAAAAGAAATTATCGTGAAAGAAGCCGAAAAACCAATCGTATATTCCAAAATTGCCATTGCTTTGGATTTTTCTAAAACCGATCAGAAAAGTATCGAAAGTGCTTTGCAATTGGGTGGAAAGAGTGCGCAGTACACCATTATTCACGTAGTGGAATCAGTGGGCGCGATGGTGTATGGTGAAGAAATTCAGGATTTTGAAACCTCAAGTGACCGTAAATATTTAGAGCAATACAAAAAAGCTTTGGAGGAAAAAGGCTATCAGGTTGCGATTCAGCTCGATTTCGGAATTCCGAAGAAAAACATTGCGAAAATGATTAACGAAGGCGATTTCGATATATTAGTGTTGGGAGCGCATGGACACAATTGGTTCAAAGACCTTTTGTTCGGAACTACCGTAGATGCGGTGCGGCACAACATCCGAATTCCGTTATTGATTATCCAACAGTAAATAAAACAGATATGAAAAACGTAATTGTCGCCTTGAGTGTTTCATTTCTAATTTCGGGTTGTTGTACTGTTGCAACGAACAAAAATGAAATCAATCAGAAATTAGATTCTTCATCAGAAAAAGAAATTGTTTTGGTACGGGTCATTAACGATTCCCGATGCCCGGAAGGAGCACAATGCATTTGGGCTGGCGAAGTTTCTGTTGAAGTTGCCGCCTATGAAAACAAAAAAGTAGTAGCCCAACAGGAATTTACGTTAAACAGTAACACAATGACTGAAGTAAATGATTGGTTTACGAAACATCTTCCCGTTCGAAAAGAAAATTTAAAAGAAATACAAGTGTTTCCTTATCCGAAAGAAGGCGTTCCGATTGAGTCAAAAGACTATAAAATTGTATTAAAATACTAGTGACAACCACAGTCGCCATCGCCACAATCTTTGTCTTTCTTCTTTTTTCCGAAGAATTTTTTCCAAAGAAACGCCACTGCAAATCCTAAGAGTAAATAGACGATTATTTCCTGAAACGACATCATTATTTAAGTAGTTGATAAGCAATCAGTGAAACGGTATAGGCAAATCCGCTCATGAAGACCAATTGAATCATCGGCCATTTCCAAGAGTTGGTTTCCTTTTTGGTGATGGCCAGCGTCGAAATACACTGCATCGCAAAAGCATAAAAAAGCAAAAGCGAAACTCCGGTGGCGACATTAAAAATCTTTTTTCCGGTTATCGGATGTACCTCGGCAGCCATGCGGTTTTTAATCGTGGTTTCTTCGTCGGAATGACTTCCCACGCTGTAAATCGTAGCTAAGGTGCCCACAAAAACTTCCCGGGCAGCAAACGAACTCACCACGGCAATCCCTATTTTCCAGTCGTAACCCAACGGACGAATTACCGGTTCAATCGATTTTCCGATAATGCCGATATAGGAGTTTTCCAGTTTGTAGGAGGCAACCAAATCGTCTTTTTCGCCGGAAATGGTTTTGTTCTGTAATTGGGTTTCGATAATATTTTCGGCATCATGGAACGTTTTGTCCGGACCGTGAGAGCCTAAAAACCAAAGGATAACCGACAGCGCCAAAATAATTTTTCCGGCACCGAAAACAAACGATTTTGTTTTTTCAACTACATTAATCGCCACGTTTTTAAACATCGGAATTTTATAGCCCGGCATTTCCACTACAAAGTAGGAATGCGATTTTATCTTCAGGATTTTATTTAGGATATAAGCCGAAAAAATAGCCATTCCAAAGCCCAGCAGGTACAACGTCATCAGGGTCAGTCCCTGCATATTGAACAGTCCGAATACACGTTTGTCCGGAATAATCAACGAAATTAAAATGGCGTATACCGGTAAACGGGCAGAACAAGTGGTAAAAGGAGTCACTAAAATGGTAATCAGCCGTTCTTTCCAGTTTTCGATATTTCGCGCGGCCATAATCGCTGGAATAGCACAGGCAGTTCCCGAAATTAAAGGCACAACGCTTTTTCCGCTCAAGCCGAATTTCCGCATGATTTTGTCCATCAGAAACACTACGCGGCTCATGTATCCGCTTTCTTCCAAAACGGAAATGAACAGAAACAGAAAAGCAATCTGCGGAATAAAAATAATGATCCCGCCCAAGCCCGGAATGATTCCTTCGGAAATCAAATCGGTTAAAATTCCTGCCGGCAAATGGGTTTTCGCATACGAACTTAAAACTGCAAACGTTTCATCGATGAAATCCATCGGAATGCTCGACCAGTCGAAAATCGATTGGAAAATCAGCATCAAAATTCCGAAGAAAATTACATAGCCAAATATTTTATGGGTTAGCACCCTGTCCAGACGCTCTCTGAAATCGGTCGCCGTAGTTTTGTCTACTTTGTAACCAACTTTCAGCGTATCGTTAATAAACTGATAGCGTTTGATGGTTTCTTTTTGTTGCAGTCGTTTTAAATCGGCTTTAGGTTTGGCGAAGGAGTTTTCTTCGATTTTTTTTCGGTGCAGATTTGCGAAATTCACATCCTGCGTAATCACCAACCATAATTTGTACAACAACTGATTCGGGAATGCGCGACGCAGGCTGTTAAAATATTCCGGATCAATGCTTGAAGCGTTCAAACAAGGTTCGGTGGACAATTCCTTATAATTGATGATGAGTTGTTTCAGGTTGTCGATTCCGATTTTTTTACGGGAACTCACCAAAGCAATTTTGGTTTTCAGTTCTTTTTCCAAAAACGGAATATCAAGCGAAATACCTTTCGGAATCATGCGATCCGCCATATTGATTACCAGAATTGTAGGGATTTCAAGGTCTTTAATCTGTGTGAAAAGCAATAAATTTCGTTTCAGGTTTTCCACTTCCGAAACCACTACGGCCACATCGGGAAAATCCTTATCGTTTTTATTCATCAGCAATTCAATCACCACACTTTCGTCCATTGAACTCGCGTTCAGACTGTATGTTCCGGGTAAATCGAGTATGGTGGCTTTGGTATATTCGGATAGTTTTGCAAAACCCACCTTTTTTTCCACCGTAATGCCGGGATAATTCCCCACTTGTTGGTTTAAACCGGTGAGTTCGTTGAAAACAGAAGTTTTTCCAACGTTCGGGTTTCCTATTAAGGCTACTTTTATGGTGTTGCGATTCATAAATCAGGGCACATCTATGATTTCAATACTAATTTCCTTTGCTGTTTCCAATCGGATGGCCACATGACTGTCGTTTACGGTAATGTATAACGGATCGCCAAACGGCGCTACCTGAAGAAGCGTTACTTCATTGCCGGGTAAACAACCCATTTCCAGTAATTTTAACGGAATTTCTTCGATGTTAAAATCCAGAATGGTGCCTTTTTGACCGCGTTGTAATTGTGCTACCGTAATTGCCAAACTTTATTTAGATTGAATTTAGATTACAAAAATAAGGATAATAATTCTTTAAAAGATGATAAAAATCACTTTTGCATAATTTTAAGAAACGACGAATTATTTTTCTTCTTCTATCAGAAAATTGATGTCGGTTAATAAGCGCTCGACTTCTTCTTTTTTAGTGCCGTCGTAAAATCCGCGAACGCGACGTTTTTGGTCTACCAAAACAAAATTTTCGGTGTGTACCATGTCGTACAGTTCTTCCGGTTTCCCGGTTTTTACGGCCAGATAGGATTTTCGGGCGATGTAGTAAATATCTTTTTTGTTTCCGGTAACCAGGTTCCATTTGCTGTCGATTACGCCTTTTTCCTGAGCATACTTTTTTAATACGGAAACGCTGTCGATATCCGGTGTAACCGAGTGGGAAAGCAACATGACTTCGGGTTTGTTCTTAATCTGAGTCTGCAACCAGGTCATGTTATCGGTCATGATCGGGCAAATGGTTTGACAGGTGGTGAAGAAAAAATCGGCCACATAAATTTTACCTTCATAGTCTTTTTGGGTAATGGTTTTTCCGTTCTGATTTGTGAAGGCAAAATCGGCAATATGGTGTTCTTTTTTATTGGCAATATGCTGAATGGTGGAATCAACCAATTCCGGATTGACCATAGACGGTGTGTAAATCGGTAAGGTTTTTTTTGGTTTTAAGGCGGTATAAAACAGAGTGATAATGATAACGGACAATATACCAAGAACAATAAAAAAAGGGATGTACTTTTTGAAAAAGGCAATCATAGAATATTTTTTTTGCAAAGGTACAAAACATATAATACGCATAAAAAATATCTAATGTTTTGATTTGTTGGGTGTTAAAATAATAGGTTTTCTAACAAAACTTTATAAATTTGACAAAACTTAACTAAAAATGAAAAAAACTTACTTAGTATTAACGTTATTGTGTTCCCTGTTGGGATATTCGCAATTTAACCGATCGGCACCTTGGATGCAGGGTAGCGCTGCATCGGAAAACAAAAAAGAGCGGTCGATTGATGAAATTGTGGCTGACTTCAATGAATATTGGAAAAACCACGACCGAAATATAAAAGGAAGCGGTTACAAACCGTTTATGCGTTGGGAAAACCACTGGCGTAATAAAACCAATGCGGATGGTACTTTAATTTCTCCGGATCAGATGTGGTTGGCGCTTAATCAGAAAAAAAATCAGAAGGCCGCAAATAGCGGAACGACCGGAAGAAGTTTGCCAGTAAGCAATTGGACGCCAATCGGACCGTTTACCCATGTCAACACCGGCTCGTGGTCTTCCGGACAAGGAAGGGTTAATTTTGTTTACGTAGATCCTACAAATCCTAATACCTTATATATAGGTGCGCCGGCGGGGGGAATCTGGAAATCAACCAATAATGGTTCTTCCTGGACGCCTTTATCCGATGAATTACCTCAGATTGGGGTTTCGGGAATTGCAGTAGACCATACCAATCCAAATGTGATTTATATTGCTACCGGAGACAGGGATGCCTCGGATACGTATTCCATTGGCGTGCTCAAATCTACCGATGGTGGATTAACCTGGAATACTACAGGGTTGACTTTTGCTAACACTACAACTTTGGCTGGCGATTTAATTATGAATCCCAACGACCCTAATATGTTATGGGTAGCCACGAGTGTCGGCTTATACAGAACAACTAATGGCGGTACTACCTGGACCAACGAGCAGGCTGGAGATTTTTCCCAAGGTTCGATTCGCGTAAAACCGGATGATTCCAATACAGTGTATGCCGTTACGACAAACCGATTTTACCGTTCTACCAATGCGGGAGATACTTTCACCGTAATTACAACAACGCCATTACCTATAAATTCAGGAAGATTGCTTTTAGACGTAACACCGGCCAATGCTAACTATGTTTACATTTTAAGTGCTACCACAGGCAATGCTTTTCAAGGCATTTACAAATCAACAAACGCTGGAACAAACTGGACGAAAACTTCCGGGACTACTGATATTTTTGAATCCACTCAGGCATGGTACGACATGGCTTTGGCGGTATCGGATACCAATGCCGATGAAATTTATACCGGATGTCTAAATGTTTGGAAATCAATTAATGGCGGTACAGCCGTGACAAAAGTAAACAACTGGAGTTCACCAACGGCAGCTTCCTATACTCATGCCGATATTCATTTTCTGCGTTTTTATGGCGGAAAGTTATTTGCCGGTACTGATGGTGGAGTCTATGTTTCGGCAAATGGGGGAACAAATTTCACCGATTTAACCGGAGGATTGCAAATCAGTCAGTTTTATAAAATTGCGGTTTCAAAACAATCGGCCAATAAAATGGTGGGCGGACTTCAGGATAACGGAGGTCATGCTTACAGTGCAAACCAATGGAAAAATTTCTATGGAGCCGACGGTATGGATACAGCCATCGATCCGAACAACAGCGATAAATACTACGGATTCATTCAAAACGGAAGCAGTCTGTACATGAGTACCGATGCCGGAAACACTTTGGGTTCTTCGGTTGGATCACCCGGTGGTGTAGACGGAAACTGGGTTACACCTTTAACATCAAACGGTGCCGGTGAATTGTATTCCGGTTTCGCAGGCTTGTATAAATTAGTTGGTTCGGCTTGGGTACAGCAAAACAGTAGTAGTATAGGAACCGGAAATTTAGAATTAATCGCCGTAGACCCAAGTAACGATAACAATATGTACGTTGTTAACGGAACAGGCTTGTACAAAAGCACCGATAAAGGAATTACCTTTACATTGGCTTATTCGGCATCATCCAACATTACTTCGGTATGTGTGCATTCAACAGACAGTAATACTATTTACATCACGACTTCCGGAACCGCTGGTCAGGCATTAAAATCAACTAACGGCGGAACCGCGTTTACTTCTTTTTCAACAGGTCTACCTTCAATTGGAAAAAACGTAATCCGACACCAGGGAAGAAATACCTTAAACCCATTGTATCTGGGAACAAGTTTAGGGGTTTATTACAGAGACGATTCGATGACGCAATGGGAAGCTTTCGATACCAATTTACCTAACGTAAGTGTTACGGATCTGGAAATCAATCTGGAAGATTCAAAAATCACTGCAGCCACTTACGGAAGAGGTATTTGGCAAGCCTCGATTCCTGTTGAAGTACCGTTAACAGACGTAAAACTGGTTTCGGTGAACAATCCTTCGTCTGCAATTAACTGCGGAAGTTTCATTCCTCAGGTGACGGTTAAAAATAACGGACTCAATCCGATAAATTCCGTTTCGGTAAATTATCAGTACAATGGTACTCCGCTTAATTATGTTTGGAACGGTACAATTACTCCAACAGCAAATCAGATTATCGATCTGCCTCAAATATCGGCAGCAAGAGGAGTATATACTTTAAATGTAGTTACCACTACCACAAATGATGCTTATTCTGATAACAACCAATCCAATATTCCATTCTATGTGAATGATCCCGGGACAGTTGGAGTTGTAAATACTTTTGAAACTGCAGGTTCTGCCTTGTTATCGTATAATGACGGCGCTGCAGTTTCCCAATGGCAGCGAGGCATCCGATCAGCGGGAACATTGTCCGGAGGTCTTACCAACAATGTGTATACCACTAATTTCACAGGAAATTATCCTGACATGACCAAGTCGTATTTGGTGTCGCAGTGTTATAACCTTTCCAATGTGACCAATCCGGTAATCCGTTTCAAAATGAAATTTGATTTGGAGCAGGATTGGGATGTCGCTTATGTACAATATACCACAAATTTCGGTCAGACTTGGAATGTTTTGGGAACTCAAGGCGCCAATTGGTACAACAGTAACCGTACTTCTGCTACAACCGGAAGCGATTGCTACAATTGTCCTGGCGCACAATGGACCGGTACAGACACCACGCTGAAATCATATTTCTACCCGTTAAATGCGCTTAACAGCCAGACGAATGTTATTTTCAGAATCGTATTCCATTCGGATGAATCAGCCAACCAATTAGGCGTTGTTATTGACGATTTTGTTATTGAAGGAACGCTTGCCAGTCAAAACTTCGAACTGAACAACATTGCAGTATATCCAAATCCGTCGACGGGAATTTTTAATATTGCTTTAGGAACGTTCACGCCGGAAATCATTACGGTTTACGATTTGTCCGGAAAAGTAATTTTAACAGAAGAAAATGTAACAATATCGGATTCTAACTACTCATTAAATCTTAGCAATGTTGCAACGGGAATTTATTTCGTTAAAATTGCTTCAGAAGAACAAAGTGTAGTGAAACGTATAATCAAAAATTAATCCTATGAAGAAAAATATTGTCGCGGCAGGTTCGCTTGCGGTTTTTTCACTTCTTAGTCTGGATGCTGCGGCACAACAGGCAAAACCTAAAAATCCGGGAATCGACTTGGATTTGATGGACAAATCGGTAAAACCGGGAGATGATTTCTTCCGATATGTGAACGGAAGCTGGTTTGATAAAACACAAATTCCGGCCGATAAAACCCGTTGGGGAAGTTTTGACGAACTGCGTCAGAACACCGATAAAGACGCATTAGCCATTTTGAAAGCAGCGGCAGCCGACAAAAAACTGGATCCAAAATCCGATCAGGCCAAAGCGGTAAACGTGTACAAAACCTACATGGATACTATTTTCAGAAATAAAATCGGAATTACGCCTTTAAAACCATACTTGGCAAAAATCAACGCGGTGAAAACCATCGCCGATGTAAACAAATTGCTTATCGAAATGGAGCCTCAGGGCGGCTTAGGGTTTTACGGAATCGGCGTGGGTGCCGATGCAAAAAACAGTAACCGAAATGTAGTGTATCTTGGCTTGGGAAGCTTAGGGTTACCAGACAGAGATTATTATGTTTCCGATGATAAAGATTCGAAAGAAAAACGCGAAAAATACGTGCTTCACGTTGCGCGAATGCTTCAATTCTTAGGAATCAAACCTGCAGATGCAAAAATACAAGCCGAAAAGGTTTTGGCATTGGAGACTGAAATGGCACGACCAAGATTAGACCGAGTGGAGCGTCGCGACCGTAGAAAAACCTACAATCCGATGACTGTGGCAGATTTGCAAAAATTGACCCCATCTGTAAATTGGAACGGTTATATTGAAGGTGTTGGTATCGGTAAAATCGATTCTTTGATTGTATCACAGCCAAAATACATGACTGCTTTGGAGGATATTTTCAAAGCCAATAAAGTAGAAGACTGGAAAGCCTACATGCGTTGGACGTTAATTAACAAATCAACAGGTGTTTTAACCACCGATATTGAAACGGCTAACTGGGAATTTTACAGCAAGACGCTAACCGGTGCTTTAAAACAACGTCCGCGTGAAGAAAGAGCATTACAGGTTGTAAACGGAACTGTGGGCGAGGCTTTAGGGAAATTATATGTAGCACAAAAATTCCCTGCTGAAGCGAAAGCGAAAGCGAAGGCAATGATCGATAACGTATTTTTAGCGTTCGAAAACCGTATCAATAATTTGCCTTGGATGACACCGGCAACGCGTAAAGGCGCTATTGAAAAATTACGAAAATCGACGGTTAAAATCGGTTATCCGGACAAATGGAAAGATTACTCGCAATTGGAAATTAAAGGCGTGGAGCAAGGCGGAAACTATTTCGATAACATGAAAAATGTGGCGCGTTGGGGCTTTGCCGAAAATATTGCCGATTTGAAAAAACCGGTAGATAAAACCGAATGGGGCATGTCACCACAAACTGTAAATGCGTATTACAATCCGTCTTACAACGAGATTGTTTTCCCTGCAGCTATTTTGCAGCCGCCATTCTATGATTATAAAGCAGATGACGCCGTAAATTACGGTGGAATCGGAGCGGTAATCGGACATGAAATCTCTCATGGTTTTGACGATTCCGGATCGCGATACAATGCAGACGGAAACCTTGTAAACTGGTGGACGGAAGACGATTTGAAACAATTCACCGGACTTGGTGGGGCTTTGGCGGCGCAGTACAGTGCTTTGGAACCGCTTCCGGGAACTTTTGTAGACGGTAAATTTACATTAGGTGAAAATATTGGCGACTTAGGTGGGGTAAACGCCGCTTATGACGGTTTACAAATTGCTTTGAAAAAAACCGGAAAAACCGCTTTAATTGATGGATATACTCCGGAGCAACGTTTCTTTATTTCCTGGGCGACGATTTGGCGTTCAAAAATGAGAGACGAAGCTATCAAAAACCAAGTGAAAACCGATCCGCATTCACCGGGGATGTATCGTGCATTCGTGCCGTTGCAAAATGTAGATGCGTTCTATCAGGCATTTGATATTACCGAAGGACAAAAATTATACGTTAAACCGGAAAACCGAGTGAAGATTTGGTAATCTGAAAGACTAACAATAAAAAATCCCAAGCGTGAGTTTGGGATTTTTTTTATTTCTTTCGTATGTTTCGGTTCACCAGATACAAACCGAAAAGCGTTACGGTTCCGCCAATGCCAATCATAAAGGTTAGCGGCTCATCAAAAATAAACGAACCTAAAATAACCGCAACAATCGGATTGATATAAGCATAAATGCTGCTTACTTCAGCCGGAAGATTTTGCAGGGCATAAATAAAAGCAATAAATGTAAAGACCGAACCGAAAATTACCAGATAGGCAATCGACCACCAGGAAGCGGCCGGAATCTCCATTACATTTATCGAAGTTCCTGTGGCTCCGGTGTATGCAAACAGTAAAATACTCGACAATAACATTTGCAGTCCCAAACTGAAATACGGATTAAAACTGGCGGCTTTTTTCTTGGTATACATGCTTCCAAACGCCCAGGTTAAGGTGGCCAATACCGATAAAACGATTCCGAATCTAAAGTCGGGTTTGAGCAAATCGGCTAAATAATCGTAAAAAATCAGACACACGCCGCCGAAACTTATCAGTAATCCTACAACAGACCATTTCGATGGTTTTTCGCCCTGAAAGAAACTGATGATTACAATCCACAACGGGAAAACAGCTCCGATAATAGCACCCAAACCACTGGAAATGTATTTTACGCCCCAAGTACTCAGTCCGTTACTCAGGACAAAGTTGAGGATGCTTAAAATAACAATCGTTTTCCATTGTTTGCCTTTCGGCCAAGGCGTTTTTTTATAAAGGAAAAACGAAATGTAGATGGCTGCGCCTAAAAACTGACGGATGGCGGCCAATTGTAAAGCCGGCATATGTTTTACCCCTTCTTTGGAAGCCAGCCAGGTCGTGCCCCAAAAAAAGCTGACCCAAATTAAGGCGAGCATGGGCAACCCGATGGCAGCTAAACGGCTTTTTGCGGATTGGTGTAGGTTTGTGATTTTTGCCAATTTAAAGCGGATTTATAATGAAAGTATAGTCCAAAACTTTTTCGATTTTTGCACTGCTGATGCATTTTTCTGATGAAGGTTTGTCCGAGGCAAATTTAGGGATTGCCAAATTCATTTCTTGCGCTTTTTTGTGATAATAGTCTTTTCGTGTCGGATGATCCGGGGTAACCGCATTGAAAGTTTCGTTCCAAACTTCATTTTCAATGATTCGCAGCATGATTCCGATGCAGTCTTTTTGATGAATCAGATTTACAGGAGCGTCTGGATTGTCTAGGTTTTCCCTTCCGGCGAGCATTTTTATTGGATGCCGGTCTTCGCCAATGAGTCCGCCAAAACGAACAATTGTGGTTTCAAAATTCGGATTGTTTCGCAATAACAGTTCTACTTCCGCTAACTGTCTGCCGCTTTCGGTATCCGGATTCGGAAAAGTGTCTTCGGTTACCAACCTGTTTTCATCGGCGTAGACCGAAGTGGAACTTACAAAAAGCACTTTTTTTATCGAAGATTGTGCAATGTACGGAAGCAGGTTTTCAATTTTGGCAACAAAGGTTTTTCCCGAAACCGAAAGCGTTGCTTTTCGCAAACCCGGCGGAATATCGATAATTAAAATTTCGGAATGTTCCAGAAAATCGGCTATCGGACCTTGGATGCCGTCTTCGGTCAATGCAATTTGATACGGTGCAATTCCATTGGCAAGAAGAGTTGTGATTTTCTCTTCCGAAGTAGTGGAGCCCTTCACGGAATATCCTTCCGAAAGCAATTTTTTGGCCAAAGGAAACCCTAACCACCCACATCCCAGTATGGATATCTGAGGTTTATTTTGTTTCATCTTTCGGAGTAACATTTACTTTAATATGCCCCCAATTCTCACCACTTTTTATGCGGTACAACTGCATTTCGCTAACGCCGAATTGTTTGGCTAAAATTTTCATTCGGGTTTTTCGGTTGGGATCCAGCAGTATTTTTTTCAGGCGCATCACTTTCGTTTCCGTCAGTTTAGGCCCGTCAGCTTTAATATTGTACTCGATTAATCTTTTTTTAGCCGCAATTACGGCAGGACTACTTCTGTAATGCGCCATTTTTTCTTCATAGTTTACCCATTTCAGATTTTTAAAATGGTCGTTATCTCTTTTACGATCAAGATGAATCACATACTGTTGGTCCTCGGAGGTCTTGGGTATGAAAAATTCGGCAACCAATTTATAGAGCAGGATGGCTTTCTGGGTTCTTTTGTTGTTTTTCTGAAAACAAAGTCTCAGCGTTCGATATCCATCGGTTAATGTGCCTTTTAATAAGGTTCCGTCTTTTACTTCATCGGTATAACTTACAAGGCGACCGTAATTTGAAAGTGCATATCGGACTCTATGCTTGGTTTCTAAAATAATTTCTTTAAACTCTTCATTAGGATAGAATCGTATCATATCTGTTCACTATTTATGGATCTTTTTTCACCAGTATAAATCCGTCGTTTTCTACTGCCATATAGCCTAAATCGTAAAGGAAATAATAAGTATTTCCGGTTTTGGTTTGGTAGATGGAAGTGAAAAATTCGAAGTCAAAACCTTTCCCCAATAATTTTGTTCTTGTGGTTTTTGACTTCCCTTCCGGATTAAGCGCTGACAAAATACGGTAATTTTTTCGTAATTTGTTATTTATGTTGCGCATAAGATTCGTACTGTCCTTATTTATTTTATTGTTGTAAGAATTCCTGCAACCATCGCCACAAAATTTCTTGTCTTCACGTCCCACAATGGTATCGTTGCATTCCAAACAGGTTTTCATACCGTATCAATTAAAGGTTCCTTTTAACGATAGTGCCTGTTCAATATGCGCCAGATGATGTCGGCAATGCCAGTCGTAAATGCCGACAGCTTCTTTTATGGAAAACAGGCGTTGGTGCTCCGGATGAAAATACATTTTGTTCCAGTCGTTTTCCGATAAATTTTCTAATAAATGAGACCAACGTTCGTGCACTCCTTCAATTATTTTTAAAGAAGAATGGATGTTGTTCTCAAATCCGTCTGGCAGTTCGGCCCATAAGGCTTCTTCGTAAGGGCGAATCACGGGTGCGTCTTCGGTTAAGGTAAGTTTGATACGGATGAGCGCATTCATGTGACTGTCGGCCAAATGATGAATGACTTGTTTGATTTTCCAGCCTTCGGGACGGTAAGTCCAGTTAAGTTCTGTTACCGATAGGTTTTCGGTTACGGCTTTCAGTTCTTTTGGGAATGCTTTTAGGGTTGCCTTCCAGTATTCAAGATTTTTAGCGCTAATTTCTGGCGGACAAACGAACCGGCCGATAGGAAATTTGAGTTTTTCAATGTCAATGTTGTTTTTCATGGCTTTTACTTTTTGATTTTGTATTTTATTGTTTTCTAAGACATTCAGTATTCAAATATAAGAAAATTCCCGAATTCAAACGACAACAAACACTTACAATCGAATGTAAACGACTTACAACCGAATAAAGTTCAGTAACCGTTACATCTTTGCCCTGTCGAAATCAAACAACTATCGACACGAACACAATCATTTTAACAATAACATTTAAATTTTAAACGCCATGAAAAACAGAGTACAATTAATCGGACATGTAGGACAGGAGCCGGAAGTAAAAACAGTTACCGGAGACCGAAAATTTGCAAACATTACTATCGCAACAAATGACTATTACTATAATGAAAAGGGTGATAAAGTCGAGCAAACAGAGTGGCATCGTGTTGTTGCTTGGGGAAAAACGGCCGAACTGATTGAAAAATTTGTAACCAAAGGAAAAGAAATCGGAATTGAAGGAAAACTAACGCACCGCAGCTACGATGACAAAGAAGGAAATAAAAAATATATTACAGAAATTGTAGCCAACGAGGTTTTGCTTTTAGGAAAATAGTGAAAAATGAACATTCAGGTATTTACTATTCGAATCGCTTCGGAACATTTAATGTCCGATCAAAAGAAACTGAACGATTTTCTGCAAGAGGTAAAGTTTGTAAAATCGACTACGCATTTTGTGGTATCTGAGGAGATTCAGTATTGGTCGGTTTTACTCCATTATGAATTGCCGAAGGTGGAACAGGAAAAAAAGATTTCGATTCAAGTAGCAGATTTAACGCCCGGCGCTCAATACGTTTTTGAATGTTTGAAACAATGGCGCACTGAAAAAGCCGAAACATTAAATGTGCCGAAATTTGTAGTTTGTCATAATTCAGCACTGATTAACATTGCTTTCCATCATCCCAAGAATATTGAAGGACTTAGAAGGATTAAAGGGTTTGGAGACAAAAAGACAGCGAAATACGGCGAAGAAATTATTTCCGTTTTGAATGCGGTTTAATTGGAAGCCAGTCAATTAGAAAACCATCGGCTTTTGTCGGTGGTTTTATTTAAAGATACAAGGTACTCGCTACGCGATAGGTGTTTGCGTGGGCTTCAATAATGGTTTTAATGTCTGGCGAATACCCGCCACCCATGCTCACCTGAACCGGGATTTCGTGTTTCTGACATAGTGAGAATACAATTTCATCCCTTTTTTTGCAACCGTCCAGGGTACAACCGAGTTTTCCTAATTTATCCGAAGCAAGAATATCCACCCCGCTCAGATAAAAAATAAAATCCGGTTTTTGGGTTTGGATGAGGTACGGTAACGTGTTTTCTAAAATCTCAAGGAATTTTGAGTCGTCGGTATGGTCGTGCAATGCAATGTCTAAATCGGAAGTTTCTTTTTTGAACGGATAATTCGATTTTCCGTGCATCGAAAAGGTAAAAACTTTTTCGTTGTGCTGGAATATTTCAGCTGTACCGTTGCCTTGGTGTACGTCCAAATCGACAATCAGAATTTTTTTGACTAACTTTTTATTCAATAAGTATTGAGCGGCAATGGCTTGATCATTTAACAAACAAAAGGCTTCTCCGCGATTGGAGTAGGCATGATGCGTTCCACCGGCTATATTGAAAGCGATTCCGGTTTGCAGTGCTTTTTCGGCTCCTATGCGTGTTCCTTCTGCCAGACGTAGTTCCCGTTCAATTAATTCCGCGGATAATGGGAAACCTATTTTTCGAACGGCCCGAGCCTCTAATGTCAGGTTCAGTAAAGCCTCAACATATTCTTTTTTATGGACGCCTAAGATGTGTTGCAGATCGGGTAATCCCGGTTCAAAAAAAGCGTTCGGAGAAACGGTGCCTTCGTGGACTAATTGTTGCGGCAGTAATTCGTATTTCAGCATCGGAAAACGATGGCCTTCCGGTAAAGGATGTTTGTAAATGGGATGAAAAGCTACGGGGAACATTTAGGCGTCCATTTGCTTTTGAAATTCGTCTATAAAAAGACTTACGTGGTAGCCATCCATCAGTCCGTGGTGCACGTGGACTGACATCGGCATGGTTTTTTTACCGTTTTCCTCAATCATTTTTCCAAAAGAAACTTTAGGACAACTGTCGGGAAACGTGAAACTTCTCGAATGGGAAATCGAAGTAAAATTGACCCACGGAATAGAGGAGAAATGAATCAGATTGTATTCGCCACTGAAGTCACGGGTAAGTAAGCCGTTGGTGTTACGCACCCGTTCAGTTTCAAGTGTTGCTTTTTTATTGAAAAGATGGAGGTCATCGAAATATTCTACCAGAGCAAATCCAAAAGTGGTGTCGTCCCGCATGATAGTTGGTGAGGCATTGATTTTGTCGTATACAATTACTTCGCCGTCGATTATCCGGTAACGGAAATTTTCAATGGCATTTATAGCCGCTAATGTTTTGTACAGGTAAAAGATAAAAAAAGAAATCCCGCTTCGTTTTGCCGTTTCGTATGCTTTGGTACAATCGACGTTTACGGTAATGCCGAAAAAAGGCTCTTCGAATTTACTGAAAAATTCAAAATGCGTCTTTCGGTTCCAGTTGGCTATGTCTAATTTGTGTTTCACTTTAAAAGAAGCGGTAAAATATCAGTAATTTTAGTAACGGAGGTAAATTTAGGATGCACAATTTCGTGATCGATTTTCTCGTGTGCCCACGTGGTATGGAACGGAACGTGAACCGCATAACCGCCAATATTCAATACAGGCAGTACATCTGATTTTAAGGAATTCCCAATCATGAAAAATTCTTCGGCTTGGATTTCCAGACGACCTAACAGTTTTTCGTAATTCACTTCCTGTTTGTCGGCCATGACTTCTATATGATGAAAATAATGTCCCAGACCCGAATCGTGCAGTTTGCGTTGCTGGTCTTTCAAATCGCCTTTAGTAGCGACCACCAATTTGTATTTGCCGTGAAGCGCTTCGAGCGTTTCTTCTACACCATCCAATAATTCGATTGGTTTCTGAATCAGTTCTTTTCCTAAATCGGTAATTTTCTGAATACCTTTTGCACTAATGGTACCGTTGGAAACTTTTACCGCGGTTTCAATCATCGAAAGCACATAACCTTTGATGCCATAACCATACAGTGGTAAATTGTCGACTTGCGTTTTGAGTAATTCCTGAGATAAGCCCTGAAAAGAAAGATAATCGCTCATCAGTCCGCAAAACTTCTTTTCGGTTTCCTCGAAATAGGGTTCGTTAATGAATAACGTATCGTCGGCGTCGAAGGCGATTATTTTAGGTTTCATGACATTATAATTAATCGTTAAATCTGTAAAACAAATATTTTTTCTTAGCAGTACTATATCCTCCGTAATACAAAGTATTATTCATCTTAAAGATGGTTTGTCCGAAATGCGATTCCTTTTCTTCTGCGAAAAAGCGCAATTTGTCAAACGCTAATTTTTGTGCTTCGGTATCGATATGGTTAAAGTTTGTGTCAAAAATACAATGAATATAGACCACCTTTCGGTTGTTGTAGGAATTTAGATTGTTTATGGAATAGTTGGAGGTTAACGCTGCTGCAATAATTGCCCCAGTAAAACCACCAATCATCCCGCCGTACATTACCGCGTTATTGTTTTGTGGGGAAGAAACCCCGCCAATGGTCAGGTAAATTTTGTCGCCAAGCAGATATGAAGAAATTGACGGATTTAAGTTGTCTATTTTTCGTATCAGCTGGTTGGATTTGTCTAAGATTCTTACATTGTTCACGTTGCCGTTTTCCTGAATAATATCGGAATTTTTAAACGGAATTTCCTCGTTAGCTTTTAGCTCATAAGACTTTAGTTCTTCCCCGTCCTGGTTTTTGAATTTTAGTAGTAATATGTCGCTTTTAGATCGTAATTGGATAATCTTGTCGTTCAATAGAAAAGAATTCGAATCCCCTGACGGGTAATTTGCTTCTTCTATTTTTGGCTGAGCAATGAATTGGCACTGTGCTGAAAAATCATTAAGATTGATACGGATAATCTGGCTGTAGAGTTTACATACATCAAGGGTTAGCACAATTTGATTTCCCTGTGAATAAACTTTTCTTTTTCGGGAACTTAAAACCAAAGAAGGCGGTGTCTCATTGGAAATTAATTCAAATGAAAAGGCGGGGTCGGAAAGTCTGTTTTCGCTGATTATGGTATAAAGCAAATTAAACTTGTTTTCAGAACTCAAAAAACGTTTTGAAGAAAGATCGATTGTCTTTTTGGTAAAACTGTCGTTTTCGAATTTATACAAGTTGATGATGTTGCTTGCCTTTACAATGGTTAACATATAAAAAACACCGTTAACCGTTAGCTTTTGAAATAATTTTTCATTTTCAAAATTCAAAGTGGTATGTTTAGCAAGTGTCTCTTTTTTTTCAAAATCAAACGATTGGATTGTTATGTTTTTTGATTTTGAACCGGCCCATAAAAGGTTGTACGTGTTTTCGGTCATGCTGTAACCCAAGAGGTCGTTCAGTTCCTCGGAATTACGGCTGACTTTTATCGAGTCCATGATATTAAGTGCACTATTCAGTCGAAGGGCGGTTATTTTCTTTTTATCGGTATAAAAAATAAGAGCTTGTTGTTTTTTATCTTCTACGATTTGAAAAACATCTGTTTTTTTGTCGCAGTTAATGGGTAATTCCGAAGCTATTTCCTGTGAAAAACTGGTTAGGCTCTGTATGGCAAATAAAAGAAGAAAAAGTAAACGTTTCATGAACATGTATGGTATTTGAAAATTATTAACTAATCATCGCGCCGTTAATCACGCCTTCTGCATCCGGATTTATGAAAACCAGTTTGCCTTCTGCGGTGTTGGTTAATAACAACATACCTTCACTTTCCACACCGCGTAACGCTCTTGGTGCTAAGTTTACCAAAACGGTTACACGTTTTCCGATGACTTCTTCCGGAGTGAAATGTTCCGCAATTCCCGAAACAATCGTGCGAACGTCAATTCCGGTGTCTACTTTTAATACCAGTAGTTTGTTGGCTTTCGGCATTTTTTCGGCTTCGATGATGGTTCCGATGCGCAAATCCACTTTGGCGAAATCTTCGAATGTGATGATGTCTTTTTGCGGTTCGGCTTTAGCATTTTCGGCTTTGTTCGCCACTTTAGTTGCTTCCAATTTGTCGATTTGTTTTTGGATTTCCTCGTCTTCTATTTTTGCGAATAACAATTCGGCTTCTCCAATTTGGTGTCCTGACGGAAGTAAATCGGATTTAGCAGCAATGTCATTCCATTGGATATCATTCTGAGCTTGTCGAAGAATATTTTTCAGTTTCGCCGCCGTGAACGGTAAAAACGGTTCTGCCAAAACACTCAACGCTGAAGCAATCTGCAAGGCTACATACATTTGCGTCTGAACGCGTTCCGGATTTTCCTTGATGATTTTCCAAGGCTCTTCGTCGGCTAAATATTTGTTCCCCAAACGCGCAACATTCATTAATTCGCCTAACGCTTCTCTGAAACGGTAACGTTCCACAGAAGAAGCAATCACTGCCGGATAGGCTTTTAATTCGGTTAACGTTACCTGATCTACTTCCGATAGCGCGTTTGGTTGCGGAATAACGCCGTTGTAATATTTGTTGGTAAGCACTACCACTCGGTTGATAAAGTTTCCGAAGATGGCTACCAATTCGTTATTGTTTCTTGCCTGAAAATCTTTCCAGGTAAAATCGTTGTCTTTGGTTTCCGGTGCATTCGCGGTTAAAGCGTAACGCAAAACGTCCTGTTTTTCCGGGAAATCCAATAGGTATTCGTGCAACCAAACTGCCCAGTTTTTGGAAGTCGACAATTTGTTGCCTTCTAAATTCAGGAATTCATTGGCAGGAACGTTATCTGGTAAAATATAGCTTCCTTCCGCTTTTAGCATCGCAGGGAAAATCACGCAATGGAAAACGATATTGTCTTTTCCGATGAAATGCACCAGTTTCGTATCTTCCGATTTCCAATACGGTTCCCAGTCTTTTCCTTCTCTGGCGGCCCATTCTTTGGTAGATGAAATATATCCGATGGGCGCATCAAACCAAACGTACAGTTTTTTGCCTTCTGCACCTTCTACGGGTACGTCGATTCCCCAATCCAAATCGCGGGTTACGGCACGAGGTTCTAATCCGCCGTCAATCCAAGATTTAACCTGACCGTATACATTCGGTTTCCAGTCGTTTTTATGACCTTCAATAATCCATTTTTGCAGGAAATCGGAATATTCATTTAAAGGTAAAAACCAGTGGTTAGTTGATTTTAAAATAGGTTTTGTACCTGTAATGGTTGATTTCGGATTGATTAAGTCGGTCGCATTTAAAGACGAACCGCATTTTTCGCACTGATCGCCATAGGCTTCCTCGTTGCCACATTTCGGACAGGTTCCGGTTACGAAACGATCAGCCAAAAACTGATTGGCTTTCTCGTCATACAATTGCTCCGTGGTTTCTTCGATGAATTTACCATCGTCGTATAATTTTCTGAAAAATTCCGAAGCGGTTTTATGATGGATTTCTGAAGAAGTTCTGGAATAATTGTCAAACGAAATTCCGAAATCTAAAAACGATTTACGAATGATACCGTCGTATTTGTCGATTACCTGTTGCGGTGTGATTCCTTCTTTTTTGGCTTTCATGGAAATGGCTACACCGTGTTCGTCGCTTCCGCAGATAAAAGCTACATCTCTTCCCTGAAGGCGAAGGAAACGGGCATAAATATCGGAAGGCACATAAACACCAGCCAAATGTCCGATGTGAATAGGTCCGTTGGTGTAAGGCAACGCGGCAGTAATCGTATATCTTTTAGGATCTTGTATCATTTTGGTATAAACTTATTATAGTTTGCAAAAATACATAACAAAATGCTAGTTTCCATAATCGGAAGCCTATAATCGGCAGTCAAAAGCATAAAAAAACCACCTTTTCGGGGTGGTTTGAGGTTTTACGGAAGATTTACACCTACCGGAATATCACAGCGATGGCCTGTTTCTCCGTGCGCGGGATTGGGTTTTCCTTCCATTCCCGGGAGCGTTGTTTGTGCCACGGGTTTAGGAGGTGCTGTCTGAATGTCGGAACTTTCTATTTTAGTAACCGTCGCATTCCCAGATGGTGAAACGGTAAAAGTTTTGTTAGTTTGGTTTGGAGTTGCTGCTGCCGGTTTTGCTACCGGAGCACTTCCGTTTAAGGGCGCTCCTACCTGAATATCGCAACGGTGTCCGGGTTGCCCGTGTGGTGGATTCATTCCGGGTTTTGTTTCCGGAACCGCGGCGGTGTTTGCCGAATTGGTCGTGGTCATAATCTGTTGGCCTTGTGTGGCAACAGGAGTATTTATCATTTTAGCTTCTTCTGCTTTTAAGACACTCAGACTGTCGGATGCCTCAGCGCTTATTTTCTCGGAAGCTTTTTCTTCTTTCTGACAGGAAACCGCTAATAGGGTAGTTATGAATAACAATGAAGTGATTTTCATGGATTTTTGTTTTTTTCAAAAGTATGAATTACTTCTTTTAAAAATATTATACAAAAAGTTAATTTAAAGTTGCTACCTTTAAAAGAGCTAAAAAAATAGCCGTTTTGCAACAAAATGGGTTGAAATGAAATTCTGAATTTATGAAAAACGTATTTTTTAAAATATTGTTTGCCGCTATTTTATTTATATTTAGCTTTGAAGTATATTCTCAAAAACGTATGAAAATTCCACCTTATCTTAAAAAAGGCGATACTGTTGCCTTAGTGTGCACTGCCCGAAAATTTTCTCCTGAAGAAGCCCAACCTGCAATCGATTTATTACAATCCTGGGGATTACAAGTAAAGTTGGGCAAAACCATCGGGTTGGACAGTTGTCAGCTGGGTGGGACCGATACGGAGCGTGCCGCCGATTTACAGGAAATGTTAGACGACGACAACATCAAAGCGATTTGGTGTGCCCGTGGCGGATATGGAACCGTACGCATTATCGATAGTCTGGATTTTACAAAATTTAAAAAGCATCCGAAATGGATAATGGGTTTCAGCGATGTGACTGTTTTGCACAGTCATTTGAATACTTTAGGAATCGCTTCCCTGCATTCCATTATGCCGTTTACGGTGCCAAAAGCACCGGAAGAAGTGAAAGAAACCTTGCGTAAAGCACTTTTTGGTGAAAATATCGAATATAAGGTTCCTGCAAAAGGATATGAAATTCAAGGCAAGGCCAAAGGACAATTGGTGGGCGGAAACCTTTCGATTTTATACAGTTTGCTGGGTTCGAAATCGTCCTTGAATACGAAAGGCAAAATCCTTTTTATAGAAGATCTGGATGAATACCTCTACCATATTGACCGAATGATGCAAAATCTGAAACGCAACGGTTATTTCGAAAATCTGAAAGGTTTGATCGTGGGGAGCATGACCGATATGCACGATAACGAAATTCCGTTCGGACAAAATGAAGTGGGCATTATTATGGAAATTGCCAAAAAATACCATTTCCCGGTTTGTTTTTATTTTCCGGCCGGACACCAGAAAGACAACCGTACTTTGATTTTGGGTAAGGAAGTACAGTTTGAAGTGAATTCGGAGGAAGTTGTTTTAGAGTTCCTGAAATAATGGCAGAACATAATGATTTAGGTAAACTCGGAGAAGATTTGGCAGCCGATTTCCTTCAGAAAGAGGGCTATGAAATTGTAGAACGAAATTGGACGTTTCAAAAAGCGGAAATCGATATTATCGCGAAAAAAGAATCCGTTCTTGCAATAGTTGAGGTAAAAACCCGTTCTTCTATAGATTTTGGCGACCCACAGGATTTCGTAAATCCAAAAAAAATTAAATTGTTGGTGAAAGCTGTGGATGAGTATGTTAGCCAGAATAATCTGGATTTAGACCTGCGTTTTGATATAATTGCTGTTTCCAAGGACGCAACCATTTATAAAATCGAGCATCTTGAAGATGCGTTTTATTATTTTTAACATTGTTATAACTATAACAGTTTGTTTTTAATTCTATATTTCGCAAATTTTTTTAATGCAATCATCAATTAAATATGAAAACAATCTCTTCTGTAGTAGAAAACTATATAAAATCTAAACCCTTCTTACTTAACGGATTAACGCTTGGAATTGTAAACCTAACCTCATTGGCCCGTATCATGCAACAGGAACTGGAGCACGAAATGGACAAAGAAGTGAAACAGGGTGCAATCGTTATGGCATTAAAGCGTTTGTCGGAAGAATTGGATTTCAGAATCAATCATAAAATTGAGAAGACTTTGAAAAGTATGGGGGAAATTACGGTTCGCTCCTCGTTAGTGAATTATAATTTTACCATTAATCCAAGAGTATTAAACCGTCAAGCGGATTTTCTTACTGAAATAAGTTCGTTAAAAGACGTTTTTTATACTTCTTCCCGCGGCGTTAATGAAACCAATCTAATTGTAAGTGAATCCATTAGTGATATCGTTGAAAAACATTTTGCCGATGAAAAATGGGTATTGAAAACGGATAAATTGGCCTCCATAACGGTGAAACTTCCAAAAGAAAACGTAGGAACACCCGGACTTTTTTATTTTATTTTCCAACGTTTGGCCTGGGAAGGAATCAACATCAATGAGGTGATTTCCACGAATTATGAGGTAACTATAGTAGTTAGCGAAGATCATATCGACAGCGCGTTTAAGGTTATTAAAGATTTGAAAAAAGTATAGAAATTAAACCAATTTGCTATATTTGTTAAACTAAATAAACGAAAAACATGTACGATATTATTCAAAAAGCACATTCCGGTGTGGCCTATTTGGCTTTAGCGGTATTATTATTTGCAGTGATTAATGCTTTAATGGGCGTTTCTTCCAAAAGAAGTTTCGAAGACAAAGACCGAAAAATTTCTTTGTTTGCGTTGATTTTCTGTCACATTCAATTGCTTTTGGGTTTGGTGGTTTATTTTGTTTCCCCATTAGGAATGGCCGCTTTTGGCGACATGAGTAATGCGGCATTACGATTAACATCATTGGAACATCCGTTGGTAAATATACTGGCGATAGCTTTAATAACAATCGGTTGGTCGAAACACAAAAAAGAAGACAGCAGTAATGGAAAATTCAAGAAAATAGGATTTCTGTATTTGGCAGGCTTACTGTTTATATTAAGTAGAATTCCGTGGAACCTTTGGTTCTAATCTTATAGAAAGCCCTTTTTAGGGCTTTTTTCTTCAATGGCATATTTCTTGTTAATCAGTATTGCATAAAAAATAAAACATGAAAAAAATTATTGCCCCAACTTTATTACTTTTCATTTTTGTATTCTTTGCCAGTAGTTTTACCAGCGAAAAAATCATACGCAGCGATAAAGCCAAAAAATCACTTCAGGATACGTTAACGGTAGATTCCGTTCAGGTTAATTTAAAGTACAGACCTTATAAAAAAGCCGTTCACGCCTCGTATTATCACGACAGGTTTAACGGAAGACGAACCGCAAGCGGCAAGCGTTTTGATAATTCGAAATATACCGCGGCTCACAAAAAATTACCTTTCGGGACCAAATTACGGGTTACCAATCCGGTGAACAACAAATCAGTGGTAGTGACGGTTACCGACCGTGGACCTTTCACCAGAGGTCGTGAAATCGATTTGTCCAAAAAAGCATTCATGGAGATTACACACGTTAAAGGACGCGGATTTCTTAATGTAAATCTTGAAACCATTAAAGAATAAATTTACCAGTTTTTATAAGGGGAATTGCTTAAAAAAGCATTGTAATACCGCTCTTCTCCGGTAACTTCTTTTCCCAGCCAGTTTGGTTTTTCGAAAGACTCCTCTTCAGTGTTCAGTTCAATTTCGGCTACAACCAAACCTTCATTATCACCCGAAAAAACATCTACTTCATACACATGTTTGCCCACGGGAACTTCATACCGTATTTTGTCAATCATCCCTTTTTCACAAAGCGGTAAAAGCAGTTCTGCCTCCGAAACCGGAATTTCTTTTTCCCATTCCAAACGCGTGGTGCCCGATGCATTGCCTTTTCCTTTGATGGTCAGAAAGCCTTTATTTCCTTTGATTCGAACGCGTACAGTTCTTTCCGGATCGGAATTGAGATACCCTTGTACAATTCGGTTTTGGGTTGTCGCCACGGTCTTGAAAGCATCGGAAAGCACCAGAAATTTTCGTTCTATTTCCTGCATTTTGTAAAGAAATTAACATATTTTGGGAGCAAGTTAAGAAAAATATAGCCGATGAATCGTATTTTTACAAAAGTAGTAACGCCAAAATGAAAGGGATGAAACCAAGCAGCAAAACAAAATCAGAATTTACGTTAGCCAATCTGTTCGGCAAACACTTTTCGGAAGGAGAATACACTTCAGACGACACGTTACATTTTCTGGTAGATCTCGTGCGCTATTTCCGACCTGAAAAACCAAAAGAAAGTACCGTTTCCATCGAAAAACTATTACTTTTCCTAACCGAAAACCCTCAGCAGAAAAGCGTACTTATTGAATACCTAAAAACATTACTAAGTGAAAGGAAATTCAGCCGGATGCTTTCGGATGCCGGAATTCTGCGCGATTCGGATTTTATTTATGAAGTAAAGAAGCGTTTGTTTGATAAAGTGCTGCCGTATCAACCCGAAAAGGACACGTTGGAATATGTGCTGAATCAGGTTTTTTATCTGGATTCGGATACGATTTGGATCAATAAAATACCCCACGAGGAACTTTTGCGCCTGTTTGAAATGTTGCAGTTTTCAGATATTTATACCTCGGTAAAAGAGTTTTCGGTTTTATCCGAACTGATTAATGCCATGGAGCTGATTTCCCAACGAATGAGCGGCCGCGCAATGGAAACCGATGTGATTAAAATGGTTCCGGAATACGACGCTTTCGAAAGTCCGTTCGTGGCAATGGAAAAGGAATTTCTGCAGATGGAAGACCGCATCAGAAATCAAACCGATCATTTAATTACTTCGGATGATTTACGCTACAAACAATTCCTGATTTTGCACAGACAATGCGAAGAATATGTAGACAAGGCATTCAGTAACAGTTCTAAATTCGGAATTTCCTTAAAAGTCAATCAGAGTTTGTTGCGCATTCGCCAACAGTTGTACCGCTTGAAAATTCTCATTCCGTTGTTGGTCGTAAACAAAGAAGAAGACAAAATCAACAACAGTATTCAACTGGCGCTCAAAGTAATTAAATACAATTGCTATAAGAATAATGTGGGGCAACTCATCAATGAGAGTACGCAGCTGCTTTCTTATGAAATCACCCAGCACACCGCCAAAACCGGTGAACATTACATCACGGAATCTTCGAAAGAATACTTTAAAATGTTTTATGCGGCTATGGGGGCCGGAGCGGTAGTTGGGGTACTTTGTATCATTAAAGTACTGCTCGGTAAAATTGAAACGAGTGATTTCGGTCACGCTTTTTTATACAGTTTGAATTATGCCGTAGGTTTTGTCGCGATTTTCCTTCTCGGATTCACTTTAGCCACAAAACAGCCCGCGATGACGGCCGCAACGATAACCAAAGCCCTGGAAACCGGGATGAAAAAACAAAACAAAAACGGCGAAAAACACAGTTCGTTTGCGCAGCTGTTTGCCCGGTTGTTCCGTTCGCAGTTTATTGCTTTTGTAGGGAATGTGATTGTGGCCTTTCCCGTTTCATTATTGGGGATTTGGCTGATTGATTATGCTTTAGGATACAATATTGCGGAAGCGAAATGGAATAAGTTGTTAACCGATATCAGTCCGATAGCTTCTCCGGCAATTTTTCATGCGTCTATTGCCGGTGTTTTTCTGTTTCTTTCCGGAATTATTTCGGGAAGTGTGTCCAACCGCAACAAACACCATCAGTTGTTTTACCGCATTCAGGAGCATCCGTTGCTGAAAAAGAGTTTTGGCGTGAAAAAAACCAAGCAACTTGCGCAATGGTTTGAAGACCATTGGGCAGGCGTGGTGTCCAATACCTGGTTTGGGGTTTTTATGGGAAGTACCGCTTCCATTGGAATTTTTTTAGGATTGGATTTGGATGTCCGACACATTACGTTTGTGAGCGGCAATCTGGCACTCGGCTTATATGGCGCCCATTTTAAGGTGGATAATTGGACTCTTTTCTGGGGGATTTTCGGAATTGGGGTTATCGGATTTATGAATTTTATCGTGAGTTTTTCGCTTTCGTTAGGCTTGGCGTTTCGTTCCAGAAACATTCCGTTTTCCGAAGTGCATTTTCTGAACAAAGCCATTTGGACGTATTTCAAAAAGCGACCAACTGCGTTTTTCTTTCCGGTAAAAAACAATATTTCAGACTAATTGCGACAGGCTGAAAATGACATCAGAAGGAATAATGGTTTTCGGATATTCGTTTTTTGACAGGTACCACATGGCTTTAGCAATATGCTGCGGAGCGATACTTCGGTATTTTTTCAGGGTTCCGAACAATAACGGATTGATAATTTTCATGAGGTATATTGCCATGGTTTCGCCAATTCGGACTTCTTTTCGATCGCCTGAAATCAAAGAAGGTTCCAAAAGATAGGTTCTCGGAATTCCAAAAGCTATGATACTTTGTTCCATTTCGCCTTTAATTCGATTGTAGAAAACCGGGCTGTTCGTAGTCGCGCCCAACGCGGAAATGGCTATAAAAGTCGGAATGTTGTTAAGTTTTGCCAATTGTGCGGCGGCAACCGGAATGCCGTAATCAATCGCTCTGTATTCGGTTTCGTTTGGTGTTTTGGCTTTGGTAGTGCCGATACAGCAAAAAACCACATCGCCGGTAAAATCAGCTGAATGGTTTTCCAAATGCAACAGATCAATTACATGTTCTTCGATTTTCGGATGCGTTATACCGGAACTCTTTCGGGAAAACAATTTTATTTTCGCATAGTCCGAGTCGGAAAGCAGCAGTTCCAACAATAAACTGCCTGTTAATCCTGAGGCTCCTAAAAGTAGTGCTGTTTTTTTCATCGGTTTCCAAATTTCTACTGAATATACATAAATTTACAACATGGAACCAACGGTACTTCAGAGAAAAATAATCCATGTTGATATGGATGCTTTTTATGCTTCAGTCGAGCAGATGGACAATCCGTTGCTCAAAGGGAAACCTGTTGCCGTGGGCGGAAGTGAAGTACGCGGCGTGGTTTCGGCGGCGAGTTATGAAGCCCGAAAATTTGGCGTTCGCAGTGCGATGAGTGGTTATCTGGCCAAAAAATTATGCCCGGAAATCGTTTTTGTAAGACCCCGATTCGATCGTTATAAAGAGATTTCGAATAAAATCCGCAAAATATTTCATGAGTATACCGATTTGGTGGAACCGCTTTCCCTGGATGAAGCCTACCTGGATGTAACCCAAAATAAAAAAGGAAACCCGAGTGCAACATTGATTGCGCAGGAAATTCGACAGCGTATTTTTGAAGAAACGGGATTGACGGCTTCGGCAGGCATTTCGGTGAATAAATTTGTAGCCAAAGTGGCCTCGGACTACAACAAACCCAACGGACAGAAAACTATCAATCCGGATGAGGTCGAGCCGTTTTTGGAAGCGTTGGACATCAAAAAGTTTTACGGTATCGGGAAAGTAACCGCTGAGAAAATGTACCAGCACGGGATTTTTACCGGAAAGGATCTGAAAGATCGTACCCGCGAATATCTGGAAGAGCATTTCGGGAAAAGTGGCGGGCATTATTATCTGATTGTCCGCGGAATTCACAACAGCGCAGTGAAACCTAACCGAATTACCAAATCGGTAGCCGCAGAACATACGTTTAATACAAATCTGACGTCTGAAATTTTCATGGAAGAACGCCTCGAGCGCATTGCTGCGGAACTTTCCAAACGCTTGCAGAAACATAAAATTTCCGGAAAAACGGTCACGTTAAAAATAAAATATTCTGATTTTACCTTGCAGACGAGAAGTAAAACGCTGCCGTATTTTATTTCCGATAAAAGTCTGATTCACGAAACAGCCAAAGAATTACTGTATCAGGAAAAGATGAAAGAATCGGTGCGTTTGCTCGGAATTTCACTCCACAATCTGAATACGGAACTGAAGAAATCAGTAGTGGTACAATTGAAATTTGAGTTTTAGGAATAAAAAAACCGACTTCAAAAGAAATCGGTTTTAGTATATTTTTTATACAGATTAATCTCTGCTGGAAAGTTTGGACAATAAACGTAAAAATTCTACGTACAACCAAACCAAGGTAATCATCAAGCCCATAGCGCCAAACCATTCCATGTATTTTGGAAGGTTTCTTTGTGCCCCTTTTTCAATCTGATCAAAATCAAGGAATAAATTCATCGCCGCTACTACAATTACGAAAGCACTGATTCCGATGCTCATTAACGAGTTGCCGTGATGTACCGGTTGGAAATCTATAAACAAGGAAAGCAACCAGGAAATCAGGTAAAAACTGGCGATGGCCAAAGTTGCCGCTACGACTACGGAACGAAAACGCTCGGTAACCTTAACAACATTGTATTTGTATAATCCGAAACAAACTATGAAGGTTACGAAAGTCGCTCCTACGGCCTGAATTACCAATCCCGGGTACATTGATTCGAAAATAGCCGAAAGTCCGCCAATGAAAAGCCCTTCAAATACCGCATATCCCGGTGCTAAAGCCGAAGAATATTGTGGTTTGAAAGCTGCAACAAGTACCAAAATAAAGCCGATGATGGCGCCACCAATTGTCAGTACCATCGGATTGTATCCGTTGAAGGTCATGGTCCAGGTTACCGCTGCTCCGGCTACCAATAAAGCCAACATCAGTAAACTTTTGTTGATCGTACCCTGAACGGTCATCGTGTCATTGTAGTCAATGGCAACCGCTTCATTCTCGGTGATGTTCTCTCCGGAATAACGGGTTGTATTGGTAAAAGATTTGTTCTTAAAAAACGGATTGTTCGAATTCATAAGTGTCTTTTTTTGGTTTCTCAAATATAAATTTTTCTATTCAATTTCGGAAATACGCAGCGTATTTACCATCCCTTTTGCGGTAACCGGCATGGCAGCAAGGTTTACCAGCATGTCTCCCGATTTTACATAGCCTCTTTCTTTGCAAATTGCGTTGATATCGTCGATGGTGTCATCAGTGCTTACAAATTTATCGTAGAAGAAAGCATTTACCCCCCAAAGCAGGTTTAACTGTGTTAAGATGCGTTTATTGGAAGTGAAAACCAAAACGTGTGCATGCGGTCGCCAAGCGGAAACCTGAAAGGCGGTGTAACCACTGTTCGTTAAAGTAGTAATAGCCTTGGCATTGATATCGTTGGCCAATGTTGCCCCGTGATAACAGATGTTTTTGGTGATGTAACGGTTGGTTTTGATTTGCGGTTGGTTTTGCGGTACTTGAATTAGCGGTGAATCTTCCACAGCTTCAATAATTTGCGTCATTTTTTCAATAACCTGAACCGGATAATTCCCCACAGAAGTTTCTCCGGAAAGCATTACGGCATCGGCTCCGTCCATTACTGAATTGGCCACGTCGTTAACTTCGGCGCGGGTGGGTGTTAAACTCGTAATCATCGTTTCCATCATTTGTGTGGCGATGATTACTGGAATACGCGCGGTTTTGGCGCGATGCACCAGTTTTTTCTGAATCAATGGTACTTCCTGCGCTGGGATTTCCACGCCCAAATCGCCTCGGGCTACCATTAATCCGTCGCAAAAGGCTACAATTCTATCAATGTTTTCGACCGCTTCCGGTTTTTCAATTTTGGCGATAATTGGAATTTTATGACTGGAATTGGCCATAATTAAATCCTGTAAATCTTTTAAGTCTTCGGAAGTTCGCACAAAGGAAAGCGCAATCCAGTCGACTTCGCTTTTAATGGCAAAAAGAGCGTCACGGATGTCTTTTTCGGTCAATGCCGGAAGAGAAACACGGGTGTTGGGAAGGTTTACGCCTTTTTTAGATTTTAAGGGTCCGCCCTGAACGACAACGGCTTCCACTTCTGTTTTTTTGTCAGTCTTCAGTACTTCGAAAATTAGTTTTCCGTCGTCCAATAATATGCGTTCGCCCGGATTCACATCCTTTGGGAATTCTTTATAGTTCATGTACACTTTTTCAGCAGTGCCTAAAATGTCTTCGGCAGTTGTGAAGGTAATCTTATCGCCTTTGCTTACCACAACGTCTTCTTTCATAACACCTACCCGTAATTTTGGACCTTGGAGGTCAGCTAAAATGGAGGTAGTGTATCCGAATTCGTTGTTCAGTTCTCTAATCATGTCGATGCGTTCTTTTACATCGGTATAATCGGCATGGGAAAAGTTAATTCTAAAAACGTTTACTCCTGCATCAATCATGTCTTTAATCACTTCTTTAGTGCTGCAGGCCGGGCCAAGTGTCGCTACAATTTTCGTCTTTTTTCTTGTTGGCATTGTATTAGAAAATTAAATTATTTTTCGATTTTAGTGTATGTTGTTCGATTTTATAAGCCGTCGTAATTTGTTTAATCGCGAGTAATTCGTCAATTAACTGGTCAACGTCAAAAAAATCGTCGGTATTCTCAATTTTTATGATGTAATCGACTTTTTTCAGTTCGGGAAGCAGGTAAATATTGGTGGTGATGTCCAATTCTGTTTCGTCGAAAAGCGAAGTCGCTTTGGTTTGTCGGGTTACGACTTTTGTTTTATTGGGAATCAGGTTCCAGTACAATTCGTTTTCTTCGTCATCAAAAACAAATCGGGTAAAATGACTTTTTCCTTCGGGAATCTGAATGCCGATGTCGTGTTCGCTTTTCTCAAAGGAAACGGCTAATTTCTGATTGATAAAATACGCCAAACGATAATCTTCAAGTGTAGAGTGTACCGCTACAAGCTGATAATCAATCGAAATAAAATCGTCAATCTGAATTTTATGAATAGCCATAGTGCTGTAAAAAGATACTGTAAATATAGTACATTATGCTTTTAAAAAACAGCCCTGAAGTGTTGTTAACTATAATTTAGTACAAGTTGCGTAGTTAGTTGTTGGGGCTCATTTTTTCCTGAAAAGCAAAATAGGCACGTTGTGATGCTTTTTCTTCTGCTTTTTTCTTGGAAGTAGCTCTGGCCCGTGCTACTATTTTGTTGTCAATTTTGAGTTTTACTCCGAAATATTTTACGCCTTCGTTTCCGTTGTCTTCAAAAACATCGTAATGAAATGCCTTTTTTTCTTTTTGGCACCATTCGATTACCAGACTTTTGTAACTGATTACCTTTCCTTCCAGTTTCGGTATGTCTACATAAGGCAAAATCACCTTTTTGTGGATGAATTTCTCGCAGTATACAAACCCGCGATCGAGGTAAATGGCTCCGATTAAAGCTTCAAAGAGGTTGCCGTGAATGTTTTCGCCGAAATGCTGGGTTGAAACCTTGCTCTCGACAAATTTGATCAGGTTCAGGTCTTTTCCCAATTCGTTTAAGTGATCGCGGCTGACAATTTTCGAACGCATTTTGGTTAGATATCCCTCGTCTCCTGTTGGGACTTCATTAAACAAATGCGCCGCAATAACCGAACCCAACATCGCATCACCCAAAAATTCCAATCGCTCGTAATTGATTGGGTTTCCTTTTTCGTCCACTTTATTCATGGAACGATGGGTGAAGGCTTTGCGATAATTGTTTAAGTTGATAGGTTTGAAACCCAATATTTTTTGAATAGCGTCAAAAAAAATCCCGTCTTCTGGAGAGCGGGAATTTGAAAATATTTTCTTGATGATACTCATAACAAAGAATTACTCTTCTATTTTTTTGAATAAAACACAAGCGTTGTGACCACCAAATCCGAAAGTATTGCTCATGGCAACTTTCACTTCTCTTTTTTGAGGCTTGTTTAGGGTTAAATTCAAGCTTGGATCAATATTCTCATCTACAACAGAGTGGTTGATTGTTGGAGGAACTATACCGTGTTTCATTGCTAAAATGGAAGCAATGGCTTCGATAGCTCCGGCAGCACCCAACAGGTGACCTGTCATGGATTTTGTAGAGTTGATGTTGATGTTTTTAGCATGTTCGCCAAAAACAGCACTGATGGCTTTTAGCTCAGCAACATCACCCAGTGGTGTGGAAGTTCCGTGTGTGTTGATGTGATCAACCTCTTCCGGTTTCATTCCAGCATCACGTAAAGTGTTGTTCATCACGGCAATTACACCAATTCCTTCCGGATGCGGAGCGGTTAAGTGGTACGCGTCAGACGACATTCCGCCTCCGCCAATTTCACAATAAATTTTTGCACCACGGGCTTTTGCATGTTCGTATTCTTCCAATACCAAAGCACCGGCACCTTCTCCTAAAACGAATCCGTCGCGGGTAGCATCAAAAGGTCTTGAAGCGGTTTCTGGACTGTCATTTCGGGTGGATAAGGCATGCATGGAGTTGAATCCTCCCATACCGGCGATCGTTACGGCAGCTTCCGATCCTCCGGAAATGATTACGTCGCACATTCCCAAACGGATGTAGTTGAACGCATCAATCAAAGCATTGGCCGAAGACGCACAAGCAGAAACTGTGGTATAGTTTGGTCCCATAAAGCCGTTACGCATGGAAATGTGCGCAGGAGCAATATCGGCAATCATTTTTGGAATAAAGAAAGGATTGAATTTTGGTGTTCCGTCGCCTTTGGCGTAATACATTACCTCTTCCTGGAAGGTTTCCAAACCACCGATTCCGGCACCCCAGATTACCCCAACGCGGTATTTGTCAATGTTGTCGGCAGTAATTCCGGCATCTTTAATTGCTTCGTCACTGGCGGCAACGGCATATTGCGCAAATTTATCCAATCTACGAGCCTCTTTACGATCCATATACGCTTCGATGTTGAAGTTTTTCACTTCACAAGCGAATTTTGTTTTGTGTTTTTCGGTATCGTAATATGTTATTGGGGCAGCGCCGCTTTTACCGGTAATCAATCCATCCCAGTATTCTTCAATGGAATTTCCTATAGGGGTAAGAGCGCCTAAACCTGTTACTACAACTCGTTTTAATGCCATAATATATTTTTTACAATGTATTTAAACAAATAATACCCATGTTACTTTTCTTTAATCTGTAAAGGAAACATGGGTAGTAGATTGTATTTTTTTGATTGCTCCCAATCAGTTTTTTTTCCTAAATGGCAAAAATAATAACACCCATGCATTCCGAAGAATACATGGGGTGTATAGTAGTTATTATTTTTTAGCTTCTTCGATGTAAGAAATAGCTTGACCAACAGTAGCAATGTTTTCAGCTTGGTCGTCCGGAATTTGAATATCGAATTCTTTTTCGAACTCCATGATAAGCTCAACAGTGTCTAATGAATCAGCTCCTAAGTCGTTTGTGAAGCTTGCTTCTGTTACAACTTCATTTTCGTCAACACCTAATTTGTCTACGATAATCGCTTTTACTCTTGATGCAATGTCTGACATAATCTTTAATTTTAAAATTTAATTTGTTGGCAAAAATAAAAAACTTTATTTTAAAACAACATTTTTGTTACTAAATGTGACTACGAAATTAAAAAAATAATTTTACAAAGACTTCCATTTTCTATTTATTATCATTTATTATTCTTTTTTTTGCACTGTGAAAACGATGTTTTCTACGTAATAAAAATTACAGGATAAATGAAACGAATAGTAATTTTTGCTTCCGGTTCGGGTTCGAATGCCGAAAATATTATTAAATACTTCAAAAATAAAAATCAAGGGAACGTAATCGCGGTGTTGACTAACAATCCTCATGCCAAAGTTTTGGAACGTGCTGAAAATCAAAATGTTTCTACTGTAATATTTGACAAAACTGAACTTAATAACGGTGTGGTTTTAGAAAAACTGAACGATTTAAAACCGGATTTAATTGTGTTAGCCGGTTTTCTTTTAATGTTTCCGGCAACTATTATTGCGCATTATCCCGATAAAATAATTAACGTACACCCAGCATTGTTGCCAAAATATGGCGGAAAAGGAATGTATGGCATGAACGTTCATAAAACGGTTTTAGAAAATAAAGAGAAAGAAACCGGGATTTCCATTCATTATGTAAATGAACATTATGATGAAGGCGCGGTAATTTTTCAGGCGAGTGTAAATATTGAAGATTGCACCACTCCGGAAGCGGTAGCTGAAAAAATCCATCAACTGGAACACGAACATTTTCCCAAAGTAATCGAGCAACTTATTACTACTGCATAACTATTGAAATCCTACGAAGTACATATTTATACCGATGGCGCATCCAAAGGAAATCCAGGGCCTGCCGGTTATGGCGTGGTGATGGAAATGGTAGGAACGCCCTATAAAAAAGAATTCTACGAAGGATTCCGGCTGTCGACCAACAATCGGATGGAATTGCTGGCGGTTATTGTGGGTCTGGAAAAATTGAAAAAACAGGGCACCTCCGTTTTGGTTACCTCCGATTCCAAATATGTTATTGATTCGGTCGTGAAAGGCTGGGTTTTCGGTTGGGAAAAGAAAAATTTCGTCGGAAAGAAAAATCCCGATTTATGGATGCGTTTCCTTAAAATTTACCGAAAGCACCAGGTGGATTTTAAATGGATTAAAGGGCATAGTAATCACCCGCAAAACGAGCGTTGCGATGCACTTGCGGTGATGGCATCTCAACAGCCAAATCTCTCTGTTGACACTTTTTACGAAAAAGAAGAAGGCCATTTGTTTTGATTTCCATAACTTTAGGGAATGAAAAGGTCCCAAATTCTTTTTTCAACGCTACTCTTTTTTTTGCTGATTGGCGGTTGCGGCTATTCACAAAAAAAACCGGAACTCGCCTTAGACAAGGACGGTGTAAAGGTGTATTTGACCAAATTTGACACTACCGCTTTCAAAGAATACCGGGCGGTAATGACGGTAAATGCGAATATCGACACTATCGTTAAACAGCTTGTCGATGTCAAAAACCTCAAAAAGTGGAACTACAAAACCCGAAAAAGCGAATTACTGAAGAAAACTTCCGACACGAGTTGGATTTTTTACATGACGCACCATTTGGGTTGGCCGATTCAGGATCGGGATCATGTTTCTAAAGTGACTTTGACGACAAATGAAAACGAGCGAATCATAACCATTCTTCCCGAAAACCGATTGCTCAAAGAAAAACCCGGTTATGTCCGACTCACTAATTTTAAAGGATTTTGGTATCTGAAAAAAGTATCCAATACACAAACACTCGTTGTTCAGCAAATTTACGGGAACCCTGGTGGAAATATCCCGGCATTCATGGTGAATATGGTCATCACAAAAGGACCTTTCGATACCTTTAAAGAGCTTCGGAAGCGGGTCGAAAATCTTAACAAAAAATAGGCTTTTGCGAACCAAAACTAAATCGTACATTTGCAGCTTCAAAATTAAGATCATTTTATGAATAAATTATTGATTGTAGGCACAGTAGCCTTTGATGCAATTGAAACTCCTTTCGGAAAAACCGATAAGATTTTAGGTGGAGCAGGTACATATATCGGGCTTTCGGCTTCGCATTTTAACTTGAAATCGGCAATTGTTTCCGTAGTTGGAGACGACTTCCCTAAAGAATATTTAGATTTATTAAAAAGCAAAAACATTGATATTTCAGGTCTTGAAGTGGTTCAGGGCGGAAAAACATTTTTCTGGAGCGGTCGTTACCATAACGATTTGAATTCCAGAGACACTTTAGATACACAGTTAAATGTGTTGGCGGATTTTCAGCCAAAAGTACCGGCAGATTTCAAAAACGCAGATGTGGTAATGCTAGGGAACTTGCACCCAATCGTTCAAAGCAGCGTTTTGGATCAGATGGAGGTAAAACCGAAACTGGTAGTTTTAGACACCATGAATTTCTGGATGGATTGTGCATTACCGGAATTATTAGACGTAATGAAACGCATCGATGTAATTACAATCAATGATGAAGAAGCCCGTCAGTTATCCGGAGAATATTCTTTGGTGAAAGCGGCAGCAAAAATCCATACGATGGGACCAAAATACGTGGTAATCAAAAAAGGAGAGCACGGCGCCTTATTGTTTAACGACAGTAAAGTATTCTTTGCACCGGCATTGCCATTGGAAGAAGTATTCGATCCAACCGGAGCGGGAGATACTTTCGCAGGTGGTTTCGCAGGATTCATTACGCAAAGCGAAAACATTTCGTTCGACAATATGAAAAACGCGATTATTTACGGATCAAATTTAGCCTCGTTCTGTGTGGAGAAATTCGGAACAGAAAGAATGGAGAATTTAGAAAAAACAGAGGTGCTGTCTCGTTTACAGGAGTTTAAAGCCTTGACACAATTTGACATCGCGTTAGAAAACTAACACTATACACATGAGCCTCGGAAACGGGGCTCTTTTCATTAATACAACAACACAACACACAACAACATGAGTGACGCTTTAAAACACGAGTGTGGCATTGCCCTTTTAAGATTAAAAAAACCGTTAGAATACTACAAAGAAAAATACGGCACAGCTTTTTATGGAGTACAGAAAATGTACCTGTTAATGGAAAAGCAACACAACCGTGGTCAGGATGGTGCCGGTTTGGCCAGTATTAAATTGGATGTGGAACCGGGAGAACGTTACATCAGTCGGGTACGTTCCAATCAGACGCAGCCCATTCAGGACATTTTTGCGCAAATCAATCAGCGTATTAATGAAGAGATGGAGCAGCATCCAGAATACCAGCATGATGTTGCGGCACAAAAAGCCAATATTCCTTACATCGGAGAATTGTTTTTAGGACACGTACGCTACGGAACGTTCGGCAAAAACAGCATCGAAAGTGTGCACCCGTTCTTGCGTCAGAACAATTGGATGCACCGAAACCTGATTGTGGCCGGAAACTTCAACATGACCAATGTTAAAGAACTTTTCGAAGATTTAGTACGTTTAGGGCAACATCCGAAACAAATGGCAGATACGGTTACTGTAATGGAAAAAATCGGTCATTTTTTAGACGATGAAGTAACCGATTTGTATCAGGAATGTAAAAATGACGGGTTGAGTAAAAGAGAAGCTTCTCCGGTAATTGCTGAAAAATTAAATATCGGAAGAATCTTGAGAAGAGCTTCCAAAAACTGGGATGGTGGTTATGCGATGGCAGGTTTGTTAGGTCACGGTGATGCGTTTGTAACCCGTGATCCGGCAGGAATCCGTCCGGCGTTTTACTATCAGGATGATGAAATCGTGGTGGTGGCTTCGGAACGACCGGTAATTCAAACGGTTTTCAATGTTCCGTTTGAAGAAATAAAAGAAATCACTCCCGGACACGCCATTATCGTTAAAAAAGACGGTCGTGTTATCGATGAGCAAATCCGTGAAGCCTTGCCTTTGAAAGCTTGTTCCTTTGAAAGAATCTATTTTTCCCGAGGCAGCGATGCTGAAATTTATCAGGAACGTAAAAATTTAGGAAAATTAATCATGCCGGCCGTTTTGGATGCGGTTAACGATGATACTGACAACACGGTTTTCTCTTATATCCCGAATACGGCAGAAACCTCGTTCTACGGAATGGTGGAAGCCGCCAATGATTTTTTGAATCAACGGAAAATTGCCGATATTTTAGCCAATAAGGAATCGCTTTCTGCTGAAAAATTACAGGAGATTTTATCGGTGAAACTGCGTTCGGAAAAAATCGCAATTAAAGATGTGAAACTAAGAACGTTCATTACCGAAGACAGCAGTCGCGATGATATGGTGGCACACGTATACGATGTGACGTATGGTGTAATCAAACCAACTGATAATTTAGTCATTATTGATGACAGTATCGTTCGCGGAACTACTTTGCAGAAAAGTATCATCAAAATGATGGACCGACTGAATCCGAAAAAGATAGTGATTGTTTCTTCGGCACCGCAAATCCGTTATCCGGATTGTTACGGAATCGATATGGCGAAATTGGAAGGATTGGTTGCGTTCCGTGCTGCTATGGAATTGCTGAAAGAACGCAATTTGCTACACATCGTTGAAGAAGTGTATCAGAAATCCAAAGCACAGGAAAATTTCCATGATAGCGAAGTGGTCAATTATGTGAAAGAAATTTACGCACCGTTTACCGATCAGGAGATTTCCGATAAAATTGCGCAGATGTTAACGGAGAGTTCCGTGAAAGCAGAGGTGAAAATTATCTTCCAAACGGTTGAAAATCTGCACAAAGCATGTCCGAAGAATTTAGGCGATTGGTACTTCACCGGAAATTATCCAACCGATGGCGGAAATCGTGTGGTAAACCGAGCGTTCATGAACTTCTACGAAGGAAAAGACGCCCGAGCATACTAAAAAACAGATAAAAATGCTTTTCATCGATTTTATATGCAGTTTAACTGTTTTATTTGACGGATGAAAGCAGTCGCAATACTTTCGTACTACCATAGCATTAGTAGGTTAAGTTTATGGTAGATTTGGGGCAAAAAGGGTGGAAGCAATTCCACCTTTTTTATTTTACAAAGTTTCGTTTTCGACTTCATTTAATCGGTGAAAAGCGGGTGAAAATGCACTTTATCGAGAAAAAATGCAGTATGTCTGATTTATTTGATGTTCAATAACTATCGCTATACATTCGTACTACCATAGCATTAGTAGGTTAAGTTTATGGTAGATTTGGGGCAAAAAGGGTGGAAGCAATTCCACCTTTTTTATTAGAGTAAAGTGAGGAAAGAGCAAAGAAAATAGATGAAAGAGTAAAGACAAAAAAAATAGACAAACAAACCCAAAGTTCATCTGTCTATTTTCTATATTCTATTCTTTTTTTTCGCTTATTTCGCTGCTGCGTAACGCTTTGCCACTTCTGCCCAATTAATTACATTGAAGAACGCCTCAATGTAATCCGGACGTCTGTTTTGGTAGTTCAAGTAGTAAGCGTGCTCCCAAACATCCATTCCTAAGATTGGCTGCCCGCCGCAAGGTACACCCGGCATGATTGGGTTGTCTTGGTTTGGCGTAGAGCAAACTTCTAATTTCCCGTCTTTCACACACAACCAAGCCCATCCCGAACCGAAACGAGTAGCTCCTGCTTTAGCAAATTCTGCTTTGAAAGCATCAAAAGAACCAAACGCAGCATCAATTGCAGTTGCTAATTCTCCTGTTGGTAATCCACCGGCGTTTGGTGCCATGATTTCCCAAAACATAGTGTGGTTATAATGACCACCACCATTGTTGCGTACCGCCATATTGTTCATGTCAAGATTTTTCAGAATGTCTTCAATCGACTTTCCTTCCAAATCTGTTCCTGCAATCGCTGCATTTAGGTTGGTGATGTAAGCATTGTGGTGTTTCGAATGGTGGATTTCCATGGTACGGGCATCAATGTGCGGTTCCAAGGCGTCGTATGCGTATGGTAATTGTGGTAATTCAAAAGCCATGATATTTTATATTTAAAGATTAATAATTAAATTCATTCAAAATTATAAATTTATCTTCGTAAAAGAAAATAGACTGAGGTAATTTAAGATTACTTAAACATTAATAAAGACAAATCTGTGGCAAAATCCGCTTTCACCATATACGATGCTTCGGCCGGTTCCGGTAAAACCTATACGCTGGTTAAGGAATATTTAAAAATCCTGATGCTGGCCAATACGAACGACGCCTATAAAAAAATCCTCGCCATTACTTTCACCAACAAAGCGGTAGAGGAGATGAAATCGCGAATTGTGAATGCGTTGCACGAATTTTCAAAGGACGAACCGAACGGGAAAGCGCTTGATTTCATGAAAGATGTCGCATCGGAAACGAAGCTTTCATTGGCTACCATCAAAGACAAGTCGAAAGCGATCATCAAAAACATTATTCATAATTATGCGGCGTTTGATATTTCCACGATTGATAAATTCACGCACAAGGTCATTCGCGCCTTTGCGCATGATTTGAATCTTCCGGTGACTTTCGAAGTGTCACTGGAAACCGATTTATTGTTGCAGGAAGCCGTGGATGCTATTATCGCCAAAGCCGGAGAAGATGAAGTGCTGACCAAAATTTTAGTCGATTTTTCCGTTGATAAAACCGATAACGATAAAAGTTGGGATGTCACGCACGAATTGTTCGATGTGAGTCGATTGCTGGTCAACGAAAACAACCGAAACGAAATTTCGCATTTCCACGAAAAAACCATCGATGAGTTTTTGGTGATTCGCGAAAAATTATCGGAAGAAATCAAAAGATTGGAAGAAGAATGTGTGGCTTTCGCCGAGGAAGCACTGCGGTTGATTGAAAGCAACAACATTGATGTAAGTTCGTTTTCCCGCGGTACGTTTCCGAATCATTTGGGCTACATTCAGAAAGGCGAATTGAAAAGTTCGCACAAAAAGTTTTTTGAAGCCGATGACATTCAGGTGAATAAAACCGCAAAAGACAAAGCCGTCATCGAAAGTATCGCGCCCGAGTTGATTGCAATTTTGGCCAAAGTCTATAAAAATTACGAAAAGAAGAATTTCTATTCCGCGTTTCAGAAAAACATCACACCATTGTCGTTGCTGAATTCCATCGCACAAGAACTCGACACGATTCAGAAAGAGAAAAATATTTTGTCGATTTCCGAATTCAACGCCATTATTTACAACGAAATCCAGAACCAACCTGCACCTTTTATATATGAGCGATTAGGAGAACGCTATAAGCATTTCTTTATTGATGAATTTCAGGATACGTCGGAAATGCAGTGGCACAATCTGGTTCCGCTGATTGACAATGCGCTTTCTTCCGAAGATTTATCCGGTGCGCAAGGTTCACTGATGATTGTGGGCGATCCGAAACAGTCGATTTACCGATGGCGTGGTGGGAAAGCGGAACAATTCATCAGTTTAAGCAAGGACGAAAATCCGTTTTCCAATCCGAGCAAGGAATTGGTGCGTTTAGGAACGAATTACCGAAGCTATTCGGAAGTCATCACTTTCAACAATGCTTTTTTTGCGATGTTGGCCGATGAATTTTCCAACGAAGATTATCAGGATTTGTACCGCAACAAAAGTCATCAGGAAGTCAACACTAAAAAAGGCGGTTATGTAAATATTTCCTTTATTCCGAAAGTCGAAAAAGCCGATGAAATGTCTGAGGAAGAATCCGATGATAAAGAACAACTGTATCTGAAAGCAACCTTAGCAACCATTGAAAAAGTGAAAGCGAATGGGTTTCAGTACCGCGATATGGTTTTGTTGACGCGGAAGCGAACATCGGGTGTGGCCTTGGCGAATTATTTAACCGAAAATGATATCCCGATTTTGTCTTCGGAAACCTTATTGATCGATAACGCGACTGAAGTAAAGTTGATTTTGAATGTGTTGCGCTATCTGAAAAACAACAACGATAAGGAAGCCAAAGCGGCCTTTTTATATTTCATCGCCAAAAATAAACAATCCGAATTGCCGATTCATGATTTCATCGAATTGGGCATGACCAAATTTTCGGAAGAAGAACTGCAAAAATGGTTGGCGGAATTCGGAATCGTAATTTCCTTTAAAAACTGCCGAAAAAAATCGTTGTACGAAGCGGTGGAAATTATTGTGTCGACGTTTATCAAAGAAAAAAGCACGGTTTCTTATGTGCAGTATTTCATGGATTTGGTATTGGAACGCGATGTGCGCACGCAAGCCGGAATTTCGGATTTTCTGGAGTATTGGGAAAATAATGGCGCCAAATTCAGCATCCCGTCTCCGGAAGGAAACGATGCGGTGCGGATCATGACGATTCACAAATCGAAAGGACTTGAATTTCCGGTAGTGATTTTTCCGTTTGCCGAAGAAGATTACGCCCGTTCCCCAAGAAATAAAATGTGGTTGGAACTGGAAGATGCCAATTTGGATATTCCGAAAGCGTTGGTCGATACGAAAAAAGAAGTGGCCCAATACGGTGAAAATGCCGCGCAGGTGTATAATGAAAGAAGTCAGGAAGAACTTTTGGACAATATCAATGTCTTGTATGTGGCGTTAACCAGAGCCGAAGAACAGTTGTATGTTATTTCCAATAAAAATCTGACCTCAAAAGGAGAGTTGACCAATAATATGTCGTCGTATTTCATCAAATATCTCGATTTTAAAGGCGTGTATCAGGACGATCAATCCGAATTTGAATTTGGCGACAGCAATCGGCTTTCGGTAACTAAAGAAGAAAAAGAAAAACAACCTACAATTGAAATTGTAAACGAGGTTTTTAATCCGAAGAAAATCAAAATCGCCCAACGTGAAGCCCTGATGTGGGGCACTGATCAGATTAAAGCGATTGAATTCGGAAATGTGATGCACGAGATTTTATCGTTTGTAAAAACCGATGCCGATGTGGATTTGGCTATCGAAAAAGCGATTGAAAGCGGACTGATAACCGAATCGCAAAAGCCGGAAGTGGAACGAACTTTGTCTGAAATTGTAAATCATCCGGATTTGGCCGTTTTTTTTGAAGCCGATAAAAAAGTATTCAACGAACAGAATATCATCAAAAAAGGTACGGCTACCGTTAAACCGGATCGTGTTTCGGTGCAGGGAACATCTGCATATTTGTTGGATTATAAAACCGGTGCACATCAAACGAAATATGAAGCACAATTGGCAGAATACGCACATGCCTTGCAGGAGATGGGATTTTCGGTTGAGAAAAAAACACTTGTATATATAGGAGAAAAATTAGAAGTAGTACATTTGTAAGCCAGAAGGCAAAAGGCAGCAGGTTGCAAAAAGCAAAACGCTGATGACGGTAGAGACTTCACTAAGCAGGAAACCGGATTGTAAATATGAAATAATCAAATAAACAAACACACTTAATAATGTACGGAAAAATAAAAGAACATTTGCAAAACGAACTGAACACGATTCAGGAAAACGGATTGTATAAAAAAGAGCGCATTATCACGTCGCCGCAAGGAGCGGAAATTACCGTTAACAACGAAACGGTTTTAAATTTCTGTGCGAACAACTATTTGGGCTTGTCTTCGCATCCGGAAGTGGTGCAGGCCGCTAAAGATACTTTGGATACGCACGGATTCGGAATGTCGTCGGTGCGTTTCATTTGCGGAACACAGGATATTCATAAAACCTTAGAAAAAAAGATTGCCGATTTCTACGGAACGGAAGATACGATTTTATACGCAGCGGCTTTTGATGCCAACGGTGGGGTTTTCGAACCGTTGTTGGGAGAAGAAGATTGTATTATTTCGGATAGTTTAAACCACGCTTCGATTATTGACGGCGTGCGTTTGTGTAAAGCAGCGCGTTACCGTTATGAAAACAATAATATGGAAGATTTGGAACAGCAACTTATTAAAGCTAATCAGGAAGGACGCCGTTTCAAATTGATTGTTACCGATGGGGTGTTCTCTATGGACGGATTGGTAGCGCCATTGGATAAAATTTGTGATTTAGCCGATAAATACGATGCGATGGTGATGGTAGACGAATGTCATGCTGCCGGTTTTATTGGGGCTACCGGAAAAGGAACGCTTGAAGCTAAAGGCGTAATGGGACGTGTGGATATTATCACCGGAACGTTAGGAAAAGCGCTTGGCGGTGCCATGGGAGGATATACCACGGCTAAAAAAGAAGTGATTGAAATTTTGCGTCAGCGTTCCCGTCCGTATTTGTTTTCCAATTCTTTGGCACCAGCCATTGTTGGGGCTTCAATCAAGGTTTTTGAATTGTTGGAAAAGGATACGTCCTTACGCGATAAATTGGAATGGAATACCAACTATTTTAAAGCAGGAATGAAGGCGGCCGGTTTTGATATTATTGACGGGGATTCTGCAATTGTTCCGGTAATGTTGTACGATGCGAAATTGTCTCAGGTAATGGCAGATGAATTGTTGAAAAAAGGAATTTATGTGATAGGGTTCTTCTTCCCGGTGGTGCCAAAAGATAAGGCAAGAATTCGCGTGCAATTGTCTGCAGCACACACTAAAGAACATCTTGATAAAGCGATTCTGGCATTTACTGAGGTTGGAAAAACGTTAAATGTGATTAGATAAGGGGATTTTTAGTAGGAAAATGTATTTTTTTTAACAAATCGCTTTGTAATTAATATTTAACCTCTTATTTTTGTCTCAATTATAAATTATTGTAATTAAATAAAAAAAGTATGAAACATCTAAACAGATTATTTGTTGCTGCTCTTATGTTTGCAGGATTAAGCTCTCAAGCACAGGATAGTAACAATCCATGGGCTATCTCATTCGGTGCTAACGCAGTGGATGGTGGTAGAGTGAGTGCTGCTTCTAAAGTAGAAGATCAGTTTTCTCAATATTTCAATGCAAAAGGGTATTGGAATATCATTCCTTCAGTGTCTTACGTTAACGTATCAAGACACGTAGGTAACAACTTCTCTTTCGGAATTACGGGGTCGGTAAACAAAATCAATAAATTTGTTGGTGAAAGACCTACTAATCCTGGTGAGTATCAGGTTTCAAATCCTGGAGATTTAATGTATTATGCAGCTGATGGGGTTATTAAATATAGCTTCATGAATGCTTTAAAATCAAAATGGATTGATCCATCTGCTCACATTGGTGGAGGTTACACTTTCATGGGTGATGCTTCAGCAGGTACAGTTAATGGAGGTTTAGGCTTGGCTTTCTGGTTTTCAGAGCAAGTTGGTTTAACATTCCAATCTACTTACAAACATTCATTTGACGAAACTAGAACTCCAAATGTAGATATCGCATCTCATTTACAGCACTTTGTTGGTCTTTCTTTCAAATTTGGAGGAAAAGATACAGATGGTGACGGAATCTACGATAAAGATGACGCTTGTCCAGAAGTTGCTGGTTTAAAAGAATTCCAAGGATGTCCTGATACAGATGCAGACGGAATCGCTGATAAAGATGATTCTTGTCCGGAAGTAGCTGGTCCAAAAGAATTAAACGGTTGTCCTGATACTGACGGTGACGGAATCGCTGATAAAGACGATGCTTGTCCTGAAGTAGCTGGTCCTGCTGCTATGAACGGATGTCCTGATACAGACGGTGACGGTGTAGCTGATAACCTTGACAAATGTGTTGACGTGAAAGGTCCTGCTGAAAATGCTGGTTGTCCTTGGCCTGATACAGATGGTGACGGTGTAGCTGATAAAGATGACAAATGTGTTGACGTGAAAGGTACTGTTGCTAACAACGGATGTCCTGAAGTGTCTGAAGACGCAATGAAAAAATTAAACGCTTACGCTAAAACTATCTTGTTCAACTCTGGTAAGTCTTCGTTCCAAAAACAAACTTTCCCAGTATTACAATCAATTGCTGCTATCTTGAAAGAGTACCCTACTTCTAAATTCAGCATTGAAGGTCATACAGATTCAAGTGGTTCAGATGCTGCTAACTTGAAATTATCTAAAGACAGAGCTGCTGCGGTTAAAAATTACTTAATCGATAACGGTATCGCTGCTGACAGATTAACTTCAGAAGGTTACGGAGAATCTAAACCAATCGATTCTAACAAAACCGCTAAAGGTAAAGCTAACAACAGACGTGTAGAAGTTAAATTGGCTAACTAATTTAAACTTACACTTCAAATAAATAGTGAAAACGTCCCGATTTATCGGGACGTTTTTTTTATTTTTATGGCATGATACATTTTTCTTTTCTCGATAAAGTAAGCCATCAAATTGTTTCCGAATTCGGAAATACCCTTTCAGAAGTTACTATAATTCTACCCAATAAAAGAGCCAAAGTTTTTTTGATTGAAGCGTTAAAAAAACAGTTGGATCAAACCGTCTTTGCCCCCAATATCATCAGTATTGAAGATTTTATTCAGGAGGTGGCCGGAATCCGAACGATAGATCCTACAGAACTGCTTTTTGAATTTTACAATATTTACCTTTCCGTAACACCGGTAGAACAACAACAGGATTTTGAATTGTTTGCCAATTGGGGAAAAACGCTGCTGCAGGATTTTAATGAAATCGACCGATATCTTTTAAAACCGGATCATGTTTTCTCTTATCTGAAAGATATTGAGGTATTGAAGCGTTGGGATTTGGAACCTTCCCAAACCACCGATTTGATTAAAACCCATCTAGAATTCTGGAGCCGACTTCCTGAGTATTACGAAACGCTCTATACGCATTTAAAAAATATGGGAATCGGTTATCAAGGACTGATTTACAGAGAAGCCGTAAACAATTTGCAGTATTTCTCCGAATCGTTGGGCGCTACTAAACTTGTTTTTGCAGGTTTCAATGCTTTAAATCAGGCGGAGGAAAAAATTATTCAGCAACTCTTGTTTAACAGTCAGGCCAAGATTTACTGGGATATGGATGCTGTTTTTCTGCAGGACAGCCATCACGACGCCGGTTTGTTTATTCGTCGCTTTAAAAAAGAATGGAAGCAATATACCACACAACCGTTCGAGTGGGTTGTAAATGAGTTTTCCAATACGAAACAAATCCATATCATAGGAACACCCAAAACGATTGGACAGGCTAAAATTGCCGGTAAAATCGTCGAGAATATTCAGGCCAACGGTGAAAGTCTGGACAAAACGGCCTTGGTTCTTGGGGAAGAAAACCTGCTGATACCGGCCTTATACGCTTTACCCGACTCCGTCGAGAGTTTAAACATTACCATGGGCTACAGCAGTAAGAACAATCCGGCGCAGATTTTAATCAGCAAGTTGTTCAAGTTGCACGCCAATGCACTTCAACGCAGCGAAACCAGTTATACTTTCTATTACAAAGAGGTTTTGGATATTCTCACGCATCCGTTGGTAGAGCCTTATTGTGACGCAGCTCCCGTGGTTAAAATTATCAATCAGAATAACATCACTTTTTTATCGCAGAAAAAATTCATCGAAATCAATCAGCAGCGCTCGGAATTGTTTCAGCTGTTGTTTGAGCGTTGGGAGCATGATGCGGTTTTGGTTTTGAATCGTCTGTTAAAAATTATTCTTGCTATCAAATCGTTTTTAGGGAACGAATCCGAGGAAGATAAAGTCGCCAAAGCGTTTCTGTATTCCATTTTTAAAACGATTAACAAACTGATCAATTATCAGGAAAAATACAACCGAATTGATTCGGTAACCATGTTGCATACCATTTACAAGCAGATTGTCGATTTGGCCGAAGTGTCGTTTGAAGGCGAACCGCTTTCCGGATTGCAGGTTATGGGTGTATTGGAAAGTCGCGTGCTCGATTTTGAAAACGTAATCATCACGTCGATGAATGAAGGGGTCTTCCCGGCAGGAAAATCGATGAATTCGTTTATTCCGTATGATGTGAAACGCGAACTGGGACTGCCAACCTACAAAGAAAAAGACGCGATTTACTGTTATCATTTTTACCATTTGCTGCTCCGTGCGAAAAACATTTATTTGTTGTACAATACCGAAAGTGAAGGCTTGGATGCCGGCGAAAAAAGCCGTTTCATCACGCAATTGGAAATTGAAAAGCAGCCGAAACATAATATTATTCATCAGATTTATAATGCGTATTTACCGGATAAAGCATACGAGTCGATTATCGTACCCAAATCTGAAAAAGTAATGGAACGATTAAAAGAAATTGCTACTGGAAAAGGGTTTTCGCCTTCAGGATTAACGAGTTATATCCGGAATCCGATACAGTTTTACAATCAGCGCGTATTGCGTATTTCGGAAGTGGAAGAAGTGGAGGAAAACATTGCGTTAAATACACTGGGAACAATCATTCACGGAGCGTTGGAAGAATTGTATAAGCCGTTTTTACATCAATTCTTATCGGTTGCAACCATTAATGAGATGTTGGAAAAGACCAATTCTGAAGTCGAAAAGCAATTCCGGGAAGTGTATAAGGAAGGTGAAATCAAAAAAGGGAAAAACCTTCTGGCTTTTGAAGTCGCGAAACGCAACGTTTTCAATTTCTTAAACGAAGAAAAGAAATTAATTGAAAGCGGTGATGCGGTAACAGTTCTCGCATTGGAAATTTCGCTGGAGCGTACTTTGGAAGATGATCGCTTGCCGTATCCGGTGAAAATAGCCGGAAATGTCGACCGAATCGAACAACGCAACGGTAAAATACGCATCATCGATTACAAAACCGGAAAGGTGGAACTCCGAAGTGTTCAGCTGAAAGACTGGAACGGATTAACATTGGATATCAAAAACGACAAAATCATACAGTTGTTGTGTTATGCTTTTATGTATGAACAAAAGTGCGACGGAATGGAAATGGAAGCCGGAATCATCTCCTTTAAAAATATGCGCGCCGGATTTTTACCTTTCGGAATCAAAGAAGATAAAAATGTGGATAGTGAGATAAATGCGGAAGTTTTGGAAGCTTTTAAAACGGAAGTGATCACTCTGATTAATGAGATGTTAAATCCCGAAGTGCCTTTCGAAGAAAAGCTGGAGTAATTTTTAACAATTATTTGTGTAGCTGTTTTCTTTTAATTTAGGTTCTTTACGAAAAAGAAGTCATCAGGAAACTACACAACATATTCGAATTTTATAAATCCACGTTGCTTGTCAATTTTGTGATTTCATTGCTTCCAACGGTTTTAATGCTTGTTGGAGGTATTGGAGGAATTGAGGTTTTTTCAAGTCTTTTTGTAACCTTTGGATTTGTAACGAGTCTTGCCGTAAAAGAAGTACACAATAAAGAAGCATATTTGTTTTACTATAATAACGGACTTTCGAAAATGCAGTTATGGTTATCCAGTACGTTTTTTAATTTTCTTTTTTGTGGTCTCTTGTCATTGTCAGTTCGTCTAATTCATTTGTGCTTATGAAACATGTTTTAGAAGCCGACAGTGTTCAGAAATTTTTCAATCATAAATTGGTGGTTTCCGATGTGTATCTTAAATGTGAAACGGGTGACATTATTGGACTTTTGGGACGAAACGGCTCCGGAAAATCAACCCTGCTTAAAATTATTTTCGGAATGGTTCCTGCCGATTATAAGTTCGTCCGCATTGACGGAAAACTACAAGTGAAGACTTCCGAATTATTAAAAGAAATCGGTTATCTGCCTCAGGATAATTTTATTCCGAAACATTTTTCGGTTGCCAAAACCATTCAGTTGTCGATTTCGAAAGAGAAACGCAATGTCTTTTGTGATGATTCGATGATTCAATCGATGTTGAATAAAAAAATCAGCCATCTGTCCGGAGGGGAATTGCGCTATCTGGAGATAAAACTTATCTTATTCAATGATTCGAAATTTGTTCTTTTGGACGAACCTTATAACGGATTGGCGCCGGTTATGGTGGAAAATATAAATGCGTTAATAAGGGAAAATGCAAAATCCAAAGGCATTATCATTACCGATCACAATTACCGAAACGTAATTGAAGTTTCCACTAAATTGATCCTGATGGTAGCGGGTAAAACCCATCATTTAAAAGATACAAACGAATTGATTGAGCGAGGTTATTTAAAAGAAGGAATGCTTTAAACTGTCTTGAAAAAATCCAATAATAGTTTGCCCAATTTGTTTTTGTTCTCAATATGACTCATGTGGCCGTCGGGAAAGGAGATGAATTTAACGTCCGTGCCTTCGATTTGTTCTTTGTTTTCATCGAAATTCAGTACCGGATCCTTTTCGCCTAAAATCAGCATAATAGGATAGGGAGCAAAATGCAGTAATACTTCGCGGTCATTTCGGGTTTTCATACCTTCCAATGCGGCAACGATACCTTGAAGCGGTGTTTTTAGTGCTTCCAGTTTTACGTTTTCAATTTCTTCGCTCAGTTTTTCGCGATTGTCTTCACTGAATAAATTCGCAATCGACATCCGGATAAAAGCAGAATAGTCTTTTTTTACACACACAATCGCCCGGTCGCGATTTAATTTTCGTTCCTCGCTGTCGGCTCTCGAAGTGGAATTTAAAAGCACAATTCCTTTTACGTTGTCGGGATACAATTCGGCGAACGCCAATGCAACATAACCTCCCATGGAATGTCCCACAAAAATGGCTTTTCGAATGCGCAATTCGTGCAACACGGCATGAACGGCATCGGCCATGTCTTCCATGGTGTGAAGGTAGCCCATGCATTCGGTTTGTCCGTGCCCCAACAGATCGATGGTGATGACGCGGTATTTTTTTGAAAATTCCGGCACATAAAAATCCCACATGGTGGCGTTTTCCAGAAATCCGTGAAGCAATACCACAGCGGTACCTTTTCCGGTTTCGGAATAAGCGATTTTGGTGTTTTTATGGAGAATGGTTTTCAAAAGCGAAATTTTATGAGACAAAAATAACTTTAATAAATGAATTCAAAAAAAGAAACGGCTCACTTTCGCAAACCGTTTTTTAGGGATATTCTTTTCTTAAAACTAAGCATTCATCAAACTCTCAATTTCCTCCACTTCAATCGGGATGTTACGCATCAGGTTGAACGGTTCGCCTTTTTCCTGAATCACTACATCATCTTCCAAACGAATTCCGAAACCTTCGGCAGGAATATAAATGCCCGGTTCCACGGTAAATACCATATTGGCCTGCATCGGTTCGTACAATAATCCGTAATCGTGGGTATCTAATCCCATGTGGTGCGAAGTACCGTGCATGAAGTATTTTTTGTAGGCCGGCCAGTCCGGATTTTCGTTCTGTACATCGGCTTTGTCAATCAGTCCCAAACCTAACAACTCGGAAGTCATGATTTTGCCCACTTCCACATGATATTGTTTCCAGAAATTTCCGGGAACCAGCATTTTTGTAGCTTCGTTCTTCACACGTAAAACGGCATTATATACTTCTTTTTGTCTGTCGGAAAAACGACCGGAAACCGGAATGGTACGGGTCATGTCGCTCGAATAATTGGCGTATTCGGCACCCACGTCCAAAAGCAATAAATCGCCGGCTTTACATTGTTGGTTGTTTTCAATATAGTGTAAAACATTGGCGTTGTTTCCCGAGGCGATAATCGGAGTGTAGGCAAAACCTTTGGAACGGTTTCTTAGGAATTCGTGCGCAAATTCGGCTTCGATTTCGTATTCGGTTACGTTGGGTTTTACAAACGATAACACGCGACGGAATCCTTTTTCGGTAATGGTACACGCGTTTTGAATCAAATCAAGTTCTTCGCTTTCTTTTATGGAACGAATGCGTTGTAAAATAGGATTCGATTTTTCGACTTTATGGGCCGGATAGTTTTCTTTCCACCATTTGATGAAACGGGCTTCTCGGGTTTCGGTTTCAATTGTGGCGCGGTAATGCTCGTTGGTATTGATGTACATCGTTTCGGCATAAGCCATGATTTCCTTTAGCGTTTTATGAAAATCCTGCAACCAGATTACCGTACGAATTCCCGATACTTCAAAGGCACGCTCTTTGGTTAGTTTTTCGCCTTCCCAAACGGCAATGTGTTCGTTGGTTTCTTTTAGGAATAAAATTTCTTTGAGGTTTTCGTAAGGAGCGTCCGGGAAAAGCAATAAGATGCTTTCTTCCTGATCGACTCCGGATAAATAGAAAATATCGCGGTGTTGCGCGAACGGTAGTGTGCTGTCGGCTGAAACCGGGTAGATGTCGTTGGAATTGAAAACCGCAACACTTTTTGGTTTCATTTGCGCCGTAAATTTGCTTCGGTTTTTGATGAACAAATCACGGTCTATCTGATGGTATTTCATGATGAAATGGTTTATAGAATAATAAGAATTCAAATTTAGGAACTTTCAGGGCAAAAGTGTTTATTCGGTTTAAGTTTTTTGTGGGATTTTAAAATATTGCAATATATTGTGTCCGATTATCGTTCCTTAAATGGTTGTTACTCCAAAAAATGAATTGTTTGATTTAAAAATTAATCATTATGTACATCAAGACTTTTTTGCCGTTACTTTTACTTTCAACAGTGTTTTTTTCCTGCACCGATCAGGATGATACGGCAGTGGTAGCGCCACACGAACCCCAGTTGATTGTGAAGTTTAAATTTGATCCCACCCAGGTTCGGCTGAATAATTTGGGGCAACCTTCTTCGGTTCCGTCTGGTAATGCCGCACAGTCTCCGGTTTTTAATTCGATAAGTTCGCATTATCTTGAATTTGCGCCCACTGCGAACACTGCTTTGGGGGCGGGGACAGTTTTATATCATGCTCCAGAAACAACAGCCGGAGGAACAAATGCGATTGATTTCAGCAAAGCGAAAATTGTAGGGGAAGGAGAGGTATTTCTTTCCATTCCGTTGCGAAATATTGCTGCGGGAAGTTACGAGTGGGTGCGCTGTTCGTTGTCTTATCAAAATTATAAAATCAATGTTTTAAGTGCCGGAACGGAATATGTCGGAACGTTGGCCAGTTTTGTGGGGTTTAATAATTATATAACAACCCATACTGTAGGTTCGTATACTTTTCCGGTGAACGGAAACAGGAGTCAGGGATATTGGGCGTTTGGTTTGAGCGGTTATAATTATTCCACTTCAGGGCAGACACCCGCCGGAGCCACAACGGTTCCGAATCCTTTAGCGGCTACTTCGCCAATTCCGGCCGGATCCTGCGTGGTGACAGGTCAGTTTTCCAGCAATCTGGTAATTACAGGAACAGAAACACAGGATGTTGTGGTGACTTTGTCGTTGTCTGTAAATAACAGTTTTGAATGGCACGAAGTAAATGCAGATGGTAAATACGAACCAGCTGCTGGAGAAAATGTCGTCGATATGGGGTTGAGAGGACTGATTCCCAGTTTTCAATAGAAATATAAAAAAACCACTCTAAAAGAGTGGTTTTTTATTAGGGAACAACGGCATTTTATATTCATTATAAATAAGCGGCAAAGGCTTGTCTGTAAGTTGAAATAGCTTTATTTTTGTTTCACTTTTTTAAAAACTATTACACTAAACAAATACTATGGCAAAATCTGCACTTTTAAAGTCGTCTATCGTAAAAAAATACTGGATGGCTCTTACGGGTTTATTTTTATGCTTGTTTTTGGCAGGTCACTTGGCCGGGAATCTTCAGTTGATTTTTGGCGATGCATTACAGTTCAATCAGTATGCGGTTTTCATGACTTCCAATCCGGCGGTAAAATTATTATCTTATTTAACGTACTTCTCTATTTTATTTCACGCTTTTGACGGGTTCATGCTAACGTATCAAAACGTAAAAGCAAGGCCAATCGGTTACGCGAAAACCAATCCTGGAGCAAACAGTAGTTTTTCATCCAGAAACATGGCGGTTTTGGGAACTTTGATTTTGGTTTTTATTGTTACGCATATGGTAAATTTCTGGGCGGTAATGCATTTTGATAAGAACATGCCGTTAATGAAACAAACTGTTGAAGTTCAGGGTCAAAAACAAGAATTGTTTGTTGGGAGAAAAGTTGGTGAGTTTTATCAGGTAGATCAGATTCAGCTTGAAGGCGAAGCGCCTAATCCAATGATGCCGAAACAAATAACGATTAAAAACGGAACGGATGTTTATAATATTCAGGCTAATGTTAAAATTGGAGAATTGTATAAAGATTTACACAAAATAACATTTGCATTCTTCCAGGATGCAAAAACAGGATTAATTGCAACAATTTTGTATGTGTTGGCAATGGCTGTTTTGGCATTCCATTTATTACACGGATTCCAAAGTGCATTCCAATCGTTGGGAGTGAATAATAAATTTACCCCAGCTATTAAGACTTTCGGAAAATTATTCGCAATCATAGTACCGTTATTGTTTGCTGTTATTCCGGTTTATATCCACTTTTTTAAATAATCAACATCAAAATATATGAAGTTAGATTCTAAAATACCAGAAGGTTCCATTTCCGAGAAATGGACTAATCATAAAAACCATTTAAAACTGGTTGCTCCAAATAACAGACCAAAAATTGATGTTATTGTTGTAGGAACAGGATTGGCAGGTGCTTCGGCGGCCGCTTCTCTTGGTGAAATGGGTTATAATGTTAAAGCGTTCTGTTTTCAAGATTCTCCACGTCGTGCGCACTCGATTGCGGCACAAGGAGGTATTAATGCGGCGAAAAATTATCAAAATGACGGTGACAGTACGTACCGATTGTTTTACGATACCATCAAAGGGGGAGACTACCGTGCGCGTGAAGCAAACGTTCACCGTCTAGCGGAAGTGTCGGCTAATATTATCGATCAATGTGTGGCTCAGGGAGTTCCTTTTGCACGTGATTACGGCGGAATGTTAGACAACCGTTCGTTCGGTGGTACTCAGGTACAACGTACGTTCTATGCGGCGGGTCAGACAGGACAACAATTGTTGTTAGGAGCGTATTCTGCTTTGTCAAGACAAATTGGTTTAGGACGTGTACAAATGTACAACCGCCACGAAATGTTGGATTTGGTAAAAGTAGACGGTAAAGCACGCGGAATCATTGCCCGTAATTTAATTACCGGAGAAATCGAAAGACATTCAGCACATGCGGTAATCATTGCAACCGGAGGATACGGAAACGTTTATTTCCTTTCTACCAACGCAATGGGAAGTAACGTAACGGCCGGATGGAAAATACACAAACAAGGAGCATTATTCGCTAATCCGTGTTATGTGCAGATTCACCCAACTTGTATTCCGGTGCACGGAACGAATCAGTCAAAATTAACGTTGATGTCGGAATCGTTGCGTAACTCAGGACGTATTTGGGTACCTAAGAAAAAAGAAGATGCGGAAGCGATTAGAGCCGGTAAATTAAAACCGACGCAAATTGCAGAAGAAGACAGAGATTATTACTTGGAAAGAAGATATCCTGCATTTGGTAACTTAGTGCCTCGTGATGTGGCTTCCAGAGCAGCAAAAGAGCGTTGTGATGCCGGTTTCGGAATCGAAGCAAACGATACCAACGAAGGAGTTTACCTTGATTTCTCTACTGAAATTCAAACCAAAGGAAGGCAAGCAGCCTATGCAAAAGGAAATCATAATCCTACTGCTGAAGAAATTACTGCGCTTGGAAAACAATGGTTGGAAGAAAAATACGGTAACTTGTTTACCATGTACCAAAAAATCACCGACGAGAATCCATACGAAACTCCGATGAAAATTTATCCAGCCGTTCACTATACTATGGGAGGTGTATGGGTAGATTATAACCTACAGTCGACGATTCCGGGTTGTTTTGTGGCTGGTGAAGCTAACTTCTCAGATCACGGTGCAAACCGACTTGGAGCTTCGGCTTTAATGCAAGGTTTGGCTGATGGTTACTTCGTGTTGCCTTACACTGTTTCCAACTATTTGGCAGACGAAATCCGTACGGGTAAAATTTCTACCGATTCTGCTGAATTCGTAGAGGCGGAAAACAGAGTGAAAGATTCCATCAACAAATTCCTTAACAATAACGGAACTAAATCCGTTGATCATTTCCATAAAAAATTAGGTTTGATCATGTGGAACAAAGTTGGAATGGGACGTAATGCACAAGGTTTGAGTGAAGCAATTGAAGAAATCGCTCAACTGAAAGAAGAATTCTACAAAGACGTTTTCGTTCCGGGAAGTGCAGACGAATTGAATCCTGAATTGGAAAAAGCACTTCGTGTGGCGGATTTCATCGAATTGGGTCAATTAATGGCAATGGATGCTTTGCAACGTAAAGAATCGTGTGGCGGTCATTTCCGTGAAGAGTATCAGGATGCCGAAGGTGAAACTTTGCGTGATGATGAAAACTTCAAATTTGTTGGTGCCTGGGAATACAAAGGCGACGATATCAGCAAAGAAGAGCTTCATAAGGAAGAGTTGAAATACGAGTTTATCAAAATTGCAGCTAGAAATTACAAATAACAGAATTATGTCTTCAGCAAAAAATATCAATATAAACCTTAAGATTTGGCGTCAGAAAAATGCGAAATCCAAAGGAAGCATGGAAACTTATAAATTGGATAATGTTTCTACTGCAAGTTCGTTCTTGGAAATGTTAGACCAATTGAACGAACAATTAATCAACGAAAAGAAAGAACCGATTGCGTTCGATCACGATTGTCGTGAGGGAATCTGCGGAATGTGTTCGTTATACATCAACGGACGTGCGCACGGTCCGGATACCGGAATTACAACTTGTCAGTTGCACATGAGAATGTTCAAAGACGGCGATACTATTTTTGTAGAGCCTTGGAGAAGTAAAGCGTTCCCGGTAATCAAAGATTTAGTGGTAGACCGAAGTGCGTTCGACAGAATCCAACAAGCCGGTGGTTTCGTTTCGGTAAATACTTCCGGAAACACCATTGATGCCAACGCAACTCCAGTGCCAAAACACGATGCGGATAAAGCGTTCGAAGCAGCAGCTTGTATCGGATGTGGTGCTTGTGTGGCGACTTGTAAAAATGGTTCGGCAATGTTGTTCGTGGGTGCGAAAGTATCGCAGTATGCTTTATTACCGCAAGGGAAAGTAGAAGCAACACAACGTGTACTGAACATGGTACGCCAAATGGACGAAGAAGGATTTGGAAACTGTACCAATACCGGAGCTTGTGAAATTGAGTGTCCGAAAGGAATTTCTCTAGAGAACATTGCTCGTATGAACAGAGAATTCTTAAAAGCGAGTTTGAAATAAGCTTTTAAGGTGAATAGATAAAAACGCATCCGGCAGTAGTTGGATGCGTTTTTGTTTTTTAGTATTTTTAACGAAAAGTTACACTATGCAGATTTCTATTATTCAGGCGCCGCTATCTTGGGAAAATCCAGAAGCCAATCGCAATTATTTTACCGAAAAACTCCAGGAAGTTCCCTCAGATACTTTGTTGGTGGTTCTCCCGGAAATGTTTACGTCCGGATTTACAATGAACCCTCATAATGTAGCGGAAACAATGGAAGGGCCAACGGTACACTGGATGAAAACCATTGCAAAAGACCGAAATTTTGCCATTACCGGAAGTGTTGTTATTCGTGAGGAGGAAAAATATTACAATAGGTCTCTTTTTGTGTTTCCCACCGGGGAAGTCGAATTTTATGATAAACGCCACCGGTTTTCATTGGCTGGGGAAGATAAGGTGTACACCAGAGGTGCCGATAAAAAAATAATCCGCTATTTGGGATGGAATATCTGTTTGCTGATTTGTTACGACTTGCGCTTTCCGGTTTTTTCCCGTTTTAACGACGATTATGATGTGTTGATTTATGTTGCCAATTGGCCACAACCCAGAATCAACGCCTGGAATGCCTTGCTTAAAGCACGCGCCATTGAAAATATGTCGTATGTGGTTGGGGTTAACCGAATTGGTGAGGACGAGAACCAAAACCAATATCCCGGACATTCGCAGGTTTTCGATTTTTTTGGAAATTATATGATCGAACCTTCCGGAAAAGAAGGGATTTTTACTGTTCAGCTCGATAAAGAAACCATGCTGGCCAACCGCAATAAATTTGGTTTTTTACGCGATCGCGATGGTTTTACTTTGAGAGAGTAAAAACTTGGTCGACATCCCAATTAGCGCGTATGTCGAGTTCTTTGGGGAAATAAATAATCTCCTCTGCCTGTCGTTTTTCCAGATAATTTCCGGTAGTCCATTCGCCGTCTTTATTGTCGTCGTAAACCACTCTAAGGCTGTATTTATTGGGTTCCAAAGCCTCAAAATTTAAAACGGTTTCCTTTTCGGAATACGCGAAAGCAACAACATTTTCTTTGCTGTCCAAGAGCTCCACCATAACCGGGAAACGGTTTACATTTTCTAAGGTAAGTTTCAGGTTTCCATAATCTGTGAAGTTTTTAGTGGGAACTGAAAAAATAAGGGTGTCGTTTGTTTTTCCGTAAAAATCGGTTAAGGCACCCGGCAATAATGTGATGTTGTATTTTTCGTTTTCCTCTTTCTTGAAATCCAATTCAATTTCTCCTTCCATTTCCTTATATTTTGGAGTAAAAGCAATGGATGAGGAATCTTTTTTGATAATGGAAATTTTCGAATTATCAATTTTCGAAAGGGGTAATGAGGTGTTCAAAGTAAATGTCTCGCGAAAATTCAGTATTCCCTTTTGTTTGGCGCTTATGGCAAGGGTATCAGTCGTTTTCATTTCTTTAAGTCGGGAAGTGAATGTTTTCGAGTATCTGTCGTTTGTAACGGTTATCTGAAGCGAATCCGTTTTTATTTTCGGAATCCAAATCTGTAAAGAATCTTTTCCGGTGAAACGGGTAAAACGGGTGTCTATATTTTCCTTGCCATTGTTTACCGTTATCTTGGTGTTTTTCGGATTGCCTTCAAAGCCTAAAAGAAGTCTGTTGGTGCTTGCCTGAGATGGTTTTTGGGCTTTAAAAACCGGTTTTTCTTTAAAAAGCTCCAGTTTGTAAAGCGTATCGGTAGGAATGGTAATGGGAAATTTCATAAACCCGATTTTATCGTCTTTCGGATTAAAACGGTAATTGTTGTTTTGGTCCTTTAAAGCAATCAGATGGTATTTTCCCGGTTTTAGATTTTCCAGCGTATAGGTTTTCAAACTGTCTAGGGTATTGGTAACGTAGTGTGGCGGTTTTTTATAAATAGTAGAATCGGTAAATGTTTCTGCTTCATAGAGCATTACGGTTACAAAATTGTCCGGTTTTTTGGAATAGGCATCTTTGATTACACCGCCCAATTTTAGAGAATCAATATAGCTTCCGGTTGACATTACATATTTAAACTGCGAATACGGATTTCCCTCATTGTTGTCGACAATACTTTGACCGAAGTTAAAACTGTAAGTAGTGTTTGCTTTTAAAGTATCCAATAATTTGATGGTGATGAATTTACTGGCGTTACCCATAGGAACAATTATGGGTGCGTTTTTCATGGGAGGCGAAATGATTAGTTGTTTGTTGATGTCTTTTACCTTAATGTATTCGTTAAAATTGATTTTGATGAAATCGCCTTTAAAATCGGTGCTGAAATTCTTAGGCAGACTGTTAACAATAACGGGTGGAATAGTGTCTTTTGTGCCTCCGGTAATGGTACCTCTTTTGGCGCAACCCGTCACTAAGATTGAGAAGAAAACGATAAAAAGTAGTAGTCTTGATTTTAACATCCTGAATTTCATTTAACAGTACAAAATAACAATTATATTTAGTGGAAACGAAATGTTTTACTTAAAATTATGAATGCGCAAAAGCAATGGTTACAATACTCAATTTCGCACCCGGAATTTTAAGAAGGGCTTTGCCGCAGGCTTCGAGAGTGGAACCGCTGGTAATGACATCATCAATGAGCAAAAAATGTTTGTTGTGGTCTTTTTCCGAAAAAGTTACGTCGAAAAGATTGGTATTGATTTCCGTTCTGCCCAACAGGTTTTTTTGAGTTTGGGTGTTGGAATACCGATTTCGGATTAAAAGATTTTCGTTCAGCGGTATGCCTATAAGTTCGGATAAAGCCTGTCCAAAAGAAGTCACCTGATTGTAGCCTCTTTCATGGTGTTTTTTCGCATGCAGCGGAACCGGAATAATGGTGTCGAATGTTTCAGCCGACTGAAGTGTGGTCAGTTCAGATCCGTACAACTGACCAAAATAGGTCCCGATTTCCTGTGCCCCTTTGTATTTTAATTTGTGTATAAGCTCCTGAACAAGGCCTTTTTTGTGAAAATATACAATTGAGGAGGCATGATGTACCGGTAAACGTCCGTAAAATTTCTTGAATGTTTCGTTGTCTTTTACCGTCAAGTGGTTCGTGAAAGGCAAATCGTGCCGGCAAGCCGCGCAGATTACCGGTTCGTTGTTCCGTAGAAGACTTTCACAACCCAGACAGAGTTTCGGAAAGAGTAAGTTAATCAGGTTTTTTATCATTTCATCGATTTTTTTAGGCGTTTTATAATGGGAGCAGTACTTTGTGGTATAATATTTTTTAAAGTAAAATGCCACATTCCAAATTATTACACTTGACTACTTCAGGAGTCGGTTTTCTTGTTGTCGGATTAATCATTGTTTCTTTTAAGTTGTATGATTTTTCTGAACAAAATAAACAGCTCAAAGATAAAATTTCTTTGGAGAATTCCATACATCAGAATCAGATTTCTGAAATACTGAAACGATACGATTCGTTGAAAGCCTTCCGGGAAGAAAAAACCGAAACGATAATCACTCCAACCCCCTTAGAAACGACTTCCCATAAGAAGCCGAAACATCTTGCGGTTCATTCGGGAATAAAAAAAACCGTTTTAAAAAAACTTAAAGCAATTAATATGAGTGCCCGTGGGGTTCGTATCATCTCAAACGATGTGGTGGAAACCAATGTGTCGTCAAAAATTGATCAGGTTCGGGTGCTTTTTACTTTGGAAGCCAATAAGGATATTGAGCCGGGGGATAAGCAATTGTATATTCAGATTGTTAATCCAAAAAACCGTTTGTTGGCTCTGAAAGGAAAACTGGAAACCAAATTAGCCAAGGAAGTACATTACGATCGATTGGATACCGATGCCTGTTTTTTCATTAACCTTCACCAGCATCAGTTAATCGTGGGGGATTACAAAATTAATCTCATTCATAAAGGAGATGTTATCGGTTCTGCTAATTTCAGAGTCAATTAAAAATCTTCCAAAAAGATAGTTTTCAGGCTATTTTTTCCCATCCTATTTTTATACTTTTGCGTCACTATGGCAAAACAAGAAGACTTATTTAAAAATGTGGTTTCGCACGCAAAAGAATATGGATTTATTTTCCAGTCGAGCGAAATTTATGATGGATTGAGCGCTGTTTACGACTATGCTCAAAACGGAGTGGAACTAAAGAAGAACATCCGTGACTATTGGTGGAAATCCATGGTACAGATGCATGAAAACATTGTGGGTCTTGACTCGGCAATTTTTATGCACCCGACTACCTGGAAAGCTTCCGGACATGTAGATGCGTTTAACGATCCGCTAATTGACAACAAAGATTCCAAAAAAAGATACCGTGCGGATGTTTTAATCGAGGATTATGCCGAAAAATTAAACCAAAAAGCGCAAAAAGAAATCGAGAAAGCCAGAGCCCGTTTTGGGGAAGCTTTTAACGAACAGGAATTCGTTACCACCAATGCGCGTGTAATGGAATATCTTGGGAAGAAAAAAGAAATTCTGGAGCGTATGGCGCGTTCGTTGGAAACGGAAAATCTGGCCGATGTAAAAGCGTTAATTGAGGAACTGGAAATAGCCGATCCGGAAACGGGTTCTAAAAACTGGACCGAAGTACGTCAGTTCAATTTAATGTTCGGAACCAAATTGGGGGCTTCCGCCGATTCAGCAATGGACTTGTATTTGCGTCCGGAAACGGCTCAGGGGATTTTCGTAAACTTCCTGAACGTTCAAAAAACCGGTCGTATGAAGATTCCGTTCGGAATTGCGCAAACAGGGAAAGCCTTCCGTAATGAAATCGTAGCGCGTCAGTTTATCTTCCGTATGCGTGAATTCGAACAGATGGAAATGCAGTTTTTCGTTCGTCCGGGCGAAGAAATGAAATACTACGAGTACTGGAAAAATACCCGTTTGAATTGGCATTTATCGCTTGGTTTAGGAAAGGAAAATTACCGTTTTCACGACCATGAGAAGTTAGCACATTATGCCAATGCTGCTGCGGATATCGAATTCAACTTCCCGTTCGGATTTAAAGAATTGGAAGGAATTCATTCGCGTACCGATTTCGATTTGAAAGCACACGAACAATTCTCAGGTAAAAAAATGCAGTATTTCGATACCGAATTGAACCAGAATTACACCCCATATGTGGTGGAAACTTCCGTAGGTTTGGATCGTATGTTCCTGGCGGTTTTCTCCAATTCTTTGAAAGAAGAAACGTTGGAAGACGGTTCCACAAGAACGGTATTGCAATTACCTTCCGTATTGGCGCCTACAAAAGCAGCCGTTTTACCATTGGTGAAAAAAGACGGTTTACCTGAAGTTGCCCGACAAATCATCGAAGACCTGAAATGGGATTTCAATGTGGCGTATGACGAAAAAGATGCGGTGGGTCGTCGTTACAGAAGACAAGATGCATTAGGAACGCCTTTCTGTATTACGGTAGATCACCAAACGTTGGAAGACCAAACGGTTACGATTCGTCACCGTGATTCCATGCAACAGGATCGAGTTAAAATTGAAGAATTAAGAAGCATTATCAACAGCGAGGTTTCCATGAGAAACTGGTTGATGAAAATGTAAGTATCTTTAAGTATCTAGTATAAAAATCCCAAATTCCAATTAAAGGAGTTTGGGATTTTCTTTTTGTAAGAATTTTATAGATGTTGATTTTCAGGTATTTGTAAGAAAAAAGCAATATTTTTTAACTTTCTATTTGATAAGTTTTTTTTTTTTTTTTAATCTTTGCCAGCGGTTAACCAAAAAACATTTAACAATTAAAATTTTACAAAAATGAATAAAAATAATAGCAAAGTAATTGCGCATTTTTTTAATCTGATATTTTTCACTTCTATTCTGTTATCTTGTTCTTCAAACGATGATAATTCTGTGGTAAATAGTGGTCATGATACCCACAATAATATAATTTCCTCTAGAATTGAAGATGTTACCTTGGATGGTTTAGCGAATTTGATTATTGAGCGACATGATAAAATAACAGCTAAAATTGATAACTACGAAGAAGGCTCTAATGAAGATGTGTTTTTAGTAGGGTTTGCTAATAGCGAAATGAAAAATTTAACCTCTGAGGATTTTGAGCAGTTTTATCAGACAATAGGTTATGAGAAGGCGGAAGATTATTTCTATGAAGAGAATTATATTAGAGAGTATTTCGAAACGTATATTGAAAATGAGAAATTAACAAGTGAGGAAGGTAAAATTCAGTTGGAGAAAAAAATACATGAGATTTTAAAAGATAGAAATACTTCTGTTTTATACAAAACACCTGCTCAAGAATGTTTTGCGGATTATCAGGAAGATATTTATTTATGTGGAGCCGGCGCAGCTATTGCTGGTGGAATCGTTACTCTAACAACGGGTGGATTGCTTGGAACTCTTGGGCTTGCAGGAGCTTATGTAGCTTACAGACAATGTGCTAAATCTGCTAAGAGTGATTATAAAAGTTGTTTGAGCTCAATTTAATTTACAAGATGGGAAAAAGATTCAATTTGCTACTATTTGCAGTGACTTTACTTTGTTTGTTTTTTATAGAAAATAAAGTATTAAAAATTATAGTTTTATCTCTATTACTTGTTATTGCGTTATTGGATAAATTTGTTATAAATAAGGAACGTCAGGGGTCCAATTATAAAAGGAAAACGTTCTTTTTCATACTTTTGGTTACTTTGCTTATAGTGTCGATGTTTCTTGATATTTATTTTTTTAAATGATAAAAAATAACAACTGAATAAAAGACGGGTGATGGTAATTTTTAAATTATTGTCACCCGTTTTTCTTTATGCAGGAGATGTGGTTTTTAAACGTCTTCGCTCATGGCATCCCAGCCTCTTGCTTTCAATTCGATTCTTGTATTGGCGCGGGTAACCAAATGAATACCTTCGCTTTGTTGCGTCATATGGCCAATGATGGAGAAATTCGGGTTCCCTTTAATCTTGTCAAAATCTTCCATTTTAATGGTGAACAACAATTCGTAATCTTCCCCGCCGTTAATGGCTACCGTAGTACTGTCGATATTGAACTCCTCACACACATTGATAAACTGCGGATCCAATGGTAATTTATCTTCGTACAGATTACAGCCTACTTCCGACTGTTTGCACAAATGCATAATTTCGGAAGATAATCCGTCAGAAATGTCAATCATGGAAGTTGGTTTGATTTCCAGTTTTTCCAAAAGTTCACGCACATCCACACGCGCTTCCGGTTTTAACTGGCGTTCTATCAGATAAGTGTAATTGTCTAAATCGGGTTGGTTGTTCGGATTGACCAAGAATACCTGTTTTTCACGTTCCAAAACCTGTAATCCCATATAAGCTGCTCCAATATCACCGGAAACCACTAATAAATCGGTTTCGCTGGCACCACTTCGGTACACAATTTCATCTTCATTCGCTTCTCCGATAGCCGTAATCGAAATAATCAGTCCTTTTTGAGAAGAAGTGGTATCGCCACCAATCACATCCACTTCGTAAGTTTTAGCAGCGATTGCAATTCCGGCAAACAATTCTTCCAATGCTTCCAACGGAAAACGATTGGAAACCGCAATGGAAACCGTAATTTGTGTGGGTTTCGCATTCATCGCACAGATGTCGGAAACATTAGCCGCCACAGCTTTATAACCCAAATGTTTTAAGGGCATGTAAGCCAAATCGAAATGAACGCCTTCGATTAGTAAATCAGTGGAAACGACAACTTTCTTGTCTTTGAAATCCATAACAGCCGCATCATCGCCAATGCCTTTTATCGTGGAAGGCTGTACGATTTCAAACTGTTTGGTCAAATGGTCTATCAAACCGAATTCACCTAATTGCGCAATGCTGGTTCGTTGTTGGTTTTTATCTTCAATCATTTTTTTAAAGTTGCTGAATTGCAAAGGTACAAAGTTGCAAAGGATTATTTAAAAGAAAAACCCGACCATATGATGATTGGGTTTTGGTTTATCGTTTCATGCTGAAATGGGCTCTGAATTCCCTTGACTGATTGTTTAACTTATAAAATACCTGAAACCAATAGTCAGTAGAGGGAAGGGGTTGGCCATTATAGGTTCCGTCCCATCCGTTACCTGCCGGACTGATTTGTTTCAGCAGCTTGCCATACCGGTCGTAAATATTGATTTGCGCATCCGGTTGGTTTTTTAAATCCCAAATGTTCCAATAGTCGTTATGGTTATCTCCATTGGGAGTGAAGAAATTAGGGTAATGAAGAACATCAGCCCGTAAAACCAAATCGTTACATCCGCCTTTGTTGTCTTTAATCGTGATAAAGTGTTCGCCGGAAGCTACATTGTAGAAAATATTTCCGGACTGAAATGGTCCGTCATCCAATTGGAATAAATAATTGCCATACCCACCATTAATAGTTACAATAATATCGATTTGATTTTCAAAAGCACCACTTAGTGTTAAAGTAGCCAAAGCAGCACTCGATTTCGAAACAACTACTTGGGTGTCTTTAAAATTACAATTCGTTCCTACGTCCGGGATAAGTTTTGTAAACCGAACATCGTATGTGCCTTCTTGTGTAGCCGTATAATTTGGTCCGGTTCCCATCAATGTAGCACCTAAATACCAGTCGACAGTATAGATAGCTGGATTCAAACCGGTGTTTATGGTATAAGGACGTATGGTTTCGTTTGTTGTTGGATCCACACATATAATTCCATCCGGAAAATCAATATCTAATAATGGATGTATGGTAAAAGTAAACTGGGTTTCGTCATTGCAATTTGGATTGTTAGTTGCAGATGCGTATACATAAACGGTATACGTTCCCGGGGTTGAATAAGTGTATGCGGTTGGAGTTATGAGGCCTACTCCACCGGATTGTGAATAATAATTGATGTTGTAATTTACGGTGGGAAATGTCGGTAAAGTATAGCTTCCACAATATTCGTTACCGGTAGGGTAATTGGGCAATACCGGAGTCTCGGAAACAGTGATTATGAAACTGTCTTCCTGAGTGCAGGTAATTCGATCCCCATTTGTGGCAAAGACGTATACGGTTGTTTGGGTATTCGGAGTGTTAAATACTGTTCCCGGAGCAACCGGATTAGTACCGTTAGGATTGTAAAAATACCCAATGGTATAATTAAAAGGTGTTGGCGGAACATGGTTTAGTGTTGGTAATGTGAAATTTTCAAATTCGCATACGTTTACATCAGGATAGTCGGGTAAATTGAGTCCGCTATAGGTAACCGTAAAAGGTTTTTCTATGGCACATCCAGTGGTGTTGTCAATATTGTAAAGGTAAAACGTCATTGTCGTATTGAAAACATCGGAGGAAGAAACAGCGCTTCCGCCTCCGGACGGACCTCCGGGAGCAGTATAAATAGTTCCGTTAATTGGCGAACTTAAAGAATAAGGCGAACATTCAACACGATCTAAAACACCGTCTGCCGGAGGAAACGGATTTAAAGAAATCGTAAAAGAAGATTCATTGGTGCAATTGTTGGCATTGGGACCATTGTAAATATAATACGTTCCAGGGTTCAAATGCGTTCCCGTCAGATCAATGATGTTTCCGGCGGATAGTGGCGTTTGTCCAATGGCTGTTGGTCCTCCGGGTAAAGTAAAATAAGTACCGTTGGTTAGTACAGGCAAAACGAATTCACCGCAATAGGTTCCGCTTGTAATTGAATCAACTATAGGAAGCGCATTGATGGTAATGTTGTAATTTAAATTTGCAGTACAATTTGGTAACGTAGAGGTATTGGCAAAAAAGTATACAATTTGTGAAGTAGTAATAGGGATATTTGGGTCAATAGGGTTTCCTCCACCCATCGGAGCGTCATAGTAACCGCCAAAACTAATGGCTGGTAATGTGTAACTGCCACAAGCTGATACAGGCGTGAACACCGAAGTATCAACAATGTTCACAGTAAATGAGTTTTCTATTGAACAATTCGGATTTGAATTAAACACGTAAACCGTTTGTGAGCTAGTAATCTGGTCACCGGCACTGAATGGGATTTGTCCCGCTGCGGAAGGACCTCCGGAGAGTGCGTAGTAATTTCCATTTGTTAAAGCCGGTAGGGTATAAGCATTACAAGTGGTAATGTCGGAAGGATCGTCTGCCAGCGGGATAGGATGAATGTTAATGGTGAACAATCGGTCCACGCAAACTGATGAATTCATCTCAGCATAGTAATATAGATTCTGACTGATTGTTGCCTGAGTTGCATTTGTAAAAACGGTTCCTTCGGGAATTAATACACCGCTTCCGGTGGGTCCGCCGAAATCAGTATAAAAAGCACCAACGTTAAAAGGAGGCTGGGGAACTGTAAAAGTACCGCAATGGTCTAAAACCGGAATGTATTCATCGATAAAAGTAGCGGTAAAAGAAGATTCGTTGGTACAGCCGTTGGCGTCCGGGCCTGCAAAAATATAATAGGTACCCGATAGGTCTATGGTGTCACCGGGATTTAATTGCGTTCCAGTGGCGTTAGGACCAGTGTAATAGGTACCGTTGACGATAACCGGAAGTGTAAAGCTGCTGCATTCCAACGGATCCGGAATAGTATCAACAACCGGGAGCGGATTTACAGTAATCAATACACTGGTAACGGCAAAACAATTGGGATTGCTGACATCTTGCATTTGAGCCCAAAGCGTCATGCTTACGGTTCCGGTTGGGATGTTAACACTGCTTCCGATACTGTTGCTGCCAAGCTGCGCATCGGATTGTGTATTGTAATAGCTGATCGTGTAATTTGCAACTGATGCGCCGTTTAAAATCGGTAAATTGAAATTCAATAAATTAAAGGATTGGCCGTTTGGATTGTCGCAGATGCTTGCGGATATATTTGTTCCAGTAGTAACAGCGTTAGTTACAATTAAATCGAATTGGTAAACTGCATCACAAAAATTACCGGTTTGGGTATTGAAAATTTTGATGTAAATGGTTTGCCCTCCGGCACTGTTAAATGAATTTAAGGTTCCGGATGGAATTGGAGTATTGGAAGCGATATCGGCAGGAGACAAATAGTAGAAAATATCGTATACCGCAGTGTCGATGCCTAATTGAGCTTCGTTGTTAAGTGTTAAATCGAAAGTATAAGTCGGACTTCCGGTGTTGCACGTTTGCAGGTTAATCGGATTGGTTACCATCAGATCATTAAAAATGACGGTATCGGTTATGAAACAGGTTCCTTTGGTAATCTCTACGGTATAGGTTCCGGACTGTGTTACGGTATACGTTGGATTGTTGGCGCCTGGAATCGGTCCGCCGTTAAAGAGCCATTGGTAGTTGTAAGTAGCGTCGAGATTTGTGTCCAACGTATAAGAGTCTCCGGTGCAAATTATCCTGTCGGGACCCAAGTCTAATGTGGTGGTGAAACTCCCGGCCGCTAAAAATACAGCCGAGTCATAACCGGGATCGTTATAGTCTCCGATAACGAGTCTTATTTTGTACGGATTCCCCGGAGTAACGGCTGATGAGGCGTTCATTACCACCGTATGACCACGCATATTAAGCGTTGAAGCTGCGGGATTGTTTACGTTGTAAACACCAAAAAAATTCGGATTGTTTGAACTGCAGGAATTGTTATAGGCAGCATCTCTTATGTCTTTTACGGTAACGGGAGTTGAGGTTCCGGGAATAACGGCTAAATTGTTCGAAATACCCGAGCCTAAATCGGTTAAAACAAAGGCAAACACATCGCTAAAACCACATTGATATTGCCCGTATTCGTTAGAAGCAAAAAGGAAATCGAAGCTGAAGGTTGATGATAATGGAATGAAATCGAATTCCAGAAAGGCAACATCGGTTATGTTGGCGGTTTGTCCGCTGTTGTTGCTTAAGGTTTGTAAATACCCGTCCGTAGAAGCATTTACCTGAGTACTTAAATTAGTATTGTTGTAAAGTCCCTGTGAAAAAATGGCATGACCATTGCGAATAATTATTCCTTCGTTAATTGGAAATACCGATCCGTTTTGATTGAAATAGGCAACCGATTGCGTAGACGAAACAGAAATATTGGAAACTTCCACACAGGAATTTCCCAATAATAAATTAACCAATTGGGCAGGTGTTCGGGAAGTATCATCAACGGTTATTGTTTGCGAATGAGAAACGATGCAAAAAAGCAAAAGGGTTATGTGTAAAATTCTTTCCATTGATTCTTCCTTTTTAGGCCCTACTAAAGTTACAAATATATTTTTGGAGGATTTGCCTGTTTGTAACAATAATAAGGTTTTATCGGAATAAAAACAAAAAATCCTGACTGATTATACAGTCAGGATTGAATCTTTAACATAAAAGGAACGATTAGTCATTTAATTTCAAAACCGCCATAAATGCTTCTTGAGGTATTTCTACATTCCCCACTTGACGCATACGTTTTTTACCTTTTTTCTGTTTTTCCAATAATTTACGTTTACGGGAAATATCTCCTCCGTAACATTTTGCCGTAACGTCTTTACGTAAGGCTTTGATGGTTTCACGAGCGATGATTTTCGCACCAATCGCGGCCTGAATCGGAATGTCAAATTGTTGTCTCGGGATTAACTCACGCAATTTCTCGCACATTTTTTTACCGATGTTATAAGCATTGTCTTCGTGAATCAAGGCCGAAAGCGCATCCACTGATTGTGCATTTAATAATACATCCAGTTTTACCAGTTTTGAAGTACGCATCCCGATTGGATGGTAGTCAAACGATGCATATCCTTTAGAAACGGTTTTCAACCTATCATAGAAGTCGAATACGATTTCCGCCAACGGCATGTCGAAATTCAATTCCACACGCTCGGTAGTTAAATAGGTTTGGTTAGTGATTAGTCCGCGTTTTTCAATACACAAACTCATTACGTTCCCCACAAAATCCGCTTTGGTAATGATTGTCGCTTTAATATAAGGTTCTTCCACACGGTCTAATTTGGAAGGTTCGGGTAAATCCGATGGGTTGTTCACCACAAGAGCCACTTCCGGTTCTTTTTTAGTGTAGGCCAAATACGATACGTTGGGAACCGTAGTGATTACCGTCATGTCGAATTCACGCTCCAAACGCTCCTGGATAATTTCCATGTGCAACATTCCTAAGAATCCGCATCGGAAACCAAAGCCTAAGGCTGCTGAACTTTCCGCGGTAAATACCAACGAAGCGTCATTCAGCTGCAGTTTCTCCATCGAGGCACGCAAGTCTTCGTAATCTTCGGTGTCTACCGGATAAATTCCGGCAAATACCATTGGTTTTACATCTTCGAAACCGGTAATCATGTTAGTAGTAGGGGTTTTTGCGTCGGTTAACGTGTCACCCACTTTTACTTCTTTTGCTTCTTTAATTCCAGAGATCAAATAACCCACGTCTCCTGCAGAAATAACCTGTTTCGGCACCTGATTTAATTTTAGGGTACCGATTTCGTCGGCAAAATATTCGTTCCCCGTTGCCATGAATTTAATTTTCTGGCCTTTACGGATTTCCCCGTTTTTCACTCGGAAAATAACTTCGATGCCTCGGAACGGATTGTACACCGAGTCAAAAATCAAGGCTTGTAACGGTTCGTTCGGATCGCCTTTCGGAGCCGGAATGCGTTCGATAATTGCTGCAAGGATGTTCTCCACACCAAATCCGGTTTTTCCTGAAGCGTGAATAATGTCCTCTAACTTACAGCCTAATAAATCGATAATATCGTCACTCACTTCCTCCGGATTCGCGCTTGGCAAATCCACTTTGTTCAATACCGGAATAATTTCCAGGTCGTTTTCCAAAGCCAAATATAAATTCGAAATTGTTTGTGCCTGAATACTTTGTGCAGCATCCACAATCAATAATGCTCCTTCGCAAGCGGCAATCGAACGGGAAACCTCATACGAGAAATCCACGTGTCCCGGAGTATCAATCAGATTCAGAATATATTGTTCGCCTTTGTAGGTGTATTCCATCTGAATGGCGTGACTTTTAATGGTAATTCCACGTTCGCGCTCCAAGTCCATGTTGTCCAACAGTTGGGCTTTTTCCTCGCGGGCGGTTACGGTTTGGGTAGCGGCCAATAAACGGTCGGCCAGCGTACTTTTCCCGTGGTCAATGTGTGCAATAATGCAAAAATTTCTAATATGCTTCATCTTCGTTCTTTGTCAAAATTATTTTGGCGTTTCCTTTCAGGCCGGGCTTTTCGCTGTATCTTTTTTTGGTCATTTCGAGAGCCTCAATGACCAAAAAAAGGATGCCGCTGCAATCCCTAACGCATACTACTGTACTACTTTAAAGGTAGTGAATTAATCGGCAAATATAGTCAAAGTTTTGATTGGAGAATGCAGATTAATCACCAGAAACGTTAAACCTTAACCTAAACTCATAAAAATTCGTAATTTTGCGGCAAAATGAAGAAGATGGTCAAGATTGGCAACATAGAATTACCTGATTTCCCTTTACTGCTCGCGCCTATGGAAGACGTGAGTGACCCGCCGTTTCGTCGTTTGTGCAAGCAGCACGGTGCCGACCTGATGTACTCGGAATTTATTTCCAGCGAAGGACTGATCCGTGATGCTATGAAAAGCCGAATGAAATTGGATATTTTCGACTACGAACGTCCTGTCGGCATTCAGATTTTCGGAGGGGACGAGGAAGCAATGGAACTATCTGCTAAAATTGTCGATACGGTGCAGCCGGATTTGGTGGATATTAATTTCGGTTGTCCGGTAAAAAAAGTAGTTTGCAAAGGCGCTGGTGCCGGCGTGTTGAAAGATGTCGATTTAATGGTGCGCTTAACCAAAGCCGTAATCAAAGGGACGAGTCTTCCGGTAACGGTGAAAACCCGCCTGGGTTGGGATGAAAATTCCATCAATATTGATGAAGTAGCCGAGCGTTTGCAGGATATTGGCGTACAAGCCTTAACGATTCACGCGCGCACCCGTGCCCAAATGTACAAAGGACATTCGGATTGGTCGCACATTCAGCGTGTGAAAGAAAATCCGAGAATTACCATGCCGATTTTCGGTAACGGAGATATCGATTCGCCTCAAAAAGCGTTGGAATATAAAAACAAATACGGTTTGGACGGTATGATGATCGGTCGCGCTGCTATCGGTTATCCATGGATTTTCGATGAAATTAAACATTATTTTAAAACCGGCGAATTGTTACCGCCACCCGATATGGAAGCCCGTATCCAAGCCGCACAAAACCACCTGACCTGGTCGATGGAATGGAAAGGCGAACGGGTAGGTATTGTGGAAATGCGTCGTCATTATACCAACTATTTTAAAGGAATTCACAATTTTAAGGAATACCGACAAAAATTGGTGACGAACGACAGTGCAGAAGAATTAATGAAAATTTTTGATGAAATCCGTGATGCGTATTCGGATTATCAGATAGTTTAATTTTATCCTGCAAGGTTTTTAAAACTTTATAGGTTTGAAAATAAAAAAGCCCGCCTAATTTTAAAGTGACGGGCTTTTGTTTTAGTATTTATTCAAAACAGTTCTGTTCTTCGTCGGAAAGACAAAAGAATAAGTAAACTAAACTTGTATTTTTTTCCATTTTCCTTTTTTGTAGAGTACAATACTCGCTAAAGTAATGGCAGTTTCAGCAATCGGTACGGCCATGAAAACGCCGGTTGGACCCATTTTAAAATGTTTTGCCAAAACATAAGCCAGCGGAATCTGGAACAGCCAAAATCCGAAAAAGTTCACCCCCGTAGGGGTCCAGGTATCTCCGGCACCGTTAAAGGTGTTGATCAGTACCATTCCGATTCCGTAGAAAATATAACCTAAACTCATGGTTTGTAAGGCTTCCACGGCAATATTTTGAACGATGGTGTCATTCGTAAAAAAGGAAACAATGTAACGGGCAAACAACAAGGTAATCACCATAATCGTCGCCATGAAAACGGTATTGTATTTGGCTGTCGTAAAAACGGATTTCTCGGCGCGTTCTACCTGTTTAGCGCCTAAATTTTGTCCGACCAGAGTCGCGGCCGCATTACTCAGTCCCCAAGCGGGGAGTATGAAAAACATCATAATCCGCAACGCGGTCTGGTACCCTGCCGAACCGTGATCGCCTCCCGTGGTTGCTACCAATTGCGCTAAGAAAATCCAACTGCATGAAGCGATTACGAATTGCAAAACGCCCGGTGCGGCAATTTTGGCTATGTGTTTTATCTGTTCGAAATCGGGAATAAAATAAGAAGGGATGATTTTTAAAATCCCTCTTCCGTTAAATAAATGGTAAGCCTGATATAATACACCGATACTTCTTCCGATAGTGGTGGCCATCGCGGCACCAATCAATCCGAAAGCGGGAATCGGTCCGAAGCCGTTAATTAAAATCGGACATAAAATAATATTACACAGGTTGGCCAGCCACAAACTGCGCATAGCAATGGCGGCATTCCCGGCACCACGAAAAATTCCGTTAATCAGGAACAGTAACATGATGCACAAACTTCCGCCCATCATGATACGGGTGAAATTCACCCCGTAATCGGCCGCTTCCTGTGAAGCGCCCATTAACAACAGTATGTCTTTGGCATAAATAAATCCGAAAACACTGATTATGGAGTTAATTACGAAAGCAATAATAATCGCCTGCATTCCGGCTTTGGCGGCTGCAACCGGGTCTTTTTCACCAATGCGTCTTGCCACTACAGCGGTGGCGGCCATGCTGATTCCAATGGCTAACGAATAGATGATGGTAATTACCGATTCCGTTAAGCCTACGGTTTGAATTGCAAAACTGCTGTGTTCCAAATGCCCTACGAAGTACAAATCGACCAAAGCGAAGACGGATTCCATCATCATTTCCAGTACCATCGGGATGGCTAAAAGAATAACGGCTTTTTTAATGCTTCCGCTGGTGTAATCAAAGGATTCGTCGCCTTTGATAGCAGTTTTTAGGGTGGTTAAAATTCGGGAAAAAGTATTTTTTGAAGTGGTTGCTTCTGTCATGATATATTAGGATTAAATGAGTATTTCCGAGTTGAAAAACTCGGTTAAAAGTGGGGTCCTAATTATCTCCGGATAAGTAAAGGACTAGACAAAAACAATCATGGGCGTTCAGTTATATTTAGAGCAAATATAAAAATAAAATCTGAAGTCGAATTAATCGAGTAAATTTTTGCTCACACGGCTCGAAGCAATCCAGGAAGCAATGAGCCCGAGTGCGATGATGGTGCCCAGTACAATCAGTACATTCAAAACTTCAAGCTGAATCGGATAGGCCATAGAAGGGGTAATCATAATCAGGGCAAATTGTTGCTGCAAAATAACAAAAGCAATTCCGAGCAATAATCCGATAATGCCCCCAAAGAAGGTTAGCAAACTGCCCTGTAGTAAAAAAATGTTTCTCAGATGTTGGATTTCCGCGCCCAAATTGAAAAGTGTTTTCAGGTTGGCTTTCTTGTCCAAAATCATCATAATTAAAGCGCCGACCAAATTGAAAAGGGCTACAATAATTACTAAAGTAAAGATGAGGTATACCGCAATGTTTTCGGTATTCAGCATTTTGTATAAACTGTCGTTGAGTTGCGCTCGTGTTTTAATCTGGGCTTTAGAGTCAAAAATAGTTTCAAGCTCGGTAATCGCTGCTTCTTCCGTTGCGTCCGGTTTGAGTTTCATTTCGAGTGCCGTAACCTGATTGGGTTTGTATTGCAACAATTCCTGCGCCAAGGTCAAATCGGCAAAAACGTATTTCCGGTCCAAATCGTCGTTAATCGCATAAATCCCTATTGGCGTCAAAAAAGCTTCGTTAAAGGCTTCGCTTGGATCTTCAATGGCGCCTTTTCCGGGTTTCGGTACAAAAACCTCCAGATGATTGTTGAAATCAAACAATCCCATTGAAAGTTTGTTGGCAATTCCATAGCCCACTACCACTTGTGACGTGTTGGGTGCAAGCCATTGGCCGGCATAGATTTTCTTTTCGAACGGATTGGTTTTTTTGAAAATACTGTCTACTCCTTTTAAATAAGCGACTTCCTGTTTTCCGTTGAAGGAAAAAAGCACGCGTTCTTCAATTGTTTTGCTGTATAGGGCAATATTTTTAGACTGTTTCAGGCGGTTTTCCTGTTCAGCCGAAAGGGTTAATGATTTTCCAACGGGATTTGTGATTTTAAAATCCGGATCGGTATCGTTGGCAAACGAAAGACTGAATTCCCGCAATCCGCTAAAAACGGACAAGACTACAAAGAGCGCCATGGCACTAACAATAATGCCCACGGTAGCAATGCCGGTAATGATATTAATGGCAGTGCTTTTGCTGAAACTTATCGTATAGCGGCGCGCTATGTAAAACGGGAAATTCAACTTATGATTTCTTTCTTTTGTCTAAAAGGTCGCGGTTTTCAATCGGGTTTTCTTCTCCTTTTAAGGCAGTGTCAATTTTTTCGATATAATCCAAACTGTCATCGATGTAAAAAGTCAGATTCGGTACACGGCGCAATTGTTGTTTTACGCGTTGTGCCAAATCGTGTTTTATTAAGGGGGTGTTGGTACGAATCGCTGCTAAAAGTTCCGGACCTTTGTCTACCGGAAAAATGCTTAAATACACTTTTGCTACCGATAAATCTGTAGTTACATTCACTTTCGATACAGAAATAATCAGATTGCTGATCCCGTTTTTACGTACTTCTCCCTGCAAAATATCCACTAAATCCTTTTGCAAAACCGTTCCTATCTTTTTTTGTCTGTTTGTTTCCATGGTGCAAAAATACGATTTTTTTAAGTTACAACGTTTCAAAGTGGTAAAGAGACAAAGTTTAGGGGTAAGTTTTCTTTTTTGGAGCGAATGGGCAGTGCTTTTTTGCGGTCCGTTTTCCTGCTGTCCGCTTTATCTTTTTTTGATGCCTTCGAGAACCTCAGTCACCAAAAAAAGGATGCCGCTCCCATCAGGGCTATAAAAGAAAGTCTTTTGAAATTTTGTTAACTTTGTTGTCAAATTAAAAAAAATGAGAAAAATAGAACATATAGGAATTGCAGTAAAAGATCTGGAAGTGTCCAATCTTGTTTTTGAAAAACTATTCGGAGCGCCGGCTTACAAGCAGGAAGAAGTGGCCAGTGAAGGGGTGAAAACGTCTTTTTTTATGAACGGTCCTAATAAAATTGAGTTGCTGGAAGCTACCAATCCGGACAGCCCGATTGCGAAATTCATCGAGAAGAAAGGAGAAGGTATCCACCATATTGCTTTTGATGTGGAAGATATCGTTGCCGAGATAGAAAGATTAAAATCGGAAGGGTTTACGGTTTTGAACGAAATTCCTAAAAAAGGTGCTGATAATAAGCTGGTTGCGTTTCTTCATCCGAAAGGTACGAATGGGGTTTTGGTAGAACTGTGTCAAGAAAACCCGAATTAATTTTTGTCAGCACAAAAAATAATAGTAATATTGCAACCTCTAAACCGGTCCTATAGCTCAGTTGGTTAGAGCACCTGACTCATAATCAGGTGGTCCCTGGTTCGAGCCCAGGTGGGACCACAACGGTAAAAGGCCTTGGTAAAACAAGGTCTTTTACTAAGGTTTATTAAGATTTTGTTTTTTTGAATTAAGAAAAAATTAAGATTTTTTTCAAAACATATTTGTTTTATAGAAAAATCTTTCTATTTTCGTTAAATAAGGTATCGGTGTTAACCTGGTTAAATCACCGACTAATGTTAATGTTGTTCTGATAAAATATAAACAGAATATTAAATTTTGATAAAAAAATAAATTTCTTTTTTGTCGGGAAGTTAATTTTCATATTTTTACGCCCATGAAAAATAGCCTACATAAAATAATGTTGAGTGCGGTAGTATTGTTAAATGCTTCAGTGGCTTTTTCGCAAGAAGCACCACCGCCACCACCACCAACTCCGCCGCCAGGTCTTCCTGTTGATGCCGGAATAGTATTTCTTGTTGTAGGCGCGTTAGGTTTAGCCGGTTATTACATAAAAACTATAAACACAAAAAAAGCTTCAAATTAATTTGAAGCTTTTTTTTATTGTTAAAGGTTAGTTTCTCAGTTCGTGTAAACGTGCCACATATTTTCCCACAACGTCAAACTCAAGGTTTATTTTTGTTCCTATTTTAAAGTTTTTGAAATTGGTGTGTTCCAAAGTGTAAGGAATGATGGCTACACTGAATTCGTTTTCTTTTGAATTAACTACCGTGAGACTTACACCGTTCACGGTTATCGATCCTTTTTCAATAGTGATGTTGTTTAATTTGCGGTCGTATTCGAAAGTGAAATAAATACTGCCGTTGGCATCTTCTATTTTTTTACAAACACCAGTTTGGTCCACATGGCCCTGAACAATGTGTCCGTCCAAACGATCGCCTAACTTCATGGCGCGTTCCAAATTCACGGTGTCCCCAATTTTCCAGTCACCCAAGTTGGTCTTTTCAATGGTTTCCTTTATTGCGGTTACGGTATAGGTGTCGTTTTCGATTTTTACTACCGTAAGACAGATGCCGTTATGGGCAACACTCTGGTCGATTTTCAGTTCGTCGGTAATGGAAGAACCTACCGTAACGTGAATATTGTCATTTTCTTTCCGAATATCCTGAATAGTTCCAAGAGTTTCGATAATTCCTGTAAACATAACTATTTATTTTGCTAAATTTGCACATCCAAAATTAGGAATAAATAACTAGTCGTCATGGTTAAAAAAGCAGAAAATATAATTGTAGGGATTTCCATAGGAGATTTGAACGGTATCGGAAGCGAAGTAATTTTAAAAACCTTCGAAGATACACGTATGCTTGAACTTTGCACGCCGGTTATTTTCGGGAACGTAAAAATTCTTTCCTTTCTTAAAAAAACACTGAATCTGGAGGCAAGCCTTCACGGTATTGATAAGCTGGATCAGTTGGTTTTTGGAAAAATCAATGTGCTGAATGTGTGGCGTGAAGGAGTTAATATCGAATTCGGGACAAATGACGAGGCGGTTGGAAAATATGCTGTTAAGTCTTTTGTTGCGGCTACGAAAGCGTTGAAAGAAGGGTTGGTGGATGTTTTGGTGACGGCTCCTATTAATAAGTATAACATACAGTCGGAAGAATTTCATTTTCCGGGGCATACTGATTACCTGAATCAGGAATTGGAAGGGGATGCCCTGATGTTGATGGTTCAGGACAATTTGCGGGTAGGATTGTTAACCGATCATGTGCCGGTCAATGAAGTTTCGGCCCATTTAACTGAGGCGTTAATCCGAACCAAGCTGACAACTATTAACAAGACATTGCTTCAGGATTTCGGAATCACAAAGCCAAAAATTGCAGTTTTAGGATTGAATCCGCATTGTGGTGATCACGGCGTTATCGGAAAAGAAGATGATGAGGTAATTAAGCCGGCGCTGAAAAAATTATTTGACGAAGGAATGATGGTTTTCGGGCCTTACTCCGCAGACAGTTTCTTCGGTTCGGGACAATATGAAAAATACGATGCGGTTATTGCGGCCTATCACGATCAGGGATTGATTCCGTTCAAGACCCTGTCGTTCGGGAAAGGTGTGAATTATACCGCAGGATTGGATAAGATTAGAACATCTCCGGATCACGGTACGGCATATGAAATCGCCGGAAAAGGACTGGCGGATTACAATTCGTTTAAAGAGGCTGTTTATTTAGCACTGGATGTGTTTCATAACCGAAACGAATACAAAGAGTTGGTAAAAAACCCTTTGAAAACAAAGCAAAAACAGTTATAAACAAAAAAATGTTTACAACTCGTTTGAATTTACAATAATTTTATATCTTTGCACGCTCAAAACTGTTGGTATGAATATTCAGAAAGATTTTTTAATCCCGTTTGTGGGGTTAAAGTTGGGGAAACATCAGTTTGATTATCAAATAGATAAAAAGTTCTTTGAGGGCTTTGAATTTGACGAATACAATGATGTCAATATCAAAGTGGAGTTGGTTTTGGATAAGAAGAGCACTATGCTCGAACTTGCTTTTAAACACAAAGGGACTGTAAATGTACCTTGTGATTTAACCGGTGAGGAATTTGATCTGCCAATAAAAGGAAAGCTGAACCTGATTGTGAAATTCGGAGATGCTTTTAATAATGAGAATGATGAGTTGCTGATTTTGCCTCACGGTGAATTTCAGGTAGATGTGGCTCAGTATATCTATGAGATGATAGTGCTTTCGGTGCCTTCAAAACGCGTTCACCCTGGGGTGAAAGACGGGACTTTGAAAACCGAAGCTATTGAAAAGCTCAATGAACTGGCTCCGAAAGAGCAACATAAAGAAGAAGAAAATAATGATCCCCGTTGGGATAAATTAAAACAACTATTAACGGATAAATAATATAGTAAGATGGCACATCCTAAGAGAAAAACCTCGAAAACAAGAAGAGATAAGAGAAGAACGCATTACAAGGCGTCAGTTCCTCAAATTGCAACATGTCCAATAACTGGAGAAGCACATTTGTATCACAGAGCTTACTGGCATGAAGGTAAAATGTATTACAGAGGTCAAGTTGTTATTGACAAGCAAGTAGCGGAAGCTTAATCCGAAAAATGAATAGAGAAAACTCTCACTGTGTGGGAGTTTTTTTTGTTAAAACCTATTCGAAACTAATTAAGTAGTAATAAAAGAATATAGGTTTGGGATTTTTTTTGTAATTTCCACCACTTTTTGAAATCTTTTTTTCAGGAAGAAAAATACAACTTTTATGAATAAAATAACAGCCGCTATTACAGCAGTGGGCGCCTACGTTCCGGACTTTGTTTTATCAAACCAAGTATTGGAAACCATGGTCGATACCAATGACGAATGGATTACCTCTCGTACCGGAATCAAAGAAAGAAGAATGCTAAAAGAAGAAGGGCAAGGGACTTCTTTTATGGCGATACGAGCAGCGCAAAACCTGTTTGAAAAAGCAGGGATCGATCCGAAAGATATCGATTTAGTAATTATGGCTACGGCAACCCCAGATATGCCGGTAGCATCTACAGGAGTGTATGTTGCCACTCAAATCGGAGCGGTTAACGCTTTTGCTTACGATTTACATGCAGCATGTTCCAGCTTCCTTTACGGAATGTCTACCGCATCTGCCTATATTGAATCAGGACGTTACAAAAAAGTACTGCTGATTGGTGCCGACAAAATGTCTTCCATTATCGATTATACCGACCGAGCCACGTGCATCATCTTTGGAGATGGCGCCGGAGCCGTATTGTTTGAACCTAACGCGGAAGGTTTAGGATTCCAGGATGAGTTTTTAAGAAGTGATGGTGTAGGTCGTGAATTCCTGAAAATCGAAGCAGGCGGATCTATTTTACCCGCTTCGGAAGAAACGGTTAAAAACAAACAGCATTATGTATTCCAGGACGGGAAAACCGTATTCAAATATGCTGTTTCCGGAATGGCTGATGTGAGCGAAAAAATCATGGAACGCAACAATTTGTCGAAAGACGATATCAATTGGTTGGTAGCACATCAGGCCAATAAGCGTATCATTGATGCTACAGCAAACCGAATGGGATTGGATGATGAGAAAGTTTTAATCAACATTCAAAAATACGGAAACACTACTTCCGCGACCTTACCTTTGTTGTTAAGCGATTTTGAAAGTCAGTTGAAAAAAGGAGATAATATTATTTTTGCAGCCTTTGGCGGTGGTTTCACATGGGGAGCCATCTACTTAAAATGGGCGTATAACAAACAATAACAAACCAAAACCAAATTTAGAATAGTATGGATATCAGAGAAATTCAAAACCTAATCAAATTTGTAGCAAAATCAGGTGCTACAGAAGTAAAATTAGAAATGGATGATTTTAAAATCACCATCAAAACCACTGAAGCCGGAGCAGCTGAAACGACTTATATTCAGCAAATGCCTATGCAGGCGATGCCTCAGGTTGCAGCACCAGTTGCACCAGTTGCAGCACCGGTTGCTCCAGCACCAGTTGCTCCAGCAGCAGACGAAAATTCAAAATACATTACTGTTAAATCTCCGATGATTGGTACTTTCTACAGAAAACCGTCTCCAGACAAACCGATGTTTGTGGAAGTAGGAAGCACAATTTCTAAAGGCGACGTAGTTTGTGTAATTGAAGCAATGAAATTATTCAACGAAATCGAAGCGGAAGTTTCCGGTAAAATCGTTAAAATTTTAGTGGATGATGCTTCTCCGGTAGAATTCGACCAACCATTATTCTTAGTAGATCCGTCTTAAAAATTAGAAATTAGAATTCGGAAGTTAGAAGTGTTTTAGATTAGAAGTGATTCTGTTCTAAATTCTAAATTCTAAACTCTAAATTCAATTTATTGTCTAATAATCTAATTGAAAAAGATGTTTAAAAAAATATTAATCGCAAACAGGGGAGAGATTGCATTGCGCATCATCAGAACCTGTAGAGAAATGGGAATCAAAACGGTTGCGGTGTATTCCACTGTAGATGCGGAGAGCTTGCACGTTAAGTTTGCAGACGAAGCAGTTTGTATCGGACCAGCACCAAGTAATCTTTCCTATTTAAAGATGTCCAATATTATTGCTGCTGCAGAGATTACCAATGCAGACGCAATTCACCCGGGTTACGGATTCCTTTCTGAGAATGCTAAATTCTCTAAAATCTGTCAGGAACATAATATTAAATTTATTGGTGCTTCTCCGGAAATGATTGACAGAATGGGTGACAAAGCTTCTGCAAAAGCTACCATGAAAGCGGCTGGAGTACCCTGTGTGCCAGGTTCTGATGGGCTATTGGAGTCTTTCGAACAAACAAAAAAATTAGCAAAAGAATTCGGCTATCCAGTTATGCTTAAAGCAACTGCTGGAGGTGGAGGAAAAGGGATGCGTGCCGTTTGGAAGGAAGAAGAATTGCTGAAAGCTTGGGAAAGTGCCCGCCAAGAAGCGGCAGCCGCTTTCGGAAATGACGGTATGTACATGGAAAAACTTATCGAAGAACCACGTCATATCGAAATTCAGGTAGTGGGTGATTCTTACGGTAAAGCTTGTCACCTTTCGGAAAGAGACTGTTCCGTACAGCGTCGTCACCAAAAATTAACTGAAGAAACGCCTTCTCCATTCATGACGGATGAGTTGCGTGAGAAAATGGGTGAAGCGGCTGTAAAAGCGGCTGAATTCATCAAATACGAAGGAGCTGGAACGGTAGAGTTCTTAGTGGACAAACACCGAAACTTCTACTTCATGGAAATGAATACCCGTATTCAGGTAGAGCACCCGATTACAGAACAGGTTATTGATTATGACTTGATCCGTGAGCAGATTATGGTGGCGGCCGGAATTCCGATTTCAGGTAAAAACTACTTGCCACAGTTACACTCCATCGAATGTCGTATCAATGCAGAAGATCCTTATAACGATTTCCGTCCGTCTCCGGGTAAAATTACAGTTTTACATGCACCGGGAGGACACGGAGTACGTTTGGATACTCACGTTTATGCAGGGTATACAATTCCGTCAAATTACGATTCCATGATTGCAAAGTTGATTACTACTGCGCAAACCAGAGAAGAAGCAATCAATAAAATGAAACGCGCTCTGGATGAATTCGTAATCGAAGGCATCAAAACTACGATTCCGTTCCACAGACAGTTGATGGACGAACCGGATTATGTTGCCGGAAACTACACCACGAAGTTTATGGAGACCTTCAAAATGAAAGATCCTGAATAATTCAAAATAAAAAATCCCATCCGCCAAGCGTGATGGGATTTTTTTATATAATTTTTTTGGCAAATTTTAGATAAAATAAAACCCGACTCCACAAAAAGAGTCGGGTTTTATTTTGATTGCTTCACCAGTTCGCCTTCGGCTCCTCCGTGTGAAGATTATTTCTTAAACACCTAATTTCTTAGCGATAGGGGCAGGAACTGCTTTTTTGTGTAACATGATAGCCGTTGCTTTGTATTTAGCGAACTCCTTGCTCATGTACAAATAGCCTTTGTAGTCGTTTGTAGTTCCCCAAGAGTTTTTCACGATATAGTATTCTTTACCGTTTTGGTCTTTTGAAATTCCAACAATGTGCATTCCGTGATCGTCTGTAGTAGTGTAGTTGTCAAAAGCTTTCTGACGCATTTCTTCGGTAACAACCATTTCTTTTTTGGGTCCGTTGAACATGTCTGCTTTTTCTTCAGCCGTCATTTCTTCCACTCTTTTCTCAGGAACAAAAGCCACTCCGTTTTTCCAAGAGAAACTTTTTTCACTAACATCACCAGCCCAAGCTACACTGTATCCGTTTTTCAATGCGTGATCAATCGTTTCTGTTAATTCGTTCATTTTTACGTTGTAAACCTGATCGAAAGACCAGTTGTCCGGTACCATTAAAGTGAATTTAGTGTAATACGGATATTCCTGTAAAGAAGAAATTTCAACATAATCATCGGCATTGATACCTACTACTTCTTTAGCAAATGTTTCTGGAGTGTAGGTTTTTCCGTTGTATTGGAACGATTTTGGAGTTTGTCCCAAATACGAATCAATTACAGCCGTATACGCTTTTTCCCAGTTTGGCGTCAATTCGCCATTTGGATTGCTCACCACCGCTTTTAACAAGCTTTCGGTTAACGCCGCCATTTCGGCAAATTTATTTTTATCGGTGCCATAATTTAAACCGGTATACACCGATTGAGGAACTGCTCCGTATTTTTTATACATATTGATTACATCGTGAAAGGCACCACCATCGCCTAAAGCAACCGAACCGTGCATACGAACATAATTTCTTCCTTTTTCTACATATGCATTGCGCGCAGAGAAAATTTGAGAAAGTTCTACCGGTTTTTTACCCATGCGGATCATTTCCGATTCTAAAAAGGAGTTGGCCGAATAGCTCCAGCACGTTCCTGATGAACCTTGGTTTTTAACAGAGGTATTCTCGATGTTTATAACATCCGTAAATTTATAAAGTTCTTTACTTTTTTCGCTGGCATTGATTTTTAGCGAATTCACTAAGTTGTCTTGTGCGAATGCGGATGCCATGCTGACAATCATCGACGAAGCCACAAGAAACGGTTTAATAGGAATAGATAACATAGTTTTAATTTTTGGTTTCACTATAGGTTGGTAAAAGTATAAATTGTTACAATTTAAAAGACATTTTAACAACAATTTATACTTTCATTAAGGAAAAATCCCGTCTTCTGTTTTAAAACAAGACGGGATTTTTTTAAGAGATTATAATGTTTCTTTCAGCCATTTGAAAAATTCACGTTGCCAAACCTGGGCATTTTGTGGTTTTAGCACCCAGTGGTTTTCTTCCGGGAAAAGTAAGAAACGGCTTTTGATGCCTTTTAACTGTGCTGCTTGGAAAGCTTCCTGTCCTTGTCCGATAGGCACACGGTAATCTTTTCCGCCCTGGATAATCAAAATTGGCGTGTTCCAGTTGTTTACCATATTGATTGGGTTAAATTTGGTGTACGCTTTTTGAGCATCGGCATTGTCTTTTTCCCAATACGCTCCACCGTGATCGAAGTTGTTAAAGAATACTTCTTCAGTAGTTCCGTACATACTTTGCAGGTTGAAAACACCGCAATGGGAAATGAATGTTTTGAAACGATTGTTGTGAATTCCGGCTAAGTAAAATACCGAATAACCTCCATAACTAGCGCCTACAGCACCCAGGCGGCTTTTGTCTACATAGGATTCTTTAGAAACGTCATCAATCGCTGAAAGGTAATCGTCCATTACTTGTCCGCCCCAATCCTTACTGATGTCTTCGTTCCATTTCACACCGTGACCCGGCATTCCGCGACGGTTTGGCGCCACAACGATGTAGCCTTGAGCTGCCATGGTCTGGAAATTCCAACGGAACGAATAATATTGGGTTAAGGCACTTTGTGGTCCGCCCTGACAGTATAATAAGGCTGGATATTTTTTAGTTTTATCGAAATTGGGAGGAAGGATTACCCAAACCAGCATTTTTTTACCATCCGTAGTCGTTACGTAACGTCTTTCGGTTTTGCTTAAAGCTAATTTGCTGTAAATCTCAGTGTTCACATTGGTAATTTGTTTCCATGCTTTTTTCTTGAATTCATAAGAATAAATTTCCGAAGCATGATTCATGTCGTTTCTTGCCAGAATTACTTTTCCTTCGGTGAAACCAACAATTTCCGTAACATCGAAATCGCCGTTGGTAATTTGTCTTACCGTAACTGCAATTTTGGTCAGTCCCGGGAAATTCACTTCAAAGAGTTGTTTGGTTCCGTCTACGGCTGCTATGAAATATACTTTCTTGGCATCGGCACTCCATTTGAAACTTTCTACGGTTCCGTCCCAAGCGGCTGTCAAATTGATGTCCATGCCTTTGAAACGAACAATGATGTCGTTTTTATCGGCTTCATAACCATCGCGTTTCATTTGCAACCACGTTAAATCTCCTTTTGGTGAAAACGAAGGATGGGTGTCGTATCCTAAATTGGTTTCGGTTAAATTTCTGGTGGTTTTGGTTTCGATATTGTATTCGTACAAATCGGTATTGGTACTGATGGCATAAGCCGTTCCCGATTTCTTTTTGCATACATAAATGATGCTTTTGCCGTCGGGTGACCAAATGTAATCTTCGTCCCCACCATGCGGTTTTTGCGGCGTATCGAACGCTTCTCCCTTCATGATATCCACCGGAATGGCTTTGTCGTTGTTCTCTGAAAAGAAAACATGGTTGTGTGTTCCGTCGTTCCAGGTATCCCAATGACGGTAATCCAAACCGTCGTAAACTTGTGCATCGGCTTTTTTAAGTTCGGGATAAAGGTCTTTTCCTAATATTTTTTCAACTTTGACTTCTTTGTGCAGCAGTTTGTACTTACCGTCGGAAGAACTGTTTTTGTCGGCCACTAAATCTTTGGTGTCGGTTACTTCTGTTGCTGTTCCTCCGTTCACCGGAATTGTATAATATTTTGCATTTGATTTGTTTTCTTCCACAGAAGGGGTAGAAACTTTGTAGACGATATTTTTTCCGTCTTTAGAAATGCCAAGCGGTGTAACACGGCCGAGTTTCCAAAGCAATTCCGGAGTCATGACATCCTGTGCCGTTGCGGTTAATCCCATCATTCCAAGTGTTAAAATAAGGAGTTTTTTCATTGTAATTTTTTTTTTGAAAGAAAGCCTAAAAGTAATGAATTTATCGATAGCGTAGATTCTGAAAACGGATTTAACAAAAAAGGTCTTCCGTTACAGAAGACCTTTTATAAGTTGAATTACTACTTTATTATTTCTTAATGAAACGTTTTGTAGTTACATTATCGTTGTCGGAAATTTCCAAAATATAGTTTCCGGATCCAATGTTTGTAATGTCGATGGCACCGTTGTTGAATTTACCTTTCAGTACCGACTGACCTAATAAATTGTATACAGTGAAAGTTGCGTTTTCTGAAACTTCCGTTGCGTTAATCACGTTAGTTGCAGGGTTCGGGTACAATTTAACTGCAGAAAGGGTGTTGGTTGGTTCCAATTCTTTCGCTGCAGAAGTGATGTTTACCGTATAATCTTCCACCTGACCGTAAGAGAATGCTTCACAAGATGTTGGAACACCATTGTATTTCATGGAAACTCTCATTCTTGTAGCCCCTAAAGTTGCAGTTGCAGGAATGGTGAATGTTCCGCTTACAGGGGTGGTGGTTGAAGCAGCGTTGCTCCATACTAATTCCCCAGCATCAGTGAAAACACCGTTTTGGTTGTAATCGATCCAAACGGCATAGCCTTCTGAGTAAACCGTTGATGTCCATGACGGCGTGATAGTGATCGTGTTTGAAGAACCGCGGGCTGCGTTTGTCGATAATGCAGTGAAGTTTTCGTATCCGGCAGTACCTGTTGAAGTATTGCTGATGGTTCCAAAAACAACTTTTCCGATTTTTTCATCTGCAGTACTGTTTCCTTGTGATGTACAGTAAGTAATTGTTGCTGCTAAAGTAGTTACATTAACCGTGTTGCTTGCTGCAGAAACATTTCCGGCCGCATCTTTTGCTTTTACAGAGAAAGTATAAGCAGTAGCAGCGGTTAAACCGGTTGCAGTATAAGTGGTAGCAGTTACTGTTCCTAATAGAGTAGTTCCTCTGTAAACATCGTATCCGGTTACACCTACGTTATCTGTAGCTGCTGTCCAAGATAGGTTTGTAGTTGTTTGTGTTGTACCTGAAGCGGTTAGACTTGTTGGAGCAGTAGGAGCAGTAGTGTCTGCTGTTCCCGCTACTAAATTAACAGTATAGTCTTCCACTTGTCCGTAATCAAAGGCTCCACAGGCAGCAGGTATTGTATTGTAACGCATCGAAACACGCATTCTTGTTGAAGTTGCTGTAGCAGTAGCAGAAACGGTGAATGTGCCTGAAACCGGCGTAGTGGAAACAGCGGCGTTGCTCCATACCAATTCTCCGGCATCATCAAAATCTTTATCCCCGTTATAGTCAATCCAAACCGCATATCCTTCAGCATAAGCCGTTGAAGTCCATGTCGGTGTTACCGTAATCGTTGCTGTTGCTCCTTTGGTAAGGTTTGTTGAAATTGAAGTGAAATCGGTATATCCGGTTCCTCCGGTAGAAGCGTTGTTGATGGTTCCGATTTGTACTCTTCCGATTTGTTCGTCGGCCACGCTGTTTCCTTGTGCAGTACAGTAAGCAGCAGTTGCTGCTAATGTTGTCACGTTAACCGTGTTGCTTGCCGCAGAAACATTTCCGGCCGCGTCTTTTGCTTTAACAGAGAACGTATAAGCTGTTGTAGCGGTTAAACCGGTTACATTATAAGTTGTAGTTGCTACAGTACCTAATAATGTTGCTCCTTGATAAACATCATAACCTGTTACGGCAACGTTGTCTGTAGCGGCAGTCCAAGATAAATTGGTGGTAGTTTGTGTGGTTCCGGAAGCTGTTAAACTTGTTGGAGCCGATGGTGCTGTTGTATCTGAAACTGCTAAAGTAGTTACATTAACCGTGTTGCTTGCTGCAGAAACATTTCCGGCCGCGTCTTTTGCTTTAACAGAGAACGTATAAGCCGTCGCAGCAGTTAATCCCGTTACATTATAAGTAGTGGTAGCTACAGTTCCTAAAAGCGTCGTGCCTCTGTATACGTCATATCCGGTTACGCCTACATTATCCGTGGCAGCAGTCCATGATAAATTCGTAGTGGTAGTTGTAGTTCCTGAGGCTGTTAAGCTTGTTGGTGCCGATGGAGCTGTGGTGTCAGCGGTTCCTGCAGTAATGGTGAAATTAGTATTCGATACATCAAAGAAAATATGATTACTTCCTTTTACCATAATTCTATTTTGTGTTCCGGCAGTATTTGGGACCGTAATAGTCTGAGTTCCGTCATTTGGCGTTGCCGCTAATAAAGTAGACCAGGTTGTACCTCCGTTGGTTGAAATTAAAATGTCAACATTGGCACAGTTTACACCGTTGGCAGTGGTTCCGGCTACATTCCAGGTTACCGTTTGTGTGGATCCGCCAGCCCAGGAAACTGCTGTATTTGGTGCGCTTACCGTGAATGGTCCGGCAGTTCCGTTAACGGTAACAATCATGTCGTCACTGTTATTGGCGGAACCACCTGCTCGGTTGTCACGAACAGTAAATCTGAAATTCATGGTTCTGGCTACCGATGGAACGGCTTCAACAGTAATTTCCGATCCGGCAGTTGTCGTTGCGCCTGTTAAAACTGATGACATTTTAGGGAAATATCGTGTTGTGGAAGTGGTTGGGGCATAAGATCTGAAAGTAGGTCCCGATGTTTTTGTAGCACTGGCGGCAGAACTTGCTCCTGTTTGTGTAGAAGAAGAGCTGTCCATTTGTTCCCAAACATAGGTAAGGGCATCCCCGTTAGCATCCGTGCCGGATCCTGTTAACATAAACGGAGTACTTTTTGGAATGGTATAATCTAAACCGGCTGAAGCGGTCGGAATTGCATTTCCGGTTGCGGTACTGGTCTGACAGGTTTTAGTTTTAATATTGTTGGTTACCTGTTGAATACTAGCCGCATGGAAAAAAGCATCAGAATGTGCCTGAATGTCCTGGCTGGTAATTCCAGCGTAGCCCATAATCGTCGAGCCACTACCCGGTTCTACGTTAACACCTGTTCCTTCGTTGCTATGGGAAAAAGTATGATTCGCGCCAAATTGATGGCCTAATTCGTGAGCCACATAGTCGATGTCAAAGTTATCTCCAGAAGGAATTCCGTCGGAAGGCGAAGTGTAACCGCTTCCTTTTTGTCCGTTTACACAGATACATCCGATACATCCTGCGTTACCACCGCCTCCGGATGCTCCGAAAAGGTGTCCCACATCGTAATTGGCTTCTCCGATTACGGAAGTTAACGTTGACTGCAATTCGGAATTCCATGCGCCTCCTGTACCGGTTGCAGCGGCAGAATACGGATCAGTGGACGCTGAGGTATAAATCACGGCATCGTTGTTTGCAATCAGGTTCATGCGCACATTGAAGTCTTTTTCGAAAACCCCGTTAACGCGTGTCATGGTGTTGTTGATTGCGGCCAATGCCAATGCTTTTGTTCCGCCAAAATAAGCGGTATATTCTCCAGTTACGGACATTGCCAAACGGAAAGTTCTCAAGGTTCCGTCGTCTGCATTTGGGCGGGCAGTCAACTCCGTATTGGTAAGCGTTGATGCCGCGTTGTCCATTACTTTACAGTCAAAATGTGAAAACGATTGCAGTTTGTCTGCTTTTCTGTAAACGCTATATGTTTTTAAATCTTGCGTAAGCGGTTCAATAAAAACAGCCGATTGGTCTGCGTTTAATTGCATGGTCTGAAGTCCTAACGGAGAGACACTGAAATAGATGATAGCCGTTGGATTGTCAACTCCTTGGCCTACATAAGATTTGATTTCAGGATAACGTGCTGCTAAACCGGGTTCCATGTTGGAAGCTTCCAAAATGCGGAAACGCTCTAATTGACCTTCAGCGTTGGGAAAGGAAACGATAACATTGGATTTCCCTGAATTAACGCCTCTTTTGGGAGAATTAGCCAAAGCATTTTTTAAGCTCTCGATATCTAAATCGAAGAGATTTTTAGTAGGCAGAGTAGCTCCTCTTTGTGTAGTAACGGCGTTACTTTTTTTTGAAGAAGCCTTCCAAAACGAAGTTCCGTTCTGAGCGAAAGAGAAACTCGTAAATGCCAGTAAAGCAATCGAAAGTAATCTGTACTTCATAATTTTTTGGTTGTTTATTGATTTGTGGTTTTTTTGGTTTTCATCGCAAATATATTTAACATTTTTATTAAATAGTTAAAAAAATATAACAAACAATGCATTTAACGCAAAATAAAAACAGAATAAATGAATTAACTACAGTATTTTCTTGATATAAAATACTACAAAAAGTTTTTTTATTGCGAATTATGTATTTCATGAGGTTTTTGTAAAGTGAAAATTACAGATTTCGTAAATCTTTGTTTTTTAAAGTTTTAGAATGGAATCCTGTTTTTATTCCATAAAGAAAAGGTCGTTTCAAAAAATATGACTATTTTCACGGACTAAAATTGATTTTGAAGTGAAAAATAACAACAATAAACTCTTTATAGCGATTATTGTCGCATTGCTGCTTGGGGTGATTCTGGGAGGAGTCATTCACTATCAGTTTCCGGAGATAAAAGAAGCTTTCGCTAAGAACATAAAACTGTTGGGGACTTTTTTTATCAGAATGGTTCAAATGATTATCGCACCGTTAGTGTTCACAACATTGGTGGTGGGTATTGCCAAAATGGGCGACATGAAAATGGTGGGGCGTGTAGGAGCCAAAGCAATGGGGTGGTTCATTACCGCATCATTGATTTCTTTATTGTTGGGAATGGTTCTGGTCAATACATTAGCACCCGGAAAAGGAACCAACATTAAAATGGAGGATACGTCATCAGCTTCTGAATTATTGGAAAAAACCCAATCATTTTCGCTGGAAGAATTTGTAAAACACGTGGTTCCGAAAAGTATTTTTGAAGCTTTTGCCACCAATGAAATCCTTCAAATCGTTATCTTCTCAATCCTTTTCGGAATTGCCTTGTCCACTTTAGGAAAGGAAGGGAAATCAGTTATAAAGTTGTTCGATAAAATTTCCCATGTGGTTCTGAAAATGGTAACCTATATCATGTGGTTGGCTCCGCTTGGTGTTTTTGGAGCTGTAGCGGCTGCCGTTGCGAATTACGGATTTGAAATCTTCAGTCTGTACGCCAATTATCTTTTGGCTTTTGCCATCGGAATTATCTTGCTTTGGATTTTATTGCTTTTCGTTGGGTATTTGATTTTAGGAAACCGCCTTTGGACGTTACTGAAAAGAATCAAAAGCCCTTTATTGATAGCGTTTTCAACAACCAGTAGTGAAGCCGTTTTTCCAAAAATGGTGGAAGAATTGGAGCGTTTCGGTTGTCAGCCCCGCATCGTATCGTTTACATTGCCTTTGGGGTATTCGTTCAATCTAGACGGAAGCATGATGTACATGACTTTCGCCAGTATTTTTATCGCTCAGGTATACGGAATCGATATGCCGTTAGACAAACAGTTAACGATGTTGTTGGTGCTAATGCTTACCAGTAAAGGGGTTGCCGGTGTGCCTAGAGCGTCCTTAATTGTAGTAGTGGCTACTTGTGCGATGTTCGGTATCCCGCCGGAAGGTATCGCCCTGATTTTACCAATCGACCATTTTTGTGATATGGCAAGAAGTATGACCAATGTGCTTGGGAATGCTTTGGCCACCAGCGCAGTCGATAAATGGGAAACAAAAAGAGAAATTTAAATTTTAAAGAAATATCCAAATGAAAGAAGATTTTCACTGGACACAGTTACTAAATCCCGAATTTTACATCAATCTTGAAATCGCCGGTCACCATATCGGAATCTACATCGTATTGTTTATCGTTTTTGCCGAAACAGGTTTGTTTGCCGGTTTCTTCTTGCCCGGAGACAGTCTTTTGTTTCTTTCCGGTATTTACAGTGAAACCTTAATGCGCGAACTTGTAGTTATTGAAAATGAGTTTACTAATGTTGCTGTTTTAGCGACTCTTGTGGCTATTTCAGGAATCATTGGAAATATTGTCGGATATTGGTTTGGAGCCAAAAGCGGACATTACTTGTACTCCAAAGAAGATAATTTCTGGTTCAAGAAAAAATATTTAATCCAATCGCGTTTGTTTTTTGAAAAACACGGAGGAAGAGCCATTATTTTTGCCCGATTCCTGCCGATTATCAGAACTTTTGCGCCAATTGTAGCCGGTATTGTCCAAATGGAAAAGAAGAAGTTTATGTTTTTCAACATTTTGAGTTCTTTCCTATGGTCGTTCATCCTGATTTTCGCAGGACATTATCTTTATACTTATTTGTTAGAGCGTAATATCATTGATCTGAAGAAAAACATCGAACTAATTGTAATTGGAATTATTTTGATTTCTACAGCGCCTTTGGTTATTAACTCGATTAAAAATAAATTGAAAGCAAGAAAATAAACCGTATGAATGTTAGCTTTTGGGAACTGAAAAATTGGTTTACCAACGTTGATTATACCATTGTTGGCAGCGGAATTGTGGGATTGCATACCGCACTGCGCCTTCGTGAGCGTTTCCCGGAAAGTAAGATTCTGGTGCTGGAAAAAGGAATTTTACCCGAAGGTGCCAGTACCAAAAACGCCGGTTTTGCCTGCTTCGGAAGCCTTTCCGAAATTATTGAAGACCTTAAAAATTACAGTGAGGAGGAAGTCATCCAACTCATTCAAAAACGTTGGAATGGTTTGCAGTTGTTGCGCAAACGGTTGGGCGATGCTACAATTGATTTTAAACCATACGGCGGTTATGAAATTTTTCTCAAAGAAGATGAAAGTACGTATGCCGAATGTTTGCAGAAACTGCCTTTCGTAAATGATATTCTGAAACCGCTTTTCAGAACGGATGTTTTTGCAAAAGAAATGGATCGTTTTGACTTCAAAGGCATTCACGAGTATTTGATTTTTAATCCATTTGAAGGACAAATCGATACCGGAAACATGATGCAGGCCTTATTAAAACAAGCCATCGTAAATGATATCCTGATTTTAAACCAACAAACGGTAACCGATTTTCACGATTCTGATAATGGGGTTCAGATTCATACGCGGAATTTCACCTTCACTTCCAAAAAAGTGCTTTTTGCCACTAACGGTTTCGCTGGTAACATTACCGAGGGAGCGGTACGTCCGGCTCGAGCACAGGTTTTGATAACCGAACCGATTCCGAATCTCGATATCAAAGGAACGTTTCATATTGATGGTGGCTATTATTATTTTAGAAATATTGGCGACCGGATTTTATTTGGTGGTGGAAGAAACCTCGATTTTGAAGGCGAAACCACTTCAGAATTCGGCCTGACCGAAAAAATACAACACCGCTTGGAGCAATTGCTTTCTGAAGTGATTTTGCCCAATACGGATTATAAAATTGCCCACCGCTGGAGTGGCATTATGGGCTTGGGTTCCCACAAAAAACCAATCGTTGAACAATTGTCCGCTAATGTATATTGCGGCGTCCGCCTGGGTGGAATGGGCGTTGCCATAGGGAGTTTGGTAGGACAGGAATTAGCAGATTTAGTATAAATGGCAACAAAGAAACCAGTAAAAAAACAACCGGCCAAACCAAAATCAAAAACCGAAAAACGTAGCCTAAGACGAAGAATCGTCGTGTTTTTCCTGAAGCTGTTTTTGTGGTTATTCGGTTTGTCCATATTGTCGGTGATTATTTTCAAATTTGTACCCGTACCGTTTACGCCTTTAATGATTACCCGTGCTTTGGAACAACAGGAAGCCGGAAAAGAAATGACTTGCAGCCACGATTGGGTGCCGTTGGAAGATATTTCGACGAATCTTCAAAAAGCGGTGATTGCCAGCGAGGATGGTAATTTTCTTAAACACAACGGTTTCGATTTTAAAGCCTTAGCCAATGCTTATGAAAGCAATCAGAAAGGAAAAAAATTAAAAGGAGGCAGTACCATTTCACAGCAAACCGCCAAAAATGTTTTCCTGTGGCAGGGCAGAAGTTACCTGCGCAAAGGACTGGAAGCTTACTTTACTGTTTTGATTGAACTGATTTGGGGCAAAGAACGCATCATGGAAGTGTATCTGAACAGTATCGAAATGGGCGATGGCGTTTACGGGGCACAAGCCGCGAGTGAACATTGGTACCGAAAAGACGCCAAAGACTTATCCAAATATGAAGCGGCCGGAATTGCGGCTATTTTGCCTAATCCAAGAAAATTTAAAGCGTCCAATTCATCGTCGTATACCAACAGAAGAAAAGATAAAATCGTTCGAATAATGCGACATGTGGGAAAAATTAATTACGATAAATCGGAATAAGATGAAAACGGTATTGATAACTGGAGCTTCCAGCGGAATAGGAAAAGAAACGGCCAGATATTTTTCCCAAAACGGTTGGCATGTAATAGCTACGATGACTTGTTTAGATCACGGAAAAGAAGTCGTGGCACTTCCCAATGTGAGCAGTTATCTGTTGGATGTAACCTCTACCGAAAGCATTGAAGCAGCCAAAACAGAAATTCTCAAAAATCACACCACCATCGATGCAATTATCAACAATGCAGGAATCGGATACCGCAGTTTTGTAGAACTTTCCGAGGACGATAAAATCAAGCATATCGTTGATGTGAATTGGTTGGGCGTGGTAAAAATTTGCAGGGCGTTTATCCCCGTTTTCAGAACGCAGGGGTACGGCCAGTTTATCAATATTTCTTCGATTGCCGGGTTGGTGAATTTGCCTTTGGGCAGTTTTTACCATTCCACTAAAAAAGCGGTGGAAAGCTTCTCGGAATGCATGTCGTATGAGTTGATTGATTTTAATATCAGTGTGAGTACCGTTCAGTTTGGTAATGCTCCAACGGCTTTTCAGAGTCATGTAACCAAATCCGATCCATCAGAAATCCCTTCTTACAACAGAATGATGGAAAAGATTACAGATATTCTGCATAAGAAAACAAAGAAAAACACCAACCTGACACCCGAGATAACCAAAACCTTATTCAGTATCGCCAACAATCCGAACAAAAGTTTTACCCGTTACACCATCGGATTTGATGCAAATGCAATGCGATTGTTGCGTTCAAAATTAGGCTATAAATTATTCAACCGAGTAATCCGAAAATCTGTTTTAGGGTAAATTGTTCGGGAAAGTATGGTCGTAACCGTCAATTCAGCAACAAAAACGATACTTTTAAAAAGAAAAAAGGTCTATTTTAATTTCATTCCACTATTTTTATTTTTTTAAATGCGTTTTTGAAAAAGAAAGTAGTCTATATATTCCTTTTTTTATGCGTCACATTCCTGCACGCGCAACAACCCGTAACTATCCAGCTCACGGAAAAAGACGGCTTACCCGATATCGAATTTTATGATGTATTGGAAGACCGTAACGGCTTTATTTGGTTGGCAGCCGATAAAGGACTCTACCGCTATGACGGTAAAACGTTTCTGAATTATACGCATTCGGAAAAAAGAGGGCTTTCGGTTTTCGGATTATTTGAAGATTTCAAAGGTAACATTTGGTGCAATACCATTTCGGGTCAGTTTTTTTATATCGAAAAAGGGAAAATGCACCTGTTTACCGATTTAAAAGACGAGCTCAAAGGACAGCTGCCCGAATTCGTGATACACAACCAACATCTTATTGCTTTTTCCGAAAAAGGGGTTTTCAAAATCAATCTCACCACCAGAAAACGAGACATCATTAAAGACAGGATTTCAAAATTACCCTATTACGGTTATCCTTTTTTTTATGAAAAGCAGCTGTATTTTGTATTGTCCAATCAAATCAAAAAAATCTCGGAAAAAGGTACCATTGAAGACGTTTTTACTTTCGAGAAAAAGATGGTTGAAACGAAAAATAATGCTTTTTGCAAATTGGATTCGGCCTTGTTTTTTTCTTCCTATTTTGAAAACCGACAGCATTTTTTTGTAAAAGCAAGCCCATCGGCACCCTTTAAGAGCATTGGAATACCGCAGCAATTGGTTGATAAAACGATTGTTCGGGTGCTGTATAAGGACAATCTGCTTTGGTTTTGTACCAATCAGGGTGTAATTGTTTGTTCCTGGAACGGAAAAGAACTTCATTATAAAGCCACCTATCTGTCTTCAGAATACATCACAAAAATTATCAAGGACAAAAACAATAATTTCTGGCTTACTTCCCTTCGCAATGGTGTTTTTGTAATGCCCAATATTTATGTAAAGAAAGTCGGTTTACAGAAAAATTCCGGTCAGATTACCGCTATGGAGTCGGTAGACAAAACGCATCTTGTTTTTGGAACAACCGAAGGCGAAATCGGTGTTTTGAATAAGGAAACGCTGCAAACGACTTCTTTTCCATTGCTTTCTTCGGCTAAAGTTTCACAAATCGTGTATAATGAAGCGTATCGGGCAGTTTTTATAAGTCAGGAATCACAATCGTATTTGTGGAATTTAAACAATAATACACTTACGACAACACCTTATTTTACGGCTTCCAAAGGCATGGCAATCGCTAACGATAACGCATTGCTGAATGCCAGTTACGATCGGGCTACATTGCTGATAAACCCGTTTTCGGATTTCAGGATCTCCAGTAAGGAGCTGTCGTTTCAAAAACCACGTTTCATATCGGATAAGGTAAGTTTCAGTGTGACGGATCTGCGAATGAAAAGAGCCTATACCTGTTTGTACAGTAAAGTGGAAAAATCCAATTATGTTGGGTTTGTAGACGAATTGATACGGTTTGATTCGTTGGGGAACCAGACGGTAATTCGCCATAAAAACCAGCCCATTTTTGCAATCGATATGGAAGAAACGCAAGATGGAACACTATGGGTTTCAACTTTTAAAGACGGGATTTTAGGGATTAAAAATCAAAAGGTGATCTGCAATTATACCACTGTTAACGGTTTGTTGTCCAATCAGACCGGGAAATTGAAAAGTGATGGTAACCAACTGTGGTTAGTTACGGATCAGGGGGTTCAGGTCTTGGATGTTCTTTCGGGGAGATTTAAAAATCTAACCAAAAATGAAGGTTTGGAAAGTTATGCGATTTCCGATATTGAGATTGCTTCCAATCAGGTATTTCTGTCCTCCAACAAAGGGCTTTTTGTGCTTGATAAAGAGAATAGCTTTAAAAGAACAGTGCAGCCAATCCTTTATTTTACAGGTGTCAGTATTCAGGAAAAAGACACGGTATTGCAATCGGAATATACATTGGATTATGATAAGAATGCCATAAAAATCGGTTTCAATGCAAACGGATTCCAATCGTCCGAAAGCATCGTTTACCACTACCGTCTCCTCGGACTGAACGACAAATGGCTGTCGTTGGAAAAAGGCATCGATTTTGTACGCTACTCGAGTTTACCTTCCGGGAATTTTGTGTTTGAAGTTAAAGCGGTGAATCACAACGGAATCGCTTCGACACCCATCAGTATGAAACTTTCCGTCAATGCGCCGTTCTGGCAAAAGTGGTGGTTTTATGTTTTGGTCTCTTTGTTGTTTGTTTCTGTTTTTTGGATGTACTTCCGAGTGCGTTTGAAACGTGCCGAAAAGGAAAAACAAATCGCCTTGGAAAAAGCGGAAATCGATAAGGAACTGGTGTTTTCACAGCTCGAGAATCTGCGGTCACAAATGAATCCGCATTTTATTTTCAACGCGTTAAACTCAATTCAGGAGTACATCGTAACCAACGAAAAGGACACGGCCAGCGCTTATTTGGTCAAATTTTCAAGACTAATCCGGATTTATCTGGAGCACAGTCGTGAAAGTGAAGTGCCCTTGGAAGAAGAATTAAAGGCTTTGCGTTTGTATCTGGAACTGGAAAAAGACCGATTTGAAGACGCTTTGGAGTATACGATTTCAGTGGATGAAAATCTCGATACGTTTTCGGTAAAAATTCCTTCCTTGTTTCTTCAGCCGTATATTGAAAATGCGCTGAAACACGGATTACTGCATAAAAAAGACAACAGAATACTGACGATTTCTTTTACCTTAAACGATAAAAAAGACGGATTGCTTTGTGCCATCACCGATAACGGTATCGGAAGAGAAGCTTCGGCGGCCTTGAACAGTAAACGGGCCTATTTGCACAAATCGTTTGCTACCAGCGCCAATGCGAAACGAATCGAGTTAATCAACAAAACAAGAATTCGGAAAACAACGGTAACGATAGAGGATTTGTACGACGAAAACAACAAAGCTCAAGGAACACGGGTCGCTATTTTTATTCCGTTTTGATCGTTTTTGGAAAAGAAGCGCTTTGTTTCGGAAAGAAAACGGGAAGTATTCCGATTTAATAATGACATTTGTACTAAATCAAAGGCAATGAAAGTAATAATCATAGACGATGAAAATAAGGCGAGACGCTTAATCAGTACGCTTATCGCAGAACAATGTCCCGATATTTCGGAGCAATATGAAGCTTCCGATTTGGAATCGGGTGTGGCTTTAATCAAAGAACACAAGCCGGATATAGTTTTTCTGGATATCGAAATGCCCAAATATTCCGGCTTGCAGATAGCCGAGTTTTTTGAACCGAACGAAATCAGTTTTCAGATCATTTTCATTACAGCCTATAATGAATATGCGGTTCAGGCCTTCAAACTTTCGGCGGTGGATTATATTTTAAAGCCTATCGACGTAACCGAACTGAAAAATGCCATAGTCAAAGCCCAAAAAAATATTGATAAAAACAGCATAACCGACAAGTTGGACAATTTAAAAAAAGTGTTCCAGCAATTGTCGCTCAATAAAATGATATTAGAAGTGCCGAAAGGAATCCTGTTTGTTTCGCACGATGATATCGTACTGTTCGAAGCCGATGGCATGTATACCAAAGTGTACATGAAAAACAGCGAAACGCAACTCATCTGTAAACCACTCAAGCATTTTGTGGATCAGTTGGAAGACAAACCGATTTTTTACAAACCGCATCGTTCCTATTTGCTCAATTTGAAGTATATGAAGGAACTGTCAAAAAAAGACGGTTTCCACATCGTCATGGAAAACAACAAAACCATACCGATTGCCAAAGACAAAAAAGACGAATTTCTAGAAATGATTCAGGATTTGTTTTAAAAATCGGTTTCAGAAAAAAATAAAGTCGATTCAGAAAAAAATTGTTAAATAAATAGTTCGTCTGATTGACATTTGCTTCAAATATTAAATCAGACTAACTATGAAGCCAAAATTACTTGTTTTACTTGCGTTTTTCTCTTTCCTGAAAGTTACGGCACAGATTCCTACTACAGGATTAATCAAAGATTACAAGTTTACCAATGGTGCATTAACCAGCGATGTGAACCCGCTTTTAAATTCGGGTACACCAACACTTGTTGCGACAGGAGCATCTAGAACCATCCAAACCGACCGAAACAATGAAGCCAATAAAGCCATTGCGTTAAACGGCGATTGGTTTTCTGCCGGTGGAACCAATGCGCAATATGTAAATTCTTTCGGAATCAGCTTTTGGGTAAAGACAAGTACGAATACCGCAGAAAAAAAATACATTTTCGACCAATTTGTGCAAACAAACCCTTGCGGTTGGTCGGTAGCCTTGCAGAACGGCAAAATGGTGTTCAACGCACAAAGCAATGTCAGCGTAAATTCAACCTACACCTTAGGACAAGTAGCCGAATTGATTTCACCCAATACCGTCGTTGATAATAATTGGCACCATGTGTATTGTCAGGCCAAGACAACAGAATCGCTTTATTTTGACGGTGCTTATTATCACAGTACAGGAACAACGGTCTATGATATGTATATTGACAATGTATTGGTTACTACCGATACGAAAACGTTGGTCGGGTATTTTACGGTTTCCCAAGTGTTGCGCCGCAGAGCGATGAATGCCACCCAGCCACTGTATATTGCCAAAAGTACGAATGTTGCCAATACCGGAATGTATACAGATGGTATCGATCAGATCCATTGGTATGAAACCAGTTTACTACCGGCTGAAATCGAACAGTTGTTTGTAGAAGACAAACCGTTAACGCCAATTTATGTTAACGCCAATGCCACGGGAAGCAATAACGGCACATCTTGGAACAACGCCTATACGAATTTGCAAACGGCTTTGGACGCTGCAGTGGTTTCCATAAATGAGATTTGGGTGGCCGGCGGAATGTATAAGCCCAACGGAACTGCCCGAACTTCCAGCTTTTTAATGAAATCCAATTTAAAGATATACGGCGGATTTAACGGAACCGAAACCCTGAGAGAACAAAGAAATCCAACGGCAAACCCAACGGTTTTGAGTGGGGATTTGTCCGGAAATGACACTTCGGTGATAACGGCTGCAGAAAGTTCGCGTCAGGATAATTCCTATCATGTGGTTTCGCTGGTGGGAAATGTCAGAGATGTTTATCTTGACGGTTTTACCATAAGCGGCGGAAATGCAAACGGCGGCACACAAACCGGGGGCGCAGGTGCCACACAGTATTATCATACCCGTGGGGGTGCAATTTATCTGAATCCGTATATGGCAAATGATAACACTTCCATAAAATTACAAAATTGTATTCTGGAAAAGAATTCCGGATCGGATACAGGAGTGTTTGCGGCGTATTTTGCCAACAGTGTGTCGAATTTAAGCTATAACGGCATTTTCGAAAACTGTATCATCCGAAACAACTATTCCGGAACCAATGCGCAATTTTTGGTTAACGGCGCCAGTGGCTACAGCTGGTATGGTACTGCAACGATTACGAATTCATTATTCCACAACAATGTTAGCGGTACCGGACCTTCGTGTCTGTATTTCAGTGCAAGTTTTGCCAACAGTGGAACAGCTTTGGGGATCAATGCCAACGTAATTAACTGTACTTTCAGCAACAATACCGGTGTAAATGGTAATGTGTTGCGTACGGATAACGGTTCAAATTCGTATATACGGAATTCAATCATTTACGGTAATGGTTCGACAACGCCTATTAATCCAACAGGAACCGGTGGTTCACTTTTAACCAATACGATTTCGGAAGGCGGGCAAATTAGCGGAATCAATTCGAATCCGTTGTTCAATCCGGATTATACTTTACAGGCATCGTCACCAGCCATCAATGCGGGAAACAATACGTATGTTCCCGGAACGGTTTTAGTGGATTTGGCCGGAAACAACCGAATTGTAAACACTACAGTGGATATGGGGGCATATGAATATAGTGCTACATTGAGTACTGCGCATTTTCAATCGTTACAAAATTTTACGGTATATCCGAATCCGTCAAGCGGAATAATTACTGTCGCAACCACGAGTCCGATTGAAAAAGTGGAAGTATACACCTTGTTGGGAACAAAAGTGAAAAATTCAAAGGATGCTCAAATGGATATTGCATCATTACCTGACGGAATTTATTTGCTTACAGTGGAAACTACCGACGGTAAAACAGGAACAAAACGAATCGTAAAAAAATAGTATCTTTAGATTTAAAAACAAACAAAATGAAAAAAATAGTATTGATTTTGAGCGTGGTGGTTTTCTCCTCTTTCACAAACATTACAGACGATACTCTTAGCAACATTGTAAAAAAAGAAGTGGTTGTAAGCGATAGTTTTTCCTTGATTAACGATACAAAAGATAAAATTTCTATTCACACTGGGACCGGATTTGTTTCTTTGAATAAAGGGGGTAAAACCAGCGTAGGATGTAATGTGGGAAAAGAAGTCCGTTGGGCCGACAGCGGAAAGAAAGGCGAGGTGATTTTTAAAATTACTGCCGAGATGTGTGGAAAAACCTTAAAGTTGTCTGAGTTAATGAAGTAATATACCATGAAATATTGTAAAAAAACCGAAAGCAAATTTGTTTTCGGTTTTTTTGTTTTTCAGTAACATTTTTCAGCGCATTACGTCTAATTGTCATAATCAAAAAACAAAACAATCATGCAGGCACACGAAATCGATTACCATATTTATGGTGAAGAAATGCAATATGTAGAAATAGAATTGGATCCGCAGGAAGTAGTAATTGCCGAAGCCGGCAGTTTTATGATGATGGAAAACGGTATCAAAATGGAAACGATTTTCGGAGACGGATCGGGGGAACAAACCGGACTTTTCGGGAAATTATTATCCGCAGGGAAACGCGTTTTAACCGGTGAAAGTTTATTCATGACAGCGTATATGAATCAAGACGGCGGAAAACGAAAAGTGTCGTTTGCTTCACCTTATCCGGGAAAAATTGTTCCGATTGACTTGACACAATACCAAGGAAAATTCATTTGTCAGAAGGATTCGTTCCTTTGTGCCGCGAAAGGGGTTTCCGTAGGAATCGAATTCTCGAAGAAATTAGGTCGCGGCTTGTTCGGTGGCGAGGGTTTCATCATGCAGAAAATTGAAGGCGACGGAATGGCATTCGTACACTCAGGAGGCACTTTAGCCCGTAAAGAACTCCAGCCGGGTGAAGTGTTGAAAGTAGATACCGGATGTATTGTAGGTTTTACAAAAGATGTTGATTACGATATCGAATTCATAGGTGGTATCAAGAATTCCGTTTTTGGCGGAGAAGGATTGTTCTATGCGACACTTCGCGGGCCTGGAATCGTTTATATTCAGTCGTTGCCGTTCAGTCGTTTGGCCGACCGTATCATTGCATCCGCACCACAAGCAGGCGGAAGCGGAAGAGAAGAAGGCAGTTTGTTAGGCGGTTTAGGACGAATGTTGGATGGCGATAATCGATTCTAATTAACTATAAAATTGAAAAGAGGCTGTCTGTATTTTAGGCAGCCTCTTTTTTATGGTGTTTAGTAATCAAATTTAGTTCTTAAAGTTCGGAAGTGTTTTAATTCCCATATTAAAAAGTGTAAACGCCTGCATATCCACATTTTCCTGAATGGTAGCTGCCACGGATTTTCCTGCTCCATGGCCTGCATTAATGTCAATACGAATCAACGTTGGATTGTTTCCGGTTTGTTTGTCTTGTAATTCGGCGGCAAATTTGAAACTGTGTGCCGGTACCACGCGGTCGTCATGATCTCCGGTAGTAACCATTGTTGCCGGATAGTTTACCCCTTTTTTTACATTGTGTACCGGAGAATAACCTTTGATGTAGTTAAACATTTCCGCGGATTCTTCGGAAGTACCGTAATCATACGCCCAACCGGCTCCGGCTGTGAAGGTGTGGTAACGCAGCATGTCCAAAACACCCACGGCCGGCAAAGCGACTTTCATTAAATCAGGACGTTGGGTCATCGTGGCGCCCACCAGCAATCCGCCATTCGAACCGCCTTTTACCGCTAAATAATCGGATGAGGTGTATTTTTCTTTTATTAAATATTCTGCGGCAGCGATAAAATCGTCAAACACATTTTGTTTCTGCATTTTCGTACCGGCATCGTGCCATTTCTTACCATATTCGCCACCACCGCGCAAGTTCGGAACGGCATAAATTCCACCGTTTTCCATCCAAATTACATTCGAAATACTGAAAGTCGGTGTCAAACTCACGTTGAATCCACCGTAGCCGTACAACATAGTTGGGTTTTTACCGTCCAGTTTCAATCCTTTTTTATGGGTAATAATCATCGGGATTTTAGTTCCGTCTTTGGAAGTGTAGAAAACTTGTTTGGAAACATAATCTTCTCCGTTAAAGTCCACTTTCGGTTTTTCATAAACGGCAGAACTTCCCGCTTTCGGTTCAAACGAATAAATGGTTCCCGGAGTGATGTAATTGGTAAATGAATAATACAATGTTTTTTCGTCTTTTTTTCCGCCAAAACCACCCGCTGTTCCGACATCCGGTAAGGTGATTTCGCGGACTAATTTTCCGTTATAATCGTATTGTTTCACCATCGAAACGGCATCTTTCATATAGTGAGCAAAGAAATAACCGCTTCCGGTAGAAGGCGATAAAACGTTTTCGGTTTCTGCTATGAAATCTTTCCAGTTTTCGGGTTTCGGATTACTGAAATCTGCAGTAACAATTTTTTTGTTCGGAGCATTGAAATCGGTTACGATGAATAATTTCGTGCCTTCGTTTTCAATAATGTAACTCGAAGTTTTGAAATGGTCAACGATAGTGATAATCGGACTGTTTTCTTTAGATAAATCTTTGATGTACAACTCGTTGCCGTAGGTTGAATTGGCCGCGGTGATGATTAAGAATTTGTCGTCTTCGGTTACGCTTCCGCCCACATAACGTCTTTTTTGGTCTAAGCCGAAGATGACTTTATCGTCTTTCTGAGCCGTACCCAATTTATGGTAGTACAATTTGTGCTGATCGGTTTTAGCCGACAATTCGCTTCCTTTCGGTTTGTCGTAACTCGAATAATAAAAACCTTCATTGCCTTTCCAGGAAACACCGCTGAATTTCACATCGACAATCGTGTCTTCAATCACTTTTTTGGTAATTGCATCCATGATGATGACTTTTCGCCAATCGCTTCCGCCTTCCGAAATCGCATAGGCCACTTTGGAACCGTCTTTGGAAAAATCCAATCCGCCCAGGGAAGTCGTACCGTCTTTGGAAAACGTATTCGGATCCAAGAAGATTTCTTCTTTACCGGAAGCATCTTTTCGGTACAAAACCGACTGATTCTGCAAACCGTTGTTTTTATAATAATAAGTATAATTTCCTTCTTTAAATGGCGCACTGATTTTTTCGTAATTCCACAATTTTTCCATGCGGGCTTTTATTGCATCACGATACGGAATCTGTTTAAGATAACCGTAAGTTACTTCGTTTTGAGCTTTTACCCAGGCACCGGTTTCGGCAGAACGATCGTCTTCAAGCCAGCGATAAGGGTCATTCACTTTTGTACCGAAATACGTATCGGTGTGTTCGATTTTTTTGGTCTCGGGATATTTGATCTCGCCCATATTTTTAGGAGCTTGCGCATTTAGGGTTAAACTACAGATTACAGCAGTTGAGGTTACGATTTTTCTCATGTGTTGTTTTTTGATTTCTCAAATATAAGTATTCTGAAATTTTAAAATGTTAAAAAAAGCTATCGGTTAGGATAGCTTTTCGGTGTTAAAAATTGAAATTCAGACCCAAAATAATGTTGCGCCCGATATTCGGAATACCATCCACTTTTAATCGGGACAAATGCGGGATGTAGGTTTTATTCAAAAGATTATTGGCGTTTAACGACAAATCGAATTTGGTTTTTCCAATGTTGATGTTTCCGCCAAAGCCTAAATTCAACAAGGTGTAATCGTTTGATTTGGTTTCGAAAACACTGTTGTTGTTCTGCTTCAGAATATGGTCCAAATTCACCAAAGCATATCCTTTTTTAAACCATTGTCGGATATCGAATTCCGTACGAATCGTATTTGAAAATTTGTTGGCCGGAATCAGCGGTAAATATTCGCCCGTGTCTTTTTTACCGGTGACACTTTCAAAACTGCTCGTAAAATGAAGCCAGTCCAAAGGATGCGGATGGTAATGAATACCGATTTCCCCGCCGTATAAGGCTGCATTATCCTGAACGTAATCAAACACGTTGTTCCCATCGATGCTGGTTCCGGTAGGTGAAAGGAAAATGTAATTGTTGATATGATTGTAGAAACCATTAGCAAAAAACTCAAAATGCGCGTTACCGTATTCCAGATTTAAATCGGTTTGAAGGTTTTGTTCGTTTTTTAAATCAGCATTTCCAATTTCATAACGGTTACTTCCTTCATGAACGCCGTTGGAAGTAAGTTCGGCTAAATTCGGAGCACGGAAACCTGTTGCCATGTTTAGTCGAAGGGTCAGATTCTCACGTAATTTGGTTTTGTAACCCAACGAAGTATTAAAGCTTTCAAACGTTTTGTCGATGGCTTTAAAATACCCTTCTTCACCGGAAATTCCGTGTGTTTCCGAGCGGATTGCTCTGCGGTCATAGCGAATTCCGGCTTGTAGCGTATGCGATTTCCATTCGTAATTGGAGGTAATCAAACCGCCAATATCGTTGGTAGTGGCGTTTGGAATTAACAATTCGGCACCGTTGTTCTCATTTGTCTGATGCAAGCCCTGAATTCCGATAATCGTTTCCAGATTCCCGGATTTTGGAAGGTAGTATTTCACATTGTAGCTCGCCGTTTTCAGTTTCATGTGCAAAGCGATTTCATCCAAAGCTTCCAATTCTTTGCGATTGTTGTAGGTATATCCCAAATCGGCTTCCAGTTTCGAATTTCGGAAGAAAAATTTCTGATGCCAGCTCAACATGTGATTGTCGATGTCCTGTTTCGGATACAAGGGTGTTCTGAAATTGGTGTTTTCAAGATCTGTTTCCGGTAAGCCGATATTTAGATTGTTGTAAGTATATCGGAATTCAGAGTTGTAATAAGTGTCTGAATATCCAATTCCGATTTTATAATCTTTTTCGATAAAACGCGTGTTGGTCACTTTTTCGCCCGACGGAATTTTATAATCCGCATGGGTGGAATAACTCGCTCTTGTGAGTAATTTCCATTTTTCAGAGGAGGATTTGATACCAAAAGTGGAATTGCTTCCCTGTGTATTCGAAAATAATTTCTGATTGAAATTGCCCATGAAAGCGTTTGGTTTGGCAAATTTCTCCGGATTAAAATACAACACGCCACCCAACGCATCCGAACCGTATAATAACGAGGCTGGTCCTTTGATGACTTCGACACTTTCAACACCGGCATCACTCATGCCCAAGCCGTGTTCTTCGCCAAATTGTTGGTTTTCTAATCGGACGCCCTGAGAATAAACTAAGACCCGATTGCCGCTCAAACCACGAATTACCGGTTTCCCAATCGATGTTCCCGTAGAAATTTGTGCCACGCCGGGGATGGTCGCCAATCCTTCCACTAAGGTTGCCGCTCCTTTCTGCTGCAATTGTTTGACCGACTGATGTTCCACTTTCATTACATTTTGCGATTGCAGTTTGTTGAAAACCGTGGAAATAATCATTTCGTCCATGTGGGTGGTGGCTTCTTCCAAAATAACATTCAAATCGGTTTCTTTCTGATCAAGCGAAACCCTAACGGTTTTGTTGGTATAGCTTATTGCCGAGAAAGAGATGCTGAACGTTCCGCTGGGTAAATCGGTAAACTGATAAGTACCATTGGCGTCCGAAACGGTTTCTTTGTGCAGTTCCGGGATCGAAACGGTTACACTTTCAATAGGTTTGTTGTTGTGGTCTGAAACAGTACCACGAAGGGTGTTTTGCCCAATGGCAAATATCGAAAACCCTATGAATAGGGCTGTTAAAAATGATTTCATAAGTTAAGATTGAAATATTGTATAAAATGTTACGCCGAAAAAACGGCAGAAAAATTATCCAATACAACAAGGAGGTCCCCGAAGCGGGACGAAATGGCCTGAAAAAACAAGCGGTTTTTCGGTAATCGAAAAAATCAGGGTTTTGGAAATCTGATTTTTTACAAACGCAAAAGAGAAAAACTGAACCGGAATATAATTGCTGAACGAAAACTCACAGGTAAAACAATCATCAAAATTATGGTGACTGTGTGAGAATTCGGTTTTGGACGAATTGTATTTGTGGTCGCAGTGTTTTTCCGAAAACTGCTTTGCCAAATGCTCATACGAATGCGCTGATTGAAACAATAATGCGAACAGTATTGTAATCAGTAAAGCAAGGCTGAGATGTTGCAGTTTTTTGTTCATGCCCTACAAAGATAGTAAAGCCAAAAGAAAAATCCGTTTAACTTTTACGCTAAACGGATTTCTGTAATTATTTTTATCGGTATTATACCAATTTGTTCTCCACAAGATATTCTGCAATCTGAACGGCATTGGTAGCAGCACCTTTGCGTAAATTATCAGCAACAATCCACATGTTTAGGGTGTTGGGCTGACTTTCATCACGGCGAATTCTGCCTACGAAAACATCGTTTTTGCCTTCCGCATACAAAGGCATCGGATACGTAAACGTGTCGATATTGTCCTGAACAGTAATTCCTGGAGTATTGTGCAAAATAGAGCGTACTTCGCTAACCTCGAAATCGTTTTCAAATTCCACATTCACCGCTTCGCTATGTCCTCCGACTACCGGAACACGAACCGCTGTAGCCGTTACGGCAATGGTTTTGTCTTCTAATATTTTTTGGGTTTCACGAACCAGTTTCATTTCTTCTTTAGTATAGCCATTTTCCTCAAAAACATCACATTGCGGAATAGCATTGCGGTGAATCGGATATTTATAAGCCATTTCTCCTTGAATGCCCGCATATTCGTTTTCCAACTGACGAACCGCTTTTACTCCCGTTCCCGTAATGGATTGGTAAGTGGAAACAATAATTCGTTTGATGTCGTATTTTTTATGCAAAGGCGCCAAAGCCATTACCATTTGAATCGTCGAACAGTTTGGATTGGCAATGATTTTATCGTCTTTTGTCAATATTGATGCATTGATTTCCGGGACCACTAATTTTTTGGTCGGATCCATTCTCCAGGCCGAAGAATTGTCGATTACCGTTGTACCCGCAGCTGCAAATTTTGGAGCCCATTCTTTCGAAGTATCGCCTCCGGCAGAAAACACCGCAATGTCCGCTTTCATATCAACGGCAGTTTGCATGCCAACCACTTTGTATTTGTTTCCTTTGAATTCGATTTCTTTTCCAACAGATTTTTCAGAGGCTACGGGAATTAACTCGGTAATCGGGAAGTTGCGTTCCGCTAAAACCTTAAGCATTACTTCGCCCACCATTCCGGTGGCTCCAACAACGGCTACTTTCATTTTAATGTGTGTGTTTTTTAGTTTTATTTAGTACCACAAAAGTAATTAATAAAGCTGTTAAAAAATGATAAAAAAAGAGATCCCATGAATTATTTATAAAACAGAAAAACCATTCACCGCAGCGAATGGTTTAAGTTAGAATATGAGTGTAGCGGATTATTTTTTAAGTAAATCGCGAATTTGGGTTAACAATTCTTCCTGGGTAGGACCTGATGGTGCAGGAGCCGGTTCCGGTTTTTTCATTTTGTTCATCGCTTTGATAATCATAAACATTACAAAGGCTACAATGATAAAATCGATTAGAGCCGTAAGGAATGTTCCCCATTCGATAGCTACTTCTGTTACCGCGGGAGTAACCACAGCTCCTGTTGCATCTTTAATTTCGGCAGCACCGTCTTTTAATACAAATTTTTTGTCGTTAAGGTCAATGCCTCCCATGATTAATCCGATGATTGGCGCAAACATTTTTTCAACGAAAGCAGTAACTACTTTACCAAATGCTCCCCCCATTACGAAGGCAATCGCCATGTCTACCAAGTTGCCTTTCATGGCAAACTCCTTAAATTCCGAAATAAATCCCATAGAATATGATTTTAGTTAAAATTCGTTTCACACTAAATTAGTAAAATTTAGGTTACATTTTAACATTTGAATGAAAAAAGTGGCTTATTCCTTGTAAAAAACCCGTTTTACCCGATGCGAAATGCTGGTTAAAATCTCATAAGCGATGGTGCCAACGACATCCGCCAATTCGGTAACGCGCGGCGATTTTCCGAAAACAATTACGGTATCGCCTTCACGACAATCAATGTTGGTGACGTCAATCATCAGCATGTCCATACAAATGTTACCCACAATACGCGCTTTCTGATGATTGATTGTAACATAGCCTTTTTCGTTCCCCCAGCTTCTCGGGATTCCATCTGCATAACCGATGGGAATAGTAGCAGTTCGGGTAGGAACAGTGGCTCTGAATTTTCGGCTGTAACCGACACTTTCACCCACGGCAATTTCTTTTATCTGAAGAATGATGGTTTTCAGTGTCCCAACATTTTCCAAATGGGTCATTTCTTCCGGATCGTTGCCCACGCCATACAAACCAATGCCCAAACGCACCATGTCAAACTGATGTTCGGCAAAGCTGTAAATCCCCGATGTGTTTAAAATGTGGCGAATAGGAGCAATATTCAGTTCTTTTATCAGTAGTGAAGACCACGAATCGAATTTTTGAATCTGTTCCAAGGTAAAATCACGGAATTCCGGAACATCACTCGACGATAAATGCGAGAAAATGCTTTTTACTGAAACGAAGTTGTTGTTTTTCAGCAAACCGATTAATTCGTCCAGATCTTTCCCTTCAAATCCCAATCGGTGCATGCCAGTGTCGAGTTTAAGGTGAATCGGATAATCGGACAGGTTTTTCTGTTGCGCCAATACAATAAATTTCTTCAGTACGGAAGCCGAGTAAATTTCCGGTTCCAGATTGTAAGCCACCATAGCCGAAAAGGCCGTGTTTTCCGGATTCATTACAATAATCGGCATCGTGATTCCTGCGTTACGAAGCGCAATACCTTCATCGGCGAAAGCCACACCCAGATAATCGACTTTATGATGCGCCAACAATTTCGCAATTTCAAAACTGCCGCTTCCGTACCCGAACGCTTTCACCATTACCATCATTTTAGTGGAAGGTTTTAGTTTCGATTTGTAATAATTCAGATTGTGACTGATGGCATTCAGGTTGATTTCCAAAACCGTTTCATGGGTTTTCTCTTCCAAAACCACGACGATTTCCTCAAACTGAAAACTGCGCGCCCCTTTAATCAGAATGGTTTCGTTGGAAAAATGCTCGCTGTTGAATTGCGATAAAAAGTCATGCGTAGTGGCAAACGATTTGAAATTCGGATAGTCTTTTAAATACGTTCCGATGCTTTCACCAATTCCGATAACGGTATCGATTTTATTGTGGGTCAGCAATCGGAATACTTTCGCATACAATTCTTCCACGGGAAAGCCGCTTTGAAAAATATCCGAAAGAATAACCGTTTTCTTTTGATGGGTTTTATGTTGTTCCAGAAAATCCAATGCAATTTTCAGCGATTGATAATCCGAACTGTAACTGTCGTCGATAATCGTGCAGTTGTTGTTGCCGTTTTTCACCTGCAAACGCATTTCTACAGGATACAAATTGGCGATGCGTTCCTGTATGGTTTTTTGGTCATATCCGAAATGCAGCAACACCATTAAACAGGTAATAGTATTTTCCTCGGACGCTTTATCGTGAAACGGAATTTCGACGGAAAAGCGATGATCTTTTTGTGTGATTTCCAATACGGAAGCTCCTTTTTTGGAAATGGAAACATCGGCGGAAGCATCGTTATAGTTCCACGTAAAGGTTTTTTGGGAAGGAGACAGTAGGGCTTCAACTTTCACGTTTTTTCTGAGAATGACTGCTTCGGCATCCTTAAATAATTTCAGTTTTTCACTAATTTTTTCTTCTTCAGAGGCAAAACCTTCGTTGTGTGCCGAACCGATGTTGGTTAAAATCCCAAGCGTTGGTTGAATAATCGCACTCAGTTTTTCCATTTCGCCTACCAGAGAAATTCCGGCTTCGAAAATGCCCAGATTGTGTCGTTCGTTAATCCCGATTACGGAAAGCGGAACACCCACTTGCGAGTTGTAGCTTTTCGGACTTCGGATGATGTTGTATTCCGGGCTCAACAGGAAATTCAACCATTCTTTTACGATGGTTTTCCCGTTGCTTCCCGTGATTCCTATGATGGGAAAGTCAAATTGTTTTCGGTAATAAGCGGCAAATTGTTGTAAGGCTTCAAGCGTGTTGTTTACCAGCAGGAAATTAGCTTTATCGGAAAGTTTTTCGGGGACGCGACTGACCACAAAATGTTGCACACCGGTTGCAATTAATTCGGAAATGTACTGATGGCCGTCGTGATGCTGTCCCACCAATGCGAAAAATAGCGTTCCATTGTTGTTTTGTAGCGAACGGCTGTCGATAGAAACGTTATCGATCAGGCAGGTTTCGTCGCTCCCGAACCATTTGGCGTGAATGACGGGGATGATATTTTGTATGGGTAAACTCAAAATTTACGCTTTATTTTTGTTGTTTTCGGAAGTGTCTTCGTTGTCCTGTGTTGCTCTCATCGCGTTGTAGTAGGCGGCACGGCTCAGTGGTTCATATTCTTCGGTTTCGCCCAATAATACCAGATTGTCGTTATTGGCTTTTCGGAAACTGAAATGCGCCAGATTGCCCGTTCGGGTACAAACGGCGTGTACTTTGGTAACGTATTCGGCAGTAGCCATTAAAGCCGGCATCGGTCCAAAAGGATTCCCTTTAAAATCCATGTCCAAACCGGCAACAATCACCCGAACACCGGAATTGGCCAAATCATTGCAAACCGTTACAATCTCGTCGTCAAAAAACTGGGCCTCATCAATACCAATCACATCGCAACCATCGGCAAGAATGCGGATGTTGGCGGCAGCGGGAACCGGGGTCGAACGGATTTCATTGGCATCGTGCGATACTACCATTTCGTCATGGTAACGGGTGTCAATCGCCGGCTTGAAAATTTCCACGCGCTGTTTGGCGAATTGTGCCCTTTTTAGACGACGAATCAGTTCTTCGGTTTTGCCGGAAAACATCGAGCCGCAAATGACTTCAATCCATCCAAATTGTTCTTTATGATTTACTGTATTTTCGAGAAACATTTTGTAATTTTCAGACGTAACAGAAATTTTCTGTTTAGATTTGTAATTGAAACAAATTTATTAAAAAACCATTGCTTTACTCCATATAAATTCAAAAGTTATGAAGAAAAAATTAGAAGCCGAATTAATCAGTATTGCACACCGAATTTTAAAGCTGAAAAACAAAGAAGATGTGATTCAGCTGCATCAGGAAGCACAGAAATTATATGAGAAATTATCGATTTTACGTTTTTACGAAGAAAATTTTGAAGCCTTAAAACCTACTTTAACGCACGAAGAGTTAGACGCTAAAATTGAACAGGCTTATGGAGAAAAAGAGGAAGTTACAGCTGAAATTAAAGCAGCAGTAAAACCGGTTGCAGTAGTGGTTTCTGAGATTGCAGAAGAAATTCCGGTAGCGGATGAAAAAATATTAGTAGGACAGGTGGATGTTGCTGAAGAGGAAGTAGAAGAGGAGGAAGCAGTTGTTTTGGCTGAAGAAGAACTGATTGTAGAGGAAGAAGCAGCTGAAATTGCACCGGAAGAACCTGTTGCCGAAACTCCGGAAGAAGAAGTTGTTGTTGCACCTCTTTTCGAACCGGTAATGGAAGAAGCCGTTACGCCGATAAAAGAAGAGAAGAAACCTGAAACCCAACAAATTTCGTTTGAAGATTTGTTAGGGAACGCTTATAAGGAACCGGAATTCGTGAAAGTGAATGACGTTCCGAAGGAAGTGGAGAAAGTGGCGGAAATTACGTTTGATAAAGTAGCAGAAGTTGTCGAAGAACCCGTAAAAGAGGAAGTTTTGGAAGAGAAAGCATCCAATGCACGCCCTTTGGAAACCATCCGAAAAGAAATCGAGGCGGAAAAAGCCGAGTACAAAGCCTTATCACTAAACGATAAATTCAACAAAACCATTACCTTGGGTCTGAACGACAGAATTACGTTTGAAAAATACCTTTTCGATGGCAGTGGCGAAGATTTAAATCGCGTTTTATCGCAATTAAATTCCTTTAATACACTGGAGGAAGCCAAAAACTTCATCGAAGATTTGGTGAAACCCGACTATAACAATTGGGACGGAAAAGACGAATTCAGTTCGCGTTTTATGGAATTGGTAGAGAAAAAATTCGCCTAAATGGGAAAATTGTATTTAGTACCCACACCGATTGGAAACCTGGACGATATGACCTTCAGAGCGATAAAAGTATTGAAGGAAGTCGACCTGATTTTAGCCGAAGATACCCGTAACAGCGGAAAATTATTAAAGCATTTCGAGATTGCCACGCACATGCAAAGCCATCACATGCACAACGAACACAAAACAGTGGAGAACATTGTAAAACGTTTGCAAGCTGGGGAAAACATCGCCCTGATTTCTGATGCGGGAACTCCTGCCATTTCCGATCCGGGGTTTTTGCTGACCAGAGCTTGTGTGGAAAACGGCGTAGAAGTGGAATGTCTACCGGGAGCTACTGCTTTCGTACCGGCTTTGGTAAACAGTGGTTTGCCCAACGATAAATTTGTTTTCGAGGGTTTTCTTCCCGATAAAAAAGGACGTCAGACGCGCTATTTGGCGTTAGCTGAAGAAACCCGAACGATGATTTTATACGTCTCCCCACACAAATTAGTCAAGACCTTAGCGGAATTTGTTCAGTATTTTGGTGCCGACAGACAAGTTTCCGTGTCAAGAGAATTGTCAAAATTACACGAGGAAACCGTACGCGGAACCGCCGAAGAAGTATTGAAACATTTCGAAGCCAAACCGCCAAAAGGAGAAATTGTGGTGATTGTGGGTGGTAAATCGGTTAAATAATATCTTCTATTTTTATCTTTAAAGTTATATGGACACACATAAAGTACTGACTTCCTGGAAAGGAAAAATGAAATTTGAATCGGACAATCCAAGTGGCGATACCTTTCTGATGGATGCCGGACCGGAAAACGGAGGCGAGGGAAGCGGACTTCGGCCAAAAGCCATGATGTTATCGTCGTTGGCGGGCTGCACCGGATTGGATGTAGCTTCTCTGATGGAAAAAATGAAGCTGGACGTGGATGATTTTAAAATCGAAACCGAAGGCGATTTAACCGAAGAACATCCGAAAACCTACCATACTGTACGAGTGGATTACCATTTTTACGGTAAAAATCTCGACGAAAAGAAACTCGAAAGAGCGGTAAATTTATCCGTAGACAAATATTGTGGCGTGATGGAAATGTTCCGTCAGTTTGCTAAAGTAGAAACAAAAATCCACTACCACACAACGTAGTTGTATTAAATATATAAGCCATTTTTTTAATTTTTTATAATCCAAAATCACACATTATGCGCTGGACACTTAAACCATCCCCCGATTCGGAAAAGACCAATCGGTTACAATCTGAGTTAAATATCGATGCACTTACTGCACAACTTTTAGTGCAACGCGGCATCGAAACCTATGAACAGGCCCGACAGTTTTTCCGTCCGAGCCTAACCGATTTACACGATCCGTATCTGATGAAAGACATGGACAAAGCTGTGGAACGCATCGAAAAAGCCATCGCGAACGATGAAAATATTCTGGTTTTCGGCGATTATGATGTCGACGGCACTACGGCAGTTTCCCTGATGTCTTCGTATCTTAGAAGTTTTTACCCGAATGTGGCGACCTATATTCCAGATCGTTACGACGAAGGGTACGGTATCTCTTATAAAGGCATCGACTTTGCTGATGACAACGGATTTTCACTGATTATTGCGTTAGACTGTGGCATCAAATCCATCGACCATATTGCGTATGCGAAAGCCAAAAACATCGATTTTATCATTTGCGACCACCACCGTCCGGGCGATGTTTTGCCGGATGCTGTTGCGGTTTTGGATCCGAAACGCGATGATTGTACTTATCCTTACGATGAATTGTGCGGTTGCGGCGTTGGCTTCAAATTGATTCAGGCCTTGGCGCAAAACCGGAACCAAACGATTGACGATTTAATCCCTTATTTAGATTTGGTCGCCACGGCAATTGCTGCGGATATTGTTCCGATTACGGGCGAAAACCGTGTGCTGGCGAAATTTGGACTGGAAGTAATTAATTCCAATCCGCGTCCGGGAATTAAAGCGCTGATTCAGAATTTAAAACGTAATGTGTTGACCATTACCGATGTGGTTTTCATTATTGCGCCGCGTATTAATGCCGCCGGAAGAATCAAACACGGCAATTATGCGGTGGAACTGCTAACGGAATTCAATCTGGAACAAGCCGAAGAGTTTGCTTCCCAGATTGAACTTTTCAACGCCGACCGAAAGGATCTTGACAAACAAATTACTGTTGAAGCTTTACAGCAAATCATTCAAAACAACGAAGAAAATAGATTTACCACAGTCGTTTATCAGGAAGATTGGCACAAAGGTGTTATCGGAATTGTGGCTTCAAGGTTGACGGAAACGTATTATCGTCCAACGCTTGTCTTTACCAAAAGTGGTGATAAACTGGCGGCTTCGGCACGTTCGGTGAAAGATTTCGACGTGTACAATGCCTTGGAAGCGTGTTCGGAACATTTGGAACAGTTTGGCGGACACATGTATGCCGCAGGAATGACGTTGAAAGAAGAGAATTATGAGAAATTCAAAGCGGCTTTTGAGCAAACAGTTTCCGATACGATTCATCCCGATTTGTTAACTCCTGAAATTTCGATTGATGCTGAGGTACAGTTGTCGGAAATCAATCCCAAATTTATGCGGATTCTAAAGCAATTTGAACCTTTCGGACCGCAAAACATGACGCCGGTTTTTTTAGCTAAAAATCTGAAAGATACCGGTTACGGAAAAAAAATCGGTGCAGGTGAAGAACATCTGAAACTCTATGTCAAGCAGAACAATTCGGATAGTTTTGGTGCTATCGGCTTTGGTTTGGGTAACAAAAAAGAACTAACCGAGAATCGAAATCCTTTTGATGCGGTCTTTTCGGTTGAAGAAAACGAGTGGAACGGCAATGTTACGTTGCAACTTCGTCTTCGCGATATTCAGTGATTAAATGCTTTTTACTACAAAAGTCACAATCCCCCAAATGAGTAACTGATTTTCTTCGGTTACTTTAATGGGTTGATAGTTGTTGTTTTCGGGAACCAGATATACGCAATCTTTTTCGATAGAAATGCGTTTCACGGTGAAATCGCCGTCGATGAAACAAACCGCAATTTTATTATTCAGGGGTTCGAGACTTCGGTCAATCACCAAAATGTCACCATCGTCAATTCCGGCACCGGTCATCGAATTGCCACTGGCCCGGGCATAAAAAGTCGCTTCCTTATTTTTGATGAGCATCGCATCCAGACTGATTTTTGTTCCGTCAAAATCGGCAGCAGGCGAGGGGAAACCGGCTTTGATACCGCTTTCGATAAAAGGAAGTTCCGTCGGATTGCTGAAATCCGGCTGGAAAAACGTCAGTTTTGGTTTGGCTAATGACATTTTACGGTGATGATATCGTTGAGGTTTGTGGTGAAATTTGGAGACAAATGATTCTGTTTCATAATCCAGGTGTGCTGTAAATCCTGATTGCCCAAACGGATTTTGCGTTCGCCGGTTTTTTTATGAAACTGATCGATGACTTCCATAAGTTTCTGATGCTTCGGATTTTCTTCTTCGAACAGATGCAGCTGTTTCTGATCCTGCGGAATAAGTTGCGTTACGATGACGCCGGCTTTCATATACACCTGATTTGGTTCGTATATTTTACCCAACATTTCGATGGCCAACGTACTAATCGTCAGATTCGAATTTGTTGCAAATGGCAAAGTTTCTGTCCGACTGAAATAGGTTCTTCCGGTGGTTTTATGCGGGTCTTTTGCCAGAAAAACGTTAACGCTGTAACAACACGAGTTTTGTTTGCGGAGTTTTTCGGCGCAGACCGTTGCAAAAGTGGAAACGCGTTCTTTTAAATCATCCAAATGGGACAGTTTGGTTTTAAAACTTCTGGTGATGGCAATACTTTTCTTGGTTTCCAACGCTTCTTCGAGTTCCAATACGGGTTTGCCTTCCAATTCACTTCTTAAGCGGAGTCCAATCACTCCCATCTCGCGTTTGATGAAATTTTCATATTGTGGTTGGATGAAATCATAAGCGGTGTTGATGTTCATCGCCTTCATTTTTTTGGTTAACCGATACCCGATGCCCCAAACATCCCCGATTTTGGTCCACTTGAGTGCTTTGATGCGTTTTTCATCCGTATCGATTACGTGAACGCCACCGGTTTTTTCCGGGAATTTTTTTGCGATACGGTTGGCTACTTTTGACAAGGCTTTGGTAGGCGCAATCCCCACACAAACGGGTAGGCCCAGCCACTTCAGAATGCGTTTTCGTATTTGGAGTCCGTAGTCATGGTAATCTTCAATCGAAACACCTTCGAAATTCAGAAAGGCTTCATCAATGCTGTAATCTTCCACGTTGGGGGTGAATTGTCGCAGGATGTTCATCACACGCCCGCTGAGGTCGCCGTATAAGGTGTAATTTGAAGAAAAGACGTTGATGTTGTTTTTTTGCAATTGCTCGCGAACCTGAAATTCCGGTGCGCCCATGGGAATGCCGAGGGCTTTGGCTTCTTCACTGCGCGAGATGATGCAGCCGTCGTTGTTGGATAAAATCACAATAGGTTTACCTGCGAATTGCGGCTGAAAAACCCGTTCGCAGGAAGCGTAAAAATTATTGCAATCGACCAGTGCATACATAACGCAAAGGTACGGAGAAAATGAAAAAAGGCTGCTCAAACTTATGAACAGCCTTTTTCTATTTTTAAAAAGTTGTTGTTAGAACAAGTCCATCAATGCCGATGGGAACAAACCGATAGCGATATTCAATCCCATGGCCACAACGGCTACGATATAGAATTCGAACGGTACTTTTTGTGCTTCTTCAGTAGCCTCTTTAGTGTACATCGCACTGATTACTTTGAAATAATAATACACAGCAATCATAGAGTTGATTACTCCGGCAATTACTAAAATTAACCAACCCGCTTGTAAAGTATTGTTCAGGATGAAGAATTTCGCGAAGAATCCGGAGAAAATCGGGATGCCGGCCATAGAAAATAACGCTGCCGTTAAAATCATTGCCATTAGTGGGCTTCTTTTTCCTAATCCGTTAAAGTTTTCAAGTTCTTCGTTGTTTTTTCCTTTGCAAGCATACATAATTACGGTGAAAGCTGCAATACCTGCTAAACCGTAGGCTACCGTGTAGTAGAACAAACTTCCGGCAGCGTTTTCTAAATTCAGAAGGGCCATTACCATAAATCCGGCGTGGGAAATACCGGAGAACGCCAACATTCTTTTGATGTTATTCTGACGCAAAGCCATAATATTACCTACGGTCATTGACGCAATCGAAACGATTACAATTACCAATTCGTATTCGAATTTCATGTTACCATTCATGGATACATTCAGTTTGAAGAACGTCGCCATTGCCGTAACTTTTGCCAGGGTACTCATGGTAGCCGTTGTCAAAGCCGGTGCGCCTTCATAAACGTCCGGAGCCCAGAAATGGAACGGAACGGTTGCGATTTTAAACAACATTCCGACAGTAATCATCGAAACACCGATGTAGAACCAATCTACTGTTGTAGCTGAATTGGAAGCTTCGTAAATCATGTCCATGTCGAACGATCCTACGGCGCCGTAAATCAATGCGATTCCGAAAAGAATAATTCCCGATGCGAAAGAACCCATAAGGAAATATTTCATACCGGCTTCGTTACTCTTCATGTTCAAACGGTCGCTTCCAGCCAAAATGTATAAGGCGATGGAAAGCACTTCGATTCCAAGGAAAAACATAGCTAAGTTTCCGAAAGAAACCATAGAAACCGCCCCTGCTAAAAGAAACAATTTGATGGAAATGAAATCGGAGATTTTAGTGACCTGTTCTTGATAAAAATTATGACTCAGCGTAACCAAAAATATTGTTAGTACAATAAATAAACTTGAAAAGGCTACCGTGAAGTTATTCACTTTAATCATGTTATTGTAGTAGCTTCCGGTTGTACCAAATTCAGTCACCGTCATACCTAAAATGGCCAATAACCCAACAATCGTTACAGGTACAATGGCTTTTCTTAAGTTGAAAATTTCAGCTAAAAGGCAAATAACGCCCAATACTGCAATTGCTATTAAAGTATTCATTCTCTTTGACTAAATTTATTTGATGTGTACTAAAATCTCTTGGATACTTGGCGTGATTAATTCGATAATTGGTTTCGGGAACAATCCGAAGAACAATAAGAAACCGATAATTACTACCATTACGATACCTTCCGTTAGGTTCACGTCTGCAAATGGTTTTGCATTGGTTTCACCTAACATTACATTTTGGAACATTTTCAACATATAGAACGCTCCTAATATTATGGTAGTTCCGCCCAAAACAGCGAAAGCCAAATTTTTGGTGAATAAACTGTATAAAACGGTAAACTCACCCACAAAGTTGAAAGTTCCCGGTAAAGCAACAGAAGCCAATACCAAAATCATGAACATCGATGCGAATTTCGGTGTTTGCTGACGGATACCGCCCATGTCGCTGATCGCTCTCGTTTCGTAACGTCTGAAGATAATTTCAGCAGCGAAGAACAAACCAACAATTACAAATCCGTGGGCGATCATTTGTAAAACAGCACCGCGAAGACCGTCCACTGTTAAAGTGTAACAACCCGCAGCGATTAAGCCAACGTGAGCTAAGGATGAATACGCCAATAATTTCTTTAAGTCTTTTTGTTTCAACGCTACGATTGAACCGTAGATAACGCCGGCAATACTCAATCCGATGATGATGTATTGCAATTCTTTAGCCGCATTTGGAGCGATAGGCAATTGCCAACGGATTACCGAGTACAATCCCATTTTCAGCATGATACCGGATAAAAGCATGGTTCCGACAGTCGGTGCTTTTTGGTACACGTTTGCCTGCCAAGTGTGGAAAGGAATAAGCGGAATTTTAATCGCATACGCCATAAAGAAGGCCATGAAAATCCAGAATTCTTCTTTAGACGATAATTCCAAAGCATACAATTTATCCAATTGGAAACTACCTTCTTTTTGGTACATATAAATGAAGGCAGCCAACATGAATAATGAACCTACAAAGGTATAGATGAAGAATTTAATTACTGCTTTTCTGCGTTCTACCATATCATCGTTACCCCAAATCAAGGCGATGAAATAGATTGGAATCAAGGACAATTCCCAGAAAATGTAGTATAAGAATCCGTCGGAAGCTAAAAATGTGCCCACCATCGCAAACGCCATGAACAATACTAAAGCGTAGAAGTTCTTAGGATTGTTGAAGTTGTTTCCGAAAGAAGACAAAATGATTAACGGCATCAATAGTGTCGTTAAAAGCATCATGGCAATCGCCAATCCGTCTACTTTAAGGGAAAATAAAATATTGGGGTTCTTCATCCAAACCGCAGAAAAACTGCTGTCGATACCCTGATTGAACTGATTTAAAATCATAAGAGAAGCACCTAAAGCGGCCACACTGAAAAACAGGGCAACTTTGGAAGCTAACGCGTTTCCGGAGAAATACGTTGCTAAGGCTCCGATTAATAATAGAATAAGTACTATAGTTACGTCCATTATATGTATAGATTATCGTAAGAAGAATAAATAAAACACTACCGAACACAGTCCGAATACAAAGGCAAACAAATAGAAACCGATGTTTCCGTTTTGCAGTTTTTTACCTTGTACAGACAGTTCTTCTGCCACATTTCCGAAACCGAAAACGATGTTGGAAAGTCCTGTTTCGATATAATCACGGGAGAATTTCGAAATAGCGTAAATTGGGTTTACAAAAATTCTCATATAACTTTCATCCACATGGTATTTTTGGTACACCACATTGGCGAATCCGGTGATTTGATCGTCTTCGGCAGGAACTTCTCCTTTTTTGATGTATTTCGAATAAGCGATTGCAATACCCACTAAAGCCCCTACTACTGCAAGTCCCATTAACATATACGCAGTATTATCTAAATGATGTTCTGCATGTGCTTTGTGCGCGAAAACCGGCTGTAAGTAGTGGTTTAACCAACTGTTGCCCGGTAAACTTAACGCACCTCCAATAGCAGAAAGGATTCCTAATACAATCAAAGGGAAAGTAATTAACGCAGGACTTTCATGTAAATGATGTTTTTGTTCTTCGGTTCCTCTGAATTCTTTGAAGAATGTCAGGTATAACAAACGGAACATGTAGAAAGCGGTCATAATAGAAGCAATGGCTGCCAATATCCAAAGGACTTTGTCTTTATGGAAAGCCACCATTAGGATTTCATCTTTAGAGAAGAAACCGGCAAACGGAGGGATTCCTGAAATCGCTAAAGTTGCAATTAAGAAGGTAGCGAAGGTGATTTTCATTACGCCTTTCAAGCCACCCATTCTTCTCATATCCTGTTCACCGTGTAAAGCGTGAATTACAGAACCCGAACCAAGGAATAAACAAGCTTTAAAGAAAGCGTGTGTGATTACGTGGAAAACGGCCACTTCGTACGCGCCAAGACCTAAAGCCAGAAACATCAATCCTAACTGAGAAACTGTGGAATATGCCAACACTTTTTTAATGTCGTTTTGCATTAAACCGATGGAAGCGGCTAATACCGAAGTTGCTACACCCACTGTTGCAATAACGGTTTGTACATCCGGCGTAAGATCGAAAAGGAAGTTTAAACGCGTGATCATGAAGATACCCGCGGTTACCATCGTTGCTGCGTGGATTAAAGCCGAAACCGGTGTCGGTCCTGCCATCGCATCCGGCAACCAGGTGTATAACGGAATTTGTGCTGATTTACCACAAGCTCCAATGAACAAACATAATGTAGCAACGCCTATCCATGCTAAATTAGCAGTGGCGTGACCTGCCATGATTTCCTGTTTGATCGTCATGAAATCCAAGGTGTTGAATACGTAGCCGATGATGAAGATTCCGATAAGGAAACCTAAATCCCCGATACGATTCATGATAAAGGCTTTCTTGGCTGCATCGTTGTAATCCTGGTTTTTATACCAGAAGCCGATTAACAGGTAGGAACACAATCCAACGCCTTCCCAGCCGATGAACATGATTAACAAGTTGCTTCCGACTACCAAAGTAATCATGAAGAAAATGAACAAATTCAGATAAGCGAAGAACTTGTGCATGTTTTCGTCGTCATGCATGTAGCTGATCGAGTAGATGTGAATCAACGAACCGATTCCGGTTACGAACATCAACCACAACAACGATAACTGGTCTAATAAGATATCAAAATTAACGCTGAAATTTTCTAACGCTATCCAGTCGAATAAGTGAATGGTAATAGCCTGTTTGGTTTCGCTTACCTGTAAAAATGCGATGGTTGTTATAACGAAAGAAACAATAACCGCCAACGTTCCCAAATATCCGGAACCGTTTTTACCAAGCTGTTTTCCTAAAAATATATTCGATAGAAACCCAACAAATGGGGCCAATAATAAGAGTAAAACTAATCCTGTCTCCATTAGGGGTTATCCTTTTAAGTTTTTTAAATTGTCAATATCAATCGATCCGTGATTTCTGAAAATAGAAACCAAAATTGCTAAACCTACGGCAACTTCCGCAGCGGCTACCGCCATTGAGAAAAATACGAAAACCTGTCCCGAAGCATCCTGGTGGAAGGTAGAAAAGGCTACCAACATCAGGTTAACGGCGTTCAGCATGATTTCAATCGACATGAACATGATGATGGCGTTTCTTCGCAATAAAATTCCGAACACCCCAATGCTGAACAATAAAGCCGATAAGTATAAGTAGGTTTCTACTCCAATTTCCTTTAAAATAGTTTCCATATAATTATGCTTCTTTTTGTTTGTCTTTTTTCGAAATTAATACGGCTCCAATCATCGCTACCAATAATAAAACGGAAGCAAATTCAAACGGTACCATATATTCGTTCAATAATACTTTACCCAATACCTTAATTGATTGGAAATCTTCTCCCGATTGGAAATAACTTTCCACTACCGGTTTTGTTCTCAATAAACCAGCTAATAAAACGATACCTACCAAGCAGAAAGCAATGGTGGCGGCAATTTTTGAGGCAATGGATTTATGCGTTTCATCTTCCTTATTAAGGTTCATCAACATGATGGTGAACAACATCAAAATCATGATGGCACCTGAATAAACAATAACATGAACAAGTGCTAAAAACTGCGCGTTTAATAACAAATAATGTCCTGCAATGGAAAAGAAACAGATTACCAGATAAATGGCACTGTGAATAGGATTCCTAGTTAAAATAGTTAACAAAGCGGTTCCCAAGGTGATTGACGCTAAGATGTAAAATAGAATTTCTCCCATGATTAACTTACTTTGTTTTTACTGTTACGTAACGCCATTTCTAACGGCATTACTAATTTGTCTTTTCCGTAAATGAAATCTTCACGTTTGCTAGCAGAGGCTACCATTACTTTGGATTCGGTTAAATAGATGGCGTCTTTCGGACATGCTTCTTCGCACAATCCGCAGAAAATGCAACGCAACATATTGATTTCGTAGATTTCGGCATATTTTTCTTCTCTGTACAGTTTCTCTTCTCCCGGTTTTCTCTCGGCAGCCTTCATGGTGATGGCTTCCGCAGGACAAGCTACGGCACAAAGTCCGCAAGCCGTACAGTTTTCTCTTCCCTGATCGTCGCGCTTCAGCATGTGCTGACCACGGTATACCGGGCTTAACGGGCGTTTTTGTTCTGGATATTTAATGGTTACTTTTCGTGTGAATAAGTGACGAATCGTAATAAATAATCCTTTAACTATCGCTACTAAATAAAGGCTTTCCCAAAAAGACATCTTTTTGTTGGAAACCTCCATTTTTTTTCCTGATAATGAAATTGTATCTAGTGACATTTCTTATAAAAATTTATCGGCCAGTAAAATTACTATTCCGGTGATAACTATGTTGGCAATGGCGATCGGAATCAGCATTTTCCATCCTAAATTCATCAATTGATCGTAACGGAAACGTGGAATCGTCCATCGTACCCACATGTAGAAGAAGATGAAGAAACAGATTTTTACAAATAAAACCGCTATTCCTATACTGTTGGCAATGTTTACGCCCCAGTTTTCAACCGCCCATTCTATTCCCGGATAATTGTAAGCTCCAAAATATAAAACGGCTAAAATTGTAGATGAAATAAACATGGAAGCGTATTCGGCGAACAAATAGAATCCCATTTTCATGGAAGAATATTCCGTGTGGTATCCTCCGATAAGTTCGGCCTCACATTCTGCTAAATCGAAAGGTGTTCTGTTGGTTTCCGCAAAAGAACACACCAAGAAGATAATGAATCCTACCGGTTGGTAGAAAACATTCCAGTTCATACCGGATTGTTGTGCCGCGATTTCTCTTAAACTCAACGTACCTGACATCATTACTAAAGCAATGACCGCAAGTCCCATCGCAACTTCATACGAAATCATTTGGGAACCGGCACGCATTGCACTCATTAACGAGAATTTATTGTTGGATGCCCAACCTCCGATCATGATTCCGTAAACGCCTATGGATAATACTCCAAAGATGTATAATAGCGCTACATCAATATCAGTGGCCTGAAGTATTACATCTCTTCCACCAATTTGTAATTTGTCTCCCCACGGAATAACCGCGCTGGTCATTAATGCCACACTCATTGAAATGGCAGGACCGGCAAGGAATAAAAATTTGTTTTTTGTATCTGGGATGAATTCTTCTTTGGAAAATAATTTTAAACCATCGGCAAGCGGTTGTAATAAACCAAGCGGTCCTGCTCTGTTCGGACCGATACGATCCTGAAGCCACGCTGCTACTTTACGTTCTGCCCATGTGGAATACATGGCCATAACCATGGTAAGGGCAAAAATAATTACGATGAAAATTCCTTTTTCTATGATAATTGTACTCTCCATGTTTTATGATTTAGAATTACCGTTAGTTTTTAAAGGAACATCCACCATACTGATTTTCTTCATATCCTGCTCGCGGCCTAATAAGATTTGAGCTTCTGTTTGGATTTCCACTTTTGGAGGGTGGATAGCGTATTTATTTCTGTTGATAACCGAGAACTTCTCGAATTTACGAGGACCTTCGATTACCCAGTCTTTAACGTCTTTTTTGTCAAAACGACAGGTGTTACAGATGAAGTCTTCCACTTCATGGAATTCGTCTTTACGAGCCGTTACCCTTTGAATTTCGTCACCAAACATCCAAACGGTTGTTTTTCCGCAACATTTATCACAATCTCTGTGGGCGTTGTACGGTTTGTTAAACCAAACTCTCGATTTGAATCGGAATGTCTTATCGGTTAAAGCACCTACCGGACAAACGTCAATCATGTTTCCGGAGAATTCGTTGTCAATCGCAGTAGAAATACACGTAGAAATCTGTGCGTGGTCCCCTCGGTTCATAACCCCGTGAACACGTCCGTCAGTTAACTGATCCGCAACCTGAACACAACGCTGGCACAAAATGCAACGGTTCATGTGTAACTGAATCTTATCCCCGATATCTTCCGGTTCAAACGTTCTTTTTTCTTCGATGAAGCGCGTTTCCGATTTTCCGTGTTGGAAACTTAAATTCTGCAAATCGCATTCTCCGGCCTGATCGCAAACCGGGCAATCTAACGGGTGATTGATTAACAAGAATTCGGTAACCGATTTTCGGGCTTCTTCCACTCTTGGTGATGCAGAACTGTTTACTTCCATACCGTCCATACAGCCGGTAACACACGATGCCATTAATTTTGGCATGGGTCTTGGGTCGGCTTCACTTCCTTTGGATACTTCCACTAAACAACAACGGCATTTTCCGCCACTGCCTTTTAATTTGGAGTAGTAGCACATTGCCGGAGGAACAACTTCGCCTCCAATCATTCGGGCAGCCTGCAGGATGGTGGTTCCTGGTTCTACTTCTATTTCGTGTCCGTCTATAGTAACTTTCATAACTATTTTGTTTGTTGTTGAAGATTTTGGGGCTTCAACGTATAACTTTAAACTAAGTTTCTTACTTTTTCAAAAGGTTCATTCACAAAGTGATCTCTGTTTTTTATTCTTTCCGGGAAGCGAACATGGTATTCAAATTCTTCTCGGAAGTGACGGATCGCTGCTGCTACCGGCCATGAAGCCGCGTCACCTAAAGGACAGATGGTGTTTCCTTCAATTTTACTTTGAATATCCCAAAGCAAATCGATGTCTTCCATTCTTCCGTGACCGTGCTCGATTCGGTGTAACACTTTTTCCAACCAACCGGTTCCTTCGCGGCATGGCGTACATTGTCCGCACGATTCGTGGTGGTAGAAACGGGAAAAATTCCAAGTATTTCTAACGATACAAGCCGTGTCGTTGTAAACGATGAAACCTCCTGAACCCAACATGGATCCTGTTGCGAATCCGCCGTCGCTTAGCGATTCGTAGGTCATCAGGCGATTTTCCCCGGCTGCGGTTTTGTAAATTAAATTTGCCGGTAAAATTGGCACTGAAGAACCTCCAGGTACCAATGCTTTCAGCGGTCTTTCGTTCATCATTCCGCCCAAATATTCGTCGGAGTTCATGAATTCTTCTACCGATAAGCCCAATTCAATTTCGTAAACACCCGGGTTTTTGATGTGGCCTGATGCCGAAATCAATTTGGTTCCGGTTGAACGTCCGATTCCGATTTTTGCATATTCTTCTCCGGAATTCATAACAATCCACGGTACCGCAGAAATCGATTCTACGTTGTTTACCACCGTTGGATTCGCCCACAAACCACTAACCGCCGGGAATGGTGGTTTGATTCTTGGGTTACCTCTTTTTCCTTCCAAGGATTCGATTAAGGCCGTTTCCTCACCACAGATGTACGCTCCGGCACCACAGTGCACGTGCAAATCCAAGGAGAAATCGGTTCCTAAAATATTTTTTCCTAACCAACCCGCCGCATAGGCTTCTTTGATGGCTCTTTCCAGAATTTTAAACACCCACATGTATTCGCCACGAATGTAGATGTACGACAAATTAGCGCCTAAGGCATAACTTGAGGTAATCATTCCTTCGATTAACAAATGCGGAATGTATTCCATTAAGAAACGATCCTTGAACGTTCCTGGCTCGGATTCGTCGGCATTGCAAACCAAATGTCTTGGTTTACCTGATTTTTTATCAATAAAACTCCATTTCAGTCCCATTGGGAAACCGGCACCACCACGACCGCGAAGGCCAGATGTTTTTACTTCCTCAGTTACTTCATCCGGAGTTAATGTTTTCAATGCTTTCTCCACAGAAGCATAGCCACCGTTAGCGCGATAGACTTCGTAGGTTTTGATCCCCGGAATATTTATCTTGTCTAATAATATCTTTCTTCCCATGACTATTTATCGTGTAAAATTACTTTGCCCGCTCTGCAATCGGTGATGATTTCGTCGATTTTCTCTTTTGTAAGGTGTTCTTTGTAGTAATCGCCTAACTGCATCATCGGCGCATAACCGCAAGCACCTAAACATTCTACACCCACTACGGTAAACATTCCGTCTACTGTGGTTTCCCCTTCTTTGATGCCTAGTTTCTGACAGGTATAATCCATCATGTCTTCGGCACCGCGAATCATACAGCAAGAAGTGCGGCAGAACTCGAACATGTATTTTCCGATGGGTTTTTGGTTGAACATGGTATAAAAGGTAACCACTTCGAAAACCTCTACCGGTTGTATGTTTAAAATTTCGGCAACTTTTTCCTGTAATTCGTAGCTCAACCAGTTGTCATGAGCATCTTGCACTTCATGCAATACTGGTAGTAAAGCCGATTTTTTCTTGTCTTCCGGATAATGACTCAACAGCACGTTAATGCGGGCCATCAGTTCCGGCGTCATGTTTATGTCTTGTTTGTAGGTATATTTTTCCATAATCATTATGCGTCTAATTCACCGGCAATTACGTTAAGACTGGAAAGGGTTGCAATCGCATCGGATAGCATTTGGCCTTTTACCATATCGTTAAATGCCTGATAATATATAAAACAAGGTCTTCTGAAATGTAGTCTATATGGTGTACGGCTTCCGTCGGTAATCAAGTAGAAACCTAATTCCCCGTTACCGCCTTCTACCGGATGGTATACTTCGGTTAACGGCACCGGTACTTCACCCATTACAATTTTAAAGTGCCAGATCAACGATTCCATTGTTGTGTAAACGTCGTCTTTCGGAGGAAGGTAGTAATCCGGAACATCTGCATGGTATGGACCTTCCGGCATTTTAGCCAAGGCCTGTTTGATGATGCTTAAACTTTCCCAAACTTCCTGGTTACGCACGCAGAAGCGGTCGTAAGTGTCTCCTGATTTTCCAACCGGAATATTAAAGTCGAAATCTTCATACGAAGAATACGGTTGCATGATACGAACATCATAATCCACACCGGCCGCACGTAAGTTTGGTCCTGTGAATCCGTAGCTAATGGCTTTATCGGCTGAAATCGCACCTACATTAATAGTACGATCCATGAAAATACGGTTACGGGTCAATAAATTTTCGAATTCTTGCCAGATAGGAGGGAACTCTTCAAGAAATTTGTTCAGTTTTTCCCAAACTGCCGGACTCCATTCTCTTTCGAATCCACCGATACGTCCCATGTTGGTTGTCAAGCGGGCGCCACAAATTTCTTCGTAGATTTCGTAGATTTTTTCACGGAACTGGAATACGTATAAGAAACCTGTCAAGGCTCCGGTATCTACCCCTAAAACCGAGTTACAGATAATGTGATCGGCAATACGGGCTAATTCCATTATAATAACACGAAGGTATTGTACACGTTTTGGAACTTCAACCCCTAATGCTTTTTCCAGCGTCATCCACCAACCCATGTTGTTAATCGGCGCCGAACAATAGTTCATACGGTCGGTTAACACAGTAATTTGGTAAAACGGTCGGTTTTCGGCAATTTTTTCGAAAGCTCTGTGGATGTAGCCTACGGTTCCTTCTCCGTCTACGATACGTTCCCCATCCATTAAAAGGATGTTTTGGAAAATTCCGTGGGTGGCAGGGTGCGTTGGTCCTAAATTCAGAATAGAAAGCTCGCTGCCATCTTCGTTTCTTCTTTGTTCGATGATGTTAGCGTAACGCTTTTCCGGTGATAATAATAGGTCTGACATTGTGCTTTAAAAGTATTTCAGGGTTCTATTAACAGTTTTGTGTTGTTCTTCCGAAGAAGCGGTCGTCTTTGTCTGTTCTTCCGCCGTCTTCCAATGGGAATTCCTTACGCATTGGGAAAGACGTCATTTCATCCATATTTAAAATACGTTTTAACTGTGGATGCCCTTTGAAGATGATTCCGAAGAAATCATACGTTTCTCTTTCCTGCCAGTTGGCGCTTAAGAATAAATTCGAAACGGTGTCGATTTCCGGATTTTCAGCGTTTAAGTAACATTTGATGCGGATGCGGACATTGTCTACCCAATTGTGCATGTGGTATACCACAGCGAACTGACGGCTTACCTCATAATCCGGGTAGTGAATACCGCAAACATCGGTTAGGAAATTGAAACGAAGTGTTGCGTCGTCTTTTAAAAACTGCATTACTTCTACGATGGCTTCCGGCGTTACTTCGAAAGTAAAAATATCGTGGATTTGAACAAAATCGGATACTTTTAATCCGAAGTTTTCAATAAGTTTATTTTGTATTACTGAGGTTTCTAAAGCCATTTTATTTGATGTTATAAGAACCTAATAAATCGTTGTATTCGTCGGAACTTCTTCTTCGTACGGATTCATTTTTTACAATTTCCTGTAATTTCATGATACCGTCCAGAATTTGCTCCGGTCTTGGCGGGCAACCCGGAACGTAAACGTCTACCGGAATTACTTTGTCAATTCCCTGAAGTACGGAATAGGTGTCGAAAACACCACCGGAAGAAGCACAAGCTCCTACAGCGATAACCCATTTGGGCTCTGACATCTGTTCGTAAACTTCACGTAAAATTGGGGCCATTTTTTTAGCGATGGTTCCCATTACCAGTAACATATCGGCCTGACGCGGAGAGAAACTCATACGCTCGGATCCGAAACGGGCTACGTCGTAATGTGAAGCCATGGTAGCCATGAATTCAATTCCACAACAAGAAGTGGCAAAAGGTAAAGGCCAAAGGGAGTTGGCTCTTGCAAGACCAACCACATCGCTTAATTTGGTAGCAAAAAAACCTTCTCCGGCATATCCTTCCGGAGCCGCTACCGTATTGTATTTTGGTGAATCGCTCATCGTCTTAAATTTTTATTCCCATTCTAAACCTTTCTTCTTGATTACATAGTAGAAACCAATAACCAGAAGTGTCATAAAGATGCCCATTTTGGCTAATCCGTCCCAGCCCATTTCTCTGAAATTTACGGCCCAAGGGTACATGAAAATTACTTCCACGTCGAAAAGCACGAAAAGAATGGCAACCAAGAAATATTTTACTGAGAATGGAATTCGGGCATTACCCACTGACTCGATTCCACACTCAAAGTTTTTGTCTTTGTTCTTCGAATGTCTTTTCGGTCCTAAAAAGCCGGAAATTATGATGGTAGTTACCACAAATCCCACAGCCAGAAGTAATTGCATTGCAATAGGAATGTAATCGATTTGGTTTGTATGCATGGCTTAGTCTCTTTTTTATGAAAGAATTCACAAATATACATTCCTTAACTTTAAACGCAACGTAATTTTTTAATGATTTTGGCGTTATCGTGCTTATAAATGTAAAACATATTTAGACTAATTCCAAATAATTAACACGCCGTTGTTAGTGTTTTTCTGAAAATTCTTATATAAAAAAACCGCTCCAATTTGGAGCGGTTAGCCTTCTAGGTAATCAAAAAATAATATATATTAGTCTTCGATAACAGCTACATCAGCAGCTACTTTACCTTTTCTTCCTTCTTCTTCTACGTAAGATACTCTCGTTCCTTCGCTTAAACCTTCCGCTTTAAGACCTGTTGCATGAACGAAGATGTCATTACCTGTTTCATCGTCAGTAATGAATCCGTAACCTTTTGATTCAATAAAGAATTTTACTTTTCCTGTTCGCATTCTGTAATAAAAAAATAATTAATAATAATCCAAAGATATAATTTTTTCTAAAGCAAACAAGTTTTTGATAAAAAATTTTTAAAAAAAGTGTTTAAGTATTGAAAACTTCAAATAAAAGTTAAATAAATATTAAATAATCAAAAAAAAAGCGACCTGTGGCCGCTTTCTGATTATTGTTTTACGTTGAGTTTTATCGAGAGTTCCTCCAATTGGGAATTGTCAATCATGGATGGTGCATCAATCATCACATCTCTTCCGGAGTTGTTTTTCGGGAAGGCAATGAAATCTCTGATGGTTTCCTGTCCGCCCAAAATGGCTACCAGACGATCCAAACCAAAGGCCAAACCTCCGTGTGGTGGTGCTCCGAATTGGAAGGCATCCATTAAGAAGCCGAATTGGTTTTTGGCTTCTTCTTCGGTAAACCCTAAATATTTGAACATCAACTGTTGTGTTTCCTTGTCGTGGATACGAATCGATCCTCCGCCAATTTCGTTTCCGTTCAAAACCATATCATAAGCATTGGCTCTTACAGCCCCCGGATTGGTAGCCAATAAGGCAATATCCTCTGGTTTCGGTGAGGTAAACGGATGATGCATGGCGTGGTAACGTCCGCTTTCTTCGTCGAATTCCAATAAAGGGAAATCCACCACCCAAAGCGGTGCAAATTCGTCCGGTTTGCGTAAACCTAAACGGGTGGCCACTTCCATACGCAGTGCGCTTAATTGCGATCTGGTTTTGTTTGCCGGTCCGGATAAAACGAAAATGATATCGCCTTGTTTCGCACCTGTAGCTTCTGCCCATTTTTTTAAGTCTTCCTGATCGTAGAATTTATCTACCGATGATTTTAAACTGCCGTCGGCCTCCAATTTGCAATAGACCATTCCGGAAGCTCCGATTTGAGGTCGTTTAACCCAGTCAATAAAAGCATCGATTTCTTTTCTTGTGTAGGAAGCTCCGCCCGGAACCGCAATTCCGACCACCAATTCTGCCGAATTAAATACACCAAAATCTTTATGTTGCGCGACTGCATTCAGTTCGCCGAATTCCATTCCGAAACGGATGTCCGGTTTGTCGTTACCGTAGGTTTTCATGGCATGTTCGTAGGTCATTCTTGGGAATTTCTCTACTTCAATGCCTTTAATTTCTTTTAATAGATGTCGGGTCAATCCTTCAAAAACATTCAGAATGTCTTCCTGTTCCACAAACGCCATTTCGCAGTCGATTTGGGTGAATTCCGGCTGACGATCGGCACGTAAATCTTCATCACGGAAACATTTCACAATCTGGAAATATTTGTCCATGCCGCCTACCATCAATAATTGTTTGAAGGTTTGCGGCGATTGCGGCAAGGCGTAAAACTGACCCGGATTCATACGCGAAGGCACCACAAAATCACGCGCGCCTTCCGGAGTGGATTTGATTAAATAAGGGGTTTCGACTTCACAGAAATCTTGAGCCGAAAGATAATTGCGAACTTCCTGCGCTACTTTATGACGGAACAATAAGCTGTTTTTTACCGGATTTCTTCGGATGTCTAAGTAACGGTATTTCATACGAATGTCTTCTCCGCCATCCGTTTCATCTTCAATGGTGAACGGTGGTGTAATCGCTTCGTTTAAGATTGTCAGTTGTGAAACCAAAATTTCGATATCGCCGGTAGCCATGTTCGGGTTTTTCGATTCGCGTTCGATAACTGTTCCTTTTACCTGAATCACAAATTCACGACCAAGGGATTTGGCAGCTTCGAAAACAGCTTTGTCGGTACGGCTTTCGTCGAAAATTAATTGCGTAATGCCGTAACGGTCACGCAGATCCACCCAAATCATGAATCCTTTATCGCGTGATTTTTGTACCCAACCGGCTAGGGTAACTTCGGTATTGATGTGTGAAACGTTTAAAGCTCCACAGTTATGACTTCTGTACATTATTATAAAATTTGTAGCAAATTTAAGTTTTATTTTCCGACTTTGAAACCTAGCTTTTTAATTAAAAGCATAATTTTAAATCTGTAAGATTTTACTTTGTTGTGTTAAGTTTTGCATCAATGTTACCAAATTGTTAAGTAAAAGTTTTTTTAATGTAAAATATATTGTAATTTCGATACTGTTATTGTTAACCTATTAAAACACAAACGCTATGAAAAAGAATTTAATTGCAGGATTGTTATTGTTTACAGGAGTAGTATTCGCGCAAAATATCGAACCTAAATATGAGATTGTTGGTAAAATGGTAAAAGCTACCTATTACTATGATAACGGTCAGGTAAAACAGGAAGGTTTCTATAAAGATGGAAAACTGCACGGAAAATGGGTTGCCTTTAACGAAGACGGATCAAAACAATCTATGGGAGAATATGCAGACGGCATGAAAACCGGGAAATGGTTTTTTTGGAATAATGCAACGTTAGCAGAAGTAGATTATACAAAAAGTAAAATCTCGGATGTTAAAACATGGTCTAAAGATGCTTTAGTACACAGAAATTAATCACGGTTTGGTTTCCAAAAAAGAATAATACTGTGTACTGATTATAGAATCGGTATCTTTAAAGGGGAATGGCTGTTACAGCGTAGTGACAGCCATTTTTTTATGCATTATTCTCAAATTTTATTGAATTTCTTTTGCGACAATATGATTATTAAAGTATTGATTTTCAGTAACTTTATAGTTTGTTTTAAAATTGTCTTATGGAATCCGATGTGTTTGCCAACCGAACCGAAGCAGGGAAATTACTCTCTGAAAAATTACTCCGATATAAAGCTACTGATGCCGTGGTGCTTGCCATTCCTAGGGGCGGTGTTCCGGTGGGGTATGAAATTGCGAAACGATTGCAACTTCCCTTAGGCATTTTGCTTTCCAAAAAAATAGGGCATCCGGCCAATAAAGAATATGCGGTAGGTTCGGTTTCTTTGGATTCTGTAATCATTAACGAGCATATCCAATTGCCCGAAGATTATATTGAAAACGAAATAGTACGATTACGAAAAGTATTGTTGGAAAAACAGTTGCTTTATATGGGCAATGCTGCATTTCCGGATCTGGAAGGTAAAAGCGTTATCGTGGTGGACGACGGCATCGCAACGGGAAGTACCGTTTTGGTGAGTATTGCAATGTTGCGTAAAAAGAATGCCGGAAAAATTATCGTAGCCGTACCCGTGGTGCCTTCTGATAATGTGGAAGTGTTCCGACAAAAAGCAGATGAATTTGTTTTTCTGATTGCGCCCTATTATTTTGAAGCGGTAGGCGCTTTTTACGAAGTTTTTAATCAGGTGGAAGATGAGGAAGTAATTCGGTTACTTAACGATGCAAAACATTTATATTAAAAAAGGGAAGATGGAAACAGACATTCGGTTGGCTTCGGTGACTTTAAAAGGCGATTTGATTATTCCGGGCGGGGCTTTCGGAATCGTAGTTTTTTCACACGGTAGCGGGAGCAGCCGATTCAGTACGCGAAATACCTTTGTCGCACAGTTTATCCGCAAGCATGGCATGGGAAGTTTGTTGTTTGATTTGCTCACGGAAGAAGAAGATCAGGACTATGAAAAACGATTTGATATCGAATTGCTTACCCAACGGCTGATTGAAGTTACCCAATGGCTGCAAAAGACAGAAGTTGCGAAAGCATTGCCAATCGGTTATTTCGGCGCCAGTACGGGAGCGGCATCGGCGTTGGGAGCCGCGGCTTATTTCGGACCGATGATAAAAGCGGTCGTTTCCCGTGGCGGTCGTCCGGATTTGGCCTTTACTGTGTTGCCATCTGTTACCGCGCCTACGTTATTAATTGTGGGCGGACGCGATTCAGAAGTGATTGACCTAAATCAGTTTGCCTATGAAAATCTATCCTGTATCCGCCAATTTGAAATCGTAGATGGCGCGACTCATCTTTTCGAAGAACCCGGTGCGATGGAACAGGTTGCCGATTTGGCGGTGTCCTGGTTTGAACATTATCTTAAAGCATAAAAAAAACCGCCACATCACTGCAGCGGTTCTTCAACAAATTAAATTAATCAATTACATCTCGTGTTTCGGATTGAATCCGTCTTCACTTAATTCTTTGTGTTCGTAGGCTTCTACCATTAAAGCTCCGTAATCGGTTGCTTTTCCTTTGGTGAATTTATGAACGATTTTTTCCATGATATCATAAATAACCGGTACGATAACCAAGGTTAAGAACAACGAAGAAATCAATCCTCCGATGATAACCCAGGCCAATCCGTTTTTCCATTCGGCACCGGCACCAGAAGCTAAGGCAATCGGTAACATACCGAATACCATCGCAATGGTGGTCATTAAAATCGGACGCAAACGTGCGTGGTTCGCCTGAATTAAAGCCGTGTGAACAGTTTCACCTGCCGCACGACGCTGGTTGGTAAAGTCGACTAACATAATCGCGTTCTTACACACCAATCCGATTAGCATGATAATACCCAAAATGGTAAATATATTTAACGAGTTGTTCGTTAAACCAAGCGCCAGCAAGGCTCCGATAAACGATAACGGTACGGCAAACAATACCACAAACGGGTGCACATAACTGTCGTACAACGCTACCATTACTAAGTAAACCAAGATAATCGCAGCCAATAAAGCAAATCCTAACGTACCGAAACCTTCCGTCTGGTTTTCCATGTCTCCACCCCAAACGTAATTTACGCCGGTTGGTTTGTGCAGTTTTTCAAATTTAGCCTGCCATTCTGCCGCAACCGTTCCAGTAGGACGTCCTACGGTTTGCCCTTTGATTGTTACCGAAGCCGTTTTGTCGCGTCGCTCGAGCTGACTCGGTCCGGATCCTTCTTTAATGCTGGCAAATTGCGACAGTTTGATCTGTTCGCCTTTGTCGTTTACAAAAATTAGGTTACTTACGTCTTCAATGTTTTTTCGGTTGAAGGAATTGTAGCGTAAATTAATGTCGTATTCGTATTCACCGGCACGGAATTTCCCATCGGTATTACCACTGAACGCGGTTTGCATCGTTAATCCCACCGTTTGTAAATTCAAACCTAAAGCGGCCATTTTATCACGGTCGATCTGAACGTTTACTTCCGGGTTTCCGGTTTCTACGGAAAGTTTAATTTCGGAGGCTCCGGCAATCGTGTACAATTCTTTTTCGGCAGCTTTCGCGAATACCATCGCACTGTCTAAAGTTGTTCCGGTAACGACCAAGGCTAACGGCGCTTCTTCAGCAGTTCCCATGATACTCATCCCCACGGTTTTTACTTTTGCACCCACCAATTCCTGTTGTAATTTACGTTTGATTTTCGCTGCATACACATACGAGTCGTCTTCACGTTCGTCCTGAGAAACCATTTTCACACGGATTTCCGATTTGTAAGCGGTAGCCTGCGTTCCGGAGAATCCTTCAGAAGTTTGTCCGACCGTCGTAATCAGATTGGTTACATCTTCCTGTTTTTTAAGGAAAGCTTCCGCTTTTTGGGTCATGAAGTTGGTTTGTTCCAAGGAAGCGTCTTTCGGCATTTCAATCTGCACTAAGAACTCTCCGGCATCGGAACGCGCGAAGAATTCACCTCCCACATAACCTCCGACAACCATGTATAAGGAGCTGAAGAACAATACCACAACCACAATAATGGTTTTGATTTTATTGGCCAAAGCCCATACTAAAATATCACTTACCCAGTTGGTAAAGCGGGTTAATTGCGCTTCAAAACCTAAAATAATTCTTCCGAAAAGGTTTTTCCCTTCGATATGTTCCAATTTACCAAAACGTGAGGACAACCAAGGCACAATGGTAAAGGAGGATAATAAGGATAATAACGTTGAGATTACTACGGTGACACAGAATTGCGTAATGATGTTAGACACCAATCCGGTACTCATTGCAATCGGAAGGAATACCACCACAATTACCAAGGTAATCGAAGTTACGGTACCACCAATTTCGGCAGTTGCATCATACGCGGCTCGGACACGGTTTTTCCCCATCTCCATGTGCCTGTAAATGTTCTCCAAAACCACAATCGCGTCATCCACCAAGATTCCTACTACCAATGAAAGTCCTAATAAACTCATTAAGTTTAAAGTATAATCCAATAATAAGAATCCGATAAAGGTTGCAATTAGGGAAGCCGGAATCGAAACCATTACGATTAAAGAGTTACGCACACTGTGCAGGAAGAACAACATTACCAAAGCCACCAATAAAACGGCTAAAATTAAATCGTGAATTACCGAATCGGCCGCCATTAAGGTAAATACCGAACTGTCGTTGGCAATGTCTAATTGCAGTTGTTCTTTTTTGTAATCGGTTTTTAAATCTTCGATTAATTTCTGAACGTGCTCACTTACATCCACCGCATTCGCATCGGATTGTTTAACGATTTGTAAAACGATCGCGTTTTTCTGATCCACACGGGCGATTTTCTCCACGTCTTTTTGGGCATCCTGAACATCGGCCACGTCCATTAAACGCACCTGAATTCCGTTTTTACTGGCAATTACCAGATTACGCAATTCGTCTACGTTTTTATATTTTCCGGCCAAACGGATTAGAATTTTCTGATCTCTGGTTTGAATGTTTCCGGTAGGGAAATCCAAATTGGAAGCCAGAACCGCTTGTTGAACTTGTGGTACTGATAATCCGAAACCTTTCATTTTATCAGCGTCCATGTTTACCTGAATTTCACGTTCCTGTCCGCCAATCAGGTTAACTTGTGCCACACCGTTTACACGGGAAAGGATTGGTTTGATTTTTTTGTCGATTAAGTCGAAAAACTCCGCCTCATCCATTTTTGCGTTGGCACCAATGGTCATAATCGGCAAGTCACTCAACGAGAATTTACTTAACGAAGGTTGTTTCGCGTCGTCCGGTAAATCACTGATTACGGCATTGATTTTACGTTGGGCATCATTTAGAGCAACATCTGCATCGGCGTTACTGGTTAACTGTACCGCAACAGTTGATAAACTTTCATAGGATTTGGAATCGATTTTTTTGATGTTTTCCATCGAAGCAATCGCGTCTTCTATTTTTTTAGTCACCGTATTTTCCACCTCACTTGGCGAAGCGCCCGGATAAATGGTAGCAATACTGATTACATTTTGTTCGAATTTCGGGATCAATTCGTAGCCCAAAAGGCTGTAGCTGAACAATCCTCCCAGCGTTAGTATTGTGAACAATACCACGACCAGTGACGGACGTTTAATAGATATCTCTGCTAATTTCATAGTTGACTGATGCTTATTTAATTACCGTAACTTTTGTTCCGTCATTTAAGTTGATTTGTCCGCTGGTAATTACGATGTCGCCATTCGCCAATCCGTTAAGAATTTCTACCTTTTCACCTAAAATTCTGCCTGCGGTTACGGTTTTTAGTTTCGCTGTGCCGTCTTTTTCCATTACGAAAATCTGGTTGGCATTCACACTTCCAACGAAAGCAGTACGCGGAACAATCATTAGCGGAGTTTTGCTGGTTTCCGCAGAAGAGAATTCAGCAGTTCCGTACATACCCGCTTTTAATTCGCTTGCGGCATTGTTGCTGATTTCAATTTCTACCGGGAAGTTTAAACTGGCGTCGGCTTTCGGAGCGATGAAGGTAACTTTTCCGTTAAATTCCTTATCCGGATAAACACTGGCTTTAACTTTAATTGGCGAACCGATTTTTAAACCTGCAATTTGATTTTCGCTTACGGTAACATTTAGTTTCAATTTGGAAACGTTTACGATTTCAAACATTTGTGTAGGAGGCATTCCGCTTAAGATGGTTCCCACTTCGATGTATTTTTTGTTGATGATTCCGCTAAATGGCGCTTTAATTCTTGTGTCGCCTACATTAATGTTGGCTTGTGTCATGCGCGATTTGGCGTTAATCATGTTCATTTTTGCCTGATCCAGTTGTTGTTTGGTTACACCACCGGTTTTAAAGGCGCTCTCGAAACGGTTGTAATCGTTTAAAGCTGTTTGATAGTTGGCATTTGCGGTTTGGGCTTCCACATTGATAACATCACCACGAACTACGGCAAGGGTTTGTCCGGCGCTTACACGGTCACCTTCTTTTACCAGAACACTGATTACTTTTCCGGATTTTTCAGCCGAAAAATTCAACTCCTGAGACGGTGCAAAGGTCCCGTTCGCAAGAAAGTCCTGAGAAACGATTTCGGTTTTTACGGTATCGGTTTTAACCACAACGGTTGCATTGGTTTCAGCAACAACAGCGGTTTTTGCCTCGTTACTTGCTTTGTTTTTACTTAAAATAAATCCGATTAGTCCTAAGGATGCTAATATGATTATGACTGTGATTATTTTTTTGTTCATGTGATGATTAGTTTACTAAATTTTTTAATTCTCCTTTTGATTTGATGATTTGTATTTCTGCCAATTTGTATTCCAATTGTGCTGTTGTGTAGTTGTTCTGGGCTTCTGTTAAAGCGGTTTCGGCATCTAATAATTCGGTTAAAGAAGCCAATCCGTTGATGTAATTGTTTTTGGTATTGTTTAAAACTTCCTGTGCCAGATTTGCGTTTTCTTTTTGCGTTTTAATATTGATTACGCTGTTGTTGATTTGTGTCTTAGCATTTTCAAAACCATAGTTTAAGGCCAATTCCGTGTCTTTAATGTCTTCTTCCGTTTTCTTTAAGCTAACTTCAGCCTGGCGGACTTTAGAACGGGTAGAAAAACCGTTGAATACATTAATTCTCATGTTTAATCCGATAGAGGAGAAGTCGGTCCAATACACACCGTCTGCCGGTTTAGCGCCCCAAGGGAATTCTTTACCCAAACCTTGGTAACCGTAATTGGCATTCAGTGAAAGTGTTGGATAATACTCCGCTAAATAGGATTTTTTCTGAAAACGGTATAGTTGTTCTTGTTTTTTAAGCAATGCCAATTCGGTTCTTTTGCTCATTTCTACTTTTTCAGTAAAAGCTTCAGCGGTTACTTCAATGGTGTTTTCAGGCAATTGAATGGCTTGTTCCATCGGCATTCCGATAAAAAATTTCAAGGTGTTTTCCTGTAATTGTACTGCATTGATTAATTGTTGGCGTGCTGATTCCATGTTGCTTACCTTTACCGAAATACGGTCCAAATCAATTTTTTTGGCCAAACCGTTGTCAAATTGTCCTTTGATGATGTCACGTACTTTTTTCGTGTTGGCAAGATTGCTTTCTGCATTGGCGAGCTTTTGTTTGTATACATACACCTGATAATAACTTCCGGCTACTTTTTCAATCAGCTGTTCCTCGGTTAATTGTTGGTTGATGATGTAGAACTCTCTAGTGGTTTTTGCCGCTTTTAAACCTGTAAATACCGATTGGTCAAAAAGGTTTTGCGTTAATGTCGCGGTTGCCGTACTGTTCCATTTTTGTCCGAAAGGCACTAAAACTACCGCTCCGGGCTGTCCGAAAATTTCACCGGGTAAGGCACTTTGCTGTAAAATAGGATTATACGTCAATCCTCCATTAAGGTTTACTTGCGGTAACGCTCTGGATCGCACTTCAGCGATTTGATGGTTACTGTTTTCAACACTCAGTTTTGCTTTTTTGGCATCGGATTTGTTTTCCAGTGCATACTGCAAGGCATCTTTTAAAGTGAGTGTTTTAATTTCCTGCGCACTCACAGACAAGCCGGAAAGAAACAGGAGTATGAATGTTATTTTTTTCATTGATGAATGGTTATATATTAGGATTTTGCAATTGTTTTTCTAGTTCGGTAATGCCTTTTGGAGTAGCGATGGCTCTGGTGTGGTATTCTAAAGCTTGTAATTCCAGTGCTTGTGCTTCTTTTTCATAAATTGTGTTCTCGTTGATGCTGAAAATGATGGTGTAGTAAAATTGAACAGCCGTTTTTATATCGAGATCTTTCCGGTACAGGCCTTCTTCAATGCCTTTAAGGATATTCTGTTCAAAAAACACGCTACAGGCCTGAACTTCTTCGGTAATGATTTTCTCGTAAATCGCCGGATAATGTTTTTTCAGCTGATACACCGGGGATGTATCATAGGATTTAAACATTTCCTTAAACATCTTTCTAACTTCAAAATTTTCTTCGACAGCATTGTAGTTTTTAGCGACAATACTTTCTATTTTTTCATGAACATCATTGTGAATTCTTTCGGTGGTTTCTTCCACCAGTACTTCTTTATTGCAGAAATATTTATAGATGGTTTTCTTGGAAATACACATTTCGCCTGCGATGTCATCCATGGTAACACTCTTAAAACCAAGTTTTAAGAACATGTCGCTTGCTTTACGCATTATTTTCTCTTTCATAATTTTTATAAATTCTGTGCAAATTTACTTCGGAAACTTTTAACACAAAAATAGTTTCCTTGGTTTTCACAATTATTTAACATTCGGTTTAAGTCTTGAAGATAGTGGGTTCAGAACGAATTTTGATATATCAAGTTCAACTTTAATTGGTAAACTCCCACCATTTTGTGAATTTTTGTTGTTGTTTTAAGTATACAATTTCTCCAATTCGGGGTGTTATTAATGCGGTATCCGTTACTTTGCTTAAAGACCATATTCTTTTAAGCGGTTCGTCCCAATCGTGATTGGCCAAAGCAAATTTCCCGGAATGAACCGGAAACAGCTGCTTTGCTTTTAAATCTTTTGCTGCTCTAAGGACTTCTTCCGGGTGCATGTGGATGTATTTCCAGCTTTTGTCATACTGTCCGTTTTCCAATATAGCGATGTCGAATGGACCTAATGCTTCTCCGGCTTTTGCATAGTGCGCATCGTAACCACTGTCGCCGCCAATGTAAATATTTAATGATGGGGTTTGTAAGGCGTACGACATCCAAAGCGACTGATTGCGTTTGAATCCGCGACCCGAAAAATGTCTTGCCGGAACGGTAGTTACCGAAAAGCCCATGTCCAAACGAATCGTTTCGTGCCAGTCTTTCTCGATAATCTGATCTTTTGTGAATCCCCAATGTTCCAAATGCGCTCCGGTTCCCAACCCGCAAATTACTTTCCCAGTTCGGGATTGCAGTTTTTTAACGGTTTTGTAATCCAAATGATCCCAATGGTCGTGGGTGATGAAAAGGTAGTCGATGGCAGGAATATCTTCTGCCGAATAGTTGTTGCTGCCTTTAAATGCTTTCGTGGTAAAAGAAATCGGTGAAGCAGATCCGCTAAGAACCGGGTCGACCAAAATTTTCTTTCCGTCAATCTGCATGAAATAGGAGGAGTGGCCAAACCAAACCATAACGTCTTTTTCCGGATCCAACTGCAACAAATCGGTTTTCAGTGAAATGATTGCTTCGGATGGTTTGTTTCGCTCTTTTTTGGTGAAAAGAAATTCTTTGGCCACGGAATAAAAATTCGCGCCTTCGGTTAAATCGGGCGTCGGACTTTGATTTTGAAATGCGCCGTTGGAATAATTCACGGATACTTTAATTCTTTTCAAACGTTCCCCTTTCGGAGTTTTTCCAAATTGCGCCTGTTTCATAAACAGGAATGCGGAAAGCGTTGATGCTAAGATAAATATAAGTGCTGTAATCATTATAACTGCTATTAAATTTCGGTACAAATGTAAAACGGAAACTTTTAACACTAAAAAAGTTTCCAAAGTTTTAAGTTAAAATTAACAAATTCACTTTTTTGAAAAACGGTTTAATTTGGAGTACTTTAGCAAAAAATTAGTGTCATGCATTCCATTTCAGAATACCAGTCGTTTATCACCAGCCATTTTTCGGCAATTTCCATAGAAAGAGAACCTAAAAACCTGTACGAACCTATTGCTTACATTTTGTCTCTTGGCGGAAAACGAATGCGTCCCGTTTTGACCTTAATGACGGCGGAAATTTTCAACACCGATTATAAAAAAGCCTTGGCAGCAGCTACTGCGGTGGAGGTTTTTCATAATTTCTCGTTGATTCACGATGATATTATGGACGATGCGCCGTTGCGCCGCGGAAACGAAACCGTACACGAAAAGTGGGATGTGAATACAGGAATTTTGTCGGGAGATGCGATGCTGATTTTGGCTTACCAATATTTTGAGCAATACGAGCCGGTAATTTTCCAATCGTTAGCCAAACTATTCAGTAAAACGGCTTTGGAAGTATGCGAAGGGCAGCAATGGGATGTCGATTTCGAACAACGTAACGACGTGACCATTCCGGAATACCTGAAAATGATTGAATACAAAACCGCTGTTTTAGTCGGCGCTGCCATGAAAATGGGCGCAATTGTGGCAGAAACGTCTGAGGAAAATGCGAATCTGATTTACGATTTCGGCTTGAATCTCGGCATCGCTTTCCAATTGCAGGATGATTATCTCGATGCTTTCGGTGATCCGGAAACTTTTGGAAAACAAGTCGGAGGTGACATTATCGAAAACAAAAAAACGTACCTTTATTTAAAAGCCATGGAATTTGCCAATGCTGAAGAAAAAGAACAACTGAAACATTTGTTTGCTGTTCAGTTAACGCAAAATGATGAAAAAATAGCCGCTGTAAAAACAATTTTCAATCAGACCGGAGCCAGCGAAGCAACCCAACAAGCGATTAAAGAATATACGTTTAAAGCTTTTGAAATGTTGGAAAAAATGGGCATCGAAGCTTCTAAAAAAGTCATGTTAAAGGCGTTTGGTGAAAATTTGATGCGCAGAAATGTGTAATGTGCTGTAAAATCGATAATTTTCTAACTTCTAACTTCTAACCTCAAATGTACATCGCACCTCAAAATACCGATTTATTACTTTCTGAAGCGCAGAAAGAGGAGCTGTATGTGAAGTTGGTAGAGCAAATCAACAAAGATTTTAATTATGCCAATGAAAGTGTGGCGTTTGAAACGTCCATTTCGCCCATCGATTTAAAAATCCAGCTGCACGAGAAAATCTACCGGCTGATTCAGTTCAAGTTCGCCGAATACCTCAATTTATTATATATTATTGATGTGTCTGAGGAGCAAATCAAAAAACTGGACGGTTCTGATCTGGTTGAACTTTCAGAGCAGGTTACGTTTCTGGTTTTAAAAAGGGAATGGCAGAAAGTCTGGTTTAGAAATAGACTCTAACAAACGGCATCCATCCCTGACTGTACACATAATTAGATTCACGGTATAGGATGTTGTAGCGCAATCCTATGGTTACGTTTTGATTCCGATAGCCAGCCCCTAAAAACAAAGCAGTGTTCCAGAAATTATCTTTAATTTTTGGGGTTGCTTCGGTAAAAGTATTGTTCACGCGAAGCTGTTCCAGCTCGGCAGACAGTTGTACTTCAGGAATCGGGTTAAAAAGACTGATAAGGCTTCCGCCGTAAATGTGGGAATCAAACAAATCGGATTGTTTTACATAGCTGTATTGTATTCCTAAACCCATTGACACGTATGGGTTTATATTGTAAATTCCGCTGGGCGCCACCATGATATTGGTATAACCGCTTCCAATACCTAAACCCAATCCGCCACCAAATTGAACGTTTCTCCAAAATTCATTTTTTTGTTGCGAATTGCTCTGATTCTGAGCCTTTATTGGAGAAGTTATTGTTAAAAAAAGCAGACAACTCAAAACTATTGTTAAAAAATTGCAGATGTTTGTTTTTAACTTCATCATTCGGAATATTTTATGAGATAAAAGTATGAAAAACATTAGAAGATTATTATAAAGTGTTGTACTTTTGCGTAAAATTTTTTTAACCCAAAATCGTCATTCGACAGAATTATGGATAGGTTTTCCTTTTTAAACGCAGCACACACGGCTTTTTTTGCCGATTTATACGATCAATATTTACAAAATCCCGATAGCGTAGAACCGAGTTGGAGGAGTTTTTTCCAAGGATTTGATTTTGCGAATGAATTTGGCGGCGGACCGGTTGAAGAACTTACAACCATGGCTGCCGGAGGAGGAGATTGTTCGGCCGTTTCAGAAAAATTACAAAAAGAATTTAATGTTTTAAAGCTGATTGATGGTTACAGAACCCGCGGTCACCTTTTTACCAAAACCAACCCGGTTCGTGAGCGAAGAACCTATTCTCCGGATTTATCCATCGAGAATTTCGGGTTGTCGTCTTCCGATTTGAATACGGTTTTCGATGCGGCTCGAATTGTGAACTTAAACCCTTGTTCGCTTCAGGATATCTTAAATCACTTAAATAAAGTGTATTGCGAATCCATCGGAATCGAATACATGTACATTCGTGACCCGAAAGTAATCGAGTGGATTCAGAAACGATTGGACATCAACGACAATCTTCCAAGTTTCAATAACGATCAGAAGAAACGCATCCTTAAAAAATTAAACGAAGCGGTTTCTTTCGAGAACTTCCTTCATACCAAATATGTAGGTCAGAAACGTTTCTCGTTAGAAGGAATCGAATCGGCTATCCCGGCTTTGGATTTCTTAATTGAAGCCGCTGCCGACAAAGGCGTCGAGCAATTCGTAATGGGAATGGCGCACCGTGGTCGTTTGAACGTATTGGCGAATGTTTTCGGAAAATCGACTCAGGATATTTTCTCCGAATTTGACGGAAAAGATTACGACGACGATGCTTTGTTTGATGGTGACGTGAAATACCACTTGGGATTAACGGCCGACAGACATACGCAAAACGGTAAAAAAATCAACGTGAATTTAGCACCGAACCCTTCCCACCTGGAAACAGTAGGAGCGGTTATCGAAGGGATTGCCCGTGCGAAACAAGATAAATACTATGCTGAAAACCCATCAAAAGTATTGCCAATTGCTGTACATGGAGATGCAGCCGTAGCCGGTCAGGGTATCGTTTACGAAATTATCCAAATGGCCAAACTGGACGGTTACAAAACCAATGGAACCATTCACGTTGTGTTGAACAATCAGGTTGGATTTACCACCAATTATTTAGATGCCCGTTCCTCAATTTATTGTACGGATGTAGCTAAAGTAACCTTGTCTCCGGTGTTGCATGTAAATGCAGACGATGCGGAAGCAGTGGTACACGCGATGTTGTTTGCGTTGGAATACCGAATGGAGTTCGGCACCGACGTGTTCATCGACTTGTTAGGATACAGAAAATACGGGCACAACGAAGGGGACGAACCTCGTTTTACCCAACCTAAATTATACAAAGCGATTTCGAGACAGAAAAATCCAAGAGATATTTATGCAGAGAAATTGAAAGCGGAAGGTTCTATCGACGGCAATTACGTGGCACAACTGGAAGCGGAATATAAAACCAATCTGGAGCAAAGTTTGGAGGAATCCCGTAAAAGAGATTTAACGGTAATCACGCCATTCATGCAAAACGAATGGAAAGGTTTTGAACAGGCCGAAGCCGATGTAATGCTTCAGAAGTTTGAAACAAAAGTAGATAAGGCAACCTTAACGGAAATCGCTAAAGTGGTGACCGAATTGCCATCGGATAAAAAATTCATCAGCAAAATCACAAAATTAATCGGCGATCGAAAAGCAATGTTCTTCGAATCCGATAAATTGGATTGGGCAATGGGAGAAATGTTGGCCTACGGTTCGTTATTGACAGAAGGTTACGATGTGCGTATTTCCGGTCAGGACGTAGAGCGTGGTACTTTCTCACACCGTCACGCGGTAATTAAAGTGGAAGAATCAGAAGAAGAAGTAATCTTGCTGAATCATCTTCCGAACAAAAAAGGAAATTTCTCGATTTATAACTCACATTTGTCGGAATACGGCGTTTTAGGATTCGAATACGGCTATGCTTTAGCCAATCCGAATGCCTTAACCATTTGGGAAGCACAATTTGGAGATTTCGGAAACGGAGCGCAAATTATGATCGACCAATACATTTCGGCAGCGGAAGACAAATGGAACAACCAAAACGGAATCGTAATGTTATTGCCGCACGGGTATGAAAACCAAGGAGCAGAACACTCTTCGGCCCGTATGGAGCGTTTCTTACAATTGTGTGCGAACCACAATATGTATGTAGCCGATTGTACTACGCCGGCAAACTTCTTCCACTTGTTGAGAAGACAATTGGTAACGAAATTCCGTAAACCATTGGTAGTATTCACACCGAAGAGTTTATTGCGTCATCCGGAAGCGGTTTCCTCTATCGAAGAATTCGCAAACGGACAATTCCAGGAAGTAATTGACGATCCAAACGTGAATGCAGCTGAAGTGAAAACCTTAGTATTCTGTACCGGTAAATTCTACTACGATGTAAAAGCGGAAAGAGAAGCCAACGGAAGAAACGATGTGGCCTTGGTACGTGTGGAGCAATTGTTCCCGTTACCGGTAGAGCAAATGAAAGCGATTATCGCCAAATATCCGAACGTGAACGATTACGTTTGGGCACAGGAAGAGCCAAGAAACATGGGGGCTTACGGTTATATGCTGATGAACTTTAACGAAGTGAAATTCAGAGTGGCGTCGCCTAAAGCGTATAGTGCACCGGCAGCTGGAAGTTATGTACGTTCTAAAAAACGTCATGCGGCCGCCATTGCAATGGTTTTTGACAAGAATTTATTCCAATAAAATTGTATTTTTGATAAAACAGATAATAACAACACCTATAAAATTATATACCGATGATTTTAGAAATGAAAGTCCCTTCACCGGGAGAATCAATCAAAGAAGTAGAAATTGCTACTTGGTTAGTTAAAGACGGAGATTATGTAGAAAAAGACCAAGCCATTGCGGAGGTTGATTCTGATAAAGCTACCTTAGAGTTACCAGCGGAAGCGAGCGGAATTATTACGCTTAAAGCGGAAGAAGGCGATGCAGTAGCGGTAGGTCAGGTAGTGTGTTTAATTGATACCAGTGCTGCAAAACCGGATGCTTCGACAGGCTCAGCAACCGTAGTTGCAGAAAAAGCAGCGGAAGCTCCAAAAGCTGAGGCACCAAAAGCAGCTCCGGCTCCAGCAGCAGCAACATATGCCACCAATGCGCCATCCCCGGCAGCAAGAAAAATATTAGACGAGAAAAACATCCAGCCAACAGATATCGTAGGTACCGGAAAAGGCGGAAGAGTAACTAAAGAAGACGCAGTTAATGCTGTTCCTTCTATGGGCACACCAACCGGAGGTTCTCGCGGTTCGGAAAGAACAAAATTATCGATGTTGCGTCGTAAAGTAGCGGAGCGTTTAGTAGCCGCTAAAAACGAAACCGCAATGTTGACTACGTTCAATGAGGTTGACATGAGTGCGATTTACGCAATTCGTGACCAATACAAAGAAGAGTTTAAAGCAAAACACCAAATGGGATTAGGCTTTATGTCCTTCTTTACTAAAGCGGTTACCCGTGCCTTACAATTGTATCCGGATGTGAACTCGATGATCGACGGTCAGGAGAAAATCTCTTACGATTTCTGTGATATTTCGGTAGCGGTTTCAGGACCAAAAGGATTAATGGTACCGGTAGTACGTAATGCAGAAAACTTAACGTTCCGTGGCGTTGAAGCGGAAATCAAACGTTTGGCAATCCGTGCGCGTGACGGACAAATCACAGTAGACGAAATGACAGGCGGAACCTTCACGATTTCAAATGGTGGTGTTTTCGGTTCGATGTTGTCTACGCCAATTATCAATCCTCCACAGTCGGGTATTTTAGGAATGCACAATGTAGTGGAAAGAGCTGTGGTGAAAAACGGACAAATCGTAATCGCTCCGGTAATGTACGTAGCGTTATCGTACGATCACCGAATCATCGACGGACGTGAGTCGGTTGGATTCTTGGTAGCGGTGAAAGAAGCGTTGGAAAACCCAGTAGAAATTTTGATGGATAACAATCCTAAGAAAGCGTTGGAGCTTTAGTAGATTAGGGTTATATAAAATGAAAATCCCGTTTAGTTTCTAAACGGGATTTTTTATAAATAGTAGTTAACTTGAAATAGTTAAGTAATTTACTATTCAACCATTCTTGAGACTAAAATTTAATTTGAAACCATTGTTTTGGATAGTGCTTATGCCGCGCCTACAGAAACTTCAATTTTATTGTAAATTTCTGAGAATTCATTTTCTATGTCATTATAAACATCTATAGTTTTATTATCATCAATAATTTCAATCACTGTGGCATAGTTTTGAAGGTAATTTTCACTAGTTTTTCCTCGCGTGTAAAGTCTTAACCGAAGTTCCCATGCACCAGCAAGAAAGCCTCTCGTGAAAGATTTTTCAAATTGTATGATTGGATTCCAAGGTAAATTATATTTTTCATCAGATAATGATATTTCTTTCATCCCATTTACGCTATTTTTAATTAGAGTGGCTGATATTCTTGACTCAGAATATTCTTTTTCATTATCTGGATTGACAGTTGGATCATAAGTTATGGTAACTTTTATTCGAAGTTTAGAATCAACCGTTGTATCAGCAAATTTTTGTGGAATATGAAAAGTGATAAATTGATAATTTTCTTGGTCTAAATATCCTTCGTAAATATAAGCTGAGTTATTTTTCGCTGACCTTAATGCAAGTTCAATATTAGGCTCTCCAAAGCCTACATAGTAAATGTTATCATCGAGTAATTCGTCTGGTTTGTTTCTGTTTTCTGTAAAGTGGCATAGTAGTGCTTTTACTAAATTTGCGTCACTGCTAGGATAGAAATCAAAAAGCCTTTGAGCATATTGAGATATTAATGGTGCAGCAAAACTAGTACCAACATCGGCAGAAAGGTTTTGACCTGATTTAGAAATTCCATAAGTGGAAATTCTTGGTATTTGGGCATAAGGTGAAATTAAGTTACCTCCATGGGCTACAACTTCGGGTTTAATTCCATTATCAGCACCAGGTCCTTTTCTAGAGAATGGAGAAATGAATCCATTTTCAGACAAAGAGTGTGTTGTGGAATGCTTTACTACAGAACCTACTGTTAAACTTAACAATGATTCCGCTGGACTTCCAATTCTTGAATTTGGATTTGAAAAATGTAGTGCGGGATAATCACCCAAAAGTCTATTGATATTGCCGGCTGCAACAACAAAAAGAACTTTATATTCTTTGGCTAAATAATCTAATAGTTTGGCTAAGTCTGAAAATTTGTAATTCTGAATTGAAACCGGTACTCCTAGTGAAAGATTATAGACTTTGATTGTTTCATAATATTTTAGAACAATATCTTCAATAGCGCATCTAAGGGTGAAATCAGAAGGTCCTACAGTTTGATTTAGAGAGTTTATACCAAAAACCGATAAATCAAGAACATTGCAATATGGATGTAATTCTTTTGTCGCTAAACAATGATCTATTTCATCACCAAAAATACACCTGCTTGCAACAAATGTTCCATGATTATATTCAAAATCAATTGCTGCGGGATTAGGATAACCTACTTGTTCTTTAATGAAATTTTTAAGGATTTCATTTGGATAAATTCCAGAGTCTACAATGCAAATTGTAGAAGAAGACTGTATTGAATTAATTTTTATATCAGTTGGCATTGGGTCAACTTCAATGGCTTGTGGTACTGTAAAAGTTTGGCTTAAATTTATTTCTTTAATAGTTGAAAATTCTGCCGCTATTTTTGTCAAATGTAAAGGAGCAATACTACAGAATAATGATGTTATTCCATTTTTAAATGTCCTCTTCAATATTTCATTCGTGTAATTACGTAAATCTATTTCTAGCGTATTACTTATAGCTAATAATTCTTTAGGATTAATTGTAGAATATAAATTAATGATAATTTCCATACTGTCCTCAGACTCATAATTAATCTGATCATCAATTTTATTTTCTGGCGGTATACTAGAAATTCTCTCAATGGGAGCAAAGTAAGTTTTTCCAACATGATCTTCAGTGTTGATATAGTTTTCTAATCTTTGTTCAAATTCATTAAATTTCTCTTTAGTGATTATCGCATTTGCGATTGATTCATTATTTGCCGAAAAAGAAAATAATTCAAAACCTAAATTTTCTATTTTTTGTTTTTGACTCTTTACTGAAACTTTTTCAGGTGTTTCAATTTGAATAAAAAGCTGACTCGAGTATGCAATGTCTTTTTTTGTAAATTCTTTTTCTTTAAAAGTAGTCGCTTGCTGTTTTAAAGTCGAGCCATGTTCCGCATAACTAACTCTCTGGACTGAGGGTGAAAATCCAAATTTATCATATTTTTCCTTTCTGATATTTCTATCAGGAATTTGATAGTGGAAGTTATCTTCTGCCATTTTTTTGTTATTTATATTTAACGTTGGAAATAACTCGTAAATACATATAGTTTTAGTCTAAATATCTCCACAAACCTAAACATAAAAAAACACCTACACAATCACCAAATTTAGTGATATTCAAAAATCTTTTCAGTGCGTAATAAAACCTGTTTCAAAAAAATAATTTTTAAAATTTTCAAACCAAAACCGTTTGAAAATTTTAATTTTTGAAAAACTGGAACAGATTTTGTTTGAAATGTTTTTGTTTTGAAAAAATCAAACCAATGAAAAAAGAGAACATTTATAAAAATATATTGGGTTTAACACACGAAGATACCGCGCTTATGTTAGGCATAGGCGACGGACAATGGTCGATGTATGTTTCCGGAAAGCGTGCGCTGCCTTTATCCGCCACGGAACAGTTAACGAAAGTGCTGACCCATTTAAAGGAAAAGAAAAGCGTTTGCAAAGAAAGCCACGCCATTACCCAAGCCGAGCAGCAGCGGCTTCAGGAAAAATGGCAGTACGACTATGCCGGGATACAACTCAAACTGCTTAAGATTGCTAAAGAACTCGATCAGATCGAAAAGATACGAACCGAAGCTTTTGCCGCTTTGGAGGTCGCTGCGTTTTTAGAGCAACAAAAGGAATATGAAAACAGGGCAACTTTAATCAGAAATATTCGGATAAGAGCTACGAACATCCTAAAAAAGCATCATCTGTATGCAGTAGCGTCGCTTCAGCTCAAAAAAGAACAACTCGAAATGTTAAAAAATAAATTGGAGCAAAAAATAAAAGAAAGTAAAAACGAACTGTAAATCAATCGAGTACAAGATGTTTTTAAATAAAATATTTTCTTACAAAATGTTAAAATTTCAAATGGAAAATGATTTTCTGTTTTTTGGCATCACTTTTGAAAACCGTAAGAATAATATGAACTTTTAAAAAATAACATTATGTATTCATTAAACAGAATTACCACAGTAGCCGATTGCGATGTATTATTAACATGGGCAACAAAAGAAAAAGCAAACCTGACTTACAAACGCATCGGCGAGGAACGCTTTAGTACCAACTACAGCGAAACATCCATAGAGATTGATGCGGTTTTACAAGGCGTGCTTACGGAAATTGCCGCAGAAGAATCTATCATCACTATTTTACCCGAGGGGAAAACGAAAGAAGAGCACGAGAAAAAGAAATACCGCCTGGAATACAAAAAGTTCATGCTGGAAAACCGAAGAGAAAGTTATGGTGTAGTGGCCTTACTGGAAAATGAACTCGACCTGGAACGCCTCAATAAAGAAATAGCCGAAGTCGATGTTTTTATAGCAGCCATTACGGCGCATAGGAATACTTTGTAATAAAAAAAATCCCGCTTAAAACTAAGCGGGATTTTTTTATGTTTACTCCTTAATTATTTTTTTTACGAATGTTCCTTTAGTGTTTTTTATACTAATAAAATAAATTCCTTCCTTTAAATCACCGACCTGGAATGAAGTAATAGGCGTTTTTACTGCTACGCTCCACAATAGTTGTCCTTGCATATTATGTAGTTCAGCAATGGTGCTCGTACAATCTACATTAATACTGGTTATATCTATAAACAATTGTTCATTGCAAGGATTTGGATAGACGGCTACTGTGTTTTCAAGGATGTTTTCTTCTACGGATAAATTAATTGTACAAAGATTAGTTGCAAGAACAGGAGTATGTCTTTCAATTGTGGTTCCGTCACAAAGTTGACCTGAATTATTATTACCCACCGCTCTAACAGTAGTATTACTCTTTAAGAAAAAAGAGTTGTGCACCCCGGCATCAATTGCAATGACTGCAGTAAGTCCGGGTATAACAAAAGGTGTGCTCTTGCCCACTGTAGTACCATCTCCAAGCTGCCCATAAGTATTTGTTCCCGATGCCAAAACCGTTCCATTACTTTTGAGGAAAAGAGAATGAAGATATCCAGCTGATAGTTGCGTGATTCCGCTAAGACCTGTTATTTGAAACGGATTATAAATATAACTGCCTACGCTTACATTACCAAGTTGGCCATAGTAATTAGATCCAACTCCCCAAACAGTGTCATTGTTTTTCAGGAAGAGTGAATGTGTTCCACCTGCAGATACAGCTGTAATCCCGCTGAGCCCTAGTATTTGTACCGGACTTAAATTGCCAGCGTAAGGGTGATTACCTATCTGTCCGTAATAATTGCCACCTGTAGCCCAAACGGTTCCGTCATTTTTAAGGAAAAGTGAATGAAACTGACCCGCACTTATAGCGGTAATTCCTGTAAGCCCAATGGCCTGCACAGGCGTACTTTTATTGGCATCGGTTCCATCGCCCAACTGACCTCCGGTGTTATTTCCAACGCCCCAAACGGTTCCATCATTCTTCAGGAAAAGTGAAAAGTTACTGCCAGCTGCTATTGCTGTAATTCCGGTCAGTCCTGCTACTTGAACTGGACTTAATTTATTCTCAGTAGTTCCATCACCCAGTTGTCCGTTTCCATTAGCGCCCACAGCCCAAACGGTTCCGTCATTTTTGAGGAAAAGTGAATGAAAATCGCCTGCCGCAACTGCCACTATTCCGTTGAGTCCGGATACTTGTACAGGAGTGCTATGGCTGACATAGTTCCCAATACCAAGTTGCCCAATGGTATTAGTACCTACAGCTTGGGGTGTTCCACTCGTACAACTAAAAAGAGTATGATTGAATCCCGCGGCTATTTTTTGAGCGTTGCCATTATTAGTGAAACCTACAATGAGAATAAGAGTTGTGGTTAAAAATAGGCTGATTGTTTTTTCTTTCATTTACAATTAATTCAAGGACAGGTTCTATATGGTAAAGTTGGATTAAAATTCTCCTTAACGCTTAAATAATAGGGTTATTTTGGTGGGCAATTTTATGTCCACAAACCTAAACATAAAAAAACACCTACACAATCACCAAATTTGGTGATATTTTGAAAAGTATTTTCAGCCCGTTTGTCATTCCGATGAAGGAGGAATCTCATAACGGAATAACTTGATGTGATTTCTCGTCCCTCGAAATGACAAAAAAAGTAAGTAATGCTTTTAATCAAAAAACACGTTTTAAAAATTTTATAGTTGAGAAAATGAAAAAACAATCGTTTCGTAATTTTAGTTGCTATGCCAATACTCCCCCGCCATTTGGTGAATTCATATTTTACAGCGAGCAGGCGGTTTTCAGACAAGTTTTTTGTAGGTTTACTTTTTTAAAATTTTTTATGAAAGCAAACAAAAAATCGGCCGCTGTAGGGTTTATATTCATAACCATGCTAATCGATATTATCGGATGGGGTATCATCATTCCGGTAATTCCGAAATTAATTGCCGAATTGATTCATGGCGACATCAGCGTGGCTTCCCAATACGGTGGCTGGCTGACTTTTGCTTATGCAATGACGCAGTTTTTGTTTGCGCCGTTAATCGGCAATCTGAGCGATAAATTCGGACGCCGACCGATTATTTTATTTTCGCTTTTCTTTTTCGCCATGGATTATCTTTTGCTCGCTTTTGCGCCCACAATTGCCTGGTTGTTTATCGGAAGAATTCTGGCTGGATTAACAGGTGCCAGCATTACCACGGCAACCGCTTATATTGCGGATGTGAGTGACGAAACCAATCGCGCCAAAAATTTCGGAATGATTGGGGCAGCCTTCGGTTTAGGATTTATCATCGGGCCGGTAATCGGAGGGATTTTAGGGCAATACGGGTCGCGTATTCCGTTTTACGCCGCTGCTTTCCTTTGTTTTATAAACTTTTTATACGGGTATTTCATTCTGCCGGAATCCTTATCTAAAGCCAATCGAAGAGACTTCAGTTGGAAACGTGCCAATCCGGTAAGCGCTTTGTTAAATCTGAAAAAATACCCGTCTCTAATTGGTTTAGTGGCCGCCTTGGTATTGGTGTACATCGGCGGACATGCCGTGCAGAGCAACTGGAGTTATTTCACTATGTACCGTTTTAATTGGAACGAAAGGATGGTGGGGATTTCGTTGGGCGTCATCGGTTTATTGGTCGGTATTGTGCAGGGCGGATTAATTCGATGGATTAATCCCAAATTGGGCAACAGTAAAAGTATTTATGTCGGATTGTTTTTATATGCGGTTGGAATGTTTCTTTTTGCGTTCGCCACACAGGGCTGGATGATGTTTGTGTTTCTGATTCCGTATTGCTTGGGTGGAATTGCGGGACCGGCACTGCAATCAGTGATTTCGTCTACGGTTCCGGCTTCGGAACAAGGCGAAATTCAGGGAATGTTGGCCAGTCTGATGAGCGCCACTTCTATTATCGGGCCACCTTTAATGGCGAATACGTTTTACTTTTTCACCCACGATGAGGCACCGTTTAAGTTTGCGGGAGCGCATTTTATTTTAGGAGGAATCTTAATGATTGCCAGCAGCGTCATTGCCTATCGAACCCTCAAAAAGAATTTCTGATTTTATTTTAAATAGAAATAATGATTGTAATAATCAATAATTGCTTTTCCTTGTAACAGGATGTCGGCCCCGATTATCCCATGAACCGCTTTGGCATTGTATTGCTGCAGGGCCAGATTCACGTGACTCATGTCGAAAATAACCAACGAAAAATCAGTGGTTTTCCAATGCGAGAGCTGTAGTAAGTTGTTGGTTGCCATTTGGGTGTACATTCCGGTTCCCCCGGCTCCGGCGGCTTTGGTGGGGGAATCTTTGGCGATAATATTGAAATAATCCACACTGTCAAAACCGATGCAACTGTTGGAGGCTCCCGTGTCTAGAATAAAATCCCCTAAAATGCCATTCACTTTAGCTTTTATTAAAAGATGTTGGGTTTTGGAGACTTTGAATTTTATTTTTTTGTAGCCTTCCTTTTTTAGCAGTTTGTGTAGGTTTTCCATAACTCAAAAATAATCTTAATTATCCAATTATCCGATTATCAAAAGGGAACTTTGTAACTTTGCGGCTTTGAAATATAGTTACTGAAAATGATTTTTACCGATACCCACACCCATTTGTATTCCGAAGAATTTGCCGAAGACCGCACCGAGATGATCGAACGCGCCATAAATAATGGAGTAAAACGGTTTTTTATTCCGGCAATCGACGCCTCGTATACCCAGAAAATGTACGATTTGGAACAACAGTATCCCGACAATATTTTCCTGATGATGGGTTTGCATCCTTGTTATGTAAAGGAAAACTACGAAGCCGAACTGGCGCATGTGGAAACCGAATTGGCCAAGCGTAAGTTTACCGCCATCGGTGAAATCGGGATTGATTTGTATTGGGATAAAACGACTTTAGAAATCCAGAAAATCGCGTTTCAGAAACAGATTCAATGGGCAAAAAAATACAAATTACCAATTAACATTCATTGTCGTGAAGCTTTCGACGAAATTTTTGAAGTGTTGGAGTTGGAAAAATCCGACGATTTATTTGGGATCTTTCATTGTTTTTCGGGAACGTACGAGCAGGCATTACAAGCTATTTCCTACAATATGAAATTGGGAATTGGTGGAGTGGTAACGTTTAAAAACGGAAAAATCGATCAGTTTTTGCGTCAAATCGACCTTAAACACATCGTTTTGGAAACCGATTCGCCATATTTGGCGCCCGTGCCGTACCGCGGAAAACGCAACGAAAGCAGTTATGTAACCTTGGTAGCCGAAAAGCTTTCTGAAATTTATCAATTGCCCGTAGCCGAAATTGCCCGAATTACAACCGAAAATTCGCGTGAAATTTTCGGGATTTAACAAAGAAATGCCCTTTGATTCATAAAAATTTCGTTCATTTGTGAATTGTTAAAAAATTAACTAATGCCAAAGTTCGACTCGATTCGCCAGTTTTATGACAGCGAAGTAAATACAGCCATTCAAAGCGTTGCCAATCATCCAATGATGAAAGCGCTGATGAGTTTTACTTTTCCCGATGTGGAAGAATCAGTTTGGATGGAACAGTTGAAAAGAACACATTCCATTCGTGATTTTCAGGTTAATTTCATTTACCAGTCCATCCAGCGCGTTTTGGAACGCAGTTCGGACGGATTGACTACTTCCGGTTTTGAAAAACTGGAGCCCAACACTTCGTATCTTTTCATTTCCAACCACCGCGATATCATTTTGGATACTTCCTTGCTGAATGTGAGTTTGTTTGATCACGGATTGGTTATGACAGCTTCGGCAATCGGGGATAATTTGGTACAGAAATCTTTTTTGTTGACGCTTTCTAAACTTAACAGAAACTTTTTGGTTCGCCGTGGCTTGTCGCCAAGGGAATTGTTGCAAAGCTCGAAACTAATGTCGGAGTTCATTTATCATTTGCTTTCCAAAGAAAACCGTTCGGTTTGGATTGCACAGCGTGAAGGAAGAACCAAAGACGGGAATGATGCTACCCACCAAGGAGTGTTGAAAATGTTGGCGATGGCTTCGGATGAAGAAAATCTGATGGATTATTTTAAGAAAATCAGAATTGTTCCGGTTTCCATTTCCTACGAATACGATCCCACCGATGCTTTAAAAATGCCGCAACTTATGGCGGAAGCCAATGATGAAATCTACATTAAAGAAAAAAATGAGGATTTTATCACGTTAATCAGTGGAATCATCGGTCAGAAAAAGCGAATCCATATTCATGTGGGTGATGTTTTGGATACCGAATTGGACAAGATTATGTCTGAAAATGACAATAATAACAAACAAATTCAGGCCTTGGCACAGGTAATTGACGATTCTATTTTGTCGACCTACAAGTTATGGCCTACGAATTTCATTGCCTACGATTTGATTCACAATACCAATCAGTTCTCAAATCAATATACCGAGAAAGAAAAGCAACTTTTCGAACGTCGCTTGGAAATGCGTTTGGGAAGCGAAGTGAATGCTTTGAAAGAAAGCTTTTTGGCGATGTATGCCAATCCGGTAGTTAATAAATTGAAATATCAGAATGTCGAATAAACCGAAAATACTGTTGGTTTACACGGGTGGGACAATCGGAATGGTGAAAGATTTCGAAACCGGTGTGCTGAAAGCATTCAACTTCGACGAATTACTGCACAATATCCCCGAATTAAAATTGCTGGATTGCGATATCGAAACGTTTTCGTTTAAAGATCCGATTGACTCTTCCAATATGAATCCCGATAAATGGGTGGCCATAGCGGAAGCTGTTGAAGAAAATTACAATTTTTTTGACGGATTTGTAGTGCTGCACGGTTCGGATACGATGTCGTATTCTGCATCGGCACTGAGTTTTATGCTGGAGAATCTGACCAAACCGGTCATATTTACGGGGTCTCAATTGCCGATTGGCGATTTGCGTACTGATGCCAAAGAAAACCTGATTACCGCGATTCAGATTGCCTCGCTCCAAAACAACAACCAGCCTATCGTTACAGAAGTCGGATTGTATTTTGAATACAAATTATACCGTGGTAACCGTACCACTAAAATAAGCGCCGAACATTTCAATGCTTTTTCCTCACCCAATTATCCTGAATTAGCCGAATCAGGTGTGGATTTGAAAGTAAATACAGATTTGTTGCTAAAGAAAACAACGGGAGAAAAACTAAAAGTCAACAAAACTTTTGATGATAATGTGGTAGTGGTAAAAATGTTTCCGGGCATTAACGAAAGTGTTTTGCATGCCATCTTGCACATTCCGAATTTAAAAGGTGTCGTATTGGAAACGTATGGCGCCGGTAACGCCCCAACGGAAGACTGGTTTATAACCATTCTGGAAAAAGCAATCAACAAAGGGCTTCATGTAATCAATGTGACGCAATGTTCCGGCGGAAGTGTAAATATGAATAAATATGAAACCGGGATGGAGCTGAAAAAAATCGGTGTGATTTCGGGTCATGATATCACCACTGAAGCGGCAATTACTAAACTGATGTACCTTTTGGGGCAACAGGTTTCTTCTTCGGATTTTAAAAATGCTTTCGAAACAGCGGTTCAAGGTGAATTGACCTAAAAATTTTTGAAATAAAGCTTTAGAATAACAAAATAAAGTCGTTATTTCGCAATCTCAATTTAGAGAGGTGTCCGAGTGGTTGAAGGAGCTAGCCTGGAAAGCTAGTATATGGGTAACTGTATCGAGGGTTCGAATCCCTTCCTCTCTGCGAAAAAATAAAAAGGCAATCTGCGGATTGCCTTTTTTTATTACCTTAGTAGAGAAAATCAAACAGTATGCATAAGTTTTTATTGTTGACTTTATTTGTAATTGTACCTCATTATGTTTTTGCTCAGGAGGTTGGTGCTGCAACCAAGACAGAAAATGTAAAAGTGGTTGATTCTTTATTCAGAGAAGATCAGTTTTATGTAGCCTTAAGCTATAATCTGGTTCAGAACAGTCCTGACGGTTTCAAACAGTTTTCTTTTTCTCCGAGTATTTCGGCTGGTTTTATGAGGGATTTTCCGATTTCCAAAAACAGACATTGGGCTATAGCTCCCGGTATCGGTTATTCTTATAATAATATTAAACAGTTTATCAGTACCAACGATCTTTTTTCAGATAATCCTCCGGTTCCTTCAGAGGATGTTAAAACCAGAATAGTGTCGCACAGTATTGAGGTTCCTTTGGAAATTCGTTGGCGAAATGCAACCTACGATAGTCATAAGTTTTGGAGGGTTTATACCGGTCTTAAGGCGCGTTATGTTTTCAATACCAATCTGAAACTAGAGTCGACTTCTATTGGGAGTGAAACATCTAATGTCGACAATAATATCAATAAATGGCAATATGGGATGTATGTTTCCACGGGTTACAATACCTGGAATATTCATGTTTATTACGGTCTAAACCCAATATTTAAAAACGGGTCGAAACTGTCGGATCTGAACATTGGCTTCATGTTTTATATCTTATAGCCAAAAATGCCAAAGCGCAATCTGAGGAAGGGTTCCCACCAGAATTCCCACCAATAGTTCTTTCATTGTATGCGCCTGCATGTACAAACGGGAAGAGGCGACAAAACCAACCATTATAATCAGGAAAGCAATCAGGCTCACAAAAGGGATGCCGTAATGCATCGAGATTGCGATAATGAACAACGTCATGCCGGTCATGGCAATCATATGGATGCTCGCTTTAAAATGAAGGACAATAAGAATTAGCGTTAAAATGGTGCTGATTAACGCTCCCAGAAAGAAATAATACAGTTCGGGAACCACTACCGTAGAAAAACTGTGTTCAATCAATACCAGATAAAACATTGCCTGAAAAGCCAACGGTAAACGCCGTTCCTTTTTTTCGTGCAGCATGATGCTGGATTTGGCCAATCCCAGAGATTTTAAAAGGAAATACATTGAAATCGGTAAAAAAACGGTTAGAATGGCAATCTGGAACAAAATCAGGAAAATTTCGTAGGGATAGAAAAAGTCCTTGGTGACAAAAAAATAAAACAAGGCCGCATACACCGAAATGAACAACGGATGAAAGAGATAGGAAAAAAACGGAAGTATTTTTTTTAAATCCATTTAGTTGTTTTTTTGAAGCGAGTGGCTTGGTGTCTTTTTGGTTTCGCAATTCCTGCTGTACGCTGTATCTTTTTTTGTTGGCTTCGAGAGCCTCAGCCAACAAAAAAAGGATGCCACTTCCATCAGGGCTGGACGGTTTTCGTCTTTTTTTATCGGGTTACCTATATTTTCTTGCGCATGCGTGCGACCGGAATGTCCATCAGTTCACGGTATTTCGCAATGGTGCGTCGGGCAATCGGATAGCCTTTTTCTTTTAGGATTTCGGCTAATTTATCGTCCGGTAACGGTTTTTGCTTGTCTTCTTCTTCAATTACCGATTTCAGTATTTTTTTGATTTCTATCGTAGAAACGTCTTCGCCCTGGTCGTTTTTCATTGCTTCCGAGAAGAATTCCTTAATCAGTTTTGTGCCGTAAGGCGTTTCCACATACTTGCTGTTGGCTACACGCGAAATCGTCGAAATGTCAAGACCAATCATATCGGCAATATCTTTTAGAATCATTGGTTTCAACTTCGATTCGTCGCCGTCGATAAAATATTCCTGCTGGTAATGCATAATGGCGTTCATGGTTACCAAAAGCGTTTCGTTGCGCTGTTTGATGGCATCAATAAACCATTTGGCCGAATCTAGTTTTTGTTTGATAAATTGCACCGCATCTTTTTGGGCATTCGATTTTTCTCTCGAATCCTTATAGGTTTGCAGCATTTCCTGATAATCTTTGGAAACATGTAATTCCGGCGCATTTCTGCCGTTTAAGGTCAGTTGTAATTCGCCGTCTACTACGCGAATCGAAAAATCAGGCACCACATGCTCCACGGTTTTGGAACTGCTTTCGAATGAGCCACCCGGTTTCGGGTTCAGTTTTTCAATTTCGTCAATGGCTTTGCGCAACTGTTCCTGAGAAACATCAAATTTCTGTAGTAATTTATCGTAGTGTTTTTTTGTAAAGGCGTCAAATTGCTGCTCGATAATCGCAATGGCCAAACTCACCGAATCGGTTGGGGTTTTGTGACGCAATTGCAACAGTAAACATTCCTGTAAGTCACGGGCGCCCACACCGGTAGGTTCCAGTTGGTGGATGATGTGTAAAATACGCTCTACGTTTTTCTCGTCGGTATAAATACCTTGGGTAAACGCCATGTCGTCCACAATGTCCTGAACGGTTCTGCGGATGTAACCCATGTCGTCAATGCTTCCTACGAGGAATTCGGCGATTTCACGCTCATCATCGGATAAGATAAAGGTGTTCAACTGATTGATCAAATCCTGATGAAAACTTACCGGTGCTGCGAAAGGCAAGCTTCGGTCTTCATCGTCGTCGCTGTAATTGTTCGCCTGAAGTTTGTAATCCGGGGTTTCGTCGTTGCTCAGGTATTCATCGATGTTGATCTCATCGGCGTCAATTTGTTCGTTGTCAAAATCATCATACTCATCGTAATCGTTTTCCGCTTCGTAATCGTCGTTTTCCAATGCATCTTCTTTTCCGGATTCCAATGCCGGATTTTCCACCAATTCTTCTTTCAGTCGTTGTTCAAAAGCCTGCGTGGGCAATTGAATCAGCTTCATCAGTTGGATTTGCTGGGGCGATAATTTTTGGGATAACTTGAATTGTAGATTCTGTTTGAGCATTTACAGTGGATTTTATGTAAAAGTTCCAAGTCTAAAGTTACTAAAAAACTCGAAACTTGGAACTGTAAACTATAAACTAAATTTTATTAAAACTCGGCGTTTTGCGGAGTTCTAGGGAATGGAATCACATCACGGATGTTGGTCATGCCGGTTACGAACAATACTAAACGCTCGAAACCTAATCCGAATCCGGAGTGAACGGCACTTCCGAAACGTCTTGTGTCTAAATACCAGTACAATTCTTTTTCGTCAATACCCAATGCTTTCATTTTTTCCAAAAGTACGTCGTAACGCTCTTCTCTTTGAGAACCTCCAACGATTTCTCCAATGCCTGGGAAAAGAATATCCATGGCACGTACGGTTTTCCCGTCTTCGTTCAAACGCATGTAAAACGCTTTGATGTTTGCCGGATAATCGAATAAAATTACCGGACACTTGAAGTGTTTTTCCACTAGAAAACGCTCGTGCTCGCTTTGTAAGTCCACGCCCCAATCGTCAACCGGATATTGGAATTTTTTGTTTTTATTCGGTTTGGAGTTTTTAAGGATGTCAATAGCTTCCGTGTACGAAACACGTTTGAAATTGTTGTCCATTACGAAGCTTAATTTCTCCAATAAAGCCATTTCGCTTCTGTCGGCTTGCGGTTTTGATTTTTCTTCTTCGATCAAACGTTGTTCTAAGAATTTCAAATCGTCACCACATTTGTCCACCGTATATTTGATTACGTATTTGATGAAATCTTCTGCCAAATCCATGTTGTCCGCCAAATTATTGAACGCCACTTCCGGCTCAATCATCCAGAATTCCGCCAAGTGACGGGATGTGTTGGAGTTTTCCGCACGGAAAGTTGGTCCGAAGGTATAAATCTGACCCAGCGCCATTGCATAGGTTTCGCCTTCCAGCTGACCTGAAACGGTAAGGTTGGTCTCTTTTCCGAAGAAATCTTCTTTGTAGTTTACTTTGCCTTCTTCGGTTCTTGGCGTTCCGTCGAAAGGTAAAGCGGTAACTTTAAACATTTCGCCTGCACCTTCCGCATCCGAACCAGTAATAATAGGTGTGTTTACATAGAAAAATCCTTTTTCCTGAAAATATTGGTGTACCGCAAAGGCTAAAGTCGAACGCACACGCATAATTGCGCCAAAAGCATTGGTACGGATGCGTAAATGTGCATTTTCTCTAAGGAATTCCAACGAGTGCTTTTTAGGCTGCATTGGAAATTTTTCCGGATCGGAATCCCCTAAGATTTCGATTTTGGATACCTGGATTTCCACTTTTTGCCCGGCACCCTGACTTTCGGCCAAAGTTCCCACCACACAAACGGCGGCTCCGGTTGTAATTCTTTTTAAAGTTTCCTCAGGGGTGTTTGCAAAATCAACCACACACTGAATATTATTGATGGTTGAACCGTCGTTCAACGCGATAAACTGATTGTTTCTAAATGTTCTAACCCATCCTTTTGCTTTTACTTCATGTAGTCCCGGCGCACTGTTTAGCAGGTCTTTAACTTTGGTGTGTTTCATTTTTAGATTGTTTTTTTATTCAATTTTCAATAAAACTGAATTTTCAATAAATAAAAAATTAAATGCCTGCAAATGTAGTAAAAAGGCTGAAGAATTTAACCTTTTGAAGTTCAGTTTTTATAAAAGATTAAGGTTTCAAATGCTATCTTTACCGTCAAATTAATTTCAACAGTAATGAATTGGATTTTATTGGTTATCGCGGGTTTTTTTGAAGTGGGTTTTGCCTCTTGTTTGGGTAAAGCAAAAGAAACTTCCGGAACAACATCGACTTTGTGGATGGTTGGTTTTTTTGTATGTCTGACCATCAGTATGACCTTATTGTACAAGGCTACACAGACTTTGCCAATAGGAACTGCTTATGCGGTTTGGACCGGAATTGGCGCTGTGGGAACAGTTATTGTCGGGATTTTCGTTTTTAAAGAACCGGCCGATTTTTGGCGGGTATTTTTTTTAACCACCTTGATTGCGTCTATAGTCGGACTAAAATTCGTGTCTTCTCATTAAAAGCCTAAATCCAGTACAAAACTTAACTTTACGGATATATTGTCGTTAAAAGTGGGTAGTGCATTGCCTCCGTAACGGTAAAATCCGGAAAGTCCCAATCCGCTATAAATGTTGTTGAATTCCAATCCCGATTCAAAATAGCCGGCATTCAGTGTTTTGTATTCGAAACCGGTGTGATTGTTTTGATTTTTAGCATCTCCAATTGCAGCACGGGTTACAAGGACGGTTGTCGGGTTTACTTTCTTAAATAATTTTACTTTCCGTAATCCGTGTTTGAAATGTAGTGCTACGTATTCACTGGAGAAAAACTCATTAAAGCGCATGGTTTCAAAACTGTTTTTTCCGGTAATGTTTAGGCGCTGCAAAATCGCGTCACGGTCTTGGGTGTTTGGCGAGATACTGTAAAGATGCGTAATTGGAACATCTCCAAAGGCAATTCCTGCCTGAAATAAAAAGGAGGTTTTTTGTCCGTCCAGGTATTTTTTTTCAATTTCCGTTCTGAAATCAAATTTCCCGAAATTCAAATCGTTTCCAAGTATTCCGGGAAGTGTTTTGGAGATCTGAAAAGTAAATTTCGGATATTTTTTTTCCGATTCAATCCTTCCGGAAGGCGTTTGCATATAATCACTAAACGGATTCCACTGTATCGATAATGAGGCGGTTGTGAGGTTGTAATTGTCGTAAACATTACCTCCGGCAAGAAAAGTATAGTCGAATTTCGGATCGATATGAGTTTGTGTCAGCTGCCAGACACTTTCCGTTTTTGGAAGTATTTTGGTTTCTACATATACCTTCGAGGTTTTGTGGCTGTAGAAGGTGGTTAAGTTAAAAGGACGCGGATCATAGAGTCGGAATCGCTTTCGGTCGATGTCGAAAATGGTACTTCCGATTTCCTGTAAATCATCGGTATAGGAAATGCCAATCCAGGAATTGGAAAAATTACCGATTCGGGTAGATTGTCCTAAACTGAATTTAAATCCATCGTCTTTTAAGCCATAAGCCCCATACCCGCTCAGGCGGATTGTTTTTGAAAACACATCAGTGGTTACTCCACCCAATCCGAAACGGAAACCTTCATAGTTGTTGTATTTGATGAGTTGACGAAGTTCTAAATCCACGGCGCCCAACGGAATGAAACCATTGATAACTTTTCTCCCGATTTTAATTTTTTGTTCGTATCCTTCTTTGCTAACCAAACTGTCCAGTGTCGAGTAGGTGCTCATGCTGCGAATGTCCAGGCTGTCTTTTCGGAAAGGCGTCCAGTAATTTTCGTTTTTTGAAATGGCATCTTCATTAATGTCAATGGCGATATACTGATGTTTGATTTGTACAGGCGAGTTGAATTCGGTTTCGAAATTTTTCGATTCGGAAAGAATGTACACAAAATCGGAAGCTGATTTTTTTTGTTTCCCCGAATCGTCATTTTCCAGGTTTTCTTCAGGCGTAAATTTGATGGTTTCGCCTAAGATTTTTACATCATTTTTATTGTTTCCTTTTACAATTTTAAGGGTGTTTTTTTCAGGAAACCAAATGTCGTCTTCTTTATAATATTTCAGAACATTGGTGGCACTGATGTCCAGAATTCCCTTGGAACGGTAAACCGATTTCGCAATGGCGTAACTGACTTTGTCAATATATAAAATACCTTCCAGTTTCGATTTTCGGTTTTGGTTTTTATGTTTGAAATGAATCATGTAGGCTTTTCGGTTGCCCAAAAAAACCGTATCCAGTATTTTATAATTGTAATAGTTTAAGGCATCGTTGGCAATAGGGTTGGGGTATTTGGTTTCGAAAAGTTCAATTTTGTCGTCGTAAACCGAATACGATTGTAGCTTCAGTCCGATGTATTCATAAATAGGTTGTTTGAAACCTGCCATTCGGGTGGCTAAAACCGTTTCTTTTAATCCTTGTTTCTTATTGAATTGTATTTTGGATACTTTTTCGGTTTGGTACAAATGCTGTTTCTGAATGATTTTTTTGAATTTGAAATCGGAAGAATCCAGCTTTTGAAATCGTGTTCCTATTTTTTCATAAGTGAAAATTGTATCAATTTTTCCTCTGATGGAGTCGGGATTGGCGGTGATAATCAGTTTGTTGTAAGTGTTGAACTGAAAACTGTTGAGTTTTTTCTGCGGATTGTTGATGTCTTTGTAAATAATGGTGTTCCGGATGATGTCCAATGCAGGATTTCCGCCGATTACGAGTTCGTTCAACTCCTGTGTTTTTTCCACCAGTTTTATGGAATAGAATTTCTGATTGGATTTTAATGCCACAACTTGCGATTGAAATCCGGTATAGGAAACCGTAAAATCAGCTACGTCGTTGGTGTTTTCAATGGCGAATTTGCCGTCAACATCCACAATAATGGTCTTCCCGTTGCTTAGGTGTAGGGTGGCAAACGGCAATGGTTTATTGGTACCTGCATTTCGAACGATTCCGGAAACGGGGTTTTGGGCATTACATAAAATGCTGAAAACAGAAAACAAAAAGAGAAAAATTCGCATCAAAATACAAGCGGACTTTCGGAATGATTGTTACAAATGTAAGGTAAAGGTATGAAATAAAAAATCCCGATTAAAAATCGGGACTTAAATTATACTTTCATGATTTCAGCTTCCTTAATCGCTAAATGCTCTTCAATTTTTTTGATATAAGCATCGGTTAACTTCTGAACATCGTCTTCAGCCGTTTTACAAATGTCTTCCGACGTGCCTTCTTTTTCCAATTTCTTGATTTCGGTATTCGCGTCTTTACGAGCGTTACGGATACTTACTTTCGCGTCTTCCGCTTCCGCTTTGGCTTGTTTTACCAATTCTTTACGGCGCTCTTCCGTTAACGGCGGTACACTAATGATAATGTTGTCTCCATTGTTCATCGGATTAAAACCAAGATTGGCAATCATAATCGCTTTTTCAATAGGGTGTAACATTGCTTTTTCCCAAGGCGTGACCGTGATGGTTCTCGCATCGGGCGTGTTTACATTGGCTACCTGAGAAAGCGGCGTTTGTGATCCGTAATAGTCTACGAAAACACTTCCCAACATTTGCGGAGAAGCTTTTCCGGCACGAATGTTTAAAAACGATTTTTCAAGGTGCGCGATAGAGCCGGTCATCGATTCTTTCGTGCTATCTAAAATAAAAATAATTTCTTCAGTCATGATACTAATTTTTTATAAATCAATATTAAATATTTACTGTGGTTCCTACGGTAGCGCCTTCACAAACTTTCAATAAATTGCCTTGTTTGTTCATGTCGAAAACAATGATCGGTAATTTATTTTCCTGACTTAAAGTGAATGCAGTGGTGTCCATAATGTTCAACCCTTTGCTTAATACATCGTCAAAAGTGATGTGGTCGTATTTAACAGCATCGGCATTTTTTTCCGGATCCGAATCGTAAACGCCGTCTACACGGGTTCCTTTCAGAATCACGTCGCAATCTACCTCAATTCCTCTTAAAACTGCTGCGGTATCCGTTGTGAAATAAGGGTTTCCTGTCCCGGCTCCGAAGATAACGATTCTGTTTTTTTCCAAATGACGTACCGCTCTTCTTTTGATGTATGGTTCGGCAATGGCTTCAATTTTTAAAGCGGTTTGTAAGCGGGTTTGCATTCCGGCATCTTCCAAAGCGCCTTGTAATGCCATTCCGTTAATTACGGTGGCCAGCATTCCCATATAATCGCCTTGTACGCGGTCCATTCCGTTGCTTGCTCCGGCAACTCCCCTGAAAATATTTCCGCCTCCAATCACAATGGCAATCTGAACGCCTTTGTCGTGAATTTGTTTGATCTCAGCAGCATATTCAGCCAAGCGTTTCGGGTCGATTCCGTATTGTCTGTCGCCCATTAGCGCTTCGCCACTCAGTTTCAGAAGAATTCTATTGTATTTCATTTGTTGAATGTTGTTGTTTTTCAATGGTCAACGAAACTGGATCCTCGTTTCATGGAGGAGGTTTCATTTAATGGTGCAAATATAGTTATAATCTGTTTTTTTGAAATAGGTTAACCGAAAATTATACCACAAGTTCTTCGTATGACGTTTTTGCCGCTTCATACCCAATTTTAAAAATGGCATCCATTTTGGCTTTGCTGGTTTCGAAGGTGCTGTAAATAGCTAGTTCTTCCGGGGCAATAACCCAGTCGCAGAGGTTGAATTTCTGCATGTTGGAATTCGCCGAAAGCAAATCGAAAGCCCTGGAGGTTACCGCTTTGATCGAAGATAAGTCTTTGGCTTCAATTTTTTGAATCGGACTGACATACACGCCAATCAATGTTTCACAGCGTCCTTGCAGAATATCGGTTGGGAAGTGGTTCAAAATTCCGCCATCGCTATACATTTTTCCGTTCATTTCATACGGCGAAAGTACGCCCGGAAACGAAGAGGAGGCTAAAATAGCATCCACCACTTTGGTGTCGGGACCGAAAATTTTGAGTTTTCCTTTTACCAGATCGGTGGCAGTGATGTGCGTGTGAATTTTTAAATCACCGATGCGGGTTTCGCCAAAAATCGTATGAAAATAAAAATGAAAGGCGTTCGAATCGATAAAACCTGCCTTTTTAAACGTAAAATGTTTCCAGTTGAAAAAGTAAATCGACTTAAAAAAATCTAGAATTTCCTCAGGCGATTTTCCTCCGGCATACAACGCGGCAACGATAGATCCGGCGCTGGTTCCGGCAATGTGATTCGGACGAATGTTTTGTTCTTCCAGAAATTTAAGGACACCGGCGTGGGCAATTCCTTTTGTACCGCCTCCGGAAAGTACCAATCCAATCGATTTTGTTTTTAAATCCATTTTAAAACTTTGCCATAAAATTACACTTTTTGTGCATTCGAATGTGACTTTTGTCACCTTACAAATTTGTTTTTTGAAGTAACTTTGTAGTTAAAATAAGAAAAAATGAAAGTCATCATAGAAAATGCATTGCAAAACAGTTGCAATTATGCCGAATACAGAGCGAAAGTAACACAGTTATTGGCTGAAGGAAAATCGTCCGGTAACGAACAATCCGAAGATTTACTGCATTACAGTCAGTTGAACGAAGTGCGCATGAACCGTCTGGACAAAACGCTGGTCGTTCCGGAAGAAGTGAAAACTACTTTGGGAAATCTGAACAAAAAATACATTTGGTTAGTTTTGGCGGAAGGCTGGTGCGGTGACGCTGCCCAGTTGTTGCCAATCATGCATAAAATGGACGAAGTTGCCGCTGCAATAGATTTACGAATTGTTTTCCGTGATGAAAACGATCCGTTAATGCAGGAATTTTTAACCAACGGCGGAAGATCCATTCCAAAATTAATTATTGTCAATGCCGATAATCACGAAGTGCTGGCTGCTTGGGGGCCAAGACCGGAAGGTGCTACAAGACTTATAAAAGAATTCAAAGCAAAATTCGGAGTCGTGAACGAAGAAGCCAAAACCGAATTGCAGAAATGGTACCTGCACGATAAAGGCTTGTCGACCATGGAAGAAATTACGAAAATTATGCTTGCTTTGGACTAACCGTGTCTTCAAAATCGGTAACTAAAATGGCGTTTTCTACCGAGAATTCGCCAATTTTTGTTCGGCGTAAAGCGGTTAAATGGGCGCCCGATTGTAAAGCGGCTCCAAAATCATAAGCCAGCGAACGAATGTAAGTCCCTTTGCTGCATACCACTCTGAAATCAATTTCCGGCAAGGCTATTCGGGTCAGTTCAAATTCGTGAATGGTGGTTTTTCGGTGGGCAATTTCCACTTCTTCGCCGGCACGCGCGTGTTCGTACAAACGTTTTCCGTCTTTTTTAATGGCCGAAAATACCGGTGGTTTCTGATCAATTTCGCCTACAAATGACAAGCGGGCTTTCTCAATCAGTTCGGCTGTAATATGTTCGGTGGGAAACATAGCGTCGATTTCGGTTTCCAGATCATACGAAGGTGTCGTGGCCCCGATATGAAAGGTTCCGGTGTATTCTTTTGCTTGACTTTGGATTTCGGTAATTCTTTTGGTGAATTTTCCGGTGCAGACAATCAGTAAGCCGGATGCCAACGGATCCAACGTTCCCGCATGTCCTATTTTGAATTTCTTCGGGAGTTTTAATTTGTTGATTAAGGTGTATTTCAACTTGTTCACCGCCTGAAAGGAACTCCATTTCAAGGGTTTGTCAATCAATAAAATTTGTCCGTTTAGGTAGTCTTCGGGAGTCAGCAAAGCGTATTATTTTAAATAAGTGAAGTAAACCAAAAGACCAATTCCCACTACAATGCGGTACCAGCCCCAAGGTTTGAAACCGTATTGTTTGATGATGCCGATGAAAAATTTAATCGCCAAAATCGCAACAATAAACGCCACGATATTGCCGATTAAGAATAGTTTTATGTTTTCGTCTGATTTTAAAATCAGTTCGTAGCCTTTCATTTGAGAATGCTCGTAGGTTTTTAAAAACACCGAATAGCAAGTCACCGCTAACATGGTCGGAACTGCTAAGAAAAAAGAAAATTCTGCTGCTGCATGACGTGTCAATCCTTGCTGCATTCCGCCAATAATTGAAGCTGCTGAACGACTTGTGCCGGGCATCATGGCCAAACACTGCCAAATACCAATGGTGACTGCTTTTTTAACGGTGATGTCTTCTTCGCTGGTTATGGTTGGGTTTTTAAAACGACTGTCAATGAATAGCAGAATAATTCCGCCCACAATTAATGCAATGGCAATGGGAATTGGGTTGCCTAAAACTGCGTCAATCTTGTCGTCAAATAATTTTCCCAACACCAATGCCGGAACAACCGCACAGGCTAATTTGATAAAGAAATTCAGTTTGGTGAAATCGAAAAACTTCTTCCAATACAAAACCACAACGGCCAGAATCGCTCCAAACTGAATCGAAACCTGGAATAATTTCACGAAATCGTCTTCCTGAATGCCAAAATAGGAACTGGCAAAAACCATGTGTCCAGTGGAAGAAACCGGTAAATATTCGGTTAAACCTTCAATGATGGCAATGATTAGGGCTTGAAAAAAATCCATTTGGGAGTTATTGAGTTGCTGAGTTTCTAAGATGGTAATGAACTCAGAAACTTAGTCACGATATTACTATTGTTTACTTTTCTTAAAAATCGAATAAATCGTAATTCCGAAACCGATTAAAACTACGGTCGGCGCCAATTTGATTCGGCGGAAATTAAAAATGTCTTCGCTGAATACTTTCGGGTCATCGCTGCCACCGCCGGCCATCAGAATAAAGCCAAGCGCAATTACGCCCAATCCGATTAAAAGAATTTTATAGTTGCTGTTTTCAAAAAGAAAGTCCGGTTTTTGTTTGTTTTCCATAATTTTAAAAGGGTCTAAAATGTGATGCCCGTATTTTAAATGTTTCTAAATCGATAACCGTATTCAGTACTGTTTTCCAAATTCTAACTTCCCTCTTAATAAAGATCGTCTGTTCTTAAATTTAAAAAACGCTGCGTAGCAAAGAACGTACTGATCCAGGTAATTACGATGCCAACCAGTAAAATACCAATTGAAATAATCGCCATGGAAGCATAGTCTTTGGCAATTCCTAAATTCGGGAACAAGCCGTCAACATAGAACGTTAAGGCAATAAGTGCCATGATAGCCAATCCGGAACCAATCAATCCTAAGCGGATACTTCTCCAGATGAACGGTTTGCGGATGAACGATTTGGTAGCGCCCACCATTTGCATGGTTTTGATGATGAAACGGTTGGAATACACTGATAAACGCAACGAACTGTTGATTAGTAACATTGAAATCAGTCCGAAAACACTGCTGATAATCAAAATCCAGAAGCTGATTTTCTTGATGTTCTCATTTGCTAATTCCACTAATTTTTTATCGTAAATTACTTCCGTAACCATGTCGTTGGTACGGATATCGCTTTCAATCTGTTTGATTTTTGCCGCTTCCACATATTCTCCTTTCAAGTGAATATCAAACGAATTCGGTAGCGGGTTCATGCCCAAAAATTCAAGGAAATCTTCTCCCACAATATCTTTGTTGTTTTTGGCGGCATCGTCTTTGGAAACAAAAGCAAAATCTTTCACGAATGCCGAATTTTTCAGCTTCGTCTCAAATGCTTTCAAAATCGTATCGTTCGCCTCGTCTTTAAAATAGACCGACATCGGAATGTCTTCTTTAAAACTGTTCGAGATTTTTTCGGAATGGATAACAAACATACCCAATGCTCCCAAAAGGAACAGCACTAAAAAAATACTCAAAACCACAGAAAAATAAGAAGAAATAAGTCGTCTTTTTTGAAACTTCTCGAATGATGATGCCATATAACTCTAAATTAAGCCGTAAAAATAATAAAGAAAATCGTTTTTAACCTTTATAACGCCCAAAGTTTTAACTTTCTTATAATATAATGTAAATTTGCCGCACAATTTTTAAAGTTTGGAGCGAATGGTTCGGGCTTTATCGGTTGTCCTTGTTCCCGCTGTCCGTTCCTCCCGATGAAAATCGGGATCCACTACCATCGGGGCTATTGGAAAAACTATAAGAATATTTATAATCATCGCAACTTTGCAGCTTTGCAACTTTGCAACTTTGAGACTCAAGAATGAAATACTTTCACAACGAAATCGAAGCCAAATGGCAAAAATACTGGGCCGAAAACCAAACGTTTGCCGCGTCCAACACGTCGGATAAACCAAAATATTATGTTTTGGACATGTTTCCTTATCCTTCCGGAGCAGGATTGCACGTTGGGCATCCGTTAGGGTACATCGCCTCGGATATTGTGGCGCGATTCAAACGTCATAAAGGGTTTAATGTACTGCATCCGCAAGGCTACGACTCGTTTGGGTTGCCGGCAGAACAATATGCCATTCAAACCGGGCAACATCCCGAAAAAACCACCAAAGAAAACATTACGCGTTACCGCGAACAGTTGGATAAAATCGGTTTTTCGTTCGATTGGAGCCGTGAAGTACGCACTTCCAACCCCGATTATTACAAACACACCCAATGGATTTTCATTCAGTTGTTCAATTCGTGGTATAATATAACTTCGGATAAGGCAGAAGATATTGCAACCTTAATTGCCCTTTTCGAAAAAGAAGGAAATGCTAATGTAAAAGCGGTTTGCGATGACAACATCACGCCGTTTACTGCTGCGGAATGGAACAGTTTTTCTTCCGAAGCACAACAAAGAATTCTTCTTCAATATAGATTAACGTATTTAGCGGAAACCGAAGTCAACTGGTGTCCGGCGTTAGGAACTGTTTTAGCGAACGACGAAATCGTGAACGGCGTTTCCGAGCGCGGCGGTCATCCGGTCATCCGTAAAAAAATGACGCAATGGTCGATGCGCATTTCAGCCTATGCCGAACGTTTACTGCAAGGTTTGGAAACCATCGACTGGACCGAATCGTTGAAAGAGTCCCAAAGAAACTGGATCGGAAAATCAGTAGGAGCTTCTGTAACTTTTAATTTGAAAAACCACGAGGAAGTAATAGAAGTATTTACTACCCGTCCTGATACCATTTTCGGGGTAACGTTCATGACTTTGGCACCGGAACATGAATTGGTGGCGCAAATCACCACGCCGGAGCAAAAAGCCGCTGTGGAAGCCTATGTGGAAGCGACTGCAAAACGTTCGGAAAGAGAGCGTATGGCTGATGTAAAAACCATTTCAGGTGTATTTACCGGAGCCTATGCCGAGCATCCGTTCACCAAAGAGCCGATTCCGGTTTGGATTGGCGATTACGTGTTGGCAGGCTACGGAACCGGAGCGGTTATGGCAGTGCCTTGCGGTGATGAAAGAGATTATGCGTTTGCAAATTTCTTCAAAGGAACCCATGGGATGCCGGAAATCAAAAATATTTTCAATCAGGACATTTCACAAGAAGCGTTCGGCGCCAAAGAAGGTTTCGAATTGGTAAACTCTGATTTCCTAAACGGATTGGGGTATAAAGAAGGAACCAAAAAAGTCATTGAAGAATTAGAAAAAATAGGTGCCGGAAAAGCGAAAGTAAACTACCGTTTGCGCGATGCGGTATTCTCCCGTCAGCGTTATTGGGGCGAACCGTTTCCGGTCTATTACGTAAACGGTTTACCACAAATGATTGCTAAAGAACACCTGCCAATCGTTTTACCGGAAGTTGAAAAATATTTACCCACAGAAGACGGCCAGCCACCATTAGGCAACGCGTCGGTTTGGGCTTGGGACAGTGTTAATAATAAAGTTGTTGAAAACGAAAAAATCGACAATCAAACTGTTTTCGCCTTAGAATTAAACACCATGCCGGGTTGGGCCGGAAGTTCGTGGTACTGGATGCGTTACATGGACGCACACAACGAGAACGATTTCGCCAGCCAGGAAGCTTTGCAATATTGGGAAAACGTGGATTTATACATCGGCGGAAGCGAGCACGCCACCGGTCACTTGTTGTATTCCCGTTTCTGGAACAAATTCTTAAAAGACAGAGGTTTTGCGCCTACAGAAGAACCGTTCAAAAAACTGATTAATCAAGGGATGATTTTGGGAATGAGTGCGTTTGTATACCGCTCCGAAGATTCCAAAACGTTGTACTCAAAAGGATTGATTGCTGATAAGAATGTACATCCAATACATGTTGATTTATCGTGTATCAATGACGTTACCAACGAATTGAATATCGAAAAATTCAAGGCGCACCCATTATATTCCGATTATGCCAATGCGGAATTCATTTTAGAAGACGGCAAATACATCGTAGGGCGCGAAGTTGAAAAAATGTCCAAATCGAAATACAACGTGGTGAATCCGGACGACATCTGCGAACAATACGGCGCCGATACGTTAAGATTATACGAAATGTTCTTAGGGCCATTAGAGCAGGCAAAACCTTGGAATACCGCCGGAATTACCGGAGTATCAGGATTCTTGAAAAAACTATGGCGTTTGTATTTCGATGACAATGGTTCCATCATCACCAACGACGAACCCACAGCCGAAATGTACAAATCGTTGCACAAAACCATCAAAAAAGTAACCGAAGACATCGAGAATTTCTCGTTCAACACTTCGGTTTCCCAATTCATGATTTGCGTCAACGAATTGCAACAATTGAAATGCCGCCACCGCGCGATTTTGGAACCGCTAGCAATTTTGGTTTCGCCTTACGCGCCACACATCGCCGAAGAATTATGGAGCGCCTTAGGTCACGAAGGATCTATTGCTACGGTAGCCTTCCCGATTTTCGAAGCGAAATATTTGGTGGAAAGCGAAAAAGAATATCCGGTATCGTTTAACGGAAAAATGCGTTTCACGATTAAGTTGCCGTTGGATTTATCTGCCCCCCAAATCGAGGAAATCGTAATGGCCGACGAAAGAACCCAAGCACAATTACAAGGCAGAACGCCAAACAAAGTGATTATCGTTCCCGGGAAAATTATCAACCTGGTAGGATAAGATTTGTTGTCGCGCGGCGCTTGTCGAAGCATAAATTAGAGATGGAAATCCCGAATACTGAAAAGTGTTCGGGATTTTTTTATAAAATATTTAACAGCGTGACAAAATGGCAATACGAGGTTTTGGCGCACGATTTGATTATCTTTAGGAGTTAAAAACACAAAGAAATGATTGGATATTATATTTTATTGGGAGCGATAGCTTTAGCAAGTTTTCTGATAAGCTCAAAATTAAAAGGGAAGTTCGAACAGTATTCGAAAGTACATTTGCGCAACGGCATGTCGGGAGCAGAAATTGCCGAAAAAATGCTGGCCGATAACGGAATTCGCGACGTGAGAGTTATTTCCACACCCGGAATGCTTACCGATCATTACAATCCTGCGAATAAAACCGTGAACCTTAGTGAGGGCGTGTACAACCAACGCAATGCTTCAGCAGCAGCAGTGGCGGCGCATGAATGTGGTCACGCTGTACAACACGCGCAGGCCTATCAATGGTTAACGATGCGTTCGCAAATGGTACCCATGGTAAATATTTCCTCCAGCTTGTCGCAATGGTTGATTATGGGAGGTTTGATTTTGGGGATCGGTGCAAAATCGTCGATTGGCTTTTATGTGGCAGTGGCCGGTTTGGTTTTAATGGCGATTGCGACACTATTCAGTTTAATTACGTTGCCGGTGGAGTACGATGCGAGTAATCGTGCCTTGGCATGGTTAAAAAATAAAAATATGCTGAGTCAGGAAGAATACGCCGGCGCTGAAGACGCCTTAAAATGGGCCGCGCGAACTTATGTTGTCGCGGCTTTGGGTGCCGTAGCTTCCTTGTTGTACTGGGCACTACAGGTTTTTGGACGAAGAGAATAAGAGCAAATTTTATAAAATACAAATCCGTTACGTGAGTAGCGGATTTTTTTTTGGAGCGAAAGGCTTGGGCTTTTTTGGAGTCCTTGTTCCCGCTTTTCGTTGCAATCTCCCTCGTTTTGGAAAACGAGGGAGGATTTACACTGCAATCGGGGCTAGGCAGGAAGCCATTTTTCTGTTTGCGTACTAATTACCGACTACTGAGTACTACAATTGTATCTGTCGTTCAATCTGCTGGTCCAGCGAAATAAAGGTTTCTGTTCTGGAAACCCCATCAATGGCTTGGATTTTTTTGTTGAGCAATTGCATTAAATGTTCGTTATCGCGACAGATGATTTTGATTAAAATACTCCAGTTTCCGGTAGTGTAATGGCATTCCAATACTTCCGGAATTTTTTTCAGTTCCCTTACCGCTTCCGGATTTCGTGCCGCTTTGTCGAGATAAATCCCCACAAATGCCATCGTGCTGTAGCCCAAAACCTTAGTATTCACCACAAATTTCGATCCCGAAATCACGCCCGCCTGTTCCAGCTTACGCAACCTTTGGTGAATCGCCGCACCCGAAATGCCGATTTTGTTGGCAATCTGTAAAATGGGTTTTCGGGCATCTTCCATCAAATCGCGGAGGATTTGTTTGTCAATACCGTCGATTTCTATCTGTAAGTGATTTAGTTTCATTTGTGATAATATGAAAGTTATTTCCAATTTTAAAGTTTAAATATAATTATAATTTTTAGTTAAAAGTTAAAAATTCTCAAAAGTGTAAAATTTTACGCATCTATATAGAAAGGAAAGTTCCGTTTTCTATGGAACATTTTCAATTTAGTGTCCATTTACTACTAACCCCAAATCTAGTAAAATGAGAAATTCAACTTTTAAAATACTATTTGCAGTGATGGTTTCACTGTCAAATGGTCTCGCGGTAACGGCTCAGAATATTGAAGCAGTACCTGAAAAACCCATTACCAAAAAAGCCGTGGAAAGTCAGATGAGCAGGATTTTGGTAAATTCCGCCGATTACAACGACGTAAAAATGGTTAAGAAAGCTGCGTTGGAAGAATTGCATGCTGATGTGGTGACTTTACTTTCCCGAAATGAAAGCGACTTATCTGATGCAAAAGCCATCATAGAAAACAAAAATGGTGAAATAAAAAAACTGCAGGAAGAAATTGCAGAAGCGAACAGTCAGCTCGCGGCTTCTGTAATCAAAGACGAAACGTTTTTGTTGTTCGGAATGCCACTGAATACAACGTTGTACCATGCCATCATGTGGTCGTTGGTGTTTACATTGCTCATTACGGTTGGTTTTTTGGCGGTACGGTTTAAAAAAGCAAATGTGATTACTCAAAATTCAAAAGCCATATTGGCGGAAGTGGAAGATGAATTGGAAACCTTCAAACGTAATGCTATCGAAAGAGAACAAAAATTACGTCGTCAACTTCAGGATGAAATCATCAAACAGAAGAAAATGATAGAAGCTTCATAAAAAATCCCCCGTTGCAGCGGGGGATTTTTATTTATTTATAACCTTTATAATCGACTTCTTTTTCATGAAAGACAACGCCGTATTCTTCGAGTTCTTTCAAAATGGGAAGATATACTTCTTTGTTTAACGGTAATTGAACGCCTGGTGTCTTAATGTTGCCGTTTAAGATTTGCAAAGTTGCCATGGCTACCGGTAAACCTACGGTTTTCGCCATTGCGGTATACGTTTGGTCGTCGCCTAGGCAAACCATTGTGGCATCAATTTGTTTGCGTTCGCCGTTCAATTCGTATCCGAATTTGTGGTACATCACAATCATGTCTTTGTCGTTTGGTTGTAACGTCCAGCTGTCGGTTAAAATTTTCTCCAGAATTTGTGCCGGCGTAGCGTTTTTTAAACCGATAATTTTATTTGGGTTGAATAAATCCAGTTCCAGCAATTTGTCCCACATCACGTCGTCCTGATCGATTTTCAGTTGGTGGCGTAATTTGATTTCGACAGAATCGGTCGGATGGTACGGTAAAAACAGATTTACGAATTCACGGTAGCTCATGTTTTCCGAATCGTCAATAACATACGAATCGTCGGTCATGCCCAATTGTACAAACATATCCCAAGCTTTGGAATATCCCACGCGTCGAATTGTGCCTCTGAAAACCGTTAAAGCATCGTCTAAGCCGTAAACACTTCTGTATTTTAAAGAATCGCGGTTCGCATAACCTTCAAAACGACCGTAGCCTTCCACTTCCAAAAACTCCGTTCTTCGGAACAATTTGTTGTACGGAATGTATTTGTATTTGCCTTCCTGAATGAACTTGGCAGCGCCGCCCTGTCCGGCCAAAACTACGTTTCTTGGGGCCCAGGTGAATTTGTAATTCCAAAGATTGTTGTCGGATTCCGGAGCTACCAATCCGCCACAGAACGATTCGAATAAAATTACTTTTCCGCCTTTTCCGCGAATTTCATCCAGCACTTTCATGGCGCTCAAATGGTCGATTCCCGGATCCAGTCCGATTTCGTTCATGAAAATCAAGCCGTTTTCTTTAGCGGCAGCATCCAAACTCTGCATGGCATCGGAAATATAAGAAGCCGTAACCATGTGTTTTTTATAGGTGATGCAGTCTTTGGCCACTTCAATGTGCAAATGTGCCGGTAACATCGAAATTACGATATCTGCTTTCTGAATTTCTGCTTTGCGTTGTGTTTCATTAAAGATATCCAAGGCAAGTGCGGTGGCATTTTTGTGGTTTTGTGTTTTTTTCTGCGCCAATTCCAAAGACAAATCGCCAATGGTCAGGTGCAGGTTTTCACTTTCCGATTTTTCCAACAGGTATTTAATAAGCGAAGACGCCGAACGACCCGCTCCGATAATCAGAATATTTCTCATGATGAGGTTTGTTTTAAAAAGTTCACGAAAATAAGAATTTGTTATATTCTTTGGAAGCAGAAAACGAGATAAGTTTTATTATTTAACTTTTTAATTTTGTGCTACCTTTGGGCATACTTTTAATTATGGACAAGAAAATCATCGCAGTTGCGGCTTTTATGGGAGCTGTGGCAATTATTTTAGGAGCTTTCGGAGCTCACGGACTTAAAGCTATTTTAAGTGAAGCCGAGTTGGTTACTTTTGAAACCGGCGTTAAATACCAAATGTATCATGCGTTATTCCTGCTTTTTGTAGGGACAACGAGCTTAATTGATGAAAAAACCAAGATAATAATCCTGTGGTTAGTGGTAGTTGGGGTACTTTTCTTTTCGGGATCGATTTATCTTTTGGCAACCGCTTCGGCTACATTAATCAATGCGAAATTCTTAGGACCGATTACTCCGCTTGGCGGGATGTTGATGATTGCAGCCTGGGTACTCCTTTTTGCTAAAATTCTGGGTAAAAAAGCAGAATAGTTGGTTAAAAAAAACGTATCTAAAATTAAATTTTTTATTTTTGCGTTCTTAAAAACAAACAAACAACACATTTTAATTATGAATGTTACCAAAACAATTTCATTAGAGAAATACGGAATTAATAACACAGTTGAAATTGTCTACAATCCGTCATTTGATTTCTTGTATAATGAAGAGCTGAATCCTGCGTTGGAAGGGTATGAGAAAGGACAACTTTCTGAACTTGGCGCGGTTAATGTAATGACTGGTGTATTCACGGGAAGATCTCCTAAAGATAAATATATTGTAAAAGACGACGTTACCAAAGACACGATTTGGTGGACTTCCGAAAAAGCAGTAAACGATAACAAGCCCATTACACAAGATACCTGGAACGCTTTAAAAGAAACTACGGTGAAGCAGCTTTCCGGGAAACGATTATTCGTGGTAGATGCTTTTTGTGGCGCTAATGAAGATACTCGTTTAAAAGTACGTTTTATTATGGAAGTGGCCTGGCAGGCACATTTCGTGAAAAACATGTTCATTCGTCCTACAGAGGCAGAATTGGAAAACTTTGGTGAGCCGGATTTCGTTGTAATGAACGGTTCTAAAACCAGTTTTAAAGACTATGCGGCACACGGATTAAATTCGGAAGTATATGTTGCATTCAACCTTACCGAGAAAATCCAGTTAATCGGAGGAACATGGTACGGCGGGGAAATGAAAAAAGGCTTGTTCTCGATGATGAACTACTACCTTCCGTTAAAAGGAATTGCTTCCATGCACTGCTCGGCTAACAAAGGAAAAGACGGTGATGTTGCGGTGTTCTTTGGATTGTCCGGAACAGGAAAAACCACTTTATCAACCGATCCGAAACGTGAATTAATCGGAGATGATGAGCACGGATGGGATAACGACGGTGTTTTCAATTTTGAAGGCGGATGTTATGCTAAAACCATCGATTTAAGCAAAGAAAACGAACCGGATATCTACGGAGCGATTAAAAGAAATGCATTGTTGGAGAATGTTACTTTGGATGCTAACGGTAAAATTGACTTCAAAGACGGTTCGGTAACACAAAACACCCGTGTTTCCTACCCAATCGATCATATCGAAAATATTGTAAAACCGGTTTCCAAAGCAGGTCACGCTTCTAAAGTAATCTTCTTAACCGCAGATGCTTTCGGAGTAATGCCACCGGTTTCTAAATTAACTCCGGAGCAAACGAAATATTACTTCTTGTCTGGTTTCACCGCTAAATTAGCAGGAACAGAAAGAGGTGTTACACAACCGGAGCCAACCTTCTCAGCGTGTTTTGGTAAAGCATTCTTGTGCTTGCACCCAACAAAATACGGTGAAGAATTGGTGAAGAAAATGGAAGAGCACAACGCAACGGCTTATATGGTAAATACAGGCTGGAACGGAACAGGGAAACGTATTTCTATTAAAGATACCCGTGCGATTATCGACAGAATCTTAGACGGTTCATTGGAAAAAGCCGATACACAAATCGTTCCTTTGTTCAACTTAGAAGTGCCAACGGCTTTAGAAGGCGTAAATACTGAAATTTTGGATCCGAGAAATACTTATGCTGATGCTTCAGAATGGACAGCAAAAGCGGAGGATTTAGCAGGAAGATTTATTAAAAACTTTGTTCAGTACACTGATAACGAAGAAGGTAAAAACCTTGTTGCAGCTGGACCACAGTTGTAATTGAAAATAAGAATAGGAGAATCCCAATCGAAAGGTTGGGATTTTTTTATTATCCCGGAATCAAATATATTCTGCTTTTAAGCTTTAAAGGAATTACCGCAGATTTGCAGATTATTGATTATCTGTTTTTTTAATCTGCGAATCTGCGGTTAATTTTGTGTTTAAGTGAATAAATAAAAAAAAGCAGCCGTTAGGCTGCTTTTTAAATATAAAAAGTAATGTTATTTATCCTTAGATTCTTTATTAGCTTTAATAATATATTTTTCCAAAGCCATGGTCATCGAAGGGGTTTCCGGTGTCGGCGCCATAATGTCCACTCGTAAACCGTGTTCCAATGCTTCTTTCTGTGTCGTACTTCCAAAAACCGCAATTCTGGTATTGTTCTGAACAAAATCAGGGAAGTTTTTGAACAACGACTTGATTCCGGTCGGACTGAAAAACGCCAAAACATCATAATATACATCTTTCAAATCCGAAAGATCGCTCATAACCGTTCTGTAGAACGTTCCCGGTACCCAATTTACTTTCAATCCGTTTAAGGTTTGCGGAATATCGGCATTCAATTGATCGGATGACGGTAAAAGGAATTTTTCGTCCTTGTATTTTTTGATCAGCGGCGACAAATCGACAAAGTCTTTCTGACCCACATAGATTTTACGTTTTCTGTAGACCACGTACTTCTGTAAATAGAAAGCAATGGCTTCCGATTGGCAGAAATATTTTAAATCTTCCGGCACTTTGTAACGCATCTCTTCGGCTACTCTGAAGAAATGATCTACTGAGTTTTTGCTGGTAAGGATGATGGCCGTAAAATTGTTCAGGTCGATTTTTTGTGCGCGGACTTCTTTGGCCGAAACGCCCTCTACGTGAATAAAAGGCCTAAAGTCAACTTTTATTTTCAGTTTTTGCTGAAGTTCAAAGTATGGTGAATTTTCCACTTTAGGCTCTGGTTGCGAAACCAAGATAGTTTTCACTTTCATATTTTAAAGAAAATCAATTATTCTAACTTTTTGTAAACCAATAGTACATGAAATAATAGGGCGCTATTTCAAGTGCGCAAAGATACAAAATAAAATAAAAGAACTTGCTTAGTATTAAGTTTTGATAATTCTTCAAAGAAAAGAAATATGTTAGGATGTTAATTATCAAAATAATAGAAATTATTACAAGAAGCAGTGTTTTTGACAAGAAATCGTTGTAAAAAAGCAGAACGTTAATGGGAAGAACCAATAAACCTATGTAAGTTCGGTAATTAACTTTCTGTAAATTAAACTGTTCGTTAAAATCTTCAATGTTAAAAGTGGTGGCAATAATTTTTTCCACCAAATATTTCGAAAGTATAAATACGCCTAAAAGGGTGATAATCTGAATGTAGGAAATCCAATTGGTTTTAGTGGTTAATCCGAAATACGCCAGGGTAATCTGAATCAAAAACGCAAACGAAATCAATTGAACGATAAACATGGAAATGGTAAACCAACTTTTCATGTTGCCGCTGTCCCGGTATATTTTGAGGTATTTGTCAGACACGGCAATTCTGATGAATTCGGCGAAACGAACTTCAAAAACGGCTCGATTAATGGCAATCAGCGTAAAGCACAGGACAAACAGTATTGTTGCCCAGTCCTTATTTTCAGGTATTCTTTCGTTAAAAATTAAATCCATCATAGCGGAGGTAAAAATACTAATTTTTAGCATGAATTGAGCATCTTGTTTCAGCGTCCGCCAGAAATAAACCGAACAGACAGATTTAAACAGCACTCGAGAAACGTAAAATCACTATTAGTTGGAAAATTTATTATAATTTTATTGTGATTCCACCGTTAGAAATAACGTATTTTTGCACGTAAATTTAGAGTAAAATGAGCCAAGGTATAGTAATTATTCCTACTTATAACGAAATCGAAAACATAGAAAGCATTGTTCGGGCCGTATTTGCGCTGAGTACTCCTTTTCATGTTTTAATTGTAGATGATAATTCGCCTGACGGAACAGCTCAGAAGGTGGTGGAATTGCAACGGGAGTTTCCGGAACGACTGCATCTTGAAAACCGGGCCAAAAAATCCGGTTTGGGGACGGCTTATGTTCACGGTTTCAAATGGGCATTACAGAATAATTTCGACTATATTTTTGAAATGGATGCCGATTTTTCCCATAATCCCAAAGATTTGGAACGCTTGCACGAGGCTTGTGTAAATGGTGCTGATATGGCGATAGGATCCCGATACGTAACCGGGGTAAATGTAGTGAATTGGCCACTCAACCGTGTGCTGATGTCTTATTTTGCTTCGGTGTATGTTGATTTTATCATGGGTATGAAAATTCATGATGCTACTGCCGGTTTTGTCTGTTACAAACGAAATGTGTTGGAAACGATCAATCTGGATAAGATAAAATTCATAGGGTATGCGTTTCAGATTGAGATGAAATACCGAACATTTGTCAATAAATTAAAAATTGTCGAAGTGCCGATTATTTTTACGGACCGAACTAAAGGGCAGTCCAAGATGAGCAACGCGATTATTAAGGAAGCGATATTCGGGGTGATTACATTACGATTAAAAAAAATATTCAATACACTATAATAGCATGAATTCAACGTTAATTAAAAATGCGAAGATTGTAAATGAAGGGGTGATTTTTGAAGGCGATGTGCTGATTGAAGGCGAATTCATTAAGGAAATCGGAACCGATATCAGTCACAAGTCTTCCATTTCCCAGGTTATTGATGCGGAAGGGAATTATCTGATTCCCGGTGCCATTGACGATCAGGTACATTTTCGTGAACCGGGCTTGACACACAAAGGGGATATTGCGTCCGAATCGCGTGCCGCCGTTGCCGGAGGGGTGACTTCGTTTATCGAGCAACCCAATACCGTTCCCAATGCTGTTACGCAGGAATTGTTGGAGCAAAAATATGAAATTGCTTCCGGTGCCTCCTATGCGAACTATTCGTTTATGATGGGCGGGACAAACGATAATTTAGAAGAGGTTTTAAAAACCAATCCGCGTAATGTGGCCGGAATCAAATTGTTCTTGGGTTCGTCAACCGGAAATATGTTAGTGGATAATGAAGAGGTTTTGGAGAAAATTTTCTCCAGCACACCAATGTTAATTGCAGTGCATTGTGAAGACGAGGCAACCATTAAAGCAAATCTGGAGCGCTACAAAGCGGAATACGGCGACAATATTCCAATGAAATTTCATCATTTGATTCGAAGTGAAGAAGCTTGTTATCTGTCGTCTTCAAAAGCGATTGCGTTGGCCAAGAAAACCGGAGCGCGTTTGCACATTTTTCACGTTTCCACGGCAAAAGAAACCGATTTGTTTACCAATAAAATTCCTTTGGAAGACAAGAAGATAACCGCAGAAGTTTGTGTGCATCATCTTTGGTTCACTGATGCCGATTACGAAACGAAAGGTACTTTAATCAAATGGAATCCGGCCGTAAAAACGCAAGCCGACAAAGACGGACTTTGGAAAGCTTTATTGGATGACCGAATCGATGTTATTGCTACCGATCATGCGCCACATACCTGGGAAGAAAAACAGAATCCGTATACCAGCGCGCCATCCGGCGGACCGTTGGTACAGCATTCGGTGGTAGCCATGTTTGAAGCGCATTTGCAGGGTAAAATTTCTGTGGAGAAAATCGTGGAAAAAATGGCACACAATCCGGCTAAAATTTTCAAAATTGAAAAACGTGGTTTCATCCGTGAAGGTTATTATGCTGATTTAGCTATTGTTAATACCGCTTTGCCTTGGACGGTCAATAAAGATAATATTTTATACAAATGTGGTTGGTCGCCTTTGGAGGGAACGAATTTTAAATCGCGAATTTCGCATACTTTTGTAAACGGACAATTGGTGTATGCCAATGCCAAAGTAAAGGAAGCCCGTTTCGGACAACGTTTATTATTTGAAAGATAATATGAAGAAAATAGCCTTAGTATTTATTGTCTTCGCCGTTTTTAGTTGCGGAAAAAAAGCCGTGGAAAAACCGGAAAATCTCATCGATAAAGAGGTGATGGAGGATATTTTGTATGATTTGGCCATAGTGCAGTCGGCCGAATCCAATAATCCGTTGTTTTTTTTACAGAATGATGTTAAGGTAAATGAAATGATATACAAGAAGTATCATATCGACAGTACGTCTTTTGCCCAAAGCAATCGTTATTATGCTTCTGATGCACATAATTACCAGAAGCTGTTTAAGAAGGTTTCCGAGCGCATTGCGGCCAAAAAAGAAGAACTGAACCAACAGTCGTTAAAAGAAACCGGAAAAGCTATTGCACCTTCTGATACGCCTGCGATACAATAGTCAGGTATTCTTTCATGGGCTGAAAGTTGAAATTCAAAGTGTTGATTACTTTGGAATTATCATATATTTCGGTAGAATGTGAAGATTTTGAAGTGGCTCTGGTAAACTTTTGTTTTTGGAAAAACAGTTTGGAAAACAACCAGTCCATTCGCCAGTATAAAGAAGTCATAAAAGGTCTTGCATAAATGTAAGGCCTTTTTTTCTGCATCGCATCGGCAATGGTATTCAGCAAATTCTGAAAGATGATGTTTTCTGAAACGATGGTAAACCGTTCTCCTGAAATGGAGCTGTTCATGAGTTGAATCATGATTTTTACTACATCGTCAACGGCGGTAATGCCTGTAAAACCTTTGGTGTAGAAAGGAAAACCTTTTTGAATTTTCTGCAGAAGTTCCCCGCTTCCGGCTGTTCCGAATCCTTTTCCAAAAATAACTCCGGGATTCACAATGACTACTTCCAAACCTTCCTGCGAGCCTCTCCAGACTTCCGTTTCGGCGCCGTATTTGGTTAAGGCATAATCGCCGTGGTTTTTTTCCGGATTCCATTCGGTTTCTTCCGTAATGATGGTTTCTCCTTCTTTCACGTCGCCCAAAGCGGCAATGGAGCTTACATGACATAGTTTTTTAACCTTAAAATCGATACAGCAATTTACCACATTGGCCGTGCCCTCTATGTTTACTTTTCTTAAAAGAGCTTCGTCATTCGTGTCAAACGAAATCAGTGCGGCACAATGGTAGACTTGTGTAACGTTTTGGAATGCTTTTTCCAAGGCGGGGATGTCGGTGATATCGGCTACGATCCATTCGATTTTTTCAAACAAATCCATTTGGTTTTCCGAACGAAAAAGGTTTCTGGTTTTTTCGATGGTTTTCTCCGAACGGTAAATAGCGCGAACCGCTTCATTTTTCTGAAGTAAATGCAGTAGAAGATGTGCTCCTACCAAACCGGTTCCGCCTGTAACTAATATCATATGGCGAAATTACGAATTATGAATTAGGAATTGCCTTTTTTTTGATTGCAAAATACGGGTGCTTATTTTTTAGTTCTGATTAACCGAAACGCTGGGCGTGATACAAATCAGGAAAATAAATTCCCGGCATTTCCGGAAGGATTCGTTTCAAAAATTCCTAATTCCTAATTCCTAATTCCTAATTCTGTTTATCTTTGTGGAAATTGAATACAGACATGAAAAATTTTATTGAAGAAGTGACTTGGAGAGGAATGCTCCACGACGTAATGCCAGGCACAGAAGAACATTTGATGGAGCAGATGCGTGTGGCGTATGTGGGGATTGATCCAACCGCCGATTCATTGCATATAGGGCACTTGGTTGGAGTGATGTTGTTGAAACATTTTCAATTAAGCGGTCATAAACCATTAGCACTTGTAGGCGGAGCAACCGGAATGATTGGCGATCCTTCGGGAAAATCCAATGAAAGAAATTTATTGGACGAAGCTACTTTGCGTCACAATCAGGAGGCGATTAAAGGACAGTTGGCACGATTCTTAGATTTTACTTCCGATGCACCAAACGCTGCCGAATTGGTTAACAATTACGATTGGATGAAGGAGTTTTCGTTTTTGGATTTTATTCGCGATGTGGGAAAACACATTACAGTAAACTACATGATGGCGAAAGATTCGGTGAAGAAACGATTAACCGGAGAAACTTCGGAAGGAATGTCGTTCACGGAGTTTACCTACCAATTGGTTCAGGGATACGATTTTTTACATTTATACCGTGCTAAAAAATGTACGCTGCAAATGGGAGGAAGCGACCAATGGGGAAACATTACCACGGGTACGGAATTGGTCCGTCGAATTGAGGGCGGAAAAGCCTATGCGTTAACTTGTCCGCTAATCACAAAAGCAGACGGTACAAAATTTGGGAAATCGGAAGGTGGAAATATTTGGTTAGATGCGGAAAGAACTTCGCCTTACAAATTTTACCAATATTGGTTAAACACATCAGATGTTGATGCTGAAAAATACATAAAGATTTTCACCTTCTTGGACAAAGAAACGATTGAAAAATTAATTGCCGAACATAACGAAGCACCACATTTAAGAGTGTTGCAAAAACGTTTAGCGGAAGAAATTACAATAATGGTACATTCTGCAGCAGATTTGGAAAATGCGATTGCCGCTTCCAGTGCTTTTTTTAGCCCATCGATGGAGGAGCTGAAAAAGTTGGATGAAAAAACGTTTTTAGAAGTGTTTGATGGTGTTCCTCAGGCGGAAATTGCTATGACAGATTTGAACGAAGGTTTGGATATGATTGCCGCATTGGCAGCCAAAACCAACTTCTTGGCTTCTAATAGCGATGCGCGCAGAGAGTTGAAACAAAATTCCATTTCTTTGAATAAAGAGAAAGTCGGAGAAGACCGAATCATCACCAAAGAGGATTTGATTAACAATCAGTTTTTGTTGTTGCAGAAAGGAAAGAAAAATTATTACGTGATCAGGGTTAAATAACCATCAGGTTGCAACCGCGAATATCAGAATTGTCAAAACGTCCCAGCACTTCGAAAGAATGGTTGGGATTTTTTTTGCCCAAATCCTGCGTGGCGATAAACGAACACGAATTGATATTGGCTAGGTCAATTACATTGATACCGCCGGTTTTTCCTTCGGCTACATAACTTAAAGCGTCTTCGGTGTCGCGGATCAGAATTTCCATCCAGGGCGGACATTCGAAAATACCGTCGCCTAACGAATAAGCCTGTGAAAGCAATTCGGTCATGCCGTATTCGGAATGGATTTTGGAAACGCCGAAACCTTTGCAAAGCAGCTCGTGTAATTCTTCACGGATGATTTCCCTGCGCTTGCCTTTCATGCCGCCGGTTTCCATGATGATGGTGTTTTTTAGATGGAAATTTTGCTTTTCAATCAAATCCAGTAAAGCATAAGTAACGCCAAGTAGAATAACGTTTTGTCCGGAGTTGTCCAAAGCAATCAGTTTTTCAATGAGTTCGTCGTAATTGTGCAAATAAAAACCACTTTCCGGATGGTTGGAGCTTTTAATCAGATCTTCTGCCATGTAAATTAGCGACGAGCCTTCTCTTTCCAGATACGAAGGGAGCAATGCCAGAACTACATAATCTTCAATATTACCGTAAAATTGCGAAAACCCTAATCGGAAACTTTCTTCATAGAAATTTAAATCGGTTACCAAATGACGGCTGGTTGCTATCCCTGTGGTTCCGCTACTGGTAAACGTAATCTGAATCGGTGCCATTGAACTTACAACTTCATGAGTTTTGAAAAACTGAATCGGTAAAAACGGGATTTCGGAAATCGATTTTACGTTTGTTTTGTTCTTCTTTAGTAAGTTGCAAAAGTTTTGATATACTGAGTTGTTATCGTATTGGTAACGAAAAACCTTGAGCGTGATTTTTTCAAACTCTTTTTTAGAAGCAATGTGGAAAATGTCGGACGTCGATAACATGTTACAAATGTACAAAAATAAAAAAGCACCAACTTTCGTTGATGCTTTTTGTATAAGGTAAAAAGGAATTATTTGATAACTAATTTTCTAGTTGCTGTTTTTCCTTCTTCAGTAATTTTAACCATATAAATACCAGCGTTTAATGAAGAAACGTTGATTACTTCGTTTGCAGTGGTAGTGTTTAAAACCTGTTTTCCAACTACATCATAAATCGTTACAGTTTTCACGCCGTTAGCTGAAGTAGTGATGTGTAAGAAATCGTTAGCCGGGTTAGGGTAAATGTTTAATCCGGAGATGTTGTTTTCTTGAACACCTAATTGCGCTACTGTTGTAGCAATTCTAAGTTCATCAACTGTAGTAAACGGAGTTCCGTTTGAATTTCCTTGACGTAACATGAAACCGTTTAGTTTGGCAATAGGAGTGGCTGCCATTGCTTCTGTTAGATCTGCAGCTGTTGCAGCGCTGAAAGTAGCAACTGTTGGGTTGAACCAAGCTTTTAGATCGTTTGTAGCAAAATCATAAGCCATAACTACATAAACGACATCACCAACATTAAAGAATCCTGAGGAAAGGTTTGTAGTAGTTGTGCCTGATGAAGCTAATCCAAATTGGTAAGTTGTGCCTGTTTTTTTAAGGAATAATCGTGCTCTGAAGTTTCCGTCTTCTGTTAAAACGGCAATGTAATCTTGACTTCCTTCCACCATTGCAGTGTTGTCAGTAACCTTCATTAAGAATCCTGTAAACAAAGTGTTTGTGTTTGTGTCAGTGAAAGTAGTGATACAATCGATACCACCATTATCAAAAGCTACAGAATTACCTGAAGATGTTAAACCAGGGTAAGTTAGACTTCCGGCAACAGCTAAGATGTCGTCTCCTGTGTTAACATTAGACCATCTTTGTGTTGTGCCTAAAGCGGTTCCTACAGTATAGTTGAAAGGTTCGCTGTAAGGTAAAGTATTAACCGGTTTGCATTGTGGGGCAGCAATAACTTTACTTAATCCACAAGTTCCTGTAATAGTTAGGGTTGCGTTAGTTCCTTCAGGAATGTTTGTAATAATGATATTTCCAGATGCAGTTGTTGAAGGGTTGTTACCTCCGATTGTTCCCACATTAGAGGATAAATTGTAAGTTCCGCTGTTTCCTCCTGTAAAAGGAATTGTGGCAGTGTAAGTGTCAATTGCTAAAGTTACAGCGTCACAAACTGCGGTTTCTAAACCTAAGCTTAAGCTGCATGGTGCTGTTCCTAACCAAGTTGAAGAAATGTATAATGCATCAACGATTTCGTTTTGTGTAGCGCTGAATTGTCTTAAACAAATTCTGTCAATGGCTGCGTTACCACTTCCGGATGCTGAAACTTCTGCTGGTCCGGCTGCAGCTTCTGTTGCGGGGATTCCGCTGGATTTTATCCAAAGGCTTACCGAACCGGTTGCGGTATTGTCATATTTTATTATAACTAAATAGGTAGTATTTAAATTTAATTCTGTTGGAGTGGCTGCAAATACTCCGGTTGAGGTATTGGAAATACCGATATTGAATTTGTTTACTGCATCAATTGTTGATGGTTTTACGAAAACTCTTGCCGTTTGAGTACCGGTTGCAGTAGGGGATAAATGCATAAAGTAACCTGCATTAGCATTAGAAACATTCAACAGGAATGAAATGTATATTGTTGTTCCGGCTGTTGGGGCAGTGGTAAGAGCTTTGTTTACGTCTTCTCCATTGTTGTCCAGTTTAGCGGCATTTCCTGCGGTTACTCCTGTAATACTGGCGCCGCCATCGTTATATCCGGCATAAGTTAAACCGTTCGAAGCTCCTACGTCAATGGCTTGAGTTCCTGCGCCACTGTGAGCTGTCCAACCGTTAGCGGTTAATAAACTGTTATCGGCATAGTTAAAACTGTCGTTAAGATAGTTTACCTGTCCGAAAGAAAGTGTGCTAACTGTTAGTGTTAACAATAAAGCGTAAATTTTTTTCATGTGAATGAATTTTAAAAATTGGACGACAAAGATAAGCAGTATTTACAAAATGTAAAACTTTTCTATGTAAATTTAAGATTAAATCGATGAACGACTAAAAATGTAATTATTTAACAATCAGCTTTCTGGTGGCCGAAGCTTCTCCTTCTCTGATTTTAATAATGTAAACACCGGCATTGAGGTTGCCAATATTTAGTTCTTTGGAACTGAGGGTAGTTTGGAGTATGCGCTTGCCTAGAACATCAAAAATTTCGATTTCTTTTTCAAGCGCCAGTTTGGAAACGATATAAATTTTATCGCCATTGGTCGGATTAGGATAAATGCTTAACCCTTCAATAGTGCTTTCCTGAGTTTTGCCCACAACGCCACTTTTACCTTCCTGAGCCGAAGCGGTCAGTGAAAATAAGGAAAGCGCGATAAGAATAATATAAAAGTAATTTTTCTTCATGTGAACTAATATTGTGTAAATATAAAAAAAATATTTCAAAGTTTATGCCAAAAAAAACGCTCTTAACATAAAGAGCGTTTTTTGTTTGGTTTTTATTTGATTTCAATCGGTTGTAATTAGAAACCTACTGACCATTGTGCGGCCCATGTTGGCGCTGCTGTTCCGTTACCTGCACCTGTGGCAGAAGCCGATTCTGTTGCCATGGCAGTAACATCAACAGCTGTTGCGGCAGTGTTTTTTCCTTTTGTTTTTGTAGCAACATCTGAAGTATAGTTAACATCAGTAGCTTTTAATGTTAAGGCAGTAACCGCTGCAATACATTCGTCGCTTTCTACATCGAAACCAGTTTTCCAATTGGCTAAAACCACATTTGAAAACAAACCTTTAGTTCCTCTTCTTAGTTTAAGAGCTTGGTTTTCTCCATAGATTACAGCATCTGCAGTACTTCCAGGTCCTACTAAAGTTAAATTCGAAATGGTTGGGTTTGAGTTTGGAGAAGCGGTGAAGTTGAATTCGTAGTTGTCGGCTTCAATTCCTCTGTTTCCTTTTCCGAAATCTAATTTTCCGTACCAGTTCGTGTTGGTTCCGTTCCAGCCTTCTGTCCAATCAAATTGATCGTCTTCGTTACCGATAGAAATCATGTTTGAGGTATTTACAGTTCCGCCGAAGAATTCAAAACCGTCATCAGCGCCGTGATATGCTTCCACGTTAGAAACAGTTGTTCCTGAACCTACTCCGAAGAACGAAATTCCGTTAAATTCTTTTGTAGCGTTAAAAGCGGCACCGGCATATTCAATTCTTAAATACTCGATTGAACCCGAATTATCATTGGCAATAGTACCGCCGTAAGTTAAATCGGCCACTTCAGATTGTGCTGTAACCGTACCTACGTTGATAGGGGCTTTTCCGCAAATTACCAATCCTCCCCAGTCACCGGCTGCTTTGGTGGTTTTACCGCTTGTGAATACTACCGGACTTGCCGCTGTACCCAAAACATTTATTTTTCCGCCTTGTGCTACGGCAATATAAGAACTTGTTCCGTTCATTCCTTCAATTCTTGTTCCTGCAGGAATGGTTAAGGTTGCACCGTTGTTTACCTGAATTTTACCGGTTAATTTATAAATCAAACCGGCATTTAAAGTAACGGTTCCGTCTGTTATGGTTCCTTGAAAATTGTTAGCATCTACAACAAAAGAAGAGGAAGGAGGTGTTGGCTCGTCATCTTCTGATTTCGTACAGCTTGTTAATACGGCTGCCGACATTGCGAAAAGACCGAATAATTTTAAGAATGATTTTTTCATTTTCTTGATTAATTTAATAGTTATGTTTGATGAGGCAAAGTTGCTTAATACTAATTTCAATTGCGTTAAGACTGTATGAACGTTTGTTTAAATTAAGCGCATTTTTATATTAATTTAATGTTAGTCGCTTAATGCTAGGGACTTTTAAAAAAAAAACAGAGCGACTCCTGGCGCTCTGTTTTGTGTTTTAGAATTGATAGGATAGTCCTAAACTTAAATTAAGTCCTTTGGTGTATGACAATAGGGTCACGTCGCCATTATCGTTTTCCTGTACTCTTCGAATTTTAGGGTTTAGGAGGTTTTTGGCGTTAATTCCTAATCCCAGGTTTTTGTTTAATTTGGATTTAAGGATGAAGTCCAACGAACCTACAGCCTTGTCTACCTGATCGCCTTTGTAATTCGTTCCGATGGCATACAACCTGTCGGAGAAATAAGAGTAGGCTAAAGTTGCGGAAAGGTTATTGTTCTTGTCGTTCCATTCTTTTAAGAAAGAGATGTCAGCATTTAACAATAATGGGGAAGCTCCGGTAAACGCGGCTTTGTCTTTGGAAAAGTTCACTTCGTAACGGGTTTCATTACCAACCTTCTTACCATCCAGGTCCTGAGTCGTATACATATAAGAAGCGTTCAATCCGGCGGTGATTTTTCGACTGTTGTTTTCACCGGTGTCGAATAAAATTTTTCTGAATTCGGCTTCGATTCCGGCAACATATCCTTTGTTTCCGGTATTTACATAAGAAATGTCATTCGTAGAAGAAGCAATGGTGATTTCGTTAATCGGGTTTTTGATGTATTTACCAAAAGCACCAATCGAAATGATTTCTTCCGACTTAGGGAACATTTCCCATTTAAGATCGATGTTGTAATTATCGGAAGGATACAAATCCGGGTTTCCGATTTTTACCTCGGTAACGTCTTCGTATACGAACAAGGCTCTTTCCTTAAACTGCGGTAAAGTGTAGGTTTTGCTGGCACCGAAACGCAGGTTTTGTTTTTCGTTTAATTCATATTTCATCACTAAACTCGGTAAAAAAGCCATTTTGTCGAAATCGTCTTTATCGCCAATCGGATCCAATTGGGTTTTCCATTTTACTTTCTGATAAATTGATTCGGTTCTTAAATTCAACGAAGCTGTTAATTTATCACTGAATTTGTATTCGGAAGTTAAAAATCCTCCGTGAATGTATTGGTCACCCGTATATTTTTGAGGTAATAAAGCGTTGGTGTCGTCTTTTCCTCCGGTGTAAGTGAAAATTTCAAAATAACCGGCTGCGTAATTCTGTTGGTTGTAGAAAGTATCCAGATTGGTTGGATCAACAAACATGCTGGTATAAGGCGATTTCGATTTCAAGTTGAATTGCGTGGCTTTAAACGTTCTGCTTTTCGAGCGGCCATTGTAACCAGCTGTTAATTTTCCTTTAAAGTCGCCGTTGGCATCTTTTTTGAACTTGTAATCAATCGCAACGTTTGCTACATTTTCTTCTTCGGTCAGTCTTTGGAAATAACGGTTATTGTCCGGACGGGACTGCGAAGGAATCTGATACTGTCCGTTGGTTTTGATGAACGTGTTGGTAACACGGTCCGGCATGTCGCCATCAATAGTGTTTCTGCCCAAGCCCCAAGTTGCTTTTATTCTGTCGTTAAACGTGTGTTCTCCTAATAACTGATTGATAAACAAAGTGTTCTTTTCGTATTGCATACGACGAATCAAACCGTTACCGTCGTTCGCTAAATCAGCGATATAACCGTAGTATTCGCTTTTGGTTTGGCTAGACGAATTGATGAAAATCGAGTTAAAACTAAGTTTATGGTTTCTGTTGATTTTATATCCGATGTTCGCCAAACCGGTTGTATTGGTGTTGTATCCGATGGAAGAATAGTTTTCAAAGTTTTTGTTGATTAAACTCGCATCACCGTTTACGCCGTTTTTGGCTGTTCCGTTTTGTCTTGAGGTGTATTCGTTTCCGAACGATCCGGTAGCGAACAAGCTCAGTTTGCCTTCCGATCCGATATTGAACGATTTACCGCCGGATAGTCCGAAAGAACCGGAATAAGGTGATTTTCCTTCCAATTGTAAGGTGTTGAATTCGTAGGTTTTGATGGTAGACGGATTGCTTGGATTGCTGAATCCGAATGCGTTGTATCCTTTTTGAAGGGTGAAATTCTTTTCCGATACGGCATTAGTATTGGCACTGGTGGACATGTCTATTTTCAAATAGCTTTTTCCTTTAAAATCTTTAGAAACGATATCTACGTTACCGCCACCAAAATCACCATACATTTTTCCGTTGTATACTTTATCAATGGAAACCAATTCCACGATATCAGTAGGGAAAATTTCCAGGTTGATGTTTTTCTTTTCAGGATCGTTTGACGGAATCGGTAATCCGTTCATGGTTGTCGAATTGTAACGGTCACCCAATCCTCTCACATAAATGTTTCCGGAACCTTCCTGTTTGGTAATACCGGTAGTTTTGGTAATCGCAGTAGCTACATCACTAACTCCTTTTCTGGAAAGCTCCTGTGCGCCGATAGTCTGTTTGATGTCTACCGCTTTTTTCTGTTCTACCAAAAGGGCTGATTCTTTTTGACGGCTTTGTTCTACTTTGATAACAACATCTTGTAGTTCAACGCCTTTCGAACCTAATCCCTGGTCGATAATTTTTGTTTCGTTAGCTTTAACGGTAAATGGAATCTCAATACTTTCGTAACCTAAGAAAGAAACAACCAATACATGGTTTCCTTCTGGTACAGATAAGGAGTATTTTCCCTGTTCGTCAGTGTTTACTCCAATAGTAGTTCCTTTAATCATTACAGTGGCAAAAGACAGCGCTTCATTATTCATGTCTTTGTCCGTAATGGTTCCTGTAACAGTGCCCTTTTGTGCAAATGCAACCAGGGTAAATAAAAATGCTGTTACTAAAAATTTAAGTTTCATCGTTGTGTTATTTAATTTTGCTGCAAAGGAACTCCGGTAAGGTTAACTTGAAGTTACTCGGTTGTTATGCTTTTGTTTGGCATTTATTACTAAATTGTTAAGACATTAAATAATCGTTAACACACAGAATGGAATGTCAGTCTTTTTGTATTATCTTTACCTTTACAACCCGAAAACACATAACAGTGTCCATTTATGAAAAAGAAAGACATTAAGATTTTATTGGTTGATGACGAACAGGATATTCTGGAAATTGTAGGATACAACCTATCTCAGGAAGGCTATCAGATTGTAACGGCGACAAATGGTAAAGAAGCGATTACCAAAGCCAAAAAAGAATTGCCGCATCTTATTATTATGGATGTGATGATGCCGGAAATGGATGGGATGGAAGCTTGTGAAAACATTCGTAAGATTCCCGAACTGGCCAACGTAATCATTACTTTTTTGACCGCCAGAAGCGAAGATTATTCCCAGGTTGCCGGTTTTGATGCCGGAGCCGATGATTATATAGCCAAACCCATCAAACCGAAATTATTGGTAAGCAAGGTGAAGGCATTGTTAAGAAGGCTGAAAGAAGACGAGCAGAAATCGGATGTTTTAAAAATTGGCGATATCGAGATCAATCGCGAGGAATATAAAATCATCAGCAGCGGAAAAGAAATCATTTTACCGCGAAAAGAATTCGAGTTGTTTTATCTGTTGGCTTCCAAGCCCGGAAAAGTATTCAAACGCGAAGAAATTCTGGACAAGGTTTGGGGTAATGAAGTGGTTGTGGGCGGAAGAACCATCGACGTACACATCCGAAAATTAAGAGAGAAAATCGGCGACGATTTGTTTAAAACCATTAAAGGAGTAGGCTACAAGCTGGAATTGTAAATGAGCATCAATTTCAAGAAATCATACAAATTTGCCGTAAAGTCATCGTTTTACATATCCTTGTTTGCGACGGGTTTTACGGCTATTTTATTGTACTTTTTTTTTGAAATCAACTATCAGTTCATTGCTCTTTTCGGATTGGCAACCTTAGCCTTTTCGTTTTTTGTACTGCAATACCGCGTAGAAAAATTCATCTATAAAAGAGTGAAAAAAATCTACGATGACGTTTCGCTGTTGGATTCTACTACTTTGCGAAGCCAACCGATTACTACCGACATGGCAACCTTAACGCAGGATGTTCAGAAGTTTGCCAAAGAGAAAAAAATAGAAATTGAGTCACTCAAAGTCCGCGAGGAATACCGAAGAGAGTTTTTGGGAAACGTTTCCCACGAATTGAAAACGCCTTTGTTTACCGTTCAGGGCTATCTTTCTACCTTGCTGGACGGCGCGATGAACGATAAAACCATTCGCAAAAAATATTTGGAACGTGCCGAAAAAGGGGTGGAGCGACTGATTTATATTGTGAAAGATTTAGATATGATCACCAAACTGGAAACCGGCGATCTGAATTTAAAACTGTCTGAGTTTAATATCGTGGATGTGGTGCAGAGTGTTTTTGATTTGCTGGAGATGAAAGCCGATGAAAAGAACATCATGCTGATGTTCGATATGAAATACACCAAGCCGATTATGGTTTTTGCCGATCAGGAGAAAATCGAACAGGTGCTCACGAATCTGATTATGAATTCCATCAAATACGGAAAAGAAAACGGAACGACCGAAGTGAGTATTGAAGATTTGGTGAACAATAAAGTGATTGTCCGTGTGACCGATAATGGTGAAGGGATTCAGAAAAAATACATTCCGCGTTTGTTTGAACGTTTTTTCAGAGTCGATAAAAGCGGGGCGCGTTCCGAAGGCGGTTCCGGTTTAGGGCTGTCCATCGTAAAACATATTATTGAAGCGCACAACGAGAAAATTTACGTGGAAAGCAAGCACGGTTTCGGTTCCGAATTCTCATTTACCCTCGAAAAGACCAAATAATTCCTGCCAGGTTACTGTTTCTTTAGCGACATTTTGCAATCCTTTGTACAAATCCGCCTGAAGCAAACGTGCGGCTTTAAAATCGTCTTGTTTGCAGCACGGAACCAATCCTTTTTTATTTAGTTTTTTGGCCAGATATTCCTGTTCGTATTGTCCGGGCGTTGGTATAAAAAACGCTTTTTTACCCAATTGCGCCAAATCCATAATGGTAGTGTAACCCGATCGGCATAAAACCATCTTGCTCTGATTGAAAGCCGTTTCCAATTCTGCAGAATTCATGAAATTATAGCTTGTAATGTTAAAACGCGAGGTAATTTTCTGTTCGTTTTCTACTACACCGCGGATGAAAACGATTTTACCGTCGTAGTTTTTCAGCTCTTCATGAAGTTTGTTTTCCAGAAGGGTGCGTTGGGGTTCGGGTCCGGATAAAAGCACCATCAAATCATAAATTTCCTCCATGGGTTTTTTATGCAAACGACTAAGCGGACCAATATATTTTATGTTGAGGTTGGTTTTTGCCAAGTGCCCTAGTTTCCCTGATAAATTCGGTTTTCCGGCAACATCGGGAATCCAACAAATGTTGAATTTTTTGATGAACAAATGATGGATTTTTGTGGTAAACCATGACGTATTCCCGGTTAGAACATTTAATTGATGCGTAATAAAAACAGAAGGCACTTTTTTGGAATGAACGCCTAATCGGTTGTCTGAAATAATGCCGTCAATCTGATATTCCGCGAGCCATTTTTCTGTTTGTTTTTGCTCATTTCGTACGGCACGGAACATGTTCGGAATCTGTTTGAAAAGCTTCCATTTGAAATTTTCCCCGTTCTGCGCATACTGAATTTTATAGGAAGGAAGTTCCAATGCGGTCAACTCCGGAAATTCTTTTTTCAGCAACGCCAGGGCAATCCCATCGGAAGAAATCACGGGTTCAAAGCCGTTCTCTTCCAATGCTTTTATGATGGGAATACATCGCGTAGCATGACCCAATCCCCAATTTAAAGGCGCGACTAAAATTCTTTTTTTCTGCATTTTACAAACCCGAAAGTATTGATTTTTTTAACTGTTTAATAACCAAATATTTATAATACAATGGTTATTTTTGACCGCGAAATAATACTGCAAAGTAAAACTATTTTTATTGCGGTATATTTCCTTAATTTTACCAAAATTTTAAATAAAGTCGTGGGAAGTAAAAATAAGTTAAAAAGATTTAAGGAAAACGCTACATTTGATAATGTTTTTCAGCCAACAAGAGAAGAAGTTGTAAATGATGAGTTTCCGTTGAAAGGCAAGTGGAATAAGGAGTTTTTTAAAAACGACCATCCCCTTGTTTTGGAATTGGGTTGTGGTAAAGGTGAATATTCGGTCGGACTGGCGAATCGCTATCCGGAGAAAAATTTTATCGGAATCGACATCAAAGGGGCACGATTTTGGAGGGGAGCTAAAACGGCGGTAGAGAATGGAATGCATAACGTGGCCTTTTTGCGCACCCAGATTGAATTAATCGAGCATTGTTTTGCCGAAAATGAAGTAGATGAAATCTGGATTACCTTCCCGGATCCGCAAATAAAATACAAGCGTACCAAACACCGAATGACAAATTCCGAGTTTTTGCAACGCTATAAAAAAATATTGAAAAAAGACGGGGTGATGAACCTGAAAACCGATAGCGAATTCATGCACGGTTATACACTTGGGTTGTTGCACGGCGAAGGACATGAGGTGGTTTACGCCAACCATAACGTTTATAAAAATGAAGGTGCTCCCGAAGTGGTAACGGCAATTCAAACGTTTTACGAAAGTCAGTATTTAGAACAAAACAAACCGATTACCTATATTCAGTTTAAAATTAAATAGATGAATTACTTTTTGCCGCTTATATTAGGATTTACAGCCGCTTCGGTTGGGGTTGCTCCTCCGGGACTGCTGAACATGACAGCGGCAAAAGTGAGTGCGATTGACGGCAGAAGCAGAGCGGTTATTTTTGCTTTAGGGGCAAGCGTGACAGTTGTTTTTCAAACCTATATCGCAGTTTTATTCGCTAAATTCATCGACAGCAATCCCGATGTGATTGTACTTTTACAGGAAATCGGACTTTTTATTTTTTCCGGTCTTACGGTCTATTTTTTCTGGGCTGGAAAAAAGAAAAAGAAACAGCAGGAAGAGCTTAAAATGAAGAGTAAAACCAGTCGTTTTTTTCTGGGTATGCTGCTTTCGTTTTTAAATTTATTGCCAATACCGTACTATGTTTTCCTGAGCGTATGGTTCTCCCGAAAAGGTTGGTTTTTCTTTAATCAATCCTATATTTGGCTTTTCGTTTTGGGGGCTGTGGTAGGTTCGTTTTTAATTTTCTACCTCTACATTTTATTCTTCAAGAAAAAAGAAAAAGACAAGCCCTCGTTTTTAATGACCAACGGTAATTATATTATTGGTGCCGTTACCGGAATCATATCCCTGGTTACGCTTTTCAAAATCATCAACAGTTAACATGGCTGCGGATAACGCCAATTTCTTCGAAAGAGTATATGAGGTTGCCCGTCAGATTCCTTACGGCAAAGTAACGTCTTATGGTGCTATTGCCAAGGCTTTAGGAGCTGCCCGTTCTGCAAGAATGGTAGGTTGGGCGATGAATGCTTCCCATTTAAAAGAAGATATTCCGGCCCATCGTGTGGTAAACCGAATTGGGATGTTAACCGGAAAACACCATTTTGACGGAACCAATCTGATGCAACAATTGCTCGAAAGCGAAGGTGTGAAAGTGAAAAACAATCAGATAGTGGATTTCGATAAACATTTCTGGCAGCCGGAAGTGCAATTTTAATAAATAATTCACAAAACTTTTCCCGTTTCTCTTTTTCCTATTGAACTTTTCAGATTATCTTTGCAATCTAAATTCAGTCTTAATAAAGGGCTGAAAAAGAAAGATTTAAAGTAGTCCCATAATAATATGAAATTAGACAGAAAAGAAATTCTTGGCGCTTTGGAAACCATTTCCATCGCAGGAGAAGGAAAAAATATGGTCGAAAGCGGTGCGGTACAAAACGTAATCACTTTTGGCGATGAAGTAGTGGTAGATTTATTATTGACAACTCCTGCGATGCATATTAAAAAACGTGCCGAAGTGGATATCATCAAAGTCATTCATGAGAAAATCTACGACAAAGCAAAAGTTAAGGTAAATATTAAGGTAGAAGCTCCTGAAAAACCCGAAATCAAAGGGAAATCCATTCCCGGAATCAGCAACATTATTGCGGTTTCTTCTGGAAAAGGCGGTGTTGGAAAATCAACCATTACGGCAAATTTAGCGGTAACCTTGGCCAATATGGGCTTTAAAGTAGGTGTTTTGGATGCCGATATTTACGGTCCTTCCATGCCAATAATGTTCGATGTTGAAAAATCAAAACCGATTTCAGTTGAGGTAGACGGAAAATCAAAAATGAAACCGATTACCAGTTATGGCGTTGAGATTTTGTCTATCGGATTCTTCACCAGTCCGGATCAGGCGGTTATCTGGAGAGGTCCAATGGCGGCAAAAGCCTTGAACCAAATGATTTTCGATGCCGATTGGGGCGAATTGGATTTCATGTTGGTCGATTTACCTCCGGGAACGGGCGACATTCATTTGTCGATTATGCAGTCGTTGCCTATCACGGGAGCGGTTGTGGTAAGTACGCCACAGGCCGTAGCTTTGGCCGATGCTAAAAAAGGCGTGGCAATGTTCCAAAACGAGAGCATCAATGTGCCGGTATTGGGAATCATCGAAAACATGGCCTATTTCACTCCGGAAGAATTACCGAACAACAAATATTACATCTTCGGAAAAGAAGGCGCCAAGAATCTTGCAGAAGATTTAAGTGTACCGTTCTTAGGTGAAGTGCCGATTGTACAAAGTATCCGTGAAGCAGGCGATTACGGTCGTCCGGCAGCATTACAAACTGCAACGGCAGTGCAAACTGCTTTTGAGGAATTGGCAAGAAGCGTGGTGTCTGAAACCGTAAAAAGAAACGACAACCTTCCGCCAACCGAAGCAATTAAAATTACCACCATGGCAGGCTGTTCTGCGGTAAATAAAAAATAGATTGTTAGATTGTTAGAAATAAGTCGTAATTTTTAGAATCCAATCATCTAACAATCCAACCATCCAATACTCTGAAAAAATGAATACAGAAGAACTTACGTTAACGATAGAAAAAGCATTGGATGAAATCCGTCCGTTTTTAAATTCCGATGGTGGCGACATCACTCTAATCGGAATCGAAGAAGGAAAGCACGTAAAAGTACGTTTGGAAGGTGCCTGCACGTCCTGTAAAATCAACCAGATGACTTTGAAAGCAGGGGTGGAAACCACGATTAAAAAATACGCGCCACAAATTGAAACCGTGGTAAACATAGCGTAATTTTTTTGGGCGTTCCTCAAGGGTCGGGCTATCCGCTCTATCTTTTTTAAGGGGCGTTTCGAGAGCCTCAACGCCCCTTAAAAAAGGATGCCGCTCCTATCCCTAACGCAAAACCTGACATTAATCATGTTTGGAAATTATACAACTTAGTAACTTTGTTCCTCAGTAACTTAGTCACTCAGCAACTTTAAAATAATGATTGAAACAGACATAGTAATTATCGGTGCGGGTCCAACAGGACTTTTTGCCGTTTTTGAAGCCGGACTTTTAAAATTAAAATGCCATATCATTGACGGTTTGCCACAACCCGGCGGACAGTTAACCGAATTATATCCCAAAAAACCGATTTTCGATATTCCAGGTTATCCCTCAGTAGGTGCCGGCGAACTTATCGACAATCTGATGGAACAAATCAAGCAATTCCAACCCGGATTTACCTTGGGTGAAATTGCCGAAAAAATTGATAAACTCGACGACGGAACATTTATCGTAACCACAAACAAAGGAACGGCACATAAAGCGAAAGCAGTTGCCATTGCTGGTGGTTTGGGAAGTTTCGAACCGAGAAAACCTATTTTAAAAGATTTGGAATTCTACGAACAGGAAGACCGTGGCGTGGAATATTTCGTAAAAGATCCCGAAAAATTCAGAGGCAAAAAAGTGGTGATTTCCGGAGGAGGCGATTCGGCGCTGGATTGGAGTATTTTCCTTTCCAATGTGGCTTCAGAGGTAACTTTGGTACACCGCAGAAACGAGTTCCGCGGTGCTTTGGATTCTGTGGAAAAAGTACAGGAATTGAAATCGGCCGGAAAAATCAAGATGATTACTCCGGGTGAAGTGATTGGTTTTAAAGGTTCGGAGCGCATTGAGTCGGTGGATATTGAAGTCAACGGCGCCCGCATGAATGTAGTGACCGATTATTTCATACCGCTTTTCGGGTTGACCCCAAAATTGGGTCCTATTGCGAATTGGGGACTGGAAATCGAAAAGAACGCCATCAAAGTAAACAACGCCTTGGATTACCAGACCAATATTGAAGGGATTTATGCCATTGGCGATGTGAATACTTATCCTGGGAAATTAAAACTGATTTTGTGTGGCTTCCACGAAGCAACCTTAATGTGTCAGAGTGTCTACAACCGCATCAATCCGGGAAAAAAATATGTATTGAAATACACTACGGTTTCCGGAATCGATGGCTTTGACGGAAGTCGAAAAGAAGCCGAAAAAGCAGTAGTAAAATCAATCGATTAAATATGTCACAAGACGTTACCATAAAAATTATCGACCGGGAAGGCATTGCGCATGAAGTGCAGGCGCCTACCGATATGAACATGAACATCATGGAATTGGTTCGTGCTTACGAACTGGCTCCGGAAGGAACTATTGGAATCTGTGGCGGAATGGCCATGTGTGCTTCTTGCCAGTGTTACGTTCTAAACGATGTGGAACTCCCGGAAAAAAATCCGGATGAGGAAGCGATGCTTTGGGAAGCCTTCAACGTAAAAGACAACAGCCGACTGGGGTGTCAGATTCACATCACCGAAGCCATTGACGGTTTGGAAGTCGAATTGGCGCCGGAAGCATAAAAAAAACAGAAGCGAAGATTTTTCTTCGCTTTTTTTGTAACAAAATTTTAACAGCTCCGTATAACCATCGTAATTCTGCAAAAAAATGTAGAACAAGCTACTTTAATGAATTCAAATTCTTATTCCCCGGGTCTGCATAAACTGGTTACGCTTCAGGTTGATGATATAAACAAACTCACAAACAGCAAACAGTTTATTGTATTCACGGACGCAATTCTTGAAAAATTTGACTTGGAGAAAGTCGGATTAGTAACCCATGATTTCGACAATGATAGTTTTACGATTGCTGTCTGTTTGAAAGAATCCCACATTTGCATACACACTTGGCCTGAATTTCAACAACTGACTTTGGATGTTTATCTGTGTAATTATTTACAGGATAATTCGGCAAAAGTACGAGCGGTAGTCAACGATTATATTGATTATTTTAGTGCGGTAATTATTAAAGATTTTGAAATTAACAGATAAACTATGAAGGTTCCTTGTTATCACTGTGATGTAACAACAGATGTGCATGTTAATTTTGAAGTTAAGACGTTTGTGTGTCCGAATTGTCAGAACCTCTATGTTATGGCTAATGACGGGCTTCGTGCTCAAAGGAGTTTTAAGCATAGAAGACCTTTGGTGGGAATGAACGTGGGACAGAAAGGGGTGCTGCGTGGAGTAGAATATACGGTTACAGGAATTTTAACGAAAAAAGCCTACGGTAGTTACTATTGGGATGAATATATTTTAGAGAGTAAAACAGGAGATTTTATCTATCTTTCGGAATCCAGCGGTCATTGGATTTTACTTAAAGAGATTGAAGACCGTTATGAGGTTGATAATCATCCAAGGTTTTTAACTCACAACGACATTCGTATGAATCTTTATGATTATACGGACACTGAAATTGTAGCTGCACAAGGTTATTTTGATTTTGTTATTCCGGTAAAAAAAATCCACCTTATAGAATATATTCAGCCACCGTATATTATTTCTTTTGAAAGTTTAGGAGATCAGGAGTCGGTTTTTTTTGGCGAACATATTTCGGTAAATGAAATTAAAAAGGCTTTTTCCATGCAAAGAGTACCTTTGAAAACAGGAATTGGTCTGGTGCAGCCTTTTTTGATAGACATTCGGAATTTTGCCATTATTATGTGTGCAATGGCTGTGTTGATTTTGTGTTCCCACCTGTATATCTATAATGATAAAGAACAACAAATAGTTTTAAGCGAATCATTAACTTTTGATCAGTATAACGATAAATCATTTGTAAGTCCTTCTTTTGTACTGGAGGGAGGTTCGGCACCATTAACGGTTTCTACGCGTTCGGATGTTGATAATTCATGGGCGAATCTTCAGGTAGCTTTGGTGAACGAAAACACAAGTGAGGAAGTGTATGCGAATAAGGATATCGAGTATTATCATGGCTATACAGAAGGAGAACATTGGACGGAGGGAGATACTAATGAAGAGTTTAATATCTGTGGGGTTAATGCGGGCAAGTATCATTTGGTGATAACCCCTTTAAAAGCACCGGAAGATAAGGCGAATAATTTTATAAAAGTAACTGCCGTTTGGAACCAACCTTCCCTGTGGAACGTTTGGATGCCTATTCTGTTTATGGGTATTTTAACGATAGCATTGTATTATTACGCTGTGTATTTCGAACAAAAAAGATGGGCGGAAAGTAGTTTTCACCTTACGATAAATAATTATGGATACAATTTCTAAGCTAATAAAAAGTAATTTCATCGCCATTGCGATTGGATTGTTTTTCTATCTTCTTTTTCTGTATTTTACTTATTCGGGAAACAGAATTTGCGATTGCGAATCCACCGAAGATTATAATCCTGGTCGTTCCTCAGGGCATACTGCAGTAAATCGTTTTTATCATAAATAGTATAAAAAATATAAATTATGGACATTCTATCAATTAAACCAATTCTGAATTCGCTTATTTTTTCTCTTTTAGGAATCGCTATTCTGTTGATTACCTATTTTATCATCGAAAAAATTACACCTGAAAATACCTGGAAAGAAATTGTACAGAAAAATAATATTGCCATTGCTATCGTTTTTGGAGCTTTTATTATCGGTATTTCCATGATAATCAGTGCGGCTATTCATGGGTAAACGATTTTTAAGATTCGAATTTTTACTTCTTTTAGCAGTATTTACCATTGCGACCTGCGGATTGGTGTATGAGTTGGTGGCCGGAACCTTAGCGAGTTATCTCTTGGGGGATTCGGTTAAACAATTCTCTTTCATTATAGGGGTTTACCTCTTTTCAATGGGGGTGGGTTCTTATTTCTCGAAATTTCTTCAACGCAATATGTTGAATACTTTTGTGGAAATCGAGATTCTCGTGGGATTGGTTGGCGGACTGAGTTCGGTAATTCTTTTCTTGCTGTTTGAAAGCGTTCATTATTTTCAGTTTATCCTTTATTTTCTGGTCTTTATTACCGGATGCCTTGTAGGATTGGAGATTCCGCTACTGATGAACATTTTGAAAGACAGGGTTAAGTTCCGTGATTTGGTATCGAATGTTTTTACTTTTGATTACATCGGTGCCTTGTTGGCATCCATTCTTTTTCCTTTGGTTTTGGTGCCGCAATTGGGCGTGATGCGAACCTCGTTATTCTTCGGAATGATTAATATCAGTATCGCTATTGTTTTGTGTTTTTTACTCAAATCCGAACTTAAAAAAGGGTATTTGTTAAAAGCAAAAGCCATCGGGTCATTCGTGCTACTTCTTACGGTCTTTATCTTTTCAGATTCCATATTGTCTTTTTCAGAAGGAAAATTATACGGCGAAAACATTGTTTATACCAGTTCAACGCCTTACCAACGCATTGTTCTTACGCACAACAAAAGTGATTACCGTTTGTACCTCAATAATAATTTGCAGTTCAGTTCTGCTGACGAATACCGTTATCACGAAGCTTTGGTGCACCCCGTAATGGCAATGGCTCCAAAAATCGAAACCGTTTTGGTTTTGGGAGGGGGTGATGGTTTGGCGGTTCGCGAAATTCTGAAATATAAAGAAGTAAAAACCATCACGTTGGTAGATTTGGATGAAGGGATGACAAAGTTGTTTAAAACCAATAAAATCCTGACCGACTTAAACAAACAATCCTTAACGAACCCGAAAGTAAAAGTCCTTAATCAGGATGCTTATATCTGGGCTAAGAGTTGTAAACAGAAATATGATGTTGTGATCGTTGATTTTCCCGATCCGTCCAATTACAGCTTAGGGAAACTCTATTCGCTTAATTTTTACAAAACACTTCATCAGATTCTTTCCAAGGATGCGGTTGTAGTGGTGCAAACGACATCGCCTTATTTTGCGCCGAAATCTTTCTGGTGTATCAATAAGACCATGATGGAAGTTTTTCCGCAAGTGGATGCGTATCATGCTTATGTACCTTCTTTCGGAGAATGGGGTTATACCATTGCTGCCAACAGTTTTGTGACGAATTTCAATACCGTAAACAGACAGGTTGACGGCTTGCGATTTTACAATTATCAGTTCGAAAAGCTGAATTATTTCTCAAAAGACATGGTTTCAAAAGATATTGAAATTAACCGACTGGACAACCAGGTTTTAGTACGCTACTTCGATGAGGAATGGGGAAAATTATAATTCGAGACGAACGTTCCTGAAAGGAATTGCAGCGTCGTTATTACTCCTTCCGGTATTGCAGTCATGTAAAGAGAAAGTAATTGCATTGCTGATTCGTCTTTCGGGAACCAATCACATTCTCGGACACCGGTTGTGGGTTAAGAATTTCCCGAAACCGACACGTCAGATTCAGATTCCTTATTTAATCATTGGTGGCGGCATTTCCGGTTTAAGTGCTGCCCGTCAGTTTACCAAAAAAGGAATTTCTGAGTTTTTAGTATTGGAACTGGAAAATTATTTGGGCGGCAATTCTTCTAACGGTGAAAATCAGTATTCCAAATTTCCTTTAGGAGCACATTATTTACCATTGCCTAATTTTCATGATAAAACGTTGCTGCAATTTCTGGAAGAAGAAAAGATAATTCTTGGTTATGATGCCAAAGGTTTTCCTGAATTTGATGAGGCACAACTGACATTTTCACCTCAGGAACGGTTGTTTTACAAAAATGACTGGCAGGAAGGTTTAGTGCCGAAATACGGAAATTCGCATGCTGATGAAAATGCGTTTCAGGTTTTCTTTTCGAAAATGGATTATTTCCGCGAAACGAAAGGAGCCGATGGAAAGTATCTTTTTGATATTCCGTTAGGACATTCTTCCAACGATGAGCAAACCCTAAAGCTGGACAACATTACGATGAAGCAATGGCTTGATGAAAATAAACTTACGGCTAAACCACTGATTGCTTATATTGATTATTGTTGCCGGGACGATTTTGGTTTGGGGATTGATTTCGTTTCCGCTTGGGCAGGCATTCATTATTTTGCAGGTAGAAAGCATAATGCTACTTCCGATGGAAAAGAAAATGTTCTTACCTGGCCGGAAGGCAATGCGCGGTTAGCTTCACATCTGAAAAAATATTCCGAGGGAAAAACGCTGAAAAATCATTTGGCTTATGAAGTTAAAATTGAAGGAAATAAAACTGTTGTACATGCCTTTGATGATATGAAGAAAGAATCGGTGGAAATAATTGCTGACAAGGTTATTTTGGCTACACCGCAATTCATCAATCAGTATTTGCTGGAAAACAGAAAGCACATCGCCCGTGAATTTCATTATGCTCCGTGGCTTTTGGCAACATTAACGGTTTCTGATTTAACCGACAATTACAGTTATCCTCTGTGTTGGGATAATGTCATTCACGGTTCGAAAGGGTTGGGGTATATTTACGATCAACATCAGTCGGTGCAGCAAGTGCAATCTAAAAAAGTGATAACCTATTACTTCAGTTTTTCTTCGCCCGATATCAGGAAAACCCGGAGAGCATTGTATAAGCAGAAAAAAGAATATTGGAAGCAAATGGTTTTTGATGATTTAAAAACAGCACATCCTGATATTGAGGGTAAAACGGAAGAAATTTCAATTCGTTTATTGGGACACGGAATGATAAGTCCTGTGCCCGGATTTCTTTTTGGTGCCGCTAAAAATCAGGCAGGTAAAAGTATTGGAAATAAGATTTTCTTTGCACATTCGGATTTGGCAGGGATTTCCATTTTCGAGGAAGCTTTTCATCAGGGGATAAATGTTGTAAATACAATTTTGGATGGCACAACCTTGGATTCATAAAGCAAAAACAGATAGTGTTTTTATTCTCGCACCTTCTTTTGTTGTGGTGGCAATTGTGTTTTTATGTCAAAATTGGTTGCAGTCGGTAGAAGCGAACCATTCGTTTTATACTTGGCTGTTTTTGATTGTTTTCATTGATGTGGCTCACGTTTATGCGACTTTATTCAAAACCTATTTCGTGGCTTCGGAATCCCGGAAAAGAAAAAAATTGTTAATTGTACTACCCATAATTTGTTTTAGTATTGGATTACTGCTTTTTTCTTTCGGTAGCAAGGTTTTTTGGTCTGTTTTGGCTTATGTGGCAGTGTTTCATTTTATCCGGCAGCAATATGGTTTTATGCGTCTTTATGCAAGGAAAGAACAACAAACAAAGGTAAATAGGTGGTTTGATGCTTTTGTGATTTATACAGCAACCGGTTTTCCGATGCTGTATTGGTTTTTGTCTTCCCCAAGGGCGTTTAATTGGTTTGTGGAAGAAGAATTCTTCCGGTTTGAGAATGATCGGTTAATCGAAATACTGACCTGGATTTATGCTGCTGTAATGGTGTTTTATATTATAAGAACCGGTTATAAATCGATAAAAGACAACTATTTCAATATTCCTAAAAATGCAATCATCACAGGGACAGCATTGTCTTGGTATTTCGGGATTGTGTACTTTAACAATGATTTGGTGTTTACGTTGCTGAATGTCGTTTCGCACGGAATTCCGTATATGGCATTGATTTATTTGAAGGAAATTGATCAGAAGGAGGTTTCCGAATTAGGTATTTTACGGCATCTGAAAGAATTTAAAGGTGTTTTTCTTTATGTGGTTATTTTGCTTTTAATCGCTTTTTCGGAAGAGTATTTATGGGAAATATTAGTTTGGAAGGAACACTTTTCCTTTGATTTAGTTAGTTTTTCAAATTGGCAGTTTTTGGTTGTTCCGTTGCTCACAGTACCGCAGTTTACCCATTATTTGTTAGACGGGTTCATTTGGAAATCAAAATAAAAAATCCCGAATAACTCGGGATTTTTCTTTTTTATGTGGTTGCTAAATGCATTTCGTGAATGTGTTCTTCGATGGCATCCCACAAACCAATGCGTTTTTCTAAGGCCTGAATCGAAACGGCTTCCACTTCTCTCCATTTTTGGGTGTCTTGTCCGCAAAGCTCAGTAATCATCTGCATCGCCATTGGTCCGTGATCGTCGGCGTCCAATTCGATATGTCTTTCGAAATAGTAAATCAGTTGTGATAAATCGGTTTCCGGGAAATTGATCTGAAAGTTTTTAAGGATTTCCGAAAACATATCCGGAATCAAATCTTCTCTTCCGAAAGTAAATGCTGCTGCAATTTCGTGCGCTTTTCCGTGCTCGATTACTTCGAAGGTGAAATTCAGAAATTCTTTTATCTTCGGATGCAAATCGCTAATTTTTATCGAAACAAAAATATTCTGCATCGAGATTACGCTGTCCAGAAAAGTCTCAATAGTTGCCGTATTTGCACCACTGGCTTTCATCGCCTCCAGATACATTTCGAAATGGCTCAGGCGTTTTCCGTCCATGGTAAGGTCGGATTCCTCCGCCAAAACGATTTCGTTAATCAGGTAGCGCATTTCCGGATTGGGTGATGCAAACCAAGGAGTGGTGGTGCACGTTAACTTTTGCTGCAGTGCTTTGAGGAGTGACATGAAATCCCATACGGCATACACATGTCCTTCCATAAAATGACGCAAATCATCAACAGTCTGAATTTGTTTGTACAGTGAGTGCTGTAATAAAAGTTCCCTTTGAGGCTGAATACTTTTATTGATAGTATGAATAGTCATAGCAATAGTAGTTTGTTCTACAAATGTAAAAAAGCTTCCCGTTTTAGAGAAGCTTTTAACATTGAATTTATCAATAAGACTATTGAAATCTATTATTTGAATGCCGGGAAACCAGTTACATCCATACCTGTGATTAACAAGTGGATATCGTGAGTTCCTTCATAAGTAACTACTGATTCTAAATTCATCATGTGACGCATGATAGAATATTCCCCTGTAATTCCCATTCCACCTAACATTTGACGGGCATCACGAGCGATGGTCAATGCCATGTCTACGTTATTTCTTTTTGCCATCGAGATTTGAGCGGTAGTTGCTCTTCCTTCGTTTCTTAGTACACCCAATCTCCAAGTCAGTAATTGCGCTTTGGTAATTTCGGTAATCATTTCGGCTAATTTCTTTTGTTGCAATTGTGTAGCCCCAATCGGTTTGTCGAATTGGATTCTTTCCTGAGAATATCTCAAAGCCGTATCGTAACAATCCATTGCGGCACCGATAGCACCCCATGCAATTCCGTAACGTGCTGAATCCAAACACCCTAGTGGTGCTCCTAATCCGGATTTGTTTGGTAACAAGTTTTCTTTCGGAACTTTTACATTATCGAAAATAAGTTCACCGGTAGCCGAAGCTCTTAACGACCATTTGTTGTGGGTTTCCGGAGTAGAGAAACCTTCCATGCCTCTTTCTACGATTAAACCATGGATTCTTCCTTCTTCATTTTTAGCCCAAACCACTGCGATATCGGCAAAAGGAGCATTGGAAATCCACATTTTGGCACCGTTCAATAAATAATGGTCGCCCATGTCTTTAAAGTTGGTTACCATTCCGCCCGGGTTAGAGCCGTAATCCGGTTCTGTTAATCCGAAACATCCGATGAATTCTCCGGTTGCTAATTTTGGTAAATATTTCATGCGTTGCTCTTCGTTTCCGTATTTCCAGATTGGATACATTACCAATGAAGATTGTACAGAAGAAGTGGAACGAACACCGGAATCTCCGCGCTCAATTTCCTGCATGATTAAACCGTATGAAATCTGGTCTAAACCGGCACCACCATATTCTACAGGGATATATGGTCCGAAACCACCAATTTCTGCCAAACCTTTTACAATTTGTTTCGGGAATTCCGCTTTTTGAGCATATTCTTCAATAATTGGGGAAACTTCTTTTTTTACCCAGGCACGAGCTGAGTCACGTACTAATTTATGTTCTTCCGTTAGTAAATCGTCTAACAGATAATAATCAGGAGCTTGAAATAAGTCTGGTCTCATTTTGAATACAATTTTTGGTTCACAAAAGTACGCAAAGAAATTTAACTATTCAATTTGTAGGTGTTATAATTTGGTTTCGATAGGTGCTTGGGTAAAGGATGTTGTTCAATTTATTATTAAAAAATATCAAAGATTATTTTTTATTTGGAATATTCTTACAAATATTTTAATATTGCAGTGGATTCTTACTTTTTTAAAACGGTTTTGTGCGCAGAAACTTTGATTTAGTTAAGAAGCTATTAGCAAATATTTAATTATTTATTAAAAAATGAAGAGATGAAAAAATTGAATGAATTTATCAATGAAAAAACGAAACTGGGGATTTTTACGGGCGGTAGGTTACCTGAAATTTCAAATTGGATTGCAACTTCAAAGGATCCTTACAAAGATGCAAATGGTTGTACAGTTACAACAACGGATAGTTTTAACGATGTAAATTATGATGGGGTATATAATACTGGGGAATCAGCAACAGTATGTACTTCGATATCTTGCCCTTAAATGAATGGATTTATGAAAAAGATATGTGATTTTAAAGCGCTAAATAATTCTGAACTGACAGGTGTTCGGGGAGGTTTGATGTCGCAAAATTGTAAAGCTGGATTTGTTCATACAGGATATGAATTTTTTGCAGGATATATAAGTGATGTTTTCTATGATGAAGATGGAAATGGTCAAGTGAATTCAGATGCTGAAGCAGGCTCTTATATTTCTGTAATTGCAGATCCGCCTAAGCCATAAACTATAAAAGTTGGACTGTGGAAACACGGTCCAACTTTTTTATTCAAAAAAAAGATGAAAAATTTATTTGTTATTTTAATATCAATATGCTTTTTATCCTGTTCTAAAAATTATTTGTTTAAAAGAGATCAAGTGTCTATTTCTAATGAACTTAAAGTAATGGTTTTTACCGATCAGGCTGTTCGAAAACAAAATACAGTATTGGAGAGAGAATACAAAATAAGAACGCCAAGTTCGGTATGGGATAGTTTGATTGTAACTGGGGCGAAGGACTTAAACGTGATTGATGTTTCGAAATTGCCTTCCGTTTCGAGTCAACTGCAAAAAATGCCGATGGAAGTAAAAAAGCAATTTGAAAAAAAAGTGAAGGAAAGTGAAAAGTTAGTTTTTATTACTGACAGCATTCACGCAAATAAAATATATAAGATCCTACAAAAGTACGGTTATCCGTCCTATTATTTCAGGACGTGGAAGAGTGATTCTTTAAAGCAAGGAATTACAAGTGTTTTAACCCACATCAATCATCAAAGTATTGTTGGAAAAAAAATCAAAAGATTAATGTTAAAAGAATACCAGGCGAGAAGAGTTTCTGATGAGGAAATGAAACATTATTTATGGGATGTAGACGGAAGAAAAGACGGTTCGTTTGGAAAAAATATTGATGTAAATAAATGGATAAAAAACAACAGTAGTGAATAAGAATTTGATTATCATATCAGAGCGTAATGATAAGTCGACGAACAATGTACTCGAATGGTTGGATTATTATGATATTGACTTTGAAAGAAAAAACGTGGATTCCGATAGGTCAGATTTTTGTATAAGGATTTCTACACAGGAAACGACTACTTCCGTTTCGGATTGTATTGTTTGGAACAGAAGAGGGTATATGTCTTTATTGCCTACGCATTTAAAAAAATCGGAATGGATAGGGTATTTAAAAAAAGAACAGTTTCCGGTTCTCGCAACTCTTGAAAAAAGCAATCCAAAGAATTATATAGGGTCGTATGTCCATGAATTAGAGAATAATAAACTTAACAATTTGCAAGCAGCTGCAAAGGTAGGGCTTGAAATACCTAAAACAATAGTTACAAATAATAAGCAAGATTTGCTAAACTTTGTTGAAGTAAATAAAAAATACATCACAAAATCATTGGTTTATTCTCCATTCCTTGAAAAAAAAGATTGCTATTATAAAGGGAATGGGACAATTGTTGTGGACTTTGAAAAGGTGTCGGAATATTTTGCTCCCTCATTGATTCAAGAATATATTGACAAAGAAATTGAAATAAGGATTTTTTTTATTTTGGATAATTTTTATGCCATGGCAATCTTTTCTCAAAATGATTTAAAAACGCAAATTGATTTTAGGAATTATAATGATGTGAGCCCGAACAGATGCGTTCCTTTTGAATTAGAGGCAACTACTTTAGCAAAAATTAAAGAATTTGTCAGCCTTATTGGATGTAATTCCGGGTCAATAGATTTGATTTTAACGCCAGAGAATAAGTTTGTTTTTTTGGAAATTAATCCTATGGGTCAGTATCATTGGTTGTCGGAGTCCTGTAATTATTATGTTGATAAGCATATAGCAGAACTGTTAATCGAAAAAGTAGTTTATGAATAATTTTATTGAAGAGGGTTTTCCTTTAGAATTTCAGCAAGTGCAAAAAGTTGAAAAAGAGCAAACAATATTAAGAAACAAAAAAGTCATGGATATTGATTTTTATCAATCCAATCAAATTACACCTCAGAATTTTTTCAAACCCATATCTAAGATTTTCAAATTTGAGTTCGATTAAAAAAATAAAACTATTTGCCAACTGTATTCCGGTTAAAGGTGCAGAAAGAAGCTTGATTTGTGATTTGCAAAGGAATAGATTTGATTTCATTCCGAATGATTTATGTGAAATTTTGATTTTACATGAGGGTAAATCGACAACTGAAATAAAATATATATATAAGAATCTGTATGATGAAATTATAGATGAATACATCGATTTTTTGTTAGAAAAAGAGTATGTTTTTTTTACACACCATCCCAATTGGTTTCCTAAAATGGGTTTACAATGGCAAGACCCTTTCCGGATTAATAATGCAATAATCGATGTTGGAGAAAACTTTGAATTTGAAAAAATACTTTTTGAATTGGATAGTTTAAAATGTAAAGCAGTTGAGTTTAGGTTTTATGATCAGAAGGCAATTAAAATTGTAAACGATATTTTGAACTATTTGCAGTTGAAAAAATCCATAATCAGTTCAGTCGGTTTTGTACTGCACTATTCAGAAGAAACAACGGAGCACATTCTAAATGCTATTATTTCAAATAATTCCAGGGTTGCATATTTTGTGATTACAAATTCACCTAAGAATAATTTTATTAAATCTTTGTCCAATAATGTAGGTTATATTATTTACACAAAAGATGTGGTTAATGATGCTACGCATTGCGGTTTAATTACCAATATGAGTTTGGTGATAAATACAAAACTTTTCACCGAATCCCAACATCACAACACCTGTCTCAATCGGAAAATTTCTATAGATAAAAACGGCAACATCAAAAACTGCCCCTCCATGACTGAAAGCTTCGGAAATATTAAAGACACAACCCTTGAAGAAGCTTTAAATCACCCCAATTTTAAAAAATACTGGCATATCACAAAAGATCAGATAGAAGTTTGTAAAGACTGCGAATTTCGTCATATTTGTACCGATTGTCGTGCCTATACAGAAAATCCGGAGGACCAATATTCCAAACCTTTAAAATGCGGTTATGATCCTTATACTAATGAGTGGGAAGAATGGAGTACCAATCCATTGAAGCAAGAAGCAATAGAATATTATCGTTTGCAGGGTAAATAAAATGAATTTTAAAATTGTTAGACCACGTAAGAAAAATTGAAATTCAGAAACAGTAGGTATCGTTATGTTAAATATTCGGCTTTTGTAACATCATGACAAAGAGAACTGTGTCAATAACATTTTTACAAATTGGGAAATTGCAGAAGTGCTGATTTTTAATTTGGTTATTGTGCTATAAGTATTTAACTATTCAATTTAGGGCTGTTATAATTTTATTCGAAAAAATGTTTTAGCAGAGTTCGATTGATTATAGTTACTTTTGTAAAAAAAATATTAGTGACGATGCGTTTTTTCTTCTTCTTGGTATTTTTAATGCTCCCTTTTTCTGTGTATTCACAGGAAGACAAGGGTGCTTATGACGAAAAAATCCTGGCACTACAGGAAAAAATAAAAACATCGTTCAATGTTAACATTGACAGCGTTTTGGTTTATGCTTCCGAATTGGAAACAATAGATGAAAATCCGTTGCACAAGACTTTTGCATTGGCCAGTAAAGCCTATTATTTTCAGCTGAAAAGCGACAGACCTTCATCGGATAAATCATATGCCGCCGCACTTACCTATTTGCGTAAAGCACCTTCCTCTAAAGAAAAAGTGAAAATAAATGCCTTTATGTTAAATGTAGGGGGGTTAATTGACTGGAAAAGGAGAAATTACAAGCTAGCTTTGGACAAGTATGAAAAAGGAATACGGCTTTCCCAAAGTATTGGTGATTTTATGCAGGTTATAAAATTTAAGAATAACATTGCAATGATTAATGATGAGGTTGGGAATTATAAGCAGGCCATTGATATTTCGAGAGGGGTCAGTGCAATGTTGGATGGTCTAAAATATAAATATACTGATGAACAATTTATAAGAGATAAAGGGAATGTTTATATCAATCTGGGGAATTTTTATGAAGGGGAGTATTATACCCATAACGATACCCGAAAATTTTATTTATTGGATTCAGCCGAATATTTTTATAAAAAAGCGATAACCTATTCTGCAAAATTTACCGACAGAAAAATCAGTTGCGAGATAAATCTGGGGAATATTTATTTTATGAAAGAAGAGTACGCGGCTGCTGAAAAAGTATATTACAGTTTGATGTTACTGACCAAAAACAATGGTTATGATGACGAATATTACAATGTAAATCTTAATCTCGGGAGTTTGTATTTTACCCAAAAAAAGTACGATAAGGCGCTGGCTTGTTTTATGAAAGTGGATTCCATCTACAAAATCAGGAAAACGGGCGATTTGGAATTTATAAAGTCGAATTATTATCAGGCCAAGATTTATAATGAAAAGAACGATGCAGCTAATGCTTATAAATATTCGGAGATTTATTTGGATGCTTTCGAAAAAAACGAATCGAAAATAACCAAAGAAGCTTTGGATGTGAATTATACGATGGGTTTGTCGGACTTAAACAAAGAGATGAACGGGATACAGAATAAGTATCGGAACCGGATTCTTCTAAAAAATGGTTTGATAGGCTTTACGGTTGTTTTGTTTATCGTGCTGTTGTTTGTTTTGTTCAGGAATATTAAGCGCCGAAGGGAAATCGAAGTTAAAATAAGCGCCTTAATCGCAGAACACAAAGCAAATCTTGAAAAGAAAATTAACGGAGTGGAAGATGTTTTGCTTTCTAATGATACTCAAACGACAGTTGCGATTGAAAAAAATAAACCAGCGGCATTGAGTATTGATGAGGAAAAAGAAAATGAAATTGTGAGCAAGTTACTCCAACTGGAGAAAAAGCAGTATTACCTCAATCCGGATTTTACCTTGCAGTCTATTGCTAAAAAAATAAAAACCAATACCACCTATTTGTCGTATGTAGTGAATAAACGGTTTGGTAAAACCTTTAGTGAATATGCCAACGAATTGAAAATCAATTATGTAATAGACGAAATGATCAGCAATTCAACTTACCGGAAATATTCAACACAAGCCATGGCGGAAAGTGTTGGATATAAAAATGCGGTTTCGTTTACCAAAAGTTTTAGTAAACGAACCGGAGTAACTCCGATTCGTTTTATTAAAAAAATAGAAGAGGAAATGATAGTTAAATCCTCTTCCGATACCTGATTTATAGGTTTCCGTTTCCTTTTACCGGGATAGGATTCAGGGGATCTTTTTTATCGTCTTCCGGCGTTGTTGTATCGCCTGATCCTTTAATGGTTTTTTGTTCTTTTTTGGTCAATTGATTTCTTGTGAAATCTTCAAGATTTAAGGTTTTGCGTTTCATAATTTTTTGTTGGTTAAATTGATGTTTTAACAAATTTATCCCCAAGAGAGACAGAAAACGATAAATCTCCTTTTTGCAAAAGCGGGTTGCTATTTTTTTTATTTAACTTTCTTTAAATCAATACATTGTACTTTTTTAAATCCTATGATAATTTATAAATTATCTATTCATTATTTATGAATTATAGGCAGGTTCTCTTTTTTTTAATTCTTAAAATGCTGAATTTCGTCAACTGAATCAGTGAAATTTTGCATTAAAAAAGGAAAAAACGAATGGCCTATTTAGTCAGAAAATATTTGGATAAAAATCATTTTTCGGAACAGAAAGATGACTTCTCGGAACTGTATACTTCCCATCCCAATTACCCGAGTGTTTTTGCCATTACGGAAGCATTGGATTCATTGTCGATTGTGAATGCTGTAGCTAAAATTCCAAAAGAACAGGTTGTGGAATTGCCCGAATATTTTTTAACCCTTATGGGAGGCACTATGGTTTTGGCTCAGAAAAAAGGCAGTGGCGTAACAATCGAATTTGAAAACAGAAAAAAACAAAATCTCACGTTTAATGAATTCCTTACCGACTGGGATCAGGTTGTTATACTGATAGAGCCAAATGAGGTAATCGATATCAATACGGAACCGTTGAACATGAGAGGGTTGTATTATGTGTTTCTGGCCGTTGTGCTGATTACCGTTTCATTGCTTTCCAATCCGTACAATGCGAGTAGTATTGCCTTGTTGTTTACTTCTCTTGCAGGACTGATTACCGGTATTTTTATCCTTCAGGAGCGGTTTGGCTACGCAAATGTTTTGGTTGCCAAAATATGCACACTCAAATCGAATACTTCCTGTGCTTCTGTGATTAACTCAAATTCCGAAAAAAATTGGATTCAGTTTTCAGATTTACCGTTCCTTTTTTTTGGTATCAGTGTTGCTGCAATACTCTTTCAGCCCAACGATTCGGCAATAATTGTCGGATTCCTGAGTGTTTTTTCCCTTCCTATATTGTTGTATTCGCTATGGATTCAAAAAACCGAATTAAAAAAATGGTGCGTTTTATGTTTGGCGGTTTCGTTTATAGTGGTAGTTCAGGTTTTGATTTTTACCTTCGGGAATCAGTCTTTTACGGATGTTTTTTCAATCCGTTTTTTCGAGTTTTTCTTTTTTGCTTTTCTTTTTATACTGCTCTGGCTGTTGGTTAAACCCGTTTTTGAAGAAAAGGTTACAGCAAATCAAACGGTGGTTCAGTCGATAAGGTTCAAAAGAAATTTCGAGTTGTTTACTTTTCTAACGAAGAAGATTCCGACAACCAAAGGACTTAATCAGCTTCAAGGGGTGTTTTTCGGAAATAAAAATGCGGCTACCCGATTAACAATAATTGTCAGTCCGAGTTGCATGCACTGTCATACTGCTTTTGAAGATGCCTATGCGCTGGTTTCAAAATTTCCGGAGCGTGTTTTTTTAAATATACTTTTTAACATCGATCCGGAAAACAAGGAGAATCCCTATAAAGTTATTGTAGAAAATCTTATGGTCATGAATAATTCCACTCCGGAAAAAGCAATGGATGCCATTGTTGATTGGTTTGCTGAGAAAATGGAACTTGAAGAATGGAAAGCGAAATGGGCAAGCAATGTTATTGATATGAAGGCAAAACATCAAATCCAACAGCAGTACAACTGGTGCCGTCATAACAAATTTAATTATGCGCCGGTTAAAATTATTAATGGAAAGCTGTTGCCGGAGGGATATGAAATCAGTGATTTGAAATATTTTCTGAATGATTTTTTAAAAGAAAACGAAAGGCTGGAAAACAGTCTCTCCGTAAGAGCTTAAGAATCTGTGCCAAATACATTTATAAAACGGACAGAAATCCCGGCTGTCCTAAAAAAGACTGGGTAAGTATCAAATACCAAAAAACTATTCATTATGCTAAACAACATTTTAAGTATCGCAGGGATTGAACAAATATCCAAAACCATCCAAAAAAGCATTGCGGCCGAAAAGACCTTGTGCAAACAAGACAGAATGTGCGCACAATACGGAGATCAATGCGAAGAACTTGCCTGTAAAGAAGTACCCCTTTTTGATATTGATTTGATTTAAAAAAGAAAGTTCTTACATTTGATTTGATTTTGTAGGAAAAATATTTTAAAAAATTAACATTTAAAATTTGGATAATTTACCCAATGAAAATATTTTAGCAAACGAATTCTTACTTTATTTGTAAAAACCAGCGCGCAGTGAGTAGCTTATCAAGAAAGATTTTAGAGTTAAAAATAATTATTAATCATCTAAATAAGTAAAGATGAAAAAACTAAAAGCCCTAAACTTAGGCAAAAGTTTAGAGAGAGAAGAAATGAAAAACATTAATGGAGGTAAATTACCAATTAGTGATTTTACATGCTATTGTGATGGATACTTCATGGGGTATGCAACGTCAATTGAGCAATGTCTTTTAATTTGTGAAATTAACGGATGTTAGTAGTTAAAGATAGGAGAGGAGCAAATCCTCTCCTTCCATTTTCCATAATTCTTGCTTTAAGTAATAATGAAAAATAGTTATACGTTAATTTTCTTGTTCTTTATAATGGTGGTTGCAAGAGGACAAAATGTTCAGATTGAAGGGGTGCTGCAAGGAGTGAAAGATTCTACTGAAGTTTGGTTTAATAAATCTGTCGATGCAGGTTATTTCAATTATTTGAATAACTCAGATTATACAATTGCTCAAAATAATTTCTTTAGAAAGTCATTTAAAACTAAAGGAGTGGGCGCCTTTACAATAGCATCGAATCCTTATATGCCTTCGGTAATGATTATCGCTGAAGAAGGCGATAAAATAAAGCTGATTGTAAAAAAAGAAAATGACAAGTTTGCTCTCGAATTTGAAGGAAACAATGCTTTGGGACTTGAAGAGTTGAACAGATCCAGTTTGCTTAATTTTAAAAAAATGACTCCGTATTTAAAATCAATTTTTGAGAGTGCTAGCACTTCGGATGATTTTTTTTTAAAAATGGAAAATCTAAGGACCGAGTTCATGAAACCTTTTGAGGTTCTTTTGAAAAATAAAAATATAACGCTTCCGTTTTATGAAATAGCAAATAAACAGGTTGATTTGTATTTGTTGTTTAACATCAATTTTTTAGTCTACAATTTCAAAGGCGATCCGAATAAATTAAAGGGATTGCATTTGACTGAAAATGATTTGACTCAGATTTTAATTAAAACAGATCATAAATACGACGGTTTTGACGAGAAATATGACAATTGTGATGGCTTAATAAGAACCATTGCCATACAACGAAAGTGCTTGAATATCAGTGGAAAAATTTTGGAAGGAAGTAAAAAAGATATTGGCCTTTGGAGCGGTTCAGAGGATATGTATTCATATGCTCCGATTCGGTATCAGGAATTACTTATCGCGAACAATATAAAACACTTTGGGTTCGATAAGAGCGGATGTTCCTACGAGAAGTTTATTGAAACTTTTCCGAATAGTCCTTATTTGGTAAAAATTAAGGAATTAAACAATATGTCAAAAACAGTTGTACCAATGTTGCCGTATACATTGGCTTTTTACCCTTATAATGCAACCAAGTTGAAGTTGGAAAGTGTATTTGAATTTAAAGGGCTGACGGAGTTGATTCAGCATAAATTTACTGGAAAACCTGTTTTTGTGGATTTGTGGGCATCATATTGCGCTCCCTGTAAAAAAGAATTTGGCTATTCAAAACCGCTTCATAGTTTTTTAAAGGCGAATAATATTGAAATACTATACGTTTCTGTCGACAATAAGAGTCAGATTTCCAAATGGGAAAAAGATATCCTTGCTTATGATTTAAGAGGAGGTCATTATTTTGCTTCTTCTACCATAGTTGCATCATTGCAAAAATTGCTAAATGTAAACGGTGAAATTTCAATACCCCGCTATTTACTGTTTAATTTGAAAGGAGAATTGGTTTTAACTAATGCGAAAAGACCGTCTGAAGGCCAAAATCTTTACGACGAAATTCTGAGTGCTCTAAAAAACAATTAAACGATGAGCGTAAATTTCACTTTCTTTTTTCAATATCTTAAAAAGGAAAAGATAGCAATCGATGAAGACGAGTTTGATTTTCAGATACAATCACATCCTTATTATCCTTCGCTACTTGCCGTAAGTGATACTTTGGGCTTTTTTAAGATAAACAATCTGACAGCAAGAATAGAAAATGACGATTTGGAACATTTACCGGATAATTTTATCGGTCTTATAAAAAATGAAGACCCTGTTCCGGCAATGGCACATATTGAACGCACCAAAACGGGCTACAGGTATACCCAAAATAAAAAACCGGTCATTCTTTCTAAGCAAGCATTTCAGGACGTATTTCAAAATATAGTTTTGATTGCTGAAAAAGAGGAAGACGTTGTAGTGTCCAAAAAAATCAATAATTTTCGGAATCTTGGATTGTGGATATTCGGCATGCTCTATGTGGTTTTGATTTTAATGAACACGATTTCAATACTATCAGGTCTGTTTCTTTTCTTTGGGTTGATTGGCCTTTTTTTATCCGTTGAAGCCATTTCATATGAATTTGGAATCAAAACAAAATTCTCCGAAGCCGTTTGCTCTATTGCTGAAAATACGGATTGCAACGTTGTTATTACTTCCCAAAAGTCAAAAATATTAGAGCATTTTAGGTTTAGTGATGCCAGTATTACTTTCTTTGGTGCTCAACTGTTGTGTTTGTTGTTTTTTTCGATTTCTAATCAATTGGATTCTTTTTTTTCTATTTCAATGACGTTGTTGATTGTTTCTCTCCCAATTACATTAATCTCCTTGTATCAGCAAATTGTTGTAGTGAAAAAAATATGCCCGATGTGTATGGTTATTATTGGATTACTTTATTCGGAAATTATTGCACTATATTTTTTTAAGGAATCCCAATGGAAGTTTAATTTCCAAATGGTGTTGTATTATACTACTATTTTGTTAGGGCTTTATTTGACTGTTTTTTTTGTCAAAAAGACCATGAAAGACAATCTGAATTTACAATCTGAAATTGTAAAAAGTAATCGTTTTAAACGTAATTACTCGTTGTTTAAAATAGCATTGTTGTCTTCAGACACGGTGAGTGATAAAAGCAATGAAGTAAGACGAGTCTTTTTAGGTAATCCTGAAGCCAATTTGAAAATAATATTGGTCTCCAGTCCTTTTTGCGCCCATTGTAAAGAGGCTCATAAAATTCTGGAAGAAGTTTTAGAACGTTTTGGTGATAAAGTGGTTTTTGATTTACGGTTTAATTATGATGAAAAAGGGAATGAAAATGCAAAAAAGATTCACTATAAATTAATGCGGATTTATTTTGATGAAGGCCAGGAATCCTTTTTAAAAGCATTGCATAATTGGTTTGAAACCAAGGAGGAAACCAAATTAATTTCAAAAGTTGCACAACAAATAACTGATTTACAAATAAGTGAATTGCTACGCGAACAATTAACTTGGAACCGGAACAATCAAATTACATTTGTACCTGCAATAATTATAAACGGATATCATTTTCCTGTGCAATACGACAGAAATAGTCTGATCCATTTTATTGAAGATTTAGCTAATGATGTGCCTGTTTAAAATATTAAAGATTATTTAATTGAAAAAATTCCCCAACTACATACAAGCCGATTCCAAAGACTGCGGGCCCACCTGTTTAAAAATCATTGCCAAACAGTATGGGAAACTCCTTAATATTCAGGAATTACGCAATTTAAGCGAAACTACCCGTGAGGGGAGTAATTTGCTTTATCTTAGCGATGCCGCCGAAAAAATCGGTTTCCGGACGTTAGGGGTAAAGCTCAATCTGATAAGATTGGAAGAAGCACCGCTACCCTGTGTTTTGCATTGGAACAACAACCATTATGTGGTGCTGTACAAAATAAAGAAGGGTACTTATTTTATTTCTGACCCGGCGCAAGGGCTGTTAGACTATTCCGAAGAAGAATTCCTGAAATTCTGGATCGGCAATAATGCCGATGAAACAACGGAAGAAGGTATTGCACTTTTACTGGAGCCTACCCCGAAATTCCACCGGTCGGATTTTGATATTGAAGAAAAAAAAGGACTCGGTTTTGGGATGCTCTACCAATACCTGTGGCGCTACAAATCGTTTTTAATCCAGTTAAGCATTGGTTTGTTTGCGAGCAGTTTACTGCAGCTTATTTTTCCGTTTCTTACCCAAAGTATTGTCGATGTAGGAATTCAAAACCAAAACATCAACTTCATTTATATGATTTTGTTTGCTCAGTTGTTCCTTTTTGCCGGAAGAACAGGTTTGGAATTGATTCGGAGTTGGATAACGTTACATCTTTCGACTCGAATAAACATTTCATTGATTTCCGATTTCTTCATCAAACTGATGAATCTCCCGATTTCTTTTTTCGATGTAAGAATGACGGGCGACATCATGCAACGAATCAACGACCACCGTCGTATCGAACGCATTCTTACGACCTCTTCCTTAAATGTTTTGTTCTCTGTAATCAATATGGTTGTCATGGGAGGCGTTTTGGCATATTATAATCTGCAGATTTTCTTTATTTTCTTTGCCGGAAGTGTTACGTATTTCGGATGGATTACCTTGTTTTTAAAACGAAGGGAGGCTTTGGATTACAAGCGGTTTTCCGAAGTCAGTCAGGAACAAAGTAAAGTAATGGAGCTCATTAACGGCATGCAGGAAATCAAACTACACAACGCCGAAAAACAAAAACGCTGGGGTTGGGAATACGTTCAGGCCAGATTGTTTCGGGTTTCCATAAAAGGATTGGTGCTGGAACAAACGCAAACCATCGGTTCCTCGGTAATCAACGAACTTAAAAACATTTTCATTGTTTTTCTATCGGCCAAATTGGTTATCGACGGCGAAATCACCCTCGGAATGATGATGGCAATCAGTTCCATAGTGGGAAGTTTGAACGGACCCATTACGCAACTTATTGGTTTTGTCAGAGAAGTACAGGACGCTAAAATTTCCTTGGCCCGATTGTCTGAAATCCATGAAAAAGAAGATGAAATCCAACAGGAAGCACATCAGATGCACGATGTTCCTCAAAACGAAGATATTCATATAAAAGACCTTTCGTATCGCTATTTGGGTTCGGATGTTCCGGTTTTGGAAAATCTAAATTTAACGATTCCTACGAATAAAGTAACGGCAATTGTAGGGGTGAGCGGCAGCGGAAAAACCACCTTAATGAAATTACTGCTCAAATTCTATGAACCAAATGCGGGCGAAATTTTGATCGGAAATACGCAACTTAGAAATATTTCCCAAAAAGCCTGGCGAAACAGTGTAGGGGCCGTGATGCAGGAAGGTTTTATTTTTAACGATACGATTGCCAACAACATTGCAGTAGGAGTTGATAGTATCGACAAACAACGTCTGGTTTATGCCGCCGATGTAGCAAATATTAAAGAGTATATTTCAGGGCTGCCATTGGGATACAATACCAAAATCGGTTCGGAAGGTGTCGGAATGAGTACTGGTCAGAAACAACGATTGCTTATTGCCCGGGCGGTGTATAAAAACCCAGAAATGTTGTTTTTCGATGAAGCAACATCCGCTTTGGATGCCAACAATGAAAAGGAAATCATGCGCAAGCTGGATTTGTTCTTCAAAGACAAAACGGTTGTGGTTATTGCCCATCGGTTAAGTACCGTAATGAATGCTGATCAGATTGTGGTGCTTGATAAAGGAAGAATCATCGAAATGGGCAATCATTCGGCTTTGGTGGAACAAAAAGGGAATTATTTTGAGCTGGTCAGAAACCAATTGCAATTAGGAAATTAGTCATGGAAGAGAAAAATAAAGATACATTCGAATTGCGTAGTGAAGAGGTACAGGAGATTCTCACCCGAGTACCCCATTGGATGATCCGTTGGGGAACGGTGCTGATTTTCGGTATCATCATCATGCTGTTTTTTACGTCCTGGTTTTTGAAATATCCGGATGTGGTCGCAAGTGAAATTGTTATCACAACCAGCATTCCGCCGGAAAAATTGGTGGCAAAAGTCTCCGGACGCATCGAGGCGATTCTTGTGAACAATAAAACGGTTGTTCCCGAAAATACCCCTTTAGCCATCATTGAAAACGCCGCGAATTACAAAGATGTTTTTTTGTTGACAAAACTAATCAATGAATCGGAATCCGGTAAGAAATTCCCTTTTGAAAAATTGAATAATGCGCAATTGGGTGAAATCGAAAATGCATATGCGGTTTTCCAGAAAGATTACGTTGCGGAAGGACTGAATGCCAATTTACAGCCCTTTAAGGTGGAAAATACGGCTAAAAAATCCGAAAGCACCCAAATTCAGGAACGACTGCGTTTATTGCTTCAACAGAAAAGCATCAACGAACAGGAGCTGAAACTGCAAAAAAATGAAATTAGCCGGTATACCACATTGCACAGTAAAGGCGTGATTTCGGATCAGGAATTTGAAACCAAAAAGCTGAATTTTCTGCAATCGGAAAAAAATTATAAAAACCTGTTGACTTCCATTTCGCAATTAAAATCGTCTTTGATTGAAAATACAAGAGCGGTGAAAGGAACGGAAATCAGCGGGACCAAAGAGGAAGTGACGCTGGATCGAAATGTTACGCAATCCTTCTACCAACTGAAGAAAGCTGTTAAAGAGTGGGAACTGAACTATGTTTTGAAATCGTCTATCGAGGGCGAAGTGTCTTTTGCACAGATTTGGGTCGAAAATCAAACCATAACAGCGGGTGATAACGTGTTTTCGGTGGTTCCTAAAACCGGGAAAAATTACATCGGGAAAGTAAAAGCGCCTGTGCGTAATTCAGGTAAACTGAAAGTGGGACAACAGGTAAACATCCGTTTGGCTAATTTTCCGGATCGTGAATTCGGAATTTTAAAAGGAGAAGTGAAGACTATCTCGTTGGTGCCGGACAAAGACGGAAACATAATGTTGGATGTTGTTTTACCGCAAAATATGAGGACCAGTTATAAAAAAGAAATCCCGTTCCAACAGGAAATGAAAGGGTCGGCTGAAATTATTACCGAAGATTTGCGTTTGCTGGAGCGAATTCTGTACCAGTTTAGGGATGTTTTTAAACCGAATTAAAGTTTCAGGTAAAAATCCTTGGTGAGTGCAATGTATTCGGGAGTGTATTGATGACGGGCGGTTTCGATTACCAATTCGTCCGATAAAGGAGTTTGTTCAATTCTTGAAAAAGCCATCAGACTGCGTTTGATTTCTGTAGTTGGCGTGCCTTTAACCCGCGTGATTTTTAAAGGGAACAAGTCGCGTTCCTTGCACAGGGAAATAATCTTTTCTTCTTCTTTAAAGGGTACGATTAGGGAAAAAATTCCGTGGTCGGACAAGAAAAAATCGGCGGCTTCCACCAATTCTTCGAACGGAAGAGAATCTTCAAATCGGGCCGCATCCCGTTGTTCGTTTTCGGATTTGTAATTTTCGGTATAAAACGGCGGATTGGAAACAATCAGGTCAAATTCTTCTTCGACTTCATCCACAAATTCATCCAAACCGGCGTGGTAACAGTACAGGCGGTCGTTCCAAGGAGAATTTTCAAAATTTTCGGTAGCCTGTTCGTAGGCTTCGTCGTCAATTTCAATCGCGTCAATTTGCTCGGCATGACTGCGTTGTGCTAACATTAAAGCAATAACTCCGGTTCCGGTACCGATGTCTAAAATATTGTATGGATTGTTGATGAGAGGAGTCCAAGCACCCAATAAAACCCCATCGGTGCCCACTTTCATGGCGCAGCGGTCTTGTGCAATGGAGAATTGTTTGAATTGAAACATCAGAATGAAGTTGGAATACTTAGGAATTCAAATACAAATCCACTAAACCTTCCGGAGTGTTTAATACCACTTTTTTGTTGGTGCGGTCCACCTGAACAATGAAAGCGTCAATCATCGGAATCAGGATTTCCGTATCGTCTTTCATGATTTCGAAAAGCGGTTGTGCAGAGGAATCATTAATGGAAACAATTTTTCCGATATTTCCCAAACGCTGGTCTTCCACATCAAAACCAATTACTTCGTGGAAATAGAATTTGTTACCTTCCAATTTTGGCAACGTGCTTAATGGCAGATAGACTTCGCAGCCGATTAAGCGATCGGCATCTTCCTCGCTGTCCACTTCTTCAAATTTTACTCTGAGGAAGTCGCCTTTGTGAAGCGCGCCTTTTTCAATAAAAAATGGAATCAGATTTTTGTTGAATTCAACAAAAACTGATTCCAAATCTTCATACATTTCGGGTTCGTCTGTATCCAGATAGATAAGAACTTCCCCTTTGAAACTAAACTTTTTAGCGATTTTACCTAAATAGAAACATTCTTCTTTACGCATGGAATCGCTTTAAAATTATGCTTGAGTTTCTTCGTTGTTTTCTTCAGCAGCCGGAGCTTCTTCAGTAGCTACTTCTTCAGCAACCTCTTCTGTAGCTTCTGCAGCTTTAGCAGCCTCAGCTTGTGCAGCAATACGTTTTTCGTTAGCTTCTTTTTCAGCTTTTAAAGCTTTCGCTTTAGCATCTGCTTCTGCTTTCGATAAACCAGCTTTTTTAGCATCAACAGCACCTGCTTTTGCTTCTAACCAAGCCGCTAATTTAGCTTCTGCCTGTTCAGCAGTTAAAGCGCCTTTACGTACTCCGCCTTCAAGGTGGTGTTTCAATAAAGCACCTTTGTAAGAAAGGATAGCTCTTGCAGTGTCAGTTGGCTGAGCACCGTTGAATAACCATGTAACTGCTTTATCAAGGTTTAAGTCGATAGTTGCAGGGTTAGTGTTTGGATTGTAAGTTCCGATTTTCTCTAAGAATTTACCATCTCTTTTCGCGCGAGCATCTGCTGCTACGATCCAGTAAAAAGGTTTCCCTTTTTTACCATGTCTTTGTAATCTAATTTTTACTGACATAATCTTGTTTGATTAATTTGAGGTTCTCGACCTCGGTTATTTAAGGGTGCAAAGATATAAAACTTTAGGATACAATCGTTTTTAAGTATTATTTTTTTATTATTTTAATAAGGTTTTCTCTGTCGTTGTCTGTTTTTACTTTTACAAAATACATTCCTGAGGTGCCTTTTAACATAAATGTAGCACTATTACTGTTGTTAAAAACCATTTCCTGTGTTTTTTGTAGTAGTGCGTTGTACACTGTAATGGAAATTTTTTCTTTTGGGGTTTCAAAGTGGAGATTAACCGCTTCTTTGGTAGGGTTGGGGTAACAGCTGAATTGGTTTGCTTCATTGTAGCTAATGCCTAAAGTTTCGGGTTGTAGTTTTACAAGCCAATAATCTAAACCACCATATCCTGGAACGTTAATATTTCCGGAAACGGGTGAAATAGTAGAGCCTCCTAAAACAATACTTTGATCAGGAAGGGTGATTACATTGTAAAGCGCTTCTCCATCACTACCGCCAATAGCTTTTTGCCATAAAAGACTTCCGTTTTCGGCAATCCGTATAATCCAGGCATCGCCTGTACCTCCAAAAAAAGCGTCGGTTTTGTCTCCGGATGAGGGGGATTTTGTTCCGCCTGAAACGACGTATCCGCCGTTAGAATGTGGAGTAACTTCAAACATGTCTTCGCTATCAGCACCACCATAGGTTTTGTCCCACTGTAAGGTACCGTTATTGTCAATTTTCACTAACCAATAGTCCGACAGCCCTCTACTGTTTTCGCTTTTATCTCCGGAAATGTTAGACGATGAATCTCCGGCGAGTAAAATTGAATTGTTGGATTTTGTCATGCTAGAAAGTCGGTCGCCGCTATTACCTCCAATGGTTTTTTGCCATAAGATGGTGCCGGAAAGGTTTATTTTTACAATCCAAAAATCACTGCTGCCTTTTGAGTTTTCGGTTTTTTCACCGGAAATATTCGAGTCCGACCATCCTCCCAGAAGGTATTCGTTGCTGTTCGTTTCCAAAATGGAGGATAATATATCATTACCGCTACCGCCCATGGTTCTTTGCCATTCGATTTGTCCGGAAGCATTCAGTTTTACAATCCAAAAATCGTTTCCTCCTCTGGAGTTTTCACTTTTATTTCCTGAAACATTAGAGTTAGAATTTCCGCCTGCGATACATCCGCCGTCTGGTGTGGGCTGTAGGACTGTAAGACCATCTCCTAAGGCACCTCCCAAAGTTTTGTCCCATAGAATGTTTCCGGAAACATCTAATTTTACTACCCAATAATCGTAATAACCATAACATGGCTCAGTTTTGTGTCCATAAATCTGAGAATCCGAGGAACCTCCTAAAAAATAACTTCCGTCAGAAGCTTGTTGTATATCAGAAAGCCGGTCTCCCATAGAATCAATAAAAGGATTGATTACACCACCTCCAATGTCGCGTTGCCATTCAATAGCACCCACGCTGTTAAGTTTTAATATCCAATAATCATAATCGAACCCAACCAGATTTTCTGTTTTTATACCTGATGCATTGGAGTTACTATGGCCACCAATCATAAATCCACCATCTAAAGTAGGAATCAAAGAAAAACCATAATTTAGTTGTGTGCCGCCGTAACGAAGCATCCAATCCATGGCCGGAGCCTGGGAGTGCATGCTGCTGTAAACAAAAAACAAGAAAACAGTGATGATTTTCATGATTTGTAATTTAGTTAGGGTTTGTATATAATTTTTTCGTCTACAGCTCCTGAGGCTGTTTGTTTTTTAATGATGTGGTAATATTCTGCCATCAGTTTGTCAAATAATTCGGGATCGTTAACCTGTACTTCATTGAGTTCTTTCACGGTAATGTTCATAGAGCCTAAAACCTGCATGGATAAAATTACTCCCGAAACATAGGGTTCTGTATTGCAAATGACACCCCTTGTACAAACAACAGGCACAATTTCAGTTGCTATAGGGTTCATCTGGTTGATTTTTACCTTGTAGTCAAAGGTGCGTTCTGAAATTACTTTCAAATCATCAGGAGCTGAAGTATCAATCACATTGTTATTCATGGCGTAATATACACAGTCAAATCCTTTTTGGAAACGATCACGCCTAACTATACTTCTGCAAACGGTAGCCGTGCCATCACGATTATCTGTTATGCTAACAATATTGTCACCTCCTACTTCAGTGGTTTCAAAAGGTTGATATAGAAGGGATTTGTCTATTTCTGTAGGGGTAAAGATACCATAGTTAAATTGAGTGTCCAAAGATATCGCCCATCGGATTCTTTTTCCTTGCCCTGGGGTGAAACTGTAATTGCAGGCTAAATCGTTTCCATCATGCCAATGCATAAAATTGGTTAATGTTGGATAAGCATTTTTGTATAGCCTGAGTGGGTCGTTAAAGAGGTCTTTCTTGGTTGCAATCGATATCGCCTCCTTGGTAAGTACTACATTCGGTAGTATACTCTGAAATGTTCCATATTTTTGTTGCAGGTGTATCGTGGATTCTGTCTCCCGCCCAATCAGCATTATAGTCATATGTGTTAAAGGAGTTTTGGAAATCTCTGGTAGCATGTTCGCAACTTGTCGCATCTCCATAATTCCTGAAGTCATGATATAGGTAGAAATTATGACCTACTTCATGGGAAAGTATTCTTTTGGAAGTTAAACCAATATAGCTAACGAATGTAAGTGTTCCTGTTTGCGGACCAAAACCCGGTGTTAAACCGTCGGAACTTAGAATATCGCCATCTAAAACAAAGATGTTGAATGAATTTGGAGTCGAATGTGGATTTGAAATATCATTGTATAATGTCCCGATAGAACGATTTCCAGTTAAATTGGAATCATCAATATATTCAAAACCGCCATATTTGAAAAAAATATTAAAAGGGTTAAAGCTTAAATTTAAATCTCTTATGGCATTCATAGCTTGGTCTTCTCCCACAAAACCGGTAATTCTGTTGCCATAATTGTCTCTAATAATTTTAAAAACCAGTTTGTAAACATATTGCTTATCGGGATAGTTGTCGATGTATTGTCTTTCATCTGGAGTTGCCATAGGGGAAGAGGGTCTCTGTAGATTTTCGTTGAGCGTTGTGTTGTAGCTAGAGATTATATTTGTTGGAGTTCCTGTGTATAAAACTTCAGGACATGGGGATTGCGAATAGATGAAGTTACATAATAGTAATGTAAAAAACACTTTAATTTTCATAAATAAATCTGTTAGAGGATGAATTAAAAAACTAATATATAATAGTATTCTTTCAAATTAAATTATTTGATTGTTTGTGACAAAATCATTTTGAATTGTTAAAAAAACAAGGGTTGGTATGCTGTAGGGTAAATCATTTTGAATAAAAACTTGCACATTATCAATTAAAAGTTATTTTTGTACGTATTATTTTAAATCCCAATTTACATCAAAATGAAAAAAATAATTGCATTATTCATTTTAGCAGTTACATTCGCTTCTTGTGGTGAAGAAATCAAATTCAATAGTCCTGCATTTCAGGCCAATAAAAACGGTAATATCTGGAAAGCCAATGATATGACTGCTTTTTCTGATGCAGGGGGGCTTACGGTTATTGCAGCTGTGGGTACCGAAATTGTTACGCTTCATACTGCGTCGGCTAACCCTGGGACATATACTTTAGGAGTTAATAATGTTAATGCAGCAACCTATGAATCGGTGGATGGCGAAGGTGCTTTATTTGCAACCGGAACGGGTGTAGGTTCAGGAAAAATTATAATTACCCCGAATCAGGCAACGGGAACCATAAGCGGAAATTTCCAGTTTGTGGGTGAAGATGAAGAAGGGAATGAAGTGATTTTTACAGAAGGGACTTTTTACAAAGTACCGCGATAAATAAATATAAAATATTGATTAATAACCACTTCTAAAGAGGTGGTTTTTTATTGGGGTAAATTTTATTTCAAAAGAAAACCTTAACATTGAGTGTTTTACAAAATTAATAACCTACCTTTACCAAAATTATTTAAATAATATATATGAACATTTTTGTAGGAAGTCTTCCGTTTTCAATTGACGAAGCAGATTTAAGAGATTCTTTTGCTGTATACGGTGAGGTGAATTCAGTTAAAATTATCACCGATAAATTTACCGGAAGAAGTAAAGGATTTGGTTTTGTTGAAATGGAAAACGACGCGGAAGCTCAGAAAGCAATCGAAGAGTTGAATGGTGCCACTGTTGGTGGTCGTACTATAGTAGTGAACAAATCAGAGCCGAAACCGGAAGGTGAAAGAAGAAGCTTCAATAACAACCGTTCAGGCGGAAGTTACGGTGGTGGAAACAATCGTGGTGGAAACAGCGGTGGTGGAAACAGAGGAGGAAGATACTAATCTTTTTTTAGATACATAACAGAAGCCGTCTCGCAAGAGACGGCTTTTTTTATTCCCTTCATTTGCAAAGATTTCAGAAGGTTGGGGTTGTTTTTTTTTTTTTTTTGGAGCGAAAGGTTCGGGCTTCTAGGCCATCCCTATTCCCGTCTTCTCCTTTAGTCCCGATAAAAATCGGGGGCTACCGGCTCAACCGGGGCTGGTAAGCTGGCGTCTTTTGTGTTTGTTGATAACTAAAATTGACATTCCGCTTCCGAAAACGTATTTTTGTTTCAGTCTAAAAATGGCTTGTAGTATATCGCTTACGGCTTAAAAATCAGAGAAATGTATTTAATCTTCGATACCGAAACCACCGGATTACCACGCAGTTGGGCGGCACCCATTACCGATACCGACAACTGGCCCCGTTGTATTCAAATCGCGTGGCAGTTGCACGACGCAATGGGAAATCTTATCGAGCATCAGGATTATCTGGTGAAGCCGGAAGGATTCAATATTCCTTATGATGCCGAACGCATCCACGGGATTTCTACCGAGTTGGCCATGGAACAGGGAATTCCGTTAATGGAGGTACTTGAAAAATTTAACATCGCACTTTCCAAAACCAAATTCATCGTAGGACAAAACGTAGGGTTCGACGTTAATATTATGGGGTGTGAATTCCACCGTATGAACGTAGGTTCCGATATGGTGAAAATGCCTGTCTTGGACACCTGTACCGAAACTACAGCCGAATTATTAAAATTACCCGGAGGGCGCGGCGGAAAATTCAAACTGCCAACGCTAACCGAATTACACCAATACCTTTTCGGACAACCGTTTGCGGAAGCCCATAACGCCACTGCCGACGTAGAGGCCACAACACGCTGTTTCTTAGAGTTAATCAAACGCGAGGTTTTTACTAAAGAAGAACTCGACGTTACCGAAGACTATTACGACCGTTTCCGCGAGAACAACCCGCAGGAAATTCAATTGATAGGGTTACAACACATCAACCTGAAAAAAGCTTCCGATGAAATCCGGGCGCGTTTAAAACAAATCCAGCAGGAGGAAGTTACGACCTCTGTTTCCGAAGAAGTGATCAAAGATTTGGAACATGCGGCTTTTGCGCACCTGCACAACCATTCGCAGTTTTCGGTCTTGCAATCCACCATTTCCATTAACGCTTTGGTCAGTGCGGCGGTAAAAAACAAGATGCCTGCCGTAGCCATGACCGATGTGGGAAACATGATGGGCGCATTCCATTTCGTGAGTGCCGTATTCAATCACAACAAAGCTGCCGAAGCCAAGAACAAAGCAGCTGAAGAAAACGGCGAGTTACCTTCGGAAACTATTGTAAAGCCCATAGTGGGTTGTACGTTCAATATTTGTGACGACCATAAAGACAAAACCCGAAAAGACAACGGTTATCAGGTTGTTTTTCTGGCCAAGAACAAAAAAGGCTACCACAATCTGGCGAAAATGGCGTCCATCGCCTATACCGACGGATTTTATTACGTGCCGAGAATCGATCGCACGGTAGTCGAAAAATACAAAGAAGACATCATTGTTTTGTCCGGAAACCTCTATGGGGAAATTCCGAGCAAAATTTTAAATATCGGTGAAAATCAGGCCGAAGAAGCATTGGTTTGGTGGAAATCCCAATTTGGGGACGATTTTTACATCGAAATCATGCGCCATAATCAGGAAGATGAAAATCGTGTCAACCAAACCCTGATTGCTTTTGCAAGAAAACACAATGTTAAACTGATTGCCACCAACAACACCTATTATGTAGCCAAAGAAGATGCCAACGCTCATGATATTTTATTGTGTGTGAAGGACGGAGAAAAGCAGGCGACGCCAATTGGTCGCGGTCGTGGTTATCGTTACGGTTTACCGAATCAGGAATACTATTTCAAGTCGGAAGCAGAGATGAAAAAACTCTTCGCCGATTTGCCAGAAGCCATCATTAACATTCAAGAAGTTATCGATAAAATTGAAGCTTATTCGTTGTACAGAGACGTATTGCTTCCGAAATTCGACATTCCCGAAGAATTTGTGGTGGAAGAAGACAAAACCGATGGCGGGGTACGAGGTGAAAACGCCTATTTACGCCACCTGACGATGCAAGGCGCACAAAGAAGGTACGAGGAAATCACGCCGGAGATTCAGGAACGTTTGGATTTTGAATTGTTGACAATTTCCAATTCCGGATATCCGGGTTACTTTCTGATCGTACAGGATTTCATTGCCGAAGCTCGGAAAATGGGCGTTTCTGTTGGTCCGGGACGTGGTTCGGCAGCGGGTTCAGCGGTTGCGTATTGTTTGGGTATTACCAACATCGACCCGATTAAATACGATTTGCTTTTTGAGCGTTTCTTAAATCCGGATCGTGTGTCCATGCCCGATATCGATATCGATTTTGACGACGAAGGCCGTGGTTTGGTTATGGATTACGTAATCAACAAATACGGTGCGAATCAGGTAGCGCAAATTATCACGTATGGTAAAATGGCGACAAAATCGGCGATTCGTGATACCGCTCGTGTGTTGGATTTACCGTTGTTTGAAGCCGACAGAATCGCCAAGCTGATTCCGGCGATGATGCCATCAAAGTGGAATCTGGCACGTTTTCTGGCAGAAGATGAAGGCGAAGTAAAAAAAGCCTTGAAATCTTCGGAAGAGTTTGACAGGGTTAAAGAATTGATTGCAATTGCCAACGAAGAAGACTTGGCCGGAGAAACCATTCAGCAGGCAAAAGTTTTGGAAGGTTCGTTGCGAAATACCGGAATTCACGCCTGTGGGGTAATCATCACACCGGATGATATTACCAATTTCGTACCGGTAACCACGGCCAAAGATTCCGATTTGTACGTAACGCAGTTTGACAACTCCGTTGCAGAAAGTGCGGGATTGCTGAAAATGGACTTTCTGGGTTTAAAAACCCTTACCTTAATAAAAGATACGGTCAAATTGGTGAAATACCGTACCGGAATCCAACTCGATCCGGATACGTTTCCCATTGACGACCAAAAAACATACGAGTTGTTCCAGCGGGGAGAAACGGTTGGAATCTTCCAGTACGAGTCGGCCGGAATGCAAAAATACATGAAGGAACTGAAGCCTACGGTTTTCGGGGATTTGATTGCGATGAACGCCTTGTATCGCCCGGGACCGTTAGAGTACATTCCATCTTTCGTTCGCCGAAAAAATGGTGAAGAACCCATCACCTATGATTTGGATGCCTGCGAAGAGTATCTTTCAGAAACCTATGGGATTACCGTATACCAGGAGCAGGTAATGCTTTTGTCGCAAAAACTGGCCAACTTCTCGAAAGGGGATGCTGATGTTTTGCGTAAAGCGATGGGTAAAAAGCAGAAAGATGTCTTGGATAAAATGAAATCCAAGTTCATCGATCAGGCCATGGCTAACGGGCACGATGAGAAAAAGCTGGATAAAATCTGGACCGACTGGGAAGCGTTTGCAAGTTACGCCTTTAATAAGTCGCACTCGACCTGTTATGCCTGGATTGCTTATCAAACGGCTTACTTAAAAGCGCATTACCCTGCGGAATATATGGCTGCGGTACTTTCCAATAATATGAATGACATCAAACAGGTGTCGTTCTTTATGGAGGAGTGTAAGCGTATGGGCTTAGCGGTTTTAGGACCGGATGTGAACGAATCCTTCTATAAATTTACGGTAAACGAAAACTATGCAATTCGTTTCGGAATGGGTGCGATTAAAGGAGTAGGGGAAGGTGCTGTAAAAACCATAGTGGAAACCCGAAAAGACGGGAAGTACAAATCCATTTTCGATTTGGCAAAACGTATTGATTTAAGAGCTGCCAACAAAAAAGCTTTTGAGAATTTGGCGTTAGCCGGAGGGTTTGATTGTTTTGAGAACACACACCGCGCCCAGTATTTCCATCATGATGGGGATAATGTTACCTTTTTGGAAAAGGCGATGCGCTACGGATCGAAAACGCAGGAAAATGAAAACTCCTCGCAGGTAAGTTTGTTCGGCGATGCTTCCGAAGTACAGATTCCCGAGCCTACCGTGCCGCCTTGTGAAGAATGGTTCACGATGGAAAAACTGGCCAAAGAGAAGGAAGTGGTGGGGATTTACATTTCCGGGCATCCGTTGGACGATTATAAATTTGAAATGAAATATTTCTGCAGTACGCGACTTGAAGCTTTGAAAGATTTGACTCCGCATGTAGGAAAAAATATAGCCGTTGGCGGAATTGTAACCAATGTGCAACACAGAACGGCTAAGAACGGAAAAGGCTGGGCAACCTTCAATCTGGAAGGGTATGATGAGAGTTACGAATTCCGGATTTTTGATGAAGAATATCTGAAATTCCGTCATTATTTAGGACAAAATCATTTTGTGTACATCCGACTGAATGTGAAAGAAGGCTGGACCAATAAAGAAACCGGGAAAAAATCGGATCCTCGTTTGCAGTTTATGGACGTGTTGCAATTGCAGGATGTGTTGCCTAAATTTTCTAAAAAACTGATTTTAATGTTCTCTATTACTGATTTGCAGGAGCAACTTATTATGGAACTGAACGAACTGTTCAAAGCCAATACCGGGGAAACCACGGTAACTTTTGAAGTAATGGAGCTGGAACGGGTTAAAAGGATTGTAGAAGTTCCGGTAGTTAGTGAACTGAACGATTCCGATGAGGTTGGTGATGCAGATGAAAGTCTGGATGAGGTAGAAATTACCATGCCGGAAGAAAAAGAAGAAATTAAAGTGGTGACCAAACTCAGCATGCCGAGCCGGAAACTGAAAGTTGGGATTTCCAATGCGGTATTGAGTGAGCTCGAGCGTTTACAGATTAACTTTAAGCTGAATTAGATATTCTACATGGAAAACTTGAAATTACATTCGGAGGGACAAAGTGATTTCCTTCAGGAACTCAAAAAACAATTCGATAAAATTGTATTGGAAATAAAGAATAAAGAGGGTTTGAGCAATGAGGAAAAACATAAGGAAATCAAACAAGTCACGGCTGATTTTGAAAAGGCTAAACGAGAAGCATTGAAAAATCTTTTCTGATAGACATAAGAAATAACAATACAATCATAATCAAAACTGATTTTCAAACCGATTGGGAATCAAAATAAAGTATTATTTTTGTTACTCAAATTTTAAACAACATTAAAATGGCTTTAGCAATAACAGATGCAACTTTTGACGAAGTAGTATTGAAATCAGACAAACCGGTATTGGTGGATTTTTGGGCAGCTTGGTGTGGTCCATGTCGTATGGTGGCTCCAATCATTGACCAAATCAGTGAGGAGTATGCTGGAAAAGCGGTAATCGGAAAAGTAGATGTAGATGCGAATCAGGAGTTTGCAGCAAAATACGGTGTTCGTAATATTCCAACGGTTTTGGTTTTCCAAAATGGGGAAGTGGTAGGACGTCAGGTAGGAGTTGCTCCTAAAAATACATACACAGAAGCTATCGACGCATTGTTATAATCGACGCATCAAAGTATAAAAAAAGGCTAACATTTCGTTAGCCTTTTTGGTTTTATATGTTTCGCAAATTGATGATTTCCTGCTCGGTTAGGAATCTCCAATTGCCTCTTGGTAAATTCTTTTTGGTTAAACCGGCGAAAACCACACGGTCTACTTTTAAAACATCGTATTTGAAATGTTCGAAAATGGAACGCACCACTTTTACGTTGGAGGTTTTCATTTTGATGCCGATTTCACTTTTCGGCTGGTCCTCGATATAGGAGACTTCTTCCACGTAAACGCGGTGTCCGTCGATAGTCAATCCACCTGCAATTTTTTCCAAATCTTCGTATTTCAGATTTTTGTCTAAAGAAACCTGATATACTTTCGAAGAGCGTTGGTTGGGAATCGTGAACTTACGAATCATGTCGGTATCGTTGGTAAACAATAACAAACCGGTTGTGGTTTTGTCCATACGTCCAACGGCCTGTAATTTGGCTCTTGTAGCACCGCGAACCAAATCCAATACATTGTTGGAGTTGATGTCTTCTTCTTTGGAAGTTGTGAATCCTTTTGGTTTGTTCAATAAAACGTATTCTTTTTTCTCCGGAGTAATCAGGCTTCCGTCGAAGTTGACCACATCGTTCAGTTGCACTTTGTAGCCCATTTCGGTTACCACTTCTCCGTTGACTTTTACGTTTCCGGATTGGATGTAAATGTCCGCATCACGACGCGAGCATACGCCCGAATTGGCAATGTATTTATTTAAACGGATTTCGTCCGGATTGGCTGGTTTTTTTGGCGCTTTTGGTTTTTTATCTAAAGCTGGTTTTGGTCTCGGGAAACCAGTTTTCTTGTCATCTTTCTTGATGGTAGACTTGCCCGCTGCCGAAGTTTTTTTTACTCCGGATTTTGGTTTGTCTGTTGACGGTCTTTTTTTATTATTACCTTTTCCGTAACTCATTGCACTGTATAATTTTTGCAAAGATAGTGTTTAAAATCATTAGAAGTTAGAAATCAGAACTTAGAAGTTAGATCTTCAGTACGGTTCGGCCATTTAGTAAGACCGAAGGATCGATTAAAACGATACAGAAAACGCCTGCTACAATCAATGATTTCAGGATAATATGCAACTGTACGTATTCGTTTTGGGTTTGTGATTTCCAGAGTTTTAAAATAAAGAAAATCAACACAATAAGACTAATGTAGAAATAGATGTCCATGTAGCCCACATCGAATCGGTCGATTAGAATAAAAACCGGAATCACTGTCGAAATGGTTAAAACTGTAATAAGTTGTTTTGATATTTTTTCGCCGAACCGAACCGGAATGGTCTGGTAATCGTTCGCTATATCGCCTTTGATATTTTCCAGATCCTTAATCATTTCGCGGATTAAAATCAACAGGAATAAAAAAGTAGCGTGTGCAAAAATCACGTGGTAGAAATTTTTGAAATACAGTAAAATTCCGAAAAACGGCAATACCGCCAATAAAGAAGCAGTCAGGTTTCCGATGATGGGGAATTTTTTCAACTTGTGGGAATAGAACCAAATCAGGAAAATATACACGGCGAAGAACAAGGCGGCACGCCAGGAAATGATGTAGGCGAGTGCCGTAGCCAGAAAGTTCAGTCCGAAATAAACCTGTAGTTTTGTTTTCTGACTCACCAATCGGTCCAGCATCGATTTGTTGGGGCGATTGATTAAATCTTTTTCGGAATCGTAAAAATTATTGATGATGTAACCGGACGCAATCGTAAGTGTAGAAACAAAAACAATGATGAATAAGCGCCAATCGAGTAGTACGTCTAATGCTCTTTTTTCGGGCGCCAAAATGAAAATCGAGGACAAATACTGCGCTAAAACAATAACCGGAATATTATAACCTCTTACCACAGAAAACAAACTGAGGATTTTCATCAACAATAATTTTGTTTTTCGTGTAAGCATGAGTTGTGGTTGAAAGTTTTAGGTTTAAAAGTTTGAAGTTATTTCTTAAAACTGATATACCACTTCCAATTTGTAATCTTTTAACGATTGTTTGGCTTTTTCCAAATCCTGAGTAAATCCTAAAATGTAACCGCCACCGCCGGAACCGCAAAGTTTCAGGTAATAATCGTTGGTGTCGATTCCTTTCTGCCATACTTGGTGGAATTGCTCAGGAATCATTGGTTTGAAGTTATTCAGAACGACTTTGGACAGTTTTTTGGTGTTTTCAAAAAGGGATTTCATGTCGCCGTGCAAGAAGTTTTCCACACAGGCATCAGTATATTTGATGAACTGTGATTTCAGCATTTTTCGGAAACCTTCTTTTTTTAGGTTTTCCATGAAAATGTTGACCATCGGAGCCGTTTCGCCCACAATTCCCGAATCAATCAAAAACACGGCACCTTTTCCTTCCGTACTTTGTGAAGGAATTCCTGCGGGTTCGATATTGTCTTTGGAATTGATTAAAATCGGTAAACTCAAGTAACTGTTCAACGGATCCAAACCAGAGCTTTTTCCGTGGAAAAATGATTCCATCTGAGAAAAAATAGCTTTTAATTGTAATAACTTTTCACGCGTTAAGTTTTCCAAAACCGTGATTTTGTTGTTGGCATATTTATCGTAAATAGCGGCTACCAAAGCGCCACTGCTTCCTACGCCATATCCTTGCGGAATACTGGAATCGAAATACATCCCGCGCTCTACATCAGATTTTAAAACTTCTAAGTTGAAGGTTACCAATTCGGGTTGTTCGTTTTGCAAATCTTTCAGATAGGCAACGAAACGTTTTAAACTGGCATTTGATTTTACAGCCTCTTCCGATGGATTTTCATCCACTTTCAAAGCGCCGTTGTAAAAATTATAAGGAATAGACAAGCCTTTAGAATCTTTAATGATTCCGTATTCTCCGAAGAGTAATATTTTTGAGTAAAAAAGCGGTCCTTTCATATGCTGTTTTTGGTTTAACACGAATTTGGGTTTAGTAAAAGTAATGAAAAATCAATTACAATTTACAGCACCATTGCCAATTTCGTCACAAATGTACTGACCATTTTGACAATAGCCAACCAATTCGTTCTTAATAAATTGCAAAACTTTTTCTTTTGTGCTTTCCGGATATAAAACGTGAACGTTAGCGCCGGCATCCAGAGTAAAACAAACCGATGTTTGGGTGTTGTTTCTGAATTTCCATATTTTGTTGATGATTTCCAGTGTGTTGGGTTTCATCAGGATAAAATACGGCATGGAAGTCATCATCATAGCATGTAATGTTAAGGCTTCACTTTCCACGATTTTGATGAAATGTTCCACATCGCCGTTTTCCAAAACGTTCTTGATGGCGGATAAATTGTGATGTGCCTGAGAAAAACGCTGTTCCGCAAACGGATGTCCGAACATCAAATCGTGTCCGACGGTACTGGAAACCTGTTTTTCGCCTTTGTCTACCAATAAAATCGTGTCCTGATAGTTTTTGAAATTTTCATGAACAGATGAAGGGAATTCCACGCCAAACAAATCGGAACTTCCTGAAATTTCGGCATGATTTCCCCAAACTACAATGTTTCCTTTTATGCTTCTGCAGGCACTTCCGGAACCCAATCGCGCTAAAAAAGACGCTTTTTGGTTGAAATAATCTTCTGATATCGTTGGATTTAATACTTTTTCCAGACTCATAATATTTATGGCCAACGCTGCCATTCCTGATGCTGAGGAAGCTATCCCGGAACTGTGCGGAAAGGTATTTTGCGTGTCGATCGTGAAATGAAAATCCTTCAGAAACGGACAATACTCGAAAATGCGTTCGAAAAACTTCTGTATTTTCGGTTTGAAATCTTCTTTGGGCTGGCCTTCAAATAATAAATCAAAGGAGAACTTTCCATCGTTGATTTTCTTTTCGAAAGTCAACTTTGTAATTGTTTTGCAGTTATTTAGCGTAAAACTGATGGAAGGATTGGCTGGAATCTGATGGTCTTTTTTGCCCCAATATTTCACCAAGGCGATATTGCTTGGGGCACTCCACTGAAAGCTGCCGTTTTCTACCGAAAGCGTATAGTTGTTTAGAATAAAATCTTTTTCAGAAATCATAGACTTGAAAATTTACGCAAAGATACAGTTTTCGGGTATTTAACCTGCAGGCTTTTTTATTCTGAAGAATTTCCTATTTTTGAAAGATAAATCATTCCTATGAACAAAATTACTAAGATTCTGACTGTTGTCGTTACCTGCCTTTGTATTGGTTATTTCTCCGGAATGGTTACCCGTGAAAGTGTTGAAATCTGGTATCCCACTTTGGTAAAACCAAGTTTTAATCCGCCCAATTGGCTGTTTGCGCCGGTTTGGTCGATGTTGTATGCGATGATGGGCGTTGCTGCCGGTTTGGTTTGGCACCGAATCGATACGGACCGGATTAACGTTCGTAAAGGGTTGCAGTTTTTTGCGATTCAGTTGGTGTTGAATTTCTTATGGTCGTACCTTTTCTTCGGATTACACAATCCACTCCTTGCTTTAGCTGAATTGGCGGTGCTTTGGCTGATGATTTTTGAAACTTATATAGTTTTCAGAAAAGTGGATAAAATCGCCGGCATGTTGCTTTTGCCCTACCTTGCCTGGGTTACTTTCGCCGGGATTTTAAACGCGGCCATCTGCTGGTTGAACCGATAATTTTTTGGTTATCATTGATTTAAGTAGCTAAAAAAGAGTAAAAAATTAATTTTTTTAAGTAACTTTATTGTACTCCTGAATCCTACCGCAACTTACACTGTTAAAAGTTTACACTGTCGGTTTGAATTCGTCTGTGGCGATGAAAAGCAATTTAGAATAACTAAAAATTTTTACTTATGGGAGCGATAATTGTATTGATTTTGTGCTTTATAGGTGGTTTGGTAGGTTATCTTATAGGGAAATCATCCGTAAACAATGATGAAGAATTAGAAAAGTACAAAAGAAAAGTTGAACGACTTGCGGCAGAATTGGAACATGTAAAAGCAAAAAGTGCTTCGGGAAGTCATAATTTGGGTTTTGCTTCCGGAGCGCCCGAATACCATCCGTTTGACCATGATCTGGCTTCGTCGGTTTTAGGAAAAGATGTGGAGGAAAATGACCTGAAGGTGATTGAAGGTGTTGGTCCGAAAATCGAAAAACTATTCAAAACCTCGGGGATTCTTACCTGGAAAAGTTTAGCCGAAATGTCTGTAGACCGTTGCAATGAAATTTTAAGTAAAGCCGGAGAGCAATTTGCCCGTCATAATCCATCTACATGGCCGCGTCAGGCGCGATTGGCGTATGAAGGAAAATGGCGTGATCTAAAAGTTTGGCAGCAATCGCTGCAAGGCGGTTTGGAGTAGGTTATTTTTCGGTTAAGGCTTTTGCAACTAAAAAACCACCGGTCCAGGCGTTTTGAAAATTAAAACCACCGGTAATGGCATCGATGTTGACAATTTCACCGGCAAAATACAAATTGTCGTGGAGTTTGCTTTGCATGGTTTTAAAGTCGATTTCTTTCAGATTGATACCTCCCGCGGTTACAAACTCGTCTTTAAAGGTACTTTTTCCATTTACCTGAAATTCTCCGTTTGTGAGTTGGTTCGCTAAATCGGTGAGTTGTTTTTTGGATAAATCAGCCCATTTGGTTTCGGCTGAAATTCCGGCTGCGCCAACCAAACTTTCCCAAAGGCGTTTCGGAAACTCAAAAGGGCAAAATTTCACCATTAATTTTTTGGCATTTTCGTCTTTTAAATCTTTTAAAGTATCCAGTGCTTCTTCAAAATCGGTTTCATGCAGCCAGTTGACCTGTAATGTAAATTGGTAATTTTTAGCAGCCAATTCCAGTGCACCCCAAGCGGAAAGACGTAAGATTCCAGGTCCGCTCATGCCCCAATGGGTTATCAGCAGTGGTCCGGACGCTTTTAGTTTGGAATCTTTTACTTTCACCGATGTTTGTGCGGAGAGTCCCATCAAATCCTTGATTCGGGAATCTTTGATGTTAAAGGTAAATAGCGAAGGTACTGGTGCTTCAATTGTGTGCCCGAGGGCTTCCATCATTTCCCAGATTTTTGGATTGCTTCCGGTAGTCATCACTAAATTATCGCATTTGAACGATTCCTGGTTGGTGTCGACTTTCCAATAGCCTTCTCCTTTATAAATGGACTGCACGCTTTGCCCGGTTAGGATGTCAATGTTTAATTTTTTGGTTGCCGACAAAAAACAGTCGATGATGGTTTGCGAGCTGTCGGAAATCGGAAACATTCGGCCGTCTTCCTCGATTTTGAGTTCAACACCGTGTTTTTCAAACCATTCGATAGTGTCACCGGAACAAAACTGATGAAACGGACCTTTGAGTTCTTTTTCGCCTCTCGGATAAAATTTTACCAAATCATTCGGAATGAAACAGGCGTGGGTGACATTGCAACGTCCGCCGCCTGAAATTTTCACTTTGGTCAGTACTTCCTTGCCGCGTTCGAGAATGGCAATTTTTAATTTAGCATTGTTTTCGGCAATGTTGATGGCGGTAAAAAAACCTGCTGCGCCGCCGCCTACAATAAGGATGTCGTAATTTGAAATCATAATCGGTCCGGGAAATCGGAAATAATTCCGTCTATAATATGGGCTTCCAGTCGTTGGATGTCTTCGTAATGGTTTACGGTCCAAACATTGATTTTATAGCCTTTCTTTTTGGCTTCGTGAATGTTGTCGTCGGTCAATAAAGAAAAATGAGGGTGAATAGCGTAAGCGGAAAGTTCATCGGCCCATTCCAAGGCCTGTTCCACACTGGCCTGCGAAAGAGTTGCCAGTCTTATTTCAGTATTGTGGGCGCGTGTTCGGTCTAATTCTTCTTTCTGAAAACTGGAAACGATGAAATCCTCATACGTCCAGCCTTTTTCGGAAACGTATTTTTCAATCAGTTTACAGGTGGGTTCTGCCGTTTCGTGTCCTTTTAATTCGACGTTAATCCAACATTTTCGGTTAATTAAATCGAAAGCTTCTTCGAGAGTCGGAATTTCGAAGGCGTCGGCGATTTTTAGTTTTTTTAATTCGGATAAAGTCAGTTTGTGAATTTCTCCCGTGCCATTGGTCATACGGTCAACAGTAAAATCGTGAAAAACCACTAATTCACCCGATGCGCATACGTGAACGTCTAGTTCTATGCCGTTTACGCCTAAATCTAAAGCTTTTTGGAAAGATTCCAGCGTGTTTTCGGCAACGTATCCTTTCGCTCCGCGATGTCCGATTTTCTGAACCATAAAACTTTGGCATTTAATTAACGATACAAAGATAATAGTTTGCTTGGTGGTTCGTTACAATTAAAAGGATTAATGAAGGGATTATGAAAAATACGGCAATTGTTTTGATTGTGGTTTTCTTGATGTTGGGTTGTTCGTCAAAAAAGGCACCTGTTACGGAAAGAAAAGAGGCGGTAATTCAGTATCGCGATGATTTCAGATCGGTTTCTGAGACAGGCAAAAGGAAATTTTTAACTGAAATGAAGGCGAATGGTGAAACGGCATCGGTTTTAATTCTGACCAAGGGATTTAAAGGCGAAGACGTTGTTGTAACGAATGAAAAAAAGACATTGTACAAAGGGAATCCAATCAGTCATCTGGAAACCGGCATTGCGGGTTATCTCACGATTGACAATACGCTTGCCACAAGAATTTCGGATAAATTAAGTGAAAAAGAAGCGGTAATTGATCCTGAAAATGCCCGAAAATACAAGTTTGTGTATGTAATGAAAGATTATGCGCAACAGGGGAATCCTTATTTGATTACGTACAGCAATAAACTTCGTCCGTTGCGATAAAACCTTAGATAATAATAGGTTTCGACTAAAATATTTACCTCCTGACGAAAATGTGTTTTTTGATGTTCGTATACTATATTGGTTTTTTTAACTTTATGTAGAATACGGATATCGAATCAATATTATGCAAAAGATGGTTGTTCTTAGAGCGGTCTTATTTTTTTATGTTTCATTGAGCTTTGGGCAAAAAAATGATTCGCTTTCCGTGTCGAACAATTTAAATAAAGATTTTCAGGAATTTAGGATTAATAGTAATCTCAGTTATCAATATCAAAAACCGAAATTTTTCGACTTTGTTACAAAAATCCCAAACAGTATTGTAATTCTGGGAGATCAATTTATTCAAAAAGATAATTTAATTTGGTTTGGTTCCTCCATTGGAGCAACAGCAGCTTTGGTTCCTTTTGATCAGAATATGGTTGATTCTTCGCGAGATTTTGGGCAAGAGATTGGGTTCAATGAAAGCCATAACTACTCAGGACCTTTGAAAATGTTTCCAAAAGATTTGAATTCGGCAATTTACAGGTTTGGTAATGGATTTACTGCGATTTTAATAGGTGGAGGATTGCTGACGTATGGTTTGAAAAATGATGATTACAGAGCCGTTCAGACATCAAGTGAAATATTGGAAGGGATGATAATCTCTGGTTTTTTTGTTCAGGCAGTTAAGAGGACAACTGGTAGGGAAAGTCCTTTTATTGCGGAAGAAAACCGGAATGAAGGTGGAAAATGGACTTTATTTCCCTCATTTAAAGCATATGCAACAAATACACCACATTATGATGCCATGCCTTCAGGACACTTGGTTACTATAATGACCACAATTGTGATTGTGTCGGAAAATTACAAAGAGATTAAATGGATCAAACCGGTAAGTTGTGGTCTTATAGGATTGATGTGTTTTGAAATGACACAAAGTAAAGTGCATTGGGTTTCCGATTATCCGTTGGCTCTTTTTATGGGATATATAATAGGCAAGAGTATTGTGAAAAGCAGAATTAATGAGAAAAAAGAACTCAAAACAGGACATTCCGAACGTGTCAAGCCTGAATTTAATTACACTTTCAGTACAACACAAAATTACACATTGGCCGGAATGCGCATTGTTTTTTAAAGGCGTACAATGCGGTTCTGTTCAAAAGGAAATTGCTGATTTCAAGTAGTGTAAATTCTTTTACGTATATTTTTGGGAATATAAAGAAAATAAAAAACCCTAAACACTTTAATTAAAAAGGTTTAGGGTTTTTGTTGTGCGGGTGATAGGACTCGAACCTACACACCGTGAGGCACCAGATCCTAAGTCTGGCGTGTCTACCAATTTCACCACACCCGCAGGCTTATAAAACAAGTAGTTGTTTCAGTAAGTGGGTGCAAAGATATACATATTTTTGTAATTCCAAAATGGAAACATCAATTTCCTGTAAAACTTTTTTTAACTCGTTAATTTCTAAAAAATTGAGTTTTTCAATTTTAGTATTGGGATTTCTATTTGTATATTTGGCTTTCATCATTTTAACAACATAATGGACAATATTAAACAGTACGTTCAGCAAAACAAAGAACGTTTTCTTAATGAGTTAATTGAATTATTAAAAATCCCTTCCGTAAGTGCCGACAGTGCTTTCACTCAGGATGTTATTGATACTGCAGCTGCTGTAAAAGCAAGCCTTGAAAAAGCTGGTTGCGATTTTGTCGAGCTTTGCGAAACACCGGGCTACCCAATCGTTTACGGGGAAAAGATAATCGATCCGGCTTTGCCAACCGTTCTGGTATATGGGCATTATGACGTCCAACCGGCCGATCCCATTGAATTATGGACTTCACCACCGTTTGAACCGGTAATCAAAGCTACCGAATTACATCCCGAAGGCGCTATTTTCGCACGTGGCGCGTGTGACGACAAAGGACAGATGTACATGCACGTAAAAGCGTTCGAGTACATGATTCAGAACAACTGTTTGCCTTGTAACGTGAAATTCATGATTGAAGGAGAAGAGGAAGTAGGTTCGTCCAGTTTAGGATGGTTCGTGGAACGCAATCAGGAAAAACTGAAAAACGACGTGATTTTGATTTCCGATACGGGAATGATTTCCAACCAACAACCTTCTATTACTACAGGTTTACGTGGTTTGAGTTATGTGGAAGTGGAAGTTACCGGACCGAATCGCGATTTACACTCAGGATTATACGGAGGTGCTGTGGCAAATCCTATTAATATATTGACCAAAATGATCGCTTCGTTGCACGACGAAAACAATCATATTACCATTCCGGGATTCTATGATAACGTAGAAGAACTTTCTACGGAAGAAAGAGCCGAAATGGGCAAACGTCCGTTTTCGGAAGAAGCATATAAAAAAGCGCTGGATATCGAAGAAGTTTATGGAGAAAAAGGCTATACTACTAACGAAAGAAATTCCATCCGACCTACTTTAGATGTAAACGGAATTTGGGGCGGTTATACCGGTGAAGGGGCAAAAACGGTTATCGCAAGCAAAGCATTCGCTAAAATTTCGATGCGTTTGGTGCCAAATCAGGATTGGGAAGAAATCACAAAATTGTTTACCAAACACTTTGAAAGCATTGCGCCAAAATCGGTGAAAGTGGTTGTAAAACCGCACCATGGCGGACAAGGTTATGTAACTCCGATTGACTCAATTGGATATCAAGCGGCTTCCAAAGCATATGCCGATACGTTTGGTGTACAACCCATTCCGGTGCGTTCCGGAGGAAGTATTCCAATTGTAGCCTTGTTTGAAAAAGAATTAAAATCAAAAACGATCATGATGGGCTTCGGTTTGGACAGCGACGCGATTCACTCGCCAAATGAGCATTTCGGAGTATTCAATTATCTGAAAGGCATCGAAACCATTCCGTTGTTCTACAAATATTTCGTGGAACTTTCTAAATAATACAATCATAAACAATACAAAATCCGTCACCAATACAGTGGCGGATTTTTTTTTGGCGTTTCCTTCGGTCGGGCTTTCGGCTTTATCTTTTATTCCGTTACCACTCCATGAAAGGATACCGCCTCTATCCCTAACGCAATCGGTTCACAATAGAGGCAATAATCTTGAAAAGACAAATTTTAATCAAAAACCACAGCTGTAAAAGTTGTGGCTTTCGGTTTTAATAATAAAGGTTCGGAATTAATCCTCGGCTTGTTAAATTATTTAGGCATTACCTGTTTGTACAATTCGGGAACGGACTGGTAAATGAAATCCCCATGCTGACCGGTAAAATACTTACCCATTTTTTTATTGAATTCCTCGCGGCCTTTTTCATCTTTCCATTTGGCTTTAAACAACTCGTCGTCTTTTTTCCAGGCATTTTCAACATCGGCTAAATTGTCCACTACAAAAACTTCCACAAATTCCATGTTGTTGGAGCCCCACGCATGATTGTAAGCGTAATAGGCTTTCACAACATCGTTTTTCATGGTAAGGTTGTCGAATAATTGTTTGTTTAAATCATCAAATTCTTTGTCGGTACCGTCTTTCGGAGTGTCAAAAATACTTTTACGCACATAATAGACCATCGGTTTGTCGGGTGCTTTTGCCATGCGTTTACGATCGCCATACGTCACGTAGATTTCATCGGAATGTCTGGGTTTGTAGAACATGCTTCTTTTTTCATAAAATGCTTTTCTGGCTTTTTCATCGAGCCAGGCTTGTTTTACCAATTCCTGATTTTTGTTCCAGGCTTTTTCAATCGCATCCCAGTTTTCGTAAACGTTTACAAAGACAATCTCACCATTGTTTGCGGTATAATAGTGGTTCAAAACATTATAGCCCACAATGAACTCGTTCTTTTTAATCACTTTTTCGAGATATTCTTTCTCCAACGCCAACCAATCCGCAGCTTTAGCTTCTTTGTTCTCAAAATTTCTGTAGGTGGTGGTAACCGTTAAGTAATACATTTTTTCCTGTGCTGAAAGAAAAGCGTGTTGCAGAAAAAAAAACAAAATTAGGACGTAAAATTTGTAATGGACAGTTTTCATAATTTCAAAATTTATGTTGATGAATAAATAAAAATTCAATTTTGAAATCTGAGGCGGTGTGGATTTTGAAAACTATGCGGTATTTGATACAAATTTACAATTATTTTAACACAAATACCTGATTGTCAATAAAATATATCGACGAACTACCGTTCTTGCTGTCAAATTAAAAGCAAGGTAAAATAAATGGCTGGTTTACAACAAAATATAAAATTTGGCGTTAAATTTGCTACATCATCAATCAACCTGTGGCGCAGCCGAACTGTTTGGAGCGCCGCGGAAAAAAATCATCATCATGTTAAAACGTTTTTTTATTCTGTGCTCCGGCGCAGACAAAGACCTGATCTACTCCTGTTCCAATGGCGAACAAAACAAGTACGCAGGCATTGGAGCCACTGTTTTCTTTACGGCGGTTATGGCTTTTATCGCCAGTGCGTATGCTCTTTTTACGGTTTTCGACAGCGTTTATCCGGCCTTGCTTTTCGGAATCGTTTGGGGACTACTAATTTTTAATCTCGACCGTTTTATTGTTTCCACCATCCGCAAACGTGAGAATTTTTGGGGAGAACTTATTCAGGCGTCACCGCGAATTGTTCTGGCTATGATTATTGCCGTCGTGATTTCAAAACCGTTGGAAATCAAAATTTTCGAAAAGGAAATCAATACGGTATTACTGAAAGAAAAGAATGAAATGGCCATTGCCAATAAAAATCAGGTAACCAATTATTTCAAAGGCGATGTGACGAAAAACCAATCGGAAATCGATAGCATTAAATCGAATATCAACGCGAAAGAGAAAGAAGTGGCCGATTTGTACCAATCCTACATTACAGAAGCCGAAGGATCCGCCGGGACCAAAAAAATGGGAAAAGGCCCTATTTATAAAGAAAAACGCGAAGCACATGATTTGGCGCTAAAACAATTGGATTCCTTAAAAGCCAATTCTGCGAAAACCATTACCGAAAAAGAAGCGCGGGCCAAAACCCTGCAAACCGATTTGGATAAAAAAGTAGCCGATTCAAAAACTATTATAGACAGTTTCGACGGATTGATGGCACGCATCAACGCCTTGGGTAAATTGCCCTGGCTGCCTTCATTCTTTATCATGCTGTTGTTTTTAGCAATTGAAACTTCGCCCATTATCGCCAAATTACTGTCGCCAAAAGGGGAATACGATTTCAAACTCGAAGATACTGAAACGGCATTACGAACCCATATCGAACAGAACAATTACCAACGTAATCTTCAGAAACAAACCGATGCCTCTATTTACGACAAGGTATATGAAGACATTCGGGACGACAAAGAAATTTATGATTACAAACGGAAAGCCGCTTCCGAACTGCTGAAATTACAATCGGATGCTTATGTGGAAAAACAGAAAAGTGTCATGTAACTGCATTTAAGACAAAGGAAAAGGGATAAGTCATTAAAACGATTTATCCCTTTTTTAATCTGTAAGAATTACTTTTATTCTTTGACGAGGTCTGTCATATAATTATGTTTTTTATTGAATAAAATGAAAAAAAAGTAACGGTTTTTTAAAAAAACAATACTTTTGCGACGTAATTAATGAACTTAACCTTAGATATGCGCTCACTTTTTTACATTATTATTGGTTTGATTTTTCAGATGACCAATGCACAAACCTTAAAAGGTAAAATTTCAGATGTAAACACCAACCAGCCTTTAGTTCATGCCAGTGTTTTTCTTTCGGAAATCAATAAGAATGTGTTAACCAACGAAAATGGGGAGTATGCTTTTTCCAATTTAGGAAAAGGAGTTTACCATTTAAAAATCAGTCATTTGGGTTATGCAACAAGAGTCGAGAAGATTAAAATTACAAAAGGGGAGGATTTAGTTTTGGATTTTGCCTTGGAAACGCGATCGTTTAGGTTAAATGAAGTGGTAATTTCCAATGCTTTTTATAACAAACAGGATAAAAATGCCCATAAGGTTGAGGTTGTTAAAAAGAATGACTTTCAAAGAAATGGCGCCGTTACTTTAATGGACGCCTTAGAGAAAGTAGCCGGTGTTGATGCAATTACCACCGGGCCATTGGTTTCCCGACCGGTCATTCGCGGTTTGTCCGGGAATAGGGTTTTAACGGTTGTAGACGGTGTGCGATTTGAAACGCAACAGTGGGATGATGAGCATGGAATCGGCGTTAATGAGGTGGGGTTGGACCGCGTTGAAATTATAAAAGGTCCAATGAGTTTGTTGTACGGTCCCGAGGCAATGGGTGGAATTGTTCATATTGTTGGGGAGCAACCGGCTGAGGTGAATACTAAAAAAGGATACGTTACAAGTAGGTTGTTCTCCAATAACTTAGGCGCAAGCAGCGAACTAAATTTAAAGGGGGCAAAAGAAAAATACAATTGGGGTTTTAATGCCTTGGGTAGGCTATTGTCGGATTATTTTTACAACGGGTACGATTTCAGAGTGCCTAACACGCGGGTGTTAGAATACGGCGCAAAAGGGTACGTAGGTAAAAACGGAAAGTGGGGTTCTACCATATTGTCGTATCAGTTCAATAAGGCTTATTACGGAATTTTAGACGGTAAGGATATCGTAAAAAATGCAGACGGTCAAATCGTAAATATCGACAGTCTGGAAGCTGAAAAATTCCCTTTCGAAATCGAAGCGCCTTTTCATGGGGTTACCGATAATCGTTTGAATTCTAAATCAACATTTCTTTTAGGAAAATCGAAAATCGAAACAAATTTCGGCTATCAGAACAACCGTCGTACGGAGAATGAAGAGTTGAAATATGTTAAAAAAGGATACACGTATCTGGATATGCGTTTACAATCCTTAACTTACGATGTCAAATGGTATTTGCCAAACTGGTATAAGTTTTTCACCATAATCGGTACGCAGGGAATGTATCAGAACAACAAAAACATGAAAGATGCCGCTGCACAGTTAATTCCGGATGCGACAATAAACGATTTCGGCATTTTGGGAGTAACGAAATTAGATCTGGACGAACTTTCCTTTAGTTTTGGTGCCCGCTACGATACCCGACATCTGGATTCAAAACGGATCAATGCGGCCAACAGCACCACAAAAAACTTTAACAACTTGAGTTATTCTTTTGCTACATCGTATTTAATCGGGAAAAATCTGATTGCGAGAGCAAGTTTTGCTTCCGGTTACCGAACGCCGAATTTAAACGAGCTTTTCTCCTATGGCGTGAAATTGGAAAACCAACGTTTTGAAATCGGAAATGAAAATTTCACCAAAGAAACCAATAATGAATTGGATTTTAACTTGTCGTACACTTCCAAACATATTTCAATTGAGGGAGCAGTGTACAATAACATGATTAACAATTATATTTATATTGCACCGACAGGAAATTCAGTTGCCAGCAATATTGATCCGGCCAATATGGTGCCTGAATACAAATTTTACCAATCCGATGCTAGGATTTTTGGTGGAGAAGCGGGAATTGATATTCATCCCGCAACTTTGAAATGGACACATTTTGAATCGAAAATTTCGACGCTGACCGCCAAAAGAAGAGACAATGATTCGTATTTGCCAACCATGCCGGCTACAAAATTGTTCAACACGTTGAGTTTTAATTGGGAGGCTATTCGTAATTTCAGGAATTCATTTTTGAGCATCGGAACCGTAACCGCATTTAAACAAGGAAAAGTAGCTGCCAATGAGATGAAAACCAACGGTTATACTTTGCTGAATCTTTCTTTGGGAACGACATACAGAAAAACCGAATTTACACTTGCCGCTAACAATGTTTTGGATACGACCTATCTAGATCATATGTCAAGATTCCGATCGTATGAAATTATCGAGCCGGGTCTCAATATCATGTTTGGGGTCAAAATTCCAATCGATTTAACGAAATAAGGCGTTACAATTTTAGTATAGAAACAAAAAAGGGATAAGTTTTCAAATGCTTATCCCTTTTTATTTTTGTTTTCTGATGTTACATGTACTGTAAAATTTCCGCTTTAAGTTTATCGTATTCCCCCTGAAGGATTAATCCGTTATCCAAAAGTTTTTTGTAATTCTGCAATTTGGCAAACAATTCATCGCTGCTCATTTCGCTTAACTTTTTCTCAGCATTTGCTTGTTGTGGCGCTGTTTCGGTAAACGTTTCCTGAACTGCCGGAGTCGAAGGAATGATTTCGGCAAAGGAAGTTACTTCTTCGGTTTCCATTTCTTCAATTACTTCTTCCGCAACCGGAATTTCTGCTTTTGTTTCTTCTACTATAGGCGTTGAAGCCATTGGAGCTGCAGCTATAGGATTCTTTAATAAATCCAGTTGTTCTTTGGCGTAGGTGTATAATTTTCGGGCCTGATTTTTCGGTAAATAATCAACGGTTTGCGTTAATTCGGATTTCGTGGTAAACGTGAAATCGGCACCCAGAATACCTTCTTTTACAAACGAAGCAGCGATGTCATCCCAATCGTAATCCACAAATTCCATCGATAAACCTAAGTTTTTCGGTTTGCAAAGGATGATTCTTTTGTTGGTTACCACAACACTGTCCGGAAGAATGGTTACTGCCGGTTTTTTCTGAACGGCTATATATCCCACTTCTTCATTGGTCATTAATAAGTTTTCCAGTTTGGAAGTGATTTTTTCAATCGCTTTCGGATCCTGGTCTTCGTTTAATATTTTCTTTAAATTGTCAATCATGATATGTTGTAAATAATTTTATCGTCTATTTGGCTGCAAAAGTAATGCCTATTTTTAAGATTCGGCTATTTCCTGCTGTTGTTTTTTAGTTAAACTCTTAAAAACCAAGTCGTACGAATGGTCGATGAGCTCTTTTACAAATACATCAGGAACCGAACCGTTAATTTTTATAGTATTCCAATGTATTTTACTCATATGATAACCGGGCTGAATATCGTCATATTGTCCGCGCAATTCCAAAGCCCATTCGGGATCACATTTCAAGTTGGCCGATGGGGTTCCGTTTTCCCATTCCTGTAACGAAGATAAGGCAAACATTTTTCCGCCGACTTTAAATACCAGGGTGTCTTCATCGAAAGGAAAATGTTCAGTAACCCCTTTTTTGTTCAGGCAATAATCGTAATATACGTCAATAGTCATATTTACAGAATTTTATATAAAACCGGTTTACTCGGACTCGCGTCATTCTCAAACGAAGCGATTTGTAAATTTAGCATATAACTTCCGTCCAAAATGGCATCGGAGACAAAAATCAATTCGGTAATCGTGCAATTCAATCGTGCATCCGAATTCAGTGTATTTACGTCTTTTACATTCCAAAATGCCTTGTGCGCCAGTAATTTGCCTTCGTCGTGCTCTTTGTCCACACTCGGTAAATCAATCAGCAAATGTTGGATTTCGCTTTCGCGGATGTAAGTCGCCGCTTCTTCCAAAAGATAAGCCCAGTTAGTATTTGAGTATTTTTTTGATCTTTTTTCATCTAAATTCGGTAATGTTCGGATGATAATGGCCTCAGGAGATTTTCCTTCTAAAGCGTTTTCAATTTGCGATTTGGTAATGACAAAATCTTCTCCTTGCGCTTCCGGAACCACCGAAATCACCTCCGCCGTAAAGAAAAACTGTTTCAAACATTGGTTGATACTGTAAAAATCGCGGGTAATATGTCCCAGACATTCCGTGTGCGTACCGTGCCCGTGCGGATTGAAAAAAATATTGTTGAAATTCGTAGACGAACTGCCTTCGGAAACTTTTCCCACCCAATCGCCAAAACGTACCGGTTCGATTTCCGGTTTTTCGATGTACCAGGCAATCGGGTTTTCGTCGGTATTGGTTAATGGAATCGAGATGTCTAACGGTTTTGACAGGTCGATTTTGAATTCATTATTCTGATGATTGATGATTGTTATCATAAATGGAACGCGGATTTTACGAATATTCTAACGCGGATTTAAACAGATTTATCAGCGCTGCGAAGCATCCGTAAAATCTGCGTTCTGTTATTCCTCCAAATTTAACCAAAATAAATCGGAAGCAATTCCGTCGCAAAAGAATTTTCCTTTTTTGGTGGTTCGAAGGATGTTGTTTTCAACTATAAGTTTTTCATCGTCGAGATAACGTTTAGCGTTTTGAAGCAAATACTGCAACATATTTTCACCGAATTCCGTTGCTATCCGATCTAACGAAACGCCCCAAACGGTACGTAATCCGGTCATGATGTATTCGTTGTAGCGGTCGGTTTCGGTTAACGTTTCCGTTTCATTGGGTAGTTTGTTTTCGGCTAAAGATTTAATGTAAATACTGTTGTTGGCGATATTCCAGCTTCGGTTTTTGCCGTCATAACTGTGTGCCGACGGACCAATGCCTAAGTATTTTTTTCCGAGCCAATAGGCTGAATTATTTTTAGAGAAATAGTCCGGTTTTCCGAAATTCGACAATTCATAATGCACAAATCCGTTGGTTTCAAGGGTGTCGACTAACATCAGGAATTGTTCGTGTGTCACTGCATCATCCGGTTGTGGTACAACACCTTGTTGGATGAATTTTTGTAGGGCGGTTTTCGGTTCGACCGTCAAGGCATAACTCGAAATGTGCGGAATGTTCAGATCCAGAACGGTTTGGATATTTTGCAACCAACGTTCGTTGTTCATTCCGGGCGTTCCGTAAATCAAATCCACCGAAATATTATCGAAGTATTTTGTGGCGATTTCCAATGATTTTTTGGCTTCTGCCGAATTGTGGGCACGGTTCATCAGTTTTAAATCTTCTTCAAAAAACGACTGAATTCCAATACTCAACCGGTTAATTTTAGTTTGGGAAAGTTCGATGATTCGTACTTCGGATAAATCATCGGGATTAGCTTCCATAGTAATTTCCGGATTTTCGCTGACGTTGTAATTGTTGTATACTTCATCAATCAACAGCTGCAAATCGGAAACCGCTAAAATACTCGGAGTACCCCCGCCGAAATAAATGGTTCCCACGGTTTGCTTCGCCTGTTCGCTTTCGCTCGGGTCATTTTCAAATTCACTTTTGCGCAGACGGATTTCTTTCGCCAAAGCCAAAACCATTTCGTCTTTCTTCTTCAGTGAAGTCGAAAAATGAAAATCGCAATAGTGACACGCCTGCTTACAAAAGGGAATATGGATGTAGATACCGCTCATATTTAGTTATCAGTGATCAGTAGTTAGTGGTCAGAATTGCTTACTGATCACAGATTGCTGAACACTATTTTTTTATTCTGTTTTCATTCTGCTTCACAAAAGCATCCCAACCGGAATAACTTTTGCCGACTTCTACGCGTCCCGAATTGAAAAAATGACAAACTGCTGCTGCCAATCCATCGGTTGAATCTAAATTTTTAGGCAATTCTTTTAAGCTTAAAAGTTGTTGCAACATTTTGGCCACCTGTTCTTTGCTGGCGTTTCCGTTTCCGGTGATGGCCATTTTGATTTTCTTGGGTTCGTATTCGGTAATCGGAATCCCGCGGGATAAACCTGCCGCCATCGCCACACCTTGCGCACGTCCTAATTTCAGCATCGACTGTACGTTTTTGCCGAAGAACGGCGCTTCAATCGCAATTTCATCGGGATGATGGGTTTCAATTAACTCGATGGTGCGTTCAAAAATACGTTTCAATCGCATGTAATGATCGTCCATTTTATTGAGCTGTAATTCATTAAGTTGAATGAATTCCATTTTCTTGTTGACGACTTTTATCAGACCGAAACCCATAATGGTCGTTCCGGGGTCAATTCCTAATATGATGCGCTCGTTTGCCAATTTTAATTTGTTATTTTGCACAGATGATTTCTATACCCCACAAAGCTAAACAATTCCTCGTTCTTCTGATCAAACTTTTGGTTGTAGGCGGCGCATTTTATTTTATTTACAATCAACTGGCGCATAACGACAAGCTCGATTGGGATAAATTTCGAAATTTAGTACAGGAAAAACAGTCGTTTGCTAACATCGCTTTTATTTTATTTCTGACGTTTTTAAACCGTTTTCTGGAAATTTTAAAATGGCAGAATCTGGTGGGAGTCATCCGGAAAATAAGGCTGGGAGAAGCTTCGAAGCAGGTTTTAGGAGCGCTAACGGCTGGATTGTTTACGCCAAACGGAATCGGGGAATATGCCGGGAAAGCTTTGTTTTTTGAGAAATCGCAAGCCAAAAAAATCGTTTTCCTGAATTTGATCTGCAACGGAATCCAAATGATACTCACCATAGTTTTTGGAATTTTCGGGTTGCTGTATTTCAATGCCCAATTCGAGATCATTACCACTACTATGGTCGGAATTCTTTTCGGAGGACTCACGATACTGGTGTTAGTTTTATTTTTCACCAAAAAAATCAGCATCAAAGGCTATTCGGTTGAAAAGCTCATTCACAAAATCAACGAAATTCCGAAATGCATTCATCAGAAAAACATTTTGTTGGCGATTGGTCGTTATTTGGTTTTTTCGCATCAATATTATTTCCTATTTTTAATTTTCGATGTGGAAATTCCGTACTTTTTGTTAATGGCTGCCATTACGAGCGTTTATTTTTTAGCGTCTTCCTTGCCAACGTTTCAGTTTTTGGATTTTGCGGTAAAAGGAAGTGTGGCGGTTTATTTCTTCGGATTGTTGGGTGTGAACGAATGGATTGTGGTGTTCATCAGTACGCTGATGTGGTTTTTGAATGTGGTTATTCCGGTATTTATCGGTAGTTATTTTGTTTTAAATTTTAAAGCGCAATGGAAATCGTAAACTTACTTTTCGTATTGATTTTTATCAATTATGTCTTTTTTATCGGATTGTTGATTTGGGGTTTTTCAAAAGTGAAATCATTTCAACAGACGGATTCCGGAAACAAAATCGGATTTTCCATAGTAATCCCATTTCGCAATGAAGAGCACAATTTACCGGACTTATTAGAATCATTGACAAAACTGAATTATCCGAAAGAGCATTTTGAAATTATCTTTGTCGACGATGCTTCAAAAGACAATTCCGCCCGTGTGATTAACAATTGGCGCATGGAAAATCCGTGGATTCATCTGACGATTCTCGACAATGTCCGTATTTCCAAATCACCCAAAAAAGACGCAATAACCCGCGCGGTGATGATTGCCAAACATCCGTGGATAATTACCACCGATGCCGATTGTGTGGTGCAACCCGAATGGCTTTCGGTATACGATGCTTATATTAAGGTGAATGCATCAGCTGAAATGATTGCCGGAGCGGTAAAATTTCCAACGAAAGGATTTTTGCTTTCCCATTTTCAGCAGATGGATATGCTGAGTCTGCAAGGAGCGAGCATCGGAAGTTTTGGTCTGGAAGAGGCTTTTATGTGTAACGGTGCGAATTTTGCTTATACCAAAACGTTATTTTCGGATTTGAAAGGCTTCCATGGGAACAATCATATTGCCAGTGGTGATGATGTTTTCTTGTTGCAGAAAGCAATTGCTAATTTCCCTGAGAAAGTCCGTTATCTGAAAAATCAGGAAGCGATTGTAACTACAAAACCAGAAAAAAGCTGGCTCAAATTATTCAAACAAAGGGTGCGTTGGGCTTCAAAGGCAACGGCTTATGAAAGTGATTTCGCCAAAGGATTGGCCATTTTGGTTTTTCTGGCAAATTTCACACTGCTTTGCGGATTAGTACTTTCGTTTTTTAATCTGATGCAGATTCAATTCCTTATAACATTGCTTTTTGTAAAATTTATAGTCGATTTCATATTGATGTATCAGGCCAACCGATTTTTGAAAATGCGCATGTATTCCGTGGTGGTAAGCAGTCTGATTTATCCTTTTTTTAGTACGCTTGTTGCGTTGTACTCTTTGATTGGTGGTTTTGAATGGAAGCGCGAGAATATTAGATAACTATTCCGTTTTTAAAATAACCGGTAGTACAAATTGTGTTTTCACCGGAATTCCGCGTTTTATGGCCGGATTGACTTTTGGAAAATCAACTAATCTGGTGTGTAAAATACTGTCGATTTTAATTTTGTCGTACGCCACGCTGTCTTTTGGGAATTGCGGTTCAAATTCCAATCGCGCATCCGGGAAAACCGTTACTTTTACTTCAATGGTATCGATTTCGGGATATAAAATGGCCAAAGTGTCGACGCTTAATTTCTCCTGAATGGTTTGGGTCAGGTATTCGAAAAAACATTGTTTGCGTTGGGCTTCGTCGGTAATTACCTCACAAGCATCAATACTTGGAAATGCATCTACTTTTTTCCAGTCGATTTTCTGAAGTTCTTTTTGCAGTAATTCGTCTTCAGACGGTGCTTTCTTGTCGAAGAACTGACAGGAAGAAACCGCTAAGGAAAAGAAAAAGAATACCAAAAGTTTTTTCGACATCGTAAAAGTGTAATTTTAAGTGCCAAAAATAGTAAAAAAAAGATGGAATATTTTTTATTAATTACCGGGTTCGTTTTTATGGCGGTTGGGATTTTAGGAAGTTTTCTTCCGGTATTGCCCGGACCGCCCATCAGTTGGGCTGGTTTACTGTTGCTCTATCTTACGAAAGCGGTTCCTGAAGATTATTGGGTTTTGGGAATTACACTTGGGATTGCGGTCGTTGTTGCGATTTTGGATTACGTTATTCCTGCAAAAGGAACAAAACGTTTTGGAGGCAGTTCCTATGGTGTTTGGGGAACCAACATCGGATTGATAATCGGGTTGATTGCGCCGATTCCTTTTGGGGTAATTGTTGGTCCGTTTGTGGGGGCTTTCATTGGTGAGTTGATTTACGACAGTCAGGATCATAAACGTGCTGTAAAAGCGGCAACGGGTTCTTTCGTGGGGTTTTTAGCCTCCACTTTTATGAAATTTGTGGTTTGTGTGATTTATTTCGGAGTATTTCTGATGAAAGTTTGGGAATACCGAAGCTCGTGGTTTTAGGGTAACTTTTTTTTGTAGAACGTAATCCGGATTCCTAATAAAATGATTGCTCCTCCGATAGTCATTTGAAGCGATATGGTTTCTTTCAGAAAAAGCCATGCGAATACGGAAGTAATCAAAGCTTGGCTCAGAAGGCTCAGGGAAACTCTGTTGGCTTCCATTTTCTGGGTAGCATAGCTGATTAACGTCCAGGCAATCAGTTGGCATAAAATACCCTGAACCATTAAAACGCCCCAAACCGTAGTTGAAAATCCGTAAAAAGGCTGCTCGAATATCAAGCAAATCACAGCTAAAAATATACTTGAAACCAGCATGCTGTAAGTCATAAAACTTATGGGCTGCATCTGATTGAGTACGTATTTGCTTAACAGGATGTAAGCGGCATAAAATACTCCGGAAAGTATTCCAAAAGCGAAACCTATGTCGAATTTCAATTCATAAAAAGTTTCGTAACCAATCAAAACAATCATTCCGATGACTGCTAATGCGGCGCCCATCCAGAAATTACGGTTAGGTTTGTTCGGAAGAAAGAAAAACATGCCGAGTCCAACCCAAATTGGCGCTAAATTGGTGAGCAAAGTCGCTTGTGTCGCTGAGGATTGCTGTATGGCGATATTCCAAACGGCGATATCGCAGCCAAAACAAATGCCGCACAATACTATAATTAGCACGGTTTTTTGATTGGGTCTTTCCAGTTTCTTTCGAAAGAAAACTATCGGTAAAACAACTGCCGATGCAATAGCCATTCTGTAAAATGCAGAACTCAAACCCGAAACCGGCGTCCATTTTACCAGAATCGGGAAAACGGAAATACAGAAAATGCCGATTAGTAAAGCAAGGCGTGGGTTTTTCATGCCGTTTGTATTGAAAAAACAATGTAATTAAAATAAAAAAAGCTTCGATTTCTCGAAGCTTTTTCTTTACTGGCGGTCTGGACGGGACTCGAACCCGCGACCCCATGCGTGACAGGCATGTATTCTAACCAACTGAACTACCAAACCAGTGCTTTATTGCGTTGCAAAAGTAGGTTGAATTTTGTCGTTTTGCAATGTTTTTGCAAAGAAAAATCAATAAAAAATGTAAATGGCTGAATGTCAATTTTGAAGAACAGTGAAAAGTGTATAAATCAAAAAAGCTCTCCATAAATGGAAAGCTTTTCATTGGTCTAACTACTAAACCTGGTACTTTCGTACCTAAACAACACAACTGCTTTAAATATTTTTAAGAGGGCAAAAAAGCCTTTCTTTTCGAAAGGCTTTCTCAACTCTTTACTGGCGGTCTGGACGGGACTCGAACCCGCGACCCCATGCGTGACAGGCATGTATTCTAACCAACTGAACTACCAAACCAGTGCTTTATTGCGGATGCAAATATACAACCATTTTCAAATCCTCCAAATGTTTTATCGAAAAATTTCAAATTATTTTCAAATCAATTAGCCAAACTTTTGTTTTTCAACTAAATAGGTGGTTAGTATTTTTTCGAATTTTTCGTCAACCGAAACAGGAACGTACTTTATTTTGTACTGAGAGCAGGTATTGGCAACTTTTGCAAAATAGGCTTCGACCAATTTTTCGTAATCATTTTTTACATTCTCAGCAAAGAGGTTTACCTGTTCGCCGGTTTCCAAATCGATGAATTTACGGGGCGCATTGTCAAAATTGAAGTTGAATTCGGTTTTTTTGTCAATTACATGGAATAAAACAACCTTGTGCTTGTTGTGTTTTAAGTGCTGTAACGCTTTAAACAATCGTTCGTCATCTTCGCCCTGAAACATGTCGGTAAACAAAACAATCATTGAACGACGGTGCATTTTTTCGGCAATCTGATGCAAAAAAGTTATGGTGTCGGTGCTTTTTGAATTTTTTGGCGACTGTAAAATGCCCTCCAGTTGGTTCAAAAGCATGCGATGATGGCGATCACTTCCTTTTTCCGGCGCATAATATTCGTAAGTATCGGAGTAAATGCTCAAGCCGACCGCATCGCGTTGTTTTTTCAGTAGGTTCATCAAAACGGCGGAAGCCAGTACCGAAAATCCAATCTTGTTTTCATAGAACAATTGCCCGTCTTTCAGCTTCGGATAATGCATTGACGACGAATTATCGATTATCAGATGGCATCGTAAATTGGTTTCTTCTTCAAAACGTTTCGTGTACAAGCGGTCGGTTTTGGCGAAAAGTTTCCAGTCGATGTGTTTGGTGCTTTCTCCGGTATTGTACACTTTGTGTTCGGCAAATTCGGCAGAGAAACCATGAAACGGACTCTTGTGCATGCCTGAAATAAAACCTTCCACAATTTGGTTGGCTAGTAATTCGAGATGCTGGAAACTGGATATTTTTGCTATTTGACTGTCGATCTTCATAGTTTCAAAGATATAAAAAAGGAGTGATGTGCATTTGAAATTTATTTCCAATATTTGCCTTTATTAATATGTATACCATGAGTCCGGAAACTTTACAATCCATTGCCTTTCGTTGGTTTGAGGCGTTCAATACCAAGCAACTTGAAAAATTATTGTCGCTTTATGATGATGAAGCAGAACATTTTAGTCCGAAATTAAAAATCCGTCAGCCCGAGACCAATGGTTTGGTGGTGGGGAAAAGTGCTATGCGGGCATGGTGGCAGGATGCGTTTGATCGTTTGCCGAGTTTACATTATAAGGTAACGTCTTTAACTGCAAATACCGACAGGGTTTTTATGGAATACATTCGCCAGGTCGACGGAGAAGAAGATATGCTGGTAGCGGAAGTTTTGGAAGTCCGAGAAGGGAAAATCATTGCTTCAAGAGTGTATCACGGATAAAATCCGTAGCTTTATTAGTCAATATTCAAATAAAAAATATATGAAAAAAACACTTGTTCTTTCCTCGGCAATACTGCTTTCAGTATTATTTGTGAATTGTAAAAAAGAAGAAAAAATGGTGGATTTTAAATCGGTTACCGATGCTTATTTTAAAGAAAAAAATGCGCTTAATCCGTTGGATGCCACGTTGAATGGTCAGAACGAATATAACGATCAATTCGTCTTTGAAATGACGGATGCGTACAGAAAAAAGCAAGGTGATTTCTTTAATAAGTATGAAAAACAACTTTCCGAAATAGATACCGTTGTCCTTACTGCGGAAGAAAAAATCAGTTATCACATTATTAAATGGGAAACCGCGGTAGGTAAAGACTTGTTGAAACAAGAGGCTAACCTGATGCCAGTACACCAGTTTTGGGGCACACATTTAACGATGTCGCAATTTGCCAGCGGAAGCAGTGCGCAACCTTTTAAAACTGAAAAAGATTATCGTAATTTCTTAAAACGAATGGAAATGTATTCGGTTTGGATTGATTCGGCGATGATTTACATGGAAAAAGGTATTCAGAAGCGGATGGTGTTGCCAACGGCTTTAACCGAAAAACTAATTCCGCAGTTTGAAGAGCAGATTGTTCCGAATGTTGGAGATAATCTGTTTTATTCGACTATTAAAACAATGCCGCAATCGTTTTCGGAAGAGGTGAAAGCTTCTTTGAAATCCGAATATACGAAAACCATCAATGAGAAGCTGATGCCACAATATAAAAAGATGGCAGAGTTTTTAAAAAACAAATATTTGCCGGCTTCCAGAGCAACCAGCGGAATTGGCAGTTTGCCTAATGGAAAGGATTTATATGCGGTGTATGTGAAGCAATGGACGACCACTGATATGAAACCTTCGGATATTCATGAATTGGGATTGAAAGAAGTAGCACGCTTAAAAGCGGAAATGGAAAAGGTGAAAACTCAGGTGGGTTTTGAAGGAACAATTGTGGAGTTTTTCGATTACGTGAGAAACAAACCGGAGCTGAAGCCTTTCAAAAAGCCGGAAGAAGTGATTGCGAATTTTGAAGCGATTCATAAACGAATCAAGCCTAATGTGGATAAATTATTCTCCTTGCAGCCGAAAACACCTTTCGAAATCAGACGAACAGAAGCGTTTCGCGAAAAAACAGCCAGTGCCGAATATATTCAGGGAACGGCGGATGGAAGCAGACCCGGAATTTTTTACGTGCCGATTCCGGATGTAAAAAATTATAATTATTATGGTGATGAGGATTTGTTTCTGCACGAAGCCATTCCGGGACATCATTTTCAGATTTCGCTGCAACAGGAAAATAAAGAGTTGCCGGATTTCAGGAAATTCAACTGGTTTGGAGCTTATGGCGAAGGTTGGGCGTTGTATACAGAAAGTTTAGGCCAGGAATTAGGATTGTATGCTGATCCGTATCAATATTTCGGTATGTTAGGTAATGAAATGCACCGTGCGATTCGTTTGGTGGTCGATACCGGTTTACATGCTAAAGGTTGGACGCGCGAGCAGGCGATTAAGTATTCGTTGGAAAACGAAGCAGAAAGCGAAGCAAGCATTATTTCGGAAGTGGAGCGTTATATGGCAATTCCCGGTCAGGCTTTGTCGTATAAAATCGGACAGTTGAAAATTATGGAGTTGCGTAAAAAAGCGGAAACCCAGATGAAAGGCAAATTTGATATTAAAGTGTTTCATCAAAAAGTGTTGGAATCCGGTGTGATGCCCTTGGCACTGCTCGAAAAGAAAATAAACGATTGGATAAAAACAGGAAAATAAAAAGAAAGCCATCTCAATGAGGTGGCTTTTTTGTTTTTGGTGGAACTGTATAAAACAAAAAACCCGAATATTGCTATTCGGGTTTTAAAGTGGTGCCTCCAGGAATCGAACCAGGGACACATGGATTTTCAGTCCATTGCTCTACCAACTGAGCTAAGGCACCATTATGTCTGCTTTCGTTAAGCGTGTATTGCTTGTTGATTGCGGGTGCAAATATAGAACCATTTTTCATTTATCCAAAACAAATTTTTAAAAAAATCAATTTGTATCTTTGTTTCCACAATAAAGAAAATATGCTTTTAGCCATCGATGTGGGGAATACCCGAATTAAAGTTGCTGTTTTTGAGAAACATACCCTTTTGTTTCAGGATGTTTTTGTGAAAGAAGAAGCCCGAAAAAAAATTGAAAATATTTTTAAAAATTTTTCAGAAATAACCGAATCCGTGTTTTCATCGGTAGGAAAAATAGAGAATGATGTTCTTGAACTGCTTCAAAAATCCTCCAGATTGAATGTGATTTCCTCAGAAACCAATTTTCCTTTTGAAAATAAATATGCCACGCCCAAAACATTAGGAGTCGATCGGATGGTGCTGGCTTCCGGAGCAACGTTGCTGTATCCGAATCAAAACCGACTTATTATTGATGCCGGAACCTGCATTACCTATGATTTTGTTACGGCCGAAGATGTTTATCTCGGGGGTGCCATTTCGCCCGGATTCCGATTGCGTTATGAAGCACTTCATAATTATACCGCAAAATTACCGTTACTAACGTTAGAACAACCGGAACATTTTATAGGAAATTCAACTGATAGTTCCATTCATTCGGGAGTGGTGAACGGAATTATAAATGAAATTGAAGGGTTTATTAATCGGTATCGTGAACAATATCAAGTTTTAACAGTAATTTTAACAGGAGGTGATGCGGAATTTTTGGCTAAAAACATAAAAAACACCATATTTGCCAATTCAAATTTTCTTCTGGAAAGTTTGGAGGCTATACACCATTATACAATCGACAATGATTAAAAAGATAATTCTTGGCATTAGTTTGCTATTTTCTACTGTAATATTAGCTCAGGAAGGTACTGCTTCACCGTATTCATTTTACGGAATTGGAGATCTTAAATTTAAAGGGACCAATGAAAACAGAGCCATGGGAACTGTTGGCGTGTTTGTAGACAGTATCCACGTTAATTTGCAAAATCCCGCTTCTTATTCTTTTTTAAAATACACTTCATTAACCGTTGGAGGGAGCAATACAAAAACAACTTTTAAAACGGATTCTCAAAAAGAAACGGCAGACCGAACCTCATTGGGGTATCTTGCGGTTGGAATTCCTTTGGGAAGAGCAGGTGTCGGTTTTGGTTTAATGCCTTACACTGCTGTTGGTTATAAAGTTGCCAATACAATAGTTGATCCGGAAGATGGGTTGCCTAAATCGAAAATTTTTAAAGGTGAAGGCGGTTTGAACAAAGTGTTTTTGGGCGGTGCTTATAAAATCAATCCGAAACTAAGTATTGGAATGGATATCAACTACAGTTTTGGAGGAATAGAAACGAATTCCATTGTTTTTGTTACCGATCCTGCCATTGCTTTGGGATCCAGAACTAAAAACGAGTCAACTTACAGTGGTTTTTCAGCGACTATGGGCTTATATTATCATACAAAATTGAAAAATAACCTTGAGTGGTCGAGTTCTTTTACCTTTTCACCAAAAAGTAACTTGAAGTCGGATAACACCCGAAATGTTTCTACTGTAACATATAGTGTGACCGGAACCGAGTTTATTGGTGAAGGAACAGACATAGAAATAGCAGATTCTGAGTTTAAACTGCCATCGAAATTGTCTTTTGGTACCGCTTTCGGTAAAAGTAAAAAATGGTTTGTTGGAACAGAGTTGACCTTTCAAGGGAAAAATGATGCAGCAAGTCAAGGCAATATCCCTAATTTAGGCTATGAAGGAGCGGCTCGTTTTGCCGTGGGAGGCTTTTATATTCCGAAGTACAATTCATTTCGTAATTATTTCGACCGCATTGTGTATCGTGCGGGATTCCGTCATGAAAATACAGGTTTAGTAGTAAACAATCAGTCTGTCAGAGATACAAGTATGAGCTTTGGGTTTGGATTTCCTGTAGGAACGAGTATTTCGAACATCAATTTAGGATTTGAATATGGTAAAAGAGGTACTACAAGTAATGGGCTGATTCAGGAGAATTATTTTAATATCCACATCGGATTGTCTTTCAGCGACCGTTGGTTTGTGAAACCGAAATACGATTAATCAACTTTCTGATTATGGTAATACTTCTTAAGGATAGTTTGGTAGCATTGGTTGTAGTTTCTGCTGTGGCCCTGTTGTTTTCATGCGAAAGTAATTTTAAGGAGGTGCAACGAATCAATTCCGTGGCTTTTTCGCCTTCGGGTGAGGCTGATAATGTTGATTTGAAATATACCGATTCCGGAAAAATCAAAGCAATTTTGGTGAGTCCGAAAATGTTGGATTATTCCAATGCCAAATATCCTTTTACCGAATTTCCAAAAGGAATTCATGTAACGCTTTTTGATGAAAACCAGAAAAAAAGCTTTGTCGATTCGGATTATGCAATTACCTATGCCAAGACTGACATCATTGATTTGCAGGGTAATGTAAAAATCACTTCCTCAGACGGGAAATTACTGCAGACGGAGCAATTGTATTACGATCAGAAAAACGAATGGTTTTTTACTGAAAAACATTTTAAATATACGGATGAGGCTGGCGGCTATTTGGAAGGTCCAGGAGTCGATTTCAGTAAAGATTTCAAAGTCTTCAATATGCAGAAAAGCAGCGGAGAAGTAACCAAATTAGAATAAACAATGAAAATTTTAAGATACGTGCATTATCTGTATTTGGTAATGGCAATATTGTTCCTTTATGAGGGAATTGTTAAGATGCAACAGGATGAAAACCCGATTGTTGTTTTCCTTTTTGCCGCTGTGGCAATTTTTATGTTTTTCTTTCGAAGACATTTTTCCAATAAAATTCAGAAATAACCACAAATAATTTAAAGTAAGGGGTAAAAAACTCAGAATACTATTTTATTATTAAATAGATAATTGTATTTTCGCCCACTGAATAAAAATTTAACTAAATAAGAAATGGCAGTTTTATCAAAAATTAGACAACGTTCCATATTACTTATCGGAGTAATTGGGTTTTGTTTATTGGCATTCGTTGTTGGTGATGTGATCCAGAACGGAGGTTTTAATCAAACTTCAAGAAATGTAGGAAGCGTTAATGGCGAAGACATTTCGGCTCAGGATTTTTTACAGAAAGTTTCTGCAGCGGAGAAAAACGGTCAGGGTGTAAGTGGTACTCAGGCGGCAAATGGAGTTTGGGAACAGGAAGTTAAAAAGATTCTATTGAATGGTGAGTTTGAAAAATTAGGTTTGAAAATTGGAAAAGACCAATTGATCAACGTAATCAAACAAAATCCTAATATTGCTCAAAATCCTCAGTTTTTAAATGCAGCCGGTGTTTTTGACGTTAACAAATTCAATGAATTTTTAGCGACATTAAAAAATTCCGATTCTGAAAGATGGAATGCTTGGTTGAAAGACGAGCAAAACATTCAGGATTTTGCTTTGGAGCAAATGTACTACACTATGATTAAGTCTGGTTTGGTTACTACAAAAGTGGAAGCAAAAGCAGCTTACGCCAAAGAAAATGATAAAGTAGATTTCGACTACGTAACTGTGGCATATTCTACCATTAAAGACGATCAGGTTAAAGTTTCTGATGCTGAAATCATGGATTACATGAAAAAGAATGAGAAAAAATATAAATCTGAAAATTCAAGAGATATTGAATTCGTATTTATTGAAAATAAACCGTCTGTAGAAGATGAGGCTGAAATGAAAACTACTATCAACGGCTTATTGTCCGGAAGAGTGGTTTATAATGATAAAACAGGTAAAAACGATACCTTACCAGGTTTCAAAGCAGCTGCCAATGTAGAAGAATTTGTTAATGCAAATTCGGATATCAAATTTGATTCTACTTATATTGCTAAAAAAGATTTACCATTAGAAAATCAGGAGCAGTTATTCAATTTGCCTCAAGGTGAAGTTTTCGGTCCTTATATTTACAATGGCTACTATTGTTTGTCTAAAATGTTAGGCAGACAAGCGGGTTCAACGGCTAAGGCAAGCCATATTTTATTGTCTTACACCGGAAGTAAAGCTCCTGCTGCTGCAAAGAGAACAAAAGAAGAAGCTAAAGCAAAAGCAGAGGAATTGTTAGCTCAGGTTAAAGCGAATCCGGCTAGTTTCCCAATGTTAGCAATGGTTAATACGGATGATACCGGTTCTAAACAAAACGGTGGTTCTTACGATAATATTACCAAAGGTCAAATGGTGAAACCATTCAATGATTATCTGTTTAACAATCCTGTTGGGTCCATTGGAATTGTGGAAACAGAATTCGGGTACCATGTGATTAAAGTGGATGCAAAATACGATGCTGTTCGTTTGGCAACAATCGCCCGTAAAATCGAGCCTTCAGAAACTACTGCAGATCAAATCTACACTAAAGCGACCAAATTTGAAGCGGATGCTAACGAGAAAGATTTTGCAACTGTGGCAAAAGAAGCAAATCTGACTGTAAATCCTGCTACCGTTAAAGGTACGGATGAGTATCTTCCAGCTGTTGGAAGTCAAAGAGGGGTTGTTACTTGGGCCTTTAACAAAGGTACTAAAATTGGAGATGTTAAGAAATTTGACAATCTGCAAGGACATATTATTGCAAGACTTAAAGCAACTAACGAATCTGGTTTAATGTCTGTTGAACAGGCTAGAGGAGCAGTTGAACCTATTTTGAAAAACAAGAAAAAAGCCGAACTGATTAAAGCTAAAATGACAGGAACAACTTTAGAAGCTGTGGCTCAAAAATCAGGTGCAAGCATTATTCCTGCTGCAGGAATCGCTTTAGAAGGCGCTTCAATTCCAAATGTTGGTTCTGAACCAAAAGTTGTTGGTAAAGCTTTTGGTTTAGGAGCGGGTAAAACCTCAAAATTGATTGATGGTGAAATGGGAGTATACATGATTAGAACTAAAGCTGTGGTTAAAGCTCCTGCTTTACCAAACTATACTGCTTATGTAACTAAATTGAAGTCTCAAAACCAAGGAACTGCTTCGGGTAGAGTAATCACAGCACTTAAAAGTGCCGCAGATATTGAAGATAACAGAGTGGAATTCCAATAAAATTCTTCACACTATATAAATAAAAAACGCTCCAATTTGGAGCGTTTTTTTTATTTTATCATATCGGCATAGGGGAGGATTGTGTCAAATCCCCGTGATTTAAAATAAGTGTTGGGGTTTTCTTCGGAAATTACCATTACAAAGTCACCTCCCCAAGCCCCAAGGCTTTTTATACAACCTTTAAAATCGGGAAATAAAGCTTCTTTAACGGTTTGGAATTCCAAAACATGACTCATTATAATTTCATGTCTTTGTAATATTTCGGAGAGGTTTTTACTGTTGCTTGATTTTACTGCCGCAGCTGTAATTTTGTTTATTTCAGGAATGATTTTTTCTATATTCTGACGCTTATTCCGATAGGAGTTTATTGCGGTTTTACTACTTTGTTTTTGGTTCAAATACACAAAGTAGATGTTTTCTGCAAATTCAGGATGAAAAGAAACCGGTTCTACACCGATTTTTACTCCATCGAGATGGTATAATATTGGGGTGTCATTTTGTGCGCAGGCTATGTCATAACCGCTTCCGCCAAAACTTTCCCGTAAAAGTTCAAACGCATCAATTTTCAACCATTGGGCAATATTGTTTATCAGTGTGGATGATGTCCCTAAGCCCCAAAACCTTGGGAAGGTCAATTCCGTGGTTATTTTATAGCCCTTGGCGGCTTCAATAAAATCCGGATTTTGTCGGTACGCCTGATGTAAAATGTCAATCAGAGTATTACGGATTGTGTTTTCTGAATTGTTATGGGATTTGTTTTTTACGGCTTCAAAAGAAATTTCATCCTCAAACCAGATACTGCTGTCTTTATCATAACTTTTCCATGAAAAAGTTTTGTTTTCTCCGTCGGCCACATGGAGGTACTGTCCGAATTTTGTTGGCAATGCTAAAGCAATGGCTCCATCCAGAACCGTATATTCACCCGTAATTAATAATTTTCCGTTGCTGTAAAATGTTTGTTTCAAGGTTCTTATTTTCTTAAGGCATCCAGATAATCCACTACGGCCGAGTGGGAAACCGTGTTTTTTTCAAAATGGTTTACCACTTTTTTACGTTCTTCTTCCGTCGCCTCGAATTGATTCAGAATATTCATCAGGTGCATTTTCATGTGTCCTTGTTGAATACCGGTTGTTGTCAGGGAGCGCAGTGCGGCAAAGTTTTGTGCCAGACCGGCTACCGCTACAATCTGCATTAATTCATGCGCAGAAGGATTTCCGAGCATTTCCATGGCTACTTTTACCAATGGGTGTAAATTGGTCAATCCACCCACAGTTCCTAAGGCCAATGGGATTTCCATCCAAAAACTGAACATTCCGTTTTCTGTTTTAGCATGGGAAAGACTGGTGTATTTTCCGTTTCTCGAAGCATAAGCATGAACTCCGGCTTCTACGGCTCTAAAATCGTTACCGGTCGCCAAGACCACAGCGTCAATACCGTTCATGATGCCTTTGTTGTGGGTAACGGCCCGAAACGGCTCTATTTCGGCTATGTTAACGGCGCGCACGAATTTTTCAGCAAATTCTTCCTGCGAGATGTGTTTGTCTTCTTTTAATTCCGAAATCGGACAGGAAACTTCTACACGAACAATGCAATTCGGGACATAATTGGATAAAATACTCATCACGACCTGAATGTTTTTTTCATCTTCGGAAAACAATTCAAATTGAAGTGCTTCTTGTTTTAACGTTTTGGCGAATTGTTCCAGACAGGAATTGATGAAATTGGCCCCCATACTGTCTTTGGTTTCAAAGGTGGCGTGAAGTTGATAGTAATTTTCCAGGTCAAAGGTCTTGTCTCTGAGTTCAATATCTAAAATTCCACCGCCTCTTTTTTGCATGTTTTTAGTGATGCTTTGGGTTTCGGTGAAGAATTTTGGTTTTATGGTTTTGAAAAATTCCTCCAGATTTTCTTTTTTTCCTTTATAGATGAAATGCACCTGACCAATTTTTTCTGAATTCAGCACGGTAGCTTTAAATCCGCCCCTATTTGCCCAGAACTTTGCGGCTTTGGACGCTGCGGCGACCACAGAACTTTCTTCTATGGCCATTGGAATCGTGTAATTTTTTCCGTTAATCAGAAAATTAGGTGCCACACCCAAGGGCAAATAAAAATTGGAAATAGTGTTTTCTATGAATTCGTCATGAAGTTTTTGTAAATCGGCATCGGAATTCCAGTATTTTTTAATCGTTTTTATGGCCTCTTCCGGATTTGAAAAATGTGTTTCTGCAATCCAGTTTATTTTTTCTTCTTTCGATAACTTCGAAAAACCGCTAACCGCTTTCGTCATTTTACTTTTGTTGAATACATTTGAATGCAAAGATACGTTTTCAGCGATTCAAAAATTAACTTTTAGCTTTTTTCGACCATTTTAACAAGGTGTTTTCCAGAATTTCCTTGTTTATAGGTTTCGTGATATAATCATTCATTCCAATGGTTTTGCACATTTCTTCTTCTCCTTCGATAATGCCGGCTGTAAGCGCAATGATGACACAATTGGTATTTTTCTCCCGAATTTTTTTTGTGGCTTCGTAACCGTTCATTAATGGCATCTGAATGTCCATCAGAATGATTTCCGGCTGATGAATGTCAAATTGTTCTACCGCTTCAATACCGTTATAGGCTTCTGATATAATTGCGTTGGGAATGATTTTTTTTACCAGTGTTTTTGACAACAGCATGTTGATTTTATTGTCTTCTACAATAAGGATTTTGATCGTATTTTTAATCAATGCAGGAACCGCTTCGTTTTCGGAAGTGGTTGGTTTTGTATTTGCTTCCGGATTGTTTATCTCATTTAGGGTGTTTTGTAAAACATGAATTTTTATTGGTTTAACGATGGGTTTTACCAGCGCTTTTTCCGGAAAATCAATTTCGTTGGCGTTGGAATTTTGCATCAAAATGATTGGTTTTTCAAATTTAGCAAGTTCTTCAAGACCTTTTTTCCCAATCAGTTCGTAATCGGCTAAAAACAAATCGACTTTGTCATTGTATTGGTAAGCATTCTGATAATTTTTATTCGTCAGCGTTGCAATTGAATAGTACTGAAGTATACGCTCAACAACTTCACAGTTGCTTTCATTGTCATCAATTAATAGTACTTTTTTTATTTTGTTGTGGTCTAAGATGCTTAATGTATCGCATGGTTGCGCGTCCAGTTCCAATGTAAAGAAAAAGATGGTGCCTCCGGTTGGCCGGTCTTCGATTTCCAGCTTGCTGTTCATTAGACGTAGGAGCGATTCCGAAATAGGAATACCCAAACCTGTTCCGCCGTATTTTCGGGTGGTGGAGTTGTCTTCCTGTGAAAAAGCCTCAAATATTTTTTCACGGTTTTCCGGACGTATGCCAATGCCCGTGTCTTTTACAAGGAACTTCATTTTTGTACGATCCTGCGCTGAAGGTTCGTATTGGATTTCGAGTTCTATTTCACCTACTTGTGTGAATTTAATGGCATTGGAAAGAAGGTTAACCAGAATTTGCTTCAATCGGATTTCGTCAATCCATATAAGACATGGGATGTCTTCTTTAATATTAATGATTAAATCGAGTTTCTTTTGATGTGCGGAGTATTTTACCATATCGATAACCTGATTTACAATTTCATGCAAATTGGATTTGGTAATGTACAATTCCAGTTTTCCGGCCTCAATTTTGGAAAGATCCAGGATGTCGTTTACAATCTCGAGCAGGGCGTCTGCAGATTGATTCACTGTAATCATGTATTGTTCCTGAACGGAATTTAAATGTGTTTTTAAAAGCAGGTTGCTGAATCCGATAATTCCATTAAGTGGCGTACGGATTTCATGGCTCATGTTGGCTAAAAATTGTGTTTTGGCTTTATTGGCGGCTTGTGCGATTTCTTTTTCTTTGATGGCATCCTGCATTTTTCTGCGCTCGGTGGTTTCAATGACAACGCCTTCAATATAGGAGATTTCGTTTTCCACGGTGATGGCTTCACCATATTCTTCAATCCATACAATATCACCGTTCTTTTTTACCAAACGGCAGGAAATATGAAACGGAACCCCGTTTTTAATCGATTTTTCAATTTCTCGTGTTACCTGTTCTCTTTCTTCCTCATGGTAGAGTTCGAATAACGATATTCGGCCTTCAAAGAAATCTTCTTTGCTGTATCCGGTAAGTTTTTCGATTTCATCATTCAAAAATAACTTTGTTCGTTCCTTATTGTATTTTACCAGGTATACGGTTGCCGGTATGTTATTGGCAAGCAGGCGGAATTTTTCCTCACTTTCTTTAATCGTTTTTTCACTGTTGATGCGTTCGATTGTAGAAGCGATATTGTTGGTAAAGGTTTGAAGAATGTTTATTTCATCGGCACCCCAAATTCTTTCGGTAGAGCAATCGTCAAATCCAATGAAACCATGGAAGTTTTGTTTGATGAATATCGGCAGAATTAAAATCGAAAGTATTTTTTGTTTCTGCAGAATCTTTTTAAAGGCACTTTCGCTAATTTCCCGCACTATGGATTGATAAGGTTTATTCTGCAATAATGATTTCATGAATTCCGGATACATCTCATGAGGGATATTCTGCAACTCGGGGTTGTCGATTTCTTTCAGTTCCTCTTTACTGGTCCATTCCAAACGCTGACTCAGAAGGTTGGTGGTGGTATCGTTTTCGAAATAATACAAACGATCTACTTTGGTAGCTTCCCCAATATAGCCCATCGATTCGTGAAATATATCATTCAGATTGTTGCTTTTTAGCAGCTTCTCGGTAGTTTTGGCAATCGAGGATAGAATTTCACTTTTATAGATAATGAGTTCTTCCGCTGATTTTCTTTTTAAGGTTTCGATGGCCAATGCTATGATATCGGAAACGGTTCGCGCAAAATTGATTTCATCGGTAGACCAGTTTCTGATTTCAGATGTATTTTCATAACACGTTACTCCTTTTAATTCCCCGGAAACATATATAGGGAAATCAAGCAGGGACTGAATGTCGTAGTTTTTAAAATAAACATCCTGAAATTCTATGGTTTGCGGATGGTTTTTAGCATCGGATGCCACAATAAAAGGCTGGTTTTCGATGGCATCGAAATAAATCGGATAATCGATTTTGTTGATTGAAATTCCATTGGAAAAACTATCGGTATCTTTTATATACAGGCAAAACACATCAAGACTTTTTTCAGTTTTATTCCAAAGGCTCGCCCTGTTGATGTCCAACGCAATTGCTGCTTCTTTTAAAATATGACCAATGAGCTTTTCCTGATTGCCGTACGTTAAGAAGTTTAAGGTGGACAGTTCGTTCAGGGTTTGATTCAAACGGAAACTTTTTTCCAAACGGAAACTTTCTTCCTGTTCGATTTTTTTGAGTTTTGTAATATCCCTTACAATGGCTGAATATCCGTTAACTTTTCCGTTTTCGTCTTTTTTGAGGGTTACTTTTTGCGAAACCCACATTTCTTCGCCGTTGCTTTTTAGAATTGGGAACTCTATGATGTCGAATTCGGTTTGGTTTTCCCGTTGTTTGAAATAATAGTCTTCAATTTTTTTAGCATTTTCCGGTTTTATGAGGCTTGAAAAATGTTTACCGATGAAATAATCCGTAGGGTAACCCAAAGATTTTTCGGCAAATTGATTGACAAAGGTGAAATAACCATATTTGTCGACTTCAAAAATAATATCCGAAGCAAATTGTACCAAATTGCGGTATTGTTCTTCTACAATTACTTTTCCGGTAATGTCCTGTCCGTTAGAGACGAAAAGATTGTCACTGTATTTTTGATCGGTCCATTGAATGTATTTGTATTCTCCGTTTTTGCAACGCAGTTTTCGGGTGTAAATGGAATCGGGAACATAAATGGTATTGTAATCGACGTCCTGAAATTCAATGTCATTTGTAAGGAGCCAGAAGTTTTTACCCATCACTTCTTCCGGTGTATAGCCTAAAATTTTCTCAATCGATTTTCCACAAAAGGTCAGCTCGCCATTTCGGTCGGTTGCAATGGTTAAAGAGTTGGAATTGTTTATGATACTGCTTGAAAACAAAACCTTGTCATTGTTGTTTAAAATCGAAATTCTTCGCGCATAATTAATCACCAATACAATAAAAGAAGTGTTGATTAGGGTGATGATCTGTTTGGTTTCCGATTGGATGTTTAACAGTAATATGAGTAACGCAATAAAAAGCGCAATAATGAAAAACACATAGTGATTGACGTTCTTAAAGGTACTGTAGGAGAAGAAAATAATCAATAAGAATTCGGTATACGTAATCAATTCGAAAGGCTGTGTCGCAATTTTAAAAATAACATGGGCAGAATAAATCAGTAAAATCGAAATGAATATTTTTCGGAGGTGTTTGTTCAGGAAATCTGATTTTTTGGAACCGATATAAATCGCAATGAAGAGCATACCGATAATCAGGTTTATCAGTAATTCAGAATTGTCCCTTTTAATGAAATAGAGATTAATGACTTCGGTTAGCGGAAAAATAATACCCAGAAAGAAAAAAAATGTCCGTATACTTCTGTTGTCGTCTTCGGTTTCCGAAAAATTCTTTATGAAATCTTTGTTGTAGGTGGAAGCTTTGTCAAAAATTAATTTCAGGAAGAGCCCGATGAAACAGAAAATGGGCAGTAAAAACCACCATTGGTAATAAAACGGAGTGTCAATTTTAAAAGAAAACGTTGTCGGAGCGCTTATGAAATTTCCGAGTTTATCGACCAAACGCACCTGAAAAGTATAGGAGCCGTGGTCCAAGTTCGAATACGTTACCTCATTTAGTTTGTCGGGTAACGACCAGTTTTCATCGACCCCTTTTAAATTATAGGAATAATAAACCTCATTATTTTTTCGGTAATTAATTACGCCGAATTTAAATGTAAGTTGATTTTCTCTCGAATCGAAGGTGTATCCCTGCTTGGGAATATTGAACCAGAAATCGTCAGATTTGTTTTCTGCATTCCAGTTTTTGGATTGATTTAAAACATCAATATTCGTAATCTTTAAAATGGGTTCTTCTTTGGTTTTCGGAATGTAGTTGGTTAAATATTTAAAAAGGCCGTTTGCCGTACCGAAAAAGATGTTTCCAAATTCATCAGTGGTCTGTGCTCTGGAATTGGTTTCCAAACCTTCAAAGCCATTGTCGGAATTGTAGTTGTAAATTTTTGTAATTTTTCCTTCCGGGGTAATGGTAACTTTGTCTATACCCAGATTCGTTCCCAAATAAATGTTAGCGTTTTTGTCTGCTGAGAGTGTGTATATCAACGTTGAAGTTAAGCCGTTTTCAACTGTGTATTTTTTAGTAAAATCATTTTTTACAAAATACAAAGCATTCGAACCGCTAAACCAGAAATTGCCATGACTGTCCTTACAAGAATTGTTTAAACTTTTAGCGATAATAGGTTTTGAGATGGAGAAAACGTTTTTTTCGGTTTCCTTAAGTTTGTAAAGGCCGGTATTGGTTGCAATGTACCAGTGCGTTTTATCGATTTGCTCCAAACTGCCGATGTTTTGCAGGGAAAACGAAAATTCTTCCACTTTGTCCACGGAAGCAATCCGATTGAAATTTTTATCCAAAACCAGTAATCCGGCGGATGTGCCCACAAAATACCGTTGCAGGGAATCCTGTTTAAGAATCTGTAAGCGCAGATTTTTTTTAACCTGAGTGTTTATGGGGGTTGGGATTAGTCGGTCTTCACCCACTATAAAAATTCCATCTGCGGTACAGGCTAAAATCTCATTTTTAGCATTTCTGAACAGGCTGTAAGCGCCTTTTCCGTTCAGGTATTTTTTTTTCAACCGGAGTTCATAATATTCGTCCCCTTCGAAATAATAGATGCCACTGTTTAAAATTCCGGCATAAAGCCCTTTTTCGGTGGTTAGGATCGAGAAGATGTAGGGCGACTTTAATTCCGGAATGTTGTTGTAGCTGTAAAACGTTTGCGAATTGCTTCGGAACAAACCCGTACCATAAGTCCCGATGTATAAATCCCCGCTTTTAACCTGATACATGCACAGGGTGTTTTCCCCTGTAAAACCATTGCTTTCATTGATGAAACTGGTGTAGCCTTTCATGTACATGGCCAGTCCCTGTTTTTTTTCGCCGGCTAACCAGATGAATCCGCTGCGTCCTTTCAGCATTTTTTTTATGAAAAAAGGCTCCTTGTTTGGTAAGGTTATCTGGGTTTCGAGACTGACTTCAAAGCTGGGTTTTCTATAGCCTATTTTAAAAAGTTCGCCTTTGTATGTGCCTATAAATGCTTCGTTCGGTTTGTTTGATACAATGCAACTGTATCCCGAAAAACGGGTTGTTTCAAATGCTGAAACCTGATTTTTTTCAACCTGAAGTATGCCTTCGTTAGTTCCTAAAAGAAAGCTGGAAGGGGCATATTCAAAAACAGAATTTATGGTCAGGGATTCTGTTGTAAAGCGCGCAATGATTTTTACCGAGTAATCCTTTTTTAAAAGAAAAACTTCTTTTTCCGTGAAGCAATAAATACCGGAAGGGGTTGCCAAAAGTTTTTGAACATAAAGTCCGGTAATGGGGGAATTGCTGAAATCTAAATCTTTAATGAATTTCTGACCGTTATAGACCAGTAAACCACTGTATTTTGTGCCGAAGACAATGTTTTTATTGCTGTCTTCCGCAATGTCAGTAACCACAAAACCTTCAGAGCGCTCCGATTTATTGATGATTTCAAAGTTTTTTCCGTCATAGCGAACCAGTCCGGCACCATCGGTTCCTATCCAGATTAAATTGCGACTATCTTGTATTACGGAGAAAATTGAAGAGGAGGGTAATCCGTTTTTTTGATTAAGAATCTCATAATCAAAAACTTGTCCAATAGCGTTTTGGAATACAAAAAGAAGACAGGTAAAAAACGCTAATTTTTTAATCATGGGGATAGGCTATAGTCAATATTTTGGCAACAGAATATTACAATAAATTTAACGATTAAAGCAATAGTTTTCTTTATATTTTGTAATATTTTGATTTTTTATCGATTAACTACTTAAAAAATCGATGAGTTGATTCGGTAAAAAACACTTCTTTTTTCCTTTTAACAAATTAAATTGCACCTATTTGATAAATTTTCACTAAAATTGGGGGTTTTTTTATCATCAATCTTATGAAAAATATCACTAAATGTTTGTTTTTATTGTTGTTAACGTCCTTATCGGCGGTAGCGCAACAAAAAATCACCCTTGAAGAAATCTGGGGAGGAGCTTTCAGAACACAGGGAATGACCGCTTTGGAGGCCATGAAGAATACCAATCAGTATACGGTGCTAAATTTTGACCGTGCCACAAGATCGTCACAAATTGATTTATACGATTTTGCCACCTTAAATAAAGTATCGGTACTAATCGATTCCAAAGATTTCAAAGAATTACAAGGGATTGATAGTTATACTTTCAGCAAAGACGAAAAGAAAATTCTAATTGCCAATAATTCCGAACAGATTTTCCGCCATTCATTTGTGGCCGATTATTTCATCTACGACATCGCTTCAAAATCATTGACAAAATTAGCCGAGTATAAAGTACAGGAACCGACCTTTTCACCTGATGGAAATAAAATCGGATATGTGTACCAGAACAATCTGTATGTTTATGATTTAACGACTAAAAAACACACGCAAATCACGACTGACGGAAAGAAAAATGCTGTCATCAATGGGGTTACGGACTGGGTGTATGAAGAAGAATTTTCGTTTGTGCGTGCCTTCGACTGGAATGCGTCAAGCGATAAAATAGGATTCATCCGCTTCGATGAAACCGCGGTTCCGGAATTTTCAATGGATATGTACAATCAGGGATTGTATCCAACACAAAACGTATTCAAATATCCAAAAGCAGGTGAAAAAAATGCTTTGGTTTCGTTGCACGTTTATGATGTAAAATCGGCAGCGACAAAAAAAATCAATTTAGACAAATACAACGATTTTTATATTGCAAGAATTGAGTGGACTAACGAAGCCAATACATTAAGTGCTCAAGTGCTAAACCGCCACCAGGACAATCTGGATTTGTTGTTTGTGGACGGTACTTCCGGAGCAACAAAAGTGGTTTTGAACGAAAAAGACAAAGCGTATGTTGATGTAACTGATAATTTAACGTTCTTAAAGGATAACAGTTTCATCTGGACTTCCGAAAAAGACGGCTTCAACCACATTTATCATTACGACAAAAACGGAAAACTGAAAAATCAGGTTACCAAAGGAAAATGGGAAGTGACTTCGTATTACGGTTTTGATGAAAAAACGGGTATGATTTTCTTCCAGTCAACCGAAAACGGCTCAATCAACAGAGATGTTTACAGTATTAAGCTGAATGGAAGTGCTAAAACACGTTTAACTACACAAACAGGAACGAACGGAGCTACTTTTAGTCCGAATTTCCAATACTTCATCAATTCGTATTCCAGTGCTAAAAATGCTCCAAAACACACGTTGCACGAAACAAAATCCGGAAAACTAATTAAGACTATCGTGTCCAACGAAGCTTTGGAAACGAAATTGACAAAATATGATTTGCCTTCCAAAGAATTTTTCGAACTGACTACCGAAAAAGGACATAAGTTGAATGCCTGGATGATTAAACCAAAAGATTTTGATGCTACTAAAAAATATCCGGTTTTCATGTATCAGTATTCTGGCCCGGGTTCGCAACAAGTGAACAACGACTGGAACGGATCCGATGATTATTGGTTTATGATGTTGGCACAACAAGGGTATATCGTAGCTTGTGTGGACGGTCGCGGAACTGGTTTTAAAGGGGCTGATTTCAAGAAATGTACTCAAAAAGAATTGGGGAAATTCGAAGTGGAAGATCAGATTGATGCCGCTAAAGTTTTCGGGTCTTATGCCTATGTGGATAAATCCAGAATTGGTATTTTTGGCTGGTCGTACGGTGGTTTCATGGCCTCAAACTGTATTTTCCAAGGTGCTGATGTGTTCAAAACTGCAATTGCGGTAGCTCCGGTAACAAGCTGGAGATACTATGACAGTATTTATACCGAAAGATACATGCAAACGCCACAGGAGAATGCCGGAGGATACGATAACAATTCGCCAATCAACCACGTGAGTAAACTGAAAGGAAATTTCCTTTTGATCCACGGAACGGCAGACGATAACGTACACGTGCAAAATACCATGAAAATGATTGAAGCGTTGGTACAAGCCAACAAACAATTTGACTGGGCCATTTATCCGGACAAAAACCACGGAATTTACGGTGGTAAAACCCGTTTGCAATTGTATACAAAAATGACGAATTTCATTAAAGAGAAACTATAATAACCAACTTTAAATACTAACCAAAAACAATAAAATGAGCGAAACAGCAGTTAAACAAGGACATCCAAAAGGACTTTGGGTATTATTCGGAACCGAGATGTGGGAGCGTTTCAATTTCTACGGAATGAGAGCGTTACTTACATTGTTTATGGTAAATTCTCTCTTAATAAAAGAAGCCGATGCTGCAATTATTTATGGTGGCTTTTTAGCATTGTGTTATTTAACACCATTGTTAGGGGGTTTTATTGCCGATAAATATTTAGGGAACAGAAACTGTATTTTGGTAGGGGGATCACTAATGGCAATTGGCCAGTTTTTATTGTTCTTGAGTGCTTCAACATTCTCATCTAATTTAGGTGGTGCAAAATTGTTTATGTGGATTGCGTTATTCATTATCATCTTTGGAAATGGATTCTTCAAACCGAATATTTCCTCCATGGTAGGAAGTTTATATCCTAAACAAGAAAAAAGCAAATTGGATTCGGCTTTTACAATTTTCTACATGGGTATCAATATTGGTGCGTTTTTAGGGCAATTTATCTGTCCTTATTTAGGTGATGTTAAAGATGCTGAAACTGGAGTTAGGGATATTTTTGCTTTCAAATGGGGGTTCTTGGCAGCATCATTAGCAATGATTATCGGAACGGTTACATTTTTCATACTTAAGAATAAATATGTGGTAACTCCTGAAGGAAGACCAATTGGTGGTTTGCCAAAACACAATACAAGTGAAGATTTTGAAGAAGGAGAGACTCAAACCGCAAAATTTTCAGGAAAAGCTATTGGTGTTGCAATTGGAATATTTGTTGCTTTATTCTTTGTGTTCAGATTTTTGTTAGTTGGCGAATTCGGAGTTAACTCTTTGGAAATGGGTCAATTAATTAAAGGAATTATATATCCGTTTATTTATTCTGCCGGTATTGCTTTGGCGTATTTGATTATGAGTTCGGCTGAAAACAAAGTAGAAAGACAAAGAATTTGGGTAATTTATATCGTTTCATTCTTTATTATTTTCTTTTGGGCTGCATTCGAACAAGCAGGTTCTTCCCTTACTTTTATAGCGGACAACCAAACAGACAGAAATATTTTTGGATGGAATATGCCACCATCAATGGTGCAAATTTTCAATGGTTTATTCGTTGTAGCTTTAGCGTTACCATTCAGTTTATTGTGGGATAAATTAAGAGCTAAAGGCAAAGAACCCGTTTCTCCAATGAAACAAGCTATGGGATTGGCTTTAATTGCTTTGAGTTATTTCATTATTGCACATAACGTTAAGGATTTAGGTAATTCTGGATTATTAGCTATCAAATGGTTAATGTTATTATACTTAATCCAAACGATGGGTGAACTTTGTTTATCTCCAATTGGATTATCTTTAGTAGGTAAATTAGCACCAAAACGTTTTGCTTCTTTATTGTATGGAGTTTTCTTCATCGCTAATGCCGCTGGTTATGCTTTAGCGGGTTCATTAGGAGCAATTATGCCGGCAACTGGTGACAAATTTGTGGTAGCTCAAGAACAAAATATAGATTTACAGAAAGTATTAGATAAAACATACCAGCCAACCACAAAAGAATTATTCTTGTTAGCACAATCAAATTTAGCAGAAGCAAATTTTGGTAATGACTTGAAACTGAAAAAAGATTTTGAAAAATTACAAGCTGAAAATGCTAAAATTATTGATTCTCAAAGAAAAGAATTTGATAAAAAACAGGAAGAATTAAAGAAATTAAAGCAAGAATCAAAAGAGAAATTTAAAATAGACATAACAAAATTAAAATTCCCTACGGATGAAAATTTAAGTAAAATGGAAAGTGGAAAACTAATCAAATGTGAACACAAAACATTTGCTGGGTTTACCATTCATAACTTATTTGAGTTCTTCATGGTATTCGTTGTTCTTTGTGGAATTGCTGCTGTAATTTTAGCGATTTTATCACCAAAATTGAAAAAAATGATGAATGGAGTAATCTAATTCATTTCGAAAATATTTTATATCTTTCAGGCCCGTAGCAATTGCTGCGGGCTTTTTTAATATAACTACTATGAGAAATAAACATCCGAAAGGATTATTGTTTTTGTTTTTTACCGAAATGTGGGAACGTTTCGGATATTATTTGATTATCGGAATTTTTGTTTTATACATGATTGACCCAGCTGCTACCGGTGGATTGGCTTTTTCCGATAAATACGCCGATGATATTTTCGGGACGTATATCGCCTTAACGTATCTGACTCCGTTTTTAGGAGGCTATTTAGCCGATCGTGTGTTGGGTTATTTTAAAGCCATTTATCTCGGAGGATTCCTGATGGGATTAGGGTATATCGGATTAGGATTCCATAATACGACAGCTTTCTATGTGTCGATGGCACTAATCATTATCGGTAACGGATTTTTTAAACCCAGTATTTCAACCTTAGTAGGTAATTTATATTCAACCGAAGAATACAAAGCGAATAAAGATGCAGGATACAACATTTTCTATATGGGAATCAATATCGGTGCCTTCATCTGTAATATCATTGCTGCTTTTATGCGTAACCAATACGGTTGGAGCGCTGCTTTTATAACCGCAGGAATCGGAATGTTCATTGGTCTTATCATTTTTACTTTGGGAAGAAAACATCTGGAAAGCGCCAATGTAATGAAGCCGGTTCAGGAAGGCGATATCAGTTTGGGCCGAATTCTTGGTGTGGTGTTTTTACCGGCCATTCTTTGCGGTGCCTTAGGATGGATGATTCCGGGTAATATTTTCAAAAGTGATTCTACGGATGCGTTTATTTTCGCGTGTATCCCGATTATCATTTTCTATGTTCGTCTCTATTTAAAAGCAAATCACGAAGACAAGCGGCCGTTAGGGGCTTTATTGGCAATTTTTGCGGTCGGAATGTTGTTTTGGGCAGTTTTTAAACAAAACGGTACTGCCTTAACACGTTGGGCCAATTATTATACTGACCGACAGGTAACCGGAACTACCGAGAAGGCATTGGCAGGAATTTATCTGGTGGATCAGAAAGATTTCCAGACGAAAGAAGTTCAAAAATACGACAGTCAGTTCCAGGCAGAAAAAGACGAGGCAGGAGAACCTGTAAAAGTACAGGGGAAAGACGTGTATTTTACCAATATCTCCGATGAGCAACGCGCCGAATTGGAGAAAAATCCAGAGCAAAAGGTTTCGTTAATTAACACCGAATTATTCCAGTCGGTAAATCCGGGCTGGATTATTTTACTGACACCTTTAGTGGTTGGTTTCTTCGCGTTCATGCGCAAAAAAGGAAAAGAACCTTCCACACCATCCAAAATTGTTTTAGGCTTATTCATATCGGCATTGTCCTGTTTGTTTATGGTGGCTGCTGTTTATATCGGAAGTAACGGCGCTGTTAAAGTATCTCCGCTTTGGTTGGTGGGAACGTACGGCGTGATTACGATAGGCGAATTGTGTCTGTCTCCGATGGGCCTTTCTATCGTTTCCAAATTAAGTCCGCCACGATTAACCGCCTTAATGATGGGAGGTTTCTTCCTGTCGATATCCATAGGGAATAAGCTATCGGGTGTATTGGCCAGTATGTGGTATGATTATGAAAACAAAGCCAATTTCTTTTTGGTGAACTGTTTATTGTTATTGTTTGCCACTTTGTTGGGATTGTCAATCCTGAAACGTTTGAATGCTGTAATGAAAGAAAAAGGAATAAATTAAGATGAGTGCAACATTAGAAGAGATTCAGAATTTTAAAGGAAAATACCCGAAACAACTGTGGTATTTGTTTTTCAGCGAAATGTGGGAACGTTTCAGTTTCTACGGAATGCGCGGGATGTTGGTAATCTTTATGGTTAGCCAATTGATGATGGATGAAAAAACAGCCAACTTACAATACGGCGCCACACAAGCATTTGTTTACGCCTTCACGTTTATCGGAGGATTGTTTGCAGATAAGATTTTAGGTTACAGAAAGTCCTTGTTTTGGGGCGGATTGCTAATGATTGTCGGAAGTATTATTCTGGCATTGGATCCAAAACAATTCTTTTTCTTCGGAATCAGTTTTACCATTATCGGAACCGGTTTTTTCAAGCCGAATATCTCCACCATGGTGGGGAAATTATACAAAGACGATGACAACAGAAGGGATGCTGGTTTTTCCTTGTTCTATGCGGGGGTTAACCTTGGGGCGTTAATCGGAGGATACATCTGTATTGCTGTGGCGAACGGAAATATGTTTGCCTCTTACATACCGGAACATTTGCGTTGGAATGTGGCGTTTGGTTTTGCTGCCATCGTTATGATTGTCAGCTTACTTACCTTTACGCAAACCCAGAAAAGTATGGGCGAAATCGGACTTTCTCCCTTAAACCATTTGGAGCCTTCCAAAAAAAGAACGTTTGAAATGGTAACCTATGTGGGGTCATTAGTAATTATCCCGGTTATTATGACCATGGTGGCCAAAACAGAATACACGGATTATTTCATGTTTGTTATCGGCCCGGCTTCGTTGTTGTATTTGTTCTACGAAATGCGCAATTTTTCCTTAGCGGAAAACAAGAAATTAATGGCTGCTTTGGTTTTTATCATATTTTCTATTTTTTTCTGGGCCTTTTTCGAACAAAGTGGTGGTTCTTTAAGTTTATTCGCGGCCAACAATCTTGATAATACTGTAGCCGGAATCAAATTGGATCCGAATGGCGTGAATAATTCTGCCAATTCCCTTTTTGTAATTGCCTTTGCGGCCTTAATCGGAATGGTTTGGCTTTGGATGAACAAAAGAAAAATTGAACCCAATACGGTAGTGAAATTCGGATTGGCATTCCTTTTCTTAGCCGGCGGTTTTTATGTGTTTTATTACACCAAATTCTTTGCCGACGCTTCTGGAAGAACATCTCTGGATCTGTTTACCTTTGGTTGGTTTGTCATTACCTTTGGAGAATTGTGCCTCTCGCCAATCGGGATGAGTGCCATGACCAAATTATCGCCGCAAAAAACACAGGCGGTTATTATGGGAATGTGGTTTTTGGCCAGTGCTTACGGACAATATTTTGCCGGATTGCTGGGGGCTAACATTGCAGAGGCTTCTGAAAATGCTTCCAACCTGGACAAACTAAATGTTTATGCCGACGGCTACGAACAATTGGCCATTTATGCATTGGTAGCCGGAGTGATTCTGATTGCAATTTCGCCTTTGGTGAAAAAATTAATGCAAGACGTTAAGTAATCTTCGGCATTATTTTTGTTATTTAGTAGCAGTTAAAAAACGAAAAAACACCATGAAAAAAATACTTATAGTTTTATTGCTTACTTTCGGTTCGTTGGCTGTTAGCGCTCAGGATAGCGAACTAACATGGCATACCAATATTGATAAAGCAATGGCAATTTCCAATAAGGAGAAAAAGCCGTTGATGTTGTTTTTTACCGGAAGTGACTGGTGTGGCTGGTGCATTCGTTTGCAAAAAGAAGTTTTTTTTAAGAAAGAGTTTGTGAAATGGGCTAAAGACAATGTGGTACTTGTCGAACTGGATTTTCCAAGAAACAAGCAGTTAGAACCGTCTTTACAGCAACAAAATTATTCCTTACAGAATGCTTTTCGCGTTCAGGGATATCCAACGGTTTGGTTCGTGAATTCGGAAACCAAGGAAGGAAAAACCAATTTCACCCAATTGGGCAGTACCGGTTATGTAGCCGGAGGACCGGAAGCCTGGATTTCCGGCGCCAATCAAATTTTAGCAAATAATAAAAAAGGATAACAAGATGAAAAAAATACTATTTGCCGTACTTTTCGTTCTCGGAAATTTAGCGGTTCAGGCTCAGGAGGCTGAAATTAAATGGATGACACTGGATCAGGCCTTAAAACTTCAGAAGGATAAACCCAAAAAGGCAAAACCCATTTTCATGGACGTGTACACCGATTGGTGCGGACCTTGCAAAATGTTAGACAAGAATACTTTTCACGATCCCAAATTCGTAGAGTATATCAATGCCAATTACTTTCCGGTGAAGTTTAACGGAGAAGGTAATTTTGAAGTGACGTATAAAGATAAAAAATATGCAAATCCGGGGTATGATGCTAATAGAAAAGGACGTAATTCGGCACACGAATTCACCATGTTTTTGCAGGTGCAAGGTTATCCTTCGATGTATGTTTTTGACAAAACCGGCGAAGTAAAATCTCCAATCGTGGGTTATCGAACTGCTGATCAGGTTATCGAAGAACTCAAGAAAATCAATTAATTTTCAATCGTATAGAATCCCTTTTCGGCTGTGGCATGGAAAGGGATTTTTTCTTTTTCACAAGTTGCCTTCCATCGTTTTACATAACTTTTGTAATTTGTAGCGTCTGCTATGACTGCTTTCGGATGCACGTTATTGATTAACCGAATCAGATTGATTTTTGGGGATTGGGTGAGCAGTACAATATCCGGTTTTTGTTTCGTGGTAAAAACGCCGATACTGTCCACAATCAATATTTTCTTATCATTGTACACCAGAACATTCTGCAACGGACGTATTTCAATTTGTCGATTGAATTTGCCGCGGTTGTAGGCGATGAGATTTTTGTTTTGTAGCGGCAGACTGTCGTTGGTGTATACTAAAATCGTTTGGTTGTTTTTTTCGGTAATCAACGTGCTTTTTTTATTGTTGAAAATCACAAATTGATTTTCTTTTTTGGTTTCACTGAAAGTGCTTAGTAAGGAAAGTTGCAAAGCAATTGCCGTAAGTAAAAAGAAAATCAATCTTGAAAATCGTTTTTTGTACAGCCAAAGAATAAATCCTATTAAAGCAAGGTAGGAGACAAGCAGCAGTGAAAAAGAAAACGGAATGTCTTTGATTACATATTCTTTGAAAGAAGCAATCCAGGCAATGTATTGATTCATGATTTCTATGAATACAGAAAGCAGTTTCCCCAATACAATAGCCAATGCTGGCGCAATGAAATTGAAAACAAGTACAATGATTCCCAAGATCAGAGCAAAACTAGAAAGCGGAATAACCACCAAATTTGCCATAAAAAACAAGAGCGGCAACTGATTGAAATAATACAAACTCAAAGGCAAAACACCAAGTTGCGCCACAAAGGAAATCACGAGCACATCGACAAAATAATTCACGATTTTGTATCGGGATGGTTTTACTGATTTGTAGAACGGCTGCAACCACACAATGGCAAATACGGCAATATAGCTCAGCTGAAACCCAACATCGAAAAGAAAATCCGGTTGGAAAAGCAACATCACTAACATTGAAACTGTCAGAATGTTGTAAATATTACCCGATTTGTTCAGGTACAATCCCAAACTCACAAAACTAAACATCACTACGGAACGCACCACGGAAGCTGATAAACCTGAGAGAATTGCAAACAACCATAAAAATGCTAAAATGCTTACGAATTGTAGCAGTTTCCCATTTCGAAAACGCTGTAGTGGCTTGAGCAAAAACAATAACATGGCGTATAAAATGGCGATGTGTAATCCGGAAATCGCTAAAATATGAATCACACCGGCATTGGTATAGTTTTCAGACGTTTCGATATCCATATCCTGCCGTTGTCCAAGCAATAAGGCCCGTATAATATTTTCTGTTCCCGACGAAAAATGATGTATGCTGAAACTGTTGAGAAGCGTACTTCTGTACCGTTCAACATAATAATCAAAGTTGTGAACGATTCCGTTTTTAATGTGATTCCCCGATTTTAAATTGAGCTGATGATAGACCTGTTGTCTTTCCAGATAAGCGGCATAATCAAACTGATAGGGATTGGAGGATTTCGTAATGGGTTGTAATGCTGTTAAAATGGTGATTTTTTCTCCAGCATGAAATTGTTTTGGGAGTTCTTTTTTAGGAACCATTAAGAGGATTTTCCCAAAAACTGCTTTTTTGTCTATTTTAGAAATCCTGAAATAGTATTTTTCGGAAAAGGCATTGGGTTTCAATCGCTCTGCGATAGTGCCTTGCAGCGTATTGTTTTCGGTGAGAAAATGACTGTAATGATTCTTGAATCCGGGTTCGAAATGCAGCGCATGTGTCAGTATTCCAATTGAAAACGACACGAAATAGGTGCCGATTCCAAAATGATTTTTTTGGATGAAGTGTTTTTTCGATGTCCAAAAAAGGAATCCGAAAATTAAAAGCGCTACGCTTGTCGTAACCACAAGCCACATTAAGGGAGGTTTCCAATAAAAATGGGAAACGATGCCCAATACGAAAAACAGGGCTATTGGTATTATAGGAAATTTCATTACTTTCATGCGGTCGAATGTACGCAAAAAAGCAATATAAAAAAGAAAAATCTTACATAATTTATTTTAAAGCAGTAATAATCAGCTGTGCTGTTTTTTCACTTGCGCCTTCACCACCCAGTTTTTCTTCCAATAAATCGTAATTTTTCAGAAGTTTGGTGCGACTTTCCGTTTGTAACAGCTTCTGTAATTCGGCTTTAATTCTTTTCGGATTGCAGTCGTCCTGTATCAACTCGGTTACCACTTCTTGGTCCATAATCAAATTAACCAGCGAAATGTATTTTAAGGTGATGATCCTTTTGGCAATCTGATAGGAAATCCAGTTTCCTTTGTATAAAACCACTTCCGGAACTTTGAATAGCGCAGTTTCGAGTGTTGCGGTACCGGATGTTACCAATGCAGCATGAGCAACACTTAGCAAATCATAGGTTTTGTTTGAAATAAAATGCACCTGATCGTTGGTTAAAAACTGCTGGTAAAAGGAATAATCCTGACTCGGAGCACCCGCAATTACAAACTGATACTCCGGAAAATCTTTTATCACGGAAAGCATCTGCGAGAGCATTTTGGCAATTTCTTGTTTACGGCTTCCCGGAAGCAATGCAATAATTGGTCTTTCATCTAAACCGTTTTCTTTTTTGAAAACTTCCGGATTGGTTTTGGTGCGGTTATGAATAGCGTCAATCAGCGGATGTCCTACAAAAGTTACCGGAAAATGATGTTTTGTTTCATAAAAATCCTTTTCAAAAGGTAAGATCACGTACATTTTATCGACATCGCGTTTGATGGCTTTGATGCGGCTTTCTTTCCAGGCCCAAATTTGCGGTGAAATGTAATAATGGTTTTTGATGCCCAACTTTTTGGCCCATTCGGCAATGCGCATATTGAATCCGGGGTAATCGATATAAATGATGACATCGGGTTGAAAAGCCAGAATGTCAGCTTTACAGATTTTGATGTTGTTGAGAATGGTTTTCAGATTCATCACTACTTCGGCAAATCCCATAAACGCTAAATCGCGGTAATGTTTTACTAAAGTACCGCCGGTTTGCTGCATCAAATCACCGCCCCAAAAACGGATGTCGGCCTGAGGATCGTGTTTGAAGATGTTTTTCATCAGATTGGCACCGTGCAAATCGCCGGAAGCTTCTCCAGCTATAATATAGTATTTCATGGTTACAGAATTACCGTTAGTATTGCCAAAATAATGGTGGCCAAAATAATGCCTTTTGCCATGAGTTCTTTTTCAAATTTCAATAAAATGAAGAAAGCAATCAGGTTAAAAATGGCGCCGAGCGTAATGAGTTTCCCCATTAGACCCTGTGCACGAACCATTTGCAAGTCGGATAGCGAACGGGCTTCGGTGAAAAGGTATAAAAATAAAATACAGCCTAAGGAAGCGGTGAGCAATCCTATCAGTACTCCTATAAAGAGGTCTTTTTTATTCATAACGGTTGTTCTTATTTCTGATTCGTAATTATTGCAACTCCCAAGTATTCAACTGCTGAATGGCATGATGCGCGGTCAGGTCAAATTGTACCGGAACAATGGAAATATAATCGTGTTTTAAAGCCCATTCATCCGTGTCTTCTCCTTTGTCGAGATTTACAAATTCTCCGGTAAGCCAATAATATTCTTTGCCTTGCGGGTTGGTTCGCTTGTCAAATCGTTCTTCCCAAACGGCTTTCGCCTGACGACAGACTTTGATACCTTTAATTTCTGTTTTCGGAAGATTCACGTTTAAAATAACGCCATCCGGTAGTCCTTTTTCCAGAACTTCCATGACGATTTTCTTTACATACGGTTTAACGGGTTCAAAATCGGCATTCCAACTAAAATCCAATAAGGAAAATCCAATGGCCGGAATACCTTCAATACCGGCTTCCACGGCGGCCGACATCGTTCCCGAATAAATTACGTTAATGGATGAATTTGATCCGTGATTGATGCCGGAAACACACAAATCGGGTTTTCGTTTCAGGATTTCATGCACGGCAATTTTAACACAATCCACCGGCGTTCCGGAACAGCTGTATTCGTTTTCCAGGCTTGGATCGATTGTAACCTTTTCGATATGTAGTGTATTATTGATGGTAATAGCATGTCCCATGGCGGATTGCGGACTGTCGGGTGCGACTACAATAACCTCACCGATTTCTTTCATTACTTCAATTAAAGCACGGATTCCCGGCGCGACGATACTGTCGTCGTTGGTCACTAATATCAAAGGTTTTTGTTTCATTGTGGCAATATTTTTTTACATTCGCTAAAGTAAGCATTTTCTAAATTTATGTTGGTACAATATTTGATTTAAGGTTTTAACAACATAAAAGAATCTTTAACAAAAAATTATTGGAACATTAAGAAAGACGCTTTGTTTTTTATGTAATTTAGTGAAAAATAGTAATGAATACTTTTTGGCAATTTATGAAGAGAAATTATAAGATTGTGTTGTTGATAACTGCTTTATCAGCAATACTGTGGAGTTTTGTGCCTAACAAAAAAGAAGACCCCGAAAAAGACCGACTTTTATTAGAGCTGCTGACTTTTGTTTTGGAAAAAGGGCATTACGATCCTATAGTAATGGATGATGCGTTTTCAAAAAGTGTGTATAAGGAATATATTAATGGTATAGATCCTTCCAGACGATTCTTCGTGCAATCGGATATTGATGAGTTTAAGAAATACGAAACTCAGATTGACGATATGATTAAAAGCAAAGATCTTAAATTCTTTGATTTAACCTATTCCCGTTTGCTAGAGCGCATGGCCGAATCCAGAAAAATTTACAAAGAAATTTTAGACAAACCTCTGGATTTCAATAAGGAAGATAATATCAATACAGATTATGATAAAATGCCGTTCTCTAAAAATAAAGCGGAGTTGAAAACGCGTTGGGAGAAACAGTTGAAATTATCGGTTTTGTCTTCCATAACAGACAAACTGAAGCTGGAAGAGGATAAAAAGAAAAAAGACGCGAATTATAAAGAGAAAACCTTTGCGGAACTAGAAGAAGATTCCCGTGAAACGACTCTGAAATCATTGAACGATTATTTCGATTTCGTTGGCGAATTGGATAGAAATGACTGGTTTTCCATTTATCTGAATTCAATCGTGGAACGTTTTGATCCACATACCTTTTATTTCGCTCCGGAAGAAAAAGACAAGTTTGACATCAGTATGAGCGGAACTTTGGAAGGTATCGGTGCGCGTTTGCAAAAGAAAAACGACATCACTGAAATTTCAGAACTGATTCCCGGCGGACCTGCTTGGAGAGGCAAACAACTGGAGCAAGGCGATTTAATCATGAAGGTTGCTCAAGGCAGTGAAGAACCTGTTGATGTGGTTGGAATGCGTTTGGATGACGTTGTTAAAAAGATTAAAGGTAAAAAAGGAACTGAGGTACGTTTGACGGTTAAAAAAGTAGACGGTACCATTAAAGTGATTTCAATCATTCGTGAAGTGGTAGAGCTGGAAGAAACGTACGCGAAATCAAGTGTCGTGAAAGAAGGCGGTAAAACATTCGGAATCATTTATCTTCCGAAATTCTATATCGATTTCGAAAATAAAGACAAACGCGATGCTTTTAAAGATGTGGCGCAGGAAATCGAAAGGCTGAAAGCACAAGGCGTTGAAGGTATCGTAATGGATTTGCGTGACAACGGCGGCGGATCGCTTCAAACCGTAGTGGATATGGTTGGTTTGTTTATCGAAGACGGACCGGTTGTTCAGGTAAAATCTGCCGGTAAAAAGAAAGACGTTTTGTACGACAAAGATTCCCGCGTGCAATGGGATGGACCTTTAGTAGTGATGGTGAACAACTTCTCGGCTTCGGCATCCGAAATTTTTGCGGCAGCCATTCAGGATTACAAACGCGGTATCGTGATTGGAAGTAAACATACTTATGGTAAAGGTACGGTTCAGAATTTAATCGATTTGAATCAGTTTGTAAGAAGCAGTTCTTTCGGAGATTTGGGCGCATTAAAGACTACTACACAGAAATTCTACCGAATTAACGGCGGTTCTACCCAAAGAGAAGGGGTGTTGAGTGATATCGTTATGCCGGATCGTTATTCGTATATCGAAATGGGAGAACGTGATGTGGAAAACGCGATGCCTTGGGATAAAATTGATGAAGCCTCTTATAAGGTTGCCAAAAACGCAACTTTTGACGACGTTATTGCCAAAAGTAAAGCGCGAATGGCCAACAGCGAACAATTTAAATTAATTGATGAAAACGCAAAATGGATTAACGAACGTAAGGATGTAAATACCTACAGTCTGAACTATAAAAAATTCAGAGAAGAAGAAAATGCGGTGGAAGCAACGGCTAAGAAATTCAAAGCGTTGGTTGATTATAAAAGCAATTTGAAATTCACTTCTTTGCCTTATGAGCAGGAAATTTTCAAAAAAGATACGCTTTTGGCTCAAAAGAGAGAAAGATGGCATGAAAGTCTTGCCAGCGACGTGTATGTGGAAGAAGCGTTAAACATCCTTTCCGATATGAAATCCACTCCGGTAATGAAAGGAAACATTAATATTAAAGACAAGAAAAATAAATTGGCGGAAGTGAAATAAGAAGCCTTCCCCATAACAAAAAAGCCATTCAGATTCTGAATGGCTTTTTTTGTTATTTCAATAATTTGTCCAGTTTCATTTGTGCTTTTTCCAAATCCAACTGACGTTCTTTTTGTTTGTTGCTCAGTTTTAAAAGTTTTTCCCTGGCTTTCAATTCTTTTTCTGCATCAAGCTTTCCTTTGCGCATCTGTTTGTCGAATTTTTCCTGTGCGTTGGAAAGATCTTTTTTGCTGTCTTCCAATTTGTCCTTTGCTTTTTCAACGTTGCGTTTGGCTTTGTCCAGTTTTTCTTTTTCTCTTTCTGCTTTTTTCAGCTCTTTCTCCATTTTTTGGTTTTCACGCTCCATTTCTTTTCGTTGCTTTTCAGCATCTTTCAAAATCTGAATGCGCTCTTTTTCGATTTTTTCCGCTTCAAGAGCTTTTGCTTTTTCATCGGCTGCTTTTTTTTCCGCTTCTACCTTGTCAATAGGTTTTGGAGTGGTTTCATTTACTACTTCTTGTGCGAATCCAAACTGAAATCCGCAAATTGCTATGGCAAGGATGATTTTATTTCTCATAGTTCTAAATTTTAATATACTTCATTTCTGATTTAATACCTTTACAAAATTAAGAAATATTGAATCATATATACGTTAGGATGAAGATAAATAAGAGAAAACTGATTTTTAAAGCTGTGTTGGGTTTGTTTATTATTTTCCCTTCTTGCAAGGAAAATGAAACTGCACCAAATGAAGTATTGCAGCCTTCAATCGAAACTGTAGCGCCTTCAGTTACGGCTTCTTTTGATTTTTTTCCAACTTCTACTACCGGAGTTGTAGTGCAGCGGGAAGGATTTGCTTTTTCGTATTCGGAAGAATTTGAACAATCAGAATGGGTTGCCTATGTTTTAACGGAGCAGGATTTTTCCAATCGTAATTTCAACCGTCCCTTTTTTATTGATGATCCGAAAGTGAAAACACATTCCGCCGATTGGAGGAACTATAAAAAATCGGGTTATGACAAAGGACATTTGTGTCCGGCCGGCGACAGGAAAAGTTCGTACAAAGCTTTTGAAGAAACATTTTATACTTCTAATATTTCACCACAGCGTCATGATTTTAATGATGGCATTTGGAATCGTCTGGAGCAGAAAACCCGCTATTGGGCAAAAAAATACAATGGACTTTACGTGGTAACCGGCGGTGTTTTAAGTGATAATTTAAAAACGATTGGTCAGGAAAAGGTTGCGGTACCCAATTATTTTTACAAAATACTGATGACCAAAGACACTAAAAAAATGATAGGTTTTTTAGTGCCACACCAAGATTCGGAAAAACCCTTATATGAATTTGTAGTGGAAGTGGATCTTATCGAAAAAATGACAGGCATTGATTTCTTTCCCAAGCTTCCGGATGCCTCAGAAAATCGTTTGGAAAAAACAAGTGATTATAAAGAATGGAGTTTCTAAATTACCATTCGTTTACTTTGTTGGCATCCATCTTGATAAAAATATAAAGCATAATCGTAAAGGCCCACAAACTGGAACCTCCATACGAAAAGAAAGGCAACGGAACCCCAATGGTAGGGAATAGTTTGATAAGCATTGAAATGTTTACAAAAAAGTGGGTGAACAAATAAGTGGCGACACAATACCCGTAAATCCTACTGAATTTTGTTTTTTGTCGTTCGGCGAGGTAAATAATCCGCAGAAATAAACATACAAACAGAAAAATAACTACCGATGCCCCCACAAAACCCCATTCTTCACCAACGGTTGTGAAAATATAGTCGGTGTGTTGCTCCGGTACAAAGCCTCCTTTGGTTTGAGTGCCTTCCAAATAACCTTTTCCAAGCCAGCTTCCGGAACCAATGGCGATCATCGATTGGTTTAGATTGTATCCTTCTTTCTGCATGTTTACATCTTCACCAATTAATACATTGATTCGGTCTTTCTGATGTGGCTCCAGAACGGTTTCATAAACATAATCCACTGATAAAACCATTCCGGTAATTAAGACAAATATAATTCCGTAAATAATTGGATTTCTAGTAATTCGGGTGTTTAGGATGAAATGAATAATCATAACCAGCAAAACAAATCCGATGAGAAATATCGGTTTTACCACTAATGCCAATATAAAAAGTGCAATCCCTATAAATCCGGTCCATAAATACCAGCTGGGTAAGCCTTCGCGATAGAGTACAAAAATCAGGGAGAGAAAAATCATGGCGCTTCCTGCATCGGGTTGCATCATAATAAGTAAAATAGGGAAGCAGAAAACAGATAACGCAAAAAGTTGGTGTTTGAATTTTTTTAAATTGATTTGGGTGTCACTTACCAATTTCGCCAATACCAAAGCCGTTGCGGTTTTAACAAATTCAGAAGGCTGAAAACCAAAACCCCCGAACTGATACCAGTTGGTTTGCCCTTTGATGGTTTTACCAAATGCAAACAATCCCAAAAGTGAAAAGATGCCGAGAATGTAAAAAACAGTGGAATATTTTTCAAATATTTTAGCATCCATGGAGAGGATTACAAAAATCAAAGGAATTGCCAAAATGATGAAAAGCATTTGTTTTCCATAAGTCTGAGACAAATCGAAAAAGGAAGTTTCTTCAATCGGTAAAGAAGCAGAATAAATATTCATCCATCCCATGATAACCAGGATGGTATAAATAATAACGGTAATCCAGTCGATATTGTTGATTACACTTTGGTTTTTCATTTGTTTTTAGGCTTCTGTTTATTATCCGTTGCAGTCACTTTTATATTCGCATTGTTTTTTTGCGAATCGTCTTTTTTGTCTTCTTTTTGAGTACCTGTTTTTTTATCGCCTTTATTTTTTTCCGTTACTTCGGTTTTTTCTTTTGAATCCTTTTTCTTGTCTTTTGGTTCAAAGTAAAAGCCATTAACAACTTTGTCGTATTCTGCCTGCAGACTGCCTTCCATCATACGGCGTTCTAAATCAACTCTTGTTATGGTGTCTTTCTTGATGTATTTTTCAATCATCAAACTGGTTATTGGGGCGGCCCATGTTGCACCGTAATGTCCGTTTTCTACTAACACGGCGATTGCTATTTTCGGATTAATTCTTGGAGCAAAAGCAACAAAAACCGAATGATCTTGCAGCTGTACTCGTTTGCCGTTAATTTTGGTGAAATTTTCAGCGGTACCCGTTTTTCCGCATATTTCTATTCCTTCCACACGCGAACCGTATGCTGTACCCAAGTTGTAAACGTCAAACAAACCGTTAATAATAGGTTTGAAGTATTGCTTGTCTATGGTTGTTATGTGTTTGGTTCGGAATTTTTTATCGATGGGCTGTCCTTTGATTTTTTTGATGATATGAGGTGTATAATAATACCCTTCATTGGCAACGGTAGCCATCATGTTGGCCAATTGAATCGGAGTCATCAGAACCTCTCCTTGTCCGATGGAATTGGAAATAATGGTAGTACTTCTCCAACCGCCATTTGGATACCAGCGATCATAGTAATTAGAGGTTGGGATGTGTCCTTTTCTTCCTGGCGGCAGATCGTAGCCCATGAAATTCCCCAGTCCAAAACTCTTTAAATGGCCACTCCAGGCATTAACACCATATCTTGGTTTTTGAAACTTGTCTATCGTTCTTTTATATACGTTCCCGAAATAGGCGTTACAGGATTTGTAAATACCTACATGCAAATCCCTAACTCCACCACCGCAGTGACAGCGCATAAAGGATCCGCGACCATAGGAGAAACCGTGATTGCAAACAAACTGTGTTTTTTCGTCTATAACGCCTTCCTGTAAGCCAACCAGTGCGGTTAAGATTTTAAAGGGAGAACCCGGAGGGTATTCCGCCAATAACCCCCTGTCAAACAAAGGCATGGAAATGGAGTCGTTGTATAAAGCTGTATAGTTTTTAGAGCGTTCTCTTCCAACCAAAATGGCAGGATCATAAGACGGAGCCGTCACTAAAGCCAATATTTCACCGGTTCTAGGTTCGATTGCTACAATTCCGCCGCGTTTGTTTTTCATTAGGGCTTCACCGTATTTCTGAAGCTCGACATCCAACGTCAGGGTAATGTCTTTTCCCTGAACGGCAATTGTATCGTAAATCCCCTCTTTATACGGACCGATGTCTTTGTTGAAACGGTCGCGCTGACGGTACTTAACCCCTTTAATTCCGCGCAGAATTTCTTCATAGGTCTGTTCCACGCCCTGCATACCAATCAAATCCCCGCTTTTGTAGTAAGGATGTTTTTTGATGATGGCGTCGTTTACCTGAGTGATATAGCCGAAAACGTTGGCGCCTACATTCACCTGATAATCCCTTAAAGAACGTTTCTGAATATAAAACCCTTCGTATTTTCTGATTTTTTCCTGAAAAGCAGCATATTCCATCTTGTTCAGTTGGGGCAGAAATACGGAAGGCAAACGCGGACTGTAGATTTTTGCTTTCTCAATTTTCTTGATAAAATCTTCTTTAGTGATATTGAGGATAGTACAAAATTCTAAAGTGTCAAGGTTTTTGATATCCTTTGGAATGACCATGATGTCATAGGAAGGTTGGTTGGCTACCAATAATTCTCCGTTTCGGTCGTAAATGTAGCCGCGTTCCGGATAATCGTACACTATTTTAATGGCATTGTTGTCCGACTTGATTTTAAAGGAATCGTCGAGAATCTGCAAATAGAAAAGCCTTGCTATTAACAGCACTGCCGTAACAACAATCAAACCGGGTAAAAAAAGCTTTCTCATCGTTTGCTTGGCTTAATTAAGTAGATGCTTATGATGCAAAGTAATAAGGTAAACAAAGTTGATAACAAAGTTCGCCATAAAATTTCCCAAAAGAAATTAAATCGGAAGATTTCTAAAAGGTACAGCACCAAATGGTGAATTAAAACCGCAATAAGGATAAAAGTGAAGCGTTCCGGCGACATTTTATCGGCAATTTTTACCGTTTGATATTCGTAACTGATACCGAAGGCAAATTTGAATATGTACGGGCGCAAGTAGGCTAAAACAAGACAAGCCGTAGCGTGAACGCCTCCCGAATTGGAAAACATGTCCATGGTGAGTCCCAACAGGAAGCTGGCGACCAATAGTCCTGCTCGGTTACCGTTTACAGGATATAAAATGATAAACAGAATGTAGGGAAACGGATTGACATACCCCAGAAAGTTGATGTTGTTAAACAGAACAACCTGAAGGGCAAGCAGCGCCACAAATCGGAAAGTATTTAGGAGAAAGGTACTATTCATCTGGTTTTGTTTCTTCTTCTAATTTAATGATTTCCTTGCGTTTTACATTTTCGATTACATACACGTGACCCAGATTTGTCATGTCGTTGAATAAACGGACGTTAATGGTATAGTAGTTTGTAGCTTTGTCGATGAAGATACGGTCGATTTTTCCAATTGGAATGTTTTCAGGAAAGATTACCGAACGTCCGCCGGTTACAATCGTATCTCCTTTTCGAACGGTCGCCAATCGAGGCACATCAATTAATTGTGCATAGCCCACATTTTTAGCATTCCAGATTAAGGAACCAAAGTGATTTGATTTTTTAATCTTGGCATTAATCTGTGATTTAATATTCAGGATGCTTTGAACCGTAGCGTAATTTTTAGAGGTTTTTTCAACGATACCCACAATCCCCAGACTGTTGACCACACCCATATCGGATTTAATGCCGTCTTTGCTTCCGCTGTTGATGGTGATGTAATTTTCAGGAACGTTGAAGGAATTGTTGATGACTTTGGATTGGATTACTTTAATGTCTTCATATCCTCTCGGAATCAGTTCGGTGGAAGCGATAACCGTATCGGGTTTGTTGTAAAGCAATTGTTTCAGATAAGCATTCTCTTTTGCCAGATTGTCGTTTTGTGTGCGCAGATTAAAGTATTCCTTCACATTGTTGATGCGTTGGTATACACCGCCCGTTACATCGTTAGCCGAACTTACAAACTGGCTTCGATGGTAGGAATGCGACTGAATAGTCAGTGTTAACGAGGTTATCAAAAGCAGCAAAAACAGCAATCGATTGCTGTTTTTAAATATAAAATTAATTATTTGCTGCATGTATTATTTCTTTATTTGATAAGAATACTTCTAAATTTTTGTAGGTTTTTCAATGCCATTCCGGTTCCGCGTACTACTGCTCTTAGGGGGTCTTCAGCAATATACACCGGTAGGTCGGTTTTTTGTGAAATTCGCTTGTCCAGTCCTCGTAACATCGAGCCTCCACCTGCAAGATAAATACCAGTGTTGTAGATGTCTGCTGCTAATTCCGGAGGCGTTTGGGATAAGGTTTCCATTACCGCATCTTCAATACGCTGAATCGATTTGTCCAACGCTTTGGCAATCTCACGGTAGGAAACGTTTACCTGTTTTGGTTTTCCGGTTAACAAGTCACGTCCTTGTACTTCCATTTCATCCGGCGGTGTGTCCAGATCTTCTGTGGCAGCACCGATGGCAATTTTAATTTTTTCAGCGGTAGTTTCCCCAACAAAAAGGTTGTGCTGCGTTCTCATGTAGTAGATGATGTCGTTTGTGAACACGTCACCGGCAATTTTAACCGATTTGTCACACACGATACCGCCTAATGCGATAACAGCAATTTCTGTGGTACCCCCTCCGATATCTACAATCATGTTTCCTTTCGGCTGCATGATGTCAACCCCGATACCGATAGCCGCAGCCATCGGTTCGTGGATTAAGTATACTTCTTTTCCGTTTACACGCTCACACGATTCTTTTACCGCACGCATTTCCACTTCGGTAATCCCTGATGGAATACAAACGACCATACGAAGTGCCGGTGTAAACATTTTTTTCTTTAAGGCAGGAATGCTTTTTATAAACATGCTAATCATTTTCTCCGACGCATCGAAGTCAGCAATAACCCCATCTTTCAAAGGACGAATGGTTTTGATGTTCTCATGGGTTTTACCCTGCATCATGTTCGCTTCCTTACCGACAGCAATGATCTTACCGGTGATGCGGTCACGGGCAACAATAGACGGACTGTCAATAACAACCTTGTCATTATGAATGATTAAGGTATTTGCGGTTCCAAGGTCAATCGCGATGTCCTCGGTCATGAAATCAAAAAATCCCATACTCAAAAGAGGGTTTAATTTATTTATAAATAATTAGCCTACAAAAATAATAAAATTAATGTTTAAAATGGCGAATTCCGGTAAATACCATCGAAACTTTATTTTCGTTGCAATAGTTGATACTCAATTCGTCTTTTATGGAACCACCCGGTTGGATTACCGCAGTAATTCCTGCATTTTTCGCCAATTCCACACAATCCGGGAATGGGAAGAACGCATCACTTGCCATTACGGCACCATTCAAATCAAAACCAAAGGCGTTTGCTTTTTCAACAGCGTGACGCAAGGCATCCACTCTTGAAGTTTGCCCGGTTCCGGAAGCTAGCAATTGTCCGTTTTTAGCGAAAACAATCGTATTGGATTTGGTGTGTTTACAGATTTTGGATGCAAACAGCAAATCATCGATTTCCTGTACTGTCGGAGCTGTATGAGTAACGACTTTTAAATGTTCTTTATTGTCTGTAATATTGTCTTTTTCCTGAATTAACAAACCGTTAAGACAAGTTCTCACTTGTTTTGTAGGTAATTCCACCTCGTTCTGAATCAGGATGATTCTGTTTTTCTTTTCTTCTAAAATTGCAATCGCTTTTTCGTCATACGCCGGTGCAATCACCACTTCGCAAAACAACTTATTGATTTCTTCTGCAGCCGCTTCGTCAATTTTTGAATTGGAAATCAAAACACCTCCGAAAGCCGAAGTCGGATCACCCGCCAAAGCATCCAAATACGCTTCTTTAACTGTGTTTCTTGTAGCTAAACCACAAGCATTGTTGTGTTTTAAAATCGCAAAAGTGGCTTTATCGTTTTTAAACTCGTTCATTAAATTCACTGCCGCATCCACATCCAATAGGTTGTTGTAAGATAGCTCTTTTCCGTGGACTTTATTGAACATTTTGTCAAATTCGCCAAAGAAAAATCCTTTCTGGTGCGGGTTTTCTCCGTAACGTAACACCTGGCCGTCAGCAATACTCGCTTTGTAAACGGTTTCGTCTGAGTTGAAGTAATTGAAAATAGCGCCGTCATAGTGCGAAGAAACGTGGAAGGCTTTGGTTGCCAGTAATTTTCTTTCCGCCAATGTTGTTGCGCCGTTTCCGTTGGTAATCATGTCAAGGAACAAAGCATATTCGTTAACCGAAGCCACGATAACGGTATCTTTAAAATTTTTCGCCGCTGCACGGATTAAGGAAATCCCACCGATGTCGATTTTCTCGATAATATCGGCTTCACTCGCTCCGGAAGCTACTGTTTTTTCAAAAGGATATAAATCTACAATCACTAAATCAATCTGCGGTATTTGGTATTCTTCCATTTGTGCCACATCGCCTTCATGGTCCTGACGGTTCAGGATACCACCGAAGATTTTCGGGTGCAACGTTTTTACGCGTCCGCCAAGTATGGAGGGGTACGAAGTAACATCTTCCACCGCCACAACCGGAATACCGAAGCTTTTAATAAACTCTTCTGTTCCTCCAGTAGAATAAATGGTTACGTTGTGGGCGTGTAATTTTTTTACGATAGGTTCTAAACCTTCTTTGTCAAATACCGAAATTAAGGCGGATTGGATTGTTTTTGCAGTGTTCATTGTGTTGTTGTGTTTAAAGGTGCAAAAGTAGGTATTGTACACTTAAGATTCAAAACATTATAACATAGTTTTTTATATTTTTTTGGAGCGGTTGGTTTGGGCTTTTTTGGAGGCCATTTTCCTGCTGTCCATTGCAATCTGTTAGTGCGAGCTTGCGGGACAATCTCACAATAACAGGATTTACATTCCCATCAGGGCTATTTACGATTTGTCTTGAATTTCTGTAACATTTTTGTCGGTTTTAATACCAATATTCATTCGCTTTCAAAGCATATCAAAATCCGGATACCATGAGCCAACATAACAATACGATTCTTTACGTCCGACTTTTAAAGGAAAGTCTGAGTTTTGCCATGAACGCACTTCGAAACAACAAGTTGCGTACGTTACTGTCTTTGTTGGGTGTTACCATTGGTATTTTTTCCATTATTGCGGTTTTAACGGCTGTAGATTCAATGGACCGGAAAATTAAAAGCGATTTGAGCGGACTGGATAAAAACACCATCTACCTGTTTAAATATTCTTTCGGACCTTCCGATGTTCCGGATTGGAAAATCGGACAGTTTCCCAATGTAACCTACGACGAATATTTGCATCTGCGTCGTTCCTTAACCCATTTGGACAAGAGTTGTTTTGCGTATTTTACTAAAAGGGAAAACATAAAATTTGAAAAACAAACGGCCAGTGCCATTGAAATTGTGCCTTCTACCAACGAAATTGAAGTCATCGACGACGTTAAAGTGGCCGAAGGAAGATTTTTTTCGGAAGCCGAATCCAATGCCGGATTGGGGGTAATTGTAATTGGGAGTGAAGTGGCCAATACGCTTTTTGGCGACATGAATCCTATTGGTAAAGACGTTCGGTTGTACGGACAACGTTACAGTGTGGTTGGGGTAATGAAAAAACAAGGGGAGTCCATTTTCGGGAGTAACGATACCCGGGCGTACATTCCGAGCAATAATTTCCGACGCATCTTCGGAGACAACAACGATGCTTTAACTCCGGTAATCGAACTAAAACCCGAAAAAGGAACCGATATCGAAGAGTTTAAAGGCGAACTAACCTATAAACTCCGTAATTTCAGAGGACTGAAAACCAGTGATCCGGATAATTTTTTCATCAATATTCTTTCCGGTTTTACCGAAATGATTGACGGCATTGTAGGGCAGATGAATCTGGTGGGCTGGATTATCAGTGGATTTTCATTGTTGGTAGGTGGTTTCGGAATTGCCAATATCATGTTCGTTTCGGTAAAAGAGCGTACCAATCTTATCGGAATTCAGAAAGCCTTAGGCGCCAAAAATCGTTTTATCCTTTTCCAGTTTTTGTTTGAAGCGGTTATTCTTTCCGTAATAGGAGGGATTGTGGGGATGTTGCTGGTTTGGGTTATTGCGTTAGGTTTGTCCAAAGCGTTGGATTTTGAGTTCGTACTCGGTTTCTGGAACGTGGTGATTGGAACTTCCTTAGCGGCCTTTATTGGATTGATTTCCGGAATTGTACCTGCTATTTCAGCATCCAAACTGGATCCTGTGGAAGCGATTCGCAGTGGGATGTAATTTAAGTGTTCAGTAATCAGTATTTAGTAATCAGTCGGCAGTTTATAACTGTTGCGTACAGAGTGAAATCGGTATTTTTGTCATTCTGAGCCTGTCGAAGAATCTCATAATTTGAACCATTAGAAAATGTTGCTACTTCTTTGAAATGACAACTGCACTGTTTTACAAAATCAAAATAAATAAAAAAATCCCGTCTAGTAAGCCAGACGGGATTTTTGTTTTATCGGATAGGTTGATTCAAAACCAAATCTAAATACAGATTCACTTTGTCTTTCAACTCTTTTCTCGGTGTAATAAAATCAAGGAAACCATGCTCTAAAACGAATTCGGCCGTTTGGAAACCTTCCGGCAAATCTTTACCGGTCGTGTCTTTTACCACACGTGGTCCTGCAAATCCTATTAAAGCGCCCGGTTCTGCAATGTTGATATCGCCTAACATAGCATAAGAAGCAGTAGTTCCTCCGGTAGTAGGATCAGTACATAATGAAATATACGGGATTCCGGCTTCTGCCAACTGTGCCAATTTTGCGGAAGTTTTGGCCAACTGCATCAACGATTGCGCTGCTTCCATCATACGGGCACCCCCTGACTTTGAAATCATCAGGAACGGGATGTTGTTTTTGATGGAATAGTCAATTCCTCTGGAAATTTTTTCTCCCACAACAGCTCCCATCGATCCACCAATGAAAGCAAAATCCATACAACAAACCACCAAGTCTTTACCTTTGGATTTTCCAACGCCTGTACGGACTGCATCTTTCAGTTTGGTTTTGTCCATTGCATCTTTCAAACGGTCGCTGTATTTTTTTGTATCGACAAATCCAAGGGTGTCTTTTGATGTGATGTTGGCATCCAATTCCGTAAACTCGTTGTTGTCGAATAATATTTCGAAATATTCTTTACTCCCGATACGAACATGGAAACCGTCTTCCGGGCTTACCCAAAGATTTTTTGCCAACTCTTCCGCATCTACAATTTTACCGGTTGGTGATTTGTACCAAAGTCCTTTCGGTACGTCTTTTTTATCTTCAGTTGCGGTTTGAATTCCTTTTTCTGTTCTTTTAAACCAAGCCATAATTTTAATGTATAATGGATAATTGACAATGGATAATTATTAATTGTCAATTATCAATTGTTAATTACAAAGTGTTAACGTTATTTAAATCGGCGAAAGCCTGCTCTAATCGTTTGTTGAAGGTCAATTCTCCTTCACGAATCCATTTTCTCGGATCGTAATGTTTTTTATTTGGAGAATCTGGTCCGTCCGGACTTCCGATTTGTGTTTTTAGATAGTCTATTTTGTCCGTTACATAATCGCGTACGCCTTCGGTAAACGCAAATTGTAAATCGGTATCAATATTCATTTTGATTACCCCGTAGGAAATCGCTTCTCTGATTTCTTCCAAAGTAGAACCCGAACCTCCGTGGAATACGAAATCAACCGGATTGTGACCGGTGTTAAATTTCTGCTGTACAAATTCCTGAGAGTTTTTCAGGATTTTCGGAGTTAGTTTTACGTTCCCCGGTTTGTAAACACCGTGTACGTTTCCAAAAGATGCGGCAATGGTGAAACGCGGACTGATTTTCATCAATTCCTCATAAGCATACGCTACTTCGTCTGGTTGGGTGTATAGTTTTGAACTGTCCACATCAGAGTTGTCCACACCGTCTTCTTCACCGCCGGTAATTCCCAATTCGATTTCCAATGTCATGCCCATTTTGCTCATGCGCTCTAAATATTTTTTAGAAATTTCAAGATTTTCTTCAATCGGTTCTTCCGAAAGATCAATCATGTGGGAGCTGAATAGCGGTTTTCCGGTTTGTTTGAAATGTTCTTCACTGGCATCCAATAAACCGTCAATCCACGGCAATAGGTTTTTCGCACAATGGTCGGTATGTAAAATTACAGTTGCACCGTATGCTTCGGCTAAAGTGTGAATGTGTTTCGCGCCGGCAATTCCACCCAATATTGCAGATTTTTGTCCTTCGTTTGAAAGTCCTTTTCCCGCATTGAATGAAGCGCCACCATTCGAAAACTGAATGATAACCGGTGCGTTAAGCTTGGCAGCCGTTTCCATAACGCCATTAATAGTGCTTGATCCGGTTACGTTTACGGCCGGTAAGGCAAAGCCTTTTTCCTTCGCATAATTAAAAATTTCCTGAACCTGATCTCCGGTAGCTACTCCGGGTTTAATATTGTGAGCCATGGTGTTGTGTTTTTATTTCAGTTGACAAAAATAATAATTTCTATACTTAGAACGGATAATTAATTCCAATATTTATGACCGACTTGTCGAAACGTACGTCTTTCAGCCAGCGTTCGCTTTCCGGTTTGGCGGGGTTGTAGGTTTTAAAGCCGAAGTCCAATCGGCCAATGAAAAAGCTGAAATCATAACGGATTCCCATTCCGGTTCCCAATGCTAAATCTTTTAACGATTTAAAGCCGTTAAAGGTATAGTTCTTGTCTTCCACATTGTCCCAAACATTCCAGATGTTTCCGGCATCAGCAAACAACGCTGCATTCCATTTTCCAAAAATATTTAAACGGTATTCGGCACTTAACGCAATTTTCATATTGGCTTCATTGAAGTCGTTGATGCCGCCGCTGCGTCCGGGTCCTAAACCGTACGATTGCCAAGCTCTGTTGTCGTTCGATCCTCCTCCGAAATAACTTCTTGAAAACGGAATACTGTTGGAATTCCCATAAGGAATCGCAATTCCGAAGAAACCTCTTGTGGCAAAAACGTTTCTTCTTCCCAAATCCCAATGTTTGATGAAATCGAATTCGGTTTTTATATATTGTGAATATTCCACATCCAGGAAGGTTTTTTTACCGTTTGCGTTCAATGGTACTTTACTGATTCCGTGTAAAAGGTTTAGAAAATTTCCGGCCGATTCGATTTTTGTTTTGAAAATACTGAAGGTGTTGTCCAATAAATCGGTTTTGGTGGACTTGGTAAACGTGAAATTAGAGGCAAAAATAAGGTTGTTTTCTGTAAGTCTCTTTTTTCTTTCGTTAATGCTGCGTATGTTTTTATAAGCTGAATCGTCAGGATTTAATACGGTATTGCCCTGAATAACATCATTGATGAAATTATCGGCACCCCCTTCTGAAATCGTCAGATTGCCATTTGCATCAACAAAGGAAGGATTCACGTTATACGTTTGTGCAAAATCATTCAGCGTCGAATAGGAAGAACGGTAAACATTAAAGTAGTTGTACGGGTTGATGTTTCGTACATACTGAATGTTTATAAGGTCTAATCGTGCCGTATTGTTTTTTTTAGGTTGCCAATTGTAATTGATAATTCCGGTAAAATTTTCTTTGTCCAGACCGATATTACGCTGTCTTGTAAAACCAAAACTGGTAATGGTAGTGGGGAACATGATTTTTGGAATAATCCTTTCAGTTTTGAGCGGGAATAATATGCGCGGAATGGTCAGTTTAATGTCGGCACCGTATTCGGAAACATTAAAGAATACGTTATTCGGATTGGCCATGTCTTTGGAAGAACCGATGTTCCCTCTTGTGGAGATGTCAAGAATTTCGGCACCTCTGAAAACGTTTCGCCAGGTAAAAGTCATGTTACCGGCAATTCCGAAATCCTGTATGTTAGAATGCATGAAATCCACGGAAGGAATCCAGCTGTATTTTTTTCTCGGACTTAAATAAATATTAGTGATTAATGACGTCCCTGTCGAATCTTTTGCATCTTCCACATATTCAATGGAAGGGTAGCTGAAAACCCTCAGGTTGCTCAGCGCGCGGGAAGTCAGCAGTCGTCTATTGTCGCTGAAAGTACTTCCTTTGGTGATAAAAATAGCATCGGTAATCGCTTTTGGGCGGTAGGCCAATTTGTCGGAACTGTATAAATTGAAGTTTTTATAGGTAATACTGTCGGCAATTTTAAGTTTGTTTCGACTCGAAGTATTGTCCGTAAAAATATTTACCTCGCTGATTTTGTAGAGTTTGAAAGGAACCTGTAATAAGGAATCGCCTTTTTTTATCGTTTGATTCTCGATAAGAATATCCACATTGGCTTTGTAATCCGTTTTAACGGTATCTACATTATAGGAAATATTGGTTTCCTGAAAGCGATAAGCACCATTATTTCGGAAGTAGGTTGAAATGCGTTTGCGTTCGTCGGCAAAATCTTTAGTGTCGTATTGTTTTCCGGTTTTGATTAGAGAACCACCTTTTATTTTCTGATATAAAGAATCCAAGGCTGGAGTTTCTACTTCAGAGTCGATGCTGTCAATGGTGTAAGGTTTTCCGGTGTCGATAGTATAAGTTATATGCCCACGCTTGTTTTTTAAAGTGTCAATTTTGTAGTTGACTTTTGTTTTGAAATACCCTTTGTTGAAATAGTAATTTAAAAAACGGTTTTTGGTTTTTTGAGTTCTCTTTTCGTCGATAATAACTGGAGCCTCGCCGTTTTTTTTCAGAAAATTACTCAATCCCGAAACGAAAAACGATTGTCCGAGACGGTTTACCTGCTTTTCGGATAATACCGCGGTTAGGTTTTTATGACGATTGGGTTTTCTTTCCAGCCAAACATGATAGGATGAGTCGGCATTTTTTCTGGCCAGATTGTACATCTGCAAACGCAACGGAAAACCAAGTATTAAATGACTGTTGGGTTTTTGATATTGCTGATTGACAATAATTTCATCACTGGTCTTTTTGTCATTAACTAAAATTTCGGTTTTAGTCAAAAGATGCTTTCCTTCCGGTACTCTTTTTACAAGGGAACAGGAGTATATTATTGCACCTAATACAAATAATAGTGCTATTTTTGGTGAATTCTTTTTCAAATCAATTACAAAAGGTAGGTCAAAAATACGTTTTTTTATGCTTAGTAAAAACCAAATAAAGCTAATAACGAGTTTACAGCAAAAAAAGTACCGAAAACAGCAGCAGCTCTTTTTTGCTGAAGGGATAAAGGTAATACAGGAATTGCTGAATTCCAATTTTGAGTTGGAACATCTTTTTGTAACCGATGCCGTTTTTCCTACCGTTCCTAAAAATAAAATTTCGATAATTACCGATGCTGAACTGAAAAAGATTTCGGCACTTACCACGGCTAATAATTGTTTAGCATTGTTTAAGATTCCTGCCGAAGCGCCCATTCGTGAAAACGGACTGATTGTTGCTTTGGACGATGTTCGCGATCCCGGAAATCTCGGAACCATTTTGCGGTTGTGCGATTGGTTTGGGATAACGCAGGTGGTGTGTTCCTTAGAAACGGTAGATATTTACAACCCAAAAGTAGTTCAGGCAACTATGGGTTCGATTACACGTGTTAATGTCGTGTATACGGATTTAGCGGATTTCATTAAAGGGACAAAACTTCCTGTTTTCGGCACCTTTATGGATGGTGAAAATATTTATAAGAGTAAACTTCCCAATGAAGGCGTTATTGTGATGGGAAATGAGGCGAACGGAATTTCATCGGAAATAGAAAAACTGACAAAATACCGTATTTCTATTCCGCGTTTTGGTGATTTACAACAAACGGAAAGTCTTAATGTAGCAACGGCTACCGCAATAATTTTGAGCGAATTTAAGCGAGAGGCTTAATGAAATGCAAAATTAATGAAAATCCCTCTGGTTTTCATGGAAGCCACGTTTCCGGTCCACGGACTGTCCGGCGTATTGTCGCGAATCAGTTCGTCTTTTAAGCCGAAAACCCCACGAATGGAAGGTGAAAATTTAAAATATTCGAAATACAGGTCGATTCCAAAGCCTAATTCGTAGTTCGAGGTCATTTTCTGCATTCGGAAGCGTTCATTATAGTTGTCGTCTTTCGCTTTTGAATTACTGCCGAGATTCATCGATTGCGACAAGCCGCCTACTATATACGGGCGAATATTTCCGATTCGTTTCGAAGAAAATTTCAATAATAAAGGAAAGTGGATGTATGTGGATTTGACTTCCCGCAGTCGGTCAAACGAATCCTCGATGTTCGGATACGTTAAATTTCGTTGAGCATAATACAAGCCGGGCTCGAAACGCAGGTCGATATACTCCATTATGCGAAGGTTTCCGATTAGCCCAACGTTAAATCCGGTAGTACTTTGTACTTCAATATCTTTGTCCGGTTCGATGTAGTCGAATTTAAAATCGTAAGAATTGAATCCTAAATAATACCCCCAATGTACTCTTTGTTTGTCGAAATTCTCCAGATTGATAATCGGATCTTTCCCAAACATGCCAAGTCCTTTTTGACCAAAGCTGTTTGCTGAAACAATGAATACAAGTAAAACAAATAATTTCTTCATGTTATTTTTTTGAAGCCGAATAAATAGTTGCTACTCCAAAGGTTTGAGGCATGTCTTTTACATCTATAAACCCAACTTTTCGCAAAATATTGTTTAAGGCTTCTCCAAAAGGAAAATGAGAGGCGGATTCCGATAAGTAGGAATAGGCCACTTTGTCTTTGGAAAACAGTTTGCCGATAAGTGGTAGGATGGTTTTGGTGTATATATGATATCCCTGTTTGAAAGGGAATTTAGTAGGTACAGAGGTTTCAAGAATCACGAATCGTCCGTTGGGTTTCAGTACGCGTAAAATTTCAGACAATCCTAATTCAAGGTTTTCAAAATTACGGACACCAAACGCTACGGTGATGGCATCGAAATAATTATCGTCGAACGGAATTTTTTCGGAATCGCCCAAAACCATCTCAATTTTGTTTTCCAGATGTTGCTGAACGATTTTCTGTTTTCCGATTTCCAGCATTCCGGCTGAAATGTCCAACCCGATAATTTTTTCGGCATTAGTTTTTGTCATCAAAATGGCAAGGTCTCCGGTTCCGGTAGCAATGTCCAAAATGGTGGAAGGATTTTTTTCGGCGATGAGCTTCAGAACGTTTTTTCTCCATTTCACATCAATCCCGAAAGAAATCACACGGTTGAGGTTGTCATAGTTGCCCGATATGGTATCAAACATCTGTGTAACTTGCTCTTTTTTACCAAGATTGGAAGCTTTATAGGGGGTAATGTTGTCGTTCATCGATTAAATTAATTTGTACAAAGATAATATATTCTTTATCATATTCATCTTGTGAAATAGTTGTAAATTTAATTCCCTTAGAGGAATGTTCTTATACATTATGAAAGAAACAAACTAATGGCCTCACTAAATTTAGTGAGGTGAAAAATACAAGAATTTAGCGATTGTTTGGTGTTGTAATTCGTTGCAATTTTACAATCTAGTTACAAACAGGCTGAATATGTTTTCTAAACTTTTGGTATCGGAAATTAAATGGGTTCTACTGGCACTTGTAGTCTCATTGGTTCTGGTGGAAAGTATCAACAGCAGTTCTTTTTTTAGCGCTGCTGAATCAGGGGTGCCGCAAACGTTCTTTGGGTTAAATTTGTTTTTGGAAATTTTAGTTTTTTTTGTCTTTAGTACTTTTGTGGTATTTGGTATTAGAGGCTTTTTTGAGATGTATTCTCACAAATTTGCCAATGTTATTATATTCATATCAGGTTTATTGTTAACAGTGGTAATTTTTATTTTATGTTTTCAGGTACTTTTCCCCGAATAATCCGATAGTAGGTTAGATACATTTTTAGTTTGTTAGTTGAAACATCCCGGTAGTCATTATCGGGATGTTTTTCTTTTTATAACCTGATGTAAGTCAGAAAAGTATAGTCAAAAGCATGTTTTTCGTCTTTGGGATGAAATTCCTCAAAAACCAGTTCCCATTCTTCAGGGTTTATTTCCGGGAAAAAAGTATCGGCTTCCGGAGTGGTTAAAACCCTTGTAAGTTCTATTTTATCGGCAATACTCATTGATTGTTGGTATATTTCTCCTCCGCCTATTATAAAAATATCTTCGTCTTTCGGACAAGTATCTATTGCTTTTTTTAATGAATTCACCACAATACAACCTTCGGGAGCGGTGTAGTCTTCTTGGCGTGTTATAATTACATGGGTACGATTCGGTAAAGGTTTCGGAAAACTTTCAAAGGTTTTTCTTCCCATTACGATAAAATGACCGGTCGTAATTTGTTTGAATCGTTTGAAATCATCGGGTAAATGCCAAATCAAATCGTTGTCTTTTCCCAGAGCATTGTTTGCTGCAGCGGCAGCGATTATTGTAATCATTATTCGGTAATGTTGTTTTTCTTATTGAAGTCTTTTTCGATTTGTTCCAATTTCCGTTCCTGTTTCATAATCAGTTTGTCAATCTGGGCGCGTTCCCATTTTTTGTTCATGAAACTGTCGGTAATGAAAACCCGGATGAAATGCAGGATAAATAAAAATGCCCAAATGGTAATTCCCCAAGGATACCAGTCAATATCGGGTCGTATGCCGAGAAGTTTATTGGCGGTAATCATGAAAAGGCTGCCGACAAAAAACAAAACAAAATGAAAATACAGGTGTTTTTTCTGTCTTAAACGCTGTCTGGCGTACTCATACAGTTCGTGTTGATTGATTTCCATAAATTCATTTTTACGGAATTAAAGATAAAAAAAATGACTGATAACAATAAAAAAATCTTTTCGTTTTTTTGGGGAATCAGGCTTTGTTAAACCCGATATTCATATCCGAAGGGTTAATGGTTTTTTTTAATTCGGAATATTTTTTATCGTATTCTTCTTTTGAAATAGCTTTGATGGATTTGAGCCATTTGAAATTGTTAAGTTGACTTTCATAATCCAGATTTTCATCAATCGTTGCATAATTTTCTCTCAAATAGCTGTTGCGTGCTTTGATGATTTCGTCGATAAAAAGGGTGACGGTTTTTTCGTTTGGAATTTTTTTGTGGATCAGGATGCTGTTGCCGTCACTGAGTTTGATTTGCCAGAAATCGGCACGGGAAAACCAATACAATATGAAAAATGATAGCGCCAGGAAAAAGCCTGTTCCGGCAGCTAAATCCTGAATATGAGTTGCTTTAAATGACGCAGTTGAGATGAGAATTGCAGTAACACAACATCCGAAAGCCAGCAATAAAAAATAAAGGTTGGCTGTTTTGTGCGACACTTTTTCCCCGTCAATATTTTCAAAAGGAATGTCTATTTCGTTTGTATTTCCAAATCGTGTTACACTGCAGAAAATCTTTGAATCCGTAAGTCTGACTTCCCGTTGGACAAAGTTTTTTTTCTGATTCAGTGTTTTCATAAATGGTTTCTGTTTTAACAGGGATTTCACGTAATCCGATTAAAGTTAGCAAATTATCTGCTTATATGGGAAAGTTTTTCAATGATTTTGAGGCTTTTTTGGTTGTAATTCAATCGTAATTTTTAAGCTGCTTTTTAATTCTCAACCGATTGATAAATTTTCTGCGTACAAATAAGTGTTATGGTTTTAACGTGAGCAAACCGAACTCTTTGGCGGTCTGATAAGTGGAATGAAAACCTTTCTCTACAGAAGAGCGGCCTTTTTTTCCGCCTTCCTCTTCTTTTTCTCCTGGGTTTATCAGTAATTTATGTCCTAAATTGGCAACTTCGTACAAAATTATTTTAGGATGGCCGGCTGAGTCTTGAAATTCTTTTCTGCAGATGTCGTTAATGCCCATAAAGGAATTTTCTGTTTTATCAGGGATGGTGTCGATGTTTTGAATACCTGCCCACTGACTGACAACAACCGAAGCGTTTTTATAATTAACAAGACCATCATCTTTCCCATGATAAATGATAAGCGTAGGGTAAGCGCCTTTGTATTCTGGATTCTGCTCTTTAATTACTTTGGTAAGTTCGTTCTGAGTGTAATTTTTTTTACCCGACATGGCTTGCAAGGCATCAAAAAAACCAGTTGCAATTTTATAGCCGCCACCTGAAAAAACAGAGGCACTTTGAAAAATTTCCGGATGAGTTGCCAGCATTGCCATGGACATGCAAGCTCCGGCGGAAAGTCCGGTTATGTAGATTTTATCAGAATCAATATTGTAGTTGATTTTTGCGTATTGAATCATTTCAAAAATCGATTCGCATTCGCCTTTTCCTTTTTCAACATCGCTTTCCCTAAACCAGTTAAAGCACGAATTCGGGTTGTTGATGAATTTTTGCTGCGGATAGAGCACTACAAAATTGTTGTTCTTTGCCAGTTTGTCCCAACCGGTTAATTCCGCAACTTCTTTTGCATTTTGGGTACAACCGTGCAGAACGATTACCAAAGGTTTTTTGGTAGTTTCTGTTGGAACAGGATTGTAAACAAACATTTTTAAATTGCCCGGATTTTTCCCGAAATGCTCAACTTCTACAGCTTCCTGACTGTATAAAAGATTGGTACAAATCAAGAAAAGCAGAAAAAATTTGATTACGGGTTTCATGCTGGGAAATTTAAACCGCCACCTGCCCTTTAATGTGAGGGTGCGGATCGTAATCGGTTAATGTGAAATCCTCAAACTGAAATGCGAAGATGTCTTTTACATTCGGATTCAAAATCATTTTCGGAAGCGGTTTCGGTTCACGGGAAAGTTGTAGTTCCAACTGCTCCATATGATTGTTGTAGATGTGTGCGTCACCAAAAGTATGGATGAATTCACCCGGTTGCAAATCGCAAACCTGAGCCACCATCATGGTAAACAGGGCATAGGAAGCGATATTGAACGGAACGCCCAAGAAAATATCGGCGCTTCTTTGGTATAACTGACAGGATAGTTTTCCATCGGCCACATAGAATTGGAAAAAGGCATGACACGGAGGCAAAGCGGCTTTTCCGTTGGCAACATTTTCGGAAAATGATTTTTTGTCATCGGGTAAAACCGAAGGATTCCAAGCGGAAACCAACATACGACGGCTGTTCGGATTGCGTTTTAGGATTTCGATAAGTTCTTTAATCTGATCGACTTCATCGCCATTCCAATTGCGCCACTGATAACCGTATACCGGACCCAAATCGCCGTTTTCATCGGCCCATTCGTCCCAGATTTTTACACCGTTTTCTTTTAAATAAGCGATATTGGTGTCGCCTTTCAAAAACCAAAGCAATTCGTAAATAATCGATTTTAAATGCAGTTTTTTGGTAGTTACCATCGGAAACCCTTCACTCAAGTCAAAACGCATCTGATACCCGAAAACACTTTTGGTTCCCGTTCCGGTTCTATCGCCTTTCTGATTTCCGTTTTCTAAAACGTGCTTTACTAAATCTAAATACTGCTTCATTGTTGTTGCTTCGTTGCTGCGGTTATTTGGTTATTCGAATGGTTGTTGTTTACTGCCACAGGAAAACTGCTGTCGGACTATGATTCTCTTTTAGATACTTCGTCCCGAATTTTGGCAGCTTTTTCATAATCTTCATTCTGAACGGCGGCCTCGAGTAATTCGTATAATTCGGCTAAGGAATATTGTGTATAGGATTCTCCTGTTACCTTTTCTTCGCCTACCAATCCGAAGGTTTCCGGGCTGGTTAACGGATCATCGCTCTCTTCAGGGTGTTTTCCTTCTTCTGTAGGATTGATTTTTAGATAGATTCCCGCTTTGTCCAAGATGTTTTTATAAGTAAAAATCGGAGCATTAAAGCGTAGAGCCAAGGCAATCGCATCAGAAGTACGGGCGTCGATAATTTCTTCGATACGGTCTCTTTCACAGATAATGCTGGAGAAGAAAACACCGTCAACCAATTTGTGGATGATTACCTGTTTTACCACGATATCAAAACGATCGGCGAAGTTTTTAAATAAGTCGTGTGTTAAGGGTCTTGGCGGACGAATTTCCTTTTCCAAAGCAATCGCAATGGATTGTGCTTCGAAAGCGCCAATAACAATGGGTAGTTTTCTTTCGCCATCAACTTCATTTAAAATCAATGCGTACGCGCCATTTTGAGTCTGGCTGTATGAAATTCCCTTTATAGTTAGTTTTACTAAGCTCATGTTTTTTAGCCACTAAGGCCCTAAGGCACAAAGTTTTTGTTTGTTAATTGCTACGGATAGTACTAATTTACGGCAATTATATTTAAAAAGTATAAAATTAGAATACAATTGCGTCTATCTCCTTATTGAATCGGTGTATCTTCTTTAAAAGTAAGAAATGAGAGTCAAAGTCAGATAGTGTATTGCAAAGAAACGAAAAACTTTCGCTTCAAAAAATAAAAAAACCACCTTAAAAAAATAAGATGGTTTTTTTTAAAAGGTATGCAGAATTTTAGTGCTGCGCTGCTTTAAAAGCTTTTAATTTTTCGATTAGTTGCGGAACAACTTGGAAAGCATCTCCTACAACTCCGTAATCCGCTACTTTGAAGAAAGGTGCTTCAGCATCCGGGTTGATAACCACTTTTACTTTAGAAGAGTTGATTCCGGCAATGTGCTGGATCGCTCCAGAAATACCAATGGCAATGTATAAGTTTGCCGCTACCGGTTTTCCGGTTTGTCCTACGTGTTCGCTGTGAGGTCTCCATCCTAAATCGGATACCGGTTTAGAACAAGCTGTTGCTGCACCAAGAACGGAAGCCAATTCTTCAATCATGCCCCAGTTTTCAGGGCCTTTCATTCCGCGACCTGCAGAAACCACGATTTCAGCATCGGCAATGGTTACTTTTCCGGTTACTTTTTCTACCGATTCGATTTTAACAGAGAAATCAGCATCGTTTAAAGATGGTGTGAAATCTTCTTCCGTTAAAGAAGAAGCCGATTCGAAAACACCGTAAGAATTTTTAGCAATTCCTAAAACTTTTACATCGGTAGTTACTTCTGTAATGTTGAACGCTTTGTTAGAGAACGCGTTTCTTTTTACAGTGAAAGGCGAAGTGCTTTCCGGTAATGCCACTACGTTAGAAGCATATCCTGCATTCAACCCAACAGCTACAAGTGGCGCTAAGTATAAAGAATCGGTTGTTGAAGAAAGGATTACCACTTTGGTTCCTTCTTTCTGAGCCGCCTGTTTTACAACATCTGCGTAAGCTTTGGCATTGAAAGACGCTAATTTATCATTAGTTACTTTTAATACTTTGTCTACTCCGTATTTTGATAAAGCGGAAACATCGCCTGCGTTTACCGTAACGGCTGTAACCGTTGTTCCCATCATTTCTGCAACTTTCTTAGCATAAGAAGCCAACTCGAAAGCTACTTTTTTAAATTTTCCTTCTGCGGATTCCGCGTATATTAAAATTGACATATTTGTTTTATTTAAAAATTGAAAGATTTAAAAGATTGAAAAAAACGTAATTCGTAATTTTCAATTCGTAATTAAATTACTTTCGCTTCGTTATGTAATAAGTTGATTAATTCGTCTAAGTTATCCGCGTTCACCAATTTTACGGCTGATTTTGCTGCCGGTTTTTCGAATTTCACTGCTTTTGTAGTGTTGTCCGCTCCAACCGGTTCTAAAATCGTTAACGCTTTAGTTCTGGCCGTCATGATACCTCTCATGTTCGGGATGCGAAGGTCTTTTTCTTCCACCAAACCTTTTTGTCCGCCGATTACCAACGGTAAGTTCGCAGCAATGGTTTCTTTACCACCGTCAATTTCACGAACCGCTTTTGCAGTTGTTCCGTTGATGTCCAATCCGATACAAGAGTTTACGAAATCTGCTCCTGTTAAGGCAGCCAGCATTCCCGGAACCATTCCACCGTTGTAGTCTAACGATTCTTTACCAGCAATCACTAAATCGTACCCGCCGTTTTTTACAACTTCTGCCAATTGCTTAGCCACGAAGAAACCGTCAGTAGGGTTTGCGTTTACGCGGATTGCTTCGTCAGCACCAATGGCTAACGCTTTTCTTAAAGTTGCTTCTGCATCGGTACCGCCTACGTTTACCACAGTTACATTAGCACCTTGTTGTTCTTTGAACCAAATGGCTCTGGTTAAACCGAACTCATCATTTGGGTTGATTACAAACTGAACACCATTAGTGTCAAATTCCGAATCTCCGTTAATGAAGTTAATTTTTGAAGTAGTATCAGGCACGTGGCTGATGCAAACTAATATTTTCATTTTTATAAGGTTATAAAGTTGATTATTTTCGAGGGACGAATTTAAGGAAATATTTTCAATAAAATAGTATGCACGCATAATAAATGTGAAATTATCAGGGAATAGCGAAAATATTCTGATTAAACGCAAAAGTGAAGTTTTGAAACGCGATTTGATTGCAGAATTTTCAGTGGTGAAGTTTGGTTTTTTTGAATAGAAGGGCGACAGTTTAAAAAAAGAGTGCGTTGGGTGAAATTATAATTGCGTCGAGCCAGAAAAGGAATGCGGGAAAGCAAATCATGATTGCGATACTACAAGTAGTGAATGCGCCGAGTCAGATAATGAATACGGTAAGGTAAGTTATGAATGCAATACGGTAAAAAATAAATGCATCGTGACAGAAAATGAATGCATCGTGACAGAAAATGAATTCGAAAGGGTAATGCGGAAGAAAGGCAAAGCAATGCAGAAGGAAAGTGAGGCAATGCAGACAAGAAGTAGGTCGATGCAGAAGACAAGCAAGTCAATGTAGAAGATAAGTAGGTCGATGCAGAAGAAAAGTAGCTCAATGCAGATGAAAGGCAAGTCAGTGCAGAACACAGGCGAAACAAATTTCAGTGGGAACTTTGGCAGTTAAATGAATTTGTATCGAACATTATAATGGTAAAACAAAATAAATTCACCTTAATCCCTAACATATAACTAATAAGTAACATAAAATTTTTATTTTTGCCTTTCAATAATTTTTGGATAAAGAAAAATACATGAGAACGATACAGTTTAGAGAAGCGGTTTGTGAGGCGATGAGCGAAGAAATGCGTCGCGACGAATCGGTATATTTAATGGGTGAAGAAGTAGCGGAATATAACGGAGCCTATAAAGCTTCGAAAGGAATGCTGGATGAATTCGGACCAAAAAGAGTTATCGATACCCCAATTGCCGAATTAGGTTTCGCCGGAATTGCAGTAGGTTCAGCGATGAACGGTTGCCGCCCAATTGTGGAATTCATGACGTTTAATTTCTCGTTGGTGGGAATCGACCAGATCATCAATAACGCGGCAAAAATGCGTCAGATGTCGGCCGGACAGTTTCCTATGCCAATGGTGTTCCGCGGACCGACAGCTTCGGCTGGTCAGTTAGGGGCAACACACTCTCAGGCTTTCGAAAACTGGTTTGCAAATACTCCGGGATTAAAAGTAGTGGTGCCATCAACGGTATATGATGCTAAAGGATTATTAAAAGCAGCTATCCGTGATAACGATCCGGTAATCTTCATGGAATCGGAACAAATGTATGGTGATAAAGGGGAAGTGCCGGAAGGCGATTACACGATTCCGTTAGGAGTTGCCGATATCAAACGCGAAGGAACCGATGTAACGATTGTGTCTTTCGGAAAAATCATCAAAGAAGCGTTAGCGGCAGCTGAGGAATTGGCTAAAGAAGGTATTTCTTGTGAAATCGTAGATTTAAGAACGGTTCGTCCGATGGATTACGAAACGATTATCAATTCGGTGAAAAAAACAAATAGATTGGTGGTTTTGGAAGAGGCTTGGCCGTTTGCATCGGTGGCTTCAGAAATCACGTATATGGTTCAGGAAAGAGCCTTCGATTATTTGGATGCGCCGGTACAAAGAATCACAACTGCCGATACTCCGGCGCCGTATTCTCCAACTTTGTTGAAAGAATGGTTGCCTAATGCTAACGATGTAATCAAGGCGGTTAAAAAAGTGATGTATAAAAAATAATTGATAATTATCAATTGATAATTGACAATTAATAAAATGACTATATTTGAACTTCATCAGTAATTTGCTGATGAAGTTTTTTTTTACAATTCTATGAAGAAGTTATTTCTGTTTTTAAGTTTCGTTTTATCATTTGTGAACATGATGGCGCAAACCAAAGTGGGCGGGGTGGTTTATGATGAAAACAACCAGCCGATGGGGTATGCCAACGTGTATTTTAAAGGTTCTACCGAAGGTGTGGTTTCCGATGAGAACGGACGTTTTTACCTGCAATCGGATAAAACATATAAAACGTTAGTGGCTTCGTTTGTAGGATATAAAGCCGTGGAAATTACGCTTGTAAAAGCGGTGGATTTGGAAATGAAAATTCAGATCAAACCGGATAATCAGCTTCAGGAAGTGAAAATTTACACCGGGAAAACCTCCAAAAAGAACAATCCGGCCATTGATATTCTCCGAAAAATATGGGCGCGTAAAAAGAAAAACGGACTGAATATGTTCAATCAGTACCAATACGATAAATACGAAAAAGTAGAATTTGACCTGAATTCCATCGACAGTGCTTTCAAAGCCAATAAGATTTTCAAAGGAATGGAATTTATCTGGGACCGAATCGATACCTCCAGAGTAACCGGGAAAGCCTTTCTGCCTATTTTTATCAATGAAACGTTGAGTGAAGTCTACGCCGATAATACTAACGGGAAAAAGAAAGAAATCGTAAAAGCGAATAAAAATTCGGGCTTAGGTACCGGCGATGGTGTGAGTACTTTTATCAAAGATTTGTATGCCGATTACGATATTTACAACAATTACCTGAAGTTCTTCGATAAGGATTTCGTGAGTCCGTTATCGCGCACGGGAATCAATGTATACAATTACGTGTTGTCCGACAGTGCTTATATCGACAACAAATGGTGTTACAATATTATTTACTATCCGAGAAGAAAAAACGAGCTGACTTTTAAAGGGGATTTTTGGGTAAATGATTCTACATGGGCCATCAAGAAAATCAACATGGAAGCCAGCAAAAGTGCCAACATCAACTGGGTAAAGGAAATTTATATCGAACAGGAATTTGAGGTATTGAACGATTCGGTGTTCCTGTTGAAACGCGATCACATGATGTCGGATTTCAGTTTCTCCAAAAAAGAAAAATCAAAAGGAGTTTACGGAAAGCGTACCACTTTAGTGCGAAATCATAAATTCAATATTCCTAAAGATGATAAATTCTACAAACAGGAAGTAGACAATTATGACAGCGAAGCGTATAATAAAACCGATGAATTTTGGGAGGAAAACCGCTTTGAAAACCTGAATAAAAACGAGAAAAGTGTTTACGGACTTTTAGATACTTTAAACACGATTCCGAAATTCAAACGAATCTATAATGTTGCGACTATTTTAGCCAGTGGTTACATCGAAATTCCGAAATTAAAGATGGACTACGGGCCGATATTTTCCTCTTACGGCTACAATAATGTAGAAGGAATGCGTTTGCGCGCGGGTGGAAGAACCTATTTCGGGTCCAATGATATGTGGCGTATCGAAGGCTATACGGCTTACGGCTTTAACGATCATCAGTTTAAATACGGCATTTCCGGAAAATGGCTTCTAAATAAGAAAAACCGTTTGATTCTTTCGGGCGGAAACAGAAGGGATATCGAACAGTTGGGAGTGAGTTTGACGGCTACCAACGATGTCTTGGGAAGAAGTTTTGCTTCAAGTACTTTGTTTTCAAGCGGAAATAACGACAAACTTTCATCGATTAATTTATCGATGCTTTCCCTACAGATGGAGCCGGTAAAAAACCTGACAATTCAGACAGGTTTAACGTATCGTACGTTGAAATCGGCTTGGTCAAAATTCAGTCTGGATTATTTTGATGCTAACGGAGGAATTCAGAGTCAGGTCAAACAAGCCGATATTAATTTAATGGTGGATTATACCCCGAAACGAAAAACAGTAGGTCATGGAGTGGAACGAATGGTGGTGGATTATAATTTCCCAAGGGTTTTTGTGAATTACAGTCATGGCATGAAAGGGGTTTTTGACAGTGATTTCTCGTATCAGAAATTACAGTTCTATTACCGTCATCCAATATTGATCGGTGGCTTCGGGCGCTTGTTTCCAACCTTTGAAACCGGTAAGATTTTCGGAAAAGTACCGTTGGGCTTGATGGGGGTTATTCCCGGAAACCAATCGTATTTCCAGATTGAAAACACGTACAACCTGATGAATTATTATGAATTCGTTGCCGATGAATACGCTTCGATTCACTTAGAACATCATTTTAACGGCCGCTTGTTTTCAAGAGTACCGTTGTTGCGAAAATTGAATTGGAGGGAAATTGTTGGTGTAAAAGGAGTGTATGGTTCTGTTTCGGATCAAAATATTGCACTTAATGCTTCCGGATTGGAATACCGTGCTCCGGTAAACGGATATTGGGAATACCACGCGGGAGTGGGGAATATTTTCAAATGTTTTCGATTGGATTTCTGCTGGAGAGGCAGTTATCTGAATTTGCCGGATGCCAATAAATTCGGAGTTAAAGGGTCATTCGGATTCTATTTCTAATGAAAAACGCCATTGCATATCTTCTTAAATGTGAACAGAAATTCCAAAGTATCGTCGATTTGTATGGCGAGCCGACTTTCGTACAACGCCCGCCGGGATTCGAAACGCTTTGTCTGCTGATATTGGAGCAACAGGTGTCGATTGATTCAGCCAAAGCTACATTTAACCGAATTAAAGCCGCAATTCCCGATTTTTCACCCGAAACGGTGTTGGTGTTTTCCGATGAAGATTTTCGCAGTTGTGGCGTCAGCAGACAAAAAACAAACTACCTGAAAGCCTTATCAGAAGCAATTCTTGAAGGGGCTCTCGATGTTGAAGGGCTGTCAGATCTGGATGCCGAAACCGTTCGTGCGGAGTTGATTAAAATCAAAGGTATCGGCCATTGGACGATCGATGTGTATCTGATGTTTTGCCTGCAATCACCGGATATTATTCCGCTGGGCGATATTGCAGTGGTGAATACGATTAAAGAACTTTTTGACATTCACGATAAGGAGGCGATGGCCGTTTATGCGGAAAACTGGAAGCCACACCGTTCGGCAGCTACTTTTTTTCTTTGGCATTATTACCTACAGAAAAGAGGACGGAAACAACCGTATTAAAACTTCGTTATCATATTGCTAAATCTGTTTTTTTAACGGTAAAATTACTTGTAAGTCAGTTGTTTTTGTCCTACTTTTGCACCCTCAAAAAATGTAAAAGTTTAAAATAATGACAGCTGATAAAGTAAAAACTTTCGATGTTTTAATCGAAATTCCAAGAGGAAGCAGAAATAAATACGAGTACGATTTCGAATTAAAAAGAATGCGTTTCGACAGAATGTTATTTTCATCGATGATGTATCCTGCCGATTACGGTTTTATTCCTGAAACTTTAGCATTAGACGGTGATCCGTTGGATGTATTGGTTTTGGTAAACGAGCCAACTTTCCCTGGATGTGTAATGGAAGTGAAGCCTATCGGAGTTTTCCACATGGCCGATGATAAAGGTCCGGATGAAAAAATCATCTGTGTGCCGGTTTCAGATCCTATCTGGAATAAATTGGACGATTTGTCAGACATGAACCCACACTTGGTAAAAGAAATCGAGCACTTCTTCCAGGTTTACAAAGATTTGGAAAACAAACAAGTTGATGTAGAAGGATGGGGAGATGTAAACGATGCTAAACGAATTTTAAAAGAATGCGTGGATCGTTTCAATGCTTTAGAAAATAAACCTGCCGGGTTATTCAGTATTAAATAATACGATTTCCTAAAATTTTATAAAAAAAGCAATATTCTGAAGAGAGTATTGCTTTTTTATTTGTTATTGTTTCTATATATTTACGAATATATTAACCAAATACCAAAACAAATTTATGGAATCAATGATGATTTACGTGCCGGTGATAATGGCATTGTTGGGGCTCGCCTTTATGGCAGTCAAAAGGAGTTGGGTTTTAAAGCAGGATGCAGGAGATGGAAAGATGAAAGAGATTTCAGATCACATCTACGAAGGAGCGTTAGCCTTTCTTAAAGCAGAATACCGATTATTAGCACTTTTCGTTGTTGGGGCAAGTATTGCTTTAGCAGCGATTTCTTTTATAGTGCCAACTACACATATATTAATAGTGGTCGCTTTCGTTTTCGGCGCCATCTTTTCAGCTTTGGCCGGAAACATGGGGATGAAAATCGCAACGAAAACCAATGTCAGAACCACTCAGGCCGCCCGTACCAGTTTGCCACAGGCGTTAAAAGTTTCTTTTGGCGGCGGAACCGTAATGGGGCTTGGCGTAGCCGGTTTAGCAGTATTGGGGTTAACCTCTTTCTTTATTTTCTTCTTCAATTATTTCATGGGCGGAGCATGGACTTCAACCGAAGACATGACCGTAGTATTGGAAACTTTGGCAGGATTTTCTCTTGGAGCGGAATCTATTGCTTTGTTTGCCCGTGTAGGGGGAGGTATCTATACCAAAGCAGCCGATGTCGGTGCGGATTTGGTTGGAAAAGTAGAAGCCGGAATTCCGGAAGACGATCCGCGTAACCCTGCAACCATTGCGGATAACGTTGGGGATAACGTAGGCGACGTGGCAGGTATGGGTGCCGATTTGTTCGGTTCGTATGTGGCAACGGTTTTAGCGGCTATGGTGCTTGGAAATTATGTTATCAAAGATATGGGAGGCAATCTTCAGGATGCTTTCGGAGGTATTGGACCAATTTTATTACCAATGGCGATTGCCGGATTCGGAATTTTGTTTTCGATTATTGGTACCATGTTGGTGAAAATCTCAAGCAATGATGCCAAAGAAAAACAAGTACAAGGCGCTTTAAACGTAGGAAACTGGGTTTCTATCGGATTAACCTTGGTGGCTTGTTTCTTCTTAGTACAATACATGTTACCCGAAACCATGAAAATGGAATTCTACGGAGAAGGGTTAAAAGACATTTCATCCATGAGAGTATTTTATGCTACCATCGTTGGTTTAACGGTTGGGGGTGTAATCTCTTCGGTAACTGAATATTATACAGGATTAGGAACGAAACCGGTTTTAGCAATCGTGCAAAAGTCTTCAACGGGTGCCGGAACCAACGTAATTGCGGGTTTAGCAACCGGAATGATTTCGACTTTCCCAACGGTATTATTGTTCGCAGCAGCAATTTGGGCATCGTATGCTTTTGCAGGATTCTACGGAGTAGCCTTGGCAGCTTCAGCAATGATGGCGACTACGGCTATGCAATTGGCTATTGACGCCTTCGGACCAATCTCGGATAACGCAGGTGGAATCGCCGAAATGAGCGAATTGCCAAAAGAAGTAAGAACACGCACCGATATTTTAGATTCGGTAGGAAATACAACAGCAGCCACCGGAAAAGGGTTTGCGATTGCATCGGCAGCATTAACATCCTTAGCATTATTCGCAGCCTATGTAACGTTTACGGGAATCGACGGAATTAATATTTTTAAAGCGCCGGTTTTAGCAATGTTATTTGTGGGTGGAATGATTCCAGTTGTTTTCTCCGCTTTAGCGATGAATTCCGTTGGAAAAGCCGCGATGGATATGGTTTATGAAGTACGTCGTCAATTCAAGGAAATTCCGGGAATCATGGAAGGTACTGGAAAACCGGAATACGGGAAATGTGTAGAAATCTCCACAAGAGCGGCATTACGCGAAATGATGTTACCGGGAATTTTAACCATTGGTTTCCCAATCGCAATTGTACTTTTAGGGAAATTGGTGTATGCTGATAACAATCAATTAATTGCCGAAATGTTGGGTGGTTATATGGCCGGAGTTACTGTTTCTGGTGTGCTTTGGGCGATCTTCCAAAACAATGCCGGCGGTGCTTGGGATAATGCTAAAAAATCGTTTGAAGCGGGTGTAATGATTAACGGTGAAATGACGTATAAAGGTTCTGATGCGCACAAAGCGGCGGTTACCGGAGATACGGTTGGGGATCCGTTCAAAGATACTTCAGGACCATCGATGAATATTTTAATCAAATTAACGTGTTTAATCGGATTGGTAATGGCGCCGATTTTAGGAGGCGGACATACTGCCGGAGCAGGCAAAGAGGCATGTTGTGCCAAAACAGAAATGTGTGAAGGCAAGAGTATGAAATGCGATATGTCTAAAATGGCTACCATGACCAAAGACGAATGCTCCAAAATGTGTGATGAAATGGGTTGTTCCGAAGACGAAAGAGCCATGTGTATGTCGCATTATGACGAAAGTGGAAAATTCATCGGCGGAAAAGGGATGAAATGCGACATGTCAAAATGTGCCACTATGACCAAAGACGAATGTGCGAAAATGTGTGACGAAATGGGCTGTTCTCCGGAAGAAAAAGCCATGTGCATGTCCCATTACGATGCCAACGGAAAGTTCAAAGGAGGCGACTGTAAAATGAAATGTTGTGCCGAAAAAGGAGCAATGAAAAAGGAAATGATGAAACGTATTTCCGTTGAAAAAGAAACCAATAACGGAAAAACCAAAGCAACGGTAAAAATCACAACGGTTGAAAACGGTAAGGAAACGGAAAAAGTGGAAACTTTTGAAGGTACTGCCGCCGAAGTAGATGCGAAAATTGCAGCATTTAGGGACAAATAGAACGTTTTTTGTGATAATAAAAGTTCCATCTCGTGATTAAAAATGAGATGGAACTTTTTTATTTTACTAAATTTACCGAAACAACACACAAACAACAATGCCAAGATTATTTGTCCTTTTTTTGTTTTTAATAGCAACGGTTGGTTTTGCCCAAAATCAATTGCCGTTAATTCCGCAACCGAAATCACTGATTCAAAAAGAAGGGAGTTTTACGTTAAACCAAGGAACATTAATCCTTATCGGAAATTCCGAAAGCAATAACGAAATCAGATTGTTCAATGAGTTTCTGAAAACCAATTACGGTTTCGAACTGATAACGACCACCAATTCTAAAAGCCCGCTAAATACGCTTCAGATTCTGGTAGAAAATCCCAATGATGTGAAAAACGGAGCGTATGAACTCAATGTCAGCACGACTCAAATTAGAATCAATGCCAAAAGTAATTTAGGATTGTTTTATGCGTTTCAGACGTTACAGCAATTGCTTCCTGTTACCAATAAGGAAGAACTGAAAATCCAGACTCTCGAAATTAAAGACGAACCAAAATACGCTTGGAGGGGTATGCATTTGGATGTTTGTCGTCATTTCTTTCCAATAGACTTCATCAAAAAATACATTGATTATCTGGCGATGTATAAGATGAATACCTTTCATTGGCATTTAACCGACGATCAGGGTTGGCGCATTGAAATCAAGAAATACCCGAAATTAACGGAAGTCGGTGCCTGGCGAAAAGGCTCAATGGTCGGACATTATAACGATCAGCAATTTGACAATAAAAAATACGGCGGATTTTATACCCAAGAAGAAATAAAAGAAATTGTAGCGTATGCAAAAGCACGCCATATCACCGTAGTTCCCGAAATTGAAATGCCGGGTCATGCAGTGGCCGCGTTGGCTTCTTATCCCGAATTGTCTTGTACCGGGGGACCGTTTGATGTGGCGATGCAATGGGGTGTTTTGGACGATGTGCTTTGCCCGAAAGAAAGTACGTTTCAGTTTTTAGAAGCTGTTTTATCCGAAGTGATTGCGTTATTTCCTTCCGAATACATTCATATCGGTGGTGATGAAAGTCCGAAAGTTCGTTGGAAGAATTGCGCGCACTGTCAGGCACTAATTAAAAAAGAAGGCTTAAAAGACGAACACGAACTTCAGAGTTATTTCATTAAACGCATCGAGAAATTTGTCAACGGAAAAGGGCGTCAAATAATAGGGTGGGATGAAATTCTCGAAGGCGGATTAGCACCTAACGCAGCCGTAATGAGTTGGCGTGGTACCGAAGGCGGTATCAATGCAGCCAAACAAAAACATTTTGTGGTAATGACCCCGGGTTCCCATTGCTATTTCGATCATTATCAGGGTGAACCGAAGAACGAACCGGTGGCAATCGGCGGTTATACGACCGTGGAAAAAGTGTATTCCTTAGAACCCACGCCAAAAGAACTGACTTCTGAAGAAGCAAAATATATTTTAGGCGCACAAGGGAATGTTTGGACCGAATACATCAATACGCCGGAACATGTTGAATACATGATTATGCCGAGAATGGCGGCTTTGGCTGAAGTGGTTTGGGGAACTTCTGATGCTTCAAAATACCAGAATTTTCAAAACCGGTTGATTCAGCATTTCTCAGTATACGATACAAAAGGAATCAATTACAGTCGGGCATTATTTGAAGTGACTTCCAAAGTGAGTCCGTCCGAAAAAGGAAAAGGAGTCGATTTTGCTTTGAAATCGGCAAATCCCGGAATCTGTTTTACTACTGACGGAACGAATCCGACCGCCAATTCCAAAAAATACACGGAATCCATTTTGGTAACGAAAAACCAAACCATAAAAGCAGCTTATTTTGAAAACGGCAAGCAAAAAAGTGCGGTTATCGAGCAGCCGTTTTTCATTAGCAAATCGACAGGAAAGAAAATCAGTTTGGTTAACCAACCGCATGAGAATTACGGAATTGGTGGAAGTTTTACTTTAGTAGACGGTATGCGCGGCAACATGGAAAAATACGGTCGTGACTGGATTGGTTTCTGGGGAAAAGATTTGAATGCTACCATCGATTTAGGAAAAAAACAATGCGTTTCAAAAGTAACAGTGGATGTGTTAACCAACGACGGAAGCTGGATTCACTATCCAAAATACATTGAAGTGCTGGTTTCCAAAGACGGAAAAACATTCCAATCGATAAAGAAAATTACTGCTGAAGAGATCCGTAAAATGAAAGGTATTGTAACCATCGAATTCGATAAACAAAAAACCAAATACATCAAGGTCATTGCACCCAATGCGGGTAAAATTCCTGAGGGAAAACCAGGCGCCGGTTCGGATTGTTGGCTCTTCGTGGATGAAATCATGGTGGAATAAAAAAATAAGAATATGGCAAACCGCAGAAATTTTATAAAGACAACCGCCATCGCTTCAGTAGCGGTAGCATTGAACGGTTTTCGTGGGAAAACGGAGGAAGAAGAAATTGTTGTTCCATCCGGAAAAGTAAAAACCCGAGCTACTGGCGAACGGAGCGGAGCTAAACCAATCGTTCTTTCCACTTGGAATTTTGGAATTCCGGCGAACAATGCGGCTTGGGAAATATTAAAAAATAACGGACGCGCATTGGATGCAGTAGAAGCCGGAGTGAAGATTCCTGAGGGCGATCCGAACGAGCGCAGTGTAGGTTACGGCGGACGACCAGACCGTGACGGAAGAGTAACATTGGATGCCTGTATCATGGACGAATTTTCTAATATCGGTTCAGTGGCTTGCTTGGAGCATATCAAACATCCGATTATGGTAGCCAGAGCCGTGATGGAAAAAACGCCACACGTAATGTTGGTTGGTGAAGGCGCTTTGCAATTTGCTTTGTCACAAGGTCATAAAAAAGAAAACCTGTTGGTGGAAGCTTCCGAAAAAGAATGGAAAGAATGGCTCAAAACCAGCAATTATAAGCCGATTGCGAATATCGAAAATCACGACACTATCGGTATGATTGCATTGGACGTTCACGGAAATTTGTCGGGTGCCTGTACTACGAGCGGCATGGCGTATAAAATGCACGGACGCATAGGTGATTCGCCGATTATCGGAGCGGGATTGTATGTCGATAACGAAATCGGTGCCGCAACCGCAACTGGTCATGGGGAAGAAGTAATCCGAATCGCGGGTTGTCATTTGGTGGTGGAACTGATGCGTCAAGGGAAATCGCCGCAAAAAGCCTGTGAAGAAGCTGTTGCCAGAATTGTGAAACTGACCAAAAACAGAAATAAAAATCTGAAAGACATTCAGGTAGGATTTATCGCGTTGAACAAAAAAGGCGAACACGGAGCGTATTGCGTTCAGGGCGGATTCAATTATGCGAAATACGACGACACCGGAAATAAATTAATTGACGCCGATTACTTTTTACGATAATGGGAAAATTAGAAATAGCTTGTTTTAATTCCGAATCGGCACTAATTGCTCAGCAAGGCGGAGCCGACAGAGTGGAACTTTGCGATAATATAAAAGAAGGCGGAACCACACCCGATTTTGAGATTACCCGTGAAATCCGTGAACAAATAACAATTCCTTTATATGTGATGATTCGTCCTCGGGGCGGCAATTTTGTGTATTCGGAAGAGGAATTCCAAATGATGAAAAAAGAAATTCAGCAATTTAAAACATTGGGTGTCAATGGTTTTGTTTTTGGAATTTTAAACCATGACCGAACGATAAATACGAAACAGAATTCGGAATTAGTTGCCATGGCGAAACCTTTGCCGTGTACGTTTCACAGGGCATTCGATGCCGTGACCGATATTTTACTTTCATTGGAGAATGTTATCCAATGTGGATTTTCGACCATTCTGACATCCGGAACCATGCCGAACGTGGTGGAAGGTATTACGGTTTTGCAACAATTGGTGGAAAAAGCAAACAACCGCATTACCATTATGCCCGGTGGTGGATTGCGCTCGACAAATATCAATCTGATTCAAAAACAAACCAACGCCGGTTTTTATCATTCTTCTGCGATAACTGACGGAAGTGAAACCGCTAATATTGATGAGGTTAAAATGTTGAAATCAAATTTATTGTAATGAAAATTTTTTTGAAATTCCTGATGATTTTCTGTTTACCGTTATTGGTTCTGGCTCAGAATTCGGATCGAAATTTGGGAAAGGAACACTGGATTTTCAGAAAAAAAGGCGATGTACAATGGCTTCCGGCTTCTGTTCCTGGAACGGTGCATACGGATTTGTTCAATAATAACGTAATTCCAAATCCTTTTTTCGGAGCGAATGAAAAACAACTGCAGTGGATTGAAAACGAGGCTTGGGAATATGAGACAACTTTTACTGTTTCCGCCAAAGAACTGAAAAGCGACACTGTCGAATTACAATTTGACGGTTTGGATACCTATGCCGAAGTTTTTCTCAACGGGAAATCAGTTTTGAAAGCGGATAATATGTTCCGAATCTGGAAAATCGATGTTAAAAATCAGCTGAAAGTCGGACAAAATAAATTGACGGTTGTTTTTCAATCGGCAGTTAAAAAAGGAAAGGAAGCAGCAAAAAAACTGAATTATACATTACCCGGCGATGAGAAAATATTTACCCGAAAAGCGCAATACCACTACGGTTGGGATTGGGGGCCACGATTCGTAACGGCGGGTATTTGGAAAAAAGTAAAGCTTAATTTCTGGAATTCGGTTACAATCGAAAATGTAAAATACGAACAGAAACTACTGTCGGATGAAGTAGCAAAATTGGTTTTTACAACGGAAGTACATTGTCAGCAATCCGGAAAATACCAACTGAAAGTCAATGACAAATCGGAAACCTATTCGCTTAAAAAAGGTAAAAATCAACTGAAAATCGATTATGAAATCAAAAAACCGAAACGGTGGTGGTGTAACGGTTTAGGAGAAGCGTATTTGTATCCGTTTGCGATTTCACTTTCGGATGCCAAAGGAAATTCGGATAAGAAAGAAATGAACATTGGGTTGCGAACTGTCGAATTGGTTCAGGAAATGGACAAGGTCGGGAAAAGCTTTTATTTTAAACTCAACGGTGTTCCGGTGTTTATGAAAGGCGCGAATTATATTCCACCCGATAGTTTTCTTCCGAAAGCAAAGGATTCTGTTTATAAAAGTATTGTAAAAAATGCCGTGGATGCGAATATGAACATGCTTCGCGTTTGGGGTGGTGGCGTGTATGCCGATGATGCTTTTTATGAGGAATGTGATAAAAAAGGTATTCTGGTTTGGCAGGATTTCATGTTTGCCTGTGCGATGTATCCGGGAGACGATGCTTTTTTGGAGAATGTAAAACAGGAAGTTGTCGATAATGTAAATCGTCTGCAAAATCATCCGAGTGTAGCGCTTTGGTGCGGGAACAATGAGAGCGATGAAGGCTGGCACAATTGGGGTTGGCAGAAACAATACAACTATTCGGCAGTCGATTCCACAAAAATATGGAGCGACTATGAAAAGCTGTTTCACGAACTGATTCCGAAAACCTTAAACAGTCTTTTGTCGAAAGAAAAAAATAGTTACTGGCCTTCATCACCATCAATCGGGTGGGGAAGAAAAGAAAGTCTGCTGCAGGGCGATTCGCATTATTGGGGTGTTTGGTGGGGCATGGAACCGTTTGAAATGTATACGAAGAAAGTCGGACGATTCATGTCGGAATACGGTTTTCAGGGCATGCCGGATTTGGAAACCTTACGGAGTTTTGCCAATGAAAGCGATTTGAATTTGCAATCGGATGTCGTAAAAAACCATCAGAAACATCCAACGGGCTATCAGACCATTCAAACCTATATGGAGCGTGACTATAAATTTCCGACCAATTTTGAAGATTTCATCTATGTTTCGCAATTGCTGCAAGCGGAAGGAATGAAAACTGCCATTGAAGCTCATCGACAAGCAAAGCCTTATTGCATGGGGACTTTGTATTGGCAACTCAACGATTGTTGGCCGGTAACCTCTTGGAGTTCGGTGGATTATTTTGGCACTTGGAAAGCGTTTCATTATCAGGCGAAACGTAGTTTTGAGAATGTATTAGTTTCGGTTGCCGTAGAAGAAAATCAGTATAAAGTCTATGTAATCAGTGATGAAGTATCGTCCAAAAAAGGAAAATTAGTGCTGCAACTTCTGGATTTTGAAGGTAAAATACTGTGGCAATCGGCTTCGGAAATTCAGGTAGCGGAAAATACAGCAAAAGTGTATTATACGATGGATAAAAAAATGTTTGAAAAGTTCAATTCCAAACAGACCGTGCTTTCCGTGAAGTTTGTTTTTTCCGATTCGGATGTAAAATCAACCTTGTTTTATTTTGAAAAACCGAAAGATTTGGAACTGAAACGACCGAAAATCATGGTTAAGCATTTAGATGAAAATACTCTTGAAGTATCAACCGATATTTTGGTAAAGAATGTTTTTTTAAGTTCTGAAGGGACACATTTCAGCGATAATTATTTCGATCTGCTTCCGGGTGAGAAAAGGAAAATTCATTTCGAAGGAAAAACGTCGGAAATAGTAATTAAAAGTCTGTATTATTGATTTAAAAACCGCCCACAGGTCCGGCGCCTGAGCTCCAGCTGTTGGAGCTTATCAACATTACAAGTATGGCGATTGGAATGGTAATGCCTGCAACGGTTAAAAATCTGGACTTGGGTTTGTTGATGATTTGGAGTTTTTTAATGTCTTCTTTTTTAAGCGGTTTTTTGATTACATCCAATCCGACTTCTTCAACGCCATAATAGAGGCTGTCTGTTTTTTCAATTTTCTTAAAAAAATACTTTTGGTTGTCGGTCATGGTTATTTTAACCCGCATATTGGAGGCTGTTGCTTTTTCAATGTCCGATGGGATTTTTTCATAAACATGGCAACTTCCCATCAAAATACTTGTCGTAAGTATACAGCAAATCCATTTGAACCGTTTTAAAAGAAGCATAGTTTTGGAATTTATTTAAAGATAAAAAAAAATCCCGATGATTTCATCGGGATTGTATGCTTTAAAATAAGCCGTTTATTTCGGCATCGATGCGGTTGATGATCATTCCCAGATCTTCCGGATTGTCCACAAAATTAATGTTGTCTACGTCGATAATGAGCAGTTTCCCTTTGTTGTAGGTTTGAACCCAAGCTTCATAACGTTCGTTCAATCGGCTCAAATATTCAATGGAGATGGTATTTTCATAGTCGCGACCGCGTTTGTGAATCTGTGAAACCAAATTTGGGATGGAACTTCTCAGATAAATCAATAAATCCGGAGCGCCTACCAAATTTTCCATCAATTCGAACAAGGATGAATAATTTTCGAAGTCACGATTACTCATCAATCCCATAGTATGTAGATTGGGAGCGAAAATGTGGGCATCTTCATAAATCGTTCGGTCCTGAATAATTTTTTTTCCGCTTTCGCGAATCTGCAACACCTGACGGAAACGGCTGTTCAGGAAGTAGATCTGCAAATTAAATGACCAACGGTCCATCGAATGGTAAAAATCGTCAAGATACGGATTGTCCACCACATCTTCAAAATGCGGTTCCCATTTGAAATGTTTGGATAGAAGTCGGGTTAAAGTGGTTTTTCCGGCGCCAATGTTTCCTGCTACAGCTATATGCATTATGGTAAAAAGATTTTATAATTCCTGATTTCGTTGTCGGTAAAAATAGATAAAATTTGTTCTTTATAATAAAAACTTTGAAAGCTTTTTTCGGGAATCGTTATGATTTGCGAAGTTTCTTTTTCCAAATCATAAACGCTTAAAGTATCGCCTTTTTTTAACAGGATTTGTTTAGAAGAAATTATTTGCATTTGTTCGTAATCAGCAACCATTCCTAAAAAATTCACTTTCCCATATACATTGGCGGCCATCAGTTGTTGTTCTTTGTTTGTCCAGTAAAAATAATTGTAATCCGATTGCGCATAGACAATTGGAAGTTCAAAAACGACGGATATGGGATGGAATGTTTTTTTCTGATAATCGTAAAGACCTAATTTCTGCGAAGCCAAATCGAATAGCCAAAGTCGGTTTTGAGAAGCCAAGCCAACCCAATGTGGTATTAGTTCAGGATTGGTTTCGGTGAAATTAATCCGAATCGTTTCATTCAACTGATTGTCTAACAGTACAACGGCATTCATCGTTTTGTAGAACACTACCGTCTGAAGCGGATTTTGTAAATCCACCCGCTCAATTTTTCCTAAAGCAATGTTTTTATATTCCAGTTTGGTTTGACGGTTTTCTTTTCGGAATACATTGTCATAAAGGGTGTAATTGTTTCCAAAAGCATCTCTGCCAATAAAATATTGGGCTTGTGTTTTTTGAGTTTCCAGAGGCGTAACTCCAATACTTTTTTGTTGGCCAAAACCGAAACAAAAGGTGAAAAGAAATAACAGCTGTATTAAATTTTGCATAAAAGCCAAATTACGAATAAACCTTTTACAAAAACAGTAGTCTAAGAAGAATATTTTTGTAACAAAAAACGTTTTCAATCGTCTTATATAGTCTTGTAACTAACTTATAAAATCATGAAAAAAATTTCAATAGCATTAATGGTGTTTTTTTGTACTTCATTAACCTCATTTGCCCAAGATTTTCAAGGGATGGCAGTTTATGAATCCAAAACCAGTACTGCCGATTTCAAATCGCGTATGGATGGTAATAAAGATGTAACGCCTGAAATGCGAAAAATGATTGAAGAACGTATGAAAAAAATGTTTGAAAAAACATTCATACTTAATTTTGATAAAACCAGTTCGATTTACAAGGAGGAAGAGAAATTAGATGCTCCCGGGCAAAACGGTGGCGGATTTCGTATGATGAGTTCCATGATGGGCGGTGGGGGAACCTATTACAAAAACGTTAAGGATAAAACCTATACCGTGGATAAAGAATTTATGAGCAAAGAATTTTTGGTGGTGGATTCCCTGCCGAAATTGGCTTGGAAATTGGGCAGTGAAACCAAAAAAATTGGTGATTATACTTGTTTTAAAGCGACTGCAATAAAACCGGTAAGTGCTTCCGATTTCAGAAATGCACGTCCGAAAAAAGAAGATGCAGCTAAAAAAGGCGAAGAAGGCAAAGAAAAAAGAACCAATTTCATGACGGATTTCGATATGCCGAAGGAAATTGAGATTACCGCTTGGTATACACCGGAAATTCCAATCAGTCAAGGTCCTGAAAGTTACTGGGGTTTACCGGGACTGATTTTGGAAGTTAACGACGGAAAAACCGTGGTAATGTGTTCGAAATTGGTGATGAATACAAAAGATAAAGTGGAAATTAAAGCGCCTAAAAACGGTAAAGTAGTCAAACAGAAAGAGTATGATGAAATCGTTGTAAAAAAAATGCAGGAAATGCAGGAGCAATTCCAATCGCAAGGCGGAAACAGAGGGGGAATGAGAATGGGACATTAATTAATTCGAAAAAACTTATTTTATTCCCATTTCATTTATGAAAAATATATTTTTTGTTGTGCTGTTTATGGTTACGACCATAGGCTTTTCACAAAATGTGAAGTTTGAAGGCGTTATCAAAGATACCACCGGTGTGGCTCTGGAAATGGCCAATATTATGGCTGTTAATCAGGCAACAAAAGCCATGGACGGTTATTCGATTACGAACGATAAAGGTCGGTTTCAGATTTCTCTGAATGCCAATTCGACTTACGAGGTTAAGGTAAGTTATGTTGGTTTTCAGCCCTATACAACAACAATTAAAACCACAACAGAAAATATCGTAAAAAATATTGTTCTGAAAGAAGGAACCTTGCTGAAGGAAATTGAAATTGTAAAAGAAATGCCGGTTTCCATCAGTGGTGATACCATTATTTACAATTCGGATTCTTTTAGAAACGGTACCGAGCGCAAGCTGGAAGACGTATTGAAAAAACTTCCCGGAGTAGAAGTCAATAAAGACGGCGAAATCCAGGTGGAAGGGAAAAAGGTGCAGAAAGTGATGGTGGAAGGGAAAGATTTCTTTGATGGGGATACCAAAATTGCCACCAAAAACATTCCAGCCGATGCATTGGATAAAATTCAGGTGCTTCGAAACTACAATGAAGTAACCAATTTGAAAGGTCTTGAAAACAACGAAGAGAACGTAGCGATTAACATCAAACTGAAAGAAGGGAAAAAGAACTTTTGGTTTGGGGATATGACGGCCGGAATTGGCGTAGGGCATACGGATGAACGCTATATTGTCAATCCGAAACTCTTTTATTACAGTCCGAAATACAGTTTAAATGTCATCGGAAACCGCAATAATATTGGAGAGTTGCCTTTAACGATGCAGGATTACTTCAAGTTTACCGGTGGTTTTAAAAACATGATGAAAAAAGGCGGTTCCAATTTCAATGTGTCCTCAAATGATTTGGGAATTTTAGGACTTCGTAACAATCAGGCGAAAGAAATTGATACTAAATTCGGAGCGGCAAATTTCAGTTATAATCCTTCAAAAGCATGGACTTTAAGCGGATTCGGAATTTTCTCTTCCAATGTGACTGATATCGAAACCAATTCAAAATCTACACGAACCGACCGTTTGCCCGACGGAACTTCTGTAGTGATCAATGAAACACGTCAGGATGTTTCCCATCAGAAATCATCGTTAGGATTGTTTAAACTGAGTTCGAGTTATGTGCCGTCGGAAAAAGTGCATTTCGATTATGATGCTTTACTGAAACTGTCGGATCAGAAAGAAAGATCAGGGGTTTTCTCTAGTTTGTTGGATGATATTTATACGAATAAAAAGCAGAATCCTTTTTCGTTCAATCAGAATATAAATTATTACTATACGCTGAATGATAAAAACGTGTTTGCGTTCGAAATGCAGCATTTGTATCAGGATGAAGATCCGTTTTACAATGCGAATCTCGCGAATCAGCCCTTTTTGCTTACGGGATATCAGTCGGGTCAAAGCCGAAATGATTTAACCCAAAGCCGTTATGTGAAGACCAATAAAATCGACGGGAAATTCGACTATTACTACATGGTAACGCCAAAAAGTAATATCAATTTAACGTTGGGGAATACATATTCGTATCAGAATTTCAACTCGAACATTTTCCAGATTTTGGATAACGGAACTCAAAATGATCTGACTGCTGCCGAGAATACGAATGATGTAAATTATTCGTTCAATGATGTGTTTATGGGCTTGCATTATAAATTCATCACCGGAAAATTCACCTTCAATCCCGGATTTAGCGTACACAATTATCAAACCAATGATGAGCAGTTGGGAACTTCCAATAAACGTTCGTTCAATAGGGTTTTGCCGGATTTCTACGCACTTTGGCAATTGAAAAAAGCGGAAACGTTAACCTATAATTTCTCGTTGAATAATAATTTCACCGATATTAACAAGTTGGCTCAAGGCTACGTGTTTTCAAATTATAACAGTTTGTTTAGTGGTAACAGAATGCTCGAGAATTCACTTTCTCAGGTACATTCATTGCGTTATTTCAAGTACAATATGTTCAATTTTGAAAATATTTTTGCGAATATTACCTATACGAGACAAGTTGATGCCGTGAAGAATAAAGTTTTATTTACCGGGCTGAATCAGGTGTCGTCTTCAGTGAACATGAATTCTGCATTTGCCGATGAAACTTTTTCCGGAAGCGGAACCTACGGGCGTTCGTTTTTACGCTATTACAAAGCGTCGTTGGGGGCAAGTTTGAATTGGAGCAAGTTCAATAACTTACGTGTTTATTCGCCAACGCAGGAAAGTATTCAAACTACCGAATCGTTTACGCAGAATTACACCGCTCGTTTCTCTACAAATTATAAAAAGATCCCGAATTTGGAATTTGCTTATAATTTTACAGTGAATGATTTTTCGAGCGATACATTTTATGTAGACAGTCCTTCGGTTACCTTGGAGTATTATTTCCTGGATGCTTTTTCGTTTACCTCGGAATATTCCTTCTATCACAACCGAAACAAAGCTAAAACCTCCAATAACGAATACGATTTCTTAACGGCAAGTTTGATGTATCAGAAAAAAGACAGTAAATGGGAATGGAAATTGTCCGGAACCAACCTGTTGGACACGAAATCCATCAACGACAGCAGTTTTAATCAGCTGGGTGGTTCGAGCAGTTTTTCGAGTTATATTGTTCAGCCGCGCTATTTGATTTTGAGTGTGAAATACGCATTGTAATTTAAATTATGTATAAAAAAAAACATCCGCATTTGCGGATGTTTTTTTATGTTTAAATCGATTTCGGATTACAATCCAAAAGCTGCTTTTACTTGATCCACATAATCCAGTTTTTCCCAAGTAAACAATTCAACCGTTACCGTTTTTGGTTCGCCGTTTGGCAATTGGAACGTTTTGGTTACTGTTTCTGGTTTTCTTCCCATGTGACCGTAGGCAGCCGTTTCACTGTAAATCGGATTTCTCAGTTTCAAACGTTGCTCGATAAAGTACGGACGCATGTCAAAAATGCCTTCTACTACTTTACTGATTTCGCCGTCTGTCAAGTTCACTTTAGAAGTACCGTAAGTGTTTACGTTGATAGAGGTTGGTCTTGCTACACCAATCGCATAGGACACCTGTACTAGAATTTCATCACACAATCCAGCTGCTACTAAATTTTTAGCGATATGACGTGTTGCGTATGCTGCAGAACGGTCTACTTTTGAAGGGTCTTTTCCGGAGAAAGCACCACCGCCGTGTGCTCCTTTTCCACCATAAGTGTCCACGATAATCTTTCTTCCTGTTAAACCGGTATCTCCGTGAGGTCCACCGATTACAAATTTTCCGGTAGGGTTGATGTGGTAAGTGATGTCGTCGTTAAATAAGTGAGCATATTGCGGATATTTCGCTTTCACTCTAGGGATTAAAATAGCAACAATGTCCGCTTTAATCTTAGCTAACATTTCTGCTTCCGGACCGAAATCATCATGTTGTGTTGATACTACAATAGCGTCAATTCTAACCGGTTTGTTATCATCAGAATACTCTAAAGTAACTTGTGATTTTGCATCGGGACGCAAATATTTAATTTCGTTGTTTTCTCTTCTTAGATTTGCTAATTCGATTAACAAAGCATGCGATAAATCCAAGGCTAACGGCATGAAATTTTCCGTTTCATTGGTAGCATAACCAAACATCATACCTTGGTCGCCCGCACCTTGTTCTTCTTTACTTGCTCGGTCAACCCCTTGGTTAATATCAGCCGATTGTTCGTGAATCGCTGATAAAATTCCACATGAGTTCGCCTCGAACATGTATTCACTTTTTGTATAACCTATTTTTTTGATAACTTCTCGTGCGATTTCCTGCACGTCCAAATAGGTTTTCGATTTCACTTCACCGGCAAGAATTACCTGTCCTGTAGTTACCAATGTTTCACATGCTACTTTGGAATCGGCATCAAATGCCAAAAAGTTATCGATTAATGCATCTGAAATCTGATCCGCTACTTTGTCCGGATGTCCTTCACTCACTGATTCTGACGTAAATAAATAAGCCATAATTAAATTAGTTTAAATTTAAGCGAGGAAAAAAAATTGCAGGGATTGCCTAAAGGAGTAGTAGTTACTGCTTTAGCATTTTTTTGATACCAAACGGATTAGTATCAGAGGTTGCAATCAGTTCAAATTTTTCCTCTTGTTTTCGTTTGCAAATGTATGAAACAATTTTAATCTGCAAGCGAAACTTGACTTTTTTTTGTTTTTTAAATATTCGTAATGAAAGATTGGTTTTGAAGGCTTTAATTATTGTTTAATAATTGAAAATGTTAAAATTCGATTTTTTATTTGGTCAATCCAAAAATAGTTATCAATTTTGCAATATTAATAAAGAGAAAAAAATGAATTCAATTAAACGATATATGTGCAATTTTATGTGGAAAAATTCCGCAGAGCGTGCTGTTGTTTAATTTGAAAGTCAAATTTAAAATATACAATTAGAGCCTCTGCCAACCGCAGGGGCTTTTTTTATTCTGAACCGTTTTCAGAATCAAAAAATAAAATAAAATAAGAAAAGAGTAAAAATGAAAAATACAGTAACAATTAAAAAATCCAATAAACGATTTACGTGCAATTATATGCGTCATATTTTCCATTGTTGTTACCGAAAGCGGATGAGTTAATCTCAAGTTATAGTTCAAACTGTAAAAGTCCTTTTGGTAACGTATCCGAAAGGACTTTTTTATTTAAATCAATTTCAATCAAATAAAAAATAAAAATCATGACAGCTTTAAAAGAAAAAATAAGAAGAATACAATCAATAGTTTCCTCCATAGAAAACGCGCCAAACAGCTTGTTTGAGGAGCAAATCACAGCAATTCAGGAAGAAATAATCTCTGCTTCAGAGCTTTTGATCCTGCAAATCAATGCAGAAGAAAACGAATTCCTTTTCATCTAAAGAACGAAACCATGAGTAGTAAAACAGTTGTAATTACAGGGTTTTCAGGAAATGATAATCAGTTTTTGGTGAAAACGAACACCTTCGATGTAAGTATTACCAATTCCGTTTCGGGTGATTCGGCAGTAGGACCTAGCCCGACCGATTATTTACTCGCGGGTTTTGCCGGGAGTATTAACGCGGTGGGTTTGCTCGTGGCAGAAGAGCTTGGTATCGCATTGCAGTCGGTTCAGGTGGAAATTGTTGGGGAATTGGAAACCAAGAAAGCAAAAGGTATTCCAACCCGCTCCAGAGCCGGTTTCAGAAAAATTGAAGTAGTTGTGAAACCGGTTTCTGATGCGCCTTTGGGACTTTTGAAACAATGGATGGATGAAGTAAAAGAGCGATGTCCGCTACGTGATAATCTGATGAATACTACTCCGGTTTCGCTGACTTTATTAAAAGAATACAAGCAGCATGATGCTGCATAACGATAGTTGTTTTGTTTGTTAAATCGCCCCTGATACCGTCTGTCAACAACGTCAGGGGAGATTTTTTAAAAGAAAAATATTCTGTTAAATTGATTTTAAATAAAATATTTTAGAAAAAATATCTACTTTATTTTTTTAAACGGAAAAAATATCTAATTTTGTCGCAGAATTAAAATTAATAATGAGAACAGTTAAGCAATTTATGATGGATATGATGTGCGGATTTCCGCAGAGGATGTTTTTTGCTTAATTCGAACGAATACTGTCAAAAACCTCTGCATTCCACAGAGGTTTTTTTTATAGCATAACCAAACACAACACAATTTTTAATTATTTACAACCGAATTAGAAACCCAATGAAAACGACAGCAACAACAATGATGGCTATGAACACGATGATGCACATGTGTATGTGTCCAATGCTGTATTGTTACTGCCAAAAGCGAATGAGTTAATCTCAGGTTATAGTTCAAACTGTAAAAGTCCTTTTGGTAAACAATCCGGAAGGACTTTTTTTTAAATCGGAATTGATTTCGGATTCTGAAAAGCAATAAAAATTGTAAAATAATTAAGCGTTAAAAGAAATAAAATGAGCACTTTACAAAAGATAGATATTTTCGATTTCACCTTGCAACAGGGTGTTTACAAACGCTGGTTGCCTTTGTATTATCAGGTGTTTGGACAGCTCATTGGAACGGCTCCGGTGGTTGTGGTGAATCATGCCTTAACCGGGAACTCACAAGTAATTGGTCAAAATGGTTGGTGGAATGACCTAATTGGTGAAAATAAAACTATAGATGCCGGTTTTTACACGATAATCGCTTTCAATATTCCGGGCAACGGTTTCGACGGTCAAGCCGAAAATCTAATTCAGAATTACAAAGAGTATACCGCAAAAGATATTGCAAGATTATTTTGGGAAGGACTTCATTCGTTAAAAATAGCACAGCTTTTTGCTGTCATTGGCGGAAGTTTGGGTGGCGGTATCGCTTGGGAAATGGCTTTTCTGCAACCCAAAAATATTCAGCACCTTATTCCGGTGGCTTCGGATTGGAAAGCTTCGGATTGGCTGATTGCGAATGTTTTAGTACAAGATAAAATTCTGAACAATTCCGAAAATCCTGTGTATGATGCTAGATTACATGCGATGCTTTTGTATCGAACGCCACAATCGTTAAAAGCCAAATTCAACCGAAGCAAGAACGATAATCAGGAGTTGTACCAAATTGAAAGTTGGCTGTTGCATCACGGTCAAAAACTGGAAAACCGATTTGCGTTAGAATCGTATAAACTGATGAATCATCTGCTGAAAACGATTGGGGAAAGTACGAATTGTGGCCAATTTTTAGCTTTCGCCAAAGAAACCTCTGCAGAAATTCATCTGATTTCGGTCGATTCGGATTATTTCTTTACCGCCGATGAAAACCGCGAAACCTACGAAATCCTGAAACGCGTCAATTCAAAAGTACACTATAGCGAAATACAATCGATTCACGGACACGATGCTTTTCTAATCGAGTTCGAACAATTAAATCAAATTCTTAAAAACACATTCACAACAACTAAACTAAAAACAAAACAAGCATGAAAATTTTAAAATTCGGAGGAAAATCGTTGGCTTACGGCGACGGATTCGACAAAGCCATCAACATTATTTTAGACAAAGTCAAACAGCAGGAAAAGTTTGCGGTAGTGGTTTCGGCCATCGGAAATGCCACCGATGAGCTGGAAGAAATTCTGGAAAAAGCCAAGAAAAACGAAGTCTATCAGGTACAATTAGAAAATTTCAAAAACTATCAGAAAGGGAATTCGTCGGCAGATTTGTCTTCAGAATTCGGATTGCTGGAAAAATTATTTGAAGGTGTGGCGCTTTTGGGCGATTACAGCAAAAAGATCAAAGACAATGTCTTGGCGCAAGGCGAAGTAATTTCCGGAAAAGTGGTTACTCAGACTTTAAAAGACAAGGGTATCAACGCCCATTTTTCCGATACCCGCCAACTGATTAAAACCGATGCCAAGTTCGGGAATGCACAACCGGTAGATGTCATTTCCCGAAAAAACGTTCAAAACCATTTTGCTGCCAACAACGGAACTACGGTTAACATCGTAACCGGCTTTATCGCTTCCAGTACCGACGGGGAAACCACCACTTTAGGGCGCAACGGCAGCAACTTCACCGCTTCTCTTTTAGCCAATTATTTAGATGCCGAAGAACTGCAAAGTTTCACCCACGTAGACGGTATCTTTACTGCCAACCCGGATTTAGTGCCGGATGCTAAAAAAATCGATCAGCTTTCTTTTGAAGAAGCCAACGAAATAGCCACTTTCGGCGCTACCATTCTTCATGCGAAAACCATCATCCCGCTAATTGAAAAGAAAATTCCGCTTCGCATTTTAAATACCTTCAACCATACGCACAACGGAACGTTAATCAATTCCGAAAACTCACGTAAAGGCATCAAATCGCTTTCGGTTTTGGAAAATGTAACCTTGGTGAATTTAGAAGGCCGTGGTTTGTTAGGAAAACCGGGCATCGATGCGAGAATCTTCAGGGTATTGGCGCAGAACAACATCAGCGTAAGCATCATTTCGCAAGGTTCTTCGGAAAGAGGTATCGGGTTTATTGTAAATGCTGCCGATGCTTTAAAAGCCAAAGCCGCCATCGAAGCTGAATTCGAATTAGATTTTTATACCAATGACGTGAGCAGTGTGTATCTGACAGAAAATGTTTCAGTGATTTCCATCATCGGACAGGAATTGGCCACGTTCAACAAACCGTATGATGCGTTAATCCGCAACCAAATTGTACCGATTTTATTCAACAATACTGTCACCGGAAAAAATGTGAGTTTGGTAGTAGAACGTGTTCAGTTGAAAAAAGCGCTGAACGTCATACATAGCGAAATTTTTGGCATCACTAAAAAGATAAATCTCGTAATCTTCGGGCATGGAACGGTTGGAAAAACACTGATCAACCAGTTGTTGGAAAGTCGTGACAATATCATTCAGCGCAAAGGTATCGAACTGAATGTGGTGGCGATTGCAAATTCTCGTCAGTTCATCTTCAACGCAAAAGGCGTTTCCGTGCAATGGCAATCCGAACTGGAAAGTTCTCTTCAAAAATCATCCTTAGAAAATATTTTGGCAGCGGTTAAAGACCAACATCTAGGCAACTTAATCGCTATCGATGCTACGGCGAGCAAAGATTTTGTTTCTAATTATGTCGAACTGATCAAAAACGGTTTCGACTTGGTTTCCGTCAACAAAATAGCCAATACCAAAGAATACAGTTTCTACAAAAACCTGCGCGAGAATTTAAACTTTTATCAGAAGAATTATTTATACGAAACCAATGTAGGGGCCGGATTACCGTTGATTGATACGATTCGATTGTTGCACCATTCGGGTGAAAATATTACCCGAATTCGAGGTGTTTTTTCAGGAACGCTGAGTTATTTGTTCAATACTTTTTCCGCTACCGACAAAACGTTCGGTGATGTTCTGAAAGAGGCCATCGAAAAAGGTTTCACCGAACCCGATCCGCGCGAAGATTTGAACGGAAACGATGTCGGCAGGAAATTATTAATCCTTGCCCGCGAACTGGATTTGAGCAATGAGTTTTCTGAAATCAAAATCCAAAACCTGATTCCTGAAAATTTACGAGAAGGTAGTGTGGCTGATTTTCTTGCACGATTGGAAGAATTAAATCCGATTTATCAAAACATTAAAACCAACCAAGCCGAAAACCAAGTCTTGCGTTACGTAGGCGATTTGTCCGGTGATTTATCGGTAGAAAACGGAGCGAAGTTGGATGTGAGTTTGGTTTCTGTTCCACAGGAAAGTTCGCTTGGACAATTAAAAGGTTCCGATTCCATTTTCGAAATCTATACCGAATCCTACGGCGAGCATCCAATTGTAATTCAGGGCGCGGGCGCGGGCGCAGCTGTAACCGCGAGAGGGGTTTTTGGTGATATTTTAAGACTGGCAGAAAAAAGCAAATAAAGCGAAAACGTTGTCATTCCGACGAAAGGAGGAATCCCATCATTTTAAAACGTTGATTATGAGATTTCTCCTGTTGGGCGAAATGACAAAAAATGAACTTGTTGCGCTTTCCAAATAACTTTTAATCAAAATAAAAATACTATGAATAATACAGAATTCGGCTTCGAAACCCAGGCCATAAGAACCCAAAACGAACGCACCCAATTTTTAGAACATTCCGTACCCTTATACTTAACCTCCAGTTTCGTTTTCGAAGATGCGGAAGACATGCGCGCTTCCTTCACGGAAGAAAAGGAACGCAATATTTACAGCCGATTCAGTAATCCGAATACGTCGGAATTCGTAGAAAAAATCTGCCAAATGGAAGGTGCAGAAGACGGTTATGCATTTGCTACAGGAATGGCAGCAATCTATTCGACTTTTGCCGCTTTGTTAAAATCAGGCGACCACATCGTTTCCGTAGGAAGTGTGTTCGGTTCGACGCATACCTTGTTCACGAAGTATTTTCCAAAATGGAACATTACCGCCAGTTATTTCGACATCAACCAACCGGAAACCATCGAAAGTTACATTCAACCGAATACGAAAATCCTTTTTGCTGAATCGCCTACAAATCCTGCAGTGGACATTATCGATTTGGAATTGTTAGGGCAAATCGCCAAAAAACACAACCTGATTTTAATTATAGACAACTGCTTTGCGACTCCGTTTCTGCAAAATCCAATCCAATACGGTGCGGATTTGGTGGTGCATTCCGCTACCAAATTAATAGACGGTCAAGGACGTGTTTTAGGAGGAATCACAGTTGGGCGGGCTGATTTAATCCGTGAAATTTACCTGTTTTCAAGAAACACCGGTCCGGCTTTGTCGCCATTCAACGCTTGGGTTTTATCGAAAAGTTTGGAAACCCTACCGGTTCGCGTCGAAAAACATTGCGAAAACGCCGTAAAAGTAGCTGAGTTCCTAGAAAATCATCCGAATGTGAATAAGGTAAAATACCCATTTTTAAAATCCCATCCAAAATACGAGATTGCTAAAAAACAAATGCGTTTGGGCGGCAATATTGTAGCGTTTGAAATTAAAGGAGGTATCGAAGCTGGGCGAAAATTTTTGGATAAAATCCAATTGTGTTCGTTGTCAGCAAATCTCGGTGACACAAGAACCATTGTGACGCACCCGGCATCCACTACGCATAGTAAATTGTCGGAAGAAGAACGATTAGCGGTAAGCATCACCGACGGTTTGGTTCGTGTTTCCGTAGGATTGGAAACTGTACAGGATGTTATTAACGATTTGCGTCAAGCGTTAGATTAATATTCTGAATAAATATATAATATAAGTATAAAAATCTAAAATAGTTGTTTTTTAAATCAAAATTTAGAAAATATTTCCGAATTTAAAATTAATGATTAGCTTTGCATCGTTCTTATACAAACTGACGTTATCACGAAAGGCAGAGGGACTAGACCCGACGAAGCCTTAGCAACCCTACGCTTGTAGAAGGTGCTACATTCTACCTCGTCACGGCGGGACAGATAACAGGATACTTTTTCGGTATCTCTCTGATTTCACGATAACAATATAGTATAGGATTGGAAGCGAAAGGCTTGGGCTTTTTTGGGTCCTTGTTCCCGCTATTCACTACTTCCAATTGAAAATTGGAAACGCTGCTATCGGGGCTAGATAAAAAACGAATTGAATTTTTGGAAACGCTAACGGCTAAGAGTTGTTAGCTAAAAGCTTTTAAAAAAATGTCAACAATACACGAAGCCATAAAAGAAAGAATTCTCGTGCTCGACGGAGCGATGGGAACCATGCTGCAACGCTATAAATTTGAAGAAGAAGATTTTCGGGGCGAGCGTTTCAAGGATTTCGCGCATCCGTTAAAAGGAAATAACGATTTGTTGTCGTTAACCCAACCGGAAGCTGTAAAATCCGTGCACCGCGCCTATTTTCAAGCCGGAGCTGACATCGTGGAAACTAACACGTTCTCAGGCACTACTATCGGAATGGCGGATTACCACATGGAAGATTTGGTGTATGAGTTAAACTACCAATCGGCCAAAATTGCCCGTGAAGTAGCCGACGAATTCACCGATTGCCCTCGTTTTGTAGCCGGTTCTATCGGCCCAACCAATCGAACGGCATCCATGTCACCCGATGTAAACGATCCGGGATTCCGCGCGGTCACGTTCGACGAATTGCGCATCGCCTACAAAGAACAGGTAGAAGCCTTAATCGATGGGGGTTGTGATTTGTTGTTGGTAGAAACCATTTTTGATACGTTAAACGCCAAAGCCGCCCTTTTTGCCATCGAAGAAGTAAAAGAAGAACGCAATATCGATATTCCCATCATGGTTTCGGGTACGATTACCGATGCTTCCGGCAGAACGTTATCCGGGCAAACCGTGGAAGCGTTTTTAATTTCGATTTCACACATTCCGTTGTTAAGCGTTGGGTTCAATTGCGCTCTAGGTGCCGATCAGTTAAAACCGTATTTGAAACGTTTGGCGCACAACACGTCATTCAATGTTTCGGCGCACCCCAATGCCGGATTGCCAAACGCTTTCGGACAATACGATCAAACGGCAGAAGAAATGCAGGCGTTAATCAAAGAATATCTGGACGATAATTTAATCAATATCATAGGCGGCTGCTGCGGAACGACTCCGGAGCATATCAAGCTAATTGCTGAGGTAGCCGCCAATTACAAACCAAGAGTACTGGAGGAAGCATAATGAGTGAAGCAGTTTGTCATAAATATTTAAAACTTTCGGGGTTAGAACCGTTAATCGTTACGCCCGAGACTAATTTTGTGAATGTAGGGGAACGTACTAACGTAACCGGTTCGCGAAAATTTTTACGCTTAATCAAGGAAGAAAAATACGAAGAAGCGCTGGATATCGCCCGTGCCCAAGTAGAAGGCGGTGCGCAGATTATCGACATCAACATGGATGAAGGAATGTTAGACGGCGTTTATGCGATGACCAAATTCCTGAATCTGATTGCTTCCGAACCGGATATTTCAAGGGTGCCCGTAATGATTGACAGTTCCAAATGGGAAATCATCGAAGCCGGACTGAAAGTGGCACAAGGAAAATGCGTGGTGAATTCCATCAGTTTAAAAGAAGGAAAAGAAGCGTTTTTACACCATGCGAAATTAATCAAACGTTACGGAGCAGCCGTAATCGTAATGGCGTTTGATGAGGTCGGTCAGGCCGATACCTACGAACGCCGTATCGAAATCTGTAAACGTTCCTATGATATTTTAGTCAACGAAATCAATTTCCCTGCGGAAGACATCATCTTCGACCCGAACATTTTTCCGGTAGCGACCGGTATGGAAGAACACCGCCGTAACGCCCTAGATTTCTTTTTAGCGACCAAATGGATTCGCGAAAACCTGCCGTATGCCAATGTTTCGGGCGGGGTTAGCAATGTGTCGTTTTCGTTCCGCGGGAATGATAAAGTGCGGGAAGCGATGCATTCGGCATTTTTGTATCATGCCATCCAACACGGGATGACCATGGGAATCGTGAATCCGGAAATGTTAGAAGTGTACGACGAAATCGATTCGACCTTATTGGAATATGTAGAAGATGTTTTATTAGACCGTCGCGACGATGCCACCGAACGTCTTTTGGAATTAGCCGAAAGCTATAAAGACGATGTAAAATCAAATGAAAAAGCAGTTCAGGAGTGGCGAAGCGGTTCATTGCAAGACAGAATCACGCACGCTTTGGTAAAAGGCATCGACGAATTCATTGAAATTGACGTGGAAGAAGCCCGAAAAGTGGCTGCACGTCCTATAGAGGTCATCGAAATCAATCTGATGGCGGGAATGAATGTGGTAGGCGATTTATTCGGTAGCGGAAAAATGTTCCTGCCGCAAGTAGTGAAATCCGCCCGTGTGATGAAAAAAGCCGTAGCTTATCTGTTACCTTATATAGAAGCGGAAAAAGACGGCGTAACATCATCCGCAGGAAAAGTCTTGATGGCTACCGTAAAAGGCGACGTACACGACATCGGTAAAAATATCGTATCCGTTGTATTGGCGTGCAATAATTTCGAAATCATCGATTTAGGCGTGATGGTACCGCCAGAAAAAATCATCGAAACTGCTGTTAAAGAAAACGTCGATATCATCGGATTAAGCGGACTGATTACGCCGTCTTTGGATGAAATGGTGTATTTGGCCAAAGAAATGGACAAACGTAATATCGAAATTCCAATCATGATTGGTGGCGCAACGACTTCACGTGCCCATACCGCCGTGAAAATTGCACCCGAATACCGTCAAACGGTGGTGCATGTTAACGATGCTTCCCGTGCGGTAACCGTAGCCGGAAATCTTTTAAACAAGGATAGAAAAATATACGCCAGCACCATCAGAGCAGAATACGAAGCGTTTCGCGAAACGTTTTTAAACCGTCAGCGCGATAAAAGTTATCATACGATTGAAAAAGCCAGAGTGAATAAACTACAACTGGATTGGGAAAATTTTGAAGCCAAAAAGCCAAACTTCATCGGAACTAAAACCATTGAAGTACCATTGCAGGAATTGGTTCCGTACATCGACTGGACGCCGTTTTTTCAGTCTTGGCAATTGTTCGGAAAATATCCGACGATTTTAACCGACACTGTGGTAGGAGAACAGGCGACAGTTTTGTTTGCCGATGCTCAAAACATGCTGCAACAATTGTTAGATGAAAATTGGTTGGAAGCCAAAGGAATTTACGGTATTTTCCCTGCGAATCAGGTGAATGACGATGATATCGAAGTGTACAATGAAAAAGGAAATACTTTGGAAACGTTTTTAACCCTTCGTCAGCAATCGCAAAAAACTGCGGGCGCTCCGAATATTGCCTTAGCGGATTTTATTGCGCCGAAAGAAAGCAATAAAACTGATTATATGGGCGCTTTTTGCGTGACAACCGGTTTCGGTGTGGATGAAAAAGCAAAAGCATTTGAAGAAGCGAACGACGATTACGGTTCCATTATGGTAAAAGCTTTAGGTGACCGATTTGCGGAAGCTTTCGCCGAATACTTACACGAGAAAATCCGTAAAGAAATCTGGGGCTATGCTTCGGAAGAGCATCTTTCTAATGAGGAATTAATCCAAGAAACATACAAAGGAATTCGTCCGGCTCCCGGTTATCCGGCTTGTCCCGATCATTTGGAAAAACCAACCATCTGGAAATTGTTAAACGTGGAAGAGAATATCGGCGTAACCTTAACGGAAAGCATGGCAATGTGGCCGGCATCTTCTGTTTCCGGGTATTATTTTGGACATCCGGAAAGTAAGTATTTCGGTCTCGGAAAGATAAAAGAAGATCAGGTGCGCGATTATGCCCAACGAAGAAAATGTACCTACGAATACGCCGAAAAATGGTTAAACCCTAACATCGCAGACTAACTGTAAATTGAAACTAAAAAATGAAAGTAACCCAACATATAGAAAACGCCAACGGCAAATCCTTATTCTCTTTTGAGATTTTACCGCCATTAAAAGGGCAAAACATCAAATGTATTTTTGATAACATCGAACCGTTAATGGAGTTCAAACCGCCTTTTATTGATGTAACTTATCATAGAGAAGAATACGAATTCAAAGAATTGCCAAACGGTTTGCTGGAGAAAAAAATTGTAAAGAAAAGACCAGGGACGGTTGGAATCTGTTCGGCGATTCAGAATAAATATCAGGTGGACGCCATTCCGCATATTTTGTGTGGTGGTTTTACCAAAGAAGACACGGAGAATTTCTTAATCGACATGGATTTTCTCGGGATTGATAATGTGGTGGCTTTGCGTGGTGATGCCGTGAAAAGCGAAATTTATTTCAAACCCGAAAAGGAAGGGAATCATTTCGCATCAGAATTGGTAACGCAAATCAGTAATCTGAACAACGGAATTTATCTGGATGCCGACTTACAAAATACCAACAAAACGAATTTCTGCATCGGTGTAGCGGGCTATCCGGAAAAACACATGGAAGCTCCAAGTTTAGACAGTGATATTCATTTTCTGAAGCATAAAATAAAAAACGGCGCGGATTACATCATCACGCAAATGTTTTTCGACAATAAGAAGTTTTTTGATTTTGTTGAAAAATGCCGGGCAGCTGGAATTACGGTTCCGATTATTCCGGGACTGAAACCGATTTCCACCAAAAAACAATTGAATCTGATTCCGCATCGTTTCAAAGTGGATCTACCGGACGATTTAATTATGGAAGTCGTGAAAGCTAAAGATAACGAAATGGTGGCGCAAATCGGAATCGAATGGTGTGTCGCACAAAGTAAAGAATTGAAAGAAGCCGGAATTCCGGTGTTGCATTATTATTCGATGGGAAAATCGGATAACATCCGCCAAATTGCTACCGCAGTGTTTTGATAATCAACCAATTATACTTAACCTAACCCAAGTGAAACCTGAAAGGAATTACCTTTCAGGTTTTTTATTTTTAACAAAAAAAAGTAATATTTGTTATATTAATTGAAATTAAGTTAAAAAATATTTTTTTTCATAAAAAATCATTATTTTTATAAGGAATCAATAGTTGTTCACCCCAAAAAGCTACTATTATGAAAAAACTACTACTATTTGTTGCGTTGTTTTTATTTGCTTCGACAAACCTGTTTGCAAATGAATACCTTCAAAATTATGAGATGGCTCTTAAATATAAAAAAGAGGCCGACTATCCCAATGCGATTAAATATCTTCTGAAAGCGCTAAAAGAGAAAGAGGAGGATTTGGAAGTTGCTCAAAATCTTTGCTTTGAGATATCCGAATGTTTCCGCAGTAAAGGAGATGAGAAAAGTGCGTTGAAATTCATCAATGCTGCAGTTCGAAATTATGGTGCCACATTGGAGGATATTGCGGCCAGCACAATTTTAAATAAAGATTTTTTAAGAACAGCCGATGCTTCAATCGACGCTGATTTTTACGATTTGCATCGAATTTATCTTTTGAAATCAAAAAAAATTGAAAGAAAAGAATATGCTAAACTGATGCAATAACTATATTTTTAAGACAGAAAAGCCTGATTTGTATTTGCGAATCAGGCTTTTTTATTGTGTGTTGAAATATTTTCGACTTTAATGCATAGATGTCGAATAAATATTCTTTTATATTTGCCTGATTTTCAAAACCCAAAATGCGATTACTAACCTATATTTTACTGTTTTTTTCGGTAGCGATTGGCGCTCAGGAAAAAGAAATTAAACAATACGCCATAGATGTGAATTACTTTTACGGAAGTATATTGCCGCATCATACCAATATTTTTCATTTAATAAAGGGGCATCCGGAAGGTACCATCATTGGAATCAACCGAAAAACCTTTGGTTCCAAAAAATGGGAAGCTTGGTACAATTATCCGGATTACGGACTGTCCTTTCACTATCAGAACAATAAAAACCCAGAGTTGGGCGATTTATACGGATTGTATGCGCATTATAATTTTTATTTCCTAAGCAGACGTATGCAATTGCGCGTAGGACAAGGAGTTGCGTACAATACAAATCCGTACGACCGGGAAACGAATTACCGGAATTTGGCTTACGGTGCCCGCTATATGCCGTCGACCTATTTTATGTTGAATTACAACAAACCTAATATATGGAAGGGATTTGGAATACAAACAGGAGCAGCTTTTATTCATCATTCCAATGCCAATCTGAAAGCGCCCAATACAAGTACAAATACCATTGCGTTCAATATTGGGGTAAATTATGCTATTGAAAGCAAAGATTCCCTTCGTTATATAGCGCATCCGAAAGAAAAATTTACAGAACCGATTCGCTATAATTTGGTTTTCCGAAGTGGTGTAAATGAAAGTGATGTCGTAAACAGCGGGCAATATCCTTTTTATGTAGCCTCGGCTTATGTGGATAAACGAATCAATCGTAAAAGTGCACTTCAGTTGGGGACCGATGTTTTCTGGATGATGTACATGAAAGAGTTTATTCGATATCAGGCCATCGCGTATTTCGAAAATAATTATGACGGCAACGCAGATTATAGAAGAGTTGGTATTTTTGCCGGACATGAATTGTTTATCAATAAATTAGCCATTGATACGCAAATGGGCTATTATATTTATGATCCTTCCGATAAATTCGGGGCGTTATACCAGCGATTGGGAGCAAAATATTATGTAACAAAAAATATTTCGGCGGGCGTGAGTTTGAAAACACACATTTCCCGTGCCGAAGCAATTGAATTTGGTTTAGGCGTTAGATTATGAAAGCAGCATTAGTATCTTGTTTAGCAATTGTATTGCTTTTTGTTTCCTGTGATTCTGAGATTATTCCGGATTGTTACCGCGAACCGGGAGCGAGTATTGTTCGTATTGATGCGGTTGGTGTATTCAATCAGATTAATATTGGCGAAGGCGTTAATTTAATTGTTAAGCAGGGAGCAATTGAGGAAGTAAAAGTGGAAACCGGCGAAAATCTTATGGATGAGGTAACCACCGAGGTTGTTGATGGTGTTTTATATGTAAAAAACAACCTGAAATGCAGTTTAGGAACAACCGTTCCGGCAAGAGTTACGGTAACGGCACCCGATATTATTAAGATTTACTCTTCGTCACAATACGATGTGGTTTCAGAAGGAGTTTTGAATTTCCCGACATTAAATTTGCAACAAGGTTTATACGGTAAAACAGCGTCCAATATTTTTGACTTGAGTGTAAACTGCCAAAATTTAGTGGTGGAAAATAACAACACGACGATTTTCAGAATCAAAGGTGTAACTGCTTCACTAAACGTTTCTTTTTATTCCGGCGATTCCCGATTCGAAGGTGCAAATCTGACGGTTCAGGATGTCTTTATTTTTCAGCGCAGTTCCAACGATATGATTTTGAAACCTTCCAATAAAATCGAAGGAAACATCTACAGTAACGGAAATGTAATTTTACTGAATCAGCCACCAACGGTTAATGTTGTACAACATTATACCGGACATATCGTGTACCAATAATTATTTCTTCGTTTTTTCGCGGAAAATTTGCTCCAGATTTTTGCCTTTTAGCGCCAGTTGCAGTGTTCTCAAGCCGTTGTTTTGTGCGAAATCAAAAACAGCTGGTCGCATGTCTTTATTGGTTTCGAAAGTCAGCACCCAAATCGTGTTTTGAATGTTTTGGTACGATTTGATATTCGGAAGGGTAGCCAGTATCTCAGATGAAATTTCTTTGTCAAATTCCACTTCAATTATCTGTTCTTTAACATCAGAAACCAAATTGTCCAGTTTTTTATCGGTTACAATTTTTCCGTTATTGATGATAATTACACGGTCGCAAATCGCTTCTACTTCCTGCATGATGTGTGTGGAAAGAAAAACGGTTTTGTCTTTTCCTATGTTTCGGATCAAATCACGGATTTCCACCAACTGATTCGGGTCCAAACCCGTTGTAGGTTCGTCTAAAATCAACACATCCGGATTGTGCAGTAAAGCGGTAGCCAATCCCACACGCTGACGGTATCCTTTGGAAAGTTCGCCGATTTTCTTATGACTTTCCGGTGTTAATCCCGTTAGGGCAATCACTTCGTCAATACGCGATTTGGCTACTTTATACACATCGGCGTTAAAGGAAAGATATTCCCGAACATACAAATCCAGATACAACGGATTGTGTTCCGGTAAATAGCCTACCGATTTCTGTACATCTTTAGGGTTTTCGGCGACATTATGTCCGTTTACGGAAGCTTCACCCGAATCAGCAGTGATATAGGTGGTCAGGATTTTCATCAACGTGGACTTTCCGGCACCATTCGGACCCAAAAAACCTACGATTTCTCCTTTTTTTACCGAAAAGGAAACAGCATCCAGCGCTTTTTGTTCGCCGTAATTTTTAGAAATATTCTGAACTTCAATAGACATGATTCGTGATTTGAAGCAAAAATAGTAAATAACCGTTAATTCCTATTCGATAATTTTAAGTTAAATAATCATTTTTATGTTTAGTCTTTGTTTAAATTTGTTAGACAAAAAATATGTTATGGCAGCGCAAAGAAAAAAGAAGAGCATTACAGACGAACAAATAGTGTCATTGTACACCGATTTCTGTTTGACTAACGGTAAAAAGCCAGGTTCGGTTTATGAATTTTCAAAGCTAAATGCTTTCAAAGAAAGTGATTTTTACAAACATTTTTCGTCGTTTGAAAGTTTAGAATCGGATTATTTCTCCAAAATGTTCCAGTACACGCTTGAATTGTTGGCGGAAAATGAGGACTATGCAAAATACGATCCGGCTCAAAAACTAACCAGCTTTTACTTCACTTTTTTTGAAATGGCAACGGCGAACCGAAGTTTCGTAAAATTCCTGTTGGAAAACGGTACGGTTCCGTTGAAAAACATTGTCAAACTGAAACAAGTACGACTGGATTTTCTAAGCTATGTAAAAACCGTTTTGGAAGCACCGTTGAAATTAGACAATGAGAAAATCAAATCGCTTCAAAACAAACTGGTTGCCGAAGGCGCCTGGATTCAATTCCTCTCAATTATAGGATTCTGGCTGAAAGATACGTCGCCAAATTTTGAAAAAACCGACATCTATATTGAGAAATCAGTCAAAGCTGCTTTTGATATGGTGTACAATGTTCCCGTAGAAAGTATCATCGACTTCGGGAAATTCATCTGGAAAGAAAAAATGGGTGATGCCTTTACATCCAAATAAATAAAATGAAAAAAATAGACCGCATTCCGACCAATAAAATGGAACGTGTAGCGAAGTTAGTGACCACCGGGGTAAAAGTCGGCGGAAATTACCTGAAATATTACGGGGAAAAAGCCGTAAACCCCAATCTGACCAAAGACAAACTCCATGAAGAGAATGCCGCAGATATTTACGACGGCCTGAAAGAACTCAAAGGAAGCGCGTTAAAAGTGGCGCAAATGTTGAGCATGGAGAAAAATTTACTCCCGCAATCGTACGTGGATAAATTCTCTTTGTCGCAATTTTCGGTTCCGCCTTTGTCGGCGCCTTTGGTGCGTAAAACGTTTAAAAATTATTTCAACGCCTATCCGGAAAACCTTTTTGACGAATTTTCGCCCAATTCCATCAATGCCGCGAGCATCGGACAGGTGCATAAAGCCAAAAAAGACGGAAAAGAACTGGCGGTGAAAATTCAGTATCCCGGTATTCGCGAAAGCATCAGTACTGATATCGCTTTGGTGAAACCGATTGCGGTACGAATGTTCAATTTGCAAGGTACTTCCGATGAGTATTTTAAGGAAATAGAAGACAAATTAACGGAAGAAACCGATTATAAACTCGAACTCCAACAAAGTGAAGCCACTCGAAAAGAATGCGAATGCATTGAAAATCTGAAATTTCCAGCGTATTATCCGGAATTGTCGTCCGACAGGATTATCACGATGGATTGGATGCACGGAATCCATCTTTCGGAATTCTGCCAGCAGGAAACTTCTCAGGAAAAAAGAGATAAAGTAGGGCAGACGCTTTGGAATTTTTATATGTTTCAGATTCATCAGTTGAAGAAGTTTCATGCCGATCCGCATCCGGGCAATTTTTTGGTGGACGAAGATGCCAATCTTATTGCTATTGATTTCGGTTGTATGAAACAGATTCCGGAGTCTTTTTACAAACCATATTTTGAAGTTTCTTCGCCGGAAGTATTGAATAACTCGGAATTGTTTGCCAAGAAATTATACGAGTTGGAAATTTTGAAACCGACGGACAGTCCGAAAGAAATTGCGTTTTTTACCCAAATGTTCCACGAATTGTTAACGGTATTCACCAAGCCGATTCACAAAGAAACTTTTGATTTTTCAGATCCGACATTTTCTAGTGAAATAGCTATTTTAAGCGATAAGTTTGCCAACGATAAAGTATTGCGAAAAATGAACGGTAATAGGGGTTCCAAGCATTTTATTTATGTGAACCGAACGTTTTTCGGCTTGTATAATCTGATGTTTGATTTGAAAGCCACCATTCGTATTAATGATTTCGAAAAATACATGAAGTAAACTTAAATTTTAAAAAAGTGACATCCGAAACATTTTTTCACTAAGTTTGCCATTCAAATAACGCATAAAAAAGCAATGCTTACCAATAACACTTTTTACAGCAATACTTCTTTTTATTTCTTCTGGAACGGAGAGAGGGATTGTCGTATTGTTATTTGATCAAAGTAAAAGCTTGAAAAAAATAGAAACAGACAATCCCGATGGCAGCATCGGGATTTTTTTTTTTTTTGACTAAAATGAAGAAAAAAGTAGCAATTCAGGGAATTAAAGGATCGTTTCACCATCAGGTGGCGCAATCCTGTTTTGGGGAAAATGTGGTGTTGGAAGAATGTGTTTCTTTCCGGGAGGTTATTACGAGTGTGCTGGACAATACTTCTCAAAAGGCTGTAATGGCATTGGAAAATTCAATTGCGGGTTCGATTTTGCCGAATTACACCCTGATTGACAACAGTAATTTGCAGATTACAGGAGAGTTTTTCCTCAATATTCATATGAACCTGATGGGCTTGCCCGGACAAACGATTGCCGACATCAAAGAGGTGCATTCCCATCCGATTGCATTGTTGCAATGCGCGAACTTTTTTAATCAATATCCTCAGATTAAGCTCGTGGAAAGTTCAGATACCGCTATCACAGCAAAACGGATTCAGGAGCAGCAGTTGAAGGGAATTGGAGCATTGGCAGGACCTGCGGCAGCAGAAATTTACAATCTGGCTATTTTGGCGGACGGTGTGCATACCGTTAAAAGTAACAAGACCCGATTTGTGATTTTAAAAGCGAAAGACTTGGCTTATGATAAAGAAAATGTCAATAAAGCTTCCCTCCGTTTTGAATTGGACGATACGCCGGGATCGTTGGCAACAGTGCTGAATGTGTTGAACAACTGCAAACTCAATCTCACTAAAATACAGTCGATACCGGTGATTGAAACCCCGTTTAAGTATTCTTTTTTCGTAGATGTCATTTTTGATAAATACAAACACTTTGAAAAAGCTAAAAAACTGATGGAAATTATGACGACGCATTTTAAAGTTTTAGGAGAATATCAGCAAGGATAAAAAGGAATGAATTAATTTTACAGCAGCATAAATACTATGGAAAATAAAAAAGAACTGAGAACCTGGTTGGATGATTTCAAATTGACGCATCCCTTAGTAATTGCAGGACCCTGCAGTGCCGAAACCGAAGAACAGGTGTTGAAAATCGCACACGAACTGAAAGGTTCCGATGTGAGTATTTTTCGTGCCGGCATCTGGAAGCCGAGAACGCGTCCGGGCGGATTTGAAGGTGTAGGCGAAATCGGTCTGAAATGGTTACAGAAAGCCAAAGCCGAAACAGGATTGCTAATGGCGGTGGAAGTGGCTAATGCGGCACACGTGAAATTAGCATTAGAACACGATATCGATGTGTTGTGGATTGGTGCCCGAACAACTGTAAATCCGTTTGCGGTTCAGGAAATCGCCGATGCCTTGCAAAACACCGATAAAATTGTCTTGCTGAAAAACCCCGTAAACCCCGATTTATCGTTGTGGCTGGGTGGATTGGAACGTTTGCACAATGCCGGAATTAAGAAATTAGGCGTAATCCATCGCGGATTTTCAACCTATGAAAAATCGAAATACCGAAACAATCCGGAATGGCAGATTGCAATCGATTTGCAGAATCGTTTCCCGGATTTACCGTTAATCTGCGATCCGTCCCATATTACCGGAAAACGCGATATGATTCTGGAAGTTTCCCAGCAAGCTTTAGATTTGAATTATGACGGATTGATTATCGAAACCCACATCGATCCGGATCATGCTTGGAGCGATGCTGCACAACAGGTTACGCCCGATGCTTTAAAACGTATTTTCGTCGACCTGCGCGTGCGAAAAGCAACCGATGAAGCCGATGATTTCAACATACGAATGACAAAACTGCGTACGCAAATCGACGATATTGATGTCAAATTGTTGGAAATTTTAGGAAAACGTATGAAAATTGCCGAGAAAATCGGAGCACTGAAAAAAGAGAAGAACGTTTCCATTTTGCAAAGCAGCCGTTGGCATGAGATTTTAGGAAAAATGGTGTTGGAAGGCGAAGAGAAAGGGTTGAGCGAAGAATTTATACTGAAATTGTTTAAAGCCATTCATCAGGAAAGTATCTCGCATCAGGAGAAAGTAATGCGATAAGGCCGAATTTCAAATTATCAACCATAATAATTGTAATTTTGCAAGGCGTAATTTGGAATTCATAATTCGTAATTAAATATGACAGGAACCGTATATAAATCCACAGGAAGTTGGTACACCGTAAAAACCGAAGATAAATCGTTTTTGGAATGCCGTATTAAGGGCAAATTCCGAATGAAAGGCATCAAAAGCACCAACCCTATTGCTGTGGGCGATATTGTGGATTACGAATTGGAAGAAACCACCGATGTGACTACGGGAACGATCACGAATATTCATGAACGGAAAAATTATATCGTTCGTAAATCGGTCAATCTGTCGCACCAGATGCATATTATTGCTTCGAATATTGATATCGTGTTTTTATTGGTTACGATTAACAATCCGCCAACTACTACCAGTTTTATTGACCGTTTTTTGGTTACTGCCGAAGCGTATGGAATCGAAGCGGTTTTGGTTTTCAACAAGATCGATACGTTTGACGAGGCGACTTTAGACGAACAATTATACTTGCAATACATCTATTCCAACATCGGTTACAAATGCCTGCGCGTTTCTTCCACGGAAGGAAAAGGAATTGAAGAACTGAAAGCGATGATGAAAGGAAAGGTTTCGATGTTTTCCGGTCATTCCGGTGTGGGAAAATCTACCTTGGTAAATGCCTTGGAGCCGACTTTAAATCTAAAGACCAAAAAAATTTCCGAGCAACACCAGCAAGGACAGCACACAACGACATTTGCCGAAATGTTCGATTTGTCGTTTGGCGCACAAATTATCGATACGCCCGGCATTCGAGGCTTCGGAATCGTCGATATGGAAAAACAGGAAATCGGAGATTATTTTCCGGAGTTTTTTGCGTTGAAAGACCAATGTAAATTTAACAATTGTTTGCATAAAGACGAACCGCATTGTGCCGTGAAAGAGGCTTTGGAAAAAGATCAAATTGCCTGGTCGCGCTATAAAAGCTATCTTCAGATCCTGGAAGGCGACGACGAACATTATCGTTCGGATATTTACGGTGATGATCGTGAGGCGAGTGACCGAACCAGACAATCATAATGCAATCCTAATTCACACTTGATTTGAAAGCCGTAATACAAAGAGTTTCCGAAGCATCGGTAACTATCGAAGGGAGAAAAGTAGCCGATATTCGAAAAGGATTGTTGGTTTTAATCGGAATTGAAGATGCTTCCACTACAGAAGATATCCAATGGCTGACTTCCAAAATTGCCAACCTTCGCATTTTCGGCGATGAAAACGGGGTGATGAATCTTTCTGTAAAAGACATTGATGGTGAGATAATTGTGGTAAGTCAGTTCACGTTGCACGCTTCCACCAAAAAAGGGAATCGTCCTTCGTATATTAAAGCCTCAAAACCGGATATCGCCATTCCGTTATATGAAAGTTTTGTCAAACAAATGGAAGCCGATTTGGGCAAAAAAGTACAAACCGGAGAATTTGGCGCCGACATGAAAGTAGCCTTGATAAACGACGGACCGGTAACGATAATTATTGATACAAAAAACAAGGAGTAGTAATGAGGGATAAGGCCATTTCATTTTTTAAAGCGTTTCTGATTAACGGCTTATTATATGGCGTGTTAAAGTATTTAATAGAGTCCGATGTCTCTTTAAAAGGAATCGTTTTCAGTGCTTCTTTTTTTGGGTTTTTTATGGCTATTTTTCAAACTTTACTATTTCCTGGTTTTAATAAAGATAAAAAGGATAAACAATGAACATACAAAATGCCCAACTGGAAGTAGACAACTGGATTAAGAACCACGGTGTTCGTTATTTTAACGAATTAACCAATATGGCACAACTTACGGAAGAAGTAGGCGAAGTGGCCCGAATCATTGCCCGTCGTTACGGCGAACAATCCGAAAAGGAAAGCGATAAGAACAAAGATCTTGGCGAAGAACTGGCCGACGTGGTTTTTGTGGTACTGTGTCTGGCCAACCAAACCGGTGTGGACTTGCAAGCCGCTTTCGACAAGAAACTGGACCTGAAAACCAAGCGCGATCACGACCGTCATCACAATAACGAAAAACTGAAATAGTTTTGAAACTCCTTCTTCATTCGTCAACCTGCAACCTGCAACCTGCAATCTGTATTTCCGGTTCCAAATCGGAGACGAATCGCTTGTTGTTGTTGCAGGCTTTGTATCCGAATCTGGTTTTGGAGAATGTTTCCAATTCTGATGATTCCGAAGTAATGTTGAAGGCTTTGAAGCATCCGACCGAAACTATCGATATTCATCACGCCGGAACCGCCATGCGTTTTCTGACCGCTTATTTCGCTGTTCAGGTAGGAAATGAAGTAGTGCTGACGGGTTCTTCCCGAATGCAGGAGCGTCCGATTCAGATTTTAGTGGAGGCTTTGCGCCAACTTGGAGCCGATATTCACTATGAAAATAAGGAAGGTTTTCCACCTTTGCGAATTAAAGGGAAAAAACTGATTCAGAATAAGGTAACCTTGCCGGCCGATGTGAGCAGTCAGTACATTTCCGCATTGCTTTTAATTGCGCCGAAATTGGAAAATGGTTTGGAGCTGACTTTAGAAGGTAAAATAACTTCCGTATCCTACATCAAAATGACGTTGGCTTTGCTGAATGAAATCGGGGTAAAAACGTCTTTTTCAGACAACAAGATAAGTGTTGGGCATTCTGAACTGGCTGAAACATCTAAAATAACCGTCGAATCAGATTGGTCTTCCGCTTCCTATTTTTATTCGATTGTGGCTTTATCGGAAATCGGAACAACCATTCAATTGTCCAGCTACAAAGAAAACAGTCTGCAAGGCGATAGTGTTTTGGCTGCAATTTATCAGGATTTTGGTGTGGAAACAAGGTTTGAAAACAACACCATCATTTTGCGCAAAACACATAATTGTCAATTGTCGGGTGTTCAGTATCATCTCAACAATGCTCCGGATATCGCCCAAACCATTGCAGTAACCTGTTTCGGACTAGGAATCGGCTGCCATTTAACTGGATTACATACGCTGAAGATTAAAGAAACTGATCGCTTGGAAGCTTTGAAAAACGAGTTGACCAAATTAGGAGCAAACATTTCGACAACTGATGACAGTTTAACTTTGGAACCTTCATCCGATATAAAAGAAAATATCACTATCAAAACCTATCAGGACCACCGTATGGCAATGGCTTTTGCGCCGTTGGCTCTGAAAACGAATCTAATTATAGAAGATGCCGAAGTGGTTTCCAAATCGTATCCTGATTTCTGGAAGGATTTGAAAACGATTGGAATACGGATGAATGACTTTATCGTTTAATCAGTTGTGTTTTTTCTAAAATCTGAAGGGTTTTATCCGCGGAAACCGGAATGCTTTTTTTGTTTTCCAATTCCAAACTGCCGCCATCTGATTTGTTATAGGCTGCAACAAAATTTAAATTCACAATATACGATTTGTGCACTCTTAGAAAACGCGGGTTGGTGCAAAGTATGTCTTCAAAGTTTTTTAAATTCCGGCTGACCATGTGACTGATGTTGTGACTGCAAAATACTTCGGAATAAGCGCCTTCTCCTTTTATATATTCAATTTTGGAAACATCCAGGAAAATAAGACTGTTTCCGGAGGGAACCGCGATTTTGGTTAGATTTTCCTGCTGCATGTTTTCTTTCAGTGCACTAAAGTTTTCCAGTTTTTGTTTTTGCCTTTCCAGTCGTTTTACAGCATCGGCCAATTCTTCAGGGACGATAGGTTTTAATAAATAGTCAATAGCCGAAAATTTAAATGCCTGTATGGCGTACTCGTTATAAGCGGTTGTAAAAATGATGGAAAAATTCACGTCGTTTTCATCAAAAAAATCTAATAATTCCAGGCCGCTGTGTCCCGGCATTTCGATGTCGAGCAAAACCAAGTCAGGTTGGTGCTTGCGGATGGCTTTTACACCTTCCGGCAAGTTTTCGCATTCGGCTACCACTGTTACATTCGGGCAATATTCCTGTAAAAGTAATTGCAGGGTTACGCGCGCTCTTTTTTCATCATCAATTATAATTGCTTTCATTTTAATAGAATAGGGGTATTTCAAAAACAACAGTTGTTCCTAACGATTGCTTTAGCGGATTGGTCTTATCAATAAAAAAAATAGAAATATTTTTATGTGTGTATTGGTTCAATAATTCAATTCGGTTTTGCATGGCAGCTGTGGCAAATGAATTGTGATTTTTGTTTTTGATTGCGTTCAACTCCGTACTTTTTTGTCGCCCGATTCCGTTATCGTCCAGGGTTATTTTTAATACGTCGTTATTCAGGTTGAAAGCGATTTTTAATTCTTTTTTGCCTTGTTTGTGCAGCAATCCGTGTTTAATGGCGTTTTCAACATAGGGCTGTAATAACATGGAAGGAATTTTAATATTGTCCGTATCAATTGCGGTATCCGTGGTTATCGTATAGCTGAAATCGTCTTCAAAGCGTGCTTTTTCAATGTCTAAATACAGTTTCAGGGTTTTAATTTCTTCCTTAACGGATACGGTTTCTTTCTCGGTCATTTCTAAAATTGTACGAGTGAGATTGGAGAATTTCGATAAATAATCGACAGCTTGTTTTTTTTCATTGGACAAGATATACGATTGCAAGGTGTTCAGTGCATTGTAAAAGAAATGCGGATTCATTTGCGATTTAATGGCTTTCAGTTTTGCCTGATTTACATTTTTTTCCAGATTGATTTTATCTAAAACCAATTGGTTTCGCTTTTCGATTTTTTTGATGTTGTTGCGATACAGCCAATAGATAAATGCTAAAATCAGTAAGGACACGCCAAAAATAAATGGGAATTGCAACCAAAACGGCCGGTTGATGGTGAATTGTATTTTGGTAGTGTTTTTAAAATCGGAATTCAATGCAAATTCGACGGTGTATTTTCCGTGATTTAAAGAATTGAGTACCAATTCCGGATTTAAAATGTCTGCTTTTTGCCATTGCGATTCGTTAATTCGGTACAACAATTCGTGTTCTTCAAAAGGGGTTGGCGATAAAAAGCGGTACGCAATCTGAATGTTGTTCTCGTCGTAGGTTAAATCGTTTAATTTTAAGGCATCGGCTGTCTGATTGTTCACTTTCACCGCTTCAATTGTAAAAGTAGGTTTGATCCGATTGTAAACTTCCTGTTTTTTAATAATTAGACCGCGATTGGAGGAGATGTAATAGCTGTCGTCTTTAAGAATAACGTCATTCACTTCAATATTGCTGTTGATGTGGATGATTCGCTTTAGCTTTTTAGAATTTAATGAGTAATCGAAAATATATTTGTTGGTAACGATAAAAAGCAATTCGTTCTTAAGAATGACTTTTTCAACATTTCCTTTTTGGATGTTCGTTGGAAAATCAATTTCTGAAATAGTATTGTTCTCAATTCGAAAAAGCCTTAAATCACCGTTACAAGCGTAAATTATTCCGTTGGCAAAAGAAAGTTTTGTAACGTTAAGCGATGCGTTTTTGTATTTTAATTCGGTTAGTAAACCCTTTTGCCCGATATAAAACAAACCATTATTTGTGGCATAATAAATGATTTTACGGATGTTGTCGTATGCAGTGGCCTTTCCTTTGGCATTGAGGATGATATTGTTGTAATCTGAAGTGCTTGAATCTTTAAATGAGCTAAAGACCGCATCCCACTCACTGTTCGTTTTTTCGTTGGTTTTGAAAAGACCAGAGTTACTGCTTGCGGCAAAAGCAATGTATTTGGCATCAATCGAGGCGATGTTTTTAACTGCTATTGCCAATTCTTTGGATAGTTTTCGGTTTGCATCAAGGATTCTAAATTTCGATGAGGTAAAAAACAATTTCCCGGATGGTTCGTCATAAAACAATTGTCCCATCTGATGGTTGTCTTTTCCGTTATAAATAAGGTGAAACCGATTGTCGTCCAAAGCAATGATCTTGTCGTCTTTTGTTCCGGCTAAAAGTTGCTCATTTTTAAAGATTAAAGAAGTTAAACTCTCGTTTGAGCTAATTAGTTTGGTGTTGAAATCTTCAATGTAAAATAAGCCTTCTGTTAAGGTGGAAATCCAAAAGTTGTTGTTTTTGGTTTTGTAGATATAGGAAATGTTCGTGCCGGTGAAGAGTTCTTTTTTACTGCCGGATTCGCGGTCGATTTCTATAATTCCGGAAGTCGTACACAGCCAGTTTTTGTTGTTGCACCAACTTAAATTTTGGATGATCGTATTGTTAACGTCTAAATTTCTTTTGATAAAGGTGTCGTTTTCAAAAAAGTAACAATAGTTGGAGAATTTGGAACCAATCATCAGTCCGTTTTTCGTTTTTTCAACCAAAATTGAACTGAAAGTCGTTGAGAAATCTTCCGGAAAATCGAGTTGTTTTTGAATGGTGTCATTTTGGATAACCATTAGTTTTTTGGTAAAAACATAAATGGTGTCATCGTTAAAAAAAATGTATTTGATTTCATTGGTGTTTAACGCTATTCTTTTTTTAAGTGAAGATTTTTTACATCATACACATCAACAGTATTGTTGTTGATGATGTACAATTGGTCTTTTATAAATCCGAATTTAAAATATCCGACCGATTTGTTTTGGTTGAGTTTTTTCAGTTGATTGTTTTCAACATAGTACAGATAGCCATCAAAATTTTCATACCAAATCCTTCCAAAAGTATCTTGTTGGATGCAGGAACCGGCTTTTAAAGTCATGCCTTCCAAACTGAAATAACGAAACGAATAGCCGTTGAATCGGCACAAACCCTTTTCGGTAGCAAACCACATAAAGTCGTTTTTATCCTGAAAGATATCGTAAACACTGTTGGTTAGCAAACCCTGAGACTTGTCAATTTTATTGAAATAAGGATTTTGTCCAAAAAGAATTTGGACCAGCAGTAAAAAGGATATGCTGAAAAATGGTTTCAAGGTCAGAATTTGTTCAAATGTAAGTATATAACGAAGATATCAAATCTTGAGTTAATGAAAAACGGGTTTCAGTTAAGGAAAGGTGGCAAATAGTTCCGATTTGCGTTTTGTTAACCCAAAAAGGGGTTTCGTTAACTCTGTCATTTTAAGAAGAAAGCGACTACTACTTTTACTCAAAATTTTAACAGGTTAATTATGAAAACAAAATTATTCTCTTTTTTATTGGTACTGTTTTGCAGTATGTTAAATGCTCAAACAATTTCAACCATGGCTGGTGCTACTCAGGGATATGCAGAAGGAATTGGAACGGCGGCACAATTCAGTTATCCCTATGGTATCGCTTTTGATGGAGGTGGCGCTGTTGTAGTAACAGATCAAGGAAATTATAAAGTGAGAAAAATATTTTCTGACAATTCAACAAGTTTGTTGGCGGGAAGTACTTATGGTTTTGTTAATGCTACAGGAGCTGCTGCTAAATTCGGAAGTGTTGCCGGAGTTGCCAGAGATGGATTTAACAATACATTTGTGTGTGATCCCGAAAATAATTGTATTCGAAAAATTACCTCTTCGGGAGTGGTAACAACTTTTGCAGGAGGAACACAAGGTACTGCTGACGGTGTTGGAACTGCTGCCCAATTTTATATGCCTTATGGTTTAACCATTGACGCATCGGGTAATTTATATGTGTCGGATATGTATAATAATAGGGTGAGGAAAATATCTTCAGCGGGTGTTGTTACAACATTAGCGGGTTCTACCAATGGCTATGCGGATGGAACAGGGTCAGCGGCACAATTTAGCTATCCGTCGGGTATCGCAGTAGATGCTTCCGGGAATGTTTATGTGGGAGAAAATTGCAGAATTAGAAAAATTACACCAGCCGGAGTTGTAACTACTTTTGCAGGAGGGACTCAAGGTTATCTTGATGGTAATGGTGCAAATGCTAGATTTAATAATGGAATCAGCGCAATTGTTACAGATAGTAATAACAATCTTTATGTGGCTGACACACATAATTATAGAATCAGAAAGATAACACCTTCTGCTGATGTTACTACTTATGCCGGCCGTGGTTTTAATGGAACAACTAATGGCGATGTTTCTGTGGCAACATTTGGTACAATAACTGGTTTAGCGATTGATAGGGTAAACAATATTCTTTATTTAGCAGATTACGGCAATAACAATATAAGAAAAATTCTGCCTCCTTCCGGAGCGCCAAGTCCGCAAACCATTGCTGAGTATAGTTTTGACAATGTTTATACAAATTTATTAGGAGCAGCTCCTTTTGCCTCGAATGCAGGAATATCTTTTACAACCGACAGGCATGGTGTTGCAAACCGAGCCATTAATATTGCCAACACAGGTACAACAGCTACGGTTACCGGACTTCCTTACGGGAATTTACCAAGAACCATTGCTTTTTGGGCAAAATTAAATACGATTCAAACTCCTTATAATATGACATTCTCTTATGGGCAATCTAATACAAGTAACGCTTGTGGTGGTTCTTTTAATGCTTCTTATGTTGATTTTTTTGGTTATGCTAATAATTTGCAAGCGCCTTCTGCAAACGTACAAGGAGTATGGTATCATTTTACTTACACTTATGACGGAACAACTGCTAAAATCTATAAAAACGGAGCGTTGCTTACAGGAGTTCTAAAAACGTGGAATACACTAAATAATAATGATTTATTTAAACTCGGAGTTGGAGTTGGGGGTGAATTGAACTTTAACGGTGCAATAGACGATTTGAAAATTTATAATTATGTTTTGTCGGATACACAAATTTCAAATTTATATACCAATAACACTTTATCGGCATCGAATTTCAGTCAAAATAGTTTAGAAGTGAAGCTTTATCCTAATCCGGTTCATAATATTTTAACACTTGAAACCGCTTTAGAAATTCAATCGGTTGAGATTTATACAATTCAGGGGCAAAAAGTACTTTCATCCAATCAAAAACAAATCAATGTTTCCGGTTTGGCGGCAGGAATGTACGTGGTTGCAATTCAGGACGTTGAAAATAACAGCACAACAAAGAAAATTATCATTAAATAGTTGCGTTAAGTTTTAGTTTTTAGTGGGGTTGGCAAGGGATGTTGAAAATAAATAGGCATTTACTTGACAACCCCTATTTTGCGATAGTATATTTGCAGTCAATTTAAAAGATATAAAATGAAGTTATCAAATTTCAATTTTAACCTTCCGGCAGAACTTTTAGCCGAATATCCAGCAGAAAACAGAGACGAAGCCCGTTTAATGGTTGTGAACAGAAAAACACAAACCATCGAGCACAAGTTGTTCAAAGATGTTTTGGATTATTTTGGAGAAGGCGATGTTATGGTGCTTAACAATACCAAGGTTTTCCCGGCACGTCTTTACGGAAATAAAGAAAAAACCGGTGCAAGAATCGAAGTGTTTTTGTTGAGAGAATTGAATGCAGAACAACGTCTTTGGGATGTATTGGTAGATCCGGCAAGAAAAATCCGTATCGGAAACAAATTGTATTTCGGTGATGACGATTCGTTAGTGGCTGAAGTTATCGATAATACAACTTCCCGTGGGAGAACATTACGTTTCTTATACGACGGTTCTTATGAAGAATTCAGAGCAAAATTATTAGAATTGGGTGAAACTCCGATTCCAAAATACATCAACCGTGAAGTAACTCCGGAAGATGCCGAACGTTACCAAACCATTTATGCTAAAGAAGAAGGTGCGGTAGCGGCACCAACTGCCGGTTTACATTTTTCGAAGCACTTAATGAAACGTCTTGAAATAAAAGGTGTTGAATTTGCGGAAGTAACCCTTCATGTAGGTTTGGGAACGTTCAATCCGGTAGAAGTGGAAGATTTATCAAAACACAAAATGGATTCTGAAGAATTGAAAATTTCTCAAGAGGCTTGTGATATCGTAAACAAAGCCAAAGTGAATAAGAAACGTGTTTGTGCTGTGGGAACCACCACAATGCGTGCGATGGAAAGTTCGGTTTCGTCTTCCAGAACCTTAAACGCTTTTGAAGGCTGGACGAATAAATTCATCTTCCCTCCGTATGATTTCAGTGTTGCGGATTGCATGATTACGAATTTCCATACACCAAAATCTACGTTGTTAATGATGATTTCAGCATTTTGCGGACACGATTTAATGCGTAAAGCTTATGATGAAGCCATCAAAGAAGGGTATAAATTCTATTCCTATGGTGATGCCATGCTGATTTTATAATCAAAGGATAAACAATAAAAAAAAGCGTTCGCCTAGGCAAACGCTTTTTTTTATGGCTGACTTTCAACAAATTTTTTAAAACTTTCCAGGTATTTCATGCTTTGTTTCTTGAACATGCCGGGCAATAAAAATCCCATGAGTTTCATCATAGTGTTTTGGAACCGGAATTCCTGTTCGGTTACATATTTTGTTTCGTTTTCAGAAACTGTGATAAATTTATTTTTCACAATATTAAATACGCCGTTCATTTCGTATGTTCCCGAAAATTCCTCCGGAAGGTTACGAACGGTTATGGTTTCAATCATTTCCATTTCACGTTTTCCCATTTTGAATTTTAAACGGGATTTTGCTCCGGGGTGTCCCGCTTCTCCGGAGAGGTGCTCAAAATGCTCTAAGCCTTCCATCCACTTCTTTAGGTTGTCAGGATTGTCAAACAGGGCAATTACTTTTTCAATGGGCCTATTGATTTTAATCTCACAAGTATATTTCATGATGTATTTGATTTGAAAATCAAATATAATTAATCTGCTGGTAAAATATAGTTTGATTGTTTTTGTTTGAAAAACATCTTGGAAACCCAAATAGCAAGAAGATTTAACATTGTGATTTCGATTGTGATTAAGTGATTGGCTTTCTTAACGAAATTCTCTAAAGTGTTATAAAAATGTTAAAATTCTTCCGTCTAAATATAAGTGCCAATTCTTATTTTTTCTTATTTTTACCCCCTATTTTAAAAGATGATTGATGAATTTCGAAAATACACGTGAATTTGCACAACAACTCGACGCTAAGGACGAGTTGCGAAACTATAGAGATGAATTCTTTTTCCCTAAAGTTAACGGTAAAGAGGTGATTTATTTTACAGGAAATTCTCTTGGATTGCAATCCAAACGTACGAAAACCTATGTGGATGAGGTGATGACGGATTGGGCCAATCTTGCTGTTGAAGGTCATTTTTATTCCGAAAAACCCTGGTGGGACTATCACGAACGTTTTGCGGCTCCATTAAGCGTCATAGTAGGGGCAAAACCCTGCGAAATCACCGTAATGAATACACTAACGGTAAATCTTCATTTAATGATGGTTTCGTTTTACAGACCCACTGCAAAAAAATATAAAATTATTTGCGAGGAAAAAGCCTTTCCAAGCGATCAGTATATGTTTCAAAGCCAAGTGAAATTTCACGGGTTGGATCCTAAAGACGCCATAGTTGAAATTAAACGCCGCGAAGGAGAGCATAACATCCGTCTGGAAGATGTTTTGGCTAAAATTGAGGAGGTTGGCGATGCTCTGGCCTTGGTTTTAATAGGAGGAGTTAATTATTATACTGGACAGGTTTTTGATATGAAAACCATTACTGCTGCAGGGCATAAGCAAGGAGCGTATGTGGGATGGGATTTGGCACATGCCGCCGGAAACATCGAATTGAAACTTCACGATTGGGATGTCGATTTTGCCGTTTGGTGCAGTTACAAATACATGAATTCAGGACCGGGCAATGCATCGGGTTGTTTCATTCATGAAAAACATCATAACAATGCCGATTTGCCGAGATTCGCCGGATGGTACGGACATAATAAAGAACGCCGATTTAAAATGGAGCCTGATTTTGATCCTGTTCACGGTGCTGACGGATGGCAAATCAGTAACTTGCCGATATTGTCATTAGCGCCTTACTTGGCTTCCGTGGAAATGTTTTCCGAAATAGGAATGGAAAAAATAATCGCAAAACGAAATCTGATTACTGCATATCTCGAGTTTATACTTCATGAAGTGGACAAAGAGATTGAAGGTACCGAATTCGAAGTGATTACGCCTTCAAGTCAGGAAGAAAGAGGGTGTCAGTTGTCTGTTTTTCTTCATGGTCAGGGTCGTGATTTGTTTGATTATCTGATGAAAAACGGTGTAATCACCGATTGGCGTGAACCCAATGTAATCCGTTTGGCTCCGGCACCACTTTATTGTTCTTTTGAAGACATGTATGAATTCGGTCAGATTTTAAAAAAAGGAATCTGTAAATAAGTTATACGGTTGTTTTTTAGTTATATAGTGTTGAATTTCAAATATTTTTGTTTTATTTGTAACAACTTAACTAAAAAACAACCAAAAATGAAAAAACAACTACTTAGTGTAGCGGTTTTATTGTTGGGGTTTTCGTTGTTTTCGAACGCCCAAACATCCGAGAAGGAAAAAACTGCACGCGAATGGATTAAATCCAATGCGAAAGAATTAAATCTTGCCTCAGAACGTGACTTGTCTCTTCGGTTCGTTCGCAAAAGTGTATCAGGGGAAACTTTGCGCTTTCAGCAGATGATAAATGAAGTTCCTGTTTTTGATACGGAAATCGTAATTCATTTTTCGCCTTCGGGAGCAATTACACATTCCGATTTTAATGTTGATAAAGGTGTGAACGTTATCAATACCATACCTCAAATTTCCAAAGAACAAGCTATCGAATTGGCAGACAAAGCCGTAGAGGTTTCCGGGATGGTAACTTATCAGGAAACTAAATTATTTGTTTATAACAAAACCGGTGCTACGAAATTAGTATACCGGGTAGTGACCAATTTTGAAACTAAATCCGGAAGTTGGGAAACCATCGTTGATGCTAATACAGGGGAAATTATCAGCGTGAAAGATATAGCGATTTACTGCGGAAACAGCTGTACTGCTTCACACGATCACAATTTTAAAGCGTCAGATAAAAAAGAGCAGAAATATTTTATGCCTAAAGAAAGCGCTACAGCTTTAGGATTTGTAGGCGGTACGGGAATGGTTTACAGTTCCGACCCGCTTTCGGTTGCACATGTTGCCTACGGAGGTAATTATGTGGACGGAAATGATGCTACAAATGCTTCTCTGGATGCTGCACGATCTTCAGTAACCTTGCCTGAAATTGATTTAACGGCTGGGGTTTATAAATTGAAAAGCTCTTACGTGGAAATTAAAAATCTGGAGAACCCAAATAAAGGTTTGTTTACGCAAGCCACCAGCGATTTTAGTTTTAATCGGAACAATGATGCTTTCGAGGCGACCAATGTATTCTATCATACCGACAAAAGTTTGCGCTATATCAATGAAACCTTAGGGATTCCTTGTAGGCCTTTAACCAATTCCGGTGTGCTTTGGTTTGATCCTTCTGGTGAAAATGGTGCGGATAACTCCCATTATACCAATGGAACACTGGTGTTTGGAGAAGGTTGTGTAGACGATGGTGAAGACGGGGATGTAATTTGGCACGAGCTGGGACATGGTTTGCACGATTGGGTTACCGGTGGTTCTTTGTCACAAGTTAACGGTCTGAGTGAAGGGAGTGGTGATTATTGGGCACAATCGAACAGTAGAGCTTTAGGTCAGTGGACTTCTTCTGATGCAGCTTATCATTGGATGTTTAACTGGGACGGTCACAATGCCTGTTGGGGTGGAAGAATAACCAACTATACCGCATTGTACCCCGGCGGTTTGGTGAATCAGATCCATACGGATGGTCAGATATGGGCTACTGCATTGATGAAAATTTGGGATGTAATCGGTCGCGAGAAAACAGATAAGGCTTTCTTAGAAGGATTGTCATTAACAAACAGCTCAACAAACCAGCAAAATGCAGCAATTGCTGTAAGACAGGCGGCTATCGATATGAATTACAGTTGTGCCGATGTAAAAGTGTTTACCGATAAATTTACGGCAACAGGTTATGTAATGCCGGCAATTCCTTTGCGAATCAATTGTCCCGGAACACAAACGGTATCGGCTGACGGTGCCGGAAATTATACCATTCCTAATTTTTCTGGATTGGCCAACGCCATCAACTCAAACTGTGATGCGGTTGTAACACAAAGTCCGGTACCGGGTAGTGTAGTTGGAGTGGGAACCCATACAATTACAATGACAGCCACCAGCGGAACTTCTGTAAACTGTAATTTCAGCTTGGTTGTACAATCCAATTTAGGAGTCAATGATTTTGTTAAAAACACTTTTATGATTTATCCTAATCCGGCTTCTTCGACCATTACGATTAAAGGAGATAATTTCGATAATGAAGAAGTGGAAATTTACAATATGCTTGGCCAAAATGTAATGCAGCGCGCTTTGGTTACCAATGAATCTGTACTTGATATTTCAAAATTGGCTAATGGGGTTTATACCGTTTATTTTGTCAATGCGAAAGTGTCTCACAAATTTGTGAAACAATAAACAACGCTAATTTTATATTTCAAAAGCCGGACAAAACGTTCGGCTTTTTTTGTGAAATCGCCATTAACAAAAGGTTTGCGCAAGCAAATACTAAAAAATAAAAGCGATAACATATATGACCGCTAAAAAATAAATTTTACATATATGAAATAAAGTATCTTTGTGGTTCGAAATTATGCAGTAAACACATCATGACAAAAGAACAGATTTTAGAGAATTTTGACCCGAGTCAACCCGGCTTGGCCGATGCAACCGTTTTTGGATTGCCTTTTTCAGCGGAACAAAGTGAAATTATCATTGTTCCCGTGCCTTGGGAAGTGACGGTAAGTTACGGAGCTGGTGCTTCGGAAGGCCCTGAAGCGATTATGGATGCTTCTTTTCAGGTGGATTTAAACCATCAGGAATTTCCGGAATTGTGGAAACTTGGGATTTATATGGATGAAGCTCCGGCACATTGGAGTAAAAATTCCCATAAATTCAAAGGATTGGCACAGCCGATTATAGAAGCTCTGGAAGCAGGGGAAGATGTTTCTGCTTTTCCGGCATTACAATCGGATTTGGATAAAATCAACTTGGCTTGTAAGGGAATGAACGCCGAAGTAAAAGACCGTGTTTTGCATTGGATGAACCAAGGAAAAAAAGTAGCACTTTTAGGTGGTGATCACAGTACTCCGCTTGGGTATTATCAGGCATTGGCAACAAAATATGATAGTTTTGGAATCCTGCACCTGGATGCACACATGGATTTGCGTATCGCTTATGAAGGATTTACGTATTCTCATGCATCAATTATGTATAATGCGTTACAGATTCCTCAAATCTCAAAAATCGTTCAGGTGGGTATTCGTGATTTCTGCGAACAGGAAGTAGAAGTCGCCCTGAAAGATCGTGTTTTAGTGCATACTGATATGGATTTAAAACAGGAAACGTTTGAAGGAAAAACATGGGAAGCGCAATGTGACCAAATCATTGCTTCATTACCGGGAAAAGTTGCAGTTTCGTTTGATATCGACGGAATGTATCCTTGGTATTGTCCGAATACGGGAACACCGGTTCCTGGAGGGTTCTCCTATGAACAGGCAGCTTATTTGTTGAGCCGCTTGGCAGAAACCGATAAAGAAATTATCGGATTCGATTTGGTAGAGGTCGCTCCGGGTGACGATGATTGGGATGGAAATGTAGGGGCCAGAATGTTGTTCCATATGTGTGGTGTTTTTGCTAAATCTCAAAAACTAGCGGTAGGTAAGAAAATACAATTCAACAGATAATACATGAAGAAAGCGAGCTGAAAAGGTTCGCTTTTTTTTTGGTGTGGATTGAAAAAATATAAACTTTACCGAAAATCCTGTAACATTTATTAAGGTTTCAAGAGTTTACTTTGTAATGTAATTTTAAAGTTAAATGTTATGAAAAAGTTATTGATAATAGTGATGAGTTTCTTTGCACTGGTTTCTTGTAAAGACATGCAGAAAGAAAATCAGGAACTGACGGTACAAACGGCTGCCATTGATTCGATGAAGATGGCAATGGAAAAACAAAGAATAATTGATTCCGTTAAAATGGCCGAAAGCAGTAAAAAAGAAGTCGTTGTGGTAAACAATACCAGTCCGCAATCGAACACATCGACGGCTCCCCGAAAAAAAATGAGTGGTGCAGCCAAAGGAGCATTGATTGGAGCCGGAGTGGGAGCGGTAACCGGAGCGATTGTAAGTGATAAAAAAGCCGAAGGCGCTATCATCGGTGGGGTTGCAGGTGCCGGAGTTGGTGCCGGTACAGGAGCCATCATCGATGAAAATAAGAAAAAATAAATAGTTTCGTCATTTTTTAGAGTGCATCTTAATTTAGATGCACTTTTTTATTTTAGGTATCGGACTCGTTTTCAAAGCAAATAAATCCAAAAAGAACTCCACATTCATTGAAAAAACATAAATTTGTAAAAAGTTAATTCTGCAATGCAAACTCCCCAAAAAATAGCCGTAGTCGGTTCTGGATTAGTAGGAACGCTATTGGCAATTTACCTCAAAAAAGCAGGTCATACTGTACATGTCTACGACAGAAGTCCGGATATTAGAAATGTTGCGTTTTCGGGACGTTCCATCAATTTGGTGATGTCGGACCGAGGCTGGAGAACTTTGCAGGAAATCGGACTGGATGATGAGATTAAAAAAATCGGAATTCCGGTAGACAAGCGCGCCATTCACATGTTGGACAAGGAGTTGAGTTATCAGTACTACGGAAAAGACGGCGAAGCTATTTTTTCATTATCACGAGGAGTACTCAATCGTAAAATGGTGGATTTGGCCGAAGCCGCCGGAGTGGAGTTTTTTTTCAATAAAAAAGTGTGGGATGTGACGCTGGCAACGGCAACACTGCATGAAGGCGATACCGAAAGAGGTGAGTGGGAAGAGCTGGATTACGATATGGTTTTTGGGGCGGATGGTGCTTTTTCAAGAGTACGTCACCGTATGCAACGCCAAAGCATGTTCAACTATTCGCAGGATTTTATCCGTGTGGGTTACAAGGAACTTCACATTCCGGCCAATGAAGACGGAACGCATAAAATCGATAAAAATTCGCTCCACATTTGGCCCCGAGGCGAATTTATGCTGATGGGATTGGCCAATCCTGACGGTACCTTTACCTGTACGCTTTTTATGCCGCACGAAGGGGAAAATTCCTTCGAAAACCTAAAAGACAAAGAAACCTTAGTCGCATTTTTTGCCAAACATTTTCCCGATACTAAAGATGTTATTCCTGATTTGGTCGAAGATTTCTTTAAAAACCCAACCAGTTATCTGGTTACTATGAAATGTTATCCGTGGACTTATGCGGACAAAGTGGCCCTTATAGGTGATGCCGCACATGCTATTGTTCCGTTTTACGGGCATGGGATGAATGCCGGTTTTGAAGATATTACGATATTGAGTCAGTTGATGGAGAAACATGGCGACGATTGGACGGCCATTTTTAAAGAATATCAGGAGTCCCGTAAACCCAATGCCGACGCCATCGCCGAACTTTCCTATCGCAATTTTATGGAGATGAGTTCGAAAACTGCCGATGCTAAATTTCATTTGCAGAAAAAGATAGAAAAATGGTTCTCAGACAAACATCCAGACAAATGGGTTCCGTTGTACAGTCGGGTTACCTTCAGCCATCAGCCGTATTCAGAAGCATTAGCAGAAGGCGATAAACAAAACCGGATTATGGAAGAAATCCTGAATATGGAAAGCATCGAACAAATCTGGGAAACGGAAGTAATCGAGCAAAGAATATTGGAATTGTTAAAAAAATAAAAGAGGCTTGGCCTCTTTTTTAGTCTTCCCGATGAACCAAATCCATGCTGAAAGCCGGAGTACAAACCGCAAGATATTCGCAAGGTTCAGCAAACGGGTTGGAATATTGTACACGGGTATTTTTTTCAATTTTTATCGATTGACCACTTTCTAAAATCACGGTTTCCCCATCAATGATGAATTGCTTTTTGCCTTTGATGATATAGGTGTATTCGTCAAATTCCGGAGTTTGAAAGGGTTCACTCCATCCCGGTGGCGCAATCATGTGCGCAATGGAAATTTCCTTGTTATTGGTAGTTGCCAAACCGTGGTGTTCTTCGATAACTTTGCCGTCAGTCGTAGGAACCACAAACGGATTACGTTGTATAAAATATTTTTTCATAAGACTACATTATTTTTTGAATATAAAATATACCGCCAATACCAAAAAACAAAAGCCCACGGCGTGATTCCAGCGGAACGTTTCATTTTTGAAAAACAGCATCGAGAAAATAACAAAAATAATTAAGGTGATCACTTCTTGAATCACTTTTAGTTGCATCAGTGTAAACGGTCCTCCGTTGCCTTCAAAACCTATTTTATTCGCTGGTACCTGAAAACAGTATTCAAATAACGCCAATCCCCAACTAATAAGGATGATGGTGATTAAGCCGGCGTTTTCAAACCACTTCAGTTCTTTGAACTTTAAATGACCGTACCATGCGAGTGTCATGAAAACATTGGATAAAATCAATAAGCCGATGGTGAAAAAAGCTCTCATTATTTTTTGAGTAATTTCATTAAAATTCCAAATGCTCCTCTTATAAATGAAGCGCTCGTTACAACTTTAGTAACCGATTTGCCAATTACTTCTGCCGTGCTGGGCTCTTCTTTTTTTCTTTTCTCTTCCGCTGTGGTAGCCTGCTGTTCTTCGGCCTGTTCTGTTGCGGTTTCTATTTTTTTGGATAAAATTTCATAAGCGCTTTCATTGTCAATAACCTGATTGTATTTTTTGACCAGTTTAGAGTTGTTGGTAATGGCGCTGATTTCGGCATCGGTTAAAATGTCCATTCGGCTCATGGGTGCACGCATCATACAGGCTACCAGTGGTGTAGGGATTCCTTTTTCGTTCAATGCTGTTACAAAAGCCTCTCCGATTCCGAGTTGTGTAATCACATCTTCGGTTTTGTAAAAATCAGATAAGGGATAATTTTCAGCTGTCATTTTAATGGCTTTTCGGTCATTCGCGGTAAAGGCACGTAAGGCATGTTGGATTTTCAAACCTAATTGCGCTAAAACGCCAGCCGGAACATCGGTAGGGTTTTGGGTGATGAAATAAACGCCAATGCCTTTGGAGCGAATCAGTTTTACAATCGTTTCAATCTGATCCAAAAGGGTTTTGCTGGCTTCGTCGAAAATCAGATGGGCTTCATCGATGAAAATAACCAATTCTGGTCTTCCGCTATCGCCAATTTCCGGCATCTGCTGATAAACTTCTGCCAATAGGCTCAGCATAAAAGTTGAAAACAGTTTGGGTTTGTCCTGAATATCGGTCAGACGGATAATATTGATGTAGCCATTACCATTTTCGTCAATCCGCATTAAATCATCGATATCAAAAGACAACTCACCAAAAAAGAGGTCGGCACCCTGTTGCTCCAATTCGATGACTTTTCTCAAAATAGAACCGGTGGAGGCAGTGGAAATCCTTCCGTAATTGGATTCGAATTCGTCTTTTCCTTCATCGGTGGCGTATTGCAGTACCTTTTTGAAATCTTTCAAATCCAAAAGCGGAATTTTATTGTCGTCGCAATATTTGAATATAACGGCCACTACACCGCCCTGAGTGTCGTTCAAATCCAGAATTCTGGAAAACAATACCGGTCCGAATTCCGAAACGGTAGCTCGTAATCGCACTCCGTTTTGTTCGGATAAGGTCATTAACTCAACCGGAAATGCCTTGGTTTCATAAGGGATGCCGATTTTAGCATGACGTTCGGTGATAAAAGGTTTTTCTTCCCCTTTGGCTGCGATTCCTGAAAAATCCCCTTTAATGTCCATCATTAGCACCGGAATGCCGTTTTGCGACAATTGTTCGGACAATACCTGAATGGTTTTTGTTTTTCCTGTACCGGTGGCCCCGGCGATGAGTCCGTGACGGTTAATGGTTTTGAGCGGTATTTTAATTGGAGTATCCGGGATTGCTTCCCCGTTTAGTATTGCTCCACCCAAAATAATGTGGTCGCCACTGCAGTTGTAACCGGAATTAATATGTTCTGAAAAATTTATGTTTGACATATTCTGAAAGTGTTTTTCTTGTAAGAATGATTTTATTCACAAATATAATAGTAATAAATGTACTCAAAATTGGATTTTTTTAATAAATTGTGAAAAATTCTAAATTAGAATAAGAATAAAATTAACAATTAAGCGTTATAAAATTAAACTTGTGTTAATATAGGCTAAACGATTTAAAACAAAACGTGTTTACACGGTTAAATAAATTATAAAACAGCCGTAAAAAAAAGCGATTTTGTTTTTTTATTTATTCTAAAAACATAAATTTGCGACACTTATATATATTTTGTGTGTATAAGAACAGTTAAATAAATCGAAAAAACTAAAAATTAAAAAAATGACAAACGTATCTAACGAAACTGTTGAAAATGGAGCTAGCTCTAAAGGGTCAAACTTGTTTGCAGGTTTAGCAATTGTAATCTGTTTAGTAATCGGATTCCTTGTTTGGAAATTCGTAATGGGTCACCCATCAAACTTTGAAAATGGAGACAATACTGGTCACCCGCTACCAGGAAACTATTTAGGAATGGTTTATAAAGGAGGATTTATCGTACCTGCGTTAATGGGATTGTTTTTAATGGCGGTAGTTTTCTCTTTTGAGAGATTCTTCGTTATTACTAAAGCTGCAGGAAAAGGAAATGTTGAAAGTTTTGTTAAAAACGTACAGGTTTTAATCGGTCAAGGTAAAATTGATGAAGCTATTGCTGAGTGTGATGTTCAGCAAGGTTCAGTTGCTAACGTAGTTAGAGCTGGTTTGACTAAATATCAAGAAGTGAAAAAAGAAGGTTTCGACAGCGAAAAAGCGACTGAGACAATTCAAAAAGAAATAGAAGAAGCTACTTCTTTGGAGATGCCAATGTTAGAGAAAAACATGACTATCATCGCAACATTAGTATCTATCGGTACGTTAATGGGGTTATTAGGAACGGTATCGGGGATGATCAAAGCGTTCTCTGGATTAGCTGCTGCAGGTGCTCCTGACCAGGCTGCATTAGCAACAGGTATCTCTGAGGCACTTATTAATACGGCTACAGGTATTGGTACTTCTACATTGTCAATTATCATGTACAACGTGTTTACCTCTAAAATTGATAAATTAACTTACTCTATCGACGAGGCTGGTTTTGCTATCACGCAAGCTTACAGACGTATGAAAGCTCGTGTATAATTACACGATAAAGAGAGTTAATTATTAATTTGTTGCAATTGGGGCTGTCCGTTTGGGACGTTGTTGAATTGCGACTAAAACCAAAAGAAAATGGCAAAAGTAAAAATGTCAAAAAAGAGTACGAAGATTGATATGACGGCTATGTGTGACGTAGCGTTCTTATTATTGTCTTTCTTCGTTATGACATCTACAGCTAAAATACCCGAGCCACTTCCTGTTGATACGCCGGCTTCTACCAGAGAAACCAAATTACCGGATACGGATTTGGCTACTATTACAGTAGGAGATAAAAAAGTATTCTTCGGAATTACCGGTCAAGATCTTCGAAGAGAGGCTTTGGGAAATATTGCTGAAAAATACAGTGTAACATTTACTGAGGAAGAGACCAAGCGTTTTTCTTTAATTGATGGTTTTGGAGTTCCGGTTGGAAATCTGAAACAATTGATTGCACTGAAAGGTGACGAGAGAAATAAGCCAGGTGTTCAGCCGGGGATTCCTTATGATTCTTTGGACAATCAGTTGAGAGAATGGGTTTTGGCGGCACGTTTAGCTGCAAAAGATGCTCATCAGACTGAGTTGAAAATTGCAATCAAAGGTGATGCGAAAGAAGAATATCCTACTATTAAAAAAGTAATCGATATTTTACAGCAACAGAAGGTAAACAAGTTTTTCTTGGTAACCGGTTTAAGAAGTGATGATTTTTAATTAAAAAAATACTGTAAAATGGCAGAATTAAATAGCGGCGATGGCGGCGGTGGCAAAAAGAAAGGTCATGTAAGGAGTAAAAAACAAAACGCCGGTGTCGATTTGACAGCGATGGTGGATTTGGCATTCCTTTTGATTACTTTCTTCATGCTAACGACTTCATTGTCGAAACCACAGTCCATGAACTTGGCAATGCCGGATAAAGAAGACAAACCAAAAGACCAACAAGAGCAATTAGATGTTGCCGATGACAGATCAATGACTTTGTTATTAGGTGAAAAAAATCAAATTGTTTGGTATTACGGTTTACCGGATAACCCTATTGAAGGACCCACTAAAGTTGGTTACGGAAAAAACGGAATCAGAAAAGAACTGTTAGCGAAAGAAAAAACAGTTTTGGCGAAATATGGTGATCCTAAAAAAGGGTTAATTGTTCTTATCAAGGCAAGTAAGAAATCCACATACAGAAACTTGGTGGATGTATTGGATGAGATGGCTATCGCTAAAGTACCAACCTATGCGATTGTTGACATTACTCCGGAAGAAAACGCAATGTTAGAAAAAGAAGGATTGTTTACTAAATAATCTCTTTTCAATCATTAAAAATTAAAATTATGTCAAAATTAAACATATTTAACACCGAGTGGATTGATATGGTCTTTGAAGGCCGTAACAAGGCCTATGGTGCTTATCAGTTGCGTTCTGAAAATCCAAAAACTACCACAAGAGCTTTGCTAATCGGTGCGTTTTTATTTGCTGCTGCAATTGCAGGTCCAGTGGTAAAAAACATCATTAGCGAACAATTGGCAAAAGGGGAAGAGGAAAGTAAGGACAAGATTGTTGAAACAGCATTATTACCGCCGCCACCAAAAGAAGATTTACCACCACCACCACCACCTGAACCACCTAAATCAGTGAACGATCAGGTAAAATTCCCACCGCCAGAGGTAGTGAAAAAGGAATTGGTTCGTGATGAAGATCCACCTACTGTGGAAGATTTAAAAGATGCCGATCCAGGACAAAAAGATGTTAAAGGAGATAAAAATGCAGAAATTGTTATCGACCAGCCAACCGGTGAAGGAGATAAAAATGCTGAAATCGTCGACGATAACAAAGTATATGTAGCTGTAGAAGTACAGGCTGGTCCTGCTGGAGGTATGCAAGGGTTTTACAAGAAGTTTGCGAATTCATTCGTAGCTCCCGATGTAGACGAAGGGGTTACTCAAATCCGAGTAATGTTAAGTTTCGTTGTTGAGAAAGATGGTGGATTTACAGATGTAAAAGTACTTAGAGACGGTGGTTATCAGGCAGCTGGTAAAGAAGCGATCCGAGTATTGAAAAGTATGCCTGCTTGGAAACCAGCTATCCAGAACGGACGTCCGGTTAGATCGCAATTTACATTGCCGATTACAATTCAGGTAGCACAGTAATATGAAAATATTTCAAAATTTTAAACAGAAATCGCCACAACAGCGATTTCTGTTTGTTTTAGGGCTTGTCTTTTTAGGATTGTATATTTTTTTAGGCGTAACTTTGTTTGTTTGGAAAAGTATGCCGGTAGAAATATCGTATACCCGAAGAATGATTTTGGGGACTATTTTAATTGTTTATGCTGCAATACGTTTTGTGCGTTTGCAACAATCACAAGAGTAAATGAAAATTAAAAGTATCGTTTTGTTTTTTATGTTTGCGGCCTATGGCAGTTTTGCACAGGATGTAAACACAATTGATAATCGAAACAGTAACGGATTTATGCTGGTGTGGATATACCCGCATCACCCGAAGGAGGATTGCAGAAATTCTATTATGATTTTGCCAAAGCATTCCAAACACCGCATGTTCCTGACAACTCGATTACCCAACTTCGTATAATGTTGGCCTTCGTTGTGGAAAAAGACGGAAGTTTTAGTGATATAAAAGTGCTGCGAGATCTTGGTTTTGGTGACGGAGCAGAAGCGATTCGTGTACTGCAGTTGATGCCGCGTTGGACTTCAAGTCTGCTGGAAGGAAAACCGGTACGTAGTCAATTTACATTTCCAATCACCATTAAAGTGCGATAATTTAAGTTTTAAAAAAAATATGAAAAAAAATGTTTTTTTCTCCGTTATAATTGCTTCACTGTTGATTTCAATTAACGGATGTAAAAAGAAACCTTCCGATCCTGCTGAGATTAAAGAAACTGCGGTAGCCGGTTCTACAACGATTCTGGTGGATGAAACCATTTTTCCTCTGGTAGAAGATCTTGCGATTCTTTTTGAAAACGAATACAAACGCGCTAAAGTACATCTGGTTAGCAAACCTGAAAATGAAATCATTCAAATGATTCAACAGGACAAAGCACGCATTGCCATTTTGGCAAAAGATTTGGATTCCACGGAAATCAACTATTACAACAACACAAAAAAAGTTTATCCAAGAGTAACGGAGTTTGCCAAAGATGCCGTTGCTTTCATTGGAAGCACAAACCGCACCGACTCTACCCTTGTATTGAATGATGTACTACTGGCGCTTAAAGGAACACCTAACGGAAAAATAAAAACATTGGTTTTTGACAATCCCAATTCAAGTACCCTACGGGAGTTGAAAAAACTTGCTGGAATCAAAGAATTACCCAAGCAAAATGTTTTTTCGGCCCATTCCAATAAAGAGGTAGTGCAATACGTTACTGAGAATGAGGGTGCCGTTGGAATTATAGGCATAAATTGGTTATTACAACCTACCGATGATTTACTGCCTTATACTTCGAAAATTCAAGTCTTGGCCGTTGAAAATGTTAAAATTAACGCAAAAAACAAGTTTATTAAACCGAACCAAACTAATATTGCAGATGGCAGTTATCCGGTAACACGGAAATTATATTTGTTAAATTTTCAGGGAGCAACTGGTTTAGGCATGGGATTTGCTTCTTATATTGCAGGACAGCAAGGACAACGTATTGTTTTGAAGTCCGGGTTGATTCCTACCCATTTCCCGACCAGACAGATTTCGGTAAGGGATGAAGTTGAATAAAATATTGAATAACCATAAAATGTGTTTAGAAATGAAAAATGCTAAAGTTTTAAGTTTATTATTGTCTGTTATCACAACGGCAGCTTTTGCTCAGGATTTATCGCAGGCAAAAAAAGCTATTGATGCGGAACAATACGACAAGGCAAAAAAGATATTAAAAGGATTAGTGCAATCAAGTCCGGATAACGGAAAAAACTTCTTTTATTTAGGAGATGTATACCTTAGAGAAGGTAAGACAGATTCTGCTGTCGTGATTTTTAATAAAGGATTGGCCGCAAAAGACAAAGGAACTTTAAATTATATCGGATTAGGTCAAATCGACTTAGACAGTAAAAAAGTGGCTGCAGCACAAGCCAATTTTGACAAAGCGGCTGCTAATATCAAGAAAAAAGATGTTGAAGAATTGTTGCTGATTGCCAAAGCGTATAACAATTCTGAAAACCCGGATTATAAAAAAGCAATCGAAGTGACCAATAAGGCATTGTTGATTGAAGACAAAAATCCTGTGGCTTTTTTAACCTTAGGAGACGCTCAGTTTGGAGATAAAAATGCGGGAGAGGCGTTCAGAGCGTATGAAACCGCTTATGATTTTGATAAGTCGTTATTAATTGCACGCGTTAAATATGCAGCGATTAATAAAAGTGCTAAAAACTTCACCGATGCTGTTAAATTGCTGAACGGTGTAATCACTACCGATCCGAATTTCGGTCCAGCTTACCGTGAATTGGCTGAAACGTATTATTTCTGGGGAAGCAATGAACCGGCTAAATACGATGAATACATTAAGAAAGGGTTACAGTATTATGAAAAATACATGAGCTTAACCGATTATTCTTTAGAATCCCGTATGCGTCATGCCGATTTCTTAATCTTAGCAAAAGATTACAAAGCCTTGGAAGCGGAAGCGAATGAAATGAAAAAACTGGATAAAGTAAACCCGCGTATTTTACGTTATTTAGGATATGCGGCTTATGAAAACGGAAACTTTGCAGAAAGTTCCAAAGCGATTACCGAATTTTTCGCCAAAGTGGAGCCAAAAAGAATTATCGCCAGAGATTACCTTTATTTAGGATTGACTAAAATGGCAGAAGCTAAAAAAGCGGATGGAACCTATGATGAGAAAATCTTCAACGAAGGGGTTGTCGAATTGAACAGAGCGGTTGAAAAAGATCCGGTTATTGCCAGTGAGTTAAATCCTCTTGGACAAAAAATGTTCAAAGAGAAATTATACAAAAACGCAACTAAATTGTTTGAAGTAGCTATTAAAAATCCAAAATCGAAAAACTTCTTCGCCGATAATTTCTATTTGGGTTATGCATTGTATTTCGATTACGACCCGAAAACATCACCTAAAGATCAATTGGTGAAAGCCGATGCCGCTTTTTCAAAAGTAATCGAATTGAACCCTGCTACTCAGGATGCTCATTTGTTCAAAGCAAGAGCTAACGAAGCAATGGATACTCCGGAATCTAAAAAAATCGCACTTGCCAGCTATGAAGAATATGTGAAATTGGTAAATGCTAAAGGAGATGCTGAAAAAGCAAAACCGGTGGTGAAGAAAAATTTAATTGAAGCATACACATTTGTTGGTGCACACTATGCCAATAATGCAGAAAAAGTAAAAGCCATCGAAAACCTTGAGAAATTATTGGTAATCGATCCTGCCAATGTTTATGCAACAAAAACCTTAAAAGCGCTTAAAGCATAAGTTTTTCTGATATAAATTATTAAACCGATGACGAAAGTTGTCGGTTTTTTTTTTGGAGCGAATGGTTGGCGTGTTTTTGGGAACCCTATTCCTGCTGTACGCTATATCTTTTTTCGGTGGCTTCGAGAGTATTTCGACAAGCTCAGCATATCACCTTTGCCACCGAAAAAAGGATGCCGCTTCCATCAGGGCTAAAAAGGAAACAAATCGAATTGTCGGGAATCATTGGTAAAATAACTATCTTTGCAGACTATTTAAAATTCAAATGTTAAAGAAAGAAATACAAATTGCGGTGGAAAAAGGCGAAATGCTGCCTTTAATGGAGGAGTTTTATACCATTCAGGGCGAAGGATACCATACCGGTACGGCAGCCTATTTCATTAGAATCGGTGGTTGCGACGTGGGTTGCCACTGGTGCGATGTGAAAGAAAGCTGGAATGCCGAGCTGCATCCGCCCACAAACACGGATGTTATTGTAGCCAACGCCAAAAAATATGCCGAAACGGTTGTGGTAACCGGCGGAGAACCCTTAACATGGGACATGAGCGTACTGACGGCAAAACTAAAAGACCAAAATCTTCGAGTGCACATCGAAACTTCGGGCGCTTATCCGGTTTCGGGTACCTGGGATTGGTTCTGTCTTTCCCCGAAAAAAACAAAACTTCCGGTAGCAGAAGCCTATGAAATTGCTCACGAACTGAAAGTCATCATCCACAACAAACACGATTTCCAATTCGCCGAAGAGCAAGCTGCTAAAGTGAACGAAAACGCTATCCTGTTTTTACAACCCGAATGGAGTAAAAAAGAAGAAATGACCCCATTAATTGTAGATTATGTGATGCAAAATCCAAAATGGCGCGTATCTTTACAAACCCATAAATATTTGAATATTCCATAATTTTTTATAATCAACCAACAAAACAATGAAAAAACTAATTGTAACGTTCGCACTTGTTTTAGTAGCGAATTTAGGAATGGCTCAAACAAACGAAGCGTTCAAAAAAGATGTATTGAAAATGATTGAACTTACAGGTTCGGCCGGTCAGATGAAATTGGCCAAAGATCAAATCCTGAAAATGGTTCCAAAAGAAAAACAAGCGGCCTTTTTGGTGGAATTTGAATCGACATTGCCTGCTTTGTATGATAAAATGGCTGGCGTAATGATGTCTGAGTACACACACGAGGATATAAAAGCGATTTTAAAGTTCTATGAAACTCCGGTTGGAAAAAAAATGACTGAAAAATCAGGAGTTATTGCCGAGAAAAACATGGCTGCAAGTCAGGAATGGGCAATGAGCTTACAAGGCATGATGATGAAATACATGCAATAGTCGCATTAAAGGAATAAAAAAATCCCACCCGTTAAAATCAGGTGGGATTTTTTTATTTAAGCATGTGTCAGTTTTGCCAGATAATCAAAATGTTCGCCTTCCAAAAGCAATTCGCATTGCAATCCGTTGGCATAAGCAGCATTCTGTAACGTATTGTAATCAATATACATCCAGTCGAACGGTTCTTCTTTCTCTCCTTTATAGGAAACATTAAAAATTACCTCCCCGTAATAGTCATTATCGCTCGGAATCCATTTGCCGCCGTCTTCGTCTTCATCAAACATATAAATGATGTCAGAACTGTCCAATAAAATCTGACCGTTTTCGTTCAGCAGTGATTTCAGTTTTTGAAGAAATCCGGATATTTTATTCAGCTTCCCACACATCCCGGCTCCGTTCATCATCAGTAAAATGGTGTCGAATGTTTCGTTTTCGAGTTCCATCACATTTTGTACTAGGGCTTTTTTTACCCCACGCAGTTCACAGGCTTTTACCGCATTGGCCGAAATATCGATGGCAGTTACGTCTAAATTACGCTCATTTTGCAAATACAAAGCGTGACTACCCGCGCCACAACCCACATCCAATACTTTTCCTTTCGCCAAATTCAACGTTTTTTGTTCCATTTTCGGCATTTCGGCATAACCGCGGAACAAATAGGCAACGCTCATTTCATCGGCTTCTGATATGGAGGTTTCCGTGATTAAATCTTCAGGTGAATTGTTGGTTTGATAATCCAATATGGCTTTTCCGAAAAGGTCTTTCATGCTTGTAAATTTTTTACGGTGGTTATTTACTTCATCAGTTCGCAATAAATTGCTCGTGTGTTTGTCTGAATTGAGTAATTTTGCAGTGTTATTTTTCGAATAAACGAATAACCAAATCAAAAATGCTCAAACCTTCCTTAAACGAACTTCAAAAGTTGGCCAAAGATAAGCATAACGAAAACAAAAAGTATTTCGATAAGCTGAAAAAGAAAACGCCCAAGAATTTGGATTATGTGATGCAGGATCTACACGATGCCGAATTCAGACGAACAGATTGTCTGGAATGTGCCAATTGCTGTAAAACCACTGGGCCGCTGTTTACTCTTGCCGACATTGAGCGTATTGCAAAACACCTTCGTTTGAAACCCCAACAGTTTATCGATCAGTATTTGCGAATCGATGAAGACAAGGATTATGTGTTGCAAAGTGTGCCGTGTACGTTTTTGGACGCTGAGAATTATTGCATGATTTACGATGTTCGCCCAAAAGCCTGTCGTGAATTCCCGCACACCGACCGGAAAAAGTTTCAGCAGATTTCTGATCTGACACTGAAAAATGTAGCCATTTGTCCGGCAGCTTACAATATTGTGGAAGAAATGAAGAAAAAATTACCGCTGTAAAATGAAAATATACAAATCTAAAGTAGACTGGCTCTTCTTTTTGCCATTAGCCTATCCTATTTTTCTGTGTGTTAGCGGTTTTGTTCGCGGACACTACTTGATATCGGTAATTACATTAATTATTTTGGTACTGATCGGTTTAATGATTCAAAAAACGGAATATACCCTTTCGGAAGGTATTTTGAATGTGAAATCCGGATTCCTGGTTAATAAGAAAATTGATGTAAAAACCATCAGAAAAATTGAACATTCGAAAAGTATAATCAGTGCACCTGCACTATCCAGAGACCGACTTTTATTGATTTATAATAAGTTTGATGATATTTTGATTTCCCCAAACGAGAAACAGGAATTCATTGACGAACTTTTAACAATTAACCCTAATATTGAAGTGAAATTTTAATTATGATCAAATTCCAGCCCATTCGTCCGATGCTTTGGACCAACGAACTCCAAGAAACCATTGCATTTTATGTAAATGTACTAGGGTTTACTTGCGGAGAATATAATGAAGATTGGGGCTGGGCCGCTTTGCATAAAGACGAGGCCGAAATCATGTTGGCAAAACCCAATGAGCACAGTTCGTTTGAAAAACCCTTGTTTACCGGATCTTTTTATTTTAATGTGGATGCTGTTGACGAACTTTGGAACACCATAAAAGACAAATGTAAAATCTGTTATGAGATTGAAAATTTCGAATGGGGCATGCGGGAATTTGCCGTTTACGATAACAACGGCTACTTATTACAGTTTGGTCAGGAAATAAACGAATAAAAAAAGAGCTCGGACAGAGCTCTTTTTTTATTCACCATATATAAGGTAAGGTTTCCGCATCGCTTTAAACTCATTGATGCCTTTGTTCCAGCTTTTTCGAATGGCGATTTCCGGCGTTCCCGACTCGATTTGCTGTTGCAGTGTTTTGGTTCCTGCCAGTTTCGTAAAGAAATCATTGAAAAATTTGAACTTGTCTTTTGGCATTGCCGTTGTATGAAAGGCTTTAATCAGCCATTTTAGTTCCAATTGTTTTACCTTTTCAATTTTGGACAAGTCTTCTCCGAAGCAAATTTGGCCATTGTGAACCGGATCTTTGGCGCCAAGGTTTGGTTTAGGTGTAAAACTGTAATTGGTAATAGGCAGGTATGGAGAACCGTAAATCTGAAACTGTTTGTCGGTTCCTCTTCCTACACTAACGTTAGTACCTTCAAACAAACACAAACTCGCATATAAATTAATAGCCTGATCGTTGGGTAAATTGGGCGATGGTTTTACCGGTAAACTGTAAGGCATGTTTCGGTTGTAATGCAAACACGGAATTACAGTCAGTTTACATTGTACTTCGTTTTTTAACCATTTTTCACCGTTAATCATTTTGGCATATTCGCCAATCGTCATCCCGTGTAAAACAGGAATAGGGTGCATGCCTACAAAACTTGTGAATTCTTTTTCTAAAACAGGACCGTCAACAATTCCACCGTTCGGATTTGGCCGATCTAAAACGATTAACGGAATATTGTTTTCCGCACAGGCTTCCATCACATAATGCAAAGATGATATATAAGTGTAAAAACGAGCTCCCACATCTTGTAAGTCAAAAACCATGATGTCAATTCCTGCCAATTGTTCCGGTTTGGGTTTCTTGTTGTTGCCGTAAAGTGAAATAATCGGCAAACCGGTTTTGGTGTCTTTTCCGTCTTTAATTAATTCTCCGGCATCAGCAGTGCCGCGAAAACCGTGTTCGGGAGCATAAATTTTCTGAACGGCTATTTTCTTTTCCAACATAAAATCCACTAAATGGACTTTCTCAGACAGAATGCCGGTCTGATTGGTCACAACGCCTACTTTTTTATCTTTCAATAACGGAAGGTATGCATCGGTATTTTGTGCCCCGGTTATAATTTCGGATATCGGTTTTAGGTTCGTTGAAAGGATTTCTTCTTTTTTCTTTTCCTTTTTCTCTTGTGTCTTAACGGAATTTCCGCAGGCGACTATCGATAAAAACAAGAATAAAACTGTATTTTTGAAAACCGAATTTGAAATCATATACTTTGAAATTAGAATATTTTATTGCTAAAAGACTTATTACTACTAAAAACTATAAAAGTAGTATATCTGCGCCAATTATAAAAATTGCCATAGCAGCCATTGCCATCGGAATGGTCATGATGATTGTTTCCATTGCGACCGGTATGGGTTTGCAGCAAAAAATACGCCAAAAGGTATCGGCTTTCAACGGTCATGTGATTATTACCAATTATGACGATAACCAATCGGAAGTGAGCGTCGAGCCCATTTCACTGCATCAGAATTTCTATCCGAAGTTTAAAAACGTGGAAGGAATCAGTCATATTCAGGCGGTAGCAACCAAAGCCGGTATCATAAGAACTGAAAAAGCTTTTGAAGGAATTGTGTTCAAAGGTGTGGGGAAAGATTTTCAGTGGGAAAACCTTCAGGAGTATATTATTAAGGGTAGAATTCCGAATTTGAAATCAAATCTCAATCCGGAAGTTATCCTGTCCGAATATCTGGCGAACCGACTTCAGTTAAAAGTAGGCGATAAATTCAATACCTTTTTTATGAAGGAAGAAGGGAAGTTGCCCAATCTTCGTAATTTTAAAATTGTCGGGATTTACAATTCCGGGTTTCAGGAGTTTGATGCTACCTATATAATAGGAGATATTCGTCATATTCAGCGCATCAATAAATGGCAAAAAGATCAGGTGGGCGCTTTTGAGGTTTTCGTGGATGATTTTTCCAAGATAAAAGAAAAAGGCGAGGAAATTTATGCCGAAATTCCACCCACCTATAATAGTGTAACAATTGAAGAGAAATATTTCAACATTTTCGAGTGGCTGAAACTTTTCGATTTTAATATTGTAGTGATATTAATCATCATGATTGTGGTGGCGACCATTAATATGGTAGTGGCATTGTTGGTACTTATTTTGGAGCGCACTCAAATGATTGGAATTTTAAAAGCGGTTGGTGCCAACAATTGGAGTATCCGCAAAATATTTTTGTACAACGCCGGCTATTTAATTCTTCGCGGACTCCTTTTCGGTAATCTTATAGGAATAGGAGTGCTGTTGATTCAGAAGTATTTCGGAGTAATCAAACTAAATCCCGAAAACTATTATGTAACTCAGGCGCCTGTCGCCATTGATATACCTTATATAGTCGCCTTAAACTTGGGAACTGTTTTGGTTTGTCTTTTGGTTTTATTGATTCCTTCTTATATAATTACCAAAATTTCTCCGGTCAAAGCTATTCGATTCGATTAGAAGCGAAAGTTTCGGGCTTTTT